>JAEWUC010000005.1 GCA_023397505.1 Bacteroidota bacterium | reverse complement strand
AAAGTAAGTTTCGAAGCAAGCAGATTGGCGAGCGGAATGTACATCTACAAATTAACAGGCAGCAACGTTAACTTGACAAAGAAAATGATACTGATGAAGTAAGGAAATTATTGAGGGTGTAGCGTCTCTAAATAGGCGTGAGCTAAAAAGAATGAAAGGCGGTCCCATAAGGATCGCCTTTTTTATTTTTAATGTCTAAAGGCAAACCACTGCCGCTTGTGGCGAAGTAGTTTATTTGGCTCCAAACTTTAATTCGGGGATGAAATTCTTTAGCCTGATTTTATTGTCTCTATTTAATAACAAGATTCACATTGATACAAAACAGCATTTTTCAAACTGCGTTTTTGAAACAAAAAACAAGTCTTCCCGTTGGCATTTCAATTGCAACTATAATAGCAGAACAATAAGTAATGATTGACGAAAGCACACCCTCTAAAAAAGCTTTCTGGATGGCGGCGGTTATTTCGGTGAATGGTACTTCGGCTGGGCTGTTCACTGAGGTTTCCGCCCTCTTGTTTTAAAAAAGATCCTGACCTCAATTACCAAGAAACAAACAATATTCAATCATCAATTAAGAAAACATAAATCTCAAATATTCATAAAGTTTTGATTTCGGCGTTTATTTGGAATTTGTAAGTTGTTGTATAATAATTCCTTAAAGGCAATTGGTAATTAGCCATATTTTATTTAATTTTGCGCACTTTCAAATGTAAAAGGTATAAAAGATGAAGCGTACATTTCAGCCAAGTAAGACGAAAAGAAAGAATAAACACGGTTTCCGCGAGAGAATGGCTACCAAAAACGGTCGTAAGGTTCTTTCACGCAGAAGAGCAAAAGGTAGAAAAAAATTAACAGTCAGCGACGAACGTTAATAAATGACGTCTGGTTCGAAGCAAAACGCAACGCCTTCGAATTCGCATTCTGAAAATCTTGTTGGTAAAACAAAACTGTTTTCAAATAGCGGCAAAGGGTTGAAAAAATTCGGACTATCAAAAAAAGAAAAAATCAAAAGCAAAAAAGAATTTGATCTGATTTATTCCGCCGGAGAGCAGCTAATTTCTCCTTCGCAAAAACTCAAAGCTCTTTATATAATAGATAGAAATTCCGGTACACCCGGGGTTAAGACAGCTTATGCGGTATCGCGTAAAGCGGGCAACGCGGTTTGGAGGAACAGGGTAAAAAGATTATTGCGCGATTCTTTCCGTTTAAATAAGGAACAGATTGTTGATGAATGTAGTAAGAAATCGATAAAATTATTTATCGTTTTTTCACCGTTCACAATTAATAAGCGTAATTACGGAATGATTTTTTTGAAGGATGTGCAGGAAGATGTTGTTGGTTTGATGAATAAGATCAGAACAAAGTTATAATATGAAGTATGTTTTTTTAAAGCTGATCAAACTTTATCAGAAATTCATTTCTCCGATGTTTCCTCCGTCCTGCCGGTTTTATCCAACGTGTTCCGAATATGCGGCTCAAGCAATTACAAAGCACGGAATTTTTAAAGGCGGGTTAAAAGCACTTTGGCGGATTTTAAGATGTAATCCTTTTAACAAAGGCGGGTACGACCCGGTTGAATAATTTTTTATAGGAACTAGAATGGACAAACAATCAACCTTAGCGTTTATACTTATTGGATTAATTTTAGTTGTATGGCTTTATTTTAATTCGCCTACACCGCCGCCGCAAACACCCTCAAAAGCAGATACCACGCAAGTTAAAAATGATTCGGTTGTAAAACCGCACGTTAAAGAGAATAAAATTGTTGAAGAAGTAACTCCGGATGAAACAACTCCCTTTGGAATTTCAAACCTGCCCGAAAAAATTATTACAATTGAAACTGATCTTGCAAAGATAGAACTTACGAACAAAGGCGCGAAAATCAGAAGGTACTTTTTAAAGAAATATAAAACGTGGTATCACAGCGAAGTTGAAGACACGAATTTTTATAATCAGTACGTTCAGCTTGTAAATACAAACAAGAACGGCGGCGATTTTAATATTATATTCGTTACAAAAGAAGGAAAACTTGTAAACACATCTTCGCTGGATTTTACAACTCCCGCTGATAATTATTACTATAAAGTTTCCGGCAAAGACTCGATTAAGTTTAGTTATACATTCACCGCAGGCGACAATAAATCAATTGTTAAAGATTTTATTATTTACGGTGATAATTACGCATCCAAAGTTGAAGTTGAACTTAACAACATGCATGATATTATCAGCAGTTACCGTTACGACGTTGTGTGGGCGGACGGATTAAATTTCGTCGAAAAAAATTCTGTTGACGAAGCCACCAATTCCAACGCAAGCGTTTACGCGGGTGATGAACAAACTATCATTGATGCAACAGGCGGTGAAAAAGTTACAAAAGATATTAACGGTAAAATTGATTGGATAGCCGTTCGTAATAAATATTTTGCGATGATTATTTCTCCGAATAATCCGAGCGACGAAGGCGGAGCCTATTTTGAAGGAACTCATATCAAAAGCCAAAATCTCGATGAACGTGAATATTACAGCGCAAGTTTGAAAGTACAATTTAAGGGCGAGAGTAAACAGCGCGACGCATTTACTCTTTATTTGGGACCAATCGATTACGACATTCTTAAATCTTACGATAGAAATTTTCAAACGGTTTTTGATTTCGGAAGTTTCTTCGGGTTGAAGTTTATTATCCGTCCGTTGTCGGAATATCTTTTACTTCCGCTTCTTCAATTCATACATCAGTTTGTTTCCAACTTCGGTTTGGTAATTATCATCTTTACAATAATTATAAAATTTGCTCTTCATCCTCTTAACAAGCAGAGTTTAAGATCGATGAAGAAGATGCAGATGCTTCAGCCTAAGATTACAGAGTTAAAAGCAAAATACAAAGACGATATGCAGAAGCAGCAGCAGGAAACAATGAAGTTGTATTCCACTTACGGCATTAATCCGATGGGCGGATGTTTACCTATGCTTTTGCAAATGCCTATTCTTATTGCGTTGTGGAGTTTGTTAAACGTTGCTATTGATATTAGGCAGCAGCCGTTCATTTTCTGGATTAATAATCTTTCTGCGCCCGATGTGTTGTTCCGACTCCCGTTCAAAATACCGTTGTTCGGTATTGATATTGTAAGTGGTCTCGCACTAATGATGGGTATTACAATGTTTATCCAGCAAAAGATGACAATCAAGGATCCTTCGCAAAAGGCGATGGTTTATATTATGCCCGTTATGTTCACGTTAATGTTTATGGGCTTGCCGTCAGGGTTGAATCTTTACTACTTCATGTTCAATTTATTCTCAATAACCCAGCAGTGGTATGTTAATCACAGGTCGAATGATATTGAATTAGTGCCGGTTGCCAATCCCAAAAAGAAACAGGGATTTATGGCAAGAATGATGGAAGCGGCAGAGAAGCAACAGCAGGCGCAAAAGAAATCCGCTTCGAAGAAAAAATAGACGCTCATCAAAAACAGAATGCAGCGATCATTGAAATATATTTTATTTCTCTTGTTGTCTTTTCAAACGTATTTAACTGCGCAGAAAGTTGATACGCTAAGATTAAATTACGTGGAGAAAATTCTTCCGTTCGGACTTGTTGAAAAGGTGCCGGACAATCTTCCTAAAATCGGGTTGGCTTTGAGCGGCGGCGGTGCCAGAGCAATCTCGCAACTTGGTGTTTTAAAAGCTTTCGAAGAAAAATTTATCCCAATAGAATACATAGTCGGCACAAGTATGGGCAGCATAATCGGAGGTCTGTATTCTGCCGGTTACAATTTAACTCAACTTGATTCTATATTGAGTTCGAATAACTGGGAAGAGTTTTATTCGATAGAGCAATCAAAAAGAAACGAACTTTTTGTTGATCAAAAAATTACAGAAGACCGCGCATTAATTTCTTTTCGAATAGAAGGATTCTCACTGGTGATCCCAAACTCCATCAGTTCTGGTCAGCGCCCCGCCAATTTTTTAAATCTTCTTGCACTTAATGCGCCGATTTATGCTAAAGAAAATTTTGACGAATATCTTTACAAATTCAGAGCAGTTGCGAGTGATTTGGTAAACGGCAACGAAATAATTCTTGATAAAGCTCCGCTTGGTTTGGCAATGCGTGCAAGTTCAAGTGTAACATTTTTACTTCCGCCGGTTATAAAAGATTCGTTGCTTTTAGTCGACGGCGGTTTGGTTGCAAATATTCCCGCAAAAGAGACGCGAGAACTCGGCGCCGATATTGTTGTGGCCGTTGACGCTTCGAGCCCGCTTTATCAAAAAGATGAACTTCAATTTCCATGGACGATTGCCGATCAGCTTGTAAGTATTCCCATGCAAAAATTGAATCAACAACAGCTCGAACAGTCGGATTTTGTTATTACGCCTGAATTGAACGAAAGAAAAAATTCAGATTTTTCCGGATTAGAAACGATAATTAAGAATGGCTACGAAGCGGCATTGCCCATAATAAAAGAAATATCGGATGAACTTGAAAATAGATTTAAAGATAATCTTGATGTTGACTTAAAATATTACAAAAACCTATCCGTTATAAATTCGGGCGAAATCAGTTTAAAATTATTCGACCGTATAACAAACAAAGATTCAATTTCGAATAAGGACTTATTGTTTGAGCTTTACGTCCTCGGACGCAGCGGGCAGTACAAAGATTTATTTTTTGAAGTGACCGAAGATGAAAGCACATCGTCTCTTAAAATTATTGCAACGCCGAATCCCATTGTAAGGGATTTTGAAGTTAGTGGGGATTCCATATTACCTAAAACAGAAATTGAAAAATGTATCTTTCCGTTAATAGGCAAGCCATACAGTTCGGTAACCTCATTAAATGCAGCACTTGAAATTTCAAGGCAATATAAAAAACGCGGATATTCATTTGTACGATTGAACAAAATTAATTTTAGCGAAGAAACACAAAAACTATATGTTGATATAAGCGAAGGTATAATTTCAAAAATTTCTGTTACGGGCAACACCCGCACAAAGAAGAGATTGATTACGAGAGAACTGCCTTTATCGGTGGGGAATATTTTCAGTTATAAGGACGCTGAAAAAGGTTTTGCAAATTTGAGAAGTACAAATTTATTTGACCAGGTTGAACTTGATGCGAAAAATGAAAACGACAGTACGGAAATAACATTAAATGTTACGGAAAAAATTTCGGGCATTATTCGGCTCGGTTTACGAATAGACAATGAAAACTTTTCACAACTTTCTGTTGATATTAGAGATGAAAATTTTAACGGAACCGGGACAGAGCTTGGCGCTACATTTTCGGGCGGGGTTCGAAACCGTTCGTTTGTGTTTGAACAGAAAGCCAACCGCGTTTTCGATTCATACCTAACTTACAAAGTAAGAGCTTTTTATGAATTCAATGACGTGAATGTTTATACCGAAGATTCTATAAATGCTTTAAATCGATTTTCAAGAAGTAAAACTGCGGAGTACCGCCAGATTTTTTACGGGGCTTCTTTCGGCATCGGCGCACAGGCAATGCGTTTTGGAAATCTCTTCGCCGAAGCAAGAGTACAAAATGAAAAAATCAAAAATAAACTTGATTACCTTGAACCAACATACGATATATTTATTACAAGTCTGCGTTTTTCATTATTCATTGATACGCAAAACGATTACCCGTATCCCACCGACGGATTTTTAGTAAAGAGTTATTATGAAACAGCACAAAGCGCTTTGGGCGGAGATATCGGTTACTCAAAATTCTATTTTGATTATAAAAATATTTTCAGCCCTCATAGGTCTCATGCTTTTTCTCTTCACGGAATAATCGGAAGCGGCGATAAAACGCTGCCGCTTACAGAACAGTTTTCACTCGGCGGTCAAAACTCTTTTTTTGGAATGCGTGATTACGAATACCGCGGCAGGCAAGTTTTATTAGCTTCGATTGAGTACCGTTACAAACTTCCAATAAAAATATTTTTTGATACTTATATAAAAACAAGATATGATCTCGGGTCAATTTGGGCGGAACGTGAACAAATACGTTTTAAAGATCTGAAACACGGAATTGGCGCTACGCTTTCATTCAATACACCAATCGGCCCGGCGGATTTTTCTTTCGGAAGAAGTTTTTATTTTTCGAATACTTTTTCTAAAAATGCACTGAACTGGGGTCCAACGTATTTTTACTTTACAATCGGCTACTACTATTAAAAAAATCTAAATCCAAAACATTCCTTATGTTTATCATTTTCGGCTCAGATTTACGACATCGAATTTTATTTTTATTCTCTTTCATTAACTGCTGCTTTTTCCGCCAAAGCAACATATTTAGATGAAGTTCTTGAATCACCGAGACGTTTGTGCAAATCTGCAAGAGCATAATAAATTTTACTTTTTGAAATAACACGGCCTATTCCGTTTTCAACGAGATGTAAAATTTTTTTATTCTGTTCCGTTTCTACTTCATAATTAAAAATATTCAGCAAATTAAGATGCGGCTCGTATTCAACAGGTCTTGTGTTAATCGCGCGTTCGTAGTACCGGATTGTTTCGTCAAAATCCACGAAGCCGGAAGAACGGCTTTCAAATATCTTTGCAACCCACATTAAAATATGATATGTGTTCATGGGCATATCTTTTAAAAGTTTTTCGGAAAACATTTTTATTTCATCAACGGAAAGAGACGGATTGGCGAGAAGAATTTTGTATAGTTCAAAATCATTTATTTTGTTTTTAAGCGCATCGCCAAATGCATCAAAGAGTTCATTATTGGAATTGGAGTATCTAAAAACAGTTTCGACTTTGTTGTAAAACTCATTCTTCATTTATTTTTTACCGTTGCCGAAAGTATAAAATGATATTATAAATTCGATTTCTAATTGAAAACAAACTTAAGCAGATTTTCTTTGTTGAATACAGGGAGTTCGTCTTTGAATTCTACGGTTTTGTTTTTATCCCATTGTTTTTTCTTGTTTACAGAATATGCGTGAAGATTGATAACGGCAAATCGTCTTTCCGAAACCATACCAAAATTATCAAATACTAAAAAGCATATTAACATCGGCGTCTTAAAACTTTGCTGCCATTTTTCGTAAGATTTAACGGCCCGTTCATTAGCAATCCATTTGTTTGAATGTTTTCCTTTCCAATCGAGCAGTGCCGATTTCGTTTTGTAGGTTATAATTAAATCGGGCTTGTCTTCGCCTTTCTCCCAAAGTTTTTCGAATCTTCTATCATCGCCGAATTTTTTAAATGAAATACCCCACTGTATTAATAAATCTTTACCGGCATTTTCTGCCATATCATGGAGCTTATAATTGTCCCGAAAATTTTTAGTGGATTTAGCCGGTTTAAAATCAAGCTGTTCCATTTATTATTCTCATCAAAAAAATCAAACAAATATTTTGGCCGGGAAAAGAATTATTTGTGTTCAAACAAAGCGCATACAGCACCGGCCGGGTCTTTAATGAAACAATATTTACCGTATTCGCCCATTTCTTTAATATTCATTAAAACACTGCCGCCGAGAGATTCGCAAGTTTTTATACTCTCGTCGATATTTTTTACATTGATATATATCATCCATTGCGGCGGCAAATCTTTGTTTGTTCCGCGGGCATGACAAACGCCCGCAACAGCTCTGTCTGTGTCTGGAGTTTTCATAACATAATCATTGTATTCGCCCATCGATGACGGTTCTGGGCGCCACCCGATAACTTTGGAATAAAAATCACGAAGTTCGTCAGCATTGGGAATCGTTAAATCAAACCAGCCAACGGCGCCTATTTCAGCATTACTAGAGGACATTTTTGTTTCCCTTTCTTAAGTTCCGAAAGGAAAATAATTCTAAAATAATTTTAATACAATGTAACAAAGGGATATTTCTTTTCGTCTGTAATTACAGAAATGACAATATTAAGGCAAACACGGTACACGTTCTTAATTCAGCAGTATAAAAACAGAATTTATACATATTCACTTTACATGCTGAGAAACAAGATGGACGCCGACGATGTTACTCAAGAAGTAATGATCCGGATTTGGAAAAATATGGACAAGTTTAACATGCTCGCGGCTAAAACATGGATAATGAAAACGACTAATAATTTATGCATCGATTATTTGCGGAAGCGGGCCGCAACTCTTGGAAGAGAGTTGGAGATTGATGAAATATTTGAAGATACATACAGCGAAAACAAAAATTCTGATAACCCGTACTTAACAACACATTTTAAAATGATTGGATCAAAAATAAAAGAAGCTATTCAGCGTCTGCCGGAAAATATGAGAAGCGTTTTTGTTCTATATGAAATACAGGGTTTTAAATATAACGAAATTGCAAAAACGCTCGGTATTCCGTTGAACTCGGTAAAAGTATATTTACTGCGGGCAAGAAAAAAATTACAAGAGGAATTAAAAAATTATGAAACTCAAGAAGTCCTTTGAAATAAGCGAGGAACTTTTAAATAAAATTATTTCCGTTGCATACGGCGATGCAGGATTATGGGATCGGTTTTATGTAACTCGACTCGCGGAAAAATATCCCGAAGTAAAAAATGTTTTAAGCGAATACAAAAGTACCTCTGCTGAAATTCATAAACTTTCTGAAGAAGAATGCCCGGATGAAATTATTGTTAATATTGAGAAACAAACAGCAAATGTTAATAAAAGAATTAACTCATTTACCGCCGACTTTTTAACAATTGTTTTTACACGTCCAATTTTTTCAGCAGCGGCGGTAGTAATTATAATTGGTTTTTTGGTTTTCGGAATTCTAGAAAACCGCGTTCCCCAGTACAAATATTCGAAAGCGGAAATTGAAATAGCCGATAAACAGGCAAAACATGCCTTGGCGATTGTTGGTAAAATCTTTGCGCAGACAAACATCACTTTAAAAGAAGAGGTATTAAATTCTCGTGTTGCAAAGCCGATACGCGAAAGCATGGGAATTGTAAATGATTTTTTAACATCGGAAAATGAACCAAATAAGGAGAAATAAAATGAAACTGAACAAATTAATACTCGCATTTGTAATTGCATTTTCACTTAACACATTCGCGCAGCAGCAGGGCGATTATTCCAAAGAACCCGGCTATTTTGATTTCAGCGAATTGACTAAACTTAAAGCGGGCGAATTTACAACCGAAGTTTATCTTGAAGAACCGCTGCTTAAAATGGTTGCCAAAATGGGTGAATCGAAGGACGAAGAAATGGGCAATTTAATCAATGCGCTTAAACTTGTTAAAGTGAATGAATTCATGTTGGATAGAAGTAATATTCAAAAATTCGAAACCGATTTAGCTTCGGTTGAAAAAAATCTTCAATCGAAAAAATGGCAGAGAATAATTAAAACTAAACAGAAACATAACGACATTAAAGTTTACGTTAAAAATAACGGCAGCGAAAATTTTTCGGGACTTTTAATTGCAATGCTAAACGGTGAAGGCAAAGTTACACTTGTTAATATTGTCGGCGACATAAATCCCGAATCTATTGGCAAACTTTCCAAACAATTTAACTTTCCTGATGTGGGAAAAATGAAGGAAAAAGAGGATTAATAATTTTAGTATTACGATGGCCCGGCTAGTCCGGGCTTTTTTACAATCTTTTACAAATTTATATATAAACACGAGCAACATTTAATATCCCCCATTAGTCTAAAAACCATCCTAAGATACCGGACTAATAAAAATTGGAATTAATATTTGGGGGAAAGATGAAAAAGAGTTTTACAATTTTATTTTTTTTAGCTATTCCAATGTTCATTTACGGCTCAGGTTCCGGTAAAACAACGCCGGATAAATCAGTGCCTGCGTATAAAATTCAAAACCTTAACATTAATCTTGACGGAAAACTTACCGAACCAATTTGGAAATCAATTCCGGTTAACGAATTCACACAAAAAGATCCCGAAGAAGGAAAACCATCTACTGAAAAAACAGAAGTATGGATCGCCTACGATGAAGAAAATATTTATGTGGCTGCAAAGCTTTATGATTCCAAGCCGGATTTAATTGATGCAAGTCTTGCACGCCGGGATAATTATATTTCTTCAGATTGGTTTATCTTTTATGTTGATCCGTACAACGATAAAAAAACCGGCTATATGTTTGGAATTAATGCTGGCGGTACAATAATAGACGGTGTTTTGTTTAATGACAGCTGGGACGATTGGTCGTGGGACGGAATTTGGCAGTCACAAACGTTGGTTGATGAAACCGGTTGGACGGTTGAAATTAAAATTCCTTTTTCGCAGATGAGATTCAATCAAGCTGATGCGATGACATGGGGAGTTAATTTTTATAGAGAAATAAAAAGGAATAATGAAAAGTCTTATTTCGTAATGGTTCCTAAAAAAGAAAGCGGGTTTGTCTCTAAGTTTGCTTCTCTCGAAGGCTTGAACGGCATAAATCCTAAACAGCGTTTTGAAGTTATGCCGTATATGGTGCAAAAAGCACAATATCTTGTTCATGATGCCGGTGATCCTTTTTATAAATCAAATCAATACAAAACTACTGTCGGTGCGGATATAAAAATAGGTATTGGCAGTAATTTAAATGTTGATGCAACAATCAATCCGGATTTCGGACAGGTAGAAGTTGACCCGGCTGTAATTAATCTCTCAGCTTCTGAATCTTATTTTAACGAGAAGCGCCCATTCTTTATAGAAGGAATGGATAATTTTTATTTTGGTATAGGCGGCGCAAATAACAACTGGGGATTTAATTTCGGCTGGCCGGAGTTATTTTATTCAAGAAGAATCGGTCGTGCGCCGCGCGGTGAAACAGACGACGCCGATTATACCAAATACCCGAATGAAACAAGAATACTCGGTGCGGCAAAACTTTCAGGTAAATTAAATGGATCAACTACAATCGGTGCAATAAGCGCAATAACCGAAAGAACATTTGCAACTCTTTGGAACGATGAAGATGGAAAAAGAACACAAGTAGAAGTTGAACCGCTTACGTATTATAATGTTCTTCGATCAAAAAAAGATTTTAACGACGGAAATCAATCGCTCGGTATTATGCTTACAAGTGTAAATAGAAATTTCAACGACAATTCCTTAAAAAGTAATCTTTCGGAAAATGCTTATGCTTTTGGTTTGGACGGCTGGACATTCTTAGACGAGAAAAAAGAATATGTCTTAACGGGCGCTTTTGCAGGTTCGTATTTAAACGGCTCGAAAGAGTATTTGCAAAATCTTCAAAAGCATTATTATAGGTATTATCAAAGACCAGATGCATCGTATTCTACATATGATACATCAAGAACTTCTCTTGCCGGATATTACGGAAGATTAATGCTGAACAAACAAAACGGAAATTTTTATATAAACTCCGCGTTAGGTTTGGTTTCACCCGGCTTTGAACAAAACGATATGGGCTACCAATGGATGGCGGACAGAATAAATATGCACACTGTTTTAGGGTATCGTTGGTTCGAACCGGAAGGAATTTTCAGATCGAAAGAAGTTTATGCTTCTTACGCAAGATCATTTAATTTCGAGGGTCATACAATTAGTAATTTCTTGTGGTATCGACTGGGCGGTACATTCAACAATTATTACGAATTGTACATGGGCGGAAATTTTAATTTTGAAACCTACAGCCCTACTCTTACTAGAGGCGGCCCGCTGGGTATAAATCCATCTTCTTTCTATTACTGGATTTACAGCAGCAGTGATACAAGAGAAAAATTATACATCAGCGGTGAAATTGATTTTTCAAGAAACTCAATTGGTGGAAACTACAACTGGATGAACATGTCGATAACATGGAAACCAAACACGCAAATTACATTCAGTATTGGTCCAGCTTTTGAAATAAGTAAATCCATGCAGCAATGGGTTGATAATTTTGAAGATGCAACAGCCGTTAATACTTACGGAACAAGATATGTTTTTGCAACAATAAAACAGCACACGCTTTCGGCTAATATAAGATTGAATTGGACATTTACGCCGACGCTTAGTTTGCAATTATTTATGCAGCCGTTTTTTGCCGTAGGTGATTATTTCGATTTCAAAGAACTGGCACAACCGCGTTCTCTTAATTACAATTATTTCGGTCAGAATGGCTCTACAATTAATTATGATTCCGAAAATGAAGAATATAGTGTTGACCCCGATGGAGATGGACCCGCAGATAAATTTACATTTGACCAACCGGATTTTAATTTCAAATCTTTAAGAGGAACAGCGGTTTTGCGTTGGGAAGTTCTACCCGGTTCAATATTTTATTTAGTTTGGTCGCATAATCAAGCCAACTACGATGATCCCGGTAATTTTTCTTTCGCAAGAGATGTTAAAAGCTTGTGGAATACTCAAGGAGACAATGTTTTTCTTGCAAAGTTTTCTTATTGGCTGAATATGTAAGTTAGTACTGAGTACATAGTATTGAGTATCACGATACAACCCGGCTATGCCGGGTTTTGTTTATAAAACATATCATTTTTTCCCCAGGTATAATTCAACGCACTTATCAATCCGCTGTAAAAATTAATCATTAATCACTATCTTCACTTAAAACAAAAAACCGGTTAATAAAATGAAAGTTTCAAAAAGTATAAAACTATTTGTTTTGGCAAAAGATATAATAAAAGACAGATTTAATCTTGACGAAGACAAAGCCGACGAACTTCAAACAATAGAAGCAATAAGAAAGGGTATTGAATTTAGAGGAACAAATTTATGGGTTCTAATATTTGCGATCATGATTGCCTCGGTTGGTTTAAATATGAATTCAACGGCGGTAATTATCGGTGCGATGTTGATTTCACCGTTGATGGGTCCCATAATGGGAATCGGCATGGGCGTTGGAATAAATGATTTTGTTCTTATCAAAAAATCATTTAAGAATCTCGGCATTGCGGTTTTGATAAGTGTAATAACTTCAACTGTATATTTTTTACTTTCTCCGCTTGAAGAAGCGCAATCGGAATTACTTGCAAGAACAACACCAACAATTTGGGATGTATTAATTGCATTGTTCGGCGGCTTGGCTGGAATTGTAGCCGCATCGCGAAAACATATTAGTAATGTTGTTCCCGGCGTTGCAATTGCAACAGCGTTAATGCCGCCGTTGTGTACTGCGGGCTACGGACTCGCAATCGGCAATCTATCGTATTTTTTCGGCGCATTTTATTTGTTCTTTATAAACAGCGTGTTTATAAGCTTATCAACAATTATAATTGTACGTTTTCTAAATTACCCGAAGAATGAATACGCTGATAAAACTTTTGAGCGAAAGGTAAAAAGCTATATTTATATAATTGTCACGATAACCGTCGTTCCAAGTTTGTACATGGCATATCAAATTGTTGACAGAAGTATTTTTACTAAAAACGCAACCTCATTTATTCAAAACGAATTGACTTTCGAAAACTCATACATAGTCGGAAAAAATATTTCCATCGCGGAAGGTAAAAAACTGATTGAGATATTTACCGTTGGAAAAGTAGAAGAAGAAAAAATAAGATCTGCAAAAGCCCACCTAAAAAATTATAATTTGGAAGAAGTTGAAGTTATAGTTAAACAAAGCGATTCTTACGGAAGTGCAATAGATTTAACCGCAATAAGAACCGGGCTTATTGAAGATTTATATAAAAGAAACGAACAGATAATTAAAAGTAAAGACGAAAAAATCGCATTGCTGGAAAGGGAATTATCTAAGTACGGATTCGGTCAATTCCCGGTTGAAGATTTGTTCAAAGAAGCAAAAACGCAGCACAAAAATTTAAAAGAATTTTTTATTAGCAATGTTGTTGTTGCATCGCAAAATAAAAAGCTGCTGGATACAACAGTTGTTGCGTACGCGAAATTCGGCAATCGTCCAAACAGAATTGAGCTGCAAAGATTTCAAGGGTGGATTGAAGCGCGGTTGAAAACTGAAAAAGTGAAATTAATTCTTCAGTAAGGAAAGATTTGCCCGCTTCGTTGAAACAAAGCGAGGCAAGTAACCGTTCCGTTAAAATATTGGTAGGAATAATTTAAACATCGGTTCTGTTATAAATGTTATGTGGTTTTTTTGTAGTTCCAAATTGCCAACGAATTGAAACCTATAGCGAACAAAACAATTGTTCCGAAATGATTTATCAAATCCATAAACCCGCTGCCTTTTAATATTACCATCCGCATCACCTCAATAAAGTAACTTACCGGGTTTAGATATGTTAAAATTCGCGCCCAATCGGGCATGTTTTCAATCGGGGCAAACAAACCGCTTAACAGAATAAAAATCATCATAACAAAATATGCTACGAACATTGCTTGCTGCTGTGTGTCGGCAAATGTAGAAGTGAACAATCCAAATCCAAGTAACGCGATCAAATAAACTGCGGCAAAAAGATATATTAATAAAAAACTTCCCTCGGGTAAAATTCCATAGACAATAAAACTGACTACAAAGCCGATTGTTAGAATCGCCAATCCCAATAACCAAAATGGAATAAGTTTACCGAGAATGAATTGATATTTCTTAATCGGCGTAACATTTAACTGTTCAATTGTTCCGTCTTCTTTTTCTTTAACAATATTTAAAGAAGTTAAAAGGAAGCCAACCATTGTTACGAGCAAACCAAGCACGCCCGGAACAAAAAAATATTTGTAATTCATCCCGGGATTAAACCAGTTGGAGCTTGTAATTTCTATACCTGGCTGCGCGCTCATCCGCGGCGGTTGAATCCACTCGAGACGAATATCATTGTTAAAATCTTTTATTATTGTGTTCGAATATGCTACCGCAAGTCCGGCGGTTTGACCGGCAATAGCATTGGCAGAAAGCATTATTTTAATTCTGCTGTCGCGGACTAAATCATGTTCGAATCCTTTGGGTATTGAAATAATTAAGTCGGCTTCGTCGCCGTCAACTTTTTTAAGCGCGGATTCGAAATCGGAAGAAACATCAGTCAATCTGAAATACCCGGTTGAGGTAATTTTATTAATTAATTTTCTGGAATACTCCGAATGATCTTGATCAACTACGGAGAGATTAATATTTCTGATTTCATAATCAACCGCGAAAGGTAAAACAACGAGTTGAACCACCGGCATCGCAAATATCATTCTAAGTATAAGTTTATTCCGGAAAATTTGTATCAATTCTTTGCGGAGTAAAAATAATAGTGTTCTCATGCTAACCTAATTTTAAATCTTTTAATACTGATTAAGATGAAAAAGAGAGTCATGCTAAAAATGATAAATGTTTCTTTAATTATTTCGCCAGGCCCCACACCTTTAATCATAATATCTTTTATAATTGCAATGTACCATCTTGCAGGCGAGGCGTTTGAAATGAACTGAAGAATATCCGGCATGTTTGCGATTGGAACGGCATATCCGCTTAACATAACAACCGGAAGCATTAATCCGAGAAGCGATATAAGCATTGCCGCAAGCTGAGAGTTTGTTACTGTTGAGATTAAAAGACCGAGCGAAAGAGCGCAGAGTATGTACAATATTGTTTCGGCAATCAGCAAGAACAAACTTCCTTTTATCGGCATCCCGAGAACAAACACGCTTAATAATAAAATTGTTGCAACATTAACGAGTGATAAAACAAAATACGGAATTGCTTTGCTTATAATTACAAACCACGGCTTCATCGGCGAAACAAGAAGTATTTCCATTGTGCCGAATTCTTTTTCTTTAACAATTGATATCGAAGTCATCATCGCGGAAATTAAAAGCAGAATTAATCCCATCACTCCCGGCACAGAAGAATATGCGCCTTTAAGCTGCGGGTTGTAAAGCATCCTCATTTCTGTTTCTATTGTATATGGAATTTTGTTTTGAGAATTCAGCTCGGTTTGATAATCCATAACTATTGAACTGATGTAATTTGTTAAAGTTGTTGCTTGATTCGGATCTGTTGCGTCGGCAATAATTTGTATTTGAGATTTATTATAGTGTGCGAGTTCATTTTGAAAATTTTGTTGAAAAACCACCGCCAATTTTATTTTCCCGGTTTTAAATGCTTTTTCAATCTGACTATTGTCTACCAAGGTATGATCGATGTCGAAATACTCAGAGCTTTCGAGCCGAGTAATTATATTTTGTGTTGCTTCGTCTTTTGAGTTGTCGAGAATTGCAATGTTGGTATTTCGAACTTCAGTAGTAATCGCAAAACCAAAGATCAACAACTGGACAACAGGCATGCCAAACAAAATAAGCATGGTACGCTTATCGCGTAATATGTGAAGAAATTCTTTTTTGATGAATATTAATAGTTGTTTCATATAATTTTCCAAATATCAGTTGGTTTGCTTCCCCATATAATGCGAGGTAAACCGTCGCCGTGTCCCTCGCAAATACCAAAAATGTCATCGTTAACGAAGTGATGCAATCTCAAAAATTATTATTCTCCTCGCTTAGCGCCGCGGGCAAGCATTAAAAAAACCTCGTCCATTGAATTGGCGTTAAACCGTTCTTTTAAATTCCTCGGTGAATCAAGAGCTTTGATAACGCCGTCCACCATAATTGAAACCCGGCCGCAGTATTCGGCTTCGTCCATGTAATGTGTTGTTACAAAAACAGTAATTCCGCTGTCGGCTGCTTCGTAAATCATATCCCAGAATTGTCTGCGTGTAATCGGATCGACCCCGCCGGTCGGCTCATCGAGAAAAACGATTTTTGGTTCATGCAAAACAGCAATGCTGAAGGCGAGTTTTTGTTTCCATCCCAGCGGAAGAGAAGCAACAACTTTATCGGCTTCGTTTTGCAGATTTAATTTTTCAATTAAAGCATTGCTTTTTGTTTTGATCGCTTCATTACTCAAACCATAAATGCCTGCGAACAGTTGTATGTTCTCTTTTATAGTTAAGTCTTCGTATAGAGAAAATTTTTGACTCATATAACCAATACTTTTCTTAATCAATTCTGTCTGCTTGTAAATATCAAATCCCGCAATATTTGCTTTGCCGCTGCTTGGTTTTGAAATGCCGATCAGCATTTTCATAGCTGTTGTTTTACCGGCACCATTCGCGCCGAGAAACCCGAAAATTTCTCCGCGGTAAACTTCAAAAGTTAGTTCATTAGCGGCGACAAAGTCCCCGAACTTCTTTGTGAGTTTTTCTGTCTTTATTACTATTTCAGGCGTCGTCATATTTATTTTGATTCATCCATTAACTAATATCTAAAAGGCGGTTTCACCGTTTCATTAACTGCATAAAACAATCTTCTATACCCGGATTAATTTTTTCGATTGTAATATTATTATGTCCAGAAGTTTTTAAATATTCTTCGAGTGCGATTGTATTTTCATCGATCATTGTTAAATGATGATTCTCTCCGAATGCGAAACAACTTTCCGTTTGATGAAATAAACGCAAATCATTTAATAGCTTGAACATATCGTCAGATTGAACGGCGTAAAGACTTTTATTGAATTGGTTAACAATATTTTGCGGTGTGTCTATTTGTAAAATTTTACCTTTCTGTATTAGTGCAATTCTGTCGCATAATTTCGCTTCATCCATATAAGGGGTTGAAACAAGAATTGTAATACCCTGATTTTTTAACCGCTTTAACATTTCCCAAAATTCTTTGCGCGATACCGGGTCAACGCCGGTTGTAGGTTCATCTAAAAATAGAATTTTTGGTTTGTGAATAAGGGCGCAGCTTAATGCGAGTTTTTGTTTCATGCCGCCGCTTAATTTTCCCGCTCGGCGTGTTTTGAATGGTTCAAGCTGTTTATAAATGTCGGCAATTAAATCATAATTCTCTTCGATAGTAGTATTAAAAATTGTAGCGAAAAATTCCAAGTTTTCTTCAACGGATAAATCCTGGTAAAGAGAAAATCTTCCCGGCATATAACCAACAATATGGCGGATGTTTTTCCAATCATGCGCAACATCAAAACCCAAAACATTTGCACTGCCGCTTTCGGGAAGAAGAAGAGTCGTGAGGATTCTGAATAAAGATGTTTTACCTGCGCCGTCCGGGCCGATTAATCCGAATAATTCACCCTCTTCAACTTCGAAAGAAATATTGTCAACCGCTGTTACGGTGGATTTTTTTGTCGCGTATTTCTTAACGATATTTTTTAATTCAACCGCTTTCATTATTTGATTTACTAGTCCTCAACTTCCTGCTCTTATTCAGAAAGGAAAACGTTTTTAGAATTGAATCTCGCCGTACATACCAATTTTTAAATAACCGTCGTTCTTAACTTTTACTTTTATCGCGTACACAAGATTGGCGCGTTCGTCCTTCGTTTGAATTGTCTTTGGGGTAAACTCGGATTTCGAAGAAACCCAATATATTTCTCCGCTCAATTCTTTTTGTGCATTAGCGCCTTTATCTACAAACACTTTAACTTTTTGTCCGAGCTTTATTTGTCCAAGTTGATCACCGTTAACATATGCGCGCAAAGTCATCCCAGATAAATCCGCAATTTTATAAAGAGCTTTTCCGTTTGAGGTGATTTCGTTTTGTTTTGCATAACGCGCGAGTACAGTTCCATCAACCGGATTTTTTATAATGCTTTTATTTATTTGATCTTGTATTTGCTCAATTTGTATTTGCAGAGGATGGGTTTCATTTTGCAAACTGCGGGTTGTAATTGTCAGATTTTTTTTCGCAGCGTCGTATTGTTTATAAAGCAAATCGAGTTGTCCGTTAACGTCGTCAAGCTGTTTTGCCGTTGCGGCGTTTGATTTCACAAGGTTTTCAACGCGTTTTTTCTCGGTAGTTGTATTGTTAATTTGTTCCTGAATTGTCGCGAGTTGAGAGGCAATGTCCGGCTGTTTACTCAATACGGTTTGTATTGATGCCTCAAGCTGCTTCTTTTTAAGATGAAGCTGGATAGTATCAACAATGCCGACAATTTGATTTTGTTTTAGGATTGTTCCTTCTTCAACGTCGAATGAAATTAACTTGCCCATCGCTTCGGATGAAACAATAATTTCCTCGGCTTCGAAAGTGCCGGTTGCATCATATTCTTTGCTGCCGTTACCACATGCGAATAAAATAAATGATAAAACGAGTACGAGATAATTTAAAGTTGATTTCATAATTCTACCATTATTGTTTGTCATTGCGATCCTACGTTTTAGCGGGAGAAGCAATCTGAGCTAATTGTTAGATTACTTCGTCGTTTTACTCCTCGTAATGACTGTTTATAAATAATTAATTGCCAAGTGTAAGTTTGTAATTTTGTTGTGCGAGCAGCAGTTGAATTTTGTGTATTGCCAAGTTTTGTTTTGCTTGATCCTCGGCGTTCAATTCGCGGATAAAATCACTGGAAGTAATAACGCCGTTCTCCAATTGCGACTTGGACGCTTCTTTCACTGAAATTCTGATTGAAATAATTTTCTCATCAACCGCTATTAACTCATTTAGCTTTTCAATTTCATTTTTCTGCTGCGATAAAGACAATTTTGTATTGAGAATAAAAGTTTCTTTCTGTGCTTCAACCGATTTTTTATTCAACTCGTTTATTTCTCTTTCGTTGCCATATGTATAAAGATTTGAAAGCGGCAAAGATAATTTTGCTCCCGCGATGTAAAACCAGTCAAACTCGTTTTTAAGCATATTTAATGTGGGCTTGCCGTATCCGCCCTGAAAAAACAAATTTGCCTTTGGTAATATTTTGGCAGTTGCCAAAACGTTTTGATCTTCGATTAATTTTTCTTGCGATGAATATAAAGATAATTCCGGGCGGTTGATTTCTTCGGAAGCTGAAAAATTATTTGATGCAGGCAATTCTAGTTTTTGTGACTCATTCAGCTCTTGGTTTGTCAACAAGCCGAGCATGTTTATAAAGGATTTACGGGAAGATTTAATTTCAATTTCTCTTTGCTCGGTTTTTAAAAGCTCTGCTTGTAAAATATCAACATTTGATTTGATGGCGGTGCCGTTGGCAAACGCTGCGTTCATCTTATCAAGTGATGAATTCAAATCCTTTTTAACTAACTGTGTTTGAAAATATTGTTCGTCAAGAAGTAATATCCCAAAATAAATTTGAGTTATTCTTTCTTTTAATTTTATAAGCTCAATTTCGATTTTACGGCCGTCGACTTCTGCAATTGATTTATGAATATCTGCCTGTGCGTTCATAATTCCGCCGTCGTAGATTGTTTGTGTTACATCTGCAACCGCTTTGTATTGATCTTTCGTCAGCGATTCTATTTTAACTCCAGGAAATGAAATTGGAAGTGAAGTTACATCGGATTGATAAGTTGCTTGCCCGCTTATGTTTAATTGCGGTAAATATCCCTTCCATACATTGCTAACATTAAATTCGCCGCTTTGCTCGATATATTTTTTTTGTTTGATAAGAGGATAATTTTCTCGTGCCTTTTCATAACAATCTTCAAGCGATATTTTCGTCTGCGCGATTGACAACATTGCCGGCAGAAAAATAATTACTGCTGCAAAAATCTTTTTCATATTAGTTTCTGGTTAATTGTTAGATTAAAAACTTCTTTGCCTTTTTCGGTTATAATTCCGCCGATTAATATTCTAAATGCTGTTACAGCCGCTTCTAGAATTGAAAAGTTGTTGTTAAGAATGAAATCAGGATTAACGACCGACCGCACGGAGTTTACAAGTACATTCATTATTATTGCTGTGGGATAGTCGATAAATAGACCTTCGGATTTTCCCTGTTCAATAATTTTAGTAAGATTGCCAAACATCATCTCGGTTCTAAAATTATCAATTTCATTCCATATAGATGGAAAATGTCGGCGCAAATCATCAAACATTTTAGGACTGATTCTCACGGAAACGCCGGCTAAAATTTTTATCAAAGCTTCGAGTTTTTCAATAGCATTTTTGTCCGTGTTCAAAGCGGGTAAAATTTTGCTTTTTACGGAATTCATAAAATGTTTTGCAATTGCTTTAACAAGATCATTTTTCGACGGAAAAAATTTGTAAATTGTTTTCTTACTCATCTTAAGTTCGGCAGCCACTTCATCCATTGTGGTTTTGTGAAATCCCTCTCTAAAGAATTTTTCCTCGCTCAATTCAATTATTTTATCTCGTTCTTCCATTTTTCCTCTTGGAAACTATTTTTGTTTTCTTGGTTTCGAAAATAAAAAACGGAAACCAAAAAGTCAATATTTAGTTTCCTTGGTTTCGAAAACTTAGCGAAAACAAATTCTTTTCTTGACAATTCAATAAAAACAAGGTAATTTATCGACCGCAAAACGAAATTGGTCGAACAAAATATGAATAATATAAAAGATGAAGAAGTAAAATCTGCAATACTAGAAGCGGCAAAAAGAGTTTTTCAAAAATGGGGACTTAATAAAACTACGATGGAAGACATCGCGCACGAAGCCGGTAAAGGTAAAAGTACACTTTATTATTATTACAAAAGTAAGGATGAAATTTTCGAATACTTGGCTACAACGGAAATGAGCAATATCATCAAAAATGCAAGGACTTTGGTCGAGAATGAAAAATCAGCCAAGGAAAAATTAAAAAAATATATTGCCGAAATTCTTAATCAAATGAAAAATACAATCAGCATCTATCCATTAGTAAAGGGTGAGATAAAGGGCAATAAAGTTTTTATCGAAAAATTACGTAACCAGATTGATGTAATTGAGGAATCAATAATACAAGAAATTCTAAGGGAAGGAGTTGCCAGCGGCGAATTCACTTTTTTGAATGCGGAAAAATTAAACAAAGCCGCCAATGTTCTTGTAGGCATTATACGAGGACTTGAACTTTATCTTTTTCTCGATAACGACGACAGTGAAAAAATAGATATGGCAACAAGAATAATCGCGGAAGGACTATAAAATTTTTTAAACATAATTCGACCATAATACTAAAATGGTCTAATAATCCACAGAGGAAGGAAATGAAAACAAACAAAATCATAATCTTATTAGTAATTGCATGCGGGGGATTATTCTTACAAGCATGTTCTAACAATGACGAAAATACTACGTTAAACGACTCCGCAGTAAATGTAGAGGTTGAACAAGCAAAAAATATGGACGGCAGCGAAACATTTTCATACAGCGGTACAATCGAAGAATCGGAACTAATACCGTTAAGTTTCTCCACAGTTGGAAGCGTTGCCCGCGTTTTTGTTTCCGAAGGTGACTATGTAAAGAGGGGACAACTGCTTGCGGAATTAAATGAAGAGACTTATAAAAATGCTTATGAAATATCTTCGGCTACATTGAAACAAGCTGAAGATGCATATAAAAGGTTAGCGCCGATGTACAAAAACGGAAATCTGCCGGAAATAAAATTTGTGGAAGTTGAAACCGGTTTGCAACAAGCAAAAGCTGCTGCGGCTATTTCGAAAAAAAGTTTAAACGATTGCAAACTTTATTCGCCGGTTAACGGTGTTGTCGGCAAACGTTCTATTGAACCGGGAATGACTGCTATGCCGAATATTACTTCCATAAATATTGTGAAGATAGAAAAAGTTTTTGCGTGCGTATCTATTGCCGAAAACGAAATTTCATCTATCGAAAAGGGTCAGAATGCCGATATTAGAATCGCAGCGTTGAACAATGCTGAGTATAAAGGAAAAGTTGAAGAAATTGGTGTTGTGGCGGACCCACTGGCCCATTCATATAAAATTAAAATCGGCATTGCGAATATTAATGGACAAATAAAACCCGGGATGATCTGCAACGTAACTTTAAATAAACTCGGCGAAACTTCGAGCTTATCTGTTCCCAATCAAGCTGTTCTTGTTGATGAGCATGGACGAAGTTTTGTTTATGCGGTTCATAAAAATAAAGCTGTAAAAAAATTCATTAAAACAGGTAAACTTTTAACGAACGGGATTGAAATAACGGAAGGCTTAAATCCCGGAGAAATAATTGTGGTTGCCGGCTTGCAGAAATTAGTTGACAATTCATCAGTTAACATCGTCAACCGATAAAAGGAAAATATTTTTATGAAAACGAAACACACCTTAATAGAATTAATTCTTAGATATAAACAAGTAATAATTGTTGCCACGGGTATTCTGATATTGTTTGGAGTTGCAGCACTAATCGAAATGCCGCGCGATGAATTCCCGGAATTTCAAATTCGGCAGGGAATTATTGTGGGAATTTATCCCGGTGCAAATTCCCATCAAGTTGAGGAGCAGCTGACAAAAAAAGTTGAGAACTATTTATTCCAATATGAAGAAGTTGATAAAGTTAAAACACATTCTGTTTCAAAAGAAAATATAATGGTTGTTTATGTGGAAGTTCAAAAAAAAGCGAAAGACCCTAAAGTGTTCTGGACAAAAATTAGGCATGGGCTAAACGAACTGAAAGGACAACTTCCGTCAGGGGTAATGTCTTTGACTGCGGATGATGATTTCGGAAATACTTCTGCAATCCTTCTAGCGGTTGAATCCGAAACAAAAACTTATAAAGAGCTTGAAAAATATATTGAAAAGTTCGAAGACGATGTCCGGAAAATTTCTTCAACATCCAGAGTAAAACATTTTGGTCTGCAGAAAGAAGAAATCAATATTTATATCGATGATGATAAGCTAACAAACTACGGTATCAAACCGCTAATGGTACTCGCTGCCTTAAAACCGGAAGGAACTGTTAATTACGCGGGCGAAATTGACAATGGAAAATTTATAAGACCAATACATATTCCATCCGGCTATAAAACCGAAAATGATATCGCCAACCAGATTATTTATTCTGACCCAATGGGAAGTGTTATCCGGGTTAAAGATGTTGCGAAAGTTGTTAGAGAATATCCGGAACCAAGCTCATTCATCCGGCTCAATGGTAAAAAATGTTTAATCGTTTCGCTAGAGATGCTTCCCGGTCATAATATTGTTCAATACGGCGATGAAGTAAAACAAGAAATCGAAAAATTCAAATCCGAAATCCCATCGGATATTAACATTGGAATTATTTCCGATATGCCGGATTTTGTATCAAAGTCGATATTCAATTTTCTTAAAGAATTCGGACTGGCGATTCTTTCCGTAATTCTGGTAACGATACTTCTGCTGCCTAAAAGAGTTGCGCTTGTAGCCGCATCGGCTATCCCTATTTCCATTTCAATTACACTCGGTTTGATGTGGGTAACGGGAATGAACCTTCAAACAGTGTCGCTTGCCGGATTGATAATTGTTCTGGGAATGGTGGTTGATAACGCGATTGTAATAATAGATAATTATGTTGAAAAACTTGATAATGGCATTTCACCCCACGATGCCGCAACAAAAAGTGTTACGGATCTTTTTGGTTCTGTATTTTCAGCCACACTGATTATTATAATGTGTTTCGCACCGATGTCAATTCTTATGACGGGCGTGGCCGGTGATTTTATAAAATCATTACCGCTCACGGTTACTTATGCACTATTAATCTCTCTTCTCGTTTCCGTCGTTCTGGTTCCTTTAATGAGTTATACTTTTATTAAGCACGGAATTAAAGGTGAAAACAGTAAAGGGAAAAAAGGATTATTCCTAAAATGGCTGCAAACTTTTTATGACAAAGTATTGGAAGCTTCGTTTAGAAATAAGAAAACTGTTGTAGTTATCGGAATCGCTTCGTTTGTCATTGGCGTTTTAATTTTAATGCTCACGCCGCAGCAAACTTTTCCATCCTTTCAGCGCAATCAATTTGCCGTAGAAGTTTTTCTTCCGACCGGAAGCTCTTTAAAGCAAACTGATAAGGTTATGAAAGAGATTGAAGATAAATTGAAGAATGATAATCGAGTAAAAGAAGTTGCGGCATTTGTAGGCACAAGTTCGCCGAGGTTCAATTCTTTATATGCGCCGAATTTTCCCGCAAAGCATTACGGGCAATTATTGGTAATTACAGAATCAAGCGAGGCAACCGAAGAAATTTTAGATGAGTATAGTAAAAATTATAGCGATAATAATCCGAATGCTTATTTCAAATGGAAGCAACTCGAAATGTCGGTTGCAAAAGGTCCGATTGAAATCCGTATCGCCGGGGATAGTATTCAAACAATAAAAAAAGTCGCTGCTCAAATTTCGGATATTGCGCGCGGTATAAAAGGAATTCAATGGGTTCGAACAGATTTCGAACAGCCGCTTCAGTCTGTTGCGCTTAATCTTAAACAGGATGAAGTAAGCAGGCTCGGATATTCAAAAATGATTTTGGATTATTCTCTGATGGTTGGAACAAAAGGATTCCCGGTCTCAACAATTTGGGAAAATGATTACCCGGTAAATGTGAATTTAAAAGTTGATAAAAAAACAAAATCCGATATTGACGATATTATGAATCAATATGTCACTTCACCGTTTTTGATTTCATCTGTTCAAGTAAGACAATTGGCGGATGCAAAACAAGAATGGACTGAAGGAGAAATTGCAAGACGCAATGGTGTTAGAACAATTACCGTCCGGGTTGATGTAGAAAGAGGTGTTTATGCATCGAGTATACTCGGCGAGTTAAGACCGCTTATTGATGACATTCAATTACCGGATGGGGTTTCTATAAATTATGGCGGCGAATACGAAATGGGAGTTGATGAGGTAACTCCGCTTTATTACTCTCTCGCGGTAAGTGTTGCAATAATATTTATAATTCTTCTTGTTCAGTTCAGAAACATTAAAACATCCGTATTAATAATGATGTCGATGCCGTTGTGCATATTCGGCGCAGCAGTCGGAGTGAATTTATCCGGTTACCCATTCAGCGTTACGGCTTTTATAGGATTAATAGGATTAATCGGAATAGTTGTACGTAACGGAATAATATATATCTCTTATGCAGAGGAACTTAGGCATGAACACGGACACACACTTGAAGAAGCGGCAATCTCGGCGGCAAAGAGAAGAATGCGCCCGATATTTTTAACATCCGCTGCCGCCGCGGTTGGTGTTGTGCCGATGATATTAAGCCGCTCGCCATTGTGGGGTCCGCTTGGCTCGGCTATTTGCGGCGGATTGATTTTCGGATTGGTGCTTTCTCTTCTTGTACTTCCGGTACTCTATTTTTTATTCCACAGAAAAGATTTTGATAAAGTTGAGGAGATTGAATTAGCATGAAAAAAATAAATTATATTTTGTTGATTATAGTTTTTTGCTCAACGCAAATAACTGCGCAGAGAGTTTTAACTCTTGATGAAAGCAAACAACTCGCATTGCAGAATAATTCTAAAAGTAAGAACAGCAAACTTGAAGTTGAAGCTTCACGCCAGATTAAGAAATCCGCGTTCACAAATTTTTTTCCGAATATAAGTGCCGGTGGTTTAATATTCGAAGCGCAAAAAAGTTTGATGGAAATGGAAACTCACAGCGCAAATCTCCCTGTTTATGACGGCAACCCTGTAAACATCAGAACTGCAACGCAATTTGCGTATATGCCCGCATCAACTATGGGATTGTTGAAAAAGGGAACTGTTGGATTCATAAATGTAATTCAACCGGTATTTGCCGGCGGTAGAATTTGGAACGGAAATAAACTTGCATCACTCGGCGAGGATGCGTCTGAACTAAAAGATAAATTAACAACCGACGAGATCGTGCAAAAAACAGAAGAGCAATATTGGCTTATTGTTTCTTTGGTGGAAAAGCAAAAGACAATTAGAAAATACGAAGAACTTTTAAGGCGGCTAAACGCGCGAGTAGAGGATGCTTTCAACTCCGGCATGGTAATGAAGAACGATGTTCTAAAAGTTAGATTGAAGCTGAACGAAATTCTTCTGAACAAATCCAAATTGGAGAACGGTAAAAAACTTGCATCGATGGCGTTTTGCCAGCACATCGGGGTTGCATATGATTCAACTATTATTTTAAAAGATGAATTGATGATAAAAGATATTCCTCAAAATTATTTTGTGGAAAATGTAGAAGCGCTGAAAAACAGAAGCGAGTATGGTCTTCTCGAATTATCTGTCGAAGCTGAAAAACTTCAAACAAAGATGACACTTGGAGAATATCTCCCCCAAGCCGGAATTGGCATTAGCGGGATGTATATGAAATTCGATGAAAGCAAGGATAGAACTTTGGGAGCTGTTTTTGGTACGGTGTCAATTCCAATATCTAATTGGTGGGGTGGCGTGCACGAGCTTGAAGAAAGAAGCATCAAAGAAGAAATGGCTGAAAATAATTTTAAGAACAGTTCGGAATTGTTAATTCTTCAAATGGAAAAGGCATGGCAGGATTTTACAGATTCTTATAAACAATATTTACTTAGCGAGGAATCAAAAGTTCAGGCAGAAGAAAATTTTAAAGTGAACGACGACAGTTTTAAAAACGGTTTGATAACCGTTTCAGATTTGCTCGAAGCGCAAGCGCTGCTTCAGCAAACACAAGATCAATTAACAGACGCGAAGGCAGAATACTTTATTAAAAGAAATAATTACTTGAAGGTTACCGGCAGGTGATTATCTAAAAATATATTTATGAAATATTTCCGAACCCCGCTTAGGCGGGGTTTTGTTTTACATTAATTTCTTTGCATATTGCCGCCGCGAACTTTTTTTGAAAACAATCAAAGAGCGGGAACTATTGCGATGAAATATTCACGACGAAGATTTATTTCAACACTTGGAGCCGGTTCTGCATTGCTTATGGCTTCTTCCGTTCCTAATTTTTCCGGCGTATTTAATAACAGCAAAAAGAAGCTTGGCATTGCATTGGTAGGACTAGGCAATTATTCAACTTATCAATTAGCACCGGCACTAGAGGAAACATCTTATTGCTATTTAAGTGGAATTGTTACTGGTACGCCCTCCAAAGTCGAAGTATGGAAAAGTAAATACAACATTCCCGGCAACAGCATATATAATTATGAAAACTTTGATAAGATTACCGAGAATGAATCGATAGATATAGTATATGTTGTTCTTCCAAACTCGATGCATCACGAATTTGTTTTAAGAGCTGCAAAAGCGGGCAAGCATGTAATATGCGAAAAACCGATGGGCTTGAATGTTAAAGAATGTGAGGAGATGATCGCTGCATGTAAAAATGCGGGCGTTAAATTGTTCGTTGGTTATCGATTGCATTCCGATCCGTTTCATAAATCTGCAATAAAATTTAAGGAAGGATATGCGGGTAAAATAAATGTTGTTGAATCTGCATTCGGCTTTAAAATAGGCGATCCGGGTCAATGGCGTTTAAATAAAAAACTGGCGGGCGGCGGCGCGATGATGGATCTCGGTATTTATGCCATACAGGCAGCAAGATATACTATTGGCAACGAACCCGTTGCTGTAACCGCACAAGAATATAAAACCGATACCGTTAAATTCAAGGAAGTTGATGAAACAATTATTTGGCAGATGGAATTTCCCAGGGGCGAAATCTCCAATTCGATTACATCTTATTCATCGCAGTTTAATAGATTATATATAAGTGCGGAAAACGGTTGGTTTGAACTTAATCCCGCTTACAATTACAGGGGTATTAAAGGACGCTCAAACAAAGGTGAATTGGATTTACGGCAAATTAATCAGCAAGCTGCACAGATGGATGATTTTTCCAAATGTATAATTGACGACACAAAATCGACTGCCGACGGCGAAGAAGGATTGAGAGATGTTAAAGTAATCGAAGCGATTTATAAATCTATTGCAGAAGGTACAAAAGTAAAAGTGTAAAGAGCGTTTAATCCATAACTAAATGTAGATGGTAAGAACATTCAAAAAATTTTGAAGTTATAAAACCCATTACGGAGAAAAAATGTACGAAAAACAATTCCAGCTGCGTTACTTTGAAATGGATAAATTCGGTTTCGCTTCACCGACAACTATAATAACTTTGTTGCAGGAAGCAGCGGCTGATCATTGTTTGTCTATCGGTCACGGTTTATATGAATTGCTGGATAAAAATATCGGATGGATACTTTTATCGGGCTTTATGCAGATAGAACGATACCCTACGTACAAAGAAAAAATTACTGTAAAAACATGGCTTTCGAAATTCACATCTATAAAAGGTACAAGAGAAAACATAATATATGATTCCAGCGGAAATATTATTGGAAGGGCAAAAGGTTTGTGGCTTTTCTTTGATATAGAAAAAAGAAGACCTATTAGAATTTTTGACGATATAGTTGATAGATGGGGAGAATTTCCCGAAGAAAGCATTGTATGCGACGTTGAAAAAAAAATGGAAGCCGTAGGTTTTGCCGAATTCCAGAAAAATTTTTTGGTTTACCGGCACGATTTGGATTCTAACAAACATGTTAATAATCTTAAATATTTGCAGTGGTTATTCGAAACGATACCCGATGAAATAATGGATAATTATTGTCTGCATTCTATTGAAGGACGATATGTAAAAGAAGCTAATTACGGTGACGAAGTTGAATCGCTTGCAGAAAAATGCAGCACCGATAATGCTTTTAATCATACAATAAAAGATAAAAACAACAATTGGGTTTGTGCCAACGGCAGAACAGTGTGGAAAAGAAATCAATAATTGGATAATTATTAATTAGATTTTTATACCGATAAACCTAATTACCGAGGCATCGCCGAGATGACCTTTGCCTTCGTTTAGATAGATTTTTTCTTTTGATAGTTTATCGAAATCAAGATCTATAAACTCATTTACAACATCTTCGAGAGAATATAACAGCTCAATATCTTTTGGTCCCCCGGAAGTATAATTAAGCTGTTCTTTCTCAAAACATTCAAAAAGAATCTTGCCGAGAGGTTTTAAAGAAAAAATCAATTTATTGAATAGCGAGGTTCTCAATTCCTCTTCAAGATGAATGAAAAAAATTCCGACGGCATCGTAATGATTTTTCTGAACAGCAAAATTGGAAAAATCTTGAATCTGATAATTTATTTTGACGCCGAATTCTTCTGCTAGTTTTTCCGCCTTTCGTTTCCCCTCCTCTGAAAAATCAAGAGCATCTACATTCCATCCGAGAGTAGCGGCGTAAACAGCGTTTCTGCCTTCGCCCTCGCCGATAAATAAAATCTTACCCGGCTTTAATTTTATCAGTTCCTCTTTCAAAAAATTATTCGGTTCTTTGCCGTAATTATACTCTTCTTCTGAATATCTTTTATTCCAAAACCCTTTCATCTGTTTATACCGGTTGTTGGTGTATTCTACAATTAGTATTTTTACGGCGTAAATATAAGAGAAGCATAAATTGATTAATACCGAAAAAATTATAATTGTCGGCGACCGTGTCTTGGTAAAACCAGAAGATGCAGCAAACAAAACAAACACAGGACTTTATCTTCCGCCGGGTGTTCAGGAAAAAGAAAAAGTCCAAGGCGGTTATGTTGTAAAAGCAGGACCCGGTTATGCAATTGGTTCTCCGTCGGACGATGATGAGCCGTGGAAAGAAAACAAAGCAATAAAATATATCCCTCTCCAGGCAAAGGAAGGCGATTATGCTGTATTTCTCCGAAAGGATGCGGTTGAAGTGGAAGTTGAGAAGCAAAAATTTATAATTGTTCCGCAAGCAGCTATACTAATGCTTTACCGAGATGAAGATTTATTGAGATAGCAGTTTCTGCATGAGAAGTTAAAGACGATCTTGCGGATCGTCTTTTTTGTTTTATACTGATTGACCGGATTTATTTTTGTTTCTATTTTAAAATTGGTTTGTTTACAATTCATACTGCGTAAAAAAATGAAAACAGCCTTACTTTTAATCGATATTCAAAACGACTATTTTCCCGGCGGGGCAAATCCTTTAACCGGAATTGAAAGAGCATGTGATAATGCAAAAAGTATTTTGACTTTATTTCGAGAAAAAAAATTACCCGTTATTCATATTCAACATATTTCAACTCGCAAAGGAGCAACATTTTTTCTTCCAAACACTTATGGAGTGGAAATAAACGAATGTGTTAAACCTCTCTCTTCGGAAGAAGTTATTCAAAAATATTTTCCGAATAGTTTTAGAAATACAAACCTACTCGAAAAACTTAGAGAGCTTGGGGTTGAAAACTTGAACATAATCGGTGCAATGACTCATATGTGCATTGATGCTACAACCCGCGCAGCATTTGATCTCGGTTTTAATTGCTCTGTTATAGAAGATGCATGTGCAACAAAAGATTTAGAATTTAACGGGAAAATAATTCCGGCCGCAGATGTTCACGGCTCGTTCATGGCTGCGCTGAAATCTGTTTACGCAAGCGTGTTTAATTGTGAAGAACAAATGAAAATTTTAGAAAACGACATTCAAGGAAAATAATATGGTTATAGAAGTAATAAAATCGGAATTCGAACGGTACAAATCCATTGCCGAGCGGGCGGTTGAACAACTCAACGAAAATGACTTAAATAAACAATTGGACAGTGACGGAAATTCCATTGCAGTTCTTCTAAAACATTTGTCGGGTAATTTAAAATCAAGGTTCACAAATTTTCTTACTGAAGACGGCGAAAAAACTTGGCGTGATCGAGACGGAGAATTTGAAAGCGGGGACAAATCTAGAACAGAGTTATTAGACAGTTGGAACGAGGCCTTCAAAATAGTATTTGAAGAGTTGAAAAATTTGACTGAAGAAAAGCTAAATACAAAAGTTTTTATTTATGGAAAAGAATTAACAGTTGCAAAAGCTTTGGCATGGTCGCTTACACACACAAGCTACCACGTCGGGCAAATTGTCTTGCTGGCAAAACATTATGCGGGGAAGGAATGGAAAACATTGAGCATCGCCAAAGGAAAATCTGCTGAATTTAACGCTAATCAATTTAAAGAAAAGAAATCTTAAACCAATAAAACAATTTTGCACTTATGAAACAAAAACATAACCCCCCTAAACATTTTTTGTTATTATCTACAATTGTTTTTATAATGTTGTTTTTAACTTCATGCAAAGAAGCGGATTTCAATCCCGTAGAACCGCAAGTTTATTCACGCGGCGATCTTGTAAGTACAACTTGGCTCGGCAAATTCAATGCTGATGCAATTGAGGCGGAAATTGCAAAGAACGGAATTAATGTTGATTTGCTTTATGATGTGAATATTTATAAAGTTATTTATAAAACAAGGGATGCGAAGGGAAATATTGTTACGGCTTCGGGCGCGTTGTTCATTCCGGTAGGCAAAGACAATTTATCTATTATGAGTTTGCAGCACGGTACTCAAACTAAAAGAACAAAAGTCGGTTCCGCAAATATACAGGATGCATTCGAAGGATTGATCGGCGGGGCATTGGGATATTTGTCACTTGTGCCTGATTATCTCGGACTCGGCGAATCACAAATGGTACATCCATATCATCACGCAAAAACATCTGCCGAAACAGTAATTGATTTTATACGCGCATGCCGTAAAGAAGCGCTGAAGCAATCAATAAAACTAAACGGGCAGGTTTTCCTCGCGGGCTATTCCGAAGGCGGCTATGTAACAATGGCTGCGCACCGCGAAATACAACAATATTATTCGGGCGAAATAAATGTAATGGCTTCGGCACCTATGGCAGGTGCGTATGATTTGTATTCAACCGCAAAAAAAATTTTGAAAGATAAAACTTACGACGAGCCCTCTTTCCTTGCATATTTAATTGTTGCTTATAACGATATATTCGGCTGGAATGCATTAAACAAATATTTTAATTCTCCTTATCTTGAAAAAATTCCTTCGCTTTTCAACGGCACCAAAACTACCGATGAAATAAACAGTGCTCTTACTAATGATCTGTCAAAACTTTTTAAGCAGGATTTCATCGACTCTTTTGAAAACGGAACCGAAACAAATCTTACAAATGCTTTTAAGGATAACGGACTAATAAATTGGGTACCGAATGTGCCGGTTAAATTATTCCACGGCGACGCCGACCAGTTTGTACCATATCAAAATTCTGTTGATGCATACAATCATTTCAAATCAAATGGCGCCGATGTTGAGTTTTTTACTATCCCGGGGGGCAATCATTACACAGCAGCAATACCGAGTATTCTTGGAGCAATTGAATGGTTTGAGAGTATAAGGCTTAATAAAATGATTGCAGCAAACTATAATTAGTTGGAAAGGGAATAAAATGTTTGTAAAACAGTTGAACAAAATTCCGGCGGAAGAAGTTAAAGCCGGATCGAAAGCAACAAAACAAGTTTTAATTAGCTCAAACGAAGCGCCGAACTTTGCGATGAGAAAATTTATAATTGAACCCGGTGGTGAAATGCCGATGCATACAAATACAGTCGAACATGAACAAATTGTTCTCGGTGGCTCTGCGGAAGTAGTAATTGGAAATGAAAGACATATTGTTAAAAAAGACGATGTTGTTTTTATACCAAGCGGAATTCCACATTGTTATAAAACTATTGGAAGTAAGCCGTTTGAGTTTTTATGCGTTGTACCAAATAAGGATGATGTTATTCAAATAATAAAATAACAGGTTATTTATGAAAATGAAATTCCATGATGCAGGGGGCTATAAAATAGCAGAGATATTTGCAGATGAAGTGATAATCAACAAAACCCAGGATGCTCTCGATATTATGGCAGATGCCGATTATAACGGCGCGCGAAATATTATTCTTTATGAAAAAAACATTAACCCGGATTTTTTTAAACTAAGCACGGGCTTGGCCGGCGAAATTCTACAAAAGTTTGTGAACTATAAAGTTAAGCTTGCAATAGTTGGAGATTTTTCAAAATATACAAGTAAACCTCTTCAGGATTTTATACGCGAATGTAACCGTGCAAACGAAATATTTTTTTCGCCGGATTTATCATCAGTTCTCAACAAATTCAAGTAAAAAACTGTATGTTAATTTTGAAAGGAGATGTTTGAAATATTTCAGGAGATAGAGTGATGAAGAAAATAATACTTTTTTATGTACTTGTTTTAAGCATTCCAAATCAAATTTATGCTCAAAATATAACATCTATTCAACTTCCCCAACCGCAAACAGAAATCGGTAAACCTTTGATGCAGGCATTAAAACTACGTCAATCGCAAAGAAGTTTTGATAACAAATCTTTATCTATGCAGGAAATTTCAAATTTACTGTGGGCTGCTAATGGAATTAACAGGCCCGAATCCGGAAAGCGTACTTCTCCTTCTGCACGCAACTGTCAGGAGATAGATGTTTATGTTGTTTTAAAAGACGGTGCATTCTTTTACGACGCAAAGCAAAATGAATTATTAACTATTACGGAAAATGATATAAGACCTTTGTGCGGCGTTCAAGAGTTTGTTGAATCCGCTCCTGTTAATTTAATTTTTGTCTCCGATTTTGATAGGATTAAATCAAATGACAGCGAGGAAACAAAATTAATGTGGACTTCGGCAGCAGCAGGGTTTTGTATTCAAAATGTTTATCTCTATTGTGCATCACAAGAATTAGCTTGTGTAGTGCGCGGTTTAGTTGATAAAACAAAACTCGCCGGTGCACTAAAATTAAAATCGAGCCAAAGAATAATTTTAACGCAAACCGTTGGATATCCAAAATAGATATTTTGTTGACATGGATTAATTTATTACGTGTTTAGTATAATTGTATCGTGGTTTTAACTAAAAAAGAAAGAACATTGCATGCGCAACTTAAAACATCTTTTTGACAATAATAAATTATGGGCCGAAAATTTAGAGAAAGAGAATCCCGGTTTTTTTGAGAAACTTTCTAAACAGCAAGCGCCGGAATATTTATGGATTGGTTGTGCCGACAGCCGCGTACCAGCCAACGAAATTGTTAATTTACTGCCGGGCGAACTTTTTGTTCACCGTAATATTGCCAACGTAGTTGTTCATACAGACTTGAATTGCCTTTCTGTTATTCAATTTGCCGTTGACGTATTGAAAGTAAAACACATTATTGTATGCGGTCATTACAGCTGCGGGGGAGTTCATGCCGCATTTAAAAATACTAGACTTGGACTTGCAGACAATTGGGTTCGTCATGTTAAAGATGTAAAAGAAAAACATTCCGGACTTTTGGATAAATATTCCGGCGATAAAGAAAAAATTGAAAAATTATGCGAACTTAATGTTATAGAACAAGTGTTGAATGTTTGCGAAACAACAATAGTGCAGGATTCATGGGAACGCGGGCAGCAACTTTCCGTTCACGGGTGGATTTACGGTTTAAATGACGGTTTGTTAAAAGATCTTAATGTTTGTGTTTCAAAACTGGATGAGGTTAATTCTATTTATGAAACTGCTGTAAAATCAATTTCATAAATACTATTGCTTTGTATCTTTACGAAAATGGAAAATGAAGTTTAAGAGGAATACGAATGAGCAAATTCAAATTTGTGATTAAACGGAGCGGTGCTGTTGTACCTTTTAACCCCGATAGAATTTCGAACGTGATCTTTAGGGCGGCTGTTTCTGTGGGCGGTCGTGATAAAGATAAAGCTGCCGAACTTGCTCAAAAAGTTATCGCTGCAATGGAAGAAAAATTTGAAGAAAGTTACAAACCTCATGTAGAAGAAATACAAGACATTGTTGAAAAAGTATTAATTGAAAACGGACACGCAAAAGTTGCAAAAGAATTTATTCTTTACCGGGAGGAAGCCGCACGAAGAAGAGCGGCGGATTCAAAACATTTTTCGAAACCAAACGAATTGATTCCATGGAAAAAAGTCTGGCGCTCGCTCGATTGGGCAGTGGCACATAATCTTAATACGGTAGAAAAAGCAAATGAAAGAATTAAGAATGGTGAGTTTCCGCAGATTGTTCACGAAGCTGAAACTTTTTACGAAACTCAACTCGATACCGCGGCGGAGTTAATTAAAGAAAGAAGTGGTGAGTTGAAAATGGTTATGGTAAGCGGACCTTCGTCATCAGGCAAAACAACAACTACTTTCAAATTGGAAATGCGGTTGAAAAAAATGGGGATGAAATTTGTTCCGCTTGTTGTTGATAATTATTTCTACGATTTGGAAATGCACCCGAAAGATGAATTTGGCGATTATGATTTCGAAACTCCTCAAGCGCTCGATCTTGAAATGATTAACGACCATCTTAAAAAATTAGCCGCGGGTGAAGTTGTAAAAATTCCGTATTATGATTTTAAAATCGGCAAACGTCATCTAGACCGAACGCCGTTACAAATTCACGAAAATGAAGTTTTGTTAATAGATAGTTTGCACGGTCTATACCCGGATTTCAGCAGAGAAATTCCATCGGCTCAAAAATTCAAATTGTATCTCGAACCTCTTCTTCAAATGAAGATGCCGGATGGTCAGTTTATCCGCTGGACAGATTTACGATTAATCCGACGAATGCTTCGCGATTCGGTTCACCGCGCATATAACCCCGAGCAAACTTTGTTGCATTGGCATTATGTGCGGTCGTCCGAGAAAAGAACAATTTTGCCTTATTGCAATACCGCCGATTATATTGTTAATACTTCAATGCCGTTCGAGGTGCCGATTTACAGGCCAAAACTTTTAAAGCATTTTGAAGAGTGGGAAAAAAAATATTCAAACGACCCGCTTCGTATTGATGCTTATGAACGCTCAGCTAGAACGAGAAAAATGCTGGATGCAATAGAACCCGTTGAAGATGATTCCCCGATACCGGGCGATTCCGTACTTCGGGAATTTATAGGCGGAAGTTCATTAAATGTTCATTAAGATTGATGAACAAAACTAATTCTTTATTAAACAATGGATTAATAATGGATAAATTTATGCAAGCCGCAATTGAAGAAGCGCAAATGGGTTTGGAAGAAGGCGGTATTCCTATCGGATCCGTTATTGTACATAATGGAAAAATTATTGGTCGCGGACACAACCGGCGTGTTCAAAAAGGCAGCGCTATTCTTCACGGCGAAATGGATGCTTTGGAAAATGCAGGAAGACAACCGGCTTCGGTTTATAAAGAATCTGTTTTATACACAACTCTTTCACCGTGCCCAATGTGTTCCGGCGCTATCTTACTTTATGGAATTCCAAAAGTTATAATCGGTGAAAACAAAACTTTTATGGGTGATGAAGAACTTCTAAAATCACGTGGTGTTAATGTAGAAGTGAAAGATGATAAAACTTGTATCGAGATGATGACAAAATTTATAAAGGATAAACCGGCATTATGGAACGAAGATATTGGAGTTTAATAGCAAAGAATAACTTATAAGGTTTTACTATTCAACACATTCAAACAGAGAGGGTAAAATGAAGAATAAATATATTTTGGTGATTCTTTTATTTGTAGTTTCAAATTTGTTTGCACAATCTAAATTTGAAGCGCTGACAAAAAAACTTATTGAAGGTAACTCACGGTTTGTTTCTTCCCAAATGCAGCATCCAAATATTTCCGAAGCAAAAAGAATTGATTTGTTAAAAGGACAAAACCCCTTTGCGGTAATTCTAACATGTTCCGATTCGCGTGTTCCGCCCGAAATAATTTTTGACCAAGGGCTCGGCGATTTGTTTGTAATCCGTACTGCGGGAAACGTGGTTGATGATGTTGCGCTTGCAAGCATTGAATATGCGGTTGAGCACCTCGGCGTAAAATTAATTGTTGTGATGGGACATCAAAAATGCGGCGCGGTCGATGCGACAATAAAGGGCGGCGAACTCGGCGGACACCTTCATGTTCTTGCCGAGGCAATTTCGCCCGCGGTTGAAGCTGCTAAAAAAGAAGAGGGCGATTTGTTGGATAATTCAATCCATAAAAATGTAGAAATGATTGTTGAACAATTGGAAAAATCACAACCCATTCTTCATGAATTTGTTCATGAGAATAAATTAGAAATTGAAGGTGCTGTTTATAGCTTCGACACAGGCAAAGTAGTTTTTATTAATTAACTTTTAGAAACTTCTGAAAAATCGAAAAAATGTCATTTCGAACGGAGTGAGAAATCTTAAAATTTTCAAAAAGATTTCTCGATCGTTCTGTGAACTTTCTCGAAATGATAAACGCTATTTCTCAGAAGTCTCTGTTAATTACTGAAAAGCTTGTTATCGTTTCTGCGAAAAATAAAAATCAACTTAACGATAGTATTGTTTTAACTTTATAGGTGAATGCAATTAAAGTTTTCGGAATTTTAGTGAAACTAATTCAACAAAGAAATTGGGGGACTTATGGAAAGGAGGGATTTTCTTTCTTCATCAATTAAAGTAAGTGCTTTTACATGTTCGGCTGTTTGCTTTGGCGGAATTGGAAAATTATGTGCTGCAACTTTGACAAACAGCTCAAAAGAAACATCGTGTGAAAAGAAAGTAGAGTTTAGCCAGGCTTGGATTAAAAGATTTATGGAAGTGATGGACTCCGAACTTGACGATAAAACAAAATCAAAGATCATGGAAATTAACGGGCAAAAGTGTTACCTCGGTTCACTTCATGAAAGAAATATCAAACCGGAAGATATTCCAAAAATTTCACCTCAAGATTTTGCAGCAAATATTAACAAGTACGCCGGTGAAGAAGCCGCTAAGTTCGAGAATAATGTTATCGAGTTTAGATATGTGAAAAATCCCGGCGGCCTCAAAGTTGAAGACGGGTTTTGTCTTTGTCCTTTGGTTGAAAAAGGTCCCGAGGGTCTTTCAGGAACATACTGCAACTGTTCGGTAGGCTATGTTAGAGAAATGTTCTCTACATATTTGAAACAACCGATTGAAGTAGAATTGATAGAATCTTTGAAACGCGGAGGTAAGACCTGCAGGTTTAAAATTAGTATTACTTAAATAAGCGATTAAAATTTGCCGAATAACAACTTTTAGGACATCCTCGCATAAGCAAGGGATTTATTATTTATTTCCTGCTTATTGTTGCGTTTTATATATTAGTCACAAGTTTTGAAAAATAATTGTAAATCCTTCTTTAATCGCAATTCATAGAAAGAGAAAAGCATTACTTCTCATATCAATTATTTAATAAACCTTATTCAGCAAGTTTTAACTTTTTAGGAAAGAAAATGAAATCTTACGGACATACATTTCACATTCCGGTTCTCGGCGTCGGTTATTCTGTTGATACGCCTGTTAAAGTAGCGAGGTATGGAATTTCTTCGGTTATATCTTTGGTTGATGATACTTTAATGGAGCGGCTGCGAAAGTTTTATCTTGAAAAAATGTGCAAGCCCTATATTCAAATAAAAACTGCCGAAGAAGATTCACGCGCAAAAAGAATTACTGCATATTTAAATATGATGAAGGAAATAGTCGATGAGCAATTTGATAAATTGAAAAATTCGGCATTTGAAAAAGGAAGCGAGATAACAAAATATTTCGATATGCTTCCCGAATATTCCGAGTTAAAGCGGCTCTACAATGAAATGATGCTTTCGAAAGATTCCGAATATGTTGAACGCATACAAAAGAAATTGAGAGAAAGCATTACCTGCGGCTCAATCAACGTTAATATTATGACGAAGCTTGATAAAGCAAATTACAATTCGGACAGCGAACAGTTGCCGGCTGAATTTAACGATGCGCACGCAGCTTTGCGCGGCTATGCACAAAGCGATCTCAACAGTTCGATTATTTTTTCTGCGGGTATGAATCCGAAATTATACAGCTACATGGAATCGTTTAAAGATTTTTTTCCCGATGCCGAAGGTAAAGTAAAAAAGAAAATTATCATTAAAGTTAGTGATTTCCGTTCGGCTTTAATTCAAGGAAAATTTCTCGCGAAGAAAGGATTATGGGTTTCGGAATTTAGAATTGAATCGGGATTAAATTGCGGCGGACATGCATTTGCCAGCGACGGACTACTTTTGGGTCCAATTCTTAAAGAATTTAAAGACCGGCGAGAAGAATTGCTGAATTCAATTAAAGAATTATTGTTGCCTGCACTTCTTAAAAAAGATATACATGTAAATGCCGACATCTTCAATTTTGATGTTACTGTCCAAGGCGGAGTCGGCAAATCATCCGAACATGAATTTCTACTTCGTTACTACGGAGTAAAGTCGGTCGGTTGGGGTTCGCCATTTCTTCTTGTGCCTGAAGTGATGAACGTTGATGAATATACTTTGGAAAAACTCCGTTCTGCCGAAGAAAAAGATTTATACTTAAGTTCTATTTCACCACTAGGTGTTCCGTTCAACAGCTTGCGTGATAACAGCAAAGACATAGAAAAATATAAAAGAATTGAAGACGGAAAACCCGGCAGTCCGTGCCCAAAGAAATTTTTGGTATCGAACAAAGAATTTTCCGATAAGCCGATATGTACGGCATCTACAACATATATTAGTAAAAAGTTAACCGAATTGAAGAACAGCAATCTTAACGGAAAACTTAAACAGGCATACGACAAAGTTGTTGAAAAAGTCTGCCTGTGCGAAGGTTTAACTGTAACTCCGTTGATTGTTAATAAGATTGAAATGAAAAAGCAAAGTATGGCCGTGTCGGTTTGCCCGGGTCCAAACATTGCATACTTTAATAAAGTGGTTAATCTAAAAGAAATGGTTGATCATATTTATAATAAAATTAATTTAATCACGCATCCCAATCGCCCGAATATGTTTGTAAAAGAGTTGTCTCTATATATAGATTACCTGCAAAGTAAGATAGAAGAGAAAATTGAAAATGCATCGGCTTATTCGGAAGAATTTTTGGAATCCTTCCGCAAAAATTTAAATGATGGTATAGAGTATTATAAAAAACTGATTGCTGATATTGCCGAAGAAACAGAAAGCGTAAAACAAAAAATTAGGGAAGATCTTGAAGCATTGGAACAACAACTTTGCTATTCTCTTTCGGCGGCTCGGTAATTAATTTAAAAATATTTAGAAGTACTCCTCGATAAATTTGATTTTATAATACCGTCCGAATTACACAGACTTTCTTCTGAACATTAATAAGCCCGGAAAGATAAACGGGCTTTTGTTTTGTATTTCCAAACAAATCTGTAATTTGCACTCAATCCTCTTTATAAATTTATCAACCGGCGAAAAATGCTTAAAAGAATTGTTACTTCTTCAACTCTAACATTACTATTTGTTGTAATGAATTTTATGTGTTTGTATGCGCAGCAAAATAGAAATTTCGAAACACCTTACGATTACGTTAACCCTTTTATCGGAACAGACGATATGGGACACACATTCCCCGGTGTGGCGGTTCCGTTCGGGCTTGTGCAATTGAGTCCCGAAACAGACTCCGTATTATACAGTTTCGGCAAAGGATACAATCCCGATGTTTATAAATATTGCGCAGGGTATCAATACGCGGACAATACAATAGTCGGATTTTCACATACGCATTTTAACGGAACGGGACACAGCGATCTCGGTGATTTTTTATTGATGCCGACAGTAGGAAAGTTAAGATTAAACCCGGGGACGAAAGAAAACCCGGAAAGCGGTTACAGGTCAAGGTTTTCTCATGAAAATGAAAAAGCAAGTCCTGGGTTTTATGCCGTTAAACTTGATGATTACAACATTGATGTTGAATTAACAGCCACTGCCCGTGCGGGATTTCATAAATACAAATTTCCAAAATCTAAAGATGCTCATGTAATATTGGATTTAACTTCCGGCATTTATAATTACGAAGGAAAAGTTGTTTGGTCATCGGTACGCGTGGAAAATAAAACAACAATAACCGGTTACAGGCAAACAAACGGGTGGGCACGAACGCGTTATATTTATTTCGCAATGGAATTTTCGAAACCGTTTAAATCTTACGGCTTAATTAACGATGAACAGCTAATCTACCGCGGGTTTTGGAGAAAGTTTAACGAAGATAAAAATTTTCCGGAACGGGCAGGACATAAAGTTAAATGCTATTTTGATTTTGATACCGAAGAAGGCGGAGAGATATTAATCAAACTTGCGATTTCCGGGGTAAGCACAAAAAACGCGCTTGATAATTTAAATGCTGAAATACCTGATTGGGATTTTGAAAAAACAAAACAAACCGCGAAAGACTTATGGAATAAAGAAATTTCTAAAATTACTATTGAAGCACCTGAAGACAGGAAAATAAATTTTTATACATCGATGTATCATGCTTTTCTAAATCCTTCAATTTTCTCGGATGTAAACGGTGAATACCGCGGACTCGATCAGAACATTTATAAAACAGATTCATTTGAAAATTACACAACGTTTTCCTTGTGGGACACTTACCGCGCACTTCACCCTTTGTATACAATAGTTCAGCAAAAACGAACAAGTGATATTATCAATTCGTTTATTGCCCATTACGAACAAAGTGTTCATAAAATATTGCCGGTGTGGTCGCATTGGGCCAATGAAAATTGGTGCATGATAGGTTATCATGCCGTCCCGGTTATTGTTGACGCATACATGAAAGGAATAAGAGGATTTAATATTGATAAAGCTTTCGAAGCCTGCTTGACAAGCGCAAATTATGATTTGTACGACGGCATCGGCGCTTATAAAAAATTCGGCTATGTGCCCGAAGATATAAGTTCAAACTCCGCCTCAAAAACTCTTGAATATGTTTATGACGATTGGACAATGCATAAATTTGCCGAACGGCTCGGACGAAAATCAGCAGCAGATGAATTCTTTAAGAGAGCAAATAATTATAAAAATATTTTCGACATCAATACAAAGTATATGCGCGCAAAATATTCCGATGGTTCATTTAAAACTCCGTTTGATCCTTTAAGCGTTGCCAACCAAGGATACATTGAAGGCAATGCTTGGAATTATTCTCTTTATGTTCCGCATGACATCAACGGATTTATTAAACTTATAGGCGGTAAAGAAAAATTGGTATTATGGTTGGACTCACTTTTTACTTTTGAACTTCCCGATAAATATTTTGGCGAAAGCGAAGATGTTACAAAAGTCGGAATGATCGGCAATTATGTTCACGGCAATGAACCGTCACATCATGTATCGTATATGTATTGTTACGCCGGACAACCGTGGAAAACACAGGAGCGGATTCACCAGATTATCAACACAATGTACAAACCGGAACCCCATGGTTTGTGCGGAAACGATGATTGCGGACAAATGTCGGCTTGGTATATTTTCAGCGTACTTGGGTTTTATCCCGTTGCGCCGGGCAGCAACGAATATGTTATAGGAAGTCCATGCGTTGATAAAGCAACAATTAATTTAGAAAACGGGAAATCATTTTCAATTAAAGCCGAAAATCTTTCGGATGAAAATATTTACATAAAAGAAGCTTATTTAAATGGTGATAAAATCGAAAGGTGTTTTATTGCTCATGATGAAATTATAAACGGCGGTGAATTAAAATTTATAATGGATAATAAACCAAATAAAAATTGGGGCGTCTCAAAAGACGCTGTTCCGTATTCGATGACAAGATAATAATGATAAATATTTCTCGGGGAAAATATGTTTAGTAATAACGTTGTAATTATCACAGGCGCTTCGGCAGGAATCGGTAAAGAGTTGGCGATTCAACTAGCCGAGCAGGGTGCATGTCTTTCACTCGCCTCAAGAGATATCAATAAGTTGAATGAACTATCCGATAAATGTAAAATGCTCGGCGCAAAAGTAATTACAGTTCAAACCGATGTTTCTGAAAAAGATCAGTGCAAAAATTTAATTGATAAGACAATTGAGGAATTCGGGAAAATAGATATATTGATTAATAATGCCGGTATTTCGATGTGGGCAAAGTTCGAAGACATTACCGACATTAATATGTTTGAAAAGATCATGGCTGTTAATTACTTCGGCAGCGTTTATTGTACTTATTATGCGCTTCCTCATTTGAAAAAATCAAGAGGAAGAATTGTAGGCATTTCCAGTTTAACGGGATTGATCGGCGTTCCAACGCGTACCGCTTATGCAGCAAGTAAACATGCAATGGCAGGTTTTTTCGATTCACTTCGTATTGAATTAATGAATTCTGGTGTAACGGTTACCATAATATACCCGGGATTTGTAGCAACCGAAGTGCGCGAGCGGGCTCTCGGCTGTGACGGAAAGGCTGTCGGCAAAAGTCATCTCGATGAATCAAATGTAATGAGTGCCGAAGAATGCGCACGACAAATTATCAATACTGCAGCAAAAAGGAAAAGAAAACTTGTGATGACAACAAAAGCGAAAATCGGTATGTGGGTTAAATTAATTGCGCCGGGATTGATTGATAAATCATCTTTAAAAACTATTACAAAGGGACATTAAATAAGTATTCGTCAAATTAAGAGTGCTTGGCTTTCGAATCGATGATAAAGAAAAGTAAATTATCTTTTGAATTAATATAAAAATACAATTGGAGAATTATTAAATAAAAATGATTGCAGACAAGATTAATATTAGAGAAGTTGAAGAAAGCGATATAATTAGACTTGTCGGTTTGTTAAATCAGCTTGGTTATGATGAAACAGCCGATGAAATTAAAAATCGCATCGTAAAAATTACAAAGCATAAAACCGGAAATGTTTTTGTTGCAGAATATGATCAAGGAAATATTATTGGTTGCGTTCAAGCAATGATTGATACAAGACTCGCCGGGGGAACGTATGGTGAAGTAGTTAGCTTAGTTGTTGATAAATCCTTTCGCGGCAAAGGTATCGGTAAGAATTTAATAGAACATGCGATTGATTGGATTAAGAGCAGGGGAGAATCACGATTGCGAATAAGGTGCAATTCATTAAGAGAAGAAACCCATGAGATTTATAAACACTTGGGGTTTGTTGAAAAAAAATCACAAATAATATTTGAAAAGAAAATTTAATTAGAAGGTGAACCATGAGAAGCAAAAGCTATATTTTGTTGATTGTATTAACTGTCTCGGTTTTGTTATTGCAAAGTTGTATGCCCGGCGGCGGCTCAAGTTCTGTAAAAGAACCCGCGGGATTCTTTATGGGAGTTTGGCACGGATGGATTGCGCCCATTTCTCTGTTGTGGAGTTTATTTTTTGATCATTCAATCCGCATTTATGAAACATATAATACCGGCTGGTGGTATGACTTTGGTTTTTATATGGCAATGCTTGGCGGTTTCGGCAGTTTTGCTTTATCACGAAATAAAAAGAAAAAAGATTAGTGTTATATGGATAATTTCGAAAAAAATTTTTTAGAAACACTTGATTGCTTTGAACCTGAGCTTAAACAGTTCATTCCTTACTTATTACAAGATTTATGGGAAATCGGCTCTTCGTCTGAAAAGATTTTGGCAGTAATTGCTAAGAATAAACTTCACGAAAACCATTTAAGGGTTTTGGATATCGGCTGCGGGAAAGGCGCAATAACTATTCCGATTGCAAAAGAATTAAGCGCCGAAGTTTTTGGAATTGATGCTATGCCGGAATTTATTGAAGATGCAAAAACAAAAGCTAAAGAATTCGGAGTTGAAAAGTTGTGTTCGTTTATTAACGGGGATGCGGCAAAATTAATTAACGATATGAAGGATTTTAATCTTGCACTTCTTGCTTCGGTAGGACCTGTTTTGGGAAATGTTTCTCAAACCTTATCTAATTTGGAAAAATGTTTAACAGCCGGGGGATATGTAATTCTCGACGACTGTTATTTACCCGACAATGCGGTTTCGGATTATACAAGATGTTTAAGAGAAACAGAATTCTTTAAGCAAATAAACGAAAGTAATTTTTCAATTATAGAAAAAGCAACTCAATCGCCAGATGATACTGCAGAGACAGATGATTTTATATATAGGAAAATAGAAATGCGAGTTGACGAGCTATCTGAGAAATATCCTGCCCAAAAAAACATATTCGAAAATTACCTCGCTGCGCAGAAGAAAGAAAATTACTCGCTTGAAAATGAACTGCAATGCGTTACCGTTTTGTTAAGAAAAAATAATTAACAGAGAATATTATGAGTTCTTTTTCTTGTCAGTATATAGATAAGAATGAAACATTTTGTGTGCGGTTAAAAACCGATTGTGTGCCAGGCAGACCGGGTTGCGTATTAAAAGGAAGATTCACATTCGCTATTCCAGCAAACAAAAGGGTTGAAGAAAACAAGAAGCAAAAGAGTCTCAAAGAAAATAAGAAGTAAAAACACCCAGCATTTATTAATTAGAGATCTCTGAAAAATAAAGTTTGTCATTTCGAGGAAGTGAAACGACTGAGAAATCGTTTTGAAAATTTTAAGATTTCTCACTCCGTTCGAAATGACATTTTAGAATTATTCAAAAGATTTTAAATATATACCCTTGGTACGCGTGTATTAATATTGGTTAGAATCTCATAAGGAATTGTGCCCGCCCACTTTGCAAGTTCTTCCGCGGAAATAAAATTTTTCCCTTCGCCGCCAAGCAGAACAACTTCGTCTCCATTGAAGGCGCTGTCGTTTTCAATATTAACAACAATCTGATCCATAGAAATTGTACCAATAACAGGGTATCGTTTTCCATTTAATAGCACTTCTGCTTTGCCGCTTGTACTTCTAAAATACCCGTCGCCATAACCAACGGGAACAGTAACGGCGCGTATGTTATGATTGCTTTGCCACGCCGATCCGTATCCAACCGGGTGATTCGGCTTTATAACTTTAAAGTACACAACAAGCGACTTCCAAGTTAGTGCGGGCTTTACTTCGATTGTTTTCTTTACATCTTGCGAAGGATAAACGCCGTAAAGAATAATGCCGGGGCGTACTAAATCAAAATTGGCTTCGGGCAATTGCAATATTGCACCGGAGTTTGAAATATGCCGGGTTGGAATTTTAATAGAATGTTTATCAAAGAAATGTAAAACTTCATGAAATCTTTCAAGCTGAAGTTTGGTATAGCTTAAATCTTCTTTTTCGGAATTGGCGAAGTGAGAATAAATTCCCTCTATTTCTACATTCTTGAATTTTACTGCCGATTCTAAAAATTTCTCCGCACTATAATAATGAACACCTATTCTTTCCATTCCCGTATCAATCTTTAAATGTACTTTCGCTTTTACTTTCATTTGTCCCGCGATTTCGTTTATCTGCGAAAGTTTATCTAAAGAGGAAGCCGTAATTGTTAAATCATGTTTTAAAAAAATAGGGATTTGATTTCCCCAAATTCCGCCAAGGACAAGAATAGGAATTTTTATCCCGTGTTCGCGCAGCAAAATTCCTTCTTCTAAAAATGCTACTCCGAGATAATCTGAATTTAATTCCTGGTATAATTGCGCAACTCGGACAAGACCGTGCCCGTAAGCATTGGCTTTTAAAATAGGCATAATCTTAGCCGGTGTAACATGTTCTTTAATCGCTAGAAAATTTTCTTTTAAAATCTTCAAGTCAACCACAACATGAGTCGGGCGGATAATATCGTCAAGACTGATTACAGGATAGTTTAAAGAATTACTCATTAATTTTTCGGTAGTTTAGTTGTGTAAAAATAGTCTATTTACGTTATATAATTAACTGTACTTTTCCATATTTTCAAATAGAGGACGGGAAAAATTTATTGTGAATAATCCGCCGTAAGTGCGTCTAATTCTATCAAGAAATAAAAATTAGTAAAATGAAAGGTGTCATATGAATGCAATTGAGTTAAGTAAAATCAAAAACATGCTTGTTGAAAGACGCCAAAGAGTTCAACAAGTAGTGAGTATGCCGGGAACAAAAGCAAGCTATATTAATTTACTTAAAGAGATAGATTCTGCTCTCGAAAGAATGGATAGCGGCACTTATGGAATTTGTTTGGTGTGTCACGAACCAATTGAAGATGAAAGGCTTCTTATAAATCCTTTGATTAGTGTTTGTCTTGGTGATATGAACGAACATCAGCGGCGTTCGTTGGAAAGCGATTTAGATCTTGCTAATAAAATGCAAAGATCAATGCTGCCTAAAAACAATTTGATAACTCCGCATTGGGAAGTGTATTTCCATTACGAACCCGCGGGTATTGTAAGCGGCGATTATTGCGATATAATTGAATCGGGTGAAGATAAATTTTTTATACTCGGAGATGTTTCGGGTAAAGGTATTGCTGCCTCAATGTTGATGACACATTTAAACGCGATGTTCCGAAGTATGATTCCATCGGGATTAGGAGTTGCGGAATTAGTTCAGCGAGCGAGCAGGTTAATGTGCGAAAGTACTTCATCTGAATTATATGCAACTTTATTATGTATTAAAGCCAACAACAACGGACATTTGGAAATTTGCAATGCAGGCCATCCGCAGCCAATAATTATTAATAAAAATGAAATCATAAAACCTACTGCCAACGGAATACCGATTGGACTTTTTTGCGACTCGGAATACACAATCTCAAAAATAAATCTTGAAAAAAACGACTCCTTGTTTATGTACACGGATGGACTTACGGAATCATTCCGCGGAGAAGAAGAATTTGGAATTGATAGGGTAGCAAATTTAATCTTTGAAAATCGTTTAAATTCATCAAAGGGTTTGACACAAGGATTGTTAAACGAAGTGGAAAGATTTATTGCAAACAGTCCCAAAACTGATGATCTAACAATGATGACAATAAAGAAATTATGAAATAGTATTTATAGGCATTTTAGGTTTCTCGATGTTTTTTAACAAAAAGAAGAAAATTGAAGAATTTAGGAATCAATGGGGCAAACCGGTTGAACGTTTTCGCAATATGGGTTTAATTGCAATTTATCATCAGTTAATGACTTCAATGATAAAAAGCGAATATGTTGACGACAAAACATGGAATGATCTGAATTTTGACTCATTTTTTGATCTAGTTGACAGAAATATTTCTGCCGTTGGGCAGCAATATTTATATCACAAACTTCATACTTTCGAAAAAGATGAAAACAAATTAAAAAAGTTTTCAGTATTGTGTGAAAAATTTAAAAGGAATCAATCATTAAGAGAATCTATTCGGCTGGCAATGATGAATCTTAATGATGTAAGTTCCTATTTTATCCCGAATATTATTTTATCTAAGTCGCTTCCATTCACAAAGTATTACAGATTATTTTATTTGGGATCTATTCTTCCATACATAGCAATTATTCTAACATTTCAATATCCATTTTTCTTTTTTATTACATTTTTACTTTTTGTAATCAATTATGTTCTTAATAAAGTTTTTGCAAAACCAATTCAAGAATATTTTGCGGGATTCAAAGGAGTAAATGATTTAATTGTTTCTGCGAAAAAGTTAGCAAATATAAAGGAAACAGGAGAGCTGCAGGAATTAAAATACATCTATCAAAGAAAAAACATACTGAATAAACTTGGTAAAAAGATCGGCAAACTTGTAGTTGATAAAGAAGCTGTCAACGACGTTTTGTTGGTCGGGATTGAATATCTAAACATTCTTTTCTTATTTGATTTAATCGCTTACTATAAATCTGTTGATACGCTTCAAAAATTTCAAAAGGAAATGGCAACAATTTATGAAATAATTGGTATGTTGGATTCGGCAATTTCAATAGCTTCATATCTTGAAGAGAATAATAAATATTGCACACCGATTTTCACAAAAGAAAAAAGAATTGAATTTGAAAACATGTATCATCCTTTAATCACGGATGCGGTTTCGAATTCCCTTTTGGATCTATCGAAATCCGCACTTGTTACCGGCTCCAATATGTCCGGCAAAACAACATTCATAAAAACTATTGGGATTAATACTATTCTTTCACAGACGTTATATTTTTGCCATGCAAGCCGTTTTGTTGTTCCAAATTACAAAGTCAAATCATCCATTGACAGAAAGGAAGATTTGGAGCACAAGAAGAGTTATTTTTTTGTAGAAGTCGAAGAGCTAAAGAAATTTACCGAATTATCTGAGAACGGAAACAGCTATATTTTTCTTGTTGATGAAATATTTCGCGGAACAAACACTGTTGAACGCCTTGCGGCTTCAACGGCTGTCTTAAAATATTTAAATAATCACAGCATTATTTTTGTAACAACGCATGATGTTGAATTGCAGGATCTTTTGCAAAATGAGTTTGAGATGCTTCACTTCAGCGAGAAAGTTGAAAACGGTCAATATTATTTTGATTATAAAATTCATAAAGGCCCATGTAGAACAAGAAATGCAATAAAGTTATTAGAAATCAAGAATTATCCTAAGTCGATAATTCAAGAAGCAAATTCAATTGCGATAAAACTTACTGAAACTAAAAACGAAATATTATGAAAATACTTTTCATCGGCGGTACCGGGGTAATTAGCCATTCTTGTTCTCAGCTTTGTATTGAAAAAGGTTATGATTTGTTTTTATTAACTCGCGGAAAGTCGTTTCGCTCTACACCGCCCGGAGCCAACATTATCAATGGAGATATTAATGATGTTGATTCGATAAAAGAATTAATATCTGCTCATAAATTCGATGCGGTAGTTGATTGGATAGCGTTTACTCAAAAAAATGTTGAACGGGATTTAGAATTATTCCGGGATAAAACGGAGCAATACATTTTTATCAGTTCTGCTTCAGCATATTCGCCAAAACGCAAAATCCCTATTACTGAAGATACTCCTCTTGAAAATCCGTATTGGGCATATTCGCGTGCGAAAATAGAATGTGAAAATTATTTAAACGATAAACTTGAAAGGGAATATTTTCCGGTTACGATTGTCCGTCCTTCGCACACTTACGATAAAACGAAAACTCCACTCCGTGCGGATTATCTTCCTTTTCATAGAATGAAAAACAATAAACAGATAATTATACACGATGATGGAAGTGGTTTGTGGACATTGACACACACAAAAGATTTTGCAAAAGGATTTGTAGGTTTGCTCGGCAATAAGAAAACAATCGGTGAAAAATATCACATCACCTCGGATGAAGTTTTAACCTGGAATAAAATCGCGGAAATACTTGCTTCGAAAGCCGGATATGAATTAAATATTGCCCAAATTCCATCTGGGTTTATTGCTAAATATGATGATGAATGGGGCGCGGGGTTGCTTGGTGACAAAGCCAACGATGCCGTGTTTGATAATTCAAAAATAAAAAGCGTTGTACCGGATTATGAAGCAATAATTTCGTTTGAAAAAGGGGCAGAAGAAATTGTCGAATGGTACTCAGATTCCCAAAATCAAATTATAAATTGTGATATCGATAATTTTATGGATAAAATTATTTCCGAATATTCATCTGTGAAAAGTTAAAGTATAGCTGAGGAGTCGTTGAGTTATGAATGTAAATATTTTATATGAGGATAATGATTTAATTGCGGCAGACAAACCGGAAGGTATTGCATCAATTTCGGAAAACGATACTTCTATTGAAACACTTCATTCAGCACTTGAAAAAAAATTCAATCAAAAATTATTAATCGTACACCGTTTGGATAAAGAAGTAAGCGGAATAATATTATTTGCCCGGAATTCGAAAACACATAAATTATTAAACGCCCAATTTGCAAACAGGACTGTAAATAAATATTATATAGCTCTTGTCCACGGGAATGTTGTTAAAGATGCGGGCGTAATAAACAAACCAATACGCGAGTTCGGGTCGGGCAGAATGGGCGTTGACGAGACAAAAGGAAAACCAAGTAGTACTGTTTATAAAGTTTTGGAAAGATTTAAAAATTATACTTTGTTGGAATTAAACCCGTCAACCGGAAGAAGACATCAATTGCGCGTTCATCTTTATTTTATCGGGTATCCGATAGTTGGTGATATGCGATACGGCGATAGAAACATTCAACAAAATTATCCGCGGCTTATGCTTCATGCCAAAAGCATTGAACTGGAAATTCAAAAGGGGAAAAGATTAACTTTCAACTCGGAAATTCCAGAATCGTTTGAGCGGGTACTGAAAAATTTATTAGACAAATCATCAAACAAGTAACAATATGAAATTAAGTGAACCGGTTGTTTATCGAAGACTTTTCATCGGGGGATTGTTGGCAGCAGGCATTGGCGCAATAATTCAAAGCGTTTTGTTGGTATTTACTGCATTGGTTTTGCTTGTTTTAAGCAAATACGGAATGCGTAAAGAACACAAACAGAAAAAAGAGAGAGGAGAAATTCGATAAAGTTGTGCTTCCTTAATAATGTATAAATTAGGAGAATAAATGAATAGATTATTTATAATACTTTTAATACTCGTTTTTGCATGTTCAATTTCATATTCGCAAAGCGATAATACGAAACCTATAAGAGACGCAATAAACAACTGGGTTGATGGTTTTAATTCCGGAGACTATTCAAAAGCAATCTCAATTTACTCGGACGATTTTATAGGATATTATCCTAATCAAAAAAATCAGTACCGCAAAGATATTGAAGATCAGTACAAGCATATATTGAATAATAAAAACCTCAGCGTTATCATTTCTTTTAAGGCAGATGAAATTGATGTCTCCGGTGATTTCGCATATGTTAGAATGACAATGACGGCCAAAATAAAACCCATATATGCACCGGAGCCTTCCATGGCCACCGATAAAGGCCTACAAGTTTGGAAAAAAGATAAAAGCAGCGGATGGAAGATTATACGCTCGTCGTCATTCCCGGCAAATAATGAAAACGGTAAAATGAGTAACACGAACTAGGATAATGGATGCGGCCGGTTGAGTGGAAGAAATTGTATTGCAGCTAACATTATAGAGGTGAAACATCGATGAATAATTCTGCAAAGCAATTATTTTTTTAATTCATTTATAGTTAAATTTATTCTAAAATAAGATTGAAGAAAAATGCTTGAACCAAAATATTTTTACCGCAAACTTGATTCCTTACTTAATAAGATCGGGCAGGAAAAGTCCGGCAAAGATTTTTTATTCACTATTGTTGATGAAATTGAGAAAACATTCGGCCCGGATTTAAATATCGGCAACGGACGCATTTACGAGGAACGTGAAAACGAATATTCATTAATTTCCAAAATCAGTTTTAAAGACAATTATATTGTTACAAATATTCCGTTTGATTCAGAAGCAATTCAGGCAATTTTAAAATGGAAGACATACATATTCGACGATCCGTTGTTGACAATCGACAAATCAATTAATATCCAGAAGGAATATAGAATACCGGCAGCAATAACCGTAAGAAGCACCGAACAAAGATGGATTTTTGTTTTTGAACTTAAAAGCGGGTGGATTAGAGAGGAAATAGAATTTTGTTTGAACGCAGTTCGCACGGTTTTAAACTATAGGTTGACATCCGAGTCCGTCACCGGAGAGATGCAGCATGCGGCACAGATTCAGCAAAGTTTACTTCCGGCATCAGCGCCTGAATTTTCCGGATTTGATATAGCCGGTAAATCTATTCCCGCCGAGCTTGTCGGCGGGGACTTATACGACTATTATACTTTTGATAGTGATATCTGTGGGGTGTGCGTAGGCGATGCAAGCGGACACGGATTACCGGCTGCGTTACTTGTGCGCGATGTTGTAACCGGTCTGCGTATGGGTTTGGAAAAACATTTTAAAATGGTTTATACTTTTAAGAAACTTAACACTGTAATTCACAGAAGTGTTTATTCAACAAGTTTTGTTTCTCTTTTTTACGGCGAAATAGAAAAGAACGGTAATATACTTTATGTAAATGCGGGTCACCCGGCGCCGCTTTTGTTCGATGGTGAAAATTTTACCGAACTTGAATCTACAGGGTTGGTATTTGGAGCACTTCCCGAAATTGACTTGTCGCGAGGCCATGCGCTAATGAAAAACGGTAACGTGCTTGTTTTATTCAGCGATGGAATTTTCGAAAGACAAAATAACAAGCAGGAAGAATTCGGTATAGAAGGAATTAAAGAAGTAGTTAAAAAAAATATAAGCAAGTCCGCAGTAGAAATTATGAATGAAATATTCGATGCTTCGTTTAAATTCGGCGGCAGCCGCAAATGGGAAGACGATGCTACTATTGTTGTAGTTAAGAAAATTTAGAAATTATTAGCAGCTTATGAACGGCAATAAAGAAAATAAGTTTCGAAATAATGCTCGTGCGGCTGTATCCCTCTTTAATAAAATAGTTGAATATGTTTTCAGGACAGACTACACTGTCTTTACTTTTTATGCCGTTATCATCGGGCTCGTGGTTGGACTCGCCACGGTTTTGTTTCATAACTCGATAGAATATTTTAACGAAATCTTTTTTGATCAAACAAAAGAGGGTTTGTTTTTTCTTGGAGCCGGAGCTGTAATTGTTTTACCGGCTATTGGAATGTTGATTCAAAGTCTTATGATTCTTTCGGCGCCGGACATTGCAAAAAAGAGGGGAGTATCGGAAGTAATAAAAGCTGTTGCAACACGAGGCGGAAAAATTCCTTTGCGTACCACATTGTTTCATTTTATAGCCCCTGTTATAAGTATCGGCTCGGGTAATACTGTTGGTCCCGAAGGACCCGCGGCACAGTTTGGTGGCGGAATTGCAAACAAAATCGCTTCAATTTTAAAATTATCCGATTCACGTAAAAGAGTTTTTACTGCGGCCGGCGCCGGTGCCGCAATCGCTGCAATTTTCAATACTCCAATGGGAGGAATTTTTTTCGCACTCGAAATTGTTCTTCTTAACGAATTTCAAACCGCAACATTTTCTGCTTTGATTTTATCTTCGGTTACAGCGAGCGCCGTATCCCGCGCGTTTCTTGGGAATACTTCTGTTTTTATTTTTCATAGCCCAAATGTTGGCGAGTATCATAATCTCTACATTTATGCTTTGCTCGGTATAGCAGCAGGCTTTGTTTCGCTAATGTTCATAGAATACTCAAATTTTCTCGATAAAATTGTTCAGAAAAATATTCTTAAAAAAATTCCGCAATGGCTTTGGATGACTTTTGTCGGCTTATTAATGGGCGTGGCCGGATATTTCTATAAAGACATTTTTGGAATAGGTTACACAGGTATCAATAATCTACTGTCCAATTTATTAGTTTGGAAAACAGTTGCTGTTCTTTTGGTGTTGAAGTTTTTCTTAGTGCCGTTAATTTTAAACTCAGGCGGCTTCGGCGGAATTTTTGCGCCGTCGCTTTTTATGGGTGCATGCCTCGGATATTTATTTGCAGTCGGCCTTAATTATTTTTTTGATCTTCAAGTTGATACCACTGCTTTTATTCTCGTCGGGATGGGAGCTGTACTTGGAGGAATTAATTCGATTCCCATAGCTTCGATATTAATAATTTTTGAAATGACAAAGGATTATTCTTTCATTCTTCCTTTAATGCTTGCGGTAGTTGCAAGTACAATGATTGTCCAAATTACTTTAAAAAGATCGGTTCACGAACATCATCTCGAAAAACAGGGATATCGTCTTGCTTCTAAACTTGAATTTAGTGTTTTAAAATCTATTAAAGTTTCGCAAGTTATGAATCCCGAAGTAGTATTAATTCCCGAAGAAACACCTCTTCCGCTTATTGTGAAAACGTTTATGGAAAGTACTCATACAACTTTTTATACAGTTAATAAAGAAAATAAATTGACGGGTAAAATTTCAGAGGTGGAGCTTCGTCAAATAATTACAGAGTATGAACAGCTACGCGAAGTTTTGGTTGCGCGGGATATTGCTTCGCAGGAATTTACTACTATTACGGAAAACGATGATCTCGACTTTGTTATGAAAATGTTCGAAAGAAAAAACACGGATGAATTTCCGGTAGTGAGCGCAACAATAAAAAATAGAGTATCGGGTACAATTTGCAGGCACGATGTGATATCGGCCTACAACCGTGAAACAGTTAAAGATAATATGCCCGACGCTTTTTCTTATGAACTTGAACATATTGGCGATAATAAGCAAAGAAAAGTTTTTGAAGGTTTTTCTGTAACGGAAATAAAAGCACCTAATAAATTTGTTGGTAAAACAATTGCAAGTATTGGTGTTCGTAAAAATTTCGGTTTAACTATTTTAATGATTCGTACTAGTTATTCACCTTATTCTGAAAAATCTGGTGAAAATAATCTTATGCTGCCCGAACCGAACTATGTAATTCAAGATGGAGATATGCTTCTTCTGTTCGGTTCAAATGAAAATATCGAATTAATCAGTTAGTGATATTAAATTAACAAATGGAGTTTATATGGATATTAAGGAAAAGCTGATAAAGGAAATTCATGATTCTGTTTTTGGAGACCCATGGCACGGTCCTTCAATCCAAAAAATATTTGAAGATATTGCCGAGGAAGAAGCATACTCAAAACCGTTTGAATATGTCCACAATATTTTGGAACTAACACTTCACATGTGGGCTTGGACTGAAGAAGTTAAAAACAGAATTGAGGGCAAAGAGCCTTCTGAACCTGAAATGGGGGACTGGCCGGATATTAAAGAATATCAGAATGAAAGCTGGTATAGTATAAAAAATAAATTGTTTGATTCAACCGAGAAGCTTATTGAGTCGATTAAAAAATTTCCCGGAAATAAATTTTCGGAGATGGCTGGTAATTTCCGCGATGCACCGCTTGGCACAGGTACAACATACGAAGCAATGATTATGGGGCTCGTGCAGCACAATGCATATCACGGAGGACAGGTTTCAATGTTAATGAAGTATATGAAAAGGTGAGTTTTTATACTATAGAATAAACAATGAAAATACTTGCAATAGAAAAATCAGTTGAAATTATCAATGAAGAAAAATTGAGCCGACTTTTAATAGATGAAGCAAAAAAAGTATGGGAATTAATGCAGGAAGGTGTTATAAGGGAAATATATTTTTCTCAAAAAGATCATTGTGCGGTATTAATTATGGAATGTGAAAACGAAATTGAAGCCGGTAAAATATTAAATACTTTGCCGCTTGTAAGAGAAAACTTAATCACATTCGAAATAAAAATCTTAATACACTACAATGGTTTTAAAAGGTTATTCAAATAATTAAGGTACAAGATGAAGCGCATTTTTATGATTTTAATTATTGCTCTTTTGAACTCGCTACTGATATTCTGCGGCGGAAATAATAAATTAAAAATTGCCGAAGAGTATAAAATTAAAGTGCCGGAGCCATCGGGACTGGCGCTTTCGTTCGATAAGAAAAAGTTGTGGACGGTCAGCGATGATAATAATATGGTATATTTGATCTCGCTGCAAGGTAAAATTGAAAAGTATTTTACAGTTGATGCAGAAGATCTTGAAGGAATAACCGTAATCGATGAGAATTCAATTGCCGTTGTTTCCGAGCATAGAGGCGAAGTTCTGATTTTAAGTAACGATGGAAAGGAATTGACCCGCCGCAAACTTTCATTAAAAAGTAAAAAAAATGCAGGGTTGGAAGGAATTGCTTACGATTTAAAAACTAAGCGTTTTTTTGTTGTTCAAGAAAAAAAGCCTAAAATACTTGTTGAATATAATTCACAGTTTAAAGAAATAAAAAGAACAGAATTGAATTTTGCCGATGACCTTTCGGGATTGTGTTATATAGTTGAAACGAATGACTTATGGATAATCAGCGACGAAAGTAAACTAATTGCGAAATGCACAACCGATGGCAAAATAAAATCGCGGAGAAATGTTTCGGTAAATCAAATAGAAGGTATTGCCGTTAATCCGGAAACAAAAAAGATTTATCTTGTTTCGGATAAAGAAGAAAAACTTTATGTGCTGGAAATGTTTAATTAATATTTCATTTAGTAGACCTTTAAAATGAAAACAAGAAAGTATTCTGTTGAAGATGTTCTGGGCGATTTAAAAAAGCATTACAGTAAGAAGAACGTTGAAGGAATGGCACGATTCGGTATTAAATCCGCAAAAGCTTTTGGAGTAGACGCACCGAAAATAAAGGCAATTGCTAAAGAGATAGGAACCAATCACGAACTTGCATTAAAACTTTGGGATACAGGCTACCTTGAAGCGCGCGCAATTGCCGCGATGATAGCCAATCCCGGGCTTGTTACAAAATCATTAATGAATAAATGGGTTAAGGATTTTGATTCCTGGGCGGTTTGCGATTGTGCCTGCTGTTATCTCTTTAGAAAAACTCAATTTGCTTTCGAAAAAATTTTCGTATGGGCGGATAGAAAAGAGGAATTTGTTAGACGGACAGCTTTTTCATTAATTGCTTATTTAGCGGTACATGATAAAACGCGAGATGACAAAGAGTTTCTCCAATTCATTCCTTTAATTAAAAAGTATTCAACTGACGAAAGAAATTTTGTAAAAAAAGCTGTTAACTGGGCATTACGTCAAATTGGCAAACGAAGTTTGTATTTAAACAAAGAAGCGCTGATTGTTGCAAAAGAAATTAAAGAGATTGATTCAAAGTCAGCAAGATGGATTGCTGCCGATGCGATAAAAGAATTGACTGATCCTAAAATTATTGCGCGGCTTAAGAAAAAATGAAAATTCTTGTTGCTTAATTATTTCAGCTTACTTTTTTAATAAGATTATTTTTTTTCTTTTCAAGCATTCTTTCAATTACGTTTTGTAGTTCGCTGGCTTCGAACGGTTTTTGAATATGCTCAAAATCATGAATACTTGACATTTGCTTCCTTGTTAAGTCGTCTGTGAATGCCGAAAGAAAGATTGATGATATTCCCATTTTCTCTTTTAGAATTGAAGCGACTTCTATTCCGTTCATAGTACCTTTAAGTTTTACATCCATTAAAGCCAGATCCGGTTTCTTTTGCTCGGCAATTTCTACGGCTCTAACTCCAGTTGAGGCAGTGCCGCAAACGTTATATCCTAACTTTGTTAACCGATATTTAAGTTCGAGTGCAACAATTGCTTCATCTTCAACTATCAAGATATTTGCGATAGTCATGGTATATTCTCCTATTATTAAACCATATCCTCAAAAGTTACTTTGAACGTCGTCTGGTTAGGGCGAATCGAGCTATTAATATTTATTTTCTGTTATGCTTTGAACTTTATGTACAAAGTCTTCATCAATATATTGCTTCGACAATCTCAACCATTGACAATATATTGTATTTAGAATATTCTAATTGTGATTTAACCAACTTGTCGATAAATATGAAGTTAATTGTGAGTGCGATATGCTGATAATCATGTCAAATTTAATTTGAAAGAAAATTGTTCTTCGAAATGCGGTATGCATAAAATGTCCAAGTTATACACGCGTAGTTAAATATTCATATCGTAAAAACCAATTTTATAAAAGTATCTTTATATATTATCGAAATTTATTGGCATTAGTTAACGATTTTTTGATTCCTATTAATGGTTTACTGTCGATTAAGTAAATAGTATTTTGGGTGTGTGATGTCGTCTGAATATTAGATATCGGAACTAAACAAAAAAGGGCATTACGGTAAATGCAATGCCCGGGATGAGATAACCATTTCTAATCTTATTCGACTTCAAGATTAACAAGTTTTGCTGAAACACCGGGAAGCACAGACAATTTCCTTGTCAGTTCGTCTTTCTTTTCATCTTCGCCGACGAGTTCCAAAATAACCAAACCACTGTCCGAGCAATTATCCAATACTCCGTCGTGAATTCCAAGACGAGTTTTAATCATGCAGCCCCAGCCCGTTAAAATTTGCTGTACTTTAACGGCTTCTTCTTTTCTCTTTCCAACGAGAACCAACAAAATAGATTTTTTCATCTTTCACCTCTATAAAATGTTTATCTAAAAATAATTAAAAAGGATAGATGGGTCAACAAATGTGAAATTCTATCAGAATAAAGAAAAATTGGTTCATAGCAAAAATCGAAGTTAAAATCTCGGTTTAATGAGCAATTTGTAAAACACTCGATTGCCAGCAGGGCGATATTTTGGAATACATTCATGAAAAAGTAAGGTAGCGAGCGTAACTTTTCCTGTATAAATCAATCTAAATAAGCATAAATAACGTGGAGCTAGCATGAAAAAGCGTATCTATCCGCTCTTTATCCTCATAGCAACCTGTTTCAATTTGTTAAATGCACAGACGGCTACCGAAAAAATTGATCTACTAATATCCCAGTATCATGATAACGGGCTATTCAACGGAAGCGCTCTTGTGGCCGACAATTTTGAAACAGTAATTACAAAAGGTTATGGTTTGGCAAATATGGAGTGGGGAATTGCCAACACACCCGATACAAAATTCCGGCTTGGTTCCATCACCAAACAATTTACCTCGATGCTTATAATGCAGCTTGTTGAAAAAGGTAAAGTTAAACTAGATGGAAAAATCACTGATTATCTACCTTATTATCGAAAAGATACCGGTGATAAAGTTACAATAGAAATGTTGTTGACTCACACATCCGGAATTCCAAGCTATACAAGCCGCGAAGATTTTTATGAAAAAGTTAGTAGAAAATTTTATAGGCCCGAAGATTTTGTTAAGGAATACTGCAGCGGTGATCTTGAATTCGAGCCCGGTTCACAATTTCTTTACAACAATTCCGGATATTTTATTCTAGGCGCAATTATCGAAAAAGTTACGGGCATTAGCTACGAAGAAGTTTTAAAGAAAAATATTTTTGAACCGCTTGGAATGAAAAACTCGGGCTATGATTGGTTTGAAAATATTTTAACTAAGCGTGCAACAGGATATGATAAAAAATTCACGGGCTATAAGAATTCGCCCTTCTTAGATATGTCGTTGCCGTTTGCCGCGGGTTCTCTTTATTCAACAGTAGAGGATCTATTAATTTGGGATAAAGTATTGCAGACCGACAAACTTATATCCGCCAAATTCAAAGAAGAAATTTTTAAGCCTCGTGTTGATGCATTCGGCGGCAAATATGCATTCGGTTGGTCTTTGCAGAAAAAGAAAATCGGTAATGAAGAATTTGATATCGTAACCCACGGCGGCGGAATTAACGGTTTTAATACAATAAATTATATTGTTCCTAAAAAAGGTCAGGTGGTAATTCTATTTAGTAATGCCGGGGGCGCACCGCTTAATGAAATGTCGGAAAAAATAATCGGATTGTTAAACGGCGTTGAAGCAAAACCACCATTGAAATCATTAGCTGGTTATTTATACGAAGTAATTAATGAAGACGGAATAGATGCCGCAATTGAAAAATTTGCCGTGTTAAAAAACGAGAAAGAAACTTTTTCTTTAAGCGAAAACGAAATGAACAGACTTGGTTATGAATTGTTAGTCTCAAATAGAGTTAATGAGGCGGTTGGCGTTTTTAAGCTTAATGTTCTTGAATTTCCTAAATCATACAATGTTTATGATAGTTACGCAGAAGCACTGTTGAAAAAAGGAATAAAAGACTCGGCGATTGTTTATTACAAAAAATCACTTGAATTAAATTCGAGAAATCAGAGCGCAATTAATGTCCTGAAAGATCTTGGGATTGAAGTAGAAGAAACAAAAAATGCAGATGTTTCTGCACAAGCACTCAAAAATTATACGGGCAAATATCAATTAGCGCCTAATTTCATTATTACAATCACTTCAAAGGATAAACAAATATTTGCGCAGGCGACCGGTCAACCCCAGTTTGAGATATTCCCTGAAAGTGAGACCAAATTTTATCTGAAAGTTGTGGAAGCAAAAATAGAATTTGTAAAAGAAAACGAAAAGGTCACCAAACTAATTCTTTACCAAAACGGAATGGAAATGTCTGGTCCGAAGGTTGAATAACGTTGAGTATCAATACGAAAGCAATTACCCCGTCTAAAGCGGGGTTTTTTATTGCTAAAATTATATTTGCATAAATATGCATAATTCTGTATAATTATACCCACATTTAACAGAAATAAGATATAATGATAAAAGTAGGAATTGTAGGTGCGGCGGGCTATTCCGGCGTGGAATTAATAAAATTACTTTTGAACCACCCGGAAGTTGAAATTAAAAAACTTTTCGGGCATTCAACTGTCGGTTCAAAAATTGAAGAGATTCATCCTTCTTTGCGGAATTTGATTTCCCTTGAGATTGAGAAATTGTTGCCGGATTCACTAAATGAACTTGATTTGGTTTTTATAGCTCTTCCCTCCGGGCAGGCATTCGAGCCTATCTCCCAGGCAAATACTGCAGGTGTGAAGGTAATAGATATTGGCGGGGATTTCCGATTAAAAGACATAAATGAATACAAGAAATACTATAAGCATGATCACACGGCGACAGAGTTGCTGAATAAATCTGTTTATGGTTTGAGTGAGTGGAATGAGGAAGAAATTTCGAAAGCAGAGATTGTTTCAAACCCCGGCTGCTATCCTACAAGTGTTTTGCTCGCTTTAATTCCTATGCTTAAACACAAATTAATAGATGATTCTTTTGTAAGCATAGTTTCGTACAGCGGAACATCTGGCGCCGGGAAATCAGTAGTTCAAAATATGATATTCAGCGAAGTGAACGAGAGTGTGCGCGCGTACAAAGTAGGCAATCACCAGCATATACCGGAAATAAAACAGTCGCTCGAAATGTTTGGCGGGTATTCGCCGAAATTTTCTTTTGTGCCCCATCTGCTTCCTGTAACAAGAGGAATTTACACAACAATACACGCGCAGGTTAAAAGCGGGGTAAGCGAGCATGATATAGCGGCGGCATATGAAACAAATTATGAAGCAAAATCATTTGTGCGATTTATAAATCAAGCTGTTCCAGAAATGAAAGATGTTGCATACACAAATTTTTGTGATATCGGATTTAAATTAATTGATAACAATGCGCTCGTAGTATTCTCAACCATTGATAATCTCGTTAAAGGCGCTGCGGGTCAGGCAATTCAAAACATGAACATTATGTTCGAATTAAAACAAGAAACAGGATTATTAGCATGCATCAAACAGAAACTGAAATAGAAATGAAAACAGGAATAACAGCGCCTAAAGGATTTAAAGCCGCAGGAATCCATTGTGGAATAAAAAAATCAAAAAAAGATTTGGCGTTAATCGTCTCGGAAACGCTGGCAACTGCGGCGGGAGTTTTTACTTTAAACAAGGTTCAAGCCGCGCCAGTCCTGATTAGCAAAAAACATTTGAAAGAAGGAAAGGCTTTTCGTGCTATAATCTGCAACAGCGGAAATGCCAATGCCTGCACGGGTGAAAAAGGATTTAAAGATGCGGTTGAGATGGCGGCTAAAACGGCAGAAGTTTTAAATATTGATCCGAAAGAAATTTTTGTCTCTTCAACCGGCGTAATCGGCGAAACTCTGCCGATGGAAAAATTACTAAATGGAATTGAAGAAATAATTTCACAATTGAAAGAAGATGATAATCTTGCCGCGGCTGAAGCAATTATGACAACCGATACATTTGTAAAATCAGAATCGGTTACATTTATGATTGATGGAAAAGAAGTGAGCATCGGAGGAATTGCAAAAGGATCGGGAATGATTCATCCGAATATGGCAACAATGCTTTCATTTATTACAACTGATGCGGCGATTGATAATGAAACATTCCAAACAGTCTTAAAAAATGTAACAGATAAAACATTCAACAGAATAGTTGTTGACGGCGACACGAGCACGAACGACATGGTAATCGCACTGGCGAACGGACAATCGGGAATTGAATCTATAAAACAAGGCACAGAAGCATACAATATTTTTGAAGAAAATCTTTACAACATTTTAAAGAAACTTTCTATTGATATTGTCGTTGACGGCGAGGGCGCCACAAAACTTGTTGAAATTACTGTTGATGGCGCATTAAGCGATGCCGATGCTGAAAAAGCTGCGAGAACTATTGCTCTTTCTCCACTTGTTAAAACAGCAATACACGGAGAAGATGCAAACTGGGGAAGAATAATCGCGGCGGTCGGTTATTCGGGAATAGAATTCAACCCGGATAAATTTGAAATTATTATTAATGGAACGCCGATCTTAAAACAAAATTATTTAGTTACACTTCCGATAAATGAAGCTAATCAAACTCTAAAACCAAAAACAGTAAAGCTCTTGATAAAACTAAATTGCGGTGATGGTAAAGCAACAGTCTGGACGTGCGATTTTTCCGAAGAGTATGTAAAGATTAACGGGAGTTACAGAACATGACGCAGCCGAATTACAGGAAAGAAGATGTATTAATAGAAGCGCTTCCGTATATACAGCAATTTGAACGCACCACGTTTGTAATTAAATACGGCGGTGCCGTAATGCAGGAAGAAAATTTAAAGCAGATGGTTGCTCAGGATGTAACGCTTCTCCGTAAAATAGGAATTGATGTTGTTGTAGTTCACGGCGGCGGAAAAGAAATTACATCGCTTGCGGAAAAACTATCTGTCGAAACAAAATTTGTGAACGGACAAAGATATACAAATGAAGAAATGCGTGATGTTGTGCAAATGGTTCTCGCGGGTTCGATAAATAAAGATATTGTACGGCGTATAAATATGCACGGCGGAAGAGCTGTTGGTGTTAGCGGGATAGATGCAAATCTTGTGGAAGTAAAACAATTCAACGAAGAACTCGGGTTGGTCGGTGAGGTAACTTCGGTAAATTCTTCATTCATAAAAAATCTTTTAAAGGATGGATATCTTCCGGTTATTGCACCTATTGGCGTTGACGACAAAGGAACAGTTTATAATGTTAATGCCGACATTGCCGCTGGTCCGATTGCAGCATCTCTTGATGCAGCAAAGCTCGTTTATTTAACTGATATTGAAGGAGTCAAAGCAAATGGAGAATTGGTTTCGCATCTCTCCCAAGCAGATGTTCATAATTTTATAAAAGACGGAACGATTAGCGGCGGGATGATTCCTAAAGTTGAATCGGCTTTGTCCGCATTGGAAGCGGGTGTTCAAAAAGTTCATATAATTGATGGAAGAGTACCGCATGCACTACTTCTTGAAATATTTACGAAAGAAGGAATTGGAACCGAGATAGTTGCAGACTAGGGTAATCTTTAATATCCCCTTAATTTAACATTGGGGTAATAGTGGAGCGTCATTCATAAAATTAAAGCGAGATAATTATGAGCAAAAAATTAGAAGAAATCCAAAAGCGTCATTCGCTTATTAAAAATCTAATTTTTACACAGGAAATTTTAAATCAAACTCAACTTCAAAAAATCCTAAAGAAAAATGGGGTTGAAGTAACTCAAGCTACGCTTTCAAGAGATTTGGCGGAGCTTGGAGTTTTGCGTGTGCCTTCTTCAAACGGAATAGTTTATAAAATTAATCCTGCCGGAGACGAAGCAGCTTTAAAAACACACATTGCCGATGAAATAATTTCTATTGACGCGAATGAGTCATTAATAGTAATTAAAACATATCCCGGAAGAGCGCAGGGTGTTGCGGTTATGCTTGATAAAAAGAATCCTACTGAAAGTATCGGCACGCTTGCCGGAGACGACGCGATAATAATTGTACCCCGCTCAACAAAAAATATAAAGAAAACAATTGATCAAATAAAAACAATATTAGGAATACAATAATGTCGAAGAACAAAATTGTTGTTGCGTATTCGGGCGGTCTGGATACTTCTGTTATGGTTAAATGGCTTAAAGAAAATTATGACGCGGAAATTATTACTTTCACGGGTAATTTGGGTCAAACTAAAGAGTTGATAGGTCTTGAGGAAAAAGCAATAAATTCAGGCGCATCAAAAGCTTATATTGAAGATCTTACAAAGATATTTTTAGATGAATATGCTTTCCCGGCATTGAAAGCCGGCGCTATGTACGAAGAGGCATATCCGATGGCTTGTTCGCTCGGTAGGCCATTGTTGGCAAAAACACTTGTTGACGTTGCCCGTAAAGAAGGTGCAAACATGGTAGCTCACGGTTGTACTGGAAAGGGAAACGACCAGGTTCGTTTTGAGGTTTCAGTTGGAGCTCTTGCGCCTGATTTACAAAACCTCGCTCCGCTTAGAACGTGGGAATTTAAAAGCCGCGAAGAAGAAATCGATTACGCAAAGAAACATAACATTCCGGTTCTTGTAACGAAAGAAAAACCATATTCAATTGATGAGAATATTTGGGGTACTGCTATTGAATGCGGTGTTCTTGAAGACCCAATGGCAGAGCCGCCTGCTGATGCCTACCAGCATACGGTAGCTCCCGAAAATGCACCAGACATAGCGGAAACTGTTTCAATAGAATTTGAAAAAGGTATTCCAATTTCTGTTAACGGAAAAAAATTAGACAGTGTTCCGCTTGTAAAACTTCTAAATGATATCGCCGGTAAAAACGGTGTTGGTAGAATTGATTTAATTGAGAATAGATTGGTTGGAATTAAATCCCGGGAAGTTTACGAATCCCCGGCGGCAACAGTTTTGCATTTTGCTCATAAAGAGTTAGAGAGAATTACACTCGAAAAATCTGTAGCCCATTATAAAGTAAAAATTGCGCAGGAATATTCCGATCTAATTTACAACGGCTTGTGGTTTACACCTTTGAGAGAAGCACTCCAAGCATTTATTGATAAAACACAGGAAAAAGTTACCGGGCTTGTTATACTAAAACTTTATAAAGGAACCATAAGAATAGTCGGAAGAAAATCTCCGTATTCTTTATACGACCCGGCACTTGCAACTTACACAATAGAAGATCAATTTGACCATACAGCTTCCGAAGGATTTATTAAAATCTACGGATTGCCGTACAAAATAATTAACCGTGTAATGCAAAAGGCAAAAGCGGAAGGAAAATAAATTAAGGTTATTTTCTATTTAAGAATCGGGATATGTAAATGGCAATTTGGAACAGCAGGTTTAAAAAATCATTGGATGAAACAGCGCTTAAATTTTCCTCGTCAATTGATGTTGACGGCAAAATGTACAACGAAGATATCGACGGAAGCAAAGCGCATGTAAAAATGCTGGTGAAACAAAAAATTGTTTCAGCCGCTGATGGAAATGCCATATTAAAATCATTGGATGAAATTAGAATAGAAATTGAAACGGATAAGTTGAAATATGATTGGCGCAAAGAAGATATTCATTCGCTTATCGAAGAAAGACTTGTAGATATTATTGGTGAAAAAGGAAAACGGCTGCACACGGCTCGTAGCAGGAATGATCAGGTTGCGCTTGATGAAAGATTATATATGCGTAAAGAAATTAAAGAGCTTATAAAACTTGTCCGTTCATTGCAAAAAGTATTTTTAACAAAAGCCGAAAAATATAAAAATACAATTGTGCCTGGCTACACACACCTTCAGCGCGCGCAGCCGCTTTTGTTTGCGCATCATTTAATTGCTTATATCTCAATGCTGGAACGTGACGTTGAAAGATTGAATGATATAATGAAACGCGCAAACCGCTCCCCATTGGGAGCCGCCGCGCTCGCCGGCACTACTCTTCAAATTGATAGAAAATATTCAGCGAAACTTCTCGGTATGAACGGCGTAATTGAAAATTCGCTTGATGCCGTTAGTGACCGCGATGTAGTAATTGAACTAATTAATATCTGCGCAATAATCATGATGCACCTTTCGCGCTTTTGCGAGGAAATGATTTTATGGAATTCGCAGGAGTTTAAGTTCGCAATTATAGACGACTCGTTTGCTACCGGAAGCAGTTTGATGCCGCAGAAAAAAAATCCCGACATTGCCGAGTTGATACGAGGAAAAGTCGGCAGGGTTTACGGTGCACTGTTCGGACTTTTAACAATTATGAAAGCATTGCCGCTTGCATACAACCGCGATATGCAGGAAGATAAAGTACATCTCTTCGAAGCAATTCAAACAACTAAAGATTCTTTGCGGCTTGCGGCGGGATTATTAAAAAACACATCTTTCAACACATCGCGTTTTGAAAAAGAACTTGACGGCGACTTATTGTTATCAACAGATTTGGTTGATTATCTTGTCCGTAAAAACATTCCGTTCAGAAAGGCACATCACATTGTTGGAAATGTCGTAGCACTGTGTGTCGATCAAAATAAAAAATTAAGTGAACTTACTATCACCGAGTATAAAAAGATCTCACCAAAATTCGAAAAAGATATTTACAAGCTTTTAACCTCGCGTAAAAGTGTAGAAAGTAAAAAATCCTCCGGCAGCACCTCGCCATCCGAAGTCAAAAAACAAATTGTTTACTGGAAAAAAATCTTAAAATAATTTCACTTATGTCGTCGGCATCTCAATAAACAATTGATTGTGTTAAGATAACGGTTATTTTTCTACTTTCTAAATACAAAGGCCTATTTGACGAGCAGCATCTTTTTCGATTGCATAAAATTATTTGCTCTTATGGAATAGACATATATTCCGCTTGTTAAATTACTTCCATCAAAGTTTATTCTATAAGAACCTGCTTGTTTGTAATCGCTTACTAATGTTTTCACTTCTTTTCCGAGTAAGTCATAAATCTTTAATGTAACAAAACTATTTTCGGGAAGATGAAAATTAATAGTTGTTGTTGGGTTGAAAGGATTTGGATAGTTCTGGCTAAGAACATACTTTTTAGGTAAATCCTCATTTTTCTCAATGATTGTTGCGCCTGTTCCTAATCCTTCAATTACCGTAAATCCATATGCCTGGATTGCGCTTGTAAACGGATTTGAGTTGTACCCTGATTGGAGTGAGGTGGATGCCATGCCATCCGCCGCGAAAGCATATAGAACATGAGCTCCTAACGAAAGTGTGTCGGCAATATCAATGAACGTATTCAAACTGCCGGGTTTTTTCCAACGGCCTTGCCATGTATCAACGGAGTAATAAACTCCGTAGTCGGAAGAAAAATTATGAGTAGTTGAACTGAACAAGAACGCCGGCGTTCTTCTGGATGTCGCATTCCCGCTTTGAGAAAAAATGTTGGCGTCAACGGGAACTGTATTAATGCTCTGTTCGCTGATGACAGTAACGTTGTTATCATCAGTATTGCATACATATATTTTGTTATTAATAGGATTATATGCAATATACTCAGGATGTAATCCAGTAGTTATTGTGGTTGTTGCGTTGGTTTTCCCGTCTATTGAAGTTACATTATTGCTCTTCCAGTTGCACACGTATATTTTATTTGAAGCCGTATTTACAGCTATTGCGCGCGGTTCTGTGCCGACTGATATTGTAGAAGTTACGTTAGATGATCCATCAATTATCGTAACATCATTACTGCCGCTGTTAGCTACATATATTTTATTCGTAAACTGATTAACCGCGATTGCATAAGGATTAATACCTGCAGCAACTGTACTTGTAACATTTGTTGCACCGTCGATAACGGTTACATTGTTGCTTCCCCTATTGGCTACATATATCTTATTAGTATTCGTGTTTATTGCAACGGCAAAAGGTGAGGCGCCGGGAGAAATATTAGTCGTCTCGTTTGTCGATCCATCTATTACCGTAACACTGTTCCCGCCGTAATTAACAACATAAATTTTATTTGTTACTTGATTAACCGCTATGGCTACCGGATATTCTCCAACAGCTATTGTCTTTGTTGTATTGTAAAGAGCATCAATGGCGGTAACGGTATGATCGTTGTAATTAACTACATATAACATATTCTTTACCGGGTTGACCCCAATTGCACATGGACCCGAACCGGTTGGTATGGAATATAATTCAGTAGAATTGCCGACAAAATAATTAACCGAATTACTATTTCGATTAGTGATATATACTCTCTCCGTGATCGGATTAACTCCTACGGCGCATGGACCCGAACCAATATTAACATTCTTTACTGTGTTGTCCTTTCCGTTAATGATTGTAGTATTATTACTTGTTTGGTTGGTTACATAAAGCTCATTTGTAAATGTATTAATGGCAATAGAATTCGGGTATGTCCCGGTTGGAATTGTTTCCGTTGTGTGCGAAGCGCCGTCTACAACTGATACATTGCTGTCGCCAGTATTTGCAACATAAATTTTATTTGTAATTGGATTAACGGCTACCGCGATGGGCTGAGACATATTATTTGTTGTTAATAGATTCGTTGTATTTGTTACGCCGTCGATAACAGCAATGTAATTCCAGTAACATGCAGCATATATTTTATTTGTTAGAAAATTAATTGCGACAGCTTGTGGCATGGGGACTGAAACTGTAGTTGTATTCTTGGTTTCACCGTCTATAACGGTTATATCTCCTCTCATATTTGCAGCGTAAATTTTATTCGTAATATGATTAACTGCCAAAGCAATTGGATTTATTCCGGCTTGTATGGAAGTTACGGATTTTGATGCAAAGTCAATCGCTTTTATAGTACTTCGTCTTTTGTTGTCGTAATCATTATCTAACCCGTAATCAGCTACGTATATTTTGTTTGTCAACGGGTTAATCGCCAATGCAGTATTTTTAAACCATTGACTACTACCAAATCGGTCGGGGAATCAGTTGAACCGTCTATTTCAGCTAAAAGATAGGAAGTTAATACATATATTTTATTTGTCAGCGGGTTAACGACGACAGCTTTGGGAATATTTCCTATGTCTATTTTTTTTGTGGTATTTGTTACGCCGTCAATCACTGTGATGTAAAGACTATTGTTATTACTAACATATATTTTATTTGTAACTGTGTTTACTGCTATTGACCTGGGTTGAGATCCAACAGCTACTGTGCTTGTCGAATTGGTTGCTCCATCAATAACGGTAACGCTTTTGCTTCCTGAGTTTGCTGTATAAATCTTGTTCGTAACCGTATTAATTGCAATTGCAACCGGGTTACCGCCCGTACCTATCGTGCTTGTTTGATTTGTCTCGCCGTCAATAACAGTAACGTTATTACCCATAATATTGGCTGCATAAATCTTATTCGTGATGGGATTCAATGCAACTGCGTATGGATTAGCACCGGTTGGAACGGTTGCAGTAATTTGTTGACCGGAAATATTGTAGTTTGTTAAAAATAGAATTGCATACAACACAATACTCATAATCCTTAAGTAAGTCTGTTTCATTTATGTCTCCGTACAAGAAAATATGGATAAAAAATTGAGAAAATTGTCCGCGTTAAAGAATCAGTTGTAATTAAATGTTTTCAATCAATTCGAATCCTGAAATAAGAATTAAGACTAAATATTTCATAAAGCTCTATTTCACGCCAATATTATCGTATTAATTCTTAATAGTTTAACATGGATTATTAATAATTTCCTCATAAATTCAAAAAAAAGCTTGCGCTTGTTTACCTGTAATCCGGCTCTGAAAAAAATCGAAAAGTGCACAACAAAATGGACTATTTAGCCGTCATAATAACGCTAATTAATTTTCCATAAATAAAGGAGTTGGAAATGCGTAAGCAATTCTTATCCACAATAATTTTTATGACACTCTTATCATTTGTTTCATTACAAGCATCAAATAAAAATCAAAATAATAAACCGGGATTTGACCCGAATAATATTGATCGGGCTGTTAGTCCCGCGCAGGATTTTTACAAATTTGCTGTCGGTACTTGGGTAAAAAGCAATCCTATCCCGGATGAATACAGCCGCTTCGGCTCATTCGAAGTTTTGCAGGAAGAGAATAATGTAGTTCTTAAAAAAATTCTTGATGAAGCAGCAGCAAATAAGAATTGGGAAAAAGGTTCTGCCCGGCAAAAAATTGGTGACTTTTTCGCAACCGGTATGGATTCGGCAAGAATTGAACGTGACGGTTATAAACCGTTGTTGCCTCTGTTCAAAGAAATTGACGCAATAAAAAACAAAAAAGAACTTGTAAACAAGGTTTCGGAATTTCACGGCATGGGTTTGGGAATATTGTTCAATTTCTTTGTTGACGTAGATGAGAAAAAAAGCGATATGTATGTTGCACAACTTTCGCAAAGCGGTACAAGTCTGCCCGATGTCGAATATTATACAAAGGATGACACCCGTTCAAAAGAGATTAGAGATAAATATGTTCAACATGTGGCGAATATGTTTAAGCTTGTAAATACTGACTCACAGGACGCCGAGAGTTATTCGCAAAAAATTTTAGCGATTGAAACCGAACTGGCAAAAGTTTCCAATACTCGTTTGGAGAACCGCGACCCGCTAAAAACTTATAATAAAATGACTATTGGCGGACTAAAAAAATTAACATCAAATTTTGATTGGAATACATATTTCGAAGTTGTCGGTATTGAAGATCCTTCAGTAATTGTTGTTGCACAGCCGAAGTTTGTTGAAGGAATGAATAAAATTCTTGATGAAACTTCACTAGAAGATTGGAAAGTTTATTTGAAGTGGCAGTTAATGAGAAGAACAGCCGGTGCATTAAGTTCGGAGTTCGTAAATGAATCATTCGATTTTAACGGTAAATTTTTAAACGGACAAAAAATACTGCAGCCAAGATGGAAGAGAATACTTGCAAATGTAAATGCTTCTCTTGGTGAATTACTCGGCGAAATTTATGTAGCCGAAGTTTTCCCGCCCGAAGCAAAAGCCAGGGCCAAAAAAATAGTTGATAACCTTTTGGTTTCAATGGGTGAAAGTATTAAAAATGTTGAATGGATGAGCGATGCAACAAAGCAGCAAGCTTTAAAAAAACTTAGTACATTCGGCGTTAAAATAGGTTATCCCGATAAATGGACGGACTACAGTGCGTTGGAAGTTTCAAGAGCGTCTTATTTTCAAAATTTAAGAAATGCTATGGCTTGGGCTAAAAAAGATAATATGAAAAAACTCGGTCAACCGGTTGATAGAACAGAATGGGGTATGAATCCTCAAACTGTTAATGCATACTACAATCCGGTAATGAACGAAATATGTTTCCCTGCTGCAATTTTGCAGCCGCCGTTCTTCAATCAAAATGCAGACGATGCAATTAATTACGGCGCAATGGGTGTTGTTATTGGGCACGAAATTACACACGGCTTTGACGATCAGGGCAGGATGTATGATGAAAACGGAAACATTAGAGAATGGTGGACAAAGGAAGACAATGAAAAATTCAAAGAGCGTTCGCAAAAGCTTGTTGATCAGTATAACAGCTTTGTTGCAATAGATACTTTTAAAGTTGACGGTGCATTAACTTTAGGGGAAAATATCGCAGACCTTGGCGGATTAACTGTTTCTTTCGCAGCTTATAAAAAAACCGATGAATTTAAAAAAGGCGAATCGATTGACGGGTTTACACCAGCACAAAGATTTTTCCTCGGCTATGCTCAAGTGTGGGCAAATAATATTCGCCCTGAAGCTTTAAAGCTAAGATTGAAAACAGATGTTCATTCTCCCGGTTATCAAAGAGTGAACGGACCATTGATGAACTTGCCGGAATTTTTTGAAGCGTTTGATGTTAAACCGAGCGACCCAATGAGAAACACCGATGATAAAATTGTGAAAATTTGGTAATACCGTAACTAATAAATCAAGAGCATGAGCAAGCAAGATTAAGAATTTGATTCAATATTAACGCACATAAAATTTCATTTTTTCTTGCTCATGCACTTGCTCTTGATCTTAATCTTTTATTATTTCCATCCCGTATGTATATCAATTAAACGAGGGAATAGATGCATGCACTCGAAGTAAAAAATCTAACAAAAACATTCGATAAACTTGTGGCTGTTAACAGAGCTTCATTCGAAGTGCCCGAAGGTTCTATATTCGGACTTATCGGAAGAAACGGCGCCGGTAAAACCACAACTATTAGAATGATGATGAATATTTATCTCCCCGATGAGGGCGAAGTAATTTTAAAGGGAGCAAAAGTTGGGCAGGAATTTAAAAATAAAGTCGGCTATCTTCCCGAAGAACGCGGACTTTATAAAAAAATGAAAGTGCTGGAAACGCTTTTGTATTTTGCTGAAGTTAAAGGAAAATCCGGAAGAGAAGTTCATAAAAAAGCCGAGGAATATTTAAAGCGGTTTGAACTATACGACAGGCGCCTCTCGAAAGTTGAAGACCTTTCTAAAGGAAATCAACAAAAAATACAATTCATATCAACTATTCTTCACGATCCCGATTTCATAATTCTCGACGAGCCATTTTCCGGTCTCGATCCGGTAAACACAAATTTATTAAAAGATATTATTCTTGAAATGAAGCAAAAAGGTAAAGTGATAATATTTTCAACACATCTTATGGATTTTGCAGAAAAAATGTGCGACCACATCGCAATGATCGATCACGGAAAAATTATTTTGAAGGGATCGCTTAAAGAGATTAAATCAAAATTTGCACAGAGAAACGTAAGTTTGAATTACGAAGGCGATATATCTTTCCTTAACGGCAGCGGTATAATTGAAAAGATTGAAAACTTTGGTAATACAACGGGCATTAGACTTAAAGATTCCAAACACACGCAGGAATTGTTAAGAATGCTTGTTGATAAAAACATAGTAGTGAAAAAATTTGATGCGAATGAAATTTCACTGCACGAAATATTCTTGGAATTAGCGGGAAGCGAAGAATTGAACACGGAGGTGCGCAATGTTTAATAAAAGAATTCTGGCAATCATTAAAAGAGAATTGCGCGAAAAATTAATGTCGAAGGCATTCATTCTAATGACTCTTTTATTTCCACTGCTAATGTTCGGCGGAATCGGTATTCAGGCATTGTTGCGCGGAGATGAAGGTAACTCCAATGTTGTTTTAATTACCGATACACAAACATTACTCGAAGCCTTTCAAAATGAATTAACAACTTCGGAATCTATTAAAGAAGGTAAAATTACTTTCACTTTTAAATTGATGAATAAAGACAGCGTTGACGGATTCCTAAGTAAAAACAAAACGGATTTGCTCGAAGGAAAAATTACCGGAGTATTATTTGTTCCTGCATCGGTAATGAGCGATAAGAAAATAGAATATTATTCAAAGACACCGACAAACATGACTCTTCATAGAAGAATTGAAGGGCCGATAAACAAGGTGTTGGTTGATAATTATTTTCTGAATAAAAATCTTTCGAATGAAGACTTGGATTTTGCACGCAAAGGAATTGACATTGAAGGATTTAAAGTATCGAAAGAGGAAAACAAAAAAGAAGAGGGATACGGTAATATTATTCTATCATATGTTTTTACCTTTTTACTTTATATAAGTTTGTTAATGACCGGCTCAATGATGATGCAATCCGTAATCGAGGAAAAGAGCAATAGGATTGTTGAAGTAATGCTTTCTTCTGTTAGTCCGAGTGAATTATTGGGCGGTAAAATTATTGGTTCGGGAATCACAGCTTTGGCACAAATGGCTATCTGGCTTTCCCCGATTATATTGATAATCTCCACAACATGGATTGCTCTTCCGCCGGAAATTGCGTTCAGCATTACAATGAAACATATTGTGTTTTTAATGTTAAACTTTTCGCTGGGCCTAATTACATACCTCGGTTTGTTCGCAACTGTCGGCGCAATATTCGACAACCCGCAGGATGCACAATCCGGTATGTGGCCGGTAATGATGTTGATATTGATTCCTTTCTTTATTGCGTTTTCCATGCTTGAAAATCCGAACAGCCCGATTGCAAATATTGCTTCACTGCTTCCGTTCGCATCCATAATGATTATGCCTGTTAAAATGACGGTTGTTGATGTACCTATTTGGCAGTTAATACTAAGTCTTGTGATTAATACATTAACAATTTTTGCTATATTTCCGGTGGCAGGAAAAATATACCGCGTTGGTATTTTAACAACAGGTAAAAAACCAAAATGGTCGGAAGTTGTTAAATGGATTAAATACAAATACTAATTTTATTCGTAGCGCAGATTAATTGATCTGCGCTGCATTTTTTTTATGGAAGAAAAAGAATTATATCCATCATTATTAGAAAAACTCGCCAAAGATTATTCTCTTGAAAAAGATTTGTTGCCCGCGCAGTCAGATCTTGAAACAATTCGTAAACATTTGATTAAACGCGTAACAGAATTAATGACATTGGATTTCGACCGCTTTATTAATAGTCTTTACCGAATTGACGTAAACGAATCCAAGGTTCGTGAAATATTATATTCAAAGGATAAAACTATAGTACCGGAAAAACTAGCCGATCTAATAATTGACCGCCAACTTACGCGTGTAAAGACACAAATCCTTTACAAACAGGGAAAATTATAAACGCAACTTCTCTTTGAACATGCCGTCACGCTTCTTATTTTAGGTCATTGAATTTAAAGGAACACTCAATGGCTACAAGAATTATTAAGAAATATCCGTTTATTGATTACATAGCAATTACAATCGGGTCGGCCTTTATGGCTTTAGGAATTGGAATTTTTTTAGTTGATGCCAAAGTAGTTCCGGGCGGTGTCAGCGGTTTGGCAATGGCTTTTCATTATTTGTCCGGCGGTAAACTTCCGGTCGGAACTTTAATCTGGGTGATGAACATCCCGCTGTTTTTCTGGGGCATGAAAGAACTCGGTAAACAATTCGGATTAAAAACTTTTGTCGGTTTTACACTAAGTTCATTTTTTATTGATTTCTTCCGCGGTGATATTCCCGGACTTGGATTTATACGTTTGCAAGAATCTAAAACGGTTGTTGATTTAGCACAGAATGATTTTATGTTTCTGATTTTGATCGGTGCGGTTTTTATCGGGGTTGGACTTGGAATAATATTCAAATTCAGAGGTACAACAGCGGGCTCAGATATAATTGCTGCAATAATGCAAAAGAGATTTGGGATAAAACCCGGCATGGCAATAATGATTATTGATTTTTTTATTATTGCTTTAGCAGGATTTATTATCGACATAAAAGACCTTTCTCCCGATCGCCCGGCGTTGTCCCTAACACTTTATGCAATATTTCTTTTGTTCATTTCCTCGCGGTTGATTGATATAATTATTGACGGATTTGATTACGCACGCGCCGCCTATGTTGTTACCGATAAATATGAAGAAATAATCAACGTCATTCTAAATGAGATGGGCAGGGGTGTTACGGCAATTAAAACAAGAGGGGTTTATAGAAACATTGAACGTGAAATGATCTTTACAGTTGTATCAAATAAAGAAGTTACGCGGCTTGTAGATATTGTTAAAGATGTTGACCCAACCGCGTTTGTTATTATTAGTAATGTTCACGAAGTCCTCGGCGATGGATTCCGGAGAAGAATATAGTTATTTGAAGAAGATTAACCGCGAAGTTGCTCTACTGTATTTGTTCAAGCAGCTAATTGTCGTGTAATTTTTCTTTTTGCAACGGGTAAAACAGTTTCGTTAAACGGCAAATCGAGATCCGTACTTATTTTAAAAAAAGCAGGATTCGGTAAATCGGGGTATTTTGTTATTAATTCCATTCTTATCTTTTCAAGCGAGCTATTAAAATCGGCGGCAGACATTTTTTCAACAAGATTAGTTGTTAGTGTTGAAAACGGAACATCCGAATCGTAAATATTTGTAACTTCAAAACGAAACACGTGTATGTTATTTTCTTTATTATCAGGAATAGTAAAATATCCTTCGTTTATATAGAACGGTGTAATTCCAACCGGCTTAATTGATAATTGCGATTCTACAAAATCAAAAATTGCAGTTGCCTCGTTTATTACTTCTTTAATTTTAGGTGTTGCCCATGTAATAAAATCAAAAAGTTTTAACAAATTATAATCATCACCCTCTTCTATATCGGATTCGCTGATTAACTTTTGATTTTCAAAATCTGGGCCGGTTATGTTATGTGTTTTTGAGAGAAACAAATATTTTCGCTGATTGATTAAACTGTGCAGCATATTCCACAATTCAATTAATTCTCCGAACGAAGGATAAAGTAAATTTTTATGAAGCTTATCGGAATAATTTTTTAATGCCGCCAAAACCTTGTATTCCGATAGCTCTTGATCCTCAACAGACGAAGTAAATATATCTAATGTTAAATTGTTCATTTTCACTCTCTTGTTAATCCATTATCGATTTGAATTAGGAATATTTTAGTATTTGATAAAAAAATTATTTTTGTGGCGTAAAGGGTTATTTACGAATCTTTTTATGACTAATCTTTAACTAAACGATGGAGACTTTCAATACACTTTTGCGAATTTCAGGTTTTGAGGTTCGGATTTTATAAGATATATCTCATTATTGGGCGGGATTTTGAACGTCTTGCAACTTCTTTAAAACCGGCTTTCTCAAATGCCGACGGTATTCCGGTCCATGCGAAGGCGGCTGGGATATTTTTAGAATATGGAACTGCAGGATAGCCTTCAAGAATTTTTATTTTTTTCTTTTTTGCAATTTCTATAACCGATTTTAAAAGTTCAGATGATAAATTCATACGCCTAAAATTCTTTGCGATAAAAAAACATGTGATTGACCACACTTGTAAGTCATCGATCCTTTTTAAAACACGGGAATTTTCTAATCTTATATAATCCTCACGCGGTGCAAACGAACACCAGCCAATGGGTTCCTTGTTTATGTATGCGAGTAACCCAATTTGTTTTCCGCTCTCGACTAATTCTTTCATCGCTTTTTTATTGCCGGCTCCTTTTCTCTTTTCGAATTCTGAAGCGCTCAATCTGCAAGTCATACACCAACACCCTCCGCATGCGCCGCGGTCTCCGAAAAGTTTTTCAAAATCATTCCATGTTTTATTTGATAGGGGTTTTGTTATTAAGCGCATTTCAATTCATTAATGAATTATAAATTGCCGGATGCATTTTCAAAAAAAGTTACTCTAAATGCCGTGCCTTTTCCTTTTATGCTTTTTACTTTAATTGTTGCGTTATTAAGTTCGCAGTATCTTTTGGATAAAGCTAATCCGAGTCCGTTACCTTCGAATCTTTTTGTATAGCCCATTTCTTCTTTTGTGAAAGGTGTAAAAAGTAATTTTTGATACTCTTCAGAAATTCCAATGCCCGTATCAACAACATCAACATATAATCTATTACGCGAATCTCTTCCGAGCGTTACTTCGATTTTCCCCTTCATTGTGAATTTTACCGCGTTATCCAACAGATGTAAAAATATTTGATGTACTGAAAATTCGTCGGCATAAACATACGGATCAACAGCCTTAACAGTTAATCCTATTTGAACGTTTTTTCTTTTTGCTATTTCGCTGTATTCCTGGTATACATTGGCGAGAATGCTTTCATATATATTGAACTTTTCCGGATTATACTCGTACTGCCCGGTTTGAAGCTGGGACATATTTATTATCATATCGATGGTACGCATTATTCGTTTGCCTTCGGCATCTACAACAGCAAATCCTTCTGTTAAATCACGATCTACTTTATCTTGTAGTTCTTCTCTCATAAGATCGGAAAAGTTAATAATAACATTAAGAGGAGTTCTTATTTCATGCGACATTTGGCTGAGGAATTCTGTTTTCAATTTATCGGATTGTTCGGCTTTCTCTTTTGCTATAATTAATTCTTCCTCTGCCTTTTTCTTTTCTGTAATATCTTCTATTGAACCTTCAAAATAGATTGGTCTTTCATCCTCGTTGCGTACGAGCCGGGCACTTTCTCTAATGTAAATAACCTCGCCGTTTTTCTTTTTCCATTTGGATTCGAAACCATGAATTTTCCCCATCAATAATAGCTGTTGCTTAAATTGCCCGCGTGTTTCAATATCCAAGTATGTATCTTTTGCTTCGACATTAGATATTTCATCGAATGATCCGTAGCCAAGAATTTTTAGTAATGTAGGGTTGGCCATCAAAATATTTCCATCAATGGAAGTTCTGTAGATTCCAACTGTAGCATTTTCGTAAAGTCCTCTAAATCTTAATTCGCTTTCACGTAAATTGTCTTCAGATTTTTTTCTTTCCGAAATATCCTGTTTGATCGAAACGAAATTTATAATTTCACCGGCCGAATTTTTAACAGGCGTTATCGTCATTTCTTCGAAATACTTTTCGCCGTTTTTTCTTTTATTGATTATTTCGCCGCGCCAAGTATTTCCCGATAGAATTACAGACCACATATGAGCGTAAAACGAATCAGCATGCTCATCTGATTTGAAAATATTCGGTTTGAGTCCCATAACTTCTTTTAAAGTATACCCGGTGAGGGTAGTGAAAGCATTATTTGTCCAAAGAATTTTCCCGTCTTTATCAGTGATTAAAATTCCGTTTGCCGCTGCTTCAAGGGCATTGCTTTGCAAAGAAAGTTGATCCTGCACGGATTTTTGTTCGGTGATATCAGTAATGAAACCCTCGAATGCAATTAACTCGTCTTCCTTTTCCGAATAGATCCCGACACCCTGTTCCCAAACCCACTTTTCAAAACCGCTCGCGGTTTTAATTCTATAGACAAGTTGAAACGGTTTGCGTTCTTCAACCGCTAATTGAATTTGCTCTCGTCTTTTTGTTTTATCTTCCGGTAAAACGAGGTCGGCAAAGACTGTTTTTTTGTTGTTAATAAGATCTTCCGCTTTGTGCCCGGTAATCAATAAACACATTTCGCTTACATATTCCATTGTGTGTTCGGAATCGTTTTTACAACGGTAAACCATTCCGGGAAGATTTTGCACAAGCGTAGATAATCGGCGCTGGGTCTCTTGAAGAGCTTCTTCAGTTAAAGTTGTTTTGTGTGCCCGCGTTTCAATTGTTGAACTTGCTTCGTTAAGTCTGCGTGTAAAAGTAGTACGCTGCTTTTCATATCGGTAGAATACAAATATGCTGAGGAATGAAAGGAGTAAAGTCGCTCCAATTAAAACGAACTGAATTATTTTAAAATTCTGAATATGTGTTGTTAGTAGTTTGTTAAGCTCGTTTTGAATAGCGATAGACTGATTTTCCACAACTTGAAATAGATCTTCCCATTTTTTATGATCGGCGTCGTTGATTTTATCTTTTTGGTTTAATGTAACTTTACCGGTGAGCTCTTTGTACTCAATTAATAATTTTTGAAGTTGCTGAATTTGCTGCTTTAATTTTGCATCCTTTACCGGAAGAGCAAATATTCCGATTTTATCCCTTTCTTCGAATAATAAATTTGTATTAAACTCGGCAAGGTTAAGATAATCCCACGCATTGCTAAGTGTGGAGTCGGTAGGTTCGTCAATGTTAGTTAAAAACTCTCTGCGTGCTTCAGTAATATTTACTTTTACTTGCATTGCCGAATTAATAAGTTCTGTAAATATGAAATTAATTCTTATTCCTGCAAGCAAGCTGAAAAGAACTGTTCCAGCCATAAAGACACCGGCTGTCATTATCAGAATGTAAAGTAATTTGCTGGAGCCTTCTACTTTTTTCCGGTGGTTCATTTTAAAGAAATATTGTAATTGAATTATTTATTTAATTGTTTATACATATTCCTTGTAAACATCATTAATAATTTCAAAATAAAACATGATTAATGTCAATCTATATTCAAGAAAACCATGTTTTAGGATGTTGCAATAATTCTTTAACTAATAAATAAATTTAGTGTAAACAAAAATAAGCTATAAGACTAATTTAATCATAAGCTATAACGATTGCAGTTGCAGAGTCGGCTGACATATTTTAAGCAATTAAAATACATGCAGCACCCAATCCTTTATTTAAAATATATAGATGTTTTCATTAACACAAAGAATATATTGGATTTTTTTTAATAATTTAGCACATCAAAAATCATGGCAGTTGTCGTGAAAAAACATTTGTCTGACCCCGTAATAAAATTCTTTGTTTCAATTCTCGGTTTGTTTGTTATCTTTTTTGTAATGAAAGAACTTCGCCACATCTTCATTCCATTTGTTATTGCCTACTTTCTGTTTTTCTTTTATGAACCGCTTAATAGTTTTCTCGAAAAGAAAAAAATACCGCACGGAATAGTTGTATTTATAAACATTGTTTTAACTGTGGCGCTGCTTTACGGAATATCAAGAGGAATCATTGACTCGTTAATGCAATTCTCCGCCCGGCTGCCTGAATTTGAATTGAAATTGAACCAATTAGTAAGAGAGGTTTCAAGATCGGTGGGAATTAAAGATTATTACTATACGCATTTCAGCATATCAAGGGTTTTGAAAAATTTTGATTACTCATTAATTGCCGAAGGAGTTTTCTCTTCAACTCTTTCTGTATTTACAAGTGTCTTCCTGGTTTTATTCTTTTTCATTTTTATATCAAGCGGTCATAATAAGGTTGTAGAAGCAATACGCATGCGTTATGTAGAAAAAGAAGTAAAATCTTCCTTAAAGAAAATGCACAGTAAAAAAGATAAAGAGAAACAAGACATTTCTGATGACAATAAGGAAATACAAACACTTACAATACAAAGAGAAATTAAGCTTAAACGGACATTCAAGGATATTACCGACCAGGTTCAAAAGTATATTATAACGAAATTTTTAATTAGTCTTTCGCTCGGCGTTGTTATGGGTTTAGTTCTTTGGTTGTTCGACGTAGAGTTCTTTATCGTTTGGTCGGCTCTTGCAGTTGTGTTGAATTTTATTCCCAATATAGGGTCGGTAATAGCAGTATTTTTCCCGGTACTAATGGCTTTGGTTCAGCACGATTCTTTTGGCTATGCTCTAATAATTGCTGCAGTGTTGATTGTTGTTCAGAACATTATCGGCAATATACTCGAACCTAAAATTTTTGGAAATCGGCTGGGATTAAACCCGCTGGTGATATTAATTTCATTACTCCTATGGGGTTATCTCTGGGGAATAGTGGGAATGTTTCTTTCTGTTCCGCTGACAGCCGTGCTTAAAATTATTATTTCCAATGCAAATACAAAGAATATGAGATTTATTTCCCACCTAATGAGTAATTAGAATAACTCTGAGGAAGAGTTTTACGTATTAAAGAATTCATTTCTTTTCAAATCTTATTCAACCCTTAAGTCTAATTTTCGTTATGCACCCGCCGATTAAATTTATTATATTTAGCCCAGTTAGAAAAGTATATATTATAATAAAAGGAAGTAGAAGAACAGTTGATGATTCTTGTTAGGCAGTTGCTATTTATGGAGTTTCTCCGTGAATAGAGGAAAGTCCGAACTCCGTAGAACAAGGTGCCGGGTAACGCCCGGGGTTCCGCTAACGGCGGGATACGGAAAGTACCACAGAAAAGATACCGTGGCGCTTTAGCGCCATAAGGGTGAAAAGGTGAGGTAAGAGCTCACCGCTTCAATAGTAATATTGGAGGTCTCGAAAGAGACCCTGCCGAAAGGCGGGGCACGGTAAACCCCACCTGGTGCAAGGTCGAGCAGAAGGTTTCTTCCGTTAGCGGAAGACAAGGTTGTTCGCTTTGAATTCTGCTTTATTGCAGAATGACCTTCGGGTAGACCGCTGGATTCCATCAGTAATGGTGGAACGAGATAAATAATTGCCGCCCGGTTTACCGGGTAACAGAATTCGGCTTATTGACAATGAATCGTCTTGTGCTCTTCTACGATAAAGGGGCACATGTTAAAAAAACGCTGGAAGTTAAGAGAAATTCCGGATGAACAATCCGTTCTCGCTCTTGCAGATAGCTTGAACATCTCTCACGCTCTCGCCGCACTGTTAATTCAAAGAGGTATAACAAATTTTTTTGAAGCGAAAACTTTTTTTAGACCATCGCTCGATTCCGTCTACGATCCTTTCTTAATGAACGGAATGGCGGACGCTTCGCATCGTGTTATTGAAGCAATAACAGGTAATGAAAAAATTTGTGTTTACGGGGATTACGACGTTGACGGCACTTGCTCTGCAGCGCTTATGTATCTTTTTTTAAAAGAACTCGGCGCGGATGTTCAAACATACATTCCTAATCGTCTTACAGAAGGTTACGGAATGTCTGTGCAAAGCATAGACTATCTTAAAGATCAGGGAGTTAAATTAATCATCTCGGTCGATTGCGGTATAACCGCGGTTGAAGAAATTGATCACGCAAACAAACATAACATTGATACTGTTGTTTGCGATCATCACCAGGCGAAAGATCAATTGCCGGAAGCGTATGCAATTCTTGATCCGATTAAACCCGGCTGCAATTACCCGTTCAAACATTTGTCGGGTGCAGGCGTTGCATTCAAATTAGCGAGTGCAATCGGCGATAGAATCGGCAAAAAAGAAATGGCTTTAAAATATTTAGATCTAGTTGCACTTGCCGGGGCTGCCGATATTGTTCCGCTGCTTGATGAAAACAGAATACTCGTTAAAGAAGGGTTGACGCTTATAAATTCAAATCCGCGTCCGGGTGTTGCAGCTTTGATTAAAAGCGCAAGAATGGAAATCGGAAATTTAACTGCCGGACAAATTGTATTCACAATAGCCCCGCGCGTTAACGCGGTTGGAAGATTGGGCGATGCAAACCGTGCGGTTGAACTTTTTACAACAGACGACCCGGTTAGAGCGATGCAGCTTGCCCAGGTTTTGGAAGATGAAAACACAAAAAGACGAACTATTGACGAAGCCACTTTTTCTCACGCTATTGATATCGTGGAAACATCCGTAAATTTTGATGATGACCTCGCAATAGTTTTACACGATAACGATTGGCATCCGGGAGTTATTGGAATTGTCGCATCACGGCTCGTTGAAAAATTTCACAAACCAACTGTAATGCTAACTACAATAGACGGCGTTGCAAAAGGTTCGGCGCGCAGCGTTCCCGGGTTCAATATCTATGAAGCGCTTCAAAATTGTGAAGATTTGCTTGTTCAATTCGGCGGCCACGAAGCGGCTGCAGGTCTTGCGGTTCAATTAGATAAATTAGACGAATTCCGTAAAAAGTTTAATCTAATTCTTAAAGAGTGTATGAAAGAAGAGGATATTGCCGCGGAAATAAGTATCGATGCAAAAATTTCTTTCTCGGAAATATCGCCTAAGTTTTTACGCATACTTGATCAATTTGCGCCGTTCGGTCCCGGCAATATGCGCCCGATGTTTTTAAGCGAAGATGTAAGTTTGGTTTATCCGCCGAAAATTGTCGGCACAAATCATTTGGTTACTTGTTTTAGACAGAATGGAAACGAAAAAGTATTCGATGCTATCGGATTTAATCTTGGTCATCTTGCTGATTCGCTTGACAGGGGAAAAAATATGGTTGATATTGTTTACACAATAGAAACATTAACTAAAGATGGAAAATCTTTTCCGCAAATACGAATAAAAGATATGCATGTTAAAAACATGCAAACACAAATGACAACACAAACCGAAAACATAAAGGAGTAGTTTTATGTCGGGTCATTCAAAGTGGGCTACAATAAAAAGAAAGAAAGCGGCTATTGACGCCAAGAGAGGAAAAATATTTACACGTTTGATAAAAGAAATTACAATTGCCGCACGGCATGGCGGCGGCGATCCAGATGGTAATCCGCGTTTGCGGCTTGCAATAGATAACGCAAAAGCCGCGAACATGCCTGCCGATAATATTGAACGCGCTATTAAAAAAGCTACCGGCGAGCTTGAAGGTTCGACTTTTCACGAAGTAATGTATGAAGGATACGGGCCGGGCGGAATTGCAATTATGATTGAGGCGGCAACGGATAATAAAAACAGAACTTTCAACGAAGTGCGGCATATGTTCACAAAAAACAATTGTGCCCTCGGCGAAGTTAATTCTGTCGGTTGGATGTTCGAGCATAAAGGAATTATTACCGTTAAGCGCGAAGGTAAATCCGAAGATGAAATGATGGAAATTATTATCGATGCCGGTGCGGATGACCTTCACACGGAAGATGATTTTTTTGAAGTTGTTACGACACTTGAAACATTTGAACAAGTTCGGAAAGCAATGCTTGCAAATAACTTGAATGTTGAAAATGCATCGCTTCAATGGATTGCTAAAAACCTTGTCGCTGTAAACGGGGAAGACTCCGAAAAACTTATGAAACTTATTGATACGATTGAAGACTGTGACGACGTTCAAAATGTTTTTACAAATGCAGATTTTGTTGAGTAGGAAATAAAATGAGAATTCTCGGTGTAGATCCCGGTACAATTACAACCGGGTACGGGATAATAGAATTTCAGAATAACGAATTAAGATATATTGCATCGGGCACAATAAACATTCCCGCCACAAAAGAATTTGGACCCCGCCTTCAAAAAATTTATGACGAACTTTGCGTTGTTATAAAAAAATACAAACCGGAAGAATTTTCACTCGAAACGGCTTTTTACGGAAAGAATGTGCAAAGCGCATTAAAGATCGGTTACGCGCGCGGGGTTTCTTTGCTTGCGGCAATGCACCATGAATTATTTATAAAGGAATATTCACCGAGAGAAATTAAGAAAGCAGTTGTGGGCAAAGGCTCTTCTTCTAAAGAACAAGTTCAATATATGATTAACGGACTGCTCTCGCTTAAAAAACGTAAGATGAAATTCGATGAAAGCGATGCGCTTGCCGTTGCGGTATGCCATGCGTTTAGAATAACATCATTTTCGAGTTCAAAAAAAAGTAAGAACTGGAAAGAATTTATTGAAACTAATCCGGATAGAATAATTCTATGAATGTAAAGAAAAATTATAGTCTTGTAATAAATAGAGAATTAAAATGATCGGGTATTTAAGCGGAAAAATAATTTTAAAGAAACCGACGCGTGTTATAATTGACGTTAACGGTGTCGGTTATCTTGTAAATATTTCAATCAGCACATTTGAGAAAATTGCGGATAAAGAAGAGGTATCTCTTTATACATATTTGGCTGTTAAAGAAGATGCGCTCGATCTTTACGGATTTTACACTATGGCTGAAAAAGAAATGTTTGAAATGCTGATAAGCGTAAACGGCATCGGCTTTAAAACAGCACAGAGTATTTTATCGGGAATTCAAATAACCGACTTAAAAGAAGCGCTAAAAACAGGCAACATCGCACGTATAATTTCAGTACCGGGTATCGGAAGAAAAACAGCCGAAAGAATGATGATCGAACTCCGCGATAAAGTTGAATCGCTCGGCGAAAACATCGAAGGATTTTCCGGCGGGTCACAAACAATACGTGGGGATGCGATTACTGCGCTTATAAATCTTGGTTATAACCAAAAAGTTGCAGATAGAATAGTGCGCGCAATTACTGATTTAACGCCGAATATTTCGATTGAGGATTTGATTAAAGAAGCGCTTACTGCTATTAATAAATAAACTGCGGCAAAATTAATTACCGCAGCTTAACTACTTTTTAATGCCAATTATCAATATTAATTACATTATCACCGGCCATTTTTTTACCCGTGTATTCTTCATATAAAGCAAGGTATTTTTTCAATAACTCCGGTGAAACACTAATTTCGTTTACTTTCATTTTGTTTTCGGAAAGATAGAAAGTATCCAAATCATCGCCGGATTCAATTATCCCGTCATCAATCATTTCATTCTTAGCGGCTTTAATAAATTTGCCGAACTTTTTCATTTCGACGCCGAATATTTTCATTTTCTCGCTGAATGTTTTCATGCTGTCCTTAAACGAATCCATTTCCCATTTGTGAGCTTTCATCTGCTCCCGGAATTCTTTCATTTTTTCTTTAAAGTCACTGTTCCATTCCTCGGAATCCCAACTGCTAAAATTATCAGAGTCAATGTGAATAGGGGGAATGCTAATTGGTGGTATATTGATCTCGGGAATATCAATCTCCGGAATGCTTATTTCAGGAATATCGATTGGCGGGATGGGCGGAATTGGAGGCATCACGAAAGAATTGTTAACAAAATTTTCAGTCAGCTCAAACTGTAATTCATGCATGGCTTCTTGTAATTCAGATAATTCCTGCGAAGAAAATTCTTCTCTTAATTTCCATTCATTATTATGATTTCGGTAATCTTTAAGTTTCTCTCTATAATCTTTCAGCTTCCGTGCATATTCTTTATTCATCTTTTTATACTCATCACGGTGTTTTCTAAACTCAACCATAACAGATTCGTAATCACTTATTTTTTGATCAATCTTGTTTTGATAACCGCCGAGTTCGTTTTTAGGAATTTGCTCACCGTCGATGTATAAATCTTCAAGTTTGCCGTCATTCAATTTTGCCTTAACTTTTTTTCTTTCCCCGCTCTCATTATCATAAAATTTAAAAGTGTGTTTCCCTTTACGGAGATTTTTAATGGAATCTTGAACCGCACCAATTCGATCGTTTTCAACATTGTTTATCGAGTTTTGTATTAATGAAAGCGGATTTACAAAAGAAGCTTCGGAAACTTTTCCTGAATTGGAAGCGCTTGAATTCTCGGAGTATAGCGATACAACTCCTACAAACACTGCGAGAATTGCAAAAGCCGCGAACTTGATTCCATATGCAGTTTGTTCTTTTCTTTTTTCGTTCATTCTTTTTATCCTCCTTAATAAATTGTTTTCGTTTCCGACAGCGGCAAGCGCAAATGAAGCTGCATGTTCGTCAGTTTGCTGTATTGCTATTAACGCTTTTGAATATTCAACGGGATTGCCGCAAATTTCTACAGCATAATCATCACAGCAATTTTCCCTTTCCTTTCTTATAAAAGATGAAATCCACCACACAGCGGGATGATAGAAAAATATTATTTCGGCAGCAGTTTGAATTATGTTAATTACAAAATCATTTCTTTTAATATGAGCGATTTCATGAGCTAGAACCGCTTCGATCTGATTTTGTGTTAACCCGCTTGCAAAACTTAAAGGCAATAAAATTACCGGTTTCAAATAACCAATTGCTGTTGGTATTTTAACAAGTGTAGAATAAAATATTTCAATACCGCGGGAAAGATTCATTTTATTCGAAAGAAATTTTACGGTGTTCAATAATTGTTCATTGACTGAAATGATTCCGCGATTTCTCAAACGTTGAATGTAAATTATCCCGCCGAAAAATCTTAATGATAAAATCATCAAGCCGGCAAACCAGAGAACCACGATTAAGGAAATGTGATTCGAAAAATATCCTTGTACATCACTTAACACAGAATTAAGAGAAATCGTAGTTGATTGGATGGAAATGGGATTTGAAAATAATGTCATCGTTTGTTCATTAAACAAGAGATTATTTGCTTCTGCTTGCGCGGGTTCAACGGGCGGCTTGTAAACATTTGAAAAAGTAACCGCCGATGATACGAGCATCAGAAATAAAGAAGTAACGCCAATCGCGTACCGGAATCTTGAATTCCTATTATTAACAAGAAGTATTGAAATACCTAGAATTATGGAGATGAAAATTCCTTGCCAAACAGAATGAAAGATTGTCCACCCGATTGCATCTATAATATTTTCCGGAATTATTTTTAGGATGAAATCCATTATTCACCTCTTTCAATTTGATTTAAATACTCCCGTATTTTCAGCAATTCTTCTTTCGATGTCTTTGAATTTCCCAAAGCCTGCATAACAAGATTGGCCGCCGAGCCGCTGAATGCAGTTTCCAAAAGTTTATCAAGCAGCACTTTTTGAATATCATTTTGTTCTATTGCCGAAGAATAAATATGGCTTCGCTCTGTTTCGTTGCGCACAACCAATCCTTTCTCATACATAATTTGAAGCAGTTTTAATGTTGTTGTATAACCGATTTCTCTTTTTTCATTCATCTTGTCGTTAACGGCTTTAACTGTCGATGCGCCGTTTTGCCAAAGCACTTGTAAAATCTCAAGTTCGGAATCAGTTGGTTTTGGTATTAGTTTCTTTGCCATTTATTTCTCCGCTATCTTTGAGTGTTGAGACGTAATCATTTACGAAAAGTTTCGTAACAAAACTATACGAAAGTCTTCGTAGAAACAAATTTTATCTGTGTAAAAAATATTGCCCATTATCTGAAAGGCTTTTGATTCTTGGCTATAATGTCTTATTATTGAGACAAGATTTATAAAGATATATAAATCAAGCTTATCAAGAACGGTTGAGGGAACAGGCCCGATGAAACCGTAGCAACCGGTTCCGTTTAGGCGGAACGGCAGGTGCTAATTCCTGCCCGGCGAGATTATGTCGGGAAAGATGAGGAGAAGAAAACGTATAAACACGAAACCTCTTCTGCTCATAACAAAGAGGTTTTTTCATTTTAAAAATTATTAAAGGAAATGTTTATGCGTCTTCAAACAAAAGCAATTCACATTGGAGTTGATAAAGACTCCGCCTACAACAGTGTTATCACACCTATCTATCAAACATCAACTTTCCGCTTCGAGAATATAGGAATTACAAAAGGATATGATTATACAAGAACTGCAAATCCAACTCGCACGGCTCTTGAAGAAAATATTGCGGCCCTAGAAGGCGGAATTTGCGCGCGCGCTATTGCATCCGGCATGGCTGCAATTTCCGTAATTATGCATTTTTTCAAATCGGGCGATCATATTATAAGTACAGGCGATTGCTACGGCGGAACAGAAAGGTTGTTCAGAATTTACTCGGAAACGTTTGGACTGCAAATTACATACGTTAAAATGAATAATATCGAAGAAGTAAAGAACGCAATCAAACCAAACACAAAAGCTATTTGGATTGAAACGCCGAGCAACCCGTTGCTGAATATTTATGATATAAAATCAATCAGCGAAATTGCACACGATAATAATGCGCTCGCAATTGTTGACAATACTTTTCTTTCACCGGTTAATCAAAGACCATTCGAACTAGGTGCGGATATTATTGTTCACTCGACCACAAAGTATTTAAACGGCCACAGCGATGTTGTAGGCGGAGCTATTGTGGTTAATGAAAAATCATTAGCGGAAAAACTTCACATGCTTGTAAACGCTTTAGGACAAGGTGAAGCGCCGTTTGATTCGTGGCTTGTTTTGCGCGGAATAAAAACTCTTGTACCGAGGATGAAAGCTCACGAAGAAAATACAATTGCCGTCGCGAATTTTTTGGAATCAAACAAAAATGTTTTGAAAGTAAATTACCCCGGACTCGAAAGTCATCCGCAGCATGAGCTTGCTAAAAAACAGCAATACGGTTTCGGCGGAATGCTTTCATTTGAAGTTAAAGGCGGTATTAATGAAGTAAATAAAATACTACGTTCCGTAAAAATATTTTCCGTGGCAGAATCTCTCGGCGGAATTGAATCTTTAATTTGTCATCCCGCCACAATGACGCATGCATCTATGGACCCCGTCCACCGTGAAAAAGTAGGGATTAACGAACGCGTTATTCGTATTTCCGTAGGCATTGAAGATATTAATGATTTAAAAGAAGACCTTGAAAGATCATTGAACTAAGATGGCAGAATGCAGAGTGCAGGTTTGCGAGTCAAATTCTGCACTCTAAACTCTTCATTCTCAACTCATGACTCTTCACTATTATCACTTTTTTCCGCAAATTAACCACAACCTTTTTACCGGGCACAAAGTCTAAACAAACAGAACAGATAAAAAATGGCATTGAGCGACAATCAATTAATCATAAACGCACAGAAGGGGGATATGGCTGCTTTTGAAGAGCTTGTTTACCGCTATGATAGGCATGTGCTGAACATCGCTAAATCGTTCAGAAACAACGATGACGATGCCAAGGATATTTACCAGGAAGTTTTTTTGAGAGTGTTTCGAGGATTGAAAAATTTTCAATTCAAAAGCGAATTTTCAACATGGCTTTATAGAATTACAACAAACGTGTGTATTACAATGCAATCGAGAAAGAAAACACATGAATCGATCGACCGGGAAATCGGGCACAGCGAGGACGATACAACTACAATCGCTGATCTAATTCCATCAGGTGATAAAACAGATAACCGCGTGGTCGGTTCAAATTTATCGAATTATATTAATAAAGCGCTCGATACTTTGCCGCCTCAGCAGAAAATGGCATTCACATTGAAATTTTACCAGGAATATAAAATCAAAGAAATAGCGGAAATAATGCAGTGCACTGAAGGAACGGTTAAACGTTACCTTTTCACAGCGACAAATAAAATGAGATTGCAATTGAAAGGATTGTATTAAATGCTGAATGAAACATTACGCTCAGTATTTAAGGAGATATAAAATGAATAAAGAAAAATTTATAGAACAAGCACATTTATATTTGCTGAACGAACTCGATGCGAATGAAAAGACGGTACTCGAAAATTTAATGCTTGAAAACGATGAACTCCGCGCAGAGTATGATTCAATAAAAACTCTTTACGAAATGATTGAAGAAAATCGTCCCGGAGAAGTTGATGAAAAACTTCTAACTTCAGCGCGTTATTCATTGATGCGAGCGGTCCGCAGCGAATCGGTCGAACCTATTTTTAAATATAAAGTTATTCAATTGTTAAAAAATATTTTCATTGGTAATTACAAATTAACATTTGGCGGTGCGGGAATATTCTTAATCGGTTTATTTGTTGGATATATATTTTTTGTATCAAGCTCGGTTGAGAGACCTATGATAACAACATCTCAACCCGTTGATATTGATAAAATGCAAAGCGGAGTTGAATCCGGCGATGTAAAGATTTCAAACATCCGCATTCCCACAAACATTACCGGCGGCGCTGAAATTGAAGTTTCTTTTGATGCGGTTAAACCGATAAGTTATAAAGGAAATGCGGACGATCCTTTTATTCAAAGATTGCTCGCTTCCGCTTTGATGACGGAAAAAAATCCGGGTTTAAGATTGCGCACGGTTAACACAATCGCTTTGCAATTGGAAAATGAAAAAACAAATATTGATCCGAAAGTTAAAAGTGCGCTGATAACAGCTCTAAAAGTTGACAGCAATCCTGCTGTTAGAAAGGAAGCGTTAAATGCGCTAGTGAAATTTCCATTCGACGGCGAAATACGCGATGCATACTTATTTGTTCTTTCAAACGACCGTAATTCGGGAATGCGTGTGTCGGCGATAAACGCGCTTGCACAATTAAAGGTCGACGGAAATTCTTTGGACGAAAAAATTATAAATGTACTTAATAGAAAAGCGGAGAACGATGAAAGCGATTTTATCAGGTTAAGAGCCGCATCTTTAGTTCAGGAGGTTAAATAATATGAGAACATCAAAAATAAAATCAGTTGGAATTTTACTGGCAGCATGCGCATTGTTTACATTCACAAATGCAGCCGAAAAAATAAATGATTACCAACAAGAAAGAACAAAATCCTTCAATGTTAATAAAGGCGGAAAACTTTATATAAATGTTAATCCGGGTGAAATTAAAATAACAACCTGGGAAAAAAATGAGGTTGTTGTTAAAGTACGCGGATTGGAAGATGACGAAATTGATAATGTGGAAATGGAATTAAAAGGAAATACTGTTTATGTAAAATACAGTCCCGAATGGGGATGGGGCGACGATGCCGAATTTATGATCACAGTTCCATTGCAATTTAATGTTGAGGCAAAAACATCCGGCGGCGATGTAAAATTAAATTCAAACATTACTGGCGATGTGGAAATCAGTTCGATGGGCGGCGATGTTTCGGCTAGTGATATTAAGGGTCAGGCGCGTTTATCAACGCAAGGCGGCGATGTTAAAGTCGGTAATATTTTCGGCAGCTTAAACTTGAATACAATGGGCGGTGATATTCGCGTTGGCGATATTAAAGGTGATTATGCAAAAGTTAGTACGATGGGCGGCGATATTAATATTGGAAAGGTGTCTTCAGGCATAGGGGCCACAACTTACGGCGGCGATATTACAATTATCGGCATTGGGGGGAATGCCGATATCGAAACCATGGGCGGCAACATAGATTTAAAAGATATTAAAGGTAACGTTAAATTAGAGACAAAGGGCGGCAACCTTAGCGTTAAAAATGCTTCCGGTTCTATTAAAGCAACAACATACGCAGGCGAAATTGAGTTGTTCGGAATTACCGGGAGTATAGATGCGAGAACTATGAGCGGAAATATTACCGCCGAGGTTAATCCGTCAAGCGGTTCATCAAGTAAATTGTTCTCGCAAAACGGGGAAGTTGATTTGTATCTTCCATCCGGCGCCAAAGCTGACATTGAAGCCGAGATCAAAACTTGGGGAAACTGGAAATACATGAAAGATACTTACAGTATTGAATCGGATTTCCCGGCAAAGGAGTCTTCTTCAAAAAGAGAAAAGGGAATAGAAAAATTTTATTCAGTGAACGGCGGCGGCGCAAAAATTAAAATTACAACTACAAACGGAAATATAAATATTAACAAAGGTTATTACTCAACGGGGGAAAAATGAAAAAGATAAAAATGTTTACAGTTGCTGCAATGTTAAGTTTAGGATTTTTAGGTGCATCTTACAATGCAGATTGTTCTGAATTCGAAAACAACAACATCATTAAAAGTGATAGGAATATAAAAAAAGAATTTAATGTGAAGCCGGGCGGAAAAGTAATATTCGACTTGCAAAACGGCGGCGAGATAGAAGTTATTGGATGGAATAAAAATATTGTTTCTGTTGATGCAGAAATCCGCGGGCGTGATGCCGAGGACATTAACTTTGAAATAAACCAAGACGGAAATGAAATTAGCATATCATCTTATTATGACGGCGATAGAAACAACAGCAAGTCGCACGAAAAAGTTTATGTAAATGTACCCGAACAATTCGATGTTGAATTTGAAACGATGGGCGGTGACGTAAAGATTAAAAAAGTTAACGGTGAGATGGAAGGTAAAACAATGGGCGGGGAATTAGATCTTTCCAGCTTGAAAGGTAAAGTTGAAATGACTACAATGGGTGGAAATATTTCTATTACCGATTCTGAAGTTGACGGCAAAGTAAAAACAATGGGCGGCGAAGTTTTAGTTGAAAATGTTACCGGCGACCTTGATGCAAGTTCTATGGGCGGAAATGTAATTCAAAGAAATGTTAAAGGAGGTAAAAACTCGGTTGGTAAAGAAGTTAATATTTCCACAATGGGCGGGGAAATTAAAGTTGACAGCGCACCAAACGGCGCTAAAGTAAAAACAATGGGCGGAGATATCACGATTAACTCGGCTTCAAAATTTGTTGATGCTATTACTTACGGCGGCGATATCGAAATAAAGCAAGTTGACGGAAAAGTAAAAGCTAAAACCTTAGGCGGCGATGTTGATGTAAAATTTATTGGTTCCGGCGATGATAAAGATATTGAAATTACATCCCTCGGCGGGGATATGAATTTATCAGTTCCATCCGGCTTTTCTATGGATGTTTTTGTCGAAATCGCCTTTACAAAAGAAAGCAGTTGGAGTTTCAAGAATTTTGAAGATGTAAAGGTCGATAGTGATTTTAAGCTGAATGAAAAACGAAGCGACAAGTGGGATTATTCAAACGGATCGCCGCGCAAATATTATCACGCAAAAGGATCTTTTAACGGCGGCAAGAATAAAGTGATAATAAAAACCATTAACGGGACAGTCACTTTAAAGAAAAGTTGATTTGTATAGGTTGTACTAGTCATTATTTTATCAAACAACCCGAGCCTGTTAAATAATGACTAGTACATTTGATGTGACTCTCTCAAATAAAAATATGTTCTCCTTCATAAACTGTTTCATCAAATGGTTCGTTTTCTTTTCTACTTATCTTAGAATGCCTTAGGTATTGATTTCTTTGTTCAATTATTTTTACTGAGGAGCTGTAGAAGTTATATTTTTTAAACAAATCGTTTTTTATCATTTCCATTAGATTAATTCTATAATCATATGAATTATCAAATCGTTCGTTTATGTTTTTACTACGGAACTCATCTTGTTCTGTAAATAAAATATTGTCAACAACGTCAATAATATCTTCTACAAATATTGTATCCAATCCATCAATTTCTACAACAATCTTTATCGGCACATCAATATCAGTTTTAAAATACTTGTTTATAACCAATGAATAATTAACCGGGATTTCCACTCGATATCTTTTTTTGCATTTAAAAAGCGTAGTTATTTCGAAAGAGTAAGTGCATATTAATTTTTCAACAAAGCTATTGCCAGATGATGAAAAGTTTCGTTTAACGAAATACGGATAGTGATAATCTATTTTTGCTGTCAGCGCATCTATCGAGTTAAGATACGCTATAATTTTAGTGCTTAATTGATCTAATCCGATATAATTTTCTGTATCGTTTACGATTCCAAGAATATTATCGGAGAAATCCTTTTCATACTTGTCGTCAATTTTTGCTTTAACACAAACCTTTATGATTGTTACTTCACCCTCATAATTTGGTTTTGAAGCGACCCGAATAGGGAAAAAATAGTTGTCTATACATACGTCAACGAAAAATGTTTCTCCGGCGCTCATATCTTGTTCCTTTTAGAAAGTTAATAAAGTAGTAATGTTTATAAAAGTATTTTTGAATTACAAAACCAAATAGAACTATTACAAGTAACAAATATATTGTCGGTAGTTTATTATCAAACACATTAATTTCTCTTTTTAGATGTGCAAGAAATATTTCAAGATTTCATCCTCTATCTTATCATAATACCTACTTGCTTTTTCTTCCTCCCCACGAATTTTATATAATCTATACAAATCGGCATTGCGTAAATCATTATCTAGTTCAAATTGGTAATATTTCTTTTTATCAATAATGCGCCCGGGTATCATTTTACTTAAAGCATTTAACTCGTCTTGCGACATATTGTGTTCGTAAATTGTTTCCATGTTACACTCCGTTTCATTTCAGATTTATCAAAAGTCATTTCGTTATTTATCGGTACTATGCAATAGCATTTACAGGTTCAGGCTGATTTAGAATTTTCATAACCTTCAGTTTTCTGATGCCCGCCGGAACTTCCCACTCTATTATGTCCCCAACCTTGTAACCGAGTAAAGCAGTACCAATAGGGGCAAGTATTGAAATCTTATTTTCATTACTATTAGCGTGTTCCGGATAGACTAAAGTATATGTGAATTCCACACCGGTATCCATATCTTTTACCTTAACTGTTGAATTCATCATTATAACATCTTTGGAGCTTTTCTCATCTTGAATTATTTCAGCTCTTTCTAATTCTTCCAATAGATCCCTAAGGGTTTTTAAATCTCTATTTCTGAATCCGATAGTAGTATTGAATAATCCTTTCAGTCTGGCTTTATCGGTTTCTGTTATAAATATTTTCCGTTTTTCCATTTCTTCCTCATTTGGTAGTTAAATAATTGTAATGCTCGGATAAACAAATTCCTATTTTCGTGCCCCATGCATAAATCCTTTAGCTGGTGATGCCGGTTGAATATTCACAAATCCGTCCGGATCAATTTTGGCAACCAATTCTTTTATGCTTTTTAATCGTCTTTTGTTGATTATTGAATATATGATCGACACTTCACCTTCGATTCCATTACCAGGCAATACCGTTAAACCATAATTGTTGCTTTTTAGCGTTTCGATCAGTGATGCCGTTTTATTTTTCGAGATTATATTCACCTGAATGTATCCTATGCCAAATTTATGCTCAACTGTAACTCCCAATATTGTACCTAAACCAAAACCGGCAGCATATCCAAAAAGATTAAATATATTATCCATATGTTCCACAATGTATTTCATGGCGAATATCCATATTAATACTTCTACAAAACCTACAAGTCCCGCATGGTACCTTTTGGACTGTATCACTAAAATGGTTCTTAATGTCCCCAAAGTAACATCGCATACACGTAATAACATTATTATGAATGCACTTATTAATATTTCCATATCATTCTCAATTTTATCTTAAAAGTAATTCCTCAAGTTTTCTTTTTTCTCGTTTTAACCTCTTTTCTTCTTTACGCTCTTTCATTGTTTTTTCTGGTTTCTTTTTTGCTTGAAGCTTTTTAACATTTTTGTTCTTATTCATTTTAACTCTCCCGTTTGTTAATAAATGCCTAATACTTTTATAATGCAGAAAAATTTTTAAGTTATTCGTTTTTCATCAAGTAAATAAGTTTATACAATAAAGCAAAAAGGAGGCCAAAAGAATTGATTGAATTTGCTGATTTGTTACATGATTGTTATGTTGTTTATTGAAAATGGTTGCATGATTGCAGCCGCAAAATTAAATTGGTTTCAATTGTGCAACTTATTCTATCTGAGTTTATGTTATTCGGTTAGATTTATAAGCATTGCTAAAATTGCTTATATTCGTTTTATAATACCAACATTAAGAAATTATATGGAAGAGAGAGATAATTCAAGATACTTTGCTCCCGACGGAATTATCGCCGTCAACAGGGAAAATAAAATGATTGTCTTTAATGATGCTGCAAGCAGAATAACAGGATTTGATGCAAAAAGTATTTTATCAAAAAAGATTGAATTTTTATTCCCGGATTGTTCCGAGGTTGACAACTACATTCTTCAAAGTTTATCAACGGGAGAAATATTCACAAATGTTAGTTTAACAATACGTTGTGCTGATAATAGTGATTTAAAGGTTACCGCTACTGTTACGCCATTAACTCAGCCCTCGCACGGAGTTATTGGAATCCTAATTGCTTTTCGAAATACAATGGAAACGTTGTCTCTTTACAACGCGCTTGATGAAAAAAACAAGGAAATTATAGAAGAAAAAAACAAGCTAGAAACAATCTTTAACAGTCTTCTCGAAGGTACATTCACTGTTAATACTAATTGGGAAATCACTTCGTTTAACCGCGCTGCCGAAGAAATTACGGGATATGGCGCTAATGAAGCGCTCGGTAAAAAATATTGGCAAATTATTCCTTCGGAAAACGGCAAGGAAGATTCGCAATTAAAAGAATTTATTGCCGATCACCATCCAACATTACTTCGAGAAACAATAATTAAAAGAAAAGATAACGGCAGAGTGCCTGTTAGAATAAATTCAGCGCCGCTTTTGGATACATCTGGGGAAAAGATTGGCAGAGTTGTAACATTCGAGGATATCAGCGTTATCAAGAATTTATCCGATCACATTGATGAACGTTTTCATTTCAAAAATATAATCGGCAGAAGCAAGCCGATGCTTAAAGTATTCAATTTGATGCAGAATGTAATTAATACTGACAGCACAGTTTTAATAACCGGTGAAAGTGGAACGGGCAAGGAAGTTATCGCCCGATCCATTCATCTAAATAGTGAAAGAAAATCTCAGCCTTTTATTGCAGTTAATTGCACTGCCTTTGCCGAAACCCTTTTGGAAAGTGAATTATTCGGCCATGAGAAAGGTGCTTTTACTGGGGCTATTCGAACCAAACCCGGAAGATTTGAGCTAGCAGGCGAAGGTACCTTATTCTTAGATGAAATAGGTGATATTCCTCTTTCTGTGCAAGTTAAGTTGTTAAGAGTTTTGGAGAATAGACAGTTCGAAAGGGTTGGCGGCACCGAGCCAATTACATTAAAAGCTAGAATTATCTCTGCTACGCATAGAGATTTAATAAATGAAATTAAAGAAGGAAGATTTAGAGACGATTTGTTTTACAGGATTAATGTTATAAATATTCATCTACCCTCTCTTATGGAGCGTGCGGAAGATATACCAAGTCTTGTAACACATTTTATGAATAATTTTAATTCGAGGTTTAAAAAGGATATTCATTACATCTCGCCAAACGCACTTAAAATTCTTATAAATTATCGTTGGCCGGGCAATATCAGGGAACTTGAAAATGTTATTGAACATGCATTTGTTGTTGGCAATTCCGATGCAATTAGAACTGAGCATCTACCGGAAAGATTTCATGCATTAAAAGAGAAATTAAGAAACGATGTTGATAAAACAATTAGCGAAAAACCTTTTGATAATGCAGAAAAGAAACTTATTGAATCCACGTTGCAGAAATGCAACGGCAATAGGTTAAAGGCAGCTTCAATTCTTGGCATTAATAAAACTACCCTTTGGCGCAAAATGAAAAAACACGGGCTTCTATGATCTTATCTTGTTAAAAAAAGTATTCGGCGGAACAATCAACTCTGGCTTGATTATTGAGCCCTTCATTAAAAAAGAAGGGGCACTAATGAAGATTGCTGTTTGCGCAATAAACAATAAAGGAATTTACGTTATAGCTGAATCAATGGGTTGCGCTGATGTTTTTTTATTTTTTGATATTAACACAAAAAAAATAGTTGAAGAGATTTTAACAAATAAACATAAAAATTCAGCTAATCCTGAAATATTTTGTGCTCAATTGCTAATAAGTAAAGGAGCTAATGTTGTTGTCTGTTCTGATTTTGAGGAAGATGCAAAAAAACTCTTTATTGAAGCTGATATTAAGTTGATTGAAAATTCAAGACAAAGTGTAAAAAATTTTTTAAGCCGCTTTCTTGCAGGCTTATTACGTTTGTATGAGAAACAAGTATTTAAATGATGATTATGTATAAAAGAATCTGGTCTGCCGCCGGGTTCTTTCATTTTAAGCCTAAAAACTCTATCAATCTGTTGTGAGCGTCTTCAGTAATTTTTACGTTGTACTTTTTATAAAATTGTATTGTAGTTTCAACCGAGTGAAAGTAGTGCTGGCAGTTTGGGCAGTTTTCGAGATGGGCTTTAATTTCGATACACTTGGGCGAGTTTAATTCTTCACCGAGATTATCGCATATATGCGACATTACTTCCTTGCACGAAGGAATTGTATTATTTATTGTTGATTTTAATTCCGTCATTTTAATCTCTCGTTTAATTCGTTTCTTAAAAATGCCCGCGCACGGTGAAGTCTCGATTTTACTGCGGGTACGGACAATTCTACTATTTTCGCCGTTTCTTCGGTTGATAAACCTTCAACATCGCGAAGCATAAAAACTATTCTATACTCGGGTGCAAGTTTTTGAATCGCTTCATCAAGCATATTCTTTAATTCTTTGTTCTCAGTTACTTTTTCCGGCGTAACTTTCCAATCTGCAATATTCGATTCGTCAATCAAAGAATCTTCATCATCAAGAGAAGTAAAACTATATTTATTTTCGGAACGGGCCAGCATCAAACAATGATTTGCAACAACCCTATAGAGCCAAGTTGATAGTTTTGATTCTCCGCTGAATTGATGAAGATTTTTGACCATGCTTAAAAATGTTTCCTGCATAGTATGTTCGGCGCGGTCTCTGTGCCTGCAAATTTTAAATGAAAAATTATAAACCGTCTGTTCATATTGCTTTACAATTTCCGAAAGCGCTTTGCGGTCGCCTTTTTGTGCCAACTCAATAATTTTTTGTTCTTCCATCCGGTATGATGCCGATAGTTGTTATAAGATTCCGTAAAAATAACTAAAACGGTTTATTGTCTAAGCTTTGCCAAAGATAAAGGCTCACAATTGAACAATAAGGATTCCAATTATTCTCTTTTGCGATTTTAAATACTCTTTTCTCATCAGGTATTTTTTTAAGACCGTAATTTAACATAATACCTTTCCGTATGCCAAGATCGGAATACGGAAGTATATCCAGCCTGCCAAGCGTAAAAATCAAAAACATGTGAACAGTCCAAATACCAATGCCTTTTACTTTGGTAAGTTCAAGAATTATCTCATCGTTTGATTTAGAGCCGATCCTTTTGAGATTAATTTCTTTATCCATAATTTTTTGTGAAAGATCTTTTACATATTTTGCCTTGGCATTTGAAAGACCGAGTGCTCTCAATTCTTCATGAGGCGCGCGGAGGATGTCTTCCGGTTTAGGATTGTTATTAAAAAACGAGAAAAACTTTTTACTGATTGAATCGGCAGCCGTAACCGAAAGTTGCTGACCGATTATTGATCTCAACAATAAGTTGAAGTATTTCTTGTGAGGGCGTAGATTGCATATGCCGTAGTTTTTTATTAATGTTGACAGCACTTTATCGTGTTTAGATAAGTGTTTAATACCTTTTAATATTTCGAGTTTCATCTAAAATACCCATAATGGAAAATCAATTATCTATAGCATTAAGTAAGAACAAATTACTCAAAAATGCCGACATTTCGAAAATCGATCTTTCGAGCATAAAGGGAAAACTGATAACCGCCGGTGAGGGAGAAATCCTGTATCGCGAAGGCGATAATTCGGATTCGATTTTCTTGGTGGTTAGCGGCGAAGTTAATGTTGTTAAAAAACGTCTTTTGGGCAAAACCAAATCCTATGTTTTTGTTGAAGACGATTTTTTCGGCAACGAAGAATATTATGAGGAAACTTCGCGCACTTCTACAGCCGTTGCCTTGCGCGATTCCTACTTGATTTCATTGTCTAAAGACGAAATAGAATTACTTACAAGCCGTGAACATCAAATTTATTTGAATCTTCGAGAACCGGCAGAAGAGGTTGAGAATAACTTTTCACGTGTTGAGACAAAAACTTCTACTTTGGGAATAAACTCCGACATCCACGGAAATTTTGGTTCAGACGAAATTCAAAATCCTTTTCAAAGTTCTTCTGTAGCAGCAGATGAAATTGAGAAAACAGAGTCGGATGATGAATTTTTTAAATCGATTGCAAGCGTATCACGAGCAGAAGACGCAAATATTATACAACCGATTGATGATCAGAAAAATGAAAACGAAAATTTTGAAATGATTGCTTTTGACGAAGAAGAATCCGGCGCCGAAGATTTCATTGACAACAAAAATAATTTATTTAACGAAGACGGTATTCCTAAGTCCGAATTTGATTTAAGTGAAATACAAAACGAGCCTGGTGAAAAACAAGAAACCAAACTAACCGCTTTTGATGAGTCGGCATTTCTGAATGAAGACGGAATCCCAAAAGCAGAATTTGAAATCCCCGATACTGCCGAAGAGTTGCATCAACCTGCCGGCAAGACAAGTGAACTTGACGATGCACTGTTCAATATTTTAAGCGGTGGAAGTGAGCAATTTGAAATTCCTAAAATTGAACAGGAAGAAAAAAGTTTGTTTAATAGTGAAGAAAATTCGATTTCTGATTTTGAACTGAAAGAAGTATTAATGGAAAAAGATAACAATGTTGATTCAAGCTTTTTTGCAGCATTTGCAGACGACAAACACGAAATTTATGATGTGAACGGACGGGTTAAACCCGAAGACCTTGAGGATAAGAAGGACGATTTCGGAAGTAAATTTGAATCACATGATAATAACGAGCTTAAGCCTGAGGAAGAGATACCAATTGATTCATCGCAAGGTCGATATAAAACTCAACCAAATCCCGAAGAAGAAAAATCAGATGCCCAGCCGTATAAAAAACATTTTGACAACGAAGACATACTTGCAGAAGCAGATGAAAAACTTCGTAAAGTTGAAAGAGGCGAGCCCGTTTCAAAATCCGATAATTGGCGAACCATTAGCGATGCTGGAGGTGAAATGACATCAGATCAATTACAAATGATAATTAAAGCCGCAGAGTTTGTTAATTCTACAGTTAAAATCGATGAGGTGCTTGCGAATGTTGTTAAGGTTGCAACAAGTTTAACAAATGCTGACCGAGGAACTCTTTTTATAATCGACCGTGAAAAAAACGAATTATGGTCCCTGGTGGCTATGGGCAGTGAGTCGAGGGAAATTCGTTTAAAAATTGGCGAGGGTCTTGCCGGATATGTTGCGCTAAGCGGCGATGTAATTAATATTAAAGATGTACAAACCGACCCGCGCTTCCGTTCCGATTTTGACAAAGCAAGCGGTTATAAAACTAAAAATATGCTTTGCTACCCGATAAGAAATAATAAATATGAAATTATCGGTGTGTTGCAACTACTTAACAGTAACAACGGCGAGTTTTCCAAACTTGATGAAAATTTTCTTAACGCAATTTCAATTCATTCCGCAATCGCACTGCAGAACGCTGCAATGGTTGATAAACTTCTTCAAGCCGAACGTGTTCAATCGCTTGGCAAGATGGCTAACTTTTTAATTCAGGATATTAAAAAACCTGTTCTTGTTAGCAAACGATATGCTGAACATCTTAAAACCAAAACTTTGTCGCAGGATGTTGCGCAAGTTATTGATATGCTTCTTGAACAATTAAGCCAGGTTGTTGATATAGTTCAAACAACTTCAAGTTACTCTGAAGGCAAGCCTGTGCTTAGAACCCTGAATGTCAGTTTAAATAATACTCTTGCAGATTATGCTTCGCGAATCACATCATTAGTTGAATCACGTAATTGCCGGATTGCAACGGAGTACGATAAAGATGTAACTGTTAAACTTGATGTTAAAGAGTTTTACCAGTGCTTTGTCCATATAGTAAAGAATGCATGTGACGCAATGCCCGAAGGCGGTACAATAAATGTTTACACAAAACGTGATGATAAACGAGTAAAAATATTTTTCCAGGATAGCGGGCTCGGCATCCCTGATGGTTTTAAGGATAAAATCTTCGAACCGTTTATGAGCTATGGTAAAAAGGAAGGCACCGGACTCGGATTGTCTATTACAAGAAAAGTGGTTGAAGCTCACAATGGGACGGTAGATGTTCAAAGTTCGCTTGGTCAGGGCGCTACATTTGTGATCTCAATTCCGATAGCTGCTTCATTTTAATTTTTTGCGAATATTTATTAAATCAGTCGATGAAGTTGCGTACGGCTCGCTATGTCTTTATAAAAAATGCTTGTAATTTGAATGTCGGAATGAGAATTTGTCAATATGAATTATAATCTTATTACAATTCTTGGACCTACTGCAGTCGGTAAAACCCGCCTCGGCGCTTTGCTTGCAAATCGTTTCAACGGAGAAATTATTTCTGCCGATTCACGCCAGGTTTATATCGGGATGGATTTAGGAACCGGAAAAGACTTGGATGATTACAGCGTTAACGGCAAAGTTATTCCGTATCATTTAATTAATGTCTTGCAGCCGGGTGGAGAATTCAATCTCTTTTCATTCAACGAATTATTTTATAAATCCTTTAATGATATTTCTTCGCGGAACAAAATACCCTTTCTTGTCGGCGGTACCGGCTTGTATCTGCATTCCATTTTAAAATCATATGAATTAAACAAAGTTGAATATGATTCGCATTCTTATGATAGACTGAACGAAGAGGATATCGACTTGCTTCGTAAAAAATTATTTGAGTTAAATCCGAATCTTCATAACACAACCGATTTGTTAATTAAGGACAGAATTATAAAAGCTATAATGATTGCCGAAAAAAAATATTTTAGAAACATAGAAGGCAAAACAACAGTCAATTCTCTCGTAATAGGTGTTAATGTTGAAAGAAGTATTGTGAAAGATAGAATTACGAAAAGGCTGAAACAACGTCTCGATAGCGGAATGATTAAAGAAGTGGAAAACCTGATTGATAGCGGAATTACATTTGAAAAACTGGAATTCTTCGGGCTTGAATACAAGTTTATTGCAAAATATCTAAAGCAAGAATTAACATATGAAGAGATGTTTGAAAAGCTGAACACAGCGATACATCAATTTGCTAAACGGCAGATGACTTGGTTTAGAAAAATGGAAAGAGAAGGATTGAAAATTCATTGGATAGAAAATGCGGAATATGAAGCTGCCGAAAAAATTATTTTAAAGAATTATTTTCATGAATGAGAATCAAGCACTTCAAATATCATTACCTGCTTTTGTAAAAGCATATTTGGAAAAGTATGGTCTTTCAGGATGGGGTGTTGAAACAGCAAAAGATAAAAAGTACAACAATATTGTTGTAATTCCGGCAATCCAGGAATATGAAAACATTTTACGCTTACTTTATTCACTTATTCAAATTGATAACAAGTATTTGAACGAAACTTTATTTCTGTTTGTAATTAATAATTCGGCAGATGCAAATGAAGATGTAAAAAAAGACAATCAACTAACACTAAAATTATTTCAAAGCATCCTTCGGAAAGACTATTCACAAAACAGTATTTCACATGAATTAATTGACGGCGGCATTAATATTGGATTTATTGATGCATCTTCATCGGGCAATGAATTGCCGGCGAAAGATGCGGGCGTTGGCTTAGCGAGAAAAATTGGGATGGATATTGCATTGACATTGTTCAATTATCAGATCAATTCAAAAAAAATAATTATTTGTCTTGATTCCGATTGTATCGTTGAAAGAAATTATTTGTCCGCAATAGTTGAAGAATTCAATAATAAGAAAATATCAGCCGGGCATGTTCAATACGAACATATTCTTCCCGAAGATGAAATAGAAAAAAAAGCTATAATATGCTATGAAATATTTTTGCGTTATTACACACTCGGTTTAAAATATGCTCAATCACCATTTGCGTTTACGTTTATCGGTTCAACAATGCTATGCGATGTAGAAAGTTATTGCAAGATTGGCGGAATGAATAAAAGAAAAGCGGCTGAGGATTTTTACTTTTTAGAAAAATTAGCAAAAGTAACTTCAATTAAAAAAATTGCTTCAACAAAAGTATATCCTGCGAGCCGTCCTTCATGGCGTGTACCGTTTGGTACGGGTCAACGCATAAATAGATTTATTGAAAACTCACGTGATGAATATCTTTTATATAATCCACAATCATTTATAGTTCTTCAAAAATGGCTGGAAGTATTTAACTCCGATAACAATCATGATGAAAAGGAATTGTTTGCTAAAGCCGAAGAAATTGATCCAGGATTATTCACCTATTTAAAAGATAATTCTTTTGAAAATAATTGGAACCGAATACTTGGGAACTCGAAGACGAAAGAACAAATAAACAAGCAAAAAATGATGTGGTTTGACGGTTTCAAGACTATGAAGCTTATTCACTATCTTCGAGATAACGGCTACCCGCAAATTCAAATGTTTGATGCTCTCGATGAGTTATTTGAGTTGATGAATATCAAAATTGCAAATCAGAGAACTCAAGCAATCCCGGGGATTGATACCCAAATTGAATATCTGAATCTTTTAAGAAGCATTGCATAGTTATTTCTCATCAAGTCAATTCCCAAAACTGTTTTGAATAAAACAACTAATGACGAACTTTCGTATATTTTGCCCGCTTTTTAATGGCTGTTTCTGTGGCAAATGAGGAAATATGGATTTATACGACAAACTAAAATCATTAAGCGATAAATACGAAAAGATTAGCGAGCAGCTTTCGAATCCGAATATTATGTCGGACCAAGCCAAATACATTTCTTTAAGCAAGGAAAGAACCCAACTTACGCCAATCATAAATGTGTTTTATGAATATCAAACAACATTGAATAATATAAAAGGTAACCAGGAAATTATTGATTCGTCGGATGATAAAGAACTTTCTGAAATAGCCGATTCCGAATTGAAAGAACTGAAAGAAAAGGTGATTAGTCTGGAAGAGGAAATAAAAATTCTTTTAATCCCCAAAGACCCGGATGATGATAAAAATGTAATAGTTGAAATACGAGCAGGTACCGGCGGCGAAGAAGCAGGATTGTTCGCGGCGGATTTATATAGAATGTATTCGCGTTACGCCGAAATACGCGGATGGAAAAAAGAATTGATTGATTTAAGCGATACAGGCATAGGCGGAATTAAAGAAGCCGTTTTCTTATTAACCGGAGAAAGCGTTTTCAGCGATATGAAATTTGAAAGTGGTGTTCACCGCGTTCAACGCGTACCGGCAACTGAAGCAAGCGGGAGAGTCCATACATCCGCGGCGTCTGTTGTTGTTATGCCGGAAGTCGAAGATGTTGAAGTAAATATCGACCCGAACGATTTAAGAATAGATGTTTACAGAAGCGGCGGTGCGGGCGGGCAAAATGTTAACAAGGTTGAAACCGCTATTAGAATCACGCATATTCCATCCGGACTTGTTGTTCAATGCCAGGATGAAAGATCGCAATTGAAAAACCGGCAGAAAGCAATGAAGGTTTTAAAAGCGCGTTTGTACGATATGAAATTGAGTGAACAAAACAGCGAGATTGCTGCTCAAAGAAAATCTATGGTGCGCAAAGGAGACAGAAGCGATAAAATCAGAACATATAATTTCCCGCAAAACAGGGTTACCGACCACCGAATTGGACTTACGCTTTATAATCTTTCCGAAATAATTGAAGGCGAATTGAACGAGCTGATTGAAAAACTAAAGTTGGCTGACCGTACGGAAAAACTTCAATCTACCTAAGTTGATTTTGATGTTCGTTCGTATTTTCAAGAAGACGAATTAAAAAGAAAAGAACAAATCCAATCAAAGAAAGCATCAGATCTTCTTCGTCAATAATGAACTTAGTCTGATTTCCAATCAAAAATGATAAATACTTTGTGGCAACCAGAACGAATAAAAAAGCAATAAAACCAAGGATGCCGTTTTTCAAGGGATTAAAAAAATATCTGCGAGCAAGGTTATAAAATACTTTCATTTCTTCCTCAGTTATTTACAAAACAATGATAGGGAGGAATAGTTTTCTGCTTGAAATTGTTGCTCAATTAGTAGTTCGAAGATTTCTGTTTTTGAAAAAAAATATTAGAAGTGTTTTGCGAAAATAATTTGAAATGTTAAAGGTTGAATAAGAAAATCACGACTGCCATTTTTTAGGTTAGTTCGTATTAAGTTTAAACTAGAAGTTATCTAATCTCCAAGTCGCTTTTGCACAATGAATTTGTTGATATTGAGCAATTCAGGTCTTTCATCAAAAAGTTTGAGAATATCCTCTAAAAGGAATATTTCTTTTTTATGATACAAAGCATCATAGATTTCTTTTATCAGATCATAATCTTCCTGGGTATCCACAGTCCACCTGTGAAATGATAAATCCGTTTTATTAACATAATTCTTTATGCTAAATATCTCTGGATGATTATAAATATAAGGCGTAACATGTTCTCTTTCGTGTGGCGCAGAACCATGATTGTAAGTTTTCTCAAGAGCAGTGAACGAAAACACCTCAACGTTCAAACCGTAAGGATAGTTTCGGGTTGATAGGTAATCAATTGATTCTGTTTTGCCGGTTTGTAAAAATTCCGACACAGCGAGATCAATGATATTAGGATCAACGAGAGGGTTGTCTCCCGTTAATCTAACTATTACTTCTGAATCAAACTGCTTTGCCGCGAAATAGTATCTTTTGAGAACATCAAGTTCATCGCCGCGAAAAACTTTTATATTATTCTTATTGCATAAATTTACAACAACATCATCCTCTGCTGATGTTGTCGTGGCGACGATAATATTATTTAGCAATTTGGCTGATTTAACTCTATTTACAAGTCTTAACAACATTGGCTCGCCGAGAATATCTTTTAATATTTTCCCCGGCAATCTTGTTGAACCCATTCTTGCCTGGATGATTGCATGTATTTTGGGTTTTGTTACCAAATTGTCCACCCGCCGTCAACACAGAAATTTTGTCCGGTTATATAACTTGAAGCATCGCTTGTCAACAAAATTACAACACCTTTTAATTCATCGGGGTTGCCTATTCTACCCAAAGGAATTTTCTTCGAAAGGTTTTTTATAAACTCTTTGTTCTTTTGCACTAAAGGTTTTGGAAATGCTCCGGGTGAAATGCAATTTACTCTAATATTGTATTTTGCAAAGTGAACCGCTGCATATTTAGTAAGTTGAATAATCGCTGCTTTTCCCGCACCATAATTTGGAGGATTATCGAATCCGCTATTGCCGTAAACTTCGGGATTGGGGGATACAACTCCGTACATAGATGAAACATTTAAAATTACACCGCCTTTCCTTTTCATGTACTTTAATGCAGTTTGAATACATCTAAAATAATTATTAATAGTGCCGTCAATTCCTTCATTCCAATCGGTTTCACTAATTTCATCCAGCATCCCCGCTTTGCCGAAATTTGCATTGTTGATTAAAATATCTATCCGGCCTTCTTTCTCGGAAATGTATTTAAAACAATCTTTGATACTGTTTAAATTTCTCACATCACAGTTCACAAATTTGGTTTTGTTTTTTGGATGGAGCGAGGCAATTACTTTTTTAGCCGCTTCAACATTTTTACCAACTATGTAAACCGTCGCACCATATTGTGCAAGAACTTCGGATATTGCTTTTCCCAAATAACTATAACCGCCCGTAACTACAGCGATCTTTCCCTTTAATTCAAATATGTTTTTCATATTACTTCCAATTTGAGGGTATTAATATAGTTTCATTTCCTATTTCAAGTTTCGATAAAAAAGTTTTTTGAGAATTTACATACTCTAATTTCTGGTTGTCGTTTAGTACCTTAATGATATCTTCCAAATGGTAAACATTGTCGATTCCAATTACTGATTTATCAATTAACGGATTTGAGATAACAAATAATAAAGCCAATTCATATATGGTAATTCCCAATTTTGCAGAATATTCTTTTAATAACAAAAGTTGATCTGAGAATTCTTTAAGATTCTGCGGTAAATCGCCGGGCTGCATAAAAAACAATCCTTGTAGAAAAACCGAGCGGACATGTATTTCAACATTTCTTTCTTTCAATACGTGGAAATATTTTTCGAATCTCCTATCAAATAAATTATAAGGAATTTGAACCAGATCAAATTCAATATTATCATCTAATATTTTTATCAGTTGATTGGGATAATAAAGCGAGAAACCTGCTTTCTCAATTAATCCATCGGATTTCGCGGAGATTACTTTTTTGTAAGTCGAAGGATTTTTTGTGTATGTGTCGAAACTGTGCAGAAGCAGTCCGTATAAATTTTTAACTGCAAGTCTTTCTATAGTTTTCCTGATCAGTATTTCTACTTTGTCGTGAGCGCAATCTTGTATTTTGGATATGATCTTGAATGATGAATTGTTTTCCCTTATGTAACTACCTAAAATGTTTTCGCTTTCGCCGTATGCTTGAGCGGTATCAATAAATTCGATTTTGTTTTCCATTAAGGAGTCGAGTATTTTATATACATCTTCTCTCGGAATTTTTCCGGTTTTATTGTTTATCCCGTAATCGAGTCCAAATTGGGCGGAGCCGAGCGCAATTTTATTCAATAATGGATTCATTTTATTTCTATAAAATATTATTCATGCGGAAGAATATGCTAAACATTTAGTCAGTCAACGTTAATACAAAATATAAAATTTAGTCTTGTAATAAATCTCTAGTGAGCGGTGTCCCCTTCGAGATTCCATTCCTTACCTTTTTGCCAAGAATTTCTTTTAGGTATTTGGGAGATAATCCGTTTGATGGACGAATCGAACGAACATTTTCTTCAGTGAGAATTTCACCGGCTTTCATATCTTTTACAACAAAAAGCGAACGTGCAAATTTACGGCTGTTCATCACTTTCTCAGTCAACACCAAGGTTTCTTTGCCTAGGGCTTTTTCAACTTCGCGAATTCCGTTTACCATTTTCTTGAACTCTTCCGGTTCAAGGGAAAATGACGAATCCGGTCCGCCAATTTTTCGATCGAGGATAAAATGTTTTTCAATTATTTGAGCACCAATAGCGGCTGCCGCAGTAGGTACAACGATTCCTAATGTATGATCTGATAAACCAACGGCGGTTTGAAATTTTTCTTTTAAATACGGAATAGTTTTCAAGTTTACATCTTCAATTGGGGCTGGATATTCTGATGTACATTTTAATAGCGCAATATCATTGTTCCCAATATTTCTGCAAACTTCTACTGCATCTTTTATTTCATGCTCGGTTGCAATTCCCGTGGATATAATTACAGGTTTATTTTTGGAAGCGACATATTCTATTAATGGCAAATCAACAATTTCGAATGATGCAATTTTATATGCCGGGACGTTCATTTTCTCCAAAAAATCTACGGCAGTTTTATCAAACGGCGAAGAAAAACAAATCAATCCTATTTCTTCTGCGATTTTTTTTAATTTCGGCTGCCAATCCCAAGGAGTATATGCTTGCTCATAAAGTTTATAGAGCGTGGTGCCGTCCCAAATAGTACCTTGTTTTATCTGGAAATATTCGTTCTCGCAGTCGATAGTTATTGTATCGGGAGTATAAGTCTGAAGTTTGATTGCATCTGCGCCGCTTTCCTTTGCTGCATGAATCGATTTTACTGCAATTTCAAAGTCATGGTTATGATTTGCAGAAAGCTCTGCTATAACAAAAACTTTGTTTTCTTTACCTATCTCGGTATTTCCAATTTTCATTTCGTGGTCCTCGAAAGAAAATATTTTGAAAATCTTTCTCCATTAATTAAAATATTTTCCATATACTCAAATCCTGCCGATAAGAAACTTTTTATAGATGCATGATTGTCGGGAAGAATGTATGCAAAAATAGTTTTAACTAAATTTTGTTGAGTAAATAATTTCGAGCAGCCTTCAACTAGCATTTTTTTTGAGAATCCTTTGCCTCTAAATTCTTTGTTTATGCTGATGCTTACTACCGCCGAATCATTCTCCTCAAGTTGAAAACGTACTTGACCGATAAAGTTCTCATCTTTATTGAAAGCTAAAAGAAACAAATGATTTGTGTCTGTTATTTTTTGAGGAAACCATTTTTCGTGTTCTGCTAATGTTATAGAATTTTTATTAATAGATTGTTCGCGTACACTCGAATCATTTGAAAGATTGAATACAATATCGGAATCTTTCAAAGTAGCTTTTCTAAAATAAAACAGTTCTTTCTTGCAAAAAGATTCAATCAAAAAATTAATAATTCTTCGCGATCCCTGTCCGTCTATTTGCAATTTACCTTTTGCACCTAATCTTTTTCTTGTAGAAATAGATTTCATTGCATTCAACTGATCCACAATCTTTTTCAAATGGTTAGAATCGCCTTGGAAAATTGTATCGATCAAAAAACCGGCTTTCTTCCATTCCATAATATTATTTTTTTGATTATCTGCTACTGAAATTGCTATTGCCGGCGTTGAAGTTGCTGCAAGTTCGTAAAGGGTTTGACCCGCCGCAGTAATTGCCGCATCGCTTGAAAGCATAAGTTCTTTCATTTGAGATGCGTCAACTGAAAAGTATATATCCGTTAATTCATCCTTAAGTTTTTCAAATTCTTTTTTGTTGGCCTCACCGTTGCCGATCACTACTTTTTTTTGTAGTACCGGAAAGTTGTTTTGTATTGCTTTAACAGTTGGGATAGTCAAATTTTTAATATCCTGCCCGCCAAATGTTATAAGCACCGAGGATAGATTTTGATCAAATTTTCGTGGTTGAACATCCCAAAATTCTTTTCTGATCGGTATGTATTTCGCGCCGAGAAGATAATCGCAGCCGGGATTTTTTTTGTATGAAAATGTTTCGGCGTTTATTGTGCCGTTAAGAATTATTCCGGCAGGATAATCAAGCCGCAAAAAATCATCTATGAAAAGCGATACTTTGCAAAGTTTAGATAATGTTTCGTAATATTCTTTACCGGCGTGGTATGAATCGATTATCAAAATGTCAGAGCCGCTAACTTCGGCAAATAGTTTGGTTGGATGAGTTAACCAGTTAATAATTTTATGATTTGACCCGGCAAGGTAGTTAACAGCACTTTCGTCCCCATTAACAAAAAAGGTAGTGTCAAATTTTTTTTCTTCAAAAGCCTGGTATAGCGATAAGCACCTAGTGATATGGCCGTAACCGGTATTTTGAAATCCTTCGGTAACTATCGAAACTTTCATCTTGCTTCTTTTATTGTATCGATAATTGATTTGGAAATATACTCCAAATCTTCATCCAAAAGTAAAGGATACATCGGTATTGAAAACTCCCGATCATAAAATATTTCTGCAGTGGGAAAATCTCCGTGCTTAAATCCGAAAGTTTTCCGGTAAAACGGCTGAAGATGAACGGGCACATAATGAACTTGAAGAAGAATGTTTTTTGATTTTAACTTCGTAAAAAATTCTGTCTTCGAAAATTTTAATTTGTCAAATTTTATTTGAAGCGGATATAAATGATATGCATGTTTTACATTTGGTGAAACATGCGGATAAATCAATTCATCAATTGCTGAAAAAGCCTTATCATAATATTCGGCAACTTGCCTGCGCCTTTTTACAAATCCGTCGAGTTTTGCCAATTGTGTAATTCCAAGTGCGCACTGTAGATCTGTTATTCTATAATTGAACCCGGTTTCGTGCATTTCATAATACCACGGGCCGTCGTTCTTTTCCATAATATTTTCATCCTTTGTCATTCCGTGTGTACGCAGGATTTTTATTCTTTTATCAAACAACTCATTGTTTGTTAAAACTGCACCGCCTTCGCCTGTGGTTATATGTTTAACAGGATGAAAACTTAAGTTAACGGCATCGGCATATTTAACGGCATAACCAATATCGTTGTTATATTCTGCACCGAGAGCATGACAAAAATCATTCACAAGTTGAAAACCGTATTTATTCTGCAAAGATTTTAGAGCGTTCCAATCGCATGGATGACCTGCGTAATCAACTGCAACGACGGCTTTTACATTTTTATTTTGTGATGAATAGAATTTTAATTTTTCCTCAAGTTTGTTGGGATCGATTGTGTAAGTTGACGGATCAATATCGACAAAATCTACTTTGGCGCCGACATAAACAGCACAGTTGGCGCTTGCTAAAAAAGTAATTGGTGTTGTAACTATAATATCGTCTTTTTGCCAGCCCAAGCCCATTGCGATTAAATGCAAACCCGCGGTACCATTTGCTAAAACAGTTGCATATTTGCTGCCAAATTTTTCACTCAAAGCATTTTCGAATTTTTGAATTGCTGGTCCTTGTGTCATCCAATCTGATTTTAATGCATCTATAACAGCTTGTATATCTTTATCATCTATAGATTGTTTACCGTAACTGTAAATTTTTTGTGTTAGTCTGTTTTGCATCGCTAAACTCAATATTTGTTTTGATGGATTCCTAACTCTGAGTTCTACACTCTACACTTGTTTTAATCTCCATAAATTGCTTCGGCGCCGTCAACATTTTTTAAAATCATTTCGCGTAACTCTTCAATAGAAAGGAAATGATCGTTATTGCCGCTATTGTAGCTAAAGCCGTATTCGCAAAGCTTGCCTTCTTTGCCGTTGCTTTCTTTTCTGAATTTTTCGATATCCCAAAGCTGTGTTGAAGGAAGAATTACATAATAGTTATCGAACTCAATAGTATTGATTGCGTCGGTTGCAGTTATCATTTCTTCATGAAGTTTTTCGCCGGGGCGAATTCCAACATTCTCATATTTTGCGTTTGGCGCTACAGCTTTTGCCAAGTCTAAAATATTATATGAGGGAATTTTCGGAACGAACAATTCACCACCCCACATTTTATCGAGAGCCGTCAAAACAAAATTCACTCCTTCCTGAAGAGTAATGTTGAAGCGTGTCATTCTTTCATCCGTAATCGGCAATGTGCCTGAACTTCTTTTGTCGAGGAAATAAGGTATTACCGAGCCGCGGCTGCCCATTACATTTCCGTAACGGACAACAGCAAAACGGATATCGTTCGTACCGCGGTAATTGTTTGCTGCTACAAATAATTTGTCGGATGTTAATTTTGTGGCGCCGTAAAGATTGATAGGCGCGGCGGCTTTGTCGGTACTTAAAGCAATCACCTTTTTTACTCCCGCGGCTAAACTTGCATCAATAACATTCTGCCCGCCGATAACATTTGTTTTAACTGCTTCGAACGGATTGTATTCTGCGGCAGGGACCTGTTTTAATGCCGCCGCGTGAACTACGATATCAACCCCAGTCATTGCCATGGCCAGTCTTTTTTCGTCGCGGACATCACCAATAAAATAGCGTATTAAAACATCGTCTTTTTTGAATTTCGGATTTTGCTGCATTTCGAATTGCTTCAACTCATCCCGGCTGTAAATTATTATTTTTTTTGGTGTATAATTCTTCAGTACAGTTTCAATAAACTTTTTACCAAAAGAACCAGTCCCGCCCGTAATTAGTATTGTTTTGCCGTTCATCTTTCCTCGTTATTAACTGTGGCAAATTTATGAAAATTATTTGAGTGTTTTGATGTGAAATTCTATTCCGATTTATCGAAGAGGATTCTGCTTTTGGGATGAGTAATTTAAGCTTTGTTGTTAAAAGGGGTAACGTCAATAAACTTTTCCGCTATTTGATGCTTTTCATAAAACTCATTAAAAAACGGAATATATTTTTTGTAAAGCTGATGTAGTTTCTCCATCTTGTAATTTTCAAATACCCAAAGATGCTTTTTTAACTTGTATATTCTTGAAAATACATTACGGTTGTAAAACGGTCCTGCAATTCTGATAAGAATATAAACAAGCCAATGCCAAAAGTGAAATGTGTATTTTGAATTGAGAGTAGAGTCTTTCGATCGCTCTACTGTTTTCTTAAAATATTCCGAAGCGCGGATATGATTCATCCCGTCGCCAAAACCGATTATATCGTGAATTAATTCCTTTCTTCTTGAAACTTTCGCCGGGTCAAAGAAGCTTCCGATTTTTCCAATTGAAAAATATTCATTAATTGAATTCTGAAATTCTAGAGCATTATGCACAAGGGTCGAACCTTGAAAAACGGGGTCGCGGTTAAAGTTTGGATCGGGATTAATAAAAACCGTTTGTTTGCCCATTAACCAGCTTTCAAGTGCGGTTGTTGATTCGAAACATGTCCAAATATCCGAAACGTTTATCAAATCGTGAATTGCTTCCTCCTGGCACAGGTAAATTACATTTTGATATCCTGCAAGTTCGCGCATTTCGTTTTTTACAGGTTCGGTTCTTTCCGGTGCATTTTCCTGCGGATGCTGTTTTAATATAAACAATATGTCAGGATTTGCTTTAATAGTTTCTCTTAAAATGGTTTCAACTTCTTTTCTCTGTTGTTCAATCCATCTCAATTTGTTTTTGTCACCGCGTACCCAAACAAGCAATTCTTCTCTTCCGCGTTTATGATCTAATTTACCGAAAGCCCAGCCGGCATAACCAATAGTTTTATTGTACTGTTGCTTATTATATTTTGCTAAAAATTTATCCTTCAGCATGAACTTATAAATTGTATAACGGTCGAATCCTGTACCGCCTGTTACAACTATTTTATCTTTGAATTCCGGTTCATTCTCTTTCAAAAAATTTGCAGTTCTTTCGCTCCAGCAGCAAACATAATCCTGGTAGAATTTTTTGTCGCGGTTGTATCCCCAGTAGTCAAAGCTTCCATCCAATCTAAAATTGCCCTCGGAAACCAAAGCAAATAACGGTATGTTTTGTTCGTTAGCTATTTTTGATATTTCGAAATATAAATTAGAACCGATTGTATTCGCCTGAAGGATTACATCAGGTTTTATTTTGTAAATCATGTGAATTTCAATGTTAAGCGCGTGATAGAACTCGCAATTTAAAAATCTCTCGGCATAATAGCGGATAGGCAAAAGCATTTCAACATCGCGCCCGGTTGAGTTGTCGGTAAAACAGAGTACTTTTGTTTTTCTTTTCATGTGGTAAAATTACGATTTGTTTTCTAAATCTTGGCGGAAAATTTCGAATGCAAGCCACCAATCGAGTTCGCTGTAATCCCCGGTTGATAATTCCCGTTTAAATAATTTCGCTGATAAAACGGATAATTTTTTTTGATCGTAACAATCAGCGTTTTTAACCGGCTGTGAATTGATCGTATCTTGAACAAAGGAATACAAAAAATCAATTATTTTTTTTGACGGCAGATAGTTTTGAGCTCTTCCTTTTAACTTTTTGTTTGCAAATAAATATAAACGAGTCTGGATTGTACTAAACCAGAAAGGGTGTGTCAATTCACCTTTGGCAAGCGGGAATTTTCCGAGTTTTCTATTATTAGTGTTGATTATTTGTCTGAGCATTTTTCCGTTCTTTCGATCGGTTAATTTCATGCCAAGTATATTATCTAAAAGAGCAGGCTGAAGGAATGGCATATAACTTTGAATAATTCCATCCGAGCGGATTTGCTCGTGGGAATAGTAATTTACAAGTCGTGTTTTTATTGCAAATAGGTCAACCCAGTTTGCAACACCAATATTTTTAATGGACGGAAGTTCCTTAAAAATAGCTTCAAGTTGCTCTTCGCATCCGGCAATCATTGACAATTTTATGTCATTGTTAAAAATGTCGGCGCGGTTTATCATCAAAAACGGAAGAATAGCCTCAACATTTTCTTCTCTCAAATATTTTTTGCCGGTAATCAGAAGACGATTAAAAAATTCACGCCGCCATATTTCACCAAATCCACCATCAATAAGTATATCGCTTCTGTTTTTGAAGTAATCGTAATTTCTTAACTGTATGTAACTTGAAACTGAATTATTCACAAGTGATTGCGAAACATATTCCTTGATTTCATATATTGTTTCATCGATTGAAGGAAGCGGTAAATCTATTTGCTCATGCTTAATCCCGAAAGTTTCAGATAGTTGCTTTGCAATTTTCGAATCAGGGCTTTCGAAATTACCAAATGTGTGCGTCGAAAAAGGAACGTTTGATTTTAACAATTGGGATAAAATTGCGCGCGAATCCATACCGCCGGATAAACTCAGATTAAGAATTAGATTTTCGTCCGATGGAAATTTTGTAAATCCTTCAAATGTATGTTTGAAGTCATTTACCGTAAATTCTTTTTCAGAAATATTCTCAAACCAATTATGCTTAGTTATACGGGAAGATAAATCATCCAATTCTATTGTAAATTCAGATCCGCAGTTAATTCGTTTAATTCCATCAAAAATACTTTCGGAAGAAATTTGGTTGAACAAAAGCCACCTGCTGCCGAATACTTTATAATTAATTTCCGAATCAACAATTTTAGCGAGCCAATCGGAACAGGTTGAAAATAAATAGCCGCCGCCGGGATTTTTAAATACAAAAATATCACGGAGCCCAAACTTATCTGTAAGGATAGATATTCTTTTGTTATTCCATTTTGTAAAAACAAAGTGACCGTTAAGGTTTAGAGAGTCTTCATTATTGAGAGTATCATAATCATGACTAGATAAAAACTTAGCAGAGTTCTCAAAATATTCTATTCCGACACCGCAGGCAGCAAAACCACCGTCATTGTTCTTTCCAGAAAAAAATGTTCTATCATTTCCGCCTCCGCGGATGAAAAGTTTATCGTTTTCAAATTCAAACAAAAATTCATTCGCAAAAGAAAATACTTTATCCTTCAAGCGATGAATATTATTTCCGGCGATTCCAATTATCCAACTCATAAATATTCTGTTCTTAAATACAAATGGATGTTTCTATTATTTTATGTTTTTGTAAAAATCATTATAAGAGAAACAGTTGTCGAAAAGTCCGTCATTTTGCAATTATGTTATTCAAATGTTCGGATAGCTTCTTTGTTAAATTCTTGTTCGAGTATTGCGAAATATCTGATTCGTTTGAAATTAATTTTCCTGATTTGAATTTAGAATACAAATCCTTAACTATTGCAATTGTTTTTTCGAGGTTATTAAAACCGCATGTAAAACCTGCATTGGAGCCGTGAATAATTTTTGATGCGTCGCTTACTTCCGGCCCAATAACTAAAACAGGTCTTCTTGCGGCGAGGTATTCAAAGAGTTTGCCGGGTAAGCGTCCGTTAACATTAGGCATGTCGTTTAGAATCAATAATAAAACTTGCGAGCGGTGCATTCTTTCAATTGTTTCTTTTCTAGAAAGATGATCGAATAGAGTTAAATTATTTTTTAATCCAAGTGAACTAATCTCGTCGATAATTGAATGCCCTATAAATCCGGCCAATTCAATTTCCAAATCGACTGCAAAAATTGGATCTTCTTTTGCAATAATCGAACATGCTTTCCACAAAGTTTTAGCATTGCGGTCGGGACCCAAACTTCCATAATGACTAATTGTAAACTTCGGCGACAACTCAACATTAATATTTTTAAAGTCATCTTCATCGTAACCCCAAACGATAACATCAACATTATTGGCACCGATAGATTCGAGATCGTTTTTCCATGTGTCGCTGCAGATTGTAACTTTGTCGGCATATCTAAATACGCGTTGTTCCATCGCTTTGTGAATTTTAAGTGAGATTGGATTAAGCATCAATTGCGGAAAATAATCTACTTGTGTCCACGGGTCCTGGAAATCTGCATGCCACGGAATTCCTAATTTTCTTTTTACACCACATGCAATCATATGAGTTGATTGCGGCGGGCCGTTTGTAAAAATAGCATCAACGGGATTTTCTTTTAAATACTTTGTTAGGAATTTAATAGAAGGCCGAATCCAAAATTTGCGCGCATCGGGAATAAATAAATTCCCGCGAATCCAAATCCCGAGTTTATGAGCAAAGCCGGATTTCTCTTCTTCAATAAAAACATTGTGAATGCGCTCTTCCTTTTTCTTGCCAGTAATTATTTTGAAAAAATTATACGGTTCCCAAATTTTTGTTTTAAGCACCGTAGTGCCTTTCAAAACATCTTTGAAATTGCCATCGTCAAGCACGGGATATTCAGGATTGTCGGCTGTGCAGATTACAGGTTCCCAGCCGAATTCACGTAAGTATTTAGAAAACTTTAAACATCTATGAAGCGCAATTCCACCCGAAGGCGGCCAGTAATATGTTATTATCAAAACTTTTTTCATAAATCTAAATTTGATTCAATATTAATTTTGTCTTTATCGTCCGGACTAAAAATACCTTTGGCGAATTCAAAAATATTCTTTGGGCTTTTTAAAATCTCAACTTCTGATTTTTCGTAAAAATTAAATGGAAATAATAAAAATGGAAACGCCGCTGTAATGACAAGTTTTATTATAATGGAAGTAAATAACTCCATAGTCGGCATAAAGTAAATTATAGATGATAATGCTATCCCGGTTACTAATAATAAAAATAATTTATTGTTCTCGTAGGGTATTTTCAAATATTTATTGGAAAAAGTTTGGGTTACACAATAAAAAACAACAAATGCTAATAATGTATTAATTGCCGCCGCAGTAATTCCATAGATTGGGATAAAAATAAAATTCAGAATAATATTTAACGCTGCAGCACCAATGGTAATCCATGCGATAGGTTTTGTGTTCTTTGTTAACATCATTCCTATTTGTGCATTTAATCTCATTCCGCTTAAAACATATGAGAGTAGAATTATTGGTACGACAATGTATGCGGCTTCGTACTGTGGATTTTCCGAAAGTATGGAAATTATTTCTTTACTGAATAGCGATAGAAACACAAATCCCCAAACAAAAAAGAAAGAAGAATATGTCATCAATTTACTGTAAAGTCTTTTATCATCCGGTTTGCCGTAATATTTATAAGCAATAGGTAAAAGTCCGAGCGAAAACGGAAGTACCAAAAACATATTTAATACTCCGGCTACTCTGTATGCAAGTCCGTATAAAGCGTTCGACTCCGCACCGATTAAAAATTTTATAATGTAGCGGTCGCTCAAATTAAGTAGCATAAATCCTACGGAACCGAATACGAGCGGCAGACCGAATTTTAATCCTACTTTCAGCATTTCAAAATCTAATCGCGCACGCATTTGGGGAATGGCTTTAAAAAGCAAAACAGTAATAACTAAAAATTCCCCAAGTAAGCCGGCGAACAAAATACCGGTTATACCGTGATCTAAAAATCCTACAAGATAAATTGTAATTGCGGTTGTTGTTAAAACTCTTATCACACTTACGATAGTAAAGAAAACAGATCGCTCATCGGCGCGGACTTTTGCAAGAAAAAGATTATTCATTACTCGAAGCAGAATTGTATATGCCGCAATACGTACATAATAAGATTGTATTTGGGAATTATTGAATACATCGGCGAAAAGGGAAGTCGATATTTCAGCAAAAATCACAACAGAACTACTTGCGAGTAGAACAAACACACTTAAAGTAAAAAACGCGGTACTATTTTTGTCTTTATACTCCTCTGAATTATTGAGGAGAATTATCGAACTTGCCTGACCAAGAATTAATATTTCGGATAAGATTTGAATAGTAATATCAAGCAAATCCCAGTTGCCGAAATCGGCGCGGGTTAGTTTAGCAGTGTAAAGCGGTAATAATATTACACCCACAAGCTTAGGTGCAATGTTACTTAAGCTATAAATAAAAGTATGTCGGACTGTGCTTTTTAAGCGTTCGAGCATTTTATGAATTTACTTCGCTGATTTCTTTTTATTCATGAAAATCACAACGCCGATTCCGCCGAATAAAAGTATGTTTAGGATTAGAGAAATATTTTTACCGATCGCAAAACTTTCGGGTGCATAAATAAATTCAACATTGTGTTTTCCTTTTGGAACAACAATTCCCATAAAACCATAGTTGGTTTTATAAACTTGTGTTTCATTGCCGTCAATTGATGCTTTCCAGTCGGGAAGATATGTTGTACTGAAAAACATAAAATTACTTCCCAAAGAGTTTGTTACTGCGGTGATTGATTCGTCTTTGTAATCCTTTATTTGTACTGTTGAGTTTGAATCGGTCTTATCGAATTTAAAGTCGAGGTTTTCTACGAATGCAAGTTTCTTCGGCTCGAAAGAATTGTTTTTAACAGCATTTAAAATTTCAATGCCGGGTTTTTGTGCTACACTGTCAACAAAATATACTCTCGGCAACGCATTTTCATTTTTTAAGATAAATGTACTTTGCGATTGATGAACGGGTGTAAACCTGCCTTCAAACTGATACGGCTTATCTGTAATTATATATTTAACCCCGAGCATGTTCCATAAAGTGGGATTAACCAAATCAACAGATTCGGTAATATCTTGAAAACTTCTCGGCTTAACAGCTGAATATCCAAACAGATCTTCTTGAAGAAAATAAACATTGAAATTGGCATTTCTTTGAATCGAACCCATTGAGCCGTCTTGTTTTAAGTTGAATAATCGGAAAGGTTCTTTATGATTTTGAGATTTGATGAAAGAGATATACTCGGGTTCACTAAAAATATTGTCGATTTGTTTTGCATCTACATAATTGGAGCCCCGGTTGCTTACTCTGAATAAATCAAAAATAATTAATACGGCAAACCCAGTGATTAATAAATCCTTATTTATTTTTGATGAAGCATATGTAAAACTAATGGCAAAAGTTATGGCGAGTAACGCAAGCGCAATATTTAAATCGCCGAGGAACATCTCAGAGATATAATCCGAAAGTGCGTTAAAATACTGACCTTGCTGCGATTGTCCCAATGTAGCAGCATAATCTTTAACACGACCCGCGAACCAACCGGAAATTGTTCCGCCTAAAATCAACGATAAAACAAAAAGACCTGCAAAAACTATTGCGGTGTTTCTTAATGTTTTTTCAATCTTAACATTTCTTGATTCCCGCAAAGAAATAATTTTCATCACTCCGAAACCGGCTAAGATTGGAAAGACAATCTGGAGAACGTGTAATATCATCGAGGGTACACGAAAATTATCGAACATCGGGAAGTAATAGTAGAATAAATTGAATACTATCGGAAATGTTTTTCCGAATGATATCAATAAAAACAAAATTACAAGTATTCCGAAAAATTGAATAACCGGTTCCTTCCATCTTGTAAACAAGGCAAACAGCGCCAATGCAAAAACAACAACACCCATGTACATAGCCATATCAACGGTTGTCATTTGTCCAAAGTAAGTGTTTACCTCGGTGGGTTGATTGTTGGAAAGCGGGCCTTGATAAGTTGAATTTCCGAAACCGTAATAAGAAGGAACAATGAACGTTAAAACTTCTCCGGGTGAGAAAGACCAATTAGTATTATAGTCATATGAATCCGATTGCTGCTGTGTACTTTGGCTTTGTTGTTCAACAATACTTTTTGTGCCGCGTGTTGAATAGGGTTTGTATTCATAAAGCTGCGCATAAGTATCGAACGACATCATCACTGCAATAATTCCCGCCGCAGCGGCAATGCCTATTGATTTAAATAATTGTTTTTGTAAAAATTTATCTTTTGTTATAAATGAACGGGTAAAGAAATAAATAAAATAGATTAATGCGGAAAGCCCAAAATAAAATACTATTTGCACATGCATGCTTATTACTAAAATGTGTAATCCCAAAACAAAAAGCAGAACGTCAAGCAGTTTAATTTCTTTTTGGAATTTGAAAAGCATCATTAAAATGAAAGGGAATACTGCAAGACTCATAAGTTTTGAGATGTGCCCGATAAAAAATAAAACAACTATGCCTGTGCTGAAAATTGTAGCAAGTGCAACAAGAAAACTTATGCTGCGCCCCGCGCCGAAACTCCTCATAAAAAAGAATGTGGTGAAAGCCATGATTACAAAACTGAAAGTATAAATTGCATTATAATCGCTGAATGCCGCTGCGTATGCCTTCGATACATATGAATAAACAACGGAAGTAATGTCGTAGATTCTTAAAGACATAGAAGTTGCGACGGCAGGCATTCCGCAAAAAATATGCGGGTTCCATAGGGAAACGTTATCGCGGTCCTTTGTGACATATTCGCGTAAGCTTTTTACCTGGATCAAATCACCGGAGGATGTGGTCTTATCGCCGAATGTAATTGGTGCAAAAAAGATTAAGATCAGGAGTAAGAGCAAGATTAATAGGGTCGGAGTTTGAAATTTTTCTGGGACTATCTTTGAGAATGAAAAACCTACTTCTTTTTGTTCTTTTTTTGATTGCTGCTTCGACATTTATTCTCCGTTTTCTTTACGTCCTTTGCGTCTTTGCTAGAAACTTTTCCCGCAGAAATGCAATGAACGCAGAGTTATTAATTTAAAATTGCTTTGGCATAATTTTCCCAACTCATGTTGCAGGCTTGTTCTTTAACTCTTTCGCGTGGTATCGGATTTTTTAAGAACTCTTTCATTACTTCGTACATCGAGTCAATATTTTCGGGTTCGGCTAAATAACCGTTGTAGCCTTGTTTTATTGTCTCGGGGAAATGCCCAACCCGGGTTGCGATTGTCGGCAGTTTAAAATTATAAGCTATCGATTCAACTCCGGATGGCGTTGCAACAAGATAAAACAGAACATTGCAATCGGCTATCTGGAAATATTTATTAACTTCTTCATTAGGAACATATCTATTTACCACAACAGTTTGTTCTTTAATTCCGAGCTCATCAATTAATTCGAGAGGACGATAATTGCTTTCGTCGTCGCTTTTTCTAATAATAAGTTTTTTGATGAAACTGAAAATACCCCTTTTAATTTTAGTAGAAAGCTTGCTTGAATCGAGCGTATTCCAAAAAGATTCGCCAACAATTAAAAGAGAAACATCATCCCGTTCCTTGGCAAGTTTTGCAAATGATCGGATGACATTATGAAGGCCTTTGTATTTGCGAATAAACCCGAAAAACAAGAACACATTTTTTCTTAAACCTAATTCAGCTTTCACTTTCTCTTTATCAAAGTCCGGATCGGGGGTGAACATATCGTAAACCGGATGATATAGTTTTATCACATTTTGTTCAGCATTCGGCAATTTGCGTTCACCATTAGTTAAAATATATTTTTTTTCAGGAAATACTTTTTTCAGTTCATCAAAAGTCTTTAATGAATGAACGATAAAAGTATGCGGTTTTGATAAAGCATATTTCAACATAAACTTATCAATAGTGCTTCCTTCTTTTTGAGCTACAACATGAAGATCAAAAATAATTTCGCAATTGCATGAACGCTTTAATCCTTTTGCAATATAGCCCATAGGTAAACCTTGAATGGCAAGCGCCCACTGAAACACTGTTGCATCGGGATTAATTCTTTTAATAACATTTATTGTTTCTTCCCACGAAAGTGGATTGTTGTAATTCGTAACGTATTCAACTTTTATGTTCGTACCTTCGAACAGATTCTTTTTGCTCGACCTGTCTATAAAATCGCGGGGAATTATTGAAGGATATTGCTGTGTCCACGACACAATAAAAACTTCCGCTCCAAGTTTATCCAAAGTTTTTGCAAGCGAGGTTGTATAGTTTGCAATTCCGCCTTTGAATTGCGGACCGGGACCGAAGATTACAATTCGTTTTTTGTTCATATATCATACAAGACCTCCCCAATGTCCCCCTCCGATTTTAGAGGAGGAACAGAAGGGGGTGGTTATTTTAATAGTTTAGAAACAGCTACATCGTAAACGCGCTTCATTCCTTCTTCAACCGAAATTTTCGGTTCCCATCCCAAACGTTCTTTTACAAAACTCATATCGCAATAGCGGGAATGAACACCAACCGGTTTATCGAGAAGCGGTTTTATTGTCGGTTCATAACCGGCGAATTTTGTAAACACTTTTATAAGATCGAGGAAAGAAGTCAATTTACCCGAACCGATATTAATAGCTGTGCCGTCGTGAATTTTGTCCATAGCTAAAAACATACAATCCATTACATCGTCAATGTGAACAAAATCTCTTCCTTGTTTTCCGCTGCCCCAAACTTCGAACGGGTTTTCTTTTTTAGCCGCACGCATCGCAATTGCAGGAACGGGATAGGTTAAATCCTGGTCTTCGCCGTAACCGCTGAATGGACGAATACACACAATTGAAATCCCGTAATTTTTTGCAGCAATTTTTGCAAGGAATTCACCGGTCATTTTTGTCCAGCCGTAAGTTAAATCCGGCATTCCTAAAACATAACCGTCAATATTAATATCCGCTTCTTTCAATGCAACAGCGTCGCTTTCGGTTTGCATATTTATCGGATAAGCCGCAGAAGAACTAGGGTACATAACACGTTCCGGTTTTGCTTTCGCAATCCAGTTGAAAAATTCAGCGTCGATTGAAAGATCGAGCGCAACTGCCATCGGGTCGCCTTCAATTTTAGCGCGTCCGCCTACGATTGCGGCAAAATGAAATGCGTCGCCAAAACGTTCAATCTTTAGTCCATATTCATTTTCAAGCCACTTTGGAGTTTCTTGAAGTTTATTCAAGAATTTTCTGAAATCCATTTTCCAATAAAACAGGCGTTCATCTTTTCCGAAAATTTCTATGTCTTTAAACTTTTTAGTTATTGTGTCTTCAAGCCAAGTTGAAGGATGAGTGCCGACGGATAAATCGTCAATCATAATTACCGAATCGTTTGTACGCTTAAGAATTTGTTTTACGGTATTTCTGCCTACAAATCCGCACGCGCCGGAAACGAGATGATATTTCATATTATTTCCTCTTTGTTGAAGCCAAAAATAAGAATTTTTAAATAGAATGGATGAAAATAGAACGTATAAATTTAATACTGATTTATAGAAGAACAGCCGATGAGGAAGGGAATGAAATACTGAATTTGCTGCCTTCACCTTTGATGCTTTTAACGGAGATAGCGGCATTATTTAATTCGCAGTATTTTTTAACAAGAGCCAACCCGAGTCCATTGCCCTCGAACCTCCTCGAATAACCGCCTTCTTCCTGCGAAAATGGTTTGAAAATATTTTCCATATATTCTTTCGACATTCCAATTCCGGTGTCTTTAACGTGAACAAAAACGAAGTCGTTTGATAACTCAATGATAATTTTTATACCGCCCTTTTGAGTGTATTTAATTGCGTTGTCAATCAGGTTAACAAATATCTGGGTTGTTGCATAGCGGTCCGAGTTAATTAAAAAATCTTCTTCAGTGGGAATTATAAGCTCAAGCGAAAGTTTTTTGTTCTCGGCAAGATGTTTTAATTCTGCAATCACCGGTTTAATTATATCCGAGATTAAAAATATTGGTTCATGCTTAACGTGAAAACTGCCTGTGTGAATTTCGGACATATTAAGTATAGAATCGATAGTTCTGATAACCCGATTGCTGCCCCGGTTTATAATTGCAAACACTTCCTCAATCTCTTCCTTGCTGAAAGAATTTAAATTTTCCTTTAGCATAGAGACAGAGCCAAGAATAGTATTTATGGGACTTCTAACCTCGTGCGACATCTGCGCTAGGAATTCTGATTTAAGCGAGTTTGCTTTTTCAGCTTCTTCTTTGGCATTGATCAATTCTTGCGAATTCATTTCAAGTGAATGAATAATTTCCTTTTCCTTGATAAGAGTTTTTTCCAAACCGTTTGTAATTATGATGATTGAAAGTGTCAACATAATTTCGAGAAAAACAAAGTTGGAAATAATTACAAGCCAGGAGTTCATAGAAAAATTAATTTTGCCGTAACCGGAAATTATTCCGTATTGGAACATGATACCTATAAGTATTAATGATAACATGTTTATTAGAATTGAGGCAACAGCGGTTTTTGTATCGGTTAGAATCGATGCAAGAATCGGGAGAACAAACATCCAAATATAACCTGCTCCGTAAGGACCGACCGCAATCAATAAAAATACTCCCAATAAGTACGACATTGCCAAGATAGAAATTGCTCGAAAGCGGACCGAAAGGTAAGTTGCCCTGAAAATGAAAATCATGAATAAATATGCGAATGTATCGAAGAAAACAATAAGCCATAATTCTTCGGATATTGAAAGTATTATACTTGGAATGTATGCCAGTCCGGCGGTGAGCATAAGCGTGTACATAAAGAAGAGCAATATTTTTTCCCGCCAGTATGGAAGTCCGTCAATTGAATTTAACGCGGAAGGAGTAGTGTATTTTTCAAAATTTTTCCTAAATAATAGGAGAATTTTTTTCGCAAAGTTCTTCATCAATCCCAAACAATAGTTTTTCAATACTTTACACTGATAAAACAAATTAACATCGCCCGAGAGCAACGGTACATTTGCATACTAATAATCGAAAAAAAGAGGGTGTTTGTTTAGAAGACAATTCGAGAAAGAACAATATAGGTGCTTATTAAAGCCGCGAATTTGATATTTTCAGTCGGAAGCCGAGTTAAAAGCCCATGGTTAGAATTACAATTAAATAAATCACAATTACTTTAGGCAACATTTTTATTGAGAATGGTTTTTGTGAAAGTTTATTAATCCCCTTGAATTTTTTCTACTGTGAATTTATGGCTCTTAAGAAACTTTTTTCGGTAAAAAGAAGGTTGTTATTGTTTTGTAGAACGAAGCCTACCACCCGAAAAATTATTTTTTTTCTTTTATAATGTACTCTTTATCGTCTATGGAGTTATTGTGCACAATTAATTCGCCGATTAATCCGATAGCAAAAAATTGAACACCGACAATTATCAGTAAAATGCCGAGGAAAAATACCGGACGATTATTAATTCCGATATTGTAGAAAATCTTTTCGTACGTCAGCCAAAAACTAATTCCAACACCGGCAAGAGCGGCGAGTAAACCGACAAATCCAAATAAGTGCATCGGGCGTTTGCTGTAACGAACCGTAAATATCACTGTGATTAAATCTATAAATCCTTTGAAGAATCTTGATATGCCGAATTTTGTTTTTCCGTACCGGCGCGGATGATGTTTTACAACAATTTCGGAAACCGCAAAACCTTTCCATCCAGCAAGTACCGGTATGTAGCGGTGAAGTTCGCCGTGTACATTAACGCTTTGTACTACTAGTTTTCTATATGCTTTTAACCCGCAATTGAAATCATGAATTTTTACTTTGGAGAACCAACGTGTTACTGCATTAAAAAACCGCGATGAATATTTTTTAACGAATGGATCAAATCTTTTCTTCTTCCAGCCGCTAACGAGATCGTAACCTTCTTCAAGTTTTTCGAGAAGGTTTGGTATTTCTGCCGGGTCGTCCTGCAAATCGGCATCCATTGTTATTACTGCGTCGCCGGTTGCGTGTTTAAAACCAACCTGCAGCGCTGCTGATTTTCCGTAATTAGTTCTAAAACTGAAATAGCGGATTTTATTATCGATGCGGTTTAATTCTTTAATAACCTGAAGTGATCTGTCGGTACTGCCGTCATCAACAAAAATAATTTCGTAATCGCTTGAAATTCCCCGCACGGCTTTTCTTATTTCGTTGTAAAGTGGTTTTAAGGATTCTTCTTCGTTAAAAAGCGGAACGAGAACGGTAACTTTTTTAAAGCTGAAATTTTTTATCTGTACGGGAGCGTTTTCTGCCTGCGGTTGTCCCGGTTTGCCTTTCTTTCTATAATAAAATTTTCTGTATGGTTTTTTTCTCGGTTGGTTGGGTGAACTTCCGGCATTTTGACTGGGGTTTTGCTGATTATCCAATTATAAATCCAATTCGATTATTAAAATTTTTTAAGTATTATAAATTCTACGACTCAAAGTTAAAATAAGGCCTTGCTAAAAGCAATTTGAAGTAATTCATAAAAAATCAAAACAAACAATTAAATAGAGTAAAAACAATCTCCGAGGAATTAAAGCTAATGTTTGACTGCATGAATGTATGGCTGTATGTTTGAGATTATTAGGTTCGTTTCAACTTCATCATACAACCATTCAATCATGCACTCATACTTTTGTATTTAACAGTGGTCGAGTAATTATTAGTTTTAGGTTTGACACTACGCGAAACAATCTTTAAGTTTCCTTCAAAAAGAAAGCCGATTTATGGGCGGAATAATATTTTGGGCAATAATTCGCACGGCAATATTAATTCCCGCTCTTTGGGTTCTTCAAGGAATGATGGAATATAAGTATTGGTGGTGGCTCGGTATACTTTCGGTGTACGGAGTTATACTTCACCCCGCGATGATTCAATACCGTTTGTTCATGGAAGAGAACAAGGAAATTATTGACAATACGCTATGTTCATCATGCAAACATTTTGATAAAAGTGCTGTGCTCTGCACAAAGCACGATAAACATCCGTCCTTAAAAAATCTTCCGTGTGAAGGGTTGGATTGGGAAATAAAAAATTCAAATTATGAAGCAGAAGAAATTTATCCATAAAAAAGATAGTTCGTTGGGAAAAAATATTATTTTTTGTTCTGAATGCGGTGAAGAATTGGAGTTGTTCGGCGTTGAGGAAATTGATGTTCAAAAAATAAAAGAGAGACATCAACACTGCCGCAACATCGGCAGATTTAACGGCGATAAATGTGCTATGCTTTTTATTGCTCAATCTAACGAAGACTTGTTTGTCAACGATGAACCTTCCGATGAAGATCTTTAACGGCTTCTATAAATCTTGGACCCGGGCGCGAATACATATCCCTATCTACGAAAATCACATTTTTATTTTTAACTGCTTTTAAGTTTTTCCATTCGGGATAAATCTTTTCGATATTATCAACTGCAACAGCGCCGTCGGTTGGAATAATTATATAATCCGGGTTGCGTTTTAACACTTCCTCGCGACTGTAAAGAGGGTAGTTCATCGGTGAATCATTCGCTATGTTTTTTAATCCGCAAATCTGTAAAAATTCATTTAAGAATGTATTCTTTCCTGCAAGCATCAGCGGTTTCAATTCCACAACATACATTGCTGTTTTTGGAAAATCTGATTTAACTGATTGACGAATTGATGAAATTGTAGAATCCCATTCAGCAGCTTTTTTTTCTGTGAACTTTTCTATGCCGAATATTTTTCCGAAATCGAGCATAGTCTTTCTAATGCCCCCGTAATTTCGGGGATTTGAAACGAATATTCTTAAACCTAATTCTCTAAACTTATCGTAGGTTTCTTTTGTGTTGCCTTCAACTGTTATAAAGATTATATCCGGTTTTATAGTCAATATTTTTTCAAAATTAAAAGTGAGCATATCGCCGACTTTTTCAACACCTTGCGATTCGGGCGGGTAATTACAATATAGTGTGTTGCCCGCTAATTTATCTTCCAGGGCAAGGAAGTAAATCATCTCGGTTAAATTTGGTGCAAGACTAATAATTTTTTGCGGAGTAGATTTGGTTGAAAAAGTAGTTCCCAGATCATCGGTTATGGAATTTAGAGCACTATTTTGTTTCTTGTTTTCGGAACAACAAGTAACTAAAAGTAGAAGAGAAAATATTATGAAATAATTTTTCATGTAAAGGTTTAAAAGTTTTATTCAATAATACAAAATTAGGATTTAATAGCAGACCCGGTTTTCAATATAAAATGTTTTTTGTGAGGAATTGAAATTTCCGTATTTTTACGCCGCATCCTTAGCTCAGCTGGTAGAGCATATGACTCTTAATCATCAGGTCGGGGGTTCGAATCCCCCAGGGTGCACAAAAGCCCCGAAAACAAAATGTTTCCGGGGCTTTGTTTTTTGCTTGATAAATATTGATGCTAATTGATAATGTTTGCAATTGATAATTCACACATAAATGAAGTTTTATTTGTTATAAATAAACAAGTTTGTAAACAAATTACACCACCAATTAAAATGAAATTTGTATAGCTTAAGTACATCATTTTCCAACACTGAATTTTCTTTGTCTTATAGAACGCAATACCAAATCTATGTAACAAAACTCTGAATATTTTTTTGCCAAAAGATCACAGCAGCAAACTACTGGTTTGACTTTTTACACCGATTGGTCTTATTTTCATGCCCGCTTTATGCGAGAAAAATATTTGCAAATAATAACGAAGATTGATTTGTGAGAAATTCTGCAGTTACGCATAACTATATAGACAAGCTTGAAGCAATTATCAAATTAGTTTTAATACCTCTTTTAATGCCGGTTTTATTACTCAACGCGCAAGATCAATATTTGCACTTCGATCATATAACTACTGAAAACGGACTCTCGAAATCCAGCATAACAAGCATTCTTCAGGACTCAAAAGGATTTATGTGGATAGGTACATTTAACGGTCTTAACCGCTACGATGGTTATGAATTCAGTGTTTACCAGTATAATCAGAATGATCCCAAAAGTATAAGTCATAATTATATTTCATCTCTTCATGAGGACTACGAGGGTAAGTTATGGGTAGGCACAAGTGATGGTTTAAATTGCTATAACAGTGCTACCGATAACTTCACAAGATATAGGTATGATAAAAATAATCCAAACAGCATTAGCGACAACCAAATTGAAGTAATTTTTGAGGATAAGGATAAACAATTGTGGATAGGCACACGTAACGGCGGTGTTAACAGATTTGATAGAAGGCGCGGAGTGTTTGTTAGATATTACCACGGGAATAATAATAATTCTTTAAGCAGTAATTTTATTCAGACTTTCTTTGATGATTCCGAGGGTAATATATGGATTGGGCATAGAAACGGTGCAATAGATATTTTAAATAAAAAGAAGGGTAGCATCGAACAACTAAAAATTAACGGCAATAAATTTTCAAATAGTTCAGTTAAGGCAATTACCCAAATGCATGATAAATCAATATGGATTGGAACGCAGGGAAACGGCATCTTTAAAATAAAATTACGGGACGGAAAAATAATTGAGACAATAAATTATTTACATGAAAGAAATCAACCAAACAGTATTTCGGGAAATTATATTTTGTCGTTGATGGTTGACAGTGATAACAGATTATGGATTGGAACGGAAGACGAGGGCTTAAATATTCTGGACATTCGGCAAGAAAAATTCTTTCATTATAAATCAGATCCGTTAGACTACTCAAGCTTGAACAACAACTCGATTTACACAATTTATGAAGATATAATCGGTAATATTTGGATAGGAACTTATGCCGGCGGTATTAATCTTACAACTAAAGGCGGAGTATCTTTTCAATACTACAAACACTTGCCCGGAAGCAGTAACAGCCCTGCCCATAATAATATTAATAGCTTTTGGGAAGACGTTAAAGGTAATATTTGGATTGCAACCGGCGGCGGCGGGTTAGACCTATTTGACAGAAAAAATAAAAAATTCATACACGATTATAAAAATCTTGCCGGCGATGTTATTCTCTCACTATACGAAGATAGTGATTATAATTTATGGATTGGAACGTGGGCAAACGGCTTATTTAAATTAAATAGTAAAACAGGAAGCATTGTCCAATACACAAAAGAAAAAAACGGACTTGCAAGCAATAATATTTTTCAAATATTGGAAAACACTAAAGGAGAACTTTGGCTTTGTACTTTTTGGGGAGGGCTTACACGTTTTGATGCACAGAAACAAACAAGCATAATTTATAATACCGAAAACAGCGGGTTAAGCGATAATGATTTGCGAACAATGACTTTGGATTACGAAGGTAATTTATGGATTGGTACAGATATCGGACTTGTATCATTTAATCCAAAGAGAAAAATATTTAAAACTTACAGGCACGCCGAAGATAAAACAAACAGCATTAGCAAGGGGTTTGTTTCTTATGTAATGCAAGCAAAAGATTCATCTTTGTGGATAGGTACAACGAGCGGATTAAATAAATTCGATAGAAAAAGGGAATCGTTCATTCATTACAACGCAAAGAACGGTTTGCCCAATGATGAAATAATGTGCATTATTGAAGATAACAGCGGATTCTTATGGATAAGTACAAATAAAGGTGTTTCCAAATTTGACCCCAAGAAAGAAGTATTTAAAAATTTTGATGTCACCGACGGTTTGCAAGGCAGCGAATTTAATACGAGAAGCGGCATCAAAACAAAAAACGGCGAGATACTTTTCGGCGGCGTAAACGGCTTTAATATTTTTCAACCCGGTAATTTAAAAGATAATCAGTTTATTCCCCCTGTAGTTATTAACGATCTTAAAATATTTAATAAACCTGTAAGCATCGGCGGCGAAGATTCTCCTCTTGAAAAAAATATTATTGGATCGGAAGAAATAACTCTTTCGTACAAACAATCTGTATTTTCTTTCGGCTTTGTAGCGTTGAATTTTGTTAATCCCGAAAAAAACAAATATGCATATATGATGGAAGGATTTGATGACGATTGGAATTATGTAGGGTCTAATAGAACTGCGACATATACTAATCTCGATCCCGGGCGTTATGTTTTTAAAGTGAAAGCATCAAACAACGACGGAATTTGGAATGAAAAAGGCGCATCAATAATTGTTACAATTGAACCGCCGTTTTGGAAAACATGGTGGGCTTATTTATTGGAAACAATTCTTATTATTGCAATCGTTTATTTTATAGCGGATTATTATATAAGCAGACAGCGTTTAAGAAATTCACTTAAGATGGAACACATCGAGCTTGAAAAGATGTACGAATTGGACCAAATGAAAACACAGTTCTTTTCAAATATCTCGCACGAATTCCACTCGCCGATGACGCTTATATTGAGTCCGCTCGAAAAATTAATATCATCCGCCGGCGACGAAAAAATCAAGAATAATTTGATGCTTATTCACCGCAACGCCAAAAGACTTCAGAGAATGACGAATCAACTTAAAGATCTTAATAAACTTGATACCGGTGATTTGCGTTTGTCTCTTTCCAAAGGAGATATAATTCATTTTGTTAAAGAGATTTGTCATTCGTTCCACGATTATGCCAAAGATCATCACATTGATTTTAGGTATGAATCCGACAGGGATGAATATTTAGCGTGGTTTGACAGTGATAAACTTGATAAGATTATATATAACCTTCTTTCAAACGCATTTAAGTTTACACCGGACGGAAAGCAAGTATCGGTTTACGCGAGAGTTATAGAGAATGAAGATGCCGAAGAGGGTAAATCGCCCAAGTACGTTGAAATATTATTTGAAGATAAAGGCATTGGCATACCGCAGGATAAGATTGATATTATATTCAAACGATTTTATCATCTCGAAGATTATAACGGGTATCATTTTGAAGGAAGCGGTGTGGGACTTGCGTTCGTGCTTGAACTGCTTAAGCTGTATAAAGGAGAAATAGAAGTTGAAAGCAAGGAAAGCGAAGGCACTGTTTTCAGAATTCGTATTCCTATCGACGAACATTATCTCGAAGAGAACCAGCTTGTAAGTAAGTTTAAGAACCCCTCCATAAGTCAAGGTTCATCATTAAATGTTGTTCGAACACTCGATACAACAAATAATGAAATCAAAAAAATAAAGAATAAATCGGCGGATGTTTCGGTAATACTTATTGTTGAAGACGACCAGGAAATAAGAAACTACATAAAAAATTCTTTCGAGCTGAATTACCGCGTTCACGAAGCCGACGACGGCGAGGCCGGCTACGCTAGGGCTGTACAAATAATTCCGGATATAATTATAACCGATATAAAAATGCGCGAAGTTGACGGTATAATGTTGTGTAAAAAACTTAAGAACGACGAACGTACAAGCCACATTCCAATAATAATGCTTACAAGTTATTCTTCGCAGGAATACCAGATTAAAGGATTGGCTGAGGGAGCCGATGCATATTTAACAAAACCTTTCAACATTGATGTGCTTGAAGCACACATGATAAATCTTCTCGATTCAAGAAAAAAACTGCAGGATAAATTCAGCAAAGAATTTGTTCTGGGCCCTAATAAAATTCCTCTTACAAATATCGACGAAAAATTTCTTAACCAGCTTACTGAAATTGTTGTTGAACATATGTCCGACGATAAATTCAACGCGGATATTTTAAGCGACAAAATCGGGTTAAGCAGAATGCAGTTGTACAGAAAACTTAGGGGCCTAACAAATCAAACTGTGCACGAGTTTATTCGCAACATACGCCTGAAAAGAGCGGTGCAGCTTTTGGAAATGAGAAGAATGACAATTACTGAGGTTGCATATGAAGTCGGCTTTAATGATTTAACTTATTTTGCGCGCTGCTTCAGAAAACAATACGACAAATCCCCGTCGGAATACATTTCGAATAAAAGTTAGTTTAAAGAAAAATAATTTCCTCTGCTAAATCTAATTTTATTCAATCCGGTTTTACATTCTTTTACAAATTTTCCGTCATATTTAACACGATGTTACTATAGTCCTTGTTTTTGTTATTCCATGCCGAGAGAATTCTTCGATCATTAAATAAAATTAACAGCGTCTTTCAAATAATGTTAGGTGAAAAGCAAATCGTTATAGCCGATAGAAAAATATTATTGACTTAAATAATTGTTCAATATAACCGTTACAAATAATAGGAGCTGCTCATGGAAAAAATACTTTATTCAAAAAGGAACACGGCTTTAATTTCACGAATTTTGATAGCGGTATTATTCTGTTGCGAGTTTTTTATAGCGCATGAAATTATTGCGCAGGTAAAATCCGAAGAGACATATTTAACAATTCCAACATATCTCGTTAATTCACCGAATCCGATGCCGAGGTTTTATGAAGGAACCGGTCATCAGGGCGTTCAAAGACGTATGTATCCTTACCCGATGAATGATAATCTTACAAGGGAAAAAGAGAACCGGGATTATCACATAGTTAATTTCAGTAATGAATTTATTGAACTCGGTATTATGCCGGGCTTGGGCGGAAGAATATTTTCCGCGCTTGATAAAACAAATAACTATGATTGGTTTTACAGGCAGCATGTGATAAAACCTTCTCTGATAGGAATGATTGGATATTGGATTTCAGGAGCCAACGCATGGGGTTTCCCGCATCATCACGGACCCAACACTGTTGAGGCAATGGATTATAAGATTGTTGATAATCCGGACGGAGGCAAGACAATTTGGATAGCAACAACCGACCGCCGGCACAGGATGAGAATTATTGTAGGTTATACTATATATCCAAACTCATCGCTTGTTGAAATGACAATCCGACCAATGAATAGAAGACCAATTGTAAATTCATTTTTATTCTGGGCAAACCCGTCTGTGCATGTAGATACAAATTACCAGGTAATTTTTCCGCCATCTGTTAAATATGTTACCCAACATGCAAAACATGAAATGACTACTTGGCCTATTGCCGACGGCAGATATAATAATTTTGATTATTCCGGAATTGATATCAGCCGGTGGAAAAACATTGGTGTTCCATCATCATTCTTTTCGTGGAATCCAAAAGAAGATTACTTTGGCGGGTATGATCACGCTAAACAAGCCGGGACAGTCTGGATAGGAGATCATCATACTTGCCCGGGTATGAAATTTTGGGCTTGGGGAAATAATCCCGGCGGCGATAGAGCAAATAAAGGATTGACCGACAACGACGGGCACTACATTGAATTAATGGCGGGCGCGTTTACGGATAATCAGCCTGATTATAGCTGGCTTCAACCGTATGAAGGTAAAGAAGTAAAGATGATCTGGTTTCCGATTAGAAATCTCGGCGGATTAAAATATGCAAACCGAAACGGCGCTATGAATTATGAGATCGAAAAAAATAAAATAGTTGTGCGAATGAATACTACATCACCGCAAGATAACGCACTAGTTGTTGTGAAAGCAAAAGATAATATTTTATTTACAGTAACTATCTCGATTAGTCCTGCAAAACCTTATGCGATTGATATTGATTTACCTTCTGGATTTACGGAAGACGATCTTGATCTATCATTGACGAGTTCGAAGGGAGAAACTTTGCTTTCGTTCAAGCCCGCTGAACATAAAAATAATGATCCTAAACCCGAACCTCTAAAATCGCCGAAATCTCCGCAAGAGATTGAATCGGTTGAAGAACTATATTTAACCGGTTTGCGGCTCGACCAATTTTATAATGCCAATCTAGACCCGATGCCGTATTACGAAGAAGCATTAAAAAGAGATACGGGGGATTATCGCGTAAATACTCAACTTGGTATTAAAGCACTCAAGGCAAATAATTTTGCAGAAGCCGAAAAAAAATTCAGCACCGCGGTTGATAGAATTACATCTCGTTATACGCGCGCGCGCGACGGCGAAGCGCAGTATTATCTCGGTTATATTCAAAAAATACGCGGCAAGTTCAATGAAGCTTACGATAATTTATATAACGCTACGTGGAGCTCCGCATGGTATTCCGCTTCGTTTTATCAAATTGCCGAAATCGACTGTATACATGGCAAATTTGATGCAGCCCTTGATCATATAAACCGATCAATTTCTACGAACACAGAAAATCTTCCGGCGTTGAGTTTAAGAGCAATTATACTTCGCAAACTCCGTAAGAATGATGAAGCAAAAAAACAGATTGAAGAAATTTTGAAAAAAGATGTGTTAAATCACCAGGCAATTAATGAATTGGCGATTATTGCCGGAGATGATAAGTATGACAATCTTTCAAAAATCATGCGCGATGAAATTCAATCTTATATCGAATTGGCAACCGATTACAGCAATGCAGGATTTATAGAAGAAGCATTTGATGTTCTGAAAAGAATAGAAAAAAAGGGTTGCGATTTCCCAATGCTTTATTATTATCTCGGATATTATCATTCAAAACTTGGCGACGATAAAAATGCATTGTTGTATTTTAAAACAGCATCGGCAAAACCTCATGATTACTGCTTCGTATTTAGAACCGAATCAATTGATGTTTTAAATCTGGCAATGAAAATGAATCCGGCAGATGCCAAGGCACCTTATTATCTCGGCAATATGTATTATGAAGAAACATCGCAAAAGGCTATTGAGCTTTGGGAAAAATCGCGAAGCATCGATAATTCATTTTATATTGTTCACAGAAATTTGGCGCAAGCTTACGAAGAAATTCAAAGCGATATTCAAAAAGCAATGGCGAGCATGGAAAAAGCAGTTGAATGCAATTCAAACGATCCGCGCTTGCTTTTTGAAATGGATAATCTTTACGAAAAAAACAAAGCAGCATCCGATAAAAAATATTCATTGCTCAAAAAGAATTATGAGACTGTGAAAAAAAGGACCGAGTCGTTTTTAAGATTAGCAACCCGCTCTGTTGAAGTGGGTAGATATGACGAAGCACTTGATATTTTGTTGAATAACGAATTCCCGCAGTTTGAAGGCGCACGCGAAATGCAGGATACATATTTGGATGCTTATACTTTACGCGGGCTAAAATATTTTGCGGATAAAAAATTCGATAAAGCGTTAAAAGATTTTGAAGCAGCACTTGCTTATCCGCTAGACCGCTGGGGAAGATCACGCCTTGCACAGTTCAATTATTTAATGGCTGCTTATTTCGAGGCGGATGGTAACAATCAAAAAGCAAAAGAATATTATCAAAATTGTATTGATGCTGTTGTTGATAAACGCGGCGAAGACGAAGAATTTAATTTTTACCGCGGTCTTTCTCTCAAGAAATTAGGTAAAGACAGCGAATCAAAAAAACTTTTTGAGGAAATGCTTTCGAATGCACAATCCGAAAAAGACGATGCGTTTTTCCGCCAGTTTGAAGGTGGTTTAACGAAAGATCAACAAGCAGCTTCAAAACATTATCTTGCCGGTTTAGCTTTCGAGGGAATGGGACAAAAAGATAAAGCGAAAACAGAATTTTCGAAAGCACTTGAGCTTAACCCGGGACATGTATGGAGTAAATACCACTTATTAGCTTTATGAAATATAAAAATGCGCATTGAATTGTAATTAAAGTTGTGAAATGTCATAAACCGAAGCGGCGTTCCGGATTTTAGAACGCCGTTTTTAATCAACAATGTTATTATAATCCTAATACTTGATATTATAAACCGAGTCATTTGTATTTTCATTATATATATAAGGCATGTCGAAAATATTTTTTAACATGCCGGTTAATCGGTAAATATTAAATTGAGAATTTATCGATAGCCGGTGTAATTCTAAGCGAGTTTTTATGAACAGACTAAAATTCAAAACATTTATTATGATAATCCTTTCATTTGTCTTTTGTGCAGTATGTTCTGCGCAAACTGAAAAAGCCGCAGATGAAAATTCGCCATCTCATGTTGTAATAAAAAAAGCAAATGACGGCAGGTATCACTTTTTTGTAAATGGCAAACAATTTGATCTAAAAGGAGTAGGCGGCGCACAGGATTTAAAATTGCTGCAAGAATCTGGCGGAAATTCATTCCGTACATGGGGTTCCGACCGCGGAATAAAAATATTGGATGAAGCACGTAAATATAATCTTATGGTTGCAATGGGATTGGGTATGGGGCAGCAGCTTCATGGTTTTGATTATAATGATGCCACGGCCGTAGCCGAACAATTTGATAGGATAAAAAAACAAGTCGATAATTTAAAAAATCATCCTAATCTTTTATGCTGGGTAGTTGGGAATGAATTGAATTTATTACCCGGAAACGAAACGCTGAATCCCAAAGTATATGATGCTTTGAAAGATGTCGTGGATTATATTCATGAAAAAGATCCAGATCACCCGGTAACAACAACATTTGCCGGGTTTGAAAAAAATGTTGTTGAACTTGCTTTGAAACACTGTCCCGATCTTGATTTTCTTTCTTTACAAGTTTACGGCGGTTTGGGTGAATTGCCGGAACATGTGAAAGCTTCTGGAATTACTAAACCCTATGCCGTTACCGAATTTGGACCGAAGGGACATTGGGAAGTTACAAAAACAGAATGGGGCAGAGAGATTGAAGAACCGAGTGCAATTAAAGCCGCTGGTATAATGGAAAGAATTCAAAAAGGTATGGTGAATGATCCTACGGGATTATGCCTTGGCGGTTATGCCTTTGTGTGGGGGCAAAAACAAGAAAGAACTCCTACATGGTACGGCATGTTTATTAAATCCGGCGAAGCTACTGCAATAGTTGATGAACTTACAAAATATTGGACAGGGAAATATCCTTTTAATAGAGCACCGCAAGTTGATTCGTTAAAACTAAACAATAAAAATCCTATCGATAATGTTTATGTTAAACCGGGGGAAGAATGTAAAGCAAAGATTTTTGCATCAGAACCCGATGACGATGTAATGACATTCCAATGGATAATGCTCGGCGAAGTAAAAGTTAGAAGCGAAGGCGGCGCTTACGAAAAAGAACCCGGTGAAATGAAATTTGAAATTTTATCCGACAAAAACGGGGAATTGAAATTCAACGCTCCTTCCGTTGAAGGTGAATATCGCCTTTTCTGTTATGTGTATGATGGTAAAAATAAAGTTGGTACAGCCAACTTCCCATTTTATGTGAAATGAATATTTCATTATTGTTTTGCATGACCTTGAAGGTTGAAAAAATCTTCAAGGTCTGCTGCTTCATTTTCCATTCAAATTTTTCATTTAACATTTCTTTGTTACTATAATCCGCAATTTTGTTACTCTACTCCGAGTAATTTCTTTATCACCGAAATATTTTTTGCCATGTTTTTAACAAAATATGACTAATAAAAAACTATTTAAAACGCGGATTCAATAAAAGAAATATCGAAGTGAAAAATGAAAATACTACTTCAGTCGGTTTGTTCGGTAATTTTATTAATCATATTAACAAATTGTAATGGCGACAGCATGACAGAATATTCCAAAGCGAAAATTATTCAAACATCAAAGGCAGGTGATAAACTTGCAGATAAAGGAACAATTGAATTATCTAATGAATCCGCTTCGAATACTGAAGTAATAAAATTAAATCCAGAACAGAAATTTCAGGAGATACTCGGCATCGGCGGCTCATTTACAGGGTCATCAGCATATGTTTTAAATCGATTAAGCAAAGAAAAAAGAGAAGAAGTAATAAAAGCATATTTCTCACCCGAAGGTGCGGAATATAGTTTGATGCGTTCACAAATAGGAGGCAGCGATTTTTCCGTTTATTCGTATTCGTATGCAGAAACACATGGTGATAAAGAACTAAATGATTTTACAATTCAAGAAGATTTGAAAGAATTAATACCACTAATTAAAGACGCGCAAAAAGTATCTAAAGATGGGTTCAATATAATTGCTTCTCCTTGGACTGCCCCACGTTGGATGAAAGATAATAATGCTTGGTACGGCGGCTCGTTAAAACCCGAATATGTTTCAACATGGGCGCTGTACATTTCAAAATATATTAGTGATTATGAAAAACAGGGAATCCCGATCTGGGGGATCACCCCCGAAAACGAACCGCTCGGCAACGATTCTCATTGGGACAGCATGCACTTTACTGCCGAACAGATGCGTGATTTTATAAAGCATCATCTTGGTCCACAATTCCAGAAAGATAAAATCAATTCAAAAATTCTTTGTTTCGATCAAAACCGAGATGAAGTAAAAAAGTGGACGGAAACAATTCTTGGCGATAAAGAAGCGGCAAAATATATCTGGGGAACCGCAGTGCATTGGTATAGCAGTACTGTTTCATGGTATCCTGAAGTTCTGAATGAAGTTCATAATAAATTTCCAGACAAACATATTATTCATACAGAAGGATGCATAGATAACGATGTTCCTGTTTGGCAGAACGACAATTGGTACTGGGATAAACTTGCTACCGATTGGGGTTACGAATGGGCACCGGAAAAAGACAAACATTTACACCCGATGTATGTTCCTGTATCACGTTATGCAAATGATATAATTGGTGGAATTAATAGTTGGCTGACTGGGTGGATAGATTGGAATATTGTTTTAGACGATAAAGGCGGACCAAATCACGCAAGCAACTGGGCTATTGCGCCTGTTCTTGTCAAACCCGAAACTAAAGAAGTTTATTATACTCCATTATTTTATGTGATGAATCATTTCAGCAAATTTATACGTCCCGGCGCTCACAGAATCGGTTTCGAATGCTCCTCTAAAGATTTAATGGTTACTGCCTGCATTAATAAGGACAATAATATTGCCGTGGAAATTTATAACTCAACTGAAAAAGAAATAAAGTATTCAATTCAAATAGGCGGAAAAAATATTAACTATCATATTCCAAGCAGCGCCTTGCAGACAGTTATTATTAAATAAATATGTCAAACAGAAAATTTGATTCAACACCGATTAAGTTGGAAAATGAACTACTCCGACTTGATATTCAAACGCCGGGTAATCCTTATAGGGGTTCCCGGTTTGATTGGACGGGGCAAATTGTTCAAGTAACATACATGAACAAACATTCTTTCTGCACTACTGAATTAATTAACGGACAATTGATAAATGAAAAAGGAAGAGGATTATATAACGAATTTGGAATTGATCAAGCGGTTGGATATGATGATTGTCCCGTCGGCGGTAAATTTCCGAAGATAGGAGTAGGGCTTCTTACAAAAGATTCAAACAAGCCATATGATTTTTTTCACAATTATGAGATTCAACGATATTCATTCCCATATTCGGTTGAAAAAGATAAAGTACAGTTTTTTTGTGAAGCGGAAGAAAACAAACATGAGTATTCTTTTCAATTAGAAAAGCAAATTCAACTTAATCGCAATTCATTTACCATAAACTATACATTACGAAACAAAGGTAGTAAAACTATTCGAACGAACGAATATGTTCATAATTTTTTATCTATTAATAATAAAAACATTAGCAGTGATTATAAATTATCTTTTCCTTTTAAAGTGAATCCGCAGAAATTCAATCAATTGGTTGACCCGAACGACATCTTAGATATAAATGACGAATCATTGACGTGGAAATCTGTTCCTACTGTTCCGTTTTTTATTGCCGGTTTAAATGGTGATTATAATGGAAAAGGCAGCTGGTCTTTAATTAATGTAAAAGAAAATGTTGGAATAAAAGAAACAACAAGTTTTAATGTGCGCAAAATGAATCTCTGGGGTAATACTCACGTTGTAAGTCCCGAACTATTTGTAAACATAATTGTACCGCCGGAGAGTGAATACTCTTGGTTTAGAACTTTTACTGTTTTTCTTTTGGAATGATTCAAAGTTCAAATCAGAATTTCAAATATAGCTTTAGGTTTTATGATGACGATCTTATAAAAATTATTAGTGCAAAGTAAGTGTATTAAAATTATGCAGAGTGTTTTTAAATCGTTGATAGTTGTGAAATAAGTGTAAAAACCAAACATTTTAGCAATGTTACTATAGTACGATGTTTTGTTACTATGCGCCGAGAAAAAAAACTGCGTATTAATTTTTTTTACACATAAAATTTTAAGAGGAGGCCCATCCCGAAAAATTTTGAATTCCGCCGTTAATGCGGTTTCTCAAATTTTTAGGATGACTCTCTCGAAACAGATACTGGCTGGAGAAATTATGGTTAACAATTCTGAAAAAATTTCTTTCAAAGAAAAAGTTGGATACGGACTCGGCGATACTGCATCCAATCTTTATTTCCAAATGTTTGTAAATTTTTTACTTTTCTTTTACACCGACATTTTTGGAATTCCCGCCGCCGTTGCCGGTACTATGCTTGCTGTATCACGATTCGCCGATGCATTCCTTGATCCTGCGATGGGTGCTATTGCAGATAGAACAAGAACAAAATGGGGAAGTTTCCGTCCCTACCTTATATGGGGCGCATTACCGCTTGCGATACTTGGAGTACTGGCATTCATAACTCCAAATTTTGATATGACCGGAAAAATAATTTATGCGTATATAACATATAACTTAATTATGATTGCCTATACTTTCGTAAATATTCCTTATTCGGCAATGCTTGGTGTAATTTCTTCTAATTCTCTGGAACGTACTAGTGTTTCAACATACAAATTTGTGCTTGCTTTTGTCGGCGCTTTTGTTGTGCAGGGATTAACTCTTCCGCTTGTGGATTTTTTTGGCGGTGGAAATCAAGCGCTCGGTTTCCCTACAACAATGGCAATTTTTGGTGTGGTTGCATGTATTCTTTTCTACGTAACATTTAAAACTACAAGAGAACGGGTTAAAGCGCCGGAAAGTCAAAAGACTTCCTTAAAGAGCGATCTTAAAAACCTTGTATCAAACCGCCCTTGGATGTATTTACTTATTATGAGCATTTTTACTCTCGGCTATATTATTATCAGAAGCGGAACAATAGTTTATTATTTCAAATATTATATAGGCGATGAGTTATTAACATCTTTATTTATGGTTTTAGGGACAATAGCTGTTATTGCAGGAGTTGCATGCACACAATTCTTTGCAAAGAAATTCGGCAAGAAGAATTTTTATATAGCGGTGATGTTATTAACAACTATTCTAACCGTTGTATTTTATTTCATTCCTAAAGAGCAGATTGTACTCATTTTCGCACTTCATATTCTTATATCGTTTATAATGGCGCCTCAAGCTCCGCTGCTTTGGGCTATGTACGCCGATACCGCCGATTATTCCGAATGGAAAAACAATCAACGTGCAACGGGACTTGTATTTTCCGCGGCAATATTTGCGCAGAAATTCGGCATTGCAATTGGCGGAGGTTTAGCCGGATGGTTGTTGGCGATGTTCGGGTTTATTGCAAACACTCAACAAAGTCCTGAAACTCTCGAAGGTATATTGTTTATGATGAGTTTTATTCCTGCAGTCGGAAGTTTTATTCCTGCTATCGCTGCATTCTTTTACGAGTTGGATGATAAGAAAATGAAGCAAATAGAAATAGAACTTGAGGCAAGAAAGGCGTTATCTAATTAAACTATAAAGGTCGATAAGTTTATGCCGGGGTTTTGGAATTATAGTTATACAAAATTGCTGAAAGGGGAAAATACTCTATTGTTATTCCTTTTTTGTTTCTTGGCAATAATACCGAACGATGTATTTGCTCAAGAATACCAATTAATCTGGTCGGATGAATTTGACGGCAGTCAACTCGATAATTCAAAGTGGGAACACCAGATTGGCAACGGTTCCGGCGGGTGGGGTAATAACGAAAAGCAATATTACCGCGCGGAGAATTCAGTTGTTAACAATGGTTATTTGACTATCACCGCAAAAAAAGAAAACTATAATAATTTCAGTTATACATCATCGCGCATTCGAACAATAAACAAAGGCGATTGGAAATACGGCAAGTTCGAGATGCGCGCGAAGATGCCGATTGGCAAAGGCATTTGGCCTGCATTCTGGATGATGCCAACGGAAAGTGTTTACGGCGGCTGGGCTGCAAGCGGCGAAATAGATATAATGGAATACCTTGGGCACGATACAAAAAAAGTTTACGGTACAATTCATTACGGCGGCTCTTGGCCTAATAATAAAAGCAGCGGCGGTTCATATTCATTAACAAGCGGCGGCTTTAATGATGACTTCCATACTTTCACTCTAATTTGGGAAGAAAGAAAAATGGAGTGGTTTGTTGATGGAATTTTTTATTCAACAAAGACAAACTGGAATACTGCCGGGCATTCTTTTCCGGCGCCTTTCGATCAAAAATTTCATTTCATCCTTAATCTGGCCGTAGGCGGAAATTGGCCGGGCTACCCGGATGAAACAACCGTATTCCCTCAAGAATATGTAATCGATTATGTTAGGGTTTATCAAACAATTACCGGAATTGATGACGAGAAATATATTCAAAATGATTTTTTGTTAAGTCAAAATTATCCGAACCCGTTTAACGGACAAACAATAATTAATTATAAAGTTTCTAAAACGAGTTATGTCAAATTAATTCTAACCGATATGCTTGGTAGAACAATTACAACTCTTGTTGATAAAATTCAAAATCCCGGGTCATATTCTGTTTCGCTTAATGCATCAGATTTAAGTTCAGGCGTTTACGTTTATAGCTTGTTCACAGGAAATTATTACAGCAACAGAAAATTAATGTTGATTAAATAGTAGAAATTTTGGAAATGACAGAAACAAAAATTTATATAGGCACCCAACCCGTTCAAAACATGGAAAAGGAAGTCCGTGGCGAAACAGTTTTAATTGAGAACGAAAGATTTTATAGAATTTCGAACTACGATTTGATGCGCCCGTTTTTAATGAATATTGTAAGCGACTCTGATTTGTGGATGTTCATTTCAAGCAACGGCGCATTAACAGCGGGAAGGAAAAATCCCGATAACGCTTTGTTCCCGTATTATACAGACGATAGAATTCACGATTCGCATGATATTACAGGCAGCAAAACCGTAATATATGTTAATCGAGAAAACAAATCTTTTTTGTGGAAACCGTTCTTTACAGGTCATAACGGAATTTATAGTATTAATAGAAATCTTTATAAAAATGTTGCCGGCAATACAATAATTTTTGAAGAAATAAATCATGATGTAAAATTAACTTTCAAATACGCGTGGCAAAATTGCGATAAGTTTGGGTTCGTAAAAAAATCAACGATAATTAACAACGGCAGCGAACCGGTTAATATTGAGCTGTTGGACGGCATTCAAAATATTCTTCCTTTCGGCGCTGATAGAAAATTTCAATTGGAGTACAGCACATTACTTGACGCTTATAAAAAAAACGAACTCATTGAGAAAACGGGACTTGGATTATTTACGCTTAGCTCGATTCCAACAGATAAAGCTGAACCGAGTGAAGCTCTAAAATCTTCTACTGTTTGGTCGGTTGGTTTGAGCAACAGAAAGATTTTACTTTCATCCTTACAGGTTGAAGCATTTGAAAACGGTCAGTCGGTTGTACAAGAGAAAATCACAAAGGCACAACGCGGAGCTTACTTTGTTAATTCCAAATTTGAATTGACGCCTGGAAAACTTTTAACATGGTATATCGTTGCCGATGTAAACAAAGATCAAGCAGTTGTAAGTTTGTTGAATTCTTTACTGAATTCAGAAAAAGATGGAATAAAAGAACAGATCGAAAAAGAAATAATCGAAGGCAAAAATAATCTTAACCGCATTGTAGCAAGCGCAGACGGACTTCAATTAACAAAAGACCAATTGATAATATCGCGTCATTTTTCAAATGTAGTATTCAATGTAATGCGCGGCGGAATTTTTGACGACAATTATTTCATCTGCAAAGCGGATATTATTTCCTTCGTTGATAAAGCTGATGTATCAACAAGTAAAGGCAGAATGGAGTTTTTTAATAATCTACCCGAACAAATTAGTTTTGTAGAACTTATAGAATGTGCCCGCAAAGCCGATGATCCTGTTTTGGAAATGATGTGTTATGAATACATGCCGTTAACATTCGGCAGACGGCACGGCGACCCGAGCCGTCCGTGGAATCTTTTCTCGATAGATATTAAGGATGAATACGGAAACAAAGTATTAAACTACCAGGGTAATTGGAGGGATGTATTCCAAAACTGGGAAGCCCTCGCTCTTTCTTTTCCCGGCTTTATAGAGAGCATGATTGTTAAATTTGCAAACGCATCGACCGCCGACGGTTATAATCCATACAAAGTAACAAGGGAAGGTTTCGACTGGGAAGAATTGGATCCCTCAGATTCGTGGTCGTACATTGGTTACTGGGGCGATCACCAGGTTGCATATCTTCATAAATTGCTGCTGCTGTCCGATAAATATAACCCGGGTACTTTAAAAGAATTTTTGGTAAAAGAAATTTTTACTTACGCCAATGTCCCGTACAAAATAAAAGCTTACGAAGAAATTATAAAAGACCCGCACAATACAATCGATTTTGATTTCGAACTTAACAGGAAGATAAAAGAAAGAGTATCGGAAAAAGGCAACATAGGTAAATACATCTTTGATGATGACGGAAAATTATACAGGGTTAATTTCACGGAAAAATTGCTTTTAGTAATATTAACAAAACTATCGAATTTTATTCCCGAAGCCGGCATATGGATGAATACACAGCGTCCCGAATGGAACGACGCAAACAATGCTCTTGTTGGTAACGGCGCATCGATGGTTACACTTTATTATCTGCGAAGTTTCGTTTCATTCTGCATTAACCTCTTTAGCGGAATTGAATCCGAACATGTAAAATTATCGGAAGAAGTTGTTGAATTATATTATTCCATTAACAATACTATGACCGAATTGAGTGGGCTGTTAAAGAATACTCTTTCGGATTGCGAAAGGAAAATAATTCTCGATAAATTAGGTTTAGCATGCAGCGATTACAGGAACAAAATTTATTCTAGAAATTTTTCAAATGTGAAAGAACCGGTGCTGTTTAATGAAATTAATATTTTCCTCCATCTCACTTTAGATAATATTGATCAATCGATTTATGCAAACAAAAGAGAAGACAATCTTTATCATTCATACAACCTTGTAAAAATTAATGACGGCAAAGAAATAAGTATTCGTCATTTGTACGAAATGCTTGAAGGTCAAGCGGCAATTCTTAATTCCGGTTTCCTCTCTGCAGAAGATTCCGTTCAGCTTCTCAACTCTTTGAAAAGAAGTACTCTTTATAGAAAGGACCAAAACAGCTATTTATTATACCCGGAAAGAGAACTTCCTCTATTTACGGAAAAAAATATAATACCGAGTGAACTTATCGAAGCTTCCGCCTTCTTAAAAAAGATGATTCGTGAAAAAGATAAAAACATTGTTGTCGAAGACATTGATGGTAAAGTTCATTTCAATAGCAAGTTCAAGAACAAATCATATTTAAAAACTGCTTTAGAAGAAAAAGTTGAGACGTTGAGCAATCTAGAAAATGAAAAGCAAATACTTCTCGATATTTATGAATCTGTTTTTGATCATCAATCATTTACAGGAAGATCCGGTACGTTTTATAAATACGAAGGTCTCGGCAGCATTTATTGGCATATGGTTTCAAAACTTTTGCTTGCGGTACAGGATACTTTTTACCGCGTACTCGATTCTGACGAAAACGTAAATGCATTGATAGAACTAAAGAAAATCTACTATGATATTAGGGAAGGGATTGGAATTCACAAATCGCCCAAACTTTACGGTGCATTTCCCACAGATCCATATTCGCACACACCGGCAAATATGGGAGCCCAGCAGCCGGGCATGACAGGTCAGGTTAAGGAAGATATTATTTCGAGATTCGGCGAACTTGGGGTTTTGGTTCGCAAAGGGAGGATATATTTCAACACAAGTTTGTTGGATAAAAATGAATTCCTAGAAAAATCATGTATCTATGAATATTACGATGTGTCGGGCAAACCACAAACACTTATGCTTAATCCGGGCATGTTAGCATTTACAATCTGTCAGGTTCCGGTAATATATATACTCGCCGAAGAAGAAAAAATAATTGTTACGTTCGATAATAATAATGAAGTTGAGCTTGAAGGATTTGTACTGGGTGCAGGCATGAGCAAAATGATATTCAACCGTGAAAATAAAATTGTTAAGGTAAAAGTATTAATAAACAAATAGAGTACAATAAATAAAAAGGATAAAACAATGAGCAAACCTTGGGCATTTATTTTATTGATAGCTTTTACGGTTATTTTAGCCCCTTCGTATGCGAATGCAAATTCGAAAATCAAAGGAAGAGTTTTTGATAAAAGCACAGGAGAACCGTTGCCAGGGGCAAATGTTATTGTTGAAGGAACAGGGTTGGGTTCTGCAACCGATTTCGACGGTCAATATCTTGTGAACAGCGTTCCTCCCGGTAACTACACTGTAAAAGTATCTTACCTTGGCTATAAAGCCGAATCTTATAAAGTTAATCTTGTAGATAATACAACAATGGTGCTTGATGCCGCACTCGAACTGATGGTTATTCAAGGTGAAGAACTAATTATTACAGCGCAGGCAGAAGGACAAATGCAGGCAATTAACCAGCAGATAACTTCAAATTCAATTAAGAATATTGTTTCATCTGCTAAAATTCAGGAGTTGCCGGAATCAAACGCCGCAGAAGCAGTTGGTCGCTTACCCGGTGTTTCCCTCCAACGAGAAGGCGGTGAAGGTAATAAAGTTGTTATACGCGGACTTTCACCGCAGTATAATAAAATACAAATCAACGGCGTCAGCATGGCTTCAACAGGTAGAGTTACATATATAGGTCAAGATGAAAATACAGTTGAAGATGATAGAAGTGTTGATTTAAGTATGATATCGCCTAACGTTCTCGAAGGTATAGAAGTCAGCAAAACTGCAATGGCTGATCAAGAGGCAGATCAACTTGGGGGAACAGTAAATTTTAAACTTCGCGGCGCGCCTAAAAAACCAACGCTAAATGCAACCGTTCAGGGCGGATATAACGGTTTGAGAAGCGAGACGAATAATTATTATTACGTTCTCGGCGGAGGAATGAGATTTTTTGAAAATAAGTTCGGCGTGTTCTTCCAGGGTAATTTGGAAAAAACAGATAGAAGCAGCAACACTGCAAATGCCGGCTATGCAATTCAATTCGATACTTTAACGTTAACAAACAATCTTAATCTTCAGGATATTGACAGAATAAACAAAAGAATGGGCGGTGTTCTTGTTTTGGATTATGAACTTTCTTCAACCAAAATAAAATTATCGAACACAATTAATAACATCGATATCAACACTTATACACGGCAGGAAAATTTTGACCCTGTTGGAAGAGTGCATACATACCAGGGCGATTACAGCGAAAGAAGCATGCTTACAGTTTTAAACTCTTTGGAAATAGAACAAATGTTAGGTGATTATAAAGTATTAGCAAACGTCAATTACTCGCAATCAACATCTAAAGTTCCGGATCAGGTACAGATGAGAGCATATGAAAACAATGCATTTGTTAACAATTGGTCGTGGGATAATTACCCGATAAATCCAATTGATATTACAAACAAGGCATTAAATGATATTTCGAAAAGCAGGGTTAATTATTTCTACGGAAGCAACAGCAAAACTCTTGAAGAAGAAATTTCTGCCAAGCTTAGTATTCAAAAAGATTTCCATACAAGTTTTGCAAATATAAGTATTAAACTCGGCGGTGATATCAAACATAAATTCAGAAAGTATGAATACGAACAATATGAAATTCCTTTGGGCTGGCAGGATATGGCTTTAACAAGATTATACTTAACGCAAAGATTCGGTATAACAGGCTACGATTATTCAAATGAAGATTTTCCATACGCACCGTTCATTGATAACAGTTATGATGCTGGCGATTTTAAATCGGGCGGAAGTTATACAATCAGCCGCACACCCGAGCAGAATACTATGCTGGCGGTTTATAACGAAATCAAAAATCTAAAATCTGTAAACGGCGCACCGACAGGAAAAACACTATGGTATGATTATACCGATTCTAATCTAAACGATTATCACGGAACAGAAAATTATTACGCTGCATATTTGCTTCCGACAATAACCTTCTGGGACAACGCATTTACATTTATTCCGGGTGTTAGGTTTGAACACACAACAACAGAGTACACAGCAAATAGGTCGAACGGTCCGGGCAAACCTACCGATCCATTCATCTATTTCGCTTACACTTCCAAGCAACAGAATAATTATGTGCTGCCGATGATTCACGTTAAGTACCAAGTTTTTGATTGGTTCGATATTCGCGCAAGCTATACACATACTTTAGCTCGTCCGGATTATAACAGGGTTATTCCAACCTGGAGTGCAACAGGAACGGGCATCACTTGGAATAATGTAGATTTAAAACCAGCTCAATCCAAAAACTTCGATGCATTCTTTTCATTTTATACCGATAAGGTTGGCTTGATAAGTCTTGGTGTATTCGAAAAACAAATCAAGGATTTTACTTTTGCTACAACAACATTCATACATGATCCTTCGTTAATAAGACCGGAATGGCCATCAACAGTTGTAAAAGGCGGTTCAATTCGTAGTTATACTAACAGTCCCGATATTGCTAAACTGCGTGGTATTGAAGCTGAATGGCAATCGAACTTCTGGTTTCTGCCCGGCGTGTTTAGAGGTATTGTTGTAAATGTTAATTACACATACACTGATTCCAAAATAAAATATCCTAAATGGGTGCCTGTATATATAACGAAGCCGGGACCAATTCCTATCAAAACTCTAGTTGGAACGGAAGACCAGGGTTACTACAACCGATTATTGGATCAACCTACACACATTGTAAATTTTACAATCGGTTTCGACTATGAAGGATTTTCAATAAGAACATCTATGCAATACAAATCCGATGTATTTGTTTCGAACAACTTCTATGAAGAATTGCGTTCAACTACAGATCCATTAACATTATGGAATATGAAAATCCGTCAAAAATTACCTGTTGATGGATTACAGGTTTTTCTGAATGTGAACAATATTTCAAAATCAGTTGACCAGACATCAAACTTCGGAACAGGTTGGTTTACAAACAGAGGTTATTACGGCATGTCTGCCGATTTGGGCATTTCATATTTATTGAATTAAACATAAGGGCGCCAAATTAAATTTGAGTAAAACAATGAAAAGGAGGGAGCATAAAGCAGCAAAAAATTTTAATTAATAGCAGGATAGAAGTATTAACAACATACTTATTTAATTATTAGGAGGTTATACCATAATGAAAAAACTATTTCTTACAAATTTACTTTTGTTAGTCTTTGTAGGTGCTATGATTGCACAATCCGCAGATACAGTTTATGTACCTGCAAATAACGAAGACGGTACCCCGTATTTCGATTCCATAATAGACAAGGTAGTTGCCGACACTAATGCAAGCGGTCAACAACTTCACTCTGTTTATAAATTGGAAAGAGGCAAATTTTACATATTAAACAAAGCGATAAGTTTAAGAAATCCCGTTCAGATCGTTGCCGATCCTCCTGCAGCAAACGACCCGGATAAAACTCCTCCTAAAATAATGTCCAATATTAATGAAGACGGCAGTACGTCAACCGGAAGTTTGATTATTACTTGGGCAGATATTACAGTTAAGAATATTTGGTTGAGCGGTATTGATCTCGGCGGTGTAAACCATGGATGGGGAACTCAAGGCGCTTTACAGGTAAACTCCCCAGGCGTTAAAGTTGTTCTCGACGGTATTTGGTGCGATTACAACAGCTGGTCGTCTTTCGGAACAAATCAACCAAATACAAAATGGTTTGTAAATAATTTTCACGCAAGGAACGAACAAAACGAAGGAGATCAATGGACAACATTTTTATTCTATATTGAAGGCGCTACCGTAATAGATAGTTTTGTAGTTACAAACAGTTCATATTTCCAATCGAACAGTTGTTTTCTATTTCCTCCGTCAGTTGTTAAATACTTAGAAGTTGATCATTGTACATTCGTTAATTCTTACAAATGGCCTTTCCATCAAACACAATGGTTAAACGCCAAATTCACAAATAACATATTCTATAATTCCGGCGCACTTTCGCTAACGCAGGCAGAAGCCGAATCGCAAGACCCTGACCAATTAATGTACGGTTTGGTTAATGTTGACACTCTTTTTGCTAATGAAGCCGGCGGCGACACATTGGTTAGCGAATACACAATTCCCGAAAACCAAAGACAAATAGTTGTAAAAAATAATCTTTGGTACTACAGCCCCGAAATTCAAAGTTATCTTACAGCCCATCCGGATGTTCTTCAGCCTGTTTTTATGAATGAAAGAACTAAAGCAATGTTTGATAATGATGCAACATGGCCCGGTTTGGTTTTGGAAAATACTTGGAATCAAGATCCTATGTTTAACGATTTTTCAGGATTAGGTGATGCCGTTGCTAAACTTACACAAGCTGTTACAGATATTAGAGCGGGAAGTACACACGGCTGGGACTGGGACGGTGATCAATTAACTGACCCGGATTACTATAAACTTCTTATCCAATATCCGACTGCAGAAAATTTCAAATCTTATGCGGGTTTAACAGGAACAGATGGAAAACCGATCGGCGATTTGAGTTATTGGCCGGAATATACCGATGTTGAAGAAGAAGAATCAATTCCGACAGAGTACACATTGGAACAAAACTTCCCAAATCCATTCAACCCGGCTACAACAATTAAATTTGCTGTTCCCGCTGCAGGCCGTTTTACACTTAAAGTATTCAACATCCTTGGTCAGGAAATTGCAACTTTAATTAACGGCGATTTATTTTCAGGTCATCATGAAGTTACATTCAACGCCAACAAATTATCTTCAGGATTATATATCTACAGACTTAGCGGCGAAAACGTTAGCATTTCCAAAAAAATGATGTTGCTCAAGTAATTGATTCTTACAAGCGCTCGTAGAATTACGGGCGCTTTCTATTTTACGATTTTTTTATTTCGGGTATTTCACGTTGTAAGTTATATGAACAAATCCATTTTTAAATATCTCCGTAAACGAATTAAAAAATTTTTGTGTAATTTTAATACAGGAACCTACTGTGTATAAGTATAAACCGAATTCTTCTAAAATTTATCCCGCCACATTTCTTTTGTTATTACTTTTTTCGATAACAATTATCAATTTCAAATTAAATGCTTTTTCAAACAAAAATTATATTCAATCAACATCACGTAAAACGGGATATTCATTTTATAGCGAGAAACCTCTTGACACAAAAGCGATCTATTTAACACCGGAAAATTTTTCGGTTACACCCGATAAAGACGGTGATGATTCGAATGCATTGCAGGAAGCAATAGATAAAGCTGCAGCTCAATCGGGTTTCGGCATTGTTATGGTTCCTGAAGGTCAATATCAAATTTCAAAAACAGTATACGTGTGGAGCGGAATTAGATTAATTGGGTACGGCAAGAGAAGACCCGAATTTATACTTGAAAAGAATACACCCGGGTTTCAAGATACAGTTTCAAAATATATGATTCACTTTGCAAGCCGAAAACCTCGCGAAGGACAGCCGGTGCGCGATGCAAATCCAGGTACTTTTTACAGTGCCGTTAGCAATATTAATTTTAAGATCGAAAACGGTAATCCTTCGGCAGTTGCGCTGCGTTCTCATTTTGCACAACATTGCTATATAGCGCATGTTGATTTTTATATTGGAAAAGCTAAAGCCGGTGTTGAAGAAGTAGGAAATGAAATAGACGACTGCCGTTTCTTCGGGGGTCAATACGGAATTATTACTAAAAAACCTTCGCCGAGTTGGCCGTTTTTGCTAATAGATTCTTATTTCGAAGGTCAATCTAAAGCAGCAATTTCAACCGAAGAAGGCGGACTTACTATAGTCCGTAATCATTTTAAAAATGTGCCGAGTATTGTAATTGTTAATCCAGATAGGGCAGAAGAATTATTTATGATAGATTCGCGTTTCGAAAATGTTAAAGAAACCGCGATTGTAATTAGCGATGAATATAATGCACGTCCGCAATTTAATTTAAAAAATGTTGTATGTATTAACGTTCCTATTCTAGCTTCATTCCGTGAAAGCAAGAAACAAATAAAAGTTTCGGATAAAATTTATCAGATAAATGATTTTTGTCACGGTAATCAAATAGCGGATTTAGGAAACGAGCCGGAAATAAAAACTACAACGGATTTTGTTCCGCTTAATAAAATTCCTCCGCTTGTTGATTCGGATATTCCTCAATTACCCGGCTGCAAAAGCTGGGTTAACATAATGTCACTCGGCGCAAAAGGTGACGGCATAACAGACGATACTGAGGTTCTTCTAAAAGCAATCGCCGAACACGATGCTATTTATTTACCGACCGGGCGATACCTTGTTTCCAAAACAATTGAGTTAAAACAGAATACTGTTTTGATTGGCTTGAATCCAATCGCTACTCAAATAGTATTGGCTGATAAAACACCGGAGTTTTGCGGAAAAGGAAACCCGGTTGCATTGCTTCAAACACCACAAGACGGAAAAAATATTGTAACAGGTATCGGACTCGACGGCGGTGCTTTTAATGAAAGAGTTGTAGCCGCAAAGTGGATGGCGGGTGAAAACTCGCTGATGAACGATGTTAAATTTATTGGCGGGCACGGAACTTATAATGCAGACGGGTCAGGCGTTCAAACTTACAACCAGTTTTATAACGGCGATCCATTTACAGACCGCGACTGGGATTCGCAATACTGGAGTTTATGGATTACAAACGGAGGCGGCGGTACCTTTAAAGACATCTGGACAGCCAATACTTTTGCGCAAGCAGGAATATATGTTTCAAATACCTCAACACCCGGCAGACTATATGCAACATCTATTGAACATCATATTCGTAATGAAGTAATACTTAGGAATATCTCCAATTGGAGAATCTTCGATATGCAAATGGAAGAAGAAGGAAACGAAAGCCCGAACGCACTTCCGTTACGAATTGAAAATTCAAGTAACATTCTATTTGCAAATCTTTACTTGTACCGTATAATTAGAATGATTTCACCTTATCCAAATGCGGTTGTTATAAACAAATCAAAAAATGTAGAATTCTGCGGGATGCATGTTTACAGTCCTAGTAAATTTTCATTTGATAATACATTGTACGATCAATCATATAATATCCAAGTCCGTGAAAGAGAAATAGCCAGATTAACAATTTCGGGCAATCAACCAAAAGAAAACAAAATTACATTAACTATTGAAAAAGTAGCCGGGGGATTTGAGTTTATAGACGGTGCGGCAGTTGATTCCAAGGGGAATATTTATTTTACTGATTCCCGCTGGCGAAGTATTTACAAATGGTCGCCTGAAGAAAACGCTTTATCGCTTATACGCGAAATGCTAATTAAACCGGTGGCTCTCGCTTTTGATTCGGAGGACAATTTACTTGTTACAACAAGTGATGGACAGGTTGTTGTATTCAATCCCGAAAACGGTGAAGATGATTTTCTTGTTATTAATCCCGTAGTGCCGGAATCACACAACGGGAAAATTGCAATACTTCCCGGTCACCGATGGCGCGACGAGCACGATTTTCAAAAAATTACAACATACTCAAAAGAAAATCCGCCTGTTACTAATTCATCGTACACAACTTACCAGCGCGGAATTGCAAACCCGCTCACCGAGCATTTTGTTGCACCCGACGGTATTACGTTTATTCCTCAATGCCAGGATTTAAGAAGAGCATATTCATTACGTAAAGCTGTTCCGGGCAAGCCGTATTTTATGGCTGATGAGTTCGGTCAAAAAACATATAAGTTTGGTGTAAACCCTGACGGTTCACTTTCCAATCCAAAACTTTTTGCTGAAAAAGGAGAACTTGATGTTGCTGTCGACGCCAAAGGAAATGTTTATATACCTGCCGGAAACGTTTTCGTTTATAATTCATCGGGTAAATTGATAGATGAAATTGTTGTTCCCGAACGTCCGACAAATGTTGTATTCGGCGGCAAAGATTTCAGCACGCTTTACATAACAGCAAGGTCGTCTTTATATAAGATTGATATTTCATCTCAACTCTTAAAATAGTTTGCTGAACATTTTTGTTATTCCGATTAGGCGGATAATAATAATATCTGCCTAATACTTGAAATAAAGTAACGGGGGAAATTTTGAAAAAATTCATTCTATTTTTGATTATAATTTTTCAGGCGATAACATTCCCACAAGTTACAGTTAAGGATACGTTGATAGAATGGCATACGTTTAAATATTCCTTGAACACCGATAATACAATTAAGCAAAGCACAAACATTTTTAATGATACTGTTTCCGTTAGTTTTAAAGGGACAGTGATTGAAAATGAATTTTTGAAAATTACGCTTGTACCCGAATACGGCGGGCGTATTTTATCGATGATTTATAAACCCACAGGTCATGAAGAATTGTATCAAAATCCCGCCGGTGCGCCATATGGTATTGGGCAAGGATGGTTTTACTATGATTGGCTTATGGTTTACGGCGGAATTTTTCCAACGCTATCCGAACCCGAACACGGCAAAGCATGGATGCTTCCCTGGAAATTTGAATTCTTAAAACAAACTGCAGACACAGTCCGCTGTAAGATGACGTGGACTGATACGGTTATGCTTAAAAGCACAGATCCCGGTAAATGGAAATACGGGCAAACAGGAATTAAATGTGAGTATATAATTACAATTGCGAAGGGGTCGAGCGCGCTTGAAGCGGATATTATTTTATACAATAATCAAAATGCTGATCTCGAATATGAATATTGGACATGCTTGACATTGGCACCGGGTTCAAAACCAGGTGAATCTAAAACTACAAATGGTGCCGAGATTATTGTACCTGTATCAAAAATAAAAATTCCTTCATGGTATCCCGATATTGCATCAAAAGAAATGCAAGTACCCGGCAACCGTGGAATATATTACTTCGATGAACTTAGGAATTGGAACAATTGGTCGAGCGACGGCATCGCTTATGCGTGGGATGATAAAACGCCGAACTTTTGGGGAGTAATAAATCACGATAACGGAGAAGGTTTGATACGAATTTCGGAGAATGTAATCACTCCGGGTGTGAAAATTTGGGCGTGGGATTATGATCAAAGCCAAAATGTAGATCCGTTTTTAAATCCGGGAAATGTTAAAAGACCATACATAGAGCTTTGGGCGGGTCATTCAAAAGAATTTTTTGAACCGGCACATTTTAAAGGGAATACAATAAAAAAGTGGAAAGAAATCTATGCCCCGACAGTTGGTCTTTCAAAAATAACACACGCGAATAATAGTGTGTTGGCTGAAATTGAAATAACCGACGAATTAAAAAGCAAAATAGCGAAACTGAATTTTTCAACACTACATCCGTTGGATATTTGCGATGTGACTATTGAAATTACAGGCCGGAATCCGAAAGTTTTATTAACACGTAAAATTGCACCGGATGCAGTGAATGGAAATAAGTTGTCAATCAATTTCCCGGGAAATCAAACGTGGAATGATGTGGATAGTTTAAAATTTTCAATTACAAATTCATCCGGTAAAGATAATCTTTATATCTCACTGCCTTTAAGAAATATAGACACAGGTGTAGCCGAGAACATGGAAATGACGGCTGACTACAACTTATATCAAAACTATCCTAATCCGTTTAATCCGGAAACAATAATTCAGTACACAATAGCAAAACCGGGATACACAAGTTTGAAGGTTTATGACATTTTAGGTAATGAAGTCGCTGTGTTAGTTGATGAATTTAAAAATGCAGGTAAGTATAAATTATTATTTAATGTGAAAAAGTACGGTTTAAGTTCGGGTGTTTATTTCTATACAATACATTCGCAAGGATTTATAAAGACTTTAAAATTTGTTCTGATAAAATAGTTGCGTTTTTAAGATTATGAATAATTATTAAATGTAGCATGGACCTCCCATCCAGAAAACTCAAGAGGAACAGCCTATTATTCATCCTCTTGAGTTTTCTAATTATTGAACAAAAAATGGCTGTTAAAATTGTTTTAGAAAATTTGATGGTAAAAAAATGAAAGAGAAAATTGTCATTGGTGTAGATATAGGCGGAACTAATACAGGATTTGGTTTTGTTGATAAAAAAGGAAAATGTATTTGTGATGATTCAATACCCACGCATGCCGAACAAAGCGCAGAACAATTGTTTGAACGCTTGTTCGATAAAATCAATTCGTTAATCAATTTATATAGAAATAATTATGAAATAGTAGGAATTGGTATCGGTGCACCAAATGCAAATTATCATAAGGGTACTGTAGAAAATCCGCCGAATCTAAAGTGGGGCATTGTTAATGTAAATAAAATAGTGACGAAATATTTTTCGGTACCGTGTGTAATAACAAACGATGCAAACGCTGCCGCTTTAGGCGAAATGCTTTTCGGAACTGCAAGGGGGATGAAAAACTTTGTTGTAATTACACTTGGTACAGGATTGGGCAGCGGTATTGTTGTTGAAGGTAAATTAGTTTATGGAGCCGATGGTTTTGCCGGTGAATTCGGTCATACAATTGTTGACCCGGATGGAAGAGTTTGCGGATGCGGCAACAAAGGATGTCTTGAAACATATGCTTCGGCAACGGGTATTAAAAGAACAGTCTTTGAATTAATTTGCAACACAGCAACAGAAAGTAAACTCAGATCAATCTCTTTCGAAGATCTTACAGCAAAAAGAATAGCAGATGCTGCGAAACAAGGAGACAAACTTGCTCTTGAAGCATTTGATTTCACTGTAAAAATACTTGGTATGAAGTTATCTGACTATGTCGCAACTCTTAGTCCGGAAGCTATTGTTTTAACGGGTGGATTGGCTCAAGCAGAAAGCTTATTATTAGTACCAACAAAGAATTATATGGAAAAATATCTGCCGGCAATGTTTAAGAATAAAGTGCAAATAATAAGTTCATCTCTGTCAAACGGGCAATCACCAATACTTGGCGCAGCGGCACTTATTTGGAATGAATTATAAATTAGTTATTAAATTTTTAAAAGTATTATTCTCATCACTCGAAAAAACAATTCCTGCTATTGAGTGCTTTTAATCTTCCCTTCCTCATAATCGCATTAGTAACTTTACTTAATAGTATTAAAATGCAGTTTAGGACAATATTCAGAACCATTTTCGGAAGAAAAGAAAGATGCATTTATTGCGCCAAGCGGTCGGATAAGCAATCCTTTTGTTTTTCCATTAATTAATCTCTGAAGTACCGGTTTGGAAATAGTAATATAAGTTTTGCCTCCCCTTTCTTCATTTATTTCTATATCAAAAAGCATTTGACTGTTGAATACTTCGGTATAATTTTTACCATACATAAAATTGTTATAAGTTACTTTATTCTGATTCCATCCGGCATCGCCGCCGAGTATTTCAATTACTCTAATTTTACCAAACTCCATTCCAAAATCTTCGCCGAATGCTTCAGTGTAATTTCCCCCTCTGTAAACGAAGTGAGTAGTTAATTCAAGCAAGCCTGCTTCCTTAATTTCAACATCTTTAAATTTTCTCAAATCCCATTTTAAAATAGCCCATTGATTTCCGTTAACTGTTAACACACTTGTAATACCTGTTGATTCTTTGATATGCCAGTCATTAAAATTTACATCGGGAAAATCCAAATTGATTAGACAGTCATGTGTAACTTCAAGATTATTCGAAAAAGTTTTTACTTCGGGAATGGGCGGATGATAGGGAACGAGTACTCCTTTGTCCGGTCCGACTTCGTTTACATTAACAATGTCTGCGCGGTAATAATCTATATCAACAAAATATTTTTCCAGGCCGTAGTCGGTAGCGGCTAATTGCACATAAACCGTATCGCCGGGCAGCGCGTCAAATTTTTTTGTGGTCATACTTATTACATGCCAGTTGTTTGTATCCGGGATATCATACTCCATCAAATCGATATGAAAATTTGTTGTTCTATTAGTGTTTATCATAAAATTTAATCTTCGAGGTGCATCGTGAACACGTACTTTTGCTTCAACCCGCAATTGATAAGTAGTATCTTCTAATTTATTCAAATCAAGAAATTTTGTCACATCGCGTTTAATAATCGTCCAATAAACATTATGCTTATCTTTTGTTGCATCAATATAAATACTTGCATAGTCATCCTTTTGAATAAAATTCATTTCGGCATTGCCGTCGCCTGTAAAGAAAAACCACCCATCTATTTTATCCTTATCGAAAGAATCATAAAATTGCGCTTTTGAAATTCCAGAAACAAAAAAGATTAACAGATACAGCGTTAATCTTTTAGTAATGTATGACATACTGATCTCCCAAAATTTATTATAGAATTAATTTCAATAATTGTTGAAGATAAAATAATATGGACGAAAATATCCGTTAGATTTCAAAAAAAATAGGTGAATGTAATTATCTAATTATTGGCGCCGAATTTTGTAAAGCGTAATACTATAAAAACAACAAAATAAAAAAATAAACCTATAAAGAAGGTTGGGGTAAATCCAGTTATCATTGAAAGTGAAACGACAAGAATTGAACTTAGAACAGACATTGTTCCGTTTACGCCGTACATCCACGGAACATACTCGTCGCCGTTTGCTTCTTTTAAGAGCTGCAAAGCAGAAGGGAAAGGGATTCCCAATAAAAATCCAAATGGTAAAATCGAGATAATTGTTACAAGCGCTCTTATGGTTAAGCTTTGTGCTAAAAGTTTATCCAGAACAAAAGGAAGAAGTATAAATAGAATTGAGCCGGTAATTACAATAAACAAACTAATTACCTTTAATCTTTTGTGTGAATTGTGTTTACTAATGTTTTTGCCGAAAAAACTTCCTATGCCCATACCGATTAATATCGAACAAAGAAGGATTGATAATGAAATGGTAGGGGAGCCAAGGTACAAGATTAGTTTTTGAAACATCGAAATTTCTAAAATCATAAAACCCAGCCCGATACAAATAAAAATAATTAACGGAAGCATTACGGTCTTTAATTTGTTCCGTTTTATACCTTTTTTAATTCGTATAAGTGGAATAGCTACAACTAAAAAGTTTATAAACGCAACGGCAGCTAAAAACAAAGTAAGGTCTTCGGGAATTCCGCTTGTAGTTTTATAAAAGTACGGACTATCATCTCTGCATGCCGACATATCGAAAGGGAAATCTTTTACATATTTTGTTAACGATTCTTTCCCGTTTTTTGCAGCCAGTAATATTTGATTTACTTTTGTTTCGATAGAATTATTCCAATTATGCGGCAAATAGGTTACGCGCGGCAAACTTTGTGGAAGTCTGCCGATTATATTCCGCCAACTTAAGGATTCATTTGCAGAGAATGGATTTTTCTTAATTACAATCGTCGGTGAAAATTCGGATTCAAGAATTGCAAAATGATTAACCGCATCGGAACTGTTTATGCCGATTTCTTCGAAAGCTGCAATTGTAGTAATTATCAAGCGGGCAAGTTCCCATTGATTATGGACTGTAAAAATTAACCGTCCTTCTTCGGTCAAAATGCTAATATAATCTTTAAGCGCTTCGACTGTTAAAAGATAATTTTCATTCATAGCGAACGCTTCGATGCTTTGCATCTGCTCTGTTGAAGGGAGAGCCATTACGATTAAATCGTAATTTGTTTTAGACTGCTTTATAAAATGTCTTCCTTCTTTAACGAGGATTTCTACATTAGGAAAGTCTGTATAAATTCCGCCGTTAAAATTTCTATGATCTTTAACTATCTCAACAAAATCGGGGTTTATTTCAACACCGGTAATATGATCTACGTTTTCCAACAGGCCAACAAGAACTTCTTTACCGCCGCCGGGACCGATAACCAACATGCTGTTTTTTTCTTCTTTATTTAAGAACAAGAAGGGAATAGAACTTGACTGATTAATCAATAAATCAAAAAGGTTGGGGTCTTTCTCTTTTAAATTGCCGCTGAATTTATACATCGGCGTACCCGCAGCACCGTCAACAAAAATTTGTTTTACAACATCTTGATGACTGTATTGAACAAGATCGGCGCGACCATAAACACTCCACCTGCTTTCAATTATATTCGATTCAACACTCAAACCCTCGTACACGTAATGAAAATCTTTTTCAGGAAAATTACCTATTGGTACGTAACCCAGGAAGTTATTCTTGCCGTTAATAGTTAATAGAATAGAGAGAATCAAGAGAATTGAAGCGGATGTAGCTATTCTAATTTTATTCAAATGAAGGACAAAGCAAAGTGACGATAAAAATAGTATAATAGATAATAATAAGACTCCGTTTGGGGCATTAAAAACTTCAAAAACAATTATTGATATTACGGAACCAAATGCCCCCCCTATAAGATCAAAAGTGTAAAGCTTAAACCCGTTAGCAGCATAGAATTTAAATAACAGTGAATAAACAATTCCGGCAAAAAAGAAGGGGATGAATAATAAAAAGAAATAAATAATAGGATTTGTTATTTCAAAATTAATTACGGTAAATATGAAGAATGCAAGCGACGCTGCAGCGCTGATTTCGGAATAAAAAAAAGTCTGGAATAATTTTATTTCGTCATTATTTGTTGAAGGAGATTTATAATACGAATAAACTCCTCCAAGACTTAACCCCAATATTGCGAGCGATAAAATTATGAAAGCGTAATTTTGAACAAAGATTACGGATGAAATACGCGTCGAAATAATTTCAAAACATATTATAACAGTAGATAATATGAAAATATTGAGATTAACGATTTTTGAATTTTTCATTATTTAACAGAATTTATTAATTCAGATAAATAGTTGTCGTATATCTCAATCTTATATTTACTCTTTAACCGTCTCTCTACCTCTTCGGTTAATTTTTGTTTATGGTACTTAATAAACTCATTCTCGATTAAATTTTTTGCTTCATCATAAGTAAGCTGCTTCTCATCACGAATCGCCACGCATTTTATAACCGCAAATTGTTTCCCTTTCTCAGGATCAAAATATTCAATAGGACCCGCAACTTCGTTTAATCCTAATTTAAAAGATGCCTCGGCAAGGAAGATCGGCTCCGTACTCATGTAGGATTTAAACTTTCCGTCTCGCTCACGTACAAAAGATTTTGTTAGCCATCTATTTGATATCTCTTCAAACTGGGCACCAGCATTAATTCTATTAATTTCCTCTATTGCTTTGATGCTATCCGAATAAATTCTGGCAGAAATATTCACTTTCTTTAACTGATAGAAAATTGTTTCTCTATGTACCTCATAAAATTTGCGAAGCGCGTCCGTAGTTATCTCTGGTATCTGATCATCAATCATAGTTTTATTATACAGGATAGCTATTCTATGTTTGAGAATTAAGTTATCCCTGTATGGATTAAAAACGTTTTTCTCAATATCTAATTCTCTTGCTTTTTTAACAATGTGATCGGAGTAAACAGCTTCCAAAACAAATTCCTTTACATGATCAATATTTATTTCTCTTTGAGGATTCATAATAACAACTTCTTCTAATAAACGCAGAAATTCTTTAAGATCAACCCTACCCCCTTTATATGAAAGGATTTCAAGATTCCCGCCTTTTTTAAGAACATTTTGAATCGTATCAACATAAGCACTAGCATAAAAATTGGGAATGTTCGACCACTGGGCAATTTTTTCTAAGCCAAGGATGTTCCATTCCAGAGTCTTTTCGTCAATAAACTTTTTCCTAAATTTATCGAATTCGTCATAATAAAACTGTCCATAACCGTCTTTTAATTTCTTAATGATATCTGTCTTAATTTTTTCAAACGGCTCTACCTTTATTTTTTTGATATCTTTTACTTTTACAATGTAAAGACCGTCAATTGATTCTATAACTCTCGTGAATCCTTTTCTAAGATTAAAGATGACAGCAGCAACAGCGTCTTTTATGCTTTGTTCCCATTTAACCGATTGAGAATAACTTACCCTAATATCTTGCCCCGAATATCTCCTTAAAATCTTTTCAACATCATTAGACTTGTATAATTTGTCTTCTATATTCGCAGCTAATTTTTTCAGTGAATCGATTTTTTCTTTTTTTTCATCTCCTTTTATCGGTAAAACTATTTGATAATAGACAACTTCCTTGTCCATAATCTTATATGCCTCTCTTGCTTTTTCTTCACTTGCATATTTTTTAACAAACATACTGTCAAAATATTCGACCGTCAACTCTTCGTTAATAGCACGGCGGATAAATTTAACTAGTTCTTTGTTCTTATTTAGACCCCTATCGAAAAAATCAAATCTTTTCATTTGATTTAGTATCATTGCATCCAAGGCAGTTTTATATGCGGTAGTTTTGTCTCGAAATTTTAAATTATACTGCCAATCAACCACATACTGTCTAAGATTTTTGAATGATATGTGATAGTCATTTCCAATTTTTGCTATAATGCTATCCTTTTCTGAATTTGTAATTCTTCCATTTGCATAACTAACATTTAAGCAGATGAAAACAACTAGAAAGAGATATTTATTAAAAACCATTTAAAGCTCCAACTCTGTTTAAGAATATTTAAAATGATTACCACGTGTCTTCACAATAGAGATTGTTGTATTGTTAAAACCATCAAAAAGATTAAAATGTTTCATATGAACAATAGTTTTTTCAATTTTCTTAATTATAGTAACTGGGAAGTGCGAAGAAAAAAATGCCCCGGTATATTCTACCGGGGCAACTATTAATTTTCATCAATATTAATCAAGAATTACTTAATCAACATCATTTTCTTTGTTTGGTTGAAGTTACCAGCGTTAATTGTATAGAAATAAATACCGCTGGAAAGATTTGATGCATTAAAGCTTACTTGATATTTCGCTGCTTCTTGGAAACCGTTAACCAATGTAGCTACTTCCTGCCCTACGATGTTAAAGATTTTCAAGGTTACATTTCCTGCTTTAGGAATTGTGTAGTTAATAACTGTTGAAGGGTTGAACGGATTCGGGAAATTCTGTTCGAGCTGATAATTTTCCGGAATACCTGCTACTTCTTTAACACCTACATTACCAGTTTGTAAAACATTGTGTATATATTGCAATTCATCATCTCTCTGGGCTAACCATTGTGTATATTGAGCAGGGAACCAATTCAAATCGCCTACAGGGAAACCATTTAAACCGGCGGTTAATAATTCTGCATTATCATATGAAAAATCAATAGGAATTGGCCAGTCTGCATACGTATAATATTCGGCCGGATCATTAATTAAACGCCAGTCTTCTAGAATAGCCGTAGAATTTGTATCTACTGCAGCAGTGATAAATGTTTTCAAAGCCGCCAATTGAGTTGTAAATAAATCCTGTGTGTCTGCAAAATTCGGTTTAACTCCAGTAATCCATGTGCCTTCTGTAAGATATGGATAATTTGCATCATCGTCAAACATATCTTGTGATCTTGAATTCATTGTAATCATCTGGGAAGTCCAGTCTGCTTTACCGTTAACCGAAGCTGTATTTAATGTAGTTACAACATCGTTAAATGTAGGATCCCAGTAAACTAAGTTTTTGTCAACATAAAAACGTCCGCCGTTTGCAACAAAGGCGCTATCGTTACGTACGTTAACCAAACCCATTGGCAACTTATCGGCATCAACTTCGCCACCATCGGCATTTTGAAGAGAAGTAGAATAAGGTTGTAAATTGGAATTAACAAAAATGTTATTTGTAAGACTAACATTTCCAATAGAACCCATATTCATGAAAACAACACCACTGTTGTTCACAAATGTATTATGATTGTAAATTGATCTATTAACTGAATAACCCTGTCTAGCTTTATAGAGGAGGCCTTGAGTCATAACGTGTGTACTGTTTTCAACAGAAATTGTATCTTGACTTGAGAAGAAGTCGATAACGCCACCGTTACGTCTGCATGCATAACCGCTCAAATTAACAAAGTAACAATTCTTGAAAAACATTCTTGAACCTGCTCCAGGATTAATTTGAACCCATCTGGTATGTTCAAAAATACAGTTATCAAGTTCAATTCTGGCTCCACCTGAACTGCCTAAAGTAGTCCAACCCATATTACCGCTTGAGTTACCAGCTGAAATATTAACGTTTCTAACAACAAGATCATAACCGCTATTCAAACCGCCTGTAGAGTTAACGCCTTCTGCAACAGCACCGCAGACGATAGGTGGAACGGCATCATCTGTTCTTGTTTTTAGTAATTGATTGTTTTCTCCCATTATAATAACTCTTCTTGTTGTGGAAGAAGTAGGAGCATTAACAATAGAATAATAACCGTAATCGTGCAGCATATAAACGCGACCGGCAGGAACATCAACTGTATCGGCAGCTAAAATTAGGTTTAATGCATCCGGCGCGCCCATATCAAGTTCATCTTTGACTACAAGGGTATCACCGCGAACTTCTAGAACATAATCTGATAAAGTTTGAGCAAATACAGAAGACATCTGAAAAACTACCAACAAACTGAAAAGTAACAACATCCTTTTCATGTGAACCTCCTAAATTAATTGATATTGTAAAAAATAATTTTAAAACATTAACTTAAATCAATATAAACTTACACCTCCTTTGTTATTATTTTATTAAAAAAAATTAAAATGAATATCTCACATTTAGTTGAAATATTGTTGGACTGTATAAAACAGAAATTAAGTTCTCAGTTATTGGGGCACTTGCGTTCATCCTATACTTACGATAAGTTTTAACACTATTATGGAAAATATTAACTCCATTAAGCGACACACTCAACCCTTCAAGCGGTAAATTTTGTTTCAATGAAAAATCCCATCTATAAATATTACCCGTATAAGAAGCTTCTTCCGGTCTGCTACCAACGTTATTAATCACATCGCCTCTCATATTAAACGATAGACGTCCAGAAAATCCTTTATAGTCAATACCTATTGCAGCGTTAATCACATCGCCAGCTTGTTGAATAAGTTTTCCGCTAAAAACTGTATCTGTAGTAACATAATAGGTTTTAGTTTTACGTGTAACCGGATCATATACTTTTACTGGATCATTTCTAATTATTCGGTAATCCATATCCGACCAAGATTTTGTATAGTTTATGTTAAATACGAGAGAATTAAACGGTGCCGGTAAATACCAAAAATTTGTTTGCCAGTCAAATTCAACACCTTTTACATGACCGGGATTGGGATTGTTATAATATGTATTAATCAGATGATTTGGTTTCGGTGTAGCGTTTGAACCAAATTTGTTAACTAAAAATGCCGAATCAGGAACCGATAAATTATTTTCTCCCCAAACTGCAAGGTTTCCGTAGTAAATAGATGCTGCATACTGAACATCTTCCAATTTTTTATAGAAACCGTTTACAGTAAAAAGACCTATCATATTATTGTAAAAAGATGCAATAACATCAATATTTTGCCCTGTTGTAGGTCTAAGTTTAGGATTTCCTACTTCTATACTTGCTCCTGGGAAAATCGTAGTTCTTGGAACAATCGAAAAATAATCTGGACGTGAAATACCTGTTGTATAAGCAACTCTTATATCCATCCAATCAGTTACATTATACTTTAATTGCGCGTTTGGGAACCAATCTTTATCCGTACGGTCAACATTATAAAGGTCATACGGTAAATCCTCGATGGTACCGACGGCAGTACTATTTGCATTACCGTAAACATCGTGCAAAACATATGTGAAGTTTGCATGATAATTCATGTTATATTGTTCATAACGAACGCCGCCTAATAAAGTTAATCTTTGGGAAATATTTAATGTTGTCATTAAATAAGCAGCCGTGAAAGCTTCAGAGCCTCTAAAATCGCGTCTCCAACTGTCATCCATTTTCATTGCAGGGGTCCAGCCAGTCATCGATTGGAGCAGCCAACGGTCATAAATATCAGTATTAATAACATGTTCAAAACCGTGTTTAAAATCGTATTCATCACTAAGGAAATTCTTCCCTCTATCAAAATTATTATCCATAATATCCGTCAATCTCAATCTGTTGTTACCAGAACGGACTTGTGAAGGGTCAGTTCCAAAGAAAGTTCCAACATTGGCATAAGTTGCATCGCGTCCGGCATCGGAAAAATATCTATCGTAATCATTATTACGGGTTGTTCTTGTGAACTTACCGCCTGTTTTAAATACCGCTGTAATATTGTTAGAAAAACTGACCGGCACAGAAACATCAAGTGACGTGTTATACAAATGCTGATCAAAAGTGTTTTTTATTGCAGATACCCAACCTTCTCTTGTTGCCCGCAAAACATCTTCTCTATCAATATTATCGTAAATCCTATACGCCCTTGTCAATGGCATAGCGCGCTGCTCCTGACCGTCAGTATATGTTATTCTTGTGCCCGAATTATCTCTTCCAAAAGGAGCTGCATCTGGGAAATTGTTTGAAAACTCGGTCCAGTTCCCTTGTTCATAAGCTATTCTTGTATATTGATCGGTATAGGAATGCGACAGGCTGGCTTCCACGTTAACATCGCCAAAATTATATTCTGCCTGCAAAGCGTTTACCCACATGTCTTTTCCAAACTTATTTCTATTCATTGTTACTAAAAAATCAGTATTTACAAAATCAAGTTGATTAATATTATTTTTTTGATTTGTCCAGTTGGCAGCGTAAGTATTCTGAAGAACTATTTTTCCATGAGGAAGTTTATAGTCTAATATAATACTCATTCCGCTGTTTTTAATAATACTTTGATTGTATTGAAACGAAGCAGAATTTGTTTTGTAAACAGCTTCGCCGTAAGCCGTGGTACCCTGCGCATCAAGTGCGGGCGCGATTCTTGCGGATTGATCACCGCCATCAGTACCGTCGGCATTTGCCTGAACGAATACTCCAAACTTATCGTCAAAGAAACGGTTGCTAACACTCGCCCAGAATTTATGATTATTCGTTGACTCGTCTGATGAATTATATTGTCCCTGAGCAAGAACATCAAAATGTAAACCGGGGGCAGCTTCTCTTAATTTAAGATTAACAACACCTCCAATAGTATTAGCATCCATATCAGGCGTAATTGCCTTTACAACTTCAATACCAGCTAACATATTCGAAGATATAAATCCAAGACTGGTTGAGCGGTCATCCATACCGGTAGAGGGCATCTGAATACCGTTTACCATAACCTGATTTAATTTTGCTTCAACGCCGCGTATTACAACCTGATCGCCGTTCATAAGCGAAACGCCGGGCAAACGGGAAAGAGCAGTTGCAGCATTATCATCCGGTAACTGACGGATTTTTTCCGCCGATACTATGTTTTTTATTGTGTTAGCGGTGAGCTGCTGGTTGATAGCTGCTTTTTGTCCTTGTGCTTGTGCAGTAATAACTATTTCTTCGCCTTCGATAACCTGACTGGCAAGCGACACGTCAAGTTGGATTGTTTTATTTTCCTGCACGTTAATCTGGATCTCCTTAGTAACATAACCTATATAACGAACTATTACTTTATGAGAACCGGCACTGACTTGTGTGATAAGAAAGTTACCGTCTAGATCAGTAGCGGCTCCTAAACTTGTACCTTCTATTAAAACGTTTGCTCCAACTAAGGATTCTTGTGTTGTTGAATCTGTAATTGTTCCTTGTATTCTGCCTGTTTTGGATTGAGCAAAGGTCAAACACTGAAATACAAAAAACATCAAAAGTCCCGCAGTCAATACTGCTTTACTTTTAATTTGGTAATTCTTCTGGGCCATATTTTTCCTCCTAGTGATTATTACTAAAGCTTTCTGTTGTCTGAATATAAATGCTTATCTATTAAAAAACCTAATGTTATATCTTAATCTTTCAATAATAAACTTAGAGAAATATATGTTACATTTTTTTACTTAGTTCAAATATAATTGAATCGGTTCATATTTCTATACAAAAAAATAACTCCACCACATAACTTAGTAATTTGTGATACTATGACTTGTCATACCAGCGGATGGCACTATACTAACACTAAAGTTTTTGACATTAATACTTATTCTTTTGTTTGAATTATTTCTATGAATAAATTTAATAAAAAAGTCCTTTCTTGGTGAATTTTCACAAGAACTGATTTATAGTTAAGAAAAAAAAATATTAAAGACAAGAATTTTTTTAAAATAATAAACCGTTCAATTCAGATTTCCGCCTTGTGCAGAATTAAATACCCTTCAAGAATTCTTCCTCTACTTTATAAAGAAACGATTTTATTTTTGTTCGCTATTTCATTAACCTGATTACTATGATAGAGCAAATATCATAGTAGTTATAAAATTATTTCTTTGCATTTGTTTATGCAAGACAAAAAATAAAAATTTCTTTAAAAAATTACGTGTTCAGTATAGTCATATAATAACACATATAAACAAATTTCACCTTTGCTGTTAGTGAGATAAATATGTGATAAAAATTTTTTGTCTTATTGCCGTCTTCTTAATTGCAAAACTTGGTACTTTTGTTGCCACGAGGATTAAATTCTTCTGGAAATAGTAAATGTGATTCAATAAGTTTACCGGCAATATCAAAGTCCTTAAACATTACAATTTATCTCATGATTTTAGATAATAGATTACTGTGTGTATCTTTCCAAGAACCTTTAGTGTACCAATGTGTAAAAATTTTAGTATATAAATTAAGACGATAAAGAGCAGTGTTAGCTGCTTTTTTGAAAAATCTGAGATTGTTTAATTGTATATTTTTTTAGAATTCAGGTTATTGAAAGAACATCATAAATTCATTAACTCGTTGTGTGAATTAACGAGAGAGAATATGCTCTTTTGAACTGTTTTACTTGTCCGCCGTCTTTTTGATGGAACAGTTTACCCGACTTTGCTTCCTAATCCACGCAACAGATATTCATTAATAACATTACATGCAGAGGTCTTATGGAACGAAAAGATTTAGGAAAAGAAATTGTTATTGGTGCACAAATGTTGTTTGTTGCATTCGGTGCGTTGGTGCTTGTTCCGCTTTTAACTGGCTTGAATCCTTCCATAGCATTGTTTACTGCAGGTGCGGGTACATTGCTTTTTCAAGTAATAACTAAAGCCAGTGTGCCTGTATTTCTTGCAAGTTCTTTTGCTTTTATCGCGCCGATTCAAATTGGAATTCAACAGTTTGGTTTAGGCGCAACTCTTGGCGGATTAGCGAGCGCAGCTATTGTCTACATTATTCTATCGGCTTTAATTAAAATCAGGGGAATAAAAATTATTGAAGAATATTTACCGCCAATTGTAACCGGACCTGTAATTATGGTTATTGGTTTGAATCTTGCACCAATTGCTGTGGGAATGACAAAAAATTTTACCGGCGGATCGGAACTTGATTATGTTGCGATACTTGTTGCCCTGTTCAGTCTTGCCGTTACAATCACTATTGTTATTAAAGGAAAGGGGATGTTAAAGTTAATTCCGATTCTTTGCGGGATAATTGCCGGTTATATACTTTGCGCAATTTTAGGGAAGATAGATACTACGCCAATTGCTAATGCTGGTTGGTTTTCTATCCCGTGGATTGCCGGACTTCAGGATGGAACATTTGCTTGGCCGCAATTCGATTTCCGAGCTATACTATTTATTTTACCGGTAGCAATCGCACCCGCAATTGAACACGTTGGAGATATTCTTGCAATTTCGGCGGCTGCAAAAAAAGACTTTATAGAAAAGCCCGGCTTACACAGAACTTTACTTGGTGATGGCCTGGCTACATTTCTAGCTGCCATGCTCGGCGGCCCGCCAAATACTACTTATTCCGAAGTAACCGGCGCCGTTACATTAATTAAAAAATTTGAACCGCGTTTGATGACAATTGCAGCAATCTTTGCAATAATGCTTGCCTTTTTAGGTAAACTTGGCGCGGTGCTTAAAACAATTCCGGCTCCGGTAATGGGAGGAATAATGGTTCTTCTTTTTGGAATGATTGCGGCTATTGGTATCGGAACTCTTGTAAATAAAAAAGTTGATATGTCGAACTCAAGAAATCTTGTTATTGTATCAATAATTCTTGTATTTGGAATCGGAGATATGGCATTAGGTTACGGCGAATTCCAATTAGCTGGTATCGGACTCGCGGGAATTGTCGGCGTTATCTTAAATAAATTATTACCCAACAATCAATAAACTTTAGGATACGTATCATGAAAAAATTACTAATTATTTTCTTTTTCATTTTTACAGCACAATTAACAGCACAGAATCTTCAACTTCATTACGATATGGGCGAAGAAAGGAGCTATTTTACAACTACACTCGAAATGTTTAGGCCGGACGAATTCGGTTCAACATTTTTCTTTGTGGATTTTGATTTTGATGCGCCGGGAAATAAAAACATATCATTGGCATATTGGGAAATTGCAAGGCATGTAACTGTTTATGAAAAACTTGCCGTTACAATTCAATATAACGATGGTATTGTATTAGTACCAACACCCGCAGCTAATTTTGCGGCAACACTTAATCAAACTTGGCTTGCAGGTGTTAGTTATCCGGTTGACTTGAGCTTTGTAACTTTAAATACGGATTTGTTATTTAGAAACACATACGGTTCGGATGCACCTGATTTTCAATTAACAACAGTTTGGTTTGTTCCTTTTTTTGAAGGCAAATTAAATCTCAGCGGCTTTTTAGATGTGTGGACTCAAGATGCAAAACTTAGAGTTGGTAGCACAAACACAGATAAAGAATTTGTATTCTTAACCGAACCGCAATTATGGTACAACATCAACAATCATCTTGCTGTCGGCGGTGAAATTGAAATAAGTAATAACTTTTTACCTTTCCAGGACGAAATTAAAATTAATCCGACATTAGCCCTTAAATGGAATTTCTAAAAAATTAAAAGAGGTTAAATAATGATCGAGAAATATTTCGACTTCGCTAATCAGAAAACAGATTTTAAAACGGAAATAATTGCAGGCATTACTTCCTTTCTTGCAACTATGTATATAATAGTTGTTAACCCATCTATACTTTCAAATACAGGTATGTCTTTCGAAGGAGTATTAACAGCTACCGTTCTTGTTAGTGCATTCAGCAGTATTTGTATGGGTATTTATGCAAAGAATCCTATCGTTATTGCGCCGGGCATGGGCATAAATGCATTCTTTGCGTATAGCGTTGTTCTAGGTATGGGTGTTAAATGGGAAGTTGCACTCGGTACGGTTTTTTGGTCGGGAGTTATTTTTCTTCTTCTTTCAATATTCAATATTCGCGTTAAAATACTTCAGGCAATTCCTAAGCAACTACGATACGCAATCTCGGCGGGCTTGGGTTTGTTCATTGCTTTTATAGGATTTGTAAATGCAAAATTAATCGTTGATGATCCGACGACACTTTTAAGTATCGGGAAATTTGATGCCGTGTGCGTTACATTTTTTATTGGGTTAATTATTACATCGATTCTCGTGATAAAAAAAATTAAAGGCGCATTAATGATTGGAATTTTTATAACGACAATTCTTGCCGTGCCGATTGGAAGATTTTATGGAGATGCGAGTGCGATTAACTACGGCGTATCGACTTTAGTAACATGGAAAGGATTTACAGCCTGGCCGGATCTAAGTGTTTTTTTCAAACTTGATTTCTTGAACTCACTTCAATTTTCTTTGTGGCCGGTAATCTTTGCGTTTCTATTTACAGATATGTTCGATTCTATTTCAACATTTATAGGAGTTGCGGAAGCTGCTGATTTAAAGGATGAAAACGGAGAGCCGAAAAGAATGAAAGAATCATTAATTGCCGATGCATTCTCAACAACAATATCTGGCTTGTTCGGAACAAGTTCTGGCACAGCATATATTGAAAGCGCAACTGGAGTTGAAGAGGGCGGAAGAACCGGTTTAACTGCAATTGTTGCAGGTTTACTGTTTTTACCATTTATGTTTTTCTCGCCGATTCTTTCTGTTGTTCCTTCTATTGCAACAGCACCGGCTTTAATTTTAGTAGGCGTTTTTATGATGAAACCCGTTACAAAAATTAATTGGGGAAAACTTGATGACGCAATCCCTGCTTTTATTGGGATGATTTTAATTCCTCTTACTTATTCAATCACACAAGGAATTATTTGGGGATTCATCAGTTGGACGCTGATAAAACTTGTTACCGGCAAAAAGGAAGAAGTTAGCTGGATGCTTATTATTATTGATATACTTGCAATACTTGCTCTGGTGATTTAGAACCCTTCCAAAATTCTCCTCTTCAAAAGAAGGGGAGGACTTTTTTAATCTTCCATTTAAAATAAATTTCAAAAGAAATGATTTATTTATATTTCGCACATTAATTTGTAGGATTAATTATGAGTGAAAAATATACAATCGGGTTGCTTCAATTAGCCTTTTCTTCCGATACCGAAGATAATTTGAAAAAGACTTTATCATGGGTTGAAAAAGCTGCCAAACAGGGTGCTCAAGTAATTTGTCTGCCCGAACTTTACCGCTCGCAATATTTTTGTCAAAAGGAAGATTCATCATTGTTCGATTTAGCTGAGACGATTCCAGGCCCTTCGACAAACGCATTTCAAAAAGCGGCGAAAGATTTTGATGTATCTATTGTTGTTCCATTATTTGAAAAACGGGCACCGGGAGTATATCATAACAGCGCTGTTATAATAGATGCCAGTGGAGAAATACTCGGAACCTACAGAAAGATGCACATTCCCGATGATCCGGCATATTACGAGAAATATTATTTCACTCCCGGCGATCTTGGATTCAAATCTTTCAAAACAAAATTTGGAAATATTGGAACATTAATTTGCTGGGATCAATGGTACCCCGAAGGTGCGCGACTTACAGCATTGAAGGGTGCAGAAGTTTTGTTTTATCCGACAGCAATAGGCTGGCATCCGGCTGAAAAAGAAAGATACGGCGCGGCTCAAAAAGATTCGTGGATTACAATTCAAAGATCGCACGCAATTGCAAACGGAGTTTATGTTGCATCCGCTAACAGAATCGGTTTGGAAAAAACAATTCCCAATTCAGACGGCATTCAATTTTGGGGATCATCATTCATCTGCGACCCACAGGGAGTTTTTTTAGCGCAGGCGTCTGAAGATAAAGAAGAAATTTTATTGGCGGAAGTTGATGTTAAACATCTTGAAACAATTAGAAGAAACTGGCCGTTTTTACGAGACAGAAGAATCGATGCATACGGAGATATTACAAAAAGATTTTTAGATGAATAGATTTTTGCGATTAATAATTGAAGAATATTCTAAGGAACAAAGATGTTGCATAAAATAAATTATAGATTGCCCGCCGAATGGGAAGAACATAAATCAACGATTATTTGCTGGCCGCATCAAAAAGAAGATTGGCCCGGAAAATTTTCACCTATACCTTGGGTCTATACCGAAATAGTAAAAAACATTGTTCCCGGCGAACTTGTGAGAATAATTGTTCAATCGCAGAAGGAGAGAAAAAAAGCACAAAAACGTTTGGAACGCGCTCACGTTGATTTAAACAATATTGAGTTCATCATAATGGAAACTGACCGCGGATGGATGCGCGACTCTTCACCTGTATTTGTAAAAGAACGAAACGAAACAGTTGCAGTAAAATTTGTTTTCAACGGATGGGCAAAATATTCTAACTGGAAAAGGGATAAATATATTCCTGCAAACCTTTCGAAAGTTCTTGATGTTGATTTAATAGATGCCGAATATAAACATCACAAAATTGTATTGGAGGGCGGGGCAATTGATTCCAACGGATGCGGAACACTATTAACAACCGAAGAATGTTTGCTTGATGATAAAATCCAGGTACGCAATCCAGGCTTCACAAAAAAAGATTATGAAGAAGCATTCAAAAAATATTTTGGAATCACAAACGTAATTTGGCTTAATAAGGGTATTGCAGGCGACGATACTCACGGACACGTAGACGACCTTTGCCGCTTTGTTAATAAAAATACGGTTGTATTGTGCAGAGAAAAAAACAAGAATGATGAAAACTATAAACCTCTCGAAGAAAATTTTGAACGGTTAAAAAATTCCCGCCTCGAAGACGGATCAAAATTAAATGTGGTTGAGTTACCCATGCCGAAGCCATTGGAATTTGAAGACTTACGTTTGCCCGCAAGCTATGCCAATTTTTACATCTCGAATAATGCAGTTCTTGTCCCGACATTTAATGACCCCAACGACAGAATAGCGCTTAATATTTTGAAGAAGTTTTTTCCTAACCGAGAAGTAATTGGGATACATTCCGTAGATTTGGTTTGGGGGCTCGGAACAATTCATTGCTTAAGTCACGAAGAACCTTTGTAGTGCCGGTATAAAGATTTGTACACAACAAGCACTATCCCCTTTATAATTTATCGTGAAACTATTTCGTTTAAATATGTTATAATGTTTCGTAATTAAACCAAATTAATTTCCGGGTTGTCTTTTAAAGTGATTAAAATATTGGCGGTAAAAATGAATACAAGAATTATTAAATACTTTAGCGTTATAATTTCTTTAATAATTATCTCATCATTGTTTTACGGATGCGGTTCAACTGCCCAGCTTCAAAGCACATGGAATAATGATGAGATCAAAATCGACGGCAATTCTTCCGAATGGCAAAGCAGTGCATTTATGGTTGAAGACGAAGGAGTAATACTTAACTTTAAGAATGACAATGAGTTTTTATACTTGTGTTTAATTACAAATAACCGAGGTAAAATAGCTCAAATGATGCGTTCGGGATTTATAGTTTGGTTCGATTCCAATCCAGATGAATCCAAAGTTTTTGGAATAAAATATCCGATGCAGGTTTCATTATTAGATAGAGACGAACGCCGTGAGTTTAACAAAGAAATATTCCGCGACGGCGACATGAAAAATCACTTTGTAAAAATGATTGAAGACGCCAAAGAATTTCAGATATTAAATGAAAAATATTTTCCACTCGGTCAACTGCCGATAGAAAACAATGAAGGAATTAAAGTTAAACTTGGTTTAGATTCTGAACGGTTTATATATGAACTCCAAGTTCCGATTGAAACTTCAAAACAGTATCAAAATAAAATTGCAGCCGGACCCGGTGAAAAAATAAAGATTAATTTTGAAACTCTTGATTATGAATTTGACAGAATACCTTTGGGTGGAATGAAGCCGCCAAGTGAAAGAGAGGGAATGGGCAGCCAAAGGCCTCAAGGTGGAATGCGCAAAGGCGAAGGCAAACAATTTGAAAAACCGGAACCATTCAATTTTAAAATTGAACTTCAACTTCAAAAACAAAATTGATTTTTTATGGATATAAATTTCCGTTAGTAATAATTTATATTGCACCCACAACGGGGTTATAATAACACTTCAAATGTTTATCATATTAATAAGCGGCGTTATTAATATGATAAGGTATAAACAGAATATACTGTTTTTGCCCTCCATTTTATTTTGCAAACCATGAATAAATTAATAAAAATTAATGTGTTTTTTAAATAAATAAGGCATAATATTTGTCGTAGTTATTTAATCAACATTCATTACAAATGTCATAAATAGTTAGGCGTAAAGTTAGGTTTGGATTCTTCATTACAATATAGCTTCTTTATCTTGTTCATATGCTTTAGATCAGTAAATGTTTTATCTGCTGAGTTGATGGAATTAAGTGCAAGATTAAGTTGATATACTTATAATAAGGGTAAACTGATTTGGAGTTTTAATCATGACAAAAGTTAATGCTGTTGTAGGGATTGATATTGGCGGAACGAATACTGCTTTTGGTTTTGTAGAGCATAACGGAAATTTAATTTACAACTCTGAAATACCTACAAATGCAAATGAAAAAGCGGAATTACTTTTTGAACGCTTGTTCAATAAAATTAAACAGGATTTTCAAAAATTTTCGAATCAGTATGAATTGGTTGGAATCGGGATTGGCGCACCCAACGCTAATTATTTTAAAGGAACCGTTGAAATGCCGCCAAATTTGAATTGGGGAATTGTCAATGTCTTGGAAATAGTAAAAAAATATTCATCGCTTCCGGCCGCAATAACAAACGACGCAAACGCCGCGGCTTTGGGTGAAATGTTATTTGGCGCTGCTAAAGGGATGAAAGATTTTATAGTAATTACGCTTGGCACAGGACTCGGCAGCGGAATAGTTGTAAACGGAGAATTAGTTTACGGGGCGGACGGATTTGCCGGTGAACTTGGTCACACTATTTATGATCGCAATGGTCGCGAATGCGGCTGCGGAAGAAAAGGTTGTTTAGAAGCTTATGCATCGGCTTCGGGAATAAAAAAAACGGTTATAGAACTTTTGGAAACAACAGATATGTCAAGTGATTTTAGGAACGTTGATGTAAACCAAATAACTTCTAAAGATATCGGCGAAGCAGCAAAACGCGGCGATCATCTTGCACTAAAAGCTTTTGATTTTACAGCTCAAGTGCTGGGCTTTAAATTAGCCGATACTGTTGCACACACAAGTCCCGAAACAATTGTTTTATTCGGCGGACTTGCGCTTGCGGGTGATCTTATAATTAAACCGACAAAAAAATATTTGGAAGAATCGCTGTTAAATATTTTTAAAAACAAAGTGAAAGTTATTCCTTCGGCTTTGCCCGGCGGCAGCGCTGCGATATTGGGCGCAAGTGCATTGATTTGGAATGAACTTAAAAAGAAAAAGTAATTTTTTCTTTCAGTTATTATACTATTAAATATGTTTAAACTATATGCGGGAAAAATTTATGAAAAGAATTTGTTTAGTTCTAATTCTAATTTCATCAATAAGTTTTAGTCAGAATAAAAATATAGATCAACGCGTTGATTCGGTTTTTGCTTTGATGACGATTGATGAAAAAATTGGTCAGCTCGTTCAATATTCCGGCATGTTTGATACCGGAACTCAAACCCGCAAACCGCAGCAAAGTCATGAAGTTTTAATCCGGGAAGGAAAAGTCGGTTCTTTCTTAAATATTTTTGGTGTGAAAAGTACATACGAAGTTCAAAAAATTGCAGTTGAAGAATCGCGTCTAAAAATTCCTCTTATAATTGGTCTTGATGTAATTCATGGATTTAAAACAATTTTCCCGATTCCATTAGCACAATCATGCAGTTGGAATCCTAATCTTGTAGAAAAATCTTCACGCTGGCAGGCTATAGAAACATCTGCCGCGGGTGTGCATTGGACTTTTGCGCCGATGATTGATATTGCCCGCGATCCGCGTTGGGGAAGAATTATGGAAGGCAATGGTGAAGATTCATACTTGAGTTCTGTTATGGCGGCAGCGAGTGTAAAAGGTTACCAGGGAAATGATTTGTCGGCAAATAATACAATTGCTGCTTGTGCAAAACATTTTGCAGCATACGGAGCTGCGGAAGGCGGTCGAGATTATAATACAGTTGATATTTCAGAAAGAACTTTACGTGAAGTTTATCTTCCGCCTTTTAAATCAGCCGTTGACGCAGATGTTGCTACAATTATGTCGTCGTTTAATGAAATATCCGGCATTCCAACATCAGCAAATCATAAATTGCTTTCGGAGATTTTACGCGACGAATGGAAATTTAACGGCTTTGTTGTCAGCGATTGGAATTCAATTGGTGAACTAATTCCTCATGGAATATCAAACGATTTAAAACATGCATCGGCTGTTTCCATAAAAACAGGTATCGATATGGATATGCATTCAAACGGTTATTTAAACTATCTGCGAAATTTGATAGAAGAAAAAATTATTGCCGAAGATATTCTGAATGAAAGTGTAAGAAGAGTTCTTAGAGTAAAATTCATGTTAGGACTTTTTGACGACCCGTATAAATACTGCAATGAAGAGAGAGAAAATAAAATAATAGGCAGCAAAGATATTGTTGAAGCGGCACGGGAGATTGCAAGGGAAACAATTGTCCTTTTGAAAAACCAAAACAGTATTCTTCCACTTAAAAAAGATGTTAAAAAAATTGCAGTCATTGGTCCTTTGGCTAATTCATACGATGATCCGCTTGGCCCATGGAGCCAGCAAGGCAGGGCAGAAAATGTTGTTACTGTTGTTCAGGGTTTGAAAAACAAATTAGGTGAAAGCGCCGAAATTGTTTTTAGCGAAGGATGTAAGACTACTGGAAATGATAAAAGCGGATTTGACGCTGCGGTAGATGCCGCGAACAATTCCGATGTAATTGTTTTATGCATCGGTGAATCCCGTGGGATGAGCGGCGAGGCAAATAATAGGGCTTTTCTGGACTTACCCGGAGTTCAAGAAGATCTAGCAAAAGAAATTTACAAAACCGGCAAACCGGTTGTTGTTGTTTTAATGAACGGGAGGCCGCTATCAATTAATTGGATTAATAAAAACATTCCGGCAATAATTGAAGCATGGTATCTTGGTGATCAATCCGGCAATGCAATTGCAGATGTTCTCTTCGGCGATTACAACCCGAGTGGTAAATTAACCGTAACTTTTCCCCGTAGCGTTGGGATGGTTCCATATTATTATAACCACAAAAATTCCGGACGACCTTATATTCCGAATGAACGTTGGACGTCATATTATCTCGATGTTGAAAACTCACCTCTTTACCCGTTTGGTTATGGATTAAGTTATACAACTTTCGAATACTCTAATCTTTCTATCGACAAAAGCTCAATCAATAAAAGAGAATCATTAAAGGTTTCTGTTGATATAAAAAACACTGGTAAATACGACGGCGAAGAAGTTGTTCAATTGTATATAAGAGATTTAGTCGGCAGTGTTACAAGACCAGTTAAAGAATTAAAAGATTTCAAAAAAATATTTATTAAATCCGGCGAAACTAAAACTATCGAGTTTATAATTACACCCGAAAAACTGAAGTTTTATGATGTTAACATGGAATACGTTTCAGAACCTGGTGATTTTAAAATTTTTGTAGGAACTAATTCGGTTGAAGTATTAGAAACAAGTTTTTCTTTAACAGAATAAATTAAATTGTTTTAAATAATATTAATTATGAATTTCGTAACGCGGTGAAAAGATTTTTAACGCTGGCGGACTTACAGAACTATTTTGTGGAGATTATTGAAATGAAAAAATTTTTTGTATTACTTTTTATTGCGGCAAACATGCTCGCGCAGGAAAATATTCCTTATCAAAACAAATTACTTTCTGTAGATAAACGTGTTGAAGATTTATTACCAAAATTAACACTTGATGAAAAAATCGATCTTCTAGGCGGAACAGGGTTCGCAACAAAAAAAATTAAGCGCTTGGGCATCCCCGAATTACGCATGACCGACGGACCCGTTGGAGTTAGGTGGGGCAAATCGACAGCGTTTCCGGCGGGAATTGCAATGGCCGCAACATGGAACCCGAAATTAATAGAAGAAATTGGCAGCGCAATCGGACGCGAAACAAAAGGTCACGCGCGTCATGTTATTCTTGGTCCCTGTGTAAATATTGCACGCGTTCCGATGGGCGGCAGAAATTTTGAAAGCTTCGGCGAAGATCCTTTCCTCGCTTCCAAAATGGCAGTTACTTACATAAATGGTGTTCAAAAAGAAGGAGTGGCGGCTACTATAAAACATTTCGCAGCGAACAATCAAGAATATGAAAGAATGTTTGTAGATGTTATGATCAGTGACCGCGCTTTGAATGAAATTTATTTACCTGCTTTTAAAGCTGCGGTAACAGAAGCGGATGTACTTTGCGTTATGAGTGCCTACAATAAACTTAATCATCACTTTGCGAGCGAGAGCGATTATCTTTTAATCAATAAACTAAAAAAAGAATGGGGCTTCAAAGGATTGGTGATGAGCGACTGGGGTGCAGTGCATTCTTCAATACCAACTGCGCTTAGCGGGCTCGATCTTGAAATGCCGAACGGTGAATATCTTAACAAGTCCACATTACAAAAAGCAATTGATGATGGTACGATTCCTCTTTCAACAATTGATGATAAAGTTAAAAGAATACTTACAGTGATTTTTAAACTTGGCTTGTTTGATAATGAAGAGTGGGAAGAAGATGATGATTTAATAAACAGCGATGAAAATATTAAAGTTGCTTATCAAACTGCTCTCGAATCAATTGTGCTTTTGAAGAATGAACAGAGTATTCTTCCGTTCAAAACTGACGATGAAAAAACTATTGCGGTAATCGGGCAAAATGCAAAGTTAGCAAGAACAGGCGGAGGCGGCAGTTCGTTTGTTGAAGCGATAAATCCGGTTTCACCGCTTGAAGCTATCAAATGTAAATTTCCTAAAAACTATAAAATAAAATTTGAACAGGGCGTTGATTTCAACGAAGAAATAGATGCAATAAACAACAAATTTCTTTTCACCGATGAAACTCAAAAACAAAATGGGATGATTGCGGAATATTTCGATAATATTAATTTATCCGGTAATCCTAAGTTAAAGCGTATTGATAAAAGCATTGATTTCAGATGGGGAAACAGCGGACCGGGCAGCGGTATAGAAGATGATTTCTTCTCGGTACGTTGGACGGGATTTATTAAAGCACCAGAATCGGCTGAATATTTAATTGGTACAGTCAGCGACGATGGAGTTCGTCTTTGGATAGACGATAAATTAGTAATGGAGGATTGGAGCAACCATAGCGATTTAACAAAATATATTACTATGAATCTGGAGAAAGACAAACTATATAAAATTAAAATGGAGTATTATGAAAATTCCGGCGGAGCTACAGCGGTACTGGGCTGGAAAACAAAGGGTGGCAATTTATTGAATGACGCCGTAGAGCTTGCAAAAAATTCGGATTATGTAATTGTGTTCGCAGGAACATCAAACGCGGTTGAAACGGAAGGAAAAGACAGAGACGATTTACTTCTTCCGGCTATGCAGGACGAATTGATTTCAGAAATAGCTGATGTTAATAAAAATGTAATTGTCATTTTAACAACCGGCTCGCCCGTTCTGATGAATAAATGGATTGATAAAGTTAGCGGTGTTTTACAAATGTGGTTTTCGGGAAGCGAAGGCGGAAATGCTATTGCAGATGTTCTTCTTGGAAATTATAATCCGTCCGGTAAGTTGCCGATTACATTCCCGTACAAATGGGAAGATTGCTCGGCATTTAATACTTACAAAACTTTAAACGCGCGTACATATTATGCCGATGATATTTATGTCGGCTACCGGCACTTTGATAAATACAATATCGAACCGCTATTTCCGTTTGGATTCGGATTATCATATACTTCTTTCGATTACTCAAATCTGTCTATTTCCGAAAACTCAGGCGTCTTCGACGTTTCACTTGAAATAAAGAACACTGGTAATAATAAAGGTGAAGAAGTTGCGCAGCTTTACATCATTTCAAAAGCTTCGGGAGTTGATATGCCGGTCAAAGAATTAAAAGGTTTCAATAAAATAATGCTTGAACCCGGCGAATCACAAAGAATTTCTTTTAAATTGACTAAGAAAGATTTTTCATTCTTTGATGAAGAATCTCAATCGTGGAAAGTTAATGCGGGCAATTACGAAATTGCAGTTGGTTCTTCTTCGCGTAATTTGATATTGAAATCCTTAGTGGAGTTAAAGTAAAATTCATAAAGATTACGAGGTTGTAAATGGAAAAAATTAATTCGATAAATGAATTTAAAGGAATATCGATTCTCATATTCTTAATACTATTTATATCCTCATGTAGTAAGGCAAATACAGGTGTTGAACCTGAACAAAAATCGGGTGCAAAAACTGTTGTTGATTTGTATGGAAGATTGCAGGTAAAAGGAAATCAAATAGCCAACAAAGACGGAAGTTCCGTATCACTTCATGGTATGAGTTTATTTTGGAGTCAGTGGGCAAATTCACAGGAAAAATATAACAAAGCAAGTTTCTACAACGAAAAATGTATTGACTGGCTGTACAATGATTGGAAGTGCACGGTTGTACGCGCCGCCATGGGAATTGAGGGCGGAGGTTATTTAACAAATCCCGAAACCGAAATTGAAAAAGTTTTTATTGTTATTGATGCGGCAATAAAGAACGGAATTTATGTTGTTGTTGATTGGCATGACCATAACGCCGAAAAACATCTTGAACAGGCAAAACAATTCTTCGATATTGTTTCTGAAAAATACGGCGATTACCCGAATATCATTTATGAAATTTATAATGAACCTTTGCAGGTATCATGGAGTAATGTTGTTAAACCATATTCAATTGAAGTAATAAAAACAATTCGCGCGAATGACCCGGATAACCTTATAATTGTCGGCAACCCAACATGGTCTCAGGATGTTGATGTTGCGGCGGAAGATCCTATCTCGGATTCAAACGTAACTTATGCACTTCATTTTTATACAAGCACACATAAGCAATGGCTGCGCGATAAATCCGTTGCCGCAATAAACAAAGGTGCTTCTCTTTTTATTTCGGAATTCGGTACAAGCGAAGCCAGCGGCAGCGGTATTATTGATTGGACAGAAACCGATAGATGGATTAATTTTTTTAAACAGTATAAAATCAGTACATGCAATTGGTCGGCATTTGATAAGAATGAAACTTCTGCAGCACTTAAACCCGGCGCTAACCCCGAAGGCGGTTGGACGGAAACTGATTTAAGTGAATCCGGAAAGTTTAATAGAAATTTAATACGAACATTGAATAAAGATGTTTTTAAAGCTATTGGAATTGAATATTAAACAGGCAATCGTATACGAATTCAATAATCAATCAATACAAAATATAATTGAAGGATAGTATGAAAGTATTATTTATTGGCGGAACAGGAAATATAAGCACTTCAGTCAGCAAGCTTTGTATTGAACGAGGCATTGACTTGTATCTACTAAATAGAGGTAAAAGAAAAATTGAAATTCCCGGTGCAAAAATTATTACCGGCGATATTTCCAACAAAAAAGTAATGGCGGAAGTTTTAAGAGATCATAAATGGGATGCGGTTGTAAATTGGATTGCTTTTAAAGTTGAGGATATTGAACGTGATTTCGAATTATTAAACGGTAAAACAAAACAATATATTTTTATAAGTTCTGCTTCGGCATATCAGAAACCGGTTTTACATCCAATTATCACCGAATCAACTCCGCTTAAAAATCCGTATTGGCAGTACTCACGTGATAAAATCGCCTGCGAGGATAAACTAAATTCTCTTTACCGTGAGAAAGATTTTCCTATTACAATTGTTCGCCCATCATATACTTACGATACCGTAATACCTGTTGCAATCGGCGGCTTTAACGAATACACGGTTGTCAATCGTATGAAAAAAGGCAAGAAAATTATTGTTCACGGCGACGGCACAACATTGTGGACAAATACACACGCGGAAGATTTTGCAAAAGGATTTATTGGATTGATAGGACATCAACAGGCAATCGGCGATTCGTTTCATATTACTTCCGATGAAATGCTGACCTGGGATCAAATTTATCAAGCCGTTGCCAATGCCGTAGGAGTTGAAGCAAACATTATTCATATTCCTTCGGAGTTTATTGTTTCTATGAACAAGGATTGGCAGGGCGATTTACTTGGTGATAAAACTTATTCAGTTATTTTCGACAACAACAAAATAAAAAGATTTGTACCGGGATTTACATGTACAATCCCTTTTAGCGAAGGAATTAAAAAAACTCTCGCATGGTTCGAAGCAGATATTTCCAGGCAAATTGTGAACAAAGCTCATGATGAAATTATGGATAAGATTATAGAATCTTATGAGAATATTTTTAGATAAATGCTGTTCTCAAATCCTTGTGAATCGAGATAATTGGTTTATTCAGTTCCATCCAATTCATAGGTTATATGATCATAAAATCTTATGCAAAAAATAGACTTGCTTTAACATTTAAACCTTCAATAAGAAAAAATTTAGTTCAATCTATACTATAGAAAAAAAGATTCGTTAATTTTAAATGCGGGTTCTAATTAATTAATCAAAAAATTAAAAGAGGTGCGCCAAAGAATAGTATAATAACTCCAGCGGACTGAGTATGTTTTTCATAAAACGAATTAGTGAAATATCATACTCAACATTTCCGGAAATTCGATAAATGATTATTGGATGTTTCCGAGCCAGAAGAAAGAGAGGTAAATATGAAACTAAGAGTTCCGCCGTTTTACGGTATAACGCGTATTGACGTTGACGGAAACAGAAGAGCCGTACATGCTTACAGAGTTTCCATAAGAAAAAGAAATAAAAAGTATATTAAATATTTTACTGATGTCGGGTGCGGAGGCAAACGCAAAGCATTGTTCGAAGCAAAAAAGTACCGTGATGAAGTCCTGCATAAAACAAAACCTTTTACACGCGCCGAATTATCAAAATCAATGAAGACTAAAAATAAATCCGGTATGGTCGGCGTTTCATTGATTGAAACAGTTGACAGACGAAAGAAAAATGTTCACCGCTATTTATATTGGAAAGCGTGGTGGAGCCCTGAAGTTGGGAAACCGAAATCACAGATGTTCTCGGTGGATAAATATGGTTATAGAAAAGCTATGCTTTTAGCAAAACGTGCCCGCTTGAACGGACTAAAAGAAATGAAGGAATTTGATCTTTCGTTTATAAAATTAAGTATGCAGAGGTCACTTGCTAATATTCATTAATATTTCCTGTCGAAAATTATGAATGATGCTAAAACTAATCCTTGGCTAAAAATTCCCGCCGAAGATTATGAAGGACATATGTCCTTCAAAAATGTCGGACAGCTTCAAGCGTTGAATGGAATATTTAATGATATATTTAGAGAATATACGCCAGCATCGTTGTGTGTTTTAGGGTGCACAACCGGTAATGGGTTTGAGTACATCAACCGGAACATTACAAAAAAAATCACTTGTATTGATATTAACAAAGACTACCTTAAGATATTGGAGGAGCGATACGGGCAAAAGTTAGCCGGACTTGAATTGTTATGTGGTGATTTGAAAGAAATTGATTTGCCGGCAGAATCATTCGATTTAATTTACGGTGCTTTGATATTTGAATACATTGATGTTAATTCAGTTTTAAAAAATGTTTCGCAATGGTTAAAGAGGGGCGGCACACTTGCGGTTGTGCTTCAAATTAAGAGTGAAAATCTAAATGCGGTTTCTGAAACTCCTTTCCACTCCCTCAAGTATTTAAATGGTTTATTTAATTATGTTGAACCGGAAAATTTTGAAAAAGTTGCTTATGAACTCGGATTAATAAAAAAGAAAAGTTATATGTATGATCTAAATTCCGGGAAAAAGTTTTACATAGGACATTTTAGAAAGAAATAAAAATGCCTCTGTAACAGAGGCATCTGGAACTCTAAATAATAGACTGTTAAAACATCATTTCATTAAAATAAATTTCTTTACCTGCGAAAAACTTCCTGTGTCTATTCTATAAAAATAAATTCCGCTTGAAAGATTGCCTGCATTAAATTTAACCGAATAACTTCCGGGGGTTTGATTTTCATTAATGAGTGTTGTTATTTCGTTGCCGAGTACATCATATACTTTTAAAGTAACATTTGCAGTTTGCGGGATATCATATTTTATTGTTGTGGAAGGATTGAACGGGTTTGGATAATTCTGGCTAAGAGAAAAAGTTGTTGGAATTATTTCGTTTTCTTTAACATCGGTTAACGGGTTGACAATATCATGCAGTGAACACATCAGAGCATAGCTCCCTTGCCCGGTTGCCCTGTAAATACGTATGTAGTAAGTACCCGCGCTCAACGCGCCATATTTAATAATGTCTTTATTCCCGTATGTTGTCGCGCTAGATAACTGGTTTTGTTGATTGTTCAATAAATATATGTCGGCGTCAAGAGAAGTTTCGGAATCAATTCTTATATATAAAGAATCGGTTGCTGATGATAGATTCAGAACATAATAATCATCATAATCAGTTAGACTGTTTGAGTAATATCCCAAATGCCCGGTAACTTTACTATTTAAAGAAATACTTGAAGCACTGGAATAATCATTGTTTAGTTCGGTATCGTTAGCCATCGAAGGTGTCTCGAAAGAGGCGTTTACAATATACGAACCGTATCCGGTGGCCCTGTAAAGACGGACATAATATTTACCCGCACCGAGATTTTCAAAAACCAATTGATCTGTTGTTCCGTATGCCGTCGCGGATTTTATTTGAGTCGATCCATTTACATCAATAAGATAAATATCAACATCGAGCGTGCTGTTGCTTTCTGTGCTGATTGTTAATTTGCCGTCCGTTGTAGTTGTAACCGTCAAGTAATCGTCCGGGTCAAGATAACTGTTGGAATAAAATCCAAGGTGACCGTAGCCAGTTCCTGTGCCCGCCGAATTAAATATCAGCCAGTTGATAGCTGTTGTGTAGTCATCGTTTTTTTCAGTATCGTTAGTGGTAATTCCGTTGATGGAAGTTTGTGTATATTCGGACGAAATTGTATACCCTCCATGAGAATTAGTTCTATACAATCTTACATAATAAGTGCCGGGCATAAAATTGTTAAATGTTATTGTTTCAGTTGTACCGTAAGCTGTTGCCGATCTAATAGTATTATTGCCGTCAACATCAATAATATAAATATCTATGTCTGCAGAATCCGAAGCGACGTTCACTGTCAAACTGCCGTCGTATGGAATAACAACTTTCCAGTAGTCGTCGTTATCGGTTGAGCTATTGGAATAATATCCTATATGACCGGTTGACTGTGAATTTAATTGAAGAGGAATAGCAGTATCATAAGAATTGTTTGGTTCAGAATCGTTTGCGTACGGAGCCTCGTTAAATTTTGTTTGGATTGTGTAGGTTCCTGTTCCGCCGGCACGATATGCGCGTATATAATATGTTCCTGCTTTAAGCGCTACGTGATAAACTGATTCGAAAGAACCGTATTTTGTTCCGGATGCAATTTGAGTTTCTCCGTTGATATCGTAGATATAAAGATCGACGTCGAGATTGCTTGTTGCGTTTGTTGAAGCGTATAAACTTCCATCGTTTGATAAAGTAATTTTCCACCAATCATCGTTATCTGCAGTTTGAGATTGTGTTTGTTCGTTAAGCGAACCGCCGTCTGAAGAATTTATACCGATTGCGTTAGCTTGTTGGTAGGAATTGTTGGGTTCTATCTCGGCACGAAGAATTAGAACTGGAATAAAAATAACAACAAATGCTGTTCTTAATATTGTAGCAAATGTTTTCATAAAACCCTCTATGTTTGTCGGGTGAAATTTGGTGAAAAATTAATTATGAAGCATCTTAAAAAAATGTTGTTTGATTAAAATCATATGGATAAAAGTTATAAAGTCCTTTGATAATTTTTAAATATAAAAAAAGAACGACCCGTGAGCCGTTCTTAAGTAAAATAAGGATATTTTTTTAATCTATTCGTTGGAAGAATTTTGTTGCGGCATTGGTATTGTCGGTTTATTTCTGCCTTTAAAGAATAATACAATGATTAAAAATAGAATTACGGTGCCGAGTACGATATAAATCCAATTAAATCCGCTGGACGGTGCAACTTGTTCTTTCCATGTTCCAATTCTTGCTTCAATCGAATCTTTATTCGCTTCGGTCATCATGTTATTTTCAATCAGAATCGGAATCCATGTCGGCTGTACAATATTAAAATAAACGCTGTCGGTAAATGCCAAAAAAGTTTTCTCGGATTCGTCGCTGCTCTTAACACCGAGATTTTTTATTTCATCATCTACAAAAGAAGTTACACTATTAACAAATTGCTCGCCGCTTTTGAAAGGGAGAATTGAGATTTGTTTTTCGCGGAACAATTTATTTATTTGTCCCCACATCTCTTCGTTAATGCGCGCGTTCCATTCGTAAAACATTGCGTCTATATTTGCTATTTCGCCGGATTTATCTTTTCTATCCAAGTACACATCACCAAGCTTTGGACCGATCTGTTTCCAGACTTTATTAAAATCCTTGTATTGTTCTTTCATTTGGGAAAGATCTTCTGGCATCATCTGTGTTACTTTCATGAACTGTACATTATCGGCAATAGTTCTTTGAATATTATAGAATAAATTGCGGCTGTCTATCTTTGTGATAAATGCCTGCTTCTCGGCATCGTTTAATGTTGAAGGGGTCTTAATAAAGTCGGCCAGAAGACTATCGACAATATCCCGTACGAGCAAATCGCGTTGTTGAATGTTTGATTTCAATTGTGCAACTAATTTTTGAAGTGAAGAAATTGTTGCGGCGTCTTTGTCGGCTTTTAAATTCAATTGCTTTATCTGTCCAATCAAATTCTGATTCTCTTGGCTTAACTCGGTAACTTGTGTTTTAAGAGTACCAACTTCCGAAGTCAGTTCTACTATCTGGGTGAAATCACCTTTTCTTACTTCAACTGCTTTTTCAATTTTAGAAAAAGACAACTCGAAATTGTCGGGATAAAGCGTTTTATCAAGCAAATTTTTATCGCCGCTAAAATCATTTTTTAATTTTAGAATATTTTCTTCAATCACATTACATTCTTCCAGCGAAGAAGCGTTCTTAATAGCTTCTTCAAGCTGTTTGTATTGTTTCTTAAAGCTTTGTGTTTTTTCATAATCAGATTGTGCGTAAATATTCAACGCAAAAAATGAAATCATTGCAAAAAGAATAATTCTCGTTTTCATTTAGTTCCTCGCGATTCCTTTATGATTCAAAAGAAATTTTTTTGTACCGTCGAGTAATTCTATGTTTGGTGATTTTTGGTTAAACACAGGCGAAGCAAGCACTTCGGTTTCAGACAACTCGATTTTATTTTCAAGTTTCATTCCGCCTTCTACGGGGATAAACAAATAAACATTTTTAAAATTCATTCCCGTGATGTAATAATATCCGATTTTATCGCGGATGATTCTAATCTCTTTTCCCAAAGCAAGATTGGAATCTGCAAACTCTTCTTGAAATACCGGTTTTACATTTATGCTGAATGTGTATCTTTCTTCGGAAATATTTCCTTTCTCGTCAACCTTTAAAACATTTTCTACAGGCCATGAGAAGTCGGCGTTTGTTAAAACAACCGATGAACATCCTGCGATAAACAACGGAATAAAAAATAATTTAATGAACTTCATATTGCTCCTCTGCGTCAAAATTTACAATCAAAACTTAATGAATTGGAATCATATTTGTAATATCAATTATATTGATTTGTTGATGCGGTCAATTAATGTTGCGTAGAAGAAAATACAGCACTAATAAAAAATGAATTATCGATTTTAATGAATCCCTGGCGTGGTTTAAGAAATATTCCTCACAATGTTTGGATATTAGCGTTCGCAACGTTGATAAACCGAGCGGGCACAATGGTTCTTCCTTTTCTTGCAATTTATTTAATAAAAGAAATCGGTTTGAGTGCAGGTGAAGCGGGTATTGTAATTACTTTTTACGGACTCGGCGGTTTAATTACGGCGCCTATAATCGGTAAGCTTTCGGATAAACTAGGCGCAATGCGGGTTATGAAAACTTCTTTGTTCCTAACTGGAATTATGTTATTTGGTTATTCATTCATAACAAATTTTTATTTCATACTTGTTTACACATTTTTCTGGTCGATTATCGGCGAGGCATTCCGCCCCGCAAATTTATCTTTGCTTTCAACAGAAGCAGATCCAAATCAACTTAAAACTTCCTTTGCGCTGAACAGATTGGCTATTAATCTTGGCATGAGCGTAGGTCCCGTTGCCGGGGGATTTCTTTCTTCAATTAGTTTTCATTTACTGTTTTATGTAGATGGAATTACTTCAATTCTTGCGGCTGTGTTTTTATCGATATCCCATTTCAAGAAAAGAGATGAGAATATAAAGGGAGGCATTGAAAATGGGAAAACCGCAAATGTATTTGAACAATCTGGTATCCAAAATCAAGTATCTAATATCAAAAATCCAAATATAGCCCAAAGCGAAAAGCATAAAAGTATTTTCGATGATAAGAGATACATATTGTTTCTATTATCTCTTCTTCCTGTTACAATGGTTTTCTTTCAGCATTTTGGAGCTATACCGATTTACTTAATCCGCGATCTTGGATTTAAGGAATCGTTGTATGGAATGATAATGACAATAAATACAACCATAATAATTTTTATTGAAGTTCCTCTCAATAATGCGATGAACAATTGGGATGATCGCAAAGCAATTGCGCTCGGCGCCGTGTTATGCGGTATCGGTTTCGGCGCGATGGCTTTATTTCAAAACTTATCTTTTATTATTCTTACAGTAATTATTTGGACTTTTGGGGAAATGATATTTTTCCCTTCAACAGCATCATACGTTTCGAAAATGGCACCGCTTGAAAAACGCGGCGAATACATGGGATATTTTCAAATGACTTTTAGTTTTTCGCTGATGTTTGGACCATTGATTGGAAATGAAATTCTAGATATCTACGGCGGACAAATTTTATGGGCAGGGACATTTGTTTTTTGTTTATTAACAGCTGCAATGATTTTCTTACCTATGTTAAACTCAAACTTGAAAGCGGTCAAATAAAACGCGCCTATCGCATTTGATAAAAAATTATTAAAAAATCTTTTTCTATATAACAAAATCAATTATTTTCGAGTCAACAACAAAACTCAAGAAGGGGGCTTCAATGAGTATCAAAAAAGCATTAATGTTTGTATTTACTTTTTTCATTATATCATTCCCTGCATTTGCGCAGGATGAACAAATGAAAATTTGGATGGACTACATGACGCCGGGTGAAGTTCATCAATCAATGGCATCTTTTGCAGGCGACTGGAAAACCGTAAACAAAATGTGGATGGCGCTGGATACCGAACCAGTTGAATCGGAGGGTGAATGTAAAATGGAAATGCTTCTCGGCGGCAGATATCTTAAATCGACCTATACTGGAAGCTATATGGGAATGCCGTTCGAAGGTTTTAGCTTGGAAGCATATGATAAAGCTACAAACCAGTTTTACTACACATGGGTTGATAATTTCGGAACAGGTATGATGACTATGAAGGGAACTTACGACAATACAACCAAATCAGTTACATATACCGGAATGATGGTTGACCCGTTGCAGAAAAAAGAAGTTCCGGTAAAACAAATTGTTAATGTCGGCGACCCAAACAAAATTATAATGGAAATGTACACTGTGGTTGAAGGAAAAGAATTTAAAAGTATGGAAGGTGTTTATACCAGGAAATAAAATTTTGTAAACAAATAAAAGCCCGGTTTATTATAACCGGGCTTTTGGTTCTAAATTTTTGGGAATATTATTCAAAATTTGCATTGAAAAACGGAAGTACTTTTGCTATACCTTCGTTATTTTTTGCAATGTTAATTAAACCGATTTGAAAGCCATGCAACTCTTCGGCAACATTTAAAATGCCTATTGATAATCCGTGTTGTTCATCGATTTTATTATATGCAGAAATCGAAGCGCCTCTCATTATATTAACTTTAGTCCAACATGCAGTAATATTAATTCCTTTGAATTCATCGGCTTCTGTCTTGTATCCAACAATGTTCATCCCTTTAATAGTCTTTTGACTAATGACAGCAAGCAATGCCTGACTTAATCCATAAATATCTCCTTGACTAACAACCGCGAGACCTCCGAAATTAATTCCCCTGATATCTTTTTGAGAAACAAGTGCAAGTCCGCCAATATTAATACCGAGCATTTCACCTTGCGAAACTAATGCAAGTCCTCCCACATTAAGACCCTTCATATTTCCTTGGGCAACACAAGCAAGTCCTCCATAATTAATTCCAATCTGATCTCCTTGCGCAACCAATGCGAGTCCGCCAGCATTCATTCCTTTCATGTCTCCCTGAGAAACTACCGCAAGACCACCAAAATTCAAACCCATAAAATCATTTTGGGCTACGGCAGCAAGTCCGCCGAAATTAATTCCATCGGCATTGCCGCCCGATACAACCGCTAAGCCGCCAATGTTAATTCCTTGAATAGACTCGCCGGCAACACTGGCGAGAATTCCGAATGAAACGCCTTGAATGCGATCGGCAAATGGTGCAAATCCAAAAGCAATACCCTTAATTTTAGAACCTGAATTTTCTTCAGGCTTCCATAACGTAATATTGATGCCGTTGATTTCTTTAATGCCGCAGTCGGAAAAATTAAAACGGATTCCGTTCCAGCGGGGTGAATTTCCAAAACTTATTCCCGTTTTATTCTTTCCCAAATCCAAACTTGAATAAGAGCAATAAACTTCACTTGAATCTTCTTCCGATATTTCTATTTCATCTTGTGCGTATGTTGAAGAATAAATAAAAATTAAACCAATTAAAAAAAGCAGCTTTTTCATATTTCGTCCGCTATATTTATTGAAATTTAACCGTTGATTTAGACTTTGTAGTTTAACAGAAAGTTACATTAAGGGAAGCATTAGAAAAAATTTATTTTTTCAAGAATCCGTATTTCTTTATGTGTTTATAGGCGAGATATGCAACGGCGCCGACCTGAACCGAACCAAGAATAGCTTTTAATGTAGCAAGTTTCTGGGAATCGTAATAGCTGCTAAGCATTGGGCTTGTCATTTTTTCGGCAGTATTTTCAAAGCCATCCTGCATGTTGATGAAACTTCCCGCCATCATTCTTGCCTGCAGCCATACCGATGTTGAATCTTGAAAGGCAGGATTATTAAACAAGTTGCTGTTAATGCGGTTTAAATAAAAATTATCGTTAAGATTATATTCAAGAATTTCCGACGGAATTGATAATTGAAAAGTGTTGAGTGTATCAAGCTCCGTTTTAGTTTGTGCAGACGAACGTGATACTAAAACAAAAAGGATGAATAAAAATATTTTACTAAAATTTATATTCGTCATCTTCGTCAGCATCTTCGTTAAAAATATCTTCGTCCAGATCTATTTCTTCATCGGTGAGGTTATCAGGCTCTAATTCATCTTCTGCGCTATCTTCATCGGTCTTTTTCTCACTTGCTACATATGCTTCGGCCGATGGAGGAAATAATGAATCTCGCGAAGAATAATTTTCATCCATTCTATCCATAACTTGACCGATCATCTCATCGACTATATCGGTTTTCATTTCTTTCTCGTCAACTTTAATTTCGTCGTCGTATTTCTCTTCGCCGGCGGGTGTAGCTCTCCAAAGTTCGGTTATAGTTTTTTTATCAACTTTAGATAAATAATTCTCAATTTCCTTTTCAATTACTTTTATATGCTTTTGTTCCCACTCGCCCTCTTCCATTAATTTGCTTCTCATAAAATCCCAGAAGGATCCGGTTTTTTTACCGGGTTCCGGAAGTTTTTTCAACTTTGCAATTATTTCGGTCACGGCTTTTCTCATTACTGCAGACACAACTAAACTCCTTTCAAAATATTAACGCCGATAAATTAGTAAAAACTTTCAAAAGTAAATAACCCGAAAATCATCTCGCAATTTTTAACTTTTTCAAGTTGGAAGAATAAAAAAAAATTTATTACTATCTTTCGAACGATTTGATTAAAAATAATTTTTTATTCGCCCCCGTGGTTCAATGGATAGAACGCGAGCCTCCGGAGCTCGAAGTACAGGTTCGATTCCTGTCGGGGGTACTGATTTTTTTATTTGCAATTATACTAATCAAAATACTTTCCTAAAATAATAATCGGGGGGAAAATGCAGCCCATTAAAAACAAATTTCTTCTATTATTCTTTTTTGTATTTGTAATTGGATTATCTGCTCAAACAGAAGACAAATCCTTATTAACAATAGATAGAATATTCAACAGTACGGATTTTTCCGGTGAACGTTTCGGACCTGTGCGTTTTATTGAAGATGGAAAATTTTACACCACGGTTGAAGCATCGAAAGATATTCCGGGTTCGAGGGAAATTATAAAATACGAAACCGAAACAGGCAATAGAGAAGTTATGGTTTCTGCAAAATTATTGATCCCGGAAGGAAAGGATAAGCCGGTTGCTATTAATGATTATTCGTGGTCTTATGATAAAAACAAATTAATGATATTTACAAACACGTCGCGTGTGTGGCGTTATAATACGCGCGGCGATTATTATGTTCTCGATTTATCAACAAACAAAATTCAAAAACTCGGCGGAGATGCAAAACCTTCAACACTTATGTTTGCAAAATTTTCTCCCGATAACGAAAAAGTCGCCTACGTGCGCGAGCATAATATTTTTGTTGAGGAACTATCAAACGGAGAAATTACACAACTTACTTTCGACGACTCAACAAAAATTATTAACGGAACATTTGATTGGGTTTATGAAGAAGAACTCGATTGCCGCGACGGATTCAGATGGAGTCCCGACAGTAAATCGATTGCATATTGGCAGTTGGACGCAAACGGCGTAAATGATTTCTTCATGATCAATAATACCGATTCTTTATATTCGAAAGTAATCCCGGTTCAATATCCCAAAGTTGGAACTACTAATTCCGCATGTAAAGTTGGCGTTGTGAATGCTAAAGGAGGTCAAACTGTTTGGATGAAGGTGCCGGGCGATTCCCGCAGCAATTATATAGCAAGGATGGAATGGGCGGAAAATTCCGACGAAATCGTTTTCCAGAAATTAAACCGGAAACAAAATAATCTTGATATAATTATCGGCAACGCCAAAACCGGCGAAATAAAAATAATTTATACGGAAAAGGATGAAGCGTGGATTGATGTTACGGATGATTTCAAATGGTTTAATGAAGGAAAAGAATTTTTATGGACAAGCGAACGCGACGGATGGCGCCATATTTATTTGATATCCCGTGATGGGAAAGACATTAAAAAGTTAACACCCGGAAATTATGATGTAATTAGTATAGAATCGATTGATGAAAATGACGGATGGATTTATTTTATAGCGTCGCCCGAAAATCCGACCGAACGATACCTTTACCGCGCTGCAATGGACGGAAGTGGAAAGCATGAACTTGTTTCCCCTAAAAATCAAATCGGAACACATAGATATCAAATATCCGAAAGCGCCAATTATGCTTTTCATAATTATTCAACTTTTAACACCCCGTCGATTACGGGGCTTATTAAACTTCCTTCGCATGAAATTATCCGTACGGTAATTGAGAATAAAAAACTAATTGAGAATGTTGAAGCTATCAAAAAATTTCCTACTGAATTTTTCAGAATTGCTGTTGAAGAAAATTTAGAACTCGATTGCTGGATGATGAAGCCGTACAATTTTGATTCATCAAAAAAATACCCTGTGCTGTTCCTTGTTTATAGTGAACCTGCATCGCAAACAGTTTTGAATAGATGGGGCGGTTCACAATATTTATGGCATCAAATGCTTACACAGCAAGGTTATATTGTTATTAGCGTTGATAACCGGGGAACACCTGCACCGCGCGGGCGCGAATTTAGAAAATGTATATATGAAAAAATCGGAATATTGAATTCAAGCGATCAAGCAAAAGCTGCCGAAGCTATTATTAAAAAGTATAATTTTATTGATCCCGGAAGAATAGCCGTTTGGGGTTGGAGCGGCGGCGGTTCGATGACTCTTAACTTAATGTTCCGCTATCCCGATATTTACAAAACAGGTCTGTCCGTAGCACCGGTTGGAGATGAAAAACTTTATGATACAATTTACCAGGAAAGGTATATGGGTCTTCTGCCTGAAAACGATTCGATTTATGTTAAAGGTTCACCGGTTACTTTTGCACATCAGCTTAAAGGAAATCTTTTAATTGTTCACGGCACGGGCGATGATAATGTTCATTACCAAAACAGTGAAGTTGTTATTAATGAATTAATAAAGCACAATAAACATTTTACAATGATGGCATACCCGAACAGGAGTCACGGCATTTACGAAGGAGAAAATACAACCACGCATTTGTTTAATCTTTTAACAAGATACTTAAATGATAATGTAAGAGCCGGTGGAATTTAATTTAGAATGTAGCATCTTTGCATGATCTTTTCATGCAAAGATGCTATCTAAAATATTAATAATTTATTGAGGCGCTTCATCCGTATATTTTGTTTTTAGATTTTCTTCTTCCAATCGCTGATCAATGTCGTCTATTCCTGAAATCCTTTTAGCTAAAGATTTGCCGTCGAGTTCGTGATATTCCAAAACTTCGAGAGGAGTTCCGCATTCTGGGTAATCATCCAATCCAATTTTGTGAAATTCTTTTCCCGATAAATGGTGAACGTCTGCGAGCGCATCAAGTATTCTATCACCGAGTCCACCGACAACAGAATGATCTTCAAGAACAAATACTTTTTTGTATTCCCTTGTAACACTTTGTATCCAGTCCAAATCAATTCTGTTTAACCACGGCATATTTATTACTTTTAAAGCAAACCCGATTTTCTTTAATAGTGTGGAGGCAACAAGCGCTTCGTGAAGCATAACGGGTCCGTATGCAAAAAGTACGGCATCTTTTCCCGGAGTTAATTCCGTCCCAATGCCGATTGTAAATTCATAATTTTCAGGCAGTTGAATTGTCTCAGGAGATGGGCCAATGACTAATCTTATAACACAATTTTCCTTTGATTCATTGACGCAGTACTCAACAGTCTTCTTTGTTTCGATTGAATTACAAGGTTGAATAATTGTAATATTTGGCAAAGTGCCAAAAAGTGAAATGTCACGCACACTTTGATGAGATTTTCCGGGACCTGCGGGAATCATTCCTGCAAAATGACATGCATAAATAATTTTAGTTTTCTCGCCTGCGTTGTTGTAAATCTGTTCATTCGCACGCGCGGCAAGAAAACTTGCGAATGTATTTACAACCGGAATTAATCCCATTCTCGCCAAGCCGCCTGCCATAGAAACCATATCCTGCTCGGCAATCCCGTTTTCAATAAAACGTTCGGGATAAGCGTATTCGAATTTTCTTAGTTTGCAATCGGCAGAAAGATCACCGTCTAGCAAGACTATTTTATCATTCGTTTTTGCAAGTTCAACAAGTGTTTCTCCAAATGCATCTGTAACAAATTCTTTATCGGATTTTGTTATAATTTTTCTTTCAGCTTCGTTAGCGGGTATCTCAATTTTATCAATTCCAAGTTCCTCTGCAAGCTTGTTAATTGAGTTAGCAATTTCGGATAAACCTTTCAAGTAACTGTCGTCATCCGGTGCGCCGCTGTGCCATTTGTAATATGTTTTACCCGATACAGTTTCGGTAACAGGCTTTTCCATAAACGAAACGCCTTTTCCTTTTAATGTTTCGGCGATAATCATTTTTGGTTTGTCGGTAATTTTTTTTAGATCATTAAAAGTATTTCTTAGGTTTTCGTAATTGTGCCCGTCGATTCTAACAACATGCCATCCGAAAGCTTTTACTTTTTCCACAACGTCTTCAATGTTGTTTACATCTTCAACTAGCATGTCGGTCTGATATTTATTATGATCCATTATAGCAGTTATATTGCAAATTTTTTGATGAGCCGCTGCCTGAATTGATTCCCAGATTTGTCCCTCTTGAAATTCTCCGTCGCCTGTTAAAACATAAACACTTCCGTCATATTTAAAATAATTTTTGGCCCATGCAATTCCTTTTGCTTTTGAAATTCCCATACCGAGAGAGCCGGTGCATGCTTCAATGCCGGGAATGCGGACTTCGGGATGCCCGTCGAGCCCGTGCAATCTTCTTAACGTTAATAATTTTTCTTCGGGCAAAATTCCAAGCGCATAAAAAAGCGAATACAAACCGGGAACGTCGTGTCCTTTTGATGAGAAATAAATATCGCGGTTGGGATTTGTTAAACCGGCTTCCAAAATATTCATTTCGTTGAGATAGAGGTATGTAATTATATCCATGGCGCTTAGTGAAGAACCAAGATGACCGGAGCCTGCTTTTTTAACTGCAACAAGCGTGTTGTACCTGCATATATCGGAAAACAAATTCATTTTTGTTTGCCATTCGCCGGCAGATGATTTTACTTTATCAAATTCTGTCTTCTTAATAATCGAGTATAACATATCGTCTCCTATTAATTATATTTTATTTGGAAGAAATAAACGCAAATACCAAACAGAATTTAATGATTTTAGAGTTCTTTAAAAAGATAGAATTTATAACCCAAAATAGTTCGATTCCAAATAGGCTTTTATACAGAGTACGATAATCAATATTAGCATCTAAAAAAAATATTTCACAACTTGTTATGAGGGTTTCACTTTTGGTGGGTTAATTAAATGAGGAAATACTTTTTCCTATTTCTACTTTTTGGAATTCAAGTTACATATACGCAAAATAGAAGTAATATAATTGTGGTTCCTAAAGGTTCGCCGCTTATAAACGGCAGTGCGATTAATCAAAACGCCTGGAAATCCGCAAATCAAATTAAAACGGAAATTGGAAACGAGATTTATTTGGTTCACGATGGGCAATATTTGTATTTCGGTTTTAGAGGTATTTATGAACCATGGAGTCACTTATATTTAAATAACAGAAGCAATGTTCAAGTTTTACATATTACAACAGCAATGGGCAGGGTTGTATATAATTTGAATCATTACGGTACGTGGCAGCCCGACAGACAATTCAATTGGAAAGTTAAAAACATTCAGCATGATTATAATATTAGTAGTACTACAGACGGGAATAATTACATCGAAGATGAAGGTTGGACAACGGCAATAAATTCCAACAAGGATAAGAAGGAAGTTGTGTTTAAAATTGCTATAAAAAATATTGATGTTAATAATTTGTATCTGGCATGGGTTTTCGGATTTAAAGGCACTTCATATTTATTCTGGCCCCAATCATTAGATGACGACACACTTAAACCCGAAGTATTTACAGGTTATAATCCATCGGATTTGAAGTTTGATTTTAAAAGCTGGGCTCTATTAAAATTAGCTGATTAATTACAGCTGTATTATACAGCGGCTTAAATTGTTTTAGAATTTCCCGAATTTAAAAGTTAACATTGCCGAAGGTCCGGATAAATCTTTGTCCGTTAATCCGCTATCATCTACACCCGAAATAAATCTGTAGCTTGCGCCGATTCCTAATCTAAAAAATGAGACAATATTTAACTCAAAATTAACGGCTGGTTCAATAACAAAAAAAACATCAGTTTCATCATTATCCCAATTCCAATCCATTTCTCTTGTTCTGTCGCGGTGATTTACGCCGCCTCCGCCAATCAATAAATAGACGGATGAATGAGCAATCTTTTCCCAGTTCATAATATATTCCATTTCAAAACCACCGTATCCAAAATTCAAAAACATCTTCCTTTCATTTAGCAATTGAGTTCCTTCTACTTCGTTAACAAGGCCGTAACCGCCTCCGCCGATTACAAACGAATGATTAATTATCCAGCCGCCCCGTCCTCCGACTAAAACACCAAACTGGTCATTAATTGATGTAAATTTTACAACCGGCCCGCCGAATCCTCCGTGATCAATCTCTCCCGTTCCTAATAATGTTTCTTCCTGCGCATAATTAAATGAACAGAATATCAACACAAAAACAATTACTAGCTTTTTCACTTCTACACCTCGTTTAATTATTTGTAATTATTATGACGAAAATGTAATGAATTTGTTGCGGATGCAATCAATTTTTCCGGTAACATTAATTCTTTCTTGATTACAATTAACCGTCCAGTTAAATTCATTTCAAATTTTCTATCTATTTATAAAACAGAATAACAAACGATGTATAGTTAATTCAAGGGGGAATTCATGAATCTCAGGATGCTCAAATTATTATTCTCATTTTTAGTTGTTGCAACAATTACATACGGGCAATCGCAAAAAGTTTTAAGTGCGGATGGAGTTGAAATTGTTTATGAAACTGCGGGCGAAGTAAATCCCGCGCTTGTTTTTATTCACGGATGGAGCTGCGACAAATCGTATTGGAGTGAGCAAGTAAAAGACTTGTCTAAAAACCACAAAGTCATTACAGTTGATTTGGGCGGACACGGTGAATCGGGATTGAATAGGGAAAACTGGACGATTGAAAAATATGGGGAAGATGTAGCGTCGGTTGTAAATAATTTAAAATTGGAAAAAGTTATCCTCGTCGGTCATTCGATGGGCGGATCCGTAATTCTTGAAGCGGCAAAAATTTTAAAGGAAAGAGTTATCGGTTTGATCGGTGCCGATACTTACCAAAGTTTTACAGACGACTGGACAGCCGAGCAGAAAGAAGGATTCCTAAAATCATTTAAAGATAATTTTTATGAAACAACACAAGGATTTGTAAAAGGCATGTTTCCACCGTCGGCGGATTCAACGCTTGTAAAAAAGGTTGCCGACGATATGTCAATGGCACCGCCGCAAGTCGCAACAAGCGCAATGCGTAACTTATTCTTTTATGATCCGCTGCCAACATTGAAAGAAATTGATTTGCCGATAATTTCTATCAATTGCGATTTATACCCGGTAGCCGTTGAAGAAAACAAAAAGTATGTAAAATATTTTGAAGTTAAGATGATTAACGGTGCAGGTCACTTTTTAATGATTGAAAAACCTGAAGAATTTAATAAGCTTTTAAAAGAAGCAGTTATAGAACTTTCAAACAAATAGTTTTTTTGTTTTCAGTTTAACCCGGAGAATTTGTGAAAAAAATATTTTTCCTCGTTACGATTATTATAATCACGGCATCATATACTTTTTCACAAAAAGAATATGATTACAAATTTAAACCTGCCGAAATAAAATCTGTAAATATTACCGGCGGTTTCTGGCTGTCAAGGTTCGAAACAAATAGAAATATTACAATACCGCATGTTATTGATCAATGCAAAGTGACCGGAAGATTGGATAATCTTTATTATGCTGCAGGCATTAAAGAAGGAGAGTACTGCACTGCTTATCAATTTGATGATTCGGATGTTTTCAAAACAATTGAAGCAATATCATATTCTTTAATGTCGAAACCGGATGCAGGTTTAGAAAAAATTGTTGATGAATGGATTGAATTAATTTCTAAAATACAGGAAGAAGACGGATATATTTATTCCCCGCGGAAAGCTCCTTCGGAAAAAATCAAAAGAGCTATTGGCCCGGAGCGATGGTCGAATCTGCAATGGAGTCACGAGCTTTATAATATGGGACATTTATATGAAGCGGCGGCGGCTCATTATAAATCTACAGGTAAAAAGACTCTTTTAAATATTGCGCTGAAAAATGCCGCACTTATTCTTGCAACATTTAATCCACAAAACTTACAAATACCGCCGGGGCATGAAGAAATCGAAATTGGTCTGATCAAACTATATGAAATAACAGAAGAAGAAAAGTATTTAAACCAAGCAAAATATTTTATGGGACTGCGGGGAAGAGGAAAGGAAATTAACGGAAGAGAATCCTGGGGTGAGTATGCTCAAGATCATAAACCTCTTTTCGAACAAGATGAAGCGGTTGGACACGCAGTACGAGCGGCTTATCTTTATTCTGCAATGGCGGATGTAGCGTCGTTAACAAACGATAAAAAATATATAAACGCCGTTGATAATTTGTGGGAAAATGTAGTATCAAAAAAATTGTATATTACCGGCGGCATTGGCGCGACCGGCACCGGCGAAGCTCTCGGTGCAAATTACGATTTACCCAATGCAAGCGCCTATAATGAAACATGCTCGTCCATAGCAAACATGATGTGGAATTACAGAATGTTTTTGCTTCACGGCGATGGAAAATACCTCGATGTTTTTGAACGGACTTTATACAATGCGTTTCTTTCGGGAATCGGAATGGATGGAAAATCATTTTTCTATCCGAATCCGCTTCAATCTTACGGAACGCACGAACGAACGCCTTGGTTTACCTGTGCTTGTTGCCCGCCTAATGTTGCAAGATTTATAGCATCACTCCCGGAAAAAATTTATAGTGTTTCGGGTAACGAGATTTATGTTAATCTTTTTGTATCAAGTTCGGCAGAATTGAAATTACAAAGGCAAAGAGTTGTAATAAAACAAAACACGAATTATCCATGGGAAGGGCAAATCAAATTATCAATTCAACCTGAAAATCCAGGTGAAATAATTTCTGTTAAAATTAGAATTCCGGGTTGGGCTAACGGCAAACCAATTGAAAGTGATTTATACAAATTTGTTGATTCAACTGAAAAGCCGATTGTTAAATTAAACGGGAAAGAAATTGATGTTAATATATCAAAAGGTTTTTATGAGATTAAAAAAGAGTGGAATTTGAACGAAGAGTTAGAAATAATTCTACCGATGAAAATACAAAAAATTGTGGCACATGAAATGGTTGAAGCTAATAGGAACAAATATGCACTTCAACGCGGTCCGGTTGTTTATTGCGCCGAATGGACAGATAATAAAAACGGTTATATAAGAAATATCTTACTTCCAAAAGAAACGATTTTGAAATCACAATTTGAATACAATTTGCTCGGCGGAATTCAAACTATAAGCGGAAAAGCCGAAGGATATTTTTTTGATGAAAGTGGTAATCTTAAAAATGAAGAGCAGGAATTTAAGGCAATTCCATATTATGCATGGTCGCACCGCGGTAAGGGAGAAATGAGCGTTTGGCTTCCATATGATGTAAAGGTTGTATCACCTCTACACGGTAAAACATTAATATCATCAAGCAAAATTTCAGTTTCATCCGGCAAAAATATAATTGCAATTAACGACCAAATTGAGCCCGCAAACTCGGCGGATGAATCAGTTCCATTTTATCACTGGTGGCCTAATAAAGGCAGTAAAGAATTTGTTCAAATTGATTTTCATCAAATAAGCGAAGTTTCTCAAGTTGAAATATTTTGGTTTGACGATACCGGTACAGGCGAGTGCAGAGTGCCTGAAAAATGGAACATCCTTTTTTACGGCGGCGGCGAATGGCGTCCGGTTTATTCAATCGATAAATACGGAACGGAGAAAAATAAATTTAATAGTGTTACATTTGAAACCGTCAGGGCAAACTCATTGAAAATAGAAATACAATCACAAAAAGATTTTGCAGGCGGAATTCACGAAATAAAAATTAAATAGGAGTTGTTATGTACCGCGTTATGAATGATTTTTTAGAAGATTGGAAATATGAAAGTGAATCAACTTTGAAGGTGTTTAAAAATCTTACACAGGAATCACTTAAACAAAAAGTAGCACCAGACGGACGTTCACTTGGATTTATTGCGTGGCATATAACTTTGGGCAATCCTCAAATGCTTACCCATGCAGGCTTTAAAGTTGAAAACTTTGACGAGTCCGTACCAGTACCGGAAAAACTTAGCGATATAATTAGTGAATACGAAAAATACTCCACACTCGTATTGGATGTCATTATAGAAAATTGGAAGGATGCCAATTTAACCGAAGAATTAAATATGTACGGTGAAAATTGGATGAAAGGAAAAATTCTTTCAATACTAATTATTCATCAAGCGCATCACCGTGCGCAAATGACGGTTCTTATGAGACAAGCAGGATTGAAAGTCCCGGGCGTTTACGGACCATCGAAAGAAGAATGGGCGGCTATGGGGATGCCTCCGCAAGAATAAAAAGTTTTTTCCATAAAAAGATTGATGTAAATAATAAACATTCTTTTTATTTTGTAGTTGAATTTACAGCTTCTTCAATTACACCATAAAACTATCTTGGACTTTCCGAATTGATAAAATTATTATTATTGATCTTACTTCAATCGTCGATTCTATTTTCGCAGACGGGTATTGAGAATCTTCAAAAGGAGAGTGCTTCAACTCCTACTTATGAAGTTGTCAATAGTAGTGAGATAGAGAGAACTTATTTAATCGTTGTAGTTGTAATGGCATTAATTGCGGTTTCGATTATTTATAAAATGTCGCTGACAAAAAAAGTTGATAGCGAAAAATTGCAAAAAATAAACAAGATGAAGGACACGCTTATAAGATTAATTGCGCACGATTTAAAGACACCATTTACAGTGATATTCGGTTATACAGATATATTGAGACAGGATTTTAATTCTATAAGTGATGAAGAAAAATTAATGTACTTGGAAAGTATTAGAAAGGCATCTCATATAAGCGTTCAACTTCTCGAAAATCTTACAATGTGGTCTAAATCCTATTCGGACAAACTGCAATATAATAGAGCAAATATAAATGTCGGCGATGCTGTTAAAGAAAGTGTTTATCTTCATGAACAAATAGCGGCAAATAAGAAAATTAAATTATCATCGGATATTGGTGACAATATAATTGCATACGCCGATGAAAATATGCTTAAAACCGTTTTACGCAATTTAATCTTGAATGCAATAAAATTTACAAACGAAGAGGGCCGAGTAAAAATAAACGCCGAAAAAACAGGTAAAGAAATTAGAATATCCGTTGAGGATAACGGTATTGGAATTGATGAGGAAACAAAATCAACACTTTTTAATCTCGATGAATTTGTAAGTTCGGAAGGTACTGCCGGCGAAAGAGGAAGCGGCTTCGGACTTGTTTTGTGCAATGAATTTGTAGAAAAGAACGGCGGTAAAATTTGGGTGGAAAGTGAAGTCGGCAAAGGCAGCAAGTTTATGTTTACTGTTCCAATAGGCTCTTAATTAAACACCGATGTAGATTAATTTAATCTATATATAGAAATTCTGAATATATCACGAGAATCTAATGCTTGAACTTGGAAAAATTACCGAAGAAGATTTATTGAAACTTGCGCGAAATTCGTATTGCAAAGGAGAAGCTTCATTTCCAATTATTAAAGACAATTGTGCATTACTTGTAATTGATATGCAGGAAGAGTTTGTAAAACCAAATTGGGCGCCGAGCTGGATACCTGAAGCTACAAGGCAGGTACCCAAAATTAAAAAGCTGATCGATTGCTGCAGGAAACAAAAAGTGCCCGTCATTTACACTGCGTTCTCTTGCACTAATAATTATTTGGATAGACCTGCGAGCGGTAAGTTTATGCCGAACCGATACCCTGAAGTAAAGATTGATTACACAGAATACTACGATGCAGGAAGAATTTGGGAAGAATTAAAACCGCGTGAAGATGAAATTGTAATTTACAAACCTTCATACGGTGCGTTTTATGATACACCGCTCGAAACTATTTTAAAAAATCTTAAAAAAGATACCGTAATTATTTGTGGTACCCTAACGAATTACTGCTGCGGTACAACTGCACGGCAGGCTTATGAACGCGGATTTTATGTTGTATTCGGAAGCGATATAACCTCAACGGACGATCCCGAAATGCAGGAACCGGAATTGAAAGTCTTGAGAAAAGGTTTTGCCAAAGTTCTCGCCTGCGATGAAATTATAAAATATTTATCGTAATGAAAACTGTCTAGAACTAAGGTGCATGTTGGGTAACATGAAAAATCTAATAATTGTTTTGTCGATTATTTTTTTATTTGGCGTAGATTTGCTTTCGCAGAATAAAGATGTGAATTGGCTTAATAAATCCGAACAAAATTATAATCTATATTATTCTGCTGATAACTCTTCTTCCGTGGAAAGTTTGACGGAGTATATAAGTGTTGGAATTAAATCAGTTGAAAAATATTTCGCAAAACCCTTTAAAAATAAATTTGATGTTTATGTTTTTCCTTCAAGAAAAGATTTGGATGAGCAATGGGAAAAGGATTGGGGCGTACAGGATTTTAAATCCGAATGCTGGATGATTGCAAGCGGTGTTGCTCATCGTTTGGATTTGCTTGATCCCCAGGCTTGGAAAACAGATGCATGCGAACACAGCGCAGATGATAAAAACCATATTCAAAAAATAATTACACACGAGCTTGTTCATGTTTATCACGGGCAGTGCAGCCCGATACCGGATTTTACCGGGATGGAAAATCTCGGCTGGTTTATTGAGGGTCTTGCGGTATTGCTTTCTGGCCAAATGGATGAAACACGAATTAATAGTTTGGCTGAAGCAAAAGAACAAAATAAACTTCCTGCTGAATTAAAAACTGCATGGAGCGGAAAATACCGTTACGTTGTTTGCGGATCGCTTGTAAATTTTGTTGAAAAAAAATACGGCAAAGAGATTATTGAAAAACTTTTACCGCTTACAAAAGAAGAAGAAATATTAGAGGTTTTAGACACCAACCAAAATAAACTCCTCGATGATTGGAAAAACACAATCCAAATTAAATAAGCCGGTTAATTCCTGTCCTAATCAGATTATACTATTGACCCGTTATAGTTTGATGAATAATTATACATTTGCTACAAATTGGTAGTGTCTCAGTTTCAATTTAACTGTTATGCCCGAATGTTTTTATCGAGCATCCATAAATAGATTTCCGCTAAAAGCGTGCGGGAATGACATATGTTGCATAATCAACATTCAACCTGAGATGTTAGCTACAAATTCTGCTATTTCTATCTTCTTTTTCAATTTCTTATATTTGCCGGAAAAATTTAAGAGAGGTGTACCATCGCAAAGGGTCAGAACGAAACGGTAGAGAAAATTGTATCGCTGTCAAAGCGCAGAGGATTTGTATTTCAATCGAGCGAAATTTACGGCGGCTTGAACGGCTGCTGGGATTACGGCCCGCTCGGCGTTGAGCTTCTAAAAAACGTTAAGGAAGAATGGTGGAAAACTATGACTTACCGCGAAGACGTGGAAGGTTTGGATGCATCTATTCTGATGCACGCGCGCGTTTGGGAAGCGAGCGGACACGTTGAAAATTTTACAGACCCGATGATTGACTGCAAACAATGCAAAGCAAGATTTCGTTTGGATACTTTGACCGAGTTGATTTCGGAAAAGAATAAAGAGAAAGCGGTGAAAGAATTTGACGCTTCCATTCTTGAAAAAGAAGGAACACTTGACGACAAAGTTACCGCCATTCTCGAAGATCAAAACGCTGCCCCTAAATTTTTGGAATTGCTGAGTTGCCCTCAGTGCGGCAACAAAGGCACATTCACTCAGCCGCGTAAATTTAATTTGATGTTCAAAACATTTCTTGGACCCGTTGATGATTCTGCAAATATTATTTATCTGCGTCCCGAAACAGCTCAAGGAATATTTGTAAACTTTTTAAATGTATTGAATTCCAGCCGTCAAAAACTTCCGTTCGGAATTGCGCAGATAGGAAAAGCATTCCGTAATGAAATCAACACAAAAAATTTCTTATTCCGCACGCGCGAGTTCGAACAAATGGAAATGCAATATTTCTGCAAGCCGGGAACCGACACACAGCATTATGAAGAATGGAAGGAAAGAAGAATTGCGTGGTTTAAATCTTTGGGAATGACGCCGGAAAAATTACGTTTTCACGATCACCCGAAAGATAAACTTGCACATTATGCAAAGAATGCTACCGATATTGAATATGAATTTCCATTCGGCTGGGGAGAAATTGAAGGCATTCACAACAGAACCGATTTTGATCTCGGCAGACACCAGGAGTATTCGGGTAAATCTCAATTATACTTTGACGAGCAATCGAAAGAAAAATTCATCCCGTATATTATCGAAACTTCGGCGGGCGCAAGCCGATCCTTCATGGCTTTTTTAGTTGATGCTTATTATGAAGAAGAAGTAAACGGGGAAGTCCGCAGTGTTTTAAGATTTCATCCCAAGCTCGCTCCTATCAAAGCCGCGATTCTTCCGCTTGTTAATAAAGACGGTATGCCTGAAGTCGCGCGCAAAATTGAAAATGAATTGCGCCCGTTCCTAAGAATATTTTACGACGACAAAGGCGCAATCGGACGCCGTTACAGGAGAATGGACGAAGCCGGTACGCCGTTTTGCATTACTGTCGATACACAAACTTTGCAGGATGAAACAGTTACAATCCGCGAGCGTGATTCAATGCAGCAGGTTCGCGTACCAATGAATAATTTATTACCCTATCTTCTTGAAAGATTAAGATAAACTTTACATTAAACCTCTGTGAGAAAAATATTTCTCACAGATGTGTTCCAACTATTATTTAGAAAACTAATTATAAAACGGGAGTAACTTTTATGAGTATATATACTATCGTTTTTATAATAGTTACTATTCTTATCCTTGCAGCTTTGGCTTTATTCGGAATGCTTATCAGCAAAATTGATAAATGGATTGATAAAAAAGAAAGATTGGGTTCGCAAAGTATTTATAAGAATAATTCGCCAAAACCCGAACAAAAAATTAAAAACGACTAACGGAATTGTTTTTAATCCGCCGCCCAACATAGTAATGCAGTTTTGAAAAACATTGCCGATTATTATTTATAAATTCGTTTTGTTCACTAAACTTAAAGAGCAGTTAACTTTTACAACGCAGCTTTATAACTAAACAAATACCGCTTACTTAAAGGCGGTCTGCCTTGAAAAACTTGTTAGACAGTTCTATTTATCAAAATCGAATTATTAATTATTTGCAATTCATTTTCAATCGAGTTCCTAATACTTCTGATTGTTTTGTCAACATCCACCTTTGTTGTTAACCAATTTGATACCGATATTCTCATTGCTGTTTTACCTTCCCATCTTGTTGTACCTATCCAGGCAATACCTTCTTTTTGAATATGTTCGCAGATACTATTATTAAAGCTATTCGTATCACAATTTGATTCAGACTCAACACGAAATAATACTTGATTTAACACAATATCATTCAAAACATGAACATTCGGCAACTTTTCCAATTGATGAGCAAATTCAGTTGCAAGAGAGCAGCTATTCTCTACGATTTTCCTAACGCCAACACGTCCCAAATTTCTCAGAGCGGCGTATAAGACAAAACCTCTTGCACGTCTGGAATTTTCCGGAACCCATTGAGAACCATCTCTATACTCTTCACTATGTCTACCGGCATAAGAACATTTTATGGTTTTAAGTTTGTTGTGATTTTTTGAATCTTTAATAATGACTATCCCGGAATCATACGAGACGTTTAACCATTTGTGGGCATCAACTGTCCATGAATCAGCTTTCTCTATTCCGGCTACTAAATGACAATATTTGGGTGAAGTACGCGCCCATAAACCAAAGGCTCCATCAATATGAACCCAAGCGCCATGTTTTTTTGCTAAATGAATTATTTCTTCAAAGTAATCAAAACATCCCGTATTTACATTTCCCGCTTGTGCACAAATTATTGTTGGACCACTACAATTATTCAGTTCATTTTTCAATGAATCAATATTAATCCGACCTTGTGCATCAGAAGGAACTGATTTTATATTATTTTTACCGAGTCCCATCATTCGAACGGCAGAATGAATTGTTCCATGACATGATCCGCCAACTATAATATTAAAATGAGGTGAACCTTGCAACCCATTTAATTCAATATCCCAACCGTGTTTTTCAAGCATTGTGTTTCTGGCAACATTTAACGCAGTAAAGTTTGCCATCTGTGCGCCGGTCACAAATCCAACACCTGATTCTTTTGGTAGATTTAATAATTCCAATATCCAATTAGCTACAATGTCCTCTATAATTGAAGCCGCCGGAGAGGTATCAAAGACTTGTGCATTTTGATCCCAAACAGAGGTTAACCAATCGGCTGCAATACTTGTTGGTGTGGATCCTCCAATAACAAATCCGAAATAACGCGGATTTTGGCTGTGAATTAATCCTTTTTTAACACATGAAATTAGTTTGTTAAGAGCTATTTCTGGGTCTTCTCCATGTTCGGGTAAATCTGCGTCGGCTGAAGATTTTAACACTTCTATTGAAGAAGTAACTCCGATTGGAATATCTTGAAGCGACTCAAAATATTTAATCGTCTCAGCCGCAACATTCATAAAAAGATTATTGTTCATTAAATACTATTCCTGTCTTTATGCTGTCTAACGACGTTGTTTTTAAGCAGCCGCCCTCGAATAACAATACCGGTTCATTAACTAATGCAAATAATTTTAGAATATTTATTTAACAGAATTACTTTACAAAGCAATAATGCACGGAAAAACAAAGCCAATAATTACACATTTGCCCGCCAACTTACTGGGGGGAATGCCGAATACGAAAACGGCGTCCGCCTTGATTGTTGGGTTGTACTTTTATGGCTGATGTCAATCAACTCATAGATACCTAATTTTAGTTATGTGAAAAATATATCCCATGATTATGTTAACGAACTTCACCAGATTCATTAATAAGAACAACATTTGAGATTAATGCAGTATCAACCTTATCCGGTAAATGAGAACAAAAACCAATTCCAACATAAAATGGCTCATTAATATTCAACTGGATTGGGGCACCAAATTGATTCATTTGTTCACCATCCATACTTACGAAAAGCGTATAGGAATTACCATGCTTTTCGATGCCAATGCGTTTGGCATGAGCAGTAACAAGATCGTCTGGTGATTTACCTCCTGGTAAACCACCTCTACTACCAATTCGATATTCCATATCTTTTATGCGGAGGCCTTTTTCAGGACGCCACGCAAGGTGAATCATACCATCGCCATGAAGGGCAACAAGAGCTTCTTTTGAATCATCGTCAAGGCTTTCACGAATTACAAGAACTGCTTTGCGGTCGAAGTACCCTGACGAATCCGGATAATTTATGTCTGCTGCAAGTGAAATATCCCCAGACATTTTTTTCCACAGGAAGCGGAATTCATCACGAACATACCAGATATTATAACCAGCTGAAATAATTGTATATTGTTTTGTCGTTGGGTCATAACTCGAACTACCTTCGATAAGTGCTGCACCAACGTCTGACTGACCCTCAAATATCCCAATGCCTATATTAGATGTTCTTGTAGGTCTATGAAAATCAGATGGAGGTGATATTTGAGTATGAGTTTTTGATCCCGGAAGTGCCCATTCAGGTACCACTTGTTCTTGTGCTAAAACAATACATGGTAAAACACAAAGCATAAATACAAATATTATTCCCATAAAATTATCCTTACTTATTTTTTATTTAAAAGAATAGCATCTATTTAATCATATCAAATTAGTTTTACAACCTTCTCAACATTTTCTAAAATTTGTTCGTTCTTGATAAGGGCTAATGCTTTTGCTATGTCTTTGCTTAGAATCCTATCATGTTTTAAAGGAGGAATAAATTTTCTTATTGTATTGTATGCCGCATTTGTGCCTACTCCGCATTTTAAAGGTTTTAAAAACTCAACTGCTTGTGCGGCAGTTAATAATTCAATTGCAATAACGGTCTGAACATTTTTAAGAATCTGGAAACATTTTCTCGCGGCTATTGATCCCATCGAATTGTGATCTTCCTGGTTTGCCGATGTCGGGATAGAATCAACACTTGCCGGGTGCGATAAAACTTTGTTTTCAGAAACAAGTGACGCGGCTGTGTATTGAGCAATCATCAATCCTGAATTCAACCCGCCTTTTTCGGTTAGGAAACGCGGCAGTTTACTCAATGCGCCGTTTACCATTCTTTCTGTTCGTCGCTCAGAAACATTGGCAAGTTCCGAAAGTGCAATTGACATAAAATCCATTGCCAATGCCATCGGCTGACCGTGAAAATTTCCGCCTTCAATGTGATCCTGTTGATCGGGGAATATTAACGGGTTATCGGTTACGGAATTAATTTCTATTTCAACAAGTGAACTTACATAATCAATAGTATCCCGCGAGGCACCGTGGATTTGAGGAATACACCGGATTGAATATGAATCCTGAACACGTTCATCGTTTGTTAAATGTGAATTCCTAATCTCGCTGTTTTTTAAAAGTGAGAGCATATTCTTCGCGGTTGTAATTTGTCCCTTGTACGGACGCAGTTGATGAAGCCGCAAATCGTAAGCTTTGTCGGTACCGCGCAAAACTTCATGAGATAATGAAGAAGCAATATCAACATGCTTAATTAATTTTTGAGATTGAATACAAATCCACGCACCGAACGCCGTCATCATTTGTGTGCCATTAATTAATGCCAGTCCTTCTTTTGCGCCGAGTTTGATAGGATTCATTTTGAATTTCTTAAAAGCAGATTTGGCAGAAATTATTTTTGCCGAACACGAATTTTCATCGAGAACATTTCTTATTAATTGAACTTCTCCTTCGCCTATCATTGCAAGCACAAGATGTGAAAGAGGAGCGAGGTCGCCGCTCGACCCCACAGAGCCCTGGGAAGGAATTACAGGAATAATATTATTATTGATCATTGCCAACAGATGTTCGAGAGTAGAAAGTTTAATACCGGAATTTCCGCGTGCGAGTGCATTAGCCCGCAAAAGCATCATAATTTTTACAATCAACGGCGGCAAGTTTTCGCCGACGCCGGCTGAATGGCTCACAATTAAATTACGCTGCAGCTCTTCGGTGTCTTTTTCCGAAATCATAACGTTAGCAAATTCGCCGAAGCCTGTTGTCACTCCGTAAATTGCTTCACCCGATGCAACCCATTTATCAATTAATTTTCTTGCACGGATTATTTTCTTTTTTGCTTCGCCGGAAAGTACAACTTCCTGATTCTCTTTAATAAATGTTTCAATCTTCTTTAATGTAAGCGATTTGCCGTCGATTGTAAGTTTCATAATTCTTTCCAAATAGAAATAATCTATTGTTTGGTTTTATCAATTATTAACAGCGGATGATATGATTGTTTCGGAAAATATATTTCGATTTTTGTTACAAGCCACAAAAGCCGGCTATAAAGTTTGATGCCGTTTTCATTGAGCAAACGGTGTGTTTCAATTTTACCGAATTGCTCAAGCCATTTATAACTATGCGCGTAAAAGTATAGCTTTCTTTTACTGTTTGGATTGATTCTTTTTTCGGACCAGTTCCATAATTGCAAAGGCAACGTCAGCATATTCACGATAGTTGCGTGTTTGCCTGCGTTATACACAATAAAACATTTCTTGCTTGTAACTCGCTTCAGTTCTTTTATTGCCGCTTCTTGTTTGTCCTTGTGAACATGATAAACAGTGTGAAGCGATAAAGTGCTCGAAACGGAATTATCTTTTAACGGCAGTGATGTTATATCGCCAAGCACAAACAAACCATCCGGCAAATTCTTTTTAGCTTCCTCAATTGCGGTGATGCTGAAATCTATGCATAATTGTTTTTTCGCATCGGACGGGAATGGCTTTGCCCCGCAAGCAACATCAAGCAATAAATCGGGTTGACCGATCATATCTCGCAATCTCTTGAAGCACACTTCTTTATATTTCATTCCTTTGTCGGAAGTGAACATTAACGTATCAACATACTTGCCCTTTTCTTTTTTCCAGCCGATGGTGTCATAATATTCTTTTACGCTTTTCACTTTCACCTCCAGTATTTTCAATATTGAATGAAACTACAATTTATTTCGAATAAGGGTTATTCAAAAGCAATCCAGTTACCGCCGACAGCATTGATTTGTGTTTTACCCCAAACTACAATTTTAAGAACAAAGCCATCGCGGGAAACGCCGGTTGCTTCAGTCGCAATTTTCAATCCGCGGTTTTCAATTGTTGTTGATGAACTTGATTGAATGTCGAATTTTTCTCCTGTAATATCGAGCAAACTTAATGATGTAAGAATTGTCGGTTTGTTCTCAAATGGTTTTGCAAAATTTATTTCCACAAAGACTTCACGCTTGCCTTCATTATCTTTTAATGTATAATTCTTTGTGTTTGAGTCAACAAAAAATGATCCGCCTTGAACTTGCGCAAGTAAGTCTGATGAAAATATCAGTATTAAAACGGACGATAAATAAAGAATGTATTTCTTCATTGAACACCTTTCAGTTTGTGTTTAGTATTTTTTGAATAAGGCTGTGATTAGCCGAACTGGCCCGGTATTTTATTAAAACAAAATTATCTTCGTAATTTATATCCAACACTTCCGAAAGCTCGTAAATTTTTGAAATAATCTTTGAAGCGCTGTTGGATATTTTTATACTTTTTTCTACATAATTTTTCTCATAGATGTCTAATAACTTTTCTCCGAGTTTTGTAATTCCAATACCGCGTACGGCTGAAATAAAAATGCTGTCGGGATATCTGTGGGAAATTAAATCAATTTTAGTCCTGTCGGCCAAAGCATCTATTTTATTAAATACTTTAATCTGTACTTTTCTAGAACTATCGAGGTCTTTTAAAGTTTCTTCAACTATTTTAATGTGGTCCTCAAAATATTCGTGCGAAACATCTATTATGTGCAATACAATATCTGCTTCGCGAACGACATTTAAAGTACTTTTGAATGAAGCAACTAAATGGTGCGGAAGTTTGCGGATAAATCCAACAGTATCGCTGATAAGAATTTTTTTACCTTTTTCAATTTCGAAAGCTCTTGTTGTTGAATCCAAAGTAGCGAATAATTTGTCTTCGGCAAGCACACCTGCATTTGTTAATCTATTTATTAAAGTAGATTTGCCTGCGTTTGTATAACCTACAAGTGTTGCGGTTACAAAATCCTTTCTGCCCGAACTTTTTGTTCTTTGCTGTGCGCCGATTTTCTCAAGATTTTCTTTCAACTTGCTTATGCGGGTTCTAATAATTCTTCTGTCGGTTTCAATTTGAGTTTCGCCGGGGCCTTTTGTACCGATACCGCCGTATTGTTTTGAAAGGTGAGTCCACGCGCGAGTTAAACGCGGCAGCATATATTGAAGCTGTGCAAGCTCAACTTGAGTTTTTGCCTCGCGCGTTTTTGCATGTGAAGCAAATATATCGAGTATTAATCCGCTGCGGTCGAGTACTTTCCTTTCAAAAACTTTTTCAAGATTTCGCACCTGTGTAGGATTGAGATCGTCGTCAAAAATAATTAGTTGGATTTCGTTTAATTCAATTAATTGTGCAATTTCCTCTGCTTTACCTTTGCCTATAAAAAATGCCGGATCGGGGCGATGCCTATCCTGCATTATTTTGAATACAGTTTCTGCTCCGGCTGTATCTGCAAGAAGTTCAAGTTCATCAAGATGTTCTTCAACTTGATGTTTAGAATACTCACCCGTTGAAATTGTAATTAATATTGCGCGTTCTTTTTCTTTTTTTTGAAGATCAATCATTCAAATGCTCTTAATTCATTTAATCAATTTGTTAAAAATTTTACTTTCTGAATTCTGAAACGGTTAATCGTTAACCAAATCCCTTTTTGCGCTTTTGGCTACAAACATTTCAAGCAAAGCTAATAATAAAGCGGCAATCAAAAAATACTTCCACAATTCAATTCCGAAACGCGACTGATAAATTGTTCTTGTTAAATCATCTTCAGGATTTAAGGAAAGAAAACCGCCTTCGAAACCAATATCATTTAAATAGTTTTCAAAACCTTTAACCGGCTCATATTCAGTAACAGATTCTTTCGGATTACTATTAACTGTAAAATAATCAATCAAATTATTGTTGGAGTAAAATTTATACGTCCCGCATAAACCGGTGTTTGAAAAATTCAAATATCTCTTGTTGGAAATAGAATCCGTATTTACGTAATCGGTAACATTGTTGGGCTTTTCAATTTTGATTTGATTGACCGATATGCTTTGAATATTAACAGGAATACTTGTGCCGGCAAAAATATTTTTTTGTTCACTCGTGCCGGAAGAAACATATAACAATGTTTTGTTAATCAACGGTGCGAAGATAGATTTTAGCGGAAATGAATTGCTGTTCAATACCGGCGGGGAATTGAAAACTATAATCTTTCCGTTGCCGGCTTTATATTCGCTTAAAAACGCTGAGTTATCGTACATGGAAATTATTGTTTTACCAAGCGAGCCGGGATTGATTTTTGCATAATAATAAATATCCGGCGATTCAATTCTGGTTTTATTCTTTTCTTCAAACAGATTTTCAAACAACGGATTCTCAAAATCAACTTTGTTAAAAGCAACACCGGTTTCCGGCGAATTTTGTTTGCCCACAAATGCCGCGGGTTCCGGAAGTTTTAATCCGTTAAAAGTATTTTTTAATGATAGAAAAGTAGTTTGGGAACCGGGCATTATAATCAAACCTTTTCCGCTTTCTACAAAATCCAAAATCATTTGAGTTGAATTACCGGTAACAGAACCAATTAGTATCACCGCATTATACTTTGTAAAATTTAATGAAGCAGCCTGAGAAACATTGGTCTCGCTAACTTTAAAATAATCTTCGCCAAAATTTTCAATAGCCATTCTTATGAATTTTGAATCATCTTTTAATTCTGTTATAATAAGAACGTCAATCTTGTCGGGAACATTGAAGCTTATATACCTTTTGTTGTCGTGAATGATATCATCATCTTCCAATTCGACAACAGCTTCAATTATCCCGGTTTCAGTTAAAGTCGATTCAAAATTAAGTGCTGCCGAATCCTTGGCAGGAATTGAAATACTTTGCTGTGCGCTTCTTTTGCCGTTAATAAAAAGCGAAGCGATTGAATTGTTTACGGAGTTGGCGGAATGATTTTTTACTAATGCGGAAAAGCCGATGGTTTTGTTTTTTTCAAATACTTGGTTTTTTAATTCAAATTTATCAACACTTACATTCACCGCTTCTTTCTTATTAATATCAATTAAGTAAATCCGTACTCCTTTCAAAAGTTCTTTCAATTCCGTCAATTCTTTTTGTGAATTGAAAATGCTGCCTGTTTGCAGATCAGTTAAAAGATATATTTCCTTGTTGAAGTTTTTTGATTGATAAAGTACTTGGCCTGCCTGCAAAATAACTTCATTTAATGTTTTTATAGCGGCGGAAATTTCTAATTCATCAATTCCTTTTTTAATTAGGGCAATATTTGTTTTAGCTGCTATTTCGTTATTGGAAATATCTCCTGTGGAAATCAAAGCAATTTCATCCCCGTCTTGAAAAATATTCAAAAGCGATTTTGCAGTTTGCTTTGCCTGGTTTAAGTATGATCCGTTACCGGAAACAACAGACATGCTGAATGTATTGTCAATAATTATAACAGCAGTTGTTTTTGCTGTTGAAGAACCGAATGATGAGTTTTCAACTGTCGGGCGAGCGAATGCCAATACAAGACATGCAATTATCAAAACACGTAATAAAAGCAAAAGCCATTGTTTTAATTTTATACGGCGGATTTTTGTTTTTTGCAATTCCTTTAAAAAAACAAGCGTACTGAATTCAATTTTTTTCAGTTTACGAAGATTAAGAAAATGCAGCACCACCGGGATAGAAGCCGCGATTAATCCGAATAATATTGCTGGATTTAGGAATGTCATTTAATCTTGCTCTTGTTCATGATCTTATTTATTTAAAAAACGATACTATAAAAATTTGTGAAAAAACAGTTTGATAAATCAGCCCAATACTTTTTCATAAATGCCGATTAATTTGTCGGTAAAGACATCGAGTTCAAAAAGTTCGACAGCGCGTTTTCGTCCAGCTAAGCCGAATGATTTTCTTTTTTCAGGCGACAGAACCAACAATTCGATTTTGTCCGCAAGGTCTTTCCAATTTTGTTTTTCAAAAAGGTATGATGTAACGCCGTCAACCGCGATGTCGAGAACGCCGTCGGAGTTAGAACACACGGTTGGTTTTTCCATACTTAACGCTTCAACAAGTGCAATCCCAAAAGCTTCCGCATGCGAAGGAAAAACAAAAATATCCATTGCCGCCAAAACTTCGGGTGTATCATTCCTAAAACCTGTAAAAATTATTTTATTTCTTAACTCAAGTTTGTCCGCAAGCGAAAGGATTAAATTATGATATTCATCTTCGCCCTTACTCGGTTCACCGACAATCATAAATTTCAAATTATCAAATCTACGATTGAGGGACTGCGCTGCGTGCAAAAATTCTTCGTGGCCTTTGCCGGGGCTAAATCTTGCCATCATACCGATTAACAAATCGTTTTTGTCAATATTAAATTCATCACGCACCTTTTGTGAATTTATTTTTTGGGCATCAAATTTATTTGTATCAATTCCATTATGAAGCAACAGAACTTTGTTCATTGTCAAAGGAGTTGTATCAGCAAGATTATTTGCAATTACATTGCTGATTGCCAAAGCGTAATTAACTCTTCCGTAAATCCATCTGTGCAATAAATCTTTTTTAACAATATATGAACCCATATGTTTGGAAAGCAGAAGCGGTGTTTGCAATGAAGATAAGTTCAAAGCAGGGACAAGCAGCCACAAATCCTTCGAATAACCGGAATGAATAATATCATATTGGCTGGATTTTAAAAACCTTGATGCGGCAATAATTTCATACGGATGGAAATAATTTGAAAATTTTGAGGTGAATACTTTAATCCCATCTTTAACAGCTTCGTGGTAAATTCTAGAATCATGATAACACAGCAGTTCGGTTTCAATTCCTCTATTCAAAAGCTGTTTAACGGTTTGAAGAGTGTACATTTCCAAACCGCCCCAACTTTTAGAAAGACATGTTTTAAGAATCTTCATCAATAAATCTTTTGGATTTTTGCGGCTTTAAAATAATGCAGAAGGATAGCGTCGAAATCATAACCGCGTGCGCCCATAACGGCTGCACCGATCTGGCAGAGACCAACGCCGTGGCCCCAGCCGGCACCTTTTAAAACAAACTTAACCGGGATTTCGCCGGGCTTCATTTCCTTAATTGCAATAAACGCCGAACTGTAAAGATGCGATTTTGAAAGTGTTTTTCTTATCTCAAGTTCTTTGCCGATTGTTAAGACTTTTTTATCGCCGATGATTTTAAGTTTATTAATTCTACCCGAATAACCGCGTTCGATAGGAATCAAATCTATTATGTTTCCAAAGTCAATTCCGCTTTTGGTTTTTATAATTTCCGATAACTCTTCCTGTGAATATTCAACCTGCCAGCGGAAAAAATTATCTGTCTGCCTGTCGAATTCAGGAAGTATTTGAGAGAGAATTTTTTTATCGGTTGTGTTGCAGAATGCATGCGGGTTTGATTTAATCCAATGCTCGGCGGGTTGTTCCTGCGTTAAATCGTAATCTATTCCGTCGAGTTCAAATTTATAATCAACAATCGGCGCAAGGTAATGATGTTTAACCGGTTCCCAAACATTTTCGAAACTTTCGCTCATTCCACCACAGCATTTGGAATAACGTGTGTCGCAGATTTTGTTATCGTAAACCAAAACCAATCCGCGTGTTGATTCAACAGCATTTATTGCGTTGTCGTTTATAATTTTTGTAACGCCTTGGTATCTTTGGCAGTGATCGTCGGCGCATAAATCGTAATTAGCATGATCCTCGCGGTCGTACCATCTTATAATCTCATTTTCGGTAATAAACTCGTTGATGGATTTTTGCGAGCTGTTATTTCTTTTGTTTTCGAGCTGTGCCAGCAACCATCCGCGGGAAACAATGGCGTGGGCTTTCAACAATTGCAAAGAGCTGTTCGCACTCATTTCGGACGAAACTACACTGGTTAAGTATTCCTCTAAAGAAATATTATTTACCGCGGTTATTTTATTTTCTTCTTTAATAAGTTTTAATTCGCCGCGGAATCTCTGATTTTCTTTTTTTTCCCAATGAAAACTTTTTCCAATAATTACATCTCTAAGTAAAAATGATTCGGTTTCCATTTCGTTGGGCGTAATTATTATTTCTAAGCCGGATAAAATAATTTTTCCTTCTTGCTCAACAACAATTTTATCGTTTTCTAATCTTGCATTATACCTGCCGCTGATTTTTTTTGAAAGTCCTGGCGAGGTGAATTCACCGTAAAGATCAAAATTAATTTGTTCCGAAGTAAGTATCCCGATGCTTATTGAAGGTTCGTTCATATAGTAAAATCAATCTTAGAATTTGATGCATAAATATAGCAATGCTGCTTCTAAATAGGTAGGCGGATGTTTTTTAACCGACATGATAATTTTATTTCGAAAATGAAACTGGTTAATAAAGTCTTTAATTAAAGTATTCGACTTTTGGGATGTAATAGGATTTCGTATCTTTATTAAATAAAAGTTGGTGATTAATAATGGATTATAGAGTATTACTTTTTTATAAATATGTAGATTTTGAAAAGCCGGAAGAATTCCGCGATGAACATTTAAAGTTTTGTAATGAAAATGATATACTCGGCAGAGTTTGGATTTCGGACGAGGGAATTAACGGCACAGTTTCCGGTACAAAAAACAATATTGAAAAGTATAAAACCGAGATTAGAAAATATCCCGGGTTCGAAGATATTTGGTTCAAAGAAGACAAACATATTGAACATGCATTTAGGAAAATTCATGTGAGAGTTAAAAAGGAAATTGTTAACGCGGATTTCGGCAAAGTGGATTTGTCTATAACCGCGAGAAGAATAAAACCCGAAGAATTGCTCGGATTCTATGAAAGCGGAAAAGAATTTGTAATTGTTGATGCCCGTAATGAGTACGAAAGTGTTGTGGGAAAATTTAAAAATTCTATTACCCCGGCAATGGATACATTCCGAGACTGGCCAAGTGCGGTTGAAGAATTAGATCATCTAAAAAGTAAAACAATAGTAACGTATTGCACCGGCGGAATAAGATGCGAGAAAGCTTCCGCTTTAATGGTTGAAAAAGGATTTAAAGATGTATATCAACTTGAAGGCGGAATATGGAATTATGTTAATCTATTTCCCGATACATATTGGGAGGGAAGCGTATTTGTTTTCGACGAAAGAAGAATTGTTACTCCCAATTCAAAAGAAGAAATAAAACATATCGGCAAATGTTTTTACTGCGGTAAACCTACCTCATATTATATTAATTGTCACAATCAAAACTGCGACAAACTTTTATTAACATGTGAATCATGCAAAACAGAAAATGAATATTGTTGCTCTGATGAGTGCAGAACATCAACAAACAAAAGAAAAACATTTCACGGGTAGACTATAGTATTTATACACGGCTTATTCAACGATTTCAATTTCATAATAAAGAGTTGAATTAGGAGATATCACGAATCTCTTTTGACCGGGAATGTTTTTTCCATAATAACCTGTAGTTCCATAAGCCATGTGCGATGGTACAACAACAATTCTCTTTTCTCCGGGCTTCATTTCGGAAATCATTTTATCTAACCCATTATTGATTTTAGTTGTACCAATTACAAAATCAAATTCATGAACTTCTGCTGCGAAATCGGGTTTACCTTCATTGCTTGTGCTTACAAATGAAAGTTTATCTATTAAAACATTACCTGAATAACGAACTTTTAGTGTTTGTGCTTTCTCAGTTTTATATTCAGTTCCTTGAGAGACGATTTTATATTTTATTCCGCTTTCCGATTCGGTTGCGTCGGGAAGATTAATTCTAATCCATTCTTCTTCGGCTTTAAGTTTTTTTTCATCATCAGCTTTTACTTTCTGTTTTGCTTCTTCAACCATTTTTAAAAATGATTCAGTATCTGGCCTAAACTTATTAGCTTCATCCCCGATTCTTGTAATTGATACGGATTTAATTGTATCTCCCTGAACGATATTATTTACTACATCCATTCCTTCGATAACCGAGCCGAATAAAGTGTAATTGCCGTCGAGATATGATCTGTCGCCGAGTGTAATGTAAAATTGACTTCCGTTTGTATGCGGACCTGCGTTTGCCATTCCGAGCATCCCCGCTTTGCCGTGGTTTAATCCCGAATTTATTTCATTGGGGAATTCATAACCGGGAATATTATCTTCGTTTAAACTATCCAAAACAATGTTTGGTATACCTGCTTGAATAACATGCCCCGGAACTACGCGGTGCCAGATTGAACCGTTGTAAAATGATTTGCCGGGCTTAACAGCATTATTTTTTATTACTCCTTCGGCAAGTCCGATAAAATTAGCGGATGTCATCGGCACATTTTGATAATCTATATTGAGTGTAATTGTCCCTCTGTTTGTATTTAAATCTGCGTAAATACCTTCCGGTAAAAATGCGCCTTCACGCGGCAGAAGTTTATCGAGATTAGCAATTTGATATGCAAGAAGCGCAATTACCAAAGCCGAATGTTCCTGTGCGTCGGGAATAACTTGATCGTAAGTATCGAGAACAGTATGCCATGTTGTTCTGTAAACATGCGGACCTTCCAATCTAAGCCACGGCGCCGGTATTCCCGCCATTGTAAAAGAATGACTGTCGGTTCCGCCTCGTCCTGCTCTGCGTATTATTCCTGTTTCCTGAAGTTTAAAAGGATATTTCAATTCAAGATTTTCAATTGGCTCTATGACGGGTTTTATATAATCATAAATTACTTTTGGTATGCCCATGCCAACAATCGGATTTGTACCGCCGTCGTTGTTGAGCATAACTGAAATTTTATCATGCTTGTCTTGATTTTTTTTAACCCATGATCTCGAACCGATCAAGCCTCTTTCTTCGGCGGCGTAAAGTTGGATCATAATTGTGCGTTTCGGTTTAGCGCCGGATTTTACAAGCAAACGAATTGCTTCCAACATTCTTGCTGCGCCGGAACCGTTATCAATCGCACCGGTTGCGGCGTCGTATGAATCGAGATGGGCACCGAGTACTACATATTCATCGGGAAATTCCGTACCGGGAATCAACCCGATAACATTGTGATATTTTATCGGTCCTTGTTTGAAAAAATTTCTTATATCGAATTCAAGTATTACTTCTTCACCCTTTAAAACAAGTTCCTTAATTTCATTGAATTGATGATCAATTAATCTTATATCCGGTAGTTTAGGCAAATCATTCCAATCGTTCACATTTCGTAAATCGAGAAGTTGAATAGGATGTTTGGCAGACATTACTGTTCCGAGTGCGCCCGCGTCAATTAATTTTTTTGTGAACTCACTAACCGAATCACGGTCACGCGGCCAGCCGTCGTTTTCTTTTTGAAGAAAAATCCACGCGCCTTTAATTTTATTTTTTATAGAGTCGGATAAAGTATCATCACTATTAAGTACAGCAACATGACCTTTTTGTTTTCCTTTGGTTCCGGCGGTATAACCAGGGGTGCCAAATTCCAAAAGCGTCTGATTCGGGGAAATCATTTTGCCGAACCACGGACCGCGGTTAAAACCAACAGGCACTTCGCCTGCTTCATCAAGTTGCGCTTCTAAACCCCATGATTCCAATTCACTTTTTGCCCAGTAAGCGGCGTTTGTATACGCATCGGAACCTGTTTGTCTTCCGCCGATTATGTTGCATAAATAATCCTGGTGAACCATCACGCGATTGTTAGTTCTACCGAGTTCAACAATTTTATTAAAAACACTATCACTCTGCGCTTTTAATGCAAGTGAAATGAAAACAAAAAATAAAAATAACTTGAGTGATTTTTTCATTTGAGTATTCCGTGATTTTTAACTGTGGCAAAATAATAAAAAAGAATATTGAATAAATATTCCTTTCTATGAATAAATAACCGAATCAATTCTGCGGAGTTTTATGAAGAAAGAATTCACTGGCCGTCGCAAAAAATATTAATTCGTTTTCATTGCTTCATCAAGTATAATTTGGTTTTTCAATCCTTCCTCACCGGGAATCATGGGTTCTTTATTGTTCAAAATACAATCGGAGAAATGTGTTACTTCTCTTTCATAAATGTTGGGTACTTTTATTTCTTCGATAGTCGTGTTAAATACATCACCGTTTTTACCTTTTGCGATTTTTAATGATACATTTAAGTTGCTGAGTGAAAATCTTTCTGCGGAGATAATTCCATCTTCGCCTATGATTTCAATATATATTCTTGCAAACGGTGTTTCGAAAGAAGTGAAAATAAATCCGGGAATTCCGCTTTTAAATTTTAATGCGAGTATTGAAGTAAGCTCAGTTTTGTCTTCTGTAGGTAAAGGGGAGAGTTGACTTTTAACAGATTCAACTTCATCATCAAGAACAAATCTTAAAGTATCCAGACAGTGAACGCCGATATCGAATATAGGCCCGCCGCCGCCGATTTTCGAATCGCGCGACCAGGTCCTTTTTGAAACCCGTGCATCATAAAAAAACTCAGCTCGTACAGATGTTATTTTCCCAATTACATTTTCTTTAATTAATTTTTTAATCCGTTGATTGACCGGGGAGAAACGCGCCATTTGCGCAATCATTAATTTTACGTTATTCTCTTTGCAAACTTTAATCATTTCTTCCGCTTCTTTGGAATTCATTGCCATCGGCTTTTCGGTTAAAACGTGCTTACCTGATTTTGCGGCTATTATTGTTTCCGGCGCATGTGTTAAAGTAGGGGAAACAATGAATACCGCATCCACATCCGGGTGTTTTACAATATCCTCAGCTGTATCAAAAGCATGAGGGATGTTGTAGAGTTTTGCTTTTTCTTTTGCTTCTTTCAGTGACCTTTTTTGGATTGCAACAAGTTCGGAATTTTCCGATTCAATGATTGCAGGCATTATTGTGGTTTCTGCAAATCTCCCAAAACCAATGATGCCGTAACGGATTTTTTTATTCATTTTATTCCCTTTCACAAAATCTTAATCTTAAGATAACTATATAGATTTAAAAACTCTCTGCGTGGATGTTTTTAATATCAATCGTCCTCACCGCCAAACTTATATACTACATTGCTAATTTTTTCGTTTAGCCGGATCCGGTAAGGAATGATAGACGTGGATTATTCAATTTATAAAAAGTGCTATAAGAATAGACAATTTTGTCGACAACAAAATTTTTATTTCTTGATAGTTTTATAGATATTAACATTATAGTAATTACGTTTTTTGTTGTTATAATTATGGAGTAATAAAATGGAAAAATTATCAAAACAAAGAGAACCGCTTGTAACCCACATCTATACCGCTGATCCTTCGGCGCATTTGTTCGAAGGCAAAATTTATATTTACCCTTCTCACGATCTCGATCTCGATATACCGTCAAACGATAACGGCGACCAGTACGCTATGGAAGATTATCATATACTTTCGATGGACGATGTGAATTCCGAATGTGTTGATAACGGCGAAGCGCTTCATTTAAGAGATATACCGTGGGCTAAACAACAGTTGTGGGCGCCGGACGCGGCATATAAAAACGGAACTTATTATTTATATTTCCCGGCAAGAGATAAAGATCATGTTTTTAGAATCGGTGTGGCTACAAGTAAAAATCCTGCCGGACCATTTAAAGCCGAACCAAATTATATTCCCGGCAGTTTCAGTATCGACCCCGCAGTTTTAGTTGACGACGACGGAAAAGCTTATATGTATTTCGGAGGTTTGTGGGGCGGGCAATTGGAAAAATGGCAGACAGGTACTTTTGTTCCTAATCCGGATGGGCCTACAGGCACGCAACCGGCTTTGGGACCGAGAGTTGCAGAACTAAGTGATGATATGCTTACATTTAAAGAAACTCCACTGGAAGTTAAAATCCTTGATGAGAATGGAAATCCTTTAAAGGCGGAAGATGAAGACAGAAGATATTTCGAAGGCCCGTGGATGCATAAATATAAAGGCAAATATTATCTTTCATATTCAACCGGAAGTACACATTATATTGTTTATGCCGTAGGCGAGAACCCGAAAGGTCCGTTCACTTTTAAAGGCAGGATTTTGAATCCCGTTCTCGGCTGGACAACGCATCATTCCATAGTTGAAATCGGCGACAAATGGTATTTGTTTTATCACGATTGTTCTTTATCAGGCGGAATAGACAACAAACGCAGCGTTAAATTTACAGAGTTGTTTTATAACGAAGACGGCACAATTAAAACAATCAATCCTTACGAATAAATATTTTTCTTATTGTAGAGACGGCATATATGCCGTCTCATTATTTATTATTAATACCTGCCCTAAATATTATTAGAACAAAATATTGAACTGTCATTATAGGATTTTTTCATTCAAAAGAATTCTTAAAGTTTTTAAATTCTTCAATAAGATCGTCATACATTCCCTGAAGAGAAGTCACTTTTTCCTCAAGCGCTGCAACACGTTCATCCACACTCGGTTCTTTAAATGGTTTTGTTATTTCCGGTTCGCCGCAGAATAAATGCATGTACCTATTTTCCCGGCCGGAATCTTTCGGAAGTTTTACAACAAAAGGTTCTTCATTACGGTTAATTAATTCATCAAGTGTTTGCTCGGTTTCTGCAAGGTCTCTAAATTCATAAATTCTATAACACCTGCTTTTGATTTCTCCTATTGTCTGTGCACCTCTTAAAAACAGAACACACAAAACTGCCGTTTGCTTCTGTGTTAAATTATAGTTCCGCGAAAAAATCTGTCCGTACTTTGGCACACGTTGTTCGGGACCCGTAATTTTAGAAATAAGCAATTTGTCTCTAAGCTTTTGGATATTTAACTCAACAAGAAGTTCATCGTAATTTACAACGGGATTTCTGCTGGATTTTTGATTACATGCGTTTGTTATTGCGTTGATTGTCATCGGGTAATATTCCGGTGTTGCAAATTCCTTTTCGATTAATGAACCGATAATTCTTACTTCTTCGAATGATAATTTTTCCATCGCTAACCATTGTTTTATAATTTGGGAATGAAAATAAAATGATGTGGATTAAGTTACAAATGTGAAAATCTAAAGAGGCATAACAGCTTTCTAATCTTGGCTGCTTTAATTTTTTGTTTTAATTTGTTTACCATGACCTAATCACCTCACTTTGATCGTTGATGCAGATCGTTCGAGACGAGGGGGAGGTCAAAATATTTTCTGCAATTATTGTTTAACAGATTCATACCTCTTATTTTACGCACGTTATTCTTTAACTCAATAAAATTTAGAGACTACAATGAGCTTAAGTCAAATCGCAAGGTCAATCAAACCTTCACCAACATTAGCTTTAAATGAAAAAGCAGCAATCTTAAGAGAGAAGGGAGATCCCGTAATTCATCTTGGCGGCGGGGAACCAAAAAGCAGGGCGCCGATGGATGCACTTCTTGCAGCGGTGAATCTAATGAATTCCGGCGAAGTACGTTATGCCCCGGCAGACGGAACTCCCGAAATGAAAAAAGCAATTATTCGTTACACCGAAGAATACTATCATCGAAAAGTAAACGTAGAAAATGTTATTGCCTCAAGCGGTGCAAAGCAGGCTATTATGGTAGCGCTTCAGGCAATTCTTAATCCGCAGGAAGAAGTAATATTTCCCGCCCCGTATTGGGTAAGTTATCCCGACATGGCTCGTTTGTGCGGCGCTCTTCCCGTTGCGGCACTTCCCGAAGATGGAACATTTTACCCGCGTCTAAAAGATATTGAACAAAGAGTCGGTTCTTACACAAGAGCTGTTATAATAAATTCACCAAACAATCCTTCAGGTGCATATTACTCCGAAGAATTCATTGCGGATATAGTAGATTTCTGCGAGCGCAAAAATATCTATTTAATAATGGATGATATTTATCACCGTTTATTGTTCGACGGAAAGAAAACTTACAGTGCTTACGATTACACAAAAAAATCCGTTGAAGAATCCAAGCTTCTTATAATCAACGGCGTATCAAAGCAATATGCGATGACAGGATTTAGAATCGGCTGGGCCGTTGGAAATAAAAAATTAATTGAAGCGATGGCAAATATTCAAGGTCATCAAACTTCGGGTCCTTCCGTAGTAATGCAGAAAGCGGCTGTCGGCGCACTGAACGGGATTCAATCAAGTGTTGAAAACCTGCGGGTAACTTTAGAAAACAATCGTAACGTTTTAGTTGAACAGCTTCGTTCGTTCGACGGCGTTAAAGTTACCGTACCCGACGGAACATTTTATTTGTTTGCAGATTTTTCCGCGTACGAAAAAGATTCTCAAAAACTTTCCCGGTATTTAATAGATAAAGTAATGGTGCTCACTGTTCCGGGAAAAGAATTCGGTTTGGACGGGCATTTAAGAATTAGTTACTGCGGAACTATAAAAGATATTACAGATGGAATTGAAAGAATGAAATGGGCGCTCGACCCGAACGCGCCGAACGAATTATACATTGGCGACCGCAAATTAGTGAGGGATTGGTCATGAGTAAATATTTAGAATTCAGCACACCTGCAACAAAACAGGCGATGGAACTAGCTTCGGATTTCCGCTTGAAGAATCAAGGATTAACTTTTCTTGATAGAGTGTTTTGGAATTTACCCGATGAAGCTTTATACGAAGAGGCTGTATTCCGCAACGAAGCAAAAATTGTTAAAGGCGGCGCTATACTTGTAAATACCGGTAAACATACAGCTCGCGCTGCATCGGATAAATTTGTAGTGCGCGAAGAATCCTCCAAAGAAGATATTTGGTGGGGAACGTACAACCGTCCGTACACAACATCAAAATGGTCGCAATTAATTGGAAGACTGCAGGCATGGGCACAGGGCGAAGAATTATTTGTGCAGGATGTTTACGCGGGCGCCGACCCCGAATATAAAATGCCCGTTAGAATTGTTACCGAAAAAGCATGGCATTCTTTATTTGCACGGAATATGTTTATTACTACCGACAATAAAGATGAACTGAAAAATTTTATACCTGAGTTCACAGTAATTGCTGTCCCGGGTTTTAAAGCCGATCCGATTACAGACGGAACGAGAAGCGACACTGCTATCATAATTAATTTTGATCAGAGGACTGCGATAATAGCAAACTCGCTTTACGGCGGTGAAATTAAGAAATCAGTTTTCACAGTTTTGAATTTTCTTCTTACATACAAAGATGTTTTACCGATGCACTGTTCGGCAAACGTCGGCGATGACGGCGATGTTTCATTGTTCTTCGGTTTAAGCGGTACAGGAAAGACAACACTTTCCGCCGATCCTAAAAGAAAATTAATCGGCGATGATGAACACGGCTGGAGCTCCAATGGAGTTTTCAACTTTGAAGGCGGATGTTACGCAAAAGTTATTCGTCTTTCGTCGGAACATGAGCCGCAGATTTATGCAACAACTCACCGGTACGGAACAATTTTGGAAAATGTTGTATTCGATCCGGTATCAAGAAATATTGATCTCGACGACGATGTAATAACTGAAAACACCCGCGCTTCATATCCCGTTGAATTTATCGATAATGTAATTAAGGAAGGATATGTGCGTACTCATCCGAAGAATGTAATTTTCTTAACTTGCGATGCTTCCGGTGTAATGCCGCCGATTGCAAGATTAACACCCGAACAAGCACAGTATCATTTTATAAGCGGGTACACTTCTAAAATTGCTGGAACGGAAATCGGTTTGGGAATAGAACCGCAGATAACTTTTTCGGCATGTTTCGGCGGACCTTTTATGGTTCGTCACCCGTTCGATTATTCGGAAATGCTGAAGCAAAGAATATTAAAACACGATGCAACAGTTTGGCTAGTAAATACAGGCTGGGTCGGCGGAAGATTCGGTGTTGGAAAAAGAATAAGCATCCGCCACACGCGTAATCTTTTAAATGCCGCTTTAGATGGAAAATTAAAAGATGTAAAATACCGTAAGGATAAATTGTTCGGTTACGAAGTTCCGATGAGCTGCCCCGATGTTCCGGAAGATGTTTTGTATCCTGAAAATTCTTGGGGAAATAAAGACGAATACTGGAAAAAATACGATGCTCTTGCGGCACGTTTTGTTGAGAATTTTAAATTGTTTGAAAACGGATGTTCGCAGGATGTAATTAATGCGGGTCCAAAACGACTTTCAGCGATTAAGTGATTTTTCGCTGCGAACTTTGCACCTTTGCGAGAAAAAACATTTCCGCTAAACTTGCATAAAACTATAAATGGGTCGGAAATCCCCCGGCCCGTTATTTTTACTCATCAGTTAACTTGCCTCTATAATTTGAATTATTTTTTACGATAATAGACCATAATATTCTTTGGATTAATAATGACTATTAAGAACTTGCTGAGCATTGTTATCATTTTTACATGTGTTGTTAGCTGCACAAATACTTTAGATATAAGTTCCACACCTTTTTTAAAGCAAACAGAAAAATTTGAAAACGGTATCGCGTTTAAAGCCGGTTCGGCAGGCTACACAGTGCTTTCGCTTTCAGGAGCTTGGTACAATATGGGCAGGCAATACGGCTACCTCGCAAGAAAAGAATTAAATGAATTTTATTCTATCATTCACAAAGATTTGATTGACCGTGGTGTAGATTCTCTTTCGCAAATTAATACCGCAAAAGAAACATACGATTTGTATTCAAACGAGATGAAAGATTTGATAAAAGGAATGTCGGAAACATCAGGCTTAGATTTAAATCAACAAATTATACTAGATGCTTCTTTTTATCTTTTGACAATTGCGATATTGAATGGACATCCGCCGTCGGCTTGCAGTGGTATAGGAATTTTAGCACCGCGTACAAAAGATAGTCAAGTTTATTTCGGGCGCAATTGGGATATAAACCGCGAGGCAATGATAAAATATATGAAGTATTTATCGGTAGTTGTCTTTAATCCCGATAACGGGAACGGGTTTGCAAATATCCGTCCGCTTGGTCAAACCTACGTTGAAACTGGGTTTAACAGTAAAGGAGTTTTTATTGAACTAAATAACGGCGAAGCTTCGGATACTTCCTTCTATCCTCAGCGAAGATTCAGCGGAGAAGTAATATTTGATGTTCTCATAAGATCCAACAATATTGACGAGGCAGTACAAAATTTACGTTCAATTCCGGCGGAATCAGCTTATATAATTCAAGTAGTCGACAATAAAAAAGCAGTTTCCGTTGAAAGAGCAACTTTTGATTCAAGAATATTAGAACCGTATAACGGTTTACTTGTAACATATAATAGTTTTGTAAAACCATATCCCGAAAATTGGGAAAGTAAGTTAATGCCTCCACCGCCTGTTGAACTTGACCCCAGACGGCAAAATATTTTGGATTTGTTAGATAAATCGGAATGGAAAAAAAATTTAACTATAGAACACATGCTGAAACTTATGGATATTGAAATGAAGGACGGCGGTGCCGCACACGCCGGTACAGTTATACAAGTTGTTGCATCGCCAGGAACGTTTGAGTTGTATTTCCGCGGATTTAAATACTCAGATTGGGCTAAGGTTGATTTGAAACAGCTTTTTATAAAATAAAAACGTATGAATAGCTCCTTGATTTTGTGAAAAGAAACAAGCCAATATTTACAAAATTGGATTAATAATGGTGATGAAACTTCAGTTATAAATTGGTTTCTACTTTTCCAACTTTGCATTTTTGCGGGAAAAACATTTTTCACTAAACACATGAAAAGTTAAAAATTAGGCTGGGGTTACGCGGTCATGTTAAAATCTTAAAATTCATTTCAAACATAAACCCGTTTTCATTTTTAATTTCATAACTACCGTCAAGCTGCAGCACTGATTGTTTTATCAATAAAATTCCAAGTGAACTAGTAGAATCAATATCAAAATCATCTGCAAGTCCGGAACCGTTATCTTTATAGACAAAAGAAATATAGCCATCGTTCTTGCGGTGGATGAATAGATTAATTGTTGGCTGATAAGTTTTCTCAAATGCATACTTTAACGAGTTAGTGATCAATTCGTTCAGTATTAATCCGCATGGAACTGAGGTGCTCGCCGAAACAATTATATTATCACTTTCGCATGTATAATTAACAGCTCTCTTCTGCAATGTTTTTAAAATGTGTTTTCCCAACTCATTCAAATAATCGCCTAGAGAAAATAGTTCGGAATTTGTAGAATGATAAAGATTGTCGTGAATTAAAGAGATTGCGGAAATCCGAGATTGGATGTCTGCAACTACCGATTCTATGCTTTTCTTTTCAGCATCTAATAATGATTGTAAACTTAATGTGCTTATCAAAAGATTGAAATGATTTTTTACCCTGTGATGAACTTCTCTAATTTGCACTTCTTTATTATGAATATCATCTTGAGCTTTCCGGTACAGCATGATTGATTTCAAATCATTCTGTATAATCTCGCGTAGTGAAGCAAGCAAATCCTGGAACAGTGCCGAGTATTTATTCTCTTTATTGTCGAGCATGCAGAAAGTACCGAATACCTCACCGTCGGGCCATAGAATCGGCATTCCCATATAAGATACCATATTAAACGGTATGCTTGGGTTATCGTTTTTCCATTCTTCCGATGTCAAAGCATTAGGAAGCAGCAATTGATTCCTTGTCCCTGCGACATTTTCACAATACCAGCCCAAACCAAGTTCAAGCTTAGATTGCGGCTCAAAAATATTTCCATCTGTTTTACTGGAAAGAAAAACTTCAAGCTCACGTTCGTGCAAACGGGTTATTAGTCCTGAAGGAACTCCTATTAATTTTGCGGCAAGGTCCAAAATCCTTTGCCATTTTTCTTGTAGTTCTTCCGATATGTCGGGTTTGTCATCCGATGTAATGGGGATAATTCTTTTGTCTGTTGAAGCAACAGTCTTAACTTTGGCAAATTTCATGTGTAACTTTTTTTGTTCAAAATAAGGAAATCACATTTAATATACATTAACAATTTACGGCAAAAAATATTACTTAATTATTATCGCAATTCTCAGCAGAAAGTTTATACTGCATAATTTTAGAAATTGATTATCTAATGGTATATTTAACACACATTAAATCATCATTAGTATTTTTTGTATTTAAAAGACTTGGAGAATATAATGACGCTTTCGGATCACATAAATAAAATAGGTGTTTCGCCTACTATGAAAATTGCGCAGGCGGCAAAGGAGTTGCTTGCCAACGGTGAGAATCTAATCGACTTAAGCGTTGGCGAACCGGATTTCCCAACTCCGCAAAACATTAAAGACGCGGCGGTTAAAGCGCTTGAAAATAATTTAACTAAATACACGATTAATGCAGGCACGATTGAGCTGCGGGAAGCGGTTGCACGCAAATTAAAAATTGAAAACGAATTGGATTACGGCGTAAATGAAATTATTATTTCTGCAGGCGCAAAGCAATGTGTGTTCAATGCAATCCAAGCAATTGTTTATTCCGGCGACGAAGTAATCATTCCCGCACCTTATTACGTTTCATATCCTGCAATTGTAAGTATTGCACACGGCAAATCTATTTTTATTAATACCGATGAACAAAATAATTTTAAGATGACGCCGAAACAATTAAAAGATGCAATAACTCCCAGAACAAAACTTTTAATAATTTGCAATCCTTCTAATCCGACGGGTGCGGCGTATACAAAAGAGGATTTGGAAGAGATGACGGAAATTTTAGAAGAAGGAAATTTTTATATTCTTACCGATGAGATTTACGAAAAAATAATTTATGATGATTTTAAATTTACGAGCGTTGCATCGTTAAGCGAGAAGATAAAGGACAAAACAATTGTAGTTAACGGACATTCGAAATCATATTCGATGACCGGCTGGCGTATCGGTTATGCCGCCGGCCCGGAAAGAGTTATTAAAGAAATGGCAAAGGTACAAAGCCACAGCACGTCAAACGCCTCTTCTATTTCGCAGGCGGCTGCAGTTGAAGCTTTACTTGGTCCGCAAAATTCAGTTGAAATTATGCGTCGGGAGTTTGAGCGGAGAAGAAATTTTTTACATTCCGAAATAACTAAGATTCCGGGAGTTACTTGCGTAAAACCGATGGGTGCATTTTATGTCTTTCCGAATGCTTCTTCATATTTCGGTAAAACTAATTCCTCTGTAACAATTGAAAACTCATTTGATCTTGCGATGTATTTGCTTAACGAAGCAAAGGTTGCAGTTGTACCGGGAAGCTCGTTCGGCGCAGAAGGATTTTTAAGGTTATCGTACTCTACATCGATGGAAAATTTGAAAGAAGGGATTCTGAGAATTAAAACCGCGTTGTCTAAACTATTATGAAATTGTCAGGTGTATTAATTCTTGCTCGTGATCCTGCTCTTATTCTTAATCGCGATAAATTAAATCAAAGAAAAGATCAAGATTATGGGCAAGAGTAAGAAAAAAGAACCAAATAGATCAACTTACCAGATACGATTTAAGAGTTTTTAAAACTTTTTCAACGGGCATTTTTTCACCCGTCCACAATTCATACGAACATGCGCCTTGTTCAACAAACATTTGCAAGCCGTTAACAATTCTTGCACCCTGTGATTTTGCAAGAGTAAGAAATTTTGTGTGTACCGGGGTATAAACAACATCGAAAACTATTTGGTCTTTTACGAACGATTCCTTGATAGTAGTAGCCGCATCGTCAATATTTGGATTCATGCCCATTGAAGTCGTATGAACAATCAATTTTGAAGATTGAAAAACATCAACAAGTTCCGGCGGAAAAAGGTGAAATGCTTTGAAGTTTGTGTAAAGCATTTTAGCAGCAAAATATTCTTTCAACGATTCGGCAGTTTGTTCTGTTCGGTTTACAATGTTAATGTGTCCAACTTTAAAGTTTCTGATAAGCGCATAAATAGCACTCCGTGCTGCACCGCCCGCGCCAATAACAGTAACGGTTGCCCCGGCTAATTCATCTTTATACGGATTTAATGATTCTGTAATTCCGTTAACATCGGTATTGTACCCATGTAAAATTCCGTCTTCGTTTACAACAGTGTTCACGGCACCGATGATACTCGCTTCATCGGAAACTTCTTTCAACATCGGAAGAATTTTTTCTTTAAGAGGCAAAGTAACATTGAACCCTTTTATGCCGAGAGCAACCATGCCTCTCAATGCATCTTTTAATGAGTTCGCCGGAATATCAAACGGCAAGTAGATAAAATTTAGATCCGAAAATTCGAACGCGATGTTATGCATCAACGGAGAAAATGAATGCTTAATCGGGTGACCGATTACACCGACTATCTTTGTATTGTGATTAAATTTATTCTGCAATTGCATTTTAGGATTAGAGTTTGTTTTCTTCAAGTAATTTAATGAACAGCTTAGACGATTTAATTTCCGGATAATCCCGTGTAAATTCTGTTTTAATGTCGGGGTCCAGTTCGAATGCGTGTTTCAAACACTCGATAGCGTCTTGTGTTTGGTTAAGCAAGAATTTTATTTTTGCTTTGCCGTAAAAGGAACCTGCGTGTGTCGGCTTTATATTGATACATTCATTATAAGCTTTAAGAGCTTCGAGCCAGCTGCCCAATTCAAAAAAAGTTTCCGCAAGTTTTTGCCATGCGTTAAAATTTTTCGGATTAATTTCAATTGCCTTTTCGAAGCTTTGTACCGAATCTTTCAAATTGCCGAGGGAATATTCCAAATCGGCTTTTGCGAACCACGCATCGTCGCCGTTGCCGGCAAGAGAAATTGCGTGATTAAAATCTTTTAACGCAAGTTGATATTTCCCGATCTTATCGTAACAATATCCTCGCGCTAAATAAGCTTCGTAATATTCAGCATCAAGTTTAATGGCCTCGGTATAACATTTAACAGCAAGTTGAAATGAACTTATCTCTTCGTAGGTTTGACCAAGATTGTAAAGTACTGTTTCGTCGTAAGGATCTAAGTCATATGCCTTTTTATAAGATTTCAAAGCATCGTTAATTTTCCCAAGTTTTGCGAAACAAAAACCACTGTTAAACCATGAGCTGGAAAAATCATCTTTTAATGCAATTGATAATTCAAAAGCATTTACCGCCTTTTCGTATTGTTCCATACGCAGATATACAATGCCTTTGTTGTACCATCCGGTAAAGCTTTCGGGTTCCTCATCAAGATATTTATCGTATGCATTAAGGGCAGATTGCAGCTTATTTATATTTTCGTAACAATAACCAAGTTCGTACCACGCTTCAACGTAATACGGATCCGATTGAACTACTTTGTTAAAATATTCTATAGCTTCGTCAAATCTTTCTTTCTTCTGAAATAGTATTCCAAGATTAAAAAGAGTTTCTTCGTTGTTGGGTTCTAATTCCAAAGCTTTCTTTAACGATTCTGCCGCGTCGTCAAACATTCCCAAATTATCTTCGGCAATCGAAATGTTTATATAAGTTTCCACATCGTTCGGATTTAGCGACAATGCTTTTTGAAAACAATAATATGCTTGTTCAAAGTTGAATGAATTATTCAACAATATACCTTTGTATTGCCAAGCTTCGGAATTATAAGGGGTTAATTCAATTAAGGAATCGGTTAAGAATAAACCGTCTTCAACAAAATCATATTCCATGCATAGTTGTATTGTATCTTCAATAAAATCTATGTCGGATAAAACCTGCCCGTTTTCTATTAATTTTTTGCATTGCTCAATTTTTGTTTTTGTTTCGTTTTCGTCCGAATACGAGTCGTAATCATCATTCAAATAATCTTCGGAAAAACTCATTAATACTCCCATTTAATTCGGGGGAAAATGTATAGCTAAGGCAAGTTAAAATCAAGTTGATTTTAATTCAGAAATTGCCGGTGTGATTTTAAATGCTGTTCGATTGAATTTCTTTTTGAGTTAATTCTTTTAATCCGCCGGTTAAACTAAGAATATGCGTTGTTAATTCTTCGTTGTATTTTTCTTTATAATTTTTTCTTATTGTTTCCATAAAAGATCTTGTCTGGTTTTTTTCAACAATATGAAAGGTGCTTCTAATAGGCGAACAACTTATCATCTTTGACCCGTGTACACCGTTAATCTTGCCCGATTCCTCAACTATGAAATCACACTTCTCACAACTTAATTCATATTCGTTTACAAGACTCCAATGCGAATCGGTTATTATATTTCCAAATTCATTTAACGATTTTGATTTCAATGCTTTTACAGCATTGTCTGCCCTCATTCTTTCTTTAACATTATAAAGAATGCGGCTGAATATCTTTTTGGGAAGCATATGAAAATGTTTTATCAAGAAATCCAATTCCACATCTCTTAAATTTTTTATTCCCCAGATATATAATCTCAGACCTTTAACGCCAACTTCGCATTCTGTTATTCTTTCGTTACAAATTTCTTGAGGATTAATAATTTTTTCGCCCGTATCGCAAACAACAATATTGAAAGATATACCGCTTAAAGAAATATATTTGTGCTCAAGAGTTCTTAAATCCACAAAAAACAACTTGTCTTCCTTTGCGTACTTTAAATTATGGAAATGAGCTTTATTTGAAATTTTTCCCAGAAGTTTCAATTCGTTTTTGCGGATGATTGCAAATATTTCGTTTACATCGATTGATAGTTTAAATATTTTTTTTAGCCCGGTAATAAATCCCATTTCCAAAGCAGAAATCGAACCGATACCAAAACATTCGGGAATAGAGGAATATATCATGCAATCAAAACCTGATGTGACTATTTTCTCTGCATGCAATATTTTTGTTAAACTTGTCAATACCGGGTACGTTTGCTCTTCTACCGAATCGAGTTCCAGAAGTGAAAAACTTTTCATGCTATAATTTGTTGAATCAACATTAGCAATATTTATAGTTTTATCGTCTCGTTTCTTAATTTGGATGATTCTATATTTATTTACTGTTGCCGCAAGTAAATTGCCTTGATTGTAATGAGTGTGATCGCCAAGCAAAATTAAACTTGCCGGAACAACAACTATTTTTGATCTTTCAGAATTGCCAAATAGTTCTGTGAACTTTGTTTTTAAGTTACATATTTCGTCGAGTGTACTTATGCCTTCAAAACTCATATTATGTCCTTTTAATCGAGAGCAAAGAATGTTTTTATCTTATTAAAAATACAAAAATATTCGTTTTTAATAAAATTATTGAGTGTAAAATTTTGTATCGATCCGGATTGCCTTTGTACTCAAAAAATAATTAGAAAGTTACTTCAGACTTTCAATTATTGCTCCATGTAATTCATGAAGTAAAACATGGTTATCGATCGGTTTACGCAAGAATTTTGTAATTCCAGCCTTGTATGCGGCAATTTCATCTTGTATGAAAACATTTGCAGTTAAAGCTATGATTGGACAGCTTTTATATTTTTCGCTCGCTCTTAGTTCGCTAGTAAGCTGTAATCCGTCTTTTTCGTCTCGTAATGAAATATCCATAAGAACAATATCGAATTTTATATCTGAATTGATCGCAGCATAAAATTCATCAACAGTTTCCACTAAGGATAAATTAAAAAACCGTGATAGATAGAGGCGGTAAAATTTTAACGAAAGTGAGTCATCTTCTACGATAAGTAAGTTGTATTTTCCACTCATAGTGCAACCAATTTCAGTTAGAAATTTGTTAAAAAACTTTTTGTACACTAAACAGTAAAATTTTGAATATTAGGCACATGTTTACGGACATAAATTATGAAAATAATTATAAATAAGGAATGGATTAAATTTCAACAATTCAGTTCCCTTAAACTATAGTACTTACTGTTAAGTAGAATGAAACTCGTAGAATTTGAAAAAAAATTAAAAATATAAACTCCATGATTTTTTGTGATATTATAATTAGATTATTTCCGAGATTTGAAGAAAAAGTAAACGCCTAAGAATTTCATTTAAGAAAAGTAATTCGTTGATTTCAATATTTATATATACTGGAAGTTGACATGTATATATTTTTATTGATTTTACAGAGTCTATAAAATATTTTTAGTTCAATAAAAAATCATACCGTTTTAATAATGGCATTCCACAAAGAATGCCGGAGATTTTAATGAAGAGAATAACAATTGTTGAAGTTGCCAAAAAAGCAGGCGTATCGAAAGGAACAGTCTCGGCAGTAATTAATGCAAAAAATTCTGTTAAACCGGCCACGAGAGATCACATCTTGGAAATTATGAAGGATCTGAATTTTAGACCCAAAGGCGTGGCCAGAAATCTTAAAAGCGGCAACAAAGATAAAAGTATCGGAATAATAATAAAGGATTTGAATTATCCATTTTATACATCAATAGCAACAGGAGTTAAAGAGTACGCTAACAGTAAAGGTTATTCTGTTGTAATAACAAGTTCTGAAAATAATCACGAATGCGAAAAAAAATTCTCACATCTATTTTCTACAAAGGATATTAAGGGAACAATCATTGCGCCGATAATTGAAGGCACGGCGGAAATTGAACATTTGTTTAAACTCAAGATGATTAATTATCCGTTCGTACTTCTTGAAGATGTAAAGGGTATTCAAGCGAATGTTGTTGCGATTGATAATATTAAAGCTATTAAAAAAGCGGTGAAATATTTGATTGACAGCGGGCATACAAAAATTGTTCATTTTGCCGGTCCTCCAAAATCATCTCACACCCAGGAAAGAATAGAAGGCTTTAGACATGCATTTAGCGAAAGTCCGTTAATTTTTAATAAAGATATGATTGTTTCAATCGGCTCGATTCACGAAGAAAGTTACGGCAAAACCTTAGCTTATTTCGAAAATAAAAAACGCGAAGATTATCCAACGGCGATTGTATGTTTTAATGATCAACAGGCGTTGGCGGTTATGATGGCATTAAAAAAACTTGATATAAAAGTACCCGATGATATTTCTATAGTTGGTAACGATGATATTTATTATGCAAAAATATATCCGGTGCCTTTAACGACTATTCGTGCACCTCAATTAGAGATTGGTATGCGTGCCGCAGAAATATTAATTAGAAATATTGAAGCACCTTCTTTATTGCCAAACGAAAAAGTTGTTCTTGAAACCGAATTCGTTATAAGGGAATCAACGAAAGTTTTAAATAAATAGTTGTATCGGTTATTTGTTTTTCTAAGACCGTTTCGGATACAACTGATTTCATTCCTGACAAAACTCTTTTTTCTAGAATTCTATTCTAAAAAATGTGGAAGTTATTAATTAAGAGATTTGGTCACTTCCACGTAATAAATTCTTCAACAAAGGCTAATTTACTCAACACAAAACGGCTTGCCGAAAACATTAATCTTTTTGCTAATATATTCCGCTGATTGAGCTTTATAACCAGGTTGAATACCGCCAACAAAAATTTCAAACATTCCCGGTTCAACTATCCTGTTAATTGATTCATCAATAATTGCAAGTTGTTTCGGATTAACTACAAAATTTACTTCTTGCTTTTCTCCAGGTTGTAAATTAATTCTTTTAAAACCCTGCAGCGAATGTATAGCTACCGGTACTGATGCTTCCAAATCTTTAATATAAAGCTGAACGACTTCATCACCCGCAACACTACCAGAATTTTGTACTTCCACAGAAACTTTTAACTCCTCACCGGCATTAATACTATCAGGAACTGTTAAATTACTATAAGAGAATTTTGTGTAACTTAATCCATATCCAAAAGGAAATAAAGGTTCATATTCAAAATATCTATAAGTTCTTCCTTTCATATTATAATCTTCAAAAGGCGGAAGGTCATCTTCCGATTTATAAAATGTTACAGGGAGCCTTCCGCCGGGATTATAATCTCCGAATAAAATATCGGCAAGTGCAGTGCCTCCTTCTTGACCCGGATACCATAGTTGAATTATTGCAGGCAGATTTTCATTTTCCCAATTAACAGCAAGCGCACTGCCGCTTGTTAAAACAAGAACAATAGGTTTGCCTGTTGCATGAATTGCTTTTAATAAATCTTGCTGCATTTTAGGTATTGATAAACTGGTTCTATCGCCGCCTTTAAATCCTTCGTAATCAACTCTCATCTCTTCGCCTTCTAGTTGCGGTGTAATACCTCCAACAAAAATCACTACGTCTGAATTGCTTGCAAGTTCTATTGCTTTCTTTAAATGATCAACATTTAAAAGCTGCCATTCAACTAATAATTCCGGCCGACCTGATTTTTTAAAGAACTCAATTCTAATATTGTAAGAATTTTCTTTCTCTAAATGAATTGTGTTGCTTTTGGAAGAAAATTGGTGCTCATTCCAATCTTCGATCAGTAAATTGCTATCTATATATATGCGGTATCCGTTTCCCCCTTTTAATGTGAATTTATACTCGCCCGATGCTGGCGGATTAATTTTACCGCTCCATCTTATTGAGTATTCCGGCATGTTTCTAAGATTCGGCATTCTTGTACCCCAAATCCAGTTGTCGTTATCAAGCGGATCAATTTTTTCGAAAAAGGGTTTTCCTTCGAGATTAGTGTTGTTAAAATATTCTGCCTTTAAACCTTGATGAGATTCGTAACTCAAAATATTCGATGAAAGATTATTTATGATTGTGCCTTCTTCGACAAGATTGCATCCTTTTTCGAACACAACTTCTGTTTCACTCCCTATTTTATTTATAATTCCTTGTAAGGGCGTAACATGTTTCGAAGGCGTTCCGTTGTAATTACCTAACAGCATTTGATATGAATCTGCTGTTGGGCCAATTACAGCAATTCTTTTTAAATCTTTTTTTAAGGGAAGAATGTTGTTGCTGTTTTTTAGAAGAACTATAGATTCACGCGCCGCTGTAACAGATAATTTTCTGTGTTCCTCCGAATCATTTTCCTCGATAGGAATTTGTGCATATTTTACTAATTCCGGCGGATCGAACATGCCGAGTTTGAATCTTTCCGTAAATAATCTTTTTAAGGAAACATCTAAATCATCTTCGGTTAAAAGATTTTTATTAACAGCGTCGATGATTGCTTTTTCATAAACTCTACCGCATTCTAAATCGGTACCGGATTTAATTGCAAGTGCCGCTGCTTCGTATGGTGTTTCAACTATTTTATGATTAGCGAAAATATCATCAATTGCACCGCAGTCGGAAACTACATAACCGTCAAATCCCCAATCATCTCTAAGAATTTTTTTTAGTAATGCAGGCGAGCCGCAGCATGCTTCTCCCATAAAACGATTATATGCACACATTACTGAACGTGCGTTGGCTTCTTTTATAGCAGCTTCGAATGCGGGAAGATATGTTTCGTAAAGATCTCGGTTGTTTGTGATTGCATCAAACGTATGCCTTTCCGGTTCCGGACCGCTGTGAACAGCATAATGTTTTGGAGTGGCAACAAGTTTTAAATATTTTGGGTCCTCGCCTTGCAAACCTTTAATAAATGCAACGCCCATTCGCGAAGTTAAATACGGGTCCTCTCCGTAAGTTTCCTGCCCGCGTCCCCATCGCGGATCGCGGAATATGTTTATGTTCGGACTCCAATAAGTTAATCCTTTATAAATACTGCGGTCGCCCTGCCTAATAAACTCGTGATGTTTTGCCCGTGCTTCGGTTGAAATCACATCTGCTACGTTGAACATCAAATCAGTGTCCCATGTTGCTGATAGACCGATAGCTTGAGGAAAAACTGTTGCAACACCCGCACGGGCAACACCGTGTAAACCTTCGTTCCACCAATCATATTCTGGAATTTGTAATCTTGGAATTGCCTTTGCGCTGTTAATCATTTGAGATGCTTTTTCCTCAAGAGTCATTCTTGATAAAAGATCATCAACTCGTCTTTGGATGCTAAGCTCATTATTCAAATAATCAGGTTTTGATTCTTCTACTTGAGCATATAAAACTGGTATAAAAAAAATAAAATAAAATAATAAATATGAATGCATGGGCCCTCCGCAAATTTTTATTTGCAAATTTAAGGCGTATTAAATGTAAATAAGTAAAGCACCGTATTTAATTATAAAATATAACTTTGTTTCGAAAAGATGTTTTATAAACTCTTTAGAAGAGTTACTTCTCATCTTTTTGTCAATTTATGAAATGAAAGTATAATAAACGAAAAATAGCGGGGGGATTTTTTGTTGACATTTAGAATAAATAGTGATAATATTAAATCGGTTCAATTATAATTGAACTTACTAAAAAACAATGATTTTTATTTAATCTACTATCATTCTCCTTAATAGGGTGAATGTAATTATTGTTTTTAGGTTGATTTGATTATTTATGCTACACCAAAAAAGTCCACGTTAAAAAAATCTGCGTTTAATGTTGATTAATAAGGAACGGGAAAAACTTTAATTTATAAGGCTCTTTTTGAAATAGTTAAAAGGGTGTTAAGCCGTTAGAAAACAAAATGTCGAAAGATTACAAAGATCCAAATCTCATTATTGATAAACGAGTTGCCGATTTAATTGGCAAAATGACTATTGAAGAAAAGGTTGCTCAGATGATTGGTATTTGGGGCCAGAAGAATGCAATTCTTGTTGATGAAAACGGCGGTTTACATATTGAAGATTTGATCAAAAACTATCCTGATGGAATTGGACAAATTGGAAGACTTAGCGATACAACTCCGACTCTCGGTGCAAAAGAAATGGCTGAGTTGGCAAATAAAATTCAAAAGTTATTTGTAGAAAAAACACGTTTAGGAATTCCGGTAATTATACACGAAGAATGTCTTCACGGACTTGCCGGTAAAGAAGCCACAAGTTACCCTCAGCCGATAGGTTTAGCTTCAACATTCAATCCGGAATTAGTAGAGGAAATTTATACAGCAATAGCAGAAGATGCTAGAACAAGAGGCGCTCATCAAGCATTAACTCCGGTTGTTGATGTTGCACGAGATCCGCGCTGGGGCCGTGTTGAAGAAACATTCGGCGAAGATCCGTTTCTTGTATCTCGACTCGGAGTTGCTGCGGTAAAAGGTTTTCAAGGTGATGCTACTTTTAAAGATAAAAAAAGAGTAATAGCAACATTAAAGCATTTTGCCGCACACGGGCAGCCGGAATCCGGTACAAACTGCGCACCTGTAAATGTATCGGAAAGATTATTGCGCGATACATTTTTATACCCATTTAAAAAAGCTATTCGCGAAGGCGGTGCTTTAAGCGTTATGGCTTCTTATAATGAAATAGACGGAATTTCTTCACATGCAAATAAATGGCTTTTAAGAGAAGTGCTTAGAGAAGAATGGGGCTTCGAAGGATTTGTGGTATCTGATTATTATGCAATTACTGAGTTAAATATTCGTGAAGACGCAATAAGCCATTGCATGGCTAAAGATAAAAACGAAGCCGCACAACTTGCCGTTGAAGCGGGGGTGAATATTGAATTACCCGACCCCGATTGTTATCCTAATCTTGTTCAACTTGTAAAAGACGGTAAGGTTAAAGAATCTTTAATTGATGAACTTGTTGCAGGCATGCTTAAGTATAAATTTATTTTAGGTTTGTTTGAAGATCCTTACGTCGACCCGGAAAAAGTTCAAGCAGAAGTTAAGCTTGATAAAGATAGAGAACTTGCTCTTCGCACCGCGCACGAAACGATTACACTTTTGAAAAACGAAAATAATTTACTTCCTCTCGATCCCAATGAAAAACGTACAATAGCCATTATCGGTCCAAATGCTGATCGAATTATGCTAGGCGGTTACAGCGGCAAACCGAAATATTTTACAACCGTATTAGAAGGTATTAATGAAAAAGTCGGTAAAGACGTGAATGTTGTTTATGGTGAAGGATGTAAAGTAACTGTCGGTGGTTCTTGGAATGATGATGCTGTGGAGTTTGCCGATCCGCAAGAAAATATTAAATTGATTAATGAAGCAGTTGAAATTGCAAAAAAATCCGATCTAATAATTCTTGTCGTTGGTGATAATGAGCAGACTTCGCGCGAAGCATGGAATAATAATCACATGGGCGATAGAGCCAATTTGGAATTGATCGGTCAGCAAAATGATTTGGTAAAAGCAATTCACGAATTGGGAAAACCTGTTGTTGTTGTTCTATTCAGCGGAAGACCTATTTCTATCAATTATATAAAGCAAAATATTTCATCTGTTTTGGAATGCTGGTATCTTGGCCAAGAATCCGGTAAAGCGATTGCAAATGTAATTTTTGGTGATTATAACCCCGGTGGAAAATTACCGATTTCCATTCCTCGTTCTGCAGGACATGTACCGTGCTATTATAATTATAAACCGTCTGCAAGACGCGGTTATCTTGCCGATGATGTTTCTCCTCTTTTCCCGTTCGGCTTTGGATTGAGTTATACAACATTTGAGTTGAGTAATCTTAAAATTGAAAAACCGGTTATTAACAAAGGAGATACTGTAAAAATTTCTATTGATGTTAAAAACACAGGAAATAAAAATGGCGATGAAGTTGTTCAATTATATATTCGCGATGTTTTTAGTTCCGTTACTCGTCCGGTAAAAGAGTTAAAAGGATTTAAGAGAATAAACTTGAAAGCCGGAGAAACAAAAACTGTCGAATTTGTAATTACAACAGAACATCTTGCATTTACAAATATTGATAAAAAATTTATTGTTGAACCCGGTGATTTTGAAATTATGGTCGGCAATTCTTCGCAAGATTCCGATCTTGCGAAAACAATTTTGCAAGTAGTTTAATGGCTGTAAAGAGTATTTGTTCAATACTAGTATAGTAAATGAACCTATAGGTTAAAGATTTTTTTTGATTCAATATTGTGCATTATATTTTTAATAAATGCTGTGGTAAAAAAGCCAAAACAGAAAGCGATGATGAAAATTTTCTTTCTCTTTTGGGATTATAAAAAATCTTTGGAGCTAGTCATAAAAGATGAATACTGAAAAGCTTTCCTTTAAAGAAAAAGTTGGTTACGCACTTGGCGATACCGCCGCAAATCTTATTTTCCAAACGATGGTTATGTTTCAATTGGTATTTTATACAGATACTTTTGGAATCTCTGCAATAACAGCAGGCACCATCTTAGTTGTTGTAAGAGTATTCGATGCAATATTCGATCCTATTATGGGAATTATTGCCGATAAAACAAATACTCGCTGGGGTAAATTCCGCCCTTGGATTATTTGGACTGCCATACCATTTGGCGTTATGGGTCTTCTTACATTTATTACTCCAGATTTTAGCATGACAGGTAAAATCATTTACGCTTATACAACATACATTTTGTTGATGATGGTTTATTCGATGAACAACCTGCCGTATTCGGCATTAAGCGGTGTTATGACCGGAGATCTTGGTGAACGCACAAGCCTGTCTCAGTATAGATTTGTTTTTGCAATGATAGCCCAGTTGATCGTTCAGGGCTTAGCACTGCCGATGGTTAATTATTTCGGCAAAGGTGATAGTGCCGCCGGTTATCAAATTACAATCGGTATTTTCTCTGCGCTTGCAGTATTATTTTTCTTTATAACCTTTTCAACCACCAAGGAAAGAATTAAACCCGATCCTGCGCAAAAAGCTACCGTTAAAGAACACTTTCGCGACCTTACTAAAAACGGCCCATGGCTTGCAATGTTTTTCCTAACATTAATTCTATTTATTACTCTTTCTATGAGAGGCAGCGTTGTACTTTATTATTTCAAATACTATATAGGCGACGAAAGTTTCTTCAGCTTGTTTAATGTGCTTGGTACAATCTCTACTATCATCGGAATATTCTTCTCTAAAAAAGCATCAATGCTTTTCGGCAAACGAAATGTTTTTATCGGCGGATTATTAGGTACAACATTATTTACAGCCCTTTTTGTTGTTTTACCTCCAGATGCGATTTTTATGATGTTCGTAATTGAAATACTTCGTCAATTTGCCTATGGATTTACTATACCGTTGTTATGGGCTATGATGGCCGATGTTGCTGATTTTTCAGAATGGAAAAACAAACGCCGAGCTACCGGTATTGTTTTTTCGGCAATTGTATTTGCGTTAAAAGCGGGGCTCGGTTTCGGAGGCGCGATTACAGGTTACATGTTATCGCTTTACGGCTATGTCCCTAACGCTGCACAAACAGCCGAAGCTTTAACCGGAATTAAATTTACAATGAGTATTTTCCCGGCAATTACATTCGGCATTTGTATTGTGATTCTTTTCTTTTATAAGATCACCAAGCAAATGGAAATTAAAATTACTGATGAACTGACCGAAAGAAGAAAAGCATTTGGAATTAAGTAATGTCGATAACTTTACAAACGTTAAGAAGTAAATGTTGCTTAAAGAGTATGTGTTTTAGATTAATATATCGGTTAAAGAAAAGTTAGCTGAGTGAATTAAATTTCAGCTAGACCTGCCCAGCAATTTGAGCAGGCTTTTTTTTAGACAAAAACGATGGCGCTAAAAAATGAAAAAGTTTTTCCGAATTTTATTTTTTTTTCTTCTTCTTTCCATTTCCGTTAAAGCTATAAAAAGCGAAAACTTACCGCATCTGCAAAAGAGAGGAACCACAACCCAACTAATTGTTGACGGCAAACCGTTTCTTGTGCTTGGCGGCGAACTCGGCAATTCTACTTTTACAAGTTTAGAAAACATGAAACCGGTCTGGCCTAAATTAAAAGCGATGAATCTTAATACGGTACTTGCGCCTGTATATTGGGAATTGATTGAACCCGTTGAAGGTAAATTTGATTTCGGATTGTACGATCAATTAATAAGCGAAGCTCGAAAGCATGATCTTAAATTAATTTTATTGTGGTTCGGCTCGTGGAAAAACAGCATGTCTAGTCATGCCCCGGCTTGGGTAAAATTGAATCAAAAAAGATTCTCCAGGGTAAAAGATGATAAAGGCAAAAGCCACGAAATTTTAACGCCTTTCAACGAAGAAAATTTGAAAGCAGATTTAAAAGCTTTTAAATCATTGATGAAGCATATAAAAGAGATTGATGAAAAAGAAAATACTGTAATAATGATTCAACCGGAAAATGAAATAGGAATGTTGCCTTCTGCCCGAGATTATTGTTCCCTGGCAAATGAAAAATTCGGTGAAAATGTACCTTTGGAATTGATAAATTTTCTAACACAAAATAAAAACAATTTAGTGCCGGAATTTTTAGAAGTATGGAAAAATAATGGTTTTAAGGAAAACGGAACTTGGGAAGAAATTTTTGGAAAGGGCATTCACACAGACGAAATTTTTATGGCATGGTATTATTCTAAATTTACAAATGAAGTTGTTAGTGCCGGGAAAGAAATTTATTCGTTACCAATGTTTGTAAACGCAGCTTTAAACAGACCCGGGACATTACCCGGCTCAGGTTATCCAAGTGCAGGACCATTACCGCATTTGATGGATATTTGGAAAGCAGGCGCTCCGTCGATAGATTTTTTATCGCCCGATTTTTATTTCCCGAACATTGAACATTGGAGCGATTTATATACACGCCAATCAAATCCGTTATTTATTCCCGAACATGCTTTTGATAAAACCATGGCGGCAAAGGCACTTTTTGTTTTCGGACGATACGAGGCAATCGGTTTCTCGCCGTTTTCTATTGAATCAACCGAGCAGCCGGAAGAAGAACCTTTGGGCAAAATATATAATCTTATAAATCAAATGACCCCGTTAATTACCGCTAATCACGGCAAAGGCAAAATTAAAGGTGTGCTTTTAGATAAAGAAAAAAAAGAAACCGTATTTCAGTTAGGCGATTATGAATTTAAAGTTAAACACAGCTATACATTGGGCTACGAAGCAGAATCAAAAAACGAAATTTGGGAAACGGCGGGCGCCGTATTCATTCAAACAGGCGATAGAGAATTTTACATAGCAGGTTTCGGAGTTGTTATTACTTTTAAAAATATTAAGCAACCCATATTAAATACAGGTATTCTTAAAGTTGATGAAGGAAAATTTGTAAACGGCGAATGGCAGATTATTAGACATATGAACGGAGATCAAACGCACCAAGGAAGACATGTGCGTGCTTTCGTAAAAGATATTTCCATTCAAAGATTTGAGCTATATAATTATGAATGATTATGAACTGCTATAGAATTGATAACTAATAACCCCTGCATTCCTGTCTTAGCTCAAATGCTTGACGGGTATATAGGGTAAATAAATGCCGGTTTTTTCAAAGATTTTTTTTGTACAATTTAACCTTTGGGTTGCAGGGTAAGTATCCATGTTTTTGGGGTACATTATAGTTCCTATTGTTTTTTTCCTAATTCTCGCTGCGGGATTTGCCAATAATTTGTAAAGTTGTTAAATCAAAATTGGTGGTTAATTTATTCAAATGTTATTGCAGTATGATTATATAAAGTTATGCAGTTTTTTTCTGTGTTAATGATAACGCTCATTTCGTTTAATTCTTGTTATGCGGAATAATTCAATAAAACAAATAGGCAGGCACATGTCATCACAAAAAGCTACAACCGGTCTTGCGGGAAAAATAAATCTGGTAGTCTTATCAACTATTTTTGTAATGTTTTTAATTCTTTATACAAAAACTTACGCGCAAAATGAAACATGGAATAATAAAAAATGTGCGGTTGTTTTGACATACGACGACGCGTTGAACGTTCATCTCGATAATGTTATCCCCTTACTCGATTCTGCCGGATTTAAAGGAACATTTTATTTATCGGGATTATTTCCCGGGTTTAAACAAAGACCAAAGGATTGGGCAGCTGTTGCAAGCAAGGGGCATGAATTGGGTAATCACACTTTATTTCATCCGTGTGAAGGAAAATCACCGGGACGCGAATGGGTTAATCCGACTTATGACTTAAGCATTTATACACCGCAAAGAATAACAGATGAAATTTTAGCGGCAAATCTCTTGCTCGAAATAGTTGACGGGAAAACAAAAAGAACATTTGCCTATCCTTGCGGTGATATGAAAGCAGGGGATTCTTCGTATGTGGGAGTTGTTAAAGAAAATTTTGTTGGCGCACGCGGTGTTGAATCAAAATTGCAAAAGATTGATGAAATTGATGTGTACAATATCTGCAGCTTTATGATAAACAATCAATCCGGCGAAGAATTGATTACTTTAACTAAAAAGGCGATGGAAACAAATTCTCTTCTTGTTTTCTTATTCCACGGTGTCGGCGGCGAACATTCAATAAATGTTTCATCCGAAGCGCACCGTACCCTTGTAAATTTTCTTAAAGAAAACGAAAAAGATATTTGGGTAGCTCCTCTTGTTGATATTGCTCAATTCATTAAAAATAAAAGGAAAATGTAAAAAATTGTAAAACAATGTATAAAGATTTGTTTTGATTAATAATAGGACACGATTTGACTATAAAATATACTAATCAGTATGTAAATTGAAAGTGAATAAAATAAGAAGTCAGTATTTATTTCTTATATAAATCTTAGCGACTGTTTAAATATTGTTCATCATGAAAATAAATTCTAACTATTTAGACCGGAGGTAGCAATGACTAAAATAAACAGATTTATAAACTTTGCAATTTATTGTTGTGCATTACTTTTATTTATCTTAATGACCAACAATTTACAGGCACAAAGTGACACTTTGTCATGGGATTTTGAAAGCAACAACATCAATGATACTTTCTCTCACATAGGCTGGGGCGCTACGGACTGTCAAGCCACGGTTGCTGATGACTTAGTTACAAGTGGGAATAAAGTCTTAAAAGTTGAAATCAACAATTATAATGCAGCGCCTGTACTAAAATATGTTTTACCGGCTGGAAAAACTCTGGCTGATTATAGCTCTTTCACTTTTAAGGGCAACTTTGCACAGGGCGATGTAGGTTATAAAACTATTGTGGTTGAAGCATACCAAACTATGCCTACAGCTCAGTTTGGTAACAATACAAGTGTTCAAATTGGTTCTTGGGCTCGCAGCAAAATGGGTTCCACGAGTTGGGAAGATATTACGGTTGATATTCCAAATAGTTCAACATTTAAAGACACAATCTATATTGCTTTTGGAATAAACTGTGCAGGAACAGGAGATGTAGGCGGTGCTGGCTCAAAAACTATTTGGTATGCTGATGATATTACTCTTGTAGCAAAACCGGCAGCAAATACGAATAGTATTTTTGCCGTCTCAAAAAATTCGGTTGATTTCGGAATTGATACTGTTGGCGTTGCTAAAAAACAAAGTGTAACCATTTCTAATCCGGGAACTGACACGCTTAAGGTAACTTCAATTTCATCAACCAATGCATTGTTCACATTTTCTCCTTCTGTATTTAGTATTGCACCTTCAGACAGTTCGATTCTTGATATTACATTTACACCGGTCGATACTTCCAATCAATCAGGATTTATTATATTAGCGCACAATGCAGAAGGATCGCCTGATTCAATATCCGTAATGGGAAAGGGTTTGCAAGGCGATATAATTATTCCCATTGTAACAAATGGTAGTTTTGAGAGTTCTGATATTGGCACTGTTGATACTACTGAGGTAAAAGGCTGGTTAATTCAGGTCGCTTCAGGTGTAACTTCGTCTCCGGTATTTCAAGTTGTAAGTGACACTGTTGAAGATGGAAACCGTGCATTAAAAGTTACTATTAATGGTGCCGGAACAAATCAATGGGATATTCAGATAGTTGCCGATAGTCTTCACGTAAAACCGGGAGGAATTTATAACTATTCTATATGGGCTAAAGCAGAAACAGCGGGAGCTCAGGTTAATTTTACAGTTGGTAAATATGATTATAGTGAATACAGTGTAATACGTCCCGCTAATCTAACTACCACGTGGCAAAAATTTACTATGCAGTTTACAGTAACCGACAATAATATATATATCCGGGGCCCTATTCATTTTAGCTATGCGGGTAACACTGGAAATACTATTTATATAGATAACTTGCAAATAGTTGAAAATATTGAAGATCCCGGAACAATTTATGAAGGTCCGCCTCTAGCTCATAAGCAAGATAAATTTCTTGGAAGCGCTTACAGCACTCCGCAGACATTTAATTTTGAATCATATTGGAATAAGGTTACGCCTGAAAATGCAGGTAAATGGGGCAGCGTAGAAGGAACTCGCGATCAAATGAATTGGGGTGCTTTGGATGCCGCTTATAATTTTGCCAAAGAAAATAATTTCCCATTCCATTTTCATGTTCTTATTTGGGGCGCTCAACAACCCTCATGGATAGATAGTCTTACATCGGAAGAACAACTTGAAGAAATAAGAGAATGGTTTGAAGCCGTAGCACAAAAATATCCCGATATTGATTATTTGGAAGTTGTGAATGAACCTTTGCTAGGCCATAATCCGCCGGACGGAACACGTGACGGAACAAGAGTCAGAGCAAATTATAAAAATGCATTAGGCGGTAACGGTACAACAGGATGGGATTGGGTTATAAACGCTTTCAAAATGGCTCGTGAAATTTTCCCTGCAAAAACTAAATTAATGCTTAATGATTTCAGCATAATCAACAGTTCAACAAGCACCGCCGAATATCTTAAAATTATTAGATTACTTCAGAAGGAAAATCTTATAGATTTAATCGGTGAACAAGGGCATGCATTTACAACCACTGCCGAAGTAGCTATTATGAAAAGAAATCTTGATTCTCTTGCCTCAACAGGCATTCCAATTCATATTACCGAATTGGATATTGACGGAGCAACAGATCAAATCCAACTTACTCAATATAAACGAATATTCCCGGCTTTGTGGAAACACCCTGGCGTTGAAGGTATAACTTTATGGGGTTGGAGACCCGGCTTGTGGAGAGACCAACAAAAAGCATATCTCATTTCTTCAAATAACGTGGAAAGACCTGCCTTGGTTTGGCTAAGAGATTATCTTGACACTGTTGTTGTCTCCGTTGATGAAGAACTTGCTATGCCGCAAAACTTTGAACTGTTTAATAACTATCCTAATCCGTTTAATCCATCAACAAACATAAAATATAATGTTGCTAAACAATCCCATGTTTCATTAAAAATTTATGATGTTCTCGGTAGAGTTGTTCAAACATTGGTTAACAATGTACAATCCCCAGGGCAATATACCGTAACATTCAATGCACATAATTTAGCGAGCGGTATATACTTCTACAGACTTGAAGCAGGAGGATTTGTTCAAACAAAGAAACTTATGCTAATGAAATAATTCATTTTAATTACAATTTATATTTTTAGTAACATGGAAGCCCCGGCAAATTTGCTTGTCGGGGACTTCTATTTATGAAAGGAATTTCTAATAGGAAAACTTAGAATAATGAGATGATAATGAATATTATGAAAAAAATATTTACGCATTTGATTTTCTTAATTATTATGCCTGCAGGGTTATTGTTTTCTTCATGTACAAACAACGGTACTAAAAAAAACGGCGCCTATTATACGGGTAAATATCAAAATTTGTTTGTTCAACTTATAGGAAAGAATGAAATTGAGGTAAAGAATAAAATTGATTCTGCGTTTAACCAGTTGTTTCATGGCAATAATGAGAACGAGAAAGTTTATTATGAAGTTGAACCTGATATGGCATACATTCTTGATATAATTCATAATGATGTTCGGTCGGAAGGTATTTCATACGGGATGATGATTGCGGTACAATTGAATAAGAAAAAAGAATTCGACGGTTTATGGAAATGGGCAAAAACTTTTATGCAGCACAAAAGCGGTCAACGTGAAGGTTACTTTGCCTGGCAGTGCAGGGCTGACGGTTCGATTGTAGATTCAAATTCAGCATCCGACGGGGAAGAATGGATTGTTACGGCACTTTATTTTGCTTCGGCTAGATGGGGTAACGGTGAAGGCATTTATAATTATAAAGCAGAAGCACAAAAAATTCTTGATGCCATGCTTGGTAAAACAGAATTATCCGACGACCCGAGAGTAATTACAAACATGTTCAACAAAAAAGAAAAGATGGTTGTGTTTGTACCGGCCGGCGAAGCAGATGATTTTACTGATCCTTCATATCATGTTCCGCATTTTTACGAATTGTGGGCAAGATGGGCTGATAAAAACAATAGCTTTTGGTGTGAAGCTGCAAAAACTAGCAGGGAGTATTTTAAAAAAGCGGCTCACCCGGTAACTGGTTTATCGCCCGACTATTCAAAATTTGACGGGACACCGTACAACCCATGGAACGGGGGAACGGATAATTTTCAATATGACGCATGGCGTGTTGCTATGAACGTTGCAGTTGATTATCAATGGTTCGAGCGCGATATATGGGCTGTTGAACAATCAAACAGAATATTAAATTTTTTCTACTCGCAAGGAATAAAAGAATATGTTGGATGTTATTCGCTCGATGGGAGAAATAAACTAACGAGCGATCACAACCCAGGCTTGGTTGCGATGAATGCTGTTGCTGCTTTGGCATCAACAAATGAAAATAGGAAAGAGTTCGTGGAACAATTGTGGGAATTACCAGTTCCTTCAGGAATAGGTAGATATTACGACGGACTTCTTTATATGCTCGGTATGCTTCATGTAAGCGGCAACTATAAAGTATATGATATTTCTGAATAACCAATTTAAACAGCAATGTTGAAAATTTTTTTGTTTAATAATAGGTGTTACTCATGAAAATTAGGAAAGAAAACGCACTTACAATTATTCCGTTCAAACAAATTATTCTTCTTTTGATTTTATCATCATTGTTAACAGTTTCATCTTATGCATGCACTTCGTCATCTATGTTTAATGAAAGCAGTTCATCAACATCATCTAAAAATGAGGACGGAGATTTTGTTTTATCATCCAACGGAAAATCAATTTCTTTGTACGCAAGTTCAAAAGATTATCCCGGTGTCATACGCGTTCTAAAATTATTCCAAAATGATATTAAAATGGTTACGGATTCTGAACCGGTAATTTCGTTGGATGAAGTTCCTTCGGCAAAAGAAATTGTAATTATCGGTACTATTGGAAACAGCGAAGTTATTGATAAACTTATCGAAGAGAAAAAACTTAATGTTGATGAAGTTGCGGGTAAATGGGATTCTTATCTGCGCCAGGTAATTGAAAATCCATACCCGGGAGTTGAACGCGCTTTAGTGATTGCCGGGAGTAATAAACGCGGAACAATGTACGGTATGTTCGATATTTCGAAGCAAATTGGCGTTTCACCTTGGTATTGGTGGGCTGATGTTCCTGTAAAAAAACAAAAAGAAATCTATGTTTCTTCTCAAAAAATTATTGAAGGAGAACCTAAAGTAAAATACCGCGGAATTTTTATTAACGACGAAGCACCGGCATTTTCCGGGTGGACAAACGAAAAATTCGGCGGCTTCAACAGTAAAATGTATGTTCATATTTTTGAATTGCTTTTACGATTGAAAGCAAATTTTTTGTGGCCCGCAATGTGGGGCAGCGCTTTCTACGACGACGACCCTGAAAATCCAAGATTGGCTGATGAATATGGAATTGTGATAAGCACATCGCATCATGAACCAATGATGCGCGCTCATGACGAATGGCGGCGTTATGGAAAAGGCGGTGCATGGAATTATGAAAAGAACAAAGACGGGTTGCAGGACTTTTGGCGCAAAGGTATAGAAAGAATGGGTGATTACGAAAGTGTTGTTACTCTTGCAATGCGAGGCGACGGAGACGAGGCGATGAGTCCCGACGCGAATGTCTCTTTGCTTCAAACCATTGTTGAAGACCAACGCGAAATTTTGGCTGACGTTACAAAAAAAGATGTTACAACTATTCCGCAAGTATGGGCGTTATACAAAGAAGTTCAGGAGTATTACGATAAAGGCATGCGCGTACCGGATGATGTTACATTGCTTTTGTGCGACGACAACTGGGGCAACGTGCGTAAACTTCCTCACCTTGGCGACAAACCAAGAGCGGGAGGATATGGTATTTATTATCACTTCGATTTTGTCGGAGGTCCGCGCAGTTATCGATGGCTTAATACAACTCAAATAGAAAGAGTTTGGGAACAGATGCACCTTTCGTACAGGTATGGGGCAGATAGGATTTGGGTTGTAAACGTTGGCGATTTAAAACCAATGGAACTGCCGATTTCATTTTTCTTGGATTATGCTTGGGATCCCGAAAAAATAAATGCAGAAGATTTACCCGAATATTATCGCAGTTGGGCCGAGAAAAAATTCGGAACTAAATATGCCGATGATATTGCAGCTATATTAAAAGGATACACAAAATTTAATTCCCGCCGCAAGCCGGAATCTATTGAACCGGGCACCTATTCATTAATTAATTATAGGGAAGCGGAAACAGTTGTAGCTGATTATAAAAAGTTGGAAGAGAAAGCAGAAAAAATTTACGAAGAAATTTCGGATGAGTATAAAGACGCTTTTTATCAACTTGTTCTTCATCCAGTTCAAGCATGCGCAAACTTAAATGAAATGTATGTTGCCGTTGCAAAGAATAGATTATATACAAAACAGGGAAGGGTTGCTGCAAATAGTTTTGCGGAAAAAGCAAAACAACTTTTTGAACGCGATGCCGAAATTTCGGAATTCTATCATAAAGTTATTGCAGGCGGTAAATGGAATCACATGATGTCGCAGCCGCGAATCGGCTATACAAGCTGGAATAATCCCGAAAAAAATATTATGCCCGCAGTCGGCAATGTTGATCTTCCTGAAAAAGCCGATATGGGCGTTGCTGTTGAAGGTTCCGATAAATGGTTACCGGGTGAATCTTCAGAAGCTTTTTTGCCCGAATTCGATTCGTTTAATAAACAATCATATTATGTTGAAATATTCAATCGCGGAAAAAATTCTTTCGATTACTCTATCGCAACATCCGCCGGTTGGCTGAAAGTTAGTGCGGCTAAAGGTAAAATTGATTTGCAGGAAAGAATTTGGGTAAGTATTGATTGGGATAGAGTGCCGAAAGGAAATAGTAAAGCATTTCTTAAAATCAACGGAAGCGAGGGGAAAGAAATAACTGTTAATGTTGTAATAAATAATTATGATAATCCCAAACTTACCGGCGAGAATATTTTTGTTGAAAGCAACGGTTACGCTTCGATGGAAGCGGAAAACTATTTTAATGCTGTTGATAATAAAGAAGTATCCTGGATAAAAATTCCTAACCTTGGGCGTACGGCTTCTTCGATTGCGCCGATGCCTGTTACTGCAAAAGCTCAAACTCCTGAAGGAAATAGTGCTCACTTGGAATACAAAATATATCTTTTTAATCCGGGCGATGTGGAATTAAAAACTTTCTTGTGTCCTACACTTAATTTCGGTTACACGGAAGGAATGCGTTTCGCAGTTTCGGTTGATGATGAAACTCCGCAAATTATTAATATGAACGAAGGCGAGAATATTCCGGATTGGAAATATCCTGGTTGGTGGAATAATGCAGTGATGAACAATATTCGAACTTATACAACAAAGCACAAGATCGAAAAACCCGGCGAACACATTGTAAAATTCTGGGTCGTAGATCCTGGAATTGTTTTGCAGAAACTTATTGTTGAAACAAAAAAATGTCCGCAGAGTTATCTCGGTCAGCCGCAGAGTTTTAACGGCACGTTGGTAAATAAAAAATAAATTCGTTTTTAAAACAAACCCGGTGGATCAGTTTTTGGATCACCGATATTATTATGGGTGTTTATATGAAAAAGACAAATCTCATTCTTGTCGTCGCTATTGTTTTTGGTTTGATTTCGTTTGCAAATGTTTTTTCACAGGAATCGAATGAATTGAAACCTCCCGTTCGATTAACGGCGGAAGAAGATCATCAAAGATTGATGAAACTGCTAGGAATTGATTCGTTACGTCCGGGTCCATCAGGTGATCCTTCGGCGCCGAATTTTGCAAACATCGATGAATCCAAAGCTTCACCTTATACTTCTTTGCCGGATCCCCTTATGTTTAATAACGGCGAAAAAGTGAAAACCGCTGAAGATTGGATTAAACGCCGCAAAGAAATTTTTGAGGATTTTGACAGAGAAGTTTACGGAAGAATGCCCGCGAACACACCTCCTGTAAAATGGGAAATTGTGAAAACCAAAAATGATACTATACGCGGTATCCCTGTAATAGCAAAAGAATTAATCGGACATGTTGATAACTCTTCTTATCCGCACATTAAAGTTGAAATACAGCTCTTGTTATTCACACCGGCAAATGCAAAAGGACCGGTTCCGGTTATTCTTGAGTTCGGTTTCGATTTCAGTAAATTCAAAAATTTTGACGTTTCAAAACTTCCGCCGGATTTTGATAAATGGAAAGAACAAATTTTAAAGAAGGGTTTAGGATTCGCTGTTCTAGTTCCAACAAGTGTGCAGGAAGATAACGGTGCAGGATTAACAGCCGGAATAATAGGTTTATGCAATAAAGGTATGCCGCGTAAAGTTGATGATTGGGGCGCGCTGCGTGCATGGGCTTGGGCGGCAAGCAAATGTCTTGATTATTTTGAAACAGATAAATCAGTAGATGCGAAAAAAGTTGGCATAGAAGGTTTATCGCGTTACGGCAAAGCAACAATTGTTACAATGGCGTACGATGAAAGATTTGCAATTGCTTTTGTAGGTTCTTCGGGTGCTGCGGGTGCTAAAATTCACCGCCGCATTTTAGGTGAGCAGGTAGAAAATATTGCATCATCGCACGAGTATCATTGGATGGCAGGGAATTATATTAAGTATGCAGGTCCGCTTACACCGAATGACCTACCTGTTGATTCACATCAGTTAATTGCTCTATGCGCTCCACGCCCTGTTTTTATAGGTGTCGGTTCACCGGCTGTAGAAGGGCAGTGGGTTGATGCAAAAGGAATGTTCCTTGCCGCAGTTCATGCGGGACCGGTTTACAAACTTCTCGGTAAAAAAGATTTGGATATTACGGAGTTTCCTCCGATTGAAACAACTTTGATTGATGGTGATATAGCATTCCGCCAGCATAGTGGTGGACATACAAACGCCCCCAATTGGGAGACATTTTTAAATTTTGCAGAAAAATATTTTTCAGAATAGCTACAAACAAAATAGGATACTAAAATGAAAAAGAAATTAATTATGTTTTTTACACTACTGTTTATGATATCATCCGTCAACTTAACAGCCCAGCCTGAAGGAAAATTTTATAATCCTATTCTTGCCGGGTTTTATCCTGATCCGAGTTTGGTAAAAGTCGGCAGTGATTATTATCTGATAAATTCAACATTTGCATATTTCCCAGGTATACCGATTTTTCATAGCAAAGATTTGGTAAGCTGGCGGCAGATCGGTCATGTTCTAGATCGTCCCGAACAATTGAACCTTGACGGCTTCGGCGTTTCGCGCGCTATATTTGCGCCAGCGATCAAGTATCACAAAGGAATATTTTATGTAACATGCACGCTTGTTGACGGCGGTGGAAATTTTGTTGTTACCGCTACAAATCCAGCAGGCCCGTGGTCTAATCCAACATGGCTGCCGCAGGTAAACGGTATTGATCCTTCAATATTTTTTGACGACGACGATAAAGCATATTTGCTTTACAACAGCGATGCTCCCGACAATAAACCGCAATACGATGGACACAGGACTATCAGGATGTATGAATTTGATTACAAAAATTTGAAAGTCGTAGGTGAAAATAAAATTCTTGTCAACGGCGGCGCGGATTTTTCGAAGAAACCTATTTGGATTGAAGGACCGCACATCTATAAACGTGGCGGATTTTATTATTTAATTCCAGCAGAAGGCGGCACAGCAGAAGACCATTCACAGGTAGTTTTCAGAAGTAAAAATGTTGATGGACCTTATGTTGCTTGGGAAAAAAATCCGATACTAACTCAGCGCCATCTTGATCCTAAAAGAAAAAATCCTGTTACATGCACGGGTCATGCAGCTTTTGTTGAAACCGATAGAGGTGACTGGTGGGCTATTTTCTTAGCGTGCAGACCTTATGAACCTTTCGAAGAAAATTTTTACAATACGGGCAGGGAAACTTTTATGGCGCCTGTTAAATGGACAGAAGACGGCTGGCCAATCATCAATCCTGATTTTGAAGAAGTACAGTATTCATACCCTGTTCCTATTTCACCCAAAGAAAAACTTGAAATACCTCTTAACGGTAATTTTACATTAAAAGAAAATTTCGATTCAGAATCGTTGCCTTTCTATTGGATTTACTTACGCACTCCGCACGAAAAATGGTATTCGCTTTCCGACGAAAAAGGTTCATTAAAAATGAAGCTTAGACCCGAAACAGTTTCCGGTACTTTAAATCCAAGTTTTATAGGCAGAAGACAGCAGCATCAGCATGCTTCAGCAAGTTTATCTATGCGGTTTGATCCGAAAGCGGAGAATGAAAAATCGGGTTTGATTGTTTTCCACGACGAAGGACATTTTTATTATTTGTGTAAATCGAAAGCCGGAAACGATAATATCGTTCAACTATACAAAGCAAGTAATAAAAAAGAATCAAACAACATGGAGCTAATTACTTCTCAAAAGCTCGGCAATGAAAGCGGGGAACTTCAATTAAAAATACAGGTGGAAGGAAAAGATTTTTCGTTTTATTATGCCGAAAAACCTGGCGATTGGAAATTGCTGAAGGATAAAGTTGATGCGACAATTTTAAGCGTTAAAAAAGCATGGGCTTTTGTGGGCAGCGTTTATGCAATGTATGCAACATCTCTTGGCAAGCCGAGCGAAAATACAGCAAGTTTCGATTGGTTTGAATATACAGGCAACGATAAAATTTATGATGAACTCAAGTAATTGCTGTTAGATTAAAAGCCGTTATTTATATGATAACGGCTTTTTTTATTTTAAACTTATTGGTGAAAATGAATGTGAGGCATTAAACTTGGTAAGGTAGATTAAAATATGCGATGCAAAATAGATTCCCGTTTCTCGCTTCAAAAATTGAAACGCTTTGCGTGAATAGAAAATCAAAAAAAAGAGACGTTCAGTCAGGCGTCTCTATAATATTATTTAATCGAACGCCTTATTCCTAATTCAAGTCCTCGTAATTCTGCTAATCCGCGCATCCTTCCGAATAATGAATAACCGGGATAAATTCCTTGTCTGTTCAAATCCGGAATCATTAAATGACCGTGGTCGGGTCGGAATGGAATTCGTATATCTTTTCTTCCTTCTTTAACTCGTTTGTTTTGTTCATCGATTAAAACTTTCATAACGCCGTAAAGATCAATATCGCCGTCGAGATGATTGTCTTCCATAAAATCGCCATCGGCATTGCGTTTTAAATTTCTTAGATGAACGAAATTAATTCTATCCGAAAAACTTTTAGCAAGATCAACTAAATCATTTTTAATATCCGCGCCGAAAGAACCTGTGCAAAGAGTTAAGCCGTTGTGCTTCGAATCGGCTGCTTTGAATAATTGTTGAATATCGTTTTTATTACTCACAACTCTCGGCAAACCAAGCAGCGGCCACGGGGGATCGTCTGCGTGAACAACCATGTAAATACCTGCTTCTTCGGCGATGGGCACAACTTCTTTAATAAAATCATAAAGATTAGAACGAAGCTCTTTGTCGCCTATTTCATTGTATTCTTTAAGGGCAAGTTTAAATTGATCAAGTGTCATTGCATCCATTGAACCGGGAAGTCCGTAGAGAATTGTATTTGTTAATTCTTTCTTTTGTTTATCATTTAACTTTTCAAAATGTTCTTTTGCTTTCTGAATTTGCTCGAGCGTGTAATTTTTTTCAGCACTATCCCTTTTTAGAATGAATAAATCGAAAGCGGCAAAAACCTTGCTTTCAAATTTGGATGTAATGGAACCGTCGTTAAAAATTACATTTAAATCCGTACGCGACCAATCGAGCACAGGCATAAAATTATAACAAACTATGTCAATGCCGCACTTGCCGAGATTGCGTAAAGATTCTTTGTAGTTTTCTATGATCTCTTTGTAATTATTTTTTCTCTTCTTAATATTTTCATGAACGGGGAGACTCTCTACAACCGACCAGCGAAGCCCTTCGTCTTCGATAATTCTTTTTCTTTTTGAAATTTCTTCAACAGTCCATACTTCGCCGACAGGTATATGATGAAGCGCTGATACAATTCCAGTCGCGCCGGTCTGCTTTATCTCTTTTAAGGTTATCGGATCTTTAGGACCGAACCATCGCCAAGTTTGCTCAAAATACATTTTTCCCTTTTAATAAATTATTCATAAGAATTTTATTCTATAAATCATATGTGCGTTTAATTATAAAAATCAAACGCCGCTGAAAGAGCTAAATCCCCCATCTATAGGAATAATAGTACCGGTAACAAATTTTGCCGCATCGCTTGCAAGCCATAGAACAGCACCGACCAACTCTTCCGGCTCGCCGAATCTTTTAAATGGAGTGATATTAATAATTGTTTTACCCCTTTCCGTCAACGAACCGTCTTCGTTTGTTAGCAATGATCTGTTTTGTTCCGTTAAGAGAAAGCCGGGCGCAATCGCGTTTACTCTAATTCCGCTTCCAAACTTTGAGGCGAGCTCAACAGCCATCCATTTTGTGAAATTATCTACAGCGGCTTTTGCAGCGGAATAACCAACTACTCTTGTAATTGCGCTGAATGTGGCCATCGAAGAAATATTTATAATCGATCCGCTCTTTAGCTGCGTCATTGTTTTGCCAAAAACGAGAGTAGGTAAAACTGTCCCGTTAAGATTCAGGTCAGTTACTTTTTTAAATTGATCCATTTGAAGATCAAAAACAGTTTGATCCAACCCGATAGTAGCCCCAGGCATATTGCCGCCGGCAGCATTGACAAGAATATCGAGACGGCCGAATTTCTCAAGTATTATTTTATTCACATTTGTTAAACTTTTTTCATCTAGCACATTGCACTTTAAACCAATCACTTCACCGCCAATATCTTTTAATGAATCAACTTTTTTATTCAGATTAACTTCATTAATATCTAGTAGGACAACTTTAACGCCTGCTTGTAAAAATCCTCTTGCCATTTCGCCGGCAAGAATTCCGCCCCCGCCGGTAAGTACAGCAATTTTGTTTTCGATGTTAAACAACTTACCAACGTAATCCATTTTCTATTCCTTTTCTTATAGTATTTCAACTTTGTGATAAATAATAAAACGCTGTCAAATAATTCAATTAAGTAACTCGTTTTTTGTTATGGGAAAATTATACATGGTAAAGTTCAGCAAATCAACAGTTAGATTCTGGTTTTTATTTGCAACGAAGCCTTTTTGTAGCGTAGAAAAATATCCCTAAACACGAGTTCAAATATAGTTGAACCAGTTAAATAATATCAAGATTTTTACTATTTCTGTACTTACCTAAATTTAGTTTGTTTTAGCTGCATATTAAAAAAAATAAAAAATTGGTGCGTAAAGAATTTTCGAAATATGTTAAAAAGATAAAAAAAGAACATTTCATAAAAGATTTTGCGAAAAAACATGCTCTGTCCGATTAGATTTCTGCTTGCCTTTTTGAAATGAGTTCTTTATTATTGAAACGGTTCAATGACTATTAATCAATTTCCTTTTTCTAATAGATAAAAATTATTGAACTGATATCTATAAATGTTCTTAATCTTGTTGGTGAATTGGATGTGATAATAAATTTTTTGCATGCGGATATTTTATGATTTGTTTTTTGGATAGTTCTAATATTAAAAAGTTCATAGCTTTTAACTGTTTTTAAGCATAATAGATCAGGTGCCTCCCTATCTATTTGTCGGATAAGGAGAATGATTGTTTGTAGATTTCTTATTATCCTTAACTGAATAGGAATTGATCATTCTCCAAAACCGATTTAGTGATTCATTTTTATTATTCCAATAGCATAACAATCGAATTAGTAATCGTTGTTGAAAAGTGAAATAAGATTATTATCTTTTGAAAGAATAATTTTGTTAGAAATCGAAAAAACCTTCATTAAAATTTTGCCGAGTATTTTTACTACTATAAATCTTATAAGGATTATGTTATGCACGAACTTATCCAAAGAATCAGCGTGTGTGTAGAAAGAGGTAAAGTTAATAAAACATCACCATATCCGAATGATTTGAAAGATCAGGAAGGCGCCGATGAACTTACAAAACTTGCCCTTGAAACCTCATTAAATCCTGCTGAAATATTAGAAGCATGTAATTTGGGAATGAATAGAATAGGTGAACGATTCGGAAGAAATGAAGTCTTTGTGCCGGAATTATTAATGGCTGCCAAAGCAATGAACGCTGTGATGGTGCATCTAAAACCTTTCTTTCAATCCGGTTCTGTAAAAGCAAAAGGAAAACTAGTTTTGGGGACAGTTGCTGGTGATTTACACGATATAGGAAAAAATCTTGTAGCAATGGTAGTTGAAGGAAACGGCTGGGAAGTAATCGATTTAGGCGTCGATGTTAAACCGGCAAAATTCATTGAAAAAATTAAGGAGAACCCGGGCTGCGCGGTTGGTTTAAGCGCATTGTTAACTACAACAATGGCAAACATGGCAAAAACTGTTCGGGAAATTAAAACAGCATTCCCGGAAATAAATATAATTGTGGGCGGTGCGCCGCTTACTTCGAAAGCAGCCGAACAAATGGGAGCTGATGGTTATGCATCCGATCCGCAGGGAGCTGTTTCATTTTTAAATTCCCTTGTTATCGCAGCCTAGTTGTAATACTTTTTCCTTCCCGACTTTTTATTTAAGTTTAGGTAGCTTACAGGATATGAAATGAGATCACTTATATCAGCATTGAAGAAAAATAAAATTTTGATTTCCGATGGTGCATGGGGTACATTTCTTCATGAGCGCGGTCTTCAGCCGGGTGAGTGCCCCGAATTATGGAATGTTACTCACCGCGACGATGTATTTTCTATAGCAAAAAGTTATATCGATGCCGGTGCTGATATAATTCTAACAAACAGTTTCGGCGGAAGTCCTATCAAACTTGATCATTACGGATTAAAAGATAAAACAAAAGAATTGAACGAAGCAGCTGCTAAAATTTCCCGCGAAGCAGCAGGCGAAGATCATTTTGTGCTTGGCTCAATCGGCCCAACCGGTGCAATGTTGATGTTGGGTGAAGTTTCTGAACAAGAATTATACGATGGTTTTTTTATTCAAGCCGAAGCTTTGAAATCCGGTGGAGTCGATGCAATTTGCGTTGAAACAATGTCGGCTGTTGACGAAGCTTCCATCGCGGTAAGAGCCGCTAAAGAAGCAACTAATTTGGAAATCGTTTGCACATTTACATATGAAAGAAAAATGGGAGAACACTATAGAACAATGATGGGCGTTACTCCTTCGGAAATGGTAGAAGCAATTAAAGAAGCCGGTGCGGATATAATTGGTGCAAACTGCGGCAATGGTTTTGAACAGATGATTGAAATTGTAAAAGACATTCGTAATTCAGATAAAGATATTCCCGTACTCGTTCATGCTAATGCAGGTTTGCCGCAGTACGAAAACGGTAAAACTGTTTTTCCCGAAACACCCGATATGATGGCTATGCGTGTTAACGAACTAATTAACAGCGGCGCTAATATTGTAGGCGGTTGCTGCGGCACCACCCCCGCACATATACGCGCGTTGGTTAAGGAAATAAAAAAACTTTGACTGATATGATTTTATATGAAAATGAAATTGAAAAAGATGTTTTTGAAGTAAAGATTAATCTTGGTGATATAAAAGTTGATAAAAATGAAATTGAATTATCGCTGGGATATCCGGACGGTTTGATGCCGGAACAATTCCACGATATTGTTGATGAAATCGTTGAACAGCTTCCTAATAACTGCAATTTAAAAGCCGGGTACAGAATCATAGATGTTAATAAACCTACCGATATAAGCGATGGATTAATTATCGGCGATGTTTTTTTTAGGACGGATAAAATTGTAACCGGAAAGTTAAAAAAATCTGAAAAAGCTGCAATATTCGTCTGCACAATCGGACCCGCGATGGAAACTTGGTCCAAACAATTAATGAAAGCAGGCGATCCGTCTACAAGTTATTTTGTTGACACTGTTGCTTCTGTTACAGCCGAAGCGACAGCAAATCTTTTGCACGATCACATAGGTAATAAAATGCGAACGCTTGGAATGAATTTTACGAATAGATACAGCCCGGGTTATTGCAATTGGTCGGTATCGGAACAACATTTATTATTTTCTCTTCTTCCTCAAAATTTTTGCGGTATTATGCTTACTGATTCTGCCTTAATGATTCCAATTAAATCTGTAAGCGGAATAATAGGTGTCGGTAAAGATGTCAGATGGCAGAATTACTTATGTGATTCATGCGGTGTTAAAGATTGCACATATCGATCAAAAAGAATAGAGCACCTTAAGAAAAAGGTTTAAAAAGTATATTACACAGCGCTCGTTTTGTTAATTAGTTTACTCGAACAATAAGGAAAATAAAAATGACAGATCAACAATGGGAAGTGCTTCTTAAAGTTATTAAAGGCGAAGCAGTTAATCCTCTGCCAATAGGTTTTATCATTGATTGCCCGTGGCTGCCGAATTGGTACGGTATAAATATAATCGATTATTTTACGAATGATGATCTGTGGCTCGATGCGAACCTAAAAGCAATTAATGATTTTCCCGATGCGATGTTTCTTCCCGGTTTTTGGTCGGAATATGGAATGTGCACAGAGCCGTCTGCTTTCGGCGCACGCTGCAGTTTTCCAACGAATGAATTTCCGCACGCTCATAAAATTATTAACTCGGCTGATGATATTGATTCTTTGCCCGATCCGAATCCTAAAGTTGACGGACTTTTGCCTTTCATGCTGAACCGTTTGAAAATTGCTCAACCGAAAATCGAAACTGCGGGACATAAAATCAGATTTTCCGTTTCGCGAGGACCATTAAACATAGCAAGTTATTTAATGGGCACAACAGAGTTTTTAACAACCATGATGATGATGCCTGAAAAAGCCGAACTGCTAATCAAAAAAATAACTGCATATTTAAAAAACTGGCATGAACTTCAAAGAGAAACTTTTCCGTCAATCGATGGAATTCTTATGCTTGATGATATAATCGGTTTTATGGGAGAAGCGGAATTCCGCGAGTTCGGACTTCCGTATTTTAAAGAACTATACGGCACTGATGTATCTGTTAAATTTTTGCACAACGATGCGCCGTGTAAAGTGTCTGCGCCGTTCCTGCCTGAAATGGGCGTTAACTTTTTTAACATGGGTTTTGATGTTACTCTTAATGAATTAAAACAAATGACTCAAAACAAAGTTACAATGCTCGGCAACATTCCCCCGCGGGATGTACTTGCAGGCGGAACAGTTGAAGAGGTTACAAAAACGACTACGGAATTAATCAAATCTTTGGACGACAGGTCGCATGTTGTTATGTCCTGCGGCGGAGGAATGCCTCCGAATGTCAGCAGCGAAAAAATTAAAGCGTTTATTGATGCAGTGAAGAACAATTAATCTAATTGGGGGAAATATGAAAAATGTGTTAAGAATTTATATCGTAGTTTTTATGTTGATGGCTGCAGACTTGATTGTAGCCCAGCAAAATGGATCTGCAAAAATTCCACAAGTTGAAATTGCAGGATCTCAAGTACTTCATATTAATTCGCAGGTTGTTGATCAAGAATATGATCTTTATGTAAATCTGCCCAGAAATTATAGCGATACAAACAGGAAATTTCCCGTTTTATTTTTATTGGATGCCCAATGGGATTTTCCGCTAATGCAGGCTTTGTACGGTGAGCAGTATTACGACGGTCTAGTTCCTGACATTGTAATTGTAGGTATAACCTGGGGCGGTGAAAATCCAAACCACGACGCATTACGAGCAAGAGATTTTACACCCTCAGATTCGGCGCCAACGCAAACATCGGGCAATGCGCCAAAATTTCTAGAATTCATTAAAACAGAACTAATACCTTTTGTTGAATCAAATTACCGTGTTACAAATGACAGAACAATTGTCGGTAGTTCTCTCGGCGGATTATTCACACTTTATGCAATGTTTAACGAAACAAATTTATTCAGCAAATATATTCTAACAAGCCCGGCTTTGCAGGTGGGAAACGGGATTCTTGGTGAAATTGAAAAATCCTTTTCTAAAAAGAATTCCGAAATAAATGCAAGATTATACATGGCTATCGGCGGGTATGAATATGTGCCTATGCTTCAAAACTTTTATGATGTTTTAAAATCTAGAAATTATAAAAACTTAAAAATCGGTTATAAAGTTATTGATGGAATCGGTCACTCGGGCTCTAAAGCTGACGGTTATTCCCGCGGGTTGATATTTGCTTTCGAACGGCCGGACTTAAAATTAGATGATTCTATTCTAAAACAATATGCCGGTAATTACCAGATAACACCAGGCATGAGTATTAAGGTTACCGTAGAGAACAACCAACTCGTTGCATTAACGCCGGATAACTATAAAGTTATTTTATCCGCGGCTGATGAAAGTAGTTTCTATATGAAGGGTCAGTATCTAAAAGTTGATTTTATAAAAGATGAAAACAATAAAGTTACCGGTGCAAATTTAGAAACTTACGGCGGCAAACAATCGCTTAGTAAAGTTGAATAAAGTTGCGATAAATATCAATCCGGCTATTGCAGGATTACTGTAGTAATACCTCGCCGATTGAAAGAATAATTGATGAGGATTTTGAGAGAGAGCCCATGAAAAGTAAACAATTCAAAGCAGTAACCGCTTTGACTGCGGCGGCTATTTTTATATTTGTTTCAGATATTTTTCCGCAGGATGCTTCGTTAACGACAGAAAAACTTAAACTTGTTGCGGATGGGATTTTAAAAGATGCAACGTTTATGTTCGTCGATAAGAAAAGCGGAGAAAAATTTTCTTCAACTGAAAATGTACCCTCCGGTTCTCAACTAATTCCCGAAAGCGCTTACAACGAATGGCGTTATTGGAACGGTGTTCTTAACATTGCGATGATAAATCTTGCCGAAACAATTGATGAACCAAAGTACAAAGAATTCGCAAGAAAAAATGTTGCGTTCAGCTTTGATAATTATAAATACTTCGAAAAAAATTATAACAACGAAGGCAAATGGAATTATCCGTACGCGCAAAGATTTATTACGGAAGAGTTGGACGACTGCGGCGCAATGGGCGCGAGCATTATTGAAGTTTATGCTTTTGATCAGCAGCCGCGTTATAAAGACTATATTGAACATTCTGCAAATCACATTTCTAAAGAACAAACCAGGATGAAGGACAAAACTTTCGTACGTCACTTCCCGGTAAAGTGGACGCTATGGGCGGATGATTTATATATGGGGTTATCGTTCCTATGCAGAATGGGTGAAATGACGGGACAAAAAAAATATTTTGACGATGCCGCAAACCAGGTAATTAATTTTCATAAATACTTATTTGATGAAAATGCCGGCGCAATGCATCACTGCTGGTATTCCGATGTTAATAAAACAAATGTTGCCTTGTGGGGAAGAGCCAACGGCTGGGCAATGGTTGCGCAGGTTGAGTTGCTCGATAGGATTCCGAAAAATCATCCGAAGAGAAATGAATTAATCACACTTCTTCAAAATCATATATTGGGAATTTCACGTTATCAATCCGAAAACGGTTTGTGGCATCAGCTTCTCGATAAAAATGATTCGTATCATGAAACGTCGTGCAGCGCAATGTTCACATATTCTATTGCCCGTGCAGTAAACAAAGGATACATTAAACAACGTTACACTTCTATTGCATTGCGCGGATGGGAAGGTGTAATGACAAAAATTTTATCCGACGGAAAAATCGAAGGAGTCTGCACCGGTACTGTTACAAGCGACGACTTGGTTTATTACTACAAACGTCCCTCACCGTTGAATGATGTGCATGGTGTTGGTACTATTTTAATGGCGGGTGATGAGGTATTAAAACTTTTAAGCAAGTAATTGACTTAATCCTGTTTCATCAAGACAAATTAAAATACATTGATTAGCTCAAATGGACTTATATCTTTAGCGAGTTAAGTTTTTATGATTGCTTAATAAAGATGAGTCTATATTAATCATAAATATTCATATTGTATCCGCGTATTTTTTTCCTAAACATTAATTCACACATGGGTTAATTTACTAATTAAAAGAAATATGTTTTAGCAGAAGCGTAAAAATTTTTATACAACATTACAGCGCCTTCTATATTGGAAAGAAAAATATGCGCGAAATAATAATTGATAATATTGGCAAGATAAATTTGGTTAAAAGCAAAAGGGCAAAGAATATCAGTATTTCCGTGCGTCCCTTGAAAGGAGTGAAGGTTACTTTACCTTTTTTTGTTAGTTATAATGAAGCTGAAAAAGTTGTCGTACACAAGAAAGATTGGGTAATAAAACATCTCGGCAAAGCGAGGGAATTGGAAAGAAATCATACAATATTTAATGATGAGGAAACGTATCAAACAAGATTTCACAAACTTATTCTGAAAAGGAATGAAACGGAAAAAGTTTCGGTACGAGTGCAAGATGGAAAAATAATTATAAATTATCCGTCGCAGTTAAGTGTGGAATCTGAAGTAATCCAATCGGAAATTAGAAAAGGGATTGAACGCGCATTCAAAATTGAGGCAAAAGAATATTTGCCTTTAAGAGTGAAAGAACTTGCTGAAAAATCCGGGTTGACTTATCAAAATGTTTCTGTGAAAAATGTTAAATCGAGATGGGGAAGCTGCTCGCGAAGAAAAAACATTAATCTTAATATTCACCTGATGAGACTGCCTGATCATTTAATTGATTATGTAATTCTTCACGAACTTGCCCACACGGTTGAATTAAATCATGGTAAAAGATTCTGGAATTTATTGGATTCGTTAACCGGCAATGCAAAGCAATTAGACAAGGAATTAAAAAATTACCGTGTTTCGATTTATTAGATGAAAACTTGTAATAAAAATTTGGAATCAAGATGATTCATTTTATAATAGATGGAAATAATCTTATCGGTAAAATTAAACCTTTGAAAGAATTACAATCAAAAGATAAACAGGGAAGCCGCGAAGGATTGGTGGTTCTTCTTAACAATTATTTCGCGGGTAAAAAGATTAAAGCGACTCTCCACCTTGACGGACATCCAAACAGCACATTACATTTTACTAAAGGCAAAATTGTTTATTCTGAAAAACGAAGTTCCGATCATTTGATTCGTGAAGAAATTGACCGTTCGAAAAACCCTAAATTACTTACATTGATTTCATCAGATCACAGTCTGCAAAACTTTGCACGGGCAAACAGCTGCAAAGTAATTAAGTCCGAAGAATTTTATCTTGATATAAAAAAGTCATTCGAGAAAAACGAAGAAGCAGAAAAACTAAAACAACTCGAAAAAGAAAAAGATGTTTTTCTGAAGCTCTTTACCGGTAAATAAAATTCGCAATTAATAATACTAGGCCCTATCATACTTTACCGGATAATAAGGACTTGATAATCTTTAATTAACTCATTAATTTCTTTCGGCGCATTTCATAAATCGTTTATCTTTCCTAAACATGGAGGATAGTATGAAAATTTATAAATCACTTCTTTTAATCTTACTCATAACAATTTCAATTAAAGCTCAGACCGGGCTTGGTACATTAAAATATGATGATTTCAAAACTCCACAGTATTGCGGGTCGTCGTGCCATACCGATTTTTATCAGCAATGGAAACAGGCAATGATGTCGCAAGCATATACGCATGAATGGGATGAAATAGAATATTTCAAATTAGCCGTCCCGCACGCTGAAAAAGATGAAAAGGTTGCGGAGGTAAAGACAGGCTGCAACGGGTGTCATGCACCAATGTCTTATGTTTCCGGTGATGTGCCTCCTCCGTTGCCAAGTAAAAATTCCCGCGCTAATGAATCCGTATCTTGCGAAGTTTGCCACAGCATTACTGGTTTTACCGGAGATACACCATTCAATTTTAATTATGTAATGAAACCCGGTAAAACAAAATATTCTACGCGCAAAGGAGAAATCTTATCGCCCGCGCATGAAATTGAAATCAATCCTTTGATGAGGACGGGAGACTTCTGCGGCATCTGTCATAATGAAAAAAGTCCTTATGATGTTTGGGTTAAATCAACTCATCTTGAGTGGAAGGAGGGACCGTATTATAAAGAAGGAGTTCAATGCCAGGACTGCCACATGACAAAAGCTGAATTTAAAACAGCATCGATGGGCGTTAAATATCCCGATGCAAAACTTCATTTATTCCACGGCGCTCACGATCCGGGAAAAGTTAAAGGCGTAATTGAATTAAGAATTCATCCCGACATCCGCGAAGCTGAACCGGGCGAAACAGTTAAGTTTACTGTTGCGCTGTTCAATCAAAAGACCGGTCATAAATTTCCATCAGGTTCGGTTGAAGATAGAATAGTGTGGATGCATGTTGAAGCAGTTGATTCTAAAGGAAATGTTTATCATTTACCTATTGACAAAAAAGGTTTTGTAGGAGAAGAATATACAATTGGCGGCAATGTTTTAGCTTATCAAGATATGGGCATTGCTTTAAATGATCCGAATTTTAAAGGAGTACAGCGGGATGGAATACCAATAGGCGATAGAATTTTTAGAATGCCGTATTTCGACCCGCAAGGCAGAATGACAATCCAACAATGGAATACTGCTTCACAAGGAGTTGACTACAGGATAGGTCCGCGCGAAACAAAAATCGAAACTCTCACTTTTAATATTCCGGATAATGCTGCGCCGGGTAAATTAAAAGTAACCGCGGTTTTAAATTATCAATTACTTGTTAAACCGGTTGCGGATTTTCTCGGAGTTCCGGAAAGCGAATCGCAGATTGTTAAAGTAAATGAACATTCAACTGAATTAACAATTCTACCATAAGGGGTGATGTTATGAAAAAAGTATTTGCACTCTTGCTCTTGATCTTATTCTTGCTCTTAATCTGCACAGAAATTACAAGCGCTATCCCTGCATTCGGGCGTAAATATAATATGAGCTGTCAAACATGTCATTCGCCATTCCCAAAACTAAAAGCTTACGGCGATGAATTTGCGGGCAACGGATTTGCTTTAGCAGATAAAGATGCACCGAGATATTATGTTGAAACAGGCGACCCTGAATTATCTCTTATCCGAGATATTCCTCTTGCAATCCGACTGGAAGGATACACAACTTATAATCATCAGAAATCGGAACGCTTCGATTTCAGCGCACCGTATTTGTTAAAATTACTGTCGGGCGGGGCATTAACAAAAGATGTTGCCTACTACTTCTATTTTTTCTTCAGCGAACGAGGCGAAGTTGCCGGTGTTGAAGATGCGTTTATAATGTTTAATAATTTATTTGATACAGAATTGGATTTATATGTGGGGCAATTCCAGGTTTCCGATCCTCTGTTTAAAAGAGAATTAAGATTAACATTCGAGGATTATCAAATTTACCGTTCGACCCCTGGTAACTCGCGCGCTAATCTTACTTACGATAGAGGTATAATGCTTACTTATGGATTTGAAACCGGGACAGATGTTATTGTTGAACTATTAAACGGAACTGGTATTGGAACGGCAAACAGTTTTCGAATTTTCGACGACGATAAATACAAAAATGTTTTTGCCAGGGTTTCGCAGGATGTTGTTGAAGGATTGCGTATCGGCGCTTTCGGTTATTTTGGTAAAGAAAATCTTGAAGATAACTTATCGCGCAGGTTTACCAATTCGTTTAATATGTGGGGACCGGATGTAACGATAAATCTAAAAGATAAACTTGAATTTAATTTTCAATACGCTATGAGAAAAGATGACAGACCCGGCTTTTGGGAAAAGGATTATAAAACAAAAGGAATGTTCGGCGAATTGATTTATACTCCTCTCGGAGATGAAAGCAAATGGTACGGCGTTGCATTGTATAACTTTGTTGATTCCGATTTCGATGTGCTTGATTACAATACCGCATCGTTAAGTCTAGGTCATGTATTAAAAAGAAATATACGTCTAGTAGGTGAGTACACATATAATTTTGAAAAGGAATACGGACAATTTGCTGTTGGCGTAATTTCGGCGTTTTAATAATAGATTCCGGCTTCTCGCCTCGCTCGCGCGAAGCCGGAATTACATAAGAGGTTATTGACTAAATATTGTTTCGCTTTGCTTCGGCAATGTAATTAATAATTTACTTTGCCGACATACTTAAATCTAATTTTTTGTGTGCCGAATTCGGGTGATAATGTATAACCGCCGGAAAATGAATTGTCTGATCCGAAGAAGCCGTCGATATAGCAGCCCTTTATATTACCGTAGTTTGTGTTTAATAAATCGAATGACAGCACTGCATGATTATCATTCAATTTCCCAGTAAAGTTGAATGATATCCCGTTAAAGAATCCAACACCCGAAAGCTCCGATTCGTCCTGCAAAATTACTATTGTTACTTCCGGTTCTGTAGTACCGTCGTTATAAAACACATTTTGATATTGCCCGGAATAACTCACTTCAAAAGGTGTTTCGGTAACATCAACATTATTCTTGCATCCGGCAATAAGTACAACTGATATAATTATTATAAAAATATTTCTTTTCATTTTATTATAAGTTTCCAAAAAATTATTAATTCCGTTTAGCGTTTAATTCAGTCATACGGTTTTCTATTAAGATTATCGATATTATCGGCGAAAAGTTTAACTGCAATAATCTGGATTGTATAAGAGTGATGAGTAAAGATTGTTTTGAAGAATAAAGACAATGCAAATAATAACTTTGTTTTTAATAATGCCAAAGAAGGCTTTCATATTCTACGGTGGTAAGTTAAACTTTGTTTTGCATGTCATTCCGGTGTTCCGCTTCGCTTTCACGTGAGCGAGGCGAGAAACTGAAATCCAATCATTACTTTTCTCTGGATGCCGGATCAAGTCCGGCATGACAATCACCTTCGACCCGCTTTACTCTCCCGCCATAAAGACTGTAGGCAAACAAGCGCAGTATTACAAATACCTATTATGCTTCTTATTTCATCAATATCATTTTTTTTGTTTGGACGAATCCGCCGGCGGTTAAACGATATATATATATTCCGCTTGAAAGTTCAACACCCTGTGCTCTAAACTTTACACTGTAATTCCCAGGCTGTCTATATTCATTTACTAAAGTTGCAATTTCATTTCCGAGAATATCATAAATTTTTAACGATACATATCCTGCGGCAGGCAGACTGTAGCCGATAACGGTTTCGGGATTAAAAGGGTTAGGATAATTTTGATCAAGAGAAAAACCGTCGGGAATTGTATTAATATCTTCTGCACTTGTTACTAATTGCGAAAGTGAATATTTGTAGCTGCCGTTATTGGTTCCTGCAAACACAATATCGTTGCTGATTGTTAATGCACGGACGCTGTTGTCGTTCAATCCTTTGTTTAACGGAAGCCAATTCATGCCTTCGTCCGACGAATAAAAACTTCCGCCGCCGTCTGTACCTACAAATAAATTTTTACCCTCAATTGCCAAAGACCAAATGCTTTGATTTGTCAACCCGTTGTTAATCGGTTTCCAATTATCCCCTTTATCGGTTGAGTAAAATACCCCGCTGCCGCGCGTTCCCGCGAAAATTTTTGTTCCGCTTACGGCAAGGGGCCAAACATATATGTTGCTTAAACCTTTATTAACACTTGTCCAATTTTTTCCCAAATCAGTTGAACGGAATATTCCGCTTCCGGTCGCGGCAAAAATATTATTTCCAAATACGGCTAAAGAAAGTATATAGTTATCTGTTATGCCATTATTGGCAGATGTCCAATTCTCACCGTTATCGAGTGAAATATAAACTCCGCCTCCGCCCGTGCCTGCCAACAAAAATGAATTACCGCCCGCAAGCGACCAGATGCTTAAATTTTCGAGACCGCTGTTTGTCTGCAACCAGCTTTGACCGTTATTGTTGGATACATAAACTCCTCCGCCGATTGTTCCCGCGAAAAGTTTATCGCCGGTTGTTGTTAAAGCCCAAACACTTTTATAGTTTATCCCTGTATTTACCGGAATCCAATTAAGACCGTTATCGGAAGAACGGTAGATCCCGTATCCCAATGTTCCGGCAAATAAGTAACTGTCTTTTTCCGTAAAACAACCTACTATAGTTCCCGATGAACCGGTCGTTTGAATCCATTGACCGTAATTATTGGATATCCAAAATGTGAGTATGATTATATATGGAAGAATATTTAATCTTCTCATTGTTTACCTCCATGTACGCGGCTTCAAGCTTCCTTGCCTGAATTCTTAATAAAGTCCGTTGGTAAGCGCTGCTATGTTATGTTTATTTATTTTTTAAGAAGCACCCGCTCCTTTGTTTATAAATCAATCCTTGGGTTATTATCGATGATTTCCAAAATTTATTTAGATAGGAATGGATGATTTACTTCAAAATTCTTTTTGATGTTAATTAATGTGTAAAACAGAAATATGAAATCGTGAAATTGCGGGTTGACCTAAAATAATTAGGTAAAATTGATATGATGGTTAAAAAAACAAAAAAATACTATTGTTAACCATAATTTAATAAGAATAATATTGCCAATATCGATATCATGTAGTATTTTAGCATCGGCAATTATTCTATTAATCTTTTTCTTTATTAAGACAGTGATTAGAATAAACGCTTAACGTGGGGCTTTTTATTGCACGGCATATTTTCTTTTTCGCCGTGTTAAAATGAAATATTTCTTTATATATAGCAGCGCAATTATTCCAATACCAGGCAGATTAGCCAATACTGATCGGGAAGGTCATATGAATATCATTCTACAAAAAACAATTCGTAAAGATTAGACCTGAACACAATTCGTTTTATTCTATAATTGATGTCGAGTATATCTTGTAATAATGTTTGTTTTGTACAAACACAATTTTATTTGTGGAAAAGCGGAAGGTTGCAAACCCTTCGTTTAGAATGAATGAAATATTTAATGCAGTTGATCTAATATATGCAGTAAATGCTTACATATAATACAGGTTAATAAAAAGTTCTGATACTTCTAATTTCATATTTGTTGATGTTGAATAAACAAATGGTCATTTCTATTGATTTAAAGTTTAATGTGAAAACAAAATTAATTTGATGATTTTTTTTTAACAAACTTAGTATTCACTTTTCAAAAAGTATTATCTTCGGACTACTAAGTAAATTAGTAATTTCGGTTGTTCAGGATACTGTTTTATTGATGTGGTAGTTTTATTCTTAAAATCACTGTGAGGGCGGTGTTTATTTATTCTACTGACCTGCATCATAATTATATCCACCGAGGGCAAATTCAAAAGCATTCTCTCCCAAAAGTCAATGTGAGTGACAGTAGCGGAGCTGTATTTAAACAATATTTTTACCTTAATAATTCTCCATAATTGCAGCATTATCCACTCCAATCAAAATTATAACCACTATCTATAAAATATAAATGACAATAACTGTAGTTGGAACGGATGTAAATTCTTTATTGGTTGCAATTAACCTTGCAGAACTCGGCCACAACATTATTTGCACCGACGATAGAAAGGAAAAACTTGCACAGCTTAATAAGGGAATAGTATCAAAAGAGGAAGCAGAACTTGAATTGCTGATCTTGCGGAATCTTATTAATAAGCGGTTGACTTTCTCACACGATCTTGGTTTCGCGTTTAACAATTCCGATATTATTTATAACTGTATCTGCAGCGAGAAGAACGCCGTGGTCTCAAAGGAAATTAAAAAATGTATCGAGAACACTTGGCGGCTTTGTAAAGTGCTTCTCGAATTTCAAAACAAAAATTATAAATTATTTATAATCATGGGCGTATTAAATGAATGGCTTAATGATTATTTGACAAACGTTATTAACGATGCGGGAATCAAGAATCTTGATCTGGTTTTTATGCAAAGTATGAACGATGGGAAAAAATCTGTTGACGCATTTTTAAAAGCAGGTAAAATTTGTGTGAATACATACAGCAAAAAAGCGATCAAGACAATTAATGAATTATTCAACCCTGCTGACGCTGAATATACAATGGAAATAATTTCCGATTTGGTAAAAACATAAGCGTTGATGGATTTTCGAATTACGATTCCGGATGCTTGATGTTGGATTCCCAACAAAAGGATGGCGGGTTAACTATTGGCTATACCTTTTTCTATAAAAATGATGTTGAATATTTCGATAGATATGAATACATTAGAACGCAAAGAAACGATAAACATTCATTGAGGTTATTTTATGTCCAAAACAATTACTCTTCGATTAAGCGAAGAAAATTATAAAGTCTTTAGAAAGTTGGCAGATAGAGATAATAGACCTATTTCTAATTTTATTGAAACGGCAGTCAAAAGATTTATCGAACACAATGTATTCGTAGATGAATTCGAGATGGAAGAAATACGTAGTAATTCTGAACTGAATAAAAGTTTGAAACGCGGCTTGGCTGATATGAAATCAAAAAAGGGGCGATTTGTTGAGTAATTATCAAATTTTTGAAACTAACGAATTTCTTAAGAAGATTAAAAGAATCACAAATCGGGATCAAATCTTCATTGAAAGGAAACTTCTTCAACATATTTATCCTCAGTTAAAAGAAGAACCCCACTACGGTAACAATATCAAAAAATTGATGGACTATAAACATGAAACTTGGCGCTATAGAATTGGAAAGTATAGATTGTTTTATGTGATAGATGAGAATGAAAAAACTATTTATATTCTATCAATAGATTTGAGAAAAGACGCTTACTAAATCTTTTGTTAAAACTAATATACAAGGTATAACCCGCCGCTCAACACGGACAGCCCCGCAAAAGCACTGCGGGGTAAACTAATTTCAGTGCGGTATTTGCATAATTAAAAAGTTGTGCTTGCAAAGTATAGTTGCTCTTTAAAGTAGTTTACTCTAAGAAACATTATTTAAATAAAAAATAGTTGCTGTTATTAGGCATCCTTGTTTTGGGCTGCCGGTTAGCGGCAACACCGTTGGATACTTGATAAATATTAATAAATTAATATGAGCGTTTTTTGACGATGACAATAATAAACAGCACTCTGCCCTGTGTTTACACTGCTAAAAGCGGGGCGCTATGCTAAATACTCTTTGCTTTCTGCTCAATCCACTCTGCTCTTGGCGCAATACTTTTAGCTGAAATGAAATCCGAAGTCGACAATAATAAATCATCAATCATAATTTCAATCTCTTTCATTATTATTAAAACATTGCAGATAATATTAATTACTTGATTACAAATTAAAATCAGCTTGCGGGTAATTGTAATAATACAGCACCAAATTTGAATAAATAAGAAGCACATTAAACCTCGTCTGTAAACAATGTATATATTGTTACAGTGAATTATAATTTAGCGCTTGTTAGTTTTTGTTTGAGACGCCGGAATCTTAATTATTTTGTATGTAATTATAATTCAATCGAGGTAAATATGGCTTCAAAGAACATTAAGGCCTATAATACACTTGTTGAAAAATTAGAAAAACTTGCCGACGGTGTTGTGCTGCATTCAAGCGAAGAAAATTTCCCGGCTACTTTAAATGAACAAACAATACACAATCTTAGAACTTCGCTTGAAACTTCAAGGCAGACATATGATGCCGCAATGAACACCGCGAGAATTAAGCATGACGACTATTCCAAACAACATGATGAAATTACGGATGCCTATACGCGCTTTACTACTATGCTCTACGGTTTTTACGGAAAGAAAAATCAAATACTCGGGGATTTCGGATTAGCTCCATATAAAGCTACCGGCAAAAAAGGGCCCCGCGCTGTTAACAATACCGCTTCCTGATAATTAACGATAAGATTAAGGCGTCTCGGGATTTTAGATTTGTGATTTATGATTTTAGATTTCATTATTGCATGATGAAAGGATACAGCATTTGAGTCAATATTTGCTTGATTGACTGTAAAGGATATTAGATATAGATTTACATTGATTTTTTACACGTAATAAAGGTATTCTTATGGATAAGGAACTGTTTGATAAAGCACTTAAAATACCGCCGAATGAAAGAGTATTGCTGGCAGAATTAATACTCGCTAGTATAGAATATGAAGAAAATGATGTGCGCGATGCGTGGATAACTGAGATTAAACAAAGGATGAAAGCAGTAAACGAAAATAAATCTGAACTGTTAGATTTTGATATGCTTTACAATGAAGGTTAAAATCCATGAATTGGCAAACAAAGAATTTATCGAAGCCGTTGAATGGTACGAACTTCAATCAAAAGGACTGGGCAAGCGTTTTAAAAAGGAAACAATATCGCAGGTTAATAAAATTAGGAAAAATCCCGGCTGGTATTTAGTAGAAGAAAGTAATATACATAAAGCATATATCCCAAGATTTCCTTATAAAATATTATATACTATAGAAAACAATAATCAAATTATTATTTGGGCAATTTCCCACATGCACAGAAAACCATGGTACTGGCAAAAAAGGATCAACTGATAACATTCTATTAATATGGTATGCTTTGTTTATAATAATCGTAACTTTGAACGAACACGACCTGTCTCGTGTTAACGGAAATCCCGCAAGGCCGGGCGGCAATCATAAATAGTATATCCGAAGTTTGGAAGATTTGATGCTCGGTTTATCTGACATCCGAAGACTGAGTGCAGATTTACATTTGAGAAAGCTAATTAAAATTATTTATCTTATATATACAAAAACAAAGCATTTATATAATATCTAAAAGTAAATGACGACTTTCATGAAGACTATTAAAATAAAAAGAAAGATCAGTTCTACGCTGCTTAGAATTAAGGAATTAGAGAAATTTAAAGGCAAGGATGTAGAAATAAAATTGGATATAAGTGAAATTAATTCGACAGAAAAGAAAAGTGCTAACCTCGCCGGTATTTTTTCTAAATATGCCGATAGAATCAAATATACACAAGAAAATGAAGCGTGGGCATTAGTTGTAAAAGATAAGTATGAAAATTATAGACGCTAACATTATTCTACGTTACCTTCTTAAAGACAATTTAGAACTGCACAAAAAATCAGTTGTTATTATTGAAACAAATCAAATACTTGTACCAAATGAGATTGCTGCCGAAATAGTATATGTGCTTGAAAAGGTTTATGGAATCCCCAAAAAAGAAATTTATGACGTGCTTTCGACTTTATTTGCAACTGGGAATTTTAATTTTATAAATAAAGATATAATACTTTCTTCTCTAAAATATTATTCCGAATACAATTTGGATTATGCCGATGCTTTGCTCGTTTCCTATTATAAAATTCAAAAGACCGATGTGCTGACTTTTGATAAAAAGCTTCTCAAGATTATTGAAAATATATAATGCGAAATTGCGGTTCTCCGAACTCTGATTTCTGTTCTCTGATCTCCGACTTCCGATGTCAGAGTACAGAAACGAGAAGACAGATAATAAATGGATTTTTGAATGCAAACACGCTCTATGCATTGCCCAAAGCCAATACCGCTTCCTTATAATTAACGTTAAGACTTTGGCGTTTTGGAATTATCATTTGAAATTTTTGATTCATCAGAATTAGTAATTAAAAAAGAAGTTATTACAACTTTGCAAAGTATGAATGGAAAAGCTACTATAACAATAATGCAGCAATTTAATAGTTTTCCATATGCTTAAAACCGATTTAATTTTTTGAATCGTTACTATATAAGAGAAGAAGCAAAGAAAAATGTATTTGATTAGATTTGTCTTATTTAGGCGATACAGTTTGAAGTATTTTATAACGGAGTAAGATTTTGTTTTTCAATCGATTATTTATGGCCAACCGAATTTAAGATGCCAATAATAAAATTAACTGAAATGTTACTTAACTTATTGTTGTTTTAAGGAAGTATCTATAAGATGAATGATAATTTACTTAAGATAAAAAGAAGATTTTTGCATGAATTAAATTCGATTATGATCTCTTTGTTTTATCCTATATTAATGCATTTAAGACCAACTAAGACAAATAATATAATAAAAACACGATTAATTAAGTTTTTTGGCGGAAGCGTAGGAAAAAATTTATGGATGACGCAAAATGTTTGGATTGATGAAATGCAATATATTGAAATAGGTGATGATGTTGTGCTTTCAAGAGATTTAGTTATAACAACAAAAGGTGGTGTTAAAATAGGAAATCGAGTCCTGATAGGTTATGGTGCGAAAATTTTATCTAAAAATCATATTATCCCCAAAGAACTTAATGAACCAATCCGTTTTAGTGGGCATGAAGAAAAAGAAATAATAATTGAAGATGATGTTTGGATTGGTGCAAATTGCGTTATACTTCCCGGTGTAAAATTGGGTAAAGGTTGTGTAGTAGCTGCCGGTGCTGTTGTAACCAAGAATATTGAATCCTATACCATCGTTGGTGGTGTACCTGCAAAATTAATTAAACGAAGATAATAGTGAGTTTAGCAAGTAAATTCTTAAAAGAATCAACAATATATTCCTTACAGCCAATACTGGCTAAGGCGATTGCGTTTTTTTTGATTCCGCTTTATACTGCATTTTTAACTCCAAATGATTTTGGCAACCTTTCATATATCATAAGTATTGGGGCATTTTTCATAATAGTATGTGAATTTGGCTTAACATCATCATTCTGGAAATTCCGTGCAGAAAGTAATGATACCGATACAAAAAAAATTGTTTTCTTTAATCTCTACTTTGTACAATTGTTTGTTGGTGTTACAATTCTTTTTGTTGGTATAATTTTCAAAGAACATTTTAAAAACTCTATAGATGATATCGGACTAATATATCTCGGTGCAATTGTTATTAGTGTTTTTTTCCAAAACTCATTGCTTATCTATAGAGCAGAATTTCAAGCAAAAAAATATCTTATTTATTCAATATTAAATTCTGCTTTATTTCTTCTGTTGAATATTTTATTTGTGGTTTATTTTAAAATGAATTACGATGGTGTGGTTTGGAGTTATTTCTGTTCGTTTGCAATATCAAGTATTATTTCATTGCATGTACTAAAAAATCAATTGAAATACAAAATTGATTTTAAACTTTTAGGAAGTATGCTTAAGTATGGTTACCCTTTAATGATTGGAAATTTAGCAGCCGTTATTATTTCAATGTCTGATAGAATTTTCCTAAAAAATTATGCAAATGATTTCGAACTGGGTTTGTATTCATATGGTTATAAATATGCAGATTTGCTAAATGCATTGTTAATACAATCCTTTTTTCTAGCATGGAATCCAATGAGATGGGAGATTTATAAAAGACCCGATGCAAAAACAGTGTTTTTAAAATTCTATAAATATATCTTATCTCTATTTCCGGCGATTGCATTAATTCTTGTCTCGATAATTATACCTATTGGATATTTCATTACAGTTGACAAGACATTCATCAATGGATTTGCAATAATTCTAATGATATCGGTTTCCCGTGTATTTTATGCTTTCTATTACTTCAATGCCATGGGGATACTTTTTAGCGATAAAACAAAATATATTACACTTGTCATAGTGTTATCCAGTTTGATAAGTATTGTATTCAGCTTTTTACTTATACCAAAGTATGGTATGACCGGTGCCGCAATATCAACGATTATAAGCTATTTTAGTATGTTCTTATTAGGCAGTTACTGGGGACAAAAGTTCTATCCAATACTAAGAAATAAGAAACATGAAATTATACAAATATCTCTGTTAATAATTATTTGTGTATCCACAACAGTAGCATACAATTATATTGATAATATTTTTGTTTATTCTTCAATCATCTTTATGGCAGGATTGTTTTACCTTACAATTAGTTTCCTTATTGGCACAATTAGTTTAAAGGAGTTAGTACCGCTATATTCCGATCTTAAAATAAAAATTACTTCACTTACCAACAGAAAATAATTATTTAAAGGATGTAACTAATTAAGTATGCTTAAAAAGTATTTTGTATTAAAAAACTATGTTGATAAAATCAAAAAGTATATTAAAAAGGGAAGAATTGAGTTACTTAGAATAAAAAAAAATGATGATTTTGATTTAAAGCTAACAGATATATGGGAAATAAATTTATCTATAATAGATACCATTAAAGATGATGAATTAAGAAAGTATAAATTTTTCGGTGTTGACGTTGAGATTAATGATAATATTAATTGGTATAAAGATTATGTCCCTAATTATGAATACCCATTACTAAGATTTGACAAATTGAGAACTAATAAATTGTTCAACAGAAATATTGATGTGAAATTTCCATGGGAAATTTCGCGTTTCTATTTCGGAATAATATTAGCTCAGAATTATTTAGCACAAAAGAATGAAAAACCATATAACACTTTTAAAGACTTAGTTACAAATTGGATAGAAAAGAATCCATTCCTTTATGGAGTAAACTGGATTTGTCCAATGGAAGCGGCAATTAGAAGCATTAATTGGATAATTGCAATAAATCTTTTCGGGGATGCTTTCAAAGAGGGCATTTCTTTTCAAAGAGTATTAACTAAATCATTGGTTCAACACGCAGAATATATATCAACTTTTCCTGAAATCTATGATAAAGGACATACAACAAATCATACAACTGCAGATTACACTGGCTTGATTTTTTTAGCGCTTACATTAAAAGGACATCCAAAATCAAAAAAGTGGCTTTTACAAGCTGTTATTGGGTTGGAAAGATGTATAGTTTACCAAACGTATGAAGATGGAGTTAATTTTGAGGCATCTATTCCATATCATAGGTTAGTTCTAGAACTGTTTGCTTATTCTGCAATTATGTGTTTAGCCAATGATATTGAACTATCTAAAAAATATTATGAACTGCTCTTTAAAATGTTCGAGTATACAGCAGCTTATATTGACCATAATGGTAATGCACCGCAAGTTGGTGATAATGACAGCGGAAGAATATTAATATTACAAGAAACAGACGAACATGATCATTCTTATCTTCTTGATTTAGGCGAACATATTTTTAATTATAAATTTAAATCCCAATGCACAAAAAGGAATTGTGTAATTAGCCAGTATTTACCGGAAATACAAAAGGTTAATATTAATGATATAAATGTAATACAGAGAGATACAGATAAAAGTATCGCCTTTGAAAAAGGTGGGGCATGTTTTTTAAAGAATGATAATTTTTCTTTGATGTTAAGTTGCTTTCCAACCGGGCAAAATGGAAGGGGTGGTCATAACCATTTTGATGTAGGGAGTTTTACTCTATCTTATAAAGGTAAGCCAATAGTTGTCGATCCAGGTACTTTTACTTATACAAGAGATAAAAAAGAGAGAGATAAATTTAGAGGTTACAGTTATCACAATGTAGCTTGCCCGGAAAGTATGAATAATATAGATTTTACAAAACTTGGGTTGTGGGAAACATACGAAACCGCACGATTACTAAATTTGAAATTTAATGACAACAGTGTTGAAATATCACTTCTCTTTATTCAAGAGAATATTACTGTGAATCGGCAATTTGAATTGTTTGATGAATTTTTATTAATCAAAGATTATTCAGATGCTTTTTTAAAATCTTCAATTCATTTATCTCCTATTGTAAACTTAAGTAAAGAAATTAATGATTATAAAATTACAGCATTACCTTTAATAATTGAATCCTCAGTTAGTGGCTCAATTGCTAAATACGATTATTCAATGAATTACGGAAGTAAAACTAAGGCGAAAAAAATTGTATTTGAGAAAAGCAGTAATACACAAATATTTTTTAGAATAAGAAACTAATACAACAAAAAATAATAGATTATAGAATTGAAGACATTTCAGTTGATAAACAATAATGGCATTTTAACAGAAATACATAAAAAAGAAATGGAAGAAAAGCCAGGTTTTTGGTTTACTCTATTTTTCTTATCTATTTTTTATCCGCTAGCAATACCAATTGGAGCTATTAATGTTAAGCTAGTTTACATATTAACAATTGTATTTTTTGTTTATTCACTAAAAAGGAATACAAAAGAAAATTATATATATAGTAATGTTTATTTAAAGCTATTTTACTTTGCAATATCTCTATTGATCTTTTCTGCCTTTATTAGTTTCGCAAAACAACCCGTTGGCTCTGAAAAATTATTTGGCGCACAGGAGGGGCAGGGCGGTATTAGCATATATACAGAGATAGCTATTAATTGCTTAATATTTTTCACTCTAATAAGATATGTGAGATTAGTAAATATTGATTTTTATGAATTATTTAAAATTCTTCTATTATTTAGTTTAATAGTGGGTTATTTTAGATTGGCAGGGGTATATTATGGATTTGATGTTCCTTTTGTCTACGGTAGATTTAGATATGGTGATGATTTTTCATATTCATTACAAGCACATAGAATAGGAGGATTGGAGCAAGCAGCAATTTATGGTATTGTATCTCTTTTAGTAATTCTCAATTATTCTAAATATAATTTTAAATATATAATTGCTTTCAGCTTATTCATATTTCTTCAAATAAATTCTGGCGGTCGTACATCATTTTTTGTATTGCTTATAATTATTATTACATATTTAACTCTTTTTATGAAAAAGAAATTAAATCTATTTATCGGTATAACTGCGGCAGTTCTGATATTTCTTTTATTAGTACCTCAAGATTTATTGAATTCACAATTTAGTAGAATATTGTCAATAGAAGGTGGTATTCAGGGGCAGGATAATTGGAGGAGTACAGCATACTTTTACTATTTACAAAATTTTTTAACTAATCCTATTTTTGGAACTGGAATCCAAAGTGCAGTATACCTCGGGAGTGATTCTTTGGGAGACTTCCTTTCGAGTCAGTTGAGAGGTGGTGGCCATGGTGCATACGTATCAATACTTAGTACATTTGGTTTAGTTGGACTTACCTATTTATTGATATTTGTTTTTGGCGGTATAATTGTATCATGGAAAGAACTACAACTGAAATTATTTACCAAAAACGAGAAGCTAATGATTCTGTTTATTTTTTTAATGCTAATAAGCAATAGTATTACATATTACACTGGTTATAATGGTTATAATGATAGTACGCTTTTTTGTTTTACCGGTTTATTAGTTGGTATAATTTCCAAAAGAGGAGGTCAAAACAATTGAATATCCTTTTTTTTGGCGGTCATTATTGGTTTAGAGGTGCTTGGTTTAGAAAGCAAAACTTCGCTTATAATTTATGGAAAAATGGTCATCGAATATTTTATGTAGAAGAAAGTCAATCTATTAAAAATCTGTGGAAGTCCGAAAACAAATTATTATCAATTACAATCAATGAGATAAAGGAAAATCTTTTTATTATAGTTCCACCTTTATATTTTCCGTTTTATTTTAGATCTAAAACAATAAAATCAATATATGATTACTACATTTTTATCTTGGTGAAGAGAAAAGTTTTAGCTGTTCCCAATTTGATCTGGGTGGGTAAAACAATGTACTCAAATGCTTTAAAATTCTGGCGAAATACGAATTATAGGGTTTATGATCTTTGTGATGATTCCCCTCTTTATGAAATTATTAATAATAATCCAAAAGGTTATAATATTCGAATGAAATTAATGCTCAATGCAATAAAGTACTCGAATATAAATATTGTTTCTGCAATTAAGCTCAAAGAGAAGTATTCTAAATTATCACTAAATGATTTTATTGTAATCCCCAATGGACATAATATATCTATTCATGATAATAAGTATATAAATGCCGACATAATGTTTAATATAAAAAAACCAATTATTGGTTTTGTTGGGACACTATTCAACTTTTTAGATATTGACCTAATTGAATATATTATTAAGAATAGAGCAAATTATTCGTTTGTTTTCATTGGAAAGATCGAGAACAGTTTCCCAATTGATCGGCTAAAGAAATATGGAAATTTTTACCACTTGGGTAGAAAAGACAAGGATTTAATACCAGCATATATTAAACAATTTGATGCATGTATAAATCCTTTTAAAAAACATGAAGTTAATGATTCGGTTAATCCCTTAAAAGTTTTTGAGTATTTAGCATGTAAAAAACCAGTTGTTTCAACTGATATGTATTCACTTTCAAAAGAAGATATAGCAAAATACATTGAATTTGCTTCAACGAAGGAAATATTTTTGAATAAATTAGATTACATTGTATTAAATAAAAAACAAATGGAAATTGATGTAAATGATATAGAAAAGTATAATTGGGAAAACTTATTTGGAAAATTAGTGAACGAAATCAAAGATAAACATAATTTGACTCTTTAAATTTATGGATAAAGAAAGAATACCATTTATTATAACAATTGATACAGAAGGTGATAATCTTTGGGCTAAACCCACAAAAATAACGACAAAAAACGCTTGTTATTTACCTAGATTTCAAGAGTTGTGTGAAAAATATTCCTTAAAACCAGTTTATTTGACTAATTGGGAAATGGTTAATGATCATTTCTTCCAAGAATTTGGGAAGGATATAATCAAACGAGATGCTGGTGAAATTGGTATGCATTTACATGCATGGAATTCACCTCCTTACTACAAATTAACAAAAGATGACTTTTATTACCAACCGTTTTTAATTGAATATCCGAAAAATATTATGGATAAAAAAATTGATTTTTTAACAAAAATGCTTGAAGATACTTTCAATGTAAGTATTGTTAGCCATAGAGCTGGGCGTTGGGCAATAAATAATACTTATATCAATCTATTAAAAAAACATAATTATAAGATTGATTGTTCGATAACTCCATATATTAATTGGGGTGGGTCGGATTACCAGTACAAAGCAAATAAAATTGATTACAGCTATTTTCCTAGTTCATCTTATTTTATAAACTCCGAAAACATATACCAGAAAGGAGACACATCATCATTATTGGAGGTACCTGTTAGTATTATTAGACGAGAAAATAATTTATTAAACAATTTAACGTATTTTATGAAAAATAGATTTACAAAAAAAATACTAAACTATATTTCTCCTGAAATTATTTGGATGCGTCCTGATAAAAATTCCATTTATTATCAAATCCAAATATTAAAAAATGCACTTATAAACCAGACAACACATATTGAGTTCATTTTGCATTCATCGGAATTAATGCCAAATTGTAATCCACATTTCAAAAATGAAACAGAAATTGAAGTGCTTTATGAAAAAATGGATATACTATTTTCTGCAGCACAAATTAAATCTACTGGTATGTCATTAAATGAATATTATGATTCAGTTACAGCAAATTATAAAAATAATTATTAAGAAATTTCTGATTGTTCTAGTCCCTAAATATCATTTAGGAATTATCATGACAATTGATATAAAATCAAATTTTCAAAATGATTTATCCATATATAAGAATAGAATTAACTTGATTAATACTTCAGACAAAGAAATTATATATAATAATTTAGTTGAATTAGGTGTCCATATAAGGGAAAAAGATTTAGTAAATTATCTTAGTAATAATACAATATTTTGGTTTGCTTTCGACAACAACAATTCTTTAATTGGCAGTGAATGTTTACTCTTTAATTCTGTTAAACATGAAAGTTTTAGCGGAAGAGTTTTTTCGAAAAAACAAGAAATAGTTTTTCATAATAATATTGGATATGTTCGTTTTGAAAAAATAAATGACTCAATTGTTGGAGAGGGTTATGGAACTGAGATGTTTCAAAATATGCTACTAAAAATCAAAGAACTACGAAATAAACATAATATTGATAAAATTATTGCCACAATGGGAGCAGATAATATCTCAAATATTAAAAAGTGGCAGAGATTTAATGCTAGAATAGTAGGTATTGTTGCGGTATTTAGGGTATTTGGTATAATAATAAGAAAAGAATATTTTATTGATAAATGTAATAAATGCTGGGAATAAATAAGTAACTTGAAAAGTGCAATTGTTTTAGGATTGGAAGATAGGACATCCCTTGGAATAATTCGGTCTTTGGGTAAAGAAAAAATTAGTATTTATGGTATTAACTTAGATGGAAATAGAAAATTTACATATTATTCTAAGTATTTAATTGATAAATATGAATTAAAGCATTCAAATTCGGATGAAGAGTTATTAAAACTACTTAAAAATGAAAAAAAATTTAAGAACGGTTATCTATTTCCAACTTCAGATAGAACGACAAAATTTCTATTAGATTATCAAGAACAATTATTAGATTCTAATCTATATAATATATATTCAAAATATACTTCAAAACAATTACTTGATAAGGAATTCCAGAAAGAAATAGCACCTATTGTAGGGTTTAATGTCCCTAAAACATACTCACTATCAAACCTTAAATTTATTGAGCATATTAAATTCCCCTTAGTTTTAAAACCCAAAAATAGTCTTCAATATGATAAAAGTTCATTTAGAATAATTAATAATTTGGAAGAACTTAAAAAATGTCTTTCTCATGTAAATTTTGAGTTGTTCTTCGTTGAAGAGTTTATCCCTGGTGAATCAGAAGCAATGATCGAAATACTGGCATTGAGAGATCATAATAGAATAACTCATATCCCATGTATTATTCAAAAGGAAAGGCAATATCCTCCTAATATAGGCAGCAGCTCATTTATAAGAACTAAATATGTTGAAGAACTAATATATCCAATAAAAAATCTTCTTGATAAATTAGATTTTATCGGATTGGTTGATGTTGAATTAAAATATGATTCCATAAGTCAAAAATACTATTACATTGAGACAAATTTTCGTGCAGGGGCTCCTATTTATTTATCAACGGTAGCGGGATATAATATTTGCTATCATTTTATTAAAGGTGTTGATTCTGGTAAAAAGCATCAATGTAGAGATAATGTTCGCTGGATGAATGATGCAAATGATTGGAAAAATGTTTTTAAAGGTTGTACGTTAATAAAATTTATTAGAGATGTTTTTTCTACAAAAGCATTTGCTATTTTTAATTTCTATGACCCTATTCCTTGGATAATATTCATTTTAAAGAAATTGAAAAACTATCCTATTACCAATTTATGAAAATACTTCATTTGATTTTTTCTTTTAATACAGGCGGCGCAGAAACGATGCTTGTTGATATAGCAAATGAGCAAATGAGCAAAGATGAAGTATTTCTAATTATAATAAATAATTCATATAGCAAAAAAATGTTTTTTAATCTTGATGATAAAGTCAAATTAATAGTTTTAAATAGAAAACCGGGTAGTAGAAATCCCTTGCCATTATTTAAGCTTAATAAAATTCTTTATAACATTAAACCAGATATCATTCATTGTCATAATGAGAATTTAGTTAATACACTTTGCCCCATATTCCGAAAAAATCTTGTCGTTACTATTCATGGATTAGGGAGACAAATAATAAATTTAAAGAAGTATAAAAAAATATTTGCGATATCAAATGGTGTGGCACAAGATATAAAAAAACGTGGTAAAATAAGCCCCATAGTAATATATAATGGTATTAATGTTGAAAGAATAATCTCAAAATCAACATATAATAAATGTAATGTTTATAAAATAATACAAGTTGGCCGTTTAAACCATGAAATAAAAGGTCAGAATCTTTTAATTAAAGCAATAAAAATACTACATGATACTAATGAAATCTATAATATTATGGTAGATTTTATTGGTGAGGGTTCATCGGAAGAATACTTAAAAAAACTTGTATATAATTATAATTTGAGCAATAGAGTAAAATTTCTTGGACTTAAAGATAGAGAGTATATCTATAGGAATTTATGTAATTATGATTTACTGGTACAACCTTCTTTATACGAAGGATTTGGCTTAACTATAGCTGAAGCCATGGCTGCAAAAGTTCCGGTGCTTGTATCGAACATTCATGGACCAATGGAGATAATAGCAAATGGTGAACATGGCTTTTGGTTTGATAGAGGGAGTGCAGAAAGTCTCGCGGAAAGCATTAAGAATCTAATTGAAATTGATGAAAAAATATTAAGAGCTAAGATTGAAACTGCATTTGATTTTGTGAAAGAAAAGTTTTCCATTGTAAGCACTGCAAGTAATTATATCCACAACTATATACTTTAATGAATTTTTTAATCACTGGTTTTGCCGGCTTCATTGGTTCGCATCTCACAGAAAAACTATTAGCTACTAAAAACTTTGTAGTTGGCGTTGATAATTTCGATCCGTTCTATGACCGCAGTATTAAAGAGAAAAACATATCCAATTTTGTTAATAACAAAAATTTATTCTTTTATGAGTCTGATATTAATGATAAAGAATCCTTAAAGAAGATTTTTAACGAAAATAAAATTGATATTGTAATCCATCTTGCAGCTAAAGCTGGAGTAAGACCTTCAATCGCCGATCCAATAGGATATTATAATACAAATGTTCTTGGAACATTAAACATACTTGAAGCAATGAAGGAAAGCGGCTGTAAAAAAATGATTTTTGCTTCATCATCTTCTGTATATGGAAATAATAAGAAAATACCATTTTCTGAAGATGATAGTGTTGATAATCCGATATCACCTTATGCTGCGACAAAAAAAGTGGGCGAATTACTTTGCCATACATATCATCACTTATACGATTTCGACATTTTCTGTTTAAGGTTCTTTACTGCATATGGTCCACGCCAAAGACCCGATCTCGCTATTCATAAATTTGCAAAATTGATTATTGATGGTAAACCTATACCATTTTATGGAGATGGCTCTACTGAAAGAGATTATACATACATTGATGATATTATTGACGGTATAATAGGGGCTATGAGTAATCTTAAAGGATATGATATTTTTAACCTTGGTGAATCAAGGACTATAACTCTTTCCCATATGGTTGAAACACTTGAAAATAATATCGGCAAAAAAGCAATATTAAATAAACTACCTTTACAACCGGGTGATGTTGAAAGAACTTTTGCTGATATAAGTAAAGCAAAAAACAGATTGGGTTATAACCCAAAGTATTCATTTGAAGATGGGATTTCTAATTTTATTGATTGGTTAGATATTAAATGAGTATTTCAGTATTACACATCACAAATAATTATCCTACTTCAAATTTTCCAATATATGGTATATTTGTAAAAGAACAAATTGATTCTTTAGCAGTAAATGGTATTAAGTCAACAGTTTTTTTTATAAATGGTAGAGAGTGCGGAAAATTAGAATATGCAAAATCCTATATTAGGCTGATTAGATTGTTGTTGCATAATAAATATGATATTATCCACTGTCATCATGTCTATAGCGGGGTTTTATTTCTTTTAACCGGTTTTTTTTTTCGCAATCATTCAATTATTTCTTATCAAAATCCACCCGAATATGAGGGGGGCAAGCTAGTATTTGAAATTATCTTAAGAATATTTGACAAAATTATAGTTAAAGACAAGCTTAGAAATGATAGGGAAAATAAAATTATTTATTTGCCTAATGGTGTTGATATAGATTTTTTCACGCCAATTAATAAAGAAATTGCAAGACAAAAACTTTCACTTGAGCTGGATAAAAAATATGTTTTGTTTTTTGATTCAAATAATAAAAAACGTACACAAAAAAGAATTGATAGATTTTTGCAAGTTATCAATGAATTAAGGAATGATGGTTTTTCTAACTTAGAACCTCTTATTTTAACAAATACACCAAGGAATATAATTCCTTTATACTTGAATGCGGCTGATTTATATCTGCTAACATCGGATTTTGAAGGATCTCCAAATGCTGTAAAGGAATGTATGGCATGCAATTTAAAGGTTGTTTCAACCCCAGTTGGTAATGTGGTAAAACTTCTTTCAGATGTAGACGGAATGTATGTTTCCAAAACTTTTGAAGTTTCTGAATTATTTTTACTTGTTAGAAGAGCATTTGCTGATAATTATTGTAATGGTAGACAAAAACTAATAGAAAAAAAACTAGACATTAATTCTATTGCAAATAGAATACTAGAAATATATAAGGACATGTTATTGTGAAAAAAACTTACATAGCAGGTTGTGGCGGAATGCTTGGCGAGGCATTTTACAAACAATTTATTAATGAATACGAATTAAAATGTACTGATAAAGATGTTAACGAAGATTGGCTATCATTTCTTGATTTCAGAGATTCTAATGCGTACAAAAAGGATGTATCTGAATTTAAACCGGATTATTTATTTCATCTTGGTGCTTATACAGATTTGGAATATTGTGAGAATAATGCTGACGATACATATAATACAAATACGCTTTCTGTTGAAAACGCTGTTTATATAGCTAATGAACTTAACATTCCATTATTGTATATAAGTACTGCCGGTATTTATGATGGTAAAAAAGAATTTTATGATGATTGGGACTTGCCGAATCCGCTTGGTGTTTATGCTCGTTCAAAATATCTGGCGGAAGTATTTGTACAGCAAAATGCAAAAAGATATTTAATTTGTCGTGCCGGTTGGATGATGGGTTCAGGTCCAAAGAAAGATAAGAAGTTCATACAAAAGCTTATGAAACAAATAAAAGAAGGAAAGAAAGAACTATTTATTGTAAATGATAAAGATGGCACTCCAACTTATACTCATGATTTTGCAAAGAATGTAAAACTTTTAATAGAAAAAGAATATTGGGGTTTATATAACATGGTTTGTGGTGGTCAAACCAGCAGGCTTGAAGTTGCAACAGAATTATTAAAAATTCTTGGGCTTGAAGATGAAATAAAAATAAATATAGTTTCCTCAGAACATTTTTCAAATGAATATTTTGCACCTCGTCCACCTAACGAAAGGTTGGTTAATAGAAAGCTGGATATACGCAATCTTAATATTATGCAAGATTGGCGTGTAGCACTAAGAGAATATATTCAAGATTATTATATGGATTATTTAGTTTAATTATGCGAATTGCTGCTTTTGGATTTAGAAGCATCCCGCCCCAAAATGGATCAGCAGGTGCAGAGAAGTTTGCAACTGAACTTTACCCCCGTTTAGTTGAAATGGGCTTTAACGTTACAGCGTATAATCGCGTATATGGTAACGGAAGGTTTAAAAAAACATCCGAATACTCCGGCGTAAAGATTGTAAATATAAAAACCGTAAATAAAAGTGGTTTCGATTCATTAATTCATTCCTTTAAAGCTACAATAGATATTATCATTAAGAACAATGCAAATATTGTTCACATACACAATGGTGGTAATAGTATCTTTTCAATAATATTAAGACTATTTGGCAAGAAAGTTTTTATAAGTCAGGACGGTGTTGATTGGAAACGTGAGAAATGGCCTTGGTATGCAAAGTTATACCTTTATATCTCCTCATTTATAACTGCATTTTTTCCAAATAGTGTAATTTTTGATAATGTTTTTTCAAAAGAATTTTTTGAGAAAAGATATAAAAAGAAATATGATTTCATTCCATATGGCAGCGAAATAACTTTTCAAGAAAATGACGAAGCTATATTACAAAAAATAGGTCTAACAAAAGGTGAATACTTCCTATTTGTAGGCCGCTTTATTCCCGATAAAGGATTGCAGTACTTAATCCCTGCATTTGAGAAACTTAAAACTGATAAAAAATTAGTAATAGTTGGGGGCTCACCTAACCCGTCAGAATTCGAAATTAATTTAAAAAAAACAAAAGACCAACGTATAATTTTTCCAGGATTTATATATGGAAATGATACTTCAATATTAATGAAAAACTGCTATGCATATATTCAACCATCAGATGTGGAAGGATTATCTCCAGTAATTTTAACTGTTATGGGTTTAGGGGTTCCGTTAATATGCAGTAATATTGAAGAAAACTTATTTGTTGTTAAAGATGATGCATTGACCTTCATTCAATCTTCTGTTGAAGATCTCAAGAATAAACTTCAGTATTCTCTAGATAATTTTGACTTAATTTATGAGCTAGCTCAAAAAGGGAAAATAAGAATTAATCGTGATTATTCGTGGGATTCTATCGCAAAACAACATAAAGAAATATTTCTCAGGAAATAAGAATATTTGAAAACCAGTGCAGTATTGACGGCAAAATTTAGTTAGCATAATATTTGTTTAATTATTAAGAAAACAATTAAAGAATAAATCTAATCATTACATAATTTCTATCCTTTTTCCATTCACAAAGTACATATAGCATTCTGTTTAAAATAAACTAATGGAGTCAAAATGAACATCCCATTCCTAGTCTTATGTTAATCCTCCGAAAGTAGTCCCTTGGCCATACCTTTCCCGAAGGGATTCCTTCGGAGGGGGAAAAGCGCAGTATCATTCGATTAATGATGAAGTCTTGCCGGAAATTAACGGTGTATTAGACAACACTGCTTATGTGCTGGGTAAGGCATTTGAAGAAGCATTCAATCAAATTCATAGTACAAAATTCTGATTTTTGACGTCTGATTTCCAAATACTTAATTAAATGGTTTTATACTTGTGTTGCCCCGGTAATTACTATTCCCTTTTCTTATTTTTCTTAATAATTTAGGACAGTACAAAATAGAGGTTAACATGACGAAATTATTGGAAAAGGCCTTTAAAAAAGCTTCACAGTTGCCCGGTGTTGAACAAAATAAACTGGCTAGCTGGTTGCTTGAAGAACTGGAAGCTGAAAAAAAATGGGATAAAACATTTGCCGAATCGGAGGATTTGCTTGATATAATGGCTGATGAAGCTATTAAAGATCATAAAGAGGGTAGAACGAGAACTCTGGACATAGACAAACTTTGAACTCCAAGACAACAGACCGTTTTCTGGAATGTTATTCTGGATTGCCCGAAGCAATTAAAAGGAAAGCAAAAGAATCCTATAAGTTATTTATCTCGAATCCTTATCATCCGGGTCTGCATTTCAAACTCGTTCACTCTCGCCGTCCAATTTTTTCAGTAAGGATTACAAAGAATTATCGTACTCTTGGGATTCTCCAAAGCAATGATATAATATGGTTTTGGATTGGATCGCATATGGAGTATAAAAAACTTTTGAAACAAATGAATAAAGGTTTGGTGTAGTTTCTACCGCTGCTTTTTTACAGAAAGTATAAATTTTACTACTATTTAAAATATGAAATATGCGTTTAACTAAATCTGAAGTTGAGACAACTAAGGATAAGGATGTTATTACAAGGTATGATAAATTTGCCGTTATATATTTATTCGTGCTTGTGAAGATGAAAAAAAGGCGGAAATATTGACACGCTGGTTTGGGGAGCGGTTATTCGGCATTCAACTATAATCTAAAGATAATAATTGAACTAAATTAAGTTTTTCGGCAACCCCAAAATCAATTTAATAATAACTCGCGTTAAATAATATCCCTTCATTGATATAATATTTGATCTATTTGTGAAGCTAATATGAGCCCTTTTTGTGAATTAGCTATAAACATTCAAGAAAAACGTAATATAATAATAAAGGACATTTGGAAAGCAGACGCGCTTCGACTTGAGTCTTTAGCAAGGCGAATTTTTATTATGATAAAAATAAATCTGCGATAATCATAAATAATCATGATAATCAGTGTTCTATTCTTTTATGAAAATTAATTCACACAACGGGTGTTTAAAAATAAAATAATGGAGTCAAAATGAACATTCCATTCCTAGACTTAAAAGCACTGTATAGTTCAATTAAATAGTATTAGATAGTCTCCGGTTCACATTTGGCAGTCAGCAGTCATCGGGTTTCGTAGTAAAAAAATATAAGAGTTTGATAAATTCGTGAAATGAGTTCATTTAAAGACTTAATTGTTTATAAAAAAGCTTTTGATCTTGCAATGCAGATTTTTGAAATAACAAAATCTTTTCCAAAAGAAGAAAAGTATGCCTTAATTGATCAAATAAGAAGATCATCCCGCTCTGTTTGTGCTAACATAGCCGAAGGATATCGAAAAAGGAAATATCCTGCACATTTTGTAGCAAAGCTACATGATGCAGATATGGAGAATAGCGAGACACAAGTATGGATTGATTTTTCAATTAGCTGTAAATATATGACTGAGGAAGAACATAATCAGTTATTGAAAGAATCGGAAGAAGTTGGTAAACTTTTGAATAACATGATAAATAATCCAGATAAATTCATTTAATCAAATTAAAACAAGAATAAACTTCAGCAAAACCTAATTAGTTTTTTCTATGACTGCCGACTTTTGACTGAAGACTAAAAAATCGGAGCTATTATGAATATCCCATTCTTAGATCTTAAAGTTCAGTATGCTGCTATTAAGAATGAAGTAATACCTGCAATCAATAATGTATTGGATAATACAGCATATGTATTAGGTAAACCTGTGGCTGAGTTTGAAAAATCTTTTGCTTCAGCCCATGGCTCTAAATACTGTTATGGTGTTGGAACAGGAACAGCAGGTAACCATATTGTATTGTGGGCGCTTGGTATTAAACCCGGTGATGAAGTAATTATTCCTGCAAATACTTTTATAGCAACAGCATGGGGCGCAACATTGTGCGGTGCAACTCCTGTATTTGTAGATTGCCATCCCGAAAGTTATAATATTGATCCCGCCAAAATAGTATCTGCAATAACAAGAAAAACAAAAGCAATTGTTGTTGTACATCTTTATGGCCAAACCGCAGATATGGATGGAATAGTTAATGAATTAAAAGCCAATAGGTGGGAATTAAAGAGGCCGGGCGTTTTTGAACACAACATTAACGGGCAAAGAATTTATTTGGTTGAAGATTGCGCACAAGCTCATATTTCGGAATACAAAGGAACAAGAGTCGGGGGACTTGGTATAGCGTCCTCATTTAGTTTTTATCCCGGCAAAAATCTCGGTGCTTACGGGGAAGGCGGCGCAGTAATGACAAATGATGAAGAACTTGCAAGAAAATTTAAAATGATTCGCGATCACGGCGCCGAACAAAAATATCAGCATCAAATATACGGACATAATTATAGGATGGAGGGAATTCAAGGCGCGGTGCTTGGCGTTAAATTAAAACATCTTGAAGATTGGACAAACGGAAGAAGAAGAGTTGCCGCCAAGTATAATGAATTGTTAAAAGATGTAAAGCAAATTAAACTCCCCAAAGAAATGGATTATGCCAAACATGTTTATCATTTATTTGTAATCCAGGTATTGAGTGATGATCCGGGATCCAGAATCCAGTATCGAGACTCACTCCAAAAGTTTTTATCCGATAACGGCATTTCAACCGGTTTACATTACCCGGTTCCGCTTCATTTGCAGCCATGCTTCGAACATCTCGGTTATAAAAAAGGAAACTGCCCCGTTGCTGAAGAATTAGCCGAACAAGGACTTTCTCTGCCAATGTTCGCGGAATTAACAGATGAACAAATTGAATATGTTTGTAGTACAATTAAATCATTCTTTAGTAAATCGTGAGTTGTCAGTCGGATACGAAGCCCGTATCGTAAGTCGTTATTCGTTAATCGTTGAATAATTTGACGAAAATCGTAACCGTTAAACGTAATACATCCTTTGGTAACGATGTCGAATGACAAAAAGCATAAAGCATGGATAGTAAAACGGCAATCAAAAGTTTTCGTGATTTGGAAGTTTATCAAAACTCATATAATGCGATGTTGATTGCATTCAAAGAAATTCTACCATTGATTCCCGATAGTGAAAAATATGACCTAAAAGACCAATTAAAACGATCAATTAAAGCTATTCCTCGACTTATTGCAGAAGGTTATGCAAAAAGGCATCAAAAAACTGGATTTCAAAAATACCTTGACGATGCAATGGGCGAGAGCAATGAAACAATTGTCGGCTTAGAACAATGCAGGGATATTTACAATATTAATGGAAAGGTAATTGAAGAACTTTTAGATATATATGATAAAACAGGAAGACAACTTTATAATTTAAGTAAACGTTGGAGTGAATTCAAAAATTCTAAGAAATGATGTCGAAAGAAAAATTGTTATTCGGCCGTAGGTAACGAAGCCGGTATCGTAAAGTATCATTCGTCAATCGTAGAATAATTTGACGAAAATCGTAACCAATAAACGAAACGATCATCGTAACCGTTAAACGTAAGATGTTCTTCGGAAATGAATCCGGTATCGTAAATCGTCATTCGTTAATCGTAAATTTTTAATCGCAAGACGTAACCTTAAGACGAAACGGGTATCGTAACCGTAACCGAAAGGCAAATTGTTATTCGTCTATCGGAAATGAATCCCGTAACCCTAACCTAAAAACATATTATAAATAGAAATGTATTATGAACAAGTATCCTAAATACAAGTATCTCCTTGCTATAAATGATGTACTAGTAATCTTTGTTTCATTTTTATTTGCGGCCGTTTTAACAAGTAAAATGAAATCCGGTATGCAGACGGATGTACTCTTTTATAATCCGGGGATGATAATATTATTTTTTGTTCTTTCATTAACATCAGTCGTCATATTCCAATCAAACAATCTTTATAAAATAAATATCTTTCTTACAATTGCCGCTCAGATAACTGCTATTGTAAGGTCGTTATTTTTAGGGGGAATTTTTGTTATTGTACTAACCTTTATTGCCAAGATTGATGTTTTGCTGCATTCAAGATTTTTTATTGTTAACGTCCTTTTATTCTCATTTGTTTTATTAATCCTAAGCCGGGTTATCTTTCTAAGAAAAATCTATTCAATACTTTCAAAAAATAAAATAATCAAAAGGAATGTAATTATTATCGGCGCAGGTAATACCGCCAAACTTTTGTCGGCTAAATTATTTGTTGAAGATAGTCTGGGTATTAACATTGTCGGTTTCTTAGATGATAATATTAATAAGGGAGATTTTGTAATTAACGGTTTGAAAGTTCTTGGAAAAATTGATGAACTGCACAAGATTGTTAAAAGGCAGAGGATTAACGAAGCTATAATAGCTATTGATAATATAACTTATGAACGTATCTTGGAAATACTTGATCTATGCCATAAATCAAAAATTCATGCAAAAATTCATTCGGAATTATTTAGTATAGTATCCGATAAAATTGAGACCGAAAAGTATTCCGATATCTCGATAATAAATGTTACACCTCAACTGCCAAACGGTATTCTGCTTTTTTCAAAGACTGTTATTGACTTCCTTGGCGCCTCAGCAGGAATTATAATTTTATCGCCGTTATTTATACTAATAGCAATACTAATCAAGCTTTCTTCGCCGGGTCCTGTATTTTATGCGCAGATGCGTATAGGCAAAAACGGTAAGCCGTTTAGATTTTATAAGTTTAGATCAATGTATGTGGTCAATGAAGATGATGCGCTGCGTAAAAAGGCAATGATTGATTTTATGAAGAATAATGAAAAGCAAGACGGCGCCGACAGCAAAATTGTAAACCAATCGAGAATAACAAAAATCGGGAGTATCTTAAGAAAAACATCTTTGGATGAATTACCCCAGTTAATAAACGTATTGATTGGTGATATGAGTCTTGTAGGTCCCCGCCCGTGTATCCCTTATGAATATGAAAATTATGATGAGTGGCAGAAGAGAAGAAATATTGTTGCCCCGGGGTGTACGGGAGTTTGGCAGGTTTACGGAAGAAGCCAGGTTTCCTTTAAAGATTCCGTAGTCCTTGATATTTACTATATAAATAATATGTCACCTTGGTTGGATATGCAGTTAATATTAAAGACAATTCCGGTTATGGTTTTTGGTAAGGGCGGTAAATAAATGAATCAAATCATTATTAAATGAGGATAAAATGAAACTTGGTGTAATTGGTCTCGGTTACTGGGGTCCAAACCTGGTAAGAAATTTTTTAGCTCAACAAGAAGTTACAAGTGTTATAGGGTGTGATAACGACAATAAACGGCTCGATAATATTAAGAAGAAATTTCCATCGGTTGAAGTAACAAATAATTTTAACGATTTAATTAAAGATAGTACCGATGCGATTGCAATAGCTACGCCTGTTAACACACATTTTGAAATTGCAAAGGCAGCTTTGAAAAGCGGCAAACATATTTGGGTCGAAAAACCGTTCACTTCATCTTCTAAAGAAGCGGAGTATCTGGTTGAACTTGCTGAAAAGAAAAACCTAAAAATTTTTACAGATCATACGTTTATATATACCGGGGCAGTACAAAAAATCAAGGAAATTACGGAACGTAAAGAACTCGGTGATATTATATATATTGATTCGGTAAGAGTAAACCTTGGTCTGTTTCAAAACGATGTAAATGTCATTTGGGATTTGGCGCCGCATGATATATCAATTGCCAATTATATATTATCCGGTAAAAAAATTGAAGCTGTTGCAGCACACGGTGTTGCAAGTTATTATGATCACGAAAATATCGCGCATGTTGCGGTTTATTATGAGGATAATTGTTATGCTCATTTCCATGTTAACTGGACTTCACCCGTTAAAATAAGAAGAATGTTATTCGGCGGGAAAAAACGTATGCTTGTTTTTGATGATATGGAAAATTCCGAGAAATTAAAAATTTACGACAGCGGTATTGAAATGAAAAACAAGGAAAAGATACATGAAGCATTGGTACAATATAGAATAGGCGATATGTACTCTCCAAAGGTAAACCAGGTTGAAGCACTGGCTCTTGGTGCAAAAGAGTTTATAGCATCTATTAATGAAAACCGAAATCCGCTGACTTCCGGTATTGACGGGTTAAACGTGGTTAAAGTATTGGAAGCGAGCCAGGAATCGATCAAAAATAAAGGGAAGCTTATTAAGATTAATTAAGCCTGAGGGTAATATGGAAAAAAAGAATATTAATAATGTAAAACTCGGTAAAGATGTAAAGATATTCGATTTTGTGAATTTATACGGTTGCTCTATTGACGATAATTCAAAGGTAGGTGCCTTTGTCGAAATTCAAAAAAATGCAACTATTGGTAAAAACTGTAAAGTATCATCTCATACTTTCATCTGTGAAGGTGTTCATATTGAAGATAATTGTTTTATAGGGCATAATGTAACTTTTATTAATGATAAATACCCGCGTGCTGCAAATCCGGATGGTTCTTTACAAACCGAGGAAGATTGGAAGGTTGTAGAGACATTTATAAGAAAAGGTGCATCAATCGGTTCTTCTTCTACAATTCTTTGCGGAATTACCATAGGAGAGAATGCAATTGTTGGAGCCGGGGCTGTAGTCACAAAAGATGTTCCGGCTAATACTATAGTTGCCGGTGTACCAGCAAAAGTTATTAAAAAATTATAATGCTAAGTATTAATTTCTAATTCTTCGTATTTTATATTTGGCACAATTTTTTTACGTTTTTTGATGCACATTATTGTTATCTAAATTGATGTTTTAAAATATATCTTGAATCCGGTATCTAGAATCGAGCATCAAGTTCATATTTCTAACTTATTTCGTCTTACATCTATAATTTTTAGAACTATTAACGGTTCAAATTAATGACTAAAATCATATCTGTTGTAGGCGCCCGTCCTAACTTTATGAAAGTTGCACCTCTCCATAAAGTATTTCTCAGTATGAAAAATACACTTAGCGGTAGCGAAGTGCCTAATGATGTATCCGGTATCAACAAGAATCATGTATCTAATATCCAGCATCTTATCTGCCATACGGGTCAGCATTATGATGAAAAAATGAGTAAAGTTTTTTTTGATGAACTGGAATTGCCAAAACCTGATTTCTATTTGGGAGTTGGCAGCGGCAGCCATGCCGAACAAACAGGCAGAGTAATGATAGAATTTGAAAAAATATTACTGGCGGAAAATCCCGATGTTGTTTTAGTAGTCGGAGATGTTAATTCAACAATTGCATGCAGTATAACTGCAGCAAAACTTGGGATTAAGGTTGCACATGTTGAAGCAGGGCTGCGTAGTTTTGATAGAACTATGCCCGAGGAGATTAACAGGATTTTAACGGATTCAATTTCAGACTATTTATTTGTCACAGAAAAAAGCGGACTCGTTAATTTAAAAAATGAAGGCGTACCCGAAGATAAAATCTTTTTTGTCGGTAATGTTATGATAGATTCACTTATAAATTATCTGCCGAAAATAAGAAGTAATGGGAGTGAAAAAATTTTTAATCTTGATCCTAAAAATTACATTTTGGTAACCATTCACCGTCCTTCGAATGTAGACGACATCGAAAACTTGAAAATTACAATTGATCTGTTAAATAAGATTTCAAAGATAAAACCTGTGCTGTTTCCTATTCATCCCAGAACCGCTAATAGGATAAAAGAATTTGATCTTGAAAGTCAGATTAATTCCAATGTTAAAATAATTGATCCTGTGGGGTATCTTGAATTTATTGCTTTAATGAAAAATGCTTTTGCTGTAATAACCGACAGTGGCGGGATACAGGAAGAAACCACATATTTAAAAGTGCCTTGCATTACCTTAAGGCATAATACGGAACGGCCTATAACAATTGAAGAAGGTACAAACTATCTTGTTGGTAATGATTTACAGAAAACTTATAACCTTGTTTATGGTTTCCAGAAAGGTGATATGAAGGAATCTAAAATACCTGATTTATGGGATGGTAAAGCTTCCGAGAGGATTGTTAATACATTAATTTCTAAGTTAAATTAAATCTTATGGTGTAAAATGGATTATAAAAAAAATCTAATTGAAAAAATTGATAACAAATCAGCAGTAATTGGCATTATTGGTTTGGGATATGTTGGCCTTCCACTTGCTTTAACATTTACAGAAAAGGGTTTTACTAATGTAATTGGCTTTGATGTTGATGAGAAGAAGATACCTTTGTTATTAAAAGGTGAGAGTTATATTAAACACATTTCGTCGGGTAGAATTCTTGATGCGATTAATGCAAAAAAATTTTCGGCAACATCTGATTTCTCTATTCTTAAAACATGCGATGCAATAATTATTTGCGTACCGACTCCGCTTGACGAACATAGAGAACCGGATATAAGTTTTGTTGAAAACTCGGCAAAGATTGTTCAAAAATATATTCGTAAAGGACAATTAATTGTTCTTGAATCTTCCACATATCCCGGCACAACCGATGAAGTATTACTCCCGTTATTTGAGGATGTTGAAGTTGATTCGAATAAAATGAAAGTCGGCACCGACTTCTTTCTCGCATTTTCACCCGAACGTGAAGACCCGGGCAACCCGGATTATTCAACAGGCACAATACCGAAAATAGTCGGGGGTATAACACCGAATTGTTTGGAAACAGCATGTGCATTGTATAATTACGCTGTCGTTAAGACTGTCCCTGTTTCATCTGCCCGTGTTGCAGAATCTGCAAAGCTGCTTGAGAATATATACCGTTCCGTAAATATTGCGCTTGTAAATGAATTGAAAATGGTGTTTGATAAAATGGGAATTGATGTTTGGGAGGTTATCGAAGCTGCAAAAACAAAACCGTTTGGTTTCCATGCATTTTATCCCGGTCCCGGTTTGGGAGGGCATTGCATTCCTATCGATCCTTTTTATTTAACATGGAAAGCGCGGGAGTATGATGTTAATACTAAATTTATTGAACTGGCAGGCGAAATAAACACGCATCAGCCGTATTATGTTGTTGGTAAATCGATCGAAGCGCTTAACAATGAAAACAAATCAATTAAAAACGCAAAGGTGCTTATTCTCGGCGCTTCTTATAAAAAGAATATAGACGATATGCGCGAATCCCCGTCGTTAAAATTGATTGAATTGTTTAGAGAGAAAGGGGCTGATGTGTTTTATCATGATCCTTTTGTTCCGAAGCTGCCTAAAACTAGAAAATATAGTTTTGATATGGAATCGTTTAACATTGACTCGGAAAATCTTAAATCGTTTGATCTAATTGTGCTTTCGACCGATCATGATTCATTCGATTATAAATTGATATCTGAAAATGCAAAGTTAATAATCGATACGCGTAACGCGTTTGAATTTAGAGGAATTGTAAAAAAGAATATTGTTAAAGCATGATATTGGTTGTGAGAGTAAATTTTAATAAAGAATAGAACACTTATTACTATGATTCATAACAAATCATAATCATCATAAAGGTCTGCGTTCGGTTGTTCTTTGTTGAAATATTTTATTTTTCATTACCAATCTTCCATACTTCATAACTTCGAAAGTTCAAAAGAATAATATGTTTATAAAAAAAATAACACTAATACTGTTCCTCATGCTTTTGGTGAAGGAGAACAACGCACAAACAATTGAAGGTACAAGCGGGTTGTTTTTTATACCGAGCGCGGAAATTCAAAGAGACGGGCAATTAACATTGGGCGCAAGTTTTGTCGATAAAGAACTTATATCATTCAGCGGTTATAAAAAAGATGCATTCACTCCGTATTTAAGCGTTGCTTACCTTCCATTTGCCGAGTTTGCAATTAAGATTACAAGAATAATTAATTATGAAGGAAATAGGCAGGGAATTGGCGATAGAACATTCTCAGCAAGAATTAGGTTTTTGGAGGAAGGTGAATTTATACCGGCAGTTTTGATTGGTATGCACGATATAATGACTGTATTCGGCGGTACGGAGGCAATACGTAATAATGCATTTTATTTTGCGGCAACAAAAAATTATAAAATCAATTCGGGCATATTAAACAATATTTTGATTAATGCCGGGTACGGCACAGATTGGTTCGAAGCACAAAATCATAATTTTGTTGGATTGTTCGGCGGTGTATCTTTCCGATTATGGAATCACATAGAATTAATGACAGAGTACGACGGCAAATACACAAACGGCGGAATCAGGTTGAAATTGTTCGATCACTTCTCTTTATTGGCCGGTGTACTTAGGTTAAAGAATTTTTCCGGTTCGGCAAGCGTAAATTTTTCATTATAATTTCTCTGTCAAAGATTAACCGGAACGCGGACTTGATATGATATTTATGATTTGTTATGATAAAAATTAACATGTAAAACATGTTGAATATTTAAAAAAGTGGTTTTTTGCATAAAAAATGAGAATTGAAAGTTTTTTATAAAAAAATTATTAAAAGGGCTAAACTAAATTAAATAATCTTCGATAGTAGGGTATCATATAAAAGAGGTCTTATATGTTTTCACTCGGTTTTATATTATACTCGCTTGTGTTCGGAGTTATTTTATCAATAGTTTTGAAAAAAGCGCCTCTCGGCTTTGAAGATAAATCGGGTTTTCATTATTTGCAGAATGCTGAATCAAAAACTGACTATATTAATAGGAATGCAGCATAACCTGTTAATTTATTAATCGGCAAATAAATTAAGTTTTCCTTCGCTTTTCGCCCTATCCAATTCTCTATTAAATAGAGATCACATTTCATTTTAATCATTAAAATATAATTTACTTTATAGTACAATAATTTTATATTCGTGCAGGTTTGTAAGTTTAATTAACAGAAAGATCCGCGATGCATACATATAATAAATTTAGTTCCATCCTCTAAAAGTTTTTAAAAACGTGTTTAATTAAACTACCTTATTAAGAGTTGTTTCCTGCAGACTTTAAATGATGTATTTAATACAGCATTATATTATAAAGTATTGCTTATAAAGGATAATAAGTTGACGCAAAAAATATTCTTTTGCCTGATTATTTCACTTACAATCGCTCCCGGTTTTTTATATAGCGGCAGTAATTCAAATATTCAGAATGAACTTGCAGGCAGACTTATTAGTGAAGGATTTGAAAATGTCCGTGTGATTGCCGGTGAAAGCCGCGTAATGATTTCTTATGAAAATAGGATTTTCAGGTTTGACGTAGATGCAGTAAAACATGTGATCGAATTAACGGTTCCTTTATTAAGTGATAATCAAAAAATAATATTAGTTCCTTTGAACAGGAAGATTCCTATTATAGTTTTGGAAATGAATGTACCGGATTGTAAAGACTATTTAACCGGATCGATTACGGGCGAAGAGTTTTCCGAAAAAATGTTAATTGATTTTAATACCGATGAAATAAATAAAGAATTGGAAAAACAGGAAATTGAAAATTCATCATCGTATAAACTTGATGTTGTTGTTAAACCTTCTTTGAATTTACAGTTCGGTCCGTTTACACAGCCTGTGTTGTACCAGGTTAATGTAATACCGGATATTAAAACAAGTTTATGGGAAGGAATGAGTTTGAATTACGAAATGATTGTTCCGATAAAAAATGAATTCGGTTCGAGACAGGATTCTGTTAGACCCGGTATTGTTGCGTTGAATCAAACGCTTCGTTTGCCGGATGATATATTTGTTTCAACAAGCGCGGGAATATTTACTCAAGAAAGATACGGCTGGGATGTTGAAGCCCGGAAATTTTTTGCAAACGGGAATATGAGTCTCGGTGTTAATTACGGTCTAACATGTTACATTTCATATTCGGGACTTAGAAAATTTTTTTACTCGAAAGCTTTTACTTGGACAGGCAGCATAAGTTTTGAATACAGACTTACTAATTACGATTTAACGCTCGGTATTTCCGGGGGAAGATATTTATACGGCGATAATACTATTCGTTTTGATATTAACAGGGAATTCGGCGAAGTTGAAATAGGTTTCTTTGCTCTGAAGTCCGATAAAGGCGTAACAAACGGCGGTATTAAATTCAGTATCCCTTTGTTGCCTTCAAGGAATATGAAACCGGGTTTGGCAAGAATTTCAGTCGCAGATCAATTTGAAAGAAGCTACCTTGTTAGAAGCAATATTGATGATTTAATCGGGCTTAGATACAATACCGGCAACCGGCTGGAAAATTTTACCAAGAAACTCAACCCGTTGTTTGTTAAAAGGATTTTTAGGTACAGGTTATAGACTAATTCATAAACCGGACTTCTTATATTTGTTAAGTTTTATTATTACTTTTGTACAGTATAAAATAGTCCTCGCGGTAAAGCTTAAAAAGAAGTTCAAATAAAAGTGAGGTATAAAATGAAGCACAAATTAACGTCATTGTTTACATTGACAATTCTCGTCGCGGCTTTACTTGTAGTTACAAGCTGCGATAGCAGTGAAACAGGTCCTGTTGTTACAAGACCCAATCCGCCTTCTTCACCAGCTCAACCTTTAATCCTTGCCGGAAATGTTGTTGATTCTAAAAGCAGCGCCGGGTTAAATGGGGCAACTGTAGAAATACTTAAAACAGACGGTTCAAAAGTTACAACATTAACCGCGGGCAGTAACGGAAGTTTTTCTTACGATATCTCGAACGTTAATGCCGAAGATCTAAAAGTAACAGCAACAGCCAATGGTTACGGCTTTTCGTTTGTTAATACAAAGGTAAATCTTGTAAACAAATTAGCGCGTGCAGTTACAGTTCCATTGGATAAAATCGAAGCAACACAAGTTAATGTAAGTACATCAGGCGGTACAGCGACAATTTCAAGTACCGAATCAAGTCAGCAAGTATCGATAGTATTCCCGGCAGGAGCCGTAACACAAAATACATCTTTACAAATGGCGCAGGTGCCTGTTAATAATGCAGTGCTTCCTCAAAATGCAAATCAGAATGCTCAAGTAGGTATTGTTAATCTACAGCCTGCAAATATTTCATTTGCCGCTCCTGTTAAATTAACTTTTCCTATGCCGTATAAATTTTTAGCGGGCGACCAGATTCCATTGATGGAATTGGTAAGCGGCGTATGGCAAAATACCGGTTTGGTTGCAGTTGTTGATAATTCGGGATATTTGGCAAGTGTTGATATTTCGAAAACCGGTCAATATGCTTTAATGGATAACACAAACATTAGCGGTACTGTAGCAAGTCTTTCACAAAAAGACGGATTGAAAAAAGTATCTGAAGCAACAGAAGAAAGAACGTCAGTTTTTTCAAGTGGAACTTTATCTGTTGAATTGCCCGGTAACATTACATTTACAAGAAATGCTACGAATGTAATTACTGAAGCACCTACCGATGAATGGATATTTAATAATCTTGCACAGAGATACGGTGCCGTGTTTACACTTGCAAGCGGTCCTGGTTCTATTCCTAATACAGTTAAATTTAGTGTGCCGTGGCCGGGCGCTGCAGGTAACCCATACAAACAAAATGCAGACGGTTCAGGTAATATCAACCGGCCAAATGAAAGCGGCGATTGGAGCTTAAAGGTAATTTTTGAAGACTTTACCGAAGGGTTTTCAAATGTTGATTTGAACAATCCGGGCTATTGGAATGTTAATGTTAGTGGTACAATCAGAAACTGGCGCGAGAAACAGAGAGTTTGGGTGTGGACTGTGCACGATCAAGGAATTGTAATTGAGTATTAATTGTTAAATAAAATTTTACATGTTATACAAAATGATTACAATGCTTATTCATCTTATATTCAATAAAGAGGGCGTATGAAGGTTAAATATATTCTCCCGGTTTTTTTGTTAATCGGTTTTTTTACTATGAATGCACAGACAAAGGATTATGAATTGGGTGCGGATTTATTAGGTTACAGAAATCCTACACAAGGCGGCTTCTTTGATTATTCAGATCCGAGTGCGGTTAATATAAAAGTTAATGTATGGGGATGGTTAAGATATCCCGGAAGATATACTGTACCGAGTTATACTACCATAATGGATCTTATTTCTTATGCCGGCGGACCAACCGACGGAGCGATTCTTGAAGACCTAAGAATATATAGAATAAAACCAGATTCAACAGAGGAGATGATTAAATTTTCATACAACGACCTTCTTTACGGAACGGAGCTTGAAAGCGAATTTAATAAAGGTCCGCGCTTACAAGCGGGCGATATTTTACTTGTACCCGGCGAACCTAAGATTTATACAAGGGAACGCGTAAGCATGTGGACCTCGATACTGGGCGCTTTAATATCAATAACAATTCTAATACTGAATATTACAAATAATAATTAACGGTGAAAATTTGAATAACACCAAGAATAACGGGTATAATTCTCAAGATAATTACTCTCTTCACGACTATGTAGTTTTTATAAAACTGAATTTTGTGTTGATACTGATTTTCGGATTGATCGGTCTGGGTATAGCAATTGCATATTCTATCCAGGCGCCGAACATATATAAATCAACAACTGCTATAAGAATAAGTAAACCGCAGGGAAGCATTCTTTCAGGTTCGTTAATTCCCGAATTTCAGGATTTCGGAAGCGATAGATTTGTTGCCAACGAAATTGAAATTCTTAAAAGCTATAAACTCAGGTCTATTGTTGCAAAAGCTCTTATCGACAGCATGAACTCTCATGGCGATAAATCAAAATTCTCTATTGTTTTTGATAAATCAATCGGCGGAAATAAAGAAATATTGCCTATTCATGATATTGCGGAGAATCTTGAAAATGTAATATCGATAGAGCAAAAAAGGGGATTGGATATTGTAGAAATTACTGTGGAATCCACATCTCCTTTTGAAGCGGCGGTATTGGTAAATTCTTATGCGGCGGCTTACAGTGAACTGAATCTTCAATACAACCGGCAACAGTTTATTATGGTTAAAGAATTTCTTGCCAATCAAAAAGATGAAAAGCTGAATGAGCTTTCAGGCATTGAAAATTCATTAAGGAGTTACCAGGAGAAAAAGGGAATTGTTGAACTGCCGGAACAGGCAAGGGTTCTTATACAAACATCTTCGGAATTCCAGGCAAAAATGAACGCAGCCAAAATCGATCTTGCAATATCCGAAAAAACACTGAACAGTTATAAAGACGAGTTGAAAAAGAGGGACCCCGATGTAACTAATTATATTGAGAATATGGCAACGCAGCCGTACCTTAAAAGACTGCAGGAACAGATAGCCGATTTACAAACGCAGAGGGATCGAGCTATGTCAAGCACTCTTCCCAATGCGCAACAGATCATTAGAGAAGCTGAATCAAGGATTGCGGACTTAAGAAGCAAACTCGACAATTCGTTAGCCATATATAGAAATACAATTCTTGCTTCAAGTCCGGAAGAAATAAAAGACCTTACAAAAAAAGCTTTTGAAGAAGAAGCAAAATACCAGGCAAACCTGGCTTCGTATAAAAAGTACAACGAAATAATGGATGAGTATAACAGGAAGATGAATGAACTGCCGACAAGTTCAATCGATCTTGCCCGGCTTCAGAGAGAACAATTATCATATGAGAAACTTTTTGTTCAGCTCGAAGAAAGATACCAGGAAGCCATTATCAACGAACAATCAATTCCAAGTAATGTGTTAATTATCGATGCAGGATTAGTTCCTACAAAACACGCTAAACCAAACAGGATTATGCTGGTTGCAATCGGACTGATTGTTGGACTTGGTTTCGGCGCTGGATTTGCTCTTTTGAAAAAGATGATGGATAATACAGTCAATACTCCAAACGACATACAGAATAAAGATATTAATCTGCTTGCGTGGATACCAATAATTGATGAGCTTAAAGCAGGCAAAAAAGAATTCGAATCCATAGTTGCAAAAAGACCGGATGCGATTGCAAGTGAGGCTTACAGAACTTTAAGAACAAGAATAAGATTTTCACGGATTGCAAAGGAATCTTTAAAAACAATTCTTGTATCGTCTCCAGTTGCGCAGGAAGGTAAAACAACCACTGCATTAAATTTAGCTACGGTTCTTGCCAATGCAAATTATAAGACTGTGCTTGTAGATCTTGATCTTAGAAGACCGAGGGTTCATAGTTTATTTAACCAGCAAAGGTTCCCCGGTTTAACGGATTATTTTTTAACGTTATCGGTTTTAGAAGCAATCGTCAGAAAATCAGGCATCCCGAATTTAGATTATATTACTTCCGGTACTATCCCTCCAAATCCTTCTGAAATATTAGGATCGGCTAAACTTGAGGAATTTATCGCTCTCTTAAAAAGCACATACGATTACATTATCATAGATTCTGCACCAATAATATCCGTTACAGATTCTGAAATATTATCCAAGATTGTTGACGGAACTATTCTTGTTGTTTCGGCGGGCAGTACCGAACAAGAATTAATGGAAAAATCTGTTGAGACTTTGAATAATGTAAGCAATTCGTTCCTGGGCGTTGTATTAAATAGATTCACGTATAGAAACGGGTATAGTTCGTATTACAAGCAATATTATTATTATCCATCACAGAATGGGGAGAAAGAAAGGAAGAAGAAAGAACGAACTAAACATGATTCAGTGGTGTAATAATTCCTTTTATAGACATGCTTAATGATTGTTAAAAAATCTTTTCATTCTACTCAAGTTAAAATTAGAAGCCCGTGGCAATGGATACCGACACTCTATTTGAGCGAAGGATTTCCATATTTTCTTGCTGTAACTTTCTCAATTGTTATGTACCGCCATTTCGGTGTTTCTAATTCCGACATTGCTTTCTTTACAGGATTGATTTATCTGCCATGGATTTTAAGACCTTTATGGAGTCCGTTTGTTGATATTTACGGTTCTAAAAGGAAGTGGATTTACTCACTCCAATTAATTATAAGTATATGTTTAGCAGGTATTGCTTTTCTAATTCCCCTGCCGGATTTTTTCCATTTCTCGATGGTGCTGTGGTTTATAATAGCGTTTGCTTCAGCTACACTTGAAACAGCAGTGGACGGGTTTTATATCAGCGCATTAACAAATTCCCCGCGTTCTTTTTTCGTAGGTATCCGTTCTGTATTTTATCGCATATCTTTTTTTGCCGCGCAAGGTTTAATAATTGTTTTATCAGGGTATCTTGAAATATTTTTTACAGTCGGACCTACCGAATTTAGAATTACTGCTGATCCTAATAAATATTTTTCCGAGGAAGTAAATATTGATTCATTCAAATATAAATCCTTCCCTGGGCAGTTAAGAATTGTAGCAAGTAAAAAGGATATCAAAATTGGATCAGAACTAAAAACGGCGGAAGATGTTTTTTCATATAGAGAATATGTAAGAAATTTTAACAAAGTAAACGGCTTCGTAAATGAATTTCCGCAACAAAACAAATACCCGCAGTTGCCGAGAGAACCGGTGGGTAATATCGGGATTGTCGGTTTGCATCTTTCAAAACAGCCGCCGAAGGAAAAAGAATACTCGGTAATTGTGGAACACAAAACCGCAAACGATAATATTGAAATAATTGAAGGGGATAAATTACAATTCAACTCAAAAAACTGGAATAAACCCGCTCTTGTCTTAGTACAAATTAATCCTGCTTTGACGACTAGAAATGAAGCAGTATTTAGTGTCCGCACGGAAAAAGTTTTTATCGCATGGATTATTCCTTTCTTAGCGGGATCAGCTTTATTTCTAATTTTATTTTTTTACCACAGAAAAATTTTACCGCACCCTGTTTCGGATAGGCAAACAAAATTAAGTAGATCGATCACATTTAATAAATCGTTTTTAAAACCATTCTTTAGATTTTTTGAAAAGAAGAAAATCGGCATAATAATAATGTTTATAGTGTTTTATTTGTTCTCCGAAGGCCAGTTGATTAAAACATCAACATTGTTTTTGATGGACAAAAGAATATTTGGCGGACTGGGATTAACGAACGGTGAACTTGGTTTTATAACGGCGATAATATATACCTCCGGTTTTATAATTGGAAGTTTGTTCGGAGGATATATACTTACGAAAAGCAGTTTAAAGAAATGGATTTGGCCTATGATGTTCGCGGTTAATATTCCGGGAATAATATATGCAATTCTTGCTCATACGCAGCCTTCGGAATTGATAATAATTTATTCCGCTGCATTTTTCCATCATCTTTTAATTGGCTTCGGGTTAACCGGTTTGGTGCTTTACATGGTTAATTTATCCGACGGCGATTATAAAGCTTCTCATTATTCATTAGCGGCTACTTTTATGGCGCTCGGCATAATATTATCGGGAATTATCAGCGAGCCGATTCTAAAATCGGTTGATTATAAATATTTTTTTACAATTCTACCAATAACTGTTATCCCATCTTTAATAATTTTAAAGTATCTTCCGTTTGAAAATATTCAACACAAAGTGAAAGACTTTTAATCTGCCTTTAAAGAAATCCATTTCTCAAGCTAATTGTTGTCCATAATTTCAGAAAATATTCTTGCGATCAAGTTAATTGAAATTGTTCTTTTGCTGTAATAAATTAATAAACAAACAAAGGGTGATGAGATGAAAAAAATCTTTTTAATTGTTGTATTGTTTTCGTTTACAGTTTTAAACGCGCAATCGGCATTTAATGTTGGTGTCGGCGGCGGTTATACTTTGGGAAACAGCGCTTTCCATAATGTTTTTAACAACGGCGCTAGCGGAATGTTGTCGTTATCATATGCGTTGACAGATAATATCCAAGTTAGCGCAACATCCGGTTATCAAAATTTTTCTTACAATAATGATAATTTTGATAGAATGTTAAATCTTGCCGGATTCACTACAACGGCTCATACAAATACAAAGTTGTCGGTTATACCGGTAATGCTCGGTATAAAGTGGATGCCGGTTCATTACTTGTCTTTAAGACCCTACATACAGGCAGAGGGAGGTTTGCATTTATTAAACGCTGATGCAGCAACAGTTAAAGTTGACGGAGAAGATATTAAAGCGCTTGATGAAACTTCGGTTACGAGAGGGGCTTGGTCTGCCGGTGTTGGTTGTTTGTATGAATTAACAGGGGGCTTTAATCTTGATCTGAGTGTTAAAGTCGGCGGCAATAATGAAGAATTCACTACATATTCTTATGACAAGAATAACGGCAATTATGTAAAAAATTCGGCGAAGGGATTATTTATGACTTTCCTGGCAGGCTTTGTTGTTGATCTATAATTACTGTTGAACCTGTATAAAAGTTGTCATTATTATTTAAGAGAGCCCGGTTAAACCGGGCTCTCTTTGTTTAAATACTTGACGAAATCTTAACATTATTGGCTGTAAAATATTTAGCGCCCTGTTTTATTTAATTAGAACGCCCAATTAACAATCGGGAATACCGGAAATTGTCCGCCGGTTTTTATGATATTGACAAGACCTATCTGTAATCCCTTCTTCATATTTGATGCGTAATTAACAAGCCCGAGTTGAACTCCGCTTACAGAACCAGCGTAATTAACCAAACCCCATTGCAGTCCTTCGAAATTTCCGTGAGTAATATTAACGCCGTTATCCTGCCATCCTATAAAATCCGCTTCAACAATTCCAACCAATCCAAATTGAACACCTTTTGAAACACCAGAAGTTGTGTGATTAACCAAGCCCCAATCCAATCCCGATACAGTTTTATTCTTTCCGTATAGAAGACTAATTCTTAAACCTGTTATAGAAGTGTTTTCATCAAAAATTTGTATTGGGTTGAAAAGAGCTAATTGTATTGGTTTATCCTGCGCTGATGTTTCTTTTGCCGAAATAAACAACATCATGCAGATTGTAAAAACTAAAAAGAAATGTGATGGTTTCATGTTTACCTTGTATTTGTTGAGAAATGTATTTACCAATGCCTATCTGACTTTTCCATAAACCATGAGTAAATTTATAAAAAATATTATTTAATAATTCATTTGTGATTGTTACATTCTAATTTTCCTCCAAATGGTGGACGTGGGGAAAAAGTACTAAATTACTAATAGGAGGTATCTTTGAAATTAAAAAACAGTGAGCGGTTGTTATCCCTTGATGCTTTACGGGGCTTTGATATGTTCTGGATAATTTCAGGGGAATTTTTAGTTCGTGCGTTAAGGGATTTGACCGGCTGGAATTGGACTGTATGGTTATCAATCCAGCTTGAACATGTTGAGTGGAACGGGTTCCACTTCTACGATTTGATATTTCCTTTATTCCTTTTTCTTTCGGGAGTAACAATGCCTTATTCATTGAGTAGGCAATTAGAAAAAGGAATACCAAAACAAAAAATCTATATAAAAATTTTGCGAAGGGCAGCATTGCTTGTTCTTTTTGGCATTATTTATAATGGTCTTGGTGATTGGAATTTGACAAACTTACGTTATGCCAGTGTCCTTGGGCATATCGGCGTAGCTTATATGTTTGCTGCATTTATTTTCCTTAACACAAATTGGAAGCAGCAAGCTTTTTGGGTAGGTGGAATTCTTCTAATCTATTGGGGAATTCAAATGTTTATTCCAGTTCCCGGTTACGGCGCAGGTGTTCTTACGATGGAAGGAAGCATCAACGGTTTTGTTGATAGGTTATTAATGCCCGGAAAACTTTACCTTGAGATTCATGATCCTGAGGGCTGGCTTGTAAAAATATCGGCAATTGCACTTGCGCTCCTCGGTGCTCAAACCGGGTTCTTCTTAAAGACTAATTCATCAAGTCAAATTAAAAAAGTTGCATATCTAATTACGGCGGCTGTTTCGTTTCTTGTGCTCTCCCTTATTTGGGATCTGTTTTTACCTATTAATAAAAACTTATGGACTAGCTCATTTGTTCTTCATGCGGCCGGGTGGTCGATTTTATTGTTAAGCATTTTCTATTTCATAATTGATGTTGCTGGGTATAAGAAGTGGTCGTTCTTTTTTGTTGTAATCGGTACAAATTCCATTACTATCTATCTCCTAAGCTCAATTAATGATTTTTCTTATATGACCAAATATTTATTCGGCGGGGTTATTAATTGGGCAGATAAAGGAATGCAGCCGTTATTATTCTTTATTTTTCTTCTTGCCATTGAATGGTCACTACTTCTATTCTTATATAAAAAGAAGATATTTCTTAAAGTATAGGCTTTTAAAAATTTATGCCATTAATAAATAGTAACCTTGGAAAGTTAAAAGCAATTATGAATATTAACTGAGTCATTAAAATGTTGGTTAACCGCTTACATGGTGAAGAGAGAATTTGTAGAAATAAAAAAGCCCTAAAACTTATCATTTTAGGGCTTTAAGAGAGCTGGCGATGGGACTCGAACCCGCGACCTGCTGATTACAAGTAATAGTGACACCCTTATTTTTAGCTTGAAAGTGATATTTTTTCGTAGAGTCCCTACCCAAGTCCCTACTTTAGGCTTTCCGAACATAAGGAGAAAAACTTATGTTCATTTCAAAATCTAAAAAGTCACCATTCTTCCAAATAACTTATGAAGTAAATGGTAAACGCACTACTGTTTCTACAAAAACAAGAAATATCAAAGAAGCTTACAAATTCATGGCTAATTTTACTATTCCTAATAAATCAATGTGTCATGATCTGAATGAATCGCATAAGCAAAATAATTCTATTCTTTTATTAAAATTCAAAGATGAATATGTTGAACACATCACTCCTACAAAATCAATAAGCTATGTTCGCTCAGTAAGATTATCTTTTAAAATGTTAATTGAATTTACCGGGGATATTCTACTGAATAATTTAGAACCTCAAATAATAGACAAATTTATTACTCATACTTTTGCGCGCGCACCACGCGGAGCTTCACTTTATTATAGGACTTTGAAAGCGGCTTTCAGTAAAGCTGTTCTTTGGAATTATATCCAAGATAATCCGTTTAAGAAAATTAAATCACCAAAGGTTTCAAAATCATTTCCGGTTTTTATCTCGGAAGCAGAATTACAAATTATCTTAATCAAGACAAAAGAAAAATATTTGAGGGATTTATTCTTTATTGCGTTCTATACTGGTATGCGACTTGGCGAACTCGTGAATATGAAATTGTCTTGGATTGATTTGGATAATAGTCAAATCACTGTTCATTGCTCAGATGGATTCATTACAAAAAGCAAAAAAGAAAGAATTATCCCGATGAATCATTCTCTAGCAAATTTTTTTAGAAATCGATTGCCAAAAGTTTTAAGCACAAAAAATGAAGATTACGTATTTACCCGGGTAGCTGGAATAAAATTAAATGAAGATTTCGTAAGTAAAAAATTCAAAGAAGCGGTTAGAATCGCACAGCTTGATGATAAAATCCATTTCCATTCATTGCGTCATTCTTTTGCTTCGCTGTTGGTACAACGTGGCATTTCTCTTTATGTAGTTAAAGAATTATTAGGACATGAAGATTTAACAACTACTCAAATTTATAGCCACCTTCAGCAGCAGAATCTGAAGGATGCTGTCAATCTTTTGTAATTTGACAACTGTAAATGTGGAAACCAGTCAGTTCTATCTAATTTTGCTTATCAAGCCTTAGAAAGTGGGGTCATTTTTTATTGTCCCCGCTTTACTTCCTATTTCCCATAGCTTATTTTCAATTAACACAAAAAACAAATTAATGCACTTTGATTTTACTCAAATACTATTTCTGCTTGCTTCGTTCATAGCCGCAGTCGGACTTATATTTATTATATACTCCCGCTCTTCCACAGCAATAACTTCAAAACTCTTCATCCTCATATTGGTTTTGGTAATTGCTTACCTAGTCTCTCATACTATTCACTTTGTTCTAATGCCATCTTTCGATGTAACCGCACTTGATATTTCTTGCCATTCACTTCTGCTAATGATTCTTGTTTCACTCACTTTTTTTTCATGGAATTATCCTGTTCAAAAAGAGATAGGTATAACACGCGGACTTTTAATAATTATCCCTTCTACTGTTCTTTTAATTCTTTTGTGGAATGGTAACCTTATACATGAGTCTCATGCTAACATGGATATGTTTCCTGTTAAATTTTCTTCATTGTATCCCTTGTTCCTTTTCTGGTATTTATTTCTGATTGTCATAAATTCAATATTGTTAATTAATAAATTTAAGACGACACACGATTCTAATTTTCGTAATCAGTTACTCTTTTATTTATTTGGGTTGATTATAACAAATATTGCCACTTTCTTCTTCGGTTTATTCCTTCCTTGGATACTTGGTTTCTATTATCTTGTCGAAGTAAGTCCTCTTGCGTTTTTAATTGGATTTATTTTCTTTACTGCTATTGCGATAGGGAAATACAATATGTTCCCTTACGCAGTTCAAAAAGTTAATAGCTTTAGCTTGAATAAAAAAATTATTTTCTTAGCAATTGTTGTAGTACCAATCATAATCCTGCTGGTCCAAATCCCACTTGGCAGATTACTCTTTAATATTAATTCTATTCAAGAAATGATACGCTTCTTTTTCATAAGTCTCTTTGTTGGATTGATTGTGAGCGTTAGCATGTCTTTCATAATATCAAAAATTATAGCCCAGCCAATTACTTTACTAAAAGAAAAGGCTTTTGAAATTAGAAAAGGTAATTATCAAGTAAATGTTGAATACAACTCTAGCGATGAAATCGGCGAGCTGTCTCAAGCATTCAACAATATGGCTTATTCATTGGACAAAAATATAACCGAAAGGAAAAAACTTGAATCGGAAATAATTCGTTCAGAAAAATATGCTGCTCTTGGTAAGATGTCCGCTGTTCTTGCTCATGAAATCAAAACGCCTCTTACATCAATAAAAATGAATGTGGATATTCTAAAGCAAACACTTGTTCTTAATCCGGAAGATAAGGAAGCGTTTCAAATTATTGGAAAAGAAATCAATCGACTGACCGATCTTGTTAAGGAGGTTTTACAAATATCCAGAACTGCGCCGCTCAGAATTTCTAATCTTAATCTTAGAAAATTTGTTGACGAGATATTTCATCAGCTAGAGCCGGATTCAGAACAAAAGCAAATTACATTTACTAATAACACAGTTGATATTGAATTTGATGGTGACGAAGATAAACTAAAGCAAGTTTTTCTTAACATTATTCAAAACTCAATTGATGCAATTGAGAAAACCGGAACTATCAGAATCTCTTCTCAGTTGTCTGATGATTATCTTATCATTCGCATAATTGATGACGGTTTTGGAATTGAAGAGCCGAACAATATTTTTGATCCATTCTTTACGACTAAAATAGCCGGCACCGGACTTGGATTATCTATTTCACAAAAAATAATTGAGCAGCATAACGGAACATTCTCGCTTATTTCATCTTGTCCCGGAGAAACAATTTTCGAAATTCAATTACCAATGAATTATTATGGAAAAAATATTAGTAATAGATGATGATGAATCAATTCGTCAAACACTAACGAATTATTTGAAGCGCCTTGACTATTCTGTTCTTTCTGCCGAAGACGGAAGGATTGGTTTGGGAATTATTCAAAATCAGCAGCCGGATTTAATCATCTCTGATATTAAAATGCCCAATCTATCCGGACTTGAGCTTCTTAAAAAAGTAAAGGAAATCGATCCTCTTGCAAAAATAATCTTAATAACCGCTCATGATGATGTTCAGACAACAATTGACGCAATGCAAAATGGCGCTTACGATTATCTTGAAAAACCACTGGACATTGAACGACTTAAAGTCACAATTGCACGCGCCCTTGAATCTAAAACTCTCAGCGAAAGAATTGATTCACTTATTGTAGATCAAGCCGAAGAGTTCCAGCCAGAAAAAAGAATCATTGGTAGGTCCAAACTGATGAAAGATGTTTATAAAATAATTGGACAAGTTTCTGCAAATAGAGTAACCGTACTTTTACAAGGTGAAAGCGGAACAGGAAAAGAACTAGTTGCAAAATCAATTCATTACAGTGGGCTTACAAAATCAGAGCCATTTGTTGCAGTTAACTGCACTGCTATAACTGAATCACTGCTTGAAAGCGAATTATTCGGGCATGAGAAGGGAGCATTCACCGGCGCAGATAGAACTAAAAAAGGAAAATTCGAACTAGCCGGAAACGGTACAATCTTCCTTGATGAAATATCTGAAATGTCCCAGCATCTTCAAGTAAAACTTCTCCGCGTTCTTCAAGAAAAAGAATTTGAGCGTGTAGGCGGCGAATCTGTTATTCCAATGAAAGCAAGAATCATTACCGCTACAAACAGAAATATTGATCAGCTTGTAAAAGAAAAGAAATTCCGCGAGGACCTCTTTTTCCGTTTGAATGTTGTCAAAATAGTACTACCACCGCTTCGTCAAAGAAAAGATGATATACCACTACTTATAAATTTCTTATTGCAAAAGATCAATCGTGAACTTCACAAAAATGTTCTTAAAGTCTCTGATGATGTTTTGAGTATGCTACAAGAACACGATTGGACTGGCAATGTGCGTGAACTTGAAAATACTCTTATGCAAGCTGTGGTTTTAACTAACGGGGACGTTCTTCTCCCTGAACATATACTTCTAAAAAACCAATTCTCAGATTCATCCTCATTTTCAATTAATCTTTCTCTTGCGGAAGTTGAGAGAAAACATATCACTTCCGTTCTGGAATATTCAAAATGGAATAAACCCAAATCCGCAGAAATTCTAGGAATCTCACTCCCTACACTTTATTCAAAAATCGAGAACTATAAGCTTACAAAACCGGAATAAACTGCGGTATTTTTAAGAATCTTTAATTCATTTAAAGCTTCTTTAAGGATTGTAAGATCGACACAACGATTATAAGCAAAAAGCAAGCTTTTTGTGCGGCACAATTGTTGGCTTACCTGTAACAAAGAGAGAGAATAATATTGTGGAACGGCTTTTTTGGTGTATAGTTTACTTAGCAATGTTTGGTTTTATTCTTTATGAACTTTATTCGCTATTTCGCGGTATTAAAAAGAACTAACGCACTTTCGGAGAGAATAAATGATTGAAAAAATTATTGATTGGTCTGCGAACAACAGATTTATTGTAATTCTACTTTATCTTATAGTGATCGGCTTTGGAATTTACAGCGTTGTTAATTTGCCGGTTGATGCTATACCCGACCTTTCTGAAAATCAAGTAATTGTATTTACTGAATGGATGGGACGCTCTCCACAGATAATAGAAGATCAAGTTACATATCCTATCGTTTCCGGCTTACAAGGTTTGCCAAAAGTTAAAGCAGTCCGAGCATCCTCGATGTTTGGAATGTCTTTTGTCTTTGTTGTATTTGAAGATGGTGTTGATACATATTTTGCCCGCACACGCGTGCTTGAAAGGATGAATACCATTCAAGCTCAGTTGCCTTCAGGTGTTGTTCCTTCTCTTGGTCCGGATGGAACCGGTGTTGGTCACGTTTATTGGTATACGGTCGAAGGCAAAGGATATGATCTTGGAACACTGCGAGCTGTTCAAGATTGGTATATTCGATACAAACTTTCCTCTGTCGATGGAGTTGCAGAAGTTGCAAGTGTAGGCGGATATGTAAAACAATATCAAGTAGATGTTAACCCGACGGATTTGCGAGCCTACAACTTAACAGTATCTGATGTTGTAAACGCAGTTCAAAGAAGCAATAATGAAGTTGGAGGAAAAATTCTTGAGATAAGCGATGCTGAATATTTTGTTCGCGGTCAAGGTTACATTCAATCGAAAGATGATATTGAAAATACTGTAATAAAAACTTCAGCTAATGGAATTCCAATACTAATCAAAAATGTAGCAACTGTTGCATTAGGAGGAGATATTCGCCGTGGTGCGCTGGAGAAAAATGGTGAAGGCGAAGTTGCTGGTGGAATTATTGTAATGAGAACCGGTGAGAATGCTCAAAACGTTATTGAAAGAGTAAAAGAAAAAATAAAAGAAATCTCCCCCGGCCTTCCTCCAGGTGTTGAGATAATTTCTTCTTATGACAGAAGTACTTTGATTATAGAAGCGATTGGCACTTTAGATAGAGCTTTGATTGAAGCAGCTATTACTGTTTCAATTATGGTAGCCATATTCTTACTTCACTGGAGAAGTATAGTAAGAATTCTTATTGAAATTCCTATTGCAGTTCTAATCTCTTTTATTCTTATGTACATGTTTGATATTACATCCAACATTATGAGTCTAGGCGGAATTATTTTAGCGATAGGAGTAATAGTAGACTCTTCCATTGTTCTAGTTGAGAATGCTTATCGTAACATCGCTAAGGCCATTGAAGAAAAAGGGCATCTCTCAAATGAAGAATACAAGAAAATATCAATTGACTCAGCAAAGCAAGTAGGTAGAGCTATTTTCTTTTCAGAATTGATAATACTTGTTTCATTTCTCCCTGTATTTCTTTTAACCGGACAAGAGGGGAAAATGTTTAAACCTCTCGCTTTCACAAAATCATTCACAATGATAGGCGCTGCCATTGTTGTAATTTCTCTTATTCCGGTTTTAATGACAATGCTGATGCGCGGTAAATTCCGCCCGGAAGAAAAAAATCCATCTACAAGATTTTTTATAAAAATTTATGAACCGGTCATTCATTGGGTGTTGAAACACCGGAAAACAACAATAGCAATAAATGTAATTGCGCTATTAATAACTGTCCCAATGATTCTTAACACGGGTAGCGAGTTTATGCCACCGCTGGATGAAGGTTCTATTCTTTATATGCCCGTTACATTACCTGGGGCATCAATTACGGAAGTGAACAGAATATTGAAAGAACAAGACAAGATCATTAAATCGGTTCCTGAAGTTCATCATGTTCTTGGGAAAACCGGAAGGGCGGAAACTCCGACGGACAATGCACCTTTAAGTATGATTGAAACAATTATAATGCTTAAACCAAAGGACGATTGGCGGCCTGGAATATCAAAACAAGATATTGTTGCCGAGTTAGATGCAAAACTTCAGATACCGGGAGTAAGAAATGGGTGGACACAACCGATTATAAATAGAATTAATATGCTTTCAACGGGAGTGAGGACTGATATTGGATTCAAAATCTTTGGTTCAGATCTCGATACGCTTGAAACATATGCAATCAAAGCAGAAAATTTATTAAAGAAAGTTAATGGCGCGGCAGATGTTGTTGCCGAAAGAGTGCAGAACGGTTACTATCTCGATATCAATATCAAGCGCGGTCTCGCCGCACGGTATGGTGTAAACATACGCGATCTTCAAGATATAATTGAAACGGCAATCGGGGGACAGAATCTAGGAATTGTTATAGATGGAAGAATGCGCTTTCCGATAAGAATGCGGTATCAAAAAGATTATCGGGATAATATTGATGAGTTGAAAAGCTTAATAGTTCCAGTCGCTTTATCGAACCCTATGGCGGCTCAATCCTCGTCCAGCTCAATGGGCGGCGGAATAAGCAAAGGAAATAATGGCGGAATGTCCACTTCGATGAAAGGAACAAACCAGGTAAGCGTTATCCCTCAAGCGCCAAATTCACAAAGTGATTTTTCGCTTACAAACACAAATCAAAGTGCAGTTACTTATTTACCACTTTCAGAATTAGCAGAAATAAATTTAGTTACCGGTCCTCCAATGATAAGTAGTGAAAACGGAATGCTTCGCTCGATAGTTTTTATGAACACGCGCGGACGTGATATGGGCAATGTAATGGTTGACGCAAAAGATGTAATTGCTGAGGGATTAAAATTACCAGCCGGATATTCTTATACGTGGAGTGGTCAGTATGAAAGCAAGGTTCGCGCCCAGCAAACTATGCAAATAATTATGCCGGTCGTATTCCTGATAATATTTGTGCTGCTTTATTTCACTCTAAAAGATTATTTAGAAGCCGGGGTTGTGATGCTTTCAGTTCCGTTTGCTCTTATTGGCGGAATGTATATGGTTTACATCCTCGGTTACAATTTCTCGGTTGCGGTTTGGGTGGGATTTATTGCACTCTATGGTGTAGCCGTTGAAACCGGTGTTGTAATGGTGGTTTATCTTCACGAAGCACTCGATAAAAGATTAAGAGCTTTTCACAAAGGTGAAAGGGGCCATATCACAAATAAAGATATCTATGAAGCGACTGTTGAAGGTTCCGTTCTCAGACTTAGACCAAAATTAATGACCGTTGGTACTTCGATGGTAGGTTTAATTCCCATTATGTGGGCAACCGGCACCGGTTCCGATGTTATGAAGCCCTTGACAGCTCCATTAATTGGTGGACTGCTAACTAGTGCAATACATGTGCTTGTTGTAACGCCCATTCTATTTGCAATCATGAAGGAGCGTGCTCTAAAAAAAGGAAAACTTGAAGTTTCTAAAATGGCCGATTGGATGAAGGAGGGATAATAACATGAATGTAGGATTAAGAATTCAGAATGGAGAATTGAAAATGAGAAAACCTTTGCACAACTCTACGTTTTTCTCTGCGGTCTTTGCGGTTAATCTTTTCTTGATATCCTTTATTTCGGTAAATGCACAATCAGTTGATTCTTTAGTTGCGGAAGCTGTAAAAAATAATCCTCAGTTGAAATCGCTGCAATATAAAATCACTGCATCCGAAAAGAGAACTGAATCAATCAACACATTACCGGCGCCTAATCTATCTGTTGAGTTTTCACAAGTGCCTACTAACTCATTTGATATTCTCAATCAATCCAACTCAAACAATATTGCACTTTCTCAAATGTTTCCTCTTGGTGGAAAGCTAAACGCAATGGCAGAAGTTGAAAGAAAGAATACATTAGTTGAAGGTAACAATTATGATATATACAAAATCAATCTAACCGCCGCTGTTAAAATGTCATACTATACACTTTGGTTGATTGATAGAAAAATCGAAGTCCAGAATAAGAATATTTCCTTAATTACAGATGTCATCAAATCGGTGGAATCATCATATTATATCAACAAGATCAATCAAGCTGATGTGCTCACTCTTCAAAGTGAAATTGCTTTTAATCAAACACAGCTTTTAATACTGGAAAAACAAAAAGAAGCCGAGATATATAAACTCAATAAGCTTCTCGGACGCAATCTTGATTCAAAAGACATTTATGCAATAACCGATTTCTCTTCTGATCAACTTTCATCTTCACAATCAAAACTGGAAGAGTTGCTTGGTTCATATAATCCTTCCCTTAATAAAATGGGTAGCATGATTGAGATGAACAAAGCAATGATTGACGCTAACAACCGTGAGCTTATTCCCGATTTAATGGTTCAAGCAATGTTTATGAGAATGCCTCAAGGAATGCTCATTACAACCAAAACCGACCCTATGATGATAAATGGACAAGGAAAAACTGAATTGATGTATGGAATAATGGCTTCAATCAATCTTCCATTTGCACCCTGGTCAATTAATAAATACAAAGCAAAGGAAGAAGAATTATACGCCGGTATCAGCAGCATTGAATTTGAAAAATCTGATATGCAACGTGAGATGACTTCTCAATTGAAAGCGGCTCTTGTTAAATATAACACTGCTGTTGATTTAACCAAACTCTACACGGAAAAAGTAATTCCACTTTATACCAAAGCCGCCGAGTCGCAAGTCTCGGCATATCAGAATAACAGAACCGGAGTTACAACTGTGATAGATTCGTATAGGATGCTGTTAATGCAGCAGATGAATTACAACATGTCTAAAACTGATACTCAAATGTCTCTTGCTGAAATTGAGATGATGATCGGAACAACCCTGCCTACCGGAAGGTAGGTTTTAAAAAGTAACGAGGTCGTGAAATGAAAAATATCGTAAGAATTATTAGAGGTCGTGAAATGAAAATAACCAAATTTTTAGTCATCCCATTGATCGTACTATCATTACTCTTTGCCGGCTGCTCTAGAAGCGAAGAAAATGGAAAACATGAACACGAAGATGTAAAACAAGATGACTATTGGACGTGCTCAATGCACCCACAAGTTAGAATGGATAGCCCGGGTGTCTGCCCAATCTGTAATATGGATCTAATCAAAAAAACCGCTGATGAAAAGCCGGAAACTTCTTCAGAAGCTGATATGACTAATATGGTTACACTTAGTGGAAATAAACAAGTCCTGGCAAATGTTTCTACAATTGTTGTTAAGAAAGAGAATCTTCAAGAACAACTTACTGCATATAGTTACTTGGATTTTGTTGAAAACAATCGCAAAACAATTTCAGCGCGGTTCAACGGAAGAATTGAAAAACTGTTTGTAGATAAAACCGGTGATTATATTAAAAAAGGTCAACCATTGTTTGAAATTTACAGCCCGGATTTGGTGCAAGCGCAGAATGAATATTTAATTGCATTAAATAATTCATCAAACTCGACTTTTCTTTTGAAAGCTTCAAAGAAAAAGTTGGAAATATTTGGGTTAACTACAGAACAAATTCAAGTTCTTGAAAAGACAAAAGAAATAAACCTTACTCTTACATACTATTCACCAATTAGCGGAACGGTGATTGAGAAGAAAGTTCAAGAAGGTGTATATGTAAACGAAGGCACTGCGATTTATGATGTAGCCGAGCTTTCAACACTTTGGAGTATTGCTGAGGTGTATGAAAATAATTTAAATGCAGTTAAGGTAGGAAGTCCGGTTAAACTTCACCTTCGTGCTTATCCCGGAGAAGAATTCAACGGTAGAGTTACTTTTATTTATCCGGTCATAAATTCTCAAACAAGAACTGTTAAAGTGAGAAGCGAATTTTCAAGTCTTGGAGGAAAGTTAAAACCACAGATGTATGGCGAAACAGTATTTAATAGCGCTGGTGGTCAAGGTTTACTCGTCCCTTCCGATGCTGTTATTATAGCTGGTAAAAGAGCGGTCGTTTGGGCAAAAGCCGGTGACGGCATGTTTGAAGCCCGCAGTGTCGTTATCGGTAATCGCATTGGTGATAAATACCATATCGTTTCTGGATTAAATGAAGGTGATGAAATTGCTGCAACCGGCGGATTCTTAATTGACTCAGAAAGTCAGCTTAAAACCGGTATGCCCACCGGTCATCAACACAGCGATTCGGCTCCCATTCAACAAAAGAAATCTTCCAATGGAATGGAAGGAATGCAAATGTAAATATGTATAACTCGGTCGTGAATAATAATCTAAAAGGAGAATTAAAATGAAAGTGACTAATAAAATTAACTCAGTAAGAGCTTTGTTCTTATTTGTAATATCATGTTTTGCCTTGAGTGGCAGTTCAATCTTTGCTCAAGATATGAAGAATATGCCAATGCACGACATGAAGAATATGAAACATGCAAAAGCTATTAATAAAGCAGATTCAGCAATAGTTCATAAAGGCATAATCAATTTGAAAGCAATTGATAAAAATAAAGATGGCAAAGTTTTCCAAGATCAAATGGATTGGAATGTAATCTCCGATAAACCAGGCAAATGCCCTCTGTGCAATATGACATTAAGTGAAGTTACTCTTGAAAGGGCAAAACAAAATCTAAAAGATGCCGGATTAAAAGTGAAAGAGAATATCGCTCCTTTCAAGAAAAGGTAATTAACAATTCTCGTTAAATTTATTTTCGAGTAAGTTATGAAAAAGGTTTCGAGGTTAAATAAAAACAATAACTCTTTTAGAAGAAAAAGTCCATTAGGGATTATTCTGCAAATGAAAACTTTTTGGATAACTCTTTCATTATTGCTCGGATTGATATTATTTATTGGAATAGCTGAAATATTTATTCCACACAATCACGATCGCATTGTTCAAAGGACGCAGGAGACAAAATCAACACCAGAAGTCGAAAGCGATGTAATAAGAATCTCCTCTAAATTTATTTGCACGTGCGGTGATTGCAGCGGCGAAACTCTCACTATTTGCAAGTGTAAGTATGCTGTTACCGAAAGGAATTTGATTCGAGATTTAGTAGCTAAGAAAACTAAGGAAGAGGAAATAGTAAAAACAATTAATGCAAAGTATGGAGGGTTAAAAAATGTTTCAAAATTATAATGGAGTAAATGGCTGAGCATGATCTTTCCCCCAAAGATAGTAATTTAAGTTAGTCTAGATCGGCTATATCTAATTCCTTCGATAACTCTGACGCTCGTTTATTTCCTGTTTTCAACATATTGAGTACATCCTGATGAAATTCTTTACTGTACTCATGCGCTTTTTGACTTCCATAGATACCTCCTAAAAAGTAATTTAATACTTTTTTTCTGTGTCTACCAATTGGGGGAGGACCACGGGTACTTTAATTTCCCATTTTCAATTATCCAGCGGAGTTTATTTCTGTCAACTAAAAGCCGAACCGTTTGTATCAACAAAAAAATTATTGTTCCTCAAATAATATTCTTTCGATTATTGAACTGGTGTGAAAACTATTAGTCCTCATCACTAAAGAATCTTAAAATTCTTTTAAGATTCTTTAATCCCATTAACAATCTGTGTTCACTTTCACTCCATTTTCAAAAGAAAAATGTGGCATTGGTTTTGTCTTTATATAATCAACAATTTAATAAGGACACAATCATGAAAAAGTCAATCGTTTTAACAACAGCAATAATTGCATTATCTACTTTTGCAGCTATCAATGCTCAATCCAATAGTAAAATTTATGCTGATAATAATCCCTTCCTTGTCGGTAAACGACATGGCGCAATTATTATTGTAAATAATAATTCAAGTATGAATCTAAAAGATGCAGTTTACGATAAGAATCCATTTCTAGCAGAGAAACGTCATGGGGCAATCATTGTGATAAATCGAAATTCTAGTATTAATCATGTAGTTGCAGATCGGAATCCTTTCCTTGCAGAAAAACGGCACGGCGCAATTGTATTCCAGAATGCAAACTCTATATCAAAAATTAGTAAACCGCTAATTGAACAAAGTTTTTTTCTAAGACAAAAAAGGCATCAATAATCTATCAATTAATTTTATTATAAGGAGTCAAGTGAATTCTTGGCTCCTTGTTGAAAAACACATTTTCTGAAATCACACGGTCATTACATGTGTCATCTATTTTTCTTTCCCTTAATATTTCTTGCCTTTCAACATCCAGTTCCCAAACAAACTCATCTCTCATAGACATAACCTTCAGCTTTTTCATAACTCGTTCTTGAGTGGAGATTTTGTGTTGTTCCTATTCCATTTCGTTTTGTTTTTTCCCCTTGCCTATATTCATACAAAACACAATCCTTAATCACACATTCCCTCACTTGCTTCTTTCCTGCCCATCCGACAGGCGGGTCATACCCAGAACATTCCAAACAACCCGCCTAGACTCGACGCCTAGTCAAGGCTGGTGTTTTTAAATAGCTTTTAATGTAGTAAGATCCATTTTTAACCCCAATCCGAATTTTATATGGCTTTGGACACGTTGGACGCCAAAATTTTCATTTTGTCTCCGAATCAAAAAAAGTCGCGTCCATCGCGTCCATTAAAGTTCCCTCTCCTTTTTGCAAGGAGAGGGGTAGGGGTGAGGTCGAAAACTGTATATATCTTTCAGTTCCGGATTTCCTCTCATTCACATTAATTCCCTTAATCTTAGCCGCTTCTTTCAGCCATTTAGTAAACCTTCCCAATTGCATCTCGGCATACTCCTCATATTCCATCGTAAAATTCTCAAATAATTCTTTCTTCTGAAATTCCTTCCCGATTTCAATTGTTTCAAAATATTCTGTAAACTCCTCACAAGTTGAGTTAATCAATTTTTTCTTCTCAAGATTTATTTGTCCGCATTGTATAAGTCCTTCGGAAAGATAAAGCTGTAAGCAGCCGATCATGTAATTATAAAAGTAATTCCATTCCTGGTTATTCCATTCATCAAAAAATCTGTGACCGAATTCATCAATCGGTCTGTGAGATTTATTATAGTGGTCGGAAAATTCAACCACAAATTGTCTGTCCAATGTTGAATCGTCGGATCCTTCAATCGTGTAATTGGTTGAGATGATAATCTTTGGTGATTGATGAAAAGGAATAATGATTTCATTCTGATTTTTCTTCTCAACTGTTATATCGTCTGTGATGATCGAAAACAATTTATCGAAATTGAATTTCTTTGCAACGTCATTAAATTCTATTATAGCCGTATCAAGAGTAACTGATTGAAAAGTAAAACTCTTTGAGAAATTGAAATTTCTTCCGTCCAGCCGGATAGTTTTTCTTAACTTCGCAATAGCTTGTGCAACCAAACCTTTCCCGCTTCTTCCGTAGGCGCTGTCGCTCAATTTTTCATCAAGAAAAATAATTGCTTTGGCATTTGTTGAATCCTTGAAATTATGCAGTAAATATCCAATCGCACTTCTCAAAGACAATATTCTATTTTCATCATTCTTGCAGATATTTCCAATAAACGATTCGAATTCGGATTTCTTCGTTTCAACCGTAAATCTTTTTTGAATTATTTGCCTGTCCCAAATAAAACCCTCCAACTCTTCATATCTCTTGATCATGATCTTGCTCTGTGTAATTTCAACAAAACAATTACTGAAAAACAAATATCCTTTTTCTTTTGTATCTCGTAAAAATTCTAACTCGCGGGTTTCAAGGAATTCAAGAAATGTTTGAACAAAATGTTGAGGCGCTCCCTTAATTACGGCATCAATTACCTTAATTTTTGTCGTGTCTGTAAAATGCTCATTATCCAATCTTTTCAAATAATCAATTACAAAATCCTTTATGTTGAATATCTCAACTTCTCTTACAATATTTTTTGTAACTCGTAAAAGTATATATCCGCGTTCCAACTGTAATTTACAGAACCCGTTTTCCTCTAGGAATCTTTTGAAGTTTTGTTTCGAAATCTTAGTCTTTTCACTTTCTATATACCAGAACTTAACAAACGGTTTCTGCCAGCCATACTTTTCTGCAATATGATAAATTGTTCCAAGTGTAATTTTACCGTCATAATCTTTCTGCAGTGAATCAAACTTTTTGTTTATTGCAAATTCTGTATCATGATAATTAGAATTGCCGAGACTTACTTGCAAAAAATATTTTCTTCCTTCTTCACCTATTGTAACCAAACCAAATCCGATTCGATACCACTCTTCATAACTGTTGCCTGGTAAATTGGATTCTAAAAACTCAATTGCACTTTCCAATTTTTCCTTATCGAATCCGGCTGGTTCAAAAGTTCTTTTACCGACTTCCAAGACTTCCTGTTCTTTTTGAAGATCGCAGTATTCATCTATACATTCCAATAAAACATTTGCATCAACTTCAGCCGGCGGTTCAATAGGTTCGCCATAATAAAACGAATATCTGTTCCCGCTGTCATGCATTGAGTAGGGCAGTACAGTTTGAGATTTTTCCCACCGTAACTCAATATGATCACATATTTCTGCATCTTTCAGATATAACCTGTAAACACTCTTTGGACCATTAAGTCTAACATGCAATCTTTCACTTTCCGCAACCTTTAACCAAATATGATACCCATTTCCGCTGCCGCTTTGTATAGTCCACGGATATTTTTCACCAAGACCAAGCCGTTTACATATCATTTCTATAATACTAGGGCTTGCTTCGCCGCTAGACGGGTCAGTTACTTTATCGAAGTCAATATTTCTCAAATCATTTATTCCGCAAATACCGCCAATACCGGTTATTGTGGTATTCCACCCAAGATTATTAACATCATTTTCCGTTTGTTCTATCAATTGCCAATTTTCCCAAGGAATAGTTGGCCGCTTTCCTTGAATCGGTAAAACATTAAATCCAAAAACATTTCTATAAACTTTCGCGAGTTCGATAAATTGCATTATCCTTCCTCCGCAGAATTTATTCTAAAAATCTTTAGTGAGGCCTTCTCCCTCTCCTTAATAAGGAGAGGCTTGTCCGCCGTCATTATGGCGGAGTCGGGGTGAGGTCGATTATCCAGTTTTTTAATTGCCTCTCTCAGCGTCTCCATATTCAAATGCGAATAAATTTCGGTTGTTGAAATCGATGAATGTCCAAGTAGTTCTTTTATCGTATAAAGCGGCACACCTTTCTGTACAAGATTAGAAGCGAATGAATGCCTTAACGAATGAAAATGAATTGCTTCATCTAAACCCGCAGCTTTGCAAGCTTTCTTAAACTGCTTCGAAAAATAATTCCCTGTAAACTTTTCACCATTCTCCTTACAAAACACTAATGCATTCAGATACTCTCCCCCTTTTCTCAAGGGGGAGATGTCCGAAGGACAAAGGGGGTTAAGGGGGAGAACAAAAGCTTGCCCGTCCGTAAGGCGGGAGGGGGTCCTCTTCACTCGAAGCAACACCTCCAGGGCTTCCTCACAAATCGGTACAAACCTTTGCTTTCTTCCTTTAGTAATAAAGTTTTCATCGCCGACAGTTATTATTCTGTTTTGTAGTTCAATATTCTTCCAAGTAAGATTTACAATTTCGTCCAAACGCAATCCCGTATAAAACGCGAATGTAATTATGTCTTTAATAGTCTTATTTTTCACATGATCACAAATCACCGATAACTGATCACTATTCAAAAACCCCGGTGCAAGTTTTTGTCTTTTCGGTAGCTTAACTTTCGTGAAGTAATTCTCTTTTACATAATTCCAATCTTTTGCTTTATTAAACGCAGCTTTCAAATTGCGGCAATAAACTATATATCCTTGCCCGCCATTTCTTACAGAATGTGAAATGGTTTTTACCTTTTGCTGAAGGTTATTGATAAAATTTTCAATCTCTTTTTGCTGCAAATTATGGATAGGGAATTGAGCGCCGAAAAATGCTGTCAAATGTTTAAATGCCAACTTCACCGATATGTAATAAGATTTTGATTTATTATTAATAATAAAATTCAAATACTCATCCCTAAACACCCGCAGCGTCACTGTTTCTTTTGGTTCATTACCTGGTAAGATTGAGAAAAGCATTTTCAGCTTCTCCAAATCATTCGAAGATATATTTTTCAAAAACTCTTCCATCTTAACTTCTTTTATGTTTTCCTGACCTCAAATACTTGGCGTTAAAAGAATGAATGAGAAATGCGTTAAATGGAAATTTTTGTTCGAAGTCCCGATATTCAATATATTGATTCATCAAACGGGACAAGTTTAATTTCCATAGCAGTTCGAATGAAATTCTTAGCCAAGTATTTGCAGTCTTGAACTTTCGGTTCCTTTCTTTCAAGAGAAAGGAACAAGAACTTATATTTTTTAATATCTTATTCATTTCTCAATCCGTTGTTATTGTTTTCTTCTGCTCTTTAACGGAAACTCAATGATTACTTCAGATTCCGAATCGTCTTTTTGTATTCCATTGTTAACTTTCGATTTTCTTGCTTTCGCATGTAATCTCGATTTCTTAATTGTCCTATGCGAATCACTAAACGAAGTTGAAGTAGAGACACCTGCATTGGACTTATTCGAGATACTTCTTCCTTTTTCATCTTTTGTTTTTTCATCACAGTTTAACTCCATTTCAATTTGACCCGCTTCGACTCGATGAGCTGAGTCGAATCGAGGCGAGTTTGTATCCTTAATACCGAGTGCAGCCGAGGTATTCTCTGCGCCATGCCCCTTGCCCTCTGCATTTTTAAAAACCCACTCATCTACTTCATTCTTCGAAAAGAAAATCATCTTCCCAGTCGGCTTGTAATGCGGTATTATTTTTTTGTAGGTAAGCTTGTAAAGATAACTTTGTGTGTAACCCAGATAAGCGCATGCTTCTTTGAACGTTAAAGGTTTGCTCGTTTCTTGATGGACGTGTTCAATTAATTTTCTAAGTAAGTATTCAATGGTGTTAAGTCTTGAAAGGATTTCAGATGTGTACATTTCTTGAACTCCTTATTTTGTCGGAGTTCAACTAAATAAAAAAAAGAAATAATGTTCGTTATATACGTGATATCATGTTTTTTTGTAATTCTTCCATATGCTCTATTATATCTTCAAGTTCCCTCTCTTTATTCTTAAATCCGTCTTCACATAATATTTTAATAAATTTTACCAATGCCTCACTGTTTGAAGAACTTTCTTCTTTTTTTAATCTGCTTTTTGTTGAATTGTATCTTTTCTCAAATATATCTTTGTCCTGCAATTCAGTATAAAATTGCCCGGCAATTTGCTTAACAGATGTTTTTGAAGATATTATTTCTGCTTTTTTCAATGATTCAAATATCCTAACAATATCTGTCATGCTGGATTTGATTTTTATTCTTTCATTACATTCTTCATAATCCTTATTGCTGCTAAATAAAATTCCCTCATCCTTTTTTTCTAAAACTCGTTCACTATCAAACTCTAAATGCATTTTTATTCTCTTAATACCGTCAATTTTTAAATTAGGATTTTTCTTAAACAAATTATCAAGTTCAAAAGATAAATAAGTTTGCGTCTGCTCCTTTACAATGGATGCATTATTTTTTAATAACGGCACTGATTCACTTTCATCTAATAACCAATAAAAATTATCATCAATCTCCGGTATGGAAGTTTTAACACATTTGTAATTAATATCAGCTTCATCAAATAATTCTGCCAACTCAATTATTTTATCACAATCATGGATGATCTTTTTAAGATATGCTGTTTTTCCTTTTACACCCTCTATTCTTCTGCATTCAGTAATCACAATTTCATAAAAACGAATAAACTTATTTCTTATGCTGATTGCATCGTCACCCCGTTCCATTTATTTACTCCGTTTATTTTACTTGCTGTATGTTCTAGTAGATTTATGCCGGTAATTAAGAAGGGATGTCCCGACTTATTCTGTCCCGGACATTTTTTACAATTAATTAACTCTATACTTCGGTACCAATGTTAGCAAACATACTTCGAATTCTTATTTCTTTCAAAGTATAAACTAAAATTACTAAGTCATGTCTCGCAGTATAACACATTAAGCATTCTTTTTATGAATTCTTTAAATTGAATCAATAATAAACTATTTTGAATAAAGATTTCTTAGATTTTCTTTAACAGATTCCTAAATTGAATTATTATTTATGCCCACACTAAACTGGATTGGTAAACAAGCTGTAGAAAAACATCATCTCGAAATTCCTTACCGTTTATTGGAATATGATGAATCTCTTTCCGTTGGTGATAAAGAAAGTGGCAATTTACTCGTGCAAGGGGATAACCTTCATGCGCTTAAAGCTCTTTTACCTTATTATGCCGGTAAAGTAAAATGCATTTATATAGATCCTCCTTACAATACCGGTAATGAGGGTTGGAAATACAACGATAATGTAAATTCGCCAGAAATTAAGAAATGGTTGAATGAAGTTGTCGGACCAGAAGGTGAAGACCTTTCACGCCACGATAAATGGCTTTGCATGATGTATCCGAGATTGCAATTATTAAAAAAGATGCTCAAGAAGAATGGAGCTATTTTTATTTCAATTGACGATAACGAACAAGCTAATCTAAAATTATTAATGGATGAGGTTTTTGGCCCCAACAATTTTGTAACAAATATTATATGGGAAAAGAATTATTCACCAAGAAATGATGCTCGTTATTTTTCTGCTGCTCACGATTTCATAATATGCTACGCAAAAAACAAAAACAGTTGGGTTAGAAATTTGTTACCTCGATCAGAGAAACAAAATAAGTTTTACAAATTTGATGATGCTGATGGAAGAGGTCCTTGGAGACCAGATAATATCTTAGTGAAGACATTTACAGAATCTGGCGTCTTCGGAATAATTAATCCAAATAGCGGCATAGAATACTATCCTCCCAAAGGTTCATGCTATAGAATTACTAAAAACAAAGCAGAACAATTACTATCTGAGAATAAAATATATTTCGGGAAAGATGGTCTTGGGAAACCTCAACTAAAAAGATATTTAGCAGAAGTAAAGCAAGGTCTTGTCCCCCAAACTATATGGAAGTATGATGAAGTTGGTCATAATCAAGATGGCAAGAAAGAATTAAATGAGATGATTGAAGGCAATGTTTTCGATTCTCCTAAACCGGTTCGACTCTTAAAACAAATCATTAAATTAAGCACACATGCAAATGATACTATACTTGATTCTTTTTCTGGTAGCGGGACAACTGGTCAAGCTATCGTTGAATTAAATAATGAAGATGGAGGGAATCGTAACTTTATTCTTATTGAGCTGGAAGAAAATATTGCAAAAGAAGTGACAGCAGAAAGAATCAAAAGAGTAATTAATGGTTATTCTGCCCAAAAACAAAACGATACAACAGCGCAAGTAAAAGGTGTTGGCGGCGGCTTCCGATATTGCAATCTTGGTGAACCACTCTTTGATAAATTCGGTAATGTAAGGCAAGGTGTAAAATTCAAAGAACTTGCCCGTCATGTTTTCTTTTCAGAAAACGGTGTTCCTCTCTCAGAAAAAGCAAAACTTAACACTCCGCTAATTGGCACTTATAAAGGCGCTGCATATTATTTGCTGTTCAACGGAATATTTGGAGATAAAACTGTAAACGGAGGAAATGTTCTTACAAGCAGAATTCTAGAATCACTTCCAAAGCATAACGGTCCTAAAATTATTTTTGGTGAAAGCAATAGGTTAAGCGCAGCACGCCTTAAAAAAGAAAATATTGTCTTCAAACAAATTCCTTACGAAATAAAAACGAGCTGATAGATGTTAAAGATTTACCAACAAAAAACTCTCGATGTTTTATCAAATTATTTGCATCGTTGTGCTATTTACAAAGATGTTAAACGCGCCTATGCTGAAACCACTCTTGAAGAATTTAAGCAAGAAGGTATTTATAATGATGCTGGTTTTGCAAATATTCCTTACGTGTGCTTGCGTTTACCAACCGGTGGTGGAAAAACAATTTTGGCCTCTCATTCTATCCCTATCGCCTGCAAAGAATTATTGGCAAGAGATTTTTCTCTTGTAATTTGGTTAGTGCCAAGCAATGCAATTTTAGAGCAGACTTATAACTGTTTAGGTGATCCTAACCATCCTTATCGTGAAGTTCTAGACAAATCCTTTAACGGCAATGTTGAAATTCTTAAAGTGGAAGATGCCCGCAGCATTTCTAAAGGTTCACTTCAATCAAACACAACTGTTATCATTTCTACTTTTGCTTCATGGCGTGTAGATAAAACCGAAGGTAGAAAAGTCTATGAAGAAAATGGAAGCCTATCTTCTCACTTCGAAAACCTTAAGTCGGAACAAAAAGAGAAACTCGAAAAATTCAAAGAGTCCAATCTTGTTATTCCATCTTTGGCAAATGTTGTTTATCTGAACCATCCAATATTTATTATCGATGAAGCGCATAACGCAAGAACTGAATTAACATTCGAAGTTCTCAAAAGATTAAATCCCTCTTGCATAGTTGAATTTACAGCAACACCAAAAACAAAAGGAAGTGATCGAAGTAATGTTCTTTATTCTGTTTCTGCTGCTGAATTAAAAAATGAAGATATGATAAAAATGCCTATCGAACTTCTAACAACGGAAGATTGGCAGACAACAATTTCAGACGCAGTTAAGAAACAGCAAGAATTAGAACTGATTACAAAAGAAGAAGAAAAGAATTCGGGTGAATACATTCGCCCAATTGTTTTAATTCAAGCCCAGCCGGATAGACAAGCTGAAAGCACAATTAATGTAGATGAAGTCAAGAAGTTTCTTCTTAACACAATACAAATTCCGGCGGAACAAATTGCAGTTGCAACCGGCACAGAAAGAGGAATTGAAAACAAGGATCTTCTTTCCGAATCAGAACCGATTCGTTTCATAATTACTAAACAAGCACTTAAAGAAGGTTGGGATTGTCCATTTGCTTACATTTTTTGTTCAGTCGCAAAAGTAAATTCTAGTAAAGATGTTGAGCAATTACTAGGTCGTGTTTTAAGAATGCCAAAGGTCCAGCGCAAAGACAGAGAAGAACTTAATCGTGCTTATGCTTTTGTTTCTTCAGATAGTTTTTATAACACTGCAAAAAATCTAAAAGATTCTCTCGTAGAATCTGGTTTTACCTCGGTTGAAGCTTCCGAATTGATAGAGATTAGCCAAAAACAATTAAGCTTAGCTCCTTTGTTTGGCAATGCAAAGATTCCGTTAACTTCCGCATTCGATGAAACAAAACTTTCTTCCGAATTAAAAAATAAAATTGTTTTCGATAAGGATGAAAAGACAATCATAATTAAAGAAACAATAACCGAATCGGAAAAGGAAGAAATCAAATCAATTGCTAAATCTGAAAGTGATAAAGAAGTAATAGAAAATACTTATCAAGAACTCAAATCATATTCCCACTCTGTTCAATCTCCATACAAACAAGGTAAAATGTTTAGCGTCCCTCAGCTTCTAATTGATTTTGATGGAGAATGGAGACCCTTTGATGATGAAGTTTTGCTACTTCCTGATTGGAACCTTGCTAAATGCGATTCCAATATTTCTAATGCTGAATTACCAATTAAAGTTGATGCCGGACAAAAAGGTTTGATAGATGTAGATTCTCAAGGAAATGTTTATAGTTACGACGCTCAAACCATTCAAGAAGAGCTTACCAGTATAATCGTTTCCAGCACTATGGATAAAGACGGCTTAATTCAATGGCTTGTCAAAGAATGTAGGCATCAATCCATTTCTTATTCACAGATTATTGTTTTTATAACTAACTGTTTGGAAAACTTAATAACCTCACGTAATCTTTCAATCGAACAACTTGTTTTCATTCGCTTCAGATTAAGAGATGCATTCCGCACAAAAATTAAATTCCATTTTGCTGAAGGTAAAAAGCATGGATTCCAGACTTATCTGTTCTCACAGCCTGGAATTGTCAAAGAAAAGTTAAGTAGATTTTCAGTTGGTCAAGATTTTGAATTCTCCGATTCCTATTTCCCAAATAATGATTACACCGGTTCTTTTAGATTCTCACATCATTTTTATCCCCGCATTGGTGAAATGAATAATGAAGAAGCCGAATGCGCTATGAACATTGATATTAATCCAAATGTGGAATTCTGGATTAGAAATATAGAGCGCCAAGAATTTCATTCATTCTGGCTGCAAACACCAACAGATAAATTCTATCCTGATTTTATTGTTAAATTGAAAGATGGAACAATTGTTCTGATAGAATATAAAGGCGAACACCTTTATGATACTCCGGATTCAAAAGAGAAAAGACAAATCGGAGATTTTTATCATACTGTCAGTAATGGCAAATGCCGCTTCAAAATGTTGAACGGAAAAGACTGGAAAGCATTAAATTATGTTTTGGAGAATAAGTTAAATTATAACACTAGTAGGTTTAAAGAGAGATAAATAAAATGATATCTCAAAAGCAATATGCCCCGATTCTCAAATGCAAGGATGGCGAGTTTAAAGCATTATCGAAACTATCTGTAGCTGAAAAAGATCAAATAGTTCCAATTATTGATATAGTAGATAACCCCACTAAAAGTTTTGAAGATCACATAACAGCAACAATAGGTTATTTAAATAAATGGGATACTGATAGGCTATTGTATATTGACGGCTATATGGTGCAAGAAGGTGAATTAATATTTTCCGGGCAGCATTTTATGCAGTATATTTTTGATCAATTACATAAAACCAATTTTAATATCATTCCTGTAATCAGTAATACCACTAACTCAGATTATAATGATATTATTAAAAACATTCTCATTGAAGACCAAAAAGGTGTTTGCATTAGAATATTCAGATCGGAAACACAAGATATTAATCTCGAGTTAGATAACATTCTTAATTTCCTAGAAATTGATCAATCTTCTGTCGACTTACTATTGGATTTGGAATCGGTAGAAGATTTATCAGTTGAAGAAATTATAGAATGGTCTACACAAAAAATTTCTGAAATAAAATATCTTTCAAAATACCGCAGCTTTATTCTCTCCGGTGGTAACTTCCCTATAAATCTTATAAAATTAAAAGCAGATCAAGTTCATATCATTCCCCGTAAGCATTGGCTTGCTTGGCAAAAAATTTGTGTCTCATCGGATATCGAAAGGATTCCAGCTTATTCCGATTATGCAATATCGCATCCACAAATGTCTGAATTAGATGAGGACGAATCCCAAACATCTGGATCCGATAAGGTAATACCGCCTAATGCTAGTGCCAGTATAAGATATACGTATGAATATGATTATATTATTTATAGAGGAAAGGGAACTCGTCAACATGGTTTCAAACAATTTTTTTCTATTTCCGAAAGTCTAATCAATAGTGAGGAGTATTACGATAAGAATCATTGTGAAGGCGATAAATTTATTTACAAATGTGGAACAGAAAAAGAAAAAACTGGGAACTTAACAACTTGGCGCTGGGTTGGAACTATCCATCATTTGACTGTTGTAGTAAATCAACTTCTCCAATTCTGGCGTGATTTTAAAATAGATCGTACTTCTTGAGAAATTTCATTCAACTCTAATTTTTCCGCTATAGTTTCTTGTAGCTTTTTTTTATTAGAACTTTTAGTTACGTCTACATTATATTTTTGTGTAATAAAAAACAATTCATCTTTCCATAGTAATTGTAATAGACTTTTTCCTTCAACACTTGGATTCTTTTTAGCTTTACGAATTTCAGTCAGCGTTCTCTTTTTATCGTTATCAATTAAAATCAGTCCCCACCATCTAGGTACAACCTTTCTTATTTCCATCAGATGTAAATGATTAGTAGCTATTGAAATTTTTTCCAAAGACTTATTATAGTAATTCATCTGAAGTGGTAGTCGTTTAAGCGTATCCACTTCACTCTTTATTTCATATCCATGTATAACACCATTAATTACGGCTACATCAACTCTTGATAATCCGGAACATAAATCTAGTTCATCAATAATTATGGTATCTTTTATTGATTTGTTCTCTTTCTTTAGATGGGAATGTAAAACTTTTCTGATATCCAAATCTTGCATATAGTTTTTATTTCTTTTGTTATAAATATATCACTTCAATTAGACGAGCACAATAGTTATATTTTAGCATTCAAAAAATAATTTTAGAAATTTTAAAGGTATGCCCACAGAATTCAATATTAAAAACATTTACCAGTCTCTTCAAAATTACGGTATTGATAAAAAATTTATTCAAGACATTATTCTGCCGGTCTGGTGGAAAGATGAAATTGCAAATTCTAAGATCGGTTACTTTCAAACTGCAAGTCTTATTTCAAAGAATTTAGGGATTGATGTCTCTGAATTAATTAATACTACAAATTCGGTTGCACTCAAACGCCCGGCAAATATCAAATTTAAATCCTCTCGCAATGTTACTATAAATACAACAGATATTTGGCCAAACTCCCTGGCTGTTAAAATTTCTGAAACAATCGATCAGCTCTACTCAACTCCATTAATGTACCTTCCTAAAAATGCATTAGAAATTAGAAACTCAATAATCGAGCGTTATGGTAAAATCGATCTTAATAATACATTAGAATATTTATGGTCATCTGGAATTCCCGTTTTGCATGTCCCGGTGTTTCCTAAAGAAGTAAATAAAATGGATGGAATGGCTGTCAATCTAAATGGTAGACCTATTATTATTCTTTCAAAGAATAGACGACATGATGCTTGGCTTCTTTTTATCCTTGCTCATGAGCTTGGTCATATAGTTAATGGTCATCTTTCTAACACAGACCAAATAATTTATGATATGAACTTAGAAACTGAAGTAGATTCCGAAGAAAAAACAGCTAACGAATTTGCTGCAGAATTACTAAATGGCACTAAATCGCCATCATATTTTTCTTCGAATAATATTTTTAATTCACCTTATGGATTGGTAAATCATATCCGTCCGCTAGCTAAACTTCTTAGCATCGATCCTGGTGTCATTGCTCTCAACTATGCCTATTTAACTAAAAATTATGCCATAGCAGAACAAGCTCTTAATATTCTTTCTCCTAAAGCCAATGCGGTAAAAATGGTACAGATGCAAATGAAAGCTAAACTTGACCTTGAGAAACTTTCTGAAGAGAACTATGAATATTTTACTAAGCTAACTTCTCTTTCTGAGGACTAAGTGCAGCTTTTTATCGACAACGATATCCTTCTTAAACTTGGGTCTGCAGATCTTCTACAACACCTTAATAAAATATTTAATGTAAATAATTCATCTATTTTTATCTTATCTACAGCAAAGTATTACATTTCTCGAAATAAAAAATTAGAACAGAAATATTCTAGAGAAATGATAGCCAAAGTTTTGGATGCTGTAAATAGTTTTTCGATTATTCCAGATGAATATCTTGATCAAGAGGTATTCTTAAAATTGTCTAACATTCCTAATATTGATTCTGGTGAGCAAGTTTTATATTCAATTCGCCCGCCTACAAAAGACTTTTTAATTTTGACTGGTGATAAATTGTCTATAAAAGAATTGTATTCAAATTCTGCTATAAAAGAAATTGGTGAAGAATTAAAGTATAAAATTGTCTGCCTCGAATATTTATTTCTAAGACTAATCGATTTAGAAGATTTAAAATCATTCTCAAATAGAATAAAAGAAGCTAATTATTGTGGTGATAAAACTATTGAGTTGGTTTTCCAGCAATCGGCAATATCTACCGAGCTAGCTCGTTCTGGTCTTTTAAGTTATTATAGAGATTTGGACGGTCAAACTTTTCAACACTTATTCAAAGAATTAATTGAATAATTCTATCTAACTTTTTATTTTTTCAACAATTTTCTCACCTGTTCTTCCAACAACATATCCACCTAAACCAATCTGTAATAAAACCCACGCTTCATTACTCAATCTAAATGCAAGAATTCCAAAACTATCGCACACAACAAGAATAAGAAAAGTAAGCATAGTAATTGGTCTCCAACCTGCCTACCGATAGGTAGGTTTCTTTGGAGAAATCATTTCTAGTTATTGAAAACTTATTCACAAAATATTTATTTCCTAATCTTCTCAACTATTTTCTCTCCAGTTCTTCCAACGACATATCCACCCAAACCAATCTGCAATAAAGTCCATGCTTCATTACTCAATCTAAATGCAAGAATTCCAAAACTATCGCACACAACAAGAATAAGAAAAGTAAGCATAGTAATTGGTCTCCAATTCCTTTGCAGCCAGCTTTGTCCTTTTGCTTCTGCTTCAACAACACGGGATTGAGAATTCAATAACTTTGATTCATATTCCAAAGCTTTACCAAGAAACTTATTCTCTATTTTCGTCAATTCGATTTGAAGTTTTCCGCGCTCTTCATCAGAAGTAGAAAGATTATCAATCAAATCAGCAATTGGTCTTACTACACCGCTTAAAAAATCTAACACTCCCATATTTCCTCCTCATTCAATTGTCATTCCGGCATGTTTTTAGCCGGAATCTATTTAAAATAATTACCCTCTCCTTATTTTAAGGAGAGCAATTTAGGCTTGCCCGGCTTTGACGGGGTGAGGTTACTTATTGTTCATTGCCGAAAGCCCGCTTCGACTTGCATCAAGCGAGGCGAGTTTAATCGAATAAATTTCCTTGATAATATTCTTCTCAACTTCACTCAATTTATTATGAAGATCTTCAAACCTTGATAAATAATTTTTCTCAATCGAAAATGATTTCTTTTTTGTTTCATCAACATCTTTTTCAATCCTCTTTATTCTGGACCAGAATAACATATTGACCAACCCTAAAAGCCCACCTATAATCCATATGTAAACATTCTCACTCATTGTATTTTCTAGGATTGATCTCAAAAAATTGTCGTTATAAAAATAAATTTGCGTAACGTTAAACAGAAAATGCTGTGATAAATAAATTCTACACTCAACAACTTGCTTTGAGCTTTGTCGAAAAATCATAACTCAACACTCTTTTTTCACTGTATTTCACCTTACATCAGAAAAGTATTTATTGGTAGGCAACGAATTGTTTCCACCTTCGGCGGGATGGCTAAACAGTGCATGTGACAGCGGGTATTACATAACGAACATTATGTATGGGCTTTGTGTAATCCCAACATTGTATTTGTAATTCTATCGACCCAACATAATGTTGCATTATGCAAACCCCGCACAGTTTAAATGTGCCTACGGCACTCGCCTCATCATCGCTCACTCCGGTCGTGGATTCCCACACACCTTCGTTCGCTTACATGTAATTCTGTCGCTCGTTTTATGTCGCGGCTTTGCCACACACACTCCACTTCGCAACACTTTTAAAAACTTCTCCACCTTTTTTCAAGGGGGAGATGTCCAAAGGACAGAGGGGGTAAAACAAAAGAAAACAAATCATAAACATCGCGCATTGCATCAATTTGCTAACTCAAATATTTTTACTTGCGGTTGATTTCAAGATTCAATGATTACAAAACATGAAATATCACAAATTCAATCCGACTCGAAATTCAAAGCATATAAAGATTTGGGTTTAATCGATGAGTTGGCTCTTCGTAACCTTAAGATAAAATCAGAATATTGTGAACTAAGAAAAACTTATAACCAAATTGAATCCTTCCTCATACTTTCGGAAAAATATAACCGTTCATTCGATTCAATAAATACAATCCTGTTTCGTAAGCGCAACCTAAAATCAATCTCCAATCCCTAACCCTATGCTCTTTGCGCCATGCCCTCAGCTCCACGCTCTTTGCACTCTTCCCCAAGCATTCTTCCCAGCCCCTACCAAGCCTGTAACAAGCCGGTGACAAGCCATTATCATTTTGATAAAAGTATTTAAATACTTTATGTCACTTTCTCTTTATTACAGTGATATACTTTTTTATTAAGCATATCCTTGCGCGTGTAATTGTAGGGAATGCAAACCTTGCATCCCTCAAATAAAAATAAAATGGGAGGCATCATTATGGCTATCTTAAATGGAAATGTAATCGGTAATCTTTCCGGCAAACTCGGCAACCTTTCGGCCCGGACAGTTGAAGGACGTACAATCCTGGCCGCACGTCCGTCCAGTTACAACTCTAGCCAAGAACCGGCTGTCTTGGAAGTACGTAAGAGATTTTCTGTTACTGCAAAATTCGCAAGTGCTATTCTTGTTCTTACTTCTCTCACTGCTCTTTGGAAGAAAGTAAAAAATGTATCCAATTCCGTATTTAATGAAATCTTCCAAAGCAACTTCGGATATTCCTCGGTTGAAAGACCAACGGAACAGAACATCATCGCTCCGGAAGGTTTTCCTTTACAGATTACCATTGCTGCAGTAGAAGCAAATCAAATTACTGCTTCACTTCCGGCGCTTAACACGGCTTCTGTTTTCGGACCGGAAGAAGTCAATCTTTCCGCCAATGCTATTGTTTGTTATTACGATCCTGTTAACTCGGCAGACGAACCTTTCAAGATTATTTCTCTATCCAAAGCAATTGAAAGTTTTGATTTCACACAGATATATAATTTGGATATCGATTATAATGTACTCCAAACACTGACTGCAGCAAAATACCAGCATAGTATTTTGTATCTGTGTGTAATATCCAAAACTGCCGACGGAAAGATTGTGCAAAACTCTTCAACTTATTCCAAACTTAACTAATTATTCAAGGACTGCGAAAGCAGTCCTTATTAAATTCATAACTCACAAATTTGCGTTCACTTACAATCTTCTAAATCAACCCGGTCGTTCACTTAAACTTGTTCGTTATCTGCATTCGGCGCAAATTATTCGTCCCGCTTTTGGCGGGACTCATAAATTGCTTATCCTCAACAGCATCCTTAAAACGTTCGGGCACAATTTTTATCAACCAAAAATTCCGCCCTCACTTTAATTCTTTTTCTTTGTTGCAACCTTATATCATTTTGCCCGCCGATTAACAAGCTTAGTGTTATTCTAATCTTATCAACCGGTCAGGGCAAGGGTATATAAACTCTCCCGCTAATCAATAATATGTTTTTATAGTTAAGCGGGATTCGCCCTTGCCTTGAATCATCATGTTTACTTACACCATCAGTAAAACCAACCATCTTTTTGCAAAAGATCATCTAAGCGGGCAAAATATGTTTTTTCTACAACTCAATAGGTGTGTTATGAAAAATAGAATCGTTCATTATTCAAAGAGGCATCATGGTTTCTTAGTGCGTTTAGTTCAGGTAAAAGAAAAATTTATGATTAATGTCTTCTGTACAAAAGGTGCTTTCTATTCATTTCCGTTTCAGTCACTTGTATGTGCTAAAAACTTTCTTGCATCATTCATTAATTCATTAAGCTATTTTTTTAAGAGGTAAGTCATGCTATCAACAGAAGAAAAGCTTTGCAAAAAGCTTGAGAAGAAAGAACGGATAATTAAAATCCGTAAATCTCTGTCCGAATTATCGGAAGAACAACGCCAAGCAATCGCTGATAAGTTCGGCATCGTTACAGTGGAAGGTCATTTGCTCACACCTTACAACCAATGTTTTTTAGTTGCTCAAAGTGAAATAAACTTTACTATAGTTGGCGGGTTTCAACAATGGAAGAAAGCCGGTAGAATTGTTCGAAAGGGTGAACACGGTTTTTTGATCTTTGTCCCTTTAAAAACCAAACAAGAAAATTCCGAAATTATTCCAGATGATGAAGATGTTCACTTCTTTACTGCTACCGTGTTTGATATTTCACAGACAGAAGTAATAGCACAATCGGAAACTGCATAATAAGTTAAGCTTCCGATTGTTTCCTTTTATCATTCAGTTAATTATATTTTCAACAGTCGAAAGTACTAGTTAATTATTAATAAACGTTCTTATTTATATTGTTCGGAAAGATGGAGTAAATTAAAGTCCCTACTCACTCCCTACTTTAATGGCTATAATCACAGTGACACTTCAAACTTGTAGAAACAAAAAAGCCCCGAAATCTTTCGATTTCGGGGCTTTATGAGAGCTGGCGATGGGACTCGAACCCGCGACCTGCTGATTACAAGTCAGCTGCTCTACCAGCTGAGCTACGCCAGCACTTATTTTTTGCGGGACAAATCTACAAATTTTTTATGGTTTATTGCAACCAAATATCGAAGAAGACAAAATTTTATATCGATTGGCAAATTCTCTATATTTAATTAAAAAATTGAATAAAAAATGCTAACCCATGCTGAATTGAAATATTATTCATCACTTCTCCAAAAAAAATATAGAATAGAGGAAAATAAATTTCTAGTAGAAGGGCATAAATTAATTCAAGATGCTCTCGATTCCGGTCTTAAATGTGAGTGCTTGATCGCTTCAAATTTATTCTCAGAAAGCCATGAAGATATAGTAAAGCAGCTTTCGCAAAGAGTTGAAAGAATTGAGGTTGCAAAACAAAAAGACTTTGAAAAACTTGCAGACACAAAAACTCCGCAGGGGATCATCGGGGTTTTCAGAAAATTTGTACAACATAAAAGTAATAAGAATGTTAATAGAATTGTTGCACTCGAAAATATTTCCGACCCGGGAAATCTAGGTACAATTTTGCGCAACTGCGATTGGTTCGGTTTTGTAAAAATTATATTAAGTGATAATTGTGCTGAAATTTATAATCCCAAAGTAATTCGTTCCTCGGCGGGTTCTGTTTTTCATCTTGATATAATAGAAGAGGATGACTTTAATAATTCCATTCAATCATATAAAAACAACGGCTACAAAATTTTATGTTCGGATTTGAATGGAGAAAATATTTACGAATTTTCTACACCCGAGAAAAGCATAATTGTCTTTTGCAACGAAGCTAACGGTCCTTCAAATGAATTATTAAAAATGTCTGATCTTCAAATTACGATTCCCAAAAGAGGCGGAGCGGAATCATTAAACGTTGCGAGCGCTTCGGCGGTAATACTTTCGGAACTATCTCATTAATTAAAAAATTCCCAAGCCACACCAAAACGTATTCCGCGTTCGTACATCGGGTAGTATGGAATTAAGTAATACCTGTTATTCAAGATATTCTCAAAAGTAAAATATATGGTAGCGTTATCTTGAATTTGTCCGGCAACAAAAAAATCAATTTGAAAGTCGGAAGTAATATTTTCATGCGGTAAATATTGAATTAAACCGGAAGCAGCATTGATCATTCCCGCATGAGTTGTCGAAATGCTTTTTTCGAAATCATAATACAAATTGTTCCTATTTCCAATTGATGAATAATTAATTCCGGCTTTTAACTTTAGATTGGAGTTAAAGAGAGTATCGATATAGTAAATTCCACCTTGCATTGTAAATTCAGGTAAGCCGATTTTATCTCGATCCGTTTTCGAAAAATAGTAACTTGAATTTGTAGTGAGTAACAGTTTCCAGAATTTAATATCCAATTTAATATTAACTCCGGATGCCGTTATGTTATCGTTTCCTATAAAGAAGGCACTCTCATTTTTTGTTTTATTTCCATCAGTATTTAAAATCAGAACAGGTATTGCGGCATTGTAATTAGTCGAAGTGAAATATCCGGTTCGGAAATTAATTACTTCATTGTTGAAAGAAACAGCCGTTTCAAAACTTTTTGAAGTAAAATCATCTGCTGTTGAAAATTGCCAAAAGTTACTGTAAGGGCGTTCATATTCTGAGTAGCCTGCATAAACATTAAGTCCATTTATTATATTCAATGAAAAATCGGCCCCGCAGCCATTCAAATTATTACTGCCGTATTTCAAATACTTTGCAAAAAGGGAAGAAGTAATTTTGTTCTCAAATAAAGAAAAGTTTACTTGTGCAGACAGCCATGCAGAATTATTATCAAAATCTTTTAGCATATGGGGAGCACCAAAAGTATTATGTTCATAACCGGCAATTGTCCTTAACGAAATAAAATTCAATTTCACAATCTGATCGAGATTTATCCCGGTTGTTTTGTAACTATTGTTGTTCATTATAGATGCAACATTACTTTGCAAATTTGATTTGGATGTAGAATCATTCTGCCTAAATTCATTCAAAACATCCTGGTAGTAAAATGTTAATGAAGTCGGTGATTGTGGGATAATATCGGCTAAAGTTTTCATGTAAAAATTATGTGATGAAACCTTTTGATATCTGTTTGTATAGTTAACCGGTGCTTGAATATTATTGTAAAGTATGTCTTCAACATTTTCGGTTGAATTAGAACTAATAATAGAATCCAGATTAACACCGCCATTTAGCGGAGTGTTGGTCTTTGCATAACGGTAACCGGCAATTAAATTAATTTTATCTGAAAGAATATATCTCAATCGTGCAGAGGCCAGCCAAGCACTTTGCCCGCTATTATCATAGCGCTGTCCTGCGCTTTGATTTGTAATTTCAGCAGCCAAGCTAATTTTACTGCTGATAGTCGAATTGAAAATGCCGTCAAAAAATCCTTCGTCATAAATGCCTTGATAAAATTTGATTCGTGTGTAAGGTATATTCCCTTTAAATTCACTTGAAATAAAATTGATAGCTGCCGGATTATTATTGCTGCCGTACAAAAATCCCCGTACGAGCGGAATAATTTCTATTCTATCAATACTTTCGAATTGGAACAAATTTAGATCGTAAGAGTTTGTTAGTCTGTTAGTATTATTAATTCCATCTGAAAGATAAGTTGAACCGTTAAAACCTTGTCCGTAGATCAAAACTTCGGCGGGTTGTCCAACATTCCCAAAATCTCTTAAGAAACCAAAGTGGGTTTGCGAAATAAAATTGCCCGTGTACCTGTAATCTGTTTTGTTGAGATATTTTTTGTAAAGAGTGTTATTCTGAAAAGTTGAATCTACTATTCCTTGTTCGTTGATGGGGATAATCTTTTTTGCCGGCATTTTCTTAAGTGAATCTGCCGCAGAATTGTTTGCGGTATCAGTTTTACTTTCGAAATTGATTTTGAGTGAGTCTTCAATTGCCTGTACGGAGATAAGTTTCTCAATTTCCCATTCGGCATAAATATTTGTGACAGACATAAAGATTAAAGTAATAAGAAAAATGTTTTTCATAATAGGAGTTAAATTTTTTTTCTAAAAATATATTTAATTAGTTTTTCATCAAAGAGATAGTTTTAGACACATCATTTTCGAGTAATAATAATGCCTGTCAAAACCATGTTGTTATAAATCATAAAGTATATAAAAGAGACAAAAACTGTTTGTTTTCAAATAAAAAAATGCTAAATTTCGAATGAAATCACACACAACAAATAAAGGGGTTACACCATGGCAATGACCAAAAGCCAAATATTAGACCACATGGCAAAAAAATCCGGCATTACAAAAAAAGCTGCTGGAGAATTTATTAACGAACTAGTTAAACTTTCTTACAAAGAAGCAAAAAAATCTTTTGTTATTCCAGGTCTTGGCAAATTAGTTTTGGTTGACAGAAAAGCAAGACAAGGCAGAAATCCGAAAACAGGCGAAACAATTACAATACCTGCGAAAAAAGTTGTTAAATTCAGAGTTGCCAAAGCCGCAAAGGATGCAATCCTCGTTTATAAAGCATAATTAAAATGCCCATCTTTATGGTGGGCTTTTTATTTTCTACCATTTTTCAAATTCTCCATCGTTTCGTTGTACTTGCTTTGTGGGATATTCTGCAGAATTTTGGTCAGAAATTTCTGAAAATTCCCGACATGCGAATAAAATCCTATAGTAATATTCTGTTTGCCGTCATGAATATAAATTGGGCGTGTCGGGTAACCGCTGAAAAGTCCGCCGCGCAACTCACTAATATCATCGTATTTAATTACAACTTCTTTGTTATCGGGAAAAAAATCTTTACATATTATCTTTTCATTATCTGCTTCAATTATGAATGGAAAAGTTTTATACGTTTTTAAGTAATATCTGTTTATTACGTAGATCACTAAAAAATTTATCAATGCCGGGAAAACATAATACCAAACCTTGAACATTACTATTAACGAAAAAAAGAAATGTATTGAAAGCAAAATGGTTGCGATAATATTTCCAAATCGGTAGATAACTTTTGCAAAAAAAGAATATTTATAGATTTCCATTTGACACCATTTGTTTATCGAAATTTATGAAATATAGTTCTTAAATAGTTAGCAAATTGAACTACACAACCCGGTTGCAAGTTATATGTACTAATAATACTTGGGATAAACCATGACGGATGTAGTTATAATCGGTGCAGGCCCAATCGGTTTGGCTTGCGGAATAGAAGCAAAGAAAGCTAATCTTTCACATTTAATTTTAGAAAAAGGATGCCTTGTAAATTCAATTTATAACTATCCTATGAATATGGTTTTCTTTTCAACATCGGAGCGGCTGGAAATAGGAAATGTCCCTTTTATTTCGCATGGGGTAAAACCGACACGAACAGAAGCACTTGAATATTATAGACGTGTAAAATCGTCATGGAATTTAAATGTGAAGAATTATGAAAAAGTAATTTCAGTAATAAAAGGAGACAATAGTTTTACAATAAATACAATTAAAGAAACATATTCGGCTCGAAACGTAATAATTGCTATAGGATTTTATGACAATCCCAACATGATGAGTATTCCCGGCGAAGATTTACCAAAGGTAAGACATTACTACGAAGATTCTCATCCGTATGCGGGTCAGAAAATAGTTGTAATCGGCGGGGGGAATTCGGCGGTTGATGTTGCGTTAGAAACCTATCGGCGCGGCGCAGATGTTACTATGATTTTGCGTAAAGGCAAACTTGATGACGGAGTAAAGTACTGGGTGCGTCCGGATATAGAAAATAGAATTAATGAGGGAACAATAAAAGCATATTTCAATTCAGAAGTCGTTGAAATAACAGAAAAGGAAGTTGTGATTAGTAGGAAGGATTTCAAATACAGAATTCAGAATGATTTTGTTTTAGCAATGACGGGCTATCACCCTGATTTCGATTTCTTAAAAAGATGCGGAATTAATTTTATATCTGATGATTCAATGATACCGGTCTACAATGAAGAAACTTTTGAATCCAATACCGAAGGAATCTTTATGGCTGGTGTCGTCTGCGGTGGAATGGAAACTGGTAAATGGTTTATTGAAAATTCAAGATATCACGCCGAAAATATTATTAAGGAAATTTTGCTAAGGCAGTTAAAAAATTAATATCATTTCTTTATCTTGCTTACCAAATATTTGGTTTTTTCCCGGCCATAAAATAGTTTTGCTGGATAATAATTACGGGTAGATATTGCAAACATTTCCGAAGAAAAATAAATGGACAAACTAAAGAAGAAATACTCGCTTTCTAAAGAAAAGATTAAAGTAATGCTTCTCGAAGGACTTCATGAAAATTCGTTGAATTATTTTAAGTGTAATGAATATTCGAATGTTGAATACATAAAAAGCTCATACGAAGATGATGAGTTAAAAGAAAAAATTAAAGATGTTCACATTATAGGTATTAGATCAAGAACAAATTTAACTTCGGATGTTTTAAAACATGCAAACAAATTAATTGCAATCGGCTGTTACAGTATCGGTACAAATCAAGTTGATCTGCATGCTGCAAAGTTAAAAGGTATCCCGGTTTTTAATGCACCGTTTTCGAACACTCGTTCTGTCGCTGAACTTGTTATCGCCGAAGCCATTTTCCTTATTCGCAAAATACCTGAGAAAAATTATTATGCTCATCAAGGCAAATGGTTGAAAGAAGCATCCAACTCATTCGAGGTTCGCGGAAAAAATATAGGAATAATCGGATACGGACATATCGGCTCACAAGTTTCAATTCTTGCCGAAAGTTTGGGAATGAATGTTTACTACTACGACATTTTGAAAAAGTTAAATCTTGGAAATGCCAAAGCGTGCGAATCCCTCGATGAACTTTTAGAAGTCTCCGATATTGTTACTCTACATGTACCCGAAACAGAGCAGACGAAAAATATGATTCGCTACGAGCAATTGAAGAAGATGAAAAGCGGATCATACTTAATAAATTCTTCGAGGGGAACTGTTGTTAATCTTGAAGATCTTGCAAAAGTGCTTGACGAAAAACATCTTTACGGCGCGGCGATTGATGTTTACCCCGAAGAACCGACATCTAACAAAGAACCGTTTAATAATATATTGCAAAAGTATGAAAGCGTTATTTTAACCCCGCATATCGGCGGCAGTACGCTCGAAGCGCAAGCTAATATTGCGCTTGAGGTGTCTCAAAAACTTGTAAAATATTGCGATAACGGTTCAACGATAGGTGCAACTAATTTTGTTCAAGTATCGCTTCCGCCAAATGTTGATAAGCAAAGATATCTGCACATTCATAAAAACCAGCCCGGCGTTCTGAACAAGATTACAAAAACATTTACTTCACGTAAGCTGAACATAGCTGCCCAGTATTTACAGACCGATCCATACATCGGCTATGTTATTTTGGATATCGATAGTAAATCTTATACAAAAGATATTATGAAAGATTTGAAAGCCATTCCGGAAACTATAAAAACGAGAGTATTGGTATAAGCTGGCAACTATTTGAGATACATCATTTTTTTTGTCTCCAAGAACGCACCGGAATTTAATGTATAAAAATATATCCCGCTTGTTAGTTGAATGGCGTTGGCGGTTAATTGATAATTATAAGTGCCCGGTTCTTTATAATCATTAATTAGAGTTTTTAATTCTCTTCCCAGTAAATCAAAAATTTTCAAAATTACTTTCTGAGGAGACGTGCTGATTCGCGCCTCAGTGTTTGGAATTGAATACCGGATTGTTGTGGTTGGGTTAAACGGATTCGGGAAATTCTGTTCTAATTCAAAATCTTTTGGGATTGATAAACTTCCTACATCGGTATTAATCGTGCCTTTGAATTTATAAATTTTACCGGTCGCATAATTTGTGAAATACAATTCGTTGTTTTGATCAATGCCAAACGTTGCTATGCTGTGATTAGTTTTGAATAACAAATTGTTCTTAACATTTTTGCCGTCGTATTCCAAAGCCCAAATATTTCCTGTTACAAAATCACCGTAAACATATTTGTTGTAAATCTCCAAAGCGTTTTTCCCTTTATAAACGTATCCGCCGGTAATCGAATAACCTCCGTCTTGGTTGTGCGGGTATTCCCAAATAGGCATTGTTAAATTTGTCGTATCGCAATTACTGGAAGGATTGAAACAATGAAAACCTTCTAGTATACGCCAGCCGTAGTTTTTTCCTTTTTCAATTATATGAATTTCTTCCCATGCGTTTTGTCCTACATCGGCCGCCCAAAGTTTTTTAGTTGAATTATCAAAACTAAATCTCCAAACATTTCGCAAACCCCACGCATAAATTTCTTCCTTCAAACCATTTGTATTGTTTTTAAAAGGATTATCATCCGGTATCGAATAATTCGACTCCCCGCTTGTTTGATTAACATCAATTCTTAAAATTTTGCCGAGATGTGATTTTAAGTTTTGCGCATTATCTTGTGGGTCGCCTGCCGAACCGCCGTCGCCGAGAGATATATATAAATATCCGTCAGGCCCAAATGCAATTTGTCCGCCGTTATGATTTGAATACGGCTGAGCAACTTCAATCAAAACAACCTCGCTGTTTTTATCTGCCGTGTTGGGATTGTCATCACTAACTTTAAAACGCGAAATAACAGTTCGTCGCGGATTACTGGTTGTGTAATCAACAAAAAAGTAACCGTTATTTTTATAATCGGGATGAAATGCAAGACCGAGTAATCCTTGTTCGCCGCCGAATAAAACTTTATTCGTTAAATCAAGAAACAATTGTTTTGTAGCAACATCAGCGTTGTTTTCAAAAACAAATATTTTACCCGGCTGTTCAACAACAAAAAGTCTGTTGGAATTATCATCCGGGAATTGAAAATCAACCGGTTGTTCAAAAGTTAAATTTGGAAATGCCGGAACAATTTCAAATTGCGCGCTGGATTTGCTGCATCCGGTGAAAGAAAAAATAACAGCCAACAAAATAAAAGTAAGTCTTTTCATTTTACTCTCTTTCTTTTTTCAGATAAATGACGGCAATTGGGTAATTATTTAAAAAACAATTTTTAATGAAAAAGGTTCAGCAACTTTTAGTGAAATGAGAATAGGGTAAAATTTTATGCAAAAGATATTTTAATTAAGATTTGTTGGCAAATAAAAAACTTCATCAATATCTTTGCGACAGATTTATACAAATCCATGAAAGGGATACAAATGAAGCATATAAATAAATTTGTTGTATTTTTTTTAGTAGCATTAACATATGTTTTTGCAAACCCTACCAAAGTTGAAAATTTTACTTTGAAAGATTGCTACGGTAAGGAACATAAACTAAGCGACTTCAAAGATGCAAAGGCAATAGTAATTATTTTTGTTGCAACACAATGCCCGGTTTCAAATGCTTATAATGAAAGGATGGCCGCGCTCCACAAAGAATATAAAGACAAAGGAATTACTTTAATAGGTATTAATTCCAATAAGCAGGAAAGTGTTGAGGAAATGAAAACCCACGCCGCCGAAAATAAGCTGGATTTTCTTATTCTTAAAGACCACAACAATATAATTGCCGATAAATTTCAAGCATCTGTCACTCCCGAAGTTTATGTTTTGAATAAGGATTTTGAAATTTTATACCATGGCAGAATTGACGATTCGAGAAAAGAGGAAGAAGTGAAAACGAAGGATCTTAGAAAAGCTCTCGATGAAATTCTTTCAGGTAAAAAAGCTGAAACAACAAAAACAAAAGCTTTCGGATGCACAATTAAAAGGGTTGGATAATGCAGCGTAAATCATTTTTCTTTTTATTCGTCGTACTGGTTTCAGTTGGATTCACATATCAAAAATCAAATAACATTGAAGTTGAAGCGATAGATAAAACAAAACTTCAAAAAATTATAAAAGAGCGGAAAGGGAAAGTACTGTTCTTAAATCTTTGGGCCACGTGGTGTGCGCCGTGCCGTGAGGAAATACCGGCAATAAACAAACTTGCTGATGAGAACAAAGATGTTGAATTCATCGGCATCAGCGTTGATTTTCCCGAAGAAGTGGAATCGAAAATAATCCCTTTTCTAAAATCCAACAAAATGAATTTTGTTTCATACGTTAATGCATTTGAAGGCGATGAAGAATTAATTAACGCGCTTGATAAAAATTGGAACGGTGCTTTACCGGCCACATTTATTTTTGATAAAACCGGAAAGAAAATATCTTTTCTCGAAGGCAAAAAATCCTACGACGAGTTTAAAAAAGAAATTGCGAAAGCAAAAAAGTAATTCTATAAGCTTGTGAATTGCACGATATTATTCGTGCAATTCGCGGCGTAAATATTTGGTAACATAGTTACTAACGTCAAACTTTTTTGCACAGCCGTTGTAATTCATGTATCTAATTTTACCGTAAACATTTCTATCAAACCACGGGCGGTCATGCACTCCGCCGATAGACCAGGCAATTCCGGTGTACCCGTTGGGATCTCGTCCATCAATAGAATATTTATCATTTAAGAAAATTGCAATCTTCATTGCGTCTTCTGGGGATTTACTCCATTCTAAAATTTTCTTCGCCCAGTACATTCGCATATAGCCGTGCATTTTGCCTTTATAAATTATTTCCAATTGTGCCGCGTTCCATAATTTATCATGTGTTTGTGCATTCTCAAAATCGACCGTATTAAAAATGCGTTCGCGCTTGTCTTTTCTGTGCTGGTTTAATGATTCTTTTGCCCAATTATGAAATCCATCGAATGAATCATAATTTTCATTATAAAAACAAAAATTGTCGGCGAGCTCGCGGCGTATAATCATTTCCTCGAGAAATGCTTTTTGAGATTCCGGATTGCCGTTTAAATGTTGAACGGTTAACGCAACTCGCTGGGGCGCGATATGGCCGAAATGAAAATAAGGTGATAAGTTCGAGTGGGCATTTAAAGTCGGATCGTTTCTTTCTACATTATAATGAATGAATTTTTTATCAATAAAATTTTGTAAAACTTTATGCGCAGCGTCCTCACCGGGTATTAGCCAGTCGATTTCTTTAACATCATAATCTACATTTATTTTTTTGTAAACTTTATTCCAATCAATATTCTCGGAAGAAATTTTGTTTCCCATTTTTTTGAGGGAAGAGAATTCGTCTAAGAATTCGGGAAGGAGTTTGTTTACCTTCGGGCGGAAAGTATAAGCTGCAAATTCTTGTTTATCGGAAGCGACACGGCAGGGAACTATATTGTGAGCGTCGACTTCGTGAAAAGGGATCCCAATTTTTACTGCCACAGAATCTTTCCACTCTTTAATAATTTTCAACGGGTTAAAATCCGTTACAAGTAATGATGCATTTATTCGTTTTAAATATTTTGGAATTTCATCCCCGGGATTGCCGAAAGTTAACTCAAACAGAATGTTATGTTTTCGTAATTCTCTTTCAACTTGCTGTAAACCTTTGATCATAAATCCGTACTGGCGTATTGTTGCTTTAAGAAAATCCGGCACTAAATTAAAAATTACAATTAGTTGCTCGTTGTTTTCTATAGCAATATGCTGAGAATAAAGAAGCGCCCAATTGTCGTGGGCTCTTTGATCGCGCTGCATCCAATAAACAACGGGACCGGGTTTCTTCGGAAAATTAGAAAGAATATTTATTCTTTTATGGTTTATCATTTCGTAATCATTTTAAGAAAAATAATAACTACTTCAAATGTTTGTAAAAGAGTTCAATTATATAATAAGAGTAAACTCGTACCTTTTTTACTAAAACTAATAATCGATACCTAAAGTTCTATTTAATCAAGTTGACCGTTTATTTATTAGTGCATTGCTTCAGAAGGAAATGGATTGCAGAATAGTACTTCGTAAACATATCATTGCTCAGACATGTTGTGCCCCATAGTATTATATTTTTGAAGTGTAGTTATATAAACAGCGGTTAAATTAAAAACGGCGAACTTTTTATTATCCGCCGTTTCAATTCCTTAGGATGGAGAGGGTACTTAAATATTATTTTTATTCTTCGCGGTATTCAAAATAATCAAAGTCTGCAGGCTTTCTTCTGCCTGACAAATCCTGGCAGCAAAGTCCTACAAATGAACCTGTAAAATGTGCATCTCCGCCGCCTTCTTCAAATTCATCTGAAAGCGTACTATAATCATATACTGGTCCAATCTGTTTCCAGTCTTTTCCATCTGCCGAATGATAAAATGTAAGCTTATCGTAATGCACTTTTGCTTTAAAGTAATACAATCCTTCTTTTGGGATACTTAATTTTTTATCTGAAAGAAATTCCGTAACACCATCCTTACTTGAAATAATATCGATGCATCTTCCTTTATCGTCTTCCCATGTAATATAAAGGTAGTAGAAATTCCGGTTATCATACATACAAATTAACCCGGCCATTTGTTGAAATGTATCCGGTTTAAAATCTACACATGTTTCTGCCGTGTAAAAGAATGACTGTTGCCTTCTTACAGCCAACGCTTGAGTATGATGCGAGTTTAATGATTCTCTTCCTTTTATTCTAAGAAATCCCGGTCTTTCTTTTAGAGAAATTGTGTCTTCATCTAATTTAACACGCAGGGTTTGAAAATGTATGTTAAGTGTTTCTTTATCAAAGTGATCGCGTACCGGTTCCGGTTCCCATTTATGAATTGGAAGATTTGGTGCAGGTACTTCTACTTGTGGTTCGTTACCGCCGCATTCCAATCTCAACCAGCCGTCGTCCGTCCATTTCATTTTTTGAATTGCTGTTTCTCTTCCCATTGTACATCTGCCTCTTGATGGAATATGTCTTCCGCAAAGATGTGTCAAATACCATTCACCGTTTTGTGTTTCAACTAAAGAAGCATGACCTGCTCTCTGAAGTTTTAATTCTGGATTATAATAAGAAGTTAGAACCGGATTTTGCGGGTCAGCTTCGTAAGGACCATTAATACTTTTTGAACGAGCCATAGTAACAGCATGTCTTAAAACTGTTCCGCCTTCTGCAGTCATTAAATAATAGTAGCCGCTTCTTTTGTATATATGAGGGCCTTCAACCATACCGATTTCGGTTCCCTTAAAAATATTTGTAATCGGTCCAACTAATTTTTTCTCTTTCTCCGAATATTCTTGTAACAAAATACCGCCAAAAGGATGGATTCCTTTTCGATGATCCCAAATCATATTTACGAACCACTTTCTGCCGTCTGTATCGTGAAATAAAGATGGATCAAAACCTGAGCTGTTAAGATAAATTGGATCTGACCATTCTCCCATAATATCGTTGGCCGTTACAAGGTAATTGTGGGCATCCTTAAATTCTCCACGGAAGGTCTTTACATCTGTGTAGATTAAATAAAAAGTGCCGTTATCATAACTTAAACAAGGGGCCCAAATACCACAAGAATTTGGGTTCCCTGTCATGTTTAATTGGGAAGTTCTGTTTAATGGACGAGTAATCAATTTCCAGTGAATTAAATCTTTAGAATGATGAATTTGAACTCCGGGGAACCACTCGAATGTAGATGTTGCAATATAATAATCATCATTAACTCTGAGTATTGACGGGTCTGGGTTGAAGCCCGGTAAAATTGGATTTGTAATTTTCATAACTGGCCTTTGTTTTGTTAGTTATAATTCTATTGTATGTTAGGATAAAAACAGTATCTATTCATTAATCAACCTTCTTCTTATTTGCATTAAATTTTTGAGATATTATTATATATAAAAATATCGACGTGAAAAAAATACAAAAGCCAATCATATACCAGCCGTCGCTATTTCCGGATGCAACGACAAAACTACCGATGGATGATATTAGTCCAATAATGAAAAAATAAAAGCCGATGAATATTTGTAAAAAGGTAATTGTGCCGGGGTCCCGCTTTTTAATACCGTTTTCAATTTCGGTGTATGTCATGCCTTCTTTATGCACAACAGAATAACCAACACCTTTATTGCGTGTATAACTTTTCGAAAAACTTGTCATATCGGAATAAGATTCCGTATAAAATTCGTCAATTATTTCTTTTTTTATTTTTGGTTTTTTATCGGCAAATAGTTTTTTCATTCCTACAAGCCAAACTATAAATCCGGATAATGAAATAATGATAAGAATAAATCCTACTACCATAATAAATGACTCTATAAAAATTATTATACTAAATCAATTTTATCATCTTACAAGATAAAAGCACATACTTGCAACGAATTAATAAGATAAATTCTAATCTATTTTGAGTCGAACAAATCTGATAATAATTTTTCCTCAATTTCGTACGCCGGATTGAAATCATTACTATCCATATAATGTAATATTGATTGGTAAAGTTGTTTCGCTTCGGGTGTTTCTAATTTGTTTAATGGCGAAGTGCAAATCAGCAATTTACCTGTACCGTATTTGAACTCAAAAATAATTCCGAGTTTGTGATTCCTCTCGAGATTATCGACAATCTGTACAATAGGTTTATAATCCTGAGGGGTTGGATCTAGAATTAATGATCGGCTTGCTTTTATTATTGAAAACCATTGCCAGTTTGTGTGAAAATCCGTCGGGAAATTTTTAAATATCGGGTGAGAAGGATTCGTTAAAATGCCAAGCGTTCCGGGCGATACAGGTTTTTTCGCCCATTCGCTAATTCCTTTGAACATACCATAATTCCAAAACTCCGGCGGAAAGTGCCCGGCAAAACTATTTTGTTCACTTAATTTCTTTGTTGGGAAAAGCAATATTTTTTTGCCTGCTTTTAAACGGGATAAAATTTCAGCGTTCAATTCTTCGGCTATAATTATATCGTTTATCTTCAACTGGATTTCTTGTTCGGGATAAATCCAAATAGGGTAGGAATTGAAATATTTATTACCAGCTGTAAAAATTTTTATTGTGATTTTCTCTGCTTCATTAAAATTAGTGAGTGGAAAAACTATTCTGCCAAGCTCAGTTATATCTCCGTTTTTAATTCCCGAATTTGCAAAAGCTCCTTGGCTAATAACTTTACCGTTACTGTTTGTGATTTGCCAAATTAAATCCTGTCGTAAAATATTATTTAAATAATTCGCCGCCTTTACTTTTCCGTGGAAAGTTTCATTGTTTGTCCAGCAATACTTTGGAAATTCTAACAGCAAAACAACATCATTGCACGAACTCAGCCAGTCTTCGCGGGCAACAACATTTTTACTTTCCATGAAAGCGTTCAATATTCCAACAAGCGCGGTGCCCTGCCCGGGAAAATCCTGAAGGTCGAGCAATTGAAAACCGGCGAGACCTTTTGTTCTAATAGCGGCTTCCATTTCAGCTTTGTAACATAATGCCGCCCAAGCGCCCGTTGCCATTTGAAAATCACTAGTCTGATCAAGCATGCCTTTTTGTTTTAACCTGTGCCGGAAAACTTCCAAATTCCACGCGCGCAATACTCCTGTGTATTTTTCTATTTCATTGTAGTCGGGATAAATTTGATACTGCCCAATTTCGTGGCTTACAATTGGAATGTTTATTTGCGATACGGGATAAGAAAAGTTTATTTCGGTTGATGGGGTTTGTGTGTTCAAAATCCCGCCGTCGCGGGAATCGGCAAAAGCGTGTGTTAATCTTAAATGAGTGAGTGTTGTGTCGTGCGCAAATGGAGTTCTAGCAGCAACAAAAAAATCCGAACATTCACGCGGCGCAACGTAACCGATATTATTATTTGAACCCATAGTGTAAAGAGGGCGGTTGTCGTATTCTTTTAGCGAGATAATATTTTTTTCAACCAAATCATGACCGTTCCAAATTTCATTTCCATGCCCAAACATTACAAATGAAGGGTGATTTGCATATGCTCTCAACATTGCTTTGCCCTCGGCATTTAACATGTTTGCAACCGAATCTGATTCGAGACCGCCCCAAAAAGGAAGCTCCGCCTGTAGAAATATTCCCACTTTATCCGCTGCGTCGAAAGCGGCTTTGGGCGGACAATAAGAATGAAAACGATAATGATTTATTCCGTAAGATTTTGCGATCTTAAAAGTTTTTATCCATCCTTCTAAATCCATCGGCGGGTGACCTGTTAACGGGAAAACGCATGCATCGTGTTTGCCGCGAAGAAAAGTTTTACGTCCGTTTATTTCGAATTGAGTGTCTGCGATGGAAAATTTCCTCATGCTGAAATTTACAGCCACTCCATCCTTGAAATTATCACCGGTAATTACCGCGGTTAGTTTATAAATAGGCTGTTCGTAATCGTCCCATAAAAAACATTCGTCCCCGAGCATGTAGTTTAATTTGATCGACGGCTCATATTTTACATCATACGTTTTTGTATCGAGCAATTTTATTGAGCCGTTCAAAGTCCGCTCGACAAAAAGATTGACTCTAAAATTTTCAATGCCGGCTTTATTCTCGATTTCAATTATAGCATCAAATGATTTTTTCCCAATATCGGGATAAACCTGCAGATTAGAGATGAATGTTTTATCCGATGCTTCGAGAAATATTTCGCCGATTATGCCGTTCCAATTTGTCTGTGTATCGTCTGAATAAATGTGAACATTGCCGTAGGGAGTGAGTTTTAAACTGTTGTCTATTCTAATTGTAATAAAATGTTCACCGGGAGTTGTAAAATCAGTGATGTCGAATTCCTGCGGGGACTGCAGTAAAATTGATTTACCCACAAACGCTGTGTCAATCCAAACTATTGATTGTTTTGTGCGTTCGAGATGTAAAATTATTCGTTTGCCATCAAGTTCTTGTGGAATGAAAACTTTTTTTCTGTACCATGCTGCGCCTTCGTATTTGTAAACACGATTCAGATGTAGAGTGGTTGTATCCCGGTTTAAAAAACCTTTGCGACTTAAATCTGTTGTACCGGGGAGAATGATTGAATCATTCAGATTGAACGAATGCCAGTTTTTTTCTATTCCAATATTAGCGGTATCAAGTTCAAACTGCCATTGTCCGGATAAATTAATGTACTCCCGATCTTGAGCAAAATTTGTCCCGAATGTTAAAATCGTTAACAACAAAACTAAATAGATATTTTTCATTCTTTTACTGTAACGATTCTTATTTGTTTATTGCAAATAACTAAAAGCTATTCAACACTTTTATTACTCCGCAAAATCTTCTCCATTTTGCGACCTTTTGCTAGCTCATCAACCAACTTATCCAAATACCTAATTTTTTGCGTCAAAAGATTATCGATTTCTTCTACACGGTAACCGCAGATTACACCGGTGATTAGGTGTGCGTTTGGGTTTAATTTTGCTTTCTGAAAAAAGGTTTCAAAAGTTGCATTTTTTTCAATAAGGTCTTGCAGATTCTTTTTTGTGAAACCGGTAAGCCACTCAATAACTTGGTGCAATTCTTCTTTTGTTCTACCTTTCTTCTCAACTTTCGCTACATACATGGGATAGACTGAAGCAAAAGTTATTTTGGCGATACGTTCATCATGTTGGTTTGTACTGTTCATCAAATTTTCTTTAAGTTCTTTGGTATTGAAAGTAAAGGTTATTTAAAATTTCCTATTATATAAAAAATGAAGCGGGCTAATATTTTACTAATACTAGTGAGACCCTTATTTGTGATACCATATGTTATGTTCTGTTTTTCAAATTTCCCAATAGAATGATCCCACATATCATAGTTTACATTCATAAATTCTCGATTCCTCACCCCACGGATGATAACCTTGTCCAACATATACGAATCCATATTTTTCGTAATACCCAAGATGGTCGGTACATAAATATAAATATTTAAATCCAGCTTCTTTAGAATCTATCTTTGCTTTCTCAATTAACAATGAGCCATAATTATTACCTCTGTGGTTTTCTTCAATATGTAAAGCACAGATCCATGGGTACAAATCCATCCGGCTGATAAAATCATTAGTTATAAGTCCTGCGCATCCAATTATTTCGTTTTCTTTTTCCAATAAGTACCATTGCGGCAACGGATTTATAGAACCTATGCTATGACTTATACAATCTTCATATATTACCGGCAATACACTTTGCCATTTGCTCTTAAAATATTTTATTGCATCATCTTTATATTCAGGATTCTTCCTTATAGATATTACTTTCATTCAACTTATACCTAAATAGTATTTCTTGACTATCTCTGTCTTATATACTTTGCTTAGAATATAAAAATCTATCTGTAGTCATTAAAAAAATTTATTAATGGCTCTAACGACTAATTCAAAGGTACTATGAAATTCATCAAGTCTCTGTCGTGGTTATTTATAATTCTACATTCATTATCAAATAACATTGTAGCGCCGTTTTCGGCAGAATATGTTTCCCACTTTGGCAGTACACCTGCTACGTTTGGATTACCTGTTTTTATAAAGTTTATCCACGCGGAGCTCATTTTGTCGGATAATTTCCAAGCTTCTTCCGAATTTCCCGTCCAATCAGGTCTCAGGTCAACAGTATTGAATGCCAGAGAAATGTCCAAACCATGAAAAGAACCTTTCGATGCATTATCAACAGGACTTTTCCATGCTAAAAAATAAACATACAATGGGGCGCTCGTCTCTAAAGACCTCGCATCAGCAGTTCGTATAGTATATGGTCTAAAAACTTTATCAACAGAAAGAAGATCCTGAGGTGTATAATCAGGATAAGCTTTTGCAAATAACTTAATGTATTGATCGGTTCTATTACCATATTCTTTTGCAAGGCGCTCTTTTGCCTGTTCAATTGTCAGGTCTTTTTCGCCATAAGCTGTGGGCATCATCTCGTTAAGAGTTGAACCAATCATTAGAGGTATATCTTTTGAAATATCAGCAAAGCCGGGACTGAAAGGCTGCTGAAGTAAAACAACACCATCGGCAGAAGGTGCAAAGCCAAACATTGTTGGCGAGCCTGGTTTTCTTGGACCGGAAATTTTAGCTATTGCTTCATTTCCAGCTTTTACAAGATCCTTGTAATCGATTGCAGCCAGTTTTTCAACATCGTTTGGCGTTAATCCTAAATTTTCAAGAACGGCTAAACCAAGGGCTTGCGATTTTTCTTTAGTCATTTCATTTAGAAGGGTTCCACTTTGAATAATTGCCTTGTGGAACAAACCTTTTGCCGCCGGCATACACATAAGTGTGCCGACTTTTCCGCCGCCGCCCGATTCGCCTACAATGGTAACATCAGATGGGTTGCCTCCAAAGTTCTCAATATTTTTTTGTATCCACTCAAGTGCTTTTACAATATCGAGCATGCCGACATTTGCCGATTGCGCATATTTTTCACCGCAAGCCGATAAATCAAGAAAACCAAGAATATTCAATCTGTGATTTATAGATACAAAAACTACATCCCCTTTTTTAGCAAGTGCTTCACCATATGTCATAGGATCGTTACTGGCGCCAACGTGAAATCCTCCGCCATGTAACCAAAGCATTACCGGACGCTTTTTCCCGTCCATTATTCCTTGTGTCCACACATTTACACTGAAGAGTTCTTTTTCGCTTTGAATTGAATCTGGGTACCATGGCACTATTTGCCTGGCAACCGGTCCAAAGTCCGTACATTCACGAACTCCGTTCCATGCATCAGGATTTTGTGGGGGCATAAATCTTTCGGCTTTGGCATAAGGTATTCCCTTGAAAATAAAAATACCTACATCGTTAATACCGGAAACAATTCCATTGTAAGTTTTAACAATGGGTTTTTGATCTTGGTTAGTCTCTAGGTTAAATCCGTTAATGTTTAATCCGGTAGCAATTACAAAAAGAATAATAATGTTTGTTAGTGGTTTCATAGTCTTAGCTTTGTTTTAGTTATAGTAATATTAAATTAATTCCCAAAATTTATTTTTTGTACCAACTCTTCTTTACTACATATATTGACATCAAGTTAAGTATTACATCGAGAACAATTCTAATATGCTTATTAAAAACTCTTTCTTTTAATTACTCAGTAATATTTTTATAAATTCGAAATCAGGCTGGAGTGATATTCTCTTTTCAGAATCAAAAAAGTATATCCCAAAATCTCCTTTATATTCCCAATTACACCAAGCAACATTGTTTTCTTCAAGAGCAGAAATCAGATCGGAATAATAAGCTAAGCGATCTTTTCGATCTACTGTTGCCAGACAACCGAACTCGCCGCAATATAGCTGTAAATTTTTTGATTTCGCAAATTCTACACCTTCCCTAAATACCTCTAATAATCTCTGTTTGTTGAAAAATTCCCTCGCATCGGAGGTTTGATCCAACAAGCCTAAATTAGTGGTATCAATGTATTTTTTATAATCTTCGTCCGAAATAATTTGACCCGGATAACGTACCGTGCCTTTGTAATATTTTATTTGTGTCCAGTCGGCTTTATAGTGAGTAAATGCCAATGGGGAATAGGTATGAAAGCTGAGTATAATATTTTTGTCACCTTCAGGCAGTTTCAAATATTTTAGGTTTGGAGCTATTTGCCACATATTTGGGCCAATAACCAATACTCTTTCGGGCTCTAACTTGCGGATTGCCGCAACTGTTTTATTCATCAATTTATTCCAGTCATCATGGTCGGGGGCAACAGCTTCATTTAGTATTTCGTAAGCAACCATATTATTAGGATAGGTATGAAGTGCCTCTGATAACTGCACCCATAGGTTGATGAAGTTTTTCTGAGCCAATGAGTCGATCCAAAGTGTATTTGTTGTTCCATCGTTGGCGGCATTGAAATGATGCGCCCTAACAGTATGAAGGTCCACAATTGCCCGAAGATTATATTCTACGCACCAGTCGAGGCAGTTAATAAGGTGTTTAAAAGCTTCCTTAATTGGAACTCCGTTGCTATCCCACATTTCCTTTTCATCTATAGGAATACGAGCATGGTCGTATCCAATGCTGTCAATAAACCTTATATCATCTTTGTTGATATAAGAATACTTTGGGGCCCAACCAAAGTCCTGAGATAGCCAATGACTTAAATTAACACCCCGTTTGATTTCGAAACCGGAAGGATTCAGGCATTTGGTTTCTTGGCTTGAAATCAAAAGCAATATCACAATCAAAAAAATAAATAATGAAAATTTTTTTGTGTTCATAATTGCCTCAGTTTAGATTTTATGTTTTGTTTGCAGAAAAAACCGTGTGTTACGGCAGGTAGATATTATATTTCATCATAAACTTCGTCCTTATCTAAGAAGCCAAACTCTTCTATTAAGCTTCTGCGGGTAAGTGATACTCAAGATTACCAGTTCCGGCGGACATATCCCAAATTCTATACTTGCCCGATTTAAACCAATTTTTTCCAAGTACTTCGTTTAAATAGTTAACTGCTTTTTGTCCGAACCGTAAAGGTGTATAAAACTCGCCTTCAAATCTTCTTTGACTTTCGTCAGTTAATCGGTCAAGTTTTGCATGAATACCGTTTATAGTTTCAGCATTTTCAACATAATCGTAAACACTCCCAAAATAGTCATAATCCTTCATAAGAACTTTTTGGGTTTTGGAGTTTGTATCCTCAAAAGTGAAAACTACTCTGCTGTTATCTTTATCAATTATTACTTTGTCGCGCTGTATGTTCGCGAGGAAATAAAAAGAAGGTTTGTAGCCGTTTACAATGTAAGGTACTATTACGCTTTTCCAATGCTCAAAAACTGCTTCAAAATTTTCTTCATTAATTACTTTTTTATCACCGAAATCTAAAATCATTTGAGGATTTAAAGCATTGTCAAGGTTTTTCTTGAATGCTTCTTGTTCCTGCTTTTTGGAAACTGAATAAACATGAAGTTTTCCCGTCTCAGGCTCTTTAACCAAGTGGTTAATGAGTTTTGGGTCTGGTTTACTTGCCGGTCTTTCCCGGTCGTAACCGTCATTTGTGTAGTATGTCGACCATTTACGTGTTTCTGTTATTGTAGCATCGTTTTTATCTGCAAGACAAATAAAAAACGGAATAGCTTTTTCAATCTCAATGTATTTTAGCCGTCTTATGTAATAAAGGGATTGAGCAAGAATTGTAACAAGTGCTTTTAAATTGTGAAAGTTTTTGTCGGCTTTAAACTCGAACAATACCTGTGGAGTATATAGGTCGTGATGATGCGAAGTGTTGTATTGGATTTTGAAATATTTCGCATAGGTTGCCTTGACAACTTCTTCTGTTGTTGCATTGTTTAGTTGATTCTTGAATTCTTCAAATGTCATTTTATATTTATGTTTTTGTTTACTCGTGTTTAATAATAGCAAATTTATAAAACGACTTTTGTATTCATCGCAAACACTCTAATATCAAATGATATTGCGGATAAAAAATACCAAAATCCCTTTACACTATTCTCGCATCCTACAATAGTATCGAACTCAGTTTTGGTTAATGGTATTACAGATAATCTATTTCCTCTTTGCAGTAACAGCATATTTACTAAATTTTTGTTTTCTCTCATTTCATTAATTGGCACTAACCGGGAAAACTTTTTAATCAACTTTACATCAACCATAATCCAGGCGAATGGGGATCATCGGGGTCGAAAGCTGTAAAATTGGGATAACCTTCCATCACTACTTCACAAATTCCAGCGGCTCCGGGAGGTTCCGGATTACTATGATAAAAAATAACCCGGTTCCCAATTTTCATCTCATCGCGCAAAAAATTTCTCGCCTGGTAATTTCTAACACCGTTCTAATATGTAGTTTTATTTTTCTCCTTAGCTAAATCATCAATCGAATATACATCCGGCTCCGATTTCACTAACCAATATTTCATTTTAATTTCGTATAAGTTTTATTATAGATAATTATTTGTCCATGATATTACCTTACTTCTTGGTTCAATTCAAAGAACAAATCATTTTATCAAATCCTTAAAAGCTGATCCAAAAATTAGATAACTTGTATTTCCTGCAATTGTTCCTTCGTTTTGTCCCCACAAGAATGGCCAGTCATCGTAATTTTCAAAGTGGTCGGGTTTTCTGAATAATACACCCGGCGCAACATTTCCCGGAATAAATGAGAAATCAGCCCGGTTATTACCATAAAAAACTGCTTTAGGACGGGTAGCGCCAACAGTTGCTACTAATGAATAATTATGATACGGATGGCAGCCGAAAAAATAGTTGGCGGTTTTAAAGGCATGACTTATATCAATTATTTCAGGGAAGTATTTGATCGCAAAATTTACTGTAGTACCAAAGTTTAATATCATTCCACCGCCAGCCCAGTTGCCAAGTCCGATGGGCACTCCGTAGGGATTATCTTTTTCAAGGTTCTCGATATATTCTTTGTACTTTACAATATACGGCCGGAGTTTTTCTTTGAATGATGCATCCATATGTGGAATAGCATTCAATGCGGTTAAAAGATTGAAATTGACATTGCGATCAAGACCAGGCCATAAAAGTTCTTGGAATTTATCTACATATTGTTTCTCGCCTGTTGAAATATAAAGTTGAAGATATGTTGCAATGTTTGCCGATCTTCCTCCGCCCCAAAATGAGTTATTATCTTCCTCCGGCTCGTCGGCGAGTAATTCTGTTGCTTCTATTAATAGTCTTTTCGATTGTTGCAAAGCTCTATCCGAAAGATCGTCGTTATAACCCTTTAATACACGGCTTGCAGCTGCAAACATTGTTGCTGCTCTAAGATCAAGCCCAGCGTTGCGGCTTGTAAATGCCCACATATCATCCTTAACTCCGCTTGACCGGCCGTCTGGGGCAATCTCGTAAGGACCAAGTTCAGGATTATAAGGAAGTCCGTCGGTTATAGAGGCAGCGTCGCCAAGATGATGGTAATTGTCGAGAACAGCATTAGAGAGCGTTTGCGACATGTGGCCGATAATCTCTGCCTGAGCTACCAAGTTCAATGTTCCATGTTCGATGAACTGCAGGATGTCCGGTTTTCCATCCGGACGGTGAAGATCAACATAACGTTGTTCCTGGTCAATAAAAGTCTGATCTCGTAACGGTTTAAAGTATTCCCAGGTATGAACAAAATTTTGCACAACATTAATATTCGAACCGGTTTCTATATCAAAATCTCCGGCATCAAAAAAACCGCCTATGTTTAATCCCGGAATCAATTCAAGTGCTTTATATTTGGTGTCGGTTGTTGGTCCTTGATGATGCAAGTCAAAGTGGTCTGTGTTTGGAGGAGCTTGCAGATAACCTTCTTTAAAAGGTTCACCATGCCATACTCTGTAAGCTTCGTTTACATACATATGATTCATATGTATTGGAATCCATATATCGCTGGTAGCATCAGTAATCTTATCATAAACATTATCATTAATTATGAAGTTATTTGTTTTAAAGTTTCCATACTGAATATAGTATATGCCGGGGGTTTTAACTGAAGTAAAATCGAATTTAACGTAGTGATATTTATAGTAGTTGCCCCATGATACGATTTTGCCGGTGAATACTTCGGCAGCATTGCCGTCTTCGCCAATTTTATATATAGATGCATTTTCAAGTGGTTTGTCTTTTTTGTCGAGTTCAATTACAGCGACTTTTTGTTGAGAGGGAATATAGCCAACTTGAGAGAAACCAATATTTGGTTCTCTTACCCAACCTTTGATGGCATTTGGTTCAACTGTCCATGTTAAAACCTTGCCTGTTTTTCCAGCCGGGAGTAAACTACGGACAACAAACCAGCCGTTTTGAGCCAGCACACGTCCGTCGAAAAGCATAAGATCTGCATCGTGCGATGTAATTTTTACTAAACGCGAAGGTTCATCAGGTGCAAGAAGAAGTGTGCGTCCGGTTTCGAGAGGAAGCGGATCGATAAATTTGCCGGTACCCCTGTCGTCGGAAGTTATATAACCTTTGAACTGTTTTGGTTTTTCACTGTTAGGTCTGGTAATAGAGTTGCCTACTACATAGCGCGAGAATCGATTGTGTCGTCCATCCATCAAATATGTTTTTCCCCAATATTGCGAAGGTAGAAACTCAAGATTAAATCCTGCTTTTCCTTCAAGTGCTTTGGGAACAGGTTTATCAAGGTAAACAGATATTTCAACACCATTGCCTTTCGCCGTTACAACTACGCGCGATTCAAAATCGTAATCATTATACCTTAACGAAGTTTCAATTGATTTCGATGCACGGTCAACTTTGCGTGTAGGTGTTGCAGGAACAAGATCCCACTGTTCGGGAGTGTTGGAAAGCCGCACTGCACCGCCTTGTGCAGTTCTAACGCCATGATGTATCAATTCAATACCAGCGTTCTTCTCATCATTAAAACCTCCGGTAAAAAGATTGTTATATACAAGGACATTTACACCTTGCGTTTCGAAATACTCAAGATCATTAAGCTTTAAATCTTGGGCAGAAGCAAAATTAAATGCCGTAAGCAATAGCACCGCCAATGATGAAAATTTTAGTCTTTTCATATTAATCTCCCAAAAAAATAATAGTGGTTTAAATACATAATCCAATATTGCCTGATTACTAATACATCCAGCTTTATTAAGCTACTAATACAATACAGCAAACATAATTATTTTGCTTCGTTTGTATGTGATTTCATATTAATTTATGCCGATTATTTTAGAGACACTAACCTTCAATAATCGTCGAAACCCAAATGAAATATAATGTGTTGGGCGCTGCATTTCATTCTTGAATTTGTAAAAAGATGTAAAAAGATGTATTGTAATTTGTTTTATTTAATGGTCGATTTATTAAGAATAATACTATACCCGTTGTCGGTAGCGCTTATTTATTAAGGATTTTTATTTTGTTTGTAATAAATGCTATTACTACAAATCCTTTTTAAGATAAATCATGTCAACAAGTTGAATGTCGCCGTCGAACATTAGGTGGTCGTAATTGTCTGTAAAAAAATTCTTTACTCGATGTGACTTTTCAAATCCACAACTTTTATAAAATGACAAGATTGCCGGCGTTTCGCCCGTACCGACGAGCATTGTTTTGTAGTCGTTCTTGTAGAAATCAGAAATGAAATTTATCAATGCTCTGCCGTACCCTTTGCCTTGATATTTCTGGTATGTTGCTATGTTTTTCAACTCGCAAGTTTCCTTGTCAATCGCAACAACAACACAAACACTTTTTAAGTCGTCGTCATATAAAGCAAACAGGTCTCCGCCCGGCAAATATTTGTCAATCATATTTTCCTGCTCATCAGCCAGCAACAATAAGTCAAGAAACTGTTTTTTGTTTTCGGTAATTTTTTCTATTCTCATCATATCTATGTTGATTTCTATTTGCCAAGTTATACAAAAGTTGAAGCGGAATATAAACCTCCGAATATCAATTAATCCCTTCTTGGTTATACGGTGTATGTTGGCGGCTGGCAATTCTTATTCTTTAATATCAATATCATATTCCATTCTCTTCGCTGTATACTCAGCAATTTGAAGTCCAAAAAGTTTTTTAATTATATGGAGTGACATATTTATCCCTGATGAAATTCCGCCAGAAGTAATTATATCGGACTCATCAACAAATCTCTTATTCTTAATAACGATTATTTTTGGGTAGTCATTTTCTAATCTTGAAATATCCATCCAATGTGTTGTGGCTTTCTTGTTATCAAGTATCCCTGATTCAGCTAAGAGGAATGCTCCCGTACACACAGATGCTAAAATTTTAACTTTCTCTTTTTGTGATTTTATCCAATTAATAACTTTTTTGTTTTTAATCTCAATTTCTTCTGCACCATATCCTCCCGGAATAATCAGAATATCTAAATCAAGTTCGTCATTAAAGCTTGTGTCCGGTTGTATTTTCAATCCATTCCTAGCGTGAATAATATCCCCATCTTCACTTATTGTGATTACTTTGAATAATTTTTCATTACCTCTTTGTGCAATTGAAAAAACTTCAAATGGTCCGGCAAAATCAAGTACTTCAACCTCATTAAAGAGTAATATTCCTACGTTTATCATTTTTGTCATACGAGTATATTTATTTTATTCTAAATTTTTGCATGCAGCCAGGCGACCGGTATCAATGCTTGTTGGATGGTCATTTCTCTGGCACCGCTCCTGTTTCTTACCTTGCTAGTAATTTGCATCCAATGTGTATTTCCAAACGCCAGCTTTGTTTTTGGTTAGAATAAGAGTAAACAAACCTTGTCCGCCAAAAGCCCGATATTGCCCAATTAGGTATATTACCGCATTGCTAACAATATGGTAGTCCTGTATATTCACCACAAAATCATTTGGTGATTCAAGCCAGGTATATTCTGCCAATAATTCTTTATAGGTTGTTGTATACTTAGTGCGAGCAAGACTGAAGTACCGGGCATCTTTCCAAAATAATGTATCAATCAATTGTTCTACATCTTTCAACGAGATCATCTTTTGCCACTTACTATCTTGCCCCATAATTACTTCTTTAATTGTTTGGGAGTCTGTTATACTTTCAGTCTTCTTATAAATAACTTCTAACTTACGAAACCAGACATCTTCATTATTACATGCAGTGAGATATTTCAACACTGTGCCATCCGCAAGAATATATTCGCCTACTTCGAATATCTCATTGCTGCTATGTTCATACACTTTAAGAACAACTCTTTCCCTAATATCAAGATTGTACAACTTCTTCTGAATCTCTTCTTGAGTAAGGTACCACTCATTTTCAAATAACAGCACAGCAGAAGGATTATAAAAATTGTTTAGAGAGTCCTTACTATTAACCGTTTTAATCCATTCAATATTTCGCTCGGTTAATCCTGGGAACTTCATTTCGATTTCAATACTATTCCTGTTTTCTGTACCGGTACATCCCGCTAATAAAAGTATCAGGCAGAATAAATAAAAAATTCTATAAATTTTTTTCTTAAAATATCTCATTTGTTTTCTCCCCCACAGTAAAACTCATGATTTATAAATTTTTTGCACTTAACTATTCAAAGGTAATATTGCTAAGCGGTAGCCAAGTTATTTTTCTTCTTCTATCTTAAAATTAAAACAATCCTATCCCAACCACCGCGTTCAATTCCAACATCAAAGCAACTTGTTCTCTTAAACCTCATCTCCTCTGGTTCAATACCGGCAAAAACATTTAATTTGCGATAAAATCATCATAAATGTTGAAATGAAAAAGTAGCCACAAACTTTCAAATACTGCTGAAATTCTTATACATTATACTATTTGTTGTGTGCCGTATTTCTTAATCTCTCTTCTTATCTTAATTGATTTTGTGTTATGTAAAACATCATTCAAAAATTCATTCACAGCAATCAAATCAATCAATTTATTATCAATCGAAAAAAGCAATTTAAGAAATTCCGAAATCAGAAAATTTTGATGTCTGTCTGAATTATCGTTTATTCTCAAAGAATCGATAATTTTTGTTATTACGATTGCAGCAAGTTGGGGTTTATATTTGATAATTCTCTCAGAATTACAAATGCAATATTTTTTTGTTGATACTTTTTCGTCATAAAGTTGTTCATAATAATCGTTAATAATCAGGTCAAAATTATTATCCGTATCAACACTTATCAAATTTGCTATCAAGTCCATACCATAATTTCTGTGGTAAGAATTTTCATGCTTAAGTAATAATGCAAATTTCTCCCAATAACAATAAAATAATGATGGTTCCGACTTTGTTGTATCGTTAAGAATTAAATATGAATGGTAGTAAATATTAATTGATTCATTGCCCATTAGATGTTTAACTAATATATCCCTGAAATCCTCATGATATATTGCTAAATCAAAAAAGGGAGTAATATCCGCTTTGGTCTTAGATACAATTTTTAAATATTTATTCTCATCAATCATTTTTTATCAAGATTTTGTTTTGCGGTATCGTACAATTACGGCACACAATTTTAGTTTACTCCAACAATACTTTAACAGTCTAATTATTATAGTCACATTATGCATAATAATAAGATTATGCGAATAGAAAATATTCAAACTAATCGATTGTATAAAATCTCATTCAGTTAAACCAAGCTTTACTATTAATTACATCCCATTCTCACAATCTCGTCGAATTCATCTTTTGTAACGGGCATTACAGAAAGCCGGCTGCCGGGTTGAACGAGTTTCATCTTCTGTAATTTTTTATTGGATTTGATTTCCGAAAGTGAAACGAGTTTTGAAAATTTCTTTACGAATTTCACGTCCACCATCATCCATGCGGGATTATCTTTTTTGCTTTTCGGATCGTAATGAGGATTTTCAGGGTCGAAGGCGGTGAAATCGGGGTATGCTTCTTTAACAACTTCGCAAATGCCCGCTGCGCCGGGCGGCTCGGAATTGCTGTGATAAAAAATAATTTTATCGCCAAGCTTCATTTCATCGCGCATGTAATTACGTGCCTGGTAATTGCGTACTCCGTCCCAATATGTGGTTTGGTTTTTTGATTTTGAGAGATCTTCTATTGAAAATGTATTTGGTTCAGATTTAATAAGCCAATATTTTATAGACATAACCGTTCCGCTATTATTTTAGATAATGATTCAACAATAATATAAGGGAAAAAGTTAACTGTTAGAATATCAGGCATGCAAAATTTTTTGAGGGTGTATATTCTCTGTACTTCTCTATAAAAGTTTTAATGGCATCCGCGGTCGAACTTTGATAATTCGCAGCCGGTGCAGCCGCCGCAATTATTGCTAACTTTTTTTGCGCGTAAATTTTTTACGAATGAAAAAAGTACATAGCCGACAGTCATAGTGATAATAGCAAATACAATTAGATCCTGTGTCATAAATATCCTTTCTTAAAAAATACTGCCGACATAATAGGTGCCGAAAGCAATAAACCACGCAAGCACCGTAGTGTAAACCATTGTGAACGTTGCCCATTTCCAATTAGCTTCTTTTTTGATGGCCGCAATTACCGCAACGCACGGAAAATAAATTAAGATAAAAAGCATCAATGAATATGCAACCAGCGGTGAGAAAACTTTTTCTCCGATTCGCGGACCGCTGGTAAATACTTGTTCTTGTAATCTGTTTTTAAGATTTACGGAATTCTCATCGGCGGAAATATCTGATTGATAAAGCACACCCATCGAACCGATAACAATTTCTTTAGCCGCAAGACCTGTAATAATGCTTACACCGATTTTCCAATCCCAGCCGAGCGGTTCGATAACGGGAACGATCATGTGTCCCAATTGACCGATGTACGATTTTTCCATTCGTTCGGACTCTCTATCAATTTCAATCTGCACAAGTTGTTCTTCTTTTTCATTTTCGGATAAATTAACACTCGCTGAAATTTCACTTGCCATTTTATTGTAATCTTTGGAAAATTTAACATCGCGTGGAAAATGACCGAGCGCCCAAATTAAAATAGATGCGGTTAAAATCACCGTTCCCATCTTTGTTAAATACTGGACGCTTTTATTCCACATGTGAACGGTTGTGTTTCGCAATGTCGGAATTCTATATGGCGGAAGTTCCATAACGAAAGGAACATCCTGCTTTGCAAAGAATATTCTTTTAAATACAAGCGCTACCAGAATTGCAAGAACAATTCCGATTAAATAAATTGATAAAAGCACAAGTCCTTGATTAGCCGGGAAGAATGCAGATATCAATAATACATAAACAGGTAAACGCGCACTGCAAGACATGAAGGGCAGAATAAGCATTGTTAAAATTCTGTCTTTGCGGTTTTCCAAAGTACGCGTTGCCATTACCGCAGGTACATTGCACCCAAAACCCATAATTAGCGGGATGAAAGATTTGCCGTGCAGACCGATTTTGTGCATCAATTTATCCATAATAAAAGCCGCACGCGCCATGTAACCGGTATCTTCCATAAGTGAAATGCAGAAAAACAAAATCAAAATGTTCGGTAGAAAAACAATTACACCGCCAACGCCGCCTATAATTCCGTCAACAATCAAATCGTGAAGCGAACCTTCGGGTAAAACATTGCCGACAAAATTTCCAAGCTCGCTTACGCCGGCATCAATCCAATCCATCGGGTAACTGCCGAGCGAAAATGTTAATTGAAACATCACCCATAAAAAGAATATGAAAACAGGGAAGCCCAAATATTTATTCGTAAGAATTAAATCTATTGAATGACTTGTTTGCCGCCTGTTAATTTTTTCCTGTTTATAAGTTTCTTTAAGAACGCCGTGGATGAAACCGTATTTTGCATCGGCAATAATTGTATCGGATTTTTCTTTATACTCATGCTCAAGCGAGGCAATTTCTTTTTGAGCAAGTGATAAAATATTTTCTGAACCCGGTATTTGATCAATTTGATCTTTGAATGCCTTGTCGTTTTCAATTAATTTGATTGCGGCGTAACGGCTGTAAAATAAATCATAAATTTTTTTGTTCTTCTTAATCTCGTTTTTCAAACGTTTGATAGATTCTTCTATATTAGTTCCGTAATTGATATGTGCATGGCGCGCAACCGGGTCGCGTTCTTCGTAAACATCAATAACTTTTGAAAATAATTCTTTTATTCCCGTTCCTTTAGAAGCTATTGTAGTAATTATTGGAATGCCGATAATTTTACCGAGCGCTTCGTGATCAAACTTATCTCCCTTTTCTTCGAGCTCATCGTACATATTTAGTGCAATCACAACCTTGATGTTCATATCCATCAATTGCGAGGTAAGAAATAAATTTCTTTCGAGATTTGATGAATCAATAACATTAACAACAACATCGGGCATTGTTTCGGTAATATGCTTGCGAACGAAAAGTTCTTCGGGCGAATATTCGGAAATTGAATAAGTGCCGGGAAGGTCGGTAACATTTATTTTATAACCGTTATGTTTTAAATGCGCTTCTTTTGTATCAACAGTAACGCCGCCGTAATTTCCAACACGCTCGTGTTTGCCGGTTGCATAATTGAATAATGTTGTTTTGCCGGAGTTTGGATTACCTACAAGCGCGACATTTATAGTATGCGTCTTTTCTTTTATAGTTTCATGTAAATCATCATCAGAAATTGTGCCGTCAAATTTTTGATTCGAAGACGAATCAAATCCGTCAACCGGAACAACTTCAATTAATCTTGCTTCGCTTCTGCGCAGTGAAACACGGAATCCCATCAATTCATATTCTATAGGATCTTGAAGCGGGGCATTCTTAATTACCTTAACTGATTTACCTTTTACAAAGCCCATCTCGGTTATGCGTTTTCTAAATGCGCCGTGACCAACTATTTTAGTAATAACTCCCACTTCGCCGTTTTGAAGGTTGGAAAGGAGAGCCGATGTTATTTCCTGGATATTTTGTGAATTCATAAACATAAAATTACTCTAAAAATTAATTCCAAATCTCATAAATACTGCAAGGGCGTTGTTTAAATTATTTTCTGTTCCGGCCGGGTTGATTATGTATTGAATATCCGGTTGAATAAAAAGATTTTCCGTTACTGCCGTTCTATAAAACATTTCTATTGTCGTTTCATTTTTAACTGAACTATCGTTGAATCCCGCGTGGGCAAACGCAATACCGAATGAATCTTCACCTTCATTATCGAATATTCCCTGGTAATTTATACCGCCGCCCAAATAGTAATTGTGCGAGTTTATATTTGTCGGACTTACAGCTAATTGTGCAAATAAACCCAATCCGCGGTTTTCATTTAATTGAAAAATTCTCTGATCAGCGATAGCATAAAAGCCGTAGTTTTTATCGAAAACGGTTTCTGCTATTTTTGTTTCGGGACACGTTTCTTTCAAATGCGAATGATAATAATATCCTGCTTTCAAAGTGCCGGGTAAATTTCCAAAATTTGTAGCGAGTTGTAATTCCGAAAACACAAGAACGCCGTCGTTACTTTTTAAATCCCAATTAACATTATACTGATTGCTTTCAAAATCTTCCGGAAGTCCGTCGAATATTGCGGCTTGAATTGCAACATCTTCGCTTATTTTAAATTTGCCCGCGATTCCAAGCGCGGTTAAAGGAAATATAGGAACAGGAATGTTATCCGCGATCAAAGAAGGAATTCCGAAAGAACTGTTTATAAATGAACCTGAGTATTCACTTGTAACAAACTCAGCGTTTAAATCCTGTAATCCAATTGTTATCTCAAATGTTTCGAATGAATGCTTGTACCAAAGTTCATGAAGATATGTATGATTTCCAGCTTCGATGTTTGATGCTACTTGAAAATCACCAAGTAATTTTTCCGATGGAGTGCCACCGTGTGTTGAAGCGCCGTTCAGAAAAAATTCACCGCCTTCCCACAAACCGATATTTTTAGTTTCGAAACCGATTTTAATATTTGCCATTCCAAGAAACAAAGCGCCGGTTTTTTTGCCGCCGGTTAAATTGCCGGCTATATCCCCGGTATATGATGCTTCATGCGTAAATATTTTTATATTATTTATAGATAAACTCGAATCAGCCGTGCCAAACGGCGATTGTTGTTGTGCATTAATTACAGTAATGGTTATTAATGAAAAAAACGATCGTAAAAATACAAGTTTCATTGCTCCTTTCCCCAGAAGTAACTATAAATTCTGGAGTAAAATTATGGATGCCTAAATCCGGTTACAATCGCCGAAAGATGGGAATTGAGGCTTGATATATCCCACTTAATAGGGATCAAAACAGCAATGCTATGCTAAGTACTAACAATTTATTGGATTTAGACCTCTTGTTTCGCTTAGTAAAACACATTATGTTTAGAGCAACAAAAATTCTTACTTCGATGAAAATTACAAATCATATCAGATTTCAATTCTTTACAAGAATACGGGGTTAATCAAACCCGGAAATTCTTCTTATATCTTCAAGAAATTTTGAAGATGATCTTATTGCAAATTAAGTGTTCACGGTAACCTTTACCTTATTCAGGTAATCGGGTTGCATATACATTAATCTTGAATTCAAGGGGGAATTCTATGAATGATTGGAAAAAAGTATTTATCATTATTTGGACAGGGCAAATATTTTCAACACTGAGCAGTGCGGTCGTAGGTTATGCAGTTGTCTTTTGGTTAAGTGTAGAAACAAAATCGGCGGAAGTATTGGCTTTTGCAACGATGGCAGCTTTACTGCCTCAGTTACTTTTGGGTTTGTTCACAGGAGTATTGATTGACAGATGGGACAGAAAATTAACAATGATTTTTGCTGATGTTTTTATTGCGTTATGTTCCATAGTACTTGGAATATTATTTTATTTCGGCAAAGTTGAAGTTGGCTACATTTATATTTTACTCGCGCTTCGGTCGATCGGTGCGGCTTTTCATGTTCCTGCTATGCAGGCATCAATTCCTTTGCTAGCACCGGAATCTCAACTGATGCGCATCGCAGGAATTAATCAAGTTATTCAATCTATAAGCACAATTGCCGGACCGGCACTGGCGGCTGTTTTTATAACCGTGCTTGACATGACTTATGTTCTAATGTTTGATGTCATCGGCGCCGTAATAGCTGTTATTACTCTTGCTGCTGTTGCAATTCCAAATCCTCAAAAGAATGATGTTACTCAAACACCGGATATGTTGCGGGAAATGAAAGAAGGTCTGAAAGAAATTTATTCAAACCGAGGATTACTGATGATGTTTGTCTTTATGATTGTAATGATGTTCTTTCTTATGCCTATTGCCGCTTTGTTCCCGTTGATGACGCTCAATCATTTTTCCGGAAATACTTATATGATGAGCATTGTAGAAGTGGGATGGGGGTTGGGTATGCTGCTCGGCGGGCTCGTAATGGGTATGCCTAAATTCAAAGTGAATAAAATTGTTTTGATAAACACAATGTACATTGTAATAGGAATAACATTTTTATTTTCAGGTGTCTTGCCTTCTACTGTGTTTTGGATTTTTGTAACGCTAACATTTATTGCAGGTATATCTGGCGCAATGCACCACGGCTCTTTTACTGTTGTACTGCAAACAACTATAGACCCGGCAGCATTGGGCAGGGTATTCTCAATATTCGGAAGTGTTACTATGCTTCCTTCAATGATCGGATTGCTTCAAACCGGTTTAATTGCGGATAAGATAGGAATTACAAATGCATTCGTGATTGCGGGAGCTGTTATCGCTATAATCGGCGTGGTTTCGTTTTACATTCCTTCGATTAGGCAAATGACTAAGAAGATGCAGACAGTAAACACCTAAACAAACATCTAAAAATATTGTTTGTCATTTCGACTCCCGCTTAAGTGGGATAAACTCCGGGAGAAATCTTTGATTACTATAAGATTTCTCAGTCGCTCCGCTCTTTCGAAATGACATTTTTAAATTTATCAGAAGTTTTAAAACTGAAAACGGTGGAAACGCTTCCGCCGTTTCTTTTTTGTATGATTTATTCATTGCCAACATTTGATTTTGTTTTATCCTTTTTTCTACGCCCCCACCAAATAATAAAACCCGTTATTGGTAAAGTTGCACAAATAAAACTTGCACAGAAAGCTAAAATTTTGCCGGGCAAGCCAAGAATTGCACCGATGTGAATATCGTAATTCATGCGGTGAAGCTTATCACCGAATCCGGCTTCTTTGTATTTACCTCCGTGCGGTCCTTTAACAGGAATTTCTTCGAGTGTATATTGATCGAAATAATGATAATCAACTTTGTAATATGTGCCTGGTCTATGATTTACAAAAATATTTATCGGTGAAGTTTTTGTTAACGGAAAAGCAACGTACATTCCCGAACCTTCCGGCAGTTTATCGTAAAATTTTTTCCAGATTATATCAACCGGATTTTTTTCGTCGAATGTAACTTTGACTTTTGCTGTATCTGACGGAGGATCGTAGTAATCTATAAAAGTTTCGCCACCGGAAGTTGTCCAATAAAATGATTTGGCGAACCACTCAAATCCCATTACTAAACCGGTTACCGCAATTGTCAACCCGATCAATAAAATGTAAAAACCGAGTACGTTGTGAAGGTCGTAATTTTTCCTGCGCCAACGTGCTTTCCAATTTATTTTAAATCTCTGGTTCGCCGCTCCTTTACTTCGCGGGAACCAAAGAAATAGTCCCGTTACAAGCATTACAAAGAATATTAAGGTGGCGCTTGCTGCAACGGTTTTTCCTGTTTCTTCGGGAAGCCACAAATAATAATGCCCGTGAAGTATAAAGTGAAAAAAACTTTTTTCAATATTCTCAATTTTTAAAAGCTCCCCTGTAAAAGGATTGATGTGTGCTATGTAATAATATTCCGGTTCCAATGCCCAGAAATAAACCATTGCGCTTTTATTGTGTTCGCGGTAAGTAATTCCGTTTGCAGGCTTCCCCGGTAATTCTTTTTCAGCAATAGCTTTTAAAGTTGAAGGTGAAAGATGTTTCGAATTACTCTGCGCTTCAACGTGGTTATAAGGATGAATCAGTTCTTCAATTTCCTGCTGAAAGGCAAGAATGCATCCTGTAACGCTTAATATAAAAACCACAAGCCCGGATGTGAATCCGAGCCATAGATGAATTTTGCCGATTATTTTTTTGATCATATAATTTTTTATTGATTGATAAATTTTCTTTACAACTTATATTCGAACGATAACCGGAAATTACGCGGAGCTTCTGAAATCCATGTATAAAAATTATACCAAGCTGTCGGCGGAAAACCCGAATAAAGATATTCATTCAATAAATTATTTATTACGAGTGAGCATTTGAATTTATCGTTCTGCCATGAAACACCGCCGTCGAGACGGAAATAATCGGGCAACTTTTGCGATGAACCGTCCCACACATACCACGAAATTCTATCGATTTGATACTGATATCCAAGCGATAAACCGACACCATTCAACATACCGTCATTAATTTTATATGTAAGCCATGTATTTTGAATCTGTTTGATGCTTCCCGGCGTTTCATTTCCGACAATATTGGGATCTGTATCTTTTGAAATTTTTGAATCGGTGAAAGCGTAATTTATTGTTACACCCAAACCTGGAATTATTTCTCCAACTACATCAATTTCAATTCCTTTGGTTTTTATTTTTCCAAGTTGAATTGAAAAATCTATATGCGCGGGATCAGCCGTGAGCACATTTGTTTTTGTTATTTGATAAAGTGATACAGTCGAATTCCATTTTCCGCCGAACCAATCTCTTTTAATTCCTAATTCAACATTGGAACCTTTAACGGGTTCAAAATGATTTCCGAAAAAGTCCGTGCCGCTTTGGGGAACATACGATTGATCGTACAAAGCATAAACGGAAGTTTTGTCGAACACCCTCGCGCTTATTCCGAAACGTGGTGTAAAAACATCTTCGTAAGGTTCGACATCTATTTGCGAATGTGTGTATCTGCCTGCAATTGTTAAACGCAGCTTATCTTCGAGCAAACCGATTTCATCCTGTAAATACAATGCTTCGTAATTTCCTTTCTCGGTATAATTTGTTCTGTTCTCGAGACTTCTTGAAAAATCATAAACAGGAATTTGATCGGGGGTTAATCCGTAAACAGGGTTGTAAATATTCAAATCAGGCAGAAGCCCGGCATAACCAAAATCGGAGATTGAATTTTTGTTGCCCAAATCCAAACCTGCAAGTATTGAGTGAGAAACTTTACCGGTATTGAATTTCCCGTTCACGAAAATTTGTCCAAGTGTATTTTTATTACGAGAGTCCCATGAATAAAGATGTCTGATCATGTTGCCGGCATCATCAATCGAACCGGGCCATACATCATAGCCTCGGACAAAACCATCAAAGTAGCCAAGCTGTGCCGTAAGTTTCCAACTACCCGAAATTGAATGATTGAAATAAACAAACATGCTGTGGTCGGTAATTACACACGGGTCAATGTTTGGATCGTAAGGCGAGAAATTTAACGGGACATCTTCGTAACCTTTGCCGGAAAAAGCGTAGCCCGCGGGCTGAAGAAATTGAGAATACTGGTAAGTGTATTCAAATGTTACTGAGGTTTTATTGTCGAAATTATATTTGAGAACCGGCGCAATTAAATAGCGGTTGTTGTAATCATAATCAACATGGGAGTTTTTTAATTGTCCCATAAGATTTAACCTGTATAATAATTTCCCTTGATTATCGATATGTCCGTCGAAGTCGGCGGATGCGCGGTAAGTGCCGTAACTTCCAACTGTAACTTCAACACTACGTTGTGTTGTGCCGGTTGGTTTTTTTGTAACAACATTATAGAATCCTCCCGGCTCGCCGTTGGCAAGCATAAATCCAGCGGGTCCCTTAACGAATTCAACGCGCTCAACCATTGCCATATCTTCAACAAGCGGCCCCCATGTTGTGGCGATGTTCATACCGTTTCTGTAACCTGGAATATGATCGCCGCGAGTATATAGGCGTGCATAAATATTATCCCAATGTTCAACACGACTTACTCCGCTGACATTTCTTGTTACGCCTTCAATCATGTTGAAGATTTGCTGATCCTTTAACAATTTACTTGTAACAACTTGAATGTTTTGAGGAATGTTAAGAATATCTGTTTCCATCCTTAAACTCGGTGAAACATTTTCTGCTTTGTATGAACCGTTTTGTCCCGATACAGTTACTTCATTAAGCTGAACTGATTTATCGTTTAAAATTATGTTTGGCAGTGCGGTTGTTTCACCGGATTTTACAACAGCGGTAATTTCCCGCGTCTCAAATCCGATTGAGGAAATTATTATTGTGCATGTACCGGCGTCAATATTTGAAATGGAAAAACTTCCATCCGAATTGCTGGAGGTACCGTTTGTTGTTCCTTTAACAATAATGTTCGCAAACGGAACCGCTCGGTCGTTCGATGTTAGGACTTTTCCTATAATTATGCCTTTGCTGTTTTGTGCATTTATAAAAATTGAAAAAAGAAGCAAAACCATAATACTTCGAAGAAAAATTCTCATTGTTAATCCTTCCTTGTAATAGTTATTTGTAAGTATAAATTATGATGTAAGTTTATTGATCACGAGAGTCATACGGAGGTTCTTTTATTATCCGTAAGAATTTTTCCGACTAAAAAAACTTTTTAAAATTAGATTTGGATCGAAAAGTTTTCAATCGCCGATTTGCGGGATATTTAAAATTTTAATCCCATTTTATAGGGAGAAGGAATTTTATTGATTTGTGTAATCTTCTATTTGTATGATCTTATTCGAGATGGCATAAATAGTCAAACCTGCTTGGCTTTTAATGCCGGTCTTTTGAGATATGTTTTTCCTATGGCTTACAACTGTATGAATGCTGATAAAAAGTTTATCGGCAATTTCTTTGTTTGAGAATCCCGCTACTAAAAGTTTTAATACTTCTATTTCCCGGTCGGATAATTGTTCATGTTCTGCATGTACTATGTTATTGGAATTTCCGTCGTTTAATTTATTGATTAACCCAACAATTGTATCGGGCGAATCGGTAATATGAATTATTTTATCAAACAGTGCGAGCATCTGCTGGTTAAAAAATGTATAAACAAACGCAACCCAGCATGTGTTGGGATTTATCCTTTTCAATGCTGTAAATTCTTTATCCTTGTTTTGAATTTGTGATGGATTGATAATAACTACATCAAGACTTTCTTTCCTAAGGATGTTTTCAATGTCGCTAAGATTATCTGCGCGGAATAGTTTAAAATACTGTCCGGATTTCGAAAATATATTTGAAAGTCCCTCGTGAATAACCTGCGAAGGTTCAAGAACGGCAATATTTACAAGCTTCTTATTCAAGATAAACTTTTTTCCAGTTTACCGATTAAAGGCATCAGTACAGTTTCTTCAATTGTGGAATGAATTGCCAAATCGTATTCAAGCTCGAACAAACTTACAATAATTTTTCTGCGCAATACTCTATCACTTTGAACCGGAACATATTTTAGCAAAAGTTCTTTTAAATCATTTAGCTTCGATTCGATATCGGTATGATGTTCGCTGTACTCGTTTACTGAAAAATCACTTGTCTGCTTTTTTTTACTCTGAGAATTTTCATTCCTAAGAAGTTCATAAAAATATGGGAAGGCGGTTCTGTTTTCGTATGAAAGATGTTCCTTTACTTCTTCAAAATATTCATTGAAAAATTTGTCGATCAATTTAATCTCCGGCGAATCATTTTTAGAATACAATTCTTTAATCAGACTGTTCAATTCCGGGTATTTTTCGTTCTCGTAATAATTATGCGAGTTTTTCAAATACATAATTATATTTTCAATGTCGCTGTTTGTGAAATCCTCTTCGCCGGATAAATGAAAACCGTTGTACAAATTTGCGAATGATATAAAAACTTTTACGCTTATGTTGTTTTCGTCACACAATTGTAAAATAGTTTTTTCGTGCACGATAAAATTTAACCCGAAATGTTCCATCAATAATAGTATCGACGGATTCTCAAAAATGATATCCGCCATTTTCATTTCAGGCGTTATGAATTTTCTATTCGATTGATACATGTTTTCTCACAGTTATAAAATTGTCAAATTATTCTACTATTAACAATACAAGGAAAGAATTAATTCAATGATAATAAAAATAAAACGACTGGTACAAAAGTAATTTAGAAATAATTAGCTAAGATTTGTGCAATATATCTGCCGGTAGGCAGGTTTGTAGTTCAAATGTTTAATATTTTAAAACACTTTTTAAAAACTTACCTGTATAAGATTTTCCATTCGCAGCAATTTCTTCCGGCGTTCCTTCGGCTATTACTTCACCGCCTTTTTCACCGGCTTCGGGACCAAGATCAATAACGTGATCCGCACATTTTATTATATCAAGATTATGTTCAATAATAACAACTGAATTTTTATTGGCGATCAACATTTGAAAACATTTTAAAAGTTTGCCGATATCGTCAAAGTGAAGCCCGGTTGTCGGTTCATCGAATATAAAAAGCGTATGCTGATTTTTTTTCTGCTGTGATAAATTATATGCAAGTTTAACGCGCTGCGCCTCACCGCCGGAAAGAGTTGTTGACGGCTGTCCGAGCTTTATGTAACCGAGTCCTACATCCGAAAGAACTTTTAGTATCGAAGAAATTTTATCATGGTTAACAAAAAAATCCAGCGCTTCGTCAACAGTCATGCTTAAAACATCAACAATATTTTTGCCGCGGTATGTTATTTCGCGAACTTCTTTTTTGAATCTTGTTCCTTTGCAATCATCGCATTCGAGGTAAAGATCGGCAAGGAACTGCATTTCGATTTTAACGTATCCCTCGCCCTCGCATGTATCGCACCTTCCGCCGGGAACATTGAACGAAAAATAGCCCGGTTTATACCCGCGGGATTTTGCCTGAGGGGTTGCTGCATAAAGCTCACGTATCAATTCAAAACCTTTAACATAGCTTATCGGATTTGAGCGCGGTGATTTCCCGATAGGAGATTGATCTACAATTTCAACGTTATCAACGTAACGTGCGCCTTCTATTGAATCGTACTTGCCGAGTTTTGGTGGATTGCCGCCTTGGGCTTTTATCAATCCGCCGTAAAGTATATCATGAATTAATGTACTTTTCCCTGAACCGCTTACGCCTGTAATAACAACAAGTTTTTTAAGAGGGAATTCAACCGAAATATCTTTTAAATTGTTTTCGCGTGCGCCGGTAATTTTTATTGTCTCGGTTTCCTTAGTGTTTCTTGTTTCGGGAATTGGAATAGAAAGGTTGCCCGATAAATATTTCCCCGTTAGCGAATTATCATCTTTTAAAATCTCATTATAAGTTCCGTGTGCAACAATTTCCCCGCCGTGAATACCGGCGCGCGGACCCATATCGAAAATCAAATCTGCTTCGCTCATCATTTCGGGGTCGTGTTCAACAACTAAAACAGTATTACCCAGGTCGCGAAGTGATTTTAGAATTTTAATAAGCTTCATATTATCGCGCGGATGAAGTCCGATTGACGGTTCATCCAAAACGTAAAGAGTGCCCATTAAAGCCGAGCCGAGCGATGTTGCGAGATTTATTCTTTGTGTTTCACCGCCGGACAATGTGCCGCTTAATCTATCGAGTGTTAAGTATCCTAATCCGACATCATTTAAAAATATTAACCGCTTAATTATTTCATCATAAATTCTTTGTCCGATTGCCTTTTCATTTGAACTAAGTTTCAGCGATTTAAAAAACTCGTAAGATTTTTCAATCGACATGGAAACAACATCGTGAATTGATTTCCCGGCGATCATAACTTGCAGTGCTTCTCTTCGTAACCGCGAACCGCGGCATGCCGAACAAGTTGTGTAACCCCTGTATTTACTTAACAAAATTCTTATGTGCATCTTATAAGTTTTTTCTTCAAGGTGTTTAAAGTATCCGTCAATACCGGCGAATCCCGTAAATCCTTCTTTAACAAGTTTGAACTGCTCCGCCGTTAAATCTTTAAAAGGAATATTTAAAGGAACTCTTCCGTTATTTGTACGAATCAAATCCCGTAAGTATTTGCTAAATTTAACCGTTCGCCACGGAGCGATTGCTCCTTCACTCAGACTTAAATTTGGATTCGGTACTATCAAATCCATTTCATAACCCATAGTTTTGCCGAAACCCTGGCAGACGGGACACGCACCGAACGGATTGTTGAATGAGAAAAATCTCGGCTCAGGTTCTTCATATCTTATTCCGCAGCATTCATAAAATCTTGTAAAGTTTTTTATTTCGTTTGTTTCTGCGTTAATAATTGCTAATCTGCCTTCGCCTTCCTTAAATCCTGTTTCAATTGATTCGGCAAGTTTCTCTCTAACTTTTCCTTTTTGAATTTTAAAACGGTCGAGTATAACTACTAAATCTTTTTTACTCTTGGGAAGTTTGTATTCCTCGTTTAAATCTATTACTTGTTTTTTTATTAAGATTCTGAAAAAACCTTTCTTCTTTAAAAGATCAAATTCTTCCTGGACGGTTCTGCCTTCGTGCGAGTGGATGGGGAAGCCGAGATAAAATCTATTATCTTCACTTTGAGTTTCAAGCCATTCGGAGACTGTGCCGGTTGTATCCTTTTTAACTTCTTTGCCGCAGCTGAAACAAATTGTTTTTCCAATCCGAGCAAACAACAAACGGAGATAGTCGTAAATTTCTGTAGATGTCCCGACAGTTGAACGCGGATTTCTACCGCCTGTTTTTTGTTCGATTGCAACCGCCGGAGAAATTCCGTAAATAAAATCCACTTCGGGCTTGTTCATTCTTTCAAGGAACTGCCGCGCGTACGATGATAAACTTTCTACGTAACGGCGTTGTCCTTCGGCGTAAATAGTATCAAACACAAGAGATGATTTCCCGCTTCCGCTCACGCCGGTGAAAACAACTAATTTATGGCGGGGAATTTCTAAAGATATATTTTTGAGGTTGTGCTGCCGTGCGCCCTTAACAATAATTTTATTTTCTTGCGTTAGTTTATTACTAGTTTTCATTTCGCGATTTTTCTTCAAATAGTAACGTACAAATTACAAAAATGGAATATTACAAGTGGCTAAAAAATTGGAGTGGGATATGCAACCCAAACCCCAACTTATAAGTCGGGGTTTGAAATCTTGTTTGTTAATTTAATCCATCTTTTGTTCTAATTTCAAAAGTTCTTTAATTTTATTATCTAACAATTCATTCTGCTTTTTAAGTTCTTCAAGTTTAGAATCTATTTCATTTTCGTATTCAACTTTATTCCAATAACCGCGCTGCTCAAAATAACCTTTAAAAAGCCAGTTGTGTTTTAAAGCTTCCATACTTTCCGCTAGAGAGGAAGTTGCCATTCTCGCGTCATTCGATGTTTTAGTAAGATTTGCAACCATAGTTTTAACAGAATCCGCAATTTTCTCATCAGATATTAAAGCGCCTAAAGTACCTTCGCCATTATTTACTCTTTTAATAATTTGGCGCACATCAACGATTGCCGTATCAACGCTGGTAATAATAGTTTTAATACTATTCGATAATTCAATAATAATATCCGTAACGCTGTTTAATCTATCAGTAACTGCAGATAAACTCTTATCGGCATTACGCGTAATATTTACAGCTGATTCGTACAACCGGTCATCGTTAACTATTTTACCGATTGTACCTTCGCCTTGATTGACTTTCACAATTATTTCGGAAAGATTTTTTGTTAGACTGCTTAAGTAAGAAATTGTTGATTCCGTTTGTTCCATAATAGCAGAAAGATTTAACGGGTTTTTGGATTTAACTATTCCGCCTTCTTTAATTTCAGCCATTGCTGATGACCCAGCCGATATTGTAACGATTTTTTTACCGACGAGCCCTTCTGTTTCAATAGCAGCTTGGCTATCTAATCTTATAAAATGTTTTAAATCGTTATCTATTCTCATTTTAACTTCTACGTTGCCGGTCTTTTCATCAACAAGTGCGATATTGCTCACGCTTCCAATATCGTAACCGCTTAAACGTACGGGTGCGCCTGGCTTTAATCCTTCAATCTGATTAAAGTAAGCTTTAACCTCGATTGTGCCGGTGAATAATTTTTCTTTGTTTCCTAAAAGAAAAATTGAAATAACGAGAAGAACGGTTCCGAGAAAAATAAAAATACCGAGCCGCGCGCCTTCAAGATTTTTTAACATCTTTAACTCCTGCTAAACTTTAATTAATTCGTGACTGAAAAAGTTTTTCAAGAACGGATCATTTGAATCAGTAAGATCTTTTATAGTCCCTTCGTAAGCAATTTTTGCATCCTTAAGGAATATTGCGCGGTCGGCAATTATTTCCGCGCAGATTAAATCATGCGTTACCACTATTGAAGTCATTTTAAGTTTCTTCTGCAAATTTAATATTAACTCGCTAATTTCTTTTGATGTAATCGGATCGAGCCCGGTTGTCGGTTCATCGTATAACATTAATTCCGGGTCGGTAATTATTGAACGCGCCAATCCAATTCTCTTTTTCATTCCGCCGGAAAGTTCCGACGGCATTTTATCAATTGCTTCTTCAAGCGAAACGAGTTCTAAAGTGTAGCGTACTTTTTCTTCTATTTGTTTATCAGTCATTTCTGAAAAATGACGTTTTAACGGGAATGAAAGATTTTCCCTCACAGTCATTGAATCATACAAAGCCGAACTTTGAAATAGAAAACCGATATTTTTCCTGATATTGTTTAACTCTTTTAAAGATAATTGAAGAATGTTTTTATCGTTAATAAAAATATTGCCGGAATCAGGCGGCAATAAACCGATTATACATTTAAGCAAAACGCTTTTACCTTGCCCGCTGCGTCCGAACACAACAAGGTTTTCGCTTCTTGTAACATTAAGTGAAATGTTATCGAGAACCGAAAGCGTTTCAAACCGCTTCGATAAATTTTCTATTTTAACTACCCTAGAGTCGGCCATAACCATAATGATAATCTAACAAGAATCATATCAAATATTAAAATTAATAGTGAAGCTAAAACAACAGATGTTGTAGAAGCGCGCCCAACTCCTTCTGTTCCACCTTCCGTTGTATAACCTTTATATGCGCCCACGAGCCCAACTATGTAACCAAACACAAAAGTCTTTGCAATGCCGGGAATTAAATCACCGAACTCAATTGAATTGACTACTGAATCCATATAGTAAACAAAGTTCATCCCGTCTGAAATTGTAATTGCGAGAAACCCGCCCATTATTGCAATTACGTTAACGTAAACCGAAAGAATCGGAAGAATCATTGTTGTAGCAATTACTCTTGTTACAACCAAATACTTAAAAGGATTTACCGCTGTAACTTCCATTGCATCTATTTGCTCGGTAACGCGCATTGAACCGAGTTCGGCACCTATGCCGGAGCTTACGCGTCCCGCGAAAATTAAAGCGGTAATTACTGGCCCCAGTTCGCGCACCACGGAAATTGCAACCATGCCGGGCAAAAAATCCGAAGCACCGAATTTCATCATCACAGGCTGGCTTTGCATAGTTAATACAAGTCCTATTATAAAACCCGTTATGCTAACAATACCGAAAGTTTTAACGCCGAGTTCATTCATATGTTTTTTTATTTCGGAAATTTCGTACGGCGGTAAAAATGCCTGCTTCATAAACTCTATGTTAAAAATTGTTAACCCGGTTATAGTAGCGAAAAAATTATAGATATAATCGCCGGATGTTAATCGCTTACCGTATTTCTCTTTGGGTAATTTCATTTAAAGTTGGAAAACTTTGATATTGTTGTAAACAAAATAATTAAAATTTTTGAAATGGATGTAGCTTAGGTGATAATCTTTAGTTCTAAAATGCATTTTTATAATGTATGATCTCCGGTTTTTGCCCGGGGAATTGAAGAATGGCAACAACATCAATTCTACATGAAGTATCTTTGATTCCGTTTTCATAGATGTATGCTTCGGCAACTTTTCTAATTTGTTTCTGTTTGGATTTAGTAACTGCAGTTTCGGGAGAGCCGTACTCCAAACTTTTGCGGTACTTTACTTCTACAAAAACAAACTCTTCTTTATCCTTTGCAATTATGTCAATCTCGCCGTGACCGTAATGGTAATTCCTATCGACTATATCGCAGCCGAGATTTTTTAGGAATTCGCATGCAATGTCTTCGCCTTTGGTGCCGGTTGAACGTTTGTTTTGGTCCATAATTTGTGAACCTCCCCCTATGTCCCCCTCCTTAATTCAAGGAGGGGGAACAGAAGATTTACCCGCCGCTTTTTTTACGGGGGGTGGTCATAAAATTTTACTTAAAAAAGTTTTTCTGTGCAATGGCGTAATACCGAAATTTCTTACTGCTTCTATATGTTTCTTTGTCGGATAACCTTTATTCTTATGCCAAAAATATTCGGGATGTTTTTCCGAAGCCTCAAACATTATTTTATCACGAGTAACTTTTGCAAGAATTGAAGCCGCCGCAATTGAGAATGATTTTGCATCACCTTTAACAATTGGTTTCGTAGGAATTTCCGAAACGAATGATTTATTGCCGTCGATTAAAACTAAATCCGGTTTCGTGTAAAGCTGTGCAACAGCACTCTTCATCGCTTTTAATGACGCCTGCAGGATATTTATCTTATCAATTTCTATATGATCGACAATTGATATTCCGTACGAAACACAATTTAAGATTATCCAATCATAAAGCTCATCGCGTTTTTTTTCGTTAAGTTTTTTTGAATCGTTTATTTCGGGATGGAAAATTTTTTTATCGAAAATTACCGCTGCTGCAACAACCGGTCCGGCAATAGGTCCGCGCCCGGCTTCATCGGTGCCGGCAATTATGTTTATTTCAGCGGAAAGGAAATTGGTGTCGAATTGTTTTAGAAAATTCATGAGCTAAATAAAAGGAAATAAGTAATTAATGAAAAGGATATTCACGTGAGAGTGTCAACCAAACTCATAAAAATTAAAACTCATTAATTATTCCAAAGTGAATTTTCCCGTCGCTGAAGGAATCACCTTTGCCGAGTGCAAAACTAACTCCGAGCACTCCGAGACCGGTTTCAATATTCAAGCCGAATCCGTAGCCTGTTTTAAAATCCGATAATTCATTAATGCTCTTTGATTCGTCTCCATTGCGCAGGTAATAACCGGTATCAAAAAATAAAAATGCGAATGATCTTCTTGTCAACAAATACCTATATTCAAGATTTGACCAAAATATTCTGTTGCCCATAAATTGTTTCTCGCGGTAGCCGCGCATTGTGGAAGTTCCTCCGAGAAAATAGAGGTCACTTATTTCAACATCGTTTCCTCTTAATTCACGTGCATGAACTCCAAGGGCGGCAATTTGGTCTTTGAATAATTCTAAAAAAAATAAAAAATCCAATTCGAGCCGCTGGAATGTTGTTTTGATTTTTGTTTCGGGAGTTATAAATTCATTTGGACCGGAAATTTTTTTTGATGTAAACTTATACGCATTCATTAAAAGCAATCCTTTGGTGGGCGCATAAAAATCATCGCGTGTATCAACCTTAAAATTCACTCCGGATGTAAATGAACTGGAATTAAACACAGTAAATTTTTTGTCTTTTCTTTCGGATGGAATTGTAGATTGACTATTGACAATAATCGATGCGGAAATATCTTGAGTAGCAAGAAATTCCAATTTCCCCTCGATAGTTCGCTGTACATAAGTCGAATCCTGCTTACGCTGGTACAAACCGGCTTCGAGATTGAAAGGATAATTAAAAAGCCACGGTTCAAGATAACGCAATTCAAGTTCTTGTGAATATCGATTTTCCTGCTGCCAGCGAATCGCGGTTGATCTTCCTGTACCAAAAAGATTGCGCAGACCGATATTTATATATCCTGTAAAAAATCCTTTCTCGTTTTTATTGGAAGAGGGCACATATCCGAAAACCCCGTCAAAATTATTTGTTTCTTTCTCTTTGACAATAATTTTTAATACACCCTGGTTTTTAGAATTAAAATAAAATTGCGGCAATTCAACCGGTTCAAAAAAACGTAAACGATTTAAACTGGCGGGTATGTTTTCTATTTTTATCTGCTCATAAATTTCATCGGCGTTAACGCCAGCTGCCCGGGTTATAACATAATCTTTCGTTTTAGTGTTACCTTCAATTTCTACAATATTGATTTTACTTTGCTCACCATTATCAATTGAAAAATAGATATCGGCAAGATGTTTACCGGAAATCGAATCGTCAAAAAAGTAAATTGATTCTAATCTTATTTTAGCGAATGGAAATCCGTTGTTCTCAAGCCGATCCAATATTTCCGAATAAACCGGCTCAAAATTTTGTTGAGATAAATTTTGTTCTTTTAATCTTTCGAAAGCACGGGAAACGAACAATGAATCATGAGATGTGCTTGAAAAAACAACACGGTTTATTTTTGTCTCGGTTCCTTCATTTAAAACAATCTGTAATTTTACATTGGATGAATCAATTGTTTCAAAAAGTATTTTTCTTATTTGTGAATTGTAATAACCTTCGCTTATTAATCCAAAGGTTATTCTTTTAGAAAGAGAATCTTCAATACCTTCGAATATTTTTGCTCCTGTAGAAATCTTCATCCAAGTTTGATATCTCGACGATGAAAAATTTTCAGCGCCTTCAATTTCGATTGAAGAAATTGTTTGAGAATTGAGTAAAAAGGGAGATAAGAAGAAAAATAAAATTGTTATTCTAATAATTTGGCGAGTCATCAATTATCTTCATCTTTTTGCCGATTGGTTCTATAATAACTTTATCGAGATGATTTTGCAATTCATCTTTATTGACAGAACATGTTTCAAGCTTAGCCGCATTTGCCGCACCGAGCGCAACGGCATTTTTTACAAACTCGTCGAAAACAAGAGCGTGTTCCAAACCGTGAATAATACCCGAAACAAATGCATCGCCGCTTCCCGTTGGATCGATAGATTTAATTTCCGGCGGAATAATTTTGTAAATAAAACCGAACTTGCATGCATAAGCGGGGTTAGCACCGTCGGTCAAAAAAGATAATTTAATGTTTTGTGAATAAAGTTTTTTTAGGTAATTGACTTTATCGTCTTCACTTTTAAGAGAAATTCCAAATGAATTCTCAACCTCAATAACATTGTTGTGTATAACCGTAGGCGAAGCTTCTATACATTTTTGAAGATGTTTTCCGTAGGTATCGAGAATAGAAGTTTTATCATGTTTGTTTGCTAATTCAATTCCATATGAAAATATATCGTTTGTAGTTTTGCAAGGAGAGCTTCCGCTGAAGACAACGGTCGAACAATTTAATATCATCTTCTCAAGTTTTTGTTTAAACTCATCGGATTCTTCTTTTGTAACAACACTATTGATTCCGAAAAAAGTAGTGATGCGATTTGCTCTTTCTTCAATTATTATATCGGCACAACGTGTTTCCGATTTTATAGAAACAAGTGAGAAGTCTATTTTCTCTTCATTTAAAATATGCCGGAAAATTTTCCCGTTATTACCTCCGATAAAAGTAAATGATGAATTATCAATGCCAAGCAGATTTAATTGACGACTTACATTTATACCTTTTCCGCCGGCAGCAAACATTTCTTTGTCTGCCCTTTGTGGGCTGCCGAGTTCAACTTTCTCAAAAAACAATCTTTTTTCTAGTAAAGGATTTAATGTAACTGAAAGTATCATTTTGAATGTAGAGTGATGAGTTAAGAGTGTAGAGTGATTTATTTCTACACAAAAAAATTAACTAATATTTAACGCAGATAAAAAATGTAGTAATTCTACACTCTAACTCTACGTTCTGAACTAACTATTGTCTATATCCGGGCCAGCGGCTGTAATCGGGATTGTACAATCTATAATCGCCAAATCCGGTTTGATCAACAAAAACAAATGATCTGTTTTGATCGTAATACTCCCAAATTTCGTACGGCTTGGAATCAGAATCGAACGGGTGGCGTTCGACATTACTCGGCGGACCGAAAGTAATGAAAATCAAACCCATATCCGTCCGCCATCCTTCGCTTAATCCTTTAAAATTCTTATTTGCGTATTCGATTCTTCTGTAATATTCATAAAGTATAGGATTATCATCAACATTAGGATTAGGTTTTTTCTTATTCCAGAAGTCTAAGAACCTATCCAATTTTTCATCATAATCTTCAGCTTCGTCAATATTTTCGCGTTCGGCCGGCATTGCAATGTACAATAACTGCTCAACGGCTTTGTTAAGATCCGTTATTGTATTCGGCATGCCCTCAATTTTGGAAAAGAATTTCTTTTCGGTAGAAGTAATTTCTTTCCAGTCGTTATTCTTTAAAATAATTTTTAACGAGTAGTCGCCGAGTTTAAATTCGGTATTGGGCAATGTAGAGAAAAACGAATTGACACCCTGTTTTACATTGCGCGGGTCTAAAGTTTTTGTGGTTCTATCTGCTTTTATATCATGTAAAATATATTCAAGATAAACTTGCTGTTCCTTATCTGAATAGACATCAAAATAAAACTGGAGAGAATCAATATTGCTGGTAACAATCTTGGAAACATTTGGAATGATTGTTTCACCGTTGGAATTGATCAACATATCCGAAACTAAAATAAGATTGCTTAAACCAAGTGAATCGGATATATCTTCAACTTTAAAAGGAAATTCATGAATTGCGGTTCTTCTTGAATCCAAATCCTCTACTGTGCATTTAAAGTGATATTCACCGGGAAGTATGTCGTAAGTTTTATAAGATAAATTATAATTGTTTTTGGCAATTGTGCGGTTGAATTCTTTCTCGAGAATTTGTTCTTTCCAAATTCTTTCTGAAAGTATAGTGCTTTTATCCTTATCCATAAAAGTAAGTGTTACATTATAGCTTGCAAAAAAGCCGTCGCTTCTTTTAACAAATTGTATTTCGCTGTAAGGAACTTGCACAAAGAAATCCACTTTGGTCTTGCCCGGTGATTTGCTTTTATAATTTGCGGCGTCTATCGAAAAAAGCGGAACGTCGGTAGTCTTATTTGCACCTTTCGAGTACTCAACTTGAGCAGTCAAAGGGACATAAAGAAATACTAAAATGATAAATATATATTTCATAATCTTTCCTTTATACACGACTTAAATTAGCAAACAAATCATACTCATTGCAATCGTAAATTTCCACACTATAAAATTGACCCGTTGCAAGCGGTATATCTTTTGCGTCAATCAATACTTCGCCGTCAACTTCGGGCGCATCGCGTTCCGAACGGCCGACATAAAAATCACCTTCTTTGCCGTCGATAAGTACTTTCATTTTTTGCCCGATGAATTTTTCGTTTATCGACTGCGAAATATTTTTTTGAATTTCCATTAATTCGTTTTTCCGTTCTTCCTTAACTTCCTGAGGAACCGGATCGCCGAGAATATAGCTCGGTGTGTTTTCTTCAACTGAATATGTAAAAACTCCAAAACGGTCGAATTGAATTTCCTTTACAAAATCGCAAAGCTCTCTAAATTCTTTTTCTGTTTCATTTGGATAGCCGACTATGAAAGTTGTGCGCAAAGTTAAATTTGGAATTTGTTCTTTCAATGAAAATAAAAGTTCTTTTGTTCTTCTTTGAGTAATTCCGCGCCGCATTGATTTTAAAACAGTATCGGAAATATGTTGAAGCGGTATATCAATGTATTTACAAATTTTAGGATTTTCCGCTATCTCTTTTATCAAATCGTCCGGGAAATGAGAGGGGTAGGCGTATAATAATCTTATCCATTCAATTCCATCAATGGAAGAAATTTTTCTGAACAGATCAGCAGCAGTTCTTTTGTCATAAAGTTCTTTCCCATAATCGGTTGTATCTTGCCCGATAATATTCAATTCTTTAACACCTTGTTTTGCAAGCGCGGAAGTTTCTTTTAAAAGTTCTTCAATTGGTTTGGTTTTATGAAGTCCGCGCATAAGCGGTATCGCGCAGAATGAGCATGGATTATCGCAACCCTCGGAAATTTTTAAATACGCATAGTGTTTTGGAGTTGTAATAACTCGTTCGCCAAGTAATTCATATTTTAAGTCGCCGCCGAATTCTTCAACTATTCCTTCATAGGCTTCCGTTCCGAAATATGCATCGACTTCCGGAATCTCTTTGCGAAGATCATTCATGTATCTTTCCGAAAGACATCCCGCAACTACAACCTTTTTAATCTTGCCTTTCTTTTTCAATTCCAAAGCGGAAAGAATTGTGTTGATTGATTCTTCCTTTGCCGCTTCAATAAATCCGCATGTATTTATTACTACCGAGTCGGCTTTGTTCGGATCATCCGTTAAGTCAAATTTGTTTAGTTTGAGCTGATTCATTAATCTTTCGGAATCCACAGTGTTTTTGGAACAACCTAAAGTTATTATTGATATTTTATGATTGTTTGACATCAATTCCTTTCAAATAAAATTACAGATGTAAAGATATGGAAAAGATTTTTGCGGGATTAATTAAAAACAGATGCTTTCTAATATCTGTAATTCAAAAATTATTGCTGAATCCAGATAGAATAAATATTGCGCAAATTCACGCAAAAAATTTCAAATAGAGAAAAATCAGCGGAGCAGAAAAAATGAGTGAATCAAACCGGTCGAATATTCCTCCGTGCCCGGGAATTATTGACGATGAATCTTTTACGTTGACATCGCGTTTAAGCATGCTTTCTATAAAATCGCCGGCTTGCCCGAAAGTACCGATAATAATTCCTATAACCACGGTATCGACTAATGAAAGAAAGTCCAAGACAATAAAACGCGCGGCTATCATTCCAACAACTGAAAAAATAAAACCTGCAATTGCACCTTCCCAACTTTTTTGCGGGCTGATTCTCGGAAGAATTTTATGTGTGCCGATTGCAGAGCCGACAAAATATGCTGCCGAATCGCAAATCCAAATTGCCGCAAAAATTGATATGATTAAATAGCCGCCCTGGTCGTATGTAAAATGGGAATCGCTATAAAATTCGCGCAGTAAAATCATACCTGAAACAAACAACCCGATATAAAAAATTCCAATTAAAGTTGAACCTACGTTGGATACGGCTGATTCTTTATTGCGAATGAGTTCTACTAGAAATAAGACCGAAATAATAATGAAAAGCATCAACTCGAATTCAACAAAGTTGAAATATGTATTAAGTACAATCAAACTAACCGAAAAATAGCCGACGAAATTATTTGTGAAATGTTTTTTGTTTAAAACCATGGCAGAGAATTCATAGTACGATGCCAAAGCAATTAGCAGTGTAAAAATCACAAATGGAATTTTACCGACTATACACACGCCGAGTATTAACGGTATGCCGACGATTGAAACTAAAACACGTGTGCCGAGATTACTCAATCGAATCATTTGTTTCCTCTTCATCGGGATTTGGGTTTCTGCTGTTTATATCGTTTATAATTTCGAGCGCAGATTCTTTGTCGATTTTTTTAACAAGTATTTTAATCACGGAAAAATTTCCTACAGAAGGATAATTCCTGTCCTTTTGGGAAATGATAAGAGTTTCAATTTCAGCGCTTTCAAGATTTGTTTTGAACATTTCGGCTTCGTATGGTTCATCGCAAGTATAAACTATAACCCAATCGGACGGGTGAACAAGATGTCCTTCGAAATTTTCCAGGGTAATTAATTCTGTCCCGCAGTCCGGGCATAAACTAATACCTTCAACATATTCATATTCACATTTTGGGCATATCATCTTTGGCTCCTTTAATAAATTTGTAATTCTTTTGCATAAACACAATAAACGCAAAGAAAAGGAAAGATAAAATGGCAAAACTTATGACGAATGGAAAAATATTTTCATTTTTAGTTGCGCTTGAACTTACGAGATCTTCATCTCCAATTACAATAAAAGCCATTACTGCAACAAAGTTGTTAAGAAAATGCAGAACTACAGGCACAATTATGGATTCACTTTTATATGCAGCGTAACCAAAATACATTCCGAGAGCAATCAATGAAATCAACCCGTAAGGATTAAAATGATACATGCCAAAAAAGGCAGATGTAATAAACATTGCAAAATAAGGTTTGAATTTTTGTTCGAAACTTTTTTGTACGAATCCTCTAAAAAAAACTTCCTCGCAGACAGCCGGAACAACAGCAACAACAAAAACAATAAAAGATGTTTCAAAAACCGAGTTGGTATTTAACAGGTTGCCGTAAGCCGATTCAACCATCTTATCAAGTTCATCAAGAAGAGATCGAACCGAATTGACAACAGAAACCTTATCCGCCAAAAGATTAAATAAATAATTTTGGATGTAGAGAAAACTTTGCAGCAGAGGAGTAAGAATAATCATGCCGATTATAAATAAACCGATTTCTTTAATGCGTGGTACTTTTATCCTCAATGCAGAAGTTACATCTTGATAAACAAATTTAGCGAATATCAATGCGGGTAAAAGTATAAACAATATTTGTCCGCCGGTAGTTAATAACCTTACGGCGTTTACGTCTGCATTTTCAAAATCCAAACCGAAAATGAGTAAAGTTAATATAGCCCCGCCGAATTGATATAATACGAAAACCATAAATAAACTTAGCAGTGCAGCCCCGGTTGGAGAAAACATATAAAATAACTTGCCTTTATCTTCCGGTCCGGGATCAGAATTGTTTTCTGTATTGTTGAGGAAGTCTTCTGTCATGTCAATTTCTTTGAATTAAATCCGTTTATGAAAATTATTCAGCTTAAAATTAATCCAAATTTATCCTTTGCCCGTTTGTAAAGCAAACTTGGAATGGAAAATGGAAGAAGTAAAATGGCAAATGTGAAGATTAGTTGTAAAGTGGAAATGTAATCTTTTAATTCCGCTTTGAAGTTAATTTACCGGCTAATCCTTCGTAGCCGGAAAGTTCGGCATCGATTGAGCCGATAATAACTTTTGTTTTTACCTTAACGGGAATTTTTAAAGCGTCGTCTGTAAGCCATACAACCAGCGTACCTTCGCTTTTAAAAAGTCCGCCTTCACGCACCATGGGTTCAAGAATAATACAATCAAATGTACCGGCAGAAACGGAAACGCGTTCCTTGCCCCTGTAAACAACATCGAGCGGATAAACTTTATCTTTATAGAAATTTTCAAGTTTTACTTTATCGCCTTCTTTCATTTTCGAATAATCAAATGTTCTCGCCAAATAAAATGCCGAAACAATATCGTTAACGTACTTAGGAATGTCGTACGATCCCTCGGATGTTTTAGCTTTGCCTTTGCGTTGATCGAAGAAAGCCGAGAAATCTCTTGAGTATCCGCCCTCGCGGATATGTTGTTCAAACCGCCACGGAAAAATTCCTTGAACATCAATATATGTTTCGTAATGATCGCGTACTTTATAAAAGGGATCGAAGGCAGAGACGGAATTTACATTGAATGAAACATTATAAACTTCGCGCCCGGCAATTTTTGATATTTTTGAAACAGAATATTCGGCAACGCCTGCCGTTACAAAACCATATTTTACATCAAAATGTAATTTCTCACCGACTTTGAAAGCTTTATTCTCTATGGTTCTAAATTCTTCCTTTTGTGAAAAAGAAACATCTGAAACAAAGAGTAAGAGGATAAACGAGAGTAAGAATTTTATAGGATTTAACCCAATTCGTAAACTATACCTTGCATTCAGAATTCTCTTAATCTTGCACGTGCTTATGTTCTTAATCTTTTTCATAACAGTTGTCCTTTCAAAAATGCAGCTTCATAAAAAACAATCACATAAAATTTTTAACCGAATCAAAAACTTCATCAATGTTTATAGTATCCATGCAATTCAATTTTACACATTGTTCGTGAGTACAATCTTTACAATCAATACTCGGCGAAAAAATTATTTTCTTGTTTGTGTAAGGTCCCCATCGTTTCGGGGAACACGCTGCAACCTTTGGGTAAAAGCCAATTATATTTTTGCCAAGGGCTGCGCCGATATGAATAGGCCCTGTTGAATTAGCAATTAACAAATCCGATCTGTCAATTAGCGCGGTCAATTCGTCAAGATTAAATTTGCCCGCGACGTTTTTTGTTTTCTCGTTAACAACGAGCAAGTTGCAAAGTTCCTTTTCATTTTCACTGCCTGTGATTAATATCTCACATTCCAATTCGCACGCCATGCGCCCGACAAGATTTTTTAATTTTGAAACCGGTAGATCAACCGCACTTCCGCCGCTCCCGGGATGCACAATTATTATTTTTTTTGAAGAGTCAATCCCAATTTTTTCAAATTCATTTTTTATTTTCTGTATGTTTTTATTAGCAGGCTGTAGATTAAACTCTACATTCTCCTCGTTAACATTTTCCTCTATGCCAATTTGCTGAAGAAGCCGAACATTATATTCGAGTTCGTGACGTTCCCCGAATTTCCTGTGCTCGTAAATTTTTTTATTGAAGAGGAATGAATACCACCTGTAGCCGGTTCCGATTCTCGTTTTAATTCTTGATAGAAAAAGAATTAATGCTAAAGTAAAAGTTGGAAAGGCAACGATACACGTATCAAATTTGTTTTTTAATTGCTTAATATTTTCTGCAACCTTCAACTTTCCGTTTTCAGTTTTCAAAGTAATAATATCATCAATGTAAGGATTATTCGCCGCAAGTGATTTTGTATAATCGCGGAGAAGAAAAGTGATTTCTGAATTTGGAAAATGTTTTTTAATAATTGATGCAAGGGGAAGCGTGAGAACTACATCGCCGATGCGGTCCGTTCTAACAATCAAAATATTTTTCGGGGGTGTCATTTTTTAGAAACGTACCGGTTGTTTTTGATGTAATACCTCCACGGCAAATGTACCGATTTTTTAATTCCTATTCTTGTTGTACTTTCTATCATCTCTTTAGGAATAACCGGCGCATAGTATAAATAAATTTCGTCGCCGGTTAAATCAATGCCGTTATGTTCTTTCCCGATTTGAAATGCAATGCACAATTTACCCGGACCGTTGGCAAGATTAATTATTTCTTTATCGGAAACATTCTTTTTCCCGAATCTATTTATTGACATTTTCTCAATCCCTTCAACCGGTTCTAATGCGCGAATGAGAACAGCGGTTGCATCGTTTTGTTTGCCCGTTACAACATTTGCGCAGAAATACATTCCGTAAGTAAAATACACGTACAAATTTCCACCGCCGTTAAACATCACTTCATTACGTTTTGTTTTCCCGATGAAGGAATGAGATGCTTCGTCGGACTTGCCGTCGTAAGCTTCAACTTCAACTATTCTGCCTGCAAGCAATTTACCGTTGATATTTCTAACAAAATATTTACCGAGCAATTCTTTTGCAACAATATGAACATCGCGGGTAAAAAAATTATGCGGAAGTTTTTTGTTGAAATCATTCATCACATTAATGTTTCAATCTCAACAATTTTTTGAATGAACTCATCTTCTTTTTGGGGGTGGAGTTGTATTAATTCTTTATAAACAGAAATCGCCTCTTCATAATTTTTTTGTGCCGTATAAATTTTAGCGAGTGTTTCCGATGCAATTTTTTTCCCGGAATATTCCGGTAGGGGAGTTTCTTCCTGCGTATCTTCGTTAATAGTAACTTTAATTTTCGCGTTGCTTAATTTTTCTGCGAGAAGATCCAGCTTATCCTCAAAGTTGAAAAAAGTATTTTCATGGGTTATTGTTTCAAATTCCCCGGTGAACGCCGGCCGTTTTGTTTCGCTTAATGAATTTCTTTCTTCCAAAATCCGGTCGATTTTCTTTTTGTAAAATTCCAAAGTTTCGTTTGATGATAAAAATTTCATCCCTGTTTCCAAAGCTTCCTTTGCGTGGTATTCATCGCCTGCATAAGCTTTTGCAAGCGCGTAAATTATATGCGCAGTTGGATAGTCGGGATGAATTTCCAACCCTTTTTCCAAAATTTCATTCGCGTATAAATTGTTACCCTGGTTTAATTCAAAATAAGCTACCCTAGAAAACAACGGCGATGTTTTATCAAACTCGTAGATGAGCTTAATTTTATCAACTGAAAGATCTTTAAAGAGTCGGTTCATTTTAATTGCCGTCTTTTTTGAAGTGATTCTCGCAGCGAAAGAACCGACACGCTCGCAAATCCAAAGAAGAACATTAATTGAAACGGCAGAGATGCAATTTCCATAAAATAAATTGATGCACCAACGCCGATCAATGTATAAAGAGCCATCAGCATTTCAACAAATGTTGAAGCCGGGATTTTCGATTTTTTAGTATATATGTTTTTCGAAGTATCGTCTTTCTTATCAATGACTTTAAATTTCGGCGTTCGTACAAATTCGCTTTTCCTGCTCATTAAACCTTCAATAACGGCGCGGGTATTGTTTATTGCCAAGCCCATTGAACCGGCCATGAAAAGGGGGAACAGTGCAATTTTTTTACGCCAGTCCGGGTAAACGTCTTTTTGAGAATAAGTATAAAATAAAAATGATCCGATGAAAGCAATTATAAAAATTGCCATGAAGTTGAAGAAGTTCCAGTATGGCCCCGCATTTTTTATGAATATTAGCGGGACATTAAGAATTGCTACCAATAATATAAACGGGAAAACAATATTATTAGTTAAGTGAAAAGTAGAATGAAATTTTAGTTTAAGAGAAATTTTTGATTTCCAAACGAGCGGTATGATTTTTTTTGCGGTTTCTATGTAACCTTTTGTCCACCTGAATTGCTGTGTCTTGAGGGCGTTTATTTCCAGCGGAAGTTCTGCCGGAGTTGTAAAGTCGCGCAGATAAACAAACTTCCATCCTTTTAATTGTGCACGGTAACTCAGGTCGAGATCTTCTGTTAAAGTATCTGCGTGCCAATTGCCTGCATCTTCAATACATTCTTTTCGCCAAACTCCGCCCGTGCCGTTAAAGTTTATGAAAAATCCTGCTTTGTTTCGTACGGTTTGTTCAATTACAAAATGACCGTCGAGAGCAAGCGCTTGAATTTTTGTCAGTATTGAATAATCTTCGTTTAAATGTTCCCAGCGTGTTTGAACGAGTCCAACTTTATCATTCGTAAAATATTTAAGAGTGTTAATTAGAAAATCACTTTTGGGAATAAAGTCGGCATCGAATATGGCAACGAATTTCCCTTTTGCGTTTTTTAATCCTTCTTTTAATGCACCTGCTTTAAAGCCTGCACGATTCGGGCGGCGGATATGTTGAATGTCGAAACCCTCTTCCTGTTTCTGTTTAACAAGATTTGCAACAATGTCAACGGTTTCGTCTGTCGAATCATCGAGCACTTGTATTTCAAGTTTGTCTTTTGGGTATTCGATTTCACAAACCGAGTTAATTAATCTTTCAACAACATACAATTCGTTGTACATCGGCAGTTGAATTGTTACAATATCTTCATCGTATTCATTCTTAGCTCTCGGTTTGGACATTCTGAATTTGTAGTGATAGTACATCATAACAAATCCGTGACTTCCAAAGAACAATAGTATCATCATAGAAAAAATATAAGCGAACAGAATTATTTCGTCAAAAGCCATTTTATACCTGTTTATGTTCTATAAATAGAAATTTATTCTAAGGAGTTTTTCATCTACGAAGAAAAGTAAAAACGAATCTACCAATTAGAAACTACTCCTAATAAAATATCTTCAGTGATTTTTTCAATCGCGTTCTCAATTGCATTCTCACGGGCAAGCAGAATATCCCCGCCGGTTTGGTAATCGCCGTAATTGGAAAAATTCTTTTCAAAAATTGTATTGCGTTTTATAAGATCACGGTAGACCGCACGGATTGTAATTGTTAATCTCCGCGATGAAATATTTTCGCCGCCGGTAACAACAGAAGGAGCATCGGATAAAGATACAATTGTGCATTCGAGTATCGAATCGGATTTTAATTTGTCGGTTACCGAAAGCGTGTTGTCGTCGATAAATTTTTGCGTAAGACTGGTAGTAAATTTTTCACCAAGGTTAAATTCACCGGATCCGCTTCTATCGCCGGATATCGGTATTGCAATTGTTTTTAGATGCGGCGGTACCGAAGCGCCTGTGAATGAATAGCTGCACCCGTTTAGCAAAGCAATAGCGCCCAAACAACAAATTAAAATTACAATCGCAAACTTTTTATTGAATTCCATATTCTTTCAATTTTCTGTACAAAGTTTTTTCGCTGATCTTCAAAAGGTTGGCGGTTTTTCGTTTATTATATTTTGAATAAACCAAAGCATTTATAATTGCGCGTTTCTCAAGTTCGTCGAGAGGGATTATTTCGTCAACAGGAATATCCATCGTATGTAATGATTCATCGCTGCCGTTTTTACCCGCCATTTGTTTTAGTTCGATTAAATCTTTCTTTATCTCGATCAACGCCCGGTAAATCATTTCGCGGTCTAAAGTTTCCGACGGACGATTTAAATGAACTGGAAGATAACGCGAATCATCATAACCGATATTGGAAGTTAAAAGAGGAATAAAAGAACCGGCATCAAGATTACTGTTTTTGCTTAAAGCCGCAGCCGATTCAACGGCATTTTTTAATTCGCGGATGTTGCCAGGCCAGTCGTAATTTGTTAAAATGTCGACGGCGTCTTTTGTTAATTTATATTCTGTTGCTTTATTGTTCAAAGAATAGTTTTTAAGAAAATGTTCGGCAAGTTCAATAATATCTCCGCGCCTGTTTCTAAGCGGAGGAATTTGAAGTGTAACGGCTTTTAACCTGAAATATAAATCGTTTCTAAATTTTTTTTGATCAACTTCAATTTGAAGATCTTTATTTGTAGCTGCAATAATTCTCACATCAACTTTAGTAACTGTTTCACCGCCGAGCCGCATAAACTCTTTAGTTTCGAGTGCGCGCAAAAATTTTACTTGTGTTGTTAAAGGCATCTCGGCAATTTCATCAAGGAATAAAGTGCCGCCGTCGGCAATTTCAAAATATCCTTTTCGGTCTTCAACCGAACCTGTGAACGATCCTTTTTTATGCCCGAACAATTCGCTTTCCAAAAGTCCTTCGGGAATTGCGCCGCAGTTTACGCTTACCAATTCTTTATTTGTGCGTTTGCTGAACCCGTGAACGGCGCGTGCAAATACTTCTTTGCCTGTTCCGCTCTCGCCGTAAATTAAAATTGAAATATCCGATTGAGCAACCTGCATCGTTATGTCGATTAAATCGCGTATCTCTTTCGACTTGCCGATGATACCGAATTTTTTTTGAAATTCTTCCAGCCGCATTAATAATTTGTCTTAATTGTTCACCGTTAAAATAAGGTTTTTTGGAAACAAAATATGAGTAATTATATGGAGAAAGAAAGTCCGTCGTAACAAATTGTTATTCTTTGTTTTTCGGAATCCTTTAACGAATTTTTCCAGCTCTGCAGTTCGGCTTCATATTCATTATCGTAATGTGTTATAAAAATATTCCCTGGGTTTTTAGTTGAAATGAATTTATAAATATCATTGATGTTTATATGGCACGCTTCGGTTATCAAATAATCTATTTCGTAATTGCCGAAAAGAAATAAATCATTTCCCGATCCGATATCGGAAGTATAGAATATTTTTTGCTCGTCTATTTCTAAAAGTAAACTTGATGAGACGAAAATATCTTCCGGATAATTTTTGTGATGTTCTTTCCGCCGTAAATGTGAATTCTGTTTTGCAGTAAATTTTATTTTATTGTTCACTTGAACTTTTTCATCAAAACTAAAGCCGATTATTCGTAACTCGAATCCCAGACTTTCTTTAAACATGTAAACGGAATTTAAAAGCGATTTGAGCTGGGATATTAAATTTATATGTGTGAATATTTTTAACGGATGTTTTCTTTTCAATATTTCCATTTGTGTTATTAATGACGCTATCCCGGCAAAATGATCGGCATGATAATGAGTGAACAAAATAGAATGTATTTCATCATAATTAATATTTTGAATAAGCAATGCTTTGGCTATGCCGTCTCCCGCATCGACTAATAAATTTTGTTCGTTTGTTCTTATGAAAATTGATGAGTGGTTTCTTGCTGCACTTGTTTGGCCTGAAGATGTACCGACGAAAATTATTTCAGCAGAATTTTCATTCATGTGTTTATTCTATTCAATTGAGGATAATAGTACTATCCTGCCTTTAACGGAATAATTATTTTCTAATAAGATTAAAATTGGCTTTGCCGTTTCCTCGCTTTTAAATTTACCAACGTAAACAATATTAAATAAACTTCCGCCAATTTCTCTTGTCTTAATTTCGCAAGCGTGTCCGCCGCTCGATAATTGCGTTTTTAGTTTCTCGGCATTTTCGGAATTAAGAAACGCCCCGGCTTGAATGGTATATTTATAATTATCAGTTTCCTCAGAATTTACAATTTTGCTAATGGCAGTTTCTTCATCTGGAATTATGCGGTCGGCAGTTTGGATATAAGGCGAATTGGGATATTCGTTTTTTAACTTATTCAAATATGTTTCGGCCTTCTTGTAATAACCGAGAGAATAATGATATGAGAACAAGCGGAAAAGAGAAGCATCGGCGTAATTGCTCTTAGGATATTTTTCGTAAACCGTAGAATATTTTTTTACTGCTTCATCGGCGTTTTGTGTTAAAACTCCTTCCAGAAAAATTACCGAGGGATCATTAGGATTACTGTTTTTAAATTCCTGCAAATATGTTAGCGCCGCTTGAATATTTCCCGATTCAATTTCGATAAGCGCTTTTTTGATATCAACTTCCTGTGCGGAGATTTGTATTGTTATAAACAGTATTAAAAAAAGTTTAATCATTATTTTTAGTGTTGTTATTTGCTCTATCACTTAATAACATGCATTATTATAATTATCATGTGTGATACTAAAACATATACACAAAACAGTAACCTTATTTGCTTTCGTGAAATCGAGGCGAGAAGCCGGCATCTATATCCCTAAAACTAATTAACTAATTGCGGATTCCGGCTTTCGCCGGAATGACCAATGTACTTAAATATTTTTTCGCGTAACATCATCAAATCACAATTTTATTTTCTTCTTCAACATAATCACCGAATAAAGTTGCCGATGTTGCTCGGTTGATTTTTACTCTAACATAATCGCCGATATTAATTCCATCATTCTTAGGTATAATAACAATCTTATTCGAGTCTGTTCTTCCCGAATAGAAATCATCCGACTTTTTACTCAGTCCTTCAATTAAAACAATTTCATCTTTGCCGATTAAGGATTGATTTATGTCATAAGAAATTTGCTGCTGCAAATCAATTATTTCATTCAATCGTTTTGCTTTAACATCTTCTTCAATATCGTCATTCATCGCAAAAGCTTTCGTACCTTCGCGCGGGGAATATTTGAACATATACGCGCCGTCGTAGCGGACTTGTTGAATTACATCTATTGTCATTAAATGATCTTCAGTTGTTTCCGTTGGGAAGCCCGCGATAATATCTGTTGAGAACGAAACGCCCGGAATAATTTTTCGTGCTTTATCTATTAAGCTTAGATAATGTTCAACGGTGTAAGTTCTATTCATCAATTCCAAAATTCTGTTCGAACCGGACTGCACGGGAAGATGGATGTATTTGCAAATATTTTGATGTTCTGCAATTGTATATAAAAGTTTGTCGGATAAATCCTGCGGATGCGAAGTTGTAAAACGGATTCTTATTGAACTGTCAACCAAGGCGCAAGCGGCCAAAAGATCGGCAAAGTCTTTACCGTTATCATCGTATGAATTTACATTTTGACCAAGCAGGGAAACTTCTTTAAATCCTCTTTCGGAAAGATTTTTTATTTCATTTACTATAGATTCGAGAGAGCGGCTTCGTTCGCGGCCGCGTGTGTATGGAACAACGCAGTACGTACAGAATTTATCGCACCCGCGCATTACGGAAATCCATGCGCTTAAACCGTCCTCGCGGTAAGGAATTATGTCGTCGTAAGTTTCGGTGCGTGAAAGTTTTACCCCGATTCCTTTTTCACCGTTGAAGGCAATGTCAATAAACTCGGGGAGACGCCTATACTCATCGGGACCGACTACAACATCAACGATTTTTTGTTCTTCAATTAAATTTTTGCGAAGACGTTCCGCCATGCAGCCGAGAATTCCTATTATAGTACCGGGATGATTTCTTTTAATTCCTTTTAAATGATCGAGCCTGTTATAAATTTTTTGTTCGGCATTATCACGAATGCTGCATGTGTTTAGTAAAATTACATTTGCGCCTTCAATCTTTTCTGTAACCTCGAAACCTTTGTTCTTTAAAATTCCGAGTACAAGTTCCGAATCGGCCACATTCATTTGGCAGCCGTATGTTTCAATATATATGTTGTTCTTCATTGCATCCTTTTCTATATCTATCTTAATCTTGATCGCCTGGCCTTCGGCAACGTGAGGCAGGCTCATATTCTGGCTCTTTATCTTCAAAATAAGATCAAGATTAAAAGCAATATCAAGATTATAAAATATATGTTTCTATTTAATGTGCGAAGATAAGAAAGATTGATGACTTTGGCAGGATTGGTGCATGGATAAACAACAAGCTAATAGGACACGGATCAATTATGATTGGTTATGATTTATCATGATAGGGAAAATTTATTCTCAACTTTTCTTCTCGAAGAAAAGTTGGAAAAGAAGGTTGCGCTGTAAAAAGAATTTCTAAAACCTCATTACGGTTCGGGAAGAAAAATAACTCCCCCGCTTATTATAATTATTAAAAAGTTTGCGGGGTCGAGCAGATTTTTCTTCTAATCCTCACCTTCATTCGGTTTCCATACAAAATTCTTTTTAAGGCGCTTTTTCAAAACTTGCATCTAATAAAAATCCGGCTATAGATAAAAGATAGTTATGAGTTACCGAATTATTTGTTTGATTAATTGAAACTGGATGTGTATAATAGAGACAAATAATACACATCACAAGGAATGCAAATGAGAACAAATATTGCGATTGACGATAAATTGATGAATGCTGCCCTTAAAACATCGGGTCTTTCAACAAAAAAGGATGTTGTTGAGGAAGCGTTAAAACTACTTGTGCAAGTTAAAAAGCAAAGCAGACTCAAGAAGTTGCGCGGTAAATTAAGATGGGAAGGAAATCTTGATGAAATGAGGACTACCTAATGATACTTGTTGATTCTTCGGTATTCATTGATTACTTCAATGGAATCAATAATTGGCACACGGAGGAACTAAATGCTTTGCTCGGTAACGAATTAGTAATAACCGGAGATTATATTTTAGCAGAGATTTTGCAAGGATTCAGAAATGATAAAGATTTTAGAACTGCAAAAGAAATAATGCAATCTTTTCCCTGTTTTAATATTTGTAACGAAGAATTAGCAATTAAGAGCGCTGAAAATTTCAGATATCTTAGAGCAAAGGGAATAACCGTTAGAAAGACTGTGGATTTAATTATAGGAACATTCTGTATTGAAAACGACATAGAATTATTACACAATGATAGAGATTTTGATCCGATGGGGCAGTACTTAAATTTGAAAATTAGGAAGTAATACCGGTTGTGCGAATTAGTTTAATAAGAGAAAAGAACGCACCCGCCCGACTCAAAGCGTCGTGCGAGGCGGGGATCATTATGATTGTTAGGATTTTTCATGATAGGAAAAATATATACTCAACCTTTCTTTTCGAAGAAAAGTTGGAAAAGAAGGTTGCGCTGTAAAAAGAATTTCTAAAACTTCATTACGGCTCGGGAAGAAAAATAACTCCCCCGCTTTTTATAATTATTATATTATGAAATTTGCGGGGTCGAACAGGTTTTTCTTCTAATCCTCGCCTTCATTCGGTTTTTATACAAAATTCTTTTCAAGGCGCGGGCTTTAGACGAAAAATTTTCGTAGTAAAATTGATGGCTTGGCACAGGCCTTTTAGGGGCTTGGTACAGGCTTGTTACGTACGCTTTAAATTCACCGGGGGCGAAAAATATTCGCACCATTTTCTTTTAAATCATTTTAAAACCGCAATATTTTACTTAAAATTGACTTCATAATTTGGCATGATAATTTCACGTAAATTTGGCTATGGAAACAATTAATCTGAAAAAACTTGCTGCAGAAAGAGCCGTTGATGAAATCAAACCCGGAATGGTAGTGGGTTTGGGCACAGGAAGCACATTTCAATTTGCATTGGAAAGAATAGCTGAAAAATTAAAATCCGGCGAACTATATAATATAGTATGTATACCTTCTTCGGATAGAACCGAGAAAGAAGCTAAACGTCTTGGCATACCGTTGGTTACTTTGAATGAACAAGTATCAGGTGTCGAGCCGCGAGTATCAAGATTTATTGATGTTACTATTGACGGTGCCGACGAAGTGGATGAAAATCTAAATTTAATTAAAGGCGGCGGCGGCGCATTGTTGAAAGAAAAAATTTTGGTTCAAGCTACAAAAAAATTTATGGTTATTGTTGACGAATCAAAATTATCAAAATATCTCGGCGAAAAATTTTACGTGCCGGTTGAAGTGATAAAACTCGCAAGTAATGTTGAAGAAGTTTTTCTGCAGTCGCTCGGCGCTAAAACTTCTTTTAGGAAAAATGCCGGCGGCGAAAAATTTATTACGGACGAAGGCAACTATATAATAGATGCAAATTTCGGCGCGATAAAAAATGTTGAAGAGCTTGCACGTAAAATGGAACAGCGCGCAGGTATTGTTGAGCACGGAATTTTTATAGGCATGACGGAAAAAGTTTTTTGTTCTTTTAGTAACGGTGAAGTGAAAGAGATTGTTGGAAATTAAGAGCAGAGAGCAATGAGCAGAGAGCAGAGAGTAAAGAGTATCGAGAATTAAGTTTTGTTCTTTTTTTATTGATTGAAGTTTCTGAAAAAGTTAAATGGATTTTGTCATTCCGAAACGGAACGGAATGAAGTGAAGTGAGGAATCATGTTTTTAAGATTTCTCGCTATGCTCGAAATGACAATTGAAAATGACAAGATGGTAAAATTTGTTTATGATTCATTAAGATCACAAACATGCGATTTAAAAGAAATTTAAAGAGAAATCAGTTGACATCAGTAATGTTAATTCATATTTTCGAGTTGCTACATAGGGAAAAAATTTATTGAACTGTTTGATTTTAGCAAAATTTAAGCGTTTTTATTTTGTTGAAACAGTTGACAACAACTATCCAACTTGTTATTTTTTAAAGTATTTTTGTATATCATTGATGTAAAACCTTATAAAACATAAAGTTAGTAGTTGATAAAATGAAACAAGAAAAATTAATTAAACAATATTGCAAACAAATTAAGGAGGATGTACATGAAGCAACTCTTACCAACTTAGGGACGGGGGAGTTTGTTTGTTTGTGTGTAAAATTTGAACATTCTTTTTTTTATTTAACTAATTAGGAGTTACAATATGAACTTCAGAAACATGTTGAGACTGAGTACGATAGTTTTGTTTTTAACTGTCGTATTAGGTTCATCTATTTTTGGACAAACCAAGTATTACGTAGACGTGCAATTCGGTCTAGACGGTTACAATGGTTTATCCCCAGCTGCAGGTGGACCTGGTGTTGGTCCCAAGCAGACAATTAACAATGCTATTACTGCTGCTTCAAGCGGCGATACTATTTCGGTAGCATATGCAAACGGCAACCTTTATAATGAAAATGTTGTTGTCGGCGATAAGAAGCTTGTATTTACATCAACAGGCGGTGCGCCAGTAGTTGTTAGTTTAACTATCAACAATACTGTAGCCAGCCCTAATGATATTACAACATTTACAGGCCCATTTGAAATTACAACCGCTTTAACACTTACCGACGGTAGAGTTATTGGCGCTTCCAATTTAACAGTTGGCGGAACAGTAACAAGAAACGTTGTTAATGCAACTGCTTTCGGTAGTGTTGATTCTCAATTAAAATATACAGGTGTTGTTGATTTCAGTTATATAGGCGGCGCAGCTGTTACAGCCGGATATGAATTACCACCTGCATCGAATACTACCAATTTTGGTAATTTAACAACTGCCGCAGGCAGTGTTCTTACTTTAAATGAAAGTAAAACAATGAACGGTATTATTACCACAGCTGCTGAATTGAAGCTGGGTGGTAATACATTAACTGTTGTTGGCAATTCGGTTGCTCATGCTAACGGTGCTGCTATTACAGGCGGTACTTTGACTTTTGATATGGACGGCGCAACAACAATTACAGGCGCTTTTGCATTGCCTAATGTTATTGCTTATACAGATGCAACCGCCCGTACATTAACAATTGCAAGTGCTACAGCAGTAGGCGATATTACTGCTAACGATAAAGCTGTTGTTACGGTTACGGCTGCTACAGCTGTTGGAAATGTTACTAATAACGGTGATCAAACAGTTACATTAACTGCTGCAACAACTTCCAAAACATTGAATAACACTTCCAGCGGTATTATTGATGTTAATACAGCTGCTGGTTTAGCTGTTACTGGAAGCGTATTGAACAGCGGTATTGGTAGTGTAGATTTAATTGGTGTTGGCGCTGCTGTTACTGTTAGCAGTACAGTTGTTAACAACCCGACAATTACTTTTGCAGCAGCAACTGCCGATAAAAACGCTGCTTCAAACTACGGCGTTATAATTTTCCCTAATCAAACAGTTACAATTACAGGAAAAGTTACAAACTCTGCTGTAATTACCGGTACTAATGGCGCTACCAATAGCACGCATGCAAATGTTGGTGAAATTAGATTTTCTAACGTTTTAACGGATGTTACTCTTACAGGCGGTGTTGAAATATCTTCATCACATTCGTTAACAAAAGGAACAGGTACACTTTCTGTTACTAACAGTGGTGGCGTAATATTTAGCAACACTTCAGGTGATATATTAATCCCGGGTGGAATTACTGTTTCTTCTTCATGGGCAGCTGTTACAGGCGCAACAGTAACAGGTAACGGCAGCTTAAACGCCGTTGCAAGAATTGCAGCCGGTCAGTTTGGTACTTTAGCAAGCAGAGTTGGAGCAATTGTTAACAGCTCAACTGCTGCAAACGGCGCCAACGGAAATATTAATATAGTTAGTGCTGCCAACGTAGGTTTCTTTGGCACTTCGGTAACTTCTACAGGCGCAGCAGGCGGTTATATTAATTTTGCAAATGAAAACTTGAATTTATCAGGCAGTGTTACAAACCAAAGAACAGTAGCCGGAACTCATATTAATTTTGGTTCTGCAGCTACAAACGGCGTAACGGTTCAGATAGCCGGTAACGTAAGCAATGAAGGTAAATCAGACATCACATTTATGGCTTTCCAGGGTGATGCCGCTACTACATTTGCTGTTACAGGCAAAATCGTTAGTTCAGGTACTGGTACAATAGGCATTAACCCCCTTTCAACACTTGCCGGTACAGGTTCAATTTCATTAGGTGGAATTGATTTGAAATCCGGAACAGTTGACCTCGAAGGTAATCCGGCATCAGCAGTGATGGATGTGGTTATTAATGGAAATGCAGATTTTATTGGCGGTACTTTTAAAATGGCAACTGCTTCTGCTCCATTTGCTACGTTAACTATTCTTACAGCGCTTTCCACAACTCCTGTTGATTTTGCAACAGATGCCGCTACAGACCGTGTTCTCCAATTAGGCGGCTTGACTAATACATTTAGTTCTGCTGCAGGCACAACTAATTTTAATTCATCTGCAGGCATGGCAAATGTTATTCTGCTTATTCAGCCAACTAACGTTGTTGCTGCTCAGACAATTACAGGTAACGCAACAACAACAGTATGGCCTGGTATTATGGTTGTTAAAAACCCAACCGGTTTAATGCCGGCAGTTACATTTACAGGTGGAAACATAAGAGTATTAAGAGATTTAACTTTCGATTTAAGCCAGGTTAAACTTGATGGTATGAAATTATTTGTTGGTGGTCTTTTGGCACCCAATATTGGTTCAGGTGATTTCTATAATCATCCGGGCTATGCAACAGCAAATAACGGCTTCGTTTCTATGAATGGTAATGCTGCCGCAGCTGTAGGCGGTGCAGGTACATTCCAAAACTTTGAAGTTGATATGGCTGCAGGCGCAGCAGTAGCAGGTAATTTTGTGTCTACTTTCAACTTGACAAATGGTGCCGTTACTGGCGGCGCTGCAATTGTATTCAACAACAGCGATCCTTATCCAACTATAGTTAGAAACGCAGGTACATTTGCAGTTGCACCTACTTTTACATCTATGGTTAATGTGTATTACATTGGTCTTGATAAAGCAACAGCTAATGAATTACCGGCTGCTGCTGATAAATTGAATAATTTAACAGTTGCTACAACAAACGACGGGACTGCTCCTCTTATAGCAGGTAAAGGCGCTGTAACAGTTGCAGTTGCAACTACTGTTAACGGTATTCTTGAAGTGTTTGATAACCAAGCATTAGTAATAAGTGGCGTTGATGTTACAGTAAAAGGCGCTACTATTAAATTGAACAACAGCGGTATTATTTCTAACGTTGCCGCAGCTGATGAACTTGTATTCGGAAGTGCAACAGGCACTGAAGTTACCGGTACAGGCTGGTTACCGGATGTTAGAGTTGCTGTAGGTTCAGCAAATAATAAAATTAACGGTGTTAAAGGTTTAGTTACTAATTACTTGGGTACTGACGATTCCTTTGGCGGTGCAGCTGGCGCGGCTGATTTTGTTTCAACTGCAGCGGTTGCTTCCGGAAGTATAACATTTGGTGCTGGCGTAGGTGAATTGGAAGTTGTTTTTGGCACAGGCGCGCTTAATGGTACTAATTTAGCCGGTGTTACTACAGCACATGCCAGTAACGTATTACAATTCAGTTCAAATGTAACTTCTTCCGGAGATATTGCTCATGTTGCCGGTGCTATAAATATTGGTGAAGGATTTACATGGACATACCTTGGTTCAGCTCCGGTTATTACAGGCGACGCTTTAACAAATGGACCTGGTAAACTTGTATTTAAAGGCACTTCTCCTACAACTTTATCTGCTGTTGGAACAGATGTGACAATAGCCGCTCCAGTTGATGTAGATTTTGCTAATGCTGCTGATTTATTTGTTATTGACCCGACTAATGCAGGTCATTTAATTCTTGCAGGTGATGTAAATATTAAAAAAGGTACAGTACAATTAGGCGATAATGTTACAGCAGGAAGAGATCTTACATTAACAGGTAAGAATTTTACAATGTCTGCCGATGCATCATTTATTGCACATGATGGTTTAGGTGCATTTGTACTTGGTACATTGATATTAGAACCAGCAACCGATAATGTTCCAATGATTTGGACATATGCCGGTAACCCTACTTTGGGCAATGTTACAATTGCTAATGATGTAGAATTAGCCGGTACAGGCGCATCATTAACAATTTACCGCACATTTACACACAGCGGTGGTAAACTTAATTTCGGCGCAAAAAATATCACTATCGATGCTGTTACAACTCCTATAGATGGCGGAGCTTTGGCCGCTGCAGGTACGTTTAACAGAACAGCAGCAGGCGCTACATACCAAGCTACAGATGGTTTCTTGAGCATTAGAACAACAACCTTCAATCAAGGTACTGATTTCTCAATTCCTAACCTTAGATTTGGCGGTGTTGCAGGCGGTGCTCCAGTACAAGATGCTATCAATGTAACTTTTGGTACAGCTTCTGGTGCTACTGTTACAAAAAAATTATATTTAGATATTGCTGCAGCAAACACTATTACACATACAGTTGGCGGTTCAGCTCGTTTAACTGTTGCTGACAAAGCGGTAGTTTACTACAGCGACGGTAAATTCGATGTAGCTCCAGCATATACAACAATTGACTTAACATTAGTTAATCCGGCTGCAGTTACTGTTAATGCAACAGTATGGCCGGCTACAGCTACATTGGTTAAAACATTAGTTGTTAACAATGCTGCTGCTGCAACATTACCGGATTCAAGAACTGTTAATACAGCGATCACATACACAGCAGGTACATTAAATGTACCTACAACAAAAACTTTAACAGTTGCAAACAATGCGTCTATTAAAGTTGATGCAGGTGTGTTAACATTAACAGGCACTGGCGCAGTTTCTTACGGAACAGGCACAAATGTTACCTATATTCCTTCTGCAGCTGCTTATGTTTCCAACGGTAATGAAATACCTGCTACAGTAAATAATCTTAAATTCACAAGAGAATCAAATACAGTTAATCGTAATACAACATTAAATAAAGCAGTTACGGTAAACGGTACTTTAACAATAAAGAACGATCTTACAACTGCTGCTGCTGCCCCGATTACATTGAACGGTAATCTTATAATAGGATTAGATGCTTATGATTTGGCAACAATTCCAGTTACAACTTTTGGTGCAGCTTTAACATTCGGCGGAAGCCTTCCATCTGCAATTACAGTTCCTGAAGGCGGCGCTCAACTCGGCGATATAAGAATTGCAAAAGGCGCTAACAACGCTACTGTAAATCTTGTAGGCGGCGACTTAACAACAGGTACAATTTATTTTGAAAAAGGTCTTTTTATTACAGGTGATAATACTCTTAATATCCCGGCTCCAGCTCTACCTGTTGGCGGACAAGGATTTAACAGAGACGGTGTAGTTGCAGGTAACGTTAGCCACGTAGTTGGAAATGTTGCAAAGACATTAACAATGATGGGAGCTATAAATAACTCAAGCGAAAGCCGCAGTGAATTCCCTGTAGGCAGCCGTAACTTGTACAAACCTGTATCGGTTACATTCAATCCTGTATTCGGTATTCCTACAATTCCTCACGGATATACAATTATAGCTACTCATGTTGATGAAGCACCTGACGGTGCGGTTGCATTACCGATTGCAGACGGCGTAGCCGAAGGAATCGATGTTGCACGTTACCCGAATTTCTACTGGTTCATCAGAACAAAGCCAACAAACTTGAGCAGCTCTGTTCAGTTCGATCTCGAATTAACATCACCCGGATTCTTTGATTTCGACGATATTAACAATGTTAGAATCATCAGAAGACACGGAACAGAAACCGACATAACAAACCAATGGTTGTTACAAGGTACAAACGATTCATACGATAACGAAGTAAGCAGCGGTGTCCCGACTGTAGTACAAAGAGGCGCTAACGCTGGTCTTAGAGCAGGCGGCGCTATATTTACACTCGGTGTAAGCTCAAATATGACAGTTGCTAACCCGATTGCGGATCAGCATCTTATACTTGAAAACGGCGCTAAAGAATATGATCTTTCAAGCGTATTCGCAGGCAATGTTGGAGAACTTACATTCAAAGCACAATCAGCAAACGTTGCAGTAGCTACAGTTGCAGTAAGCGGTTCTACACTCACAATTACTCCTGTAAAAACCGGTGATGCAGTTGTAACAGTAGTTGCAATGGATGAAGAAAACAACGACTTCTTCTCATACAGCTTTAATGTTAACGTTTCTCCGTTAGTAGGCGTAGATGAAGAAACAGTTCCAACGGATTTCGCACTCTACCAGAACTTCCCGAATCCGTTCAACCCTTCAACAAACATTAAATTCGATCTTCCGAAAGAATCTAATGTTGCTGTTAGAATTTACAACATACTTGGTGAAGAAGTAGCTACATTGGTCAACAGAGTTATGCAAGCTGGTCGTCATACAGTTGAATTCAATGCAAGCAGACTTTCGAGCGGTATGTATATCTACAGAATCGAAGCAGGTGACTTTGTTCAAGTTAAGAAGATGTTATTGATGAAGTAATCATCTGATTCTGATAAATTATTAGTGAACGCATGTATGCGTTCACTACGGAAACCCCGGTTATGCCGGGGTTTCTTGTTTTAAAGCATTTTCATGCAATTATAATAAAATGGATTCCGGTTTCTCGCCTCGTCTTCGACGAGTCGAAGCGGGACGCGGGAATGACAGAGGTGCTACGATATTTGCTTTATAATTTTTTGAATATCATTTGTAGGTGTATCGCATGTGTGGTTTCGGCACAAGTAAAATGTGGTTTGCCCGTTTATCATTTTGTAATTGTTGATGTAATCGATTTTCGAAGTTGAATCGCTGTTTCTGAAAATTGTAATCATATCCGGTGTAAAATGCCTTCTCAATTCTTTTATATAGCCGACAGTTTCAGGATTTGCTTTATCGCCGACAATTACAAGTTCATAACTCGATTCGTTTAAGAAAATAAAAGAAGAAAGAGTAAAGGTATTAGAAAACGAACTGCTGCTAATTATATTTGAAAATGAATCAACCATTCTATCAATCATAGACTCGTAATTTATTTCGGCGATGATTCGTGAAAGAACGACAAGATTATGAAGCATAACCGAATTACCGGATGGAATAGCGCCATCGTAAATTTCTTTTGTGCGGATTATAAGATCGGAACTTGATGAATTTGAAAAGTAAAATATGCCGTCTTTGTCATCCCAAAATATTTTGATAGTTGTATCAGTCAGATTGATTGCATCAATTAAATGCTGCTCATCGAAAGTAGAATTATAAAGAGAGAGCAAACCCCAAATCAAAAAAGAATAGTCATCAAGATTTGCATTTATTCCGCTTTCATTATTCCTATATCTGTGAAGAAGCTCATTGTTTCCAGTAATCATTTTGGAAAAGATAAATTCTTTACATTTTAAAGCAAGTGTTAAGTATTTTTCATTATCAAATACATTTGCAGCAGTTGAAAGAGCTGCAATCATTAATCCATTCCAGTCGGTTAAAATTTTATCATCCTTAAATGGATGAACTCTTTTATTACGCACAGATATTAACTTTTGTCTTATGCTATTTAATAATTTCTTTTCATTATCATCTTCAACCGGTTTAGTCAAATGTGGAATATTCGATCCATTCATAATGCCTGTGGATTCATCTTTAAAATTGCCGCGCTCGGTTATATTATATGTTTTCGAAAATAATTCGGCTTCATCAGCATTAAGCAGATTATTAATTTCGGTTAGTGACCAGACATAAAACTTACCTTCTTCGCCTTCGCTGTCGGCGTCTTCTGCCGAATAAAATCCTCCTTCGGGAGATAGAAGATTTGTTTTTAGGTATTCTATAATTTCGTCAACAGAGCTTCTAAATAAATTCTTTTTCGTCGCCTGGTACGCTTCCGAATAAGCCATTATCAACATTGCCTGGTCGTAAAGCATTTTTTCAAAGTGGGGAACAAGCCATTTGGAATCGGTTGAATACCTATGAAAACCAAAACCGATTTGATCAAAAATCCCGCCCATTCTCATCTTGGTTAAAGTCTGGTCAACCATTTCGAGTGCGGCAGGTTCTCTATATTTTTTCCAATATCGAAGCATAAATAATAGATTATGCGGTGAGGGAAATTTTGGAGCCGAACCGAATCCCCCGTTTTCAACATCGTAAAGCCGCTTTAAATTTTTGAATGAACTTAGGATTATATCTTTGCCGGATTCCCGATTATGATTGGAAGAATAATTATCTGTAAGTGCTGATGTAATTTCCTCGGCGTTGTTAGTCAATTCGTTTTGTTTATCAATCCATAAATCCTTAATTCTATTTAGTAACTCCTTGAACCCGATTCTTCCGTATTTATTTTCTTTTGGGAAATATGTCCCGGCGAAGAAAGGTTTTTTGCCGGGAGTCAAAAAAACGGATAAGGGCCAGCCGCCGCTGCCGGTCATTAATTGGCATACTTTCATATAAATATGATCAATATCCGGACGCTCTTCGCGGTCAACTTTAATTGATATAAAAGAATCATTCAATATTTTTGCTACATCCTCATCTTCAAAAGATTCCTTTTCCATCACATGACACCAATGGCATGTTGAATAACCGATCGAAAGAAAAACCGGTTTGTTCTCGGCTATCGATTTGTTGAATGCTTCTTTACTCCACGGCATCCAATTTACTGGGTTATATGCATGCTGTAAAAGGTAGGGGCTTTTTTCGTTTATGAGCGCATTGGGTTTTATTTTATTCATAGTTGTTTTTATTAATTAAACCCAGAAATGTTTTTTATAGTTCAGCAGGATAATAATATTTTACAGGTTGATTTTATCGCTTAGACCTGAAAAGAATTTTGCGTTTGTATAATCATTCAACATTGAATACGAATTAGAAAGATTGTTAAGAACGCGGCGGATGATTAATTCTGCTGGAGTATCCTCTATTATGGATTTAATAATATCAATTCGTTTACCTATTAACAATTTATCGATTTCGTTTTCGAAGAAAACTTTCCCGTTGGCAAAGCAATCAACGATAATTGTTTCACCGTCAAAATCGAATTTTGCCATAAAATGACCGGGGTAGTTGCATCCTTTGATATCAAATCCGAGACGTGAACCAACCAACAGATAAATCAGCGATAATGTAATTGGAAGACCTTTCTTTTTTATTATAGAATAAACCGCATCACTGTTAAAGGGATTATGATAGTCTTCTTTTGCGCCGGATAACTCTTTCTCTTTAAATAAGAAAAATGAAAGATCAAGCTCGTCGCCGTAAGGAATTTTGTTCATAAATTCCTCTGCAAGTTCATCTAAAAGATAAGAGAGATCCGGACGACTGTTTAAACCGTAGTGGAATTTTGAGAGTATGCTCAATGCAGATTCAATTTTTTCATTATCGGAATCAAGATCAAACCAAGAATTCCAATTATCAATTATCCATATTCTTCTATTTTCTTCAATAATGGGAATTAGTAATTGATATTTTTCCGGCGAGATTAAATCTTTGTGATTAAGAAGATCTTCCTCAAGTTCAATTCCGTACTCTTTGATGCGGCTTAATATTTCAGTGCGGATTTCATCCGACTCATCGTCGATCAAATTCAAAAAATATTTTAGATTACTCTTACTCATAATGCGGGAATTGTTTTTTTCTATATACAAAATAGTATTATTTTTACAAGCAGAATACACAACTGGATAAAACGGAGACAAAGTGAAAAAAATATATATAGCGGTTTTTGTTTTAATGAGTTTTATGAATTTATACCCTCAATCAGCAAATGAGAATAACAGGGTTAAATTTGATCCGCTTAGGGACCCGTTTAAGGATTTGGAATTAGCAATTAAAGAAGCCAAGGAAACAAACCGCAGAATTATTTTGGATATCGGCGGCGAATGGTGCATCTGGTGTCACAGAATTGACGACTTCATAGAAGAAAATGAAGAATTAAAAAGTTTTTTAAATGAAAAATTTATTGTTGTAAAAGTAAATTATAGTGAAGAAAACAAGAACGAAAAATTCTTTGCTCAATATCCCAAAGTTGAAGGTTATCCGCATTTTTTTGTGTTGAGCAAAAAGGGTAAACTGCTGCATTCGCAAAATACGGGTCTGCTTGAAAAAGAGAAATCCTACGATGTTGAAAAGTTTATGAAATTTTTGAAGAAATGGGCTGCAAAAAAATAATTGTGTGTGAGTGAACAGAACAAAAGTTATTAACGAAAAAAGATCGTTGAAAAATATTTGAACGCGGATTCCGCAGATCGTTTATGATTTACACAAATATGAACATATTAGTATAATGGTAGAGAAACACGCGCAATAAATTTAATACCTTATAAAGATGAAGGACCGCGAATAATTCTTGCCGGAAATTTTAACAAAGCTCCGATTAATTCTAAAACACCGTCAACGGCAATGCCGACAATTCTAAATGGCAGCAGCAACAGCCAAAGTACAGGGTAAAGTATAATTGCAGCTATTGCCAAAGGCCAGCATAATAAAAAGAGTATTAACCAAATTAGAAACTTCGTCATTTATATTCCCCCCACGAGAATTGTTTGTGATTTTTTAGACGCGTTAATGTAAAAATATGTTGCTTTAAAAAATATGCACTTTTTTTTGTCTCATATTTTGTGTTGTAATTCCTGGGAAAAATTAGATTAGTTTTATTCCAAGGGCGGCGTAAAAATGTAGTTTAATTTCGAAAGGTAATTCTTCGCCTACTGCTTCTGCGTTATCAATATCCGATTTTATTTTATCAATTCCTTTTTTATACTCTTCATCGGATAGCAATGCAAGCTGGGAGGCGCCCTTCTTTGTTATGAAATGATCCTTCAGTACTTCGCGTCCTTTTCTGAATGCATCGATTTTATGAACTTGTTCAACTTTAATAGAACTATAACCGGAATTACTCATGCTTGTTTCAATTTGGGTAAAAGTCGGAAAGCGGTTTATATCGATCTCATATGTTCTTTTAAAATACTTGTACATATACCAATTATCCCGGGATTCGCGCGGTTCCAAGCCGATAATTACAAATATGCCGCCCGGTTTTAGATATTGAAAAGAATCGGTAATAAACTTAAACGGGTCCCCGAAATGATGAATCGCGTTAAGTACATATATCATATCAAACGATGAATTTTTAAGCGGCAGATTAAGTGCGTCGGCATTAAACAAATTTATTTTTTTGTTATATGCTTGTGCGGTGTTCAGCATTCCTTTTGAATAGTCCGCACCGAACAAGTTAAAGTCAAATCCGTATAGTTGACGAAGCCAATGAGCGGTCCCGCATCCAACTTCAAGAATATTTCTTGGTTTGTGAGAATGGACTAAATTAGTTAAAAAATCTTCTACTCCTTCAAGCGGGCTTTGTTTATATCTGTCATTATAAACGGGAGATATTTCATTGTAATTTACTTTATCGATCATTTCTACGGGTATTTATTGAAATAAATTTCACCCCATTTGTGCCCGTCTTTATATTCCCGGTAAACAACAAATGCTTCATCGTTATCTAATCTAATCCTAATATAATCGTAATAGGAATCGGGATAGTAAAACCGAAGTGTTTTAGAACGTGTATTATGTTGGGGAGAATTATAATTATTGCTAAAATGCAGATAAGCCGAGTAATTACCATCCCTATCGGTTAATTTTATAAGACGTTCGCTGGTGTGCGGTTTTTCACTTGTTCCGAAAATGGGATAGTATTTATCCACGGTAAAATTAATTTCAAGCGTAATTGATGCAGTCGGGTAAGGATCGTTTAATTGATATTGTTGTGCATTTATAACGAATGATGAAACAATTATGAAAAGAAATATTCTCATGATATTTATGTATTTATTATGCACAAATTAACACAACCGCATCAAAATGAAAATATTACTTGAATATATCGCGGAAGATTTACTTATTTTTTTACCTCTTCCCAATCGGTAAGTTTCCCGTTTTTGAAAAAGAAAGTAACATCACCAAAATACCATTGAGTAAAAACTCCCCATTTTTCAACATTCTTATCAATTTTATCCGGGGCGCCCCAACTTGCACGAAGCATTTTCTCGGTCATCCCTTTCCAAATTTGTTTATTGATAATCCTATTAGCTTTTTCTTTTCCAAACTTCTTTTTGTATATAGAATTAATTTCTTCAAGCGTGGTGCTGATTTTCTCGTCAAGTTCATCGGAAATATTTTTCAAACTATCTATTTCGTTTTTGAGCTGCTGCTGTTCGGATAGAAATGAATTTTTATTTAACAGTAATGAATCGCGTGTTCTTTCAAATGATTTGGAATCAAGGTTGTTAAACGATTGAGCAAAATTACAAAGGGGTAAAATAAAAATGGCAACCAGTAGGAAAGACAAAAACCGTATAATCATTTAAATACCCGGCATAAAATTATAAAAAACCCCAGGTAAAACCTGGGGTGCAAGTAGTGGGAATAAAACCCTAATTATTATTAAAAATTCGTAAAGACGGATTAAATATAATATTCTAAATAAAAAGAAAAAAGACTACCAGCGTTTTCCGCCGCCTCTATTGCCGCCGCCGAAGCCGCCGCCTCTATTACCGCCTCCGCCGCGATGTCCGCCACCGCCACCGCGTTTGTTATCAGATTTTGGCCGGGCTTCATTCACAACGATTTTTTTACCGTTTAATTCATAAGCATTAAGTTCTTTTATAGCAGTTTCACCTTCGGATTTCTCTTTCATTTCCACAAATCCGAAACCTTTAGAATCGCCGCTGAACATATCTTTAATAATCTTTGCACTTTTAATTTCACCGTATTTTTGAAAAAGCGATTCCAATTCTTTTTCGCTTGTTTCCTGTGCAAGATTGCCAACGTAAATATTCATTTTATACTCCTTTTTTATTGATTACTTTAACTAAATAAATACAAAATAGTCGATTATATGAGTCCGCTCATTAGAATTGGAATTGAAATGTGAATGCGGAGAAGTTTAATAATCTTTAATTGATTATTCCTTTATACAAAGTTTTAATCTCCGATCAAAAAAAAGATTAGAAGCAATGTTCTCGATATTAAAATATATAAAAAGAATTAGAAAAGCATGCACATAAAAATTACTTGAATCGATAAAATTATTTTTTGCCAATGAATGTTATGAATATTTGGTTAGGCAAAAATTGTCTTTCATTTTCCTAGTTTTTGCTCGATTTTTTATTTTTTTTGTGATAAATATCCTCATATATACTGTAGGATTATATTATTTTCGTATAAAACTTATTTGAATATTTTTAGAAGAGAAAATATTTGATGAAAAATACATATACCATACTTAGTGTTGTAAAAAAGCATGAGCTTGAAGCCACACAAGAAGTCTTTGATAAAATAATTGCAAAATATTACACAGAAAAGAAGGAAGACGTTTTAAAAGTCGGTACTCCTGCCCAAATTCCGAACCAATTCATGTTTGCACTTGAAGTGCCGGTAGAAAACGCGATAAAAGTAGTAAAAGAACTTACATATGAAGGTGTATCGGTCGTAAAAAACGAATCATTTATTAAAATAGCTGTTTATGAAGCTACAAATGAACGTCAATCCGAGCAGACAAATAAAATTCAACAGTTAAAAAAGGAAGAGTCGCTGAAACAGAAGTTGAGGAAAAAGGGCGACTACTCGGTTGAGGAACTTATATATTTAAAAGATTGGCAACTGATGCTTGATATCGCGTTGGTGCAATCGCACGATAACATTGAAAAGAGCAGGAGAATAAAGGAGCTTTTACCAGAAGTGCTTGATGAAGCAATTGAAAACGAAATACAGCGCGACACGAAGAGTTTGGAAATAGCGAAAAGCAGCGTTGAAAGATTGTTGTTAATTGCTGAAAACGAAACGCTTAAAAGATTGCATTTGCTGAATATTATAAAAAAAGCCGGTGAAGCAGTAATTGATATTTGTAATCTCCATCCAAAAGAATTAATAGTTGAATTGTTATTCCTTGCCAACAGCAGAACAACAATTCCAATAATAAATGTTAAAGCTTTTTTGTGTTTTTACAAAGTTGTAAAGCAGGACTGTAAAAAGTACGAAGAGGAAATTACAGATGCAGTACGTCATCTTAACACAAGAGCGTTGGACACTGTATATTTTTCTGCGGTTAATCTTAAACCCGATGAAAAAAAGCTTTTTAACAGCGGTATAGAGTTTTTCAAAGAGAAAAGAAAATCTTTATAGATAATTCTCTTAAAGAATTTTAAACTTCGGTTTATACTGTGATCAATATATTTAGTTATAATTTAATAATTGATGTTTTGCTTACATTCTACATAGTATTTTTAATTGTAACCAAAACGCGTAATGCACAATTAAAATTACGAACAAATCTCTTTTCCAATTCCGTTATATAGATTAGCTCAATTGAATTATTCGCATGTTCACGTTTATAATTGAAAGCGATTTTGATATGATGGCAATACTCAGAAGAATGCTTTACAAAATTACAGCAGTATTCATAGATTAACAATTTGCACCGAGTTTATGCGAATGTTAAACGGGAAATTTAATGTGGAAAGCGAAATGGGCAAAGGAACAAAATTTACATTTACTATTCCATACAAATACTATTACAAACAAATGTTCGAATAATTAACAATTGAAATAAATGACAAAAAAATTTTTAGCAGTTTTACTTTTCGTATTTGTTTCAAATCACAATTGCCAGCCGTTACAATTAAAATCTTTCGCCGAAATTTTCGATAATATAAAAGCAGGCGCAGAAGTTAGAGCTATTATTCATTACGGCAATTGCAAATTGTTCGTTGAAGGCAAAGAAGAAATCCCTCCGGAAGCGATAGGAGGAATGGAGTTGGAAACATTCGAGTATTTCGGAAAGGGATCGATAAAAAACGATGCAGCTTTTATATCGGCATCGGAAACAGTTTTAATTTCTCATCCCAAGTACGGTTACGTTTACAATTATATAAAGATTAGAATTTACGATGACAATTCGGTTGAAATTATTGCGCGGTATCTGGATCCCAAATCGTATGAAGTTAAAATGGATGAAATCTTCCGCACAAAAATAAACAACGGAAAAAACGAAGGCGCGGTATTTTTTTACTTGGATTAAAAATTAAAGGAAGTTATGAACGCGGTTATATCGCAAAGGATAAAAGATTTAAGAGAGACATTACCCGGGATTTTACTCGAGAAACATTTCAGTAAAAAACCAGAACTTAAAATGAAGTACGGCGAGGAACAGGTAAAATTATATTTGGAAGACACTCGTTTCCATTTAAGCTACTTAGCCGAATCCATTTATGTTGACGAACCCGCGTTGTTTAACGAATATATCGTTTGGTTAAAAACATTTTTCGTGAACCTGCCTATTACAGAAGAAGAAATTGTAGATAACCTGGATATCTTAAGCGATACAATAGCGCAATATTTGCCGGCTGAAATGTCGGTTGTAACAACTAAATTTATTAAGGAAGGAATAGAAAAATACAAAAGCGAACCCGGTGTGCCTGACTCGTTTTTAGTGTGCGCAAATCCATTGAAAGATAATGCAGAGGCATATTTAAAAAAATTGATTGACGGCGATAAACAAGAGGCGTATAAAATAATTATGGATTTGGTGAATTCCGGTGTTTCGATAAAGGATATATATTTAAATTTATTCCAGGCAACTCAAAAGGAAACTGGCAGGCTTTGGCAGATACGTAAAATTTCGGTAGCTCAGGAACATTTTATAACCGCCGCCACGCAGATGATAATGTCCCAGTTGTACCCGTATATTTTTAATGGCACAAGGAAAAATAAAAGCATTATCGTATCGTGCATTAACGGCGAGCTGCACGAATTAGCACCGAGAATGATAGCGGATTTATTCGAGATGGAAGGTTGGAATTCATTTTATTACGGCGCCAATACACCGCAAAGCAGTTTGATAAAAGAAATCGAAACACATAAACCGGATATTCTTGCTGTTTCCGCAACGATGACTTTCAATCTTGAATCGGTCGATGATTTGATAAAGAAAATTAGAAGTTATGCCGATTTAAAGGATTTAAAAATAATTGTCGGCGGATACCCCTTTAACCTCGCTAAAAATTTATGGAAAAAAATGGGTGCGGACGGTTATGCCGAAGACGCACTTTCGGCAATTAAATTAGCAGATAAATTAATCGGCGGATAAAATTAAATGACATCTATTATGGAAGGAATTCTTCTTGTCTGCGATTTAGACGGAAGTATTCTAAAAATAAACCATAACGATATAGACATAAATCTGAATAAAGCCGAAGGAAGGATGTTCGTAGATTTATTCAATGCGGATTCCATCGGGGGCATATTGGATTTTTTGGTTGAGATTAAGAAGAACAAAGTATCATTCGGTGCGGAATTTACATTAAAGCCCGAATACAATTATGAGCGATTGAATTTCAGCGGAGTAATTGTTGAAAATACAATTACGATATTCGGCTCGCGCACAAAACTGGACTTCCAGAAATTTGTTACAGAGTTAATGTTGATAAACAACGAGCAAATAAATAAAATACGGGAGCTCGAGAAATTTAAAGGTACTCAAAAAATAAATTCAAGTGCCGATACTTATTATTTGGAAGAACTTAGCCGTTTGAATAACGAGTTGGTAGCAGTACAAAGGGAGTTAAGTAAAAAGAATGTTGAGCTTGCAAATCTTGATAAAATTAAAAATCAGTTTATTGGAATGGCGGCGCACGATTTAAGAAACCCGCTCGGAGTAATTATAAATTACTGCGAATTTCTTGAAGACGGGTCGGACAACTTAAGCGAAGAGCAGGCCGACTTTATAAGTCAAATAAAATCCTCAAGTGCTTTTATGCTCAATTTGGTAACTGATCTTTTGGATGTTTCATCAATTGAAACAGGGGGTATATCTTTAAAACTTGAGGAAGTAAATTTGTCCGAGTTAATAGAAGAGATTGTGCAAGCAAACAAACATCTTGCCTCAAAAAAAAATATACTTTTACGAGTTTTGCTGGAAGACAAGCCGATTAATTTAGTAATCGACAGATTCAAAATTCACCAGTTAATAATCAATTTAATTACGAACGCAATTAAATTTTCATACCCCGGCTCGGAAGTACTTATTGAGTTATTGCGGAAGAATGAAGAAGTTGAGATAAAGGTTAAGGATAAAGGTCAGGGTATGCGCAAGGAAGATTTGGAATTGCTTTTCAAGCCGTTTCAAAAGACCAGTGTAAAAAGCACATCCGGCGAAAAGAGCAGCGGTCTGGGCTTATATATTGTAAAAAGAATAACCGAAGCGCACAACGGAAAAATTAATGTTGAAAGTGAGTTCGGAAAAGGCAGCACATTCTCTGTAAAATTACCAATGAACTTTGATATCAATAAAAGAGTAAAATAACAACTTCCGAATTTAGTGTAGTGGTTAAAGTTATTACATGTTTTAACAAATGTTTACGAGTTTGCAAGTTGTTTGTTTAGAAAGAATTAAACAAGCAATATTTTACGCACATAAAAACTTGTGCAAATATTGTTACATCTATAAAAATTCATCGAAAATTCCGATTAAGTAAAAAGATAACCGAATAAGCTTCCTTTTTAAGTCCGGAATATTCTTAAAGACGCACTATTGTAAGTGGTTATTTCTGTTTTCTCATTTGAATATTTTTTTACAGATTCTGTTAATTGAGATTTAGTACACGTAGTTATCAGGTATTTATTTTACTAGAATCATTTTCTTTGTCTCAAAAAAATTTCCAGCGATTAATCTGTAAAAATAAACCCCGCTGCCAAGCATAAAATTTTTTGTTGAAAAACTAAACTCGTATTTACCTGCCCCTTTAAATTCATCTATTATTGTAGTTACTTCATTACCAAGAATATCATAGATTTTTAAACAAACATGCGCATCCTTTGGTAAATGGTAGCTTATTTTAGTAGATGGATTAAATGGATTCGGGTAATTTTGATGAAGCTGATATTTCTCAAGCATACCCTGCCCACTGCAGGCTGAAGTAATATTTGATAGATTTACATTAAATATACCGGCGGAACCTGAAATGAAAAGAATTCGTCCATCGGTAGTATTGCTGAAAAATACATTCAATACGCCCGATGTGCCGGTTAATTCATATTCTATAACTTCGGTGTCTTTAATTCTTATTAATCTGTTGCCGTTATAGGGAACAATGTATATCGATCCATCCTCATCAATTGCAATATTGGAGAGAATTCCAAAACTACTATTATCATATAATATCTCCATTTTGTCCGGCAGCCCATTTTCATTTAAAGAGTATTTTAGGATTCGTCCGCGTTCGCTTTCGGCGAGGTAAACATTTTTATAGTCCTTATCAAAACTCATATCCATTAAACCAAATGGTTTTTCTAAAGATGATGGATTATCAATAAAGATAGAACCGTTGAATAAACTGTCGACTTTAAAAACTTTGCAAGCTATATCATCAACTATATAGATATTGTTTTTATTATCAAGCGCTAAATTAATTGCACGCTTTATCCCCAACGCTTCTGTAGAAAAGAGAGTGGTTACATCACCTTCGGTGCTAACTTTTATAACATTGTTTCCAATTGGTATTATAAAAAATCCGTCTTTATCAATGGATAGTCCCGGTCCAATAAAACTACCTTTAAAAGATGCAATTGTTGAAATCGAACCATCGGGAGATATTTTTTTTAAAACGCCATTGCCCGAGCCGTCACCTGTTGTAAAGTAAATATTACCATTATTATCATTTGTTAAACCAAATGAGCGATTACCCAAAATTTTTAAGAACATTTCACACTTAAGAGAACCGGAAAAATTGTGATTATCATCTATTTTAAAAACATGATTGGCTTTTGCTGTTATAGTTGTAGAAAATATTATACTACAAATTAGAATAAAGATTAAGTTCTTTAATGATTTTTTTAATGAAGAGTTTATGAAGATTTGCGGTACAGATAGGAACTTTTTCATAAGGTTTTCCCCCGGAAATTATTAATAATGTGGAGCGAAAATATTACGAAAATGATTTGAAATCGTCCTTTTGCCGGAATCAGAACCTGTTTTTCGAAGGGAAATTAAGAAGTTATTGTCTTGTCTTGTTTCTTTACCGTACTGTTCCAATATTCCTTTGGAGTTATACCAACATATTTCTTAAATGCGGAGTTGAAAACCGATTTAGAAGAAAACCCGCTTTCATAAGCTAAGGCAATAAAAGAAAGGTGCTGAGAAGATTCTTCAATTAATCTGCGTTTGAATTCTTCAACACGGTATTTGTTAATAAAATCGTAAAAATTAGATTTAAGTATAACCTTTACAGATTGTGAAATATGCCGTGCCGGAATTCCAACACTTGCAGATAAATCTTCCAAAGTTAATGCAGGCTTAATGTAAATTTTTTCCTCTTCCATTTTTGCAGTTAGTTTATCAATAATGTTTTTACAATCAACTGGAGTTAAAGACGAATTAATATAACGACGCGGCACAGCAATACCCGACAAATAATTCGATTGTTCAATACTTTTGTAAGAAATAGTTAGAGCAAATAATAGATTGATAAAAACAGCAATTAAAGTTAGCATATAATTAGCTTCACCCAAGTGAATACCTAAAATTCCGGTTAACCATTGAAGTAGATTGATAAACCACATTGCCGTAAATCCAAATAACAAAATTAGAAGCCATGAAAGATTAATCTTCTCGGTAAAAGAATAATTTTCTTTTATGATCTTGTTGTATTCAATAAGTTTTTTGAATATTAAGAATAAGTAAGCAGCAATCTGTATGTGTATTACGAAATAAAAACATTTAATTCTGAAATTGTCGCCATACAAATACAGGAACGTATCGGCAGCCGACTTCTGTGTTAAATGAAAAACAATCAAAGAAAAAAGAACAATAAAAACATAAGTTAATGAATGCAATAGATGTGTCGGCTTTAATCTAAATGAAGAATCACATAATGATAAAATGTATAGGTAGAGTAACGGGAGTAATAGAGAATAAGCAGCACTGCCGAAAATTTGTATATAAATATTGCAGTAGGCCGGAAACAAGTTAAAAAGAATAATAAAATGATGCGCGGGCAAGATTGAATTAGCGAACAGAAATCCCGCAAGCAATAAATTGCCTGAGCGTTTCCCCTTTTTATAAACGATAAGAACAAATGCCAACAAACAAAGTTGGAACCAAGTAATAAGACTTAGTATTTCTATCGAGTTGAAATTCATATAATATTTTTAACGGTAAATTTAAGTGTAGCATGAATGTAATATCAATAAAATTTATCGAAAAACATTTAGTTTCTTCTTCACCCGATCAGATAAATTTATATCTTGAAAACCGAAGCATATAAAGCACGAATCGAGTTAGTCTCAATTTTTTACGACGAGGCATGTGGAAATTTCAAATACCAGTATCGAGACGAACATTAACTCGTTTAATTAATTGAAAAAGGGCGTTTGATTAAAAAACGCCCTTCTATTAATAACATTACCATTTAATTTAATCAGCTTATCCATTACTCATATGTTTGGCTTCAATTTCCCGGTTTATCTGATCGATCTTGTCATCATCCAATTCATATTTGGAAATAACATACATTGCCAATACAAGAAGGATTGCAGGTATAATAACAACCAACCATAAAATACCCTGCTGGGCGCTGGCTGTTTGCTGCGCCTTTGCAGCATCAAAATTCGTCATGGATAAAACTACGCCCGGGATTACACCTCCCATAGCAAAGCCTGCTTTAAAGAAAATTCCAGTCAACGCATTTACCACTCCTGAAATTCTTTTTCCTGTTTTCCATTCTCCGTATGAAATCACTTCCGGCACCAATGCCCACATATAACCTGTTGCAACAATAACACCTGTTGATTTTATAAACTGTGCGATATAAATGAGCCATAATTCGCTCTTTAGAGATGTTACAGAGATTACATACAGCATTATCATACCGATAATTGCAATTAGCAAAAAGACATAGAACATTCTCTTTTTACCTATTGCCCGTTTAATTGCCGGTACAAGAGGCATGAATATAAATGCTGGAATTGAACCCAAAGCATTAAAAATTGGAAGCGCATGCGCTTGTCCGATGTTATACTGCATATAATAAGCAGACGCGGAGTTGGCGACAGCCATCATAGCAAACGCTGTTATAAAGAAGAAAGCCAAAATGCGAAGCGGTCTATTCCTAATGAACTCTGTAAAGAGATCCGAATACTTTACGGTATCCATTTTATCGGAATCCATAACGACGCGTTCTTTTGTTTGTGAAAAACAATAAACCAATAATCCGAAACCAACAATTGCATAAATAGACATAACAATAAACCATGCAGATGATGCAGCGGGTTTTGACCAATCATTATCCGGTGAGATGTGCTGAATTATAGCCGGTATACCGAATTGGACGGCAAGACCACCCATGTTTGCCATGAACATACGAGTAGAAGTTAATGTTGTAATTTCATCTGTATCCCGCGTAAGCGATGCATTTAATGCGCCATACGGTACATTTACCAGTGTATAAAAGAGAGAAAGGGAAACATATGTAATGTAAGCATACCAGAGTTGTCCTGAAAACCCATTCCAAAAAGAAAGGATAGCAAGACCAGTGAGAGGAATTCCGCCAATAATCAAATATGAACGATATTTTCCGAGTTTCGGGTTTCTCTTGTCAACAAAAGCACCAACAAACGGATCCCATAAAACATCAATTAATCGCACGATCAAGAACATAAAAGCTGCGGCCGCCGGGTCAATACCGAAAACATTCGTGTAGAAAAAAAGTAAATAAGTAGCAACTGTTTGATAAATGAGATTCTGTGCCAAATCACCCGCTCCAAATCCAATGCGTGTAAGCCATGATAACTTGTAGAATCCCTTTGAGTCTAGTTCACTTTGCGATATAGTATTCATTATACTCCTCTAGTGATAAAAGATTTTAGATGAATTGTTGTTTACTATGTATGGACAAAAATCGGATATTAAAATACTGATATTTCACTTTTTTTCTCATTAAATTTTCGGAAGAATGATGAATTATTCTGGCAATCGATCATTTGGGGAAAGTAGTTTTGCATAGTACGGAGAAATCCGGCTTTCTAATCACCAGCGAAGCTCAGTCATAAAATTTAATGTCAAAGTATTTGCGTTTTCACTTCGTTTGTAACTCCACAGCCACGCCTGCCTGCGGTAGGCATGTTGTGCTTTAGGTTTCGTCCCTTAACTGCGTTGCAACGATGCAAGAGAGGCTTCCCTTATAGGGGAACTCATTTAGAACATCTTACAGCATCCTATCTAATTAAGAATATTTGGAAAGTGAAAATTGAAGATGGGAATTATGAATTGTTCTAACAGCCACATCAACAAAATATTTTTGCTATTAAATTTTAACAAAGTATATTATGGCTACAAAAATAGCCGTATGGCTACTATAATAGCCGGAATAACAAATGATAATTAATAACGTTTTAGAGCACATCTTTAGCTCCCCAAGCAATGTTATTGTTCTTCGAACACTAAATTCAAGAATGGTTGGAATCTCCGGTCGTGAAATTGCGCGTATATCTGAACTAAGTAACAGAACTGCCCAAAGCGTTCTTGCAAATCTGGAATCCCTTGGTTTGGTGGATAGAACTATTGGCGGACGCGATCATTTATTCACACTTAATCGTAGTAATAAAATAGTATCAAAGCTTATTAAATACATCTTTGAATTCGAAGATGGGTTTAGTAAGGAAATAATATCATTGATTAAAAAGAAACTCTCACCAATTGTTACCAGTCTTATTCTTTTTGGCAGTGTTGCTAGAAAAGAAGAAGAATATTCAAGCGATTTCGATTTGTGTATTATATATACAAAGAACAAAACTAAAATTGAAAATACCGTCTCGGAACTCCGGGATAAATTATACGATGATTATAAAGTTACTCTTGCGCCATTTTACATCACCGAAACTGATTTTAAAAAAAGAGCAAAAAAGAATCTATCGCCGGTTAATAATATTATAAAAGATGGTATTTTAATAATGGGCAAACCAATCAGAGAGTTAATTAAGTGAAGGCAGTATTTAAGAAAATTGATGTTCGCAAGCATCATGACTTTGAAAGAATTTCTAAAGATTTTGCAAATGGGTGTGACTCGGCTTATGCATTCGAATATTATAATGCTGCGGGTGTCCTCGTAATCCATGCTGCAATAGCTCTTGCAGATTCTGTCACAATCAAACTCGCCGGTAAAAAGTGCAGTGGCGATAGTCATTATGATATCATTGAACTTTTACGGCAAGTTACTCCTCCTTCAACAAATAAAAACAAAGCTCTTGACCAGTTCAAAAAATTAATAGATCATAAGAATCAAGTCTCCTATCACGGGGATATTTACTAAAAGAAGGATGTCGATAAGCTGCTCAAATATTTTAAGCTGATTTAGGTCTTGGGTGGATTCGTTGCCAAAACAATAATTATTAGAAACTACAGTAATCTAAAATAAATTATAATTCTTGAATGAGATTTCTCCGATATCCGGGAAGTAAAAGGAAATTCTTTTCTACATTAGTAGAGCATTTCCCATCGAAAAAGAAGAATAATATCTCGAGGATATTATGAAACCAAGAATATTTACTGCGGTAATGCTTTTTATAAGTGCTTATCCGCCATTATTTGTGATATTTCAAGACATTTGAGTTCAGTATTTCTTTCCAACCGAATTTTGAAGTTGACAATTTTGGATAAAAACATTGTCTACTTTTCAATATACTTCAGTTATTTCCTTTAAAATAAAAAAAACATGCAAGTTATTTACTTACAAGGCTTTAAGCGGGGCCGACGAGACTCGAACTCGCGACCTCCTGCGTGACAGGCAGGCGTTCTAACCAACTGAACTACGACCCCTTTTGTATAAAAACAATGCGTTAAAAAAACGCTCGTAAAAATAGCAATATTAGTTATTTCATACAAGAGACTTATAATTTTTCTGTACCAAAACTTACACCCACGGCGTTGGCGGCTAAAACCGCTTGATCTTTGCGTTTTACAAGTTTTTGATGCGCTATTGCTTCGGAAATTTTTACGCTTTTTATTTCTGCTCCCTTTAAAGCGACCATTCTTCCAAATTGTTTTTTTATTGCTAATTGAATAGCATTGGTTCCAAATTTTGTTGATAAAATTCTGTCATAAGGAGTCGGACTGCCGCCTCTTTGCAAATGTCCTAAAACAGTATATCGAGATTCGAGCCCGGTATCTTTGCATATTTTTTTAGAAACATATTCTCCGATTCCTCCCAAACGAATAGGGTCTGTTCTTTTAATATCTTTTTCTTTAACGATAAGTTTGCCGTCAGTAGATTTTGCACCTTCGGCAACACAAACAAGACTAAATCTTTTTCCCATTCTGCTTCTTGCTAATACTTTATTGTAAACAGCTTCCCACTCAAAAGGAATTTCCGGTATTAAAATTACATCAGCTCCTCCGGCTAATCCTCCGTTTAATGCAATCCAGCCGGCGTATCTTCCCATAACTTCTATCACCATTATTCTATGATGTGATGAAGCGGTTGTATGTAAACGGTCGAGTGCTTCGCTAACCACATAAACTGCGGAATCGTGTCCGAATGTTTGATCAGTTGCTTCGAGATCGTTATCTATAGTTTTTGGAACGCCAACAACATTCATCCCTAATTGGCTAAGTTGTTGTGTTATGTGCATCGTTCCATCACCGCCGATTGCAATAACTGCATCAAGTTCCCAAGCTTCATAATTTTTTAATGCCGCCGCCGAGCGATCTGTAATTTTCATTTTGCCGACTTTTCCCTCAGGCCAATGAAACGGGTCACCCTTATTTGACGAACCGAGTATTGTTCCCCCAGTTGCAAGTATGCCGGACACATTTTTGTTGTTAAGCTCCTGCATTCTACCGTCAACAAGTCCTTCAAAGCCATCCAATATTCCGAACACTTTCAAGCCATTGTCTAAAGCCGGTTTAGTGACGCCGCGAATAACAGCATTGAGCCCAGGGCAGTCGCCACCGCCGGTTAATATTCCTATCTTTTTTACTTTTCCGGTTGTTTTCATAATCACCTCTTAAAAACTAAATGAGGAATAATAATATGTATTTATTTTTTCTGAATTTTCAACATCGTTTTAAAATGAAGCTTTGCAAAATTACTAAAAGAATTTTCATCAATAGATTTAATTAATTTAGAAGCCGCAGCAATCACAGCGTCTGATGCACCTTTGGGCAGGGTAAATCCTAATTCCTTTTGGTGTATAAACCATTTATTGAATTCATCCCGCGCTAAAATTGAAGCCGCGGCTACACCAATATATTTTTCCGCTTTGTGTTCCTGTAAGAATTCAACACTTGAATGATTGATGTTTGATGTTACATTTAAATCCTTATTGCTGAATTTGTCTGTGATAACTGTTTTGCAATGTGTTTTAACAAGTAGGGAATCTATAGCTTTTGAATGAGCCCAGTTTAAAAGTTTGTTTAAGTTTTTAAACTCTTCATAAAGCTGATTGTATTTTGAGGGATTTATTTTGATTACTTCGTAATTGCCCGCAATAATTTTTTTTATTTTTGAGGCAAGATCAAAAATCTGCGGTTCGGACAAATCCTTGGAATCTCTAACGCCAATAAGCTTAAGTTTTTTTTGAGTGTTTGAATCCACAAATGCTGCTGCAGTTACCAGCGGGCCGAAGAAATCTCCTTTGCCGCATTCATCGGAACCAATGTAATTATCCGGCTCTGATAATTCTTTGTTGGAGAAATTGAGGGCGGGTTGATCAAAAATCAAATTTTGTATTTGGTTGTATGCAAGTGAAGAAGAATCGCCTTGAATTACGGTTTTTACTCCTTTCTTACCGAAGTAAACCTGGACTTTCAAACTTGTTTTATTTACAGAAAGTGAAATTTCATAATTATATATCTTTTCGGAAACAGAAGAGGTTGAAATTCCTTCAGTTTCAAGAATTGATTTAATTTTAGAAATTGACTTAAAAGCGTTCTCTTTCAAATTCATTTATTATAAGAATAATTGTTCAATTAAAATTAAATAAATAACCGTGAAAAACGATTATATATAATGGAGAATTAGGGAGAATTTTCTTATTGTTGTAACCGATTTTTGAAGAAATACAACCGGAGAGTTGGCAGAGTGGTTGAATGCGGCGGTCTTGAAAACCGTTAAGGATGCAAGTCCTTCTGGGGTTCGAATCCCTAACTCTCCGCATCATTTATTAAGCTCAGGGTCTTGCGATCTTGGGCTTTTTCATTTTTAAAACTACTATGTCAAAACCTAATATTATGTAATTTGATTTTCTTAGAATGAATAAAAAAAATGAAAGACCTTTACATATTTAAATCTTGCAAAAAAATACAGAGAATGACTTAAAATTGGGCATTGTTAATAACGTTGCCTAATAATAATATTCTCAAGACTGCAATCAATTTCTAAACTAATTTTAATTCTCTTCGACTATAAGACATACTAAGAATCTTATTAAGTGATTTTGTGGCCATAATACATAAAACGAAATTATTCTTACTAGTATCTACCATATCATTAATTTTCATCGTAAATGGATGCGAAACAGAACAAAACAATTTTGTTGCTTCATATGTTAAGTCTGACGAAGAAATTTACATGGCCGCTGTTCGTGATGCTATGGTTGCAGACGAAAGTGAAATTTCCAACAATCTAATATCAATAGTACATGGAAATAAATATCTGAATTGGTCTAATGGATATATTCTTGTTGTAACATGGACAAAACACAGCTCCAGTTATCCTGTAAATGACACAATATCAACATGGTGGGGTGAAACATGGGTTACTGCAGTACCCGAATTAAAAGATTGGTATAAAACAAAATCAATTTCAAAAGAAAATCTAACTTTAAGAACGGAACAACTATTGGGTTTACCAAAGAATAGCGGGAATGTTTATTTTGTTGAAATATGGGTGAACCCGGATGACCTTTTACGACCGGCTTATGATAATGAGATTGACGATAATACTTGCGGAATCTACTTCCCTGCAACTGTAAGCGAGAATTATAAAACGTGGTTCAACGCTAATATCATTTCTTCGTACTATTCTCAAAGTAATAGTAAATATCCATGGACACGTCTTGGCTATACTTATGATTGGGGGAACCCGGCCAGTGAAATTGGCTTAAGTGAATTTATAATTAAAAAAGATGCCAGGGTAATAGTAAAATCAATAAAATCGACCGAAGACTATCTACAATAATCCAAGATTCTATAGGTAAGGTTATCAGTTTTTTTATAGAGAAGTTCATAAGAGATAAAGTATCAAACAAATGGAATAATAATCACGGATTAAATTATATAAAACATAAAAAGGAAAGATGCAATGAGAAGTTTATTGTTGATTATAATTGTTTTTATAACAAGCATGCTAATATCATGTAACAAATCTGATCCCGTTGGCCCAACTGATTCGGGTTTAGATCCTTTCTCTAACGGAAGTAGCAAAAGGAATATGATAGTTGTTATCAGCGATATTCATCTTGGCGCTGACCTAGACTATTCAGAAATTAACAAAAATCTTAAACCACTCGAGAATTTTCTTGTAAAGATTAGATCATCACAAAATGTAAAGGAACTCGTTATAGCAGGAGATTTACTTGATGAATGGTTTGTCCCGGCGACAACAAACACATATGAAGGAAAGGATCAGAGTGATTTTGTTCAGCGCATAGCGGCATCTAACAAAGGTGTGATTGATGCCTTTAACAATATAATTAAAGATGGACATATTATAGTTACCTATGTACCTGGAAACCATGATCTTACAATTACAGCGGCAAATGTTGAAAGTATATTTCCGGGGATTAATCAAGCTCGTGATGCAGAACTGGGTTTAGGAACATATTCCCCGGCTGACTATCCCAAAATAGCTATTGAACACGGACACCGCTATAATTTCTTCTGTGCGCCAGATCCGTTTTCAAACCAGGGTATTGCACCGGGCACAATAACACCTCCGGGATACTTTTTCACAAGAATAGCCGCACTCCATGTAGTACAAAAAGATCCTCCGGCAGGTGATATAATACCTGTTGTAACTCGAAATGTTTCCGGTGATGAGAGCCAAAATTTACTTTTTGGATACTGGAAAATATGGGAATGGGCATTAAATGAACTTACAATTACAAATAAATTTGATGAGAATATTATTGTAACAAATGTTGACGGACTAACAAAAACCTATTCTGTCAAAGATTTACTACCTTACCAAACTACCGCAAGCGGACTAATAGAGGTTAATCTTTATAAGGGAATTCAGGATACGTGGTTACAGAGACAAGCTCACAATAGTGTACCTGTCAATATTCCCACCTTACAAGCTATTGCTGGTTCTGCACTAGCCAGCGAATCGGATAATCAGGCAAGAACCCAATACTTTTTAAATCCAAATTCTGATAAAAGACTTGTTGTTTTCGGTCATACTCACGATGCTAAAATTGAAGCTTCTAATAATATTAATGGTCAGAAATCGATCTATGCAAATTCCGGAACATGGATTGATCATAATCCGAAAAAGACAACAATGAATTTTATTGTTATTACACCGCAGAATGCCGATGGTTCGTCTCAGACCTTTGTAAGACTGTATAATTTTGAAGGCGAATTAGTAACAAAAATGGCTGAAGATTCGTTATTGTTTTAAAAGCAACGTTTAATTTTTACTACATGAAAACTTAAATAGGCAGAATTATAGAAAACTTATTGTGAGTAAAAAGATGAAATCAAGAAAATACATTATAGTTTTTGTAGTATTTTTTTAAGCCTAACTTTAGAAAGAATAAGTTTTTGGGCAAATAATTTTATTTAGGTAATTAATCTTTTCAAAAGTCCGAAAGAAATTTCGGACTTTTTTCGTTATAACGGTTGGTTAAAGTTACAAATCATTTCAAACAATTTGAATTTACATTCAATATCTCTTTTTAATAAAACGCTCTGGAAATTAGTTTTTATAAATTCATTTATTATTGCATTTTCCAAAGTATATAGTATGATACAAATGATTTAGTTAACTTAAGAGTGATTATAAACTTACCAAGGAGACTAATGTGAAAAGTGAAAAAATTATTAGTATTAGTCCATTGGATTTTATGTGGCCCGTAAAAGATCCTTTTCTGTTCTGCGTTCATCACAAAGATCAATATCCCCCAGGCAATGCGGAAATGGGACCGGCAGTTTCACTTAAAGGAAGAAATCTTGGGAATGATTTTATTATCAAAGATGGTTGGAGAATGTACCATGGTGAAACTGTTCCTGGTTTTCCGGCACATCCTCATCGTGGATTTGAAACTGTTACAGCTGTAATAAATGGTTTTGTTGATCACTCGGATTCTCATGGACAAGCGGGAAGGTACGGAAATGGTGATGTACAATGGATGACTGCAGGAAAGGGTTTACAGCATTGTGAAATGTTTCCACTTATTAATAGTGAAAAAGAAAATCCATTAGAATTATTTCAGATTTGGCTTAACTTGCCAAAAGCTAAAAAATTTGCGGAGCCGCATTTCAAAATGCTTTGGAACGAAGATATACCATTATTAATTAAGGAAGATGAAAACGGCAACAAAATTGAGATAAGAGCAATAGCTGGAAAAATTGAAAATGTTACAGCACCCGAACCTGCTCCGGATTCCTGGGCAGCAGATTCTGAAAATGAAGTTGCGATTTGGACGATCAAAATGCACCCCGGATCAAAAATGATTATTCCACCGACTAATAATGATGTAAGTAGGAGTTTGTATTTCTATCAAGGTAATTCAATTAGTGTTGACGGCATTTCCGTTTCACAAAAGAATTGTATTGAAGTATTATCCAAATCTGAATTAATTATTAAAAATAGTAATTCTGAAAGTTATTTAGTTTTGTTACAAGGAAAACAAATAAATGAACCGGTTGTTCAATACGGACCATTTGTAATGAATACCAAAGATGAAATTCAACAAGCATATTTGGATTACCAAGAAACACAGTTTGGCGGTTGGCCATGGGAGAGGCATGATATTGTTCATCCAAAAACAATGGGACGTTTTGCAAGGCATCTGAACGGTAAGGAAGAATTAAAATAATCTGATGTATATTTTTTTTATCAATTATTTTTGCAATTAGGAATTTAGCGGAAGAGTTCATGAAAAAACAAAATATTATTAAGTTGGCCATTTCATTAATTCTGCCATTAGCGGTGGGTTCAATCGCAGGAATTTTTACTTCGCAAGCCATTCCACAATGGTATGCTTCTTTGAACAGACCATCATTCAATCCTCCCAATTGGGTTTTCGGCCCGGTATGGACAACACTATACATACTTATGGGAATTTCTCTTTTTCTTATCTGGAAGCAAAACGCAAGCAAAGAACGGAATAGAGCAATCTTATTTTTTTCTATTCAATTGCTTTTGAACTTCGCATGGAGTTTTATATTCTTTTATTTCAAGATGATTGGTTTCGCGCTGATTGAAATAATAGTCTTGTGGATTAGTATTGTATATATGCTATTTCTTTTTTACAAAATAAAACCGGTTGCCGCTTATCTTAATATACCCTATTTACTCTGGGTTAGTTTTGCAACAATACTTACTGCGGGTTATTATTTATTAAATTGAGGATGAATTCCAATCTTATGCTAAATCAACTAAGAAAAAAAGAATAACTATCGATTCCATATGAATTATGTTTGACGCATTAAGATCACATATTAATCGCAAGGTTCAACTATCAGAATCTGAATTTGCGCTGGCAACTACTTTCTTTATCCCTAAAAAACTACGAAAGAAACAATACCTTTTGCAAGCCGGGGATGTATGTAAATATCTCGCGTTTGTATCGAAAGGATGCTTGCGGAGTTATTCTGTGGATGAAAAAGGCGAAGAACACATTGTGCAATTTGCAATTGAAGATTGGTGGATTACAGATTTTAAAAGTTTTTTAACAAATGAACCAGCCGATTATAATATTGACGCAGTTGAGGACTCCGAGTTGTTATTAATCGACAAAGCATCTCAAGACAAGTTATATAAAGTTATACCCAAAATTGAGCAATATTTTAGAATACTTTTAGAAAACAGCAGCACTGCTGCACAAAAAAGAATCTCTGATTTTATTAGTGCTTCGGCAGAAGAACGTTACTTGAACTTTCTTAAAACATATCCGAAACTTGCTCAAAGAGTTTCGCAAAGCCAAATTGCTTCATACCTTGGCATCAAACCACAATCGCTTAGCCGAATCCGCAAAGAACTTTCCGAAAAGAAGTAGCTCCCATTAACATAGGTTAATAAAATTACTTACCATGTGTGAATGCATTAGGTAGTCATGAAAATGTATTTTTTGTGTGTAAAAATTAAAACATTAACAACAATGCATGAACTAATATTATGAAGAAAACAATAGCAATTATAGGGGCGGCGGGCAATATGGGAAGCGGACTTGCCCGAAACCTTGCAAGAGCAGGATATTATATTTTGATAGCCGGAAAAGATCAAAACAAATTGAACGAACTTGTTTTGGGAATAAAACAAGATACTCCAAATGCGGAAATAGAAATTCTTGATTGCTCAAAAGAAGCAAGTTGGGAAGCGGATATAATAATTCCAGCAGTTCCATTTGAAGCTCAAAATGAAGTAGCATCAAAGATAAAAGATGTTGTAACGGGTAAAATTGTATTAAACATTACAAATCCGTTAAATGAAAATTACGACGGACTTGTTACTAATTTGGATTCAAGCGCTGCAGAAGAACTTGCAAAACTTCTGCCACACTCAAAAATTGTAAAAGCGTTTAACACTGTATTCGCTGCAGATTTTATCACTCCTCAGTTTGATGGAGAAACAGCCGACGTATTTGTTGCAGGGGATGATGATGAAGCAGTTTCTACTGTTACGGAACTTGTAAAGGATGCTGGTTTCAATCCATTGTTTGCTGGTAAACTGAAGATGAGTAGAACGCTCGAAAATATGATGGTACTTCTGATCGGACTGACAATGAGAAACAACTACAACTGGCTTGCCGGCTGGAAGGTTTTGCATTAAAAATTATAAAAACTAAAAAATCATTTAATAGAAAAAAGGAGAATCAAAATGGCAACAACAAAATGGACACTCGACCCCGCACATAGTGAAATTATCTTCAAAGTAAAACATATGATGATCACCAACGTTAAAGGTGAGTTCAGAAAATTTACTGCGGAATTAAATTCAGATGGAAAAGATTTCATCGCAGATTCAATTAAGGTGAACTTAGAAGCTTCTTCAATCTTTACAAACTCCGATGACCGCGATACTCACTTAAAGAGTGCTGATTTCTTTGATGTTGAGAATCATAAAGAACTGACATTCGTTGGAACATCGTTAAAGAAAATCGATGATGAAAATTTTCAGCTTAAAGGAAATCTAACAATTAAAGGTGTTAGTAAAGAAGTTGTACTTGATGTTGAATTCGGTGGAATAAATAAAGATCCGTGGGGAAATGAAAAAGCCGGGTTTTCACTAAACGGAAAAATTAATCGTAAAGATTGGGGACTAACCTGGAACGCAGCGCTTGAGACCGGTGGCGTGTTAGTTAGTGAAGAAGTAAAACTCAGCGCGGAAGTTCAATTTGTAAAACAATCATAATGTTTCAGAATTCGATTAGTTTGATATCAATCTCTTAAAAAATATGTCGTTAGTAAATATTGATGCTTGATCTTGAAATAAAGATTAAGCATCGGACATAAGAACAAAAGTAAAAGATCAAAAAAAAGATACGGATATAAAGGTGAAAAAAATTAATTATTCTAACGGCGAAATTACTGTTGTATGGCAGCCGGAAATATGCCAGCATACAGCAATTTGTTTCAAAGGATTGCCTGAAGTATTCGATCCAAGAATAAAAAAATGGATTAACCCAGAAGGAGCAAGCTCGGAACGGATTGTTGAGCAAGTAAAAAAATGTCCGTCGGGCGCGCTTACATATTTTTATAATAATGATAAACCAAACAAGTAATAATAATGAATATAAAATCGCTTCTAATAAAATTATTTGATGTAAAGAATAATTATAAAAGTACAGATGTAGTTGTGCTAATTGTTCGAATTGGAATTGCTGTTTTGATGTTGACTCATGGAATACCGAAAATGGAAAAACTTTTTAGTAGTGAGACAGTTATGTTTCCAAGCGTATTCGGAATGGGACCACATTTATCACTTGCTCTTGCCGTGTTGGCAGAAGTTATTTGTTCAGTTTTTATTTTAGTAGGATTTGGAACACGGCTGGCAACCATTCCGATTATAATAACAATGCTTGTTGCTGTCTTTGTAATTCACTTTGCAGATCCATTTTCCAAAAAGGAAATGGGATTGCTCTTTTTGTTGGTTTATATTTTTTTATTGAATGCAGGCAGTGGAAAATATTCAATAGATGCAATAATAAGCACTAAACTTAATTCTACCGAAATCAATAAAAGATGAGATTGGAATGGTTATGAAACTGAAAGAATTAAATAAAATAACAGAACCTTTTGGCATCACGGAACAAATGCCGGTGTTGTTTCTCGGTCACGGTAGTCCAATGAATGCAATTGTAGAAAATGAATTTGTTATCGGATGGCGTAGTGTTGGAAGAACTTTACCGAAACCAAACGCAATTTTATGTGTGTCGGCTCATTGGGAAACAAGTGGTACTTTTGTTACTGCAATGGATCGTCCGCCAACCATTCATGATTTTGGAGGTTTTCCGGAAGAACTTTTTGCTGTTCAATACCATGCACCTGGAAGTCCGGAACTTGCTATTGAAACAAAAAACATAATTACAAAAACGGAAATCGGTTTGGATAAGAAGTGGGGATTAGATCATGGATGCTGGAGCGTAATAAAACATCTTTATCCAGATGCAGATGTTCCAATAATTCAAATGAGTTTGGATTATTCTCAAGCGCCGCAATACCATTATGAATTAGCCAAAGAATTATCATCACTACGGAAGAAAGGAATTTTGATTGTTGGAAGCGGTAATATGGTCCACAATCTTAGGAAAGTCGCGTGGGATAAATTGAATGATGAAAATTATGGTTACGATTGGGCAATTGAAGCGAGTGAGAAGATGAAAAAATTTATCAGTAATGGTGATCATCAACCCTTGATTAATTATAAATTGCAAGGTAAAGAGTTTGAACTAGCAATTCCGACTCCTGAGCATTATTTGCCTTTGCTTTATACTTTGGCATTAAAAGAAGAAAATGAAAAAGTTACTATATTCAATGATAAGGCGGTTGGCGGATCATTGACAATGACATCGTTAAAAATTGAGAAGGAATAAAATGGAAAATACAGTTTTACATAAAGCGGAAACACGCGGACATGCTGATCATGGATGGCTGAATAGTTATCACACTTTCAGTTTCGCGAATTATTATAATCCGGAGCGGGTACACTTTGGCGTCTTAAGAGTGTTGAATGATGATACGGTTGAAGCGGGTATGGGTTTCGGCACACACCCACATGATAATCATTTCCATTCCGCTTGAAGGCGATTTGGAACATAAAGACAGCATGGGAAATGTCAGCGTGATAAAACATGGCGATGTGCAGGTTATGAGTGCTGGTACAGGTATAACTCTTAGCGAATACAATAGGAACAAAGATAAGCTAACAAAATTTTTACAGATATGGGTTTTCCCAAATAAAAAAAATGTTACACCGAGATATGATCAAATCACACTAAATGTTGAAGATCGTCATAACAAACTTCAGCAAATTCTTTCTCCAAGTGCAAATGATAAAGGGGTTTGGATTCATCAAAATGCATGGTTCCATCTAGGAAAGTTTGATAAAGGTGTGAGCGCGGATTACAATTTCAAAGTAAAAGGAAACGGCGTTTATGCTTTTATTTTAAGTGGCGACGTAACAATTAATGATCAGCAATTGAATGCACGCGATGGATCTGGAGTTTGGAATACCGAAAAAATTTCGATTAAAGCTAATAGTGATGTGGAATTTTTATTTATGGAAATTCCAATGAATATGTAAGTTGAATAAACAATAGGAATTGTAAAATGCAATTAATAGAAGCGCTCAATTGGCGTTATGCCACAAAAAGAATGAACGGTAAAAAAGTGCCGGATGAAAAGGTAAATAAAATTCTTGATGCTACAAGATTATCAGCATCTTCAATGGGTTTACAACCCTATTCAATTTTAATAATTGATGATTTAGAAAAAAGAAAACAATTGCAGCCTGCAATTAATAATCAACCGCAAATTATTGAGGGTTCTCACGTTTTGGTTTTTGCCGCGTGGGACAATGTAAATGAACAACATGTTAACGATTATATTAATAACATTTCTGCAGTAAGAAATGTGACACTTGAAAGTTTAGAAGGATTTAGAAAATCTTTACTGAATATTGTTTATGGACGCTCAACGCAAGAAAAATTTGAGTGGGCAGCGCGTCAAGCTTATATAGCTTTGGGAACAGCAATTACGGCTGCAGCATTAGAACAGGTTGATGCAACCCCAATGGAAGGATTTAAATCTGAAGAATTAGATAGAATGCTGAATCTTGAAGATAAAGGTTTACGAAGTGTAGCTCTCTTAGTACTAGGTTATCGTAATTTCGAAAAAGATAAACTTGCAAATGCAAAAAAAGTCCGCCGCTCTAAAGAGGAATTTATATTAAATGTAGCTTAATAATATGCTGTTCTATAGAAATGTTTTCTACATAGTAAGATTATTATTCTTCGTAACCATGGAATATTTTTTATCTAAAAGTAGCTAGAACCGTCCCAGCAATGTGTGCAGAGTTTTTCCTTAGGAAGTCCGATTGCTTCTACAAGATCATCAAGTTTCTGAAACATAAGTGAATTAAGACCTAATCGTTTCCTTATTTGCTCAACCATCTCAGCATGTTTACCATTATTAATATCTGTGTAATTCTTGATATCATAATCATCTCTGCCTTCAATTTCTTTTACAGCAGTGTGAGTAGCTAAATCGAGGAGAGATTTTGACCTGCTGAAATTTAAGAACTCACAAGGGAACATAAGAGGCGGGCATGCAATACGCATGTGAACTTCTTTAATTCCTGCTTCGTGTAAATCTATAACATTATCTTTCAACTGAGTTCCGCGAACAATTGAATCATCCAGAAAAACTCCGCACTTACCTTTTATTATTGCTTCATTAGGAATCAATTTCATCTTTGCGACGAGATCGCGCATCTGTTGATTTTGAGGCATAAAGCTGCGCGGCCAGGTTGGAGTGTATTTTGCATAAGGGCGTTTTAGCGGAATACCTTTTTTGTTGCTATAACCCATCGCGTGGCCGACACCTGAATCCGGAATCCCTGCTACAAAATCAGCTGTAACAGAATCTCTTTTAGCAAGAGCCGCGCCGCAATTGTAACGGCATTCATCAACATTTATTTCTTCATAAAATGAAGGAGGGTACCCAAAGTAAACCCAGAGGAATGCGCAGATTTGCATCTTATCATTCGGTTTGCGCAACTGCTCGTAACCATCCGCAGTCAATTTTACAATTTCTCCCGGATCTAAAAACTTTTCTGTTTCATAGTTAAGATTTGGGAATGCGCATGTTTCAAAAGCCGCTGCGTACGCATCTTTCTTTTTACCAATAATAATAGGTGTTCTTCCAAGTTTATCACGTGCGGCAATAATGGAATCCTGAGTTAATATTAATATAGAACAAGAACCTTTTATAAGTCTGAATACATTTTCTATACCTGAAACAAAATCTTCTCCCTCTGAAATAAGCATAGCAACCAATTCAGTAGGATTTATATTACCGCGACTTAGCTCTGAAAAAGTTCTTTTGTTTTGTAAACATCTTTTTTCTAGTTCGTTGATGTTATTTATTTTACTTACGGTTGCTATGGCAAAGCGCCCGATGTGTGATGTGATCACGATTGGTTGAGCTTCAGAATCGCTGATAACACCAATGCCAAGATTTCCCTTAAACTCTTTTATGTTATTTTCAAATTTATTTCTGAAATAACCGTCTTCAATACTGTGAATTGCACGTTGAAATCCTTCATTTTCGGAATAGAAAGTGATGCCCGCTCTTTTAGTGCCGAGGTGTGAATGATAATCTGTTCCGTAAAATACATCCGCTACACAAGATTCTTTTGAAATACTTCCGAAGAAACCGCCCATTGTCTTCCTTAATTTTTTAGAATTCGGTTAGTCGATAAAAAATGACGGCACAATATATTCGATTTAGAATTTTATTTCTATTTATTTGATAAGATTTAGACTCGAAGAATTGTATTTCTGTTTTGGGGAATGAGATTCCATTTATATTTCAACAATATTTTTCACATTGTATCAATAATAAATTTTCCAACCTAATTTGAATTATTAATTTTAGGAGAATATTGTGATAGGAAAATATTTTTATATTTTCGGTCCAGCGGAGGGAGTTGTGCCCTCCGCTGAAACTAAGAGTTGTTTAGATTATTTCTGAGTTTAAGAAATAACCTTTTCTATATTATTTAATAAGTTCAAATCGGTCAAGGTTCATTACTTTATTCCAAGCCGCAACAAAGTCATGCACAAATTTTTCTTTTGCATCATTTTGAGCATAAACTTCTGCAAGAGCGCGCAGTTGTGAATTAGAACCGAAGATAAGATCAACGCGAGTACCTGTCCATTTGAGTTCTCCTGTTTTGCGATCACGCCCCTCGAAAGTATCGCCTGCTTCCGAAGTCGGTTTCCAAACGGTATTCATATCGAGCAGGTTGACAAAGAAATCATTTGTTAATGTTTCGAATTTCTTTGTAAATACTCCGTGTTTAGATTTGTCGACATTATTGCCCAATACTCGCAAGCCGCCGATTAGCACGGTCATTTCCGGTGCGCTTAAAGTTAGAAGTTGAGCTTTATCGAGCAGCAATTCCTCGGATGATATAGAGTATTTCTTTTTTTGATAATTACGGAAACCATCGGCCAAAGGTTCAAGCACCTCGAATGATTCAACATCGGTCATCTCTTGAGATGCGTCGGTTCTACCAGGAGAGAAAGGAATTTCAATATTGAAACCGGCTGTTTTTGCCGCAGCTTCAACCGCGGCGCATCCACCGAGTACAATAATATCCGCCAAAGAGACTTTCTTACCGCCTTTCTGCGATTCATTAAATGTCTTTTTAATACTTTCGAGTTTAGCGAGAGCCAAAGCCAATTGAGCCGGCTGATTTGCTTCCCAATCCTTTTGAGGAGAAAGGCGAATGCGAGCACCGTTAGCGCCTCCACGTTTATCGGAACCTCGGAATGTTGATGCCGAAGCCCAAGCGGTTGAAACCAATTCGGAAATTGAAAGTCCCGATTCCAAAATTTTTGATTTCAAGTCGGCAATATCTTTTGCATCAATTAATTTATGATCAACAGCCGGTATAGGATCTTGCCAGATTAAATCTTCTGCCGGAACTTCAGAACCAAGGTAACGAGATTTTGGTCCCATGTCGCGGTGAGTAAGTTTAAACCACGCCCTTGCGAATGCATCGGCAAAAGCTTCAGGGTCTTTGTGAAATCTTCTTGAAATCGGTTCATAAATTGGGTCGAAGCGTAAAGATAAATCTGCTGTTGTCATCATTGGTCTGTTCTTTTTGGAAGGGTCATGTGCATCCGGAATCATATGTTCTTCTTTTACATCTTTAGCGAGCCATTGCCAAGCGCCAGCCGGACTTTTAACCAATTCCCATTCATAACCAAATAACATATCGAAGTAACCCATATCCCATTTAGTAGGATTAGGTTTCCAAGCTCCTTCAATTCCGCTTGTAGTTGTGTGCACTCCCTTTCCTGTTCCAAATTTATTTATCCACCCAAGACCTTGTTCTTCGATAGGTGCCGCTTCGGGTTCCGGTCCAATTAATTTTGGATCACCGGCACCGTGAGCTTTACCGAAAGTATGACCACCGGCAACGAGCGCGACAGTTTCTTCGTCATTCATAGCCATTCGTGCAAAAGTTTCACGAACATCTTTGCCTGAAGCGACAGGGTCGGGATTGCCGTCAGGTCCTTCCGGGTTAACGTAAATTAATCCCATTTGAACAGCCGCTAACGGATTTTCCAAATTTCTTTCACCTGTATAGCGGCTATGTGGTTTGTCGCTTGTAGCAAGCCATTCTTTTTCGGCACCCCAATAAACATCCTCTTCAGGCTGCCAAATATCTTCGCGTCCTCCTCCGAAACCGAAAGTTTTAAAACCCATAGATTCCAAAGCGCAGTTGCCGGCAAGTATCATTAAATCCGCCCAAGAAATTTTATTACCGTATTTCTGTTTGATAGGCCAGAGCAGTCGGCGTGCCTTATCAAGGTTGCCGTTATCGGGCCAGCTGTTAATAGGAGCGAAACGTTGGTTTCCGGTACCGCCGCCACCGCGGCCATCGGCAGTCCGATAAGTTCCGGCGCTGTGCCATGACATTCTAATGAAAAGTCCGCCGTAATGACCCCAATCTGCCGGCCACCATTCCTGCGAGTCCGTCATTAACGCATACAAATCTTTTTTAATTGCAGCGAGGTCTAGTTTTTTGAATTCTTCAGCGTAATTAAATTCAATACCCATCGGGTTGGAAGCAGGCGAGTGCTGGTGAAGAATATTTAGATTTAGCTGATTGGGCCACCATTCTTTATTCGAAGTTCCTCTGCCGACCGAGGTTCTTCCAGTGACAGGACACTTGCTTTCTTCATTCATATTTTGTCTCCTTAGTTTATAGATTCACAAAATCAATGTTGCAGCATATTGCCATGAAAGATTTATTCGCGGTCATATGCATTAGTAACAACATTTATTAATTAATAAAATCTTATAACAAAAAATCAAATAACCTTACCCGGATTTTACCGCGGGCAAAGTGCTGTTAAACTTTCTTTTTATTAAATGTTCCGATTATCTGAAGCTTAACATCTTTTACTTTGAAGTTGGGTATTTTCTTTTTCAGAAAGTAACTTTCAAGTATTTCGTTTAGTTCATTATCAAAAAAGTCCTCGATATGTTCCGTATCCTCGCAATATAAATGATGATGCTTTTCGAGAATAGAATCATATCTCATAACGTCCTTTTCTGTTTTAACCTTTTTGACTAATCCCTTTTCGACGAAGGTTTCCAAAGTCTTGTAGATTGTGCCTACCGCGATATTGGGATGATTATTGACAACGTATTCTTTTATCTTATCGGCGGTCGGATGATTCTTAAGATTATACAAAGCCTCGAGGACCGCAATCCTTTGAGGTGTTACTTTTAGACTGTTTTTCTTAAGTGCGATTTCGTGTTTTTCCAATTTCATAGTAAATATTATTAGATAGGAATAATTCTTATCTAGAACTTATGCTTATAATACAAATATTAAGTGCTGAAAGTTCAAAAATGATAATATGCTGTTAAATTTTTCTAAACGTAATGGCGAGATTCAATTTGGATTTTTCATGTTGGACTTTTATATTTCGGTCAACAACGAAATGATGAAATGGAAAATTCGACTAACTTATTCAAAGCATTATCGGATAAAAACAGATTACGCATTTTAAAAATGCTTCAGATAAAACCTCTTTGCGTTTGCGAAATAACTGAAATTCTTCAACTTGCTGCTTCAACAGTATCCCAGCATTTAAGCATTCTTAAAAAGGAAGGATTTATATTGGAAGATAGAGACGGCAAATGGGTAAATTATCTAATTAATCAAAGGCCGGGCGATCAAAGAATTTCTGCGATATTGAGTCAATTGGATTTTTGGTTGGGAGATAATCAGCTAATTGAATCTGACAAGCAAAAAGTTAAAACAGTAGATCGACATAAAGTATGCGGTACTTAAAAATTTTTTATGCTTTACAATTCGGTAAGAAACGAATTAGGGAAAGGAAAATTATAAATGAAAAGAATATTAATACTCTGCACCGGCAATAGCTGCCGCAGTCAAATGGCGGAAGGATTCCTAAAATCATTCGATCCGGAACTCGAAGTACATTCAGCCGGAACAAATCCGGCGTCAAGGATTAGTTCAAAAGCAATCCAGGTAATGAACGAACTTGGAATTGATATAAGCGGCGGCATTCCCGAAAATGTAGAGAAATATATTTTACAACCATTCGATTACGTAATTACCGTTTGCGATAATGCCAAAGAAACATGTCCGGTTTTTATCGGCAAAGTCGGTAAGCAGCTTCATATTGGTTTCGAAGACCCGGCAGAGGCAACCGGAACTGAAGAAGAAATTCTAACGGTATTCAGAAGGATTAGAGACGAAATTAAAAATGATTTTTATGATTTCTATATAAACAATATAAAAGGTAAATAAGATGTTGAACAAATCATTTGGTTTTATCGGCGGCGGCAGAGTAGTTAAAATATTATTGAATGCAATGCAAAATAAAGGAAAAATGCCAGCTCATATTTTTGTAAGCGACAGCAATGAAGAAGTGTTGAACAAACTTAAAAATGAATTTCCGAAAATCAATATTTCAAAAGAAAACACGAAACCTGCAAAGAGCGATTATGTGTTTATTTCACTTCATCCGCCGGTAATGAGTCAAGTACTAGAAGAAATCAAACAAGTACTGAACTCTAATACTGTTTTAATTTCACTTGCACCCAAATTTACAATTGCCAAGATCAGTTCTATTCTAAACGGATTTAATAAAATAGTCCGGATGATTCCCAATGCGCCGACGTATATTAATAAGGGATACAACCCGGTTTCATATTCAAGCAGTATTAGTTCGGAAGAGAAAAAAGAACTTGGGAATTTATTTAGTCTATGGGGCGAATATCCTGAAGTAGAAGAAAAGAATCTTGAGGCATATGCAATTATTACTGCAATGGGACCGACCTATTTCTGGTTCCAAATTAAGAAACTGCATGAGCTTGGTTTATCGTTTGGACTTAGTGAACAAGAGTTGGAAAGCGGAATCTCTTCAATGATGAAAGGCGCAGTAGAATGTTTTTACAAATCTGGAATTAGCCGTGATAACGTAATCGACTTAATACCTGTTAAACCAATGTCGGAATTTGAAAAAAGTATTTCAGATAATTATGAAGATACTCTAACCGCATTATTCAGCAAATTAAAGAATTAGATTGGCTATTCAACGATTAAAATTATGAAGGTAAATCATGAGTTCATTAACAAAAAAACTTTCATTCCTCGATAGATATTTAACTTTGTGGATATTTCTTGCAATGTTTATCGGGGTTTTTTCGGGTTATCTATTCCCGGGTATTGTTGATTTCTGGAATACTTTTCAAAGCGGAACAACAAACATTCCCATTGCTGTCGGGCTAATATTGATGATGTATCCTCCTCTCGCAAAAGTTAAGTATGAAGAACTCGGAGATGTATTCAAAAATGTTAAAGTGTTGATTCTTTCACTTGTGCAAAATTGGATTATCGGGCCTATACTAATGTTTGTTCTGGCAGTTTTATTTCTTCCGGATTATCCGGAATACATGGCCGGACTAATTATGATTGGGTTGGCTCGCTGCATAGCCATGGTAATTGTTTGGAACGAACTTGCCAAAGGTGATACCGAATATGCAGCCGGCTTGGTTGCATTCAATTCGATTTTTCAAGTGCTGTTCTTTTCTGTTTATGCGTATGTTTTCCTAACAATATTTCCATCGTGGCTTGGTTTGCAGACTTTCGCGGTCGATATTACGATTGGACAAATAGCGGAATCAGTTTTTATTTACCTCGGTATTCCATTCATCGCCGGAATGATTACGCGATTCGTGCTGCTTAAAATAAAAAACAAAGAATGGTACGAAAAGATTTTCATTCCCAAAATCTCTCCTATAACCTTAATTGCATTATTGTTCACGATTATTGTTATGTTTTCACTAAAGGGTGAATACATTGTAAAAATTCCGATAGATGTTGTAAGAATAGCAATTCCTCTTCTTCTATACTTTGTAATAATGTTTCTTGTTTCATTCTACATGGGCAGGAAAATTGGCGCGGATTATTCCAAAACAGCAACACTATCTTTTACAGCCGCAAGCAATAATTTTGAATTGGCAATTGCAGTGGCTATTGCTGTATTTGGAATTAATAGCGGGGAAGCGTTTGCGGCGGTTATTGGTCCTCTCGTTGAAGTGCCGGTATTAATTGCGCTCGTCAATGTAGCTTTATGGTTTCAGAAGAAATATTTCGGAAAAGTTGAAGAAGGAACAGTTAAAGCTCCTAATGTTTGTCCATAAATAATGAAAATGAAATCTTAGAATACTCTTACAATTAAATAGGACGTTGATATACAATGAACTGGAAAGAACAATATAAATCGTTTCTATGGATACTCGGATTTTTTGTGTTTGCATACTTTATGCCGATTGAAACAGAAAAATTTAAAGGCGCAATAATAGATGCTTTTGCATTGGCAAAGTGGTACGCCCAGGAACATGTTTTGCTTTGTCTTGTACCTGCATTTTTTATTGCGGGAGTTATAGCCGTATTTGTAAGTCAAGCTGCGGTGGTAAAATACTTTGGCGCTAAGGCAAAAAAATGGGTAGCGTATCTTGTTGCGGCCGTTTCGGGAACAATATTAGCGGTATGTTCATGCACTATACTTCCATTATTTTCAAGCATTCATAAACGCGGCGCGGGTTTAGGGCCGGCAATAGCTTTTCTATATTCGGGTCCGGCGATAAATATTTTAGCAATTATTTTGACGGCAAGAATACTTGGTTTTGAACTTGGAATTGCAAGAGTTATTGGAGCTGTATCATTTAGTGTAATCATTGGATTGATAATGTCTTTCATTTACCGCAAAGAAGAAAAACAAAGGAGCGATGCACAGCTTGCGATGCCGGATGTGGAAGAGGCGCGTCCAATCTGGCAGACAGCGCTTCATTTTTTTATACTTGTTGCAATTCTTGTTTTTGTTAATTGGGGAAAGCCGGCAAACGAAACGGAGGGTTTTTGGTATTTCATGTTTGCGAACAAATGGTTCATAACAGGTTTGTTCGGAATTGGTTTTGCTCTTTCGATGATTTATATAATCAAAATAAAAAAACTTTATGTTATTCTTGGAACTGTTGCAGTTATTTTATCGGCATTCTTCTTTTATGACAATCCAACTATACCATTTGTAATTGGAGTAATAGCAACAACTTTAGCTCTCACATATTCCAAAGATGAACCGAATCAATGGCTCGGCGAAACATGGGGATTTGCAAAACAAATTATGCCGTTGCTTGGCGCGGGAGTTTTGGTTGCGGGATTTCTGCTCGGTTCGGTTGAAGGAAACGGCGGTATAATTCCAAATGAATGGATAGCAAAACTTGTCGGCGGTAATTCGTTATTCTCAAATTTCTTTGCATCAGTAACCGGTGCGTTTATGTATTTCGCAACTCTTACGGAAATTCCGATTCTTCAAGGATTAATAAACAGCGGAATGGGAAAAGGTCCGGCGCTAGCATTACTTCTCGCCGGTCCGGCGCTTTCACTGCCTAATATGCTTGTGATAAGAAGCGTTATCGGAACACAAAAGACTGTTGTGTACGTTTCGCTTGTTGTTATAATGTCCACGATAACCGGACTTATATACGGATCTTTATTTTAATACATAAAGCAAATAAAAAAGTTAATCACATTATAAATTTAAGTTGAGGCAAAAATGATTTCTGTAAAAATACTCGGCACTGGCTGTAAGAAATGCATCGCTCTCGAACAAAAGGTTCGTGAACTTGCGGCGCAGAACAATATTGATGCGGAATTCTCAAAGGTAACTGAGATAGAAGACATAATGAAATACGGAATAATGATGACGCCCGGTTTGGTAATTAACGAACATGTTAAAAGCTACGGTGTAATTCCAAAGGATGAACAAATTATAAACTGGCTGAAGGAAAACTAAAATGAAGCTATCGCGAATTGCAGTATTGTTTATTGCTGTGTTGATAACCGGTTCGATATCCGGTCAATCAAAACCAAAGGTGACATTTGTTGAACTCGGTTCGGTCAATTGCATTCCATGTAAAAAGATGCAGCCCGTTATGAAAGAAATCGAGGAAAAATACGGTGAACAGGTAAAAGTAATTTTTTATGATGTATGGACGGATGCCGGAAAACCTTATGCCGGTAAATACGGAATCAAGTTAATTCCAACCCAAGTATTTCTTGATGAGAACGGTAAAGAATTTTTCCGTCACGAAGGATTTTATCCGGAAAAAGAAATTGATAAACTTCTGCAAGACAAAGGATTGAAAGTGAAGAAGTGAAAAGGGAAAGGGGACGGGGGAAGGTGAATGGGACAGGTGAGAGGATCAAATTATAGATTTTAACGGAGGATGAATTATGAAAGATGGTTTGGAAGATCTTCGATTCTATAAAATGGCACTCGAACTTTGGGATTTATGCTGGAACGATACTGAAATATTGAAAAAGGATTTTCACGGTAAAGAAACAGCGAAACAATTAATTCGTTCATGTGGATCAATCTCGGCTAATATTGAAGAAGGATACGGACGAGGATTCGGTAAAGAATATCCGCACTTTTTAAGAATTGCCCGCGGCTCTGCCCGCGAATCGAAGGGCTGGTATAAAAAAATCAAAATTTCTGCTGCCGCCAGAACTTATTATTGAGCGATGCAACATTATTGATAGTATTGTCGGCATGATTACAAAATCAATTGAAACTTTGGAGAACAAAAAAAAATAAATAAAGAGGCGAGGGACAGGTGAAAAGGGATATAACTGGAAACTTGACCGTGATCCATGTCCCTTTCCCCCGTCCCCTTCACTTTATTAAGAGGTATTAATGATTGATACAATATTTACATCACTTTATGATGCAATGAACGGTGCAGTGTGGATTGCTCTGCTCGCGTCTTTCGGTTGGGGTGCTTTATCCATATTACTTTCGCCGTGTCATTTATCGAGCATACCGCTTGTGGTCGGGTTTATTAGCTCGCAGGGTAAAATATCTATGGGAAGAACGTTCAACATCTCGCTGATATTTTCATTAGGCATCTTAATTACAATTGCTTTTATTGGAATGATTACCGCATTTCTCGGTAGAATGATGGGAGACGTCGGCAGCATAGGAAATTATCTGGTTGCGGGAATATTCTTCATTGTAGGACTTTACCTTTTGGATATAATAAAACTTGATTGGAATACCTCAGCTTTAAAGAAAACAAAAACCAAAGGACTTTTAGCCGCGTTAATACTGGGTTTATTATTTGGAATTGCACTTGGTCCATGTACTTTCGCTTATATGGCTCCGGTACTTGGTGTTGTATTTCAAACTGCACAAACAGATTATTTTCTTGCCGCGATGTTTCTGATTGCCTTTGGAATCGGACATTGTTCGGTAATTGTCGGCGCGGGAACTTTAACTGGAAAAGTTCAGAAATATTTAAACTGGAGCGAAGAGTCAAAAACAATTTTATGGATTAAAAGAGTTTGCGGCGTACTTGTGATACTTGGCGGTATCTATTTAATATATAGTGTGTATTGAAGCATGACTATTCGGAAAATAACATAATCTTGAATTTACTGTTGTGCTAAAATTTTATTTAGCCGAAGAAATCATTTTAGTATAAAGCAACAGCACTTTTGCCTTCCTATTTATAAATGTTGTTCAATTATAGTGCTTTCGCAATGTGGTTAATTAATAATCAAAACTGGCTATTATAGGACTCCAATCTCTATTATTATTAACAAAGAAAAATTAGTTGTATTCAAAAATCCCGCTGTTTTATCAAAACAAATTGAGAAAATTGGAATGGGGGAAACATGCATTTATTACTTTTAGTATATATCGTTTCAAACAAGCATTCTCAATCAATTTCATCAAAAAAAATTCTGCAAATAAAAAGGGGTCGTTTTAATAATCAGTCAATAAGAGTTTATTTTGAAGATTAATGATAGGAAATAGAATGAAGCGAATTTTGATTGTTGTTTTTTCATTCGTGTACATTAATGGTTTTTGCCAGGAATATTCAAAAAGCTGGAAAGACTTGAACTACGCAGGCGATGATAAAATTTATCACATGTTGGATATTTATTTGCCGAAAGTAGAAAAGCCGAAGTATCCCGTTGTAATTTCAATTTACGGAAGCGCTTGGTTTGCTAATAATTTAAAGAGTAACGACCTCGCAACTTTAGGTAACCCTTTACTTGATGCAGGATTTGCAGTCGTTTTTCCAAACCACCGTTCAAGTATGGATGCAAAATTCCCCGCACAAATCCATGATATCAAGGCAGCAATAAGGTTTATCCGGGCTAATGCAGAACAATATCAAATTGATACTTCATTCATAGGAATTACCGGCAGTTCATCCGGCGGAAATATGGCCGCAATGGCAGGTACTTCCCGGAATATAAAAGAGCACACGATTGGCGAAATAACTTATGATATTGAAGGTGATCTCGGATTGTTTACAAATTTTAGTAGTTCGGTAGATGCAGTAGTAGATTGGTTTGGTCCTACAAATATGCTGGTGATGGATTCATGCGGCACGACTAATTTTATTCATAATGATGTAAAATCTCCCGCATCACTTTACATCGGCGGCCCGATTCAAGAAAATAAAGAAAAGTGTCTGCTCGCAAGCCCAACTACTTATATTGATAAAAGCGATCCGCCTTTTCTAATTATTCATGGTGACAAAGATCCCGTGGTTCCTTTTTGCCAAAGTGAAATTTTGTTTAATGAATTACAAAAGGCAAATGTACCAAGTCAATTTGTTCCTGTAGCCGGCGGCGGGCATGGCCCAGGCGTACATGTTGAAAAGTACATTAACATGATGGTTGATTTTTTTATTAAGGAATCAGGAAAAAGATAAAGGGGTAAACAATGAAAAAAAGATTTATGTCAATAGTTCTCTTTCTTTCTATTTCTTTTGCCGCTAATGCACAACAGATTATAAACTTGTATCCAGGTGATATTCCTAACTCAAAAAATTCCTATGTAAAAGAAACGTATGAGCAAAATGCAGGTATGTTTAGGAATGTTATAAACCCGACGCTGGAAATCTTTTTGCCGGAAAAAGAAAAAGCAACAGGTGCTGCAATTATAATTTGTCCCGGCGGAGGTTACTCAGTTGTTGTTTATCAAGTAGAAGGAATAAAAACTGCGAAGGAATTCGCAAAAAACGGCATTGCAGCTTTTGTACTAAAATACAGGATCCCTAACGATTCCACGATGACAGATAAAAAAATAGGTCCGTTACAGGATGCGTTGCAGGCAATAAAAATTGTGAGGGAAAATTCTGCAAAGTGGGAAATCGATGTAAACAAAGTTGGAATAATGGGTTTTTCCGCCGGCGGACATTTAGCATCAACCGCAGCTACCCATTTTGATAGAACTATTGTTGAAAATGAAAAAGGCACGAATTTGCGCGCGGATTTTCAAATTTTGGTTTACCCTGTTATCAGTATGAATGATAAATTAACTCACAAAGATTCTCGTAAGCAATTGTTGGGAGATAATCCATCGAAAGAAATAGTAGATGAGTTTTCTAATGAATTGCAGGTTACCGAAAATACACCGCCCGCATATATTACTCATGCGGGTGATGATAAAGTTGTGGATGTTGATAACTGCATTGTTTATTATGAAAGTCTACGGCGCCATAATGTACCTGCTGAAATGCATATTTATCCAAAAGGCAATCACGGGTTTGTTTTAAGGCAGTCGACTGAAGAATGGATTATGCCGGTTTTGAGATGGATGAAAAATTCTAAATTTATTGGTAATTAATAATTTCCAAATAAATGAAAAAAAATTGTTCTAATAAAAATAAAATCTGGAAATAATATGAAAAAGTTGATTTGCTTCTTTATAGCACTATTAATAGTTAATTACATCGTAATTGGGCAAAGTGTTGAAAAACAAGCCCCAGCAGGTTATGATGTATTACGTAAAGATATTCCCAAAGGTAAAATTGATACTCTTACTTATGAATCAAAAACAGTGGGCACAAAACGTAAAACACTTATTTATACTCCTCCCGGATTTTCAAAAGATAAAAAGTATCCGGTGCTGTATCTCCTACATGGTATCGGGGGCGACGAAAAGGAATGGCTTAACGGCGGTCAACCCGATATAATATTAGATAATCTTTACGCAGAAAATAAAATTGAGCCGATGATAGTTGTTATGCCTAATGGCAGAGCAATGAAAGATGATAGTCCCGGCGCTAATATTATGGCTCCCGATAAAGTGCAGGCATTTGCGACTTTTGAAAAAGATTTACTAAATGATTTAATCCCGTTTGTTGAGACTACATTCCCCGTTATTAAAGATAGGGAACACAGGGCGATTGCCGGTTTATCGATGGGAGGCGGGCAATCGCTTAATTTTGGATTAGGCAACCTCGATAAATTTGCATGGGTCGGCGGGTTTTCTTCGGCACCAAATACAAAAACGCCTGAATTACTTGTGCCCGTTCCGGAAGAAGCGAAAAAGAAATTGAAATTACTCTGGATATCTTGCGGCGATAACGATGGGCTAATTACATTCAGCCAGCGTACGCATGAATATCTACAAGCCAACAATGTTCCGCATATCTATTATATAGAACCTGGTGTGCACGATTTTAAGGTCTGGAAAAATTCGTTGTATATGTTTTCGCAGTTGATTTTCAAACCTGTGGAAACTTCAAAATTTCAGCATTATTCACTTCTTGGTACTCCTGCGCCTACAAATGTAAGAGGTGCAAAATATCCGCAGATTATGCCCGATAACAGCGTTAAATTTCGAATCAAAGCGCCCGATGCGCAGAAAGTTCAAATCGATTTAGGTAAGAAATACGACTTGGTTAAAGATGCGGAAGGATTTTGGGAAACAACTACCGATACAATAAGCGAGGGTTTTCATTATTACTCGTTACTGATTGATGGGGTCGCTGTTGCCGATCCGGCGAGCGAAACTTTTTACGGCATGGGTAGAATGGCAAGTGGTATTGAGATACCAATAAGAGGGGAACAATATTATGCTGTCAAAAATGTACCGCACGGCGAAATCAGAATCAAGCGTTATTATTCAACAGTATTTAATAAATGGAAACAATTTTATATTTACACACCGCCGGCTTATGATGAAAATGTAAATGAAAAATATCCGGTGTTATACATTTTACACGGCGGCGGCGAGGACGAAAGAGGCTGGGCTACCCAGGGTAAAACGGATTTAATACTTGATAATCTTATAGCTGAAAAAAAAGCCAAACCGATGATTGTTGTTATGCCGGATGGAAATACAAACACTGATTTCGCCGGTTTTGGTGAACGAACATTAAAAATGTTCGAAGCTGAATTAAAAAATTGTGTAATACCCTTTGTAGAGAAAAATTACAGGACGGAAACGGATTCGAAGAATCGAGCACTTGCAGGTTTATCAATGGGCGGAATACAAACTCTTTATGTTGGGCTAAATAATAGTAACATATTTTCTTCCTTGGGAGTTTTTAGTTCGGGGTGGATACAACCGATGCATAAAGAACTTGCAGAAACACAATATGAATTCATGAAAAAAAATGTTGATTTGCTTAACAATAATATAAAGCTATTCTGGATCTCGATGGGTGGAAAAGAAGACATTGCTTATAATAACTGCCAGGTAATGCTTTCCAAATTTGATGAGATGAAGATTAAGTATGTTTACAGCGAATACCCCGGCGGGCATACATGGCCAGTATGGCGCCACGATTTATATAAAATTGCACAACTGTTGTTTAAATAGTTTTGTATGTGAACAGGAATGATGATTATGAGAAATTACTTAAATTATTGGCACAAAAAAAACTTATTAAAAAAAGTAATACTTGTTTTTATGTGCTTATCCATATATACAATTGCATCTGCACAAAATGTGCCCCAAGGGAAAAAAATAAGTCCGATGTTATTCGGATTATTTTTTGAAGATATCAATTATTCCGCAGACGGCGGACTTTATGCAGAACTTGTTCAAAACCGTTCGTTTGAGTACAGCCCAACGGAACAAAGGGAATGGAATCCTCTGTCCTTCTGGGAATATATTTCTCCAGGCTATTCATATGGCAGAATTAGTATTGAAACAGCAACCCCTGTGCATCCCAATAATCCCCATTATATTATCCTCGATGTTGAACATGTCGGTCATGAAACTCAATATACCGGCGATACGGGTGTAGGAATAAAAAATACCGGGTTTGATGGAATCATAATTAAGGCAAATGAAAAATATAATTTGTCGTTATTTGCCCGTCAGCTTTCTAAAGAACCGATTAATCTATCTGTCGGTTTACAAAGCCCTTCAGGAAAAATAAAGTATGCAGAAAATAATATTTCCGTTTCAACAAAAGATTGGAATAAATACACAACGAGTTTTACAATTGCCGAAAACAGCGACAGTGCAAAATTATTTATTCTGGCAACTACAAAAGGGAAGTTGGCTCTGGATGTAATTTCATTATTCCCCGAAAAAACTTTTATGAATAGAACTAATGGTTTGCGCTCCGACCTTGCACAAATGCTTGCCGATATGAAACCAAAATTTATCCGTTTCCCCGGCGGATGCCTTGTGCACGGCGATGGATTGGGAAATATGTACAGATGGAAAAATACAATCGGACCAATTGAAGAGAGAATTGAACAAAGAAATTTATGGGGTTATCACCAAACAGCAGGGCTGGGCTATTATGAATATTTTCAGTTTTGCGAAGATATAGGAGCTAAGCCTTTACCTGTTTTGCCTGCGGCAGTTAGTTGTCAAAATTCAGGCGGTACTTGGCGTATCGGCGGCACCGGGCAAAAAGCAATTCCAATTGATGAAATGCATGAATATATCCAAGAGGTTCTGGATTTAATTGAATGGGCTAACGGACCTGTAAATTCCAAGTGGGGTTCAAAACGCGCCGAGGCAGGTCACCCAGAATCGTTTAACCTTGAATACGTTGGAATTGGTAATGAAGATAAAATAACACCCGAATTTAAAGAACGTTTTAAAATGATTTTTGACGCCGTAAAAAAGAAGCATCCTGAAATTACAGTTATTGGAACCTCCGGTCCATTTCATAGCGGGGAAGATTTTGATAAAGGTTGGCAGTTTGCAAGCGATTTAAAAATACCGATTGTTGATGAACATTACTATACAGATCCTAAATGGTTTATTACCCACCAGCACCGTTATGATAATTATGATAGAAATAAATCTAAAGTTTATCTCGGTGAATATGCTTCGTGGGGGAATAAAATGATTAATGCTATAGCCGAGGCGGCTTACATGACTTCATTGGAGCGTAACGGAGATGTTGTGGTTATGGCTTCTTATGCACCGTTGTTGGCCAAAAAAGATTTTACACAATGGAAAACCGATATGGTCTTTTTTGATAATAAAGAAATTTGCCCAACACCTAATTTTTACGTGCAAAAAATGTTCATGACAAATCAGGGCGATTACTATTATGATAATATTATTTCGAAAGATGAAAAAGATACAATGCTTGCCTCTTCGTGTGTAAAAGATAGTAATGCCGGTGATATAATTTTAAAACTTGTTAATGCCGGGACTGATAAGAAAAAAATGAATATCAACCTGGCGGGGTTTAACAACTTTATTCCCGAAGCCGAAATGACGGTTCTATCGGGTAATGCCGATGATGAGAACACATTCGAAAATCCAAATAATGTTATTCCTGTAAAATCAGTTTTCAATATCAAAACCAAATTTGAATATGACGCTCCGGCAATGTCTCTGACTGTAATAAGAATTAAGACTGGAAAATGACAGAAGAATATCTTGTTGTTTAAACAAATACATAAGGAAGCATAGTAATGAAATCTGCCAAACTATTAATGATAACGTTTCTGATTTTAAATTTTATCGATTTGATGGCTATGGATAAGTTCGAGATAAACAGTCCCGATTCAAAAATAACTGTGAATGTTTGGTTAACATCAAACGGAGAGCCGGTTTATTCTATTCTGTATGCCGGTGCTACTATTTTAAAACAATCAAAGTTGGGAATTGTTAGAAGTGATGGGGATTTTACAACCGGGTTGAAAATAGATTCAGTTTCAAACACAAATGTTGTTTCCGATAAATATACGCTTCTTCACGGCAAAAGATTGAATTGTAATTATAAAGCCAATAAGAGGATTATTTATTTGAGTAATTCGAATAACAAAATAATTGAAATCATTTTTCAAATATCTAATGATGGAGTTGCATTTAGATATCATTTCCCGGGACAGTCGGATCAAGTAATAAAAATATATAAAGAAGTAACGTCATATCATTTTGACCTTTCAACAAAAACATTTTTACAACCGTGCCCTGATGCAAGAACCGGGTGGAGTTATACTCAACCATCGTATGAAGAATATTATCAAATGGATATACCTGTCGGTACAGTTGCACCAAACCAAGCCGGATGGGTAATGCCCGCACTTTTCAGTTATAAAAATTATTGGATAAGCATAACCGAAGCTGCTGTTGATACAAATTATTGCGGCTCGCGTTTGAATCAGTTTTCTCCCGATGGCGAATATTCGATACAATTCCCGCAGCCGCAAGAAGGCAGACCGGGCGAACCGGTTTTACCACAATCAACATTACCGTGGCTTACTCCATGGAGAATAATTGTAATAAATGATAACCTTGCAGGAATTGTTGAATCTACTTTGGGCACCGACTTAGCTATTCCACAAAAATATGATGTATCATCATGGCTTGAGCCGGGGATTGCATCGTGGAGCTGGGTTATTCTAAAAGACGATTCGACAGAGTACAACACTCAAAAACGATTTATTGATTTTGCCTCTAATATGAATTGGAATTATTGTCTTATTGATGCTTTATGGGATACACAGATTGGCTATGAGAAAATTAAAGAACTTTCTGATTACGCAAAAACAAAGGGAGTTAAAATCTTATTGTGGTATAATTCGGCGGGAGATTGGAATACGACAACACTTTCGCCGCATAATAAAATGATTTCAAAAAAATCGCGGCGCGAAGAATTCCGGAAATTGAAGGACATGAACATTGCAGGTATCAAGGTTGATTTCTTCGGCGGCGACGGACAATCAATGATGAAATATTATATAGATATTTTGAAAGATGCCGCGGAATTCAATCTTGCTGTAAACTTTCACGGCTGTACTTATCCGAGAGGATGGCAAAGAACATATCCGAATCTGGTAAGTATGGAAGCCATTAAAGGGGAAGAGTTTGTTACATTTGCTCAGGGAAACGCAAACCATCAGCCGTCTCACTGTGCAATTATTCCTTTTACTAGAAATCTTTTCGATCCGATGGACTTTACCCCTGTAAATTTTTCGGGCATCCCTAATATAAATCGTAAAACTACAAACAGTTTCGAAATAGCTTTATCTGTTTTATTTACTTCAGGAATACAACATATTGCTGAAACTCCAAAAGGAATGTCTGTTCAAAAAGATTTTGTTAAAGAATTTATGAGTACTTTACCAAGAAATTGGGATGATGTAAAATTCATTGATGGTTATCCAGGTAAATATGTTGTACTTGCAAGAAAGAAAGGAAATGAATGGTTCATTGCAGGCATTAACGGCGAAGCCTCAGAACGTTCGGTAGTATTAGATCTTTCTTCTTTTAATTCATCGAAAAATATAATTATTACAGATTCGGAAAAAGAATTCTTAAAAACAGATATAGACTTATCGAAGCCGGTGAAAATTACAATTCAATCGTACGGAGGATTTGTTATTAAAACTTCACAATGATAAGAAAATATGTCTCGGACGATAATTAATGCTGTTATGAATTACGGTTATTCAATCAAAAAATACAATGAAATATTTTGTGATAGCTGAAGCTTGATTAATCCAAATAGTAATGTAATATTAACCTAAAGAGGAACTGAAATGAAGCGAACAATACTTTTAGCATTTTTTCTACTAGGTATATCGGGTGGTTTTTGTTTTGCGCAATCTTCTGTTAAAGAAGATTTCAAACCATCATCAACAAATCAACCCGGTAAAGAATTTCCGAAGGTTAATTCCGAAGGAAGAGTACGTGCAAGCATATCTGCACCGGAAGCACATAAGGTACAACTCGATATTAGCGCGGTTAAATATGATCTTATTAAAGATGCAAACGGCATTTGGACCGGAGAATCTGCCCCGCAGGACGAAGGATTCCACTACTATCAACTTTGGATTGACGGCGCTGCTGTTCCAGATCCCGGCAGCATGTATTTTTACGGCGCAAGTCGCTGGGGCAGCGGTATTGAAATTCCCGCAAAAGATCAGGAATTCTATGCATTAAAAAATGTTCCTCACGGTCAAATACACGAGCAAATTTATTTCTCAAAAAGTAATAACAGCATAAGACGTTGTTTTGTATATACACCGCCCGGTTATGAAGCTAACACCTCGAAACGTTATCCTGTACTTTATCTTCAACACGGCGGCGGCGAAGATGAAACCGGCTGGCCAAATCAAGGAAGAACAAATCTTATAATGGATAATCTAATTGCTGAAGGAAAAGCAGTGCCATTCATTATAGTTATGGATAACGGTACATGGCGAATGCCCGAAGGAACGCGTCCTCCGCAACAAGGAGAGCGTCCTGCTGGGCCATGGCCTCCTGCAGGTTGGGCAGACGGGTTTAAGAAAACACTTATTGAGGATATCATTCCAATTGTAGATGCTAATTATCGCACCATTGCCAATCAACCTAATAGGGCAATGGCGGGATTATCTATGGGCGGTATGCAAACCCGCGTAATCACTCTTGCTAATCCCGATGTATTTTCACAAGTCGGGATGTTCAGCGGCGGAAGTATAAGTATGGAAGACGTAAACAATGCACCCGGCTTCAAAGAAAAAATCAAACTTTTATTTATCAGTTACGGCAGCAGGGAATTAGAAAACAGAAGAGCCGGCTTTGGTGGTGACCCCAAAGAAAATACAGATGCGCTGAAAAATATCGGAATGAATACTCATTTTTATATTTCACCGCTTACTGCGCATGAATGGCAAAGCTGGCGTAGAAGTTTGCACGAATTTGCTCAACTATTATTTAAAGACTAAAGGAGAAAATATGAAACAGCAAATTGTTAGGATAATAGTTTTGTTGATTTTTTTAGGTTCAATGTGTTTGGCACAAACAAACCAAGAAACAATTAAAGAAGATTTCAAACCGGCAACGACTAATCAACAGGGTAAAGAATACCCACAGGTTAATTCCGAAGGAAGAGTCCGTGCCAGTATTTCGGCGCCGGAAGCACATAAAGTACAGCTTGATATTAGCGCGGTAAAATATGATCTAAAGAAGGATGCAAATGGCGTATGGACTGGTGGAGAATCTGCCCCGCAGGATGAAGGATTTCACTACTATCAACTTTGGATTGACGGCGCTGCGGTACCGGATCCCGGCAGTATGTATTATTTCGGAGCTATGCGTTGGGGAAGCGGAATTGAAATACCTGCACACGACCAAGATATTTATGAACTAAAAAATGTACCTCATGGACAGGTGCGGGAGATTCTTTTTCCTTCGAAGAGCACAAACACATCGAGAAGAGCATTTGTTTATACACCGCCGGGATATGAAAAAGATTTAAATAAACGTTACCCGGTATTATATCTTCAGCACGGCTATGGCGAAAATGAATATGGATGGGCAAGCCAAGGTAAAGCAAATTTGATTATGGATAATCTATTGGCTGAAGGCAAAGCAAAACCTTTTATTATAGTGATGACTTATGGTATGACGAATGATGTTCAAATGGGCGGACTAAGAAACTTCGATATCAAACCGTTTCAAACAGTCCTTGTTGATGAACTAATTCCATATATAGATTCTAATTTTCGCACACTTACAGATCAACCGAACCGCGCAATGGCAGGACTTTCAATGGGTGGTTTTGAAACAAGATTAGTTACGTTGAACAAGCTTGACGTGTTTTCCCATATTGGATTATTCAGCGGCGGAAGCATTTCACCGGAAGATATAAATAATACTCCCGGGTTCAAAGAAAAAGTAAAACTTGTTTTTGTCAGTTACGGCGGAAGAGAAATTGAAAGTATGAAAAAAGGCGGCATGAGATTCGGCGGAGACCCGAAAGAAAATACAGATGCAATATCTAAAGAAGGCATCAATGCTCACTTCTATGTTTCTCCGAATACTGCTCATGAATGGCAAAGCTGGAGACGCAGTCTTCATGAATTCGCAAAGTTGGTGTTTCAGAATTAAGGAATAAATATGATGAATAAATATTTATCACGGTTAACGCTTTTTATCTTTTTGTCTGCAAGTTTTTGTTTTGGACAAAATAATCAGTCTATAGCAGAGGAGGATTTTAAACCCTCCTCTACTAATCAACCTGGAAAAGATTATCCCCAAGTAAATTCCAAAGGGCAAGTTCGGGCAAGCATATCTGCACCTGAAGCTTATAAGGTTCAGTTAGATATTGGCGGTGTGAAATACGACATGATAAAAGATGAAAACGGAGTTTGGACAGGCGACTCTAATCCGCAAGATGAAGGATTCCATTACTATCAACTCTGGATTGATGGAGCCGCTGTTCCCGATCCGGGAACTAAATATTATTACGGTGCCGGACGCTGGGGCAGCGGAATTGAAATACTGGCAAGTGACCGTGATTTTTATTCACTAAAGAATGTTCCTCATGGTCAGTTAATTCAGAAATTATATTTTTCAAAGATTACTCAATCCTGGCGAAGGTGTTTTGTTTATACTCCGCCGGATTATGAAAAAAACATAAACGCTCGTTATCCGGTACTATATCTTCAGCACGGCAGTTTCGAAGATGAAACGGGCTGGTCGGCACAAGGTAACGCCAATTTAATTCTCGATAACCTTATCGCAGAAAAAAAAGCGGTCCCGATGATTATTGTTATGGATAACGGATATGCATTTAAGCCTTCAACCGACTCCGAAAATAAATCGCGCCCTGTTTTTGTTTTTGAAGATGTTCTAATGAAAGAAATTATTCCTATGATTGATTCATCTTTCCGTACAATTGCCGATCGTGAGCATAGAGCGATGGCCGGTTTATCAATGGGTGCAAATCAAACTATCCGCATTACAATGAATAATCTTGATGTGTTTTCTCACATTGGCGGATTCAGCGGTACCGCAAATTATCCGAGCAGTGATAAAATTGACCGCTCAACATTTTTAGATGGAGCTTTCAAAGACGGCAAATCGCTCGCTGAAAAAATAAAATTATTCTGGCTGGGATTAGGAACTAAAGAACCAAATCCATTTCCAGGTTCTGTTGGGGCTTTCCGTGAAATGTTGGACGAAGCAGGAATTAAACACACATATTACGAATCACCGGGTACTGCACACGAGTGGTTAACCTGGCGAAGATCACTTTACCAGTTTGCACAACTATTGTTTAGATAGATAGGAGATGAAATGCTAAAGAAATTTTTAATTATTATATGCTTTTTATATTCGATAAATGTTTGGAGTCAAACTTTACCGTATCAAAATCCCAATTTAAGTTCCGAAGAAAGAGCTAAAGATTTAATCTCGAGATTAACTCTTGAAGAAAAAGCTGCTTTGATGTGCGATGTTTCAGATGCCGTACCGCGGTTGGGAATAAAAAATTTCAATTGGTGGAGCGAAGCTTTACACGGTTTGGCAAACAATAGTGATGTAACTGTTTTTCCGCAGCCGATAGGTATGGCTGCTTCGTTTAACGATGAGCTGGTTTATAAAATTTTCAACGCAACATCGGATGAAACACGTGCGAAATATCATGAAGCAATTAGAAACGGGCAGGGCAATAAACGTTTCTTAAGTCTTTCTGTTTGGACTCCAAATGTTAACATATTCCGCGATCCGCGCTGGGGACGTGGACAGGAAACATATGGTGAAGATCCGTACTTGATGTCTCGAATGGGCGTTTCGGTTGTTAAAGGATTGCAGGGCCCGGATGATTCTAAATATAAAAAGTTGTTGGCATGCGCAAAACATTACGCAGTTCATTCAGGCCCTGAATGGAGCCGCCATGAGATTAATATTAATAATGTTGATCCACGCGATTTATGGGAAACATATCTTCCTGCTTTTGAATCTTTAGTTCAGGAAGCAGATGTTCGCCAGGTGATGTGTGCATATCAGCGTTTGGATGACGAACCGTGCTGCGGTAATACACGGCTTCTTCAAGATATACTTCGTAATGAATGGGGATTTAAACATTTAGTTGTTTCGGATTGCGGCGCGATAGCAGATTTTTATACGAGCCACAAAGTTTCATCCACACCCGTTCATGCTGCTGCAAAAGGCGTTTTGGCAGGTACAGATGTTGAATGCCAATGGGAAAATCACAACTATAAAAAATTACCCGATGCTGTTAAAAAAGGTTTGATCACCGAAGAGGAAATTAACGAACGACTGATGCGCGTATTAATCGGCCGTTTCGATTTGGGAGAAATGGATGATGACGAAATTGTTCCATGGTCAAAAATTCCGGCATCGATTATTAATAATGAAGAGCATAGAAAACTTGCATTGGATATGGCGCTTCAATCCATGACGCTTCTGCAAAATAAAAACAATATCCTTCCGTTAAAAAAATCAACAAACAAAATTGCAGTTATTGGTCCCAATGCCGATGACGAACCTATGTTATGGGGTAATTACAACGGTACGCCGGTTAGAACAATTACAATTCTCGATGGTATCAAATCTAAACTTACCGATAACAAAATTATTTATGATAAGGGATGTGATCTTGTTGAAGATAAAGTAACCGAAAGTTATTTCTCACAATGTTCAATTGGAGGCAATCAGGGTCTTAAAGCGATATATTGGAATAATCAGGAACGTAAAGGCGAAATAGCTGCTGAACAACAGATAAAAAATCCAATCAAATTAACAACTGCCGGACAGCATGAATTTGCAAGCGGAGTTAAACTTGAAGGTTTTTCTGCTGTTTACGAAACCGAGTTTATTCCCAAAGTGAGTGAAGAAATTGTTTTCAAGTGCGGGGCTACCGGGCATTTTGAATTATTGGTGAACGGCGAAACATTAGTAAAATATGATAACTGGAGAACGTTGCCTTCAAGACATCCGTACAAAGTAGAAGCGGGGAAAAAATATAAAATAGTAATTCATTATGCGCAGTTAAATAACTGGCAGGCAAATTTGGAATTTAATTTCGGTAAAGAAGTTGATGTCGATTATACCGGTCTTATAAACAAACTCAAAGATGTTGATGTTGTTGTTTTTGTTGGCGGACTTTCTACAAATCTTGAAGGTGAAGAAATGCCGGTTTCATACCCGGGTTTCAAAGGCGGCGACCGCACAAACATTGAGCTTCCTTCGGTTCAACGCAATTGCTTAAAGGCTTTGAAAAACGCAGGTAAAAAAGTTGTGTATGTGAATTGTTCCGGTTCAGCCATAGCTTTAACGCCGGAAACGGAAAGCTGCGATGCAATTTTACAAGCCTGGTACGGCGGCGAATCCGGCGGACAGGCAGTTGCCGACGTTTTGTTCGGAGACTATAATCCATCGGGTAAACTTCCAATTACTTTTTATAAAAATTCCGATCAATTGCCTGACTTTGAAGATTATTCAATGAAGAATCGGACTTACCGTTTTATGGAAGATGCGCTATTCCCATTTGGTTTCGGCCTAAGTTATACTACTTTTAATATTGGCGAAGCAAATTTGAGTAGAACAGTAATAAAAGAAAATGAATCTGTTGAACTTAAAATTCCGGTATCTAACACCGGAAAACGGGATGGGACAGAAATCGTTCAAGTTTATGTGCGTAAGATTAACGATGCAGGCGGACCGATTAAAACGTTAAGAGGATTTCAAAGAGTGAATATTGCCGCGGGTAAAACAGGCAGGGCAACAATTATTTTGCCGTCTTCGGCATTCGAATTTTTTGATACTAATACTTATAGAGTTGCTGTTACTCCCGGTGAGTATGAAATTATGTACGGTAACAGCTCCGTTGCAAAAGATTTAAAAACTGTTAAAGTTAGAGTAGAATAATTATATGAACGCTTAAAAAGACTGCAACTTCGGGATTGATAAAATTTATCATGAAGGCACATTAACCCTTTTTAAGCGTTCCTTATTTGCGGCATTATCTGGAATTATTCCATAGTTGTACAAGGTCTATTTTGATCGGATAATCACAAAATTTTTCACTAGAAAAAATGGTCTGTTTTTTATGAAAACTATCATCAGTTTTTTTGTTTTGTTCTTTACTGCTTTTAATCTGCATGCAGAAGACGGACACAAACTTTGGCTTCGTTATAAAAGCACATGCAATGTTAATATTGTATGCTCAGAAAGTTCCGCCACCATTGCCATTGCAAAGGAAGAACTGAAAAATGGTTGGCTGGGAAAAGACGGAGCTTCATTTGTATTAAGCCTTAAACAAGAAAAAGCTATTAAAGGCGATGGCTTTAAAATTAGCAAAGATGGAATTCAAGCCAATACGGAACTTGGAATTTTATACGGTGTTTATGAACTGTTGCGACGTCAGCACACCGGGCAAACTATTAAGGAAGAGGTTTGTAACCCTTCGTACGAATTTCGTGTATTGAACCATTGGGATAATCCGGACGGTTCGATAGAGAGAGGATATGCCGGTCTCTCAATATTTTGGCGAAAAGAAAATTCTTTCGTTGTCACTGAAAATGATAAAGTTTTATGGAAGGAATACGCCCGTGCAAATGCATCTATCGGGATAAACGGGGCTGTTCTAAATAATGTCAACGCCTCGCCGAAAATGCTTTCGAGCGAATGCCTGAAAAAAGTAAAAACCATTGCAGAAGTTCTGCGTCCGTTTGGAATAAAAACATATTTATCGGTTAATTTCTCTTCGCCTGCTGTATTGAGCGGATTAAAAACTTCAGATCCGTTTGACAAAGAAGTTATTCAATGGTGGAAAAATAAAGTTAAAGAAATCTATAACTTAATTCCCGACTTCGGTGGATTCCTTGTTAAAGCGAATAGTGAAGGACAGCCTGGTCCGCAAGATTTTGGACGAACACATGCCGATGGCGCTAATATGATGGCAGACGCTTTAAAACCATACGGCGGCATTGTTATGTGGAGAGCTTTTGTATATAGTCCTAAAGAAAAAGATCGTGCAATGCAGGCTTATTCTGAATTTATGCCGCTCGACGGTCAGTTCTGTGATAATGTGATTATCCAAGTTAAAAACGGTCCCGTAGATTTTCAGCCGCGCGAACCATTTAGTCCGCTCTTTGGCGCAATGAAAAAAACTTCAGTTATGCCGGAATTACAAATTACAATGGAATATCTTGGACAGTCAGTTCACCTTGTATATTTATCAACTATGTGGGAAGAATTTCTAAAGAGCGATACTTACAATGAAGGCAATGGAAGTACTGTAGCCCGCTGTACTGATGGAAGTATTTTCAATCAGACGCATACAGCTATTGCGGGTGTTTCTAATATTGGATTGGATACAAACTGGTGCGGTCATCCCTTTGCACAGTCAAACTGGTATGCCTTCGGCAGGTTGGCGTGGAATAACCAGTTGTCAAGTGAACAAATTGCAGATGAATGGATAAAGCTTACTTTCAGTCAGATAAGTGAAAATGCTAATGATAACAACGTACCGGTTTTTGCAGATTGGAATTTGAATTTCTTGAAACCTGTAAAACAAATGATGCTTGAAAGCCATGAAGCTGCTGTTAATTATATGATGCCTTTGGGACTTCATCATATTTTTGCAGGAGATCATCATTATGGACCGGGACCCTGGTACGCACCAAAAGGATTGCGACCGGATTGGACCCCGCCTTATTATCATCAAGCCGATACCAACGGAATAGGTTTTAACAGAACACGAACCGGTAGCGATGCCGTGAGTCAATATCATGAGCCTTTGACTTCTGTGTTTAATGATGTAAAAACTTGTCCGGAAATTTACATGTTGTGGTTTCATCATCTTCCGTGGGATTACAAAATGAAGAGCGGACGCACGTTATGGGATGAGATGTGTTATCGTTATGATACTGGGGTAAAGCAGGTTCGGGAATTTCAGAAAGTTTGGGATAAAGTGCAGCCGTACGTTGATTCGGAGCGGTTTACATTGGTTCAAAGTAAACTACGTCAACAATGTTTAAATGCACAATTATGGAAAGATGCATGTTTGCTATATTTTCAGCAGTTCAGCCGTAAACCAATTCCATACTATATTGAACGTCCCATGCACGATTTGGAAGACATAATAAAAGAAGATGTAGAAAAAATGTAAATCATAATTAAAAATATTTTCTTGTTTTGTCATGTCATTTTTGTCATAAGATATAATGCTTTGTTAATTGAACAAAATTTGCTAAACAAAATTATCTTCTTTAAAAATTGTGAAAATCAAGGAATGTAAGCGGGTATGAAGCAAGTTTTAATTTATATTGTTTTTCTCTTTTCTATAATACAAATCAATGCACAATCCGAACAACAATTACCTTTTCATGAATTAGCGTTAACTCCTCCAATGGGATGGAACAGTTGGGATTGTTTTGGACCTACTGTAACAGAAGCAGAAGTTAAAGCCAATGCCGATTATATGGCGGCTCATCTAAAAAAATACGGATGGGAATATATTGTTGTTGATATTCGATGGTATATTGAAAACGATAAAGCGCATGGGTATAATGAAAAAGACGCCGTTTTTAATATGGATGAATACGGCAGACTGCTTCCGGCTGTTAACAAGTTTCCTTCTTCCGCAGGTGGCAAAGGTTTTAAACCTCTTGCCGATTATATCCATAGTAAAGATTTGAAATTCGGAATTCATCTTATGCGGGGAATTCCGAAAATAGCGGTTGAAAGAAATACAAAGATTTTAGGAAGCGATGCAACAGCAAAAGAAATTTACAATACCGACAGATTATGTACATGGCTGGGCGATATGTATACTGTTGATGCTGCAAAAAAAGGTGCGCAGGAATATTATAATTCGCTTTTTAAATTGTATGCTTCATGGGGAATTGATTTTATTAAAATAGATGATCTTTCCCGTCCGTATCATAAAGAAGAAATTGAAATGATTCGTAAAGCAATCGACGGCTGCGGACGCCAAATTGTTTTAAGCACCTCGCCCGGAGAAACTCCAATTGCCGACGCCGAACATGTAAAAACACATGCAAATATGTGGCGTATAATAGACGACTTTTGGGATAACTGGGCTCAATTAAATGAGCATTTTTCTCTTTTTGAAAAATGGATCCCATACATGGGTCCCGGACATTGGCCGGACGGTGATATGCTTCCTTTGGGAAGAATTGGAATACGGGCAGAGAGAGGCGATAACCGTATGAGCTTGTTTACTAAAGATGAACAATACACATTAATGTCGCTGTTTGCAATCTGCCGTTCGCCTCTTATGTTCGGCGGAAACTTGCCCGACAATGATGAATTCACTTTAAATCTTATTACGAACGAAGAAGTTCTTGCTGTTTTGAAACAAAGCAAGAACAACAGACTTTTGTTTGACGACGGAGAAAAAATTGCATGGGTCGCTGATGATGTAAACAGCAGCGACAAATATGTTGCTCTTTTTTATACTTCGGACAAGAAACCTATTATTGAAGAAAATGCGATATGGAGCAGTAAACTTGTAACGCATAAAACCGGTGAACAAAGTGTCAAAGTTTCGGTGGATATTTCCGGCGCTAAAAAACTATTTCTCGCTGTTACCAATGGGGGCGACGATAACAGTTGGGATCATGCGGATTGGATAGAACCGAAACTAACAGGGAAAAACGGTTCTATAAATCTTACGAGCATTCAATGGGTAAATGCAAACGCCGGATGGGGAAGTGTAACATTAAACAAAAGTGTATTCGGTAATAAATTAATAATTAATGATAAAGAATATGACGATGGTATCGGCACACATTCAAACTCAGTTATTGAATATGACATTCCTGAAGGTTACGATACGTTTACCGCATTGGCCGGACTTGATAGGGAATGCATAACTCACACCGAAGGGGCAACTGTAAAATTCCATGTATTCACACAGTATCCTACAGGTGCACCGCCTGCTGATTCTACAACGATATCTCTAAAGTTTGAGCAGTTAGGTTTAAAAGACATTTGTCAAGTTCGTGATTTGTGGAATAAAAAAGATATTGGTGAGTTCACTGATGAAATATCATTGACTGTCAGAAAACACGGCGCGAAATTGCTGAGAATCAAAAATAAATAATTCATCACAACCAATTAAAAAATACTTAGTAAAAATCTTCAGGAATAAATTATGCGTAATTTTTTTTTTCTTCTTCTACTTTCATTAGGAACAATTTATTCACAGCAAAATGACTGGGAAAACCAAAAAGTATTTGGAATCAACAAACAGCATTATCATGTTAATGTTGTTCCGTATGCCGATTTAAAAAACTCTCTTCAAATGGATTATACACATTCTCCATTTTATAAATTACTGAATGGAATTTGGAAAATAAATTATGTGAACAAACCATCCGAAGTGCCGGTTGATTTTTATAAGCCGGAATATTCCGTTTCAGATTGGAAAAATGTTGCGGTTCCTTATAGCCTTGAGAATGCCGGGTTCAGCGAATTTATTTTTCTGAATATAGTTCATCCGTTCGATTCTAAAAACCCCCCTTATGTTGGAAGCGAGTTTAACCCGGTTGCATCGTACAGGACAACTTTTACAGTGCCTTCCGATTGGAACGGACGCGAAGTTTTCCTGAATTTCGACGGAGTTGAGGCTGCATTCTATTTGTGGATAAACGGCGACAAAGTCGGCTACAGCGAAAACAGTTATTGCCCCGCAGAATTTGATGTAACAAATTTTATTAAACCGGGTGAGAATGTTTTAGCTGTCCAAGTATTTAGATTCAGCGACGGAAGTTATCTCGAAGATCAGGATTTTTGGCGGCTAAGCGGAATATTTAGAGATGTATATCTATACTCTGTTCCGAAAGTTTCAATTGCCGATTACACTTTTACAACAGATCTTGATGAAAAATATATTGATGCCGATTTTAATCTTTCTCTCAAAATAAAAAACGATGCCGGGGCGAACCCAAGTGATCAATACTATGCCGAAGTAATTCTCTTCGATAAATTAGGTAAAGAAATTTTTAAAGAAAAAACGTTATCTCTCAAAGGAAGTGAACTCAACAATCAGAGAATAAAATTTACAAAGAAAGTAATCAATCCTCTTAAATGGACTGCAGAAACTCCCAATCTTTATTTATTATCTATAGCTTTAAAAGATGGTAAAGGAAACCCGGTTGAATATCTTTCTTCCCAGGTCGGTTTCCGCGAAGTTGAATGGAAAGACGGAGTGTTGAAAGTAAACGGCAAACGAATTCTCATCCGCGGCGTTAACCGTCACGAGCACGATCCTGTTTCGGGAAGGTACATTACAAAAGAATCAATGATCCAAGATATTAAACTCATGAAACAGTTTAATATTAATGCCGTTAGAACAAGTCATTATACAAATACGCCGTTATGGTATCAATTGTGCGACGAATACGGAATTTATCTTTGCGCGGAAGCCAATATTGAATCGCACCAGTACTGGAGCCGTTTTGCGCAAGATTCAACATGGCTTGAAGCATTTTTAGACCGCAATTCGGGAAATATAGAACCGTATAAAAATCATGCGTCAATAATCTACTGGTCGCTCGGCAACGAAACCGGATTCGGGGAAAACCACGTTAAAATGTCTCAGTGGATTCACCAAAACGATCCAACCCGCCCGGTTCATTATAATCCCGCTGGAAGCGATCCGTCTGTAGATATTGTCGCTCCAATGTATCCAACTGTTGAAGGTTACATCGCTGCGGCAAAGAACGACACCCGCCCGGTTATTATGTGCGAGTATGCACATGCAATGGGCAACAGCTGCGGCAATCTGAAAGAATATTGGGAACCATCATATACTTTACCAAGAGCGCAAGGCGGATTTATATGGGATTGGGTAGATCAGGGTTTTATTCAAAAAGATAAAAACGGAAAAACATTTATTGCCAACAGCGGTGATATGAATGATCCCCGGTCGGAAGCATTTGTTGGTTTTGATGGTCTTGTTCTTGCTGATAGAACTCCCCAGCCGGAATTGTACGAGTACAAATATATCATTCAACCTGTAAAAATAACTTTGAGTGATTTAAACTCAGGTAAAATAAAAATTCTGAACCGTTATGAATTTTCTAATCTGAATATTTTGGAAGGCGAATGGGAATTAATTGAGAACGGCAGACAAATACAAAAAGGAGTTCTTGGAAAAATTGATTTAAATGCAGGTATGGAAAAAGAAATTATCATTCCATTTAAAAAACCGGAGGTTAAAAAGAGCAGCGAGTATTTCCTTAATTTCACTTTTAAACTTTCACATAATACAAACTGGGCTGACAAAGGACATATTGTTGCATGGGAACAGCTTGCTCTTCCATATACTGTAGAATCAAAGCCATATATAGTTAAAAATGATAATTCATTCGTCATGAATGAAACAGCGGATGAAATCAAATTCTCCGGCAAAAATTTCGGCATTAGTTTCAATAAGAAAACCGGTTTTCTCTCATCAATCCAAAATGAAGGAAAAGAAATACTTAAGCAGGGGCCTGCGGTCGTTCTCTATAGAGCTCCGTCCGATAACGATGAAATGTGGTGGAGCGCAACAAGCCCAGCGGTTCAATGGCGTAAAGCGGGGTTTAACAATCTCAAGTACGAAGTGAAAAATATTAAGATGAAAAAGAATGACGACCATTATGATATTGATATTGTAATGAAAGTATACAGCGATTCAATTGCACATATTTTGGACAATACCGTTGCCTACAGTATTTACCAGAATGGCGATATTTTTATCCGCTCGGGTTTTGAGTTTATTATTAACCCCACAGATATTGCAAACAAAGAAATTGCCCGATTAGGAATGCAGATGATTCTTCCCTCGGATTATGAAAATTATAAATTTTACGGAAAGGGTCCGTGGGAAAATTATTCCGATAGAAATAACTCTGCAATGGTTGGAGAATATAACTCCACGGTTGACGGGCAATATTTTCCATATTCAAGACCGCAGCATACAGGCAACAAAACAAATGTGCGTTGGGCTTCATTGACCAATAATGAAGGCATCGGCATAGCAGTTTTCGGTTTCCCTTATCTCGAAACAACTGCTCTTCATTTTAGCGACAACGACTTGGATAAAAAAAGTTTTACTGATATAACCAAACAGGAAGATATATACTTTTCCATTGATGCTCGGCAGGACGGGCTTGGCGGCGCAAGCTGCGGACCGGGCGTGCGCCCAGATTACCAAGTAAAATTAAAAAACACAGCGTACTCATTCCGTATAAGTTTAGTTAATAAGGAGACAGAAATATCATCATTGATGTCTGAATCTCCTTTTCTCGCCCCGCCTGTTATTTACCCTGAGAAAAGTTTTATTTATAAAGGTATTCAGAAAATTGAAATAGCTTCGCCTGTCGAAGGAGCAGAAATCAGGTTTACCCGTGACGGCAGCGAACCTGATGAATCTTCGGAATTATACAAAGAACCGTTTCAAATTTTATCCGATTGTATTGTTAAAGCAAAAGTATATAAGAAAGGATTTAACCCGTCACTATCGGTTTCGCAATCATATAATGTAGGTGAGTTATTGTATGAAAGCCCGGTAATAAAATACGGCGATAAACCGATTGCATCCGAAGTTTCAATTGAAGGATTTAAATCCATCGGGATTTTTATTACCGATCCCGATCATTCGGAAGATTGGGACCATGCCAATGTTCTGGAACCAGTGTTTGTTAAAAAAGACGGCAGTGAAATTTCTATTGCTGAATTAAAACCTTATATGACATTTCAGGGATGGAGCGATCTTGCATTTAACAGATCTGTTGGTAGGAATCCGTTAAAGGTTGCAGGCGTTGTTTACAACAAAGGGCTCGGCACTCATGGTGTAGCTGAAATTTGGTACCATATAGACAATGATATTGTAAAGATAAAACTTCTTGTCGGAGTTGATGATGAAACAGGAGGAACCGGAAGCTCAACTATCGCTTATAGAATTGTAGGAACACGTTAAGAATTTTTATAAGAGAAATGATAAAAAAAAATCTGATAATATTTCCACTTGTAGTTCAAATAACAGTTTACGGTCAATTTCCGGATTTAGCCAAAAACCTCTCCGATGGGATGGAACTCATGGAACGCTTTCGGTTTGGATATTAATTCGAAAATCGTAATGTCGGTGGCTAATCCAATGGTTAGTAAAGGACTTGCGGCTGCGGGTTATCAATACATTGTAATCGATGACGGATGGCAAAAGCTTCAACCGTTAGTTGGAAAAAAAGTAATAAAATATTTTGGCTGAGCTGTTCACAGTTAATAAGAGTTTACACAGGAGCGCAAATCAATGATTAAAAAATTATTAATTATCACTTCCCTGATATTTGTTATTGCGGTAGTTGGAAAAGCTCAAACATATCAGAAAACGGAGTTGGGTGCAAAATCAGTGATCAACTCTATCGAAGTTGAAATTCAATTCTACAATCCGTCAACTGTTAGAATTTTAAAATCGCCCGAAGGCAAAGCACTTATGAAAGAAAGTCTTTCCGTTATCAAAGTTCCGCAAAAAGCAGATTTTAGTATTAAACAGAAGGGCGATGAACTTTTTTTAAATAGTGAAAATGTTCAAGTATGCCTCAATCTTGAAAATGGTAAAATCTCATTTTCATCTATGAAAGGTGAAGAGTTGTTAAATGAAAAAGAAGGCGGTACGACGTTTATAGATTTCGATGATGCCGGGACTAAAACTTATTCCGTATCTCAGTCATTTATTTTGGATAAAGATGAAGCAATATACGGATTGGGTCAACAACAGCAAGGAAAAATGGTGCAGCGCAACTTGAAGTTGAATATGATACAGGGAAATACGGACGATTACATTCCTTTCTTTGTATCGGCAAAAGGTTACGGTTTGTTTTGGGATAATTATTCGCCCACTATTTTTGAAGATAGCAGGGAAAGCACATCATTTAAATCAGACGTTGGCGATTGTATAGATTATTATTTTATGTACGGCGGCAATGCGGATGGAGTAATTGCTCAAATGCGCGATCTCACAGGGCAAGCGCCCATGTTTCCGTTGTGGACTTTTGGTTATTTCCAAAGCAAAGAACGTTATAAAAGTCAGGATGAGTTATTGGATGTAGTTAAAAAGTACCGCCAACTTAACGTTCCGCTCGACGGAATAATTCAGGATTGGCAATACTGGGGCAACAACTATCTTTGGAATGCAATGGAGTTCCTCAACGCAGAATTTTACAATCCTCAAAAGATGGTCGATGATGTACACAAACTAAATGCACATATATTAATATCTATTTGGAATTCGTTTGGCCCCCAAACAAAACAATATAAAGAATTGAATAAAATCGGCGCTCTTATGGATTTTCAAACATGGCCGCAATCCGGTTCCGACAAATGGCCGCCGAATATGGATTACCCTTCCGGCGTAAGAGTTTATGATCCTTATAATCCTGAAGCCCGCGATATTTACTGGGAATATCTTAACAAAGGAATTTTTTCGCTTGGGATGGACGGATGGTGGATGGATTCATCGGAACCCGACCACTTGAGTTTCAAGCCTTCCGATTTAAACAATAAAACATATCTCGGCTCATTCCGGAAAGTACGAAATGCTTTTCCATTACTGACAGTTGGCGGAGTTTATCAAAACCAACGTTCAGTAACTTCTGATAAACGTGTATTCATTCTTACCCGTTCTGCGTTTGCAGGTCAGCAGCGATACGGCGCAAACACATGGTCGGGCGATGTTGTTGCATCCTGGGATGCGCTAAGACAGCAAATTTCTGCCGGATTAAATTTTTCACTTTGCGCTATTCCATATTGGAACAGCGACATAGGCGGTTTCTTTCTCTGGAATTTCAAAAAGAAATTGGATGATGCAAATTATCGTGAATTATATACGCGTTGGATACAGTTCGGCGCTTTCTGTCCGATGATGCGTTCGCACGGCGCCGACGCTCCTCGTGAAATTTATCAATTCGGAAAAAGTGGCGATAGACTTTACGATGCAATTGAAAAATATATAAATCTGCGTTACCTATTATTGCCTTATATTTATTCAACATCGTGGGATGTAACGACAAATAAATCCACAATGATGCGCGCACTAGTTATGGATTATGCAAACGATAAAGATGCGTTGGATATTAATAATGAATATATGTTTGGTAAATCATTGTTGGTCTGCCCGGTAACAACTCCGATGTATTCAAAGATTGTTGTCGATGGAAACGATACTACTAAAGTTGAAGATTACAGCAAAATAAAAAGTGAAGAAGTGTATCTGCCCAAAGGAAACGAATGGATTGACTTTTGGACAGGAGAAAAATATGAAGGCGGAAAAACAATAAATAAAGAAGTTCCTATTGATATAATGCCGTTGTTTGTGAAAGCCGGTTCAATAATTCCTGTTGGACCCAAAGTACAATATGCTACAGAGAAAAAATGGGATAATCTTGAAATAAGAATTTATCCCGGTGCCGATGGCGAGTTCACATTATACGAAGACGAAAACGACAATTATAATTATGAAAAAGGAATTTATTCAACAATAACTTTTACTTGGGATAATGCGCAAAAAACTTTAACAATCAACGACCGAAAAGGCTCATTTCCCGGAATGCTTGATGAGCGGAAATTCATTATAGTAAAGGTTTCTAAAAACAATGGCGTTGGGATGAATAAGATTAAAGAATATGATAAAGTTATAACCTATGACGGGGAGAAAGTTGTAGTTAAACTGTAAAGGAAAAGTTACAAATAGGAATTGTAGTTATAAAATGATGTATTAGAATTAATTAAAGCAGAACAAACTATGAAAAGAATATTAAGAATTTTTGAAGTTATTTTTTTTGCAGCGATAATACCTTTCGCAGCCCGTGCGCAAAATCCAATCATTCAAACTAACTACACTGCCGACCCGGCGCCAATGGTTTATAACGATACGCTATTTCTATACACCTCGCACGATGAGGACGATGCATTAGGATTTAAAATGCAGAATTGGCTGCTATATACATCAACCGATATGGTGAATTGGACAGACCACGGTGTTGTAGCTTCTTTAAAAGATTTCAAGTGGGTAAACAACGACAATGGTGCTTGGGCAGTCCAGTGTATTGAACGTAATGGGAAATTCTATTTATACTGCCCGATGCCCAGCGGGGTAGGTATTGGTGTTTTGGTTGCCGATAGTCCTTATGGACCCTTTAAAGACCCGCTTGGTAAACCATTGATCAAGAACAGCAACCACGACATAGACCCGACTATATTGATTGACTATGATGGACAAGCTTACATGTACTGGGGAAATCCCAAAGTGTATTACGTTAAGCTGAACGAGGATATGATTTCTTACTCCGGGGAAATTATTCAAGAACCTACAACACCCAAAAACTATCAGGAAGGACCATGGGTATGGAAACGAAGCGGACATTATTATTTGGCGTATGCTTCTACCTGTTGCCCCGAAGGTATTGGTTATGCAATGAGTAATTCCCCAACCGGACCGTGGGAGTATAAAGGTATGATTGTCGATGCATCAGAAAAGACGCGCGGTAACCACCCGGGAATTATCGAATACAAAGGGAAGTGGTATTGTTTTGGGCATAGTTACGACTTGTTGAAATTAACAACATCCAAATTTTATGAGCGTCGTTCGGTGGATATGGATGAAATAGAGTATAACCCCGACGGCACAATACAAAACCGCCATTACTGGTCTGATGAAGGTGCTGAACAAGTGGGAACACTAAACCCATTCAAACGTGTTGAAGCCGAGACAATGGCTTGGAGCGAAGGTGTAAAAACAAGATTCGAAACGGAATGGGAAGGGGATTTCGAGTGGGCAAGAGGAAAAAAGATTGCAGACCGTTTGTTTTTAACTTCCATCCACAATGGTGATTATACCATGGTTAAAGGTGTAGATTTTTCAGAAGGCGTTACATCGGTTGATGTTAGCGTTGCTTCTTTGTATGGCGGGAAAATTGAAATTCATATCGACAAGATTGACGGACCAATCATCGCAACAGTTGATGTAAATACCTTACGTGAAGGCGGTATTTGGAGAACAATTACTACACATGTTAAAAACATCAAAGGTGTTCACGATTTGTTCTTTGTGTTCATGGGAGAAAAAGATTTGTTCAACTTCGATTGGTGGAAATTTTCTAAATAGAAATTTGTTGCTGTACCTCGGTACTTTTTAAATGACGCTTATAGTATAACATCATTAAGTAATTTGAACTAAATACTAGATGAGGAGCTTTGTGAAAAGATTTTTTTTATTCAATCTGATTATGGCGTACTTTTCTGTTTTTATCAATGCTCAGGATGTTAGAATATCAGCAATACCATATATAATGCAATTTGAAAACGAAGTACTTGATTATTCAATAGTTGACGGTAATCATTTTAAAATAGTTGCCCCTGCAAAGACTGATTTGTACATAACATCGGATGGCGGATACGAAGTTAATAAATCGCCCAGATTGCTATTTAAACCTGATTCAAATTTTACATTGATATCTAAAATAAAGCTCGAATTTAATTCCAAATGGGATGCGGGTGTATTGCTGATTTATAATGATAGTAAACACTATGCTAAATTATGTTTTGAGCAGGACTTTACTGGCAAACAGAGAGTTGTAACCGTTGTATGCAACGAAACTTCTGATGATTGCAACTCGATGATTATTAATGACAATGAAATATATTTTAGAATTGCGGGCTCAACTAAAGAAAAATCGTTTGCTTTTGCTTATTCCGAGGACGGAATTAAGTGGTTCCCTGTAAGGGGGTTTAAGCTTGATAAAATTGATAATGTGAGAATTGGTTTTAGTGCCCAATCTCCTACCGGGAAAAAATGCAGTGTGGATTTTTCTGAAATTTATTTTCGAGACGAAAAACCCAAAGATATTCTTTGGTAAAATGTGATAACGCTGTGGATGGTCTCAGATATAAAAAAGATTTCTTTAGGTTGTTTCGATAAACAAGTAATTGAGAAGACAAATTTTTGTTGTCTTAAACTGTCATAATAAAATAATGAAATATCGATTTTAAAAACCGAGGTACATATGAATAGGATACTAACGGCAGCTTTTATCCTTATGCTCACTTCTTTTACAAGTGCACAAAAAGTTGTTGTTGATTCCCCCAATAAGAAAATAAACATAGCATTATACAATAAAGAAAAAGATGATTCGGGAAATTGGTTTTTAAAAATAAACTACAACGAGAGTAATAATAACTGCGAAGTAATTCCTCAAGTTAATCTTGGGTTATCCAGGAGCGATCAGGATTTTTCCAATGAACTTAAGTTCATAAAAGTTAGTAAGCCTCAAATTATAAACGAGAAGTATAATACACTGCACGGTAAACGCGCTCAATGCAGCAACTCGGCAAATGAAATTGTTGTATCGTTTGAGAACCCCGGAAAAGTTAAATTAAATTTAATTATCAGGGCATACAATGACGGCGCCGTATTTCGGTACGAGTTTCCTGAAAAGAGCGGCTCTTTTGTAATAAAGGATGAATTGACATCATACGATATTCCTGAAAGTGCAAAACGATGGATGGAAAAGTGGGATCTTGCCAACGAGGGTTTATATACTTTTATAGAAGACAAAAATGTACAGCAAACATGGTGTTATCCTGCGCTTTTTAATTCTCCCGATTCTTCTTGTTGGTTTTTAATCCATGAAGCGGATGTAAACCGCAATTATTGTGCTTCAAAACTTAGCAATGTTGAAAATAAATCCGGCTATAAAATCACTTTTCCTGATCCCGGTGACGGCGAAGGGGAATCGCAGCCAACTATTTCTCTTCCGTGGAAATCACCGTGGAGGGTAATAATAATTGGCAGTCTCGCAGATATAGTTGAATCTACATTGGTTGACGATGTTTGTCCGCCTTCTGTTATAACTAAAACAGACTGGATTAAACCCGGTAAAGCATCATGGAATTACTGGTCGAATAATCACGGCACCAAAGATTATAAAATAGTATGTGAATTTGCAGATTTGGCTGCAGCTATGGATTGGCCGTATACACTTCTCGACTGGGAATGGGATCAGATGGGTAACGGCGGAAACCTGGAAGATGCCTTAAAGTATATTCATTCAAAAGGTATTAAACCTTTAATGTGGTATAATTCGGGTGCTTTTAAATGGGTACGCGCAACTCCCCGCGACCGAATGCTTACACATGAAAACCGTATCCAGGAATTTGCCAAACTAAAAAAACTTGGAGTTGTCGGCGTAAAAATAGATTTCTTTTTAAGCGATAAACAAGATATGATTAAATACTATCTTGATATTCTCGATGACGCCGTACAATATGAAATGATGGTTTATTTTCACGGCTGCCTTGTTCCCAGGGGCTGGTCGCGTACTTACCCTCACCTGATGACATACGAAGGAATAAGAGGAGCCGAGTGGTACAACAACGGACCCGAGTTTACTACTACCGCACCTGAACATAACACAACTATTCCTTTTACAAGAAATGTTGTTGGTTCAATGGATTACACGCCCGTAACTTTTACTAACTCACAATTTCCACATATTACATCGTACGGGCATGAACTTGCACAAAGTGTAGTTTTTGAATCAGGTATACAACACATGGCGGATCGTCCGGAAGGATATTATGAATTGCCGGATGCGGCGAAAACCTTTTTAAAAGAAGTTCCTAACGCTTGGGATGATACAAAACTGATAGATGGTTATCCAGGAAAGGATATTATTCTCGCTCGTCAAAAACAGAATACATGGTACATAGGCGGTTTAAATTCCGAAAAAATTGAGAAGAACAAAACACTCAAATTTGATTTCTTGACAGATGGTGTAAAATATAAATTAACATTAATTGCCGATGGCGAACATGATAAGGATTTTGCTACAAGCTATTCGGTTGTTGATAAGTATTGTACTGTTGATATTAAGTTACTGCGTCGCGGTGGTTTTGCAGCGTCATTGAAACCAACTGAATGATCTGTAATTATAAATCGTAATGAGGAATTGATGAAAGATTCTAAAATTCTATTTATACAGATAGCGCTTTTATTATACTGTATTGTAAGCGTAAATGCACAAGAATGCATTCAGCGTAAACAACTTTTTGATTACGATTGGAAATTTTACTTGGGCGATGTGCCGGCAGCCGACACAAAAGAGTTTAATGATAAAGACTGGCGGAATTTGGATTTGCCGCATGATTGGAGTATTGAAGGAAAAGTAGATCCTAAAAATCCAATGGGCGGTGCGGGCGGTTATTTACCCGCAGGTATCGGATGGTACCGAAAAACATTTAATGTCCCTTCAACGTGGAAGGGTAAAAGAGTTTCAATTTATTTTGAAGGCGTTTATATGAATGCTGAGGTTTTCATCAATGGGAAATCTCTTGGTGTGCATCCGTATGGTTATACAGCATTCAGTTACGATCTCACACCTTACCTGGATTTTAATAATGAGAATGTTCTGTCGGTGCGGGTTGATAATTCACAACAAATTAACTGTCGATGGTACAGCGGTTCGGGTATATACCGGCATGTATGGATGTATGTAACCGATCCGATACATATTGCTAATTGGGGCGTATGGGTTACAACTCCGAAGGTGTCTTCAGAAAAAGCTACAGTTCAGATAAAAACAATTGTAAAAAATGAAACCGGTTCACCGCAAAGTATAATTCTAAAGACTCTTCTTTTGGATGCAAATTCTAACCATGTAGGGGACAATCAAATAAACGTTGAGTTATCGGCAAACAGCGAAAAGGAAATAGAACAAATCATAATAGTATCGAATCCTTTGTTATGGACGCCGGAAACGCCATATCTTTATCAAGCCCAAGTAAAAATATTAAAAGACAATAATATAATTGATGAAACCAAAACAAACTTTGGCATACGTTCAATAAAATTTACTGTAGAAAATGGTTTTCAGCTTAACGGAAAAACTGTAAAGATTAACGGCGGATGCGTTCATCATGATAACGGATGTTTAGGCGCCGCTGCTTTTGACCGTGCAGAAGAACGCCGCGTTGAGATGCTTAAAACAGCCGGGTTTAATGCAATCCGCACATCACACAATCCGCCTTCGGAGAAGTTTTTAGATGCATGCGATAGACTGGGAATGATGGTTATTGACGAATCATTTGACGGCTGGAAAGAAAGTAAAACACCGTTTGATTATGCAAAAATTTTTAACGATTGGTGGCAGCGCGATTTAGAAGCAATGGTATTGCGTGATCGTAACCATCCTTCAATTATCATATGGAGTACTGGAAATGAAATAATCGAAAGGAAGAAACCTGAAGCAGTTGAAACCGCTAAAATGCTTGTAGATTGTATTCACAAAATTGATCCGACGCGTCCGGTAACATCGGCAATGACCACTTGGGATAATGATTGGGAAATATTCGATTCGCTTTTTGCAGTAAATGATATCGGCGGATATAATTATCAGTTACACAGGGCAGCATCAGACCACAAGAGGGTTCCTTCACGAATTATTGTTCAGACAGAATCATACCCAAGAGATGCTTTCTCCAATTGGAAGTTGGTACAAAACCACAATTACATTATCGGAGATTTTGTTTGGACAGCAATGGATTATTTAGGTGAGTCGGGCATTGGCCGTTATTACTATCCCGGCGAGACAAAAGGTGAACACTGGGAAGCAGATTTCTATCCATGGCACGGCGCTTATTGCGGTGATATTGATTTGATTGGGTGGCGAAAACCTATTTCTCACTATCGTAATATTTTGTGGAATGACACTGAAAAACTGTATATGGCTGTTAAGGAGCCTAACCCTGATAATGGTGAAATTAAAGAAACTATCTGGTCCGTTTGGCCAACGTGGGAAAACTGGACATGGCCGGGTTACGAAGGAAAAGAATTACAGGTTGAAGTGTATTCAAAATATCCGAAGGTTCGGCTTTATCTAAATAAAAAATTAATTGGTGAACAATCTACCGAAGAAGAACAGAAGTTTAAAGCAACATTTACGGTTCCGTATGAGCCAGGTGTGTTAAGCGCAGTTGGTGTAAAAGATAATAAAGAATTGGAAGCAACTACTTTGCAGACATCGGGCGAAGCAACCAAAATAAAATTAAAACCGGATCGAACAAAAATATCGGCCAATGGGCAGGACTTGTCATTTATAATAATTGAAATAACGGATAAAGAAGGAAACCTGCAGCCGAATGCACAAGATCAATTGCATTTCAACATCAGCGGACCGGGAGTGATTGCCGGTGTAGATAATGCAAATCTTAAAGATATTGATCAATATGTTGGCAACTCGCGTAAAGCCTGGAACGGGCGTGCACTTGTTGTAATCCGAAGTACAAAAGAAGCCGGAGATATTAAGCTTACAGTAAGTTCGCCAGGGTTGCCGGAAGCAACAGCGATCATTATGACTGAGAAAATATAATTTGAATAAGAAATAAATAAGGAATTATTTATAGTGAACTTCAAACAGTTCCTATAAATTGTTATACAACATCAGGTACGCATGAAGTTAAATTCAATGCAGCGAATCTTGCTTCAGGAGTTTATTTTTACAAATTAACAAGCGGCAACTTTACAGAAGTAAAAAAGATGCTGCTGATGAAATAAGGGAGCAATTGTAGAAAGTTAAATCAATTTATTGTAATGAAGGAGTTTAACAACCCTATGAAACTTATATCTACTTTATTAATTATGATTTTACCTGTTATTTACCACGGACAGGGAGTAAAAAATTTTAAACAAGTTAAAAATAAAGTAGATATTACTCTATCGGATGGAACGCTCAGCATTTGTCCATTAAGCGATAATGCAGTAAGAATTAAATTCTATGAAGATGCCCAGGCAAAAGTGCCTGAACTCATTTTTACTTCGAGGAATCAGCTGCCCGGCTTTAAAGTTTCCGATAAGGATTCACAACTTGAAGTGAAGATAAAAAGCATAACTGTAAAACTTGATAAACAAACCGGCAATTTATCTTTTGCAGATAATACAGGAAAAATTTTCCTTAGCGAGAAATCAAACTCACGAAAATTAATCCCCGATTCAGTAATGGGCGAACCGTGCTTTATTACTGAACAAAGTTTTGAATCGCCCAACGACGAATATATTTTCGGATTGGGGCAGTTCCAGGACGGACATTATAATTTAAAAAACATAACCCGTCGTTTAACTCAAGTCAATTCTCAAATATCGTTACCGTTTATTTATTCAAGCAAGGGATACGGTTTGCTCTGGCATCAATACGGGCTCACCGATTTTAATCCGGCAGACAATTTTATCTCGCTTGAAAAACATGAAAAATCAACCGCAGGTAACGATAAGGTTGCTGAAGTTACAACTACATCCGGAACACAAAAAGTTTCACAGCAACAATCGGTTTATACGGGACAATTTAAAGTTCCTGTTGACGGAGTCTATTCAATATTTCTTGATTTGGGAGATATGGATAATCGTCAATATGTTGTCATTGACGGAAATCCATGCATCGACATAAGTAATTTTTGGCTGCCTCCTACGGTAAGTACGCTCGTAGAGTTAAAAGCCGGAGAACACCAGGTACAGTTGGTTTGTAAATCGAGCAATGTACCCAAACTATCATGGAAGCTTACGGAAAATTCAACAACTTTTCGTTCCCCAAACGCCAAGCTGCTTGATTATGTTGTGTTTTACGGACCTTCAACCGATAGTGTAATTACTACATACCGGAATCTTTCTGGGAATGCGCCGATGTTTCCTCTTTGGGCATATGGTTTCTGGCAATGCCGTGAACGTTATACCTCGGGAACACACCTGGTTGAAACTGTAAAAGAATTCCGAAAAAGAAATCTTCCTTTGGATGTAATTGTGCAAGACTGGCAATACTGGGGTGATAGAGGATGGGGCGTTCCTCAATTCGATGAAACTAATTATCCCAATCCGGCAGGTTTTATAAAAGAAATACATGATTTAGATGCGCATTTTAATATTTCGATTTGGTCTAACCCCGATAAAAATTCAGCAATAGGGAAAGAGTATGTAGCCAAAAACCGTTTTATTCCCGATACCAAATGGTTGGATTATTTCAATCCCGAAACAAGAAAAGAATACTGGAACACATTAAAAGAAAACATGTTTGATTACGGGGTTGATTCCTGGTGGATGGATGCTGTTGAACCTGAAAACGACGCCTTGAAAGGTGTAAAAACACAAATGGGACACGGAGATTTTTACCGTCTTACATACCCATTATTTGTTAGTCAGGCAGTTTATGAAGGACAGAGAGAAACATCATCCGACAAACGTGTTTGCATTCTTACACGATCAGCTTTTCTTGGGCAGCAAAAATATGGTATAATAAATTGGTCGGGAGATATTGGCGGAACCTGGGATTCATACAAAAGACAAATTGTAGCCGGACTTAATTTCACAATTCCTGGTATGCCGTATTGGACAACAGATATCGGCGGATTTTTCCGTCCCGGGAAATCTCAATATACCGATGAAAATTTCCAAGAGTTACTAACACGCTGGTTTCAGTGGGGTGTATTTAATCCAATCTTCCGAGTTCACGGATATCAGTCCGAGACTGAGCCGTGGAAATACGGAGAACAAGTTGAAAACAATATGCGGAAAATGTTGGACCTGCGTTATCGGTTACTTCCTTACATATATTCCGAAGCATGGCAAATAACAAAGAACGGATCAACTATGATGCGTCCGTTAGTAATGGATTTTAACAGGGATCCCAATGCACTGGATCAGCAATTTGAATATATGTTCGGCAAAGCGTTTCTCGTAGCCCCTGTTACAGAACCTAAAGTTGATGATTGGAATGTATATCTACCCGAATCAACTGCTTGGTATGACTTCTGGACAAACGAGAAATTTGTAGGAGGTCAAGAAATAAAAACGGATGCGCCGTTAGATAAAATTCCTCTCTTTGTGAAAGCAGGTTCAATAATTCCAGTCGGTCCGGAAGTTCAATACACCGCAGAAAAAAAATGGGGTGACATTGAAATAAGAATTTATCCCGGAGCCGATGGAGAGTTCACATTGTACGAAGATGAAAATGATAATTATAATTATGAGAAAGGGGATTATTCTACAATAACATTTAAGTGGGATAATGCAAGAAGAGTTTTAACCATTGATGAAAGAAAAGGATCATTTCCGGGGATGTTAAGTAAACGTAAATTTAGTATTGTAAAGGTTTCTATAAACAATGGCACCGGCATGGAAATTATATCAAAATATGATAAAATAGTTACATATGATGGGAAAGAAGTTTCAGTTGAATTATGAGGGCAAAGTTGAAAAGAAGATGATAATTAATCTTTTCCGTAATATTTATTAAAGTTAAAAGAGGAGTAAAAAATGAATATCGTTAAAAAATTATTATTTGTGTTGTTTGCTTTTAATATGATATTACTAAATGCTGCAGATAATCCAAAAGAAAAATCAAATAAGGTTATTGTTAATGTTGATCTCGGTAAAGATGTAATAAGTAAATTCATCTATGGTCATTTTGCCGAACATTTAGGTAATTGTATTTACGGCGGTATTTATGTGGGAGAGAATTCTTCAATTCCAAATACACGCGGAATAAGAAATGATGTTGTTGCAGCTCTTAAAGAAATTAGTCCTTCGGTTGTACGTTGGCCAGGAGGATGTTTTGCAGATACATATCACTGGAAAGATGGAATAGGCCCGAAGGATCAACGCCCTTCAATCGTTAATACAAACTGGGGTGGAGTAACCGAAGATAACAGTTTTGGTACGCACGAGTTTTTGGATTTTTGCGAATTGATAGGAGCAGAACCGTACCTTTGTGTAAATGTTGGCAGCGGCACTGTTCAAGAAGCGGCTGAGTGGGTTGAGTACGTTAATTCAGATGCAAAAAGTCCTATGACGGCATTACGAAAGAAAAACGGAAGAGAAAAACCGTGGAACGTGAAATACTGGGCTGTAGGCAATGAAAGCTGGGGCTGCGGCGGAAATATGACGCCGGATTATTATTCAGATTTATATAAAAGATTTTCCACTTACATGCACGGACGCGGATTATATAAAATAGCCAGCGGCGGTACTGATCCCGATTTTGACTGGACCGAAACAATATTAAAGAAAACGCAAAATTTCAGAAATTTGATCCAAGGTTATTCATTTCATTACTACACATTCTGCCATGGTTGGAATGACAAAACTTCCGCGACACAATTCAATGAGAACGATTGGTTTTACACAATGAAAAATACTCTGATTATGGAAGAACGTCTCAAAAAACATATTGCATTAATGGACGAATACGATCCGCAAAATAGAATCGGTTTAATGGCAGATGAATGGGGAAATTGGTTTACCGTTGAACCAGGTACTAATCCCGGATTTTTGTATCAACAAAATACGTTGCGCGATGCAGTAACAGCAGGTCTTTATCTTGATATTTTCAACAACAATGCACGCCGTGTAAAAATGGCAAACATTGCTCAATTAATAAATGTTTTGCAAGCAATGATACTCACAAAAGATGATCAGCTTCTAAAAACTCCTACCTTCTATGTTTTCAAAATGTATAAGGTGCATCATGATGCAACGCTTTTGCCAATTGATGTGACTTGTGAAGATTATACATATGACGGAATGACTTTGCCGAGTATCAGTGCCTCGGCTTCGAAAGATAAAGAGGGAAGAATACATGTATCGTTGACAAATATCGATATGCATAAAGATAGAAGTATTGAAATTGATTTGAGAGGTTCCGACATTTTATCCAACGCAGTCGGCGAAATAATTACAGCGCCAAACGAAAATGATTATAATGATTTTGGACAAACAGAGAAGGTTAATATTCAAAAGTTTTCGTCATTCACTTTTCAGAATAATATTCTAAAAATAAATCTGCCGGCAAAATCTGTTGTTACAATTGAGTTGAAGAAATAATTTTAACCGGATTTTTAATCAAAGAGAATTAGATAAAAACTTGTTTAATGACAAAAAACATCTGGTTCTCTCTGGTAAATTATTTTTAGTGTCTGCATTTAAAGGAAGAATATGAAAAAGAAAAGTCGTTTTGTGTTCACCTTACCAGTAGCCATTATAATGGTAATCGTAATGTCCGGTACAAAGAATTTAATGCAGAGTTCATGGGAATGTTACCGTTTAGATTACCGAAAGTACGTGACATTTTTTTACAAACTTAGTACAAAATAAAAATTAAATTGTAAAGAGATTATAATGTTTTAGATGAACATATTTATTTCTGATAATTAAGATCGGCGGAGGGATTTGTTCTGCCCTAATAAATTATTATAAATAAAATGGATTGAAATCCGACAGCAAATAGAAGATTACTAATATTGTTTTAACAGAACTTAATGCGGATTCGGTTAATGGAGTCGGAATAACCCCGATTATCATGCCGCACGTATCAATTGAATGTATTAACCCGGTGAAACCCGGATTAACTCTTTAACAATTTACCCTGGCTGATTTGTACTTTTAATAGACGCTAATTGTTGAAAAAATATACTCTTTAAGTTTTTTTGATAGTTGTTTATTGGAACTAAGTAAAATTACTGAATGATACTTTTTAAATAAAAAAGATATCTAAGTAATAACGAATTTTAATAGGGTAATAGTTTGATTAGAATATTGTTTCTATTAATTCTTTTTGCGTGTTCATCTTATTTTGAATGCGCCCAATATCTGCCGGATTCAACAAAATTACCTGCAAAACAACGAGTAATCCGTTTCGGAACCATGCTGGAACCGGTTGAGCAAATGCAAAAATCACGACAATTTGCAAAACAAATTTCGAAACAATGGCAAGCAAAGGGAGATAAGCATGGTGTCGATAGTTTTACCCGATGTATTCGACTTCTTTGACAAATGCAGTAGGAAATAATTTTTATATGGAATTAAAAAATAATTAACGGGTATGATAAAAATGAAACATAGTATATTATCATCATTAACAGTTATTTTCTTTTTATATCTCACTAGTCTTAATGCTCAGATGCCTGCGGGAACTATCCCTGCTTCTACAAACATTCGTTCAAATGAATGCCCTTGCATATTGCCCGATCTGCGGATAGTGTTTTCTGTAAATGCGCCGGATGCACAGAAAGTACAGATTGATCTTGGCAAGATTTACGACATGCAAAAGGATGAAAAAGGAATCTGGACGGTAACTACCGAACCGCAGGACCCCGGATTCCATTATTACTCGCTTGTTATCGATGGAGTAAAAGTTTCTGATCCGGCAAGCGAAACCTTTTATGGAACCGGGAGAATGTCAAGCGCGATTGATATTCCGGAAGAAGGGGTCGATTTCTATTCAATAAAAAATGTGCCCCATGGTGAGATTAGATCGATCGTTTATTTCTCGAATACTACAGGGACCTGGAGAAACTTGAATATATATACTCCTCCCGGCTATAATAAAGATCAAAAGAAATATCCGGTTCTATATATACAGCACGGAGGCGGTGAGGATGAACGCGGCTGGGCTGTTCAGGGTAAAACAAATTTTATACTAGATAATCTAATCGCGGACGGTAAAGCTGTTCCAATGCTTGTTGTAATTTCAAACGGAAATGTAACAAGGCCGGGAACAATGGTTCCTGGTTACAGCGAAGAAGCAATGGCTGCATTTAAAGAAGAATTAGTCGAGAACGTGATACCGTTTGTTGAAAACAATTATAGGATAAAATCCGGCGTTGTTAACCGCGCTGTTGCGGGGTTATCGATGGGCGGCGGACAGGCGTTTTATACGGGTCTCCGCAATACCGATATATTTGCCAACGTCGGTGTATTCAGCAGCGGACTTTTCGGCGGAATATCCCGGCAGCCCGCCGCCGAGTTCGATGCCGAAGCAACGATACCCGGAATACTGTCAAACCCCCAATCGTTCAATAAAAAATTAAGCCTATTTTATATATCTGTAGGCGAACAGGACCCTCGAATTGAACCAACTAAGAAACTGATTGATACATTTCGAAGTAAAGGACTGAAAGTTGAATTCTCATCATTTCCCGGCGGGCATGAATGGCAAGTATGGAGAAAGTCGCTCCACGATTTTGCACAAAAACTTTTTAAATGATTTTAGGAGAATTAATATGAAGAAAAAAATAATTACCAGATTTATATTTTTATTGATTGCGTTTGTTATTCCCGGTTTCGCCGCAGCTCAACCAACCGGAATTCCGGGTATAATTTCGCCGCAGGTAAATCATGATAACACAGTTGTATTCCGCCTCCTTTCGCCATCTGCAAAAGATGTCAAACTTGATGCGCAATTCGAAAAAAAACCGATGCAGATGACAAAAGACTCTTCAGGACTCTGGAGTATAACTGTTGGTCCGGTGAAACCCGATATATATCCTTATCATTTTATCGTAGACGGAATTCGTTTAGCCGATCCGAATAACTCGGCTATTTTCCCGAACGAAGGATTTCAGAATAGTCTTGTAGAAATCACGGGCAGCGAACCGCTTGTTCACAGTATTCAAAATGTACCCCACGGAACATTGTCTTATCGTTATTATTATTCTTCCGAACTTGGTGTTCGCCCGGTTGTAATTTATACTCCGCCTGGTTACGAAAAAGAAAAGGATAAAAAATATCCAGTGCTTTATCTTCTTCACGGTACAACAGATTTGGAAGAAACATGGACAAAAGTCGGACGGGCGCATATAATTCTTGATAACCTGATTTATCAAAGCAAAGCCGTGCCGATGATAATTGTTATGCCATACGGCAGGGCTTACCCGGTAATAAGTAAATCTTCCGGCAGTTTAAGAAATTGGGAAAACCTGCAAGAGTTTAGGAAAGATTTCTTTGGAAATTTAATGCCGTTTGTAGAAGAGAACTACCGTGTAAAAAACGACAGAAATTTTCGTGCGATAGCAGGATTTTCCGGTGGCGGAGGCACATCACTCTATTTTGGCTTAAATAATCCCGATGTGTTTTCGTGGGTTTGCGGCTTTGCACCAGGTATGCTTAAACCAGAATTCGACAGGAATAATGCGGTAGCTTTTGAAAATCCTGAATTAACAAATCAGCGGTTAAAATTATTCTGGATTGGTGTTGGAAAAGAAGACGGTTTATACCCGGTCATCTCGGAATATTTAAAAGTGTTGGATGAAAAGAAAATCAATCATGAGACCTTTATTTCGGATGGAGGTCATACATGGATGAATTGCAAATTATATCTAAGCGTAATTGCTCAAAAACTTTTTAAATAGAATTTTAGGGACACAAATCAAAATACTTAAAAAACACTTTGGGTTTTTTAAGAAGCAGTGATTCTTTTTAGGCTTTGATTCGAAAAATAAAATAAACTTTTATACAACCAGGAATTTTTATGAAGCGGATATTATTCTCTATATTGTTAATCGTCATTGTTTTGATTGCATCAAACATATATGCACAAAAGCCGGATGTTGGCAAAGCCGCACGTTATTGTAATCCGTTGCCTATGATTATCGGACAAGGCGGTAATGCAGCTGGTGATGTTACGGTAATACGCGAACAAGATAAGTATTACATGTTCTGCACAGGCGGGGGCGCATGGGTTTCGGACGATATGCTTAACTGGTCGTTTCATCCGATTGAAAACGTACCTGTTGCACCTCACGTTATAAAATACAACGGCAGTTTTTATATGTGCGGCAATGATTGCCCGGTTTACAAAGCCGATAACCCGCTTGGACCATATACAAGTATTGGAGATTGGAAGAATACGCCCGATGTTAACGGCGGATGGAACGGCGCTTTTGACGTGGATATTTTTATCGACGACGATAACAAACCATATCTTTATTATCCCGGTCGCGGTGTCAGCGGCATTTACGTCGTTCCTCTCGATCCGAATGATATTAGCAGATTTGCCGGCCCGGTGAAACATCTTTTCGGTTTCAACAGCGACCATATCTGGGAACGTTACGGCGAGATGAATGAATATACAGATGTTGCGTGGATTGAAGGCCCATGGGTTGAAAAATATAACGGCACTTACTACCTGCAATATTCTGCATCCGGCACTCAATGGAAGACATATGCCGAAGGTTATTACACTTCGAAATCACCGATGGGACCGTTCACATATGCACCCAACAATCCGTTACTTCGTAAGACAGACGGACTTGTTACAGGTACTGCCCACGGCAGCATAGTTAAGGGACCTGACGGAAATCTTTGGCAGTTTTACACAATCGTTCTGTCTAACCCTCCCGGCGGACGACGCATTGGAATGGATCGCATTACATTTGATGAAGAAGGCAATATGTCGGTTACAGTAACCGATACACCGCAGTGGGCACCGAATATAATTAGCAGCCCCGTGGAAGGAAACAGCGGTTCTATCCCGGTGACGATCAACAAAGTCAGTGCAATGAACGCACTTTCAAAATTCTCTTCACAGCAGTCTGGACGGGATGCCGCGTATGCAGTTGACAATTCAAGCGGTACATGGTGGGAACCTTCACCTATCGACAAATTACCAACTTTAACTGTCGAACTTTCACCCGCAACACGTTTTGATGTTGTACAATTATTTACAATTGATGCAGTGCGTTTATTATTTAATGGCGGCAGATTGGGATTCGGAAGGCGTTCTTCGTCAACAACTCCAACAGTCCCGAGCGACGTTTATCAATACAAAATTGATGTGTCAATGGACGGAAAGACATTCGTTCCCGCACTTGACCAAACGAAGAATACTATTTCCCGAAATACCATTTTTGAAGAAATCCCGCCTGTAAAATGCCGTTTTGTTCGGTTGACTATAACTGATTGGCCGCGTACAACACCGTTGGGAATTATTGAATTCACAGTCTTCGGTACAGCAGATGGTTTTTTGCCTGCCGAGGTGCCGATACCGGAGGTTCTTAAATAAATGTAATTTGAATCGGGTCGTTTAGCAGATGGATTTATTAGTTGAAGGCGAATGTTTTTTATCAACGGACAGATGTGGGCAAAACAATGTTTAAAATAAAGAGCCGGGTCCGAATGCGATAGAATAAGATAACAAATTGAAACATAGTTTTTTTAAAAGACAACGAAATAAGATTTACTAAATGATATGGAATAGAATTTTATGAAAACCAGAATGTTGCCAATTACTTTTCTCATGGTTTTGTTCGCCGCAGGAATTGTTTCCAAAATCTACGCGCAAACTCAAAAGCCGGATTTTCAACCCAGCCTTGAATCGTTGGAAAAAACGGATCCTGTTCCGGAGTGGTTCAAGGACGCTAAGTTTGGTATTTATTTCCATTGGGGAGTTTATACAGTTCCTGCATTTGGAAACGAATGGTATCCTCGCACTATGTATATCAAAGGATCGGTTGAAAATAAACATCACAAAGAAATTTACGGCGACACGGAAAAGTGGCAATACTATAACTTTATCACCGGCGCAAATAATAAACAAGGTAACTTTGTTCAGTTTGCGCCGAGACTCAAATCAGAAGGCGGTAAATTCGATCCTGAAGAATGGGCGCAATTGTTTGCCGACGCAGGTGCTAAATTTGCCGGACCTGTTGCCGAACACCACGACGGTTTTTCGATGTGGGCAAGCAATGTTAATCCCTGGAATGCGAAAGATATGGGACCCAAAATTGATCTTGTTGGTTTGTTGACAGACGCCATCCGCAAAAAAAATATGAAAATAATTCTTTCAATGCATCATGCATACAACATTACAGGATTTTATGAAGCCACGCCTAAAACCGATAATCAGAAACTTCAAATGCTTTACGGACAGCAGGGAAAAGAAAAGAACGAAGCTTTCTGGTTAGCCAAGCATAAAGAAATTATTGATAACTATAAACCGGATATCATTTGGCAGGATTTTAATTTACATATTATTTCACAGCCGGTTCTACTTGGATTTTTATCCTACTACTACAACAAAGCAACAGAATGGAATAAAGAAGTAGTTGCAACATTTAAGGATGGTTTGAATACCAAGTGTGCTGTGCTTGATTACGAACGCGGCGGTCCCGCCGATATTACGGAAAATTACTGGCTCACCGATGATGCAATAAGTTCCTCAAGTTGGAGTTATACCGAAGGGCTTGAATATTATTCCAAGAAACAAATATTTCACGGCTTTCTTGATAGGATAAGCAAAAACGGAAATTTGCTTCTTAACATTTCACCTAAAGCCGATGGTACAATACCTCAAGAGCAGAAAGATATTTTACTTATAATGGGTGCATGGCTGAAAAAATACGGCGAAGCTGTATACGCAACACGCGCTTGGGAAAAGTATGGAGAGGGACCAACAAAAATGGGAGGCGCTCATGGTGTGATGGGAGCCCCGGCCGAAGGAACTGCAAAAGATATTAGATATACAAGGTCGAAAGATAACACTACTCTTTATGCAATTTTACTCGGCTGGGAAAAAGGTGAAAAGGAAATTATACTCAAATCTTTATCTTCTGAAAGAATTGACTGCGGGAATCTGAAATCAGTTGGGTTGATAAACGGTGAAGCCGGAAAATATTTGCCTCTGACATTCGAACAAAATTCTAACGGATTAAAAATAAATCTTCCAGAAAAAACTTTCGATGAATTAGCATATGTTATTAAACTTAACTTCGAAGATAAAATTCCGCCGCTTGACAATTATGCCGACCTTGAAAGTGATCGCCACTATTTTATAGTACCGGGAGCTAATACAGGTAGTTTGGTGTTGGGATCGGATTTAGTACTTACCGGAAAAAGGAAAAGTTTTGCAAACCAATGGAAATTGAAAAATGAAGGTAAGGGCATTTACAAAATAACGAACCGTGAAAATATTAATAAGATAATTGAGTGTAGTAATTCCAATCATGAACTTATTGTTTCGGATTTTACCGGCGGCGACAACCAATTTTGGAAAATTGAAAATGTGCGCAACGGGTTGTTGAAAATATCCAATAAACAATTTCCGAATTCGGTATTATCTGTAAATACTATTTTATCCGAAGGGGAAAAAGTAGGATTAGTTAATTCAAATGATCTTTCGCCTTTTGGCTGGCAATTTATGGAAGTCTGCGAGATGAAGCAGGAAGCATTTAAATCTCACGTTATTCCTGGGACAATAGAAGCCGAGGATTATGACAGTGGATGCCCCGGCGATGCATATTATGATAGAGGAATGGAAAATTCCGGCGGACAATACCGTCAGAGCGAAGGCGTCGATATTGAGAAATGCTCTACAGGCGGATACAACGTTGGATGGACATTCACAGATGAATGGATGGCATATACAGTTTCAGTTAGTAAAACTGCAACTTACAGGGTTACCTTCCATATTGCTTCTACTTCCGATAATTCAAAACTCCATCTTGAATGTGACGGCGAAAATAAAACGGGAATTATCACACTTCCGAACACTGCCGGATTCCAAACGTGGGAAGTTGTAAAAAAGGAAGTTAAACTTGATGAAGGCAAACATGTGCTGAAAATTTTAATTGACGGGGATGGTCTGAATCTTGATAAAATGGTTTTTGAAGAAATAAAGTGATGAACAAGATTGAACTATAAATCTGCTGTGCGGTGTAATAAAAGTGAATTCAAAGAACGCATAATAAAAAACGTCGTATAAATTTTAAAAATCTTTTCATGATTGATGGAATAATATTTATGAAAAAATTTATTACATCGGTATTAATCTTGTTGGTTTTCTTTTGTCATTTTTTATATGCACAGGAAAATCATAAGAGCAGGGCAATTATACTAACTGATATTGAGGCGGATCCCGACGATACGGAATCCTTGGTGCGTTTGCTTTTGTACTCCAACGTAATTGATATTAAAGGATTAATAGCAACTACTTCTGTTCATCAAAAGAATAAAGTTTATCCCGAATCAATTCGAAATGTGATAAATGCCTATGGCAAGGTACATGCAAATTTAATGAAACATGAACCGGGTTTTCCAAATTCCGAAGCATTGTTAAAACTTATAAAAAAAGGACTACCGGAATATGGAATGAATGGAGTTGGTGAGGAGAAAGATAGTGAAGGTTCGAACTGGATTATTAAAATTCTTGAAGATGATGATGAGCGTCCATTATGGATAACCGTTTGGGGAGGAGTTAATACTCTTGCCCAGGCGCTGTATAAAATCAGGGAAACAAAAAGTGAAACAGAGGCAAAAAGATTAATTGCAAAACTAAGGGTTTATACAATCTCCGATCAGGATGACAGCGGAATTTGGATTAGGAAAAATTTCCCGGATTTGTTTTACATCGTAAGTCCCGGCGGTTATGAACATTCAACTTGGGGGGCAATTACTCAATTTGATAAGAGCATTAATAGTGAATCAATAAGCAATAGTTGGTTAGCACAGAATATCCAACAAGGGCACGGGCCTCTTGGTGCTGTTTATCCTGATGTAGCTTACGGGATGGAAGGTGATACGCCGTCATTTTTACCGTTAATACCGAACGGATTAAATGCACCTGAACATCCCGATTGGGGCGGATGGGGAGGTCGTTATGAAAAATACATACCGGAATATTCAACTTTTAATTCCGGTTTTACCGGAGGAGTGCCGATTGAACCTGAACCAAGAGAAATCTGGACAAATGCTGTTGATAATTACGTCCCATATATAAATAACGATTATGGACGGGCCGTTAGAAGAGATACAGTTTCCATAAACAATAATAGAATTACTTTGTGGCGGTGGAGAGAAGATTTTCAAAATGATTTTGCCGCCAGGATGGATTGGTGTATCAAACCATATTCGGAAGCAAATCATCCGCCTGTCCCGGCTCTAGGACATCCTGAAGAAATAATTGTAAAATCAGGTGAGGTTTTTATCCTCGATGCAAGCGGTACTGCTGACCCGGATGGTGACAATCTAAGTTATTTGTGGTTTCAGTATCCTGAGGTCGGCTCTTATAAAAAAACAATTAAGATCGATTTGGCAGAAAATCTATATCGGGTTTTCTACATCAAAGCGCCAATCGTTGAAAAAAATGAAACGACTCATTTCATTCTGAAAGTTACAGACAAAGGTAAACCTCCTTTGTCTAGATATAAACGCGTAATAGTGACAATAATTCCAAGATGAAAATTTACAATAGGACAAAGAGAGAATAACTTTAAGAACTTAGCTAAAACGAATGTTGAATTTTCAAAACCAAAAAATATTGCAATGTATATGAAAGCAAATTTCACAAAATAATAATAGAGAAAAGGTAATTGTGATGAACAAGTTAATGTCGGCAGCTGTAATGTTTTTCCTGGTTTTAATTATCAGCGTAAACGGGCAATCGGATAACACAATCATAATAAACAAGCAAACTGCTATTTGTAATCCACTTAATCTCAACTACAGGTTTTGTCTTGATAAACCATCGAGACGTGAAGCTGCCGACCCGACAATTGTCAATTTTAAAAATGAATACTATTTGTTTGCTTCCAAATCCGGAGGATACTGGCACTCAACTGATTTGATCGACTGGGATTTAATAACAACAGAAGATCTTCCTTTAGAGGATTATGCGCCAACTGCCGTTGTAATGAATGATGCATTGTACTTCATGGCATCGGCGGATAAACCGGTAATTTATAAAACTGCCGATCCCAAATCGGGCAAATGGCAAATAGTAAACCCGGCATTTCCAATTGGAATGATTGACCCATGTTTTTTTGTTGACGACGATGGCCGTTTGTATTTCTATTACGGATGTTCGAATGTTAACCCAATTTACGGAGTTGAATTGGATCCAAAAACCTTTAATCCAATTGGAAAGCCGAAAGTGTTATTCAATAGTAATAAGGATAAATACGGCTGGGAAAGATCAGGTGATTACAACGAGGATAAACCCACCAATCCTTGGATCGAAGGCGCTTGGATGACAAAGTACGAAGGCAAATACTATTTACAATATGCAATCCCAGGCACCCAATTTAAAAGTTATTGCGACGGGGTTTATGTTTCCGACAAACCTCTTGGAGAATATACGCTTGCACAAAATAATCCATGTTCATACAAACCGGAAGGTTTTATAGCCAGTGCAGGGCACAGCAGTACGTTCCAGGATAAATACGGCAACTACTGGCATATTTCTACAATGACTATTTCGCAGAAGCATATGTTTGAAAGACGCCTTGGATTATTCCCAATGTTTTTTGATAAGGACGGTGAGCTATATACTTATACGACATTCGGAGATTTTCCGTACAAGATTCCAAAGAAAAAAATTTCCGGACCTGAAGAATTATCAACCGGATGGATGCTTCTTTCTTATAACAAACCAGTTGAAGTCTCATCCGAGTTATCAAAACATCCGAAAGATTATGCGACAGATGAGAATATACGTACCTTCTGGAGTGCTAAAACAGGTGATAAAGGTGAATGGATCTCCATTGATCTGCAGAAAAAAAGCACCATAAACGCCCTTCAAATTAATTATGCCGAAAACGAAACACAAATTTTTGGGCGCAATTCTGATATCTGCTATCAATACCTATTGGAATATTCTTCGGATAATAAAACATGGCATATTTTGGCAGATAAAACGCAGAACAAATCTGATGTTCCGCATGATTACATTGAACTCCAAACTCCTATAAAAGCGAGGTTTATAAGACTAACAAATTACCGTGTTCCAAGCGGCACATTTGCAATTGCAGGTCTGCGTGTGTTTGGAAATGGAGGTGGAAAAATTCCTGCAAAAATTACAAAGTTGGACATTGAACGTTCTTCTTCTGACAAATGTATTGTAAACCTAAAATGGAATAAAAGTCCGAACGCGGTTGGTTACAATATCCGTTATGGAACTCAAAAAAATAAATTATATCAAACTTATCAGGTGCTTGGTACCGATTCGTTAACTATAAGAAGTCTTAACAGCTTATCAAACTATTATTTTACTGTTGAAGCATTTAATGAAAATGGAATTAGTAAAGGAAGTAAAATTTTCGAAGTTGAGTAAGCTGTCTGAAAAGCTAAAAGTTTATTAAGAAAAAAACTAAGAGTACATCATAGGAGAACAGTTCAAAAAATTTAAGCTTGTTTATCATTAGTAGGTAGGTAAAGTAAACTATTAATTTATCTACATGAAAAAAAGTGGTGTTATTTCTAATTCATAAATATAAAATAATTAATTGGTCCAATATGAAAATCAGATTATCAAAATCAATTTTTGTGATTCTTTCTTTTCTTTTCCTAACGGCATTTTTACCTGGTAGCGACTACAACAAAAAACCGATTTATCTAAACACGTCATATTCTTTTGAAGAAAGAGCTGCGGATCTTGTTTCGAGACTAACGCTTGAAGAAAAACAAAGTCTGATTGGCAACAGCATGGCTGCAGTTCCAAGGCTTGGAATAAATGCGTTTAATGTTTGGGGTGAAGCTCTGCATGGAGTGATGGGAGGTTTTAACATTGGCAACGCCGCTTCTCCAACTTCGTTTCCAAATAGTGTTGCTCTTGGCGCAGCATGGGACCCGGACTTAATTCAAAGAGAAGCAGCCGCAATTTCAGATGAAGCAAGAGCTTTGAATTCCCCTGTAATAACTGGGCTAACTTATTGGTCGCCGGTGGTTGAACCAATCAGGGATCCAAGGTGGGGAAGAACTGGTGAATCATACGGCGAAGATCCTTTCCTTGTATCTCAAATTGCAGGCGGATTTGTGAGAGGTATGATAGGCAATGACAATATTTACTTGAAAACAGTTCCTTGCGGCAAGCACTATTTTGCAAATAACAGTGAATTCGATAGGCATGTAAGCAGTTCCAATATGGACAGCAGGGATATGAGAGAGTTTTACCTTCTTCCCTATAAAAAACTTATTGAGGAAGATAAACTGCCTTCGATAATGTCTTCTTATAATGCAGTGAATAAGGTCCCTACTTCGGCAAGTAAATTTTACCTTGATACTTTAGCAAGAAGGACATACGGTTTAAAAGGTTACATCACAGGCGACTGCGCAGCAATTGAGGATATTTATACAGGTCACTATTATGTTAAAACGCCTGAAGAAGCAACAGAACAAGGACTAAAAGCAGGTGTTGATATTGATTGCGGAAGCGTTTATCAAAGATACGCTATCGATGCGCTGAATAAAGGTCTTATCACAATTGCGGATATAGACAGGGCTCTTGTGAATATATTTACTATACGGATGAGATTGGGCGAATTTGATCCTACCGCAAAAGTTCCTTATTCTCTTTCGCAGCCAAATGTAATTGGGTCTCCGGCAAACAAAGAACTTGCAAAAGAAATCGCCACAAAAACTCCAGTTTTACTGAAGAATAATATTAGCGCAAAAACAAGTAAGAAAGTTTTGCCGATGAATCCTGCCGAACTTAAGAAAATTGCACTTATCGGTCCCCAGGCAGACAAAGTTGAACTGGGTCCTTATTCCGGGAGACCTTCTAAAGAAAATATGATAACTCCTTATGCCGGGATTAAGAAATATATTTCGGAAAAAGGTCTTAATACGGAAGTATTACTTTCTTCGGGAGGCAGTACAACAAGTAAAAGCAATTTGCTGTATATAACCGGTTTCGAATTAAAAAAATCCAACGGGAGTGTTGCCAAATTCGATGCTACTAAATTTAGTTCATCATCAAAAGGAATTACAGTCGGTTCCGGGATGGGAGATGAAGAACAAGTAAGAACTATTAACGACGGCTCGTGGACTTCCTACGATAATGTTGACCTGACGGATGTTGATACAATCGGAATCAAACTTAATATTCCTACCGAAGGCGGCATTGTTGAAGTAAGGGTAGGTTCGCCGGATGGAAATCTACTGACAACATTAAACGCAACAGTAGCTGCCGGGTTACAATCGGGCGGCGTTTATGGCGCCGGAAAAATGATGAAAGTGAAAGTAAATAAACTCGGCTTTAACGAACCTAAAACTTTATACCTGACATATAAAGCCCCGGCTGATAATAAAATTGATGATGAAATTATTTCATCCGCTGCATCCGCCGACGTTGCAATAGTATTTGTAGGAACAGATGAAAATACCGCCACAGAAGAAGCCGACAGGCTTACACTTTTATTGCCCGGGAACCAGGTAGAACTTATCAAAGCTGTTGCGGCTGCAAACCCGAATACTATTGTAGTAATGCAGACCCTTGGATGCGTTGAGGTTGAAGAATTTAAAAATCTTAAAAACATACCCGGAATTATCTGGACTGGGTATAACGGTCAGGCGCAGGGTGATGCAATTGCCGAAATTCTTTTCGGTGATGTGAACCCCGGAGGAAAACTTAACGGCACCTGGTATAAATCAGTCAATGATCTTCCTGAAATAACCGATTACACATTAAGGGGCGGTAATGGAAAAAACGGGCGCACCCTTTGGTATTTTGATAAAGATGTTTCTTACGAATTCGGTTACGGTCTTTCATACACAACATTTGAATACGGCAATTTCAAAATCAGTAAAAATACTGTTACTCCACACGACAAAATAACAATCAGTGTAGATGTTAAGAATACAGGGAAATGCGAAGGCGACGAAGTTGTGCAGATTTATATGAAAACCCCGGAAAGCCCGGCATCTTTGCAGAGACCGATCAAGAGACTGAAAGGATTTAAACGTGTAACGATACCGGCAGGTCAAACAAAAACCGTGAATATCAATATCAATTGTGCTGATCTCTGGTTTTGGGATCTTGATAAAAATAAGATCACATACGATCAGGGAAAATATCTATTCGAGATAGGTGCTTCTTCAAAAGATATAAAAGGAACAGTAACTGCCGTTATGAACGGTGAGTTTATTCCCACACTTAAAACTGTTGTTGCCGATTGCGGTGTTATTGTTATGAAAAATGGCGAGAATGTGCAGACAAGCATAACAGCAGCGATGAGCGACGACAGTTTCTATGATATTACCAAAGCAAAAATTATTTATACAAGCAATAACCCGGATGTTGCGGTTGTTGATGCGAATGGTAAAGTTACGGCTAAAGGGACAGGTGTGGCAACTATTACTGCTCATGTAACAATCGATGGTAACACACAGTCCGGCAGTTACCCGATTAAAGTAACCCCGGATATGAAGCCCGCCGGAATAACAGTAAATGGGAAAAAAATATCAGGATTCAATCCTGATGTACATAGTTACAGTTATCTTCTACCGGCATCTTCAACCGGAGCGCCCGAAGTAAGAGCGACTTCCTCCGGGTCGGATATTTCTGTTGATATAGTACAGGCTAATAGCATACCCGGGACTGCATTAATTACGCTTTCCGATAAAGTAACACTGGAAAAAAATTTTTATACAATAAATTTTGGAAGTAAATCGACCGATGAAGAATTCAATAACTCAACAATCGGAAATCAATGGAATTGGGTAAGAGAAAATCCGGCAGACTGGAACTTATCAAAGAAAAAAGGATCACTTACAATTACGGCTATGGACGGGGATATTCAATCGGCAAATAATAATGCTCAAAACATATTGCTGCAAAACGCCAATACCGACTGGGTTATTGAATCGAAGTTTTCGTTTTCAAGAAAGCCGACAGGGTTTTCACAGCATGGCGGACTTATTGCATACCAGGACGATGACAATTTTATAAAACTTGTTTATGGCGCAGGAGGAAGAGGCTTTGGACGCATGGGAAGTAATCAAAGCGGTTCGGTATTTCTTGTAACCGAGGAAAACGGATATACAAAAAATACAGCAACAATAAGTATGACGGATATAATAAAGGATGATGTTACGCTCTATCTAAAATTAGAAAAGAAAAATGATAGTTATACGGCTTCCTATTCTATAGATGGGAAAGAATTTCAGCCGGTAGGCAGCGCAGAGATCTTGCTCAAAGATATTAAAGCGGGAATCATTGCTTGCGAAGGTACGCCGGACCCAAGAATGGTCTGGTTCATGAACAGGGAGGGAGCTCAAAAACAAAATGTTCCTAAGAACCCGTTCGAAGTTTCGGTAGATTATTTTCATATCAAAAACAGCGGGGCGAAATAAAAAATCTTATCAATGCCATTAATAGTAAATAAAATACTGCCAACTATTTTAAGCTGTATTATTCTTTTTTCTCTGACTGGTAATTCTGTTACAGCATCGGAGTTTTATAATCTATCCGATACACCAGATGGTTCAAAAGGTTACAGCGATATTGTGTTGTTTAGGAATAGCTTTTTCGCATTTGGAACAGATGGACGAATTGACTGCATTTCCAGATCTGGAGATAAAGCGCCCATCGAACATTCAAATAAATCTAAACTTAACTGTGCTTTTTCAAATGATGAAATCTTGTTAGCTGCCGGGGACCACGGAACAATCATGTATTCTATAGATGGAAAAGGCTTTTATCAAGTCGAATCGGGAACTGATAAGAATATAAATGGGATTGCTTCTAAAAACGGATTGATAATAACATGTGCTGACGGCGGATTAATACTTGCTTCAAAAGACGGAAAATCATGGAACATTATTAGAACTGAAACAAAAGGAAATATAATATCGCTCACCGCTAATAATTCTTTCTTTATCGGGATTACGGATGAAGGAGAGATAATAAAATCATTTGACGGCGTTAGGTGGGAAATTAAAGACTACAATAAGGAGTATGCAGGATATAATAAGTATGCAAAATTTAAAAAGATACTGGCTGCACAAAACAGCATTGTAATCATAGGAACGCACGATGATAATTCGCCTTCAATATTATTTTCTTCACTTGGTAATGTTTGGGCGGAAAGAATACCTTTCTATATTGATGACAAAGGAATGGATTGCTTGGTGAAAGAGCCAAATGATATAACATATAATTCCGAGTATGATGAATTCATTCTTGCTTGTGATGACGGCGAATTATTATGTCTGCCTGCATGTAATAAGTGCAACGAGTACATGAAGGTATCTGAAAATGATCTTAATGCAGTATTGTATGCTGACAATTCCCTTATAGTTGTTGGCGAAGGTTTTTCAGTTTTTATTCAAAATGGAAATTAAATCCAGTTCGTTAAATATTTTATTGATAACGAATTAATAATATGAAGGAGATATTGTAAAATGAAAATTAGAATTATTAGAAATATGTTTTTTATTCTCGCATGTTTTTCGATTACGGCGTTTATGCCCGGCGGTGAAAATGTTAAAAAACCGATTTATCTAAACACAGCTTATTCGTTCAGGGAAAGAGCAGCCGATCTTGTTTCAAGAATGACACTTGAAGAAAAGCAAAGTCAGTTAGGCAATACAATGCCTCCTATTCCGCGGTTAGGAGTTAATCACTATGATGTATGGGGTGAAGCGCTTCACGGTATTCAAGGTAGAAACAACAATGCCGGAATGACAGCTACTTCATTTCCTAATAGTGTAGCCGTTGGTGCTTCGTGGGATCCTGAACTAATAAAAAAGGAAACATCTGTAATTGCCGATGAAGCAAGGGGCTTCAATCATAATCTTATTTTTACTCTTACTTATTGGTCGCCTGTTATTGAACCGGCAAGAGACCCGCGATGGGGAAGAACAGCAGAAACATTTGGAGAAGATCCCTTTCTCGTTTCACAAATCGGGAGAAGTTTTATCCAGGGTTTAATGGGCGATGATCCTAAATATCTTAAAGCGGTTCCCTGCGGTAAACATTATTTAGCAAATAATACCGAATTTAACCGTCATACAGGCAGCGCAAATATGGACGACAGGGATATGCGAGAGTTTTATCTGCAGCCATATAGAACATTAATCGGGAAAGATAATCTTCCTTCTATCATGTCGGCTTATAATGCTGTAAACGGAGTTCCTGTATCGGCAAGCAAATTTCTTATTGATACAGTTGCAAGAAGAACTTATGGACTTGATGGATATGTAACAGGTGATTGTGGTGCTATATCGGATATTATATCAGGGCACCGCTATGCGAAAAGCAACGAAGAGGCAACTGCTTTGGGATTAATAGCCGGGGTTGATACTGATTGCGGAAGTGTATATCAAAGAAGTACGCTCGATGCCCTTAAAAAAGGATTAATTACAGAAGCAGATATTGATAAAGCATTGGTTAATATTTTTACAATAAGGATGAGGATTGGTGAATTTGATCCGCAAAATATTGTTCCATATGCCGGTATAAAACCAAGCATAATTAACGACCCTTCGCACAATGACCTTGCACTTGAAATAGCTACAAAAACACCTGTGTTGTTAAAAAATAATATTGTTTCCAAAACCGGGAAAAAAGCTTTACCTCTTGAGGCAAATAAAATTAGAAAAATAGCTTTGTTTGGTCCCCTTGCTGATAAGGTTGAATTAGGAGATTATTCGGGAGAGGTTGAACCTGAACTTAAAATTACACCCATTGCTGGTATTCAGAATTATATTAAACACAATGGGCTGAATACTGAGGTTGTATTAGGTTCTGGCGGCAATACCGAAAGAAAAAATGATTTCTATTCAATTGTTGGTTTTACAACCAAAAATAAAAGCGGAGAAGTAAAAGAATATGATGCAACAAAATACGATGCCGCCGCAAAAGGATTAATAACTTCGGCAAGATTTGGGCAGTCTTCGGTAAGAGGAATTAAAGATGGTGACTGGACTGCATATAATAATATAGATATAACAGACTTAGATTCAATAAATTTTAAAATGAACGTGGTAGTTAACGGAGGGGCAATAGAAGCCAGGGTTGGATCTGTAACCGGTAATATTATTGCATCAAAAAAAATTGAAAGCAAGCAATCGGGCGGCTTTAGTCCTTTTGGACGAATTGTAAACATCCCGGCTGAGTTAAACACACTGGGCATTACAGGTCCACAAAATATTTTTCTTGTTTACCGCGAACCGGAAGCACCGGCAACAGATAAAGCAACACTTGATATGGCGGCTTCTGCCGACGTTGCATTAATCTTTGTGGGTACCGATCAAACAACGGGAAGAGAAGAATCCGATAGGTTTTCTTTAGTATTGCCTGGCAATCAGATGGATTTGATTAAAGCCGTAGCTGCCGTTAATGCAAATACTATTGTTGTTATGCAAACTATGGGCATGGTTGAAGTGGAACAATTCAAAAATGATGCAAATATCCCGGGTATTATTTGGACAGGCTACAACGGTCAGGCACAGGGAACTGCAATTGCAAAAATATTATTCGGCGAAGTTAATCCCGGCGGCAAACTAAATGTAACATGGCATAAGTCGGTAAACGATCTTCCTGATTTTAATGATTATAATCTTAGAGGAGAAGCAGGAAAAAGCGGCAGAACTTATTGGTATTTCAATAAAGATGTTTCTTACGAATTCGGTTTTGGACTTTCATATACTAACTTTGAGTATAATAATTTCTCTATTAGTAAAAACAGCATCACACCAAATGATAAAGTAACAGTTAATGTTGATGTAAAAAATGCGGGCAAAGTTGACGGTGATGAAATAGTTCAGATTTATGTTAGAACTCCGGACAGTCCGGCATCTCTTGAGAGACCGATTAAAAGGTTAAAGGGTTTTAAGCGCGTTACAATTCCAGCAGGACAAACAAAAAAAGTTTCAATAGAAATTGATTGCGCAGACCTCTGGTTTTGGGATTCCCAAAATGATAGAATAACATTCGATCAGGGTAAATACATATTTGAGATTGGCGCATCTTCCAAAGATATTAAAGGACAAGTTGAAACCATCATGAGCGGGGCATATAACCCTGTATTAAAAACGGTTGTTGCCGATTGTGGAAAAATAGTATTCCGCCCTGGAGGTACTGCCCAAACTAGCCTAACAGCATCATTATCCGATGACAGCTTTATTGATATCAGTAAAGCTAATGTAACTTATTCAAGTAATAACTTGTCTGTTGCAACTGTTGACAAAAACGGAAAGGTGACTGCTGCAGGAGTTGGAATTGCATTAATATCCGCTAACGTTACAGTAAATGAACAAACAGTAACAGGCAGTTATCCTGTTAAAGTTATGCCCGATCTTAGCCCTGCCTCAATAAATGTCAATGGGAAAAATATTAGCGGATTCAATAAAAATGTTAATGCTTATAGTTACCTTCTGAAAAAAGATTCTAAAATACCCGTTGTAGAGACATCTGCAATTAGTAATGATATTGATGTTGATATCGTACAGGTAAAAAGTATACCCGGAACAGCTGTAATTAGTTTTGTTGATAATATAACGCTTGAGAAAAATATTTATTACATAAATTTTGATTTCATTTCACATAGCGATGAGTTTAACAATTCATCCGTTGGTACGCAATGGGATTGGTTGAGACAAAACCCCGCGAATATAAATCTTTCAAAGAACAAAGGTGCGTTAACAATAACAAGTGAAGTTGGAGATGTTTCCGAATCGACTAATAACGCCAGGAACGTTCTTTTGCAAAGTGCCAATAACGATTGGACAATTGAAACAAAACTAACTTGTTCAAGAATTCCGTCTCAACCCGAAAATGCGGGGATTCTGGTTTATGAAAACGATGATAATTTTGTCAAGCTGATGTTCAGGGCGGTTATTAAGACAACTAGAATGGGCAGAGCTAATGAAAATCAAATTCAACCTGGTACAATAGATCTTATTATTGAGGAAAACGGTATTACTAAATCTTTAGCTACCTTTAACCTTAAAAATGAGATTACAGGCAATAATTCATTAATACTAAAACTCGAGAAAAAGGGAAGCATTTATACAGCATTTTATTCGTTGGACGGTCAAAAATTTGAAACACTTGGAACGGCTCATATGCTGTTAAAGGATATTAAAGCGGGACTTATTGTTTGTGACGGTATAATTACGCAGAACATGAAAAGTACTTTTTGGTTCGATGGTGATACCACTAAACCCGGTACTCCATTTGAAACTGCATTCGATTATTTTCGTATTGTTAATAGCGGGTTGGAATAAATTAATTTAATCATAGTAGCTTTCGTTAATTGATAATACATGGATTATGTATTTATTAAATTATCAAATGAATAGATTTTTTTAGTATTCTTTTATCTAATGATAATAAACTAATTAATTGATAGAAGGCTTTATGTGTAAAATGTATTCTAAGAAATTTATTGTTGCATAGTATTGAGAAATAAGATGAAAGAATCAAAAATGGCGTAATTAATTTAATTGATATTTGTGCGAGAAAAATAATCAATAATTATAACCGTCGTTGTCTTAAACATTTTGATTGTTAAGTCGTTGATTAATGTGTGCAAACTATAAGAATAAGATTGTTACATCGGGAAGTTATTGAACAACAATCTTTTATTAACACAATTGTTAATTAAAAATCATTTAATAAAAAGGGGACCCATGATATGAAAAAAGTAATAACCGTTTTATTTGTAGTTTTAATTTGTAGTGCAACATATGCACAGTTTGCCGGTATTCAGCGGGGTCAACAGGAAGAACCGCTTCCTGAAGGTTTTAAGCCTTCTTCTTGTAATATTTTTCTTGCCCGCTATCCTGCTGTTAATGCTAAAACAAGACAGGCAATTTTCAAAGTGGTTGCTCCACACGCACAAATAGTGCAGGTGGATCTAAGCAATAAGAAATATAATATGACTAAAGATGAAAAAGGTGTATGGACTTGCACCTCCGACCCTCAAGTTGTCGGTTTCCATTACTATTCTATTTTAATAGATAGTGTTGCCGTAATGGACAGGAATACCGAAGCTTATTTTGGGAGTAACTGGGAATCTTCCGGTATTGAAATACCTGAAGGACCGGAAGGCGATTATTACAGATTCAATAAAGATATACCGCATGGACAGGTTCGTTCCATTTATTATTGGTCGGCTATTAATGGTTTGGAACGTCATTGTAATGTTTATGTACCGGCCGAGTATGAAAAAAATCCCAAAAAGAAATACCCGGTTCTTTATCTCTTACACGGTTGGGGCGAAGATGAAAACGGTTGGTCCAACCAGGGACACATGGGCAATATCATGGATGGTTTAATTAATTCGGGTAAAGCAGTTCCTATGATTGTAGTAATGGACTGCGGTGATATAAAAACAAACTCGGATGTTCGTCAAGCATCTACAAACGACGTTACCCAAATATATGTTAAGGATTTAATGCCGTTTATTGAAAAGACTTTTCGCACGAAGAATGACAGACAAAACAGAGCGATGGCAGGATTATCAAGAGGCGGTTTTCAAACTACGCAGACTGTTTTTGCAAACATGGATAAATTTGCATGGATGGGCACATTCAGCGGATTTTTTATGGGTATGAGGATGGGAGGAAATAATGCTGCTCAGCCCAACATGAAAACCTTGGTTGAAACATCATTTAACGGTGTTTTCAAGGATGCAGAATCATTCAACAAAAAAATGAATTTGTTGTTCATCAGTACCGGAACCGAAGAACGCACTCCCAAGGAAGCGGTTGATGCGCTCAAAGATCATGGTATTAAGAATATTATTTATCATGAATCACAAGGTACCGCTCATGAATGGCTAACATGGCGCCGTGCACTAAATGAATTTGCACCAAAATTATTTAAATAAATATTCTGATGGAAATTATACGATCAAAAACGTTAATCCTTTTTATTGTGATAAACCGTCAATTTATTCAAGTCTATCACAAATAATTTTTGATTAACATGAATAGTATTTTTACTAATATTTTCAGTTGATAAGCCATTACAAGTTTAATTAAGGAATTAGAATCATGAAAAAAATTACCCTACTTATTTTATTATCGTTAATGTGTTTTTCAGTTCCGACTTTGTCTCAAACAAAAGAAAAGAAGAAAGTTGTTCGCGGAGAACAAGCCCCGCTTGCCGATCCCGGACAGAAAAATTTCGGCGGTGCTCCACCAACCGGGACAAATCCAATTATGAGAAGACAATTTCCTGAACCAAAAATTCAAACAGTTCCTTTAGACTCGATTAGAATGAGTGACCCTTATATTTTTCCTGATAAGAATACAAAAACTTATTACCTGACCGGTACCGGCGGTCGTCTTTATAAAAGTTCAGATTTAAGAATGTGGACTGGTCCATATAAAATTATTGATTTGACCGGAACATGGATGGACGGACAATGGGTAGCTGCTGCCGAGATTCATCATATCGGTAATAAATATTATTTAGCCGGCACATGGAATGACCATAATAACCTAATCGAAAATATTCCTCGCCGTTACAACGTGCCAACTAATCAGACACAACTCTTAGTAGCCGATTCCCCCGAAGGCCCTTTCACGCCGTTAGTAAAAGAGTATGATTTTTGTCTCGGTCCTGAGGATTGGGACATAATTGATGGTACACTATATACGGAGAATGATACAACCTATATGGTATTTGTTCATGAGTGGACTCAAATAATTGATGGGACTATGGATTTTATGCCGCTCTCGAAAGACCTTACACACCGCACCGCAGAGCCAACTACAATATTCAGGGCAAGTGAAGCTTCATGGTGTAAAGAGATGAATAGCATAGGTGAAGCGACGTTTGGAATGAAAATGCCGGGTTGGGTAACAGACGGACCTCAACTCTTCAGAACACAAACAGGAAAACTGGGAATGTTATGGGCAACCTGGGGGGTGAATAGATATTTACAAGGCGTAGCTTATTCTGAATCAGGTACAATTCGCGGTCCATGGATTCAGGATGATAAACCTTTAAAAGATGATAACTCAGGGCACGGAATGTTGTTTTATACATTCGAAGGGAAACGTCTATTAATCATTCATCATGCAGAAGGGAATGGTCCGCGTAAACCACAGATTTACGAGATAGATGATTCCGGCGATAAATTGATACTTGGGGCAAGATATAATCCTTAATTAATAATGATTGTATAAATACAATTCACAAGCTGATGAGTTTTCAGATTATGAAAAAAATAATTTTATTTATAACGCTTCAATTATTTCTATCAACCGGTATTTCTGCGCAAAATTTATTATCGCCTATTTGGAAAATTAGTTTTACCGGTACTTCCGAAACAAATGTGAACCAAATTAATACTGCAGATTGGAAGGATGTAAATCTGTTGTTATCATGGGAACGGCAAGACTATTTCTGGATGGACGGCGACGGCTGCATTGTAAATGATTTTTCGGTGCCGGATGATTTAGCCGGCTCAAAGTTAATTCTTTCGATCAGTCTTCAATGCGATATTAAAAGCATCTATATTAATGGAAAATTTATCGGCGGGAATTTACCCAATCAATTTTGGTCCAACCGCGGGGCGAAAACCGAATTCAGTCTTCCCGAAGGTTGCCTTTTAAAAGGGAAACAAAATAGAATAACAATCTTCATTTCGAATCTTTCGTACACAGGCGGAATAAGCTGTAATCATTGCAGCATAACGCCGAACGGATCTAAATTAAATTCGGAAATCAAAATAGAAATTCCGGCTGCGGATCATCTTTATTTTGTTGAAGACGCAAATTCATTCAACATAAAATACAATGCCGCCGTTAAAGGTAAAATCAAATTATCGATTGTAAATGATTTTCATCAATCCTTCATTCAAAAAGAATACGATGTTGAAAAAGGAGAAAATAATTTACGATTTGATTTTAACGACGTTATTACCAAACCGGGATTTTATGAATGTATTGTAATTATGAATGACGGCGGGTATTCATCCGATGTAAGATGGTTCACACTTTCACCTGAAAAAAATAGAATCTCTGCACAAAAAAGTTTTAAAATTTATCCCGAACTTGGTCATCTCAACAATGAAGCTCATAGTGTACAGATGCAATTTCTAAAAAAAGAAATGGGCTTTTGAAATAAATAATAATCCGGCTTCAAAAATTTGTTCAACTGCCGGATTTTATGAGAAGGAGAATTATAAAATAAAAATGTAAATAATTATATTATTGTTTATGCCGCATATGTAACAAAAAGATTAACGTTTTAAAAAGGAAACAATTATATGAAGAACATTACTATTATAGCTGTAGTTCTTGTGTTTTTTTATTCAGTACAAACAACTATAGCTCAAACAGCAGAAAAAAAACAGCTTGTCCCGACAGTCACGATTCCGGCTCCTCCGGGTTCCAAGGGATTTGGCATGCCCTCAACTAATCCAAATGCGCCGAGGAGACCAAGAATAAGCGCAAGTGTAACCGACCCACGCGATATTGTTACAACTGTTATAGATTCCTTGAATATGAGCGATCCGTATATCCTTGCAGACGATGCTACTAAAACATATTATTTAACAAGCAGCGGCGGATGTATTTACAAAAGCAAAGACCTAAAAAATTGGACGGGACCTTACGGCGCATATGATGTTACCGGAACATGGATGGAAGGCATCAACTTTGTTGCTGCTGCAGAAATTCATTATGTCAATGGTAAATATTATTATGCTGCAACTTTTGGAGATAGAAAAGAACTTGTTGATGTTATCCCGCGCAGATACAACGTTTATCGTCATCAAACAATGATTTTAGTTTCAGATAAAGCTGAAGGTCCTTATAAACATTTTAATCCCGATCCAAATTACGACTATCTCCCTCACAGCTGGGACATTATCGACGGTACTATCTGGTATGAAAACGGTATTCCCTATTTTGTTTTTGTTCGTGAATGGATGCAAACATTCGACGGCACTATGGAATATGTTAAACTTTCGCCCGATCTTAGTAAAACAATTACAGAACCAATAGTTCTTTTCCGTGCAAGCGAAGCCCCGTGGGCTCTTGAAATGGTTGGAAACGGAGAAATGACATACGGTTTAAAAATTCCGGGCTGGGTTACTGATGGTCCTGAACTTTTCAGAACGGGAACAGGAAAACTTGGAATGTTGTGGTCAAGCTGGGGCGCCGAGAGATATTTACAAGGAGTTGCTTATTCCGAATCTGGAAATATTGAAGGTCCATGGATACAGGAAGAAAAACCTTTAGTTGCAAACAATTCGGGGCACGGGATGATGTTTACAACATTTGAGGGAAAACGTTTGCTTGTTATTCACCATGCCGAAGGCGACGGACCACGGAAACCGAGATTTTATGAAATAGACGACTCGGGCGATAAACTTGTACTCGGACCGAGGTTTTATCCGTAATAAATTCGGGAATTAAATTATAGAGGATGCTAAATTAAATTTTTGCATCAATAACTAACTAATAATGTAGGAGCTGCTATGAAAACAATTATTACAATTCTGTTACTGCTGGTTGGTCTAACAATTAATGCTCAAACTCTCGACGGTAAATGGGTTGGCAAAATGGATTCACCAAACGGGACTTTAGAATTAACTTATAATTTCAAAACAGATGCTGCGGTTTTGAGCGGTGATGTTTCATCCCCTATGGGAACAATCCAACTTGAAAACGGAAAGGTGAACGGAAATGAATTTTCATTTGATATTAGTTTTAATGGACAAGTTATTAGCCATACCGGTGTTCTAAATGGAAATATTATTAAATTAAGTTTACCTATGATTGACCAACCTATGGAATTAAGCAGGGTTTCGGATAAATCCAAAATCGATGGTAAATGGATTGGTACGATTAGTAGTCCGCAGGGTGATATGGAACTTACATTTACATTTGCCGTTGACGGCAACAAATTAACAGGCAAAAATTCTTCTGCAATGGGCGAAATTGATTTGACAAACGGAACAGTTAATGGAAATGATTTTTCATTCGATGTAGAAATGCAGGGAATGAAAATCGTTCATAACTGCAAATATCTCGATGACGATTCAATTGAATTAAAAGCTGTTGTTATGGATCAGGAAATGGTAATGAAATTAACCAGAGTAAATCAGTAGAATTTTGTAATAAATATTTGTAATAAATAAAAGTTCGGATTTGTTCGTTATTAAGTCGAACTGGATTTGTGAAAATTATATAAGAGAGTAAAAATGAAGAATAAGTTTTTTATGATAGCATTGTTCGGAGTTCTTTTAACGAGCGCAAAAATTTTCGCACAAGATCCGAACTTTTATATATTTCTTTGTTTTGGGCAGTCAAATTCCGAAGGGTTTCCCGGTATTGAAGAACAGGATAAGTTGAATGTTGACGACCGCTTCCAAGTGTTGGCAGCAGTTGATTTTCCGCAGCTTGGAAGAAAAAAAGGAAATTGGTACACAGCAGTTCCTCCATTATGCCGTCCTTCATGTGGAATTAGTCCTGCCGACTATTTTGGAAGAACAATGATTGCCAACCTTCCTAAAAACATAAAAGTGGGAGTTGTAAATGTATCCGTAGCAGGATGTAAAATTGAATTATTCGATAAAGATAATTTCCAAACTTATGCTTCAACCGCGCCGGTGTGGATGACAAACATTATTAAAGAATATAATGGCAACCCGTACCAATACCTTGTTGATATGGCAAAGCTGGCTCAGAAGGATGGTGTTATTAAAGGCATGCTTTTGCACCAGGGTGAATCAAATCCAAACGACAGCACATGGACTTTGAAGGTAAAGAAAATTTATAGCGATCTAATTAAGGATTTAAATCTCAACGCCGAATCTGTTCCTCTTCTTGCGGGTGAAACCGTAAATGCGGATCAGGGCGGGGCTTGTGGAGCGATGAATCAAATTATTGCGAAACTGCCGGAAGTTCTCTCCAACTCGTATGTTATTTCTTCAAAGGGATGTGCTTCGAGACCGGATCATTTGCATTTCAAACCGGAAGGTTACAGAAAACTCGGATTTCGATATGCCGAAAAAATGCTGTCGTTGTTGGGACATGAAATTCCCAAACCCGAACCTGTTAAAGTTGAAGAAGGATTTGTGCAGGGAAGATATGAAGATGGATTAACAGTTTATAGAGGTATTCCGTTCGCTGCACCGCCGATTGGTGATCTTCGTTGGCGCTCTCCTCAACCTGCCGCCAAATGGGAAGGTGTTCGACAAGCTGATAAATTCGGACCTGATCCTGTACAGGCATGGGGTTCGCCGGAAGGCAAAAGTGAAGATTGTCTCTATTTAAATGTTTGGACTCCAGCTAGACTTAAGAATGAAAAGATTCCCGTTCTTGTTTGGATTTACGGCGGGGGGTTCAACGGTGGGGCAACTTCAGAACCAAATTACAGCGGGGAAAATCTTGCAGAGAAAGGTGTTGTGCTTGTTAGCATTGCCTACCGTGTTGGTCATCTTGGATTTTTAGCTCACCCCGAATTGAGCGCTGAAAATCCAAATCATGTTTCAGGCAACTATGGGTTGCTCGATATGATCGCAGGATTACAATGGATTCAGAAAAATATTTCAGTATTCGGAGGCGACCCAAACAAGGTTACAATTTTCGGTGAATCTGCCGGGGGTATCGCAGTCAGTATGTTGTGTGCATCGCCTTTGGCAAAAGGATTATTCCACGGTGCAATTTCTCAAAGCGGCGGTTCATTCGGACCTTCGCGCCCAACAACTTATCCCGGCGAGAATATGAAACTTTTATCTGTTGCAGAACGCGACGGGCAAGCATATGTTGAGAGTGCAGGTGTTTCATCAATTGCAGAATTACGAAAAATACCTGCCGATAAATTGCCGAAAGGCGGTTTCGGTAAAGGTATGGCCTGGCCTATTGTTGACGGTTACATAATTCCCGACGATCAATATAAATTATATGAAGCAGGAAAATTCAACGACTTACCGATTTTAGTTGGCTACAATTCCGACGAAGGGTTAAGTTTTAGCCCACCTAAAACTCCCGAGGATTATATCGCAGGAGTTAAGATGCGTTATGGAAAATTTGCCGATGATCTTATCAAAGCTTATCCTGTAGGTTTGAACACAGTACCCAAAACCGCCCGCGACTTGGCGCGTGATGCGGCATTCGGATGGCAAACATGGAGTTGGGCACGGCTTCAATCAAAAATGGGAAAAGCGAAAGCTTTCTATTATTATTTCGATCAACACCCGGAATACCCGGAAGATTCACCAAAGTATGGACATGGTTCGCCGCATGGTCAGGATGTTGCATATGTCTTCAAACATTTAAATACGACAGATCCGCAAATATCAAAAACCGATTTTGATATTTCTGAAGCTATGGCCACATACTGGACAAACTTTGCCAAGTACGGAGATCCGAACAGTAAAGGTGTTCCGAACTGGCCACCCTTCAGCGATGATAATCCTACAGTTATGTATTTCGGTCAGACACCCCACACTGGACAGGTGCCGAGTGCCGAAGCGCTTAAAGTATTGGATGAATATTTTAAATGGAGAAGAACATCTGAAGGTGAAGCCTGGGCTAAATAATTCCGGTAATAAAAAATTATTGGTACATGAAAAGCGGAAGATTGATATGAAAAAAATATTTTTTTGTGTTGCGATGTATTTAATTAATTATGCCGCATATATGGTTGCTCAGCAATCTGCGCCTGTGAAAGTGGAAAGCGGACTTTTGCAAGGTATTGTTGAAAATGGTGTGACCGTTTATAAAGGTGTTCCTTTCGCTTCACCCCCGGTTGGCGAATTACGGTGGTATCAGCCGTTGCCTCCAAAATCATGGGAAGGAGTACGAATGGCAGATAAATTTTCAGCTAATCCGATGCAGGTAATGGTAAATGAACTGGGCCCATGGACAGCAGAATATCAACCGCAGGGAGAAATAAGTGAAGATTGTCTCTACCTTAATATTTGGACAACAGCTAATTCGCAGGAAAAATATCCTGTTGTGGTTTATATTCCCGGGGGAGCATTTACAGGCGGATCTGGAAATGTACCCGTGTACAACGGAGAAAATTTGGCGAAGAAGGGATTGGTTGTCGTTACGATTAATTACCGCGTTGGTGTGTTTGGTTTTTTTGCTCATCCGGAATTAACTAAAGAATCAAAACAAAATTCAGCAGGGAATTATGGTTTGTTGGATCAGGTTGCTGCACTTGAATGGGTTAAAAAAAATATTCATGTCTTCGGGGGAGACCCTGAGCGTGTAACAATTATGGGGCAATCGGCAGGTGCAGCATCGGTTCATTATTTAACTGCATCGCCGCTGGCAAAAGGACTTTTTATCCGCGCAATCGCACAAAGCGGTTCAAACTATAAAATAGGTCCGGGAGAAAGTTTAACATCAGCCGAACAAAACGGTATCAAGTTCGCACAAGCAAAAGGTGCCGCATCATTGGCTGAGCTGAGAAAGATGTCCGCAAACGATTTACTGACTGCAACCACAAATCAATTTCGTTTTAGTCCAATTGTCGATGGCTGGTATTTGCTTAAAAGTGTAGAAGAAATTTTTGAAAATGGACAGCATAATGATGTACCAACTCTAACCGGTTTTGTTGCCGACGAAGGAAGTTATAACGACAGTTACGGAAAAGTTTCAGCGCAAGAATTTAAGTTGCGGGTGAAACAACAAACCGGGATTCAAGCAGACCAAATATTAAAACTTTATCCAACTTCAACTGAAGATGAAACCGGGGTTTCGCAGAAAGAATTTGCACGTGATATTTCAATGGTTTCAATGTTTATGTGGGCACAGAGCCGTGAGAAAACAAGCAAAACAAATACTTACACTTATTTGTTTACTCATCCGCAGCCCGGATTAACAAAAGAACGCTTTGAAACTTTTCACTCATCGGAACTGCCTTACGTTTTTAATAATCTTAATCATTCAAACAGACCATGGACTTCGGAAGATGCTGAGATTGCGGAAACAGTTTCCAGCTATTGGAAGAATTTTATTGAGACTGGAAATCCAAATGGAAAAGGACTTCCAAAGTGGCCGGCATTTAATGAATCGCCGGAAGAGACAATGGAATTAGGTGATCATATAGGAGCGAGATTATTTACCGAGCGGGATAAATTCGAAGTGTTAAAGAAGTTGTTTAAGGATGATAAAAATTAATTAGGTGCTAAATATTATGGATAAAAAAATGAATCAGATAATTCTTTCAGACAAAAACCAGTTCCCAACTGAAGAAATAATTTTTTCTCATATAGGTAAATCAAAAGCAATATGGGAATCAGTTTTTAATTACATTCATGATAATCATCCCGATTTTACCGAACAGTGGAGATATTATAATGACGGCAAAAGCTGGTTAATGAAAGTGACTAAAAAGACTAATACAATTTTTTGGCTTTCAATTATTCCCGAATCGTTCTCAATTACTTTTTACTTCGGTGATAAAGCCGAACCAGCTATCATGAATAGTACAATTTCGGACAAACTAAAAAGTCAGTTTAAAGATGGTAAAAAATATGGTAAGATTCGTGGACTGACACTTATTATGAATAATAAACGAAATGTCGAGGTTGTAAAAGAATTAATATCAATAAAACTAAAAATCAAATAACAACAAAAGCGCAACGCCGTTAAATGGAGAAATGTTTTATCTGAGGAATTAAAATGAAAAGAGCAGTTAAAATCATAATTATATATTGTATACTGGTGGCAACAAGTTTAACGGCACAAGAAACCATTGATGTCGGCAAAACCGGCTGGGATGTAAAAAGACCCGTTATGGCTTCCGCATGTGAAAGCGGATGTCCGTGGGGTGAACTTGGTGATTTTGTAAAAGAGTCGATGAAGCCATACGGTTATTCTGTAATTCTTTGCCGTAATTGTAATCGATGGTATGGTCCGCGTTTAGTTTCAGAGAACGACTATCCGCCTCAGCTTGATGAGATTAATCTTGAAGACGGCGTAAATGTTCGCTTAAATGCACGGGTTGATTTCGGCGTAACCTCAAGTGCGATGCTTAGTTCTGCATATCACGACAAACTTTCCGGTGAAGGTCCTTACAGAAATCTTCGATTGATTGCAAAAATAGAAGATCCGTTTTATTATTTGATTGCTGTTAGGAAAGAATCCGGCATTAAAGATTTTAATAGAATTAAGCAGCAGCGCCTTCCTGTAAGAGTAATGGGCAGCGATGCAAACATGATGACAATCTTAAAGTATTACGGTATTTCTGCGGATGATATAAAATCTTGGGGAGGAAAATTAAACATTCCAATCGAAGATGCATTAAAGGGTGATTTCGATATTGTCGCCGGATTTCTCGCAAGCCCTTCAATGAATCCTGAATCTTCCTACTGGACAGCATTAAGTCAGAAATTTGATCTTTATTTTTTAGAATTACCTCAAGATTTACTGAAACAAATTGCGCAGCAAAATGTTGATGCGGAATTTGTCGAGGTTCATCCGAATTTACTCAAAGGGGTTAACCGCCGGATTAAAACACTCGGCAGGTCTGGAGAAGCGATTTTTGCACGCGATGATACTCCTGAACAGTCTGCATACGATCTTGCAAAAGCAATCGATGAAAACCACGGCGCATTAAAATGGTTTATTCGTGTATATACCTACGATCCGAAAACCGTCTGGCAAAATTTCGGCGTGCCTTTGCATCCCGGTGCCGAAAAATATTACCGGGAAGCCGGATACATGAAGTAATTTCATATATGATAAACGATTAGAAATATTAATTATGGGTAGAACACAATGAAAAAAATATTACTGACTTTTTTTCTCATATCTCATTAATCGTTTATGGGCAATCCCTGTATTTAGCAAAAGAATCTTCTTATGCAAAAAGATTTTGTGTTGGCCAATTGTTTGCATAAAATAATAAATTGAATTTAAAAAACGGATGAAAATGAAAACTATTACAATATTTTTATTATCACTAATAATATTTTATCTCGCCGATGTTGTTGTGGGACAACCGAGGGGTCCTTTCATTATTTCACCACAGGTTAACAAGGATAATACAGTTGTTTTACGTTATCACGCGCCTGCCGCCAAAGAAGTTTTGCTTAGCGCACAGTTTGAAAAGAAGCCGATCCAAATGACAAAAGGAGATAATGGTATTTGGAGTGTTACAGTTGGTCCTATTGAACCGGATATTTATCCATATAATTTCATTATTGACGGCACTACGGTAATGGATCCTGCCAACGTTGACTTCTTCCCAAATGAACGTTTTAAAGGAAGTCTTGTTGATATTCCCGGTAATACTCCTTTAGTTCATTCATTGAAAAATGTTCCTCACGGAACAGTTACTTACGAGTATTATCCCTCAGTTCAAGGAACAACGGGAACAATTCTTATTTATACACCGCCCGGATACGAAAAGAATCCTTCAAAAAAATATCCCGTATTCTATCTTATTAGCGGTACAACAGATACCGAAGAAACATGGTTTAAAGTCGGTCGCGCAAACTTTATTCTAGATAACTTAATTGCAGAAGGTAAAGCAAAACCAATGATAATAGTTATGCCTTACGGTAATATTGAAGCCAGGGTTGCTGAACAAACCGGCGGACCAAAACCGGATGATCCATTTGGTCGGGAAAGCAAAGATGCACTTGTTAGGGCAAAGAATTTCGAAAGTGATTTGATAAATAATATAATTCCATATGTTGAAAAAAATTATCGTGTGTTAAGCGACGGTAATAATCGCGCTATCGGCGGATTCTCGCGAGGAGGCGGTCAAACTTTAAGAACAGCTTTCAATAACATTGACAAATTTTCATGGATTTGCTGCTACAGCGCATATTTATCAAATCAGGAAATGGAAAAGAACTATAAATATGTTTATGAAAATCCAAATCTAACAAATGAAAAGTTGAAATTGCTATGGGTCAGTGTAGGAAACGAAGACTTCCTGTATAACCAGACTGTTGAGTTTATGGATTTCTTGAAATCAAAGGGAGTGGATTATAAAAACCTTATAACTTCCGGCGGTCATACTTGGATGAATACTAAGAAATTCCTATCACAAACTGCTCAATTACTTTTTCAATAAGGAATTAAATGATGAAAAGAATATTTCATATAATAATACTTTTGTTATTGACAATTTCAAACATCTACGCTCAGAGAGGGCCGAGACTCAATTCCCCCGAAGTTCATAAAAATCACGGTGTTACTTTTAGGTACTATTCTCGCCACGCACAAAAGGTAACACTAGATGCCGAATTTTTATCTGAACCCCAACTTATGCAAAAAGATACTGCCGGAGTTTGGAGCATTACTGTCGCACCCGTTAAGCCCGATATCTACCCCTATTTCTTTTGGGTTGACAGTACCCAGGTTGCAGACCCAAACAATACGAATATATTCGCTAACGAAAGATTTAAACGAAGTATTGTTGAGATTCCCGGTGATACACCTTTAGTTCATGAATTACAAAATGTACCTCACGGAAAAATCAGCTATTGTTACTATAATTCATCGACCCTCGGCACAACGCGAACGCTTCTCGTTTATACTCCGCCGGGTTTCGATGTTAATGGCAGTATAAAATATCCTGTTCTTTATTTGATTCACGGCGGGTCGGATACTGAAGAAACTTGGACCAAAGTTGGACGCGCTAACTTAATAGCTGATAATTTGATAGCCCAGGGTAAAATGAAACCAATGATAATTGTAATGCCGTACGGAAATGTTAGACCAAAACCTTTGGAAGATTTTACTAAGGATGTAATCAATGATATTATTCCTTTTGTTGAAAAAAATTATCATGTTCTAACCGATAGTAAACATAGGGCTGTAGCTGGTTTTTCAGTTGGCGGTGGGCAAACACTTAACATAGGTTTAACTAATACCGACAAATTCGCATATATATGTTCTTACGCTCCTTTTACTGCTACGCCGGAATTTAAAAAGAACTTTACGGACTGGTCGCCCGATTCCAAATTAATCAATAGTCAACTGAAACTATTTACTATAAGTATTGCAACCGAAGATTTCCTTTATGAAAGTGTAAAGCAAAATATCGCCATGTTCAAGGAAAAGAATATTAATCTTGAAACACTCATTGTGCCCGGCGGACATACATGGATGAATTGCAAACTTTACCTTGCAAATACATTACAGCAATTGTTTAAGGACTGATGTCACTTGATATATAATCAATTATTAAAGGTATCTATTAACAAAAGAAAGCAATACTGATGCTTATTGCTTTCTAAATTTTTAGAAGGAATGGTAGAATGAAAAAATTTTTAGTTGTTTTAATTTTTTCCGGCTTATTCTCTGCAAATAATTTTTATGCTCAGGATAAATTATATCAAAATGAATTTGCACTTAATGATGTAACATTACTCGACGGTCAATTTAAACATGCTCGAGAATTAAATATTCAAGTTCTTTTGAAATATGATGTTGATAGATTATTAGTTCCATATCGCAAGGAAGCCGGGTTGATTCCGCGGGCAAAAGCTTACCCTAATTGGGAAGGGCTGGATGGGCATGTAGGCGGGCATTATTTATCCGCAATGGCTATGAACTTCGCTGCAACCGGGAATCTTGAATGCAAGAAACGAATGGATTATATGTTGGCAGAATTGAAAATATGCCAGGATTCAAATGAAATTAATAATCCCGGGTGGGGAGAATATTATGTCGGCGGTATGCCGAACAGCAAAGCAATTTGGGGAAACTTAAAGAATGGGAATTTTAATGTCTATGGTCAATCATGGGCGCCTTGGTATAATTTGCATAAAATGTATGCCGGGTTAAGAGATGCTTGGTTGTATGCGGGAAGTGAAGAAGCTAAAACTATGTTCTTAAAATTTTGTGATTGGGCAATAAACCTAACTTCCGCATTGACGGATGCCCAAATGCAGAATATGCTTGATGCTGAACACGGGGGTATGAACGAGAGCTTTGCCGATGCATATCAAATTACAGGCGATCAAAAATATTTAACTGCTGCAAAAAGATTTTCTCATAAAACGTTGTTAGACCCGATGGCTGCCGGTAATGATAATCTTGATAATAAACATGCCAACACCCAGATTCCGAAAGTAATTGGCTTTCATAGAATTGCAGAACTGGCTAAAGATAAAAAATTTACGAAAGCTGGCGAATTCTTTTGGAAAACAGTTACAGATAACAGAAGTCTTGCGTTTGGAGGAAACAGCAGAAAGGAACATTTCCCGGCTGTAAAATCGTGCAGCGATTATGTTGAAGATGTCGAAGGTCCTGAATCATGCAATTCATATAATATGCTTAAACTTACTGAAGATTTGTTTAGGGCAAAACCATCCGCCGAATACATGGATTATTATGAACGGACACTATACAATCACATCTTATCAACTCAACATCCCGTACACGGCGGTTATGTTTATTTTACTCCCGCCCGCCCGCGTTCATACCGAGTTTATTCTGCTCCGAATGAGGCGATGTGGTGTTGTGTTGGTACGGGCATGGAAAATCACAGCAAGTATAACCAGTTGATTTTTACGCATCATAATGATTCGTTGTTCTTAAATCTATTTATTCCGTCTGAATTGAACTGGCGGGAAAAAGGAATTAAGATTAAACAGGAAACAAAATTCCCCGATGAAGAGAAAACAAAATTAATTATTACTGACGGTTCATCCCGGTTCAAATTATTTGTCCGATATCCTTCGTGGGTTAAAGACGGGGCGTTAAAAGTTAATATTAACGGGGAATCAATTAATATTGCTTCTCATCCCTCATCTTATTTTGCTATTGATAGATTGTGGAAATCGGGAGATGTTGTTGAAGTTATTTTACCGATGCACAATACAATTGAACAATTACCTAATGTGCCGGAATATAATGCGTTTTTGCACGGACCAATTCTTCTTTCCGCAAAAACCGGTACCGAAGATTTGGCAGGTTTAGTCGCCGATGACGGGAGATGGGGACAAATTCCAAACGGCAAAAGACTGCCCTTGAATGAAGCTCCTATTTTTATAAGCGACAACCTTTCAAAAATTACTGATGAATTGGTGCCGTTGAAAAACAAACCGTTGACTTTTACTATGCCTAATTTGAAAATGATAAATCCAATAAATGTTGTTCTGGAACCTTTCTACAAAATTCATGATGCAAGATATATAATGTACTGGATGACTTTAACAAGTACTCAATACAAATCGTATCTTGATTCTATTGCGGCTGAGGAAGAATTAAAACTCGCGTTGGAAAACCGGACGATTGATTTTGTTGCCCCGGGGGAACAGCAGCCGGAAACAGATCATAAAATGGAAAACTCAAAATCTAATTCCGGGAACATGCTCGATGAATTTTGGAGGGATGCAAGAGACGGCGGATATTTCAGCTACAACCTTTCTACTAAAGGAAAAACCGGACTGTCTTTGATTGTGCGTTACTTTGGCTATGAATGGGGAAGTAGAAAATTTGACATATATATTGATGATGAAAAATTAATTTCCGAAGACAATACCGGCAAATGGTATCAATCAAAGTTTATTGATGTTGAGTATAAAATTCCTGATTCCATGATTAATGGAAAGGAAAATGTTCGGTTGAAATTTCAAGCAGCACCTCACAGCACTGCCGGTGCTGTATATTTTATACGATTGGTTGAACAATAAAATATAAAAAAATAACACGGCGAGTAAAAATGAAACGAAGTAAAATAATTTTTGTTATACTTTTTCTTCTTACTGTCTCTACATTCAGCCAGGTAAGACTGCCGAAACTAATTAGCGACGGAATGGTTTTACAGAGGGAAACAAATGTTAAGATTTGGGGCTGGGCATCCGAAGGCGAAAAAATTACAGTTAGTTTTATCGATAATACTTACAATACTACTACTAACGAAAAAGGTGAATGGGAAGTTATTCTGACCAAAATGGAAGCCGGTGGTCCGTATGTAATGAAAATCGATGCCGGCAATTCAATAACAATTAATGATATACTTGTTGGTGATGTGTGGGTTTGTTCCGGGCAGTCGAACATGGGATTCTCATTAGGCAGTGTGAGCGATCTATATAAAGATGAAATTGATAATATGAACAACCCGTTCATAAGACAATTTTTCACTTTCCCGAAACCAAACTTTTCCGAAACCGAAAAAGATTATTCTTTCGGAAGATGGCAGCATGCCGATTCCAAAAATATTCGCAGTTTATCTGCAGTTGGTTATTTTTTCGCAAAGCATTTATATGAAAAATATAAAGTGCCTATTGGATTAATTAACTCAAGTCTTGGCGGCTCTTCGGCAGAAGCATGGATAAGCGAAGAATCGATAAAATCATTCCCGATTTATTATGAACAGCTGCAGAGATTTAAAGATCCCACATATATGGAAAAAATCAATAAGAAGGATAATGAAAGAGTTGCCGAATGGAACAAGTTCATAAAACTTAATGATGAGGGTTTGAAAAATCCTTCTCAAACTTGGTTTGATCCTCAGTTTAATACTACTGATTGGGAAACAATCCATGTGCCGGGGTATTGGACGGATACAAAGCTTGGGCTAATGAATGGCGTAGTATGGTACAAAAAAGAAATTAATATTCCTTCCGATATGATCGGAAAACCGGGTGTAATAAAATTAGGTCGAATCTTTGATTGCGATACTGTTTTTATAAATGGAAAGTTTGTAGGTACAACCGGTTCTCAATATGCGCCAAGAGAGTACAATATTCCTGAAGATTTGTTAAAAGAAGGTTTAAACACAATAGTAGTTCGTGATATAAGTTATATACGCCACGGCGGATTCGTGCCGGGGAAAGAATATGAAATATCTATCGGCGGCAAAAAAATAAATCTCGAAGGTGATTGGAAGTATAAAATCGGCGTTGTTGCAGAGCCGTTGGAAGATCGTTTGTTTACTGGGAAAATACCGACCGGATTGTTTAACGGCGGAATAGCTCCATTGTTGAATTATCAAATTAAAGGTGTTTTGTGGTACCAAGGTGAATCAAACACAAGCCGCGCTTTTGAACATTACGATCTTTTTAAATTACTTATTAAAGATTGGCGGAAAAATTTTCAGCAAGGAGAATTCCCTTTCCTATTTGTCCAGTTACCGAATTTTGAGGAAGTGAATATTGAAAACACAAGGTACGATTGGGCATACTTTCGCGAAAGTCAACTGAAAGCTTTGGCTATACCAAATACAGGTATGGCTGTAACAATTGATGTCGGAGAATTTAATGATATTCATCCGAGGAATAAGAAGGATGTCGGTTATCGCCTTGCTCTTGCTGCACAAAAAATCGCGTACAAAGAAAAAAATATTGTACATTCGGGACCAATCTATAAATCCATGAAAATTGAAGGCAGTAAAATTATTTTAACCTTCGAAAATGTCGGAAGCGGTTTGACTGTTAAGAACAGCGAAAAATTAAATTGCTTTGAAATCTGCGGAATAGACAACGAATTCTACCCGGCTATAGCTAAGATAGTTAACAATACTATTGTCGTATCAAGTGATAAAGTTGAATCGCCGGCGTCTGTAAGGTATGCATGGGCGAACAACCCGGAAGATGTCAACTTATATAATAAAGAAGGATTACCGGCATCCCCGTTTAGAACTAGTATTCTTTACTAAAAATGAAAAAAACGGTCATAATATGTCAATAAATAGGAAAGATTTTCTAAAGGCATTATGTCTTTCGGGTTCGTGTGTATGCGGATTTAGTTCTATAGCACTTTCGAAAAACATAGCGGGTAATCATGATGTGCTGTCTAATGAACAGGGTAATAATCCTGTTGTTATTAAGGAATGGATATCAAGTTTACTGCAAAATATTACTGTTGAACTTGATGAAGAATCTGCGCGCAAGTTAATTAAGAAAACTTTCAGCGCTCATTATAAAGATTTGAAGATGGATAATTTACTTGCTGAATACCGGGGTGATTTGGATAAATTTATTGCCTTTCTTCAAGATAATTGGGGTTGGAAAGTAAATTATGATAAAGAAAAGAAAATACTTGTTGCAGATGAAAACAAAAACTATTGTGTTTGTCCCGTAGCCGACTATAATAAAGAAATTGATTCTTCTGCAATATGTTATTGTTCCGAAGGTTTTGCAGAAAAAATGTTCTCAACTGTTATTGGAACTTCTGTTAAAGCAGAAATTATCTCTTCTATTAGAAAAGGAAACCCTAGCTGTAAATACAAAATCGTTTTTTAAATTCAAAAAATTAGTTCTAAAGTGTAAATGAAAATTAATTAATGCAATGTTAGGTGAAGATTATGAAAAAGTTTATAACTGTTGCTTTGATGTTGATGATAATATTCTCAACAAAAATGCTTGCTCAAAAATTTTATAGCGATAACGGTGACGGTACTTTTACAAATCCTGTAATAGCTGCTGATTTCCCGGACCCTGATGTTATACGTGTCGGCGATACATATTATATGGTTACTACAACTATGTTTATTTTCCCGGGTGTAACTGTTCTCAAATCAAACGATCTTGTTAATTGGGAATATTGCAGCAATGCCGTGCCTCGTTTCGATTTCCATAAATGCTACGATCTTGACAACTGCAACAGGTACGGGCATGGTCAATGGGCTACAAGCATAAAGTACAACAACGGTAAATTTTATCTGCTCTTTATCACGCTTGATGAAGGAGGATTTATTTGTTCGGCTACAAAAGCAGAAGGCCCGTGGGAAATAAGACATCTGCCGAAAGGTTTTTACGACCCGGGATTGTTCTTTGACGAAAACGGAAAAATATACGTGGCACACGGATACAATGAAATTCGTATAACTGAATTAAACGAAAAATTTGAAGCGGTTGGTAAAGATTCTTTAGTATTTGTAGGAGACATCAGAAAAGGAATTGAAGGTACGCATGTTTATAAAATTAACGGTTACTATTATTTGTATTGCACGTACGGCGGGTTGGATGGTTTTCAAGTTGCTTTACGTTCAAAAAACATTTACGGACCATACGAACAAAAAATTGTTATTAGGGATACGACCCATGGAATAAATTTCGGCATTCATCAAGGAGCACTTATTGAAACGCAAACAGGAGAATGGTGGACTATGCTGTTTGTAGATAACGGACCGTTCGGACGTTTTCCTTCCTTGCAACCGGTTACCTGGACTAACGGATGGCCAATGGTTGGTGTTGAAGGTAAAGCAGTTGAGACTTTTAGAAAACCAAATGTTGGGAAAAAATATCCAATTAAAATTTTACCGACTTCCGACGAATTTGACGAGAAAGAATTAGGTATGCAATGGGGATGGAACCATAACCCCGAACCAACAAAATGGTCCTTAACTGATAAGGCGGGGTATTTAAGGCTCAAAACAGTAAAGGTCGTTGATAGTTTGCAAAAAGCACGCAATACTCTTACACAAAGAATGTTTGCATATTATTCAGATGCACTTACTTCCGATGCAACTATTAAAATGGAATTTGATAATATGAAGGATAGTGATATAGCTGGATTGGCTGTGTTTCAAGATCCCTATGCATATATTGGAATTAAAAAATCAAACGGGCAGCATTATATAATTATGGTGAATAACGGAAAGGTAATCGATTCGTCAAGAGTTAGCGCTACAAAAATTTATTTACGTGCAAGCGCCTTTTTCGGTTCGGGAGCTGCACCGCTTTACGGTGGAAAAGCAGTTCAAAGTTCGGGCACTGCAACTTTTTCATACAGTATCGATAATCAATCTTTTGTAAAGATAGGAAACGAACTGGATATGAGATTCAATCTTAAAGTTTTTACAGGCAACAAATTTTGTCTATTCAACTTCCCAACAAAAGAAACAGGCGGTTATGTTGATTTTGATTGGTTCCGAACAAGCGCTGTGTTAAAAAATTCCTTAAATAAATAAGATGTTTTAAAATAATTAAACGGAGTTATTAATATGAAAAAAGTAGTAGTTGCAGGTGCAGGGGGATTTATTGGCGGACATTTAACAAAGAAATTGAAAGAAATGGGCTGCCAGGTTCGTGCTGTTGATATCAAACCCTTAAACAGATGGTATCAAATTACTCAAGGTGTAGAAAACCTTGTTCTTGATTTGAAAGTAAAAGAAAATTGTTATCAAGCTCTTAACGGCTACGAAGAAGTTTTTAATCTTGCCGCGGATATGGGCGGTATGGGATTTATCGAAACACACAAAGCAGATTGTATGCTTAGCGTTCTTATCAACACCCATCTTTTGATGGCAGCCCGCGATCTCGGTTTACAAAGATATTTTTATGCTTCTTCGGCTTGCGTATATAACGGCGAGAAACAAACAGATCCAAACAATCCGGGATTGAAAGAAGCTGATGCGTACCCGGCTCTCGCAGAAGACGGTTACGGATGGGAAAAACTTTTCAGCGAGAGAATGTGCAGGCATTTTACCGAAGATTTCGGCTTGATAACACGTGTTGCACGTTTCCATAATGTTTATGGTCCATTTGGAACATACGACGGCGGACGTGAAAAAGCCCCTGCTGCAATTTGTAGAAAAGTTATTGAAGGAAAATTATACGGAAAGAAAGAAATTGTAATTTGGGGCGACGGTCATCAAACAAGAAGTTTTATGTATATAGACGATTGTGTTAAAGGAGTACTTGATATTATGTACAGCAATATTCAAGAGCCGATAAATCTCGGAAGTGCGGAAATGGTTTCAATCAATCAACTTGTAGATTATGTTGAAGAAATTGCCAAACATAAGCTCGAAAGAAAATATGATGCAGATGCCCCTAAAGGTGTAAGAGGGAGAAACAGCGACAATACTTTGATTAAATCATATTTGGGATGGGAACCCTCCATTCCTTTGAAAGAAGGATTGATAAAAACGTATGAATGGATAAAAGAACAAATGGTTGAGAATAAAGGAAAAGATAGTAAAGATGTTGTATTTAACAAATATTAAACGCGCAGAGAATAAATGGATCATAAAAAAGTTTTAGTTAGCGGATGCTATGATTTGTTACATGGCGGTCATGTTGCATTTTTTAAAACTGCAGCTCGGAATGGCGATCTTTATGTTGCCGTGGGATCTGATAGGAATATTCTTTCCCTAAAAGGAAAAGCGCCTTACTTTTCCCAAGAAGAAAGAGTGTTCATGGTAAATTCAATACGGTATGTGAAGGAAGCGTTTGTAGCCGCCGGATCGGGGATGCTGGACTTTGAACCCGATATTGAAAGGATCAAACCGGATATTTTTATTGTGAACTTCGACGGACATACTCCCGAAAAAGAATTGCTGTGCAAAAAGTTTGGGATAGAATATAAAGTGCTTGAACGCGTACCGGAAGAAGGATTGCCGGCGCGTGCGAGCTCATCAACAAAACGAGAACTTCGTTTCCCGTACAGAATATGTATCGCAGGCGGCTGGATGGATCAACCGTGGGTTTCGGAAGTTTATCCCGGCAGTGTTGTTGTTGCCCAACTATGGCCTACAATTGATTTTAACGATCGTTCGGGGATGGCGACAAGTTCAAGAAAAGTTGCAATCGACATTTGGGGAAATCAATACCCGGCGGGCGATCCGATAAAAAACGCCAAGTACTTATTCGGCGCTGAAAATCCTCCCGGTTCAAAATATATTTCAGGTTCGCAAGATCATATTGGTCTATTAAACCCGGGAGTAAGTCGTTTGTTTTATTCGGGGAATTACTGGCCCGAACAAATTAATTCAACGGTTGATAAAGAAATATGCGACTGGCTTTCAAAAGTACTTCATCTCATTCCGCTTGAACCTCGTCCAATCGGATACGATCCGATCAAAGAAAAATATCTTACGAAAGAAAATATTAAGGAACTTGGCTACGCCGGTGAAGAATGCTGGCAAAGCATTACTAAAAAGGATGTAGCCGGTTTAGGTAAGGCAATGACCAAAACTTTTTACGCATGGAAAAAGATATTGCCTTTAACTATCCCGGATAATTTGATGAAGAAAATTGAAAATGAATATCTATTAAATTATCCCGGTGCAATTACTTCCGGCTGCGGCGGAGGATATGCCGTTATTGCCTCCGAAAAAGAAATACCGGGAGCTATGAAGATTAAAGTACGGTATTAGTTTCATGATTGTTATTTGTTTTTTAAGGTAAGAATGTGTGAAGAAACCTGTGATAAATAATATATTAATTCGAGAATCCATGCTGTTTAAAAATATTTGGGAAAACAGTTTCAGCAAGTGCATATAGTAAGCATGATAGGCACATACAAGACTGCAGAAAAAGAACAATGTATGTAAGCTTGTATTGTATGAGTATGAAAACATATTATTTTATTAATAGGAAAGAAAAAAGCCTGAAATTTCTATTCCAGGCTTTTCCATTTTTTATTTGCTGAATGAATTGCCCTTGTATTCGGGTTTATCGGTCATTGTACAGGATGCTTTATTTTCATTTACATCAAGAATCATGAATTTTGGATTCTGTGAGGAATAAGGTGTCCATACACCGCTTTCTGAACCGTTTGGATTACCATATTTCGCAAAGTTAGTCCAGTAATCAACTATTTTATCGCTCAATTCTTTATCACCTTCGGTGAAAGGTCGCCAACTGTGCGAATATGAATGGAACACATACCATAAATCGGCAGAGTGAAATGCCCCGCTACTATCTCCCGGTAGTTGGCGTGCAAATAAATAAGCATAGGCCGGTTTGCTGCTTTTCTCAGCACGCAAGGCACAGAAATCTTTAACGGCCTGTGTCATGTCTGCCAAGTCGTTTGCTGTGTAACCAAAAATATAAGGAATGTCGGCAATTTTACCGGCAACAGCTTCATCGCTGAAAGTACCGTCCAATAAATAATTGTCGATTACAGGTCCCCAGAAGATGCGTTGTTTTGTTGCAGCCGAGTAATCTTTTGATATTTGCAGAAGCTCATCGAAAGAAAGAGAGCGCATTTCATTTAAAGTAGTTTTGTTGAAAGAGTCCATCATTTTCTTATTTACAATTTGTGCGGTATCAAGTTTTATCCCTGGTCTTAAGTTGCTTAAACCTCCTCCGCTCATGCTTATTGCACGGCTTATCAGTTTTTTTGATAACGGGGAAGCACATAACGATTGAATACTTCCTGCACCTGCACTTTGACCGAATACGGTTATGTTATTTGGGTCTCCGCCGAATTGTTCGATATTATTGCGAATCCATTTAAGAGCAGCAACCTGATCTAATAAACCGTAGTTGCCGGAAACTCCATGGGGACTTTCAGCAGATAATAGCGGGTGCGAAAAGAAACCGATTACACCTAATCGATATGTAACAGTTACTAAAATTACTCCCCGCGAAGCCCATTCTTCACCGCCGTCCATTTCCGGTTCGAATGCAAAACCTTCACGGTAACCGCCGCCGTGTATCCACATAGCAACGGGAAGTTTTTTATTATTCTGACCTGCGGCAGGTGTCCAGACATTCAAATAAAGACAATCTTCGCTGAACGGAACTGAACCGCTTGCTCGCCATTCCTTGCCATAAAAGCTTTCCGGATCCCAGGTTACTTGCATTGCCGCAGCGCCGTATTTGTCTGCAGTTTTCACACCTTCCCAGGGTAAAACAGCCTGCGGCTCTTTCCAGCGTAATTCTCCCAATGGCGCCGCCGCAAATGGAATCCCTTTATAAGAAACAACTCCCTTTGTAGGTGTTTCAACACCAATTACTTTGCCGCCTTCAATAGTCAAGATGGGATTTGACTCGTTACCTTTGCAGGAGATCACTACTAACAACATACATAACATAAGTGAAGAAATTAATTTTTTCATATAGCATCCATTTTTAATTTAAAAAACAATTGATAGATATAACACGGTTTTTCAAAATAAAAAAACTATTGCAAAATAGTTTGAAAAATAAATTGGGTTGAATTGATGCATTTTAAACTAATCATTACCAGCGTGATTAGGCTTGTTGGAAATTCATAATTTGGAATATAGATCGATTGTGGTGTGCGGTCAACTGTAAGTTTAATTGCTGTTCCTTATTTACCAATATTTTAATAACCGGAAAATAAATTTCTTATTGTATTATCCGGCTGAAAAGTGTTATGTTATTCATAGTTCATTCTTTGATATTTTATTTAAGTAATGCACCCGGGTTTAGTAGTGATAGTTAAATTGTCTTTAGTTTTAATTTTTTTTATAAGTAAATAATTGGAAGAGGAAATATGACAGGTATTAAAAAACATTTTTTATTCTTAACAGTAAGCATGTTAATTTTAATATTAAGCGGAAGCATTGGTTTTAATTCATCCAATTTGATAAAAGCTCAAAGTGCATCAGCGGAGACGGCATCAAGAATTGTTGAAGACGGGGGAACGGGACCATATAGCGCTTTGATGGTTACCGATAGTTCGCTGCCAACTCATACCATATTCAGGCCGAAAAATTTAACTGCATTTGGAAAAGATAACAAGTTGCCGATAGTAGCTTGGGGAAACGGTGCATGCGCCAATTCTCCGTGGGAACATGTAAACTTTTTATCAGAGATTGCCTCACACGGTTTTCTTGTAGTAGCAATAGGAATTATGCCCGAAGATGGGCGCCGCGATTACGGCAGATCAACATCCAAGCAGATGATTGACGCAATAGATTGGGCAATTGCTCAAAACAACGACAAAGCAAGTCAATACTATAATAAGCTCGATGTAACGAAAATTGCGGTCAGTGGTATGTCGTGCGGCGGTTTGCAAACATTGGAGGCGGCTCCCGATCCTCGTGTAACAACAGCGATGATTTGCAACAGCGGGATTTTGGGAAATCCCGGAAGCGGAATGCCCGGAATGCCTGCGCTTAAAAAAGATCATCTCGAAAAGCTTCATGCGTCCGCAATTTATATATTAGGTGGGGAGTCGGATATAGCTTATAACAATGGAATGGATGATTTTAAACGTATCAACCATGTACCGGTTTTTGCAGCTAATTTGAATGTTGGGCACGGCGGAACATACGGTAAACCACACGGCGGCGATTTTGCAATTGTAGCAACAGCATGGTTAAAATGGCAATTGAAAGGTAACGACGAAGCGTCCAAAATGTTTGTAGGCGAAAATTGCGGTGTATCTCAAATGCCCGGCTGGAAAGTTGAAAAGAAAAATATTCAGTAAAAATTACATCACAAATATTGTAATTAAATACGTTGGGTAAAATTTGGATTTTTTCTTTTGCTCAGATAAGTATACGGATATTGAAGTTGACTTGAATGAAGAAACTAGAGAGTTAAAACCTGTTTGGGTGCGGTAGGGTTTTTAATAAACCAAATTATAATTACTTGAATTACGGAAAAAACTTCAAATGGAGTTTGCTGTCTAAACCTTGTGCTAGTTTTCATTCATACCTAAATGCAATTCAAAATGAAGCCGCTGATTGGAATAGGTTTTATTTCCATGGCGTTTTCATTAAAGCTACAGGGCCCAACTTGATTTAACTGTCTTCACTAAATATGTTCTACCAAAATTATACATGGAACAATAAAATGAAGTGAAAGCAGAATATCCTGATATTTTACTTATCGCAAATGATTAGGAAATAGGTTATGAAGTGTTCGTTTACAAAAATTTACAAATGATGGTTTAATTAATGTCTAAATTACTGTTGAATTAAACGGATCATTATAAATTTTTACGGGTGACTTTGTTAATCGGGAAAAAGCGTGTTTACCGATAAGGAGTAAAATTTATGAAATGCAAATATCTCATCTTCACAACCTTTGTCTTAATGTTTTTGCAAATATCGATACTTGCCCAGTCAAATAGTGCTGTAAATCCTATAATTTATGCGGACGTGCCCGATCTGTCGATTGTTCGTGTAGGCGATACTTACTATATGAGCAGCACAACAATGCATATGAGTCCGGGTGTACCTATCATGAAATCCAAAGATCTGGTAAACTGGCAATTGGTTAATTACGTGTACGATATACTCGATGAAGTTGATGAACTGAATTTGAACAACGGCAAAAGTTCTTACGGTAGAGGATCGTGGGCAAGCTGCATACGTTATCATAAAGGAACATTTTATGTAAGCACTTTTGCGCAAACAACCGGAAAAACTTATATCTATTCCACAAAGAATATCGAAAAGGGCCCGTGGGAAAAAATATCGTTTGAACCTGCTTATCATGATCATACAATTTTTTTCGATGACGACGGCAGCATCTATATGATATGGGACGCCGGTAAATTACGGATGGTTGAACTTAAGGAAGACCTTACGGGAATTAAAGAAGGAACGGAACGTGTACTTATTGAAAACGCAAGTGCTCCTTCCGGTACTAACATAGGACTTCCGGCGGAGGGTTCGCAACTGTTTAAAGTTAACGGCAAATATTATTTGTTTAATATTACCTGGCCTAGAGGCGGAATGCGTACCGTTGTTGTTCACAGATCCGATAAAATTACAGGTACTTATGAGGGCAGGGTTGCACTGCAGGATCAAGGTGTGGCTCAAGGCGGATTGATTAATACTCCCGATGGAGAATGGTTTGCTTATTTATTCCAAGATCACGGTTCTGTTGGACGTATTCCTTTTCTTGTTCCGGTAAAATGGGAAGATGGCTGGCCTGTTTTGGGTATTGACGGCAAGGTTCCTATGACTTTAAATCTGCCTGCAGGCAAAGGATTAATACCTGGTATAGTTGCGTCCGACGATTTTAACCGATCGCATGGAGAACCGGCCCTTTCATTGGTTTGGCAGTGGAATCATAACCCGGATAATAATCTATGGTCAGTTACTCAACGCAGCGGATATCTTAGACTTAGAACGGGACGTGTTGACACAACTGTATTATCTGCAAAAAATACTCTTACACAGCGGACAATTGGGCCTGAATGTTCCGGCTCAACATCTATAGATATTTCAAATATGAAAGAAGGTGACATTGCAGGTCTTCTACTTTTACAAAAAAAATACGGGTGGGTAGGTGTAAAGTTCAGCGGCGATTCAAAATCGATTGTAATGATTAATGCTGATTCGGGGAAACCCGTTGAAGTAGAGAGAGTTCCGCTGACACAAAATATAATCTATTTGAAAGCTGAATGTGATTTTAATGAACGTAAAGACAAAGCATATTTCTATTATAGTTTTGATGGTAAATCGTGGAAGCCGATCGGTTCACAATTAAATATGGAATATACTCTGCCGCATTTTATGGGATATCGTTTCGGGTTGTTTAATTACGCAACTAAAACACCCGGCGGTTATGTTGATTTTGATTATTTCTACATCAATAATAAAATTACAGAAAAAAATTAACCGGGAGGTTGATAAAAAAACGAAACCACATTCATAATTAACTATACGAAAAATTTATATGAACAATTTTTTATGATTTATGAAAAAGAACAACATTATAAAAAAAATAGGATATTAAATAACTATGATAAAGATGGTGACAAATATTTTTTTTGAATCTAACAAAACAATTAAACTAACAGCCAAAAAGGGGGAATAATGCAGAAACATTATCAAAACCTCAACATGTTAAGAACAACAAAGTTTCATAATGAAGTAATCAAAAAAAATTTTAGTAAAACTTCGGCAGCTGTTATTATAATCGCAGCGTTATTTTTACTTGTCAACAATTCATTTGGACAAAAACTGAAATTGAATGATCAGGAATATTTTGAAACTCAAGGCGCTAATGTACTTGTTTTTAGTAACCAGTATAACGGTATGTTCTTTGATGAAAAGACAGCTGGGATTGAAATTATTCATCACGGTATAAGGACTTCGACAGGCGGAGCAATAAGATTGCAAAATACACCTGAACAATGGGATTTGGTTCCATCGGTTGTTGATCGGAAAATTGATAAAAAAAATAATAGCATAAATGTAGTGTTACGCTACGAGAATTATGATTTTAATTCGAGGATTAATGTTACAGCAAAAGATAATGGTGTGTTAATCAGTGTCTATCTCGATAAGCCTGTCCCCGAAAAACTTGCTGGGCATGCAGGTTTTAACCTGGAATTTTTACCTTCGACTTACTTCGAGAAGATGTATATGATTGATGGGGTACCTGCAAATTTCCCAAGATATCCTTCGAGCAATACTAAAATTGAACCGGTAAGTAAAAAGATAGCCCAGTTTGCAGATCATACAACATTTGATGATAGAGGACGAGGTGAATTTATTGTTCCCCTTCCGTTGGCAACTGGAAAAACAATTGTATTGGCGCCGGAGAACCCTGAACACTTTATTAAAGTCGAAGCGTTGGATGCAGATTTGATGCTCTTTGACGGGCGCAACCTTGCCCAAAACGGATGGTTTATTCTTCGCAGTTTACTCCCGGCAAACAAAACAGGAAAAGTATTGACATGGTACCTGGAACCCAATGCTGTTTCAGGATGGATTAGAAAACCCAATATTGGATTCTCACAAGTTGGCTATGTACCCGATCAGCAAAAAGTTGCAGTTATTGAATTGGATATGAATGATACGGTTCTGAAAACAGCTTCACTTTTTCAAGTAACAAATGAAGGAAAGTTTGTTGAAAAATTTAAAGGCGAAGTAAAGGAATGGGGAAAATATTTGCGCTATAATTATGTGAAGTTTGATTTCAGTTCTGTAAAAGAACCCGGTGTTTATTATATCCAGTACGGCAGCGAAAAAACAAATACATTCAGAATAAATAAAAATGTATATGATGAAGTATGGCACCCGACGTTAGATGTTTGGTTCCCGGTACAAATGGACCACATGCAGGTTAACGAGGCGTACCGAATTTGGCATGGCGCTCCTTTTCTTGACGATTGTCTCCAAGCCCCTCTAAATATCCAGTTTTTTGATGGATATAAGATGGGCAATACTACTGATACAAAATACAAACCGTTGGAGCGTATTCCGAATATGGCTGTTGGCGGCTGGTTCGATGCAGGCGATTTTGACATTCAAACCGGCTCGCATAATGGTGTTATTTCCGGTTTTGTAGATGCTTGGGAAAACTTCAAAGTTGAAAGAGACCAAACATATATCGATCAGAAAACGCGCTATGTTGACATTCACCGCCCCGACGGTAAGCCTGACCTTTTGCAGCAGATTGAACACGGCACATTAAACCTGGTAGCACAGTGCGAAAATATTGGTCATCCTGTACAGGGAATTATTGTTCCGAATTTACATCAGTATCATCATCTTGGAGATGCAATGACAGAAACTGATAATCTGCTTTATAATCCTAATCTTAAACCATATGAAACGGACGGTATATCAAGCGGAACGATGGATGATCGCTGGGCATTTACTACAAGAATGCCGTTTTTAGATTATGGTACTGCTGCTTCATTGGCTGCGGCAAGTCGTGCTTTGAAAGGTTTTAATGATGACCTTGCAAACAGAGCTTTGGCTAGTGCTAAAAGACTAATGGAGGAAGCTGATGAGTTAATGAAAAAGCCAAGCAATGACGCTAATCCTATGATGAGAATGTGGGGCAGAGGTGCCGACATAGATGCTGCACTTCAATTATTTATAACTACGAAAGACAAGAAATATGCAGAGAGATTCCTGGAAAAAATATGGACATTACTTGAACAACCAAATAATGGGCACGATTTTGGACAAATGTTTTTTTCAAGCAGAATGCTAAATCCAGCGTTGAAAGCTGTTGAGTATATGGATGCTGAATATAAAGCGAAACTGAAAGACTATATTGTTAAGTATAAAAATTCAATTGACGAAATTGACAAGAAAAATCCTTATGGCTTGCCGATATCCGGCGGCGGCTGGGGCGGCAGCGGCAGCGTTATTAACTCGGCTATAACAAATTACTATGTTCATAAAATATTCCCCGAGATCATGGATAAAGAATACATTTTGAGAGGATTAAATTATGTTTTCGGATGTCATCCTTATTCTAACATCTCATTTGTAAACGCAGTAGGAACCCGCTCAAAGAAAGTTGCTTATGGAAATAATAGAGCTGATTTCACTACAATTGCCGGAGGTGTTGTTCCGGGAGTAATGTTGTTGAAACCGGACTTTCTTGAAAATAAAGATGACTGGCCGTTCTTGTGGGGCGAAAATGAAGTTACCATCGGCGGCTGCGCGGAATATATATTTCTTTCAAATGCAGTAAGCGAGATTATAAATAAATAAACCGTCGTACGAATTAATCAATTAACCCTGCCCACCGGCAGGTTGGCTTGAAACGGTTATGATTATATAACTTTACAATTGACCCACGGATTATTTCGTGGGTCAATTGTCTGCTAATAAAAAATGGATTAAAACACAAAATCGGAAATTGGCAAATGAAAACTTTCAAACTATATAAATCGATTATCGGTCTCATAGCGTTTTTAATAATTAACAATACATTTGCACAAAATCCAATAATTAGAAATCAATTTACTGCGGATCCTTCGGCGAGAGTTTTTGATGGAAAAGTTTATCTTTATCCATCACATGATATTCCGCCCGTGGAAGGAAAAACACGCCCTGATTGGTTTTGCATGGAAGATTATCATGTGTTTTCATCTTCCGATCTAACCGACTGGACAGATCACGGCGTTATTTTAGATCAAACACAAATACCATGGGCAAATCCAACAGCTTATAGTTTGTGGGCTCCCGATTGCATTTACAAAAACGGCAAATATTATTTTTATTTCCCTGCACCGATTAAGGATACAACAAAAGGGAGAGGATTTTCTATCGGCGTTGCAGTATCGGATAAACCTTACGGGCCATTTGTACCGCAGCCCGAACCAATTAAAGGTGTACGCGGCATTGACCCAAATGTGCTTATTGATAAAGATGGACAGGCATATTTGTATTGGTCGGCAAGAAATATTTTCGTTGCAAAACTAAAAGAGAACATGATCGAACTTGAATCCGAGCCTGTGATAATTGCTAATCTGCCGGACAAAGGACTTAAAGAAGGTCCGTACGTTTTCGAGAGAAATGGTATTTATTATTTAACTTTTCCACATGTTGAGAATAAGACCGAGCGGCTTGAATATGCAATTGGCAATAACCCGCTGGGTCCTTTTACGATGGCTGGTGTAATAATGGATGAATCGCCTACCGGATGCTGGACTAATCACCATTCGGTAATTGAGTTTAATAATCAATGGTACCTTTTTTATCATCATAACGATTTATCGCCTAACTTTGATAAAAATAGATCTGCAAGAATCGACAGTTTGTTTTTTAATGACGACGGCACAATTAAGAAAGTTATACCAACTTTACGCGGAGTAGGATTAACTAACGCTTCAGATAAAATCCAGATGGATAGATATAGTCTAAAGAGCAGTATTGGTTCATCGGTAGATTTCCTTGACACTCTTAATCGATTTGATGGCTGGAAAACTATACTCAATGATAAAAATGCTTGGGTTCAGTACAACAGTGTCGATTTCGGAAATAAAAAATTTAATACAGTTAATGTAAGAGCGTCATCTGAAACCGGGGGAGTTTTAGAAATAAGATTAAATGATTCCGAAGGACCGATAATTGGTCAAATAGAAATTCCTAAAAGTAGTGAATGGAAAAATGTTAAAGCATCTTTGTCGGGATTAAAATCGGGCGTTAATAATCTTGTTATTTCATTAAAAGATAAAAAGCATGTTGAAATAGATTGGATAAGTTTTGAATAAATAACCATGTGAATAAAATCCAAGGCAAATGATAAGTGAATATTCTATATCAATTATAAAGTGCGGGCAGAATGATGTTTATTCTAAAATAATAGAAAAGAGAATATCTAATAAATAGCAAATTACCAACAAGGATTAGAAATATCATGAAAAACTAATTTTTATTTTGTTCATTACTATTTCGATATCATTATTTGCATAGACTGCGAAAATTAAGATTGATGTGGACAGAACGATAAGCGAAATCTGTCCCCAAATTTACGGGGTATTTATGGAACCGATTGAATTCAACGGCAGGGGAATGGAACTGCCGGATACCGTAAGTTTCAATACTCTTTACGGAAATTTATACGATCCCAAATCTCTGCTTGCTGTTGGTAAAAGAAGTAAAAACAGAAGGCAATAAAATATCATAACCATTCCCGGAACATTCTTTTCCACAAATAAAAGTAGAAGTAAGAAAATAAAATTTCTTAAATTGTTTAACACATATTGCGATTAAAGTACGAGGAATCAAAAATGAATTCATTTTTTCAGAAATTTGTGAAAGTATGTCCTAAAACAGGCAGAGTAAAAAAGATAGTTTTACCTAACGGTTTTTACAAATTATTATTTCCCATTGTTGGCTTAGCAGCATTAGCTTGGGTATTGTTTCGTGTGATTCCTAAGCCGAGCAGGGCAGAATATCCATGCGTAAAAGCAGCTACACCGGTTGCTACGGGATTTTTGGTTTATATGGCATCGATGTTTGTTGCTTCCATTGCATATATTAAAACCAAAAAGAGAATATTTCTGTCACCCCATTATCTTTTTATTGGTCTCGCTATTTTCGGTTTCAGCGATTCCAGTAATACAACAGAAAATTTAGGCGATCCCGGTAATCCGCTTCAGAAATCATCTCATGTTGCTATAAGTCCTGTTGGCAATGCTCAGGGGATTTTTCCAGGAAGAGTAGTTTGGGTTTATGATCCCGAAGCCACAAATGAAAATTGCAATCCAAGAGAAGTTGGTAAAGCATGGTGGATGCCTGAAAATAACGATCAGGAAGTGATTGACGGAATGGTGAGTAAAGCAATACATAACCTAACCGGAAAAACTTCAGATAAAGAAGCTTGGGATGCTATATTCCAATATCATAATAATAAAAGAGGCAAAGGAAGTATTGATTACAAATCAGGCGAGAAAATATTTATTAAATATAATAACGTAAGCGGCTGGGGCGGAAATTTTAGTTCACAAGATCTTTCTGTTGTTGCAAACGGCTCATACGGCATTTCGGAAACTTCCCCGCAGATTATTCTTTCCGTACTTAGACAGTTGGTAAATATTGTTGGTGTCGCTCAAAGCGATATTTACGTCGGCGACCCTATGAGAAATACTTACAAACATTCGTATGATATGTGGCATAGTGAATTCCCCAATGTTCATTACGTTAGTCATGATAATTATACAAGCTTGGGAAGGGAGAAACTTGTTGCCGGTACCACTGCAAAAATCTTCTATTCGGATAAAGGAACGATATTACGTGAAAACGTATGGGATATTAATAGACCGGGCGGAGATGTGGTTACAAGCGATAATTTGTTCGCGGCATTTGAAGAAGCCGAGTATATTCTTAACATACCAATGTTGAAAGGACATAAACGAGCCGGGATGACAATGTTTGCGAAAAATCATTTTGGAACGAATACACGGGCAGATGCTTCGCATCTTCACAACGGTTTAGTTGATCCTATTGAAATAGAACATAACAGCAGAAGAGAATACGGCATGTACAGGGTGCAGGTGGATTTAATGGGCAGCAAATATCTTGGCGGTAAAACACTTTTTTATTTGATGGATGCTTTATGGCCGGCCGATCAGGAAATCAGTTTCCCGAAAAAATTTTCTATGCAGCCGTTTAACAACGATTGGATGTCGTCTGTATTTGCATCGCTTGATCCTGTGGCGATTGAATCTGTCGGCTATGATTTCTTAAGAACGGAATTCACTGCCGAAAGAACAATTCAGGATGGCGCCGGTACGTATGCTCAAAAACCCGCTGCCGATGATTATCTGCATCAAGCAGCCGATCCATCACAGTGGGCAGAAGGAATCACATACGATCCGGATAATAGCGGCAATCCTCTTGCAAGTCTGGGAGTTCATGAACACTGGAATAATGAAATAGATAAAAAGTATTCGCGGGATTTGGGTGCTGGCGAAGGAATAGAACTTCTTAAAGTGCTGAATTTAACAGATGTTGAAGAAGAAAATGAAATTCCGGTTACGTTCCAATTATCTCAAAATTATCCCAATCCGTTTAATCCTGCTACTGTAATAACTTATTCTTTGCCTAAAACCGGATTCGTTTCATTAAAAGTATATAATGCAACGGGCGAAGAAGTTGCAACGCTTGTAAATGATTATCAAAACGCTGCTAATTATAAGGTTACATTTAATGCTTACGGCTTAGCAAGCGGTGTTTACATCTATACACTTACAAGTGGAAATTACTCATTCTCAAGAAAAATGATACTTCTAAAATAATTTTATAATTATACGAGTTATACATTTTAATGCCCCGGACACGTTGTACCGGGGTTTTTATTAGGTTCGTGAATTTATAATATGAAATTTTAGTTTTATCAATACTTCATTACAATGAATTGTACAAACAACTTTTCCATAGCATGATTGCATGTAATATATTTGTAATGCGGTTCATTACATAAAAGGAATTATAATGGAAAATCTAATTACCTATCCGGTTGGCGGAAAATCATTGCTGGAACCGAAAGAAACTGAAATTGCCATCAAAATGATTAAGGATTTTTTCGAACTTAATCTTGCAACAGAGCTAAATCTTAGTCGAGTTACAGCGCCGCTATTTGTACCGGCTAATACGGGTATCAATGATGATTTGAGCGGAACGGAAAAACCGGTATCGTTTCATTCAAAAGCTCTTGATGGAAACAAACTGGAAATTGTTCAATCCCTCGCAAAGTGGAAAAGAATGATGCTCGGTAAATTGTCTTTCGAACCGGGCTATGGTTTATATACGGATATGAATGCTATTAGACCCGACGAAGAATCACTCGATAATACTCATTCACTTTATGTTGATCAATGGGATTGGGAGAGAGTTATAAAACAAGAAAATATGAACAGAGATTTCCTTGAATATATTGTGAAGAAAATTTATTCAATTCTGAAAAGAACGGAGCACTATGTTTGCGAAAGATTCTCATTTATTAAACCGGAACTCCCGGAAGAAATTACATTCGTTCACACTCAAGAATTATTAGATGTTTATCCTAAACTTACACCGCGCGAAAGAGAGAATAGATTTTTAGCGGAGAAAAAAGCTGCTTTTATTATCGGTATCGGAGGAGAATTGTCGAATGGTTCAATACACGATTTGCGTGCGCCCGATTATGATAATTGGAGCTTTACCGACATAAATGGCCGCAAAGGCTTGAATGGTGATATATTTATTTGGAATAATGTTTTGGGAAAAGCGTTGGAATTATCTTCAATGGGAATCCGAGTTGATAAAACTGCTTTGATTGAACAACTTAAAATAAAAGGTTGTTTAGAAAGAACAGAATTAATGTGGCATAAAATGTTGTTGAATGATGAAATGCCTTTGTCAATCGGCGGGGGAATTGGACAATCGCGTTTATGTATGTACTTCTTGCGAAAAGTTCATATTGGAGAAGTACAATCAAGCGTATGGCCGGATCAAATTATTGAAGAATGCAAAAAAAATAATATCAAATTGTTATAAACAGATTATCATGGTGATTGAGCCGGATCATAATAAGTAAAATTTCGTATATAAAATTTTATTTACGGTTACATCTTATGCACGTGTTACGCAATATCAATTCCGTATCTATAACAATGTTTTGATAACTAACCCTCTCTTCTTTTGTAATATTATCTATCAAAATATCGACCGATTTTTCCGCAAGTTTTTTAGTTGATTGATCAATGCAGCTTAAAGGCGGCAAAAGCAATTCCTGCACTTCGGCATTTCCAAAACAGATCAAATCAATATCTTCCGGTATTCTAAGTCCTACTTCCTTAGCTGCTAAATAAATTCCGATGGCAACGGGATAAGTGACAGCTAAAATAAAGTCAGGTAAATTTTTTTCGTTATATAATTTCATTAAAGAATCGTAACCGCTTTTTTTACTATAATCTCCTTCAATAATCCAATCATTGTTTATTTCAACTCCGTTATCGTTCATTGCTTGTTTAAAGCCCAAAATTCTTTCGCTGCCTATATTAATTTTACTATAACCGGCAAAGTGAGCAATTTTCCTGTAGCCGAGTTTAATTGCATGATCTGTTGCTTTATATGCGCCGCCTTTATCATCAACTGTAACAGTGTTGCATTCGCGCATGCCGGGTATTCTATCCATAAAAACTAACGGTACTTTTTTCTTTGTTGTCTCGAAAATTTCAAAATCATTGGTATCCTGTGTGATTGAAATTATTATTCCGTCAACTCTCATAGAAAGAAGATTTTGAATTTGCTGCTTTTGAGTTCCTGCGTTCTCCTGCGATACCGTTAGAAAAACAGAATAATTTTTAGAACCGATATAAGTATAAATATGATCCATAATAGAACTGAAGAAATGGTGATCTATTTTGGGAAGCACAACGCCGATAGTGTTTGATTTATTTGACGCCAAAGTTCTTGCCATATAATTCGGCGTATAACCCAACTCCATTGCTGTTTTCTTTACCAATTCGGTTGTCTTTTTTGAAATGTCCGGGTGATCTCTTAATGCTTTTGAAATCGAAATTATAGAGAGACCCAATTTGCTAGCGATGTCGTTTAGTGTTATTTGTTTAGCACTCATTTTTCCCGGTATTTTTTTATTAATATAATAGAAAACCGATTTTAATTAAATACTATTTATATCGGTAATTAATAATTTCATTTTGAAAAAAATCTTTTTATAACATACTGAATTTGAAATTCAGTTGGTAGGTTGTAGGGCATCTAACAAAAAACTTATTTGTTTTGCAAAGAGAATACATCATTTATAATTTGATTTTTAATAATGGGCTTTATTATATTGTTAGCGTCAAAAGAAACTGCACATTGATTTTGTTGAGCAAGACAATATTCTTTAATAATGAAGAATATTAATGTTTTGTAACGAGTAAAATGAAAATACAGCTAAAAACTGTTTTCTATGTTACTTTCCCGCCACAAATTTTTAACAGCCAAATAATAAAAACCGGACAGTTAGCGCTACCTTTAGACATAACCTATAGATTAATAATTTATTCTATCATCAGCACCTTAATTTTTAATAGAAGTAATATCTTTTACCATAATATTGATATTACAACTTCGCTGTTTTTTATTCAAAAATATTTTTCCGGCAAGGATCAAAAAGTCTTTTGGTGCCGGCATTCCAATTTCGCTTCTACCGATGTTTTTTATAAATCAATCATTTTCCGAAAAAGAACAATTAACAAAGAAGTTTTGTTATTTCAATTAACTAATTTCATCATAAAAAATGCACGAGGGGAAGTATGACAAAACCTAAACAACTAAACTTTTTGGCCGGTCTTTACGGAGGCATAAGGAACCAATTAAGTTTAATGCTAAGTGGAACTCGTATTGTATCCGCGGAATCTGAAAAACAATATTACAACGCGGTACTTAAAAAATCCGTGTTTGTTTTTCTTTTATTAATTATGCAAGTAAGTTCATCCTTATTTGCACAGGAAATACTTATACGAGGAAAAGTTACAAACGCCGACGACGGCACTCCTTTAATTGCAGCAAATATTATTGAGAAAGGAACATCAAACGGCGCCGCAACAGATATTAATGGAGAATTCAGGTTAAGAGTACAAAAAGGCGCCGTGCTTGTAATATCTTATATAGGTTTTTTAAAAGAGGAAGTTACTGTATCTGATGAAACGTATCTAAACATTCAGTTAAAAGTAGATATTACTCAAATTTCAGATGTTGTTGTTGTGGGAATCGGATATGGAGAAGTTAGAAAAGCCGATGCTACAGGCTCTGTTACTGCTATTTCGGCAAAAGATTTCAGTAAAGGAACAATTACATCTCCTCAAGAATTACTAATCGGCAAAGCCCCTGGAGTTGTTGCTAATTCTCTTGGCGGTGCTGCAGGCGCAAATACAAAAATTCGTATCCGCGGCGGTTCTTCTATTAAAGGCAGCAACGACCCTTTGATTGTAATTGATAACATACCTTTGGAAAGTGCGAGCATCTCCGGTATGGCAAATCCTCTTTCTACAATTAATCCTAATGACATCGAATCAATTACAATTCTAAAAGACGCTTCGGCAACAGCTATATATGGGTCCAGAGCTTCTAACGGTGTAATTATAATAAAAACAAAAAGAGGCTCAGTATCAGCCAAAGCAGATGATAGGATAAAAATAAACTATAACGGCAGTTTTTCATATTCAACACCTGCAGAATTATTAGATGTATTCAGCGGTGACGAATTTAGAGCATTGATTGCAGATAGAGTTGCCAACCATAATTTAACTCCGGCTGCACTTAGCAGGCTGGGTACTGCAAATACAGATTGGCAAGATGAGATTTACCAGCCAGCACGCACGACAGAACACAATGTAAGTATAAGCCACTCAATAGCTTCTATTCCATATCGTGTTTCATTAGATTATTTATATCAGGAAGGAATTTTAAAGTATAATAGTTTAGATAGAAAAAACATTTCACTTGCGCTAACGCCAACATTATTTGATGGAAATTTAACAATGGACTTGAATGCCTCGGCTTCGTTGATAGACAATAATTTCTCAAATAATGACGCTATAGGTTCTGCAGTTGAATTTGATCCTACACAGCCAATTAAAAATGGAAACACAAAGTACGGCGGATATACAGCATGGACGGAAATCAGTTCGGGCGACCCGCTGAACGGTGCACCAAATAATATTGCAACTCATAATCCAGTAGCCCGTTTGGAATACCGCGATAATACATCTGAAGCAAACCGGTATATTTTCGGAGGCAAATTCGATTATAAAATTCCTTATTTGCCTGATTTGAAAGTGACTTTAAATCTTGGTTATGATTACTACAAAACTGACGGAAAAGATATTACAGATAAGTTAGCTTCTTGGTCATATAGAGAGCCTGAAACTCAAATAAGAGAATATACCCATACAAAGACAAATAGTTTGTTGGATTTGTATCTAAACTATAAAACAGAATTTAGTTTTAACAAAGTTGATGTTACGGGCGGATATTCTTACCAGCATTTTTATAATGAAGGAGAAAATTCCAACAGGGCATGGGACCCAACAGTTCCAGGCGCCAAAACAACTCCTTATAAAAATGAATATTTCTTAATTTCATTCTTTGGAAGATTGAATTATACATTATTAGATAGGTATTTGTTAACAGTAACACTAAGAGATGACGGTTCTTCCAGATTTTCTGAAGATAATCGCTGGGGGCTTTTCCCTGCGGTTGCAGTTGCATGGAAATTAACCGAGGAATCTTTTATAGGAAAATCGGAATTGGTTGATGAACTTAAACTTCGTCTTAGTTGGGGTAAAACTGGTCAGCAAGATGTTGGAACCAACTACTATCCATACATTCCAACCTATACCGGCAGCACGTCAGGCGCTTATTATCAGTTTGGAAATACATTCTATCCCACACTCCGCCCGGACGCTTACGATGCTAATCTAAAATGGGAAACCGTAACTTCATTGAATGCCGGGTTGGATTTTTCAATACTGAATAAGAGAGTAACGGGTTCTGTTGAAGTATACAAAAATACTTCCGATGATTTATTAAATAGTATTCCTATACCTGTTGGAAGTAACTTCAATAACTTTTTACTTACAAATGTTGGTTCTATGGAAAATAAAGGCGTTGAACTTGGTTTGAATGTTACTCCGATATTGGAGAAAGATTTTTCGTGGGAGATAGGAGCCAATCTAACTTATAATAAAAACGAGATAACTAAATTGACTTTGTCTGATGACCCGGCTTATACGGGAGTAAATACAGGCGATATTTCCGGCGGTGTCGGCAATACAGTTCAAAAATATATTGTTGGAATGCCTGCAAGAATTTTCTTCCTATTTACTCAAGTACTTGACGCAAACGGCAAACCGATTGAAGGGTTGTACGTTGACAAAAGCGGTAAAGGTGGAAACGTATCCGGCAACGAGTTAAATAAATACTATTTTGAATCGCCCGACCCCGATTATTTAGTTGGCATATCATCCAAAATAAATTATAAAGAATTTGATTTAAGCTTTTCCGGCAGATTGAGCATCGGTAATTATGTTTACAATAACAACGCATCAAACAGGGCCCTTTATCAACAAGTTTATAACCAAAGCGGATTTTTATCGAATATTTTAACCGATGTTAGAAAAACAGATTTTACCACAGCTCAATATTGGTCAAGTGTTTATTTGGAGAATGCATCGTTCTTTAAAATGGATTATATAAGTCTTGGTTACAATTTCGCATCCATGTTCGGTAACAATGTTAGCGGACGCATAGGATTATCGATACAGAATGTATTTACAATAACCGATTATACCGGGTTGGATCCTGAAGTTGATAACGGAATAGATAATAATATCTATCCAAGACCACGCACAGTCATGTTGTCGGTTAGTCTTAATTACTAAAATTTAGGAAGGAAAATGAAAATGAAAAAATATACAATTTTATTTCCGGTATTATTTATAACTGCATTCTTATTTTCATCTTGTGTGAAAGATTTGAATGTAGAGCCGATAGATCCGAATGTAAATACATTGAATAATGTATTTAAGGATCAGGCAGCATTTAAACAGGCGCTTGCTAAACTATATGCAAGTTATGCTATCAGCGGGCAAACCGGCGGCGGCGGCGGTAATGCAGATATTTCCGGCATCGATGAAAACTTTGGAAATTACATCCGCCAATATTGGGATTTGCAAGAACTTCCTACCGATGAAGCAATCATGGCTTGGGATGATGCAACAATAAAAGATTTCCATTGGCAGACATGGTCGCCTAATGATGTGTTTAATTCGGCGATCTACTCAAGAATATTTTATACAGTTTCAATCTGCAACGAATTTATTAGAAATGTAAATGACAAGATGGGTTCCGCTTCCGGCGCTTTTCTTAGCGATTTGAAAGCGTTTAAAGCAGAAGCTCGTTTCTTGCGAGCTTTATCTTATTGGCATGCAATTGATATGTATGGTAATGTTCCTTTTGTTACCGAAGCCGATATGCCGGGTGCTTTTTTCCCAAAAAGAATTACCAGGGCCGAACTCTTTAACTATATTGAAAGCGAACTTAAAGAGATGGAAGCCGATCTTATTCCTGCAAGACAAAATGAATACGCGAGAGCAGATAGAGGCGCGGCATGGTTTTTACTTGCAAAGTTATATCTAAATGCAAAAGTATATATCGGCACGGAAAAATATGGCGATGCGCTAACATACATCAACCAAGTAATTGGCGCCGGATATACACTTGATAATAATTATCAGCAAATATTCGCTGCCGATAATAATACAAGTCCCGAAATCATTTTCCCGATTGCTTTTGATGGTCAAAATACACAACAGTACGGCGGGATGACTTTCATACTACACGCTTCAAACGGCGGCGGTATGCCTTTATCGGGTATTGACGGCGGCTGGGGCGGAATTAGGACAATAAAAGATTTTGTTGCCAAGTTTAATATTGGCGAAAGCGATTTTGGTTCTACAACTCAATACCAGGGCAGTGACAAACGAGGTATGTTCTTTTTTGATAATTCAAGCTGGCAGTGGGAGATTACCAACGTTGGTACATTCACTCATGGAATTGGTGTAACAAAGTTTAAAAACGTTACCCCAACTGGAGGAGCAGCGCCAAACGCTCACGCAACTTTTGTAAGTACGGATTTCCCGATGTTCCGTTTGGCTGATGCTTATTTGATGTATGCCGAAGTAGTAGTTAGAGGCGGCGGCGGTGATATTGGAACTGCCGTTAATTATGTAAATAATTTAAGACAACGCGCTTACGGTAACAGTTCGGGAAATATCAGCGCTTCCGATTTAACATTAAATTTCCTTTTGGATGAACGCGGTCGTGAGTTATACTGGGAAGGACACAGAAGAACTGATTTAATCCGCTTCGGTCAGTTTACGAACGGAACTTATGTATGGGAATGGAAAGGCGGAGTTAAAAACGGAATTCAAACCAGTTCTCATAGGGATTTATATCCGATCCCTACTAACGATTTGAATGCTAATCCGAATTTAATCCAAAACCCGGGCTATTAATAAATGAAAAGTATTATAGTTTAAGGAAAACAAAAATGAAAAAAATAAAATTATCTTTATTTATAGCTGTACTTGGGCTTGTATTTATCTCTTGTGAAAGAGATATTACTGAGCCAACGATTAGTTCAAATCCTGCAAAGCCGGCAAATTCAGATTTATCATTTACAGGGGCTTTTGATGTTACTAACGCAGATGAATTGATAACATTCACATGGTCTGCAGCAGATTTTGGTTTCGCATCATCAACAAATTATGCGTTGGAAATGTCGCCGACAAATGATTTCTCGAATAATGTAGCAACTGTTTTTACCACTCAGAAATTAACAGGAACGGCAAAAGTTAGCGATATAAATACTTTGATATTATCTTGGAATTATAATATTGGAACCGATGTAACAGTTTATTACAGAGTAGCTGCAACTGTAACTGCATCCATCGCGCCAATTTATTCCGATGTAAAATCAAAAGTTTTTAAACCGTATGATGCAGTTATTAATTATCCTATGATATATGTACCCGGTGCTTATCAGGGCTGGTCTCCCGGCGCCGATAACGGAAGACTATATTCATACGGATTTAATTCTCAATACAGCAGTATTATACGTTTTGTTGACGGTGCTAATCCAACAGTTGATTTTAAAATTACACCTTTGCCAAATTGGGATAACGACTGGGGCGGTACATTAGTAAAATCAGGTAATAACTATTCAGGTACACTTGTAGCAAAAGGCAGCAATTTAACTGTTGATGCCGGTACATATATAGTTACTTTTGATGTAAATTCATTAGCAATATCATTAACCAAAACAGATGATTGGGGAATTATTGGATCTGCGGTTCCTCCCTATGATTGGTCGGCAGATGTAGATATGTTCTATAACGGTCAACGTAAAATGTGGGAAATCACTGCCGACTTTATTGCGGGTGAATATAAATTCAGGGCAAACGATGCCTGGACAACCAATTTTGGCGACGGCGGTAATGGTACTTTAGTAGCAAATGGAAACACTAATATGTCTCTTGCAGCAGATGGTAATTATACAATTAGATTCGATCCTGTTAAACTAACTTATACTGTTAAGAAGAACTAAATCTGTTTTAATCGAAAAAGGCGTTCTCAAAAGGATCGCCTTTTTTTGTTTTAAATAAATGTACGTTTATGAAAATTTGAAAAAATCATCTTTTGTGCATAGTACATTATCCTAAAAAATAGATTCCTGCATCTCGCCTCCAACTATTCGGAGCGGGTCGTGGGAATGACAACTGGTAATTGTCATGCCGGACTTGATCCGGCATCCAAAGAATGAGAACTAATGTACTCCGTGTCATGCAAAAAAATGCCGGACAAGTAAGCGATGACAGGTAATTTACTTTAATATCATTATCTGGTAAGGCATCAGCGAAATTGTTTCACTTTGTTTTTTAATCTGCAATCCCGTTAATAAATCTTGCCAATTATCTTTCACAACTAAAAACTTATTTGCATCAAATTTAATTTCGCTATTTGAAGAATTGTTGTTTACAATCATCACAATTGAATTTCCTTGCCATTCTCTTTTATAGCATATAATTCTTTTTTCATTATCAACTATCTGAAATTGAACATTGCCGTGAGAAAGAACTTTGTTATCATTTCTTATTTTTACAAAATCTTTATACCAGTTAAAAATATCCTGATCGAATTTTACTTCATCGGGTTGACGTTCTTTCCCGAATGGGTGAGTTGTTTCCGTTACATAATTCATATCAGCCCAAACCATTGGTTTGCGGCAATCGGGGTCGTCGCCGCCCCACATCCCGGCTTCATCACCGTAATAAATTTGCGGTGCACCTAATAATGTAAACTGCATCCCGGTTATAAGCTTTTGCTTTAATCTTTCTTCATCGTTTGGCTTACGAACATTAAAATCTTTATTTGATGACGGGTTGCCGTTGTGGTCGTACCAGATATCGGGATTTACCGTCATCGATGAGATACGCTCTACATCGTGACTGCCTAGAAGATTCATCATAACATAATTGTTCTCCATAGGATACTGAACATAAAGTGTGTTTAACGAATCGATTAATCCCTGCGCGTCAATCTGTTCTTTCTTATTGATGATAAAACTTTTCAATGCTCTTACAAAACGGTAATTCATTACCGCGTCAAACTGGTCGCCTTTAAGCCACGGAGATGCATCCATCATTTTATAATTTGTCCAATCATCCCACCATATTTCGCCAACAATGTATGCGTCTGGATTAATATCTTTCACCCATGTTCTGAAAGTTTTCCAAAAATTATGATTGACCTGTTCTGCAACATCGAGGCGCCAGCCGTCAATTCCATCCGAGGGATCGCCGTCGTTATTAGGATCCATCCAGCGTTTTACAATTTCATAAATATGTTCCGAAGGTTCTTTTAACAAACCGTTTTCATCTTCGCGAATTTCAGGCAAATCTTTTACACCGTACCAGCCTGCATAATCAAACTCATTTTCCGAAGTGTTCGGATCATCCCATTTTAGTATTGTGTACCAATCTTTGTATTTGGAGTTTTGTTGGTTCTTAACAATATCTTTGAACGCCCAGAACTGAGTGCCTGTGTGATTGAAAACCCCGTCGATAATAATTTTCATTCCGCGCTTGTGTGCTTCTTCAATAAGAGTTAAAAAGAGTTTATCTGCAGATGTCCATTTCCATGTTGACGCATCCGATGGATTTTCATCTTTCCATAATTTTACATCGCCATCGGGGTCGGGACCAAAATTATTATCTATATGATGATAGAATGTGGCATCATATTTATGAAGAGAAGGCGCTTCAAATATTGGATTTAAATAAATTGCGCTGATACCGAGTTCCTTCAAGTAATCCAGTTTATCGATTACACCCTGCAAATCCCCACCGTATCTTCTGACTCCGGCATTCCAATAAAAATCTTTCTCTGTCTTAACTTCCCACGGCTGGAGTTTGTACCAGTCCGAAGTCCACGGATGAACCTGCCATCCTTCCGGCACAAAGTAAGGCCAAGCGCCTTCCATGTCGATTGGTTTCGGGTCGTTTGATTTATCGCCGTTGCTAAAACGTTCGGGGAAAATTTGATACCAAATTGCTTCCTTTGCCCACGATGGAATTTGTGAATTGGTTTTGTCGGTAGTTTGTGCTTGTATAAGTATCGAGGCAAATAAAAAAAATACTGTTGTAATAAAAATTGATTTCATAGTTACCTCCTTTAATATTACCTCCTCCATATCCCCCTCCTAACCCGCTTCGACTCGCGTTTTCAGCGAGGCGAGATTAGGAAGGGGAATTGAAAGGGGGTAGTTATTCATCAGCTACTTTTATAATCTCATTTTCATTTTTCTTTAACGGCGGACGTTCATACATAATTGTCATTTCCTTGTATTGAGCAGCGAGGTTCTCATTAATTTGATCCCACGAAAATCTCCATGCCCAATTACCGCCGAGTGTACCGGGAAAATTCATTCGTGCATCGTTGCCGAGTTTCAACATATCCTGTAATGGAATTACAACAATATTAGCAACCGATGCATAAGCAGTTCGGATTAATTCAAACGTCATATCATCGCCGTAATAGTAAAGATACTTTTGTGTCCATTCGTAAATGCCTGATCTTTTTTCTCTTTCGGAATTAATGAAGCCGAGAGTAGTTTCATTATCGTGTGAGCCTGTATGAACCACGCAGTTTTTTATATGATTGTGCGGAAGAAATTTTTTCTCGCCTTTATCGCCAAGCCCAAACTGCAAAATTTTTATACCGGGGAATTCAAATTTATCACGCAGCTCTTCAACCGAATCCGTTATAACGCCGAGATCCTCGGCAATTATATTTAATTCACCCAATTCCTTCTTAATGCTGCTAAAAAATTTTTCACCCGGAGCTTTAACCCATCTGCCGTTAATTGCAGTTTCAGCATCGCCGGGAATTTCCCAATAAGCGTCAAATCCCCTGAAGTGATCTATTCTTAAAATATCAGCTATGTTCATAAGATTCTTAATTCTGCTTTTCCACCACTTGAAATCATCTTTTTCCATTTCCTTCCATTTGTACAAAGGATTGCCCCAAAGCTGTCCGGTTGCGCTGAAATAGTCCGGCGGAACCCCGGCAACAAATTCCAATGAACCGTCTTTTTTAACTGTGAATAATTCTTTGTTAGCCCAAAGATCGGCGCTGTCGTATGCAATGAAAATCGGCAGATCGCCGATAATTTTTATTCCGCGCTTATGTGCATGCGCACGAACATTAGTCCATTGTTTGTTGAATATAAATTGAAGGAATTTATGATAGTCAATTTCATCTTTTAATTTTTCTTCCCAGACTTTTATATCGGTTCTGAATGCAATTGATTTTTCCCATTCCGGCCAAGCGCATCCGCCGTGATAATTTTTTGCCGCCATAAAAAGAGTATAATCATCGAGCCATGATTTATTATCTTCGCAAAAGCCGCTGTAATCTTCCGAAAAAGATTTTACCTGTCCGCGGAAATTATTAAACGCTTTGCGGAACAATTCGTATTTGTAGTTTATCACTTCACCGTAATCAATTTTATGAGGATTGTTATGCGGAATGTTTTCAATATCAGCATTCGATAATAATTGTTCGTCAAGGAGAATTTCGGGACTAATTAAAAGCGGGTTGCCTGCGAATGCAGAAAAACATTGGTATGGAGAATCGCCGTAACCCGTTGGACCGAGGGGAAAGACCTGCCATAAAGTTTGTCCCGCATGACTTAAAAATTCTATAAAGTGATATGCACTTGGTCCTAAATCTCCGATTCCAAATTTACCGGGAAGTGATGTCGGGTGGAGGAGTACTCCTGCAGAACGCTCGATTTTCATAAATGCCTCTAATTATTTTTTTTCAGGAGTAATATAATTAAGTAGTATTTGAGTAAACACACTTTTTTTGTGTTAAAACGGGCGGAAAAAGTTTATTTTCTATAAAAGAAAATTAACGGAAGGGAAATGCCGTGAACATCAAAAATATTATGAAATATGTTTTAGTAATATTCTTTTTGTACGCAAACGTGTTTTGCCAGGATTTATTAGTTGAAAAAATTGAACCGCCAAATTGGTGGAGCGGTATGAAAACAAACAAACTGCAATTGATGGTTTATGGTGAAAATCTTAACGACTGCAAGGTATTGTCCGCAAATAAAAATTTTAAAGTAACAAAAGTTCGTAATGCGGATAATCATAATTATTTATTTGTTGATGTTACGGTTAACAAAAATGCAAAACCCGGTAATTACCAGATCACATTTCAAAAAGATGAACGCAAGATAATAATTGATTACCCGTTGCTAAAAAGAGAGAAATCACCGAAAAGACATCAAGGATTTAGTACCGAGGATGTTGTTTATCTTATTATGCCCGACCGATTTGCGGACGGTGATACATCGAATAATATTTCGGAAAATTTAGTTAACGATTTCAAACCAGGCGATCGGCTCGGAAGACACGGCGGAGATTTACTCGGAATTATAAAACGGCTTTCATATTTCAACGATCTTGGTGTTACATCTTTATGGCTTACCCCGGTTTTGGAGAACAACACATCAATAAGTTATCACGGCTACGCGGCGAGCGATCTCTATAAAATTGATGAACGACTCGGATCAAATGAAGCGTATAAATTACTTGTTGACAAAGCCCATGAAAACGGGATTAAAATAATTTATGATCATGTGAGCAACCATATTTCTATAAATCATCAATGGGTTAAAAATCCTCCGTTTGACGATTGGCTGAATGGAACAGTTGAAAATCATTTAAATGCCTGGCACGATAAAATGATATTAACCGACATTCACGGCGCGGAAATCACAAACAAGCATGTAACCGAAGGATGGTTTGTTAATGAAATGGCTGATTTGAACCAGAGAAATTTATTTGTGAAAAATTATCTTATTCAAAATACAATTTGGTGGATTGAATTTTCTGGAATCGACGGAATTAGGGAAGATACTTATCCTTATGTTTTTCCAGAATTCACTTCTGAATGGGCGAAAAGGATTCTTGAAGAATATCCGACTTTTAATATTGTCGGAGAAGTATGGACGGGCGAAACCGCTTATCTTGCCCCGTTTCAAAAGGACTCGCGGCTGTTCAAAAAAAATAACTCCAACCTCCCTGTGGTAACAGATTTTGCACTTCAAAATGCTTATGAAGACTATTTAAATGGGAGAGCAGGATTATATTCGTTTTATGATGCACTTGCCAAAGATTATTTATATGAGAATCCAAATAATTTATTAACGTTTGCGGATAACCATGATATAGCGCGCGCAATGTTTATATCTAATAAGAATGTTGATAAAGTTAAAATTGTTTTTACACATCTATTAACCTCGCGGGGAATACCGCAAATATTATACGGAACTGAGATTGGAATAGTAGGCGGCAGCGATCATGGTGATTTGCGCGAAGATTTTCGAGGCGGATTTCCCGGTAATGCAACGAGTGCGTTTGAAAATAGCGGGAGAACAGATTATGAAAATGACATTTATGAATTCTTCAAAAAATTAATTTCGCTGCGGAAGAAGTATAAATCTCTTTCATGCGGAAAATTAATTCATCTGCCGCCAATCAATAATGTTTATATCTATACCAAGCAGAATAAAGATGAATTAATGTTGGTTATGCTAAATGGTGATAATTCGCCAAAAGAAATTGATGCCGAAATTTTAAATAATGTAATCGGCAGGGATGTAAAATTATTCAATGTGTGGGATGAAAAACATGTTGAATTAGTTAATGAAAAAATGACTGTAGAACCATATGATAGAAAAATTTATAAAATAAATTAAAATTTGTAGAGACGCGATATATCGCGTCTCTTTTCCTCCGAAAGGAAAAGAATTATTATTTCAAAAGAATCATTTTCTTTGTCTGCGAAAAATTTCCGGCTGTTAATCTATAAAAATATATTCCACTTGATAGTCCCAACTTACTGCTTGAAAATTGAATACCGTATTTGCCGGGCATTTTGTATTCGTTAACAAGTGTTGTAATTTCTTTTCCAAGTACATCGTAAATTTTTAATGTCACAAAATTATTTTGTGAATGCTTTGCATCGCCGGCAACAACATAATTTATTGTGGTTGTAGGATTAAAAGGATTGGGGTAATTCTGCATAAGCATAAATTCTGTTGGAACATTTTCCTTGTCGTCTTTTACGCCGACAATAATATCAAGTGCGGGTAATTTCTTTGATGAATAAAGTCTGTATTCACCCGGCTGCAAACTAATTTGTGTCGAAACATCCGAAATACTAATGCTGTCACCCGAAAAGAATTCGTACCATTTGCTTATGGATTTTGAAGAAAAGTTCACTGTTCTTTCAACAACATCAAAATTGCCGAGTATTGAAACGCTCATGGTATCATCGGAAATATCCAATGTTTTAACAGCGCCTGAAACTGACAATATAAAATTACTGCTCGAAAAAACCGGGTAAGCTTTTTTTAACCTTATTAATCCTGCAAATACATTAAATAATTCTTTACGGTCAGCATCGGCATAGTATTCCCACAAAATTGGTTTCGGTGTTAGTCTATCGTTGGCAGTGCCTGATGGATAATTTATTGATTTATCGTAGCCCAATTCACCGAACTGCCAAATCATTTTTGGTCCCGGCACTGTAAAGAAAAATGCTGCAGCTAATTTTATTCTATTAAGAGCTGTCGGCATACTTTTAATATCATAACTCCCGCTTAAATTTCCATATTGAATATTCTTGAACATCAATCGTTCTTCGTCGTGACTTTCCATGTAGCCAACAAGATTTGGAAAATTCCAACCTCTATTCTTATATGAAATACTTGAGAAGTTTGAGTTATTCAGATAACCCATTGTAGCTTCGTTATAATTATAATTAAGATTGCCCCATAACATAATCCCGTAATTTGCCAATTCCGTTTCTTCGGAGTTTTCAGTCAGGTGCTCGAAAATTACATATGCATCTGGCGAGGTATTCCAAATTTTATCGGCAATTCTTTTCAATATGTTTATCCTGGCGTTATCATAACTCCAACCGTTGCCGGGAGTGTTTGTAAAACCTTTTGTAAAATCGAAACGGAAACCGTCAACTTTATATTCGTTTAACCAGAAAGAAGTTACGCGGTCAACAAAATATTTTGTTGCATTGCTTTCATGGTTAAAATCATATCCCCATGAATAACTTTGATTAGGCGAAACTTGATTATACCACGGGTTATTTGCGGCGGGGCGGGTGTTCGTTTCATCCCAGTACATTTGTACCATCGGACTTGAGCTGTAAGAATGATTAAGTACAATATCCAAAATTACTGCAATCCCGTTTTGGTGGCAGGCATCTATAAATTCTTGTAATTGATATTTGGAGCCGTAATATTTATCCGGTGCAAAATACATCATCGGGTTATAACCCCAACTGCTGTTGCCTTCAAATTCGTTTATGGGCATCAATTCAATTGCGTTAACACCCAGCTTTTTGAAATAGCTTAATGTGTCTATTAAAGTTTTGTAGCTATGTGTGGAAACAAAATCGCGTAAAAGTAATTCATAGATAACAAGTTTTTCTTTAGGCGGACGCATGAAGTTTTGTACTGACCAATTAAAATATTCCTTTATCAGCGGAAATACAGAAACAATTCCTTCTGTTTTTCCAGTTGGATATGAAATTAATTCGGGGTAAACCTTTTGTAATTCCGGATCGGAATCGTTCCATGGATCCAGAATCTTTTCCGAATATGGATCTTGTATTCTTAAATCTCCGTCAATTAAAAATTGATAATTATATTCGTTTGGAAGTGGGTCAGCTAATAATTGAGGAATTCTGCACCACCAAATAACACTGTCTGGTGTAACTTGGTGTCGGTTCATATAAAAATTTGTGTCCACCATCCAGCCGTTGAAATCACCAATTACGAAGATATTTTTTTTGTATGGCGCAAAAAGTGCAAGCGTCATGTTGTTATTTTCATCATAATTTATCCCTATTTGGTTTCCTTCTGGGAGAGGTTCATCGTGCGGAGTTTTGTTTTTGAAAATAGTGAATTCTGCCGTATCCAATATCCCGGTAATATCTTCGGCAATAACTTTTATACTATTCTTCCATGCAGAAAAATTCGAAGTGATAAAATCAAAACTAAGAGAATTTGCTGAACTCTCTGATACTTTGTTGTTATTTACAAATAGAGAAATTGATTTTGTTTGTGTGCCGAGTTCAATTGTGTTTATCGAAATATTTTGAGTACCGTTTTCATCAATAAAAATAGGCGAACGATCCGGGTGACCAAATGTAGTATTGATTTGCGGTGTATTAATAACTACAGAAAATCCCGGTTCATAAAGCTGAACGAAAATATCTTTGCCTCCGACATCCTTTCCTTCTTTACTTCCATTTGAGCTGCGGAAAACAAACGCGAGTTTTAAAATGTTTTCATTTGACGGAATCGTACCCAAGTTTTGATGATTGCCGCTGTAAAATTTTCTTGGGTTGCCGATAACGAGGTGATATAAATTTGTATTATCGCGTACAAGCTTTAACTCGGTATAATTTTGATTCCACGGAGCCATTACATATCTCCAATCGCTACCACTTGTGCTTAGGTTTGTGATAACACCGGTATGTGCATAAATATCGCCGGTGAAATCCTTTAATCCGGCATTTCCTTTTGTTGCGTCAAAGTATATTATAATAGAATCGTTTTGTGTTGGATATTGCAAATTTGTTGTTACTATATCTTGTGCAAAAAGGTTTATGCTAATAAAAACCCAAATTGCAATTGTATTCGTTCTCATAAATAAACGGTCCCATTTATTTAATAACGCCGGCAACTTATGCAGTGTTTATGTGAGTTTCAAGCTAATATATATTACTGATTTTTTATTATTGCGGAAATTCCTAAGTTAGGGGCAAGGCATAGGGCCATCAACTAAAATGATTAAAAAAATATATAAATATAGACCTCTATCTGATTTTCTTTTTAAGGAGCTATTCTATTGTGAGATATATTTTGCTACCTATCCAGAACTTAATGATCCATTAGATTTAACTGTTGACCTAGATTTTAGACCTAAGGAAGTAAATCAGTTAGAATACTTAATTAATTCCTTAGTTAAAATTTCCGTATTCCCACCTTATGAGGAAGACGAAAGAGGAATGGACATTGATACATATAAAAGATTTTTTGCTTTTGCCAAAAATTTCAAATTAAGAACTGAGTTATGTGAGAACCTTTATAATAAATATAGAACTGGAGTAGATTTCATATCACTAGATCAAATTATTGAAGATTTGAAGATAATGGCCGAACAGTATAACACTGATTTTAGATATGATCTATTAAAAAAAGAAATAGTTCGATTAACAAATATTTTCTTTCGTAGTAGTTATATAACTTGTTTTTCTGAGACATGCACTGATTTCTTAATGTGGTCGCATTATGCGAGCAAACATCAAGGAGTATGTCTTGAGTTTACACTTAATAAGGAAGGTGAATTCCCCTATATTATTTCTACTAAAAGGAATGTAGATCAAAAAAAATATTCTGAAAAACATTCCGTCTGGGATACAGAAAATCATATTTGTTGGGATAATATTCATAAAGTTGAATATAAGACTGGAATTCCATCACTTAATTATTTTGATTTTGCTCCGGTTTTTGAAAATGAGCATGATTGTGATTTAATGGGTTTATCTAAAAGCAAGTGGCACAGATTTGCATATGAATTAGAGAAAGTATTTTGCCATAAAACAGATGCATGGAAGTATGAGAAAGAATGGAGAGCGATTGAAATTAATTTTGGAAAGATTAAGCAGCCTGAGGAAAGGATCAGACATTACCCAATTGAAGCTTTAACGAAAATTTATTTTGGAATTAGGACACCCCATAATGTTAAAGAGAGAATATTTCAGATAATCAATAATAAAAATTCTCAGATAGAATATTATGAGGCTAAATTGACTGATGATAGGTGTTTGGATTTTACGATGTATAACATAGGAAATTAATACGCCCTGCCCCTAACACGCGGTATAGTTAATAAGGTTGTTGGTAGTTTTCGAAGGTTTTCACCCGCATTAAAGTCTACTCACGTGGGATAATAGAGCGCGCCGCACTTCCTTACTAGCCATACCGCAAACCGTTATGTAGCAACTTAACCCGACACCTCGTATAGCATTAACACTTCTCGACAATTTTATCTCGCTAATTTTTAACTGATATTATTTTTTACCCTTTTTAATATATTTTTATTGTTTATCAATAAATATTTATTATCTTTGCGACATTAATTAAATGGAACTAAAATATGTCAAAAACAAACAACTTCGTATTTTGGGGCTTATATATTGTGGCTTGGCTCATTTTTGTCGGTTTGAGCATTGAAGCCGGTGGCTTAATAGTAAATTTCTTTTTCAGTCTGTATAAGCCTGAATTTGTCCAAAATCTTTATCAAAAGTTGGACTTAACTGCCATATATAAAGATAGTAAATTAGCTTTTTTCGGTATTTACAGCTTTATCTTATCTATATCAATTTTTAAAGCTTTTCTGTTTTACATAGTTATCAGACTAATGCACAAAATGGATTTATCTAAACCGTTCAACTCTTTTGTTTCAAGACAAATTACACTTATTAGCTATTACACTCTTTTCATTGGCCTGTTAAGTTACATTGCCAGACAGTTAGTTAGAAATTTAATGCATCACGGTTTTGTTACCGACAACCTAAACCAATTTTGGGAAGATAGTCAAGCATTCATTTTAATGGGAGCTGTAATTTATATTATTGCGACTATTTTCAAAAAAGGAATGGATATACAAAACGAAAACGATTTAACAGTATAAGCTATGCCAATTATTGTAAACTTAGATGTAATGATGGCAAAGCGAAAAATGTCGCTTAATGAGCTATCGGAAAAAGTTGGACTAACGCTATCCAATCTTTCCATCTTAAAAACGGGGAAAGCTAAAGCTATACGTTTTAGCACTTTGGAAGCTATTTGCAAAGCACTGAATTGTCAGCCTGCTGATATTCTTGAATATGTAGAAGAAAAAGAAAGTTAATACAGTCATGAAAAAAATCTTAGTATCGTCAATTTTATTAATGCTATCGTTTTGTGTCAGCGCACAAAATGATGAAAAGATTATTATCGGTAAAAAAGAAATTGTTTACTCCAAGGTATTAAATGAAAATAGAACAATTTGGATTTACACGCCAAATATGACTTCGAAAAGTATAAGTACAGATAAGCGATACCCTATACTGTATTTATTAGATGGTGATGCTCATTTCTTTTCAACAGTAGGCATCGTGCAACAACTTAGTCAAGCCAACGGAAATGGTGTACTTCCTGAAATGATAATTGTTGCCATAGAAAGCATAAACCGAATAAGAGATTTTGTGCCATCTGATGATTTGAACAAAGCAAATCCTTTTGTAAGCTTTCTATCATCCGAATTAATACCATACATAGACGAGAATTATAATACTGCCCCGTACAAATTGTTAGCGGGACATTCATTAGGTGGGCTCGCAGCAATTGACGTTCTCACTAAATTTCCCGATTTATTTAATGCGTACATCGCTATTGACCCAAGTATGTGGTATAACAACGAAAAGTTTTTGAAAAATATCATTGCTCAACTTCCCAAGCTTAATATGAAAGGAAAAAGATTATTTATTGGGACGGCTAATTCAATGCCCGGGGGAATGATTTTATCACAACTTAAAAACGACAAATCAAATGAGACGCAACATATTCGTTCAATATTCAAGTTAGATGAATTTCTGAAATCAAATACAAATGGGTTGCTTTATGCACAAAAATATTACGAAACTGAAAGGCATAGTACTGTACCATTGTTAAGTGAATACGATGGGTTACGTTTTATTTTTGACTACTATTTTTTTGATGCAGCTGAAAAGGATTTTGCGGACACTACAGTATTAATTGCATCGAAATTAAAAAAGCACTATGCAAATGTTTCAGAAGAAATGGGATATAAAAATGCAGCACCCGAAGCATTAATCAATTACTTGGCATATGATGCACTGGGTAAAAAGCATTTCAACAAATCAAAAGAATTATTTGAATTAAACATTGAGTGGTATCCCGAAAGCATCAATGTATATGATTCATACGCAGATTATTTTTTAGCTAAAAAAGATACTATTAATGCCATTGTAAATTACAAAAAGGCGTTGCTGATAAAAAACGATACCATTATTTTAAAAAAGTTAAGTGCAGTAACAAATCGGAAAGCTCTAAGTATTTCTATCAATGATTTGCAAAAGTATGCGGGTATCTACACATTGGAAGATTTTCAGTTAGATATAGCCTTAGAAGTACGGGACGGAAACTTATGGGCGATAGTACCGGGACAAGCTGATGATGAATTGCAACTAATATCTGAAAACGTTTTCACAGTAAAAGGGAAACAAGGATATACAATTACTTTTCAAATGATTGGTAACAAACCAAAGGGATTTACATCTGTTCAGCCTAATGGAACTTTTAAAGCTGTTTTTAAAAATAAGTAGTATTGGACACAAGTATTATGACGACAGAAAAGAGAAAAAAATCACTTTTCAAACGAATTTTAAAATACGCCTTTGGTACTATCGGAATAATTTTATTAATCTTACTTATATGGAGTTTAATTCCAATAAAACCAACCCTTAACTCCATAAAGCCAAGACCAGGAACACAGTATTGGACGATGCAAGATGGATATAAAATTGCCTACACAAAGATCGAAGGTGATTCTTCAAATATTAACCCAGCCGTTATTTTTTTACATGGCGGGCCAGGTGGTTACATTCATTCTTCTATTATCAACCAAATGAACGGAGTATCTCAAAAGGGATATGATATTTATCTGTATGACCAAGTTGGTTCGGGCTTATCTGACCGACTACCAAAACCAAAAGATTATTCATTTGAAAGACATATAAGCGACCTTAACGAAATTATTCATTCTCACATAAGAACTAACAAAATAATTTTAATTGGTCATTCTTATGGCGGTATTTTAGCAACACATTATACCGCTTCTCATTCTTCTAACATTGATAAATTAATACTTTCCTCGCCCGGCGATTTACAACCTTACAGGACAAATGCTGACGGAACGATGGCTGATATGAACAAACTGTATCCTACTCCATCGAAATATCAATTTAAAACTCCTATCGAAGTATTTGAACAGACAGAAAAAGATTTTTTGCAACCAAGAATAGTAATGTCTATGCTTTGTGCAATGGCTTTCAATTTTAAATGGGCTAGCGATAAAGAATTTGACGATTACACTAACACAATGGCTTCAAAATTCACAAAAGGAATGGTAGCTGATCCTAAAAACGTAAAGTCTGAAGAAGGTGGCGCCGGTGGTTATTCGCACGGTTTTAGTAATTTCTATGGAGACCTTGCTGATATTAGAGATGAATTAAAATTGCTAAAAATACCTACTCTAGTTTTGCACGGACAATATGACCAAGGTGAGTACTCGACCGTTTTTGAGTATGCGGACTTGCTAAAAGGTGAATATAAATTTTTTGAGGATGCAGGCCATATAATATGGTGGGACAAACCAAAGGAATATAATGATGCAATATTAGAATTTTTAGATGCAGAAAAAGAGCGAACTACTAATTATTGAAAGACAAATTCAAAATGAAAAACAAAATAACTCATTTTGCCATTCACATTAACGACATTGAACGAGCAAAGAATTTTTATGAAAAAGTTTTTGATTGGGGTTTTAACTCTTACGGACAAGACGATTTTTTACAAATTAAAACCGATAAGACTGAAAACGGAGAAATCATTGGAGCATTGCAATCAAGGAAATATTCCCCCATACCTGAGAAAATAATCGGTTTTGAATGTACAATTGGCGTTGAAAGCATTGACGAAACCATTGAGAAAGTAAAAAGCAATGGAGGACAAGTGTTAATGCCAAAGACAGCTATTCCTTATGTAGGCTGGATCGTAAAGTTTTTGGACACAGAAGGAAACATTATTTGTGCAATGCAATACGACAATTCAGCAAGATGAAAACTTCACGGCCCATTCATCAAGACTTTCAATTTTTTTTGAACTTTAAAAACCGCGAAGTAATTGAGTTGTTTACCGACTTGCGACAATACATTTTGGAATTGTGCCCTGACTGTAACGAGCTTGTATATAACACTCACGCCTTAACAGCGGTATTTTCTATATCTAACAAACTCTCTGATGCATTTTGTATGTTGCCTATTTATACAAACCATTTGAATTTGGGTTTTAACAAAGGAACACTTTTAAAAGACCCAAATAAACTCTTGACAGGTACAGGCAATTTGATCAGGCATATAGACGTAAGAAAGTCAAGCGATTATAGAAACTCAAAAGTGAAGGCCTTGATACAAGAAGCTATTGACTTTGCCATTAATGATATGGACAAGCCGACTAAATCAATAGGAGAAACAATTTCAAAAATCAAAAAGAAATAAAAACAGACCGAATAACAGCGGTCATTGCAAATATAACAGGAAAGAAAACACGACAAGAAAGAAAAATAAATTTCTTTTGAGTAGAATAGTTAAATGGACATTACAAAAAATCGGAATATTGATCGTAACGCTTCTAACAATCTTATCGAGTTTACATGCACAACAACAGAATAAAATTGATAGTTTGGTATTCACAAAATTTTACTCTAAAAACCTCAATGAGGAGAGAAAAATAGTTGTACACTTACCTTTGAATTATATCAAAGAACCTGCAAGGAAATATCCAGTAATGTATGTGTTGAACACTGCAAATTTGTTGTTACAATATCTTGCGCAAAAAGATTTATACTTATAAAAATCAATAATACGATTGTATTTGATTTCATAAATAAACGGCCCAATTTATTTAATAGCGCCGACAACGTATGCAGTGTTTATGTGAGGTTCAAGCTAATATATATTACTGATTTTTTATTATTGCGGAAATTCATAAGTTGCCATCAAATAAAATAAATGAGCATGCGGAGGTAAAGTGTTAAACATTCAAAAGAGAATGACAAAAACCTTTTTCGCTTTATTAAGTCTTCCGGCTACTGCAATGGGCTTCGCGTTATCAATTCAAATCTCGGCATTAAGCTGGATACTATCTACAAAATACAATTTAAACATCGATGAAGTTGGTTTGGTTTGGGCTTCGGGCCCAATTGCCGGAATTCTTGGACAGGTAATTGTTGGAATTGTAAGCGATAAAGTTTGGCTTTGGAACGGAAGAAGACGCCCGTTTATTTTTATCGGCGGTTTCCTCGCGGCTATGATGTTGTTTGCTCTTCCCAACATAGATGTTATTTCTAACTCCTTGGGATTTGACGGCATTCTCGGCGTTGCAATTGCCGTTGCATTAACACTCGATCTTGCTATCAACGTAAGCTTTAATCCTACCCGCTCAATTATTGCCGATGTTACCAAGGAAGGAACAGATAGAACAAAAGGTTACACATGGATGCAGACAGTTTCCGGTACGTTCGGAGTGCTGGCTTATGTAATAGGCGCTGTATGGAATAATTATGTTCTGATTTTTATTGGTGTTGGTTTGGTATTGATTCTATCAATCATCCCGCCGTTTTTTATTGAAGAGCCTAAAGAACTTGTAAGCGATGAAAATGAGAATGAAAAATCATCCAATTCCAAAACGTCTATGATTGAAATTGTTAATTACATTCAACCTTTATGGGGATTTTTTATTTATTCTGTTTACGCCTTAACGCTCAGACTACTTCAGGTAAAGCACGATAATTATTACGCCGAGATAATTTGTTTTGCCATTACAATATTTTTTATTGTCAAAGTTCTTTTGCAGAAGACGGAAGGAAAATCAAAGCACGATGCCGGAATCATCGGATTTAAAAAAGTTCTTGCAGCACACTCATTTACCTGGGTGGGTATTCAAACAATGTTTGTTTACATGTTCGCGTATGTACAATATAAAGTTTATGATTATCCAACCGGAAGCGAGATAGCGAGCAATATACAAATCGAAATGGGCAGAATAGTATCAATTAGTTTTTTGATTTTAAATGCTGTCGGTGCAGTTCTTCCCGCCTTTATTCTTGAACCGATTACTCGTAAAATCGGCAGGGTACGAACTCATGCTTATTGTATTACAAGTATGGCAATAGCTTATGTGTTAATGCTGTTTTTCGGTTTTCAACCTTTTATAATATATATAATAATGGCTTTACTCGGAATCGGCTGGGCGGCAACAATCAGTTTGCCTTTTGCAATCATGTCTCAAAAAGTTGATCAGTCTAAAATGGGTTTATTCATGGGACTTTTTAATCTTGCCGTAGTTCTTCCGCAGCTTGTTGCAAGTTTTGGCGTTGGGCAGGCGGTAAGTACGGCAGCGGATAAAAGTTTGATATTTATTATTAGTGCTTTCTCGCTCGCTGTTTCCGCGGTACTTTGGTTTTTTGTTAAGGATGAATAAAGATGATTGTAGCTTAAGAAAATAAATAGAATGCTGACCCGCTACGACTCACGCCTTGCCTCAATTGTAAAGCGAGGTAGTGCATCTTTAGCGAGACGAGTTTTTATGATTTACTATGATAACAATAAATCTGCGACAATCATAAATGATCATATTCATCTGTGTTCTATTCTCTAGAAAAGGACTCAACGAATAAGTTAAATATTAATTTTAGTATATCAACGAAACGAAGATGTTTATGAAAACAAAATTTAGAACTGCCGTAATTATTTTTTCTTTTTTATTCATCTCAAGTTTTCTTGCTCAATCAAAAAATATTAAAGATATAATTGCACCGGTTAAATTGATTGCAGGTTTGCCGGATACAATTGTTGTCTCTGATTTGTTTTACTCGGAAAACTATGATTTGGAATTCGAGAAAAACTCTAACTTGAATTTTAAGTATGATAAAGAAAACATGACGTTGACTTTAAAAGCCGATCCAGACTTTGAGGGAATTACCATTCTTGATTTCTGTTTGAATAAAAATACATTTTCAATTCCGGTTTATGTTAAAAGACTAATTGAACATGAGTTTGTTTTTAAATCCGATAAGAATAATAACTCGGTTTATTTGTTCGGAAGTTTTAACAACTGGAACCGAAGTGATTTAAGAATGACCGGTCCTGATGGAGATGAAGTTTTTTCAGTATCAATTAAACTTGAACCCGGCAAGTATGAATACAAGTTTCTTGCCGATGGTGATGAAATACTTGACCCGACAAATCCTATCACTGTCCCGAATGGTATAGGCGGAATAAACTCCTTAATTGAAATTACAAATCCGCATACGGGAAAAATCTTTTTACATAAATTGGTTTATAATGACAATCAGAATTCACACGGGTTTAAATTTTATTTCGAATCGGATAACGGCAAAAGAATAGAACAATCAAGCATTTTTGCTTTTATTGATAACAATAAAGTCGAAAACAGCAGTATTGTGATTGATGGAAATTCAATAGAAGTTCTTTTATCCAAAGAGAAACTAAGCAGTTCAAAGATGCTGCGCGTTGCTGTTTCGGTTGACGGTGTGAATTCCAACTTGCAGATGATTCCTTTAAACAATGGAAAACCACTTGAGGAAGAATCTTTTAACTGGTACAACGGCGTAATATATTCGCTGATGATTGATAGGTTCAGCAACGGTAATAAGGAAAACGATGCGCCTGTAAAACACGATTCTGTTTTATGGAAAGCAAATTACATGGGCGGCGATTTTGAAGGTATCGCTCAAAAAATTAATGAAGGATATTTCGACTCACTCGGCATAAATATTTTGTGGCTTTCACCGGTTAACGATAATCCAAATGGAGCATTTAAGGAATACCCGCCGCCGCATAGATGGTACACAGGGTATCATGGCTATTGGCCGATTGATTTTTATAATGTTGAAGAAAAATTCGGTTCGTTTAACGAATTGAAAAATTTAATTTCAACTGCGCATAATAATAAAGTTAAAGTCTTGTTGGATTTTGTATCTCATCATGTGCATGAAGAAAATCCATACTTCAAAAATCACCGAGATTGGTTCGGCAAACTCGAATTACCCGGCGGAAAATTAAACCTTAGACTTTGGGATGAACACAGGTTAACAACATGGTTTGAGCCGTATCTGCCTTCGTTTGATTTTATTAATTCTACAGAAGCATTAAATTTTATGACTAACAATGCAATTTGGTGGTTAAAGGAAACAGGTGCCGATGGATTCCGGCACGATGCGGTTAAACATGTTCCAAATATTTTTTGGCGCGAGCTAACAAAAAAGATTAAAAAGGAAATTGAAATAACATCAAACGCTAATGTTTATCAAATTGGCGAAACATTCGGTAATTATACTCTTGTAAATTCATATGTAAACAACGGGCAGCTTAACGCCCAGTTTAATTTCGAATTGTACAATGTTGCTCAAGCTGTGTTTATTGATCCGAAACGTTCGTTCAGAGATTTGGATAACGAAATGAATAAAACCTTAGATGTTTTCGGTGCCTTACATCTTATGGGCAACATTATGGACAGTCACGATAAAAACCGTTTCATGGCTTATGCGGATGGAGCAATAACACTTGATCAATGGAGTGCGATTGAAGAAGGATGGGCTAATCCGCCCGAAGTTAAAAATCCATACAGTTACAAAAAAGCAGAACTGTATTATGCATATATGTTTTCAATTCCCGGCTTGCCGGTAATTTATTACGGAAGCGAATTTGGGATGACCGGCTTGTCCGATCCCGATAACAGGAGAATGATGCGCTTTGGCGACGATTTAAATGAGAATGAAAAGAATATGTTAGGTGAAGTAAAAAAGATAACTGGAATCAGGAATGAAAATTCAGCTTTACGTTACGGTGATTTTTATACTCTAATTGCCGATAACGAAACTTATGCTTTCGTACGTTCTGATTTTTATCAGCGTATTTTAGTAGTATTAAACAAATCGGATGAAGTAAAAGAATTAGAAATTAATTTGCCTGATTTCTATTCAACTAAAGAGATCGTAGACATAAAAGAAGATAAAACAACTAAGACCGAATCGAATAGTATTAAGATAAAACTCGAACCCCGCGGCTGGAAATTTTATGAAATCAATTAACATCTCTTGCTCTTACTTTATTATAGAAAAGAAGAGCAAGAGATTTTCTTAATCTTTATCATCAACAAACATTACCATAATTGCTGCAACAATCATTGATGCGCCGCCGAGAAGTAAAGCGTAAATTGCTTCATCATTAAAAACATACTTAACAAAGAAACCGAGAATTGCAGCCGCTGTAATTTGAGGAATAACTATAAAGAAATTAAAAATCCCCATGTACACACCAAGTTTTTTGGGCGGCAAAGAACCTGTAAGAATAGCGTAAGGCATTGCAAGAATTGATGCCCAAGCTAATCCGATAGCAAGTTCAGAAATAAGTAGAAGATTGGGATCTTTAATAATATAGAAAGATGCAAGTCCGAGCCCGCCGAAAATTAAACTAATCATGTGTACGGTTTTTCTGCTTGTTTTCTTTGCGATCCAAACAAGTACAAAAGCCATAATTGCAGCGAAGCCGTTATACACCGCCATTAAAACTCCAACCCAATCTGCACCTTGATTATAAAGGGCGGAAGTTGTATCGGTAGCCCCGTAAATATGTTTTGTTACTGCGGATGTTGTATAAATCCACATTGCAAAAAGAGCGAACCATGAAAAGAATTGAACAAATGCAAGCTGTACCATTGTCTTCGGCATTTTGTAAAGATCATTTATAACAACAACAATTCCTTTTTCCTTTTTGCCGGCTTGTGTCAAGTAACCAACTATTAATTGTATAAATCCAAAAACCGTAATGCCTCCAAAGAACACGCCTATTCCGTAATCCATGTAAATAAAGAAGTAAAAACTTAAAAACATAATTAGGCCTATTAAGATCCAGGCTATCCCGTTTTTGTAAAATTTATTATGCGGAATTAAAGTTTCATCTTCACCTCGAGTACGAGCTGCAGTTTCAGCATTTTGAAATTTTTCAATTTCTTCCGGTGAATATTCTTTAGATCTGAAAACCGTCCAAAGAACAGCAAGCAGAAATACTACTCCACCTGTGTAAAATGAAAATTTTACTGAATCTGGAATTTCTCCAGCGGGAGCCGTATTTGAAATACCGAACCAATTATTAAGAACATATGGAAGTGCTGAAGCGATAATTGCACCTGTGCCAATAAAAAAACTTTGCATTGAAAATCCGATGGTTCTTTGTTCCGAAGGAAGCATGTCGCCAACGAAAGCGCGGAACGGTTCCATGGAAATATTTATTGATGCGTCCATTATCCAAAGCATTCCCGCGGCAATCCAAAGGAGGGGAGAATTCGGCATTATAAAAAGTGCGAGTGATGCCAATATTGCACCTGTTAAAAAATATGGTTTCCGGCGCCCGAGTTTGTTCCATGTTTTATCACTCATGTGCCCGATAATCGGCTGTATTATTAAACCTGTAACCGGCGCTGCAATCCATAGAATGGGAATTTCATCAATGTTTGCGCCGAGCGTTTCAAATATTCTACTAACATTTGCGTTCTGCAATGCAAAGCCAAACTGGATACCAAGAAATCCAAAACTCATATTCCAGATTTGCCAAAAACTTAATTTCGGCTTTTCCATATAAATTCCTCTTTAAATTTTATTTGGAAAATATTTTATATCCCCATGGATTAAGTTTTAATTCCAAACTTTTGTTAAGTATAATTTCATTATCATTAAACACATCAACATACTTAACACCGCTTTTTGCATGATCAAGATTTACTGTCTCTATTTCCGGCGATAAATTAAAAACCGAAATAATGCTGTTACCATCTTTTTCTCTTTCAAATGCGAGTACATTTTTATTCCCCGTTTCAATAAAATTCATTTCGCCGCCTGCTTTACCGTTCCATAATGCTTTATTTCTTTTTTTCAAAGAGTTCAGTTTAGTATAAATTTCCCTTATCGGTTTTATTTCCCAATTGACAGTATCTTTTTCAAAAAATCTTAAACGTTTATTCATGCCTGTTTCTTGTCCGGTGTAAATTAAAGGCATTCCTTTTACAGTTCCGCATAGAACTGCAAAAGTTTCAACGGCATCTCCTAATCTTTCATACTCGGTACCATTCCATGAATTTTCGTCGTGGTTTGTAGTAAATACCATTCTATAATCGTCACTATTATACTCTGTCTTCTCTCTCTCAAAATAGTCTTTAATAACCAAGGATTCTTTCTTGCCTTGTGCAACATCATTCATCAAATCTTTAAGAGGCCAATTATATGTCATATTAAAAGCTTGGTGAAGATAGTTTTCGTTAGCTTCGGCAAGCATGAAAATATCACTTTTGGATTTTATCAATTCTTTGCGTGCTTCAATCCAAAATTCAGTTGGAACCATCGCGGCAACATCGCAGCGGAAGCCGTCGATATTATTTTCTTTTACCCAAAAATTCATAGCGTCAATCATGTAATTCCATAAATCTTTATTGCCGTAGTTAAGATCAATAACGTCTTCCCAATCAGCGACCGGTGGAACGAAATTCCCATTTTTATCTTTTGTGAAAAATTCAGGATGTGTATTCACCCAAACATTATCCCAAGATGTATGATTGGCGACCCAATCAATAATTATATACATGCCTGTATCATGTATTTTAGAAACAAGTTTTTTGAAATCTTCCATAGTACCAAACTCGGGATTAATGACTTTATAATCCTTTACAGAATAATAACTGCCGAGAGAACCCTTTCTGTTTAATTTTCCAATTGGATTAATCGGCATAAGCCATAGAATATCAACGCCGAGATTTTTTAGAGCGGGCAGATGTTTTTCGAATGCAGCAAATGTACCTTCGGGTGTAAACTGGCGGATGTTTACTTCATAAATGACTGCATTTTTACTCCACTCCGGATGTTGTATGGGTTTTAATTGTTGTGTAAAAACACTGCATGATAAGAATAATACTATTACTGGTATTAAGGCAAGTTTATAGGTTTTAGTATTCATAATGTCCTCGCGACAAATTTATTAAGCTAAAGATAGCAACTCAAAAACAGTTTCAAAATGTATTTGTTAATAAATTTAAGTTAGCGCTAACGTGTTGGATATTAATTTCATAAAGAATTTTGTGATCTATATATTATTATGTAAGATATAAATGAAACGAAAGCTTAATAAATAAAAATCTTTCTGCATAACTGTTATATTCTGTAAATGCTAGATGTTGCTTTCTAAAATATACTTTTGTCAATTTTGATGTAAACAATTTTATCAGCGCGATCGATAGTTAGATATAATTTGCACATTATGGTATGAACTTGTATTATAATATTAGTATTAGAAAAAATTCATAATACTGCGTAAACCTTATGGCGAAAACAAAAGTATTTTTTTACGGAATACTGTTTATACTTCTTTCGCACGTGCATGCGCAAAAAGAAAAAATCCGTTTCGAAAAAATTACGATAGAAAACGGATTGTCTCAAAATTCAGTAGTAGCTATATGCCAGGATTACAGGGGTTTCCTATGGTTCGGGACGTACGATGGCCTTAACCGCTATGACGGCTACCAATTCAAAGTTTTTAAAAATGACCCCAACGATTCTACAAGTCTTATCCAAAATTCCATCAGACATATTTATGAAGACAGTTATAATGTTTTGTGGATAGCAACAGAAGAAGGTCTAAGCAGGTATAACCACGATAAAGAAAATTTCACGAATTTTGTTGTAGATACTTCTGATCCCAACAGTATTTCGAGCAACCGTATTAGAAGAATATATGAAGACAGAAACAAAGTTTTATGGATATCTACGGAAAACGGATTAAACAAATACGACAGGGAAAAGAATACTTTTAAAAAATATTTCAGCGATTTTAAAAATCCATACTCTATAAGCGATAATTTTGTTAGAACGACATACGAAGACAGCAAAGGAAATTTTTGGATCGGCACTGAAAGCGGTCTCGATCTTTTTGATAGGGAAAAAGAAAAATTTGAGCATTTTAAACATGAAACGGGCAAATCAAATTCTCTCGGCGAAATTATAATAACGCGAATTTGTGAAGACAAGTTCGGATACCTTTGGCTTGGAACAAGATACGGCGGATTAAGCAGGTTCGATTATAAAAGTAAAAGTTTTGTCCGCTATGTGTTAAATGCAAGTGACCCGAATAGTTTGAGTTATAATACTATCCGTGATGTTTATGAAGATAGAGACGGCGATTTGTGGATTGTAATAAACGGCGGCGGTCTCGAAAAGTATGATAGAGAAAACGACAGTTTCGTACATTATCAAAAAGATTTTTACGATCCCTACAGCTTAAGCAGCAACGCACTTCAATGTATTTATGAGGACCGTTCAGGTATTATTTGGATTGGTACGGACTTCGGTGGTGTAAATAAATTCGATAAAAGAAAAAATCAATTTGTCTATTTTGGCAACAATTCCAATTTTTCAAAAATTGTGAATACAAATAGTATTCTTTCTTTTTACGAAGACCCCGAGGATAAAGGTAATACAATCTGGGTTGGTACATGGGGCGGAGGACTTGCACATTACGATAGAATTAACGACAGATTTAGATTTTTTCGCAGTAATCCCAAAGACATCAACAGCTTAAGTAATAATATTATAAGATGCATAGCAAAGGATAAATTTGGAGTTCTTTGGATTGGAACCGATGATGGATTAAATAGCTTCAATCCGTTAACAGGTATTTTCAAAAGATATTACAATAATCCAAGTGATCCCAAAAGTTTAAGTAACAACATGATAAAACAGATTTTCGAAGACAGCGATGGCGAGCTTTGGATTTGTACAAACGGCGGCGGACTGGATTTGTTTGATAGAAAAAACAACGGGTTTATTCATTTTAAACCGGATCATAAAAATCCGTACAGTATAAACGATAATATTGTATGGCGCATTCTTCAGGATAAAGCAGGACTTTTTTGGCTTGGGACAAATTCCGGCGGATTAAACAGCTTCAATAAAAAAACTCACAAGTTCACACATTATATGAAAGAATCTAAATCCAACAGCATAAGTGAAAATAAAATTCTTACTCTATTGGAAGATAGTAAAGGTAACATATGGATTGGTACTGCAGGCGGAGGATTAAATAAGTTTGATAAAACAAAAAATATATTCGAAACATTTACAGAAAAAGATGGATTAGTTTCGAACACGGTTCATGCTATTGTTGAAGACGATCAGAATAATTTATGGATTAGCACAACGCATGGTTTATCCAAATTCGATCCGGTAAGAAAGAGCTTTGTGAATTACAATTCACGCGACGGACTGCAGAGCGACGAATTTCATGTAAACTCGTATTGCAAAAGTATTACCGGCGAAATCTTTTTAGGCGGTATAAACGGGTTCAATATTTTCCGTCCCGAAAACATTAAAATAAATAATTATAAAGCGCCTATTGTAATTACTAATTTCTATTTATTTAATAAGCCCGTTGCAATAGGTAAACATACAGATGGGCGTGAAATATTAAAAAAATCCATCTCGGAAACCGAAAGCATTACTCTTAATTACTACGACGAGGTTTTCTCTATCCAGTTTGCTGTTTTAGATTTCACTGCACCCGAAAGAAATATGTACGCTTACAAAATGGAAGGGTTTGAGAATGATTGGAATTATGTAGGCAAAAAAAATATTGCAACATATACTAAACTGCCGCCTGGTAATTATGTTTTTATGATAAAAGGTTCGAATCATAACGGAATATGGAACGAAGAAGGAGTTTCCCTGGCAATAACTGTTGTTGCACCCTTTTGGAAAACTCTGTGGTTCAATTCAATTTTAGTAATGATTTTTGCGGCATTAATGATATCGGGTTATAAATTTAGAACAACTATGATTAAAAGACGTAACAAATTGCTGGAACAGAATGTTATCGAAAGAACTGAACAATTAGAAACTGCTAATAAAGAACTCGAAGCTTTTACATATTCGGTATCGCACGATTTGCGTGCACCGTTGAGGGCAATTAACGGTTACAGTAAAATATTTTTAGAAGAGTACGGCGGAAATTTTGACGACGAAGCTAAAAGATTACTTGAAGTAATTCGAAATAATTCGTCAAAAATGGGAAACCTGATAAACGACCTGCTGACTTTTTCACGGATAAGTCGTGCGGAAGTTAGAAGGCAGGATGTGGATATGAATGCGATTGTGAAGTCGGTAATTGATGAAATTACTTTAAACGATAAACACGTCGAGAATATTTCTATTGGTATTTTGCCCGGTGCTTTTTGCGATCAAACGCTTATCAAGCAAGTCTGGTACAATTTAATTTTCAACGCAATTAAATTTTCCCGGCCCAAAAATCATCCAAAGATAGAAATAGGAGCCTTCGAAAAAAATAATGAAGTTATTTATTTTGTTAAAGATAACGGTGTGGGATTCAATCAAAAATATTCAAATAAACTATTTAGTATTTTCCAGCGTCTTCATAAAGAAGATGAATTTGAAGGTACAGGGGTGGGTTTGGCAATCGTACAGAGAATAATTAAGAAACACGAAGGAGAAGTCTGGGCTGAAGCGCAGGAGAATATCGGAGCATCGTTCTACTTCTCAATCAGGGCGGATAAACAGTTAAGTTCCATAAAGAAAACTAGGTTTAATTTATTAAATCTTTTAACTGATTAAGATATTCATAAAAATGATGAAGTAATGATTCATGTGTCTAAAAAATATTGTTTTGTATTTGTTTGTTTAGCTGCTGTGGTATCTAACATCTTATACGCGCAGAAAGAAAAAATACGTTTCGAAAAAATTTCTATTGAACAAGGACTTTCTCAAAGTTCCGTTGTTAGAATTTGTCAGGATAAAAAAGGATTTTTATGGATAGGAACATTTGAAGGATTAAACCGTTATGACGGTTTCCAATTCAAAGTGTATAAAAATAATCCGACTGATTCTACTAGCTTAATCCAAAATACTGTACGTTCAATTATTGTTGACCATCTCGGTATTTTATGGGTAGGCACGGAACGCGGTTTAAGCCGCTACAACAGCGATAAAGATAATTTTACAAATTATCTTTCCGAACCGGGCAATTCTAATAGTCTGCCGAATAATTATATAAGAAGAATTTACGAGGACATGAATAATAATATTTGGATTACTACGGAAGGAGGGTTAAGCCGTTATAACAGCAAAAATGATTCGTTTGTAAATTACACGCACGATCCACAAAATAGATTTTCCATTGTAGATAATTCCGTAAGAACTGTTTATGAAGATAAACAAAACAATTTTTGGGTGGGGACGGAAAAGGGACTTGATTTGATGGATAGAAATACGGGAAAATTTACTCATTATAAAAACGACCCGGCTGATCCCTCAAGTTTAAGTGAAAATTTTGTTATTGCTATTTTAGAAGATAAAGAAGGAATGCTGTGGATAGGAACAAGAAACGGCGGACTAAATAGGTTTGATAGAAAAAACAAAAAATTCATACGTTATAAATATGATCCTAACAATCCTTATAGTTTACGTTACAATACAGTAACAAGCATATTGGAAGATAGTTCGGGAGATTTATGGTTTGCAACTTACGGCGGCGGACTAGAAAAATACGATAGAGAAAACGATCGTTTCATTCATTTCCAAAAAGAATTTTACGACCCGCATAGTATTAGCGGCAATGCGGTTCACTGCATCTTCGAAGACAGATCCGGCATAATCTGGCTTGGAGTAGATTTTGGCGGTTTAAATAAATTAGATAAAAGAAAGAATCAGTTTATTTATTATGGCAATAATCCTATCGATCCGAACGGACTTAAAACGAGTAACATAAATGTATTTTATGAAGACCCGGCGGATAACGGCAAAAAAATTTGGATTGGAACCTGGGGTGAAGGTTTTGCATTGTTTGATCGTGTGAATGATAAATTTACTTTCTACAAAAATAATCCGGCTGACGCAAACAGCTTAAGCAACAACATTGTCCGCTGCATCTTAAAAGATAAAAATGGAATGTTATGGATTGGGACAGACGGCGGGCTTAATAAATTTAATCCCCGCACAAGAACATTTAAAAGATATTTTTACAATTCCAACGATCCCGGAAGCTTAAGAAATAATCTTCTTAAAGTTATTCATGAAGATAGAGATGGTGATATATGGATTGCAACTAACGGCGGGGGTTTGGAATTGTATGATAAAAAGAACGATAAGTTTATTCATCATTTACCTGATAGCAAGAATCCGAATTCATTGAATGATAATATTGTATGGTTTATACATGAAGATAAAGAAGGAATCTTTTGGCTCGGGACGAACGCAGGCGGGTTGAACCGCTTTGATAAATCAACAGGTTCGTTCACACATTTTATGAAAGACCCCAACAATCCCAAAAGTATTAGTGAAAACAAAGTACTAACGATTTTTGAAGACGGTAAAAATAATCTTTGGCTTGGAACTGCCGGCGGCGGATTAAATAAGTTTAACAAAGCCACAATGGAATTTGAAAAATTTACAGTTGAAAACGGACTGCCTTCAAACACTGTACATGCTATTGTTGGAGATAATGACAATAATCTTTGGATAAGTTCAACCCGTGGGATATCCAAATTTAACCTGGTTACAAGCGAAGTTAATAATTTCAGCGCTCGAGACGGTCTGCAAAGCGATGAATTTCATGTTAACTCATTTTGCAAAAGCATTACAGGCGAATTATTTTTTGGAGGATTCAACGGCTTTAACATATTCAAACCGGAAAAAATTAAACGCAGCGAATTTATTCCGCAAATTGTTTTTACCGACTTCCGACTGTTTAATAAACCGGTTCAGATAGGCGGATTAATAGGTGGCAGAATCATTCTTGAAAAGTCAATTACCGAAACAAAGAAAATTATTCTTTCGCATAAAGACGAGATATTTTCAATACAATTTGCAGTTATGGATTTTAGCTCTCCCGAAAAAAATATGTACGCTTACAAAATGGAAGGATTTGATAATGAGTGGAATTATGTGGGTAACCGCTTTTTTGCAACATACACAAAGCTTCCGCCGGGTGAATATATATTTCACGTTAAAGGTTCCAACCATAACGGTGTTTGGAACGAAGCGGGAATTTCTATTGCTATATTAATCGAACCGCCGTTTTGGGAAACATGGATCTTCAGATTATCTACCGCCGTTGTTCTGATCGGGTTGTCGGTTGCAGGTTATAAGTTCAGGACATCAAGAATAAGAGCGTTAAGTCGAGAACTTGAACAACGTGTAAAAGAGAGAACCGATAAGCTTGAAAATACTTATAAGGAATTGGAAGATTTTTCGTATTCAGTTTCCCACGATTTGCGCGCTCCACTTAGGGCAATTGACGGATACAGCAATATCTTTTTAGATGAATACGGCAGCACTGTTGACGATGAAGGCAAGAGATTGTTAAATGTAATAAGCAGCAATTCAAAAAAAATGGGGATTTTGATTGACGACCTTTTAGCTTTATCCAGAATAGGAAGGCACGAGTTAAATAAGCAAACAATTGATATGGAAAACAAAGTAATTTCGATTTGTAATGAGCTGTCCGAAAATATTGATAAAAGCAAGTACGAGATTCAGATAGAACATCTTCCAAATATTACCGGCGATAAGTCTTTACTTAGACAAGTTTGGGTTAACTTGATATCCAATGCTATTAAATTTACTTCCAAAACCGAGAACCCAAAAATTAAAATCGGTTTCATAGAAAGTGAAAAAGAAATAACATATTTTATAATAGATAATGGCGCGGGATTCAGCAAACTGTATGCTCATAAATTATTTGGAGTTTTCCAGCGTCTTCATAAAGAAGATGAATTTGAAGGCACAGGCGTTGGACTCGCGATTGTTCAGCGCATAATACAAAGGCATGGCGGTAAAATTTGGGCAGATGCCGAACTGAATAAAGGAGCTTCGTTTTATTTCTCCTTGCCAAAATGAGGAGTATGAAAATGGTTGACGCAAATATTGTTGAATTGTTATTGATTGAAGACAATGCGGCAGATGCCGAAATGACTCTAAGGGCATTAAAAAAAATTAATGTGTTGAACAATATTATGGTAGCTACCGACGGCGAGGAAGCTCTTGATTTTATTTATTGCAGGGGTAAATTTGCCGATAGAAATTTTTCATCGCAACCGAAATTGATTTTCCTGGATTTAAAACTTCCCAAGGTTGACGGTTTGGAAATTCTTAAAATAATTAAAAACGACCCGGAGAAAAAAACTATCCCTGTTGTTGTACTTACTTCTTCAAAAGAGGAAAAAGATATTATCGAAAGTTACAAGTTGGGCGTAAACAGTTATATTGTTAAACCCGTAGATGCAGATAATTTTATGGATGCAGTTCATAAAGTGGGATTATATTGGCTGCTGCTCAATGAACCTCATAAGGGATAAATATGCAGAATGTTGAAAAAGTAAAAATCCTTTTTGTTGAAGATGTGCCTACGGATTTTGAACTGGCAAAAAGAGAAATTCAAAAGGGAAATATCAATTTTGATTTTATAAGAGTTGATGAAAAGGAAAGTTTTTTAAAAGCTTTGGATGAATTTCAACCCGATATAATTGTCTCGGATTTTTCAATGCCTACATTTGACGGTTTACAGGTAATCAAACTTGCCGAAAAGAAAAACCCGCTGCTTCCCGTTGTAATACTAACAGGTTCAATAAACGAATATACAGCAGTCGAATGTATGAAATCCGGCGCCGCCGATTATGTTATTAAAGAAAGCATCACCCGACTTCCTTACGCTGTAAAAGATGCATTGGAAGTTCGTAGAATGAAAGAAGTGCAATTGATTGCCGAAAGCGCTTTGCAGGAAAGCGAAGAAAAATATAGGCAATTGTACGACAGCATGATGGATGCTTATGCAGTAATGTCGATGGATGGAAAATTTATCCAATGGAACAAGTCTTTTGAAAACATGCTGGGCTATGATGCGAATGAAATCCCGAATTTAACTTTATATGATATTACACCACAGCGTTGGCATTCGGCGGAAAACAAAATAATAAACGAGCAAGTGATAATTCAAGGTTATTCGGAGGTCTACGAAAAAGAATTTAGCCGAAAGAGCAAAAATGTTTTACCGGTTGAGTTAAGAACTTTTTTGATACGTGATGCTGCAGGCAATCCAGACGGAATGTGGTCGATAGTACGCAACATTACCGAACGTAAAAATTTTGAAGATCAGTTAAAAACATTTAAGATGGCAACTGAGCAAAGTCCGGCATCAATTATAATTACGAATACGGCGGGAAGAATTGAATTTGTCAATAATATGTTCTCAAAGATTTCTGGGTATTCGAAAGAGGAAATAATTGGGCAACCATTACAAATGCTGAATTTAGGAAACAGCACTCAACCAGAATTTGACAAGATTTGGGATATTCTAAATTCCGGTGCAGAATGGAAAGCCGAGTATGAAACAACAAGAAAAGACGGTCTAAAATTTTGGGAATCGACATTGGTTTCGGCTATAAAGGATAAGGATGGAAATATTACTCATATGCTCGTAATTCAAGAAGATATTACCGAGCGAAAAGAATATGAAATGGAATTAATGAATGCAAAGAAAAAAGCTGAAGAAATGAATAGACTAAAATCAAATTTTCTTGCAAACATGAGTCATGAACTAAGAACTCCCTTGGTTGGTATGCTTGGTTTTTCGGAACTTCTTTATAACGAACTTGAAGGACAGAATCGCGAATTTATTCAGATGATAAATAAAAGCAGCCAGCGCCTGCTCAGTACTTTAAATACGTTGTTAAATTATTCAAAAATTGAATCCGAAAAACTCGAAAGTAATTTGAGGCAAGTTTCAATAGCTAATCTGATTAAAGAGGAAGTTAAACTTTTTGAAGCCTTCGCCAAACAAAATGGATTATACATAAAGGATAATATTTGCTGCAATAATTTTATGGTGAAATCCGATGAAAAAATGTTGAAAGAAATAGTAGATAATTTAATCAACAACGCGATACGTTTTACCAAGGCGGGAGGGGTTACAGTTTCTTTGTTAAGAAGTGAAAAAGAAATAACTATAAAAGTCACCGATACCGGCATTGGAATTCCGGGGGATAAACTGCAAACAATATTTGAAGAGTTTAGACAAGTAAGCGAAGGTAAAGGACGCAATTTTGAAGGGACAGGCTTAGGTTTAACTATAGTTAAAAAATATGTGCTCGCTTTGAACGGGACAATTATTGTCAATAGCGAATTGAACAAAGGAAGTGAGTTTATTATAACTTTTCCAATAGATGATGAAATTGTTGAGATTATAGAACCGGAAGAGAAAGAGACTATTAAAGTTTCAGCGAATGAAATTACCAAAACAAACAAGGTTAAGCATAAAATATTGTTGGTCGAAGATGATTCTATCAATTCATTTGCAATAAGTAGAATGCTTCAAAAAGATTATGAGATTGTTGCAGTGGATAACGCCGAGGATGCGATAAACCAGTCCGCATCAACTCGCTTCGATGTGATATTAATGGATATAAATCTCAAGACAGGTAAAAGCGGAATTGAAGCTGCGCAAGAAATTAGAAAATTTGAATCATACGTAAATACACCAATAGTCGCTATGACGGCATATGCAATGAGTGAGGACCGAATAGATTTCTTGAAATCAGGGTGTTCACATTATCTGTCCAAACCGTTTACCCAAGAGATGTTATTAAAATTGCTGGCGGATATATTTGTTTCCTTTAACGACGGCACTGAATAACCTAAACTCAGATTTGTGTTTAATTAATAATATAATTTCTATCTCGCATTTAGTAATTAAATTTTCCATGCCTAATTTAGAAATCTTATCGGATGGGAGATATATAAGTAATTAGTAAAATTAACTGAATACACTAGTAATCTATTGTTGTCCCTAGGGGTAAAAAATGAAAATTAAAGCAATCTTTTATTTATTAACCGTTTTAATACTTGTGCTATTAATTAAAAATAACATGGCACATGAAAAACTAAAAGACGGTGTTCTGATAGAATTAAGAACCACAAAAGATACCGAAGCACGATGGATTAAAATACAACCTTGTACAGACGAAATAATTAGAGTTATTGCTTCAATAAATTTCCCATTCTCAACAAGGCAAAGTTTAATGGCTGAAAAAACCGAATGGGAAGAATTTGGATGGACTGTGAAAGATGAAAACGATAAGATTATAATTTCTACTTCAAAACTCGCTGTTAAAGTTGATAAGAATGATGGTGCGGTAGAATTCTACGATGCTAACGGCAACATACTTTTAAATGAATATAAAGGAGGCAGAATAATTTCTTCAACTGAAATAATGGATGAAAAAACTTATAACATTCGTCAAATTTTTTCTTCCCCCCAAGACGAAGCATTTTACGGACTCGGTGCGCATCAAAATAATATTTGGAATTATAAAGAACACGATGTTGACCTTTGGCAGCTTAATATTGTTGATGTTATTCCATTTCTTGTTTCGAGTAAAAATTACGGAATACTTTGGGATAATAATTCAAGAACAAAATTTGGGGATGTGAGAGATTATCAATCAATTGAATCGCTTAAGCTTTTTGACACTGATGGAAAAGAAGGTGGTTTTACGGCAGAATATTTTACCGACGACAAATTCCAAAATCTGTTTACCGTTAGAAAAGAAAATAGAATACAACACAAGTACACGGATGTGAACGATGAATTCCCGGAAGGTTTTCAGCAAAATGTAAAGGCCGTTAGATGGAGCGGTGAAATTGAATGCAATGAAGCAGGACTTCATAAATTTCAATTATACAGTTCATTTTACACGAAACTTTGGGTTGATGATGAACTGCTTGTTGATTCCTGGCGGCAGAATTGGATGCCGTGGACGCACAATATAAAACTTAATATGGAAACCGGTAAAAAATATAAAATCAAAATTGAATGGATACACGGCGGCGGCTATATCGGGCTGGATTATCTTCCTCCTCAAAAAGATAAAATTGAAAATACGATTTCGCTTTTCTCCGAAGTTGCCGATCAAATAGATTATTATTTCATAAAAGGAAATAATATTGATGAAGTAATTTCGGGTTATAGAACAATCACAGGTAAAGCCCCGATGATGCCGAAATGGGCAATGGGATTGTGGCAGTGCCGCGAACGTTACAAAACTCAAGATGAATTGCTCGACGTTGTTAAGGAATTTAGAAAAAGAAGAATTCCTCTTGATAACATTGTACAAGATTGGTTTTATTGGCGGGAAGATGATTGGGGCAGTCACGATTTTGATTTGGAACGTTTTCCGGATCCTGGCGGTATGGTAAAAGAACTTCACGAAAAACTCAACACAAATATTATGATTTCGGTATGGCCTAAGTTTTATGTTAATACAGAGCATTATAAAGAGTTAGATAAAAACGGGTGGCTTTATAAACGAAACGTTGAAGTCGGTCAAAAAGATTGGGTCGGTCCCGGCTATGTTTCAACATTTTACGATCCCTACAACATTGGCGCAAGGGAATTGTACTGGAAACAAATTAACAATAAATTATTCAGCAAGGGATTTGATGCATGGTGGTTAGATGCAACGGAACCTGATATACAATCCAACCTTTCGCGCGAGGAAATTATTTTAAGAATCGGCCCAACGGCACTCGGTTCAGCGTCAAGATATTTGAATTCTTTTTCATTGATGAATTCAAAAGCTGTTTACGAAGGTCAGCGCAAATCAAACCCTGATAAACGAGTTTTTATTTTAACGCGTTCTGCTTTTGCCGGTCAACAAAGATATTCATCTTCCACATGGAGCGGCGATATTGCCTCGCGCTGGTATGATTTAAAAGCACAAATCCCGGCCGGATTAAATTTTTGTATTTCGGGAATTCCGTATTGGACGACCGATATCGGCGGATTTGCAGTCGAACCGAGATTTGAAAATCCAAATGAAAGTGATCTCGAAGAATGGCGCGAATTAAATACACGCTGGTTTCAATTCGGTACATTTAATCCATTAACCCGCGTTCACGGTCAATTTCCATATCGTGAAATATTTCATGTTGCGCCTGAAGATCATCCTGCCTACAAGTCGATACTTGAGTATAATAAATTACGATACCGTTTAATGCCGTATGTTTATTCGCTTGCGGGAATGGTAACCCACAATGATTATACAATTATGCGCGCACTTGTTATGGATTTTGGCAACGACAAAAATGTTCTGAATATCGGCGATCAATTTATGTTCGGTCCTGCTATTTTAGTAAACCCTATTACAGATTATAAAGTTAGAAGCCGTAAGTTATATTTGCCGGAAGGAAGCGGTTGGTATGAATTAAAAACCGGAAACTATTTCAAGGGCGGACAAATTATTGAAGCCGAAGCGCCTTATACAGATATTCCGGTTTATATTAAAGCAGGCGCAATAATTCCCTGCGGTCCAGAAATACAATATACAACAGAAAAACCTGCCGACCCGATCCGTTTATTTGTTTACACCGGTAGCGATGGAAATTTTACTTTATATGAAGATGAAAATATTAATTATAATTATGAAAAAGGAAAATTCTCAACTATTGAATTTGATTACAATGAAGATGAAAAAACTCTTACTATCAGCGATAGGCAAGGCGAGTTTGAAGGAATGCTGAATTCGAGAACATTCGAAATTAAGTGGATTAGTAAAAACAATCCTTCGGCAATGGATTTTGATTCAAAAGCAGATAAAGTTGTTAAATATGAAGGCAAGAAAATATCCGTGAAGATGAATTGATTTATAAATAATTACTATTGAAGCAGATAGAACAAGTATAAAATCCGGTCGTAATAGGTATCATAGTCAAAAAGAGTTGTTAAAATAGCTATAAGATGTTCTTTGATATTAAGTTACTGTGAAGAAACTAAAAACAAGTGAGAATGATGAAAAAAAACACTTTACTGTTTTAGTTGTCATAGAAGTTACTCTTGGCGTTCAGGAAAAAAAATCTTCTCGACGATACAATTGATTTAAGCTGTGGATAGAAGAAGGTTACAGTGTAAGAGAATTAGCTCGAATGGACAGAGTCAGTCAATCAACAGCAAGACGTGTTATACAATACTGGCTTGATTAAACATCTCCTCAAATGGAAGCTGATTTATTAACTATTAAACACTTGATTTTTGATGGAACTTATTTACGTAGACCCAGAGGTATATATGATGGGTTCAATGCGGTGTTAATGCATGGGAAAGACGATTTGGTTTAGGAATAAAAACTTCAACCAATCGTGGACGGGTATTTAGCGATATCATTCGTGCAAGAAGCATGTTACTCAAAGCTCTTCCAAGTATGTTTCGTTACTTAGATAACTTTAAGATACCCCGCTCAACCAATGCATTAGAAGGTTACTTCAGTCGTCTCAAAGAACACTACCGCTTACATCGCGGTTTATCAAAAACCAATAAACAAAAAATATTTTCTATGGTACTTTTTTCTTAAACCAAAATAATTATTGACTATTTCAGCAGCACAAAATGACTATTATACCCGAAATGACATTTATTTTATTACTGTAAAAGTTATTGATAAAAATAAAATTAATGTTCTTGAAGTCGACAATCTTATTAAATTACAAATCGAGTGTGAAGGGACATTAGCATGATTTGATAACGGAATTCTACTATAAATACTTAATCATTTGGTCGAATTATTCTGAAAAGCATTTAACGAGAAATGTTTGGTAAGTGTTCAAGCAATAGATAAAGTGGGCAGATAGTTTTATCTGCTTCTTTAATGGGTTAGAAGAACCAAGCTCAGTTTATTCCATTTGAAATTTTACCGCAGAGATTGTAAAAGATTTTTCTATAGGATAAAATTCTAAACATGTAAGGCAAAATTAACTTGCATAGGTTAACAACAATTTGCATTTTGCAAACGTTTGCGGTAACCTTTGAGAAAAATGAGACATAATACTTTAAAAGACATTGCAAAAAAATTAAAACTATCGGCATCAACTGTTTCCAGAGCACTAAGTAACCACCCTGATATAAGTGCACAAACAAAGGAAAAAGTAAAAACTCTTGCCCAAAAACTTAATTATTCACCAAACCCAATTGCGCAAAGCTTGAAAAATAATAGGACTACAACAATTGGCGTAATTGTACCTGAAATCAAACATGATTTTTTTTCAACTGCTATTAGCGGCATTGAAGACATTGCTTATGAATCCGGTTATACAATTATTCTTTGTCAATCAAACGAGAGTTTTGAAAGAGAAATAGTAAACACCAATGCTTTAATGCATCATAGGGTGGCAGGAGTAATAGTTTCAATTTCGCAACAGACAAGTACCGGAGATCATTTTAAAACACTAATTGATAGAGGTATCCCCGTCGTTTTTTTTGATAGAGTATGTGAAGATGTTGATGCAAACAAAATTATTATTGATGATGAGAAAAGTGCTTTTATCGCCGTTCAACATCTTATTAATAAGGGATATAAAAAGATTGCTCATTTTGCCGGACCACAGGAGCTTGATGTTTGTAAAAAAAGGCTTAATGGATATTTGACTGCTTTAAAATCTGCCGGTTGTACGCGCGAACAAGAAATGATTTATCTTGGAGGAATGCACGAAACCGATGGTTATAGTTGTATGGATAACCTAATCAATTCGCAGAATATTCCCGATTCGGTTTTTTGTATTAACGATCCTGTTGCAATTGGTGCATATCAAAGAATTCAAGAAGCCGGATTGAGAATTCCCGATGATATTGGCATTGTAGGATTTTCAAACAACAAAATTACAACTCTTGTTAATCCGCAATTAACAACGGTTGATCAACCGTCATTTGAAATGGGCAAAAAAGCCGCGGAGATTTTAATTGACATAATCGAAAACCCAAATAAGAAAAATCAGTTCAAAACGATTGTGTTAAATTCGAGTTTGATTGCAAGAGGATCTACATAAAATTAATACTGATTATTAGAAGAAGTATCAAGTAACTGATTAAGTAAGTTTTGTCTTAAAAGGAATTTTAATTCAAAAAATCTAAACAAAAGGAAATGATTAATGGAAGCCATTGGATTAACCATTATCGATTGGGTTATTATAATAATCTATTTTGCCTTTGTACTGGGCATAGGTTTTTATCTTAAAAAATTCACAAAAAGTGAAGAGGATTTTTTTCTCGCCGGACGAAAAAATTCTTCGTGGGTTGCAGGGCTCGCGTTTTTATCTGCAAATCTTGGAGCACTTGAACTTTTAGGAATGACAGGTAATACATTTAAGTATGGAATGTACGTTGCACATTTTTACTGGATTGGCGCCATACCTGCAATGATTTTTCTCGGCATATATATGATGCCGTTTTATTACAGCAGCAAAATAAAATCTATACCGGGTTATCTTAAACTTAGGTTTGACGAAAAAACACGTGTGCTAAACGGAATAGCTTTTGCCATTATGACTTTGCTCGTTTCCGGCATAAATCTCTATGCAATGGCGCTTGTGCTTCATACTTTTCTTGGATGGAATTGGGATTACAGTATGTGGGTTTCAGCAATAACTGTAGCGGCATATGTTACGCTGAGCGGATTGATGTCCGCCATATTTACTGAAATAATTCAATTCTTTTTGATTTGGTTCGGACTATTTCTTGTTTCAATTCTTGGCATTATTGAAATAGGAAGTGTTGATCAAATATTAAGCAGGCTGCCCGAATCAATGAATACTTTGTGGTCAACATCAGGCGATCCTACACAAAACGGAATGTTGATTCATTGGGCAGGAATTGTTTTAGGACTCGGCTTTGTTTTGTCTTTCGGTTATTGGACGACTGATTTCCTTGTGGTTCAAAGAGCTTTCTCAGCAAAAGATTTGCGAGCCGCGAGAATAACGCCACTACTCGCATCATTTTTTAAAATGGCTTTGCCTTTCATTGTTATTCTTGCCGGTTTAATAGCTATTGCACTTTCCAACGATCCCAGCAGCGGATATAAATTGCTTGAAGACGGAGGGCAAGTTAATTACGATTCGGCTCTCCCGCTTTTGATTAAAAGATATTATCCGACCGGATTAGTCGGGTTAGGGATTACGGCTTTACTTGCAGGTTTTATGGCCGGGCAAGCAGGAAACATCAGTGCATTTAATACTGTATGGACTTACGATATTTACAAATCAGTCTTAAATAAAAAAGCGTCGGATGCACATTTACTTAAAATGGGTCGTGCTTCTACAATAGTTGGCGTGATTATTTCACTCGGTACAGCATACTGGGCAAAAAGTTTTCCGAGTATAATGGATTATATGCAGGCAATTTTTTCGTGGGTCAACGCCCCGCTTTTTGCTACGATGCTCTTGGGTATGTTTGTATGGTGGATTACTCCCAACGGTGCGTTTTGGGGACTTGTTGTTGGAATGTTAACATCATTTTTAATGTGGCTCGGCGTAAAATTCCAATGGTTTAACGAAAGCATAATAACAATGTCTAGTGTGCAAAGTGATATGGCTGCAAATTTTTGGCGGGCGTGGTGGGCATGGCTTATTTGTTTTGTATTAACAATTGTCATAAGTCTTGTAACAAAGAAAAAACCAAAAGAAGAACTTGTTGGTTTGGTTAAAGGGTTAACAAAAGAAGAACACGATACACATCTGCCATTTATTAAACGTCCTGAATTTATTGCCTTAATATCATTAATAATTTTTGTTCTACTTAATATTTTATTCTGGTAAAATTGATTGGTAGATAATTTTTGAAAGAGTTTAATAGGAGAAAATAAATGAAACCAATTTGGTATTTCGTTGGATTAATACTTTTAGTTATGGGTGCAATTATTTTTGCAACAGGTTTGTATTTGCTTGCAAATCCGCCCCAAGTTAAAACAATACTTTCGGAAACACATCCAAATATTTGGTGGGGTATAATCATGTTTATATTCGGAGGTATATTATTCCTAAAAACCCGCAAACAAATTGTTGAATAGGAGATGTTGAATGGAGATAATAAAATCGGTAGAAAAAAAGTTTAAAGAATTATTTAATACCGAACCTTTAATGGTGCGTTCTCCCGGAAGAGTTAATTTAATAGGAGAACACACGGATTATAATAATGGTTTTGTTCTTCCTGCAGCAATTGATAAAGCGGTCTATTTTGCTGTTGCACCAAGAGAAGATGATAGATGTTCTTTATTTGCTGTTGATCTTGATGATTATTTTGAATTCACAGTTTCCAAGCCGGAATTCTCAAACAAAATTTGGCCGAATTATTTGATGGGTGTTGTTGATCAACTAAATAAATCAGGGTATAAAATTAGCGGTTTTAATTGTGTGTTCGGGGGTGATATTCCTATTGGCGCAGGACTATCGTCATCAGCCGCGATAGAAGCAGGCTTGGCTTTTTCATTGGATCACATTTATAATTTGAACATAGATAAACTAACTCTTGTAAAGTTGTCGCAAAAAGCGGAGAATGAATTTGTCGGCGTTAAATGCGGCATTATGGATCAGTTCATAAATATTTTCGGAAAGAAAGGAAATGTACTGCAAATAGATTGTGAATCGTTGAATTATAAGTATTATCCGTTTGATTTTGAAAATGTTTCAATTGTATTGTTCGATACATGTGTTTCTCATTCGCTTGCATCTTCGGAATATAACCAGCGAAGAAAAGAATGCAGCATAGGAGTTGAAGTAATCAAAAAAAATTATCCGGAAGTTCGCAGTCTTCGTAATGTTTCGGTAAAACTTATTAACGAATATAAAACAAGATTGGACCCGGTTGTGTTTAAAAGATGCAAATATGCTGTTGAAGAAAATGAAAGACTTCTTAATGCATGCATATCTTTGACAAAAGGAGATTTAAGAGAATTCGGAAAATTTATGAACGAAACGCATGATGGTTTAAGCAATGATTACGAAGTCAGCTGCGAAGAGCTTGATTATCTTGTAAGTTTGACAAAAGATAATGAAAATGTTTACGGCTCGCGTATGATGGGCGGCGGTTTTGGAGGATGTACAATTAATTTAGTTGAAAATAATGCAGTCGATTCAGTATCGGAATTGGTGAAAAAAGAATACGCAGAAAAATTTGGCTTTGAACCCAAAGTCTACTGCTCAAAAATCAGCAACGGAACAGAAATAATCAAAGAGAAAACTTTTGCAACGAAATAATTACAATATTTATCCCCATAGAAGAAAAAATATTTTAACCGGGGAATGGGTTTTGGTTTCTCCGCACAGAACAAAAAGACCATGGCAGGGAGAAGTATTCGAACCGTCAAAAAATACAAAACCCATTTACGATCCTGAATGTTATTTGTGTCCAGGAAATATTAGAGCAAACGGCGAGAAAAATCCCGACTACAAAAACACATTCGTTTTTACAAATGATTTCTCGGCACTGCTTGATAATATCCCTTCAACTAAAATCAATTCGAATAATTTATTAGTTGCCAAAAGCGAGAAAGGAATTTGCAGAGTAGTTAATTTTTCACCACGACACGATTTAACTCTTGCCGAAATGGATGAAAAAGATATTTATAATGTTATTACAACATGGCAGGATGAATTTAAGCAGCTCGGTAATAATTCTACAATAAAGCACGTGCAGATTTTTGAGAACAAAGGCGCAATGATGGGCAACAGCAATCCCCATCCTCATTGCCAGATTTGGGCGCAGGAAAGTATTCCTATGGAATCCCAAAAGGAATTGAAGAATTTTAAAAAGTATTTTAAGGAAAACGGTAAAAGTCTGCTTTATGATTATCTGAAACTTGAGTTAAAGCTTAAGGAGAGAATAGTTTATCTTAATAAATCGTTCGCGGTACTTGTTCCTTTTTGGGCAGTCTGGCCTTTCGAAACAATTATTGTTTCAAATAGAAGAATTACAAGCATTCTTAATCTTAAAGAAACAGAGAAGAAAGATTTTGCCAATATTATAAAAATTATTACCGCAAAGTATGATAATTTGTTCAACACTTCATTTCCGTATTCTTCCGGTTTGCATCAAGCGCCAACGGACGGAAAGGATTACCCGGAATGGCATTTTCATATGCATTTTTACCCGCCGCTTTTAAGATCTGCGAGCATAAAAAAATTCATGGTCGGTTACGAAATGCTAGCAGAACCGCAAAGAGACATAACACCTGAACAAAGCGCAAAAGTTTTGAGAGAACTTCCTGTAATTCATAATAAAAAAAATAAAGTGTAGTAAAATACTATCAGCCAAAATCTTATCTTTGTCACGTTAAAACATTGGATAAACAATGAGCGGCATTTTTAACAGACCTTTTAAATTGTATAATAGTATCCAACATTATGATTGGGGAACAAAGAATGAAGATGCATTCATTCCAAAATTAATCGGCATCAACGCAGAAAAAGACAAACCTTATGCCGAGTTATGGATTGGTGCACATCCAAAAGCGCCGTCGGAAATTGAAATTGAAGGGAAAAAAATACCTCTTAATAAATTAATCGAAAATCATGCAAAAGAAATTTTGGGAGATTATGCATGTAGAAAATTTAGAGGAAAATTTCCATTCCTTTTAAAAGTATTATCTGCCGCCGAAGCTTTATCAATCCAAACGCACCCGGATAAAGAACAAGCAAAAACTCTTCATGCAAAAGATCCTAAAAATTATCCGGATGATAATCACAAACCGGAAATAGCAATCGCTATCGATTCGTTAACTGCAATTGCCGGCTTCAGACCGATAGAAGAAATTATAACTAACATTAAAAGCTTGCCTGAACTGGAAGAATTTATTGGAAAAGAATTGCTTGAAAATATTTTCAATGAAAAGGATTCCGTCATAAATAAAAGAAATGTTGAGAAGTTATACTCTGCAATGATGAAAAGTGAAGAAAGAAAAGAGCTTTTGAATAATTGTATATATAATATCTCGACACGATTAAAAGCGAAGACTCTGTTGACACCTGAAGAAAATCAATTCATTAAACAATACGAACGTTACGGCCCGGATGTTGGTTTGCTATCGTTTTTCTTTTTTAATCTAATAGAATTAAAATCCAAACAGGCAATATTCACCGATGCCGGTGTTCCGCATGCTTATCTTAAAGGCAACATTATAGAATGTATGGCAAATTCCGATAATGTAGTTCGAGCCGGATTAACTGAAAAATTTAAAGATGTGGATACGCTTTTGGACATAATTCGATTCGATTTTAAGAAATATCATATAATAAATTCCGAAATGAATGACGGTAATGTATTATATCAAACGAATGCTAATGAATTTGTAATTTCTGCATTTTATAAAAAACAAAACTTTGAAATGGTTTGTAAAACAAATAACAGTCCTGCAGTTTATTTAGTAACAGAAGGTAGTATATCTGTAAGCGGAAAATTTAACAATGCAGATTTTAATCAAGAATTTTTCAGCGGCGAATCATTTCTTATCCCAGCTACCCTTACCGAATATAAAATATTAACCGCCGGGGCAGCTGATTTTTTTGTTGTTGAAGTTCCTGGCCTGAGGAAATAGTTACTCACAGTATAACATCTTAATTTTTTAATCCATTAAATAAGAAAAATAAAATTTAAGAGGATAAACATGTTCTTTTAGATAATTTTTCGGTATTTTAAAATTAATTGGAGAAGGACAAAATTTTATTATGATAATTTAAAAACAAAAATAACGAGCTTACTTGTAAATTTTTAGATATTACATACTAACACAATAATATAAACTTCAAAAAAACGAAATAAGTTAATTATCGCCGGATGTAGTTGAACATCCAAGATTATTTCCTAAATCATTTGTAATATTTTAGAAGAAATAAAAATATTTAAAATAACAAGTCTAATAATTGTTTCAATCTATTAGCAAAGGAAGAATTACCGGCTTATATTTTCGGTATATACTGTGCTATTTTAGAATCGAGTCTTGTTCAATAAAAGAGATTATTTATGATTGACCAAATAAATTCAGATACAAAAAAAATTCTTATTGTTGAAGATGAACTAATAATTGCGCAGGGAATTCAGCATTCATTAGAATATTATGGATATAGAGTTTTAAAACCAGTAACAAATTCGGAAAATGCAATTGAGGCAGTTAGACAGGAACAACCGGATTTAATTCTAATGGATATTGTTTTGCAAGGTGAAACTGATGGAATTGAAACTGCAAGAAAAATTAGAAGTTTTGCAGACGTACCTGTTATTTTTCTATCTGCTAATTCCGATGTAAATACAATTTCACGTGCAAAACTAACAGAACCTTACGGATATCTAGTAAAGCCTTTCAAAAGAAATGAATTATATAGTACTATCGAACCGGCACTTTACAGGCATTCAATCGAGAAAAAATTAAAACAAAGCGAAGATCGATTTAGAATTATTGCCGAGAATGTAAACGATGTGATTTGGACTATGAATCTGGAAGGGATATTTACTTATATCAGTCCATCAATTGTTAACCTAACCGGTTATACTGCAAATGAAGTTATGAAGCTTTCATTTAAAAATTTGTTAACGCAGCAAAGTTATGAACAAGCTTCTGCAATAATTGAAATGAAATCTAAAATACTTTCTGAAACAAAAACATTTCCATCGGGAAAATATGTTGTTCAACAGGTTCATAAAAACGGCTCCTCTGTCTGGGTTGAAATAAAGGTCAACGGATTATACGATAAGAATAATATTTGCAATGGCATAATTGGAATATCGCGTGATATTACCGACCATGTTAGGTTAGAAGAATCTTTAAAAAAGTTAGCTTATGGTTTTTCAAGTATATATGGAAAAGAATTGTTTACTAACATTACAGAACATTTATGTAACAGCCTGAAAATCGATATAGCTTTTATAGGCGAATACAATAATGATGAAAAAAAAGTAAGCGTCCTTGGCGGGAATTGGGACGGCAGACCCATAGATAATATGGAATATGATATTGATGGTAGTCCCTGCGAAACTGTTATCGGAAAACAAGTGAATTATTTTCCACAAAATGTGGCAAAGCTGTTCCCACGCGATCAAGTATTAACAGACGAACGAATAGAATCTTATTGCGGAATTCCGCTATTCAACAAAGAAAATAAACCACTTGGAATTATTGTATTGCTGAATCGTTCTGAATTTGTTGATGTCGAGCTTGCAAAATCAATGCTCCAAATTTATTCTGAAAGGATTTCATTAGAAATCCAAAACTGGAGAATGTTGGAGGAACTGAAAAAAAGCGAGGAAAGATTTAGAACTGTAGCCGATTTAACCTACGATTGGGAATTTTGGCTGGACGCGGATAATAATTTAGTTTATTCTTCGCCTTCCTGTGAAAGAATTACGGGTTATACACGCGATGATTTTTTTGCAAATCCTAATCTTCTTTCTTCTATTGTATTACCAGACGAGAATTCCATATGGGTTAAGCATCTAATATCTGAAAGAGAAAAAAAGCAAGAAGAAATTGACATTAGAATTATTTGTAAGAGCGGTGAAGTAAAATGGATTAATCATATTTGTTATTCACTCGAAGATAAAGAAGGAAAATTTTTAGGACGTCGTGCATCCAACCGTGACATATCTTACAGAAAAAAATATGAACTTGATATTAAGGAAAGCGAAGAAAGATTTAGAAACATAGTCAATATCTCGCCAGATGCGTTAACAATAACCAACATTAACGACGGAATTTGTGTTGAAGTTAATTCTTCTTTCGAAAAAATATCCGGCTACAGTAAAGATGAAATATTGGGTAAAAGCACTGCGGATTTGGGTTTATGGACAAACAGTAAAGACCGCCAGAAATTAGTCGATGCAATAAATTCAAAAGGATATGCAGATAACATTGAATTTAGTTTCAGAAAGAAAAACGGAAATGTTTTTATCGCTTTAATCTCGGCGAGAAAAATTAAAATAAAAGGTGGGGAATATCTTCTTACAACAACCAAAGACGTTACGAAATTAAAGGAAACTGAACGAAAACTAATTGAAAGCGAACAACGTTTTCAACTTGCAATGGAAAGCGGTGAACTTGGCTTGTGGGATTGGAATATACAAACCGACGAGCTGTATATAGATGAAAGATGGGCTTCAATGCTCGGATATAAAAAATCGGAACTGGAAGGTAAAACAAGCGCATGGGAAAAATTAACACACCCGGAAGATCGGCTTATAACTCGTAAACTTCTAGAACAGCATTTCAAAAACGAATTACCCGGTTTGGAAACCATCAACAGAATGAAAACTAAGCAAGGCGAGTGGCGATGGATTTTTGTTAAAGCAAAACTTGTTGAAAGAGATGAATTCAACAATCCTTTAAGAATTATTGGTACACATATAGATGTTACCGGCAGAATAGAAATTGAAAACGAGCTTAGAAGAAGTGAAGAAAAATATAAAAATTTCTTCGAGACAGATTTAACGGCTGATATCAAATCTTCCATTGATGGAAAAATTCTTGATTGTAATCCGGCATTCATTAAAATGTTTGAATTCAAATCCAAAGAAGAAGCATTACAAACCCCCGTCACGGAAATATATTTTGTTAAATCAGAACGTCAAAAATTGTTGACAAAACTTCAGGCGAATAAAAAGTTGGAGTTAATCGAACATAAATTAAAAACCAGAAATGGCAATGAAATAACTGTTATTGAAAATATGCTCGGCGAGTTTGATTCAAATGGAAAGTTGACAAGTATAAATAATTTTATGTTCGACATAACCAAAATCAGATCTATAGAAAAAGCATTAGTTGATAGCGAAAAAAGGTACAGAGATCTTTTTGAAAGAATGCAAAACGGATTCGCACTTCATGAAATTATATTAAATAAAAAAGGCAAACCTATTGACTATCGTTTTCTTGCAATGAACCCTGCTTTTGAAAAGCTGACAGGATTAAAAGCTTCGCACGTAATCGGGAAAACAGTTTTGGAAACTTTACCTCATACTGAAAAATACTGGATTGAAGCATATGGTAATGTTGCGTTATCCGGCAAACCGCAGGTTTTCGAAAATTATTCGCGTGAACTTGAAAAATATTATCGCGTATTAACTTACTCGCCGGCTAAGATGCAATTTGCCGTTTTAATTGAGGATGTTACAAGAAGACATAAGGATGAAGATAAAATTAAACAATTAACAGCCGCTGTTGAACAAAGCCCGGTATCGATAGTGATTACAGATCTTTTAGGAAATATTGAATATGTGAATGAACGATTTACAAAGATTACCGGATACTCAAAACATGAAGTGATAGGTAAAAATACCAGCATACTAAAATCGAATCTAACTCCAAAATCGGATTATAAAAAAATGTGGAATACTATTAAATCCGGTAAAGATTGGAGCGGCTTATTCCGTAATAAAAAGAAAAACGGAGAATTATTCTGGGAAGCCGCGAATATTAGTCCGATTAAAAATTCAAATGGAAAAATAACTCACTTTATTGGTATTAAAGAAGACATTACGGAAAAAGTTAAGGTTGAAACTGAATTGGAAATGCATAGAAATAAACTTACGGAACTTGTTGAACAAAGAACGAGAGAATTAGATCAGGCAAATAAAAAATTACAACTTGAAATTGAGAAGGAAAAGGAATTCGAAATAATGCTTCGACAATCGCTTGAAAAAGAAAAAGAGTTGAGCGAAATGAAATCACGATTTATATCAACAACATCGCATGAATTTAGGACTCCATTAACTTCAGTGCTCTCCTCCGCAGAACTTATTCATCGATATGGCAGAAAATGGAGCGATGAGAAACTCGGTTATCATACTGCTAAGATTAAGAAATCAATTGAGTATCTAACAAATCTTCTGGACGATGTTCTTACAATAAGCCGTTCAGAAAGCGGGAAAATTATTTTCGATCCTATACTAGTCGATCTTAAAAAATTATGCAAAGAATTAATTGATGAATCGAGGACACATGCAAATAAAAATCATAAAATTGATTTTCTATTTAAACCGAAGCAAAATGATTTTTACCTCGATCCAAAACTTCTTCGTTTCATTATAATAAATTTACTTTCGAATGCTTTAAAATACTCGCCCAATGGCGGGCCGATTTGTTTAAGCGTAAATGAAAAAAATAAAAATTTAATAATTGTTATTTCCGACCAGGGGATTGGTATTTCTGCCGATGAGATTCCGCATCTATTTGAACCATTTAGCCGTGCAAAAAATTCAATTGGAATTCCAGGTACTGGGCTTGGCTTGTCAATCGTAAAACGTGCGGTTGAACTTCATTCAGGCGGAATTAGTGTTGAATCAACAATTGGTATGGGAACAAAATTTATTATAAAACTTCCTTTGTCAAAAGGGAAAGGATAGAAAATATTAAGTCAATGGAACTATAATGATCATTTTGAGCAGGGGAAAAATATATGTTGATTCTTGATTTAATTTACAACCTTGCCGTATTAGTTGCTTTAAGTGTTCTTTCCGGATTTATTGATTCGAGATACGAAAGAAAAGGAATGAAGGGCAAAATATTTCAAGGATTTCTTTTCGGTTTTGTAGCAATTATTGGAATGTTGTATCCATTTATCTTGGCCGAAGGGATTATTTTTGACGGCAGATCGATTGTCATAAGTTTATGTACTTTGTTCTTCGGTCCTGTATCCGGACTTATATCAACAATTATTTCCTTAATATTTAGAAATTACCTAGGCGGCGGCGGTGCTTTAACCGGTACGCTTGTAATAACTGCATCTTTCATAATCGGATTTTATTTTTATTATAGAAAAACCAAAAACAAATTCAACTTATCTAAAATCAATTTGTATTTATTCGGCGTTTTAACTAGCGCAGCAATGATGGTTTTGATGCTTTCACTTCCGTCCTCATCTATTCTCTCGGCTTATAAAACAATTACTCTTACTGTAATGATTTCCTACCCAATAATCAGTCTTGTTATAGGGAAAATACTTCTCGATCAAGAAGAAAATAGATATTCCATAGAAAAAATTAAGCAGGAAGAATCATTATTCCGCACAACACTTTACAGTATCGGCGACGCTGTAATAACAACCGATAAGAATGGCAATGTACAGCATATGAATCCCATTGCCGAAAAATTAACTGGCTGGAATGAAGAGAACGCGAAAGGAAAAATATTAATTGACGTTTTCAAAATTATTAACGAAGAAACTAGACTTGATGTTGAAAATCCAGTTGTTAGGGTATTAAAAGAAAAAACAATTGTCGGGTTAGCCAACCATACGCTTTTGATATCAAAAAACGGGAATGAGATTCCAATTGCCGACAGCGGCGCTCCGATAATAAACGAGAATGATGAAATAATAGGTGTTGTACTTGTGTTTCGCGATCAAACTGAAGATTACGCGAACCAGAAAAGATTAATTGAAAACGAAATTAGATTCCGTTCCATAGTTGAAGGCGCACCCGACGCTATTTTTGTTCAAACCGATCATAATTTTACCTACTTGAATTCTAAAGCATGCAATATTTTCGGATGTAAATCCAGAGATGAATTAATTGGCAAGAAAGTAATTGAAAGATTTCATCCCGCCGATAGAGAAAAAGTGGCTGAACGAATTCACCAATTAAACGACAATAAGCATGAAGTGCCCGTGCGTGAGGAAACTATTGTTCGTATGGACGGTTCCTTCGTAACAGCCGAATTTTCCGCGATGCCTATTACTTACGAAGGAAAAGATGGCGCACTTGTTTTCTTTAGAGATATTACTGAACGAAAGAAAACCGAAAGTATAATCGAAGAGAGTGAGAAAAAGTACAGGTATTTATTCGAACAGAATCCTCATCCAATGATAGTTTATGCAATCGAAAACTGGCAAATACTTGATGTGAATAGTACTGCTGTTGCAAAGTATGGTTACTCAAGAGATGAGTTTTTAAATATGACTGTATTTGATTTAAGGCGGCAGAGCGAAAAAGAACAATTCGTGCATATTGTGAATCGCGAAATACCGGATTCACAAATAACAGGTCCATGGAAACACCTACTCAAAAATGGTAGCGAAATTATTGTAGAGGTTTTTTCGCATGTAATCTTTTATCAGAACAAGAAAGCTCGCATGATTGTAATTAACGATATCACTGAAAAAGTAAAAGCTGAGAACGCATTACGCCAAAGCGAGGAGCGCTGGCAATTTGCACTCGAAGGTCCGGGTGATGGAATATGGGATTGGAATGTAAAAACAAATGAAGTTTATTTCTCACATCAATGGAAAGCAATGCTTGGTTATGAAGATATCGACATTAAAAATTCTATTGATGAATGGAAAAGAATTGTTCACGCCGATGATTTAAAAAATGCAATGGATGATCTTGAAAAGCATTTCAAAGGTGAAACCCCGTTTTATCGAAATGAGCAAAGACTGTTATGCAAAGATGGTACTTACAAATGGATTTTGAACAGAGGGAAGGTAATGAATTGGGATGACGACGGATCCCCGCTTCGAGTTATCGGTACGCACACTGACATATCGGAAAAGAAAAAATCCGAGGAAACGTTAAGACAGAGTGAAGAAAAAATGCGTTTGATAATAGAAGGCACTTCATTTTTCTTTTTCTACACTCAAAATATAAACGGTGATATTACGTATATCTCACCAACGGTCGAGAAAATTACGGGCTACAACGTGGAAGAATGGATGAATCAACGGCATTGGTTCACAACCGAAAACCCAATTAATGAAGAAGCTCGCCGACGTACTCAAAGGCATTTTATTGGTGAGATGATTTATGAACCGCTAATTATGGAAGTCCAACACAAAAAAGGCTCTAGTATTTTATTGGAGATTTTTGAAACTCCATTTCTAAAGGACGGAAAAGTAATCGGTTTGCAGGGAATTGCACGGGATATTACAGCCAATAAACAAGCAGAAGAAGCTTTGCGTTTAAGCGAAGAAAAATTGCAAAGCATATTTCGTGCAGCTCCAATAGGAATCGGCGTTGTTGTTAACAGAGTATTAATTGAAGTAAATCCTCGCTTTTGCGAAATGATTGGATATGCTAAAGAAGAATTAATCGGAAAAAGTTCAAGGTTGCTATACTTAACTGATGAAGAATATGAATCAGTCGGTTCAGCAAAATATAAACAAATTGCCATGAATGGTACAGGAGTGGTTGAAACGCAGTTTATTACAAAGTATGGTAAAGTGTTAGATATACTTCTGGCTTCAACTCCAATAGAAATTAATGATTTATCAAAAGGTGTAACATTTACATCGCTTGATATTTCTGAACGAAAAAGAGCAGAGATTGCTCTTAAAGAAAGCGAGGAAAAATTCCGCATTATATTCGAAAATCATTCTGCTATTAAATTATTGATTAATGCAGAAACCGGGGATATTCATGATGCAAATTACGCCGCTGCTTTGTATTACGGTTGGAGCCGCGAAGAATTAAAACAAATGAATATTAAACAAATAAACACGCTAACAACTAATGAAGTTGAAACAGAAATGAAAAAAGCATTAGATGAAAAAAGAATACATTTTGAATTTCGTCACAAACTTGCAGATAATTCGATACATGATGTTGAAGTTTTCACCAGTAAAATTGAAATTGCCGGGAAAAATTATTTACACTCAATTGTACAGGATATAACGAAGAAAAAGCAAACTGAAGAATTGTTAAAAATGCACCGTGAAAATCTAGAAGAACTTGTTAAACTTCGCACAAATGAACTTAATGAAGCTAATATAAAATTGCATATCGAAATTGAAAAAGAAAAAGAGTACGAAATGCTTTTAAAACAAGCTCTCGAAAAAGAAAAAGAAATAAATGAAATAAAATCAAAATTCATTTCAACAACCTCTCATGAATTCAGAACTCCTCTTACATCAATTCTTTCTTCTTTTGAATTACTGCAGCGTTACGGCAAAAATTGGAGCGAAGAAAAATATAATTACCACGCTTCAAAAATTAAGAATTCGATTGAATATTTAACAAACTTGCTGGACGATATATTAACAATAAGCCGTTCTGAAAGCGGAAAAATTATTTTTGACCCAGTAAACTTAAATCTGAAAAGAATGTGTTTGGAATTAATTGAAGAATCGAAAATCCATTCCAACATGAATCATCGTATTAACTATGAATTTAATTCGGATCAAGATGAGTTTTTACTTGATCCCAAATTAATACGTTTTATTTTGACAAACTTATTAACAAATGCTTTTAAGTATTCACCGGACGGCGGTGATGTTATTTTAAAAGTAGAATACGGCAACGGAAAAATAATATTAAACGTTTCGGATCAAGGCATAGGAATTCCAAAAGACGAACTGCAATATTTATTTGAACCTTTTCACCGTGCAAAAAATACAACTGAAATACACGGTACAGGCTTGGGCTTGTCGATTGTTAAGCGCTCGGTTCAAATACACCAGGGCGATATTAAAGTAGATTCAAAACTAGGTGAAGGAACTTCTTTCACCGTTATTCTTCCAATAAATAAAGGTAGTAAATGAAAAGTAAAACTATTTTAATTATTGAGGACGAGAAAGGAGTCCGCGAAAACATCAAAACTCTTTTAGAAGAAGAAAAATATTCTGTTCATGCCGCAGCCAACGGAACCGAGGGAATTACAATGGCAAAAGAAATATTGCCCGATTTGATTATATGCGATGTATTGATGCACGGGGTTGACGGATACGAAGTATTAAAAACACTATCCGCTGAAAAAAAGACTAAATCAATCCCCTTTATTTTTTTAACTGCTAAAGTTGAAAGGGATGATATACGGCTCGGGATGCAGCTCGGGGCCGACGATTACCTATTCAAACCATACAAAGCCGAAGAACTATTAAAAGCAATAGAAGCCCGTTTTAAAAGAATCAAGATGCTGACTGTGAACATTGAGACAAAAGGAAAAAGCCGTAATGAGAAAAAGTACTCATATGAAGGTAAAATATTCGTTAAAATAAACAACCAGCCCAATATTTTAAAAATAAATGAAGTACTTTTTATATCGGCCGAAAATCAATACACCTCTGTTAATCTTTCTGAAGGCAAATCTTTTTTAATTAGGAAATCAATTTCGTACTGGGAAAGAATATTACCCAAAAAAGAATTTTTGAGAATACACCGTTCAACTATTATAAATATGGAATATATATCAAAAATGGGCAAGTGGGATAATTCATCCATGCTTGTCTATTTGAGCGGTGTGGAAAAACCTTTTATAATCAGCAAAAGAAATTCGAGCAGATTTAGGAACAATGACTTCTAATTAAATATTTCAGTAAATAAAAAGTACCTTATGCAACAAAATAATTCCGCTTACAACTTATATCTGGATTGGGACAAATTTTTTGCGAAAATTAGTTTGTGAAAACGGAGGATTAATTGTATTCCATTCTTATTGTTGAGGACGAATTCGACATTCGGGAAAATTTGCAAGAATTGCTCGAATCTGAAGGATTTACCGTTTATACTGCCGAAGACGGCATGGAAGGTTTTAAAATGGTAAAGAGCAACCTTCCGGATTTGGTTTTGAGTGATGTCCGTATGCCCAAAATGGATGGTATTCAATTACTTAATAAATTACAAAACGATCCGGAAACATTTGCAATTCCTTTGATATTCCTTTCTGCTAAAGTTGAAATGACAGACATACGTCAAGGTATGTTAAGCGGTGCAGACGATTATATAACAAAACCTTTCAAATCCGAAGAAGTATTGATGGCCATAGGCGCACGCTTAAAGAAAAAGCAAAATTATCTTAATATTATTGATGAATTGAGAAACTCCTTTATAAAGAATGTACCCCATGAATTAAGAACTCCTTTAATCAGCATACTTGGTTTCTCTGAGCTTATCGAAAGCGATATCGAAAATCTTTCGCAGGAAGAAATTAAAGATATAGTTCATAGAATCAACAAATCGGGCAAGCGTCTGCATAGAAGAATCGAAAAATTAATTCGATATGGTTATTTATTGTCATTAGATGAAAAAGTACATAAAGATAAAGTTTTTACAGAAATTGATCAGAGTTTTATTTCTGCTATAACAAATAACATTGCGATTGAAAATGACAGAAGAGATGACCTTAAAATTGATGTTGAAGCTGCCTCGATAAGTATTGAAGAAAATTATTTTGTTGAGTTGGTTACAGAGTTGTTTGAAAATGCAGTTAAATTTTCAGCACATCGTACGCCGATTCAATTAAACGGAAAAATTGAAAACAGTAATTATATCTTTGAGATGGAAGACAACGGGATAGGTATTGATATTCTAAAAATTGATGATATCGATCTATTTAAAAAGCTTGATCGTGATCTTGAGAATAGAGAAGGTTTGGGACTAGGTTTGGCAATTTCTAAGAGAATAACAGAATTATTTGATGTGAAAATATTATTCGAATCCCAAAAGGAAAAATTCACAAAGATAACTCTTGTGTTCAAGATGTCGGAAAAGTAGTCTTAATATTTTTAAATTTATTCAGAAAAAGAAAACATAAATCTCTCCGAAAAAAACTTGCTTGATTGAAGAACAGCCTTCAAGTGAGTTAAAATCAGTAATAAAAATCCTTCGGTATTTAATTTGTAATTGGATAATTCCGGTTTATTGAATTGAAAGTTAAGATTAACATTCACGTCAATGCACTAATTTATTTCTACGCGCAATACTTCCCGCTTACAACAGAAATATCCCATTAGCAACTTTTCATTTAAAGTTGTTTTATCGGTAACGATAATTTGAATGAGAAATCGATGAATGTGAAAAATTGAATTAACCAATACCTCTATTGAAAGTTTTGGTATAAGCGATATAGATAAAACGGTTTTTATTTCGTGTCCGTTTAAGAATTAATCTAATAATGTTATTCACCTAAAATTAGTAGGTTCTATTGCAAAGAATTCACAAAATGGATCGTAGCCAGGTTTCAAGTTTTTCACAAAGTAATCATAGTTGGAACAGCCGCCAGCTCTTAAAGCAAATTGAAGAAATAAATTCCGCACTAAAAAACTTTTCTTCAAAATCTGAAAAGGCATTTCTTGAAATTGGTAACAAACTCCAATCGATTTATAAAGATTCTAAAAATATAGCCGGTTATGCTTCATCAATCGTCTCAACAATTTCTACGGATATTCTCCAAAAAGGGATAGCCGAACTGGAATTATTGCTCAACGATATCGGCAGTCACCTTTCCGCCGAGTCGGATAAAATCTTCAATGATAAAAATCAATTACTAAACACCCATTCAAAATTAAGTAATATCGATAACGAACTTGATGGCTTTGATAAGATTGTCAAACGACTCCGTATGCTCGGCATATCCACCAAAATTGAAAGTGCGCGATTAAACATTGAAGACGATGGATTTTTTACATTGGCAGAAAATGTTGATAAGCTTTCGAATATAATAAATGAAAAAATATTGTTGATTAAGCAAAAGGCGGAATTCTTACTTGTTGAATTAATGCGGACTGTTACAAATCTCACAAGTCTTGAAAAAAAACAGTGCAACGAAGCAGATATAATTATGAGTAAGACAATAAAGTCGCTTAATTCATTTAATGAAAAGAGAAACGGACTTTCGGAAAAAATAAAAATGATTACCGAGCTTTCCGAAGAAGTAACTAAAAATATCGGCAAAATAGTATCGTCGATTCAATTTCACGATATAACCCGGCAACAAATGGAACACACCGCCCAAGCTTTAGATGATATTCAAAATGAAATAAAGGGAGATAATGAACTAGATGAATTAAGCAATAGACATTTAGGCATAACTTGTGATGTTTACGAACTGCAGTCGATTCAATTATCAAATACGTTAAATGAATTTGTTAATGCTATATCAACAATCGTCGCAAGTCTTAACAGTGTCGGAGATAACGTAGCTTCAATAATCTCGCATTCATTCGAACTTCTGTGTTATAATAATGGATCTAAAAAAAATTGTTTAGAATTATTTAAAGAAGAGCTTGCAGTAATATCATCAGGTTTGCTAAATAATATCAAAATTGGAACTCAACTAAGTGACTCAATAAAATCAATAATATCTATTGTTGATGACCTTTCTTTATATGTAAATGAAATTGAAGAAGTCGGAAGTGAAATTGAAATAATAGCGCTTAATGCGAGAGTAAAAGCAGCCCATTTCGGTACAAATGGCTCGGCTCTTGGAGTATTGGCGGAATCTATTCAAAGACTATCTTTTGAAGCAAAACAACAAACCGGATCAACCTCAACAATTCTTGTTGCAATCATTTCAGAGTCTCAAAAATTGCGTATGGATCTTGAATCGCAATCAGGTACAAATGCAAATAATAGAATTGTTCAAATAATAGATCAAATTAATAATCTGCTTGACTCGATGGAAAAAGTTGAAACAGAAACCTCAGGAAAAGCGGAAATACTTAAAGATAAAGTTAATGGGTTGTTAAGTCATATCAATGCTGCGAATAACCAAATTACAATTCACGAGACGGCAAGCAATATTGTAACTCCAATCATAGGTGAATTAAAAGATACAGCCGAATTTATTAAGAATAACTATGAAATAGATTCCAATAAAAAAGAGAACACAAAACAAAATTTTTCAAAATACACTATGCTCAGCGAACGAATGATTCATGAAAACTTTTCCGAAAGCCAAACAACACAAGTTTTATCGATAACCAAAGCAACAAATCATAATGAAGTCAATAATTCACTTGGCGATAACGTAGAACTTTTTTAAGGAAAATATATGTACGAAATAATTGGGCACGAAGAAGATTCAACAGCAGAATTGATACTCGAAGGCGAAATCACAATTCATAATGCTGGTGATGTAAAAGAACAATTTGAGGATATGATAAATAAATATCATAATGTAATTGTTAATCATGAGAAAGCCGTCGTTTACGATTTATCTTATTTGCAAATATTAATGTCATTAAAAAAATCTGCGGATAAATCCGGCAAAAATCTGACCTTAAAAATAAATCCTCAAAATTCCTTTTACGAAACAATAAAATTGGCGGGCTGCCAATACTTCGCAAATGTTTTTGAAATAAAAGCAACAAGCAATATTAATGGAGAAAATAATGGCTAAAACAATAGCAACGGTGGATGATTCTGCCAGCGTTAGGCAAATGGTTGGATTTACATTAAGAGAAGCAGGTTACGATGTAATTGAAGCGTGCGACGGCAAGGACGCTCTTTCGAAAATTAACGGAGTAAATGTCAATTTGGTTGTTACAGATTTAAATATGCCGAACATGGACGGTATAGAATTAATAAAGAATTTAAGAGCTAATTCAGCGTTCAAATTTGTGCCGATAATAATGCTTACAACCGAATCCCAAAATGAAAAAAAACTTGAAGGCAAAAACGCAGGCGCCACTGGTTGGATTGTAAAACCGTTTAAACCGGAACAATTGGTCGCAGTAATCAAAAAGGTGATTGGATGATCGACGCACACAAGAAAGCATTTATTGAAGAAGCCATAGAACTTCTCGCCGAACTTGAAACTTCCTTGCTGGATGTTGAAAAAAATCCCAAAGATAAAGATCTGATAGCAAGGATTTTCAGGGCTCTTCATACAATTAAAGGTTCATCGGGAATGTTTGGATACGATGAAATTACAATGTTTACTCACGATATCGAAACTGTTTATGATTTTATACGCAACGGTTCACTTGGCATTACAAAACAAATTGTCGATTTAACTCTCGAAGCTTGCGACCAAATATCTTTGATGCTAAAAAATGAAAGACTCTCGCCGGATGAAGAAGCAGTTACGAAAAAAATAATTTCTGCATTCAGGGGGATTGTAGCAGACTTCAACAAAAATTCCAGCGGACAAAACAAAACAGTCGTTCATGTAAAAAACAACTCGAACACCTATGAAGGTCCGACTGAAATATATTTTGTGAACTTTATACCGTCAGCCGAGATATTTCAAAGCGGTACAAACCCGCTTATGTTGATTAAGGAATTGTCTGAACTTGGCGAAGCTATTGTTTTGGCGAATTTCGATTCGCTGCCGTTTATCGAAAGTATTAATCCAGAAAAATGTTATGTGTCTTGGGAAGTTATTCTTAAAACACGAAATGGTATTGATGCAATAAAGGATGTTTTCATTTTTGTGGATGACGACAACGGATTAAAAATTGAACTGCTCGATAAAAGCGGTAAACTTGAAAAAGATGAAGACTTCAGAGATTTCGAATCATTATTGATTAGTGTATCAAAATCAAAACGACCCGACATAAAAAATCTTTTTGTGGAATTTCAAATCTCATCAAAATCAAGTGAAGTCTCAGTTCAAAATATAAAAAGCAAGAAAAGTAGCAGGGAAGCAGGGGAATCGGGTCACGAAGCAGATTCTGCGTCGAGCATTCGTGTAAGCGCCGAAAAACTTGATGAGCTTGTAAATCTTGTAGGCGAACTTGTAACAGTGCAAGCGAGATTGAGTCAGTTAGCAACGGTTAATGCGGATCAAAATGTTGCGGCTATTTCGGAAGAAGTTGAAAGAATAACATGGTCGCTGAGAGACAGCGCTTTAAATATACGCATGCTTCCAATCGGAACTACATTCAGCAAATTCAAAAGACTTGTACGGGATTTATCCAAAGAATTGGGCAAGCAGGTGGAATTAACAACCGAAGGCGCCGAGACAGAACTTGATAAAACAGTTTTGGAAAAATTAAACGATCCGCTTGTGCACATAATAAGAAATTCAATAGATCACGGAATCGAAAAACCTTCGGACAGAGAATTAAAAGGCAAATCGGCTGTTGGTACGGTTAAACTTTCTGCAACGCAATCCGGCGGCAACGTGATTATTCAGATAAGTGATGATGGAGCGGGGATAGATAAAGAAGCTGTAAAGAATAAAGCAATTAATATGGGCTTGATAAACGAGAATTCAAATTTAAGCGACTCGGATATTTACGCTCTGATTTTTGCGGCAGGATTTTCTACAGCTCAAAAAGTTACAAATGTTTCGGGTCGCGGAGTTGGAATGGATGTTGTTCGCAGGGCAATTGAAAGCCTGCGCGGCTCGATAGAAGTTACAAGCAAATTGGGCGAAGGCACTAATATTTCATTAAAGCTTCCTTTGACTCTCGCTATTATCGACGGGCTGCTGGTTAAAATTGAAGATGATAATTATATACTGCCGCTTTCATCCGTTGAGGAATGCATTGAATTAACTCAAAAAGAAATTGACGCTGCCCACGGAAGGCATTTGGTTAACCTTCGTGGCAAAGTTGTACCTTATGTTAACCTACGCCAAAGATTTAAAATACAAAACAAACGTCCGGAAATTGAGCAGGTTGTTGTGTCGAGCATTAACGGTATGCAGGTTGGGTTTGTAGTTGATATCGTACTTGGGCAGCACCAAACCGTTTTAAAGTCACTCGGCAAATTCTATAAAGATGTAGAAGGAGTCTCGGGTGCTACAATCCTTGGTGACGGCACGGTTGCCCTGATACTAGATCTGCCAAAAATTTTAGAAAAAGAAATATTAAAAGAAAACAACTTATCATAAAAAAATTGATGAATTATGGCATTCACATTTTTCTTTAGAGACATACACACGCTTGATCACATCGCAAAAGTTTTTGTACCGGCTGTGACCGGTAGAAGTAGGATTAGAGTTTGGGATGCCGGTTGTGCAATGGGTCCAGAACCTTATACTCTGGCTATTGTGCTTGCAGAAGCTATGGGAAATTTTTCTTTCAAAAATCTTGTAATAACCGCCACAGATATAGATGAAACGGATACATTCGGAAAAATAATTAATGACGCCAAATATAAAGACGAAGAGACAAAAAGAATTCCGGACGAAATACGTAAAAAATATTTTCATGAAGATGATGAAAAACATGGTTCGTATAGATTAGTCGAATCAATTAGAGACCGGATTCAATTCCAGAAACACGATTTGCTTTCGCTTAAATCTATCGGCGAAGGTTTTAGCCTGATTTTGTGCAAAAATGTTCTTCTTCATTTTCAGCCTATTGAAAGAATTGAAGTGATTAAAATGTTTCATCAATCGTTGGCGCCCGGCGGTCTGTTCGCCACAGAGCATACTCAAAAGATGCCTGATGAATTGTCCCATATGTTTAAACAAATTGTCCCGGATGCACAGCTATTCCAAAAGGTTGAGGCATAAGATGAAGGTGGTACGCTTAAATACCAATCCCAATATTTACAGTTCAAACTCGTATTTGGTACTTGGGGATTGGAATAAGCTTGGCGATATAAACGCATTAATTGATACGGGGACTGATGACTTCATTATTAACAATATAGAAAAAATCAACACGGGTGTGGGGAAACAATCAGTAGATAAAATAATTGTCACACATAATCATTTTGATCACACAGGTGGAATCAAATTGGTAAAGGAAAAATATAGTGCGCAAGTATACGCGTATATGAATTGTCAATTTGTGGATCATTTGTTAAGGGATAATGATGATATTTTGATGGGCGATTGTTATTTCAAAGTTATTCATACTCCAGGTCACTCCTCGGACTCAATTTCACTTTATTGTAAAACTCACTGTGCTGTTTTTACAGGCGACCTTAACTTGAGATCATATCAGGCTGACGAAAACTTTTCGAACGAGTATATCGAATCGATTGAAAAATTATCAAAACTGAAAATTGATGTTGTTTACCCAGGGCATGGAAACCCAATTTACGATTCGCCGGAAAAAATGATAAACGAAACTTTAAAAAATATAAAACGCAATAAGCACAATAGAAACTAAAAAGAAAATAACAAAAGGAGAATCACAATGAATTGGTTTAGAAATCTAAAAATAGGCGCCAAACTGGCCTTGGGTTTTTCAGTTCTTGCTGCTGCCCTTGTGCTGATAATTATTATCTCTGTTACAAATTTATCAAGCATAAACAACGTAACACACAAAATTACAGATGATCGTTATCCCAAAACTGTTTGGGCGAACAACACAATAGTGGCAATAAGCGACGCCGCGCGTGCAATGCGCAACCTTGTAATTATAGGGGATTTACCAAAGTACGATGCAGAAAGAAAAAATAATATGGATAGAATTGACGACGGCGCTAAAACAGTTACAGCTTATTTGGATTCGTTAAAGCGCACGGTAGCAACCGATGAAGGCAAACGATTAGTTGCAGATTTTGAAAAAGCACGGCAGGAATACTATAACATACGTTTGCCCTTTTTTGATATGCTGAAAGCTAAAAGATATAATGAAGCAGGTAACTATTTAATCGATAAAGTTAGAGACGCACAGGCTAAATACATCGGTGGAGTTACTGCAATTATCCAATACCAAGATCAACTTATGGAACAAGAGAGAGTCAATTCCAACGAATCTTATTCCAGCGCCACGACTGTTCTTTTAACTGTATCAATCATTTCAATCATACTTGTTGTATTGCTGGCATTTTATATAGTTAAAAGCATAACTAATCCTCTTAAAACCGCAATTGATGCCGCTGACAAAATCGCGCAGGGAAATATGGATGTTGCCATCGACGATACGCGCAAGGATGAAATTGGTCTTTTAATGAAATCAATGAACGGCATGATTGCAAGTATTAAGAATTTAATTACGGATGCAAATAAACTTTCTACCGCCGCGGTCGAAGGAAAATTAGCAACACGCGCCGACGCTACAAAACATCACGGTGACTTTAGAAAAATTGTACAAGGCGTTAATGATACTCTCGACGCCGTAATTGGACCATTGAATGTAGCGGCTGAATATGTTGATAGAATTTCAAAAGGTGATATACCGAATAAAATTACAGATAACTATAACGGCGATTTCAATGAAATCAAAAATAACCTGAATGTTTGTATTGATTCCTTGAACGGACTGATTGACGATATGAACTATATGTCGCATCAGCATGATTTGGGAGATATTGATGTTAAAATAGATACAGTTAAATTCCATGGTGCCTACAAAGCAATGGCGCAGGGAGTTAACGAGATGGTTAACGGACACATCGCTGTTAAGAAAAAAGCAATGGCATGTGTTAAAGAATTTGGCGAAGGAAATTTCGAGGCTCCGCTCGAAAAATTCCCGGGCAAAAAAGCATTTATCAATGATACGATCGAACAAGTTAGAGCCAATTTGAAAGCATTGATTGCCGATGCCGATATGCTTGTAAAAGCTGCTGTTGAAGGCAAACTTGCCACCCGCGCCGACGCTACAAAACATCAGGGTGATTTCAGAAAAATTGTTCAGGGAGTTAACGACACTCTCGATGCTGTAATAGGACCATTGAATGTTGCTGCTGAATATGTTGATAGAATTGCAAAAGGAGATATTCCAAAAAAAATAACAGATAACTACAACGGCGATTTCAACGAAATAAAAAACAACCTCAATATGCTGCTCGATGCTATGAATGAAATTACAGATGTAGCCGAAGCAATTGCGGGTGGAAATCTTGATGTAACGGCACGCGAAAGATCTTCACAGGACAAGTTGATGAAAGCTATGGCTTCGATGATTACCGGGTTAACAGAAGTAGTTGAGAATGTAAAAGCAGCATCGGATAATGTTGCATCTGGAGCGCAGCAGATGAGTTCAAGTTCCGAAGAAATGTCGCAGGGCGCAACAGAGCAAGCCGCGGCAGCAGAAGAAGCTTCATCTTCAATGGAACAGATGACATCGAATATAAAACAGAATGCGGACAATGCACAGCAAACAGAAAAAATAGCATTAAAATCCTCCGAAGATGCTAAAGAAGGCGGCAAGGCAGTCGCAGAAACAGTTACAGCAATGAAAGAAATCGCGGGTAAAATATCAATTATTGAAGAGATTGCCCGCCAAACAAATATGCTTGCATTAAATGCAGCCATTGAAGCTGCCCGTGCAGGCGAACACGGTAAAGGTTTTGCCGTTGTTGCCAGCGAAGTGAGAAAATTAGCCGAAAGAAGTCAGAACGCCGCAGCAGAAATTAATCAATTATCGGAATCGAGTATAAAAGTTGCCGAAAAAGCAGGTGAAATGCTTAACCAAATTGTACCCGATATACAAAGAACAGCAGAATTAGTTCAGGAAATATCTGCTGCCAGTGGCGAACAGAATAGCGGTGCTGAACAGATTAACGGCGCTATTCAACAACTTAACCAGGTTATCCAGCAAAACGCTTCAACATCCGAAGAGATGTCGTCGACTGCTGAGGAGTTATCGAATCAAGCAGAACAACTTCAGGAAGTTATTGCTTTCTTTAAACTGAAAAATCAAAATTCAAGTTCAAGCGGAAAAAAGATAAATACTTTCAATCAAAAAACATTAACGCAAAATACTGTAAACAAACCTTCCGGTAATGATTTTAGAAAAGCTAACGCCGTTTATAATTCAAAGCAAACTTTGAGTAAAAAACCGGTTAAAAGCAACGGTGTTGAAATTGATTTAGGCGGTAACGGTGACAAGCTTGACCGCGAATTTGAAAAATTTTGAACAAAAAAATTAAACGGAGGAATAAATGAGTAACGCGGTAATTCAAGAAACTAGGCAATATCTCACTTTTAAGTTAAGTGAAGAAGTGTTCGGTGTGGATGTTGCGCAGGTACGCGAAATACTTGATTTTGTAAAAATAACAAAGGTGCCTCAAACACCGGATTTTATGTGCGGTGTAATAAATTTAAGAGGCAGTGTAGTTCCGGTTGTGGATATGAACTTGAAATTCGGAATGTCCAAAACTGAAAAAACTGTAAACACATGTATTGTTGTTGTGGAAGTTAATCTTGACGGCAATACAACCATAATTGGCGCCTTGGTGGATTCGGTTCAGGAAGTATTCGAAATAGAATCCCAAAATATTGAACCGGCTCCGAGAATTGGAACACGACTTAAAACAGATTTCATAAAAGGTATGGGCAAGCAAGCCGATAGATTCATAATCATATTGGACATAGATAAAGTATTCACTACCGAAGAATTAGAATTAGTCCAAAGCGGCGGAAACGTTGTAGCAAGTGAATTAAATCAACAATAATCAATTAATAATTTCGGAGTATAGATGAATTGGTTTTATAACTTGAAGGTAAGTGCAAAATTACTAATTGGTTTCGGCACATTATCTGTCATCGCCGCAATAATCGGTTTTATAGGAATAACTAATCTTAAAACATTAGAACAAAGCGACACGGAAATGTACGAGAATATGACTCTTCCTATTACGTGGATGGGCGATATCTCCACTAATTTCCAGAGAGTAAGAGTAAATACACGCGATGTAGTCTTAGCAGAATCCGATACAGAGATAGAAAAATTTATCAGCCGTATTCAAGAATACAGAAGTAATATAGACGAACTGGGTAAAAAATTCGAAGAGCGAATTTTATCCGATCAAATGCGGCAGGCATTCGAGGAATTTAAAAAGACTAGAGTTGATTATGGAAAACACTTAGATGAATTAATTGCAATCGCAAGGAAGAATGCGGATACCGAAGCATTTGCCCTATTAAATGGTGAGATGTATGCTTCGTCCCAAGCTGAAATGGAGTCGATTGATAAAATAATATCGATGAAAAATAAAGACGCTTCGGATAAATCTGATGAAAATACAAGTTTGGCAAATTCTGCCGTAACTACTATGATATTTGTTATAGCTTTTGCTGTAATATTATCTATTGGTTTTGGAATTTTCATTTCAAACGCAATAAGCAAGCCTTTGAAAAGAGGTGTTGATTTAGCGGTAGCCGTATCGCAGGGAGATTTAACACAGCGTCTAGATATCAACAGAAAGGATGAAATTGGAATGCTCGCTAAATCGTTAAACGAAATGGTTGATAAACTAAAAGATGTAGTAGAAAGTGTTAAAGCAGCTTCGGATAATGTCACCTCAGGTTCGCAGCAATTGAGTTCAAGTTCCGAGGAAATGTCGCAGGGTGCAACCGAGCAGGCTGCCGCTGCTGAAGAGGCCTCTTCATCAATGGAAGAAATGACATCAAACATAAAACAAAACGCCGATAACGCGCAGCAGACGGAAAAAATAGCATTAAAATCTTCAGAAGACGCAAAGGACGGCGGTAAAGCGGTTTTGGAAACTGTTGAGGCAATGAAGGATATCGCGAGTAAAATTTCTATAATAGAAGAGATAGCACGTCAAACAAATTTACTCGCTTTGAATGCCGCCATTGAGGCTGCCAGGGCAGGTGAACACGGAAAAGGATTTGCTGTCGTTGCAAGCGAAGTAAGGAAATTAGCCGAAAGAAGTCAAACAGCCGCGGCTGAAATTAATCAGCTCTCTGCATCCAGCATAAAGGTAGCAGAAAAAGCAGGAGAAATGTTAAATAAAATTGTTCCGGATATTCAGAGGACAGCTGAACTTGTACAAGAAATTTCCGCTTCAAGTAATGAACAAAACAGCGGTGCGGAACAAATTAACAGCGCTATTCAACAATTGAATTCGGTAATACAACAGAATGCATCGGCATCCGAGGAAATGTCTTCAACTGCCGAAGAATTATCGAGCCAGGCAGAACAACTGCAGGATACAATGTCGTTCTTTAAACTCGAACAAAAACACTCAACATTAGGTTTTAAAAGACACGCGGAAATGAATCATAAACCAATTATTCATAATGAAAAGTTGAAATCAAACAATGTTCATCTAACAACTTCAAAACCGAAGCAGGGAATTGTTGTAAAGCCCGGCAATGGCAAGGTTAAAAATTCCATGAAAGACAACGATGGTTTTTTAATCGATTTGGGAAACAACGGCAGTGATAAATTGGATAATGAATTTGAAAAATTCTAAATGAACTATTCTTGACCGGCATAATTAAAATTTATGCCGGTTGAAATTCAAAAAATATTGGAAAAGCAATGATTGAATTATCCACGAAAGTATTATCTAACACCGAGTTCGACAAACTCAGTAAATTCATTTACAGTCAATGCGGTATTAAAATGTCATCCGCTAAAAAAAATATGGTGGAAGCCCGGCTGAGAAAAAGACTTAAAGATTTGCATATAGATTCATATTCGGAATACTGCGAATATCTTTTTACACGAGAAGCTAACGATTCCGAAATAACCAACATGGTTGATGTTATCACAACCAACAAAACTGATTTTTTTAGAGAGCCGCGGCAATTTAATTTTCTAATCGAAACCGCATTACCTACCTTGATTGCAGAGCATAAATCAGGAATTGAACAACCTTTAAAAGTTTGGAGCGCGGGTTGTTCCTCTGGCGAGGAACCTTATACCTTATCTTTAGTATTGCATGAATTCGCGAAAACTATAATTAATTATTCCTTTAACATTTTTGCTACGGATATTTCTACCCGCATTCTCGATAAAGCTAAATTAGCCGTTTACGACGAGGATAAAGTTGATCCTGTTCCTAAGGATTTGCTGGAAAAATATTTTTTACGCAGTAAGGACAAATCTAAAAAACTCGTACGGTTGATACCTTCAATTCGGGACTCTGTGAATTTTCAGTGGCTTAACTTTATGGATAACGACTTCGGCATAAAAGAAAAATTCGACATTGTTTTCTGTAGAAATGTCATAATATATTTTGATAAACCAACACAGGATAAACTGATAGCGAAACTTATAAAGTTAATTAAACCGGGCGGGTATTTATTCCTTGGCCATTCTGAATCAATTTTTAATACTAACCTGCCGGTTGCACAAATGATGGCAAGCACCTACCGGGTGAGTAGATGAGATCGGAATTTTCCGGGCTGCATGTAGTATATCTTCATCAGGGAGAAATTTTTTTTGGAGATAAACACATTTTAATTTCAACCGTACTCGGCTCGTGTCTTTCAATAACGATGTACAACAAAAAATTAGGATTGGGAGGAATTTCTCATTGCCAGCTTCCACATTGTTTTGGAGGAAATTGTGATAAATGCAGCGAGGTCTTTAAATATGTTGATTGTACATTGGAAAAAATGCTACAAAAATTCGATAGACTAAAAATAAAAAGAGAGGATGTTGAGATAAAAGCCTTCGGCGGCGGTGATGTTTTAATCACAAATGAAGAATCACAAAAATCAAAAACTATTGGAAGGCAAAATATAAATGCTCTTATGAACTGGATGGATCAAAATAAACTAAAACTAACTGCTTTTGACATGGGCGGAAAAAAAGGAAGAAAAATATTTTTCATTCCTTCAACCGGAGAAATTTTTCTTAAGAGAATAAATAATGAAGAAGATTAGGGTATTGATAGTTGACGACTCTTCGGTAGTGCGGCAGACACTATCGGAAATACTATCTTCCGATCCCGCAATAGAAGTTATGGGAACGGCGAGCGATCCCATCCGCGCTGTTGAAAAAATTAAAATTGAAGTGCCCGATGTAATTACTCTTGATGTTGAAATGCCTCACATGGACGGTCTTACATTTCTTAATAAGATAATGACGCAGCATCCAATCCCAGTTGTTATTTGTTCCAGCTTAACTGAAAACGGATCAGATACGGCGTTAAAAGCTCTTGAGTACGGCGCCGTAGATATTATTACTAAGCCCAAATTAGGCACAAAGCAGTTTCTTGAAGAATCCAGAATTAACATTTGCGATATTGTAAAGGCCGCGTCGTGCGTTGATATTAAAAAATATGTTCACCGCAAAATGGAAGTTCAGCCAAAACTTTCTGCCGATGTTGTAATCCCAAAAGTTGTAAGCAAGGCCATGCTTCAAACTACGGAAAAAGTTGTGGTTGTTGGCGCATCAACAGGCGGCACCGAAGCATTGAAAATATTTTTGGAAAATCTTCCACCGGATACCCCGGGGATAGTTATAGTCCAGCACATGCCCGAAAATTTTACGAAAGCATTCGCAAAAAGATTGGACGGACTTTGCAGAATTTCGGTAAAAGAGGCGGAGGATGGCGACACTGTTATAAGAGGCAGGGCATTAATAGCACCCGGGAATTTTCATATGCTTCTAAAAAGAAGCGGCGCGAGATATTTTGTCGAAATTAAAGAGGGACCTCTTGTGAGCAGGCACCGTCCATCGGTTGATGTCTTATTTAGATCAGCTGCAAGATACGCAGGTAAAAATGCAGTTGGAGTAATTATGACCGGCATGGGCGACGATGGGGCAAAAGGAATGCTCGAATTAAAAGAGGCCGGTGCTTATACAATGGCGCAGGATGAAAAAACATGTGTTGTTTTTGGAATGCCGAACGAAGCAATAAAATTAGGCGGCGTTCTAAAAGTTTTTCCACTGCAAATGATAGCAGAAAATGTTTTAAAACATTGCTCATTATGAAAAGTGTTCAAAAGTAAATGGATAATAATAAAGTTAAAATATTGATTGTAGAAGACGACTGTAATGTTGCAATGATGACATCTATGATGTTGAAAACGCTTAAGTATAGAATTGCCGGAATCGCTGCGTCTTGTAAAGAAACAATTGCGTTGGTCGAAAAAGAAAAGCCCGATCTTATTCTTATGGATATAATGATTGAAGGAAACACAGACGGAATAGATACAGCATTAATTGTGAAAAAAAAATATGACATTCCTGTTCTGTTTCTAACCGCTTTCAGCGATAACAATTCAATAGAAAGAGCTAAGGAAGCAGAACCATTTGGATACCTGATAAAACCCTTTAATTCAAACGACTTGAAAGTAACGGTTGAAATGGCGGTTAATAAAATTGAATATGAACTTAAATTGAAAGAAAGAGAACTTTGGTTCAGATCAACTTTAAATAGTATTGGCGATGGAGTTATTGCCACAGACCCAATTAACAATATAAAATTTATTAATCGCGTAGCTGAAGAATTGCTTGAAGTTATTTCCGAAGATGTGAAAGAAAAAAAACTTGATGAAATATACACAGCTTTACCTGATATGACGTCGGAAGGACTAGTATTTTTGCTTTCCGAAAACAAAGAAAATTTTAAGGAAGCGTTTCAAAACAACAAAATTTTAATTTCAAAAAAAGGGAAGAAAATTCCGATAGAAGAAAAAATCTCTACAATAAGGTACGATACGGATGAAATTATTGGAAAGGTAATAACATTCAGAGACGTAACATTAAAACGTGAAGCACAGCTAAAAGCAAGGTCGGCAAAAGATTTTTACCTGAATATATTTGAAAAATTCCCGGTTCTAATTTGGCGGGCAAATCAAAACGGGCAGTACAACTATTTTAACAATTACTGGCTCGAATTCAGGGGAAAGCAAATGGATTCGGAAATTTATAGCGGATGGTATAGCGGCATTCATCCGGACGACAGGCAAGCATTTGTTGAAATATTCGATAAAGCTTTGGACAAAAAAGAAAAATTTGAAACCGAGATCAGGTTGGCAAGCAAAGAAAACAAATATCATTGGATGTTTTGTATTGCCAGCCCGATTATAAATCTTAAGGGAAATTTTGACGGTTACATAGGTTTGTGCCTGGATATTACAAATAGAAAAATACTTGAAGAAGAATTAAAGCAATCAAAACTTGCATCTGAAAACCTGAGTAAAGCAAAATCAAATTTTATTTCCAATATGAGCCATGAAATCCGTACGCCTTTAAACGGAATAATGGGATTAACGGATTTACTGCTCGAATCAAAACTTGACGGCGAACAGTTTGAATTTCTTCTTATGGTTAAACAATCCGCACGTACCTTACTTAATCTTCTTAATAATCTTCTGGATTATTCCAAAATTGAAGATAAAAAAGAAAAATACAATGAAGGCAAATTCTCTTTAACCACGTTAATCCGTGAAATTTTAACACCCTATACGGCAATTGCCAAAAAGAACGGTATAACCGTAGAATATAAAATTGATGATTCAATTCCACAAAAATTAATAGGTGATGGAGGAAAAGTTCAGCAAGTTCTTACCAATCTTATAAGCAATGCATTCAAGTTTACGGAAAGCGGAAAAGTTCAAGTTAATATTAATAAGGAAAAAACAACACAATGCAGCGATAAACATTATAAAAGCATGCTGGTACATTTTACCGTTGCCGATAGCGGGATTGGAATACCGGAAGAAAAACTAGGGGTTATATTTGACAGTTTTACACAAGTTGACGGATCGAGTACAAGAAAATATTCCGGTTCAGGGCTCGGTTTGGCTATAGTAAAAAGTCTTGTAGAAATTATGAACGGCAGAATTTGGGTTGAAAGTAAAATTGGCGAAGGCAGTAAATTTCATATAGTACTTGAACTTAAGTATGAATTATAAAATAAAATTTATTAATCAAATAAAACTAGAAATTAAAAAATTGAGGAAATTATGAAAACATTGATTGTTGAAGATGATTTTGTTAGCCGTCTCGTGCTTCAAAAAATGCTTGCGCCTTACGGGCAATGTGATACTACTGTTAACGGCAAAGAGGCAATCCAAGCTTTCACACTTGCTGTTGAAGAAAATTCACCGTACGATTTAATTTGCTTGGATATTATGATGCCGGAAATGGATGGAAAAGAAGCATTGAAAATCATAAGACGAAAGGAAAAAGAAAATAATACGACTGCAAAGAATGAAACGAAGATAATTATGATAACCGCTCTCGATACACCGCGTGAAGTTATTGATGCTTATTATAACGGCGGGTGTACGGCTTATATGGTTAAACCAATAGAGAAAACAAAAATCGTGAACCTTATTAAGGAATTAGAACTTATTTAATATCAAGAATTAAGAAAACAATCTATTATAAAAAATAATTCTACGCATGCAAATTAGAAATTATCATCTCCACTTATCCTTTTCTGAAGTGTGTTTCCCAATAGGAAAAAATATTCATTTAACAAATCGCAAAATTTCTCGATAATAAAACGACACATTTTATGATGGCACTATTTTAAACTATTAACAATAGCTCAATTCTGAATGGTACATGTAAGGTTAAATAATATTTACCACGGCTATAGCGGGAAATTAGCAACAGAAAGAAGAAATAGATATGTACACTATATTACTCTTGCTATCATGATCGCAATGTTATTGCCGATTATCGATAATTTGATAGACGGGAGTTACTCGATTGCGTATTTTTTGATTGCCGGGGAAATAGTTCTTTTTACTTTGTTCATGCTGAACAAAAACTCAAAACTCAAAAACTCGCTTTCCGTTTTGGTGTTTGTTGTTTTATGTATAGCAACATTTCTAATGTTTCTTAAAAACGGCGCACGAAATCATTCCGTACTTATATATCCAAGTCTTCTTTTTGTTTCTAGCTTAACATATAACCGTAAAGTAGTTTATTCAACACTCTGCTGTGCATTAATTGCTATTTGGACTTCCGGCTTATTACAATTATACGGTGTACTGAATCTTGCGATGTCAGAGTATATGAGCATTAGCTATCTACTCGAGCTGACAGCTATTTTAGCTGCTACGGCATTCGGAGTAGACTTGCTTGCCGTTGATCTCATAACAAATCTTAATGATTTGAATATAAAATCCGATCAACTTCAAGAAGCAAATCAAAAACTTGAAGAAAGCAATAGGGCAACAGGAAAATTCTTTTCGATTATTGCACACGATTTACGAAGTCCGTTTCAAGGTATTCTTGGAATTTCAGACATATTATATAAGGAATGTGAAAATCTCTCCAAAGAAGAATTAAAAGAGTTTACCGGAACAATGCATAGAGCCCTGGATAATCAATACAAATTAATGACATCGCTTTTGGACTGGAGCAGAATCCAAACAGGAAGAATGAAATACCTGCCGACAACAGTCAACGCATACGAAGCTTTGATGGAAGCGTTCTATCAAATCGGATCTAATTCCTTCGATAAAAAAGTCAGCGTAAAAATTCTTGTAGATAAAACTATAGAAGTATTCGCCGATTTCAATATGCTAACAATGATATTCCGTAATCTTATTTCAAATGCCATAAAATATTCCTATCCAAATAACGAAGTGGTTGTAAAATGCTATAATCACCCGACGGAAATAGTTTTTCTTATTATCGATTATGGAATGGGAATCGATGAAAACGAATTGCCGTTTTTATTCAAACTTGATAGTGCAATAGTACACGAAGGTACTGCAAGCGAAACCGGAACCGGATTAGGATTAACTATTTGTTCTGAAATTATTGAAAAACACGGCTGCAAAATTTGGGCTGAAAGTATGACGGGCAAAGGCTCAATTTTTTATTTTACGATGGCGAAGTCAAAAGATAAATTTAAGTTCACGAAAACTTAATTATAGAAAATCCGATACTCCAAGATTTACTACTATTTTTACCTTAAAGAAACTCCTATTTGAAAATTCAAAAGAAAGACTACATAATTTTCCAGTCAATTATCAATTTGATAATTGTTTATCGTCATCATAAACTAAATGTTCACCCGTCTATCTTTAGTGTTAATTTTATAACACAAATCAATGGTTTTGATAATATTTTTTGGCATAATTTCTGTCCCATTTCACAATTAAGACTCGCAAGATTATCCGGGAATAGTTTAATTATCTGTTCGTAAATAAGGACATTTAAATTATATTTCTAATAAGTAACGGAGTTGAATTGAAGACTATATTTAAATTCGGGATGGCAATTATGATTTTATTGACGAATTAAAAAAGGTTTATCCGAATGTAAAGATTGTAACTGTCGCGGCGTTTCCGGAATGGATTAGGCAAAATGTAAAACAGGTAGTTGACGAAGAAATCGTAAATGGAAACAAAGATATATTTTACACACAGTTCAATTACTTCGACGGAGGTTATGCCGCCAACGGGCATCCGACGGTTGCAACACACAAAAAAATGGCAGATCAAATTATTTCGTCAATTGAATCATTTGAAATATTTACAAAGCAAAATTGAGTTGATAAAAAATAATTGATTGCTTTAATGAACAAAATGAAAAAATTGACAAATATTTTTTTATAAAATAGGAAATATGAAAAAAAGAATAATCATTTTTACAATTGTTACTATCTTTTATATATCGGGTTGTATGCCCGAAGTTCAAAAAGTAATAACGCAAAAAGATTTGAACATAAATCTTGTTGATACTCTTGCAACACAAGAAACCATTCTGCTGTTCAACAACTTGAAAAAATTAGCGTGCACTAAAATAATTTTTGGACATCACGAATCCACTGCGTATGGTATCGATTGGCAAGGGGACAAAAACCGTTCGGATGTTAAAGATATTGCAAATGATTATCCGGGCGTTTACGGATGGGATTTTAATTCGCTGTTTTGGCCTGATAATATTGACTTGAATCGATTCCCTATTAATAAATATGTTGAAGAAGCTTATGAACGTGAAGGCATTAATGTTTTTTGCTGGCATGCTGATAATCCCGTAACGCTTGGATCTTTTTACGATACAACCCGCGCAATAGAAAAAATAATTCCCGGCGGGGGTTATTATTTGCGTTATTTAAGATGGCTTGATCGTATTGCAGATTTTGTTTCGTCGGTCAAAGATTCAACCGGCAGACTTATTCCGATTATTTTTCGCCCATTTCATGAATTTGACGGAAACTGGTTTTGGTGGGGCAAACGCCACTGCACGCGGGAAGAGTTTATAGAACTTTGGAGAACAACTGTAACTTATTTGAGAGATAAAAGAAAAATTAGAAATATTTTGTATGCTTTTTCACCCGATAGAAATTTTTACAGCGAAGAAGAATTCCTCGATCGCTACCCGGGCGATGAGTATGTTGATATTCTCGGAACGGATATTTATTATGATTTTACTCCCGACGGAGATGGTCTCGATTGGGTTAAGAAAAAATTAAAAATTGTTACTGCAGTTGCAGAAAAAAATAATAAGGTTGCGGCTTTTACCGAAACCGGATTGGAAGGAATTGTAAACGATAGGTGGTGGACGGATAGATTGTTAAAAGCAATCGATGATGATTCAATTAGAATAGGTTTTGTTATGGTTTGGCGAAACGCGAACAAAACACATCATTATGCTCCTTACATTAATCATCCTAGCGCCCAAGATTTTGTTTACTTCAGTACCGCGCCAAAAATTTTATTCAATCGCCACATAAAAGGAATTTATTCACAACCGTTTTCGCAGACCGATATTGAAAAAATTAATATACAAAAGAGAATTGAGTTATTTAATTCATTCTATCTTTACCGTATTCCATTTTAATCATCTTGATATAGATGAAAGAATAGAAGTATAAAGACATTTGGTGAAAAATTATTATCACATACTTTATAAATAAACATGAAGAGAGATAATTCATGATAAGGAAAGACAACGAACCGCCGTTCGCAATTTCCAAAATGGGAATGCGATTTCATCATATCGGTATTCCAACAAATGATATAAAACCCAATGAAAAATATTTAGAGCAGTACAAATTTTACGTCTCGGGTTTTGATACAAGCGATTTCGGGATTGAATGGATGCGTTTTGAAGTAGGAAGTCCGATTTCAGAAATAATAAAAAAAGTACCGCATATAGCTTTTGAAGTTGATGATCTTGATTCTGCAATAATTGGAAAAGAGATGATTGGCGAAATAAGTTCGCCTGCAAAAGGAACTAGAGTTGCCATGATTTTAGAAAACGGCGCACCGGTTGAGTTTATCGAATTTGGAAAAGAATAACATTCTGTTGAAAACTTGCCGTATTGTTCAATTATCAATTTCATAAAATTTATTATAATAATAAAATCATGTTACTTGTAATTAATTGGTATTATTGAAACGGTTTAAGAAAACAATGGTTTCTTATTTGGCATTATTTCTGCACTAATAAACTTTTCCAATTTCTAATCACAAACAAGAAAGAAAATGCATATTCATATTATCGACGTTGGAATAATAGTAGCTTATTTCGCAGTAGTTTTCGGTCTTGGAATTCTTGTTTCCCGCAAATCAATAAAAGACCTTGATTCTTATTTCCTCGGCAGCAATTCCTTACCGTGGTGGATGCTGGGAGTATCAAATGCCTCCGGGATGTTTGACATAACCGGAACCATGTGGCTTGTTTATCTTCTATTTGTTTATGGATTGAAAAGTGTGTGGATACCTTGGGTTTGGCCGGTATTTAACCAAATATTTTTAATGATCTTTTTGGCCATTTGGCTCCGCCGTTCGGGCGTGATGACTGGCGCGCAATGGATACAAACACGTTTTGGAAACGGAAAAGGAGCGCGGCTTGCCCACATAATTGTTGTGTGTTTTGCTTTGATTAGTGTAATCGGAATGATCGCATATGATTTTAAGGGAATCGGAAAATTCGCAAAGACCTTCTTGCCTTGGGATATTTCAGCAGATATGTATGCGGTTTTAATAATGAGTATTACAGCGGTGTATGCTATCAAAGGAGGCATGTTCAGTGTTGTTATTACAGAGTTTCTCCAGTTTATTGTTATGACAATAGCATCGATTGCAGTGGGTATTGTTGCAATGAATGCTGTTGCGCCTGAAGCATTGAATGCGGTAGTTCCTAACGGATGGAAAGATATTTTCTTCGGCTGGAATCTAAACATGGACTGGTCAAATTTGATTGATAGCGTTAATTCTAAAATTGCTCAAGATGGTTACGAGTTATTTACAATATTTTTTATGCTTGTTTTATTTAAAGGAATTCTTGTTTCATCAGCAGGACCCGCGCCAAACTATGACATGCAAAGGGTACTTGCAACGCGCAATCCAAAGGAAGCAGCAAAGATGAGCGGCTTTGTATCTGTCGTTTTATTCTTTCCAAGATTTATGATGATAACCGGTTTAACAGTGCTGGCGTTGGTTTTTCTTATTCCGCAACTAAAAGCAATGGGTCCCAATATTGACTTTGAAATGATATTACCTTACGCGCTGAGAAGTCTAATACCGATTGGATTAGTTGGACTTTTACTTGCCGGTTTGCTCGCAGCTTTTATGTCAACATATGCTGCAACGATAAATGCAGCGCCGGCTTACATCGTTAATGATATTTATAAAAAATTTATTAATCCTAATGCACCTGATAAAAAATATGTGCAGTTAAGTTATATAGTTGCTGTATTTTTTGTAATAGTAGGCTTTGTATTTGGTTTTATTGTTGATTCCGTAAATCAAGTAACTTTATGGATTACAAACGGTTTATTCGGCGGATACACTGCAGCAAATGTTTTGAAATGGTATTGGTGGCGTTTAAACGGTTACGGTTATTTTTGGGGAATGGTTCTTGGTATTAGTGCTTCAATTTTGGCCCCTATTTTTTTTCCTGCATTACCTGCGCTTAATGCATTCCCGGTTATTTTAGCTATTTCGTTAATCGGTTGTTTCCTCGGGAGCTATTTAACCGAGACCGAACCGGATGAAGTTTTAATGAAGTTTTATATCCGGGTCCGTCCGTGGGGTGCATGGGGACCGGTTCGTAAAAAAGTACAACAACGTTTCCCGGAATTTCAGCCAAATACCAATTTCAAAATGGATGCTTTCAATGTAGTAATAGGTATAATTTGGCAAACATCGTTGGTTGCTTCACCAATATTTTTAGTTACTAAAGCATATATCAATTTGGCTGAAACTTTAGCTGTAACTCTTGTAACAACAATAATCCTAAAATTTACTTGGTACGATAAATTAGAAAAAATAGCCGGCGATAAGGTGGAAAAGTTTTATCAGGAAATGGCTGAAAAAATTTAATAAGATAAGGTAAAAAGTGAATAAAGATAATTTCAATAAAAAAATAAAAAAGCTTTTTGACAATCATAAAAAACTTATTGAAAGAAAAAATGTGAAATTGAAAAGCGGCAACGGAATTTTTGACCGTTATAGATTTCCTGTTTTAACTGCTGAACATGCACCAATATTCTGGAGGTACGATTTAAATCCCAAAACTAATCCTTTCCTGATGGAAAGAATTGGTGTTAACGGAACATTTAATGCCGGTGCAATGGAGTTCAAAGATAAAATAGTACTTGCAGTTCGCGTAGAAGGCGCTGACCGAAAATCTTTTATCGCTATAGCCGAATCACCAAATGGAATTGATAATTTTAAATTTTGGGATTACCCAGTAATATTACCTGAAACAAAAGAACCCGATACGAATGTTTACGATATGCGTTTGGTAAAACACGAGGACGGTTGGATTTACGGTTTATTCTGCACTGAGAGAAAAGATAAAGATGCACCGTTGAGCGATACTTCGGCTGCAAACGCACAATGCGGAATTGTACGCACGAAAGATTTAATAAAGTGGGAACGCCTGCCTGATTTAAAAACAAAATCTCCCCAGCAAAGAAATGTTGTGCTTCACCCGGAATTTGTAAATGGTAAGTATGCATTTTACACCCGCCCTCAAGATGGATTTATTGATGCCGGAACAGGCGGAGGAATAGGTTGGGGTTTATCTGATTCAATTGAAAACGCAGTGATCGAAAGAGAAACAATAATTGACGATAGAATTTATCATACAATCAAAGAAGTTAAAAACGGCATGGGTCCCGCCCCGATAAAAACCAAAAAGGGATGGCTGCAACTTGCACACGGCGTGCGCAATACCGCAGCGGGACTTCGTTATGTACTTTATTTATTCTTAACCGATCTTAAAGACCCGAGCAAAGTAATTGCAAAACCCGGCGGTTATTTTATTGCCCCCGAGGGCGAAGAACGTGTCGGTGATGTTTCGAACGTTGTTTTTAGCAACGGCTGGGTTAAAAAATCTAATAGCGATGTTTTAATTTATTATGCTTCTTCCGATACGCGTATGCACGTTGCAACTTCAACAGTCGATAAACTTTTAGATTACGTTTTAAATACTCCTGAAGATGGTTATCGCAGCGCTTTAAGCGTTCAACAAAGAAATGAATTGATAGCGAGAAATCTGAAGTTAATGAAGAAGAAATAGTAACTTCTTCTTTTTCTGGGTGCCTCCCAAAAAGCCATGTGTTTTTGTTAATACCGGCATGGCTTTTTAAATCTCAATTATATTAAAGACAAAATCCCTTCTGGATGAGAAGGGATTTTACTCGATTAATCTAAATTGCTTTCTATATGTATTTAGCTTGTTGTTTCCAATGAATAATAAAATGATCGAACTCATTCTTCAGAATTCTGAATTTTTCATTGTTTCTATATATGTCAAAATTCTCGTCACTTAGCATCTTTATACAATTCATCAACGACCGCCCGTTGTGATAAGTTGCTTTCCAAATACTGCCTTTCGGAGTATTCATATGATGCGGTTCTTTTTCCAAACTACCCCAATACCAATCGCCGTTTTCATGGTCAATCAAATAATTTTTAATATAATCCCATTGTTGCAAAAATAGGTCATAATAAATTTTTTCTTCGGGAAAAATTTTAGCGAATAGAAGCAAAGCATTTAAACCTTCCGCTTGTGCCCACCAATTTTTTGTTTCCTTTATTATTTCGCACTTGCCGTTTTCATCGAAATAATATCCTTCATCAAAAAAACCGCCGTTTATTTTATCCCATCCGTTTTTGATTGAATGATCTATAAGTTTCTTTGCCGTGCGTAATGTTCTTATATCGTCTTCCAATCCCAAAACATGGGATGCTTCAAGCATCAAAAAAGCTGTCTCATAATCGTGCCCAAACGAAACATGATCAAGTCTGTAATTAGCTTCGCGAATTTCAGGCGGAGAATTTTTGAATGAAACAGGCTGCCAATTATTCTGAAAGAATAATCGCAAATATCCTTTTGGATGAATAATTACATCGCGGATAAGTATTAATAAACCGTGAAGTTGTTTGAAAACATTTTCATCTTTCCATGCATTATATAATTCAGTATAAGCTTCAAGAAGATGGATTGATGAATTTTGGTCTTTAAAACCTATTTCAACAGCATCAGTTGCTTCCGATTTATATTCACTATTATTATCAAAAGGTATAGATTCGCGTGTTAAAAATTGAAAATATCCGTCATACTTTGGGTCATATGAATGTGTTTCAATCCACTCAAATGATTTTTTAGCCTGGGCTAATATCCCTTTATCATTTGTAAGATTATAAAGTGCGGCCAATCCGTAAACTGCGAATGCATTCCCGTAAACTCTCTTTTCGTTATTCCATTTTTCAACATCGGAAAAACCGCCTTCTCTGTTTCTAATTTGAAAATACCCGCCGAATTCGGAATCCCACATTTTATTCTTTATAAAATCAAAACCGTGTAATGAATAGTTGTAAAAATTTTCATTGTTAAAAAAATCTGCTGCTTTTGCCGTTGTCCACATATGTCTTGCTTGAGTAACAATCATTTTTTCTTGTTCTGGCATTAGCTTAAAATCGTAACTTATATTTGTTAAATATCCGCCAAATTCTTGATCTATAACAAGCGGATACCATTTATTCAATAAATTGTTGTGCAAGTAGTCAAGCATTTCGAGACAAATTTTTTGACTGTCGGCTCTGACCCCACTAAAAATTTCTTGTTTCATGTTCATAGTATATCTCGTACTCTATTATTAGTGGCTCTTCAAATATTGTGCTATATTATATGTAAAATAAAAAACGATAAATTTGTGTAATTGATACACATTTTTAAGGTTTTCCATCTTACTTATAAAAAGACTGTTTCGAGTATTTTCAAATAATGATATAGTTTTATTAAAATAATAAAGAGATGGTTTTGTCAATCACATTTTTTAAGACAATTAAAAAGATTAGTTTAGGCATAATTTTAGTTAATTATTGTTTTTTAACCTGGATTATAAACCAGCAATAAAGTTATGTTTTATATTCTTAGCAAAGGGAAGCAAGCATACAGGAAAAAAGTAATAGTTTTAATTATTCTATTAAGCTGATTTATGCTACTCTTCGATGCATATCAGTTCTAAAGCAATGTTTCCCGAAAGAATAATAAACTTTGGTATTATTTGAGAATAAAATGAATAGGTTTGCGGCAGTATTAATAGGATCATTAATAATTGCATTATCATGTGCTAAATCTATGGAATCTAATGTGAGATATAAAGCTGCAACGAAAAGCTTCGACATGTTTTCTAAAAGCATCAATGATACATTTTTGATAAACGTTTCACTCCCTAAAAGTTATTACGATGAACCTGTAATAATATTGAATGAAAGAAAGTACAAGGATTTTTATATTAAATCGTATATCGATCCGTGGAAAGATCATTACACTGTATGGGAACCCACCCTGTACTAAGAAATTAGATTATTTTTCAAAAAGCAGTAGTGAATAGAAGAAGCAATAAATATGATAAAACTTTGAAAATTATATTCGTCTTTGTTCTATTTTAAAACTTATTTTACAAATATTATGTCGAGAACCCAATGAAAACTTTAATGATGATTTTATTTGCATTAACAATTTTAACGGCACAGGAAGAAAAAAATTATCAAATTAAAATGCCGGCAATATTTTCTGACGATATGGTTTTGCAACAAAAAACAGATGCCGCGATTTGGGGCAAGGCTGCACCGGATTCAAAAATAAAAGTGACTGCATCATGGGGAAAATCTGCAGAAGCGGTTACTGACATAAACGGGAACTGGATAGCGAAAATTAAAACTCCGGAATACGGCGGACCTTATGAGTTACAAATCGAAGATGAAAATTCAAGATTAATTTTCAAAAATATTTTTGTCGGTGAAGTATGGCTTGGATCGGGTCAATCCAACATGGAAATGCCGTTAGCAGGGTGGCCCCCGCGCGATACAATTCAAGGCAGCGCCAACGAAATTAAAAACGCTAATTTTCCAAACATCCGGTTATTTACAGTTACACGTGCTTATGCAGCCGAACCTCAATTCGATTGTGTCGGTAAATGGTTGGAATGTAACTCATCAACAGTTGAACAATTCAGCGCAACCGCATTTTTCTTCGGGAAAAAACTTTACAACGATTTGAAAATTCCAATCGGCTTAATTCATTCAAGTTGGGGAGGTACACCTGTTGAATCTTGGATTAGTAAAGAGAATTTAGTAAAGCTTGACAAATACAAAGAAACATACAGAAAAATTGAAAGCAACAAAGCACAATTTGAGGTTTTAAATACATGGTTGAACAAACATGAAATTATTAATGTAAATGATAAACCTGAAGCAGAAAAATGGAAAGACTTGGATTTGAAAGATGAAGAATGCTCTTCTGCAGATTTGAATGATGAATCTTGGCCGGAGATGAATTTACCCCAGCTTTGGGAAGGGACTGAGATTGGAGCTTTCGACGGAGTAATTTGGTTTAGAAAAAATATTGAAATACCTGAAAGTTGGGTTAATAGAAATTTAGTTCTTGAGCTTGGACCTATTGATGATATGGATATTACATTTGTGAATGGTAAAAAAATCGGCAGTTATGAAACAACGGGATTTTACAGCACAGATAGAGTATATAATGTGCCTGCTGAATTGGTAACCGGTAAAAATTTGTCAATCGCGGTACGCGTTTTGGACAACCAGGGCGGCGGCGGTTTGTGGGGCAAACAAGAAAAATTATTGATTAGATTAAATGACTCTGAGGAAAAAATTAGTCTTGCCGGAACATGGAAATATTTGCCCGTTGCAGAATTTGTCGGCGGAAAACTTTTTGTTTTTGGTTCAAAAGAAAATGAATATAATAATCGTCCTCCGCTCGATGTAAAAATTTCTGATCAAACTATTTCCGCACTTTATAACGGCATGATAGCGCCGCTTATTCCTTATAGCATTAAAGGTGTAATTTGGTACCAGGGCGAAGCAAATACCGGCAATTCTGAAGAATATAAAATGCTTTTTCCATTAATGATTAGCAACTGGCGGAATGATTTTAAAAACCATTTCTCATTTTACTTTACACAAATTGCTCCATACAATTATGGTGAAGAAACAAAATCCCAACTTTTACGCGAGGCACAATTTCAATCAATGTCGGTTCCAAATTCCGGAATGATCGTTACAATGGATATTGGTAATCCTGGAAATATTCATCCTACGAATAAAAAAGACGTTGGCGAAAGATTGGCGCTGTGGGCATTGGCAAAAGATTATAATAAGACAGTTGATTACTCGGGCCCAATTTATAAATCAATCAAAATTGAAAATGGGAAAGCAATTTTAGATTTCGAATTCTCCGAGGGACTTGCGGTAAATTCAATAAATGGAAAGAATAATTTTATAATCGCGGGTGATAATAAAGTTTTTTATGAAGCTACGGTAGAGATAAAGAATGATAAGCTTATTGTTTCGTCATCGGAAGTTAAGGAACCTGCGGCAGTACGCTATTGCTGGAGCAATATAGAAGAAGGAACATTATTTAACAAAGCAGGTTTGCCTGCTTCATCTTTTAGAACCGATAGTTGGGATGAATGATAATTTTGATGTCGATCAATAGTAAAAGGATATTTAATTCAAAAAAGGTTCGCTGTTTAATTTTGAATAAAAAATGAAAAACAAAATCTTTGCGGTTGCATTAGTAGTTACTTTAAGTACATTGTTGACAAATGTTTTTAACGCGCAGACTATACCCGGATTTTATGTTCGTGGCAGATTTCTATACTCACCGTGTGATGAAAAAATAATAATGCGCGGTGTGAATGAAATGTCATGCTGGGTAAAAAATGATAGAGCCGGTGAAAAGTATTTTTCCGAAATTGCAAAGACAGGCGCAAACGCAGTTAGAATTACGTTAGATAATTTAACTTCTGTAGGTCACATGGATTCCTTAATAACAAATTGCATCAAAAATAAAATGATTCCTATTCCCGAAAACCATTCGGCTACCGGAAGATGGGAGAATTTAGAATCAGTAATTGAATGGTGGATGAATCCCAAAGTTATTGATGTAGTTAAAAAGCATGAAAAATACATTTTAGTGAATATTGCAAACGAAGCCGGTGATTGGGACGTTCAAGAGGAACAATTCGTTGATTTTTATACCGAAGCGATAAATCGTTTTAGAGACGCAGGTATAAATGTGCCCCTGATTATCGATGCCTCCGGCTGGGGGCAGGATATCAACATTTTACAATCTACCTGGAAGCATTTGCTGGAAAAAGATCCTTTAAAGAACTTAATGTTCTCAGTCCATATCTGGTGGTCGGATAATGATTCAGTTAGAATAGTTGATGAAATTAATGAATCGGTGGAAATTGAAATGCCTCTTCTTATCGGCGAGTTCGCTCATAAAGCCGTTCAATGCAAATGCTGTATCGATTATAAAACTGTAATCAAAGAATGTGTTGAAAATGAAATTGGATATCTCGCGTGGTCTTGGGGAGCGGCACCAAATGCCGATTGTTCCGAAATGGATATGACATGCGATGGCTATTTTACATCCTTGGGCAACGGAATTAATTGTGGACGCGGTGATAATTCGTGGGCACTTGAAGTCGCTGTTACTTCGCAATATTCAATCCAAAAAACTTCCGTTCGTTCTAATTGGATATTGAATAATTTTATTTGTGAACTATAATCATGGTAGCAGTTAAATACTTCCAAAAACCATTTCTATTAGGTTTAGAAAGAGCAGCACCTTTTTTAACTTATTTTAATTCATTGTTGAACAACGGACAATGTGAGCATATTTTTAAGTAATTTTAATACGGTCGTATTCAATGTTTTAATAAACTTGTAAATATTATTTTCCGAATCATTACATAAATCATAAGCGGGAATAATGATTTCAATTAAACAAAGATGGAGTATTCTTTTTATAATCCTTTTGGTGGTTGTTTACGGAGTCATTTTTTATATACAAAAGGGCGAAGAAGAATCTGGTGAAATAGAAATTTATTTTGCCGACCGCGTAACAGCTGCTCATAAGATATTGATTGATAAATACAATCAAATAATGAAAGGCAAAGTAAAAGTTGTTCCTATAGATTTTCCAAATTTTGATTTTAGTACAAATGAAAGGAAGGAAGTGCTGGCCAGATCTTTGCGCGGTATGGGTGATGGCATTGATCTTTATGCTGTTGATATTATTTGGGTACAGAGATTTGCAAAATGGTCTGAACCTTTTGATAAGTATTTTTCAGAAGAAGAAAAAAATAGAATTCTACCGCAAGCTTTAGCATCGTGTTATTCCGACGGCGAACTAGTCGCAGTGCCACTCAACCTCGTCCAAGGCATAATGTACTACCGCAAAGATTTGGTAGAAAAACTGAAAAACGGAAAGGAGATAATCAATAAGATTGAAAATAATATAACGTGGGAAGAATTTATCAAAATAAGAACTGGATTAAATATTGATAACCCGTTTTACATTTTTCCTGCAGCCGATTACGAAGGATTTATTTGCAGTTTCATGGAACTGCTGCTGGGGCAGAATCCCGACTATTTTGAAGAATACGGTTTTAACCTTGAAAAACCCGAAGCGGAAAAAGCGCTTCAGCTTTTATACGATTTGATATCAAAGTATAAAATGACACCTCCTATAGTTACAAAATTTACAGAGATACAGAGTTATCAATACTTTATTAAAAATGACGGGTTGTTTTTGCATGGCTGGCCGAGTTTTGATAAAGATTTTAAAGACGTGCCTATCGATACGGCTAAAGAAAACAAACTAAGTAAAACAGCGCTTCCGTATTTCCGATCAGGACGGCCTGCATCGATTACAGGCGGATGGCATTTGATGATGTCTAAATTTTCCGACAAGAAAAATGAAGTTGTTGATTTTGTAAAGTTTCTTTTATCAGACGAGTCTCAGGAAATTATTTACCGCGAAAGCGGGCACTACCCGGTTGTAAAGAAAATATTTTACGATCCGTATTACGAAGCAATATTTCCACAGATTTTTGAGGTTAGGAAATTAATTCAGCAAACTATGCACAGACCGTTTCATCCCGAGTATACGAGGTATTCGAAAATAATGTCGACATATTTTGAACAAGTGCTTAAAAATCAGATAACCGTTAAACAGGCATTAAAAAAGGTGAGCGACTCAATTCAGCTTGAAAAAAGCACCGTTAAAGAATTTTAAATATTAAGATTATGTTCAAAAATACAGAACAAAGTAAAATCTCAAAATATAAATTTCAGATAAAACACGTTACTGTGTTCTTGATGATATTAATTTCATTTCAGATTATTCTTGCTCTTGTGCAAAAATCTTCTTTGATTGATTTTTTAGATGAAACACAATCGTGGTATCAAAAGCATTCTGCCGATAGACTTGCAATTGTAACGGCTACAAGCATGGAACTGCTATACGAAAATCTTTTTTTGGATAAACCATATATTGAATATGATGAAAGAAGAATAACATACACATTTAATGTTATTTTCAAACAACAGCTCATTCAAAAAAGCGTTAAAGACATCTCGCTTATTTTAATTAGGAACCATCGTCTATATGTTATAGACAGCGGGCAAAAACTTTATTCTTTTTTAACGAATGAATTAGAACCGTACGATACCGGAAAAAAAACTCATCATGAAGGCGTTAAATTGTTTCTATCACGCCGCAATCAAATGAAAGCTTCGGAAATTATTTACAGCAAACTCGAGAACCAACAAACATTCAACATACTTGTTCCGTTTGTACCGGACGGCGAATACCTCGGCGTTATGTACATGAAAATTACACCGGATTTTTCTTTCCTAACAAAAGAAGTAAGTGCAAACTTCGATAAGGTTGCTTTGATTTATTCTTCACTGATTCTCATTGGACTGATTTTAATTTTTTATATCTCTTCCAACGCAGTTCATGAAAGAAATGAAGCGCAGCAAAAATTATTTGAAGAGCATGAAGAAAATATCAAGAAACAAATTAGACTTGAAAAAGAATCTCTTTTTACAAAACGGATTTATCATACACATCATAAGGCGGAAAAAATTATTGGATTCATTAAAGACGATGTGCGCAAAATGGATTCACCGGGAATTGAAGATCTAAAGAAAAGGGTAATTACATATTCAAATTTTATTTCAAGAATTATTTACGATATGAAATGGTACGACCAGGAAATTAATACTATTATCAACCCTATGTTTCATACTAATATAAATCTATTAATAGAATTTATAGTTAAACATGTATTTTTAAGGATATCAAGCAAGAACGAGATGTTCAAATTAGAACTAAAGCTCGATGGTAAACTTCCGCTTGTAAATGTTAATGAATTTGTTGTTTGGGAAATACTCGAACCGTTAATTCAAAACAGCATCGATCACGGAAATAAAGAATCTATTTTAATAAAAGTTACTACAAATTATGACGCCGAAAACGGAATATCCTATATAATTATTGAAGACAACGGCGAAGGAATTAATAATGAGTTGATGGAAATTGGTGATGGCGGAATTAAAAGAATCTTTTTGGAAAATGAAACAACAAAAAAAGTTGAAGGGACGAACTCGGGTTACGGTTGTTATATTGCTTACCAAATGGCGGTTGAAAAATGCGGATGGCTGTTGGATTGCGAAAACCTTAACGAAGGAGGATGCCGTTTTACAATTCAAATTAAATCTAAAAGGTAGTTAATGAGCAGAAGTGATCAAATTAATATTCTACTGGTTGAAGACGAAGACTTTGATGTAACTCGGGTTAAAAATACAATCAGTTATTACGAAACAAGAATTAAAATACTCGACATAGTATCCAACGGCTTAGCCGCCCTGGAACTAATAAGATTAAATCAGGATAAATATGATATCGTAATTATGGATTACCAGATTTCCGGCGGTTTGAAAGGTGAATCCTTAATTACTAAAATGAAGGAATCTGATCAGCTTATTCAAATCATCGTAATTACAAAGATGACAATCAATATTACGAATTATGAATTTGCCAACAACTTAATGCGTGCAGGCGCCTTTTGGTACTGTACCAAATACCCGGGTAACATTGAAGAATACATTTATCAACCCACTGATTTTATTCTCAGCATATTTAATGCATACGATAAAAAGAAACTTGAAAAGCAGAAAATAAAATCAGACAAACGCTTAAGCATAAGCATTGAAAAACAACTTGAAGCAAAAAAAATTATTGGGGAATCCAAACCAATGCTTCAGTTGATAGAAAATTTGGAACGGTATGCTAAAAGCGATGCGAATATTTTAATTAACGGCGCTTCGGGTACTGGCAAAGAACTTGTTGCGTGGCATATTCATTTAAAGAGTAAAAGAAAGTACGAAAATTTTGTGCCGATTAATTGCGGGTCTATTCCTGCCGAATTAATTGAAAGTGAATTGTTCGGATTTGAAAAAGGATCGTTTACAGGCGCAAGCGGAAATAAAGCGGGGCTTTTTGAAATAGCAAACAACGGTACAATTTTCCTCGATGAAGTTGCAGAGCTCCCGCCGACAGCACAGGTTAAATTGCTGAGAGTAATCCAGGAAGGGGAAATTGAAAAAATCGGCAGAACCGAAAAGGTTTCGGTCAATGTTCGTTTGATTGCGGCAACAAATAAAAACCTTGCACAGGAAGTTAACAATGGAAGATTCCGGGAAGACCTTTATTATAGATTGAATGTTGTACCATTGGATGTGGTTCCGCTAAAACAGCGCGGCGATGATATATTATTGCTCTTCAATCATTTTCTAGAGTATTATAGTCTCGACCTCGGTTTTTCCAAACCAGCCGTTGATGAAAAGGCAGCTGAAATTTTATTGAATTATAAATGGCCGGGCAACGTTCGTGAATTAAGGAATGTTGTGCAGCGTTTGGTTTTAAATAGTCATGGTACTATTACCGCAAAAGATATCAGCAGCCCGATGATATTAGGAAATCACATTATAGCAAAGGAAGAAACAAATTTCGAAAACTTATACGGCGGACAAGTTTTGCCGCTTAAAGAGATGGAAAAAATATTCCGCGTAAAATATTTTAAATACGTTCGCAGTATTTCGAGTTCGGATTCATCTGCTGCCGAAAGATTAGGTTTAGCGCCATCCAATTTTTATAGAATGTGCAAAGAACTCGGTTTGAAATAATTTTAATGACAGAAAACAAAGCCTGCTTTAAGCGGGTTTTGTTTTAATTACCCAATTCAATTCTATTAAATCCATTTAAGGCGGCAACCCTATATGCTTCAGCCATTGTTGGATAATTAAAAGTATTGTTGATAAAGTACATCAAATTATTACCGCCGTTTTTCTGACTCATAATAGCTTGTCCGATATGAATAATTTCTGAAGCTTCATACCCGAAACAATGAATGCCAAGTATTTCCAAAGTTTCGCGGTGGAATAAAATTTTCAACATCCCGGTAGTACGCCCTGTTATTTGCGCCCTGGCCAGATGCCTAAAAAATGAATGTCCAACCTCATAAGGAATTTTTTTCTCGGTCAGCTCTCGTTCATTTAACCCAATGGAACTGATTTCCGGAATTGTATATATGCCTGTTGGAATATCTGCAATGTTTAATGTTGTACATTCTCCGCACGTTAAATACCGAGCTGCAAATCTTCCTTGATCATAAGCTGCACTTGCCAAACTTGGGTAACCCGTAACATCACCGACGGCAAATATATTTGTAACCGATGATTGATAGTATTGATTAACAGGAATAGAACCGCGTGAATCTGTTTTAATGCCAAGCTCTTCCAAACCCATATTTTGCGAGTTACCTGTTCTACCCTGTGCCCACAATAAATATTCACTTCTGATCTGTTTGTTGGATTTTAAAAATATAGTAACACCATTTTCGTCGGCTTCAACTCTTTCATATTCTTCGCTATGGCGAACAAGCACTCCATTTTCACGAAGATGATATGCAAGTGCATCAATGATTTCATCGTCCAAAAAAGAGAGGAGCTGGTGGCGTGTGTTTATCAAATTTACTTTAACGCTCAAACCCCGAAATATCGAAGCATATTCGCAGCCGATAACTCCGGCACCGTAGATTGTTAATGTGCGTGGATTATCTTTTATCTGTAGTAGTTTGTCGCTGTCTATAATCCGAGGGTGTGAAAAATCAACATCCGGCGGATGATATGGACGAGAACCCGTTGCTATTATAAATGCATTTGCTTGATATTTCTTTTTCAACCCGCTTGGTTCGGTAACTTCAACTGTGTTGGCATCAATAAAAGCTGCTCTTCCGATTATCAATTCAACATTATTTCTTGCATAAAAACCGTGGCGCAATTTAACCTGGCTCTGTATTACATTTTCTGTTTTCTTTAAAAGGATTTGAAAAGTAGTTCCATCGAAACGATTGCTATCTAAAAATATCTGGCTTGCATGACGTAAAGCTTTGCTTGGAATTGTACCCCGGTGCGTATTGCTTCCGCCGACAAGAGAAAATTCATCGCATACTGCAACTTTTCTATTTTGTTTAGCACAAGTCATTGCCGCGCCTTCGCCGCCGGGTCCGCTGCCGATTACAAATACATCATATTTATTTTCAATCATAAAATTTTCCATTTTATTGTTAACATTATTTTAATGAAAGATGTGCTTTCAAAATAATTAATTATTGAAAACACATCTAAACATTTTCAAACACAACCTTCATAAATATTTGTGTATTCGAAATATATTATTAAACTTGTCACGCAAAAATATAAAACTAATTTATAGGATAAATTATGAAAGATGAAAAATTTGGAAAAACCGGTTTTGTATTAAATTCAGATTATGAATGGGAAAATGCCGGTGAAGGCGTTCGTAGAAAAATTCTAGGTTACGATAATGATTTGATGCTTGTACTTGTTGAATTTAAAAACAGCGCAGAAGGTTATATTCATAAACATCCACACAGACAAATATCGTATATAGTTAAAGGTTCTTTTGAAGTTAACATTAATAATGAAAAAAGAATATTAAAAGCTGGGGATGTATTTTTTATCGAACCGGAATTAAATCACGGTGTTATAGCTTTGGAAGACAGCACATTGATTGATGTTTTTAATCCGCATAGAGAAGATTTTATAAAATAATAGATGTAAGAATTTTAATCCATACTGCCCGCCTTGTCTCAGGTAACGCGAGGCAGGCTCATGCTCTTATTCATATTTTATTTATTAGAAAAAGGGAAATGTTTAAAATAAAAATCGTGTTCATGCTCTGAAAAGATAAGAATAAGAGCAAGAACACGATCACTTATTGAAATTAAATATATAGATTAATAATCTGCTCGTACAATTCTTGTTTACCGCTAATTTGTTTTGGTTCACCATTCTTGATAGCGATTTCGCGTAGGTCTTCCAATTTAAGTTCACCTTTTTCGTAACGAGCACCATCGCCGCTGTCGAAAGAAGAATATCTTTCGGCTCTCATTTTTTTGTAATCGGATTCTTTCAAAATTCTATCTGCTGCTAAAAGAGCGCGGGCAAAAACATCAACGCCTGCAATGTGTGCAATAAATAAATCTTCAGGATCGGTTGAATTTCTTCTGATATGTGCGTCAAAATTTACACCGCCTAAACCAAAACCGCCTGCTTCTGAAATAACGAGCATAGACTCAACCATTTCATAGATATTAATAGGGAATTGATCCGTATCCCAGCCGTTTTGATAATCGCCTCTGTTTGCGTCGATGCTTCCCAACATTCCAGCGTCAACGGCACATTGTAATTCATGCTGAAAAGTATGACCAGCTAAAGTAGCATGGTTAACTTCAATGTTTAGTTTAAAATCTTTATCTAATCCGTAATGGCGTAAAAATCCTATAACAGTTTCGCTGTCAAAATCGTATTGATGTTTTGTTGGCTCCATCGGTTTGGGCTCAATCAAAAATGTTCCTTTGAATCCATTCTTACGAGCGTAATCTCTGGCGAGAGTTAAAAATTTAGCCATGTGCTCTTTTTCGCGTTTCATGTTTGTGTTTAACAACGACATATAACCTTCCCTACCGCCCCAAAAAACGTAATTGTCGCCGCCGAGTTCAATTGTTGCGTCGATAGCGCGTTTAACTTGGGTAGCTGCGTAAGTTAAAACATTAAAATCCGGATTTGTGGAAGCGCCGTTCATGTATCTGCGGTTACCAAATACATTAGCGGTTCCCCATAAAAGTTTAACGCCAGAATCTCTCTGCTTTGTTTTTGCATAATCCACAATTGCTTGAATGTTTTTATCAGTCTCTGCAATAGTAGCGCCTTCCTTAACGAGGTCAATATCATGAAAGCAATAGAAAGGCAAACCCATCTTTGTAATAAATTCGAAAGCGGCGTCCATTTTTGCTTTACCTTTTGAAATTGCATCCGCACCTGAATCCCATGCATGATCCATAGTTGAAGCTCCGAACTGGTCGTTTCCGTCGGCGCATAATGTATGCCAATAAGCTACAGCAAAACGGAAATACTCTTTCATTGTTTTTCCGTTTACAACTTTATTTTCATCGTACCATTTAAATGCTAAAGGATTTTTTGATTCTTTTCCTTCGTAAGGAATTTTACCAATTCCTTTGAAGTATTCTTTGTCTCCAATTAAAACGCTCATATTGATTTCCTGTTTTATGTTTTTGAATGAGTAATTCTTATAAAAATTTTTTCAAATGGTTCAACCATTTATCATAAACTTCCAAAGCTTGGGAAGAATTATTTTTGTTTGGATTTACTTCGCCAACTTTATTCAAGGATTTAAAAGTTTCTTCGAAAGATTTATAAAGTCCGGCACCGTAAGCAGCGCCGCGTGCAGCGCCTTGAGCACCGTCTGTATTGTAAAGTTCTATTGATGCGCCGGTAATATCTGCCAAGGTTTCTCTAAAAATATTGCTCAAAAACATATTGGCTTTGCCTGCACGAATAACGCTTATCTTCAATCCCATTTCCTTCATAATATCTACGCCATATTTAAACGAAAAGGCTATTCCTTCCTGTGCAGCCCGCAATAAATGAGCTTTGCCGTGGCGGTTGAAATCCACACCAACAATTTGACTGCCGATGTTTTTATTTTCTAAGACTCTTTCTGCACCGTTGCCGAACGGGATAACCATAAGTCCGTCGGAACCTATCGATATTTTGTTAGCAAGATTGTTTATTTCTTCGTAGGATAAACCTTGCGCAACATTTTTTCTCATCCATGAATTTTGAATACCGGTTCCGTTTATACAAAGAAGTACTCCGAGGCGTATGATTTCGTTTGTATGATTAACGTGCGCAAACTGGTTTACTCTTGAAAATTTATCATAGTTAACTTGATCGATCACACCGTAGACAACGCCGGATGTACCTGCTGTTGCAGCCACTTCACCGGGCTTCAAAACATTTAAAGAGAATGCATTATTCGGTTGATCGCCTGCACGATAAGAAATAACAGCATTTTCATTCAATCCAAGCTCTTCGGCGATTTTTTTATTTATTTTACCCTGTATAGAAAAAGTAGGATTAGTTTGAGGAAGAATTGATTCATCAATTTCATAGACTGATAAAATATCTTTAGATAAAGAATTGTTTTTAAAATCCCAGAAGATTCCTTCGGATAAGCCGGAGATTGTTGAATTGATTTCGCCGGTTAATTTCATTGCTAAAAAATCGCCCGGCAGCATAATTTTAGAAATTTTTTTATAAATATCAGGCTCATTTTCTTTTACCCATCTTAGCTTAGAAGCTGTGAAATTACCGGGTGAGTTTAAAAGATTTGTTAAGCATTTTTCCTTCCCGATTTTTTCGAATGCTTTATTGCCGACTTCAACGGCGCGGCTGTCGCACCAAATAATAGATGGGCGTAAAACATTTTGTTTTTCATCAACAAGAACAAGTCCGTGCATTTGGTATGAAATGCCAATTGACGCAATCAACTTACCGTCGATTTTGTTTTCACTTAATAATTTTTTTGTAAGAAGTTTAGCGTATTCCCACCAAACATTTGGATCTTGTTCTGCCCATCCTGCTTTGGGCGAATTGATGGCCATTTCTTCTTGCGGGTAAAAGTCTTGTGCGGCAACATTTCCGCTTTCAACTTCTATTATACTGCATTTAATAGAAGAACTACCAACGTCGTAACCGAGTGAATACAATTTCATTCTCCTGATAATTTGTATTTATTCAATTGTTATTTTTTGGGAAACATAAATAGAAAATAATAGTACTAAAACTATAAGTTATCATACAGCAATTTTCTAAATTGCATAACAACCATGAACTATTTAAGTTGCCATGAGAAAAATAATAAAAAATATGTGTATAAAGAACACTTTTTTATCCACTTGATAAGTATTATTTTACAAATTGAAATTATGAGAAATTGGCAATTTTATTAAGGTACAAATATGTCGCACATATTAAGTGAAATAATTAATAATATTTCGATCGACTGTGTAATCTTTGGTTTTGAGAAATCTGTTTTCGAGATTTTATTAGTAAAACGTGCCGTAAATCCCGGCAAGGGAATGTGGGCTTTACCCGGCGGTTTTATAAAGAAAAAAGAGTTAGTTGAAGATGCCGCTCAAAGAATTTTAAAAGTTACAACCGGGGTTAGTAATACTTATTTGGAAGAGATTGCTGTTCTTGATCAAGTTGATCGATACCCGGGTAGAAGAGTTTTTACATTAGCCCATTTTGCGCTTATTAGTCCGGAAGATTATCAACTAACAGCCGGGATTGATACAACCGAAGTAAAATGGTTCAAACTGGATGGGCTTCCCAGATTGGCATTCGATCATATAAATATAATTGATATTGCTTTAGGTAAATTGAGAACACGTGTACGTTATAGACCAATAGGTTTTGAATTACTTCCGCAAAAATTCACACTTCCGCAGCTTCAGGTTTTGTACGAAGAAATTCTGGGTAAAAAATTAGACAAAAGAAATTTTCGGAAAAAAATCCTGAAGATGAATTTATTAAAACGCTTGAAGGAAAAAGATAGTAATAATAAAAGAAGAGCAGCCTACCTATATAAATTCGATAAAAGCAACTATAATAAGTTAAAAGATAATGGTTTTATTTTCGAATTGTAATCTCTCATACTTAATAAGGGTATTTGCTTAAAAGAGTTTTTTTTGTTTATTATAGTAATCGATAAAGTAAACCATTAGACAAATGAAAGTTCTAAACCTCAAATTATTCTATTCCGAGAAAAACATGAATAAAATTATAGTACTCCTTCTTACTTTCTTCTTGTTAGTTACAAACCAAATTCATTCCCAAAATATTTTTGTTGATTTGAAAGGAAATGATAACAATCCCGGTACCATTGATCAACCATTGAGTTTGATAACAACGGCAATTGAAAAGATACAACCGGGGGATACAATCTTTGTTAGAGCTGGTGTACATTCATATTCTTCTACTATTTCGGTAAGCTCATCAAAGAACGGAAGCGAAGTTAAAAGGTATTATTTGTTCGGTTACAAAAGTGAGAGGCCGGTTTTAGATTTTTCATCGATGGAAGCAAACAGCAGTAATCGCGGGATTAATTTTAAAGCTAGCTTTTGGCATGTCAAAGGTTTTGATTTTAAAGGGGCCGGGGATAATGGAATGAATTTAAGCGGTTCGAACAATATTGTTGAATATTGTTCTTTTTACGAAAATAAGGACACCGGTTTGCAGTTGAGCGGTGGTGCTTCAAACAATCAAATTATAAACTGTGATTCATATTATAACGCAGATCTAAGCAATCAAAATGCGGATGGTTTTGCACCTAAACTTGATGTTGGTAACAATAACTATTTCTATGGATGCAGGGCGTGGCAAAATTCCGATGACGGCTGGGATGGTTATTTGAGAACTTCTCCTACATCTTCAACAATTTTAGAAAACTGCTGGTGCTTTTCCAATGGGTATTTAAAAGATGGAAAAGCAAGTTCCGGAAACGGCAACGGGTATAAAATGGGTGGCGGGGATAATGGTAACAGCGCAAATACTGCCCATAGTTTTACATTAAAAAATTGTCTTGTCTTCGATAACAGAGTTAAAGGATTCGATCAAAACAATAATAAAGGTTCAATGACAATATTAAATTGTACTGCATACCGCAACGGCACAAATTACAGCATACCTCTTTTATTGAATGAAAATGAAATACTAACGATATCTAACTGTATTTCGTTGGGAAATTATGGTACAATAGGATCCTTTGCACAACAACAAACAAATAGCTGGGTGGCACCTTTTATTGTTGCCGAAGAAGATTTTATTTCAATCGATACAACAGAAGTACGAGGTAAACGTAAGTCTGATGGTAGTTTACCGGATATTCATTTTATGCATCTCGCTCAAGGCAGCGATTTAATTGATGCCGGGACAGATGTAGGTTTGCCGTTTTTAGGTTTTAAACCGGATATCGGCGCTTTCGAATTTGATAACATATCAAGCACGGCAGAACAAATAGAAAAAATACCCGAAACATTTGTACTTGAGCAAAATTATCCTAATCCCTTTAATCCTTCTACGATAATTAATTTTACAGTTGCAAACGGTACAAATTTAGCGCTCCCTAAAAAGGTAACATTAAAAGTTTACGATATTCTTGGTAATGAAATAACTACACTTGTTGATGAATACAAACAGCCCGGAAAATATTCCGTTAAATTATCGGCAAGTGATTTTCAATTTTCATCCGGTGTTTATTTCTATAGGTTAAATTCGGGTTCCTTTTCACAGACCAATAAAATGGTTCTAATAAAATGAGAAAGAAGAAAATCATTATTTTACTATTTCTTCCTATTGTACTTGCTGCACAAACTATAACCTTTATTGACGGAATTCCAAAAGATACATCGTTTACGCTGCAGGGTGAAATTAAAAAAATACAAAAGGATTACCCGCAAGCTGTACCGGTTGAGTTTATGAAATCGGAAAATGTTATTCTACACGAGAATATGGTTTATTCCAGAATTGGTAAGAGGAATCTTCATATAGATCTTTTTACTCCTTTGAATAAAAATGTTCAAAAAAGAATAGCTGTTATAATTATTCATGGGGGCGGATGGCGTACGGGGGATAAAAAAATGGAATGGCCTGCGGCAAATTATTTAGCTTCGAAAGGACTTGTTGCTGCAACGGTTGAATATAGACTTTCACCGGAAGCAAAATACCCGGCTGGAATTTTTGATCTAAAAAATTCAATTAAATGGATCAAATCTAATGCAGGGGAATTTTGTATTGATACAAACAAAATTGTTGTTTACGGGTGTTCGGCTGGCGGTCAACTCGCCGCTTTACTAGGTACCACAAATGGATTGGGGAAATTTGAAGATGATAGTTTGAGCAGTAAACATACTAGTAATGTTCACGCTGTTGTAGATGTTGATGGTATTGTAGATTTTACACATCCAGCGGAAAGCAACAAAGACGCAGACCCAGCCAAACCTTCTGCCGGGAAGGCCTGGTTCGGTGTTTCATTTAATGAGCAGCCATCTAAATGGATTGAAGCTTCGCCAATTAACTATGTAAATAGCAAAACCCCGCCGTTTATTTTTATTAATAGTTCGCAAGATCGTTTTCATGCAGGGCGGGATTATATGATTGAAAAGCTAAATCATTATAATATTATCTCGGAAGTTCGCACGATCAAAAATACTCCACACACATTTTGGCTTTTTGAACCATGGTTCAACGAAGTAATGTTTCATTCCGTGAATTTCATTGAAAAAATATTTGGAATAAAGAAAGAATTGACAGAATAATGATGTTTGTATAAATCCGGTCGATTTATATTGACAAAAAAAAGCAAATACCCTAATTTCAGTAAGCGTTTAAGTAAAGCTTAAAGTTCGATGATTATTTTCCTCGCTTTTTTGAAATTTGGACATAACTTTTAAAGTTGTAGATAATCGGCTAACTCATATAAAAAAGTATAGAATAATTTTAAAATTTACATGGAGATGATAAGTGATGGCTAAAAGAAATTTAATCACTTTTGTATTAACTGTTGTTTTTCTGATTAACACAGGCTGTATTGATGCTTCAACCAAAAAAAATAATAACAAACCATGGTCGGTAAGAATTGCTGAATCTTTTATGACGCGCAACCCGAATGTTGTAATGTATGATCTAAACGCTAAAGAACAAAAATGGTTTTACGAATACGGTCTGATGCTCGAAACTATGAAGCAAATGTATTTTTATACTGGCGAAGAAAAATATTATAATTATATAAAAATTAGTCTCGATAAAGTTATAGAAGAAAACGGCTCAATAAAAACATACAGAGTTGATGAACTAAACATCGATCAAATCACACCGGGCAGAGCGGCACTTTATATTTATCAAGTAACAGGGGAACGAAAATACAAACTTGCTGTTGATACATTGCGCCATCAGTTGTCTGTTCATCCCCGCACAAAATCAAACGGGTTTTGGCACAAACAAATTTACCCGTACCAAATGTGGCTTGACGGACTTTATATGGGTGAGCCGTTTTATTCAGAATACTCGCGCGAGTTTGACCGAACAAATGATTTTGATGATATCGCTTTTCAATTTGAATTGATGTACGAAAAAGCACTTGATAAAAAAACCGGTTTATTATATCACGCGTGGGATGAAAGTAAACAGCAAAAATGGGCAAATTCCGAAACCGGCTTATCACCTCATTTTTGGGGAAGATCGATCGGCTGGTATTTAATGGCGCTCGTTGATGTTCTCGATACTTTTCCGCAGGATCATCCCAAAAGACAAATGTTAATAACACAACTACAAAACATTTGCAATGCGGTTATGAAATTCCGCGATCAAAAAACAAATACATGGTATCAAGTTGTCGATCAAGGAAATCGTAAAGGAAATTATCTCGAAGCATCGGCATCTTCAATGTTCACCTATGCTTTTGCAAAAGGATACAATAAAGGTTATCTCGATAAAAATTATTTGTTAAACGCACAACTTTCTTTTGCGGGTTTGATAAAACAATTTGTAACTATCGACGAAAAAGGATTGGTCAATTTAAATAATGTTTGCAGTGTTGCAGGTTTAGGAGGCAATCCATACCGCGACGGAAGTTTTGAATATTATGTTAGCGAAAAACAGCGCACAAATGATTACAAAGGTTATGGACCGTTTTTGCTTGCCGCCATAGAAATAGAAAAAGCTCAAAAGCATGCGGGCAAAGGTGTTAAGGTTGCACTCGATAATTATTTCAACAATGAAACAAGAAAAAATAAAAAAAACGGGAAAGATGAAAGATATCACTACATCATTGACGATACGACAAATTCTGGTTTTGCTGAATTTGCGGATATATTTAAAAAGAACGGTGCTAAAATCTCCGAATTAAAATCCGCACCGACTGCAAAAAATTTAAATCCTTATTCAATTTATATTATTGTCGATCCCGATACTCCGCAGGAAACTCCAAATCCAAAATATTTCGAAGCAAAAGATATTGCAGCAATTACAAGGTGGGTTAAAAATGGCGGAGTGCTTGTTCTGTTTGCTAACGACAAAGGCAATTGCGAATTTGAACATTTGAACAATCTTGTAAAAGAATTTGGTTGGAAGTTTAATGAAGTTAGCTTGAATAGAGTTGACGGAAATAATTACAATATGGGCGCTTTTACAAAACTTCCCGGTCACCCTATTTTTAATTCTGTAAACAAAATTTATATGAAAGAAATTTCCACGATAACTGTCGATTCACCGCAGCATATAATTCTTAAAAAAGATAACGACGCAGCGATAGCATTTAAGAGAGTTGAAAAAGGAGCAGTACTTGCAATCGGCGATCCGTGGCTTTACAACGAATACATTGCGCACAGAAAACTTCCTAAGGATTTTGATAATACAAAAGCCGCCGAGAATCTTGTTGATTGGCTGCTGAATTTAGTTTATGTAATTAATAACTCGAAATAATGGCTATTTGTGTTGTGCCGGACTTGTTTACCTGTTGTCTTTTTGGCGAGATTCGACATCCACTTAGTTTTATATCATTTATATTTCAGAACCGGCATCAAGTGCGGACTGACAGATTAATTATTAAAAATATCTTTTTCGTTTTTCATTCTTCAAAAAATTTTTCAAAAGGAAATTAAGATGAGAGCAGTAAAATTTTATCTATCTCTAATTATGCTGGTAGTGATTTCGAGCAATTGCGCAGCACAAAAAGAAATCAATAATAACAGTTTGAAAAAGTTTTTCGAAAACCTTCCTTTTGAAATGGAAGCGCTGAGTATTCCTAAATTTCCAGATAAGAATTATTTAGTAACAGATTTCGGAGCCGTCGGAGATGGATTAACGCTAAACACGGAAGCATTCAATAAAGCAATAGAAGAGTGCGCGAACAACGGCGGCGGAAAAGTTATTGTTCCTAAAGGAATGTGGCTTACCGGACCGATTCATTTTAAAAGCAATATAAATCTTCATCTTGAAAACGGCGCACATATTCAGTTCACAAAAAATTTTGACGACTATCCGTTGATTGAAAGCAACTGGGAAGGATACGATCAATACAGGTGCACATCACCGATAATGGGAAGAAATCTTACAAATATCGCTATAACCGGAAACGGAATTATTGACGGTGCAGGCGACGCTTGGCGTTATGTTAAAAAATCAAAATTATCAAGCGGCGAATGGAAAACTCTTCTAAAATCTGGCGGTGTTGTTGATGAATCAGGTAATAATTGGTGGCCTTCTGCCGAAGCAAGAGATGCTGTTGAACTTCTTGCACAACTTAAAAAAGAAAATAAAAGAATTACGAGAGAGCAAGCAGAAAAACATAAAGTGTTTTTCCGCCCGGTGTTATTGAGTTTTATAAGCTGTAAAAATATTTGGCTGGATGGGGTTACATTTCAAAATTCACCGGCTTGGAATCTTCACCCGCTTTGGTGCGAAAATGTAATACTTACAAATATAAATGTGCGCAACCCTTGGTATTCACAGAATGGTGACGGTATTGATGTTGAATCCTGCAAAAACGTTTTAATCTATAATAGCAAATTTGATGTCGGCGATGATGCTCTTTGTATGAAATCCGGTAGAGATAAAGAAGGACGCGACCGCGGTATTCCAACTGAAAATGTTGTGATTCAAGATTGTATAGTTTATCACGGTCACGGCGGATTTACGATCGGAAGCGAAATGTCCGGCGGTGTAAAAAATATTAAAATTGATAACTGCAATTTTATCGGAACAGATGTTGGTTTGCGATTTAAATCAACACGCGGGCGCGGTGGAGTCGTAGAAAATATTTATATCAGCAATATTTTTATGAAGGATATTCCCACCGAGGCGCTAAGTTTTAATATGTATTACGGAGGTTTCGCGCCAACCGATGATAAGTCCGCCGAAGAAAAATCTAAAGCCGCAAAGCCGGTTGAAGTTTCGGAAGAGACACCGATTTTTAGAAATATTTATATGGAAAGCATTTATTGCAACGGAGCTGAAGATGCAGTGATTTTTCAAGGTCTGCCGGAAATGCCGATTGCAAACATGGAATTGAAAAATGCGATAATGAAAGCAAAACGCGGGGTTTCAATTTATGATGCGGATGGAATTAAAATCATAAACACAAATATAATTGCCTACGAACCGGTAGTTAAAATTGTTCAAAGCAAAAATGTTTTGTTGGAAAATTTTGATTCCGATATAAATGCGGAAACTTTAATAAAAGTTGAAGGTGATAAAACGCAACAAATTATTCTTCAAGGAGAAAATGCTTCAGTTTTAAAATCCAAAACAGATTTAGGAAAGGAAGTTTCTGAAGATGTATTAATTGTAAAATAATTTTTTGAATTGCAGCTCCGAACTTGATTCGAAAACTTAATTTATTTCTACAGAAAATTTAAAGAGGTCAGGTCAAACTCGGCATGACATAAAAAATTAATAAGATAATACTTTGAGATTTACCTGGAGGTTATTTGCATTTTCTCGTCATTCGTAAATTATTAACTCACAAATTCGTATTTGTTTTTGCAATAATTTTATTAATAAATTTTCCTGTGCCTGCGCAGCAATACAAAGAATTTCATCAAGAAATTACAGATGCAATGCTAAAAGCCACAAAATATTTTGATGAAAGAGTGAGTGTAAACGGTGGGTATGTTTGGTATTATTTGCCCGATCTTTCCAGGAGATGGGGGGAAATGGAAGCTTATTCTTCAATGGTTTGGGTACAAGGACAGGGAACCGTTGCAATGGGCAATACATTTCTGTCTTTATTCGAAGCTACAAAAAATGAATACTATTATAACCTCGCTGAAAAATCGGCGTATGCTTTAATTAAGGGGCAGCTTGCTTGCGGCGGGTGGAATTATTTTATCGATTTTGCCGGCGAAGAATCAATTTTAAATTGGTACAATACAATCGGCAAGAACGGCTGGCGGCTCGAAGAGTTTCAGCATTATTACGGTAATGCAACTTTCGATGATGCGGCTACACCCGGAGCTGCAATCTTTTTACTTAGAATTTATTTGGCAAGACAAAACCCGAAAATTAAAACAGCGCTTGATAGAGCAATAAACTTTATCCTCGAAAGTCAATATTCAAACGGTGCATGGCCGCAAAGGTTTCCATTCAAGGATGAGTTCAACAAAAACGGCAATCCGGATTACACGATGTATTATACTTTCAATGATAATGTAATTTGGAATAATATTAAATTTTTGGTTTTATGTTATTCAACTCTTTACAACAATAAATTTCTTGATCCAATTAAAAGGGGAATGGATTTTTACCTTAGATCCCAACTGCAAAATCCGCAAGCAGGTTGGTCGCAGCAGTATTCATTGGACTTAAAACCTGCAAGCGCCAGAACATATGAACCAACTGCGTTAGACCCCCAATATACCGCCCGCCATATAGAGATTCTCATAAAATTTTTCGAAATGACATGTGATGAAAAGTATCTTGAACGAATTCCCGATGCAATAGACTGGTTGGAATCTGTAAAAATTTCTTCGAGCAACGGAATTTATTTGGTGCCTAAGTTGACAGAGTTGGGCACTAACAAGGCAATGTATATTCATAGAATCGGCACAAATGTTAACTGCGGAAAATACTATTATGATTATGATAGTAAAAACAATCTGCTCCATTATCAAAGTATCAGGTCGATTAATATGAAAATGATTGTTGAGAAATTGAAACGAATTGAATCCATGCATGAAGCAGCTTGTATGACGGATACGCTTATTATTCCCGGCTTAGATAATTCAAAATCTTCCTTAAAAATATTTGAAGCTGTAGATGATTACTTGTCATTTCCAAACGAGAATTGGAATAGAAGAGAACCTAACAGTGAGTTAGTAGAAACGGTTTTATCAAGACTTGATGAAGAAGGAAGATGGCTAACCACACGCGCCTTTATTTCGAATCCATATATCGGGGAGCCGGAATGTGGCGACCCGAATTCAAAATTATATTCTCATACATGGGTTGGAGATCAATATGATACTTCACCATACGAAGACACATCGGATCAGAAATATATTTCAACGAATACTTATATGAGAAACGTAAAAATTCTTATGGAATTTTTAGATCAATCCGAAACCAAATAAATATAAAACGGCTTCAAGGAGTTTGTAATATGAAGGGCAAGATTTTCTTTCTTTTGGTTATTGCATTTATGATATCATCAATTTTAAACGCTAAAGAGAAAAATGAAATTATTGTTGCTGCCGATGGAACCGGTGATGTTAAAACAATCAACGATGCAGTTAAACTTTTACCGATGTTTAATTACGGTAGAGTTGTTATTTTCATTAAGAACGGCGTTTATAATGAAAAGGTAAGAATAGAAAGAGACAATATTACATTTAGAGGTGAAAACAGGGAAAAAACAATTTGGCAGTACAATCAATTACGTTCTGATTGGGATAATAATCGTGATATAATTGGTCCGGGAGTTTTAAATATTTATGCCGACGATATTATCGTTGAAAACCTTACAATGGAAAACACTCAACCGGAAGTTGGACCACATGCATTTGTAATTTACGGATTCGGCACACGTACGATTTTGCAAAACTGTAATTTCATAAGCAAAGGTGCCGATACAGTTTCTTTATGGGATTATAAAGGTGGAATGTACTACCACGCAAATTGCTATTTCGAAGGTGCGGTAGATTTTGTTTGTCCGCGCGGATGGTGTTTCATAAAAGATTCAAAGTTTTATGAACACAAAGCAACAGCCGCAATTTGGCATGCAGGCGGATTCAATATAAATCAAAAATTTGTAATAAAGAATTCCTCATTCGATGGAGTGAAGGGATTTGAGCTTGGAAGGCATCATTACGAAGCTCAGTTTTTTTTGCTCGATTGTAAATTCTCTGGAAATATGAGCGATAAAGAGATTTACAGGGTAACATACCCGGATGATCCAAAACGCGATAGAACTTTTAACTGGGGAAAAAGATATTACTTTTATAACTGTAACAAATCCGGCGGTAATCCCGAATGGATGAAAGATAATTTGGAAAATGCAGACGGTAAACCAGTTGCAGAAGAAATAACTGCTGAATGGACATTTGATGGAAAGTGGAAACCGGAGTCAATAGAACCGCCGACTGTTGAAAATTATAAAATTGAAGGTGAGAATCTCTATTTGTTTTTTTCCGAGAGAGTGGCCGTTATTGGCGAACCAATTCTAAGAAGCAGTATCGGTACAACCTTTAAATTTCATTCCGGCGGTGAAAACAACACAGTTCGCTTTACATCTGAATCAAATATTAGAATAGATGATTTACAAAATCTACAAATCATTAACGGGGAAAAAATCATTGCAACCGCTGCTTCAGTTAAAGAAAGATATGTTGATTTATCAATTAATAAGTTATAATGGTATTATTCATGAATTAATGTGAAGATAATTAATCGTTATGATTTTTAAGAAATTAATTTAAGTTATAATTTAAAGTATTATTTGACTATTTATCAATAATTGGAGTTGAAATCGCAAGATCTTAACTCATGTAGATACATCTTGATCAAGGACAAAAAATAAATCTTGACAATATTGGATTATTTTACAAATTTAAGTTAGCAATAAAGTAAACAATAACTTTAACATTAAATTTATCGCCAATTTTTACAGATTAAAATATCAATTCAATGTCATTATTAGTTCAATAAATAAATATAAAATCTAAGCAGGAGAAACCCATGAAATCTCTTTTCTTTGTTATAAGATTCATAGTAGCGCTTGTATTTATTTCTACTATTGTGAATGCTCAGGGTACGATTAGAGGTGTAATTACTGATTCTACAAGCAATGAGACATTGGTTGGTGCGAATGTTTTTTTATTAGGGACAGCATTAGGCGGTGCCACTGATTTGGAAGGTGAATACAGGATTTTAAAAGTACCTGCAGGTAATTACCGTTTAAAAGTTTCTTACGTCGGATATTTTCCCAAAGAATTTGATGTAACTATTACAGACAATAGAACACTTGAATTTAATGTGAAATTAAAACCGGATATAATTGAGGGTGAAGAAGTAATTGTAACAGGACAAGCTTTAGGACAAGTTGCGGCAATTAACCAGCAACTTACCTCAAACACAATTATTAATGTTGTCTCGGAAGAAAAAATTCAGGAATTGCCTGATGCAAATGCTGCCGAAGCCATTGGACGTTTGCCGGGGGTCTCAATTTCAAGATCAGGTGGAGAAGCAAACAAAATTATACTCCGAGGCCTAAGTGATAAATATACAAGCGTAACTCTTGACGGGGTAAAAATACCATCAACCGATGCTCAGGAAAGAGGAATTGATCTTAGCACTATATCGCAAAGTTCATTAGCAGGCATAGAATTGTATAAAGCTCTTACTGCAGACAAAGATGCGGATGCTATAGCAGGCAGTGTAAACCTTGTTACGAAAAATGCACCATCACAGAGAGAAATAAGAGCTATTCTAAAAGGTGGTTTTAATGATGTTATGAATTCGGTTGAACAATATGATTTTTCATTGAAATACGGCGAAAGATTTTTTGACGGATTATTTGGCGTTCAATTTAACGGAAACCTTGAAAGCAAAATTAGAAGCAACGAGAGATATAATCTTAGCTATGATCAATCAATAGAGAATCAAACAAATTACTTTATAAATAATTTTAATTTAGAGTTCAACGATGAAATTAGAAAACGCCAGGGCTTTGGTTTGATATTGGATTTTGCTACTCCCGACGGAGGTTCAATAAAGTTTAACAATGCTTTTAACAGCACCAAAAGGGATTATCTTTATTCAACAAGAGATTACCCCAACGGTGGCGGAAATACACAGTACGGCGGCGGTGTTACTTACAGCTACCGCGATAGAGAACAGGAAATTCAAACTTTCAGCAGCGCATTAACGGGTGAAAACAACCTGCTCGATTTTAACGTAACGTGGGGACTTTCATTCGCGCAATCCGAAACAGATTTTCCATACGATTATACACTTGATTTTACAGAAGCATCAAACTTAGGTGTTTCGGGTATGAAAACACCACCGCAATTGAAAGACAACCCTGAAAAACTTATGGATTATGCTTACAATAATTTTACAGCGGCTACTTTGAGCGGTGCTTATTACAGAACCCAAAGAAATCTTGATAAAGATAAAGCTGTTTTCTTAAATCTTGCTAAAGAATATACTATAGGAAATATATTTGCCGGTGAACTTAAATTTGGCGGTAAGTACAAAACAAAAGACAGATCAAATTACAACACCGAAAATTTCGCGCCTTATTATCTCGGTTATTGGCAGCCGTATAAAAGACTTGATAACGGAAGTATTGTACCAAAAGATTTAAACGGTACATACTTCGAAGCTTTCTTTAAAAGATATCAACAGAATCCGTTAAACAATGCTTTATCCTTTGTTGAATTTTTGAATTCCTCACCCGAAAACAGAATAATATATGACAAGTATGATCTTAATCCTCTTATTAATAGAGATAAACTGCGTCAGTGGTATGAACTAAACAAGGGCGGAGTTTCGCAAAACGGAAGTACATTAGAATATTTTGATGACCTTTCCGTAGAAGCATATTATTATGATATAACAGAATCTGTTGCTTCGGCATACCTGATGAACACATTAAAATATGGCCAAGATATTACTTTTATTGCCGGTTTAAGAATTGAACAGGAAAACAACGATTATAAAAATAAGTACTCCAGGAACAGGTTTAGCGGTTTCCCCGTTCCGATTGCAACAACAAGAGATACTACTTCTTCTTATTCCGAAACAATTCTTCTTCCAAATTTTCATTTGAATATTAAGGCGACTAATTTCTTAAACATACGGCTCGCCGCATACAAAGCATTGGCAAGACCCGACTTTAACATGAGATTGAATACAATGTTTGCTTGGCGCCCTGCTGCTGTTGGTTCTAATAAACAACTGATTGCAGGCAATCCAATTCTTAAAACAGCCAAAGCATGGAATTTTGAAATTAATACTTCTTTCTACGGAAATGAAATTGGCTTAGTATCTATCTCAGCTTTCTATAAAGAAATAGAAGATATGTATCATATGTTGAATGGAATAAATACCGACGGCAATGCACTACTTGAAGCATTGAATCTAGAAACAAAAACTTTACACGATGGTACCTATCAGCTTACAATCCCCTATAACTCACCGAAACCCTCAAAGGTTTGGGGATTTGAATTTGAGCACCAGATTAACTTCACGTTTTTACCGGGATTGCTTAAAAATATAGTATTAAGTTATAACGGTTCTATAGTAAAATCCGAAACACATTTAATCGGTTCGCGCACAGATACTACATATGTTACTACTCCCGGAGTTCCTTTCCCGCGCCCTGTTTATACTGAACATGCTATTGAATATAAACAGCAGCTTGAAAGTCAACCCGAACTTTTTGGAAACATTTCTCTTGGTTATGATATTGGCGGTTTCTCTGGCAGAATTTCGCTGTTCCATCAATCGGAATATACTTTAACGTTTTCACCTACGGGAAGAGGGGATCGTATAGTTGGTGCTTACACGAGACTTGATCTTACATTGAAACAACAGGTTACCGATTATCTCTCTGTACAGTTGAACGTGAACAATTTAACAAACCTGAAGGAAGAAAATTTTTTGGATAACAGGGTGAACGGGTATAAAATTTTAAGATCGAGCGAATTGTACGGTTTAACTGCCGATCTTGGAGTTAGAATTGACTTATAAAATAAATGCTTTAATACTATTAACAATGGAGGTAATTAAGTAAGCGAATTACAATTAACTCAATCATTAAATGATAAGGAGGTCCTATGCAGGTTAAACGTTATTTACTTTTATTTATTCTTTTTATAGCAGGTATTTCTTACGGCCAAAATGTTTTAAGCTTAGAACCGTACAACGGTACCGCAGCAACCGAACTAATCGCTCAGATTAAAGCGGATACTACTGCCAATCACGGTATTCTGCCGGACCGTGTTTACGAATTAGTCGGCGGCCAAATTTATATCTGTCAGGAACAATTCTATGTTGAAGCTCACCAGACTTTACGTTTAGTTAGTTCAAATAATGAGAAAGCGCTAATTTATTTATATCCAACCGGGACAGGTAGTAACCCGCAAAATCCTCCCGGACACTTTGTAAGATTACGCGGCGGTAATTTGTATATGACAAACATTGCATTGTCTGGTATTTTTGAACTGGATCCAGATGCCATCAATAATATTCAAGGAGCCCAATTAAGAGTTGATAACGAAGGTGCTAGCATTTATCTAGATAATTGCGTTTTTTCAAATACTTCCGGACAAGTTATTCGTACAGAAGCATCAACAAAAACTGTTAAAGTAACGAACTCAGTTTTCACTAATCTTGGTGCTTTAACTACTTCTAACTTCGGTGCAGGCAAAGGAATAGATTTACGCGTTGTTTCGTGCGATTCTTTAATACTTGTAAACAATACTTTTACAAACTACCAGGATAGAGTTGTTCGCCATTACAATGTTGGAACCCCTCTTGCAGGAACTGGCAATATCGGATATACATTGATTGATCATAACACTTTCTATAACGGAATGGGTTTTCATGGACTACTTTCACTTGGTAATGTTGGCGAAAAGGTTATTATTACCAACAACTTGTTTAAAGATGCATTTGCTGCTGGTGAAGATTCAACTGATGCAACACGTTATGGTGAGTGGGCTAACACCGGCGAAAAATATCCAAACGGCGGCAATAGAATGATGTGGATTTTTACTGCGCCTAACGACACAACCGAATGGGATATTTCAAATAACTTTTATGCTATTTCAGCAGAAGGACAAGCTTATTTTAATGCTCATACTTCTTCACCAATCTTAGAAGGTTCTCCGCTTTCTTGGCATATTAATAAAAGACTCGGTGCCGATTCTGTTAAGGCATTCACTAAAATACCTGACCCGCAATTGGTAAAAACGCAGAATCTTATGACTAATTTGATGGAATGGTACTATAGTCCAACCGGTGGAAATAAAACAAAAGAAACAGGCAACTTTGTTCTTGCGAGAGATGATATGGATCGTAAACCGCTTGCATTCTGGATTAATGATCTCGACGCATCTTACCAAACATCTTCAACCGCATATACCGGCGCTGTAAACGGCTACCCGGCTGGTGATTTAAACTGGTTCCCAACTCTTAAAACCAAATGGGAACAGGGAATTATTATCGGTGTTGACGAAGAATTTATTCCAACCGAATTTGTTCTCGAACAAAATTATCCGAACCCGTTTAACCCGTCAACAACAATTAAATTCAGCGTTCCGAAAGCAGGTATTTACTCATTAAGAGTATTCAATGTCTTAGGACAAGAAGTTGCAAAAGTACTTAACGGCGAATTGAATGTAGGTACACACGAAGCAACATTCAATGCTTCTGCTTTAGGTTCCGGCGTTTATTTCTACAACCTTACAGGAAACGATGTTAGCATTACTAAAAAAATGATGCTTATTAAATAATTATTTGTTTTGTATTGGGATAGTCTTGAATAAAGACTATCCCTGTTAAAAATTGATTTTATTTATTAGCCGCGGGAAAGTGTTAATAATATTTTTCGAAAAGTATATTAAATAACTAAATGCAGAATATTTCGATTAAATCTCATATACAAAAAAATTGAAAGAAAAACCCGTCACATTAAACGATATTGCGGCTAAGTTACAACTATCGGCTGTAACAATATCCAAAGCATTAAGAGATCATCCCGATATATCGCCCGCAACAACCAAATTAATTAAAAGCGTCGCACTTGAATTAGGTTATCTGCCTAATATAATGGCACGAAATTTATCTTCAAGAAAATCCAATACAATAGGTGTAGTACTTCCCAAAATAGCTCATTCTTTTTTTGCAGCTATAATCGAAAGCATTTACGACCTTGCTGCCGAAAAAGGTTATGAGGTTATTCTTACAATTTCTCAGGAGAATAACGAAAGAGAAAAAAAACATATTCAATCTCTTCTTGCTATGAAAGTCGACGGAATTATTATTTCTATTTCCGAAAAAACAAAAAACACCGAAATTTTTGAACTTATTAGAAGAAGGGGAGTTCCTATTGTTTTTATTGATAGAATTCCAAATATAGAAAACGTAAATAAAGTTTTTGTTGATGATAGAGGAGGAGCGTTTAAAGCAACAGAACATGCAATAAATATCGGCTACAAAAAGATTGGACAATTTGCAGGTTATTCATCGATAAACATAGGCCGCGAAAGGTATCTTGGTTTTGAAGATGCTATGAAAAAACATAATATAGAAATAAATCCAGAGTGGGTTATTGAAGGCGATTTCAGTGAAAAACACGGGTATTCTTCATTTATGAAATTATACAAGGAAAATAATTTACCGGATATGATTTTTGCCGCTACCTATCCAATTGCTTTCGGAATTTATACTGCTACCGCAGAACTGGGATTGAAAATTTCGAGGGATATCGACTTGATATGTTTCGGTAATGCGAGTGCGCATAAATTTTTATCTCCGCCTCTAAGCTGTGTTGATCAACCTACTGATTTAATTGGCAAAAATGCCGTGGATATTTTAATCGAAAATATTAAAAAGGGTGAAGAGTTTATTCCTAAAGAAATTGTAATTGATACCGAACTAATTTTAAGAGGAACATGTGTAAAATGCTGCATGGATAATTAGTACCTGATTTTAAAACAAGACAGCACTCAGAAAAATCTATTCAATGAAGTAATCAAAATTTTTTTGTGCAGAATTAAAGCTAAATTCAACAAGTTGTGAAATATTTTGTTGAATCAATATCAAATAGTTCTTATTCCTAAAAAACTTTAAATAATAATTGATTTTCTTTAAGATTCACGGCATTTTTAAGTTACTAAAGTAAAGGATTAAGCTAAATAAAAAATTTATTTATAGCACTTACAGATATTAAATGAAAGAAAAAGCAATCACCCTAAACGACATCGCAAAGAGATTAAATCTTTCAACAGTTACGGTATCAAAAGCTTTACGCGATCATCCCGATATATCCCCTGCGACGACAAAATTAATAAAGACAATAGCCGAAGAAATGGGTTATATGCCGAATATTATGGCGAGAAATTTATCTGCAAGAAGGTCCAACACAATTGGTGTAGTAATTCCAAAAATAGCGCATTTCTTTTTTGGTTCGATAATAGAACATATTTATGATTACGCTTTTGAGCATAATTATGAAATTATATTAACTGTCTCACAAGAAAACGCTGAAAGAGAAAGAAGACATATTCAAACATTGTTGGCTATGAAAGTTGATGGTATAATTATTTCAATAACTCAAGAAACCCGCGATTATGCAATTTTTGATTTGGTTAAAAGGAGAGGTGTACCTTTAGTTTTTATTGATCGAATTCCCGAAGGGGAAGAACGCAATACGGTAAGAGTTGATGACTATGGCGGAGCTTTCAAAGCTATTGAACATGCAATAAAACTTGGTTACAGAAAAATTGGTCATTTTGGGGGTTACTCTGATATCAATATTGGACGTGAGAGAAGGAACGGTTTTATCGACGCGATGAAAAAACATAATATAGCAATAAATAATGATTGGATTCTTGAAGGCGGCTTTGGTGAAAATTACGGGTATGACTATTTTATGAAATTATATAATCAAAAAAATCTCCCTGACCTTTTATTTACCGTTACATATCCAGTTGCGCTCGGTGTGTATATGGCAGCTAATGAAGTCGGGTTAAAGATCCCGGATGATATCGATGTTATTTGCTTTGGCAATGCTAAAATTCAGAAATTTTTATCACCCCCTCTCAGCTGTATTGATCAACCAACATCGTTAATTAGCAAAAATGCAATGGAAATTCTTTTCGAAAATATTAATAATAAAGATTCATTCATCCCCAAACAGACGGTTATTGATACTGAATTAATTCTTAGAGGAACTTGTATAAAGTATAACCGATTATAATTCGCTAATAAATTCTTGTTGTATTAGAGAATCATTCTTATATCAAATACAAATAGTGCCAAAGTTATTCGCTAGACTATAATAAGAAATTAATCAACATCCTTATACAATTGTTTCTTATTTGCTAAACCAACATTTTTTTTGTCAAATCATATATCTTGAACCGTTTCAGAGGTATTAGTATTTTGATTTTATCCATTATAAATTTCATGCAAAATGAGGAGAAATGATAAAATATTTTATGAATACTTAATTATTTCTTTGCAAGGGATTGACTTAAACAAATATTTTTAAGATTTTTCATTAAACGATAAAGTAATCGTTAAAAAATCTGTTAAGCTAAATACAAATTCAGTCTTAAATAAAAAAGCAATTAATAAAACGGAGATATCGTATGGCAGAAACCGGTCAAAAGGTTGGAAGATTTAGATGGGTTATTGTTGCGCTGATATTTTTGGCGACTACAATAAATTATATCGATCGCCAGGTAATTGGAATTTTAGCACCAGTACTCGAAAAAGAGATTGGATGGAATGAAGTTGAGTATGGATACATTGTTTTCGCATTTACAGGCGCGTATGCATTGGGACTGCTTATCATTGGCCGCTTGATAGACCGTTTCGGAACAAAAATTGGATATGCTGTTTCGCTAACTGGTTGGAGTTTAGCTGCAATAGCTCATGCGATTGCAAGAACGGTTTTAGGATTTGCAGGCGCTCGTTTTGCGCTCGGGCTTTTTGAAGCCGGCAACTTTCCAGCAGCTATTAAAACGGTTGCCGAATGGTTTCCTAAAAAAGAAAGAGCTTTTGCAACAGGAATTTTTAACTCCGGTTCAAATGTTGGAGCTGTTATTGCTCCACTTGTAGTACCATGGATTACTTTAACATGGGGATGGTATGAAGCGTTCGTTATCACCGGCGCTGTTGGCTTACTTTGGTTAGTTCTATGGTTTATATTTTATGAAAGACCCGAAAAACATAGAAGATTAAGCAAAGCAGAACTTGACTATATTCAATCCGATCCACCGGATCCGGAAGTGAAAATACCGTGGATTAGTCTTCTTAAGTACAAGCAAACGTGGGCTTTTGCTATTGGCAAATTTTTAACTGACCCGATCTGGTGGTTCTATCTTTATTGGGTTCCAAAATTCTTGTATAATAATTACGGTATTACTTTGGACAAAATTGGTCCTCCGCTGATTGTTATTTATGTAATGGCTGATGTTGGCAGCATAGGCGGCGGATGGCTTTCTTCATTCTTTATTAAAAAAGGTTGGACGGTAACAAAAGGCAGAAAATCTGCTATGCTGATTTGTGCTTTATCTGTTGTCCCAATAGTTTTAGCCTCCCAGGCAACCAACATCTGGATGGCAGTAGCTTTATTAAGTCTTGCAACCGCAGCGCATCAAGGTTGGTCGGCAAATCTTTTCACAATTGTATCTGATGTATTTCCAAGAAAAGCTGTCGCTTCTGTTGTTGGATTAGGAGGTATGGCTGGCGCTGTTGGCGGAATGTTAATAGCAGTTGCTGCAGGATTTATTCTTCAGATTACAGGCAGCTACATGATTTTGTTTGTTATTGCGGGCTCGGCTTATTTAGTAGCATTTTTTATAATTAATAAGCTTGTACCAAAACTTGAAACAATAGAAATGTCGTAGAAGTATTTTTGAATAATATGCTTATTAAGTTTTCATGGTGCCTCCCATGATTCTTTAGGATGGTAACAATTTGCGAATTTTCGTTGCCATCCTGTTTCTAACGCCAAACATGCTTTTGAAAAATTGAATTTATTGCAAATTATTTTGGGGACTTGTGATGTCAGAATTTAAACTTAACGAGGATCGTTTTTTTGATCCGAATCATATTATAAGAAATTATGCGCGTGAAATTTATCAAAGTATTAAAAACCTGCCCATAATTAGTCCGCACGGGCATGTTGATCCCATAATCTTTGCGGAAAATAAACCGTTCCCGCATCCAACACAATTGTTTATAGTTCCTGATCATTATGTATTTAGAATGCTTTATTCACAGGGAATAAAATTAGAGTCGCTGGGAGTACCAAGGATTGATGGCGGTGAAACCGAAACTGACCCAAAAAAAATTTGGCAAATTTTCGGAGAGAATTTTTATTTATTTGCAGGAACACCATCCGGTGTATGGCTCGATTATGAATTTAGTGTTGTATTTGGGATTAAGGAAAAATTAAACGGGCAAAACGCTTTAAAGATTTATGACCAGTTAAATGAAAAAATTCAATCACCGGAATTTTTGCCGCGTAATTTATTTAAGAAATTCAACCTGGAAGTTTTATCCACAACGGATGCAGCGACAGATTCGCTTGAAGTTCACAAAAAAATTAAAGAATCCGGTTGGAAAGGAAGAATAATTCCTGCTTTCCGCCCGGATGCTCTTACTGATTTATCGGTAAAAAACTGGAAACAAAATATTGAACTTCTCGGCAATGTTGTCGGCGAAGAAATTTCTACTTTCAAAAAATTTATTAAGGCCTTGGAAAGTAGAAGAGAATATTTCAAAACAATGGGCGCAACTTCAACAGATCACGGAGTTTATTCACCTTATACGCATGAATTAAACAATAATGAAGCTGAACAAATTTTTCAAAGAGCGTTAAAAGAGAAAAGTACATCGGAAGATGCGGCTCTTTTTACAGCGCATATGTTAATGGAAATGGCGCGTATGAGTACAGATGACGGACTAACGATGCAAATTCATCCCGGCTCGCATAGAAATTATAATAGTTTGGTGTTTGAAAAATTCGGAACAGATAAGGGCTGCGATATCCCGGTTCAAACCGAATACACAAATAACTTGAAAGAACTCCTAAATAAATACGGCAACAATCCGAATTTTACTGTAATTGTTTTTACTCTCGACGAAACAAATTATTCTCGTGAACTTGCCCCGCTTGCAGGTCATTATCCGGCAATGAAACTCGGACCTGCTTGGTGGTTTCATGATAGTATTCAAGGTATGACACGATACCGTCAGATGGTTACTGAAACCGCCGGATTCTATAACACCGTTGGATTTAACGACGATACCCGTGCTTTCGTTTCTATTCCGGCTCGTCACGATGTTGCGCGTAGAATTGATTCTAACTTCCTTGCTGAACTTGTTGCTAAACATCAAATTAGCTTAGAGGAAGCTTTAACAATTGCTAAAGACCTGACTTACAATCTTGTTAAGAAAGCGTATAAACTATAACCTCAAAGGATTACGATGATGTTAAAAACTATAAAAGAAAAAATTGTTGGAAAGCCGGATGCAAATAATGCGCTTCTTAATCTTGAGATAAATAAAAATTGTTCGGTACGTGTTTATATCAACTCTATAATTGAATATAAAAATTCAGTATTGTTTATCGGCAAAGATGAAAAATTAAAATCACTTTTCGTTTTCTCGGATAAACAAAATGAATTGATTGAAAAACTGGAAGGCGAATTAATAGAAAGCGACATAACAATAAAAAAATGTTTGCTCAACACGAAGAATAGAAAAATCATACAAGAAATTTTTCCATTCACAATATCTGTAACGCTGGGCTTACAAAATTCATTTGGATTTGGCGACCGTTTAGGATTAGCAAATGCCGGGCATATTCGTTCGCTATACGGAAGTGATTTCAAACCCATTCTTGCACAACAATCTATCAGAGAATTAACAAGGACAAACAGAACTCCCGATGAAGTTATGGATGCAGCGGTGTGGGCTGTTTTTCAAGAAGGATATAAAAACGGTTTCGGTTCGGATGCAGATCATCTTAAAACAACTACTGATATCGATTTGATGTTGAATGCCGGTTTTACAATGTTCACTTTCGATCCGAGCGAACATGTTGACAACGAAGCGGATAATTATTCCGAAGATATTTTATTTAAAGTTGTTGCCGCACTTCCATGGAATGATCTCGATGATGCCTTTCCCTCGGCAGAAAGAAGATATGTGAAAAAGGAAATTAAGATTTCAGATTCGTTTGTTATTAAAGTCAGTACGATAGATTTTTTAAGAGCTTATGCAAAATACGGCAAAGCGGTCGCACACATAAAAAAAATGTACGAGTATCTAAAATTAAAATGCGCGAATGGCAACTTTGAAGTTGAGGTTTCTGTTGATGAAACTGAATCCGTAACTTCTCCTTTCGAACATTATTTCTTTGCAAACGAACTTACACGACTCGGCGTAAAGTATGTAAGTCTCGCTCCCCGTTTTGTCGGTTCATTCGAGAAAGGAATTGATTACAAAGGCGATCTCGATCTTTTCAAAACCGAGTATCAAAAACATCTTGCAATTGTTAAGTATTTCGGGAATTATAAAATTAGTCTTCACTCAGGCAGCGATAAATTTTCTGTTTACAAAGTTATAGGTTCACTTCGCGAAGCATTAACGCATGTAAAGACCGCCGGTACAAGCTATCTTGAAGCGTTAAAAGTAGTAGCGGCAAAACAGCCGGATTTATTCAGAATAATTCTCGATTTTTGCAGCGGACTTTATGAAAGTGAAAAATTAAGTTATCATGTTTCGGCTGATATCATGATAGTTAAACCTGCTAAAGAATATTCCGATGCCGAACTTGTGGATTTGTTTAATTCCAACGATGTCCGCCAGGTGCTGCATGTAACTTTCGGAAAAGTTCTTACGGAAAAAAATCCAGACGCAAGTTTTTTGTTCAAAGATAAAATTATGCAGTGCTTAAAAGATAATGAAGAAACGCATTACGAATTTTTAATTAAACATTTTCACAAACATTTGGAACCATTTAAATAATTATGAGCAGACAAACTATACTCGATGAAATTCTTAAAAGAAAAGTTGTTGCCGTTTTAAGAATTAAGGAAGTGGATAAACTTAAAAAAATTATTGAAGCAATTGCCGAAGGCGGATTAACGGTGGCGGAAGTAACAATGACTGTTCCGAACGCTATTCAATTGATTGAAAAAATGTCGCAAGAGCTAAACAAAAATATAATATTCGGCGTTGGTTCTGTTTTAAGTGCTGAAGTAGCAGAACAAGCAATTAAAGCAGGCGCCAAATATGTTGTCAGCCCGATATTTAAAAAAGAAATTGTGGAAATGTCCCACAAATATGATGTGCCCGCAATGCCCGGATGTTTTACGCCAACGGAAATTCAAACAGCTTATGAAGCAGGTGCCGATATTATAAAAGTATTTCCGGCCGATGTTTTGGGGATGCCGTTTTTTAAAGGCGTATTAGCTCCTATGCCTCATTTAAAAATGATGCCGACTGGCGGAGTTACTTTAACAAACGCGGGCGAATGGATTAAAGCCGGGGCTTGCGCTGTAGGAATAGGTTCGGCACTTCTCGATAAAGAAGCAATTAAATATGAAAACTATTTCAAACTTACAGACAACGCAAAAATTATTATGAATAGTGTTGCCAACGTTTAAAATAATATTTAAGGGAAAATAAAATGTCAAACTCATTGAGTGATATTAAAGGAAAGGTTTGTGTTATCACCGGCGGCGGCGGAGTTATTGGAACTTCGTTTGCCCTCGGACTTGCAGAGGCGGGTGCTAAAGTTGCAATACTCGATTTCAAAAAAGAAAACTCCGATGCAGTTGCTAAAAAAGTTAATGAAAAATTTCCGGGACACGCAATCAGTGTTTTTGCAAATGTTCTTGAAAAAGAAACATTGATTGAAGCAAAAAAAATTATAAACGAAAAATTCGGAAAGGTTGATGTATTGATTAACGGAGCAGGCGGAAACGCGCCAACGGCAACAACTCAACTCGAATTTTTAAGCATGGAAAATTTAGGCGAACTTTCGAAAGGTTTTTTCGGATTGGATATTGAAGGTTTCCGCAGAGTTTTTGATTTGAATTTTCTCGGTACGGTTTTACCGACAATGGTTCTCGCGGAAGATATGGCAGGGCGCGGCGGTTCCATAATTAATATTTCTTCGATGAATTCTTACAGACCGTTGACAAAAATTCCAGCGTATTCTGCTGCAAAAGCGGGTATAAATAATTTAACCGAATGGCTTGCGGTTCATTTTGCAAAATTAAATATTCGTGTTAATGCAATTGCGCCTGGATTTTTCTTAACAGATCAAAACAGATTTTTATTAACAGATAAAGAAACCGGTGAACTCACCGCTCGCGGTCATAAAATTATGAACGGAACTCCGATGGGACGTTTTGGCGAACCGGAAGAATTAATTGGTACATTGCTTTATTTGATTTCCGATATCTCAAAATTTGTTACAGGCGTTATTATTCCAGTTGACGGCGGATTTAATGCGTACAGCGGAGTTTAAACATTGGCCACTAATTTCACGAATTAACACTAATTAATTAGTGAAAATTGGTGCAATTCGTGGCAAAGTTTTTTAAGATTTTTTTATAATGCAAAATTTAATTTACAAAGAAGAATCCTTCAAAATTATTGGCATTTGCATGGAAGTGTACAATATAATTGGAAGAGGATTTCTTGAGATAGTTTATAAAGATGCGTTGGAATACGAATTCAAAAAGAATAGTATCTTTTATGAGAGAGAGAAAGAATTCCTAATTGAGTACAAAGATATAATCCTTACTCATAAATATTATGCAGATTTTACTGTGATGGATAAAATTATTTTAGAAATCAAAAGTATGTCCGGTATTGTTGATGAGCATATAAAACAGACATTAAATTATTTAGCGGTTTCTAAATACAAATTAGGTATAATAGTTAATTTTGGTGCGGATTCGTTGCAGTATAAAAGAGTTTTATTGTAAAACGTTAGTTACAATCTTGTCTGTCGGTTGACAGATTTTACTAATTCACAAGAATTTATAAGTGAAGATAGGTGTAATTCATGGCAGATATTTTTTTGAAAATAAATTGAAGGTTAGTTATGGCAGATAACACAGGATTAAAGATTAAACCCGAAGGCGCTCTCGACCTTCTTTCACTTGGCGCTCTCGTTCACCGTCTCGATCCCGGAATAATTCCGTTTAGAAAAGCTACCGAATGTAAAATTCATGTAAGCGGCGGAGAGTTTAACGTTGCTGCAAATTTATCCGATTGTTTCAGGATGAACACCGGCATTGCATCAGCTATTGTTAATTATCCCATAGGCGATTTGATTAAAGAACGCGTTCGCGCAATGGGCGTTAAACCATTCTACAAGGAATTCAAACACAATGGTGTGAATGGTCCAAACATGGCTGCCGTTTTAAGCGATCAAGGATTCGGTTCACGTCCACCCGTAGTTTTTTATAACAGATCGAATGAAGCAGCAGCACAATTAAAACCGGGTGATTTCGATTGGAAAAACATTTTTGCACAGGGCGTACGCTGGTTTCACAGCGGCGGAATTTTTGCTTCGTTATCAGAAACAACAGGACAAGTAATCATCGAAGCGATGAAAGCAGCTAAAGAAGCGGGTGCAATTACAAGTTTCGATTTAAATTTTCGTGCTAAACTTTGGAACATTTGGGGCGGTGAACAAAAAGCCGCGGAAGTTATCGACGGCATTGTTAAATACGTTGATGTTCTTGTCGGTAACGAAGAAGATTTACAAAAAGGTTTGGGAATTCCAGGGCCCGAAGTTGCAGCAAAATCGAAACTAGATCCGACAGTTTTCTTCGGAATGATTGACAACGTTGTAAAAAAATATCCGCAGATAAAAGTTGTTGCAACAACTTTGCGTGAAGTTCATCATACAAATCATCACAGCTGGAGCGCAGTTGCATGGGTTAACGGAAAAACATATCAAGCCCCGACAGCGGAATTAAATGTTATTGATCGTGTTGGCGGCGGCGATGGTTTTGCTGCCGGATTTATTTACGGATTATTAAACGGTGAAACTCCGGATGAAGCAGTAAAACTTGGATGGGCTCACGGCGCATTGTTAACAACATATCCCGGCGATACTACAATGGCAACAATTGATGAAGTGCGCGCATTTGCAAAAGGCGGCTCTGCACGAATTCAAAGATAATTATTACAATCACCTGGTGAAGTGTAGCGCAGATTTTTAATCTGCGCCTTAAGATTAATTTTTGAAAGGATTATTAAATGTTATTATTTGCAAAAGGTTCAAAAGATTCTTCACTAACAGAAGCTGAAATAAAAGAAGGACTTTTTTCTGCTTTCGAGAAACTTGGAATCCGCAAAAAAGTTTTAGCCATTCCCCCGGATTTTACACGTTTTCATTCCCGCGCCGGAGAATTAACAAAATATTCTTATCAATATTATAAAGACAAACTCACGGATATTCTTCCCGCGCTCGGAACTCATTTTGCAATGAACGAAAAAGAAATTGAAACAATGTTTGGTGATATACCAAAAAATCTTTTCCGGGTTCACAGGTGGAAAGAAGATTTACACACGCTCGGCGATGTTCCTTCTGAATTTGTTTATATAGTGTCCGAAGGTAAATTAAATTACAATTGGCCGGCGCAAGTGAATAAACTATTAGTTGACGGCGGTTTCGATTTGATTTTATCAATCGGTCAAGTTGTTCCTCACGAAGTTGTCGGAATGGCAAATTATAATAAAAATATTTTTGTCGGAACGGGTGGTCGCGAGGGAATTAACAAAAGTCATTTTCTCGGCGCCGTTTATGGAATGGAAAGAATGATGGGGCGGGCAGATACTCCTGTGCGTAAAGTTTTAAATTATGCTTCGGATAATTTTGCAAAACATCTTCCAATAATTTATGTGCAGACTGTAATCGGCAAGGATGAAAACGGTAAGCTTGTTATGCGTGGATTATTTATCGGCGATGATTTCGAATGTTTTAAATTAGCAGCCGATCTTTCGCTCGAAGTTAATTTTGAAATGCTCGACAAACCTCTCAAAAAAGTTGTTGTTTATCTCGATCCGCATGAATTCAAAAGTACATGGCTCGGTAATAAAAGTATTTATAGAACAAGAATGGCTATCGATGATAACGGCGAGTTGATTGTTCTCGCCCCAGGCTTACGCGAATTCGGCGAAGACAAGGAAATTGATAGATTAATCAGAAAATACGGTTACAAAACAACACCGGCAATTCTAAAATATGTTGAGGAAAATGATGAGCTAAAAAATAATTTGAGTGCGGCGGCACATTTAATTCACGGTTCTTCGGAAAACAGGTTTACAATTACATATTGTCCCGGCAATATTTCAAAGGAAGAAATTGAAAGCGTAAATTTTAAATATGCTGATTTACCGGCGATGTTGAATAAATATAATCCCGAAAAATTAAAAGATGGTTTTAATACAATGCCCGATGGCGAAGAAATATTTTATATCTCAAACCCGGCTCTCGGTTTATGGGCATACAAGGAAAGATTTAAGGATTAATTTTATTGTCGTTGCGAACGCCCCGAAGCAAACGCTTTTTATAATTCATACTAACTTTGCGGGAATATACAATCAGATAAAAACGTGTATGCATGGCAAAAACATCATTTGAAATTATATAATCATATAAATATAAAATAGGAGAATCACAAAATGAGTAAAGCTGATATTGGTCTTGTTGGCCTTGCGGTGATGGGTGAAAATTTAGTTCTGAATATGGAAAGTCACGGTTTTACAGTAGCAGTTTATAACAGAACAGTTTCTAAAGTAGATGATTTTGTCAACGGAAGAGGTAAAGGGAAAAAAATTATCGGTGCGCATTCAATTGAAGATTTAGTCGCCAATTTAAAGGCACCGAGAAAAATTATGTTGATGGTTAAAGCCGGAAAAGCTGTTGATGATTTTATCGATCTTTTAATTCCTCATCTCGATAAAGGCGATATAATTATTGACGGCGGCAATTCTCATTTCCCCGATACAACAAGAAGAACAGAATATGTTGAAAGTAAAGGACTTCTTTATATTGGTACTGGAGTTTCAGGAGGCGAAGAAGGTGCTTTAAAAGGTCCGTCAATTATGCCCGGCGGTTCTAAAGATGCATGGCCTCACGTAAAACCGATCTTTCAAGCTATTGCTGCAAAGGTTGATGACGGCACTCCATGCTGCGATTGGGTTGGCGAAAACGGCGCGGGTCATTTTGTTAAAATGGTTCACAACGGAATTGAATACGGCGACATGCAATTAATCTGCGAAGCTTATCAAATCATGAAAGATTTATTGGGAATGAGCGCCGATGAAATGCACGAAGTATTTAAAGAATGGAATAAAGGCGAACTTGACAGTTACTTAATTGAAATTACACGCGACATTCTCGCATACAAAGATGAAGACGGTAAACCGCTAGTTGATAAAATTCTTGATACAGCAGGACAAAAAGGAACCGGCAAATGGACTGTGCTTGCATCGCTCGATCATGGCGCACCGCTTACATTAATCGGCGAAGCCGTTTACGGAAGAACACTTTCCGCATTGAAAGATGAAAGAGTTGAAGCGTCAAAAGTTTTAAGCGGACCGAAACCGAAATTCGAAGGCGATAAAAAACAATTTATTAATGATTTAATGAAGGCTCTTTACGCATCAAAGTTAGTTTCGTATGCTCAAGGTTATGTATTGATGAAATTTGCCGCTAAAGAAAACGGGTGGAAATTGAACAACGGCGGCATTGCATTAATGTGGCGTGGTGGTTGTATTATCCGCTCAGCATTCCTTGGAAAAATTAAAGAAGCGTTTGATAAAAATCCGGATCTTTCAAACTTATTGCTCGATCCGTTCTTCAAAGAAAAAATTGAATCATCACAGGAATCATGGAGAAAAGTTGTATCAACGGCAGTGATGAACGGAATTTGGATTCCGGCTATGTCAACTGCTTTAAATTACTTTGACGGCTTTAGAAATGGAAGACTGCCGGCAAATTTATTGCAAGCTCAGCGTGATTATTTCGGTGCGCATACTTACGAAAGAGTTGATAAACCGCGCGGTGAATTTTTCCATACAAACTGGACAGGCCGCGGCGGCACAACCGCTTCATCAACATATACAGTTTAAAAATTGATTTACTTGCGCTTAATTGTCATGCCGGGTTTAACCCGGCATCTATTTAGTTTTATTTGTTGGCTTTAGCATCATTACGGACTGATGGAAATAATATAAAGATTGATTTTAGGTGTTTTTTCTACACTAATTTATTTAAAAGTAGTTACATACGAATTCAAAAAAGGTTATTTTTGACTCGTTTAATTCTATAAAATGAGGAAAAAATAACATGGCAAATCAAATGGATATTAAAAAATTAACCGGAAACACGATTAGAATTTTGGCAGCCGAAGGAGTTCAAAAAGCAAACTCCGGTCACCCAGGAATGCCTATGGGCATGGCAGATGTTGCGGCAATATTATGGACTGAATTTTTGAAACATAACCCGGATGATCCCAAATGGATTGCGCGCGATAGATTTGTTTTATCTGCCGGTCACGGTTCAATGTTGATTTATTCGATGCTTCATCTCAGCGGCTACGATGTTTCGATGGATGATTTAAAATCTTTCCGCCAATGGGGAAGCAGAACTGCCGGACACCCGGAATACGGACATTTACCCGGCGTTGAGACTACAACAGGTCCTTTGGGACAAGGTTTCGGAAATGGTGTTGGAATGGCAATCGCTTCTAAAATGATGGAAGAAAGATTCGGAAAATTATTCGGCGGAAATTATATTTATGCAATTGCAGGCGACGGATGTTTGATGGAAGGAATCAGCTCGGAAGCCGCTTCAATTGCGGGTCATCTTAAGCTCGGCAACTTGATTTATTTTTACGACGACAATACTATTACTATCGAGGGACACACCGATTTAACTTTCAGCGAAGATGTTGAAAAAAGATTTTTAGCTTACGGCTGGCATGTTGTTCACGCCGATGCATATGACCACGACAGCATACGCAAAGCGATTACCGCCGGGCAGAATGAAAAAGAAAAACCGACGCTCGTTATTACAAAATCATTGATTGGTTACGGAAGTCCAAATAAAAACAATACTCATGATGTTCACGGTTCACCACTTGGCAAAGATGAATTGATTGCTACAAAACAAAATTTAAACTGGCCGGTTGATAAAGAATTTTATGTCCCGGAAGAAGTTGCAAAACTTTTTGCAGATCGTAAAGTTGAGATGAAAAAGAAATATGATGATTGGAAAACGGAGTATGGAAAATGGAAAACGGAAAATGTTGAGAAAGCCGGTGAGTATGAAAAATATATAAATCAGTGGCTGCCGGAAAATCTTGAAGAAGAATTATTGGCGGCTGTTCCGAAAGAACCAAATGCAACAAGAACGCTTTCCAGCAAGGTAATTCAAAAGATTGCGCAGATTGTTCCGAATGTTGTCGGAGGTTCTGCAGATTTAGCGCCGTCAACAAATACATTTATGAAAGACTTCGCTGCAATTGCCCCGAATAAATTCGGCGGAAAAAATTTCCATTTTGGAATACGCGAACATGGTATGGGTGCAATTCTAAATGGTATAGTTTTATACGGCGGTTTCCGAGCTTTCGGCGCAACATTTTTTGTGTTTAGTGATTACATGCGTCCAACAATTCGCCTCGCGGCAATTATGGAAATACCAGCTCTATATGTTTTTACGCACGATTCAATTTTTGTTGGTGAAGACGGACCGACTCATCAGCCGGTTGAACATTTATCCGTACTACGCGCAATTCCAAACGTAACTGTTTTTCGCCCGGCAGACGGTGTTGAAACTGCGATGGCTTGGGCTTATGCATTAAGAAAAACAAACGGACCGGTTGCGTTAATTTTAACACGTCAAAAAATTGATGCTTTCGAAAGAGAAAATGATTTTAATCCTAAAGATGTTTTGAAAGGGGCGTACATTACATCAAAAGAAAAAGCCGGAAAGCTAGATTTGGTAATTGCTGCAAGCGGTTCCGAAGTGCCTGTTGCGGCTAACGCAAAAAAAATATTAAGCGATAAAAATATACGTGTTGTTTCAATTCCTTCCCGCGAAGTTTTTGAACAACAAAGCGAAGAATATAAATCGAAATTATTCCCGGCTGATGTGCCCGTTGTAATTATTGAGGCGGCATCTATGACAGGCTGGGGCGATTTGTTCCGGCAAAAATTATTAGCTATCGGTATGACGCGTTTCGGCGCTTCGGGTCCTTATCAAACATTAGCAGAAAAATTCGGATTCACAGCCGAGCAAGTCGCGCAGAAAATTAAAGCTTGGTTATAATTTTAGGTTAACATAAGCTTTAAAATGTCATTTCGATCCGGCTCTCTTTGTATGAGAGCCGGAAGAGAACTCAACAAAAAATTAAAATTGATTTCTCTTTTTTCAAAAAACGAAATGACATTTTTATTTTAAAAAATACAGAGAGGAGATGATATAATGGAAGTTAGATATTCGCCCGATAAAAATGGATTTAAAACTATGAATACAGATGAAATGCGAAAAACATTTCTTATAGAATCATTATTTGTAAAGAATGAAATACCCATGGTGTATTCGGATATTGACCGGTCTATTACCGGCTCGGCTGTTCCATCGGGAAAAATGCTAAAATTGGAAGCATCGAAAAAAGAAATGGCGGCAAATTATTTTTGTGAACGCCGCGAAATCGGTGTTATGAATATTGGTAACGGCGGTTCAATAATAATTGACGGCACTGAATATAAGATGAATTACCGTGATGCTTTGTACGTTGGGCGCGGTTCACAAAGTGTGGAATTCAAAAGTGATGATACAAATAAACCTGCGCTGTTTTACTTTGTCAGCTACCCGGCGCATAAAGAATATCCCACAAAACATATAAAGTACGAAGATGCTATTCATCGTAAACTTGGAAGCGTTGAAGATTCAAATAAAAGAACGATCAATCAATATATTCATCCGCAAATATTACAGACATGCCAGGTTGCAATGGGTTTAACGGAGCTTGAAGACGGAAGCGTTTGGAATACAATGCCTTCGCACACTCACCAGCGCCGCTCGGAAGTTTATATGTATTTCAATTTAAAACCCGATGCCTTTGTAGTTCACATAAACGGTTCGCCGGAAGAAACGCGGCATATTATTATCCGTGATCGACAAGCTGTTTTATCAACAAGCTGGTCAATGCATTCCGGCTGCGGAACACAAAGTTATTCTTTCATCTGGGCTATGGGCGGCGAAAATCAAGAGTTTGATGATATGGACGCAATTCCGATGCAAGATTTGAAATAATTTTTGAAAACATCGAGGTATAAAATGATTTTAGACAAATTTAGTTTAAAAGGAAAAACGGCAATTGTAACCGGTGCCAACAAAGGCATCGGACAATATTACGCATTAGCATTAGCCGAAGCCGGTGCCGATGTAATTATCAGCGCATCATACGAACAAGATTTTTCCGAAACGGAAAAATTAATAACCGGAAGCGGCGCAAAATTTAAAGGTTATGTCTGTGATTTTTCCGACCGCAATGCTTTATATGAATTCATAAAAAAAGTAAAACAAGAATTTCCTAAAGTAGATATTCTTGTAAACAACGCCGGAACAATTTTAAGAAAACCGATAGCCGAACACCCGGACGAATACTGGGATAAAGTAATCGAGATAAATCTTTCGGCACAGTTTATACTTACGCGCGAATTCGGAAAGGAAATGGTTTCGCGCGGTTACGGTAAAGTTGTGTTCATTGCATCTTTGCTTTCATTTCAAGGCGGAATAACCGTTCCGGGTTATGCTGCATCGAAGGGCGGCATAAAACAATTAACAATGTCGTTCGCTAACGAATGGGCAGGCAAAGGCGTAACAATTAATGCAATTGCTCCAGGTTATATTGCAACGGACAATACAAAACCTCTCCGCGAAGATGAACTCCGCAACAAAGCAATTCTTGATAGAATCCCCGCCGGAAGATGGGGAACTCCAGAAGATTTAATGGGCACAGTTGTGTTTTTGTGTTCCGATGCTTCGAGTTATTTAAATGGGAGCGTTATTACGGTTGACGGCGGATGGATGGGAAGATAGTATTAAATCAGTAACATATGTGAATTTAAACCCGGTTAAATACCGGGTTTTTTATGCATAATAATTCAATTGTACTTTTCGAATTTAAAGTAAAAGTAAATTACATAAAGTTATAAAGTACCATTCACATCAAGATATCGTAGCTCACAACAAGATTTAAACACATTTTAATTAATAGCGATAATTACATTGAAAAACTGGGCAAATTATAAGCGAGAGCAATCTCAGAAAAATTTCATTCAAAAAAAGCGAGTTACTACAATGCTAAAAAGTTATAAAGATTGGGGAATTTTCGGAAAAATATTTACACTTATAATAATAAGTGCTTTTCCGATTTTGTTACTTATCATATTATATATTCTTCCAACGATGAAATTTCATCTTGAAGAAGAAAAACAATTAGCAATTGAAAACATAGCCAACGTTGGATTTGGTATTATTTTAAGCAACCACGCAGCAATTAACGACAGCACATTTACTGTTGAAGACGCAAGAAAGAAATCCCTTGAGCAGTTAAAATCACTTCGATATTCACAAAACGAATACTTTTGGGTAAACGATAAGCAATACAACATGGTAATGCATCCAATTAAGCCTGAGCTTGACGGTAAGAATATGACAAGTCATAAGGATCCTGAAGGAAAATTTATTTTCAAAGAGTTCGTTGATGTTGCTCAAAGTTCTGATGAAGGTGGAATTGTTGAGTATATGTGGCCAAAACCCGGTAAAGAAGAACCTGTTGCCAAAATAGCATATGTAAAATATTTCGAAGAATGGGGCTGGATTCTTGGAAGCGGTATTTATGTTGATGATATAGAAGAAGTCTATTCGGAAATTTCATTCGATATTTATTTGGCGCTTTTTGTCTTAGTTTCAATTTTACTTTTGATTACTTATTTCTTTGCTAAAAAAATGGTAAAACCCATTGATCGCTTGAAAGATGCAGCAAACAGATTAGCGGTAGGTGATGCCGAATTCACACTTAATGCTCAAACCAAAGATGAAATCGGCCAGCTCGAAGAATCTTTTGTTTTAATGCTGAACAATATTAAAGAACAATCGGAAATAGCAAATAAAATTTCTGAAGGTAATCTTGATATCCAAATAAAACCAAAATCCGAAAACGATATTCTTTCAAACAGTCTTTCAAAAGTTAAAGGAATTTTAGCTGATCTTGTTGTTGATTTAAAAACTCTAACAACTGCTGCATTGGAAGGGCAACTTCAAACCAGGGCAGATGCAGATAAATACAAAGGCGGCTTTAATGAAATTGTTAAAGGAATTAATCAAACTCTCAACGCCGTAATTCTTCCAATAAAAGAAGGTTCGGATGTTTTAGAGGTAATGGCTACCGGTGATCTTTCTGTGCGTATGAATGGAGACTATAAAGGCGATCACCAATTAATTAAGAATAGCATTAATCAACTTGGCGATGCATTAGCAATGTTAGTTGTTGATATTAAAGAAAGTATTCATGCAACTGCAAGCGCGGCGAACGAGATTTCATCTTCCTCTGAAGAAATTGCAGCGGGCACTCAAGAACAAAGCAGTCAAACTGGTGAAGTTGCAAGCGCAGTTGAACAAATGACAAAGACAATAATTGAAACATCAAAGAATGCATCGGCTGCATCCGAAACTGCAAAACTCGCGGGCGACCGCGCAGTTGAAGGCGGGAATGTTGTTGCAGACACTATAGTTGGTATGAACAAGATTGCGGAAGTCGTATCAAAATCAGCCGAAAAAGTTTTTACACTCGGACAAAACAGCGATAAAATCGGAGAAATTATTCAAGTAATTAACGACATTGCTGATCAAACAAACTTATTGGCTCTTAATGCAGCTATTGAAGCCGCACGCGCGGGAGAACAAGGAAGAGGTTTCGCCGTAGTTGCAGATGAAGTTCGCAAACTTGCCGAAAGAACAACAAAGGCAACTAAAGAAATTGCGGACATGATTAAAACAATTCAACAAGATACAATTGAAGCGGTCGATTCTATGAAAAAAGGAACTCTTGAAGTTCAAGAAGGAAAGAAAATGACTGAACGAGCAGGGGTTGTATTAAAAGATATTGTTGAAGGTTCAAAACAAGTTACCGATCTTGTTACTCAAGTTGCCGCAGCTAGCGAAGAACAAAGCGCTGCAAGTGAACAAATAAGTAAAAATGTTGAAGCTATAAATCAAGTTACTCAGGAATCAACATTCGGTGTGCAGCAAATTGCAAAAGCGGCAGAGGATCTAAGCAACTTAACTGTTAATTTACAAAGCTTGATAAGCAAATTCCGAGTTGATGAAGGGATTGGAAATAAAACGATTAATAAAAGATTAGCATAATTTCAAATTGAAATACGGATATTGGAAATCATGCTAAAGTTAAGATTGAATATTTCGATAATAAAACGAATGTTCTATGTTAATTAAACTTAATAAGGAAATCATAACATAATAGGTAAAATATGTCGGTAGATCAAAAAAACAGAACAGAAACTTCCGAACTTTTGCAACTGGTTAGTTTTAAAATCGGTGCTGAAGAATTTGGAATCGATATTCTTAAGGTTAATGAAATCAACAGAATGATGTCTATTACTAAAGTACCGAATGCGCCGGGCTTTGTTGACGGAGTAGTAAACTTAAGAGGTCGCGTTATTCCGGTAATAAATCTAAGATCAAAACTATCGTTACCGAGAAAAGAATATGATAGAAATTCTAGAATTATTGTCGTTGAATTAGATAATAAAACTATCGGATTTATTGTAGATGAAGTCAGCGAAGTATTGCGTATCCCGGTGAACATAACCGAGAAACCTCCGGAAATGGTATCGGGAATTAATGCAGCTTTTATAACAGCAATAGGCAAACTCGAAGACCGGCTTCTTATACTATTGGATTTGGAAAAAATTCTTGGTGATAACGAAGATGTAGAATTAAAAAAAATGACTGAAAGTTTACCAAAATGAATTGAGAAAATTTTCATATTAGCTTTTTTTGAAGCGGGTAAATGCCCGCTTTTTTATTTTAAACTAATATCATCCATTGTAAAATATTCCTTGAAAACGAAATATATAACAGGCATATATTCCAATAAAAGAACAGGTAAGTAATCCGTCCAAAACCCGTAAAGCTGAAAATTTAAAACAGTAATTACAGTTAAACTGCTTAATGCAACAAGTAAAATCCCGCTCCACTTTTGTGTTAAAGGAATGAGGATAGCAATCCAACCGATGTACCATGGATGAACGACCGGTGAAAATACAATCATAAATAAAGCTGAATAAAATATCTTATCAAGAATATTCTTGTTCCTAAAATAGACTGGAAGCAATACAGCCGCTAAAAGAATTGCACTTATTAATCTTGAAGTTTGATTATCCTTGAAGTAAAGATTCATCAAGTTGAAAACAAAACCGTTGAAAGTCCAGTTCTTTGTATAGATTAAAAATGCCTCGAAGGGATTTGAAGAAAATATATACGGCAAAAACTGCATGAAGAAAACGATCAAAGGAAAAACTACAACACTGATTTTGTTTTTTATTCCTTTTTCATTTAGAAAAAATATTGGGAGAAAAACTAGTCCGACAGGTTTGATAGACAACGATAACCCGAGCAGAACTGATGATATTATTTTTCTGTCTTTGAGATAAAAAAGTATTGATAATAATATCATTGGAAAACCGAAAGCGTCCAAATGCGCATCTAAAGCAAAATGAATTATTGACAAGGGACATAAAACATAGAATAAAACATATTTGGTGTTTATTCCAAGATGTTTCAGCAATTCATAAATAGAAAAGATTGTTAACATTTCCGCGATCAATATTAAAAATTTATATCCCCAAACACTTTCACCGCTTAATAGATATCCTATGAAAAAGAGCCATTGACTAAGCGGAAAGTAAATTGTTTTCATGTTTGGAAAATTTACATTCTGCGGCAAAATATTTGAATGTAACCCCGCTAGAGCCGGATGATTCGGTGCATATAAATAGGGATTTATTCCTGCCGACTGTATCTTACCGTCCCACATGTATCTGTAAATATCGTCGGAACCTATAGGAATAATATTTATGAATAGTAAACGCAATAAAACTAATGCCGCGATAAAAATGATTACTACGCTATGTTGCAAATCGAGTTTAAAGATTAGCAAGCAGACAAATATATAAACTAACGAAGACGATATATTCGCTATGGAATAAACAACTATCGGCTCATAATTTAAAACGGGAATAATCAATATCAGTCCACATAAAACTGAAACTGATAAGTAAAGAAATTTATTGTTTGCAAGAATCATATTTATCTTTTTCCCCTGGGCTAAAATAGCAAACCACAGCTAAAATATCTTTTGGCAGGAAATAAATGATAAATGAATGCAGTGATAATTCAACTTTACGTTGAATCTTTTTACTTAATGATGTATTATTTCCATCGCATTATTTAGTAATGTCAATTTACAATGGATTAATTAAATTAGAAGCAAATATGGATAAAGTTCGCATTTTAGTTTCAGAAGATCATAACCTTGTAAGACGAGGATTAATTTCGATAATTGAAAATCATAAAGATTTTGTTATTGCCGGTGAATGCGAAGACGGCGCGGGTTTAGTAGAAAAATATAGTATAACCAAACCGGATATTGTTATAAGTGATATTTCAATGCCGAATATGGGCGGAATTGATGCTGCAAAGCAAATTCTTTCTATAGATAGCGAGGCCAAAATAATATTCCTTACCGTTTTTGAATCGGATGATTATATTAATAAAGCTATAAAAATTGGTGCGTATGGATTAATCTCCAAACAATCGCTTAAAGAAGAATTGATAAAAACTATAATAGCGGTGAATAGCGGGAAAAAATATTTCCAAGGTAAGACCGATAGAGAAGTTAAAGATATCGAAAGAAAATTCAGCGACAATTCTTCTGTTAAAAGCGAGTCACACAATGAATTGGATAAAGAGATGCTCGAATTAATTGCACAAGGGCTGACAAGCGAGGAAATAGCCGAAATAAAATCCGAAAGTAAACGAACAATTGATGCTATTAGGAAAGAGATTATGGATAAATTAAACTTGAAAACTTTACCGCAATTGATTAAATATGCCGTTGAGTTCACATATAAAGCAAAAGAAAAATGTAAATGAGATTCGGATATTTATTTCAGTCTATTCTATTGATATTCAACTTTTGTGTTGATTCTTCGATTATATAATAAATAATTGCCAATTTGAGAAGTAAAGGGATGAAATGGAGTTAAACATTATCTATACGATATTTATTACAATTGCTGCAATTGCATTAACATATTTATTTGCAAAGAAGAAATTTGTGAAGCAGAATGAAAATACTTTAACCGAATTAAAAAATGAAGTTGCTACGAAGAAAAATGAACTGGAATACTTAAAAGAGAAACAGACAAAATTTTGGAATGTTATTTCAAATCAATTACGAACCTTGTTTTATTCTTTCTATAATTCAATCGATTTGTTGAACAACGGTTATGACGATCTCAGCGTTGAAGAGAAAAAAGAATTGATTGCCAACATTGGAAAATCTTACGATCAAAGTTTGGGAATAATTAACGAATTGCTGGAATGGGTAAAAGCAAACCGGCGGCGTCAGAATTCAACCCCGGAATACATTAATCTTAGTCTGCTTTTGAATGAAAACCTGTCGCATTTAAACAGCAAATTGGATGAAAAAAACATAACTATTGATAAAGTTATTGGCGAAAATATTCCCATTTACGGCGATAAAATGATGATCGATTTTGTTATTAAAAGCATATTGGGTAACGCAATAAAATTTTCGTACAGAGACGGCATCATTCGAGTTGAATGCAGCAAGATAGGCAACAGGGCCGAATTGACTATTTCAGATTCCGGTATAGGAATACCAAAAGAAAACTTGGAAAAACTTTTTAAGCTTGATGAAATCATTTCAACTGTTGGAACAGGGAATGAAAAAGGTTCAGGACTAGGTTTAATAATTTGCAAAGATTTTCTTGAGTTGAATAACGGTAAACTTACAATGCACAGTGAATTTGGAAGAGGAACAACAGTCTCTATTGTGCTTCTGGGCACTGATAATTAGTAAAGAATGTAGATTTCCGGCTAAAAATCCCACCTTGTTTAAAATTAAACTTTTTTACAAAATATTCGATACTTGATTAGGAGTATTGTTTTTTTTTGTGAAAAGGAATTCATAAAATCATGTATAAAGAAGAAAAAAATCTATTTGAGCCTGAAGTTAATTTGTTCGACGGCGGATCAGAGGATGAATTCTTCCTTTCCCAGTTTAAAGTATTAGGAAGAAAATATTTTCCTAAAAATTCGGAACTTCATAGTGAACCGCTTTTAATTCTTAAAGCAGGAAATAGGTTTTTTGAATTAACAAAGAACTCGCCCATTGACGAAATATTAATTCGTTACGACATAGCACCGTTTTTCTGGCTGTATAATTCACCGGTTGTTAAATTCATTAAAAATTTTTACAGACTTGAACAGCGCGCAAAAGTTACTAATTCGAACAACAGCATAATAAATTTTATTGAATATTACGAAAAATGGGTTAAAGCAAAAACTCTGGAGGATAAAAAGTATTTTGCCGGCTCGGCAGTTTCAATTTTAGAACAAAGAAACTTTGCAAAAAATTATTTTCTACAGCTGCTTTACGCTACAATTAAAATATTTGACAAGTCGTTTTTCGATCCTACTGCGGCTTCCGAACTTCTTAATCAGGTATTTGAAAATGTATCTGTTATGAATATTGAGGCGGAAGTAAAAAATGAAGTTTGCTATTATGTAAATATTTTCAATGGATTCAGCCAACTTGCGCTTAATGCGCCGGAGAAAGCAAATTTATATTTTGCCGGGGCGCTGCTTCACAAAAAAGACGGTGTAAACGCAAAATATTATACAGCCCTTGCGGAGATAAAACAGCTTAATCATGACGCTGCAACCAAAACTTACAATGATCTTTACGAAAACGATTTGAATAGGTTGAAATATTCGATTGAGCAGAATAATGTTCATTTATTTGGTCTGCTTTGTGAATACAATATAATGCAAAACTTTTTTGCCTTTGATGATTTCGCAAAAATTGTTGTTGAAATTACGCAAGAAATTAACAGCAGGATTGGACAAGCCGAAGTACTAATACATTTTCTTAAAAGCAAAATAATAGATTATAATCATGTCGATCATATGATTCCAAAGGAACCGGAGCACAGTAGAGCAATTCAAACGGTCGATCTGATTGTCCATAAATTTTCACATTCTTCAAACTTGGCTTTCCTCTCCTCGCTCCCATTGTTGGCCGACAAGTTTTTAAGTACAATTAACGATATTATTTCGAAAATAGAAGGCGAATACGAAAAACAAGTTCAAGAAAAATTAAATGCTTTCAGTCTACTGATTGCCGAAAGCGAGTATGCAATTCAGCAGCATCAGCATGATTTGGACTCCATCAAAGTAAATGTAAAAGCTAAAGTTGAAAAAATGATTGCCGATGCAAAAATGAATATAGATAATTTAGTTGCCGAGTATGAAAACAGAATTAAGAATCTTGATCTGCAATCGGATCTAAACCCGCTTGTAACATTTAAAAACGGGATGTCGTATAATTTTTTCATTGCAGTAATTGTGCTTCTTGTGGTTGGATTTGCAAGTTATTCAAACAACAGCCAAATAACGGAAATCTCAAATTTTCGAAGTATGATTTCAGCGGTAATTTTCTCGGGAACAAAGTGGGGGATAATCTCTTTCATAATCGGAATAATTTTTTCGGCAATGCAAGCAGGCTCGACGGTTATGGATCGTAATTATAAAAGACAAGGTTTAGTTCGCAAACTTCAGAGTATTAACGACAGAAGAGATGTTGAAATATCGGACATTAAAAAAGAGGGTGAAGAATTAGAAAGGAAAATGATTGAAAAAACAAAGGAACGAATTCAATATCACGAAACACGAATTGAGCAACTAATTGTCGAAAAGGAAAAAGAAGCGGTTGAACTCCGCGCAAAATTAAGAGAACAAATGAATGAAGACACAAAAGAATTGAAAAAAATGCTTGATAATTAAGCATAATCTGCATGGCTAATAATAGCCATATATCTAATAAAAGCCCTTCGATAGCTTCAAAAACCTTAAAATTCACAAAAAAAGAATTGGTATAGAATTGGCACTATGTAACCAAATTCTAATAAAATTCTGGTTATATGAAGAAAATCGTTACCATCACCGGCATTCGCCCGGATTTCATCCGGATGAAAAAAGTATTCGAAAAGCTTGACGAAAATTTCGACCATGTTATGATTCATACAGGTCAGCATTACGATGACGAACTTAGCAAAATATTTTTCAGTCAACTAAAAATACGTAAACCGGATTATACACTTGCAACCGGTATTAACAGCCGAAATCATTACGAGCAGCTTTCATATTTATCCAAAGAAGTGATTTATCTTCTTCATAAGAAAAAAATTAATCCCGATATAATTTTGTTTCTGGGTGATTCAAACTCGGCTCTCGTAAGTGCGCCGCTTTTTAAGGAAGGATATAAAATAGGACACATTGAAGGCGGAATGCGTTCATACGATAGAAGAATGCCCGAAGAAGTTAACCGAGTTATTTGCGATTACGTTTCAAATCTAGTTTTTGTTTATACGCCTTTATATAAAGAAAGATTAATAGCCGAAAATAAAAATCCCGACCAGATTTTTGTTGTTGGCAATACAATCGTTGAAGTAGCAAAAGATTATTTGCCCTCCGGCAAGCGCTCAAAAGATTTTATTGTGGCTGATATTCACCGTAACGAGAATTTAAAAGACGTAAAACAGTACAATCATATATTAAAATTTTTAGATCAGCTTGGCAAGAAAACCGGATTGGAAGTTCGATTGGTAAGATTTAACCGCGGGGTGAAACTTATCAATCAATACAATCTTCTTTCCGATAAAAAAAATATTAAGCTTGTCGGTCCATACGGATTTCTTGATTACTTGAATTTGCAATACAACGCATACGGTATTGTTTCAGATTCAGGAACAAGCCAGGAAGAATGCCCGCTGCTTGGTGTTCCGGTAGCAGTTCCAAGATTAAAAACGGAGCGCCCGGAATCGATGGAATTCGGAAACAGTATTTTAATCGGCGAAGACAGACCTGTAAACAAAATGTTGAATGAAACAATCTCCTTTTTCGAAAATTACTCCGTTTCTAAAAAACAATTGAAATGGCTGGGCGACGGCAGAACATCGGAAAAAATTATAAACATTCTTAAAAGGAAACTATAAAATGAAAAACGTATTGATAGTTGGCGGTGCCGGTTACGTCGGCGGTGCAATTACGGATTTAATTCTACAATCGAATTACAATGTTCGTGTTTATGATGCATTGTTATATGAAGACTCGTTTAGAAAACAGGTTGATTTTGTTTATGGAGATGTGCGCGATCATGAAAAATTACTGCCTCACTTAAAATGGGCTGACGCGGTTGTGTGGCTCGCGGCTATTGTTGGCGATGGTGCTTGCGCTTTGAATCCCGAACTGACAAAATCAATTAATCAAGATTCCGTAGCGTGGCTTGCGGATAATTATAACGGAAGAATTATTTTCATGTCAACATGCTCGGTTTACGGCGCTCAGAATTTTGAGTTGAATGAAACATCATCGACAAATCCGTTATCAATATATGCAGAAACAAAACTTCAAGCAGAGAAATTTCTAAAACATAAAAACGCAATAATATTCCGGCTCGGTACTTTATTCGGTGTTGGCGATCTTTATTCGCGCATCCGATTGGATTTGGTTGTAAATATATTAACCGTCCGCGCTCATGTTGAAGGAAATATCAGCGTATTCGGCGGCGATCAATTCCGCCCGCTGTTGCATGTTAAAGATGTCGCGCGTGCAGTTGTTGCAAATTTGGAAACCGAACATAAAGGAGTATTTAACCTCGCGCGTCAAAATGTTCGCATAAGCGATCTTGCTTATCAGGTTAGAATGCATTTTCCCGATATGGTAATCGAAACAACAGACATGCCTTTCCAGGATACACGTAATTACAGAGTATCGGCGCAAAAAGCTCATGAGACTTTTGGATTTAAATCCATTCATTCAATTGATGAAGGAATTGAAGAATTAAAATATTTGGTAGAAACAAAACGCATAAAAGATTTAAAGAGTCCGCGTTACTCAAATCAAGCTTATTTGAAAGAACACTACGAGGAATTAATGCTCGCGAAATTTAAAGAAGTTGAGGCGGCATAATGGCAGAGGAATTACAACCACAATTAATTAAAGGCGGCTTGGCAGTTGACGATCGCGGTACAGTCGGTTTCGTTAACGATTTTAACTTTGCAGACGTAAAAAGGTTTTACACGGTTGAGAATCATAAACGGGGATTTGTACGCGCGTGGCACGCTCATAAAAAAGAAGCTAAGTATGTGATGGCAGTAAAAGGTTCGGCTGTTATCGGCGCGGTAAAAATTGATAACTGGGAAAATCCATCCAAGGATTTGAAAGTTAACCGTTTTGTTTTGAGCGAAAAAAATCCTTCCGTATTATTTATTCCCGCTGGATATGCAAACGGTTTTATGTCTTTAACAGAAGACGCAAAATTAATTTTCTTTTCAACATCGGAATTAAAAGACAGTCTCAATGACGACATCCGTTACGATGCTCATTATTGGGAAGCATGGCAAGTGGAGGAAAGATAAAATGGAAAAAGTATTAATTGTTGGCTCTACGGGAATGCTCGGATATGCAGTCAGTTCATATTACAAATCCAAAGGATACAATGTTGTTGAAATATCTCGGAATGAATTTGATATTGCAAACGACCCGATGAGCAAGTTCGAAGGTTTTTTGAATGGTGTTGATGTTGTAATAAATTGTGCGGGTGTAATAAAACCTACTATTGCTAAAAACACGATTGAAAACGTTTTGAAGATTAATTCGTTATTCCCGCGAAACCTCGCAAAAGTATGCGATAAAAATGGAATCAAATGTTTCCACATTACAACCGATTGCGTTTACACGGGCAAAAAAGGCAACTATGATGAAAACGATTACTTCGATGCAGACGACATGTACGGTTTAAGCAAAAATGCCGGGGAGAATAAGGATTGCATGGTAATCCGTACTTCGATTATTGGAGAGGAGAAAGGACAGAGCCGCTCTTTGTTGGAGTGGGCTAAAAGTCAGGCGGGTAAAGAAGTAAACGGATTCACAAATCATAAATGGAACGGCGTTACTACTTTATATCTCGCTGAAGTTATCGAAAATATTTTAAAGAATGATCTCTATCAAAAAGGAATATTTCATGTTCATTCGCCGAACACGGTAAATAAATATGAACTATTGCAGATATTCGATGAAGTATATGAATTGAAGTTTTCAAAAATAAACGCGACCGAAGCCAAGGAGGCGATTGATAGAAGCATTGCAACTGTTTACGACCTTTCTTCAAAAGTTTGCACTAAAACTTTGCAGCAGCAAGTAAAGGAAATGAGAGAGTTTTTTCAAAACATAGATGTATAATCAATTAAAAAAGTATGAAAACAATGTTTGCAAAAAAGACAGTTGAAGAATTTTTATTGTGTTTAGTACCGGCAGTAAGGTATTATTTAAAAAAGAAAAGACATTCATTAAAATCGAGAATCGGCTATATCAAACAGAAAACATACTTGAGAAACTTATTATAATTTTTAAAAAGCCTAAAGAATTAAGAACAATATTAGAAAGATAGAACTATGATAAATTCGTTGATATCGGAAGCGGTAAAATTTTACGAAGTAAATCAATTTACCAAGGCATTAAGACTACTTTCAGCAGCCGAAGTATTTGTTGAAGACGATGGAGCTATAGAGTCACAGAATTTATATGCGCAGGTTGAAAATTTTAAGGGAAACTGTTTACTCGCAAATGGAGATATAAACTCTGCTCAAACAAGTTTCCAAAAGGCAATAGGGTTAAATCCACTTTTTGCTCCTGCATATTTTTCATTGGGTAGCATTTTCTGGGAACAAGGATTAAAAAATGACGCACTACTGAATTTCAATACTGCTCTAAGTCTAAATCCAAAAGATCAGACAATAATATTAAGTTATGGTAAAATTCTAATTGACATAGGTGAAATTGAAAAAGCGAGACAATTATTTAAAAAATATTTGGAATCAAACCCTAATGATCTCCTTGTTATTGATAAACTGCTGAGTATTTCGAATCTGACAAAGAAGAAAAATGAAAATATTGATACTAAGTTAATAATTGTTACAGGACTCCATGGCGCTGGTAAAACTACCTTCGCACAATCACTTGGATTTCCGGTAATCCATTTTGATGATCTTTACGATTATACAACCAAGAACTTCAATTATTCTTTATTGAGCAAACAAATTGATTATTTATTGTTTTTATCAAATCATAAGAAAGATTTTATAGTGCTTGACGCTTATATATTTAGTTTGGATGAAGACTTGAAATTACTTAAACAAGTTGTGGCTCCAATCGAAGATATTGCCGTTAAATTTGTTTATACAAGTCCAGAAGAACTTTATCGCTCTCAAAGATCTACGCATGAAAGAAGAGAAAGAATGGTTCAGCGCCCACTCAACAAAGATGAAGATATTAGATGGAGTAATAAACACCAGCATTTCATAAAAGTATGGACTGATGATTTACTTCTTAGTAAAAACATAACAGGGATTGAATATATTTATAGGGAAGGAGATTTTTACAGTAAAAATGATGAAGATCATTTTCTAAAAACTATTGGAAACGAAGAATATTGGAATGCAAAACCTTGGGAAATAGAATCATTCGTTTCTGCTATGGAAGGTGTTCAGCAGTATCAAACAATAGAAGTTAACAATCAAATTATAAGACCTGGATCAGAAAAGTGCTGGATGTCTTGGGAAAATATTTCAAAATTGAATGTTGATTGGAAGAATAAATCTGTTTGTGATCTTGGATGTTATTTCGGATACTTTTCACTACAGTTTCTAAAAAGTGGTGCTAGAAATGTAGCGGGAATCGATAGAAAAGAATATTTTCTTAAAATGTACAAAGAAATTCTAAAGTTAAATGGTTTTCAAAACTTTAAAACAAAATGCATTCTACTTGGTAACGGAAATTTTTTACCCAATGAGGAATTTGATATAATTGTGGCATTGAATATGCTTCATCATGTTCAAAGAAACACCTCGCCTGAATATTATAGTGAAGTGCTCGAAAGCATTTTCAGAAACACTAAAGAAGCCCTTTTTGAAATTAACGATAACCAGATAGAACAAATAAAAGAAGTAGCAAATAAATTCAATTTTAAATTGGGCGGAGAGGTTCAATCGCACCGTAATACAATGTTTGGCCAAAGATTCATATTACATTTTACAAAAGACAAAGAAAGGATTTAATAAAATGAATGTTCTTGCAGTTGGGGCTCATTACGACGATATTGAAATCGGCTGCGGTCTATCAATAAAAAGATTACTCGAAAGAGGGGCCAAAGTTTATGCTGCTGTACTTACAGGGTCGGATTACGTAGTAAAAGAGGATTTACACAGAAGGAAAAAGAAAACTGCAGTTATTGAGGGTAAATCCGCTTTCGATAAACTTGGTATTATCCATAAAAAAACTACTCCGTTGCCGAATCAAATAATGGTCTATGATCAGAAGGTTATGCAGGAATTGGAAAAAATAGCGGTTGATGAAAAAATTGATTTGGTTTTTACTCACTGGTTTGGAGATCATAATACAGATCATAAAGCATCGTGGGAAATGTCGAGAGTTGCATTCAGAAGAGTGCCGAACGTATTGCAGTATCAAAGCAACGCATATTTTGATAATATAAATGTTTTTACGCCCCAGTTCTTTTGGGGATTCTCAAATCATGAATACAAGTTCAAAGAAAAAATATTATCTGTTCATGAATCCGAATGGAATTACAGAAAGAACAGGTGGCAGAGAGAAATATTTGACCGCGAAAGATTCTGGGGGTATTTATCCGGCAATGATTATGCCGAAGCATTCATGGTTACAAGATTGGTTGATACTGTGAAACTTGGATTTTACACAATAAAAAATAAGTAAGCCGATGCCTGAAAAGTTAAGAGTAATATCGATAGGCACTACGCCGATGACTAGAAAGATCAACGATCTTCTCGAAAGAATGAACTGCGTTGATTTTGCCGGCGTTGTAAATCTTAACCCTGAAAAATTTGCGGGAAGATCGAACTTTGAGCCTATGTTTGATTTCAGAGCAAGAAGACCGTCCGATATATTTTATACTGAAGATATAAATCATATTGATACTATTGATTGGGTAAAGAAAAGAAAGCCGGATATAATTCTTCAATCAGGCTGGTCGCAGATTTGGAAAAAAGAAATTTTAGAAGTGCCGAAAATATTTTGCGTTGGAATTCATGCCGCTCCTCTCCCAGAAGGACGCGGTGCGGCAATTTTAAACTGGAAACTTATTGAAGGCGGCGGACCGTGGGGCAACTCCATGTTTATTATGGAGGATAAAACCGATATGGGCGATATCCTAGATTTCGAACCTTTCGATCTTGAACCGCGCGACAATGTAAGAATGGCTTATTTGAAAGCAGATAGAACAGCCCTTAAAATGGTAGAGAGAACATTACCGAAAATTTTAAACGGAACTTATACACGTCAATCACAAGATGGAAAGAAAGGAAGCAGGTATTTTAAAAGAACGCCGAAAGATGGCAAACTTGAATTTGATTGGAGCGCAGAAAAAATTCATAATTATGTTCGTGCGTTAACCCATCCGTATCCCGGTGGATTTTTTGAGACAAAATCCGGAAATGTAATTGTGTGGACATCAGAAGTTGATGAAAACAAATCCGAAGGTGTACCTGGAACTATTTTGGAAATAAAGAAAGGTAAAGGAATATTGGTTCAGACCGGTGAGCAATCAAGAATATGGCTGAAAGCAATCGAATCCGAAAATGATGTTGAGGTTTGGAGTGACATTTTGGCAATCGAAAAAAAAATCAGATTGGCAAGTTCTTTTTCTATGTTTTGACTTATTTGAAAATAGTTTTGTTCTAGTATGTAAAAACTAAATAAAGATTATAGTACTAAAAAAATATTGGATTTAGAAATCATAAAAAATGAAAAGTAACTTGTTGTAATTCCAAACGTAAATTAATATTGTACTTAAAGCAGGTAATTAATATGGCTAGTAATTTTAATAATGATGAATTTTATCAAGCTGTTAGAGAAAAAGACTTTCAAAAAATAATTCAAAATATTATCAGAAATTCAAAAAGTGTTTTGGATGTTGGTACTGGTGTCGGGGATTATTTAAAATATACTAACAAGGAACAACGTGTTGTCGCCGTAGAACCACACGCTCCTTATATAGAAAAAGCACGTGAGAAGGCTCCTTGGGCCGAATTTAATAATTTGGATGCTTTAAATTATTTCAAATCAACAAAGGAAATATTTGAATGTATTCTATTGATAGATGTTGTTGAGCATCTTATTGAAGACGATGCCATTGAACTTGTTAATGAAGCCATTAAACACTGTTCCAAAATTGTATTTTCACAGATTCCAATTGGCCATCATGAGCAACATGAGGATATATGGAATTTAGGAGGCGAAGCATGGCAGTTACATCGAAGCATATGGGATAGGGATAATATTTCAAGACTTGGTTTTAATTTTTTTCAAATTTGGAACGATTGGTATGAATGGGAACATAAAGATAAGCGAACTTCAATTGCTTTTTGGTCAAACAACCCGTTAGTTTCTGTTGTTATTCCGTCATACAATCAAGCTGAATGGCTGCCCAAAACTTTGGATAGTATATTAAACCAAACTTACCCGGTTTGGGAAGCAATTGTTGTCGATGACGGTTCGACCGATAATACATGGGAAATAATAGAAGAGTATTCCAAAAAAGACAATCGTATCAAAGGAATTCATAAAGAGAACGGCGGCATTTCGTCTGCGCTCAATGCCGGTATTGATGCGGCTAAAGGTAAATACTTTTGCTGGTTGAGTTCCGATGATATTTTTATGCCGGACAAACTTGAACTTCAAATAAAAGCTTATGAAAAACTTGATGATTCTTACGGATTAATGTTTAATCCATTCGATATTATTGATGAGCACGACAAAGTTACGGTGTTGGAACAAAATAAACCATTTGTGGACGGACTCGAGTTTGCACAGCAGCTTAAATACGATATGATGGACGCCTGTACAGTGATGATTCCAATTAATGTTATTAGAGAACTCGGTAGTTTCAACCAACAATTCAAACATGCTCAGGATTCTGAACTTTGGATGCGTATAGCCGCCAAAGGTTATAAGTTTTATTACATAGACAAAAAGTTAAATCGAAAACGGATGCACAGCCAGCAAGGACTTGCGGATTTTGAAATTGACTGCCGATACGATGGGTACGCTTATGTTCAGTTTTACTTGTCCCGTTATTCATTTAGAGATTTCTATAAGAATATTAATTGGTCGAATAATGAAGATTTAGCAAAATTTATGTTTCATTTTTTTGATATGATTTCGGACCAAGGTTGTCATATAAATCATCCGGTATTAAAAGATAATTTTTGGAACTGGTTTTTGATGGGTCTCGAAACCCTGGATAAAAGTGTAAGAAAGATTATTTTGAATAACGCAGTCGAATTCTTTAAAGAGAAAAGAACTTATGGAGAGTTTTATATAAAATATTTAAGGAAATTTGAATCGGCTGTTGAATCGGAAATTAAAAAAACAGTTAATAATTATACACCAAACAGTAATTTTGAAGATACAAAGCAATTCGACCGTTCAACTGAAAAAGCTTATTCATCTGCTCTATATGATTTCGGAATAAAAGCCGAAAAGAATAACGATATCGGTACTGCTGCTTCGGTATTCAAATATTTGGCCGATTATTCAAATCCATATACAGAAAAAGCCTTCCCAAAATTTGTTGATTGGTGTTTTTCTTACGGTGAGTATCAAAAATTTGTAAAATCCTTCAGGCGCAAAGGAAAAATAACGCAATTTGATGACGACACGAAACTTTTATATGTGTGGGCAAAATTATCAATTGATTCAAAATCCGAACTTGATGAAATCATTGGAAGCATTTCCGACAAAAAGAAAAAAGAAATTAGTTTGAACTGGCTTGTAGGAAATTTGGAAAAGACTTCTGTCAGCGATATTATAATTTGGAATTACCAAGTAATTCCATATCAAATTGAGCACTATTTGAAGATTAAATGCAGTCATTGTGGCACAGAACTTTCAAGAAAACTCTCGTTTGATATTGCCCGAGTTTCAGGCGAAAAAAAATATTTATGCACAAATTGTTTTACGGGCTATGAATTTACCGATGGATTATTGAGTGATTATTTTAATCCGAAATTTTTGCAGCCCAAAACAAATGGCGTTATGCTTAATCGTCCTCCCAAGATCGCATTCGTTATGCGTTACACAGATATTATGGGCGGTGGAGTTAAAGTTGCATACAAACATATGCAGTGGCTTTCCGATCTTGGATGTGAAATAACTATATATTCTGACGCACCTAAACCAGAATGGATAAATCTACCAGGCAAATTTATTCGTGTGAAAGATCATTATGAGATTAATAACATTAACGCAGATACGGTTATTGTATTCTCTGTTTACGATGTTCCAAAAATTTTAACAAAGGTTGATAACGGAAAGGTATATCACATTTGCCAGGGATACGAAGGTTATCATATTGGACGCAATTACAATGAAATGCGTAGCGATAAATATTTTTATACAACATTGCACTCATTCAAAGTCGGTAATATTCTTGTATCTAATCATTTGATAAATATGTTCGATGAAAAGTTCGGGAGGAAAGGACATTATATTCCGAACGCAATTGACTTGAATACTTATTTCCCAAATCCGAAAATCCGTAAAGAGCCGAATTCGATTTTGTTTGTCGGTAATCCTAATGACCCATTGAAAGGATTTCAGTTCCTTAATGATGCTTTGTCTAAACTTCAAAGTTCATCAGAACGATTTGAAAATCTTAATCTATATATAGTATGGGGCGGGACCAAGTTAAACGGCGAGGAAAAAGAGAAAGAAATAGCCGGAATAAAAATTCACTATCTAACCGGGCTTTCGGGCAACGAGGTAGCCGCATTAATGAATCGAGTTTCGCTGGTTGTTAATTGTTCCTGGTACGAAGGATTTACCCTTCCGGTTCTTGAATCGATGGCTTGTGGCACTCCAACAATTACAACAAGCAATATGGGCGCAGAAAGTTTCTGTATACATGGAGAAAATTCATTTATTGTTAATTACGGGGATTTTAATTCTTTGATAGAAAGGATAAAAGATATTCTGCTTCATAGAATCGATATTCACTCTTTAATAAGAAATGGATTTGATACCGCGGTTGAATATTCCGGCTTTAACGGGGCAACTAAATTTATTGACGAATACTCCGCAATACTTCATTATGAATTTGATAAAATGAAAGTAGCATATCTCATCGGCACATTTGACAATGATATCGAAACTCTTAATTACAAACTTGAAAGCAAATTAAAGTCATTAAATAATTCGGGACATCCTGAGGTTTCAATAATTCTTGTTACATATAATCAAATAAAGTATACGCTCGAATGCATTGACAGCATAAGAAAGTATACGAAAATCCCATACGAAATTATTTTGGTTGATAATGCGTCGATTGATGAAACTGTACAAGAAATTGAAAAGTATGACGACATTATTTTGATTAAAAACGATTATAATCTTGGTTTTCCTTCAGCGGTGAATCAAGGTATTAAAGCAGCAATGGGAAAAAACATATTACTTCTTAATAACGATGTTGTTTTAACGGAGGGATGGCTCGAACGAATGCTTGAATTGGTAAAATCAAATCCCGTGATTGGTATTGTCGGTCCAATATCTAATATCGTCAGCGGTGTTCAGCTTGATAAAAATGCGAAGTACAATTCTATTGAAGAAATGCACAAATACACTGTTAAAATTAAAAAAGAAAATAAAGGACAGTTTTTCGAATTTCCGCGTGTTGCATTTTTATGCACATTAATCAAAAGGGAAGTTATAGATAAAATAGGTGGACTCGATGAAAGATTCTCACCCGGAAATTTTGAGGACGACGATTTCTGTTTGCGCGCTCAATTAGCTGGCTATAAAACTGTAATTGCACAGGATGTGTTTATTCATCATTACGGCTCTAAAAGTTTTAAGGCAAACGGTGCCGAAGAATACGCAAAACGTCTTGAACACAACAAGCAAGTATTCATCGATAAATGGGGAGCTGATCCGGAAGAAATTTGGTTGAAAGGCAAAACATTCAATAAAAGAAATCCGGCGATACCTATTGATGTTAATCCGTTTGCGGAAAATATGAAACGTGCAATGATTTATTTGAATGATAAAGATTTTGAACAAGCATTGATTTATCTAAATGAAGCTGTTGATTGTTTTGGTAAATATTCCAGAATTGGTTACGAACATCTTGAATTGATTGATATATTAAATTTAGCCGGAAACACAGCTTTAATGAACGGTGAACTTGAACAAGCCCAGCAGTATTTTGAAAAAGAACTTCAGCAAAGTCCCACATCTTCACGGGCATGCGCGGGATTGGCCGAAGTATTCTTTGCGGCGGAGAATTATGAAGCGGCAAAAACAATGTTCGAGTGGAGCTTAAAAAACGACGAATCAAATGTTAATGCGAAGAGCGGACTTAAAAAAGTAAACGGGGTATTACAATTAGAAGAGGAGCATAATTCACTTGAAAGTTAAACCTAAAAAACCTCTGGGGCATACGGATGAATTCCCTTTAGCCGTTAGATACTTTGAGGATGGAAATATAGATGCTGCCAAGCATACTCTCGAAAGCATGGTTCGGAAAAACCCCAAGGATTATGATGCGCTTTTGTTCCTCGGCGGAATCCATTTAAGCTCAGGCAATTTTGAAAAATCCGTTGAGTATTTCAGAAATGTAATTGCACATGTGGAAAATCATCCGACTGCTAATTATAACCTCGGCCTATCTTATCATAAATTGAATAAGCTTAAGGAAGCTGAAGAATATTATAAAAAAGCAATTCAAATAAATCCTAACAATATAGATGCTCTCAACAATCTTGGAGTTATTTATACTTCATTGAATAATAAAAATGAAGCGATAAAATACTATCATCAAGCCATAGCTAAAAACAAAAACAGCGGGCAAGCCTATAATAACATAGGTAATTTATTTTCTGCGTCGGGCAGTTTTGATGAAGCGGAAACAAATTATAAAAAAGCGATAAGTATAGAACCCGAAAACCAATCGTATCTTTTTAATCTTGCAGATTGTTATTTGAAACAGCAAAATTACGATGAAGCAATTTCTGTTCTTGAAAAAGCAATTTTACTTAAACCGGATTATTATCAGGCATATAATAGTTTGGGCGTAGCTTATCTTAAAAAGAAAAATACACACAAGGCAAAGGAATTATTTGAACACGCGATAAGATTTAAAAATGATTTTTGGGAGGCTTTTCAAAATCTTGGAGTATGTTTTGAAAAAATGAATATGAATAGCGAAGCAATTGCTCTGTATAATAAGGTTCTTGAACTAAGTGAAGGAAATATTAATGCAATTGTGAAACTGTCGAACATTGCAATGGAACACGGTAATTATGATGAATCTGAAAAGTTGTTAAGCAATCTTCAGAATAATGAAACAGCTAAAATAATTGAGTACACAAATATTGGGGTTGCAAAGCTAAAACAAGGCAAGGTTAACGACGCTATTGATTTCAGCAAAAAAGCATTAGAAGTAGAAGGTGAAAATGCATTAACTCATTACAACCTGGCACACGCGCTTTTATTAAAAGGTGATTTTGAACGCGGCTGGAAGGAATATGAATGGCGAAAGAGAAGAGAGGATTTTGAATCAAGATCGTTTTCGAAACCTCAATTAATGAACTATGAAATATCGGGGAAAAAAATATTGGTTTACGACGAACAAGGTCTTGGGGATTCAATCCAGTTTGTTCGTTATTTGCCGATGTTAAAAAAACTTGGCGCGTATGTAATTCTTGAATGCAGCCAGCGCCTCGCAGGTATGTTTAAAAATTTGGAAGGTGCCGATCAAATAATTATCAAAGACGGAACAAAGGAACCTAAAGTTGAATATGATTTTCATATTGCACTATTGAGTCTGCCTTTATATTTCAAAACTGATATTACAAGCATTCCAAGCAAAGTCCCGTATCTTTTTGCAGAACAAAAGTATATTGACAAATGGAAAGTAATTATACCGGGTAAAGATGTTTTAAATGTTGGAATTTCATGGGCAGGCAATCCTAAAAACTATAACGATAGAAATAGATCTTGTACTTTAAAAGATTTGAATGAACTATTTAATATCCCCGGCGTAAAATTTTATTCACTTCAAAAAGGTGAACCTGTAAAACAAATTTATCAGCGCGGCGATGATAAAGTTATTGATCTTGACGTTTTAATGGATTCAATGGATACTACTGCTGCAGCTGTAGAAGTATTGGATTTAGTTATAAGTGTGGATACTTCAATAGCGCATCTTGCAGGGGCTATGGGTAAACCTACATGGATTATGCTTCCGTTTTTACCGGATTGGCGGTGGATGCTCGATCGAGAAGATTCGCCGTGGTATCCCAATGTCCGGTTGTTTAGGCAAGCACAGGAAAAAGATTGGACTTCCGTTATAAGAAACATTAAACCGGAATTAATAAAATTAGTCAAAGAAAAACTTGGCCAGAACTCGGTTCCATTTAACGACTCTGATTTTGAATTGATTAACGGCGGAAGCAACTCACTATATCTCGCACTCAGTAAAGGTGAAAACTTTGGGTGGGGAGTTTGCAGTAAGTATTTAAGAAAAGAGCTTTCGAAGAAAATTCATGTTTCAAATGCAGAAGAAATTTCGAATACGGCATTTGTAGGCGGCGATATGCTGCATGCGCTTACGGATTTAAATTTTAACAGTATTTCGAATGTACGCGGTACAAGAAATTTTGGTTATACTTTTTTTGAAAACGAACTAACCGTCAAATCAGTTGAAAACGCACACAAGTACGATATAGTATTTGGAGGATCAACCTGGTGCAAAGAAAAAATGGAAGCCAAAGGAATAAAAAATACAGGCTTGCTAATTCAAGGTGTTGACCCGGACATATTTTATCCAACTGTACAAACCCGTAAAGATAATTTGTTCATAATATTTTCAGGCGGAAAGTTTGAATTAAGAAAAGGGCAGGATCTGGTAATAAAGGCATTCGAGATTCTTCATAAAAAATATTTGAACATGATTTTAATGAATGCATGGTACAACTTTTGGCCGGAATCAATTGCAACAATGAAACACTCCCCGCATATAAAATTTGAACCGAAAGGAAATACCTGGAATGAATTTGTTTCAAACATTCTTTCTATTAATAACATTGATTTGAATAGAGTATTTACTTTACCTGTAACGCCGAATGAAAAGCTAAGAGACATTTATTCCAAAACAGATATTGGTTTATTCCCCAACCGTTGCGAAGGAGGCACTAATCTTGTAATGATGGAATATATGGCCTGCGGTAAACCCGTGATTGCATCCTACAATTCGGGTCATAAAGATATTCTAAACGACAATAATTCCGTCCGGTTAAAAGAGATGAAAAAATTTAATCTCTATTCGGGTAAAGAAATGATTGCCGATTGGGAAGAAGCTTCGTTGGATGAAATAATTAATTCTATAGAAGTTGCGTATCACAATAAAGAAAAAATTGCCGCCGTTGGAAGACAAGCCGGCATCGAAATGAAAAATTATACTTGGGAAAGAACAGCCGACAGCTTGCTGAATCAAATAAAATAGTTTTTAATATTCATTGAATTAAAAGGGGTAAGAATGAATTCTCTACAACTGAGGAATGAAATACTGAATAAGTTTTTTTTGAAAATAGAGAAAGAAACTTACCCGGAACCAATTTCAGAATTGCACTCAGAGATAACCGAAAAGGTACTTAATCAATTAGTCGAAAAGTATTCGTTTCCAATCGACTCAAAAATTCTCGATGTAGGATGTGGTCAAGGTCCCGCCCTGGAATTATTAAAAAAGAAAAATTATAACCCGGTGGGAATAGCTCTAAATGATGAAGATGTTGATATATGCCGTTCAAAAGGATTTGAAGTTTATAAAATGGACCAATCGTTTTTGGAGTTTGAAGATAATACCTTCGACTTCATTTGGGCTAGACATTGTATTGAACACAGTATTGCTCCTTTATTAACCTTATCGGAATTTTATAGAGTTTCGAAACATGATTCATATCTTTACATAGAAGTGCCCGCACCGGATACGGTTGCACACCACGAAAATAATCCTAACCATTACAGTGTTTTATCTAAATCAATGTGGACTTCACTGATTTCACGAAGCGGTTTTATTGTTAATGACATTCTTACATTCAATATCCAGCTAACAATCGGACCGGACGAGTATTGGGGATTTGTATGCAAGTGTAATAAGCAGAATGATAAGTCAATAGATTTGTCTAAGGCAAATAACAAACCATCTGAAGTAAAAAATAATAAAAATTACGATACCGATAATTTTGATTATCACTTTGAGCATGCGCGGGCGTTATTGGCAAATAAGGATTTACTCCCTGCTTCGGAAGCTATTGATCTTGCCATCGCAAATTTTCATAAATCAGTGAATAAGAAATACGATATAAAATACTCCGACTTAATTGATATTGGAGGTAATCTGGCTTTGGCAAACAATAATTTGGATAAAGCTAAAAAATACTTTGAAGAAGAATTAAAGTTGGTCCCCTCATCTTCCGCAGCTTGTACAGGTCTTGGAAAAGTTTTCTTTTCACAAGAAAATTACGAAAGCGCAAAGATAATGTTTGAGTGGGGAGTTAAGAATGATAAGGATAATAAAGACGCAGTTGAATCACTTTCAAAAGTTAATTTATTTTTGGGATTAGAAGAAAAACATTTTTCATTGGTGGAAGATTAACCGGTTATGATCACTCTTTCGATGATTGTAAAGAATGAAGAGAAGTATTTAAAAGAATGCCTTGAATCAGTGTGCAGAATTATTGATGAAATTGTCCTTGTTGATACAGGCTCTACGGATAATACAAAAAAAATTGCAGAAGAATACGGTGCAAAGATTTTTGATTTTAAATGGAATAATGATTTTGCAAGCGCCCGTAATTATGCTTTAAGCAAATCGTCAGGTGATTGGATTTTATACCTCGACGCCGATGAACGTTTGGACGCCTCTTCAATTCAAGAATTAAAAAAACTTACATCTGAAAAATCTCAAAAAGGATTCTATTGCCGGATTCTTAATGTCGATGAGATTAACAACCGCCCTTCTGTAATGAGTTATGTGCGCTTGTTTGCAAACTCTCCGGATATAAAGTTTGAGGGTAAGGTTCACGAACAAATTGAAAATTCTCTTTATAAGAACGGGTATGAATTAAAAAATTCCAGAGTTGAAATAATTCACGTCGGTTATAATCTTTCAAAAGAAGAATTAAAAGAAAAAGCTAAAAGAAATATTGAAATATTATCTGTGGAGTATAAAGAAAATCCCACTGGCTATTTCGCTTTTCAGATTGGGCAAACACTACACAAACTCGATCGTGAAGAAGAAGCTGTTGAATATTTTTTAAAAGCATTGGAAGACGGGTCTTTGCGCAATGAATACAAATCCACCGCTTGTAGATCGATTGCAATTTATCACGCAGGCAATTCTGATTTTATTAATGCCGAAAAATTCATTAATGATTCTATAAAATACGATCCCCAGCAGCCTTTATCGTTGCTTTCTTATGCAAAGATATATTTTAAATTAGGGCGTATAAAGGAGGCTATTTATTCCGTAAAAGAAGCATTGAAATTCAATCGTGCTTATGTATCCGGTAAAAAAGTTTCATCTCAAAATATTTTGATTGATCAAAAATCTATAATCTACTTCGGGCTATTAATGTCTTTGCCCGGAAATAATGTTCATAATGTAAATTATTTTCTGGAAGAATTGAAGGCTGAAAGTGTTAGCGATGAATACAAGTTTTATAGTGAATTAATTAAAAAGAAAACCATACCGAGTAATATCGGTGATATACTAAAGTTTATAGATGATGAAAGTATAGAATTATTGTTCGATTCAATTAGTAGGGTTAATGACAAAAGCAGCGTATTTCAATTTCTTAGCACGTTAGAAAAGAAATTTAAAAATAGTTCATACTATTATAGTAAGTACGGATTGCTATTGTACGAAAACTCCGAGCTTGATAATGCAGAGCTGATGCTGAAAAAATCGTTGCAAATTAACCCTCATGAATATTCAAGTGTGTTTTACTTGATATCTGTTTACATCAAGCAGAACCGTATTGATAAGATATTGAATACAATAAATGAGCACCGTCACAATTTTATTTCGAAACCACAGCTTGTGTCAAAATTAGAAGAGCTTGAACAAAAATTGAAGAGTATTGTGTAAATTACTCGCACAAAAAACTAAACTTTTACAAGCGCTGTACGATAATGAATTGAGAAATAAATCTCATAACAAAACCGAGCAAGGAAGCTCGATAAACAAAAACAAGGAGGTATACAATGTCATTTCAGATCAACACAAACGTAGACGCGTTGAACGCGTATAATGCATTAGCAAAAATTAATGCACAAGCAACAAAAGCATCTCTTCGCTTAGCTACACAGAAGAGAATCAACTCGGTTGGCGACGATACATCAGGTTACCGTGTTGGAAAAGAACTTGAAGCTAAAGTTGGTATAATGAAATCAGCTCAAGGTAACGTAGCATCTGCCAAAAACATGATGGCAACAGCTGAATCAGCTCTTTCTAATATTAACGACCTTTTAGTACAGGTTCAATCGAAAGTAGCTGACGCTAACGATCCTACCAAAAACTTAGCCGCTATTGCTGCTGACGTAGCTGCAATTGGTAACGAAATTGCTTCTATCTTCTCCGGTACCAAATTCAACGAAACAGCTCTCTTAAGCGGTAGCTCATTACCATCCGGCAGCAACTTCGCATTCCAAACAGGTGTTGGCGAAACAACAACAGTTAATTTCGGTACATTGAACGCTATTGATTTGTCAAGCTTAACCGGTGCTACATCATCTTCTGTTGCTTCTATAACCGTGTCGACTACAGTGACAGCAATTCAAGATGCTCTTGGTAAGATTGGTAACTTCCAACAGAGACTTGATGTAAAGGATAGTTACTTAACTTCAGCTATAACAAACGCAACAGCTTCCGTAAGCAGATTGTTTGATGCGGATATGGCAATGGAGCAATTGAATGCAACAAAAGCTCAAATTGGTGGTCAGGTTGCTACGGCGATGCTTTCTCAATTGAACAGCGCTCCTCAGCAAATCTTATCCTTATTCAGATAATACCTAATTACCAATAATTTTCACTCCCCCGGCTTAGCCGGGGGAATTAATAAATGAGAGGAATGCAATGTATTACTCACCTACTATTAGAAATAACAATAATAATAGAATAAATAAATACGTTGAGAATGAAATTCTGGAAGCAAATCCTAAACAACTTTTAATAAAGGTTTATGACTTTGCAATATTGAACTGTCAAAGACACGATATGGTAAAAACAAATAATGCTATTCAGGAATTGATAAACGGATTAAGTTTTGATACGGAAGAAACAAAAAATATTTCGGTTGGCTTGTTGAAGCTTTATCAGTTTTGTCAGGATCAAATGCGCAAAAAAAATTATGATGTTACTCATAAAATTTTGGCTGAATTAAGAAATACCTGGTTGGAAGCATTTCAAAACGCAAACTAAGGTGGTAAATCGTGTCAACGATCTTAACTACAAGTTCTATTAATAATTTGATTTATAAGTACGAGTACACTCAAAGAAATTCTTTAGTTACTCCGCTTAATTCTCGTAAATCAAAATATGATTCTTTGAATACTGCTTTCAGCGAAATTTCGACTAAACTTACTTCTTTAAAATCAGCTCTTTACGATTTCAAACAAACTGCTAATGATTCTGTTTTTGCATACAAATCGGCTTCATCTTCAAACTCAAGTTTTATATCGGCAACTGCGGCAAACACCTCGGCTGCCGGCTCTTATAATATTCATGTCAGTCAACTTGCAACGACAGATCTGGCTGTATCGAAAAGTTTAAGTTCCGCTGTAAGTAATGCTATTACCGGAACTCATAATTTTCAAATTGCCAGCGGCGACGGAAGTACCGGCGAATTTATTAGTAAAATAGCTGTTGAATTTGAAAGCGGCGAAACAAATTTTTCTATGATGGAAAAAATTCGCGATGCGGTTAATTCCGATAAAGCAGATGTTTATTCTGTAGAGAAAACCGGTACAGATGTTTACTCCGGCGGCGCCAGCGAGTTTGTTATAGATTTAAACGGAACCGAACATACTGTAGTTGTTAACGGCGGCGGAACTTATTCGGAATTAGTGGATGAAATTATCGCTTACATCGATGAAAATATAGAAGGCGTTTATGCTGAAAAAATAGTTGATTCCCCAAATCCCGGCGATGTTAAATTAAAATTAACAGCTGAAGATTCTACCGATTATATAAGTATAACACATTCATCAGGTTTTAATGTTGTATCCGATCTAAATATTTCTTTGAATAAAGAGAAAGCAGCTTCTGCTTTGGTAACTGCTTCCGTATTTACACCAATGTCGGGCAGCAGCCAATTGTCTCTATCCTCAAAGTTAACAGGCGTTGATAACAGAATTAAAAGTTTAACTGATACAGGCAGTTCAACAGCTTTAACTGAACTCGGTCTTAATCTTGCCTCTACAAGAACAGCGTTCAATCAAAGCGGTAATGTTGCAGGCTTTGTAAACCCGGATATTACAACCGAAGGAAACAAACTTAATTCTAAGTTTACTTTTAACGGACTTACACTTCAGAATAACCTCAATACTTTTTCGGATTTGGTTAACGGTGTTACGATTAATCTTAAATCCGAAATGAAAGATACCGACCCTGAAGTTGCAATTACAGTCGATACAAATACATCAGGCATCAAAACCAAAATAGAAGATTTCGTTAAAAAGTTTAATGATATTTATACATACATTAAAGGGAAGACAAGTGTAACAAAGGACAGCAGAGGCGAACTTGTAGGACAGGCAAACGCTAATTCGCTTTTAGAAATTTTAAGAAGCACAATTACTACTCCGGTAGCCGGAATTGCTTCCGATAAATTGAAATACCTTACGCAAATGGGTATTACATTTAACTCAACAACAGGCTTAACAATTTCCGACAGCAGTCTGCTTGAGAAAAAAATTAATGAAAACACAGATCAAGTTGAAAATCTTTTTAATTCCGAAAACGGAATTGCAAATACACTTTATACAAAGATAGAACCATACCTTGGAGTGGAAGGATATCTAGCTAAATCTCAAGAATCGTTTAATAAAAGCATTGAATATGTAAAAGATAGAATTACGGCAACCGAAGACAGAATTTCAAAAGAATCCGATTTGCTAAGAAAACGATACGAAGATTTGCAAACACAGCTTGCAACATTGTTGAATGTTCAAACACAATTTTTTGGAAGCAGCAGCATTTCACTTTCGGATCTGTATTCATAATGGAAGAAAATAACAAAATACAAAACCTGCTCGATACAGCGCTCTATTATCTTGAAACTATTGACGACAGCAATTTCGATTATAAAATTCAAAAACTTAATCAAGTTGCCCAGGAAATAGCCAATGAGAAGAAAAAACTCTCTTTTGAAGGTTCAGGAGAAGATTTTCTTTTGAATAATAATTTATTTAAAGATAAAGCTAAACTTTTGAAAGAAAGATTCGATAGTATAATTGAGAATAAGAAGAATGAACAAGCTACGGTGTCGATTAAGATGAAACATGTAGAAAATCAAAAGAAATTAGCAATTTATAATAGGTGAAACTGTGAAAATCGAATTAATTAAGTCTAATATTTTTCCTCCGAAACCTGTAGTTGCAAAAGAAAATGCAAAAGCCGGTGAGCAAACTTCCAAAACATCGGATAGTTTGGAAATATCTACACGCGGACAAGAATTAAATAAGATTTTTGATGGTGGAAAAAACCTCGATTTAATCCGCGAAAAAGTCAATCAAGGATTCTATAACTCCGACGAAGTGCTTAAAAAAGTTGTAGATTCTATCTTAAAAGAGATCTATCAAAAATAGATTGAATACTTCCACATTATTATTAAAGAATATTTGAAATTTACACGCTAAGTGATTAAATATGCCTTACAATTTCTGCATTTATAGGCATATTCAGTTAATGTCCTTTAATATCATACAAAATAATAAGCTTCAAATTCTTGGTAAACTTACGGCAAGTTTATTTCACGAAGTTCGTAATCCGCTTTCTGCAGTTAAGTTAAATTTAGATTATATGAAAATGTTCAAGGAAGAACTGCCGAAAGAAGTTAACGAATCGTTGGATGACTGTTACGAAGCGCTTACAAGAATTCAAGTTATGATTGATCAGATGCTGGGTTTTACCAGGAAAAATCAGCTTGAATATGAAAAAAAACTTAATGTGAATAAGATAACGGAAGATGCAATTGCGCTGGTTTCTTATAGATCAAAAAAGCAAAATGTAACAATTGAAAAACAATTTGATGATAGTATCCCCGAAATATATTTCGACGATAATAAACTTTTACAGGTATTTCTTAATCTGATTACGAATGCTGTTGATTCGGTTGACGACAAGGGGAAAATAATTGTCCGCAGCTTTCAAAAGAAATCGGAAAATAAAGTTGATGTCTTTTGGGAAGTTGAAGATAACGGCATTGGTATAAGCGAAGAAAATAAATCGAAAATTTTTGAAGATTTTTTCACCAATAAAAAACATGGAACAGGCTTGGGCTTAAGTGTTTGTAAAATGATTCTTGACGAACACGGCGCAAGCATTAGTTTTGAAAGTGAACAAGGAAAGGGCACAAAATTTATAATTCATTTCAAAAGCATGGATATGAGTCTGCATGAATAAAAATAGTATACTTATTGTTGACGATGACGATCTCGTTTGTCTTTCGCTTAAGAAAGCACTATCCAAACTTGGATATGATGTTGAAACATGTATGGATGCCGATGAAGCCAACAACTCAATTGTTAAATTTGAACCCGACATTGTTCTGCTTGATATTTACCTTACTAAACAAAACGGGATTGACCTTCTAAAAACTTTTCAAAAGAAATTTCCCGAACTTCCCGTAATTATGATAACCGGTTATGCAGATGTGAATATTGCTGTTAAAGCCATTAAAGCCGGCGCTTATGATTTTTTATTAAAACCAATTGATCTTGAACAACTCCAACGTGTTATCAATAAAGTTCTCGAAAATTTATCTCTAAAATCCCAAGTTGATAAACTTTACGAAATTATAAACGAAGATAAACTCACAGAGGATTTTTTCGGCCCGAGTAAAAAAATTCAAACAATATTACGCTCTGTTGAAAAACTAGCCAAAAGCAGCGATACAACTATTTTACTCGAAGGTGAAAGCGGAACCGGTAAAGAAGTATTTGCAAAATATGTTCACCAAAACAGTCCGCGCGCGGGTAATGCTTTTATTCAAATTAACTGTGCAACAATACCAAGAGAACTTGCCGAAAGCGAACTGTTCGGTCATGAAAAAGGGGCATTCACCGGCGCCCAGCAAAAAACAAAACTCGGTAAATTCGAACTCGCCGATAACGGAACAATACTGCTTGATGAAATCGGCGAATTGTCTTTGGACCTTCAAGTAAAGCTTCTTCGAGTTTTGCAGGAAAGAAAATTTTATAGAGTCGGCGGTGAAAAAGAAATTTCTATTAATGTTCGAGTTCTTGCAGCAACAAATAAAAATCTTGAAGAGGAAGTTAAGGAAGGAAGATTCAGAGAAGATTTATATTACCGCCTGAATGTAGCAAAAACTACAATCCCATCTTTACGTGATAGGAAAGATGACATTCCATATTTAGCTTATTCTTTTTTGAAAGAGTTTGCAATGAAATTTAATAAAACAATAAAGCGCATTGACCCGGATGCAATGAATGTATTGAAAGATTATTCGTGGAAGGGAAATGTGCGTGAACTGCGTAACGTAATTGAACGCGCAGCATTATTGATGGAAACCGAAGAATTAAAAGAACAGCATCTTGATTTCCTAATCGAATCCAGGGATAATAAAGAAAAACAATCCGATGAATTCGTACTAAAAATTCCTTCCAAAGGTATTAAAATTGACTTGGTTCTAAAAAAGCTTATACTTGAAACACTTAATATTACTAGTGGAAATCAGGTTAAAGCAGCAAAAGTATTAGGATTGTCACGTTCAAAATTACGATACAGGATGGAACAACTCGGTATAGAAGTAAAGAAGAGTATATCTTAATTATTTTTATACTTAACGATTTCTTAACAAAAAAAGCCTCATTTCACAACATTTTTTCCCTTTCATAAACTAAACATTTATTCCGTCATCTCGATAATCAATTTAGAGGGTAATAATTTATTCACTAAGTATTGGGGTGACCAGTGCAACCAAAAATCTTTTACAAAGTAGCTCTTTTATTTATACTTATTTCAAATATTAATATTGAATCCAAAAACCATATTTATCCGCAGGAAGAAAGTTACGTAGCAGTTGCAGAAGTGATGCCTGAAATAATAGGCGGATTGCAAGAATTGCATAAGAAAATAAGCTATCCTGATTTTGCAAAACGTGCAGGAATGGAAGGAAAAGTATTCGTTCTGGCATTTATAAACGAAAACGGAGATGTTGACGATGTTAAGATTATAAAAGGAATTGGCGGCGGGTGCGATGAAGAGGTAGCAAAAGCGGTTAAAAAAACTAAATTTAAACCGGCTATGAATAAAAGTGTTCCGGTTAAAGCCAAATTTCCGGTGGCATTTACGTTTAAACTTTCTTGATTTTATTGCTTCAATTAAATAATAGAAATTGTAGGTCTATCTAAACTTCCGGTATTTTTTTCCGATAATATGATATTCACAATTTTAAAAAATTGGAGTATAAAAATGTACAATAGTTTCAAATCCCTGTTAACAGTGCTAATTCTCTTATTAGCTTCATACTCAACTCAAAATATCCAATCAAAAACATTATTACCGGGCGATGATGCATATTTAGCTTTTGCTGATACCATGCCTGAACCTATTGGTGGTTTAGAACAGGTTTTCAAAAAAGTATCATATCCGGAAACAGCAAAAAAGAACGGAATAAGCGGCAAAGTATATGTTATGGCCATGATCAATGAAAAAGGCGAAGTCGATGACGCAAAAGTAATAAAAGGCATAGGCAGCGGATGTGACGAGGAAGTAATCAAGGCGGTAAAAAGTTCGAAGTTCAAACCGGCGCAAAATCAAGGCGCTCCTGTAAAAGCAAAATTTACTATGGCCTTTACATTTAAGATTACATGATAAAATTTTTATTGGATTGGTTTTGATTATCAAATTAATCTAAACTTTTCTTTTATTCTCTCGATTATAACTAAGTATTAAAGTATGAAAGGGGTAATAAAATGAAACAAGAAAAAGATTTTTCGTTCTTTTTTTTCTTGGCTGCATTTCTTTTTGCCAGTTTTGAAATTGCAAGTTCAAAGCAAGCGCCGGGTGACGAAGCTTACGCAGCATTTGCTGAAGTTATGCCCGAACCTATAAGCGGCATGGAAGGAATTTATAAAAAAATTGAATACCCGGCTGTTGCTAAAAAAGCCGGTATTGAAGGCAAAGTTTATGTCTTAGTTTTTATTAATGAAGGCGGTGATGTTGACGATGTGAAAGTTATTAAAGGTCTCGGTGGTGGTTGTGATGAAGAAGTTATTGATGCCGTTAAAGAATCAAAATTCAAGCCTGCATCAAATAAAGGAGTGCCTACTAAAGTTAAGCTCTCTCTGGCATTTACATTTAAGTTAAAATAGAATCGGGGTTTCTCATGAAAATTTTAAACGTAATTAAAAAATTATCTTTTGCGAAAAAAATTCAGTTCGGTTTTGCAACTCTTGGTTTAGTCTGTACTGTAATAGTGATGTTCGGTTTATCTCAAATCATAAAAATGTCTGAATCCAAAGACATGATTTTTGATCAGTATATTAAACCAACAAAGCTTATTGCAGAAGTAAATCAGGATTTTACGCACATTCAATTTCTAATGATGGAAGCATCAATACCTGCATTCCAATCCAGCTTCAATGATATTTACAATGGATATAATGTCAAGAAAAAGGAAGTGAATGTTTTAATTGATTCGCTGAAAAAAATGAACTTTGATGAATCAACTTTAAAAACAGTTGATGAAATCAAAACCATTTGGGGCGAATATACAATGATTGTTGCCGATGGAATTGTAAGCGCGGCGGTAAGCGGAAGTTATGAAATGGCTGCCGATATTGCCTCAACATCCGGGCAGGAAATCGGAAAACAGCTCGACGAAAAGTTTACTCTAATAAATGATCAACTTAACAGCTATGCTGCAACGATAAATACAAATATCGAAGAAACTCAATATAATGCAGTTTTATATACCATTATCGGCGCAATTATTGGTACGCTGGCATTTCTGGCGCTCTCTTTTATAATGGTTCCGGCATTAAGAAAACCGTTGAGAGAGATGGGTATAATTGTACGCGAGTTTTCTCTCGGTAATTATGATATGGAAATTGTTGCGACAACAAAGGATGAGATCGGAGATTTATATGAATCGCTGAAAGTCTTTCGTGAAGGTCAACTCGAAAAAATTCATGCGGCGGAACAAATAGCAAATGGTGTAATAGTAAAAGTTAAGCCCGCATCGGATAAAGATTCTCTTGCCCACGCATTTAATAAAGAAGTGGAAATTCTTGAAGACCTTATAACGGAAGCTAATAAATTGATTGAAGCCAACAAACAGGGTAATCTAAAATTACGAAGTGATGTAACTAAATTTTCCGGCAATTGGCAAAAACTAATTGAAGGTATGAATTCAATTCTTGACACTGTTGTTGTCTCATTAAATGAAACATTTACGGTTCTTACGGCAGTTGCCCACGGGGATTTAACTCAAAAAGTTCAATCCGAATATAAAGGATATTACAACGATGTAAAACAGAATGTAAATATTCTTGTTGATTCATTAAGCAATGCAATGGGTGAAGTTGCTCAAAGTGCATCTTCCGTTGCAGAAGCATCATCTGAAATTTCATCCAGTGCGGAAGAATTAGCGGCAGGTGCTCAAGAGCAAATGCAACAAGCAAAAGAAGTTGCTGCTTCGGTAGAAGAGATGACCCGCACAATTTTAGATAACACAAAGAATGCTTCATTTGCTGCCGATGCCGCAAAAGAAGCCGGTAAAAAAGCCAATGAAGGCGGAAGCGTTGTTGAAACTACTATTAAAGGAATGATGAAAATTGCTACAGTTGTTGAAAAATCAGCTGCTGTACTAAAAGCATTGGGAAAAAGCAGCGATCAAATTGGAGAAATCATTCAGGTTATTGATGAAATTGCAGATCAAACAAACCTGCTTGCACTTAATGCAGCAATTGAAGCTGCAAGAGCCGGCGAACAAGGACGCGGTTTTGCGGTTGTTGCCGACGAGGTTAGAAAATTAGCAGAAAGAACAACAAAAGCAACCAAAGAAATTGCTTCTATGATTACCCAAATACAAAGAGATGCAAACGATGCGGTTACTTCCATGAATGAAGGTATTGTGGAAGTTGAAAAAGGAAAAGAATCTGCAAATAGAACTGAAGTTGTATTGAAGGAGATTATTCAAGGTGCCGTTAAAGTTAGCGATGTTGTCGGTCAAGTTGCCGCTGCTAGCGAGGAACAAGCTGCTGCTGCTGAACAGATCGGTAAGAATATTGAAGGTATAAACAACGTTACGCAACAAAGCGGTTATGGAACACAGCAAATTGCTAAGTCATCCGAAGAATTGAACGGTTTAACCGATAATCTTCAAAACTTATTGATGAAATTCAAAATATCTACGAATGGAACAAGTAATGCTTTGGGAACAACCAAAAAAGATCAGTTGCTTATTAATTAATGTTTGTTTATTGACATGTGGTTAATATTAACCATGAAATGTTTGAAAAAGCCGTTACATTTAACAAAATAACGTGAAAATGTAACGGCATTTAATTTGTTTAACTAAGACTAAATAGTAAGAGTAATAAATGGAAAACGCCCGGCAAATTTTGGATCTTCTAAATTCCGAAGATGCTACTGTTAGAAAAAATACTGTTGAATCACTAATTATTTCGCAGCCTACCGACGAAGTACTTGAGAAACTCTGTGATATGATTACCGATAGTGATAAGGGACTTAGAAATACGATTTCCATTAAACTCGGTAACAACACTGAGTGGAATTCGGCAAAGTTTTTAGTAAAATATATTTCCTCCGATGATATTACAATTAGAAATTTAGCTGGCGATATTTTAATTAGAATTGGTTCAAATGCAGTTCCGGTTCTGGAAGAAAAAATATTTCAGTCAAACGATGCAGATCAAAAATTCCTTCTTGATGTACTTGGATTAATAGGTGATCCTTCTGTTGGAAATACTGCTCTAAAAGTTCTTAACGAATCTCAATATGATAATGTAATTCTTGCTTGTATTGAAACTCTCGGTAATATACGCTACGCAGAAGCTGTTCCAACATTGATAAACTTCTTTAATAAAAGCGAATTATATCAGCCGTCCGTAATCGAGGCGCTTGGGAAGATCGGCGGTAGTGTTGCACTTGGTTTTATGATGGCGCAATACGATGTTGTTGATGAACTTTCCAGATATTCAATCATCGAAGGACTTGCTGCTGCAGGAGAAGAAAGCACATTCTTTTTTCTTCTTAATAAATTGTACAATACCGGCGGGCCTCTTGTATGGGCATTAATAAATTCAATAGCAGAATTAAAAAACAAATACGGTTTCGATATTCCATATGATGAAAAAATCCGTAACCTTATTTTACGAACTGTTTCCGAAGGTGAACCCCAGTTTAGAAATGCGGCTGTTCAACTTGCACTCAATTTCCACGATGCAGATACAACTGAACAATTGTTAAAAATATTGGGCAGTGATTTTATGCTTGATGAAGACATTAAGCAAAATCTTTTTGCCAACCCGCAGAATGTAATTATAAAAATTCCAACGCTTATTAAACTGCAGCCTTCAAATCTTAAAGAACTGTTATTCTTGTTGACCGATATTGTTGAAATGAATTTTGAAGAAGTAAAATCTGTACCGCTTCACAGTCTTAACGATGCGCTTACACAATGTATTACAAATCCGAGTGAAGAAGTTAGAAGAACATCAATCGAACTTCTTTTCAAGCTTGATGAAGAAATTGCACTATTGTTTGTTGATATCATGTTGGAAGATGAAAATATTTGGAATAGAATGCGTCTTGTTGAATTACTTCAATATTCTAAAAGTCCTATTGCCGAAGATGCACTTAACAAACTGCAGAATGACGATGAACAAATGGTAAGCGAAACAGCTAAACAAATACTTTCCGAAAGACAAAGCGAGATACAAAACTAATGTTTCAATCACTTAACACAGCGCAATCGATGAACTTTGAAGCAGGCAGGGCAGCGGCAAGTCAGGCAATGTCTCCTAAAACTTTTGAAGTTTGGAGAAAATACATTTATACCAACTGCGGAATTTATTTCCAGGATAATAAAAAGTACCTGCTCGAAAGCCGTTTGCAAAAAAGAATAAATTATCTCGGACTATCAAACTTCGAAGATTATTACAGTTTCGTAAACGACTCATTAAAAGGTAATCACGAAAAAAAATACCTTTACGAAGCCATAACAATTAACGAAACATTCTTCTTTCGTAATCAGCCGCAATTCGATGCGATGATCAATAATATATTCCCGGATTTGATTCAAAGAAAGCAGGCAGCACGTCAAAGGAAAATAAGAATTTGGAGCGCGGCAAGCTCTAGCGGCGAAGAAGCATACACGATAGCAATTTTAATTAAGGACATTATAAAACCAAAATACCCCGATTTTGAATTTGAAATAATTGGCACTGATATTAACAATGCGGTTGTCGATACGGCAAAAAAGGGTGTTTATAAAGAATATTCAATTCGTCAAACTCCACCGTATTACCTTAAAAAATATTTTACACGCGTAGAAAATTCTTTTGAATTGAACCCTGAAATTGTGAATATGGTAAATTTCAAAGTAATGAATTTATACGATGATTTTGCGATGAAGATGATGTTCAATTTCGATTTAATTATGTGCGCAAATGTTCTCATCTATTTTGATATGGAATCAAAAGTAAAAGTAGTCTCTAAACTTTACGATGCGATGAACAGCGGCGGATATTTGTTTATTGGGTATTCTGAAACACTTCACGGAATTTCCAAGGCATTTAAGCTTACAAGCTTTCCCAAAACAATTGGTTATAAAAAGGAGTAGTTGAAAATGAAAAAAGTAATACTTGTGGCAGATGATTCGCCTACAATCCGCAAGTTTGTTGCCTTCTCGCTTACGATGAAAGGATACGGGATTGTTACTGCGTCTGACGGTATGGAAGCTTTGGAAAAGTTGCCGCAAGAAAAAGTTGATTTGATTATTACGGATCTAAATATGCCAAATGTTGACGGTTATGAGTTGGTGCGTTCCGTAAGAAGCAGTGAAGAGTATAAAGAAATTCCAATTATAATACTAAGTTCACTCGATAAACAGGAAGAAATTGAGCTTGGCATTAAAGCCGGAGCTAATTCATATTTGGTAAAACCCTTCGATCCTAAAAGGGTACTTTACGAAGTTTCAAAATATATTAATTGAAGGAGCATAAAATGGATCTCAAATTTTTAATCGTCGATGATTCTCTTACAATGCGCCGGATTGTTGCAAATTCTTTAAAAAATCTGGGCTACGAAAGTTTTGTTGAAGCCGGTGACGGAAAGGAAGCGCTAACAAAATTGGCAGGCGACGACGCTATTAATTTCGTAATCACGGATTGGAACATGCCCGGTTTATCGGGTTTGGATCTTATCAAAGCTATCCGCGGCAACGATAAACTTGCAAAACTTCCCGTGCTTATGGTTACTACGCGCGGAGTTAAGGAAGATATTGTTGAAGCGTTAAATGCAAAGGTAAACAACTACATAGTTAAGCCGTTTACCCCGCAAATTCTTAAAGAAAAAATCAGCGCTATTCTTGCCGCTGCATAGAGGGAGAAAGTTATGTTGACAAAAAACATGACGCAGCTTTTTGATAAACTAAACGATTTGAAATCGGTTTTCAATTACGGTCAAAAAATTATTCCGATAATTCAAAACCTAGTTGATTTTATGCAGGATACTATTCCGCTTCTAGAAAGCATAAATCATTCAATTGCGGATAGTACAAGTAAAATTCCAAAAGCGTCGCATCAAATAAGTAATGTTACCCATGCAACTGAAATGGCTACGACGGAAATTCTCGATCTCGTTGATGTTATTTCTACCGAAGTTGGAAAGATTGAGGAAACATTAAAAAAGGAATTTAATTCCAGCGATAACGGTAAGGATTTACTAGACAAACTTGCGGCAGCAACTTCCGGAAACGAAGAAGCACAAAGTTTGATAAAAGAACTATATAAAATAGTTGAAAACCACACTGTTCCTCAAAATGTTTTTGAAGCAATTGAAAAAATTAAGGATGATGCATACAACATTACTGTTTCGCTTCAAGTTCAGGATATCACGGCGCAGCAGCTTGCTGCAGTCAATCACCTTATTGAATCTGTCCAGCAAAAACTTAGCGAGCTTATTGTGGAAATACAGGTTGCAGAAGTTCATGATAAAAACGGAAAATCAGATTCGATGGAAATTGAAGCGCCAAATACAGCTGCTTTTAATCCTAATGCACGTTACAAGAACAACGGCGAATCGCAAAAAATTGCGGATGAATTAATAGAAATAAAAACTTACACTTCCCAGGAAGAGATTGATAAATTATTCTCATGAGCAAATGATATGGAAGAAATAAATCTTCTTAACGACCCGGAAATGAAAGAAATTTTCGAGAGTTTCATCATTGAAACCGACGAGATTCTTGAAAAGTTAGATTTAGATTTGGTCGAATTGGAAAAAACACCCAAAGATTCCGATTTGCTGAATACTATTTTTAGAGCTTTCCATACAATTAAAGGAACATCGGGATTCCTCGGTTTGGAAAAATTACAAATGGTTACTCACGTTTGCGAAGATATTCTAAATAAACTGCGCAAAGGCGAAGCTGAATTGACTTCCGGTTTGATGGATGCGATACTTGCCGGGTACGATAAGATTAAAGAATTAGTCGGGTGGATTGAACAACACAAAAATGAAGATGTTGATGTTGATGGAACAATTAAAATTCTTAAAGTGCAATTGAGTGTAATAGAGAATAACAGAAGTGCTGCAATTGACAACCCGGAAATTAAAACTGTCGAAGAAAATATTATTGAAGAAATTATTCCCGAAGAAATTAATATAGAAACAATAGCTGCCGCCGTACCAGAAGAAATAAAAGCCGAAGTAACAACTACTGCCCAACCTGAAGAATCAACAACTCCGGTTAAAACTGAAGTAAAGAAAAAGAAAGTTGAGAAAAAAGTTGTTAAAGATTCCGACGATTCTTCTTCCAACAAGAAAGAAGATACAAGCATTCGTGTTGATGTTGAACGGCTTGAGCAATTATTAAACATTGTTTCGGAACTTGTACTCGGGCGCAATCAACTGCTTCAGGTTAATTCCGATATAGCCGAACTTCACGAAGGAACCCAGCTTGCTAAATCGATAGCAGATGCTTCAAAACAAATTGACTTGATGACAAACGAACTACAGCTTGTTGTGATGAAAACGCGAATGGTAAAAATCGGTAAAGTTTTTAACCGCTTTCCGCGTTTGGTTAGGGATCTTTCAAAAGATGTGAACAAGCAAATCCGTTTGATTATTAACGGTGAAGAAACGGAACTCGACAAAACTCTTATCGAAGAAATTAACGATCCGTTGGTTCATCTTGTACGCAATTCAATCGATCATGGAATTGAATCTCCCGAAGAAAGGAAGGCAATCGGGAAGGACCCAATCGGAACAATTACGCTTTCGGCAGTTCACGAAGGTAATGATATAATAATTGCCATCGAAGACGACGGCAAAGGAATAGATACCGAATTCCTGAAAGAAAAAGCAATTAACAAAGGTTTAATCACCGAGGCGAAAGCTAAGGAAATGACTGTCCAGGAAGCTTACAATTTAATTTTCCTTCCCGGCTTTTCAACCGCCGCAAAAGTTACAAACATTTCCGGGCGCGGCGTTGGAATGGATGTGGTTCGTACAAACGTTGCTAAACTCCGGGGAATAATCAGCGTAGAATCAACTGTTGGCAAGGGAACTAAAATGGTTGTAAAACTTCCGCTCACCCTTGCGATAATTTCCGGTATGGTTGTGCGAGCAGGCAGAGAAAAATACGTTATTCCACTAAGCTCTGTTATAGAAGTTATACGCGAACATGTTGATAATATTTCAACAATTAACGGCAACCAAGTTGTGCGTGTGCGCGAACTTGTACTTCCGCTTGTGGATATTGATAATCTTCTCGATCAAAAAATGCAAAGGGACGACAATAAAGTTTGGCAGTATATTGTTCTTGTAGGTGTAGCTGAAAAGAAATTCGGTATTAAAGTAGATGAATTAATTGGTCAAAAAGAAATTGTAATTAAAACATTAGGCGACTATCTCGGCAGGATTAAAGGAATTGCAGGTTCTACAATTATGGGTGACGGAACCGTTGTGATGATTTTGGATCTGAGCGAGTTAATAAATAGAACGGAATATGTTGCGCAACGGTAAAATTAGAGTAGCAATTGTTGACGATTCGGCTTTCATGCGAAAGTCGCTCAGTATCATGCTTCAGAGCGATGAACAAATTGAAATTGTCGGAACAGCGCGTGACGGCGAAGACGGGTATAATCTTGTAAAAAATACGAGACCGGATGTTGTAACACTCGATATCGAAATGCCCAAGATGGACGGGCTAACGGCTCTCGAAAAAATTATGAAAGATTTTCCGACGCCGGTTTTAATGGTAAGTTCTCTAACCGTTGAAGGCGCCGAAGCAACTTTGAAGGCACTTGAATTGGGTGCTGTGGATTTTATTCCCAAGGGAATGTCCTATGTTAATATGGACATTGTAAAAATTAAAGAAGATCTTTTAGGCAAAATAAAAAGTATTGCTAAAAGGAAATCTTTAAGTGAAACATTAAGTAGGTTAAGAGCGCTTTCCTCGCACAAAAGAATTGCTACAGGCGCAATAATAACTACAAATAAAAAGATTAATACAAATTATAAAGCAATCGGTGTCGGGATTTCAACCGGCGGACCTTTATCGCTTCAAAAGTTTTTGCCGAGTATTTCGGATAGAGTTACACAGCCGATATTTATTGTTCAGCATATGCCGCCTATGTTCACAAAATCCTTAGCGGAAAGATTAAACACTATGTGCAAGCACACTGTAAAAGAAGCCGAGAATGATGAGGTCGTAAAAAGCAGTCATATTTATATTGCACCCGGCGGAAAACATATGACGTTAAATAAAAAATTGCTTGCTGAACCGACTATAAAACTTTCAGATCAACCGAGCGATACTCTCCATAGGCCTTCGGTTGATGTTATGCTGAATTCTGTTGCCGATGTTTACCAGGATAAACTTCTTGGAATTATTATGACCGGGATGGGTCGTGACGGAACTGAAGGAATTCAAAAAATAAAAAAAATGGGCGGACAGTGCATCGCGCAAAATGAAGAGTCGTGTGTTGTTTACGGCATGCCTAAATCGATTGTTGATTTGGGATTGGCCGATGCGGTTGTTTCGCTTGAAAAAATAGCAGATTTAGTAAATCACGGAGTGACAAATGCCTAGTCAATTTAATGATATGGTTTTTAGAGAAATAAGTGCGGACGGCTCAAAGTCCAAAAGTAATATTTTAAAATGCGGTACTGCACAACTTGTCGGCGCAACAAAAATAAGTGTTGAAGAAGAAGTTCACGAAGGCGTTAAAATCATCATAAAGAAAGACGCCGGCGAAAATGTAAAAGAAATTAAATTCGTTTGTTCATGCGGGCAAACAAAATCCATTATACTTGACTATTCTGAGTAATAAATTCCAACTGTACAAAATTAGCCATCTTTTCTACCGCCACCCTTAAAATTCAATAAAAAACAAGCTTTTCCCTCTGGCATTGAAGTTGTCTTTTGTCATGAAAAGGAATAGGATGTTATGAGCGATTCGAGAATACAACTTTTAGAAAAGTTTATTGACTACTGCTCAGTCAAAAATCAGACAATAACAAAAAACATTGCGAACATCGGAACGGCAAACTACCGCAGGCAGGATGTTAGTTTTGAAGATATCCTTTCCGAAAATGTAAATAACAGGCTACAAGCAGATAATCCCAAACACATCAATATTGAACCGGCAAAAACTTTCGGATCGGAAATAGATGTTGTTAATGATCTAAAAACAGAAGGCACATCCGAAGTAAATAATGTAAATCTTGAAAAAGAAATGTCGGAGCTTGCCAAGAATACTTTGAACTACCGTTTCGCGGCAAAAAAAATAGGAAACTATTATAAAGATTTGCAGAGTGCAATAAGAGGCGGAGGCGGCCAATGAAAATAGGCGGAAAATTTTCAGCGTTCGATATTAGTTCGGCAGGTTTAAGCGTTCAAAGAAAACGTATGAATCTTATCGCCGAAAATATTGCAAACGCGGAAACAACCAAAACAAAAGAAAACGAAGCATACAAAAGACAATTCTTTAAAATAACTGCAAAAAATTCCTTTCCTGAAGCGATTAAATCGGAGGGAAATAAAATGAGAATGAATTCAACACAATCCGGCCACTACAGCGGATTTATAAATGAAATGCCGACTTCAAATCCCGAAGCACAAATTGGTATGAAAGCAGAGTTGGTTAAAGACGAAACTGTTGGCGAAAGAATTTTTATGCCGAACCATCCCGACGCCGACGATAAAGGTTACGTTGAAATGTCAAACGTAAACATCATTACCGAAATGGTGGAAATGATATCTGCAACACGAAGCTATGAAGCAAATCTTACTGCCCTTAATTCGGCTAAACAAATGGCAAAAGATACTTTGGAGATTTAATAAATGAAAATAAACGCTACTGAATTTGGTAATTATACAAATAAAGTTTCTCGTCCTGCGCAGCAGCCGATTCAAAAACCGGAAGTACAGACACAAAAACTCGGAACTATTACTAACGAAGAAAAACAATTCTTTGCGAAACTTTACCCGGATAGTAAAGAAGATGTTATGAATTATCATTTTTATCATAAGAACGGAAAAATGCAGGGCGTTACGCTCGGCACTGTTTTCGACAAAAGAGGTTAGAAATGAAAATAGGCGACTTAAATTCATTTGGTACCCAATTTAAAATCTTGCAGCCGCAACCCGAAAAGAGCAACGATAAATTTGAAAACCTACTTACAAATTTGGTTGATAATGTTAAAGAGACTCAAAAGGAATCTTCTGAATTAACAAAGCAATTTGTTCTCGGCGAAGATGTTGAACTTCATGAAGTAATGATTGCAGGTGAAAAAGCTAAAACCTCTTTTCAATTGCTTATGGAAATACGTAATAAAACTGTTGACATGTACAAAGAATTAACAAGAATACCGGTATAACTATGAACAAAAATCCATTTGGCCAATTAATCGGAATTTTTAACCGTCTTGCAATGCCGCAAAAAATTATGATCGGCGCTGTTACGGTTGGTACAATTATACTGCTTGGTGTTCTGGTTGGTTTTTTGAACGAACCCAATATGACGGTTCTTTATACAAATCTGAATGAAGACGACGCATCAAAAGTAATAAGCCAGTTGGCAAACGATAAAGTACCTTACAAGATTGAAGACAATGGAAAAACAATAAAAGTACCAAATGAAATTGTATATGAAACACGGCTTACTTTAGCCGGCAAAGGAATTCCAAACTCCGGCGTTGTCGGTTATGAAATCTTTGATAAGAATACAATGGGTATGTCGGAGTTTATTCAAAAATTAAATTACAAAAGAGCGATTGAGGGAGAATTATCGAGAACGATTATGCAGGTTGAAGGAGTTGAAGCTGCGCGCGTTCATATAGTTATTCCCGAAAAATCAATTTTTAAGGATGAAGAAAAGCAAACTACTGCATCGGTAGTATTAAAATTACATTCAGGCAATTCACTGCCAAAGGAAAGTGTAACATCAATTTTAAATTTGGTATCTAGCAGCGTTGAAGGTTTGGAGCAGAATAAAATATCACTTCTCGATTCGCGCGGAAGGCTCCTTTCTAAGAACGAAGACGAAAATTCCCTAATAATAGCAACATCAAAACAATATGAATTAAAACAATCTGTTGAGAAATATTTGCTTCAAAAAGCTCAAGGGATGCTTGATAATGTTCTTGGAGTCGGAACATCAATTGTCCAGATAACTGCAGACTTGAATTTCGACCAGGTTGAAAAGCAAATGGAACAGTACGACCCAGATACTCAAGTTGCAATTAGTGAACAAACATTATCAAGTGAAAACAACGGGAAAAATCTTTCCGATAGTAACGAACAAACAAATCAAAATACAACAACCAACTACGAAGTAAGCAAAACAATTCAAAAAGTTATTGAAGGCACGGGTAACGTAAAACGCTTAAGTATTGCAACTGTGGTTAATGATATAGCCAGTGAAAAAGATGTAAAAGGCAAAAAAGAAATTGAGTACCAGCCGCGCTCGCAAGAGCAGTTGAATAAACTTGAAATGATGATTAAAAATGCCGTGGGATTTGATGATACACGCGGCGATAACTTTTCAATCGTAAATATTCCGTTTGAACAAAATTATGTTAAGGATTTAGGCATCGAAGATTTGAACGAAGAAAGCTCATTAATTCCGAAGGATATGGATAAGTGGACAAACCTAATTCTTATAGTTGTTGCAATTGGCGCGTCGCTTTTCATAATGAAAGGTTTGATGAAGAGATTGAAAACAGAAAAGATTGTATTTGGCGGTCCGTATCATGGTGCAGATAATTATTCTTCAGATATGAGCATGCAGGCGGCTCTTGAATCCGGCGGAGGAGGAGGAATCCCATTAACTGCAGCTAAAAAGAAACGTCCGCAATTACCAATTGGCGATATTGAAGATGAAATTTCAGAAGAAGCAATTAGAAAACAAACGCAACAAGATAAGATTTCGCACTATGTTGCAAAAAATCCAATGGAAGCTGCTAAACTTATAAACTCGTGGTTACAAGAACATGAATACTAATGAGAAAATGAAATCAAGGGAAAAAGGCGGCGTTGCACAGCATGGCTTAACCGGTGTGCAGAAAGCTGCATTATTGATGATAGCGCTTGATGTTGAAACTGCCGCCGAGGTATTTAAGTATCTTGAAGCGGGCGATGTTGAACAAATTTCGGCTGAGATTTCTCAAGTGAGAAATACGCCGTCGCAAACAGTGGATCAAATTCTATTAGAATTTTATAACATGGTTACCGCCCGCGAGTACATGCTTGAAGGCGGTATCGATTACGCCCAAGCAATTCTCGAAAAATCATTCGGGCTTTCGAAAGCAGTTGAAATAATTGAGAAGGTAAAAAATCTAACAACATTGCGCGGTTTCGACATTCTCAAAAAAGTTGATTCAACACAGCTTGTAAATTTTCTTAACAAAGAACATCCGCAAACTATTGCGCTTATTCTATCGCATCTTAGCCCGGATCAAACGGCAAATGCTTTGCGCGAACTTCCTGATAACCAGCGAACAGAAGTTGCATTTAGAATAGCAACACTCGGTAAAATTGCACCGCAAACTTTAAAAAGAATTGAAAAGACTGTTGATGAAATGGCAAGTCTTACAATGAATCAAACAGTTGGAAAAATCGGCGGACCAAAAGCACTCGCGCAGATTCTAAACAGAGCCAGCATTTCTTTAAGTAAAGATATCTTGGATAAAATTGAAAGCGAAGATCCTCAAGTCGCCGGTGAAATTCAAAGATTAATGTTCTTATTCGACGATCTAGTAAATATCCAGGATAAAGATCTTCAAAAAGTACTTAGGGAAATTGATAGAAAAGATCTTGTTCTCGCTTTGAAAACCGCAGACGAAAAATTGCGCAATAAAATTTTTGCTAACATGTCCGAACGCGCAAGCGATCTTTTGAAAGAAGAACTTCAATACATGGGCATGGTTAAACTTAAGGAAGTAGAAGCCGCTCAATCCCGTATAATTGAAGTAGTTAAAAATCTTGAAGAAACAGGTGAAATTTCACTCAACTTGCGCGGAAGCATGGAAGAAGTTTATGTCTAATGTTCTTAAGATAAATAAAAACGGGAAACTTAATGTTAAAGTCCGCGGCGTTGACGGCGCATCATATTCGGTTAACGCGAACGATGAAGATCAAATGCAGCTTCAGATTCACAATGCATATGAACGAGGTTATTCCGAAGGTTACAGGAAAGCGGTAAATGAACTTGAAAAAAAATATGACGACGGGTTGAATCAAAAATATGATGAGTTTAATAACATTATGAATTCCGTGGAAGCAAAACTTACCGAATACGACGATTCATTCGATAAAGTAGTTTGTGAATTAGCTTTTGTAGTTGCTGAAAAGATCGTTAGAGATTCAGTCGAAAGACATTCCGCGATCAATCAAATACTTAGCGAGTCGATGAAAAAAGTTCTAGGCGCAAACAGTGTTATAATAAAACTTAATTCAACCGATTTGAACAATCTTAATAATGAAAGTAAAAGTTTGTTAAACGATGCTTCTTATTCTAAAATAAAATTTGAAGCCGATGATACAATAGACGCAGGCGGATGTTTGATAGAAACCGATATTGGCAATGTTGACGCGAGAATAAGTACACAATTAAAAGAATTGAAAAAAATTTTAGATCAAAAAGTTTTAATTAACGGTTCGGAAAATGCCAACTAATATTTTGGAAAGATGTAAACCGGTTATCGAGAATGCCGATATTATTAAGGTAAACGGCAAGGTTACGGATGTTACCGGGTTGGTGATTGTTTCAACTGGACCAAATGTGGCATTGGATGAAGTATGCAGAGTTGTAGATAATAAAGGCAACGAAGTTTGTAAATCCGAAGTGGTAGGATTTAAGAACGGTAAAGTCCTATCAATCGCATTGGGAGAAGTTCACAAGATTTCTCCCGCATGTGAAATTATTGCTTCGGGAGAAAGTTTTGCTATTCCCGTTGGAAACGGGTTACTCGGAAGGGTAATTGACGGATTGGGAAACCCAATAGATGGAAAAGGCGAAATCAAATATTCTTCCATTCGTAATATTTATAGAGAACCGCCAAATCCTTTAACAAGAAAAAGAATTCAATCGCCGCTTCAAACCGGCGTGCGTGCAATTGACGGATTGTTAACTGTAGGTAAAGGTCAAAGAGTTGGAATATTTGCAGGCAGCGGCGTTGGTAAAAGTGTTACGCTTGGAATGATAGCGAGAAATACAAACGCAGATGTTAATGTGATTACTTTAATTGGTGAACGCGGCAGGGAAGTACGGGAATTTATTGAAAAAGATTTAGGCGAAGAAGGTTTGAAAAAATCTGTTGTTGTTGTCGCAACAAGTGATAAATCTGCTCTGATAAGAATGAAAGGCGCGTATATCGGAACGACAATAGCGGAATACTTCCGCGATCTCGGAATGAACGTAGTTCTTATGATGGATTCCGTAACTCGCTTCGCGATGGCTCAACGTGAAATTGGCTTAACTGTCGGTGAGCCGCCAACTACAAAAGGATATACACCATCGGTATTTGCAATGCTGCCAAAACTTTTGGAAAGAGCGGGAACCACGGATAAAGGTTCAATCACAGGATTTTATACAGTACTCGTAGACGGCGATGATATGACTGAGCCGATAGCCGATGCAGTACGTTCGATTCTTGACGGTCATATCGTATTATCGAGAAAACTTGCGAACCGGGGACAATACCCGGCAATAGATATTTTGCAAAGTGTAAGCCGTGTAATGCCCGATGTTGTTACGCAAGATCACCGCAACCGTGCAATGACTTTCAGCGAAGTACTTTCAACATATAACGAAGCGGAAGATTTAATTAATATTGGCGCATATGTAAAAGGAAGTAATCCGCAAATAGATCATGCGCTTTCAAAGATTGGCTCACTGCGCTCGTTTATAAAGCAGGATATGAAAGAAAAATCTTTGTATGCCGATACTGTTAAAAAATTACACGATATAATAGAAGTTTCATTAGGATAAAACAATGGCGGCTTTTGTTTATAAATTCGATGCGGTTAAGAAAGTTAAAGAGCAGCTAAAGAAAAAAACCGAAAAAGAATTGGCCGAAGTTGAATTGGAGATTAAAGAACTCCAGGAAAAAACGGATAATCTGTTTAACGAATTGGAAGAGTTAAAAAAAAGTTTTGCGGAAAAAAACATGAAGATTTCCTTGATACAGTTTAAGAAATCAAGCGAACATATAGTTGAAAACAAAATTGAAGCGGCAAAAAAAGAAATGCAGGAACTGTTAATCAAGAAACAATTTGTGATGTCTGAACTCGAGAAAAAAAATAAAGAACATAAAATTTTTGATAAACTCGAAGATAACATGCGTGCAAAATTTAACATTGAACAAAATAGGCTGGAGAACGGAAAAATCGACGAGGTTGCGGTTCAAAAATTTGCGAGGAACAAATCATGAAAGAGAAGCTTGTTTACGGTATTGTATTCGGCGGCGCATTCGTGATTGTAACGGCCGCGATAATCTACATGAACTCAACGTTCAACAACATTTTCAAATTTGATTTCTCATCTCCGCAAGCATCCAAAATAATCGCGGCAAGTGTTAATGAAGAAAATACAGAACAGATTGAACAACAAGCACCTGAAGAAGAGATTGCGGATGATTTATCGGAATCTGTTGTTTTGGAAAACGAAACTGCCGGTCAAGATACTGCCGTAGTTAAGTATGAAGTTGATAAGTCACTTCTGGATTCGCTCAGTATTTTACGAAACAAAATTGCGCTGCTTGAAAAACAACAGGGCAAAAAAAATAACCAAGACAAGGCTGATGAAATAAAAACTAATTCTCAAAGAGAAGATTCATTAAAAGCGGTTGCTACTGCCGAATCAAAAAAAATGGACGAAAAGAAATTTGATTTGTGGGCAAAAGAAACGGCAAAGTTATATGAATCGATGGATCCTAAAAAAGCTGCTAAAATAATTCAAAGTTACTCCGATAATGAATCGAGAGAAGTGATATTTAAGATGAATAAAAAGAAAGCAGCAAAAATTCTAGCCGAACTTGATCCCGAAATTGCAATAAGAATAACAAAGGCACTATAATGGTATTTAACCCAGTTTACATCCAAAAACCAAGTGAAGGCGAATCCCAATTATTTGGCAGCGGAATCGCAAATCAAAAAACAACATATTTATTCTCGGATATAATAAAAGTAATTTTATCAAAAACCGAGCAAAACGGCATCAATGTTCAAACTGAGAAGAATGGACAAGTTGATCAGCAAACTACCGATGCAGATGTGAACTCGTTGATTATTTCGGACGCAGAAGTTGAATTGTACGAAAAACTTATGAAAATAAATTTAATAAGTGCGGATACAAGCGAAATTCAAAAGTTGATTTCAGAGGACCCTTCAGTTTTACTTGAAAGTTTGCAGATGTATTTAACAGGTTTAACAAATCAGAACGAGACAACCCCGATAATTAATAAAGATTTCGAAATTGATGATAATGATCTTGCTGTTGTGCTAAACATACTTGCCGGTAATGCGCTAAAGGACAATAATTATATTGAAGGTAATATCGAGATATCGAAAGAATTGAGTGAATTCGTAGCCGAAATCAACGGAATTCTCAACTCGCTTGAGAAGAATGATGAGCAATATTTATTGATTAAACAGAATGATATTTCCATTGAATTGCATCCTTTGCAAAACGGGAAAGTACTTGTAAAAATTAGTGACCAGTTTAAATCGAACCAAATTGCACAAAACATTAGTCCCGACTTAAAGCTTGAAAAAACAGATGTAATGATAAGTGAAAAGCAAGACGTAATTCCGACTGATTTGGAAAAACCGGAATCTTCTTCGGCAAAAACTGAAAGTACGGTTAATGCAGCACCTAATTTTAATGCAGAAGAAAAAAATATTAAACAAACTGCAGCCATATCCGAAGCTTTAAAAAATAATGCAACTAAATCTGGTACGGTGAATTCTTTATCAGACAATTCTGTGATGATGAAGAAAAACTCAACTAAGCTGGATGAAAATGCAGAGAACAAAATAGTATTTCAGAACAATGGCGCCGGCGAAGAATTAGGGGATAAAAAAGTTACATCGAATGTAAATAAAGTTGATAAAATGCCGGAGTCGAAAGAATATTTTGAGGGTAAAATTAAGGTTGAAGTTATTACCGTTGAAAACGATTCAGCAAGACATGAGGGAAAAAATAATACAATCGATGTTGCGAAAGTAACAAAATTACCGGTTGAAAATAATTCAGTTAATGTTACGGCAACTAAAACAAACACAGAAATTACTGATGGTGAAAAATCAAAAATAAGTTCGAAAACCAATGTTGAATCGGCAAATGGAATATTTTCTGAGAAAGCTGCACAAACTCAGGATACAACTGAATTACCGATTGAGAAGGATGGTGAAGTAAAACAGTCGAAGCAGACGGGAAGCAAGCAAGAAAAATTAGATATTCAAAAACAGACTACCGAATTGCACAACAATTCTCAAAAAATTACAACAGCATCTTCAGATATTGTAACTGAAAGACAAGATCAATCTATAAATGCTTCGATTATCGACAAAAAAAATCAAACCGAAAAAGAAAATAGCAGCAAATCGGAATTAAACGGAGTACTTTCGGCTAAAGAAAAAACCTCTAAAACCGTTACTTCGAACAATGAAACAGATAAACAGAAGCCGGATAGTCAACAGCAGAATAACTTTGAAAAAATATTTGCAAATGTTAGCAAGACTGAACATATAGGAAAGGAAATAAAGGACTCGGTAAAACTTGTTGAACAATCGAGATTGATGAATGAAATTGAGAATATCATTAAAAGCGGTGAAAGAAAAGCCGTAACAATCAATCTTTATCCTGAAGAATTGGGAGCGGTAAAAGTTAGTCTTGATATAACCGATAAATCAGTTTCCGCAAAAATTAATGTTGCAAGCGATTCAATCCGTCAAATGATTTTAACACAAGCTGACAGTTTGAAAACATCTCTAAACCAGAGCGGAATTCAACTTGCATCATTGAATGTCTCCGTAAACAATTCGGAAGATAAATCAACTCCGCATGGAAAAATGAAACGTAAAGACGGCGGAACAGACAAAAAGCTTGTAATCAGCGATTTACCAAATCCGGTAAAAGTAAAAAATCTTGGCTATAACACTTACGATTATATTGCTTAAGGAGATGAAATGACAAACAGTATTGATAGTTTATTCAGCAATTCAACTTATAATACGCAGGCTTCAACTGTCAGCGGAAATTCTACAATGGATAAAGATGCGTTTTTAAAATTGATGATTGCACAATTAAAAAATCAAGATCCTCTAAATCCAATGGACGGAACCGAATATGCTGCACAGTTGGCGCAATTCAGTTCTTTAGAACAACTTACAAATTTGAACGACTCAGTATCTCAAAGCATGGAATCCAATTATTATTTAACACAATCAATAAATAATACTTTAATAGCAACATTGGTTGGCAACGATGTAAAAGTTTCAGCGAGTTCCATTAAATACTCAGGTCAGGAACAAATAGATTTAAGTTATAATTTACCTTCTTATGCCAGCGATTGTAAAATAAATATTTACGACTCTAAAGGCACTTTAGTAAGAACTATAGATAATGCAGAATTGGCTGAAGGTGAGAATAAACTTTCCTGGGATTTTACCGATAATAATGGTGCAAAATTGCCGGCTGGTTCATATACAGCAAAAATTGAAGCACATAGTGCTTCAACAAATGAAGAGATGAGTGTTGCATTATTTAAGTACGGAACAATCGAAGGTGTAAGATTTGGTGAAAACGGTACTTTGCTTGTTGTTGACGGCGGAGAATATAGTTTATCCGATATAGTTGAAATTGTTAAAGGAAATTAAAATAAAGGAGCAGAAATGGCAGAGATAAACGGAATTAGAGTTCCCTTCGTTCCGATTATCGAACGTGATAATTTTCAAACGAACCGGGTTACAAAAACCGCAGGATCGTTTGGCGATATATTCACGCAAGAACTTGAGAAAATAAAATTCTCGAGTCATGCTCTAAAACGTCTTGAATCTCGCAACATTCAGTTTTCGGAAAATGAGATGTCGAAAATTCAAGCCGCGGTAGAGCGTGCAGAAATGAAAGGTTCAAAAGATTCTCTTGTAATGGTTGACGATACTGCATTGATTGTCAACATACCCAACAAAACAGTAGTTACGGCGATGCAGGTAAATAAAGAAAATGAAAATGTGTTCACGAACATAGACAGTGTTGTGTTCGCATAAAAATTAATTAACTAATAACAAATAGAGCGGGACCTTCAAAGGACGCTCATGCCTGCCTGCCGGCAGGCTGGTTCAGCCGACTGACTGACGCTGAACCACAAAAGAACCCAGGAGGTTAAAATGGCACTTCTTAATTCACTATTCGCAGGTGTATCCGGTTTACGCAATCACCAATCAATGATGGACGTAATCGGCAACAATATCGCAAACGTAAACACAATCGGTTTTAAAGGATCGCGAGTTACATTCAGCGATACATTCAATCAGTTTGTTAAAGCAGGCACAAACCCATCAGATGGAACGGGCGGTACAAACTCTTTCCAGGTTGGTCTTGGTATGAAAGTTAATTCTATCGACCGTAACTGGAATCAAGGTACATTTGAAAGAACAGGCATTACAACTGACTTAGCTTTACAAGGACAAGGATTGTTTGTTCTTAAAAGCAACGGTCAACAATTGTACTCTAGAGCTGGCGCTTACATTTTTGATGCGGACGGAAAATTAGTTAATCCTCAAAACGGCGCCGTAGTTCAAGGTAAAGTTGCAAACGGTTTGGGTGATATTCCTGCCGGTACAACATTGCAGGATATTGTTATTGATAAAAACTTAAGATTACCCGCTGTTAAAACAACAGAAGCTAAATGGGGCGGAAATTTGCAAAGTAGTTCAACAACAATTAGAACAGATACGGTTGAATTAGTCGGTAATTTAAAACGCGAAAGTCCTGCAGCTGCTCAGACATATCCAGGTGCAGCTTTCAATGCTGCTGATCCAACAACTTACAATGTTTCTTCAATCTACAACAAAGATGGACAGGAATACCAATTGTGGAGTTATTATACCGAAGCAACTGCAGTTGCTCCAGCAACAGGCGCGTGGACTTACCATTATGAAATTAGAGACGAAACAGGGGCTGCATTAACAACACCTATTACCGGTAGTTATCTTTTGGCTTTTGATGCTACAACAGGTGTATGTACAACTAATCAGGAAACAATTACGGATTCGACAGAGAAATTAGATTACAAATTAAATTTTTCTTCTTTGAGTAATTTAGTAGCGGACAATAATGTAATATCAAGAATAGATAAAGGTGAAACCCCAGAACCGGTTTTAGGTTCAGTAACAATATTCGACTCATTAGGAAATCCTCATATTTTATCTTTAGAATTTTCACACATTGATAACAACAGGTGGAGCTGGAAATCATCAATCCCAACAACAAGTGGAACGTTAGGTTCGAACGCTTACGGCGAGATGATCTTTAATGCCAACGGTACAATTCAAAGTGTTTGGCAGGCAGGCAGCCAGGTTACATCAACTCCTCCAGTTCCCAAAATTACTTTTACTCCATCCAGCGGTGCAGAAGCTCAAATTATGGATCTTGATTTCGGTACCGGAACATCAGGTGTAACACAAACAAACTTATCATCACAAATTGCAGCTTTGTCGCAAAATGGTTCTGCTTCTGCAGCATTGTCAAATCTTAACATTGATCAATATGGAAAGATTATCGGTATTTTTTCAAACGGTAATTCAAGAACATTAGCTCAAATAATGGTTGCAACTTTTGCAAACTTAAATGGTCTTGTTAGTGTTGGCGATAATATGTACAACGTTGCTGCAAACTCAGGTGATCCAAGAATAGACACTCCCGGGGAAAACTCTGTTACTACAATTCAATCTGGTGCTCTCGAACAATCAAACGTTGATTTGTCGGAAGAGTTTACGAGAATGATAGTATCACAAAGAGGATTCCAGGCAAATGCACGTGTTGTTACAACTGCGGATAATTTACTTCAGGAAATAACAAACTTAATCAGATAGTATTCCTTGTGAATCTGTGCCTCTGTGGTAAACCCGCAGAGGCACGGGGCACAAATTTGTAGCACTTCGAATTCAGGCAACTGAATAATATTAACCACTTCTAATTCCTAAAAGTCTGCTTTTTTAACGTTTTTGTGATTTTTTTGATGGCACATTGATTGAATTAATAAAGTAAAAAAAAATTATAGTTCAAATGGAAGAAGAAAACACAAACCCCGAAAAACAAGCAGTTGAAATTCCCGAACTCAAAAAAGGCGGAATAAATATGAAAATTATCCTCTTCGGACTTCCTTTATTTATTCTGCAATTAATAGTGGTTTATTTCGTTACAGCCAATATTTTGTTGAATAAGGTTCAGGGCAATTCCGAATTGCAGCCTGCCGCAGAGCAAACAACAGAACAAAAAACTAAAGATGCGGCATCGAAACCTGCAAAAAAAGAAGCGGCAACAATTGGCAAATATCTTTATTCTGTTGATGATGTAATTGTGAATCCTGCAGGTACAAACGGCGATCAATTACTGCTTACCTCTATAGCATTTGATCTTGCGACGCAGGAAGCCGAAAAAGAAATAAAAGAAAAAGAAATTGTTGTAAAAGATTTGATAATATCCGTTCTGTCCAGCAAAACAATTAATCAACTAAACAATACTTTGTATAAAGACACTCTGCGTACCGAGATTTCAAAAAAACTGAATACAAATTTGCCGCAGATAAAAGTCAACAAAGTTTATTTCAGTAAATACATAATAAATTAAACTATGGCTGAAGTATTATCACAACAAGAAATTGATGCGCTGCTTAATAATGTAAAAAGCGGAGTTGAAGAGCAGCCTGAGGTAATGGAATCCAAAAGAGAAGCAGTACTTTTCGATTTCCGCCTTCCCAATAGAATTTCCAAGAACCAATTACGCACAATTAAAAACATTCATGAAGTGTTTGCGGAAAATTTCGCGTCTTTTCTTGTTTCAAAATTGCAATCAATTGTTACAATTAACGTAAGCGGTGTCGACCAACTTTATTATTCCGAATACATTTTATCGGTATCCAATCCTGCTTGCTTATTTACTTTTGATATCAAAAGTTCCGATATAAAAGGAATTCTTGAATTAAGTCCGGAATTTGCCTTAACACTTGTTGATCGCTTACTTGGTGGAAACGGAGTCGGATCAAAGCAATCAAATATAATCACTCCGATTGAGCAGAAAGTATTGAATGTTGTTACCGAAAAGATAATGCTCGATTTGAAAAAGGGTTGGGCTACAATTGAAAAGATGGACTTTGCAATCGACCGTTTTGAACCGGATATAGATTTTGCACAAATAACATCACCCAACGAATCGGTACTTTTAATTTCTTTCGAAGTATTAATCGGCGAAAGATCCTACATGATGAATTTATGCTACGCTACCTTTGCATTCGATGCTATACTTGCAAAACTATCTTCGCAAAAACTTTCATCTTTAAGACCGACTAAATACCACGGTACAACCTCAAAAGAAATTCTTACGAATAGTTTATTCAAAACAGAGTTGCCCGTCTCGGTAGTTTTTGGCCAGTCATCTATTACTGTAAATGAATTAATAGAACTTCAAAAAGGCGATATCATTAAACTTGATAATAAAATTAGCGATGAAAGCATTGTAAAATTCGGAAATAAAACTTTGTTTTACGGCAGACCTGGTGTTGTGAATAAAAAGAAAGCAGTAAAAATCAGCAGAAGAGAAATTCTTTCCGAACAAGAATTAAAATAAGTACATAAAGGATAAATTATTTTGGATATGAACATGGACGATCTAAATCAAAACGAGCAGTTTGAAGATAATCTCGATAATCTTGACAATTCCGCAGAAATGGAAATGAATATTGTTGCAGAAAAAGCGGAATTTGAAGAGTTCGACGAAGCTACTTCAAAAAGCAATATTTCCAACGACCGCTTGAATCTTTTACGCGATCTGCAGCTTAATGTTTTTATCGAGTTGGGCAGAACAAAAATGCAGATTAAAGATATTCTTGAACTTGAACGCGGTTATGTTATTGAACTTGATAAACTGGCAAGCGAACCCGTAGATATTTTTGTTAACAATAAAAAAATTGCCGAAGGCGAAGTTGTGGTTATTGATAAACATTTCGGTATAAGAATTATTAATCTAAGCGATACTTCAGAAAGATTAAAAGGAATTTATTGATGTCATTCTTCGATATAATTAGAATGTTATTACCCCTGCTTTTAATTACAGCTCTTCTCGGCGGAGTGCTTTGGTATGTTAGAAAATATTCATTCAAGGCAAAGAACAACGCGAGTTTAGGTGTTGATGTAAAAGTGATGTCTTCCAAAATGATACTTCCCAAAAAATACATTTCGATTATAAAGGTTAAAGACCGGCTTCTTGTACTCGGCATTAGTGATAGCTCTATCAACCTCTTAAAAGAATTTGATGTTAGTCCCGAAGATGAAATCACTTTCGAATCAAGAGGTAAAGAAAATTTTATGGATGTACTTAAAAAGAATCTTAATTTCAGATGAAAAAATATATTTATTCCGCGGCGTTGATTTTATTATTGTTGGTTTGTTCCGGTGAAATTTCGGCGCAGCAATCGACAAAAATACCATTACCAAGTATCGGGCTCGATATAAAGAGTTCGGATAATCCGGAAGACGTTTCAACAACGCTGCAAATACTTTTATTAATGACGGTGCTTTCACTCGCTCCATCAATAATGATTATGACTACAGCGTATTTAAGAATAATCATTGTATTCCACTTTTTGAAAAACGCACTTGGTACGCAGCAAATGCCTCCAGGCCAATTACTTGCCGGTATCGCTCTTTTCATTACGTTTTTTGTTATGGCGCCAACATGGAATAAAGTTAATGACAACGCGCTTAAACCGTTGATGGACGGAAAAATTACAATGGATCAGGCTTACGACCAGGGCATTGAACCGATACGCGAGTTTATGTTTAAACATGTGCGCGATGAAGATTTGGAATTGTTTTTAGGGATGGCAACAATTGAACGTCCTAAAAGCAGAACAGATTTGCCTACATATATTTTAGTACCGGCATTTGCACTTAGCGAACTGCGAACAGGTTTTATTATGGGGTTCTTTTTGTTTATCCCGTTTATAATGGTTGATATGATTGTATCAAGTATTTTATTATCGATGGGTATGATGATGATTCCGCCCATGATGATTTCTCTTCCATTTAAAATTTTACTTTTCATCCTGGTTGACGGATGGAATTTAATAGTTGGTTCAGTTGTAAGGAGTTTTGGGGCATGACGGAAGAATTAATTATAGAAGTATTAACCGAAGTTTTTTATACGACATTCATAATATTATTGCCGGTACTTGCTGTATCGCTAATCGTTGGTATAATAATATCAATATTTCAAGCTGCAACATCAATTCAGGAAATGACGTTGACCTTTGTACCGAAAATTTTATTTACGGCGGCAACAATAATTTTTCTTATACCCTGGATTATGGATAAAATGATAAGCATCACTTTAAAAATGTTCAACTTAATGGTAACACTGGGCAAATGAGTACAATACTCGTAACCGATTTTGTTATACTACTGTTAATATTCGTTAGAATATTATCGGCGTTTATGTCGGCGCCGCTTTTTAGCCACAGTGCATTTCCCGCGATACCAAAAATTTTTATCGCCTTTGTTATTGCATATGTAATTTTTAGTACAGTTGATAAAACAAAAATTAATGTTGAATTCGGAACATGGTTTTTAGTTTCAAACGTAGTTAAGGAAGTAATAATCGGTTTAATAATCGGCTTTGCGTTGAACATGGTTTTTTACGGTATTTCATTTGCGGGCTCGTTAATTGGTTTTGATATTGGTTTAAGCGCCGCACAATTGTTAAATCCTTTTGAAGAATCCGGCAATAACGTAGTTGGCGAAGTAATCTTTTTTATGGCAATGCTTGTTTTCTTATTGATTAACGGTCATCATTATTTAATCCGTGCGCTCCACACTTCTTTCTCAATAGTACCGCTCGGCAATTATATAATTGAGAAATCTTTATTCGAGATACTGATGAAATTTACGGCTTCGGTTTTTGTAATTGCAGTTAAAATTGCTGCGCCTGTACTTGTATCTTTTTTCCTAATCCATATTGCCGAAGGAATTGTTGCAAGAGTAATTCCGCAAATGCAGGTGTTTTTTGTTACACAACCGCTAAAGATAGGGCTCGGTTTTGCGCTGCTCGCAATGGTAGTGCCGACATACGTTTATGTTATTAAAAGTTTATTAAGAAGTTACGAAGAAAGTCTTTTTCAATTAATTAAAGCAATGGTTTAAGAATGGCGGATCAAGAAGGACAAGAGAAAACCGAACAAGCGACTTCGAAGAAGCTTGAAGAAAGCCGCAATAAAGGACAGGTAGCGCGAAGCGTTGAACTTTCCTCTTTTGTTGTTTTTACTTCCGGTTTGTTGATGATCTTTGCCGCACGCGAATTTCTTGGTAATCAACTTACACATCTTTCAAAATACATTTTTACTTCTCTCGATGTTTTAACTCTTGATAAATCTGTTGTGCAAATGTATTTCATTAAAGTTTCTTTGTTCTTCTTCATTACACTCGCACCGGTTTTCGGCGCGATTATTTTAATGGCTTTTGTTGTTAATATCGGTCAAGTCGGTTTTAAATTCAGCACGAAAGCACTCGAGTTCAAACTTGATAAATTCAATATTGTTGCCGGGCTCAAGAAAATATTTTTCTCCGCACACTCGATGACCGAACTTGCAAAAAGTGTAATGAAATTAATTCTGATAGGATTTTTTACATACCTGGTTGTTAAGGGTATGATTTTAGATTCCATTTCATTACCTGATTTTTCAATCCCGGCAATCGTTGAGTTTATGATGGATTCGGCTGTTGGGCTTCTATGGAAAATATCACTTGTTTTTGCCGCGTTGGCCTTTGCCGATTTTGCTTACCAGCGATATAAATACAAAAAAGATTTGATGATGACAAAGCAGGAAGTTAAAGAAGAATTCAGACAATCCGAAGGTGATCCGCTTGTAAAAGGAAAAATTAAAAGTTTGCAGTTTGCCGCTGCCCGCAGAAGAATGATGAAAGAAATTCCTATGGCTGATGTTGTAATTACAAACCCTACACACTATGCAATTGCGCTTAAATACGAACCGTCTAAAAAAACATCGCCGGTTGTTGTTGCTAAAGGTGTTGATGAATTGGCGCAAAGAATTAAAAAGATTGCAGTAGAACATAATGTCCCGCTGCATGAAGATAGAGAACTTGCACGTACACTTTTCAAAATGTGCGAAGTTGGAGAAGAAATACCTGAAACACTATATCATACAGTTGCAAAAGTTCTAGCTTACATTTTCAGTCTCCGCCATAAGAAGAAAAGAAAAAGTATTGTTTAATGAATAACATTCAAAAAAATAGCGACGTAATTCTAGCTTTCGGCATTTTACTGATGCTCGGTTTAATGCTTATACCATTGCCGGCATTCGTATTGGATTTTTTCCTCGCGCTTAATATTACTCTTTCCGTACTTGTACTTGTAATTGCACTTTATATTAAAACACCGCTGGACATTTCGGTATTCCCCGGCTTATTGCTGGTTTTAACATTATTCAGACTCGCGTTAAACATAAGTTCATCCCGTTTAATTTTAGTTGAAGGTTATGCCGGCGAAGTTATTGAATCGTTCGGCACATTTGTTATCAGCGGAAACTATGTTGTTGGTTTTATCATCTTCATGATATTGGTGATTATACAATTCATTGTAATAGTAAAAGGTTCGATGAGAATTTCGGAAGTTGCAGCAAGATTTACACTCGACGCTATGCCCGGCAAACAAATGGCAATCGATGCGGATTTAAATACAGGATTAATTAATGAAGCCGATGCGCGTTCACGACGCGATTTAATTGCACGCGAAGCTGAATTTTACGGTGCAATGGACGGAGCGAGTAAATTCGTAAAAGGTGATGCCGTTGCAGGACTTATCATTAACATCGTAAATATTCTTGCAGGTTTTATTATTGGCGTTGCCCAAAAGGGAATGCCTTTTACAGACGCGCTTAAAAATTATACAATGCTTACAATTGGTGACGGACTTGTTTCGCAGATACCTGCTTTGATTATTGCAACATCCGCAGGTTTGGTTGTAACACGCAGTAGTTCAGGCGGAGCCTTGGATGCCGAAATGAAAACACAATTGCTCTCAAATCCGCGTGTACTCGGTACCGTTTCCGGCATGATTGTTCTTTTTGCTTTTGTACCGGGTATGCCGACTATTCCGTTTGTACTTATCGGCGCAGTTCTTGGAGCGGGAAGTTATTTTTCAAGCAAAACTCAAAAAGAAGCTATTGCAGTTAAAGAAGAAGAGGGAATGCAAGCGGAAGAACCTACAGAAGAAAAGGTTGAACAATACTTGCAGGTTGACCCAATAGAAATTGAAATCGGCTATGGACTTATTACTTTGGTTGATGAACGCCAAGGCGGCGAACTTTTTAAGAAGATTGCTTCAACGAGAAAATATATTGCTTTGGAATATGGCGTTCTTGTTCCTTCAGTCAGGGTTCGAGATAATTTACAACTTGATCCGAACGAATATATTATTAAAATAAAAGGCAACATTGTTGCTAATTATATTATACACACGGACCGTTACCTTGCAATGAATCCCGGCAATATAGAAGAAGTGCTTCAAGGAATTCCAACTGAAGACCCGGCATTCAGGATGCCTGCTTATTGGATTTCGAAAGAAGAAAAGGATCGTGCTGAATTACTAGGTTACACAGTTGTTGATGCGATGTCCGTTCTTTCAACTCACTTGCAGGAAACATTACGCCACAACTTTGATAAAATACTTTCGCGCCAGGCAGTCAAAAAACTTCTTGAAAATTTGAAGACAGAATACCCCGCGGTTATCGAAGAAGTAAACCCTGATGTTTTGGCGCTCGGCACAATTCAGAAAGTTTTGCAAAATTTATTGCGCGAGTTTATTCCTATTAAAGATATGGTTCAAATTTTGGAATCATTAATAGACTATGCAAGGGTTACAAAAAACGTGGATGTGCTTACGGAATATGCCCGTCATTCAATAGGCGATACAATTGCGAATATTTATAAGGATTCAAACGGCATTATTCATGCAGCGGTTTTAAGCGAAGAAATTGAAAGCATTATTACCCGTTCTTTGCAGGAACAAAAAGAAGCTGTTCATACTTTGGGTTTAAGCCCGGATATGCTTCGCGCTTTGAATAACGGAATTTCAAAATCGCTGGAGAAGTTTAAAAACTTCGGCTACATTCCTATTGTAATTACATCGGCAACAATACGCCCGTATTTCTATAGATTAATCAACTCATCGTTTAAAGATGTTGTAGTACTTTCATACTCCGAATTACCGTCGGAAGCAGAAATTGAATTCATTGATAAGATTGAGGTATTAAAATGAAAATCAAAAAATATTTAGCGCCAACACTTAAAGAAGCCACTGAAAAAATGAAGAAGGAGCTTGGTACAGAGGCAATAATTCTCAGCACACGCGTTGTTGAGGAAAAATCGTTGGATAATGTAGTAAGGCTTTTCGAAATTACATCTGGAATTGAGGAAGAGAAAATAGAATTTGTTCCATCGTCTTCAGAAAAATTCGAAAGTACAACTAATACACCGGCGCAAAGCCAACCGCAAATAATTACGCATGATGTACCTCAAACAAAAAATGATAGCCCGACTCTTACTTCGTTTGTTGATGAGCTGAATTCGTTGTCGAAGGAAAGAACTAAAAACCCTTTCACTTTTACGCTTCCACAAAAGGATCTAAAATCAAAATTAAATACTGTTGTAAAACAACCTATTGATAACGATCTGAAAGATGTAATTGATACTCTTATAAATCACGAAGTTCAAAAACCGTTAATTAAGATGGTTGTTAACCAGCTGAAAAAAAGTAAAAATTTGTTGAATACTTCAAACCTGGACAGCTATGTAATCTCATGCCTTTCGTCAATGATTCCAACAACAGATTTCAAATTGTCAAAAGGCAAAAAATCAAAAATCGTTTCGCTCGTTGGTCCAACCGGCGTAGGCAAAACGACAAGTATCGCAAAGCTTGCCGCGATATCTAAAATACTGCACAACCTCGATGTAGGCATTATTTCAATTGATACTTATCGCCTCGGCGCTATCGATCAGTTAAGAATATTTTCTGAAATCAGCAATATCGATTTATTGGTAGCTTATGAACCCGAAGATATGCCCGGGTTAATTTCGAAAATGGCTAACAAAGATTTAATCCTTATAGATACCGTAGGAAGAAGTCAAAAGAATAAAGAAGAGCTAAAAAACATCAAAAGGTTTCTCGATAAAATTCCGGTTGATGATACGCTGCTTGTTCTTAGTGCAACAAGTTCGGAAAGAACGTTGATGGATGCCGCGGATAAATTTAGTTTATTTAATTACAGTTCGTTTTTATTTACTAAAATCGACGAAGCAATCACATACGGCAATCTTATTAACATTACGATGAATTACAACAAACCGATAATGTTCTTAACAAACGGGCAGGTTATTCCGGACGACATAATCTCGGCAGATTCGGAATATATTGCTAAAATAATCTATACCGGGCTGGCAATGTAATGAAAGATCAAGCGGAAAAATTGCGCTTGCTGTATTTAGATAAAAACAGCGGCGTCGAACAATCTAAAAAAATATTTTCTTTTACATCCGGCAAAGGCGGAACTGGAAAATCATTCCTTGCGCTTAACACAGCTTATGCTCTTGCCCGGCTTCAAAAGAAAGTTCTGCTTATTGATCTTGATTATAATTTAGCAAATCTTCATTTAATGTTGAATGTTAATCCTTTATCAACGCTTAATGATTTTGTTTTGGGTAAAAAATTAATCTCCGAGACTATCACAAATCTTACTTATAATGTTGATGCAATTTTCGGCGAGGCAGGTTCATCGGCATTATTGCAGCTATCAGATTCGCAGTACACAATTTTGTTTAACAATATTAATAAGATTTCCGGCAATTATGATTTTATATTAATCGATACCGGCGCGGGTGCGGATTTAAATGCTATTAATTTATTAAGAAGATGCGACGAAAATATTTTTGTGGTTACTACCGAACCTACTGCAGTAATGGATTCTTATGTATTAATGAAATTTTTATACCAGAGCAGCGGAAAAAATATTTTTCCTGTTGTGATTAACAAATGCAAAGATTCCGAAGACGGTTTTCATACCTTTGAAAAACTTCAAACCGCGGTTAATCACTTCTTGAATATTGAGTTGATTCATCTCGGATCAATTTTCTATTCGGAAGAAATCCGCAAAAGTCTATTAGAGCAAAAACTATTTATAAATTCATACATCCTGTCTCCCGAAGCCGAGCAAATCCTCGAACTATCGGGTAAGATTAATGAATTTCATCAAATGGCTAATAATGACCAAACACTAAATTCCAGCCAAGCATAAAAACCTCAAAAACATCCTTTTTTCAAGTATTATCAAATTAAATCACTGTTTATCACTCTGGTATAATCTTTGAGTTTTATGACACAAAGGGAGTGATAGTCAATGAACAAAATAGTAATACAAGTTGGGTTTTTGGTTTTCTTTTTAGGAATAATATTCTTCGCCCAGCGCGGTTTACCTGTTGAACAAGTTATTCTGCGTTCATTTCTAGTTTTCGTTTTTGTAACAATAATGCTCGCTCTCATTTCCATTCTTGTCATAAAATCAATTAACAAAGCTTTATACAACAAAAAGAAAGACGAACTAGCAGAAAATTTAAGCGGGAAATAAAAAATGAGTACAACTCAACTTTGGCTGCAATATAAAAACGAAGCATCGCCCGATATTAAGAGGCAGATAATTCTAACCTACACAAATCTTGTTCACTATGTTATTCACAATTCTAAATTCATCAGCAATAAAATTTTTGATGACCGGGATTATTTCCAATTCGGCATTGAAGGTTTGAGCGAGGCAATCGATCGGTTTGACCCTGAATACGGAACAAAATTTGAAACTTATGCTATTCAGCGTATCCGGGGAAAAATTATTGACGAACTTCGCAAAATCCAAAGCAAACAGAGAGTTTACACAACAACGGATGAAGAACTTTATCACACAACAATGTCTTTAAACAACTCAATTGATGAAGACAGCAATTGCCAGTTGTATGAAGTTATATCCGATGAATCCGACACTCCGCTTGATACTTCGGAAAAACTCGAATCAAAAGAACTACTGCTTGAAGCAATTAAACAGCTCGACGAAAAAGAAAGATTGATTATTACACTGTATTATTACGAAAATTTAAACTACGCGGAAATTGCGAAGGTAATAGGTGTTACCGTTTCGCGTGTTTCGCAAGTCCATACAAAAATAATTGAATCGTTAAAGAAAAAATTAACAAAACTATATGCTTGAAACTCTTAAAAACACTACCGATGAACTCGGAAATAAAAAAAGATATTTAAACAGTATCCGCAATCTTCCATCTATTCCAATAGTAATGTTCGAAGTAACAAAACTTTTGGATAACCCGATGACAAGCACAAATGAATTGGGAAAAATAATCAGCAAGGACCAGGGATTAACTGCAAAGATTCTTACTGTGGCAAATTCGCCTTTGTACGGTTTACCGCGCAAAGTTTCGACTATAGAATTCGCAATTGTTGTTCTTGGATTCGAGCAGATTAAAAATATTGTTATCGCTCTTTCAATGATAGAAGCATTCAGCAGCAAAGATAAAGATGATTGGAACAGAAAATCGTTTTGGATTCATTCCTTATCTACGGCTTTAGGAGCTAAAAAAATTGCAGATGATTTGGGATTATCGAAAACAGCCGAAGCATTTACCGCCGGTTTACTGCACGACCTCGGCATTTCGGTTATTCAAAGATATTTCAATAAAGAATTTAAACAGATAAACACATTGGTTAAGGAAACAAGTATCCCTTATCTCGAAGCGGAAGAACAGGTTCTCGGCATGACTCATCAAGATGTTGGAAGAATTCTTGCTGAAAGATGGAATTTACCTCAATCTTTGGGCGATGCAATTGCGTTTCATCATACGCCTTCTTTAACAGAAGAATGGAAAAATTTAACTGCGGTTGTCCATTTTGCGGATTATATGACAAACCGCGTTGGTGTCGGAAATTATCTTTGGGATTCCGGATTTCAACTCGATGAAAATATTGTTTCGATTCTTAATCTTGGCACCAAATCTTATCTAGATAAATTAATAGAAAATTATGAATCACTTTTTAAAACAGACTATGAATCAATAGGTATATAAACCATGACAACAACAACTTCAATACCTTTACCGGAAAAACGAAAAAGAACAGAGTTGATTCTTGAAAACATTCACAATCTGCCGAGTATGCCGACAACTCTTAAAGAGATACTGCGCTTATTGGGCAGCGACCGTGTTTCGAACCACGACCTTTCACGCGAAATCGTAAAGGATCAAAGTTTGGTTCTTAAAATACTATCGATTGCAAACTCTCCGTTTTACGGACTTCAGCGCAAAGTAACATCAATCGATTTTGCGGTAATGGTTCTCGGCTTCAGTGAACTTCAAAATATTGTTTGGTCGCTGATGATGTTCGAGTTATTTAAAAACAAAACGGACGAATACCTGGATCAAAATGAATTTTTTGCTCATTCGTTTTTAACCGGTGTGCTTGCTAAAAAAATTGCGGAAGATTTGGGTTATATAGACAGCGGACAAGCTTTTGTTGCCGGCTTCGTCCACGATATAGGTATTTCTATTATGCACAGATACCTTCACAGCAGTTTTGTTGAAATATCAGAACTTTCCAAAGACGAAACATTTACTCTGCTTGATTATGAAAGAGAAGTGATCGGAATGGATCACCAGGAAGTTGGAAAATTTTTACTTGAAAAATGGAATATACCCGATACAACATGCGACGCGGTGTTGAATCATCATAATCCAAGCAAATCTGCTAATGGAAATTATCTTTCCTCAATTATTCATTTGTCGGATTACTTGATTAATTCAATGCTCGAAGGAAGTTTTAAGTGGGAAAAAGATCTTAAGCTTGACGAAGAAATTATTAAAATACTCAAATTCAACAGCCGCGAAGCCGTTGACGATTTTATTAATGAATATCGAATCACATTAATTGAACAAGCAGCAACAGTGGGGATTAAAGTTTGAAACTGCACAAAGAAGATACTCATTTATTTGAACCTTTTGTCGATACGCTTATCAGCCGCGCTAACGGAAGAACAGCGAAATCTAAACCGGTTCAGCCAACAATACAGTTTGCCAAAACGCAGACAGAACTTGGCGAAAAGTATTTAAACTATTTTCAATCGCTTTATTCGTTTGAAAAAAGAATTCAGTACTATACAACAGTTCAGCAGGTTTTGAATTCGTTTAACACTACAATCAGCAAATTTGTTGATACACGCGATACGGCAATTTTCTTTTTTAATGATGAAAAAAGCAGGCTGCTTCCGGTAGCAAATTTTGCATCAACCGAAACAAAAGAATTTATTGAGCGCGCTTATAGAAACGGTTTGCTTGCTACCGCATTTGCAACCGGTAAATTGACGATTGTTCAAACTTCCAAAAGAAGTCTGATCGACAACCGCTTGGAAAATCATATTATTATCCCGATACCGGAAAATAAAGATTACAGAGGCGCATTAACTATTCTAACTACTCTTCCTTCATTTAAAGATCATTTGCTGGAATTCCAGTTGATTAATATAATGCTGAGGATGGCTGTTAATAAAATTGATTCTCTGGCTCTAAAACAAAATTTAAAAACTACAGTTGAAGAATTACACACATATCAATCAAAATTATCAAACGACTTTAAACTTTCGGCAATCGGAGAACTTACATACGGAGTAGTCGAACATATTTTTTCACCGCTGCAGGTAATTTTAAGCAGCGCAGATTTATTGCGTTTAAGCGTTCCCGAAAGCGAATATGAAATTATCGACAATATCAAAGAACAAATTGATAAAGTAAAAGCAATACTTCACCCATTGGTGAAATTTGCACAAACAACTAATGTTCAACAAAATCTTGAAGCTTTTTGCCTGAATGATATTATCGAAGATTATTATGAAGTTGTCAATCCATCTTTTAAACAGATGAATTACGAATGCATACTGGATCTTGAAGACGGTCTGCCGACTATTTTGAGCAGCACAAACGAACTCAATCAATTTCTTATAAGCTTGTTTACGTTATTAAAATCACAACCGCAAACAAGCGGCGGCATTCTCGTTCAAACAAGGCAGCAGAATAATATTATTGTACTAAAAGTTGCTACAACAGATTACCTGCCGCTGTTAGTCAATTTTGAAAAAAATCCTACGCGCGATTTAAGCTTGATGATATTATCCAGATTCATCATTAAGCATGAAGGCAAAACTATGATGGAAACATCGATGGAAAGCGGTTCGTCATTGACGTTTGTTTTTCCGCTAAAGAGGAATATGGTATGAAGAACAAGTCCATAAAAATCTGTTTGCTATTATTCTCTACGATTATCATTTGTGCATCGCAGGTTTTAAAAGCTCAAAGCGATGAAGCCGGCAGCGTACATATGTTAGTTCAACAACAAATTGAAGAAGCTAAAAAGAAAAATAACGCTCCTGTCTTAATTGTTGAAAAACCGGTCCCGGTAAAGACTGAAGTAAAAAAGGTTTTAGAAAATAATGATTCGTTATTGAGTATTAGCAGCTCGTTTGTTGTTAAAGCGGTAATAATGTTAACAGCAACTGCGGCTGCTCTTGTCTGGCTTAGAATCAGAAGAGCTAAAAGAAATTTGACCGATAAGAACAATCGTTTTAAAAAGAATATAAAGTTGATGCGCGAAGAAAAGTTTATTAAAGAAATCGATCCGAGATTAAAAGAAATTCGTACCCGCTTAACTTTAACCTCGGTAGTGCTAAACGAAGATTCAAAAGTAACGGCGGCGGCAAAAAAATCTCAGATAGGAAAAGAGGAGATTTTACTTGCCACGCGTATCCGTGCTCATGAAGTTCAGTACGGCGGACAAAGGAGTTTTGCATGATAGAAGGAATTACATCTGCTGCCCGCAGTTTGGAAAAAAGCAGCAAAAGTATTGCCGTAATTTCAAACAATCTCGCTAATCTAAATACAATAGGTTACAAAAAGGACGCGGCATTTTACCAGATACTTGATGACATTGAAAAGCCATCGATGCGCGAGTACACAGATTTTAATCAAGGAGAAATTGTTCCTACATCCAATCCATTGAACTTTGCACTTAACGGCGATGTATTTTTTGTCCTACAGAAAGAAGATCAATTGCTGTATTCGCGGAATGGAAAATTCGGAATAGATGATGAAGGTTATCTTGTAAACGAAGAAGGACTTAAAGTTTTAGGCCAACGCGGAGAAATTAATATTAAAGAAAATATGCTTGATAAAGACCAAACAATTACAATTTCAAAAAACGGCGAGATAAGAGTTGGCAATGTTGAAGTTGATACTTTGCTGATTGCTAAAATTGAAAACAAAGAGTTACTAAAAAAACTTTCTTCGTCAAATTTTTATTTGGAAGATGATATTCATTCTGCTGCCGGTGAAGGCGACTTCAGCGTATCGCAGGGATTTATTGAAAGTTCTAATGTTAGCGCTATTGAGGAAATGCAGGAAATGATTAAAGTAAGTAAGAATTACGAATCAGCCCAAAGAGTAGTTTCTTATTTCGATGCAAGTCTGGAAAAAGCAAACGAAATCGGAAAAGTTTAATAAGTAAAGAAATACCGCAAGTGCGGGTTAAGGAGGAATAAATGTCAACAAGAGCATTAAGATCGGCTGCATCGGGTATGTATGCGCAACAGTTGAATATCGAAGTTATATCCAACAATATTGCGAATATCAACACCAATGGTTTTAAAAAGAACAAAGCCGAATTCCAGGATTTAATGTACCAGGAAATTCCTGTTAATACTCTCCCGGCGGCATCCAACGCATCCAACCAATCGGCAATAAATAAAATTCAAGTTGGTAACGGCGTACAACCCACATCAACACAAAAAATATTTAACCAGGGAGATATACTTCCTACAAACAACAATATGGACCTTGCTATTCAAGGTGACGGATTTTTCCAGGTGCGCAAAGCCGACGGCACTTATGCTTACACGCGCGACGGTGCGTTAAAAGTTAATTCCGAAGGCAAGCTTGTTACGCCATCCGGTTATTACATTGAACCCGATATTACGTTGAATGAAGATTCTATGGAATTGATAGTTAACCGCGACGGCGCAGTAGAAGTAAGACAATTAGACGGCAGTGTAGTAGCGCTCGACACACTTCAGCTTGTAAGATTTATGAATCCCGGCGGACTTGAAGCGATAGGAAATAATTTATATACGGAAACTCCTGCTTCCGGTGCACCAATTTACGGAACGCCCGGCAGCAACGGCTTTGGAGAAATTCAACAGGGTTATCTTGAAGCTTCCAACGTTGATATAGTTGAAGAAATGATTGCTATGATTGCGGCTCAACGTGCATATGAAATCAATTCCAAAACCGTAAAAACAGTTGAAGACATGATGACAATGGCAAACAATCTTAAGAGAGCATAATAAAATGAAATTGCTTCTATTAATATTGTCTCTTTTTCATAACGGCGGTTCGCTTGATAAACAAGTTCGTGATTATTTGAACAAGTATTTATCGGCTTACGAGAAGTTCGAGTATAAAATTTTGAGTTCGCCAAAAACTTCCGGCGAAATTGAATTAAGAGAGGAAAAAGAATTCAGTTTAAATAGAGATATGGTTTACATTCCCGTACGAACTTCAAATACAAACAACAGTTCGTCGTCGTTTATATCGGTTAGAGTTAAACTTTATAAATATGTGCTCGTTGCTGCGCAATCAATAAAACCAAAGACGGACTTAAATGAAACAATGTTTGAAATGAAGTTGGTTGACGTTGCAGCTTTAAGAGGAAAACCCGTTGAGAGTTCTGCGGATATTAAATCATTAAGAAATAGAATATTACTTAATCCGGGTTCTGTTTTAATTGAAGAAGAAATTGAAGATGTGCCGGTAGTTTTCACGGGCGATAAACTAACGGCTATTAAAGATGCCGGTTCAATTCTTATAACCGTTCAAGCTTTTGCGCGCGAAGACGGCGGAGTTAACGATAGAATAAAAATAAGAACCGCGGACAACAAACAATTTACAGCAAGAGTGCTGGAAAATAAAAAAGTTTTAATCGAAGAGTAGAATATGAAATCGAAAATAATTTTAGCAATAATTACAATTATATCTGTTCAAACATTTGGACAGGATATGCGGCAGAATTCGTTCAGCTCTCTTTTCTCTGATCAAAAAGCGAGCAGAGTCGGCGATGCTATTACTATAATTGTTGTTGAAGCATCTCAAGCTTCAAACGACGCGCAGACTTCATCGAGCAGATCAAGTGATTTATCGCTCGGCGCAAGCGGTGCGGTCGGTACAAGCAATATTCCAAATGTCGATTTAACTCTGGGAACCGGTAATGATTTTAGAGGAGCAGGTTCAACACGTACAACCGGAATGATAAGAACAAAGGTCAGCGCAACAATCGATTCTGTTTTAGCGAACGGAAATTTGATGATTAAAGGAAGCCGAAAAATTTCTATCAACGGCGAAGAGCAGTTAATCTATATTAAAGGTGTCGTTCGTTCTTCGGATATAAACGCTGATAATTCAGTGTTGTCGTACAATATTTCAGAAGCTGAAATTACAATGGAAGGAAATGGGTTGATAGACAGCGCACAGAAACCGGGCTGGTTAACGAAATTGTTTCACTGGTTATTTTAAGGTGATTTATGTTTAACAAAAAAGTATTTCTAATAATTCTTGCAATAGTATTCTTTGCTTCAATTCAAACTAAGGCGCAAAGAATTAAAGATATAGCTTTCCTCGAAGGAGAATTTTCCGAACAGGTTATCGGATACGGATTGATTGTTGGATTAGCCGGAACGGGAGATACTTATAGATCGGAATTTACAATTCAATCAATTACAAGTATGCTAAAAAGGTTTGGAATTACAGTTCCGCAGACGGATTTAAAAACTAAAAACGTCGCGGCCGTAATGGTTACCGCAACTCTTAATTCATACTTAAAACCAGGTTCCAAATTCGATGTTATCGTTTCGTCTATGGGCGATGCAAAAAGTTTGAACGGCGGTACATTATTGATGACGCCGATTTCAGGAATGAACGGTACGGTTTATGGTTTTGCACAAGGACCAATTTCAATCGGCGGATACGATTATTCAACTCCAACCGGAAATAGAATTGTAAAAAATCATGCACTTGCAGGTAGAATACCTTACGGCGGCATTATTAGAACTCCAATTCAACAAAGCACAGAATATGCCCAGGATATAAGAATTTTTCTTAAAGACCCGGATATGCAAACATCCAATAATGTTTCTAATGCTATAAATACGAAATTCGGGAACAGCATTGCTAAGGCACTTGACGCTTCCGAAGTATCGGTTCAAATTCCGCAGGAAAGAGCCGAAGACGTTGTTAGTTTTTTAGCGGAGCTTGAGGCGCTGACAGTTGACACAGATATTGAAGCAAAAGTTGTTCTTAACGAAAGAACCGGTACGGTAGTTTCCGGCAGCAATGTTGTTATTCAACCGGTTTCAATTACGCACGGAAGTTTGAACATTACAATTAGATCTAACCCGATTATATCTCAACCGGGTGCCTTTTCGAGAGGTACTACGGAAATATTTAATAACTTAATTCCTTATGCTCAACAAGATTCTACAAAAACGATTGCTATTGAAAAGGCTTCAAATGTTCAGGAAGTAGCAGCTGCGTTAAATTCATTAAAAGTTGCGCCGAAGGATATCATCGCAATTTTCCAGGCATTAAAAGAAGCCGGCGCATTAATGGCCGAATTAATTATTATGTGAGCAACATGAGCGAAGTAACACTTAAAATAACGAATCCGGAAAAGCATATTTCTGCTACCTCGGTAAAAAGAAATTTATCGCCAGAACAGAAATTAAAAATTGCTAAAACCGCGAAAGATTTTGAATCGCTTATGACAGGCATGATGATTAAAAGCATGACCAAAACAACCGAGGGAATGTTCGGCGATGAAAGCTACGGCGGTGATGTTCTTGATACTGTATTTGAGACAGAACTTGCAAAACAAATGACCAAGGGCAAAGGCGTTGGAATCGCGCAGATGCTTTATCAGAAAATGACAAATGAAGAGTTGGACCCTGCAATTTTTTATGAAAGTTTAAATTCATTGGATAAATCAAAACAAGTATCGCCGGAAAAAATTGATTATAAAATTGATACTGAAAAAGTAAACAACATTAAACCGTCTTATGAATCGTTAAAACGTTTGGATTATTTCGATAGTATTATCAACAAAGCATCAAATGAATTTGGTGTTGATGAAAAAATTCTTAAATCGGTAATACTTGCCGAATCGGCCGCAAATTCAAAAGCAGTTTCATCGGCTGGCGCTAAAGGTTTAATGCAATTGATGGATTCCACCGCCAATGAATTAGGCGTGGAAAATTCTTTTGATCCCCAGCAAAATATAATGGGCGGGGCTAAATATTTATCCAAAATGCTTCGACAATATGATGGGGATTTGGAACTTTCTTTAGCGGCATATAACGCGGGACCCGGCGCTGTTAATAAACATAACGGAGTACCGCCATTTGAAGAAACAAAAAATTACATTACTCGAATTAAAGGTTACTTAAATTATTTCAACGGTTAAAAAATGAAAAAGAATGAATTATTGGAAATAATGGATGAACTGCTTTCCGTTTTGGATCAATTGAGGGAAGCCGCATTCAAAAAACAAAGGGCTCTTATTGAGAACAGTTTTGAACGAATCGAGTCCGCCGTTAAAGACGAAGAAAGATTTATTGCGGAACTTCAAACAATACATAAAAAAAGAGTTAATGTTTTGGATGCAGTATCGAAGGAATTATCTCTTAATATAAATAGTAATAAGTTCGGTGATTTTCTATCGGCAGCATACGGTAAAATTGAAAACAATCTTTACGAAGAACTTCTGCAAAGGAATAATACGCTTGGTGTTCTGCTTGGGAATGTTAACTTGTTGAATTTGCAAAACAGGTATTTGACCGAACAAGCACGTTCATTTAACCGTTCATTAATTAACGAACTCTTTGCAAACAAACATAAAGCTATATTGGATAGAAAAGTATAATGTCGATAAGCAGAGTATTTGACATATCGCGAAGAAGCTTGGCTATTTACCAGCGTGCGTTGGATTTAACATCGCATAATATATCCAATGCTTCCAATCCGGATTATTCGCGCCAACGCGTTGAACTGGTAAGCGATGTACCTGAAAAAGTTAATGGTTTTATGTGGGGAACCGGGGTTAAGATTTCACAAATATCCCGTGCAAGAGATATGCTTCTCGATAGACAAATAATTAATTACAATCAAAAATATTCCGATCAGGAAAAACAATCTACGATACTTTCGCAGGTAGAGCAGGTATTTGCCGAACCCGGCGAACTTGGTTTATCTGGCGTTCTGGATAAATTCTTTAATTCGTGGCATGAACTTTCTGCTACTCCGAATTCAATTCCATTAAGAAATAGTGTTATAAATGCTGCCCAAAATATTGCTACTAAAGTACAAGGATTGAACAGCGATCTTGATATTGTAAGATCGGATATGGTTAATGATTTCAGGGAACAAGTATCGAACATAAATAAACTTTTAAAAAGTATTCAATCATTTAATGCACGTATTTTTGAAGCCACTTCTATCGGCGATGATCCCAACGATTTATTGGACCAAAGAGATAAAGCTATTGACGACTTAAGTAAAATTGTAAATATCAGCGTTTCTCACGACACAAATAATATTGCTAACGTTTCTATCGGAGGAGTATTTGCGGTCGACGCTTCATACGCGGTTGAGTTCGGTTTCTCGGTTGATCAAGATAAGTTAAAATTAATTTCAGCTTTGGATCAAAAAACCGCTAAGATGACGGGCGGAGAAATTAACGCACTTGCGGAAATTTATAACAACACAATTCCGTCGTATACAAACGAATTAAATTCAATTGTAAATAAGCTTGTTGAATCTGTTAATGCAATACATCAAACCGGTTATACATATACTGATCCTTTACGAAGTAACATAAAGTTTTTTGACGGATACGAAAACGGCATTTTAAAGATTAATGAAGATCTTGTTGCTGACCCGCGTTTAATAGCTGTATCTGCAGACGGGACGGCAGGTAACAGCGAAATTGCTATCAAACTCGGTGAACTTGCCGATAAAAAAATTATAGATGGACTTTCGTTCTCCGAAAAATATGCGAGTCTAATAAGTAAAATTGGAAATGATAAGGTTACGGTTGACGGTTTAATGGATTCAAATAAACTTGTGCTTGATCAACTGCAATCGCAAAAAGCTTCCTATTCAGGTGTTTCGGTAGATGAAGAGATGACAAATATTCTAATCTTTCAACGAGCATATCAAGCTTCAGCAAAAGTAATACAAGTAGCAGACGAAATGATTGAAACACTAATAAATATGGTGTAAGCTATGAGAATATCCGACGCAATGATGAGTAAAAATTATCTAAACAGCATTAACGATATTAAAAACAAAATATCTAATCTGAATAAGCATATTTCCACGCAGCAAAAAATCTTGGCTCCTTCGGATTCACCTGTTGGTATTGCAAAGCTATTATCGATAAATAAAAAAGTTGCCGATGCCGAAACATTTATTTCCAATGTACAGGAATCAAAGACATTTGTACAGGAATCAATAAATGCGATGGAATCAATTCAAAGCCAAATTTCAGATGCACTTATTATGCTTACCGAAGTTAGCGATGAATCGAAAAATGAAGCAATGTCGGCATATGCTGATAAGATAGATTCAATTTTAAATTCAATTTTATCAAATGCCAACAACGAGTTCAGCGGTAAATATGTTTTTGGCGGAACAGATTATTCAAGTAATCCTTACGGCTTAAGCAGCGACGGCAATTCGGTTTCTCTTTTAGTTGCCGACAATTCCGGTAAACAAAAAGTAAAAATAAATTCAACCACAACTCAAACATTGAATGTTACCGGCACAGAACTTTTCGGAACAATAATTAAGCAAAACGGAACGATTGATTCGGCAACGGCTATGGGTGGAACTGTAAACGCCACTACAAAAGTTTACGATTCTCAAGGCAATGAGTTCGATTTGAATTTAACTTATACCAAAACCGCGGCTAATACTTACGATTTAACTTACAATATTATGGATGGCGCAACTACTGTTTACACTTCACCTTCTGCGTCGGAAGTTATTTTTAACGCAACTACCGGAAAGATAGCAACTATAAACGGTTCGGAAAATAAAACACTGCGTGTTGTTTCAACTTCGGATAACATTGACTTTACCATTGATTTTCTTGGTACAAAAGAAGGCGCCACGGCAGAAGCGTTTACATTCGAAGCTAATCAAAAGCGCGACATATTTAATTTCTTGATTACTCTGCGCAACAATTTAAGAAACGGAATTAAGCCTACGACAGAAGATAAAAAAGTAATAAACGATTTTAATCTTCACATTCTTGATAAACTTGCCAGTGCGGGTAATACTTTAAACCAGTTAAGCAACACTGAAGAATTACTGAACAATCAAAAAGAATTATTAATTAATCTTGCGGCAAAAGAAAACGAGGTGGATGTTGCAGAAGCTATTATTGATTTGCAAAATCAAGATTATATGCTTCAGCTTTCTTACAAAATGTCCGCAATGATTTTACCGAAATCCCTTGTTGATTATATATGATAAAAAAGATTGGAAGTGTAAACGGATTTATACTTGGAATGCTATCCATATTCGGGGCATTTTTAATTGAGGGAGGCTCATTACGCAGTTTGTTTCTCGCAGCACCTTTAATTATTGTTTTCGGCGGAACATTTGCTGCGGTTATTATCGGCTTCGGTTTCGAGCAGGTCAAAAATATTTTTCACTTAATTAAACTTGCCTATTTCCCAAAATCATACAATCTACATAGGTTGATTGAAAATTATTTTAGATTATCTGTCAAAGCGCGTAAAGAAGGTTTGCTTTCGATAGAAAAAGAAATTGATTCATTTGAATATCCTTTTACGCAAAAGATAGTAAGATTTGCAGTTGACGGTACAGATAGTGATGTTTTGGAAAACCTTGCACTTTTAGAAATGAAAGCAATGCAGGACCGCCATAGTTCTAAAATTTTTATTTTCAGCAAGATGGGCGGGTACGCGCCGACAATGGGAATTCTTGGTACCGTTATGGCATTGATAATGACATTAGCAAACGCGGGTTCTGACCCGAATCTTTTAATAAAAAACATTGCCACCGCATTCATAGCAACTTTGTGGGGAGTTTTATCCGCAAATTTATTTTGGCTGCCGATAGGCGATAGATTAAAACAATGTCACTTGGAAGAAAGACATATGATGGAAATATCTTTGGAGGGAGTATTAGCACTGCAGAGCGGAGAAATTCCCTCGATTTTACGGGCAAGGCTAATAAGCATGCTTCCTCAAAAAGAGCAGCTGGTAATGGCAGGTATTTAAAAGAAGAAGACAACCTGTTCCACGAAGAAGCCGATAAAGATAGGTATCTGATTACATATGCCGATCTTATTACTCTTTTACTTGGATTATTTATCATACTTTATGCAATTTCAAATGTAGATTTGAATAAATATTCAAAAATGATTTCCGCAATGGAAAATGTTTTTGGAAGTAAAACGGAATCAATTAGTCCGGGAGCTTTGAACTCAGCAAACATGAAAGTAATTTCGTCCGGAATTGATAACTTGAAAGCAAAGTTGAATGATGTAATTATTCAGCACAATTATTCGAAATCTGTTTCGCTCGAAGAAAATGAAAGAGGAATTACAATACATATTTTGGAGAACATTCTTTTTCCATCGGGCAAAGCGGATATAAATAATACTTCGAAACTTGTGCTCGGTGAGCTTGCAACTATTTTACGCGAATTACCGAACGATATTAGAGTTGAAGGCCACACGGATAATATTCCTATTTCGTCGGGTTTATATCCGTCAAATTGGCATTTATCTGTTGCGCGTGCGTTGAGTACAGCATATTTTTTGATAAATGATCAAAAGCTTAATCCCGAAAAAGTAACTGTTGTCGGTTACGCTGAATATAATCCTATTGCCGAAAACACTACTTTGGAAGGAAGAGCAAAAAACAGAAGAGTAGACATTGTAATAATAAAGTAGAATAAATATGAAAATAACAACATATCAATTTGGTGAAATCGAGTTTGAAGAAAACTCGGTTATTAATTTCCCTACGGGAATATTTGGTTTTGAAAACCTCAAAAAACACCTGCTAATCCAAACGGAGGACGGACTGTTTCATTGGCTGAATTCGGTTGAACAGCCGGAAATAGCATTCCCGTTAATTGCCTTACGACTTATAGATGAAACTTTTCCACAAAAGGATTTGCACGAAGGTTTCGGCGTTGTTACATTTAACCCCGACCCTCTTAAAGTTACGGTTAATATGAAGGCGCCGATTTATATCGATCAAAACAACAAAGCGGGTCATCAAACTATTTTAGACGAAGATAATTTCGTGATCGACTATAAACTTTTCGTAGAAGAGTGAGGCAGACATGCTTATTCTAAAAAGAAAAATTGATGAAGAAATAAAAATCGGTTCGGATATAACAATAAAAATATTGAGTATAGCCGAAAACCAGGTTAAAATCGGAATTGAAGCGCCGAAAAGCGTGGAAGTTTACAGAAGTGAAATTTTTGAAAAAGTTAAAGAAAACGTAATTGAAGCTACCGAGCGAAGCAAAGAAACTATGCAAAACGTTTCATCTCTTAAAATCAATAAAGTGCGCAAATAAGTGGAAACAAATAAACGAAATATTAAAGTGCTTATCGTTGACGACTCGAATGTTATAAGACATGCACTCAAAACCTTTTTTGAAGAGCATCGTTTTGATGTTATTACTTGCGACGACGGGATGGAAGGAATTCAAAAATCTATTGAACACAAACCCGATATCATTTTTCTGGATTTAATGATGCCGAACGTTGACGGCGTTAAAATGCTTCAGATACTTAAAATGATCGACTCGTTAAAAAGCATTCCGGTTATAATTATCAGCGGCAATACAAATAGAAGCAATGTAATAACTGTAATTGAAGCCGGCGCTGATCGAATAATTTCCAAGCCGCTTAAAAAAGAAGTTATTGTTAAAAATATGATTGAACTGCTCGGTAAGGATAAAGTTGGTTTCCTTGAAAAAAATTCTAAGTTCAATGAATTGGAAACAAACGATCTTATTCAGCAATTAAGAAAACATTTTATAAATAGTTTTGCGCAGAAAAGAAGATTTTTAATAAACGGTCTCGAATCCCGAAACGAAGATCTTATAAAAGCAGTAGCTCACGAGATCAAAGGCGCAGGCGGTTCTATAAGATATCCGCAATTAACAACCATCGGTGACGAAATTGAAACAATGATATCCGAAGGGAAGGCAGATTGGGATGTTATTAAAATGAAATGCAATCTAATTTTTTCGATTGTAAACGAAATGGAAAACAATACTTCTAATTAGGAGAAAAAATGCTTGTCATAGTTGGAATAGTTGTGGTAATTGTCGCGGTACTCGGCGGCTTTATTATGGCCGGCGGCAACCCATTACTTATTCTTCAAATAGCGGAATTTGTTATTATCATCGGTACAACTGTTGGCAGTGCGTTGATTATGGCAAATCCAGCGCTTCTTAAAAAAATAATTAAAGCCGTAATGGGCACAATGAAGAGTCACGGATACAGCAAACAAGATTATCTTGAATTGTTAAAATCATTTAATGATCTTTTTCTTGTTGCACAAAGAGACGGGTTGTTGTCGATTGAAGGACACATTGAAAAACCTAAAGAAAGTAAAATACTTGGTACGAATAAAAAATTTGTTGAAAACGAATTCACTACAAGTTTCTTTTGCGATACTATGAAAATAATGCTCTCCGGGGCAGTCCCTCCGCATGAGTTGGAAAGTTTAATTGATACTGAAATTGAAACATATGAATTAGAAAGCAAACCTATTTCAGGTACATTAACCAAAATTGGAGATGCATTCCCGGGAATCGGAATTGTTGCTGCGGTACTTGGTATTATTGTTACGATGAGCGCTATTAATGAAGGAGCCGAAGCAGTAGGCCATCACGTTGCAGCTGCGCTTGTCGGTACATTCCTCGGAATTTTGCTTTCATACGGATTTGTAAATCCTCTTGCTACAAATATAGAACACAATATTGAAGGACAAATAAGATATTTGGAAACAATAAAAGCGTGTATAGTTGCATATGCAAAAGGTAATCCGCCGATTATAGCGGTTGAAATGGCACGTAGAACAATTTTTTCTGATGATAGGCCTTCATTCTCCGAACTTGAAAATTTCATTAGGGGTAAAAAAGCTTAATCATGGCTGATCACAACGAACAACCGGTTTTAGTATCTAAGAAAAAGAAGAAAGGACATCACGGCCATCACGGTGGTGCATGGAAAGTTGCCTACGCCGATTTTGTTACAGCTATGATGGCTCTATTTATTGTTCTTTGGGTTCTTGGTCAAAGCGAAGAAGTCAAAGAAGCTGTTGCAGGTTATTTCAGGGACCCGGCCGGTTTCGATATGAAAAGCGGTAGTAAACCCGGTGCCAGAAATGAAATTATCAATCTTGATCTTGAAGCTAAAAAAGCCCAGATGGAAAGACAGCAAAAACAATTTGAAGAAATGAAAGGAAAAATTACCGAGGAGTTAAGCAAAAATCCTTCCTTCGCGAAGCTTTCCGATCAAATTGAAATTACAATGGTTAAAGAGGGATTAAAAATTGAATTGCTCGAATCGGCCAACAATGTTTTTTTTGCAATTGGAAGTTCACAGCTTAATATGGAAGCAGAAGGAATTCTTAAAACAATTGCTGCCGATCTACAAAAACTGCCTAATATTATAGTTGTTGAAGGACATACTGATTCGAGGAAATATATCGGACAGTTAAAAAATTACGATAATTTTGATTTAAGCGCCGAGCGGGCCAACTCTGCTAAAAGAGCTTTGGCAAGCGGCGGTGTTTCCGAAAAACAGATTGACGAAATTAGAGGATACGCGGATAAAAGATTGCGCGACCCCGCAGATCCTTTCAGCGTTGTAAACAGAAGAATTAGTATCATAATTAAATACTTGGAATAAGATGAAAAACATTTTAGTTGTTGAAGACGATCCATTCAGCAAGGAATTTTATAACTTAATCTTGAAGAGAGCAGGTTATAATCCTTATGTTACCGATCAAGCCCACGAACTTGAAGATGTTTTAACAAGCAGTGAGTATTCATTAATTATTATGGATATCAATTTGAAAAGAGCAGAGATGAACGGCGAGAGAGTTGACGGACTTATGATTTCACAATATTTAAAAAACAATGTGTTGTTTTCACATATTCCAATTATTCTTGTTACTGCTTATTCCGGTGTTGCAATTAAAGATGATCTGTTGGAAAAAAGTAAAGCGCAAGGATTAATATCGAAACCAATTACAGATATAAATAATTTTATTTCTAAACTAGAAAATGTGATGCTCAATTGAGTGAAAAAGACAAAATATTAATCGTTGAAGACGAGAAAGACACTCGGTTCATTCTTAACAAACTTTTAACGAAGAATGATTACGAAGTAGAAACTACATCCAACGGCAAAGAAGCGTTGGAATTAATTAAAACATTTATGCCCAAAGTTATTCTTGCCGATTGGACAATGCCGATTATGGATGGAATAGAACTTTGCAATCACATCAAATCCAATGAAGAAACTAAGTTAATTTATTATATAATTCTAACTGCACGTTCTTCTTTAAATGATAAAATACGCGGTTTAGATATCGGTGCGGATGATTTTTTAAGCAAGCCAATAGAAAACCAGGAATTACTTGCAAGAATTAGAACCGGAATTCGGGTTCATAATTTGCAAGCCGAATTAAGAAGTGTGGAACATACTAAAGCAATTGTTGAAATGGCATGTACTATCGGCCATGAAATTAATAACCCGCTCAGTAGTTTGGTGGTTTCATTAAAAAATCTCGAAGACGAATTATCTTCTTCAAATCAGCAAAAATTTATCGATGATTTAACTTTAATTAATAAATCAATTGAGAGAATTAGGCATCTCGTAAACAACCTTATCCATTTGCGCAATCCTGAAGTGATTAATTATGCCGATAATCAAAAAATGATTAAGCTCGGATAATTAATCGTTTTTGATTAAAGTTTCGCCAAAATCCTTCGATAATATAATGGAGGATTGTAATGCTACAAGGGATTGTGAACATATCGACAAATACAGAGCACAGCGATATAAAAAAAGATTATCGGCTGAGCGCTAAACATCGTGCTTACATGGGTTCCGATGTAAGCAATGATTCTATATTAATTTCTCCCGCTTTTAAATATCTCACAAGATTAAATTGGAAAGTGCAATCCATTAACGCTAACGATAAAGATAAAATACTAATTAGTTTTTCTGTTTTGGATTACCTGTTTAAAATGACAATTGATTTGAAACTACTTGTCCACTTGCACAAAGTATATTTTGACGTTAAAAAGAATATCGGCAATAAAGACATTACGCTTCTTTTTAGTTTCCCGTTTTCAATTTCGGAAAATGAAAACCCGGAAAATTTAAAACTAAATTCGCTGGGAGTTTTGTTCTCCCGTTTGGATTTCTTAACACGTACCGGAGAAATCGGCTCGTCGGGGAATAAAGTATCATACGGACTTTATGAAGATCTAATCCCGGAATTAAAATCGGAATTTCAAAAAATATTATACGCACTCCTGGTTTTTGCGGAAAAGCTTACATCGCAAAAAATAATAGAGCGGGTGAATCTTATAAATAGTAGCAATCCTTTTGAAACCTTAAGATTGGAAAATGTTGAAGTTTGTTGATTATAAAGATTTAAATCGCGAAAAAAGTTTTGAATCCTTAGCGGAATTTAAAACTCTCAGTGCCTTGCCGGATTCAAGTTCCATAGCAATTATTGATAAATCGAACACCCTTGTTTTTGTTAACAAAAGCTTTAGTGATATCTTTGGTCTGAAAGAAGGAAATAGAATAAGCGAAATTGATTCTGTTCCCGATCTGGAAAATGCTGTGCAGGGATTGTTCAACAGCAATTATTCAAACCTAAGCATGGAATTATTTTTGCCGAGCCGTAATTTGACAAGTCTTCAACTTTCTGCCGAAAGAATACTTGTAGCTAATTCTGAATTTATTTTGCTCGTATTCAATACTGTTCAACAAAAAGTAAATTTAGAAAGCAGAATCAACAGTCTTCATCAAGCACTTGAATACAGTAATATTCCTGTGCTGGTAGCGGATAATAACGGTAAAATTACATACGCAACTTTGGCGTTCGAAAAAATATTGGACCTTTCTTTAGATGTAATTTATAATAATTCATTATCGGCTGTATTTTCGTTACATCTTGGTCATGAAGATATTAGCAGAATGGAAAGAGCAATCCGCGAAAGTAAAAAATGGAGCGGGTCCATTTCCTATGAAGACGGTGATAAAAATATTTCATTCCTCGATTTGATTCTTAATCCAATTGGAAGAGATGATAACCAATCATGGTCTTTTATTTTAAGCGCGCACGACATTACTCATTATGTTCATAAGAACAGGATTATAAAAAAATCCGAAAGACGGCTTAAATCAATTATAAACAATATTTCGGATTTATTGCTGATAGTTTCAAAGCAAAAAAATAAATTGGTATTTCTTGATGCCAACGATAATTTCTCGAAAGTTTTTGAAATCGATAGGTCCATATCGCAAAAGAAAAATATAGAAAGTATTTTGGAAAAAGAGCTGACCGCACAAATTTACGAAGCCGTTGAAAGATTACCGGAAGAAACAAGCTTTGATATTAATTTCGAATTCGAATCAAAAGAGAAAAGACATTATAAAGCAAAGATGACCGAGATAGAAGATAATCTAGAAAATGAAAGGTTGTACATTATCGCTTTAAACGACGATACCGAACGCACTGTTTATGAACAGCAGTTGAAAAAAGCATATGAAAAAGAATTGCATTTGAATTTGCTTAAGACAACTTTTCTTGAAAACATGTCGCACGAAATCCGTACCCCGGCAAACGCAATAATGGGGTACTCCGAAATTATTGCGGATGCCGCCAAAGAAGGTGATTTTGAAACTGTGAATGAAATTACGAGCTCGCTAAAAGATGTTCTTAATCGCATCTTAAATCTATTTAATAACATTGTTGAAGTTTCGGAAATTGAGGCGGGCGAAATATCAATTGAGAAAGAAGTTATTGATTGTAATAAAATTTTGCGATCGGTTCATAATAAAAAAATTGACGAAGCAAAGAAGAAAGGGTTAAATTTTTATCTCGTTTTCGAAAAGGGCGGGTTGTATATAAATGCCGATTGGGTAAAACTTGAGAGAATTGTGCAATCCTTGATTGAAAATTCTATAAAATATACAAAAGCCGGCGAGGTTGTTTTACTTTCGCGGGTTATAGGTAAGAAAGCCGAAATTGTTATTTCGGATTCGGGCGATGGAATTAATAAAGCTCAACTTAAAAAAATTTTGGAACCTTTTACTCAAGAAGAGGAAATTGGTTATTCAAGAAACTATGAAGGTGCCGGGTTAGGCTTAACCCTTGCATATAAATTAACAAGGTTGATGGGCGGAGAATTTCATATCCAAAGTGAAAAAAGAATGGGCACAAAAATATCTCTAACATTCCCAATTGTTAAGCCGGTAATTAATTTAAATAGAAACGAAGAATAGTATAGATCCGTTTTTTTCGATTTTCCTTATTACAAGTTACAAACACATTTACATTCCATACCTACCATTCACTTGGTTTTCTTTCATGAAAAGATTAATTAAACAGGTGATTCCAGTATATCTGATTGCCAAGTATATAGATAAGAATTTGCTGTAGTATCCGAGGAATTATCAAATGAGGTAAAAAAATATTGCTTTAGTAGTGGCAGTATAAAAAATTTATTTGGATATTAACAAAGCAATCCTGTGCGGGTTAATATTAAATGAGTTAATTACTAGTTCAATGAAGCATGTATTCACTAAAATAAATAGTTCTTATAAGTGCAGGTTTGAAAAACGAAAGTAACAAATATTTATTAGCTATGAAAAATAATGGCAAGGAATTCTATTGCTGCATTATTCAATTATCAAATTCACCGTGGCTGCGAATACTTGAAAGTTTGGTTCGGCAGTTAAATGGAAAGATTATTTCTGAGAATAAAACCAGTGCATCATTTGATATTTTATTTCCGGTTACTGTTTAATGCGGGGGATTTATGAGTAAACCAAAAATCCTAATTGTAGAAGATGAGAGTTTAATTGCTCTTGATATTGAAGCGCGTTTAGAAAAATACGGTTACGAAGTTTGCGGAAAAGCGCCGTCAGGCGAACAAGCTATATTGTTAGTTGAAAATAAGCGTCCCGATCTTGTCCTGATGGACATAATGATTAAAGGTAATATCAACGGAATTCAAACCGCCGAAGAGATAAATAAAAGAACAGACATTCCAATAATCTATCTTACGGCCTATGTCGACCAAGCTACACTGGAAAAAGCAAAACTTACCAATCCTTTCGGTTATTTATCAAAACCAATTCAAGAACGTGATTTACACAACACAATTGAAATGGCTCTTAATAAAAGCCGGATTGAAAAAGAATTAAAAGTAACTAAAAACTGGCTTCAAATTACTTTAGCGAGTATCGGCGACGCCGTAATTGTTACCGATGCCAACGGCAAAATAAATTTTATGAATGCGGTTGCAGAAAAAATGACCGGATGGAAATTTGATTTTGCTGTTGATTTGGATCTAACCGATGTTTTTAAAATTGAAAACGAATACACAGGCGAAGATGTTGAAAACCCGGTAAACATTGTTTTACGAACCGGTGAAATAGTCTATCTATCCAATCATACAAATCTAATCTCAAAAGACGGTGAAAAAAAATCCATACTTGATTCAGCCGCTCCAATTAAAGATGAAAAAGGTAACATTCAAGGTGTGGTTTTAGTTTTTCACGATAATACCGAAAGAAAAAAAGTTCAGCTTCAGTTAGAACGTGAAAGCAATCTCCGAAAATTGATTATTGAATCTGCCGCTGAAGGAATTTTTACCGTATCCGGAATAGAACATTTTCCAAACATTAGAATTAACGTTTGGAACGACCGCATGGCAGCAATAACCGGTTTTACAATGGAAGAAATAAACCGGCTCGGGATTGAAAATCTAAAACATTATGATAAATATGAAGATTCGTTAACTAAACTGATTGAAGAAATATTAAAACGCGGAGTTATTCACCAAGCCGAATTTACTTTTCATGACAAATACGGAACGGAAAAAATACTATCCATTTCTGCATCTGTTATTAAACGCGATGAAGGAGACGACCTTGTTGTTTTTTTAATAACGGATTTGACTGAAAAGAAAAAAATCGAATTAAAACTAAAAGAGAACGAAGAAAATTTTAGAACTCTTGCAGAGAATACGCCTGTCGGGGTATTCATTCATCGCGGCGCAGAGATCATTTATGCAAATAAGATTATAAGTGAACAAACAGGATTCTCACTCGACGAAATTCTAAAAATGAAATTTTGGGAATTTATACATCCTGAATACAGAGAGAAGTTAAAGGATTTTGCGTCCGCAAGATTAAATGAATCGCATGTTCCCAAAACACATGAAGCTAAGTTCATTAAAAAATCGGGAGAGGTTGCTTGGGCAGAAATTACAGCTACAAAAACTATTTTCAACGATTTACCGGCGATAATTGGAATTGCATTAGATATTACCGAGAGGAAAAAAATTGAAGAAAAAATTTTGTTGTTTGCCCATGCAATAAAAAACATTTTCGATTGCGTAACTATTACCGATCTTGATAATAATTTATTATATGTAAATGAATCATTTGAAAAAACATACGGATATACATCCCAGGAAGTATTAGGCAAACATATTTCAATCGTAACTGCGTACCATGAAAATACAGTCGAATCTATACGTCTTTCAACTTTAGATAAGGGATGGAAAGGCGAACTAATAAATAGAAAAAAGGATGGGACACTTTTTCCAATCTCCCTAAAAACTTCTACTATTTATGACGATAATAATAATCCGGTTGGACTTGTAGGAGTAACTACAGACATAACTGAAAGAAAACATGCCGAAGAAATTATTAAACAATCAGAAAAAGATTATAGGGGATTATTCGAAAGCGCGCAGGATGCAATATTAATATTTGAACCCGAAGGGGAAATAGTCCTTGATGTAAATCAAACAGCATGTGAAATGTACGGCATAGATAAAGAAGATTTTATTGGATTATCCTTAGAGCGTTTATCTAAAAATATTTCTCAAGGAAAAAAGCATGTAGCCAATACTTTAAAGGAAGGAATACGATACCAATTCGAAACTACACAATATAGATCCGACGGTACGGAAATAGAATTGGAAATATCAGCTTCGGTTATTGAATATAAAAATCATCAGGCTATACTAAGTATAAACCGGGATATTACAGACCGCAAGTTGAATGAAACGGCACTGCGCCAGAGTGAAGCAAGGTACAGAACTCTATTCGAGACTATGACTCAGGGCGTTATTTATCAAACAAGCGATGGGAAAATAATTTCTGCAAATCCTGCCGCGGAACAATTGCTTGGTTTAACGTCAAGTCAGCTGCGTAAATTATCATCAAAAGATTCAGTTTGGCGCGCAATTAAGGAAGACGGTACTAATTTTCCCGGTGAAGAGCACCCGGCAATGCAAGCGCTTAAAACAGGAAACCCGGTAAAAGGAAAAATGATGGGCGTTTATAATCCGAAGATTAAAGGATATAAATGGCTTCTTGTAGATTCGATTCCCGAATTTATGCCCGGCGCAGTTCAACCGCATCAAGTATTTACAACATTTTCGGATATAACACCGCTTCGTCATGCAGAAAAAATCCAACAGTCATTCTTTAGGATTTCTGAAGCAAGCAGTTCGGCAGCAACGCTTGAAGGATTATTTCAAACTATTCATTCTATTGTTCGCGAATTAATTTCTGCCGAGAACTTTTATATCGCACTTTATGACGACAAAGACGATACTGTTTCATTCGCTTATTTCGTTGATGAAAAAGATCTGCATCCATCACCAAGAAAACTCGGGCATGGTTTAACGGATTATGTTATCCGCGAAAATAAAAGTCTTCTTTTATCAAAAGAAAAATTTGAAGAACTTAAAAGCAAGAAAGGGATTTCGCTTGTCGGCTCGATGTCGAGCCACTGGCTTGGTGTGCCATTAAGAATAGACGATGAAGTTATAGGTGCTGTCGTTGTTCAGGAATATACCGAAGATGGAAAACCATATTCCGAGGATGAAGAAAAAATTTTAAGTACAATATCAAACCAAATCGCTTTGTCGATTCAGAGGAAAAGGTATTCGGATGCGCTCGCCGAATCCGAAAAAAATTACAGAACAATTTTCAATACGGCCCCGGTTGGAATTTTTCAATCAGATGCAGAAGGGCAAATAATTACCGTGAACAATTCTTTTGTCAACATTCTTGGTTACAACAATTCAGATGAAATGTTGAACTTGAAAATGGAAGAATTGTATTTCAACAAGAAAGAAAGAAAACTTTTGATTAAGCACCTGTTAAAAAACAAATCAATAGTTGACAAAGAACTTGAATGGAAAAAGAAGAATGGTGAAAAAATTTGGATTGAACTTTCTGCATATGTTATGAAAACGCATGACGAAACAAGCGAACATTTTGAAGGCTTCATTAAAGATGTAACACAGCGTAAAAACGACGAAGAATTGATTTTACAACTTTCAAGTGGGATTGAACAAAGCCCGACTTCCGTGATAATTACCGATCTTGACGGCAATATTGAGTACGTTAATCCACGGTTCCTTGAGCAGACCGGGTATACTTTCGAAGAAATTAAGGGGCAAAATCCGCGAATATTGAAATCGGGAGAAACAGATAAATCGGTTTATGATGATTTATGGAAAGTAATTTCCGCGGGTAAACAATGGCGCGGTGAACTTCTGAATAAAAAGAAAAACGGCGAGCTGTTTTGGGAACTGGCTTTCATCTTTCCGCTTTTTAATTCCAGCGGCAAAATCAAACAGTATCTTGGAATTAAGATTGACATAACCGATAGAAAAATACTGGAAAACGAATTAAAAAAATATCAGGAACATCTTGCTGAGTTAATTGAACAGAGAACAGAAGAATTAAGATTAAGCGAACAGAAATTCAAAGCACTCGCGGAAAATTCAGACGATTTGATTATGCGTTTTAATTCTAAACATGAAGTATTATATATGAATCCGGCTGTTTATAAAATTACCAATGCTGAAAAAGAAAAATTACTCGGGCAGCCTCTCGATATTTTCGGTTTCAAAAATGAAATCATAAAGGTGTGGAAAAAAACTCTTGATAAAGTTTTTGTAAATAAAGTAAAAAGCAGAACAGAATTCATGATTAAAGATGATCTTTGGATTGACTGGGTTCTTATTCCTGAATTTGATCAAGTGGGCCAATTAATAAGCGTTTTTAGTTTCGGCAGAGATATTACCGCGATGAAAAATGTTGAAAATGAATTGTTCAGAAAAGACAGATTGCTGCAAGGAGTTGCGTCGGCTTCCAATATCTTATTTACTCTTGAAGATTTTGATGTTAGGATTAAAAACGCACTTGAAGCAATAGGTAAAGCAGCAGATGTGGATAGAGCGTATATATTTGAAAGTAAGGGTGAAGACGAGTTAATTTCATGCAGACTTATCTATGATTGGAATATTTCTCAGAATCCAAAATCAAAAGTAACATCACTTTACAACGACAGTATAATTTTCAAAAAGATGTTAAATCAGCTTCAATCTGGAATACCGGTGGTTGGTGTCGCGTCCGATTTTCAAAAAGAAATTGAAAAGATATTAAAATCCGAATCTATAAAATGCATTATAAATGTTCCGATAGAGGTGTTTGGAAAATTCTGGGGTTTTATAGGATTTAACGATTGTAAAAATGAACGCATGTGGAGTGAATCGGAGATTGCAATTTTATCAACATTAGCTAGTGATATTGGCGGCGCAATTGCAAGAAAGATTGTTGAAAGTCAATTAAGAAGTTCTGAAGAAAGATTAAAAATTTTATTCGATTATGCGCCCGAAGCATATTTTTTGATGGATCATAACGGTGTTTTTATTGACGGGAACAAAGAAGCGGAAATATCTTTCGGATATACCATGGAAGAATTGACCGGCAAAAACCATATTCAAACAAAATTATTCAGCGAAGGCAATTTATCAATAATCGAAAACATTCTTTCTAAAAGCAGGGAATACATTCCGACGGGACCGGAGGAATTGGAAATAATACGCAAGGACGGAAGCATTGCTAATATTGAGTTAAACACATATCCCGTTACAATAGAAGGGAAGCAATTGGTACTCGGCGCGGCGCACGATATTAGCCTTAGGAAAAAAGCCGAAGGTGAAATTCGTAATGCATTAAAACATTCTCAGGATCTCAATCAAATGAAGTCGCGTTTTGTATCGATGGTTTCCCACGAATTCAGAACCCCGCTTTCTACAATACTATCTTCTTTGGAATTATTGGAATACTATGAGGATAAACTTACAAGGGATGATAAAAATTCGCACTACTCCAAAATTACCAAATCGGTCGATTATCTAACCGAGTTGTTGGATGATGTAATAACAATTAACAGGGCCGATTCGGGCAAACTTGAAGCTAAGTACGGCGAACATGAAATTGTTGAATTAATTAATCAACTTGTATCGGACCTCCGCGGCAGTTACATTGATGTGCCGAATATTATATTTAAAACCGAATTTAAAACTTTGCACGTAAAAATTGATGAAAAACTATTTAGGCAAATAATTTCAAACTTAGTTAGTAATGCAATTAAATATACTCCGGCTGATAAAAATGTTCATATTAATTTGTTTAAAAAAGATAATCATTTTATTTTTGAAGTCAGAGATGAGGGCGTTGGTATTCCCGAAGAATCGAGGAGTGAATTATTTACTCCGTTCTATCGTGCATCAAATATTGGCTCGGTACCGGGTACGGGGCTTGGACTTGCAATTACAAAGCGGTCGGTTGATTTGTTAAAAGGGCAAATCACTTTTAATTCAATAGAAAATGAAGGAACAACATTTACTGTTAAGTTACCCACTCACGGGGTTTAAAAATGAAAAAAGTGCTGATTGTAGAAGATGATGAAAATATCTTAACAAATGTAAGATATTTACTAGCAGCTAATGGATATGAACCGCTTACTGCTAAAAATGGAGTTGAAGGACTTGCTCTCGCAAAAAAGAATGTCCCCGACATGATTATTTCCGATATTATGATGCCGGAAATAGACGGTTACGAATTAAAGAAGAAATTAAATTCGAATAAAAAAACTTCGGCTATACCTTTCATTTATCTTACCGCAAAAGCTGATATGCAGGATCTAAGAACCGGAATGAATTTCGGCGCCGATGATTATATTGTAAAACCATTCAAGTCAAAAGAATTACTGCAGGTAATTGAAGTACGGTTAAAAAGAATTAGTGAATTTGAAAAAAGATTTGAACAGCCTGAAAGCCACAATAAATTTAAATATGAAGATCGAATATTTGTTGATTTACGAGATAAACAAATGTTTATCAGAATTAACGAAATAAAATTTATTAAAGCAGAAGGTGCGTACACTGATGTTAACGTACTTGGTAACAAAAAAATTCTTGTGAGAAAACTTTTAAAAGAATGGGAAAGAGTTTTGCCGCCCGAAAATTTTATTAGGATTCACAGGGGAGTATTAATTAATCTTGAATATGTTGTTAAACTTGAAAAGTGGTTTAACAGAACATATAAAGTTCACTTAAAAGATGTTGGCGAAGCGCTGGATATAAGCCAGAGATTTGCGGTAAAACTTAAAAGCAGGCTTTCATTCTAAAGTTCTATTAGCTAAATACTTCTCCCACTACTCGCTTATTCTGCTATTTCTGCGTTAATTCAATTATTGTTGCGCTTGTTTCATTTGTTTTAGCTTTATCTAATTAATTCCCGATTATTGCATCAAAAAGATTAGAAGGTTTCATGCCCAAGATACTTGTAGTTGAAGATTCCAAAGAGATGCTGTCGAATATATCGATGCTCTTGAAGATGAACGGCTACGAGGTCTTTGAAGCTGAGAACGGATTACATGGTTTTGAAACTGCTAAAAAACAACTTCCCGATATTATTGTTTCCGATGTTATGATGCCGGTCGCCGACGGTTTGAAATTATTGCAGGAAGTGCGTAAGGAACCGGATTTAATAACTACCCCGTTTATTTTCCTAACTGCCAAAGTTGACAGGCAGGATGTTCGAGCCGGTATGATTAACGGCGCCGATGATTATGTTACTAAACCTTTCAAGTCCAAAGAACTGATTGAAGCAATTGAATCCCAGTTAAAGAAGAAATACGCTAAAGAAAAAAAATTCCAGGAAATTTATAAAAGTATTTCTTCATACATTCCGCATGAACTGCGTACTCCGCTTGTTGCAATTTTCGGTTATACAAATTTTTTGATTGAGGATCTTGAACATCTTAATAAAAACGAAGTATTGGACATGCTTAAAAATGTAAAAGCAGCTTCCACAAGACTTCATAGAACAATTGAAAAATTTCTTAAATTCAACGAAGCAGAATTATTCATTGCTAATAAAAAAGAATATTTAAGTCATTTAAACGATACTACTGAATCGCCAAAGCATCACATTTCGATAATAGCACAGAAGTTGGCTGCAGAATACAGCCGTTCAAACGATCTTGTTGTTTCTATTGATGATGTGCCTTTGAAAATTCTCGATGATCATTTTATTACTATTATAGAAGAACTTACTGATAATGCATTCAAATTTTCAGCAGCAGGTTCCAATGTTATTATTAATGGAATTAAAGAAGAATTTGAATTTATTCTCGAAGTAAAAGATTTCGGCTGCGGTTTGTCTAAAGAAGAACTAAGCAGCATCGCGCCCTTCGTTCAAATTAGCAGAAAGAATTATGAACAGAACGGGAATGGTTTAGGGTTGGCGACTGTTAAATTATTATCAGATCTTTATAATTTGCCGATGGAAATTGAAAGTATAAAGAACAGCCATACGACAGTTAGAATAGCATTTAAATTAACGCAATAATTTTGATGAGAGTATAGTGAGCGAAACAATCAAATCAGATTCTGGAGAGTTACTTCAGCTGGTTAGTTTTAAAATCGGCGAAGAGGAATTTGGAATTGAAATCTTGAAAGTTCAGGAAATCATCAAGATGCTTCCTATTACAAAAGTACCGAATGCGCCCAAGTTTGTTGAAGGTGTTATAAACTTACGCGGAAGAGTAATTCCCGTTATTGATCTTAGAATTAAGTTGGGTTTATCTAAACAAGATCATACAAAAAACACGCGAATAGTAGTTATTGAATTAAACAGCAGAACGGTTGGATTTATTGTTGACGAAGTGAACGAAGTTTTAAGAATTACAAAAGATATAACTGAAGCTCCACCGGAAATGGTTGGAAATGTTAACCGTGAATTCATTACGTCCATTGGGAAACTTGAAGATAGATTGTTATTATTGCTTGATCTCGAGAAAGTATTATCGGAAAATGAGCACGAACAGCTTAAGGATAGTTGATTGAATTTTTGTTAAGTTTCCTATAGCAATATAGAGAAATAGCTATAGTTCCGTCTAATCGCCCGATTAGAGCCGGGACGACTAGCAGCACCCCGTGGGAAGCGGGCGGCACACCCGCTTCCTTTTTTAATCCAGATTTATTCCAACGCATCAAATAAAAACCATTTTGAAAATTAGCATCATTTTAACGTTGTCAATACAGGCGAAACTTTCATGTCATCTAATGTCGGAAGATAGAACCCAATAACGAATTATTTATAGATTCCATAAAACGGTAGAATAACAGATTGCTATTTTGAGATTGGATGTTTAGACAGAAGCATTTTAAGATAAAGAATTTGTTTTAATGTTTTGTTAATATTGCCATGCGTAAAAACGGAAAACGATGAACGAAGTTGATAGTTACATAAACCAGCTGCTATCTGTAAGTAATCCAATAGTATATTCCTTCTTATTCACAAGTTTAATTGTGAGTTTCATGTTTTTTTTATTCTTCAAAGTTATAATTCCTATGCGTATTAAATTCTACCAGGAAAAACAAAACATACTTTTAGAACAAGCTAAATTAACCGCGCTATTCTCGGAACTTGATCCCGATCCTTCAATTAGATGCAATATAAAAGGAGAAATAATTCAAACCAACGAAGCCACAAGAAAATTATTCGAAGGAAAAGAACTGAACGGAATTTTACTTAACGATTTGTTAAAGGGATTTAAATACGATGTTCTGGAATTAATAACAATCAACGGTGAAATATCCTTTATTGAAGAAATAGAAAATAAAATTTTTCTGGTAAATGTTAGGGGCAACAACAGCTATAAATTTGCACACATTTATATGAACGATATTACAAGGCTGCGCGAATATGAAATTGAACTTGAAGACTATAAAGAAAAATTAAGAACTCTGGCGGAAAGACTTGAAAGCCGTTTTGAAAAACAAAGAAAGCAATTATCGTCGGAACTGCACGATGATATCGGACAGAAAATGGTTTTACTTAAAATGAAAATTAACAAGCTAAGGATTATTGACGATATTGAATTGTTCAAAGATGTTGAGCAGATTTACAAAAGGATACGCGAGGTTTCACACATGCTGAAACCTGCGGAAATTGACGATCTCGGTTTGAAATATTCGATGCAAACGCTTGTAAATAAAGTATCCGGCGATTCAAAGCTTAAAGGATATTTTTCATTTCTCGGCGGGGAAGAAAAATTTGACCCCGAACTTGAATTATGCTTATATAGAATTGCACAGGAAGCCGTTACTAACATTATGAAACACGCCGAGGCAAACGAATTCAGCATACAATTAATCAATAGAGAAAATCAAATAGAAATGATGATTTCCGATGACGGCAAGGGCATTCCGAAAGAGTATTTTGAATCAAAGGATTTGAAAAATTACGGTATAGGTTTATTCGGCATGAAAGAAAGATTGAAAAATTTTGACGGCAGCGTTAAAATTAATTCAGCGCCGGGTGAGGGTACAAACATTATTATTAAAGTTCCAAAGTTGATTGCCGAAAATGAAAAGAATTAGAATACTTGTAGCAGATGATCACACAATTGTGCGGCAAAGTATTATTGCTTTGATAGAAAGCGAATCAAATTTTTGCGTTGTTGCCGAGGCCGATAACGGCGAAAAGCTTGTTGAAAAATATTTTAGGTTCAAACCCGCGATTGTAATCACGGATATTTCTATGCCGCGCGTAAACGGGCTTGAAGCTGTAAAATCTATAATTGCGAGAGACACTAAAGCAAAAATAATTTTCTTATCCATCCATAACACAGACGATTATATTTACAAAGCATTTAAAACAGGTGCAAGCGGTTTAATTGGCAAAGACTCTCTGCAAGGCGAATTAAAAAACGCGATTGAAACGGTTATCGACGGCGAAAAATATTTTATGGGCAAAAGCGACGATGATATTAAAAAAATTATAGAAACTTATGAAAGAAACGACTTAACCGACTCCGTTTCTAAAGTTGAACATTTAAGTCACCGCGAAATTCAAATTCTTAAATGCTTATCGCAGGGATTAACTACAGATGAAATTGTGGATAAATTAATACTCGGTAAGCGCGTTGTTGAAGTTGCGCGTTCTTCAATTATGGCTAAACTCGGTATTAAAACCTATCACAATCTTATACGTTTTGCAGTTGAGTACTATTATAAAAAAGATGTGCAGCTTTAAAATCACAATTTTCCCGTAAAAGCATATGTCATTCCCGAGGCCTGCTTCGCTCTCTTGGTTCGACTGTAAGGCTTGTCCAGCGCGAAAGCGAGGCGAGAAGTTAGAATCCAATAATCTTTTCTTTAGATTCCAAGTCCCGTAAAAAAAATATGGCGGAAAAGCAAGTTATAAATGAAAATCCCTTTTTTGATTTTATGTAATTTTAAGCACTTGTTATTATAAAAAGGAATCTGTAGTAATCTGAGATAATCATGATAATTCCCGCGCTGTATTTCAAATCTTAAGTTTTTTCAAAAATTTATGATAGCATTGCTAATGTATGATAACATTACGCACATTATTTTGCCTACAAATAATTTCAAACAACATGCAAAACCCAATCCAAATAATGCCATATGTAAAGGAAGTAAACTCGCGACTAATTTTTAATATTTTCCACAAAGTCGCATATTATATTTTAGTTGCCGTATTTGTCGTTTCGGGTATTTCAAAACTTTACAACCCGTTCGATATTCTGGAAAGCATGCGTCTTGCATTACCTCTTCCCACCCTGGTGCTTATAGCATTTGTAGCATTTATAGCCATTTTTGAAACTTTATTGGGCTTATTTCTAATGCTTCGTATAAAAGTAAAACAAAACTTAATTGTTGCGGCAGTGCTGTCGTTATTCTTTTTCATATATACATTATTTTGTTTTTATCAAGGTGTGCCGGGTGAAACCGGATTTTTCGGAGGTTTTATCTCATGCACTTTTGATTTTTCACTGGTTATTAAAAACGCTGTTTTCGTTTTGCTGGCAGTATTACTTTTAATAACGGAGATTGAATTACCAGATTGATGCCTTTATTGATTATCCAAAATAACTAGTAAAAAGCATTTAGTAAGTCTCTAAAATACTCTGCAGTTTATCACTTAACACATATCAAAATTGATCAAAAATAAATTACCGCTACATCTGTAAAAGTTACCTTTTTACAAATAATTTGTTTTACAATGGAAGTAATTTGCTTAATTTTTGCGGTATAAAAATTGACTTCAAACCCTGAGTAAAATACTTGGTTTTGGTATCTCTAGTGAATCGAACCTATTTGATTTTCAGAAGATTTATCTTTGTATCGTCTTTGACCTTTCAATTATTAAGCTTGTTTGGCCTCTCGATAAACGCTCAAAATAAAAAAATTATTTTTGAACACCTTTCTATTGATAACGGACTTTCGCAGGGAACTGTTAAAGGAATTCTTCAGGATGAAAAAGGATTTATGTGGTTCGCTACGCACGACGGTCTGAACAGGTTTGACGGATACAATTTTAAGGTATTCCGTAACGACGGAGAAAACAAGAACAGTATTGGCGGCAGTTGGATTGAGGCGATGGACCTTGATGTAAAAGGCGACTTGTGGATTGCTCATTCGGAAGGTTTTTCGAAATATGAAAAAGAAAGCGAATCGTTTGTAAATTATACGCTCAACGACTTTAAGAGCCCTAAAACATTAGGTAATTACAACAGGGCTTTTTCCATTTACTGCGATAAAGTTTACAAACAAAATATTATCTGGCTTGGAGTTGAATGCGGCGTTATAAGATATGATGTTGATAATAAATTTTTGGAGCACATTGATTTATATAAATACATAGGAAATAGCGATTATATTAAAACTATAGCACAGGAAAAATCCGGTGATATTTGGCTCGGTACTAATAGAAATACGGTTCTAAAATTAGAAAGAAAAACCAACTCTGTTAAGATTTACGGCAATGATGTTAACAATACAACCATCTTCGATAAAGGAAACATTAATAAAATTTTTATTGATAGAACCGGTGAAATATGGATTGGTACAAACCGAGGTATATATAAACTTAATAGGGAAAAAGATCTATTTGAAAGTGTTGGTTATTTGGGCGGTGTAAATGTTGAGTATAAAAGAGTAGTATCGGCAGCCGAAGACGGCGAAGGTATAATATATTTCGGTACAAGCGAAGGTTTGATGATTTATGATAAGAAGAAAAATCATACAAATGTTTTTGAAACAGATGAAGCAGAGCCAAATACCATTTCTGCCGGCGCTGTAATTTCTTTGTTTGTTGATAACAGCAAAGTTTTGTGGATCGGGTCCAACGGAAACGGAATTGATTTGATTAATCCTGCAAAAAACAATTTTGATTTGTTTTCTTATAAAAAAGGTGTTCTTAAAGTTAGAAGCATAAGAACTTTTTGCGAAGATGCAAACGGCAGCATTTGGATAGGCGGTTATTCGGGGTTGAATAAATTTGATCCAAAAACCAACAGGTTCGAATATTATTTAGACAAAAATGATCCACGTTATTCGGCATTCAATCAAAACATTTATTCGCTTTGTATAGACCGCGAAAAACCCGGCGAAATTATTTGGATTGGAACGGAAGGGGGCGGTTTAATAAAGTTTAATATTATAACCGGACGCGCGGAACAAATCCCTTACTTAACCGGGAAAAATAATTCAACCAACGGGGCAGTTATTGCAGCTTTGTACGACGATGGGAAAGGTAATTTATGGATTGGAACAGAAAACGGGTTGAATGTTTATTCGAAATCTAAAAATACATTTTCATATTTAGTTCATGATGTTGACAATCCTAATAGTATCGGAGCAAATTCTGTAATCGCTATTTACGAAGACAGTTCCGGCAATTTATGGGTAGGCACGGACCGGGGCGGACTTAATTTGTTCGACAAAACTAAAAACACTTTTACGAGATTTATGTTTAATCCGGACGATAAGCAAAGTATAAGTTCAAATGTAGTAATGGTAATATTTGAAGACTCGGATGGAAATTTATGGATTGGTACCGCAGGCAACGGTCTGAATTTATTTGATAGGAATAAAAAAACATTTAAAAGATTCACTACAAGAGAGGGGCTGTCAAACAATGTGATTTACGGAATTTTGGAAGACGGCGCCGATAATCTATGGCTTAGTACAAACGCCGGTTTGTGTAAGTTTAATCGTAAGACATTCATGGTAAGAAATTATAACGTTCACGACGGATTACAGAGTAATGAATTTAATTTCAACGCATATTTTAAAAGCTCGCAAGGCAAAATGTTCTTCGGTGGAATTAACGGATTCAATTCATTTTATCCGCACAATATTGTGGAAAATAAATTTATTCCGCCGGTTGTAATTACAGATTTTCATTTATTTAACCGTCGTGTTGCAATAGATGAAAATGCAGACGGAGATTTCACATTATACAAATCAATTGTTGAAACCGATACAATCGAACTATCGCATAAACAGAATATTTTTTCGTTCGAGTTCGCGGCTTTAAATTATGCGTCGCCGCAGTTAAATAAATACGCGTATAAACTCGAAGGTTTTGATGAAAACTGGAATTATATCGGCAGTAAACGAATTGCTAATTATACAAATATCGATCCGGGTGTTTATACATTTAAAGTTAAAGCCTCCAACAACGATGGAATCTGGAATGAAGAAGGCAGGTCTATTACTGTTATAATTGATCCGCCGTATTGGGCTACCTGGTGGTTCAAATTGTTTGGTATTATTACTTTTGGAATTTTAATGTACGGCTTATATGAATTTAGGATTGTTTCCGAAAGAAAGAGGAATGAAGTTCTTGAACTTGAAGTTGAACAGAGAACGGAAGAATTAAGAATAGCGAATGAAATGCTTAGGCACGACGCTTTAAAACTTGAAGAAGCTAATAATTCCAAGGATAAACTTTTCTCGATAATTTCACACGATTTAAAAAATCCATTCCAATCATTGCTTGGTTATACCGAATGGCTTCTGGAAGATTATAATAATTTTAGTGATGACGACAAACGTAAAATAATTACGAACATTTGCGAAGCGTCGGTAAATATTTACAATTTACTTGTGCGGCTTTTGGAATGGTCGCGTCTGCAATCCAGCCGAGTTAATTTTGAACCGGTAAAAATTGATTTGAAAGCGCTCACGGATTCCATTATTAAAATTCTGCGTGTAAGTTTGGATAAAAAGCAAATCTCGGTTGTAAATGAAATTGATTACAATATTTTTGTCCATGCCGATGAAAATATGCTTAATTCAACAATCCAAAATCTTATAACAAATGCAATAAAATATTCATACGAAAACAGTGTTATAATAGTCAGCATGATTGCCAACGAGGAATTTGTTGCGGTTTCGGTTGAAGATTCCGGTGTCGGGATTCCTGAAAAAGTAATTCCTCGTCTTTTCAAAACGGATTCGATTCATTCAACTAGAGGCACTAACAACGAAATCGGCACCGGGTTCGGACTGCTGCTTTGCAAAGAAATGGTTGAACGGAACGGCGGTACAATTTGGGTTGAAAGCGTTCATAAAAAAGGCAGCACATTTAAATTTACAGTGCCGCGCGCAAAAGTTTAGTATTTTCCGCATGGATAATTCCACTCAAATTATTTTATGTTTGTCGCATCAGATTTCATTTCCAAAATTGCATCAACTATATTCGCAAAAACAAATTCGGTAATTACATGCAAAACGTCCGTGTAAAAAGTTTATTCATTATTCTATTAATACTTCTAATTACAATTACGAATGCGCAAACTAATAGAGAAGTATTCAATTTAGTTCTGGATCAAAGCTCTAAACCAATCGAAAATTTTACGGGATTTGGTGTTGAGTGGGATTCACGCGCGTACAACGAAAACGGCGTAACGCAAAAGGATTTTCAGATTATTGGCGAGCGTATTAAATGGATGGATATTCCTATTGTTAGAATTATGATGCAGACAAAATGGTGTTTTAGCGAATCCACTGGTTACGATTGGGATAACGATGACATGAATGCATTGTACAGGCATCTTAACTTTTGTAAACAAAACAACATTGAAGTTTTGTTGACCGATTGGGGTGTTGAAGTTGATTGGCTTGCAGTTGACGGAATAACTAAAACAGACGATAGTTTATACGCCGAAGTTATCGGAACATATCTTGATTATCTTATCAACAAAAAAGAATTTACCTGTATAAAATATTTTTCGCTTGTAAACGAACCGAATTATGAAGTGGGTAATTTTGAAAGATGGCGCAACGGTTTCGAAAATGTCTATAATGTTTTGATTGATAAGGGATTGAACAAGAAGGTAAAACTTGTTGCACCGGGTCAAAGTAATAACAGGGAATGGTTTTTTGACACAGTTGATGAAGCACGTTTCGCAGTAGATATTTACGATGCCCATCTTTACGCATGGAAAGAAAAAACAATAATCGGCGAAGTGAATACCGAGTTAAAAGAACTTTGGGATTATGCAAAATCAATAGATGTTAATATAGATAGAAAACAATTTTTCGTAACCGAAGCCGGCATGCGCGATGGCCAATCTGCAAATATTAGTTTGGAAATTGACAATTATTATTACGGCGTGTTTATGATGGACTTTGCAATTCAAGCTCTGCATTCCGGTGCAACAGCAGTACTTGCGTGGATGCTTGATGATAATTCTCATCCGGAATTTCAGTGGGGATTATGGAAAGACAAAAAGAACGGAATGCAATTGCGACCGTGGTTTTATACATGGTCGTTATTAACAAAATTGTTTCAACCCGGTAGCGAAATTTACAGACTCCGCCCGAGATCAATACAATTGAGAGCGCTTGCTTCAAAGAGCAAAAATGGTAACAATAACGCATGGTCGTTTTGCCTCGTTAATGTTGGAAGCGACACAGCCGCGTTCTCAATCAAAATTGACGGTGAGAAAACGTATAGATTTTATAAGTATTTATATAACGAAACAAATAGAAAAGTTGACGATCGCGGTTTTCCATCGCCTGATTCTCAAATAGATATAAATCTAAATACTGGCAAAGAAATTTTAGTGCCGGGTAATTCGGTTGTATTTGTTACTTCGAAAAAATGATTAAGCTATTTCAACATGTATAAGGAGAAGATAATATGAAAATGAAATTTATTTGTTCATTGATGATTGCTTTTATAATAATCGCCTCATGTTCACAGACAAAAGATTACTCGAAAATATCTTATAAATATGACGAGCAAAATTTTCAATACGGAAATTGCGATACAATTGATTTTGAATGTGTTGAAGTAAAAATTAAAACTATTGAATTAGCCGACGACACATCACCGGAAATAAAAGATTCCATCGAAAAAAAAGTAAAGGATTTTATTCTTTCGGCAACAGTGGGTGAAACAGGATATAAATCTTTAGAAGAGTTGCGTGATTCATTAATTGAAAACTATAAATCCATAAGAATTGAAATTCCCGATATGCGGGTTGGCTACGGTTTAGAGAGAAATATTAAAGTAGAAACAGATACACTTGGAATATTTGCTGTGGAATTTTTCGAATACTCATTTTACGGCGGCGCTCATCCTAATACTTCAACAACATTTTCAAATATTAATCTTGAAAACGGAAAAGAAATAAAACTAGATGAAATTCTGAGCGATGGATTTGAAAATGAAATTAATAAAATAGGTGAAAGAAACTTTAGACAAGTTAAGCAACTTAAACCGGATGAAGACCTTCAAGAAGCCGGCTTTTGGTTTGATGAAAACGGGTTCAGACTGAATAATAATTTTTTAATCACAAAAAAGGGATTAAAGTTTTTCTTCAATCCATATGAAATTGCTCCTTATGCATTAGGTGTTACCGAGCTATTAATCGAGTATTCTGAATTAATGAATCTTATAAATAAGGGTAGTATTCTTAGCAGATTTCTTGAGTAATTCATAAATAAAAAGAGGAATATAGATTTTCATCCATCCAAATTTTTATCCAAAATATCAGGTTAATTTTTAATCTTGCCGGGTGTTTCTTCCCCATCAAAATATCAAATATAGATTTTTATTGAAAAAGAAAGTTAAATAGATTAAGTTAAAATCAGTTTCTAATACTTTATTTTCAAAACCGCTTTCTTTTAATCTACTTATATAATGTGATTGTTGATTAATTAACTAAATAGATGACATTAACGATTCAACATCTCAGTAAAAGTAAAAGCAAACCCAAATTATTAGATGAAATAAGAAAACATCTGAGAAGCCGATATTACAGTCGGAAGACTGAAGAAGCATACATAAAATGGATTCGAGATTTCATAATATTTAATGGTAAAATTCATCCTGAAAAGTTAAACAGAACTCATGTTGAGAAATATCTAACACATCTTGCAGTTGATAAACAAGTAGCGGCGGCCACACAAAACCAGGCCCTTTGTGGAATTGTATATCTGTATAAAAATTTTCTTGAAAAAGAATTTGGTTGGTTGGAAGATGTTGTGCGCGCAAGTAATGAGAAAAAATTGCCGGTTGTTTTTACAAAATCGGAAGCATTAAATATTATAGATAATTTAGAAGGTAGTACGAAACTGATAGCATCTTTACTTTATGGCAGCGGATTGAGGTTGAATGAATGTCTTCACCTAAGAATTAAGGATGTAGATTTTGAGTACAAAAGTTTGACAATTAGAGATTCGAAAGGCGAGAAGGATAGAACAACTGTCTTACCGCAGAAGTTAATTCCCGAGTTAAAGAAGCAGATAGAAAATGTGAGCACAGTACATCAAAAAGATTTAGCAAAAGGGAAAGGTGCAACAATACTGCCGTATGCTCTTAGTAGAAAATATCCGAATGCATCAAAGGAGTTGGGATGGCAATATGTTTTTCCGGCTAATAAATTTATTAAAGATTCAGATAGCGAATTAATCTATAGATATCATATACATGATTCGACCATACAAAAAGAAATAAAGAGAGCGTTGCAAAAAACAGGCATTCTCAAACCGGCATCGGCGCACACATTCAGACATAGTTTTGCTACACATTTATTAGAAGCAGGTTATGATATTAGAACAATACAGGAACTTTTGGGTCACAAGTCTGTGCGAACAACAATGATTTATACGCATGTAATTGAGAATTTACACGGTGTACGCAGCCCTTTAGACTAGTTTGTTATTATGATTTTAATTCCTTATTTCAGCGTAATGACTGATATTATATAGATTAGAAATTGCTTTTTTTATTAAAATTATCAATAATCAATCGTGATAAACACAAAGTATTTATAATTATCACGAAATAAAATCACAATAATAATATTTAATGATACTTGTAGATTCTTTATAAGTATATGTTAGGTAGCAGATTAAAATGAAAAAAGTATTCATATTCTTGTTAATAATTATTTCTTTTAATGAAATTAACGCACAATTAATAAAAATAGGCTTTCGATATGAACCAGCGTTAATACTTACTAAAGAGAATAATAATTCAGATTATGGAATATCGGCTTATAGTCTTTATTTGACAACGTCAATTACTCCAATTGAAAATATAAGCATTGATGTACGCCCCGGTTATTTTATTGGTCATGAGTATTATGGTGGATTTGAAATTGGAGCTTATGCTAAATGGGTAATAGTAAATTCAAAATATTTTTTAGTTGTCGGCTTAAATAAGCATTCAAATAGTTGGTTGGGCTCACATAATGGTGGATCTGGAATATCAAAGGATATGATTTATAAAGCATTTGGATTTGGATTTCAAAGTAATTCAAAGATAAGTTTTGACGTAATGTATCATTGGACAAATGATAAAATATTTTCCTATTCACGTTATTATCATTATACAAATGCTGGCGAAGTATATGGAAAATATTATAATGAAATAACCGGAATTCTGAAAGTATCGTTTTCTTTGTCATTTGATATAATATAAATAGCTACCTAACCCGCACTTCAGCCCGACCGCGTCTTCGACACGGTCGTAGTGAAAAGTAATTGGGTTTGGCTTTTCAAAGTTGGTTGCTCTTAAAAGTGTGATTCTTAAATTAAACTGAATTATAAATAAAGTTGCGTTTTCATTCCGCCATTGTAGTTATTGGCGGCGGGCTAAGCGCAAGGCCGTTATATGGCTAAGTAAAATGAATATTTTTAAGTACATAGGATATCTGATGTTGGCTGGGTTAGTAACGAAACTTTTGTTTACATCCAGTATAGTGCAAGTATTAATTGTATTATTTTTATTTTCTATTGGAATGTACTTCCTTATAAAGAAACAATTGTTTTGGAAGATTTACGCTTATGTATTTGCACTTTTTGCAGCTATTTACAGTGTTGGGTTCACATTTGACGAATATGATCTGTATGATTACATATGGATACCACTTATAATTTTATCTTCCATCGCCATTTTTGGTCTAGCTTATAATAAAGTAATATTTAATAGACTATTTTGGATATTACTACTATTTGTTATTGTATTAGATTTGATTTTACCGTATGGTGATACGTCATCAATTTTTGAAGACTTAGAAGAATTTGGAATGGTTTTGGGCACGATTTATTTACTTTTTATAGCCTACTTTATGATACCAATGTATGTTGGTTTATTTAAATATTCTTTTTATTCTGATGATACTTGGAAAGATTCCAATTCAAATGATGCAACAATATTGAATGAATAGTGAATTATGAATATCGCCATATAACCCGCAAATCAAAGCGACTGCTTTAAAGATTGCGGCATTTTACAAGTTTTATTGTTGAGTTGTAAAAGATAATAGCTTTTTGAGTGTAGTGAATAAATTAAATTAATAAATAATTATCGGCATAGCTTTACAGTGCTGCATTGTAGTTGTGGGCAGCGCTTTATTTGCAATGCCGTTATACTTACTTAAAAATGCACTTATTTTTTGCACTGCTTATTATACTTTTTCTGTTATAATATAAATGCGAGTTTGAAATATTATAATTCACAATCAGAAAAAGGAGGAGATATGAGATAATAAAAATAGTCGAATAAAAGTTTATCTATCCAAAAGATAAATTTATATTCTATAATTTAATTTACTAACTCAAATAAAGAAGGAGGGATATTATGAAGACAAAAGAATTTATTATTCTGCTATGTTTTTCTTTCTAAAATTCACCTAAAAATCTCCGTTTGAATTAGAAAAAAGACCTTTGTTAATTATTGCAAATAGAAAAATATGCCTATTAGTAGATAGCTAATTAATGTGACGATCATATTCGTTTTATAAAAAAAAGAAAGGGAGATGTCATGAAATCCATAAATATATTCTTTCGAGTATTATTAATTATTGTTCTTACATTTCTTATAAGTTCTTGCAAAAAAAGTGATTCAGCTATAATCTCCGAAAATATTACAGATAATAATACTCTGTCTTACAAAGTTGGCGATACTCTACATAGTACAGGTACTATCCGATTGGATGGACATAATGATTGCTTAGATGGTTTTAATAATTATAAAATATATGCTGACAAGATAAATGTACCATTTTGTTCAGTGGAGGGACCAAATAAGCTTATAACTAAATGTTTGCCGAATACCTTTAAAAAAGACGGAGTGCGAATTAAATTCTCCGCAGTTGTTTTACCTGTTCCTTCTGATGTGAAATTAAATTGTGGATTAATCGAGGTTTTAGAAATCGATCTATTGAAGTAAAGGAGAGAAATAAAAATGAAAACAATTCATCAAGTAATGTACATTATGATTTCAATTCTGCTGACTACAATGGTCATGCAAGCTCAAATTGCAAGATGTCCGGTTACGTCTTTTGATTCCTATTCACTTCAAAAATACTCACTATTAAAAGCAAATTCTTTAGATATTGAAATTCCAGTTGCATTTCATGTAATACATGCAACAGATGGTACAGGGAATATCAGTTATTCAATGATCGAAGATCAGGTTGAGGTTCTAAATGATGCGTACTCAAACCATGGCATTTCATTTATATTGATGAGTATCGATAGAACTGGAGATAATAATTGGTTTTACAATCTAGAATATCAGTCTCCACCCTCACAACTTGAGATTAGTGTTAAGCAAGGACTGTCGATTGATCCTGAACACGTATTGAATATTTATACTGCAGATATTAGTGCACTAGGATGGGCTAGATTCCCATGGGATTATGATGAAGATAGCTATATGCATGGAGTTGTTCTTAGATACACTACCTTGCCTGGTGGTGGAGAAGGAGGTGGTGGGTACGATTACGATGATGGAGATTCTGGTGTTCATGAAGTAGGTCATTATCTTGGTTTGTATCATCCGTTTCAGGGTGGATGTACTGGAAACGGTGATTATGTAAGCGATACACCGCCCGAAACATATATCGACCCTACAACATATCAATGTACTCCTAATAGGGATACATGCCCTGAGCAAGATGGATATGATTCGATACATAATTTTATGAATTATACTGACGACCCATGCATGTATGAGTTTACTAGTGAACAAATCAATCGAATAGAAGCAATTATTCCTCAAGATAAACCGAGCCTTGGGGGTACACCAAATATTAGTGGAACAATTAGTGTAAATACCACATGGTATAATGTCAATCTTTCAGGAAATGTAACGATTGCTACAGGGAAGAGCCTGACTATTGCTTCCACAGCAATAGTAACGCTTAACAACAATACTATTACTTCTGCGAGTGGTGGCATTACGGTAGAAAATGGTTCAGCAATAAACGGACTTGCAGCAAAATTAGGGTATTCCGGTCAATATGGATTATTCCCTACTGTTCAAACAGCAATTAATTCTTATAATAATAATCATGTTTATATACAAAGCGGTTATTTCGATGAAAATGTTACTATAAACAACAAGCCAGGTATTATTGTTAGCGGTGTAACGGGTTACTACTCATTTGTCGAAGGTATAAGTATTGTTAATTCAAATGGAGCTGATGTGACTGTACTGGTAACCAACTATTTGGGACTAAGCAACAGCGTGCAGCCCCATATTGAAGAAGTGGTGATAGTGCCGTATTCGGAAGAAGCCGAAGGAAGTTTCTTCGCCTATAACAGTTCATATGTTAGTTTAGGAGACATTACCTTAAGTAACACACCTTATGGTTACGGAGCGAGTCTTAGCAACTGCACCGGTCTATTCTATCCAATTAATGGAATGAGTTTTGAGAATAACGAGCTTGCATTGGTCTTTTATAACGGTTCCAACTTCACAATGAATCAACCGTATTTCTGTACCAACGATATGGATATTTCTACGGATGGAACATCATATGTCACTTGTAGCAATGGCCCGACATTCAGCGGTAATCCGAACCAAACAACATACGGTAATGTATCGTGGAGTTCATATTCAACTTGCGGCTTGCTTAAAAGGTCAGCCCCGACTCAATCATTGACAGATGTTAACAAAGATATTCCTTCGGATAAGTTCCAATCAATTAATACCCTTTACCACGAAATAAGCCGGAAGATAGCAGCCGGAGAGTATAAAGTAAATTATTCCCAAGATTTTTCTAAACTTATAGATGAATGTAAATCATTTATTACTTCAAAAGAATCATCGGAGTTTGTACCCGCAGTACTTAGTCTTGCTGTGCATGCCTATAAACAGTTTAATGATTACGAAGGGATGAAAGCTTTTCTATATGAAATAATCGGCAACAAAGATTTAATCAACCTTCATAATAGAGCAGAACGGCATTTAATAGATTATTATGCCAACAAGAAAGATTATAGCAGTGCAGTAAAAATGGCAGATAATATATTGGATACCGAAAAGTCTGACGAAGATTTAATTTGCGAAGTGCTTTTTTCAAAAGGACTTCTCTTTGAGTATTCGTTAGAACAAAAGGAAGAAGCTTCAAAGATTTACGAAGGAATGCTAAGTAGCTATCCCGATAACGCAATAGCAAAGCATGCAAAACAACAGTTAAGAAACATGGGCAAGAAAGTAGAAGATGAATCGCCTAAAATTTCAAGTACCGGGAAAAATATGTCTGAATTAAGCAGTAGTAATTACCCGAATCCTTTTAATCCTACGACTACAATTAATTATACCTTGCCTGAAGATGGTAAAGTAAGTATCAAGATAATTGATATTTTGGGAAGAGAAGTAGCGACATTATATGATGGATATAATAAATCGGGTAAACACAGCGTTATTTGGAATGGTAAAGATGCAGCGAGTGGAATTTATTTTTACAGCATAGTCTTCAATAACCAGAGAATATACAAGAAGATGTTGCTGATGAAATGATCTGTAGTTTTATGAAGGCAGAATTATTTTTAGTTCTGCCTCCTGTATTTAAGGGCGTAAGTATAACCAGTTTTACAAGCCGACCGCTTTAAACTGTTCGGCATTTGTGCTGTTACAATGTTGCGTTGTAATAGTTTGTTGTTTTTTGAGTGTAGTGGTAAAATTAATTTATAAATAATCATCGACAGAGTTTTTCAAAGCTGCATTGTTGTGTTAGGCGGCGGCTTAAAAACAACGCCGTTAGGCAACAAAAACATTATTTAATTTCAATGAAAAAGGATAAATCAAAATGACAAAAAATATTTTTCTGTTGGTAATTATATTTTTTGTTCTTTCTAGTTGTCAAAATGCAGAGAATGAAAAATTAAATAAGGAAAAATCTATTTCGATAGTTCAGAATTATTCTAGTTCCGAAACTCCAATTAAATTAATAAATGCTCTTAGAACTACTTCTGATGTTATGAGAGCATCTGGTAGAATATTTGAAATCCAAGGATGGCTGTCGGAAAAAATATCAAATAATTTATACAAAGTTACGCTTGAATTAAGGGATGGTTATGAAGATAAGAGAATTCAATGGGCGGTGGATATTGAAACAGCGACAATCAACCCGTTGGATAATGATGCTTCACTTCTTTTAGGACTCACTAATAATATTGTTGGCAATACTTCAGTAGAAGATTGGCTTATCGGAACTTGGAGTACATCTAAAAATAGTGAAGTTGAATTTCGATTAACTATTAACCCATCAAATAGTTGTAGATTTTATATGCTAAATAATTGGTATGAAGGAAGTTATCAAGTCTATGACAATACATTGGTCATGACTAGAAATAATGTTGATGTACAATTTCGACTTGATAAAAAGAAAAACAAAATATTCATGTCGAGTGGCGAAGAGTTATTGAAGTGGTAATTACATGACTGTAATATTTGTAAAATATCGAATTACCATTAATTATATCTATTTATCTATCAGTATTGTACTTATTAAAGATAATTTTTGTTGTTAAAAATATATAGAGGTTATAAAATGCAAGTAAATTTTCTTGAAGAATTAGTTGCCGAATGGTATGAATATAATGGTTATATTATACGAAGAAATGACAAAGTCGGTAGATTACCGAGAGGAGGACACGAAGGTGAACTTGATGTAATTGCTTTTCATCCACAAACAAATCATTTAGTACATATTGAAACTTCAACTGATGCACATTCTTGGTCAAAACGGGAAGAAAGATTCACAAAAAAATTTAGAATTGGCACAAGATATATAAGGGATTTGTTTAGTGGTCTAAATTTGCCGGATAACATTGAAAAGATAGTTGTATTAATTGTCGGAAGTAGAAATACACATACTGAAATTGGTAGTGGACAAGTAATTTTTGTTGAACATTTTATTGCAAACATTATTAATAGACTTAAAACTATTTCATATATGTCAAACATAGTCCCAGAAAAATATCCTATACTTAGAACATTACAAATAGTTGGTAATCATAGAGAACTATTTATAAGAACATTAAATGAATAGTTGTAAGTGGTTGCCTAACCCGCCGCTCAACACGGACAGCGTTTTTCAGTGCGGCATATATGTAATTAATAAGTTGAGTTTGTAAAGGTAAGTTGCTCTTTAAAGTAGTTTGTTCTAAGAAACATTTTTTATTAATAAAAGTAGTTGCTTCTATTCGGCATTGCTGTTCTGGGCTGCCGGTTAGCGGCAACGCCGTTATACCTTCAGTTATTATGCAAAATAAGAACGATAAAAAAATAATTTTACCTGGCACTATCATAGAAGAAGCAAAATTTTATGAACTAGCCAACAAATATCTAAAGAAGATAATTCGCAAACACACTAAGGATTGGGGTGTCGATATTCTTGAATTATTATTATTCCTGTCAAATGAGAAATCGCCTGCAATTTCTGGTGGTGGCATATTTCATACAGATAATGAATCCATAGGTAGCACTTGGATTGCCGGTTCTCTTAAAGCGGTCAGACAAAAAACACAAACAGATGATGCAGCATACGAAATCGTGAATATTGTTAGAAAATATAGAGAAGCTGAAATAAATGGAGAAGAGTTTTTTCTAGAACCACTTAGGAAAGAACTTGATGAGGCATTAAACAAATATGATGGAATCACTACGAATATTTACTTTTTATATGATGATAAAAATAATTCTATAAAAGTCGGTCGGTCAGTCGGAGTAACCAAACGCATTAAGAATCTACAAACTGGTTCATCAAGTAAGTTGAAATTAATTTATCAATGTCCAGCAAGAACCGCTTGGGACAAATTGATTAAAACAGAACTGTCAAATTATAAAATTAGAAATGAATGGTTTGTTGCTGACAAGAATGTATTCAAGTTCATTCTTTGGTTAAAGTATGTTCAAGAACATAACTTAAATCCGGAATTATTTGGTCGTAACAAATATGATGATGAAAAATTATATCAACAAGAATTGAGAAAATTATTAAAGAAGGTATAACCAGCTTTTCCACCCGACCGCGTTTTCAAAGCGGCATTGTTCAAGTTTTCGGGCTTGGTGAAAAAAGTAAGCATTGAATGTAAGGTTGTTCTATTAAATAAAATTGTTAAAGATTATTGGCAGTAGCTTTTCAGTTCGGCATCGCTGTTCTGGGCGGCGGCTTAGCGGCAACGCCGTTATACGTTTGAATATGTTAAAAAAATCATCAGATTTAAAAAATATTTATAGAATTGATCAATATCAAAAAGATGGATACCATGAAAATCATGGCTGGCAAGTCCGTCTGGCTTGGTATGGTAAACAATACACAAAATTTTTTCGTGATTCAAAATTCTCATCGAAAGAAGAGGGTTTGAAAAAAACAATAATGTACCGTGATAATCTAATTTCAAAACTAGAAAAAGAAATTGGACCAATTTCTGAGTTCAAGCATAGTAGTGAAAATGTTCATAAAATAAAATTGACACTTCCAAAGAATAATAAATCGGGTATTTTGGGGGTTACTCGGTCCATGGCTAAACAAAGAAATGGTGTGCGTATTCCAGTTTGGCAATCATCTTATCCTACATTAGATAATCAAATAGGATTAAGAAGATTTTCTTGTAATAAACTTGGCGAAATAGGTGCTCTCTATTCTGCAATCGAAGATCGAATTGAAGGTCTCTCAAAGCTAATTGGAACAAGCGAATATGAAATCGATCAAGATAATATTCAAGTTCTTGTTGATCGCTACTTAAACATGCTGGTTTATTTAGAGGAATTGGATGAACAAAGAAAAAATGAATTGATAGATGTTGTTCAAGATACGACTATACTAAATACGAAGAAGGAAGATATTATTTTAGGTCGGGTTGGTCAAAAATCGTTTCAAGATAAGTTGAAATTATTTTGGAAAAGTAAATGTGCTATAACTGGTTCACGAATTCTTCTAACCGCTGGACATATTAAACCTTGGAATGTGAGCAACGACAGAGAAAGATTAGATGTGTATAATGGGATTCTACTTTCACCAAATATTGATAAAGCCTTTGACTATGGTTACATAACATTTGAAAATAATGGTAATGTTAAAATATCCAAATCTGTTGACGAAGATTTAAAATTATTAGGAATAGATTCTAGTTCAAACATCATTGGATTTACACCTTTCCACCACAAGTATCTTGAATATCATAGGGAAAATGTTTTTAAAGAAAACGTATAACCAGCAAATCAACCCGCCCGCGAGGGCAAGCGGGAAAGTTGCTGTTCCTAAGTTTTGTGTTTTATAAAAGTTGCTCTTTAAAGTAGTATATGTTGTAAAGTTAGTTCCGCCTTGCTTGCGAGGAAAGATAAGCAAGGCTACACGTGAAAACATTTTTTAATAATAAAAAAATATAGTTGTTTTGGGCGGCGGGTTATTTGCAACGCCGTTATACCACAAAATATTGTAATTATATGATTAGTAATGAATTATTAATTGGAATTGTAACTGCAGCCATAACAGCATCTGTTACTTTGATTAGTTCATATTTAGCGCATAAAATGGCAATTAAGAAAATGCTTTTGCAATTACGAGTTGAATATGATTACCAAGAACAGAAGGATTTAAAAAACAAGTTAGAGGAACTATACTTTCTCGTTGAAAAATGGGCTTCTTCATTTGGTTCTTATCACATTCCTCTTATGTCCGTAATGCGAGGTGAATTAACTTATAATGATGCACTGGATCTAGTAATAAAGTATGAAAAGGAGAATAAATATGATTTTAAGAAGATAGAGTTATTACTTAACTTATACTTTGATGACCTCAAGGATAAGTATTCATCAATAATTGAGAAAAGAGCCACAATAAATAAAATCATTTTTGCGCATAAAGAACGATATAAGCAAGGAGATATTGACGGAGAGTTATTCTTAAAACCATTTACAGAAGCTCAGTTATCTTTTCATAAAAGTATTGAATTATTCAAGGAAGAAATTGTCATTTATTCAAAAAGTATTATGAGAAAAAATGTGGTATAACCCGCAATTCAAAGCGACCGCTATCTTCGATGCGGTCTTTTGATGAGATTATCGACATTCGTTTTCAAAGTTAGTTTGTTGTGCAAAGTAGGATGAGTTAACAAAATAGATTTAAAACAAAAAAGGTAGTTTGTAATTGTAGCATTGTTGTTTTTGGCGGCGCTTTAATTGCAACACCGTTATATGTTTTGGAGAAAACAGTGAATTACAATCATTATCACTTATTGTTATTTAGTATACTATTTTATGTTAGCAGTAATTCTATGGCTCAAGATTCACTGTCTTCTAGAAATTCAGTATACGCAGAACTTGGGGGTAACAGTGTAGTGTTTTCAATTAATTATGAAAGAGTTATTATTAATAATCTTGTAGCAAAAGCTGGGCTTGGCTTTTGTGTTTTGCCAATTTCTAAAAGTTCTAAAAGTAATGATAAAGACTGGTCGTTTTTCCCACTTTATAATATTATGGCACAATATTTTTTACGAGTGAGTCAACAAAGTAGTTTTGGTCTAAATTTAGGATTAGGTTTTACTGGAAGTCTGCATGAGGGCAATGCTATCCTTTTGGCAACAAAAATAGGGATTAGATATTCTCCTTATGATGGAGGTTTCCAATTAGATTTATCATACACACCATTATGGGATTCTGAAAATAAAATTATATCTTGGTTTGGAATTGGTATTGGTCAAAGTTTTTAAACATATAACCAGCGGGTCAACATTGACCGCGTTTTAATTGCGGCATTTGTGTGGTTTTATAATTTGTTCTTTTTAGTAAGCATTGCTTTTAAGTGTTGTGCAAAATGTAAATTAGGTGCAGCCGGTGCGTACAATTAAAGTTACGCACCGTCTGCTAAATTATAAACGTTAGTTAAAATTACGGCATAGTTGTTTTGGGCGGCAAGTTACCCGCAACGCCGTTATATAGCGAGAGAAAAATGAATAGTAAAATATTCTGTTTTACAATTATTCTGATGATCTCATTTATAATCTATTCATGTAAAAAAGGAATAAGCGCACCGGATTCAAGTTCGATAGAATTT
>JAEWUC010000003.1 GCA_023397505.1 Bacteroidota bacterium | reverse complement strand
AAAGTAAGTTTCGAAGCAAGCAGATTGGCGAGCGGAATGTACATCTACAAATTAACAGGCAGCAACGTTAACTTGACAAAGAAAATGATACTGATGAAGTAAGGAAATTATTGAGGGTGTAGCGTCTTTATAGAGGCGTGAGCTAAAAAGAATGAAAGGCGATTCCATAAGAATCGCCTTTTTTAATTCATAAAAATACTATTAGTAATATGATGTTATAAAGACTCCAAAAAATCTTTTAAGGCAAAAGCTATTTCGGTAACTTTCTTTAAGTCAACAATATCCAAGTTATCTTTGAGGGTATGAGTTACATTTTGTGATTCCATATTTTGGATAAACCAATTTGATGAAACGGCAATAGCCGGTTTACAGGCTTGTACAAACATACTGTGATCTCCCTGAACCCATTGTTTTCCTTCAATAATACCCTGATATTTTTGAATAACATTTTGAGCTTTGTCTTTCATCGTTTCCGGTAAGTTGAAAAATGAAAATGCGGACATGCCTTCTTTATACCCGGCTCCGTCAATATTAACATTAAGAATAATATTGTCAAACATATCTTTATTGGATTCAAGATAAAGCATTTGGCCCGGTACGGCATAGTAATCCTCGCCGTTGAATGCGACAATTTCAATGAGGTTATTTCCGTTATAGTCGTTCATTAATTCGGCAAGAAGTAACAGAACTGCTACACCTGTAGCGTTATCAATCGCGCCGGGTGTACCTTTTTTAGCATCGATATGAGCCGATACAATAATTCTTTCGGAACCGACAGTACCTTTTTGTGCAATAATATTATAACCTTTACCGGGTATTCTATTAGAAACGGATTTTAAATAAACTTGCTTACCTGCAAATTCTATTAATTTCTCTCCATCAATGTCCTTCATATAAACAGACGGGATATTAAAATCGCCATCCTCAATTAAAGGAAACGGATATACTCCGCCGGCTGTTGACGAATTCATTCCGGTTGCAGCAATTATTGCTTTCACACCGCTTTTTTCAAGTAATGAAATAATTGTTTTATGATGTTCCGGATTATAGAAAACGAAGTTTTTTGGCATTATTTGTTCTTTAGCAATGTCGCCGTGTAAAAGGACAATCTTTCCGTACAACTCCGATTTTTCAAGTTCGTTAATACTTGAAATCGGTATGAGTTCTGATTTTACTTCGCAACCCAAGGAGTAAGGACTAACAAAAGCAGCAAAATATTTGTCTTCTACTTTTAAGATAACACCGCCATCTTTCCAATCAATTGCATCGAACTCTTGTTTAGATGTCTTCCAGCCGAAAGAGGAAATTTCTTTTTCAAAAAATGAAGTAGCAGCCCTATTACCTTTGCTTCCAACACAGCGTTCCGGTATTTCAACGCAAAGAGTTGTTAAATAGTGTTCGCATTTCTTTTCATAATTATTATCAATCATATTAACTCCGATATTAGTTTATGATAAGAATGCAAAATTAACTGTAAACCTTTTTGGTAAATTGTATAAAACCGACATTTGTTAACGGTGTAGTTTTAAAAATTCACCCGGGGTATAGCCGCTGAGTTTTTTGAATGTGCGGATAAAATGCGATTGGTCGTAATAACCTGACGAGTAGGAGATTTTTGTTAGATCATTGTGCTTTTTCAATGAAAAAAATGCTCTTTTGAAACGCATGATTTCAGCAAAACTTTTGGGCGGAAGTCCGACATAATCTTTAAATATTCTTTCGAACTGTCTTTCGCTTAATGAATATTTGCCCGCTATTTGTTTAATCGATGGGCAATTGACGGATGTTTCAAAGAATTCCACGCTGTCTTTAATAATATTGAAATAGTAATTCTTCGGCATGTTAATTCTTTTAATTAGAAATTCCTCAAAGACTTTAATTCTTTCATTTGCATCGGCGGCGTTACTAATTTTATCCTCGAGAGATTCAAAGATTTTGTTTGCATCGTTCAGATTGAAGGAATGCTGCAATAATTCATGCGGTGGGATATGGAGAAATGAACCGATGGCGTAAGAATGGAAAATTATTCCAAATAGTCCTGCGCTGTCATCGGCTATAACATCTTTATAAGTTGTCATTTGGCTGCATACAATGCTTTGCGGTTGAGTAATAATATTATTCCCGTAAATTTCTTTAAATGGATTGCCGTAGTGGAAAATTATTTGGGATTCTCCGCATGGGTACAATCTTTCCCTATGTGTCCCTTTACCTTTTTCAAGAGTCCAGTAGCACTTTACAATATTAGATAACTTAGCAGTAGGGGATATAGTTTCTATTTTCATTGGAACAAAGATAAGAAATTAAAGAGCGGAGAATAAAACTCCGCTCTTTAATTATAACGATAACATTGCTTTAACGCCTTCAATTGGGATAAAAGTTTGTTTAGAAATTTCTTCGGTTGACAGATTTTTGGAGAATAACCTTTTCACAACAACAGGCATTGGTTCGCCGATTTCAATTATAAATTTATCCGGGTCGTAAATTCTAAATACTCGCTGTTTCCATGGTTGCTCAATTATTCCGTGTATCACTTCTACATTATTAGCGGCAACACTTTCCCAAATATTATTTAGTTCTTCGGTTTCAAAATAAATCTCTGAGTTGTGATTTGAAATAGGAGCTTCTGTTGGTTTACCGAAGACAATATTTAACGCATAATCCCTTTGCCAAAGGGCAAGTTTGCTTTTAAATCCAACATTAACACCGAAATCCATTTCTATTTCCTGCAATAATACTTCGGTGTAAAACTTTTTTGATGCTTCGATGTCTTTTACAAAAATTACAAAAGAGCTAAGCTGTAGTTTTTCCATTTTGTTTTCCCCAATAGTATTAACCGTTTCTGTTTAGTTGTTGATGAAAATATTTCTATTAACTTGATTAAAATCCTTAATCACATCATAGCTGTAATTATTATAATCATCGCCGTTGGAGTTGACAATAATAATTTTGCCAGCGCATGCTTTTTCAGCCGATTCAATTCCTGCGTATGAATCTTCAAATATTATAACCTCGTTCGACTTTTTACACATTCTTTTAATCGCAACTTGGAATATCTCAGGGTCAGGTTTACTCTTAATAAAACCGTCGTTGAAAATAATCTGTTCCTGTGTAAACCAATTTTCAAGATGAAGATATGAAAAATAGAAATCTATATTTCCTTTCCCCGATGAAGTAGCGATAGCATAATCGATATGGCTATTGCGAAGAAATTCTATAAAATCAATTGCGCCGGGAGCGAAGCCGAGTCCGTTTTTTAAGCACAACGACTGGTAAATATTTTCTTTCTCCAAGCTGTATTTATCGAGAAATGTTTTATCAAGGTTGGAATTGAAAATAATATTCAATATTTCTTTGTTTGTTTTACCGTGTATGTATTTTGCTTTGTCTTTGTCCGATAAAGTCAGATTGTGTCCGGCTAAAAAAATATCCCACGCCTCGTTGTGAAGTTTTGTATCCCAAAATATTGTACCGTTGAAATCGAAGATAACACCCGTGAATGTTTTGTTTGGCATAAATCCATATTTGATTATTTGAAAAACCGAAAAATAATAAACACCATCTAAATAAAAGAGATTTAAAATATGAACATCGTGGTGGGTGCATTGTTTTAAGAAACGTAAATATTATTTCTTTAATTCTACTAAAATTTTGTCAAGTCTGCTTTTTAAAGTCTCTTCTTTTTTTGCGCCGGTTAAAAGGATGTTTATTTCCTTCTTTCGTGTATAGGATAACTTTTCATAATTCGTTTTCAAAACTTTATTTTGTCCAATCCGAGATTTTAATAACGGATATATTTCAACAACCCGTTCCGATTCATCCTTTGAGAGCTGAACTTTTACTTTATCGCCTATGTCCTTTGCAATTTTATTTCTAATATCTTTTGTTACGCCGATGATGTGACATAATGTTCCCATTTTAACGAGTGAACCTTTGTATTCAACATTATCAAAGCGGCACATAACCGGTACGCGTCCTTTTACTCCGAATTCCTTTTCAACATCAAACGGAAATTCGACGTAGGCACCTCCGCTGCCGATAGAAGATGCTTTTATAATTGATTCGAATTTGTATTCTTTCATAAATATCGTACTATATTATTTGAATGCAAAAATATGTTTTTAGAGCTAACTATTTTTATATGTTCACAGTTTTCATACCATGTTCATGATAACGCATACCTGCTGTTGAGTCGGGTGGAATTGCTTTATTAATACGTTTCAGATCATCTTCGCTTAATTTAATTTCAATGGCTTTTGCATTTTCTTCGAGATATTTAATTCGTTTAGTTCCGGGAATAGGCACAATATCTTTTCCTTGAGCAAGAACCCAGGCGAGAGCTAATTGTGCGGAAGTGCAATTCTTTTCCTTTGCGATTTCTTCGATACTATTCAGCAAATTTAAATTTTTCTCAAAGTTTTCTCCTTTGAAACGTGGATGAAATTTTCTGAAGTCGCCTTCGGAGAAATCGTTATTGGATTTAAATCTTGATGTAAGAAATCCTCTTCCTAACGGACTGTAAGCAACGAATCCGATTCCGAGTTCCCGGCATGTAGAAAGAATTTCGGTTTCAACATCGCGTGTCCATAGCGAATATTCGGTTTGAAGTGCCGTAATTTTATGAACTTTATTTGCGCGTCGGATAGTTTGCGGTGCAGCTTCCGAAAGTCCTAGATATTTAACTTTTCCTTCTTTTACTAATTCAGCCATAGCGCCAACTGTATCTTCAATCGGAACATTTGGATCCACTCTATGCTGGTAATACAAATCGATTATCTCAATGCCGAGGCGTTTCAAGCTCGCTTCACAACACGAGCGGACATATTCGGGCTTTCCGTTAACACCAAGAAACTCACCGTTTGGTCCGCGGACGTTTCCGAATTTTGTTGCAAGAAAAACTTTGTCGCGCTTTCCGTTTATAGCTTTGCCAACAAGTTGTTCATTTAGACCCACGCCGTACATATCGGCCGTATCAAGCAGAGTAATGCCGAGTTCGAGCGCGCGATGTATAACCGTTATCGATTCTTTATCATCAACTTGTCCGTAGAATTCCGACATGCCCATACATCCTAATCCTATGGCCGATACTACCGGTCCGTCTTTGCCAAGTTTTTTTATTTCCATTTCCATTCCTTTCTTTGTTTTATAGAAAATTAATCAACATTTCTGCCCTCGCCAAACTTTAAAATCCAAAATTTATCTTCGGGAATATTGTATTTGTTCAATGCTTCCGCCAAATCTTTTTCATGGGCATCGATTGACTGTTCAGGGTGTTCGTTAAATGTTGCGTAATGCACTCCCATGCTTTGTTTGGAATTTAGAATTATATGCGCTTGAACTGCATCTTCGGGATTCATGTGCTGGTTTTTCATGAACCATCTTTTTTCATAACTGCCTATAGGAAAAATTGTTAATCTGAAAGGGGAGAATTTTTTTGCAACTTCATTGAAAAAATTTCCGAATGCCGTATCGCCCATAAATAAAATATTACCGGCATTGGTTTTTATTACAAATCCACCCCACAAAGTTTTGCTGCCGTCAAATAAACTTCTGCCGGAACGGTGACGGCAAGGAACAAATGTAAAATCAATATCCTTCGACTGGAAAGAATAATTTTGCCACCAGTCCAATTCTACAACTTGTTCATATTCCAACGAACTCAACCGGGATTTATTACCGAGACCAGTTAGTATAATCGGTTTATTTTTAATCAATAATTGTTCTAAAGTTGGAAAGTCGAGATGGTCGTAATGATCGTGGCTGATAAGAATAATGTCGATTGGAGGTAAATCATCCAAAGATATTCCAGGTTTACGGATTCTATTTGCAGATAGAAATGAAACTGGTCCGGCATAATCAGACCATATCGGATCTGTCAGAATATTAATGCTATCCAGCTGAATTAAAACTGTTGATTGATTAATAAGAGTTACTCTTAAATCATTTCTATCAACAAATTTTGGCGGTGGCGGCTGCATTACATCATCAATCCATTCAGGCCATTCAACCGAATCCATTTCCCAATACCATTTAATCATATCGCCGATAGAATGTTCATCGTTTTCTTCGTTATAAAATGACGAGCCGTCGTAATGATCGCTTAAAACTCCGTCGTAATAATTACAACCGCTTAGAATCATTAAAATAAGGTAAAAGAATAGTTTTCTTATTTTCATTTTACATATACTGTTTATTATGAACAATTGTGCATTTGTTTTTTCCATATGATAAACCGCCGCTCATTAGCTAATCAATGTTAATTTATATCTCAATTTTAAAGCCGAATGTTGGTACAATTCCCATACTGCTGAATCTATTTTTACCTGAGACCGGTTCGAATATTTCATAAACTTCGTTTGCTCTGTCGTAAGAATTCATAATATCGACATAAACATTTAAAGCCAAAAAACTTGTAAACTGTTTTCGGTAATCTACGCGCAGATTTAAACTATGGAAATCGCTGTAACGTTTTGTATTCTCCGAGATAATTTCTTTTGAATATCTCATCCTGTTTACATCATTCAACACGTCGCTGTGGATTAAAAATTCATTTTTCGGTTTACCCGCCGCGTATTTCCATTTTATGGAGAAAGACCAATTATCATTTAACTGGTAGCCAAAAAGGATATTAAACATGTGAGGCTGATTGAAATCGGAAGAACGATAGGAGAGTTTATCATTCTTTTTAATCTTGCTATGCGAATACGAATAATTAATTTGACCGTATATTTTATCTACAAATTTTTTAATCAAACTAATATCGGCACCGTAAGAATAACCTTTTCCCGAGTTCTCGGCATAATTGCTTCCGCTATTGGACTCAAAAATCAAATCCTCTAGTTTTTTATAGTAACCTTCGATATTTAGCTTGAGATCGTTGTTGAAGTACCTGCTTATTCCCAGGATGAAATGAAATGACTTTTCATTTTTTAGGTTAAGATTTCTTCTATCGAATGAAATTTCGCGTATACGAGGCGGCTGGTAATATATTCCGGCGGCAAAGTTAATAGAGGAAAAATCGTTTAATTTGTATGAACCGCTTAACCGCGGTGAAAGATAATTCATTTTGTTCCAATCGTTATGTTCGTAACGGATGCCTCCATTTATATTGAACAAAACGTTCGGCGAAAATTCCGCTTCGGCATAACATGAGTATTCCGTTCTAATCTTTTTGATATCACTATTAAATTCGTTAGGCGAAATGACTATAAATTTTTTATCATCATCAATATTTTCCGACTTGAATACGTAAAGCGTGTCCGATCCATTAATAAACGATTTATTATGCACATCCGTCTTTTTGATTTCGAATCCGGAATTAATTGTAAGTTTGCTCGAGAAGCTGTAGGTGAAATCAGTTTTTAATCCATATTGCTTTTCGTTAACGTCATAAATGTGCACAGGGAATCTTGTACCGATTTCGGACTCTTTTAGCTTTCGGTCATAAATCGGGTCAATATAAATTTGACCATCTATTTGATTTTGTTTTATCCGATTGTAATATAAACTTGTATTTAAAAATCCTTTTATGCCCGTAAGCAGACGCCAATTTAACCCAGCTAAATTCTTTTCTTCTTTTTGATCAGACAGTTCCAATTCGGAATTATCATTCCCTTTGAAATAATGATACGGCTCGCGAAGATGATGTTCATCCGAATAAATACCGAGAAAAGAAATTTTATTAGATTTATTAATGTCCGAAGAAATTTTCAAAATGAAATCGGAAAACTTTGAATTTCCGTCACCTTCGTCGTCGATAAGCTTAAGTATAGTACCAAAATCAATTTTCCGAACAGTAAAAAGTGCGCTCGTGTTTGGTTCAATAAAAGTAGGTCCATCGTAGTTTATTTCCCAGCCGGTTAAATCGTACGAACCTTTAACAGTCGGACTGATCTTATTTCCTTCCTTAATATTTAATTTGAGCAGTGAAGCTCTTTTACCTCCGTATTTTGATGAAAAGCCGCCGGATTGAAACTCGGCTTTATCAATCATGCCTTGAGTAAAAATGCTGAAACGTCCGCCCTGTACTTCGAGATCGCCGCCGGTTTCGGAAAAATGTGAAACATCGCTAAAAGGAATATTATCGATCAAAATTATATTATCCTGTGGAGTATCGCCTCTAACCGAGAACGCCGAGAATTCACCGCTACCGCTTGAAACGCCGGGTAAAGATTCAACGGCACGAAAAATATCTCCCATTGCGCCGGGTGCCCGCACAATTTCTTCTTGAGAATAATTATAATTTGAAACCGGCATATCCTTCTCGTCAATCAAATATCCCGACGAAACGATTACATCTTTGCTTTCAATAGGCAATTCCATCAATTCAATTTCTTTTACGTAAAAAGTTTTATCCCGTATTACGCGGATATCCGGTTCCAGGTGAGTATTGTAGCCGATATAACTTATTCTCAATTTATAAACGTTCTCTTCAATACCGGCAATGAAATATTCGCCGTTTTCATTTGTGGATGCCCCTAAGTCAGTCGTACTGCCGTCGTTTTCTACTACCATAACATTAGCCCCTACAAGCAGCTGCTTAGTAGTTTTATCAATAATTTTTCCCTGAATTCCGCCCAACTTTTGCGCTTGAGTTTCCGAAACGATTATAAAGAAAACGATAAGAATTAATAATGGTTTACAGTTCATTTTATGCCCCCTTTTAAAAATGATTGATTTCATAAAAATTCGACGGCAATGATATTTACAAACGGTTGGATTATCTCATCGGATTATAAGTTCGGTTGATGAACTTATAAGTTCGTTAAATCTAGTCTGGTTTTATTTGAAAATATAATGTTGGTTATAAATTCGGATTACTTCTATAATGTGAGGGGGTAACACCGGCGAATTTTTTGAATGCGGAATTGAAAGATGAAACAGAATTGAATCCGGATTCAAATGCTATGGAAGCCAAATTAATATTTTGTTTGTCGGGCTGCCTGATCAATTTTTTTGCTTCTTCAACCCGGTAACTGTTTATGAATTCAAAAAAATTTTGGTTGAATTGTTCGTTGATAATTTGAGACAGTGAATGAACAGGTATTAATAATTCTTCCGATAACTCAGGTAAAGTCAGATCGTTTTTCAAATAAGGTTTTTCATTCTCAATATACAACTTTAATTTCTGCAGATACTTCTCGGTCATTTCTTCCGTAAGAGTTGATTTCTCATATTTCTTTTTCGGAGTTTTCTCATCGAGATTAATCTCCGGCTTACCCGAAAATATTTCCGGTTGTCTTAATCCTGCATAACCGATTATGTACATTAGTATTGATATTATCAACCAATCGTAATTCCATGTTTTAGTTTTCGGTAGTGTTAAATATTCTATAAATGAAGCAATCAAAAGGAAACCCAGAGCTAAAATTAAAAAACGCAACCAGTTAAAATTTATTTTATCAATTGACGAATAAGATTCTTTTATTTTTTGAGAATGACTGCGAAGAAGCTTTATGCATAGCGCTGTATAAATAAGTATATGAATAATAATCGTATCCGCTATTAATTGAAGAAAAAAAATCGATTCGTTCTTGACTAACGAATTTATATATAACGGCACGGATACTAATAATAGAATAACGAAAGGTAAAAAATGCCAAAAATCTTTTATGTTTAACGCTGTATGCGAATTAATCAATACTTTTACATATAAATATATAAGAGGTCCAATAAGGAAAAATAAAATGAAAATTACAGTTTCGTGATGAGGAATGTTCAAAAAATGTTTACCATGGGAAACAGAATGTATTGCCATGTTAAAAGAAAAAATAATTAGTACTGCCGATAATAAACGGTTGGGAAGAATGTTCGGCCTTTTTAATGTGAATAAAATAATTGCCAGAACAAGACCCTGGGCGGCGCCAATCAATAAAATTATTTCAATTGTTGTAAAAGATGATTCCACAATGGCTGGTTATTTGTTTACCTAAAATTAAAAAATTCCAGATATATTTTTCGAGTTCAAATCGAAACTGCATGAACCAGGTTAAAACGGTTCATAGACTTCTCCGCTAAAGTACCGTCTTTAAGAGTTAAATATTTCTTTTCCATTTCGGAAGAATCTAAATGGGTAATTATTTTAAAGCCGTATTTTGAAAGCAAGGATTCGATATTGTCTTTTTGAATCCAGAATAAAAAAGGTTCGGCAGCGTAAACCGATTCCATTTTTTCATTTAAGAAATCGAAACAAACCGTACTTCCTTCGGGCGAATTTTGTTTTATAAATTTGAATGTTGAAGCCACGGCTTCCGGGGTTAAGTAATACATTACACCTTCCCAGATAAACAAAGTTTTTTTGTTTTTATCAAAACCGGCTTTTGTAATTACGTCTTCGAGTTTTTCTGTTTTAAAATTAACCGGCATATAAACTAACGAAGCGGGTATTTTTACGTTAGATTTCTTCAGCGCTTCAATTTTTTTATGTTGTGTGGGCGTAATATCTAATTCAAAAATTTTTGTCGATTTAATAATATCGATGAACCTGTAGGGTCTGGTATCGTAACCTGCACCGAGAAAAACGATTTGCGGTATCTCTTCGTTGAGTGCATTTACAAATATTGAATCGATGAATGCTGTTCGCGAAATAAAATAACCGTAGAGCGGGGAAGTAACCAAACTTTGAATTGTCCATTTTCGGGATTTATCGTCGGCTAAAAGTTTTTTTGCATCATCGGTAAGAAAAATTTCCGCAAGATAGTCGGGACCTTTAATTCCTTCTCTATCATCTCTAAATGCAAGTGCTCTGCAGAAAGCAACCGTCATTGCGGATTCGGAAGGTTTGTCTTCGATCTTGGAATCTTTAGCAGATGCAGCTTGACCAGTTAACCCGATAATATTTCCAAACGGATCTATAACTTTTGCAATACGGATATTCATTATTGACTTTAAGGGCGTGTGTGTTTGTGCGCCGCTGTCAATTAATTTTTTATATACCGATTCTATATCGTCAACTTCCCAATAAATTTCCGGGCGATCCTTGTTTTCAGATATTGGATTAGGATCTTTGGCAAGAGATAGCGAACAATCACCGACATTATAAATTAATGTAAACGGCGAATCAAAAACCGGTTGCGTATTTAAAATACCGTTGTACCATTGTTTGGCTTTCTCAAGATCGTTTGCATGATAAACAACTCTTTTCAATGATTTGAACATGTTTGCTTTCTCCATTCATAAATCAATATTTAATTGCCTTGTACCTGCGACCCCAGAATTTATATTTTGTTAACGATGTATACACGACCAGCTTTTCAAAAAATTCGAAGCTAAGCAAGTAATGCATAAACCGGTAACCCGTAAAAACGGCAGTTAAGAAAATCACGGTTTCAATCAAAAATTTTACAAATTCGTTCTTGAGCGGGAAAAAAAGAATCGTGAAGTATTTGTAGAACAGTACAACAAGAATAAAGGAATATATAGCCCAGATGCCGAAGACAAACCCATGTGCTGTCTCAACGGCTTTCTTCGGGCAATTGCCCATACACCTCATGCAGCTTTCGCACCGGTATGTCCAGAAGGGTCGTTTATCAACTTCAATAATCGCATTCACCGGACAATTCTTAATACACACGCCGCAGTTGTCGCATTCCGAAGAAGCATAATAAGTTTTTGATAAAAAGAATCTTCCAATACAATAATACAATACAGATATAGGTGCTATCAATAAATCCTGTACTATTGTTCTAACGCATTTAAAATATTTTTCCCCGGCGAAAATACTATCAGCGAATTTCTCAACTCTTGCCTTGTTCTTTTCATGGAGGAATTTTACTGTTCTTTCATTCAAGCCGGGGTGAATAAAAATCCAATTTGACGGAAGATCAACAGGCAGCATGCCTTGTATTGTATATCCTTTTATTTTAAGAATTACAGAGGACAAGTAAAATGCTATTCCCGTTAAGCCCGGTGTAATCCATTTCCTTATAAGCATACCTGCGCGGGTGTTCATTAAAACAATTTTATTTTTGCCGCGAGGAAAGTTTGTTATAAAATTAAGCATTATAGGCGGATAGTTAAAACCGTGTATAGGCGAAATAAAAATTAAAAGTGCTCCCTCGGGCGGTGGCTATAAATTTCGTCTCTCCGTTTTTGCTATATCAATTGCAGTAGTTGCAATATTTTTTGAGGCGGCGGAATTTTCGAGCCACCTTGCAGCGTTTTTTGAATTGCCCGTGCCTGAAAAGTAGTAAATGATTATGTTGTTGTAATGCGGCATGTATAGGTCAAATCAGTTTGTACAAAGGTATATTTTTACTTTTGAAATCTACTAAATAGAACCGGAAAAGTAATATGTATGTGAACATTTAAAACCGTGTTATTTCAGAGAATATTAATTATAGATTTTTTACCATCTTCGGTCAAAGTAAAATACCCGTTATTTCTGCTGCCGTTGAATTTAACCCAGCCGAGTTTTTTCATTATTGCCAATTCACGTGTAATGGTAACTCTTGAAGCCCCGGTAAGCTGTATCATTTGAGAAACGCTTAACTTTTTTTTATCTGTCAACTCATTTAAAATCTTTGCCATTCTTGACGGAACGGAAAAGCGGTAATAATCAATATTGAGGATCGACTTTGAAGATTCAATCAACTTCTTTGTAATATCATTTATTCTCAACGAAGATTCATTAATCCCGGTTGAAGAATCAATTGCTTCATCCAAAGAATCATTTAATCCGTCGGCAGTATCAATTTTTTTATTTGTAGAATCGACAGCTTGTATCAAAGCTTCAATTTCTTTTTTTGTAGAATCAAGTTCTGTTGATAAAGCATCAATTAATGATTTCTGAAGTGATATTTTACTTTTTAGAGAATCTAATCTTTGGAGAATTATATCAATTGAAGATGTATTACCGCCGCTTTCCATTTTTCACTCCGCGTTGTTATCGTTGCGGAAAAAGAAGTGGTTAAAATAATTGATTTATGGAAAGAAATAAACCGTCAAACTATGAATAGTCTTAAAAGACTGGTTGTTATTTAATGAACCTCTCTACCACAGAGAGGTTCATAGTTAATTTTTTTATTTCAACAAAATAGCAGTATTCAATCCGACGGTAAAAGAATTTTCGTTTTTGTGAGTTAAACGCCATGCAAATTCTAGTTTGATCGGAATAATCGAATAACCTATTCCGAAACCTGTTTCAAGAAGAGGTTTGTTTAATAATTCATAAGCAACAGGCAAAATGGTTTTCGAGTTATCGGAAATATTTGTCCATCCCGCGTTAAAGAATGCGCTCAGTACAATATTCCAGTCTTTTATATACGGCAAAGGAAGCAGCCTGAAAAAGTCGTCGTAAAAGTTGTAATTCAGATTAACTGCCAATGTTTGATTACCGAAATATTCGCCGTATTTGATTGTTCTGAATGAATAAATCCCCGAAATGTTGGCCGCTGTTCCGGGTAGCGCGTACATTAATTGAACCGGGATTTTATCTTTGGAATAATTTGCGGTTACTTTATAGTCGAGGTCGGTCATTCTAAATGAATTCAATTTTCCCGAAATCCTCGCTTTGTAAATCAAGAAGTCCGTGCTGCTTTCAAGAAAACTATTTGAACTATAAGAAATTCCTCCGCCGAAATTGATAAAAGATTCTCCCCCTGCGTCTCTTATCCTGAAATAACCGTCCTCGATATAGTCCCTGAAATCAAAATCAAAATCAAAGTTTATGATGTTTAGTTTAGTTTCATTAACCGGGGGATTTTCTTTGAAAACTTTATTCTTGTCCGAGAAGGAAAAATCCGAATTTTTACGCGCGTTGTTATCTGTTCTGTTTGAACAGCCGATGCTTGTTTTTAAAATAGGGAATACTTCGCCTCCAAGTTTTATATCAAAACCATCGGAATAATAGTAATTAAGGAAATCATTATTAAAGGCGAGTGAGAAAAGCGAAGAAGTGAAATTGCTGAATTCATTCGATTCGTTAAATAATATTGAAAGACCTTTATAAAGATTTAATGATACTTCGTAAGTCCTATAACTGCCTAGGAGAAATGAAGTTGAGAATTCTGTTTTAAATTTCTTATCGGCGAAACCGTAATGAAGATTAAGTTTTGAATTCAATCTTTTGTCGAAATAGTCTTTTGCTTTTATGCCGAAGTCTATAGAATGACCTTCTACCCTGTTGAAGTGATACATATTAAGAGGAGTAGAAACCGAAAAATTTTTATTTAATTTCAATTCACCTTCGGCAAGACTAATTAGCACAGTCTGCCAGAAAGTTTTCGGCGCGGCGGCGATGCTGTCCATTCGCGTATATGACTTTTTTTCATCTAAAGTATTCGGAATGAACCTCGAACTCATCCAGTAAGTTGTATCCTTTACATCTGCATCGGGTAATACGGTTACAACCGCTTTGTTGAAAATATTTTCATTTTCTTTATTGTTCAAACTATAATCGTACATAACCGAGTTTAGATCAATTTCCAACTTAATTAACCCGAACAAATTTAAATTAAGCGCTATCCTGTAATCGACGGGCATATAAACGGAATCGTAAACGGAAAACTGCTGGTAAATATTAATGGAATCGAAAAGACCTCCGATATTAGCTGCCCGGTTAAGATTTACTTCCACTTTGATCAAATCGAATGATTTATCAAGTATGTAAATCTCTCCCGAAAAACCCGGATCGGCTTCGCTAAGCGTATTGATTCTTAGTTTGTAAATCTTGTTGTTGTCGATAGAAAGAGTATCAACTATATAATAATCATAATATTCGAGAGCGTTTGTATTCAATGGTCCCGGGATCGAGATATCGAAAAACTTCACCTCGTTTTCGTAGAAACTCTGCATCATCCTGCTTCCAATTAATATGTTTATCTCCGGTGGAAAATTTGCAGTCTGCTTTCTTGCAGTGATTATATCTTTGTATTTGTCCGGATATTCAAAATAAGAAACACCCGTATTCTCGAGAATGCCTACAATCTTTATTTTGCCCTTAGTTGAATCTTCTTCATCAATATCATCCTTGTTCGATCTGAAAATTCCTTTTGTATAAATATCCATCTTATAAGAATTTATTTTTTTAGAACGTTCCTCTTTCTTATCAATCGCTTTTTTTACAATTGCTAGGGCAGGATTAATACCAGGTCTTACAACAACAGCAGGGAATTCAATAGAGCTTTTTGATAGTTTGAAATCAATGTTTTTAATATTCCCGGAAACATTTACAGTAACAGTATCCGAAAAATATCCTATGTAAGAAGCAACAAGTGTGTAATTACCTTTTCCAAGAGGGATCATATATTCGCCGTTAATATTAGTTGTAGAACCCTGCATCGTGCCGAGAACCCGAATATTTGCATAACTTAAAACGGTATTATCATCCTTATCATATACTTTTCCCTCAACCGAATACTTCTGTGCGCTCAACTGAATAGAAATGAAAAACAAGAAACATGTTATTACAAACTTGACGCTTCGCATTATAATCTCCAGGGTGTAAAATATTATCTTATTATGTTAAATCTTACAGTTTCTTTTATCGCAGAAGCGAAAACGCCAACGCCGTCACCCTCGAAAATAACAATAGGTTCGTGGAAGTTGCCGTCCATTTCCATTACGTTTGAAGCGGTAAAAAGATAATATAGAAAATTTTTGTCGCCCGCGTAAACCGTAACGGTATAAGGACTATAAAACCAAGTATCATATCCGTGAACGTTATAGGAATAATCAGTTATAATGTTTGAATTGATATCGCTTATAAGATTGTACTGGTAACGGTATTCGTTATAATTATCGAGAACATCATCTTCGCTCATGCCGGGGAAGTAAGGATTATCGAAAATAAAGTTTTTAACACCGGCAGAATCTGCCATTAAAGAAAAGACATAAAGGTTGGTGCCCGGCGAAGTTTTAAAATCAATTTTAAGAGGAGCTTGCCTGTACTTAACTGTTCCTAAATCTTTATTGATAATCTCAAATCCTTTTTTGGGTGTAGTAGTAACCGATGAAGCATGTAATTCTTTACCGTCTATTACCGCGCTTATTTCAAGTTTATAAGTTGTCCAATAATCAACAGTAATTTGATTGTTAAAATATGTTTTTGATGATTCATCAAATTCCAGCGGTATGCCGTTGATTGTTGCAACTACATTATTCACGCTCGGCGAAAGGAAAAGGTTTTTCATATCCTGGTATTTATTCAATTCGAAATTTCTTGAAAGACGGATATTCTTAACTGTTTCACCGCAAAACAAGTAAGCTTCGACTGCAATCTTCGGTTCATAAGTTGAATTCGTAATTTCTACATCGGGGTCGCCGCATTTTGAAAACATAAATACTATTAATAGAAGTGAAAATAATTTTATCAGTTTCATTTTTTTTCCTCGTTTTCGTTTTGATAAATGGTACAATAAATCAGAATCTGATTGTAACTCCAATACTCGGCAGCAAGGGAAGCATATTTACTTTTTCTATCTCCTGCGTAATAATCCCGTTATTGTTCTTATCCTTGTAATTTATAAACCATACGTTTTGCCTGTTGCCGAGATTGAATATTTGCAAGTAAGGAGCGAGAGTCCATGAGCCGTAATCTTTTTCCCATGTAATGCTTAAATCCATTCTTATATAATCCGGCAGTTTGAAAGAATTGATTTCGCCGGGGTATAGTTTATAAGCCGGTAAATCGCCGGTAGCCCCGCCGTAGTTATTCCAATCAGGCAGAGTGTTAACATAATAAGCCGAGGCAGGTGTTGTAAGCGGCTGACCGCTTGCATAAACAAAATTGATACCTACTAGCCATTTTGAACCGGATTTAACGGGAGCTTCGTTCCATCTTCCGCTGAATAAATTGCCCATGTCGCCGTTAAGCACAAGATTAACAACCGAGCCCCTGTTGTGGCGCGGCTGGTATTCCTTGTTTTGATTTATACCGTCGAACTTATGTTTTGTATTGGAATATGAATATGAAAGCCAGCCGGTAACGGCGCCTATATCTTTTCTAAGCATTAATTCAAAGCCGTAGGAATGACCGTCGCCCCGTGTGAAAATATTTTCGGTTGAAGTATAAACTGGATTGTTCTGCTCATCGTAATAATCAGGCGAGTAGGTTGCGTTCATATTCTCGTTGTATTGATAAATATCTTTGTAGTCTTTGTAATATACTTCCGCTTCGAATTCGATAATATTTCCTATTTGTTTTTGATAACCGAGTATAAAATGTGTTGACTTTGAATCGTTTGTAAATTTATCGGCAGACGACCAGATGCTCGAAATAAACATTCTTGGAACCCTGTTCATGTATTGATGATACATACCCGCGGCGAATTTAACGTTGCTTGTTTCGGTAAGCCGGTACTTGATTGATAATCTTGGATCAACACCGGTAAATGTTCTGTTTTCCCTGTAATAATTGTAGCGAGCCCCGATTTCGATATCCCAAAGTATTGAAGGTTTCCAATTTGCGCTGAGATAAGCTGCTGTTGAAACAGGCTTTGCATTTATATCGGTTAATCCTTCATCCCAATCAAATTTATACCTGAAGTTAAGCCGTTTATGCTCTGCCCCGAGTTTTAATATTAAATTATTCGTAGCGTAATACTCAACCGTTCCTTTAACGGCGTAATCAGTAAGCAGGTTTTTTTCATTCATGTTTTGTATTTGGTCAAGTTTGAAATTTGATTCGAACTTGCTGCCTGTAACCCAAATACTTGTGAATAGTTTTGAATTGAAGATATGCTTCCAGTTAACGCTGCCTGTTGTGTTGCCCCAATCGTAAAGAAACCGGAAACTTTCAGGCGCATCTTTGTCGAATTGATAATCGAGTTTATCAAGTCCGCCGAAATAACTGAATGTAAGTTTGTCTCTATCCCCCAAATCAAAATAACCTTTTAAGTTCCCGTCGTAGAAATAATAATTCGGCACTTCGTCTATCCATTTGGAATATGTTTGATCGATATATGTTCTTCTGAAAGAACCCGAAATTGAACCGAAATTTCCTACCGGCATTTGTAGTGTTGTAGAGCCGGAAAGCAGACTTACATTAACAACTCCTTCGAAATTATTTCTATTGCCGTCAAGGTTCGTAACGTTTAGCACGGAAGAAAGCCGGCCGCCGTATTCGGCACCGAACCCGCCTTTCGATACTTCCACTTTTTTAATCGCGTTTGTATTGAATGTTGAAAAAATACCGAACGCATGTTCCGGGTTATAAACATCCGTACCGTCTAGCAAAAACAAATTTTGATCCGGCGTTCCGCCCCGAACGTAAAGCGCGGATGAAAAATCGGAAAGGGCAACTATCCCCGGCATCGTTTGAAGTGCGCGTAATAAATCGGCTTCAACTACCTGCGGAATTTGATTTACCTGTTTGGAACTCAATTCCATTTTTGAAATTGGCTTTGTGAAAAGCTTATCTATCACGCTTGATGAATCGCCCGATACTACAATTTCTCCGGTACTTAATGCTTCCGGCTTTATATAAATCCTAATAGCATTTTTACTTAGAGTTTCGGTGTCGATTTCTTTTACCTGAGTTTGATAACCAATGTAACTGATTATCAAAGTGTGCTTGCCTTTTGGTACTTCGGAAATAACAAAGTAGCCGATATTATTTGTTGCATTTCCCAACTGTAATTCTTTTAAATAAACATTCGCGCCTATTAATGCTTCGCCGTTGGAATCGTCGTAAACAAAACCGCTTATGTTAATCTTCGAATTGTTCTGCGCTTCAAGTTTAATTGTTGATATGAATAAAAGAATTAATAGAATAAAAAGAGTGTTCCGCAATAGCATTGCATTCCCCCATTTGATTGTTATGTGTTTTCTTGTATAATTATACCTAGTCCTGTTAATTATCACTCATTATGACGAATGAAAATTGATTTCGGGTGACAAAGCTGTCCGATTTACAATCGGCATGCCGGGATTGTTTAATGATAAAACGAGGTTTGTTGTAAGAAATCGAAGGAAATTTTCGAATGTTAAAAAATTATTAAGAATGGCTGTATGCAAAAACAAACAATAGTGATTGCTAAATCATACATACCACGTTTTATATCGTATAGGTATGTTAAGATTAACAAATGTCAACACTGCAGAAATCAATTCAAACTACTTGCATGTAGTAAAATTTTCTAACTTTGTCATTATCCCCCGAAAGCAAATTTCAAACATGCATCCACATGAATATTGAGTGTATCAAAAAGCGGAATCTTTGTATCTGGTTGTTTTATCAACAAGGGGATTTCTGTACACCCGAGAATTATTCCTTCTGCACCTTCAGAGGTAAGACGATCGATTATTGAAATGTATTCGTTCTTGGTTTCTTGCTTAAATATATCTTTTCCAAGTTCGTCAAATATTGAACGGTGAATAAAATCTCTTTCGGCATCAGACGGGATTAAGGTTTGGATTTGTTTTTCAGCGAGTTTCTTTTTAAAGAAATCGTTCTCCATTGTAAATCTTGTTCCTAGGAGAGCAACTTTTCTTAATCCTTTCTCCGCAATAATTTTTGCGGTTTCCTCAGCGATATGAATTATAGGAATATCGATTCGTTTTCTTAAATCATCCGCAATAAGATGCATAGTATTTGCACATAGAATTATTCCTTCCGCTCCCGAAGTTTTGAGATTACGTGAAATATCCGTAACAGATTCAAGCATTTTGTCCCATTCGCCTTTATGACTCCATTCAACCAATTGCGCGAAATTGAAAGAGTAAATTATGCACTTTGCAAAATTATCGCCGCCAAGTTGCTTGTTAACTTTTTCGTTTAGAAGTTTATAATAATCCGCTGTTGAAACCCAGCTCGCTCCGCCGACAAGTCCAATCGTTTTCATTTTTATGTTCCGATTTTTTATAACTAAAACTAATAAAAATATTTATCGCCGGAGATTTTTTAACTAAATAATTTTGATAATTCTTCACTAATGCTTTTATCATACTCTTTACGATGGAAAGTTTTTGAGGACTATTATTTATGCGTTTTTATGAATAGTAAAAATAGTGCTGTAATTAAATACCAATTAATGATATTTTTTGAAAGAGCATAAATGATATTTAAATCCAACCTATAATTAAGTGGGGATATGAAAAAAATATTGTTACTTCTTTATGTTATCATAGCGTTTTTGATAACTAATGCGCAGGATTTTACACAGGAAACAAAACAACAGCGCGACGAAAGAATGGAATGGTGGCGCGAAGCGCGCTTCGGTATGTTTATTCATTGGGGTTTATATTCTATTCCCGCCGGCGAATGGAACGGCGTAAAAACCTATGCGGAGTGGATTCGTACACAAGCACAAATACCCGTAGAGGAATATGATAAGCTTGTCGAACAATTTAATCCCGCTAAATTCAATGCCGATGATTGGGTACGAACTGCTAAAAACGCAGGTATGAAATACATCGTAATCACTTCCAAACATCACGACGGATTTTGTTTGTTCGATTCGAAATATACCGACTTCGATATTATGTCCACTCCTTTCAAAAGAGATGTTTTAAAAGAACTATCCGAGGCATGTAAAAAGGAAGGAATAAAATTATGTTTTTATCATTCAATAATGGATTGGCATCATCCCGACTATTTACCGCGAAGGGATTGGGAAAAAACAAGATCTACTGAAGACGCGGATTTTGAAAGATTTGTTGTATATCTAAAAAACCAACTCAAAGAACTGGAGACTAATTACGGGAATCTCGGCGTGTTATGGTTCGACGGCGAGTGGGAAAAAACATGGAGCGACGAACGCGGGCGAGATCTTTATAATTACGTACGAAGTATACAGCCGCAAATAATTGTAAACAACCGTGTGAGTTCTGCAAGAGGCGGTATGGAAGGATTTACTGTTGAAGGCGGATTTGCCGGTGATTTCGGAACACCCGAACAAACAATTCCTGCAACAGGTTTGCCCGGCGTTGATTGGGAAGCATGCATGACTATGAATGATTATTGGGGCTACAATAAAAATGACAAAAATTGGAAATCGGTAAAAGAAATTTTACAAATGTTAGCCGACATTGCATCGAAGGGCGGAAATTATTTGTTGAACGTCGGTCCGACTGCCGAAGGAGTTTTCCCGCAAGAAAGTATCGAGCGTTTGGCTGAGATCGGCGAATGGATGAAAAAAAACGGCCAAGCAATTTACGGAACAAGTGCAAGTCCATTTAGAAAATTAGATTGGGGAAGATGTACACAGAAAATAAATGCGGACGGTACGAGATTATATTTGCATGTATTTGACTGGCCAGCGGATGGAAAACTAATTGTTCCAGGAATTTATAACGAACCGAAAACCGCGTTTGTTCTTGCCGATGAAAAGAAAACTTCTCTTGCTGCTGAAAGAAAAGAAGATGCATTAATTCTATCAGTCCCGGTTAAAGCCCCCGATGCAAATAACAGCGTTATAGTTTTAGATGTTGTTGGAAAAGCCGATGTTAATAATCCGCCGCTGATTGAAGCCGATGGAAATATATTTGTTGATTCTCATGAAGTGACGATTAAATCCGAACATGATAATATTGAGATTTATTATACACTCGACGGAAGCGAACCGACTATCAAATCTCAAAAGTCCGACGGAAAAATTGTTTTGACGAATTCTGCCGAAATCTCAGCGCGTTGTTTTAGAAATGGAAAACCTGTCAGCGCTGTTGCAAAAGATATTTTCACAAGAGTTGTTCCCGAAGCTTCTTTAAAAGTTGAAAATCCGGAACCGGGAGTTTCGTATAAATATTTTGAAGGCAAATGGAATAAATTGCCCGACTTTAGTTCGATGAAATCACTGAAAGAAGGGACTGTTCCGAATTTTTTAATTATCGATGAAAAAGTTTCCGATAATTTCGGGATAGAATACTCGGGTTTTATTAGAATTCCTGCCGATGGTGTTTACAATTTTTTTACATCGTCTGATGACGGAAGCCGCTTGTTTATTGGCGAAAAATTAGTTGTCGATAATGATCTTGAGCATGGGGCTGTAGAAAAATCGGGCTCAATTGCTCTCGCAAAAGGTTTTCATCCAATACGTGTATTATTTTTTGAAAGCGCCGGCGGCGAGGAATTGAAAGTTTTTTACAGGGGAGTTGGAATTTTGAAACAAGAAATTCCGGCAAATGTATTGTTTCATTCAAAATAATTACTATTGAATTGTTTATTAAAACAAACGGTGATAGAAATGAATTTTAAAATATTGATGTTAATCTTTGCCATATTTTTAACAACTTTATCTGCAAAAGAATTTAAGGTTGATTCACCCAACAAAAAGTTTGAAGTAAAAATAATTGTTGATAAAAACGTTTCTTATTCCATATCTAAAAGCGGGTACAAAATTTTACTGCCTTCACAAATTTCGTTAACATTGAATGACGAAAGGGTACTTGGTGTAAATCCAAAATTAATAGATGAAAATAAAAGAACAGTTGATGAAGTACTGCGCCCTGTAGTCAAACAAAAATTTGAAAAGATAAGAGATAATTACAATGAACTTATTTTGACTTTCGAAGGAAATTATTCTTTGATATTCAGAGTTTATGATGACGGTGTTGCGTACCGATTCAGCACTGGTTTTGATGAAAACATAATAATTAAATCCGAGCAGGTTGAATTCAACTTCGACAAAGATTATGACATTCTATTTCCCGAAGAAGAAAGTTTTATATCGCATTCGGAGAGAATTTATCAGTCGATAAAATTAAGTGAAGTAACTGGAAAAAGATTCTGTTCGTTGCCCGCGCTTGTAAAATTAGACAACAATAGAAAAGTCGTAATAACGGAAGCCGACCTTGAAGATTATTGCGGCTTGTATTTAACAAGGAATCAAAACAAACAAAACAGTTTTACCGGATTGTTCCCGCAATTTCCGTCGAAAGATACTGTAAGGAACGACCGCGATGTTTATGTAACTGAAAGAAAAGACTATCTCGCAGAAACAAAGGGAAGTAGAAATTTTCCGTGGCGTGTAATTGTAGTTTCGGAAAAGGACGGCGACTTAATTGAAAGTACAATGATTTATAAACTTGCAAAACCTGCCGATCCAAAAACGGACTTTTCATGGATTAAACCCGGCAAGGTTGCGTGGGACTGGTGGAACTTCAACAATATTTACGGTGTGGATTTTAAAGCAGGTGTGAATACTGAAACTTATAAATACTACATCGATTTTGCATCTAAGTTCGGTATAGAATATATAATACTTGACGAGGGCTGGTATAAGCTTGGTAATTTATTAGATGTAAATCCCGACATCGATGTTGAAGAAATTATTAATTACGGCAAACAAAAGAATGTAGATGTTATTTTATGGGTAATTTGGAAAACGCTTGATGATCAATTAAAGGAAGCGCTCGATCAATTTGTAATATGGGGAGCAGCGGGAATTAAAGTAGATTTTATGCAGCGCGACGATCAACCAATGGTGCAATACTATTAAAAAATTGCAGATGAAGCCGCTAAAAGAAAATTGCTTGTTGATTTTCACGGCGCTTACAAACCAACGGGATTGTATCGAACTTACCCGAATGTAATTACGAGCGAGGGTGTAAAAGGTTTGGAAAATTCAAAATGGAGTGAAGAAGCAAACCCGGCTATGGCAGTAACTCTTCCTTTTACACGAATGCTTGCCGGTCCGATGGATTATACGCCCGGAGCTATGATAAATGCAACGAAGGATGCATTCCGCCCAATATTTACAACTCCAATGAGTCAAGGCACCCGCTGTCATCAATTGGCGATGTATGTTGTTTTCGAAAGTCCTTTGCAGATGCTCGCCGATAATCCTACTAATTATTACAAAGAACCTGAATGCATGGAATTCTTGGCGGATGTTCCGGCTGTTTGGGATTATACAAAAGTCCTTGATGCTGAAGTTGGTGAATATGTTTTAATCGCACGCCGAAACGGGAACAAATGGTTTATCGGTGCTATGACAAATTGGACACCGCGCGATTTAATTATTGATTTTTCTTTCTTGCCCGAAGGTGAATTTAAAGTAAATATTTGGCAGGATGGAATTAATGCCGATAGAAACGCGGTTGACTACAAAAAGAATACGCAGACAGTAAACAAGAATACAAAGTTAAATATTCATCTCGCACCCGGCGGCGGATGGGCGGCGATATTGAGTGTAAGGTGATGAACATAGAATGCAGAGTTTAGAGAACTACTAACTCTGCATTCAATATAAATAATATATTAAACCAATATAGAAGCCGGAAATATTCTTAATAGTTAATGAATCAAGGATTTTTTTTCGTAATTTCGCATGCAATTTTTAAGCAGATAAGAATGATTCAAATGATAGATCTTTTTCCTTTATTGTGACTGGATTAGATACAAAAATTTCATTCAAGGGATCTCTGCGATTTTTCTATTACTGAGCGTGGAAATTTTAGCCACTCTTAATTATTTCTAACGTAATACTTTTTAAACCGCTGGTACATTATTAACTCCATTGGTTTGCTGAAGAATAATGTAATAGCAGGTTGAACTTTCTTTTATTTGAAAACGGATACAGCTATCCTACAAAATATTATTAGATGAAAATTCTTTTCAAGATATAAGAATAACAGCAACTTGTTCTATATCTCAAAAATCACTGTTGCATTAAATTGGAGAACTTTCTGATGAAAAAAACAATTATCTCTGTATTCACACTTGTTCTATTAACTTTTGGATGCGATAACAATGATTCAAATCCGGCTGGAAACAATATGCAAAATGGTAAAACTATCACTGGAATCAGCGGAAATATTATTAACTGGGTTCACGGCACTTCATACATAGCTAAATACGGAATGTTTAGTTCATCGGCTATAGATATAAACGGTAATTTTTCTATTACCGATTTGTTTGCACCTTATGATAATCAGCTTTCAAATATTACGTATCTTTATCATGACTACACAACACAACCTGCTTTATCCGACCAATCAGCAAACTATTTTCTCGTAACTGATTTGGGAATAGCAAAAGCAACCGATCCGCAAAATGAAGTTGGATTTGTTCAAAATAGAAGCCAGATTTCTCTCGATAGGGTCGGCGATTTTTATGTAAAATATCTTTATGTAGATAGACCTGTAAGTATCAACGGGATGACTGCACATAGTTATTATTCTGGTGGAACGTTGATTAACTTAAAAGAAAAGTACAGTAATATTACTTTCGAAAAAGGTTGGAATAAGTTTGTGGTAGTACTTACGGCAATTGATGTAACAACGAATACATATATTTCCGAAATTAAACTTGAAGAACCAAGCCAAGGCAACTGGTACTATACGATATATTAATGAGAGATAATTTTAAGAGACTTCTGAAAAATTCAAAAATGTTATTTCTTCCAAAGGCATTCCTTTGGAAGAAGGAGCGAAGTGACTGAGAAATCTTATCATAATTAAAGATTTCTCCCTTCGGTCGAAATGACAAACGATATTTTTCAGAGGTCTCTTTAAATAAGTGATTTAATAGCGGGTTGCTTTTATTAAGCAGCCCGTTTTTATAATAAATATGAAACTGGTTGTGTATGGAAAATATAGTTTAAACAGTTCTGAATTCTACACTCTTTACTCTACTCTAAAATTCTTATTGTGGCCAAAGCCAGCCGAAAATTCCGGCGGTTACAAGAGCATAGATTAATCCGTCAATCATCATCTTAATTGTTGAACTCCACGAACGGCCGAACCAAATTGATATTGGTGCGTACGCAAATGAAAATCCCATGAATGCCGAAGCGCCGACAAATCTAAATACTTGTAAATAATGCGCACCGACAGTTAAAGCCCTGCTTGCAATGTATGCCGCGAAAATTCCAACAACCAGCAAAAAGATGAACCATTGAATAAGAGGTTTTGCCATCTGCCATTCACCGTTAGGCCTGGCGGATATAATCCAGATAGGACCTTTTTTTATTTTTTCCATGAACTCCGGCGATTTCATTTCGTTTGAATCAGATGCACACGGCATCATATAATCTCCCGGGGGAACGTTGAATTGACGAAGTGCATCCATCACTTTGTCCTGTTCCGGAAGTTTCTTAAAGTCGTTTTTATGCCACGGCAATGCCATGTGAATTACAGAACTTAAAATAAAAACAGTTACGGATGAGAGCAGGATAGGAAGCCACAATGAAGTTAATTCCGTCATAACGCTTCTCCTTAAAATTATATTAAAATAAAACAGATAAAAACTATCTGTTTGTTATATGTTTTATAAAATACTGAATGTTGGAACTTGCCCGAAAGCGGAGGATTTGTACACAACATAACAAAATGAAATCCTTCTCTCAAGAAAAATTTCTTTTTAAAAAATGATTTTAATTCTAACCGGTAAAAAGCATATTTTGTAAGCCACTTTTGAGGAGATTTTACTTGTCAATTATTGATTTGATCGGATACTTTGCTGCAATTGGAACAACGGGCTCATTTATTCCTCAAGCAATCAAAGTGTTTAAAACAAGAAGCACAAACGATTTGTCCCTCGGCACTTATTTGTTATTTAATATGGGAGTTGTTTTTTGGGGAACTTACGGCGTGCTTGTAAATTCTGTGCCTATGATTTTAGCCAACGGAATTACTTTTATTATGTCGTTTTATATTCTTATGATGATCATAAAACATAAAAGAGAAAAACATGTCTAATTGCAATCTTGAATTGTTATTTCAAGTTTGGTCATGTCAAATCCTTTTGATTTACACTTATCAATCAATGAATTATAAAGCGACTCATCCATTTTTGGGGTGCGGGAAAGTATCCATAAAGATTTCCTGCTCGGCGTTCCAACAACTGCGTGTTGATAATTCTTTTCATCGAGCTCTATAACCCAGTAATCGCCGCGGAAAGGCCAGAAGAACTGTACTCTTAGTTTTGCATTATTTGAACCTTCAACAACAAATGCCTTGCCTTCGGCATCATCGAGTTCGCCTTCCTTAATACATTTGTTAATTACCCTAATTGTTTCGGAATCAATAACCGAATATTCCGCTGTTGTGCAGTTGCATCCTGCCTGATATTTAAATGGGAGCCGCGCAATTTCGTACCATTTGCCCATGTAGCGGTTTACGTCAACATTATCAACAACATCAAGCGGGGGATAGTTTGCAGATGAACAGCCAGCTATTATACTTAACAAAAATATAATCGCAGAAACAAAAATCTTTTTCTTATTCATTATATTCTCCAATTAGCAGAATGCTGAAAGAATAGTTTGTCAATCAGCATTCTACTTAATGCAATAATTATTTATAGTATGGAACAAGTTCGCTGCCGAGGAATTTCAAAACTGCAGTGATAACCCCGAGATCATCAAGGTAGCCGATTAAAGGCACAAGATCCGGAATAGTATCAATCGGACTTATGAAATAAATTAATGCCCCAACAACAATGGATTTTCTATACCACGGGACATATCTATCGCGCATATAATTGTACAGGGCTTTAACATCTTTGGCAAAGTTTATTTTACTGCCGACTCGTTCAAGTTTAGTCCAAATACCTTCTTCAACTTCTTTTTCACCCTGCTTATACTTTTCGGGTGAATCATATTGTTCTTCCAAATCATTGATATTATAATTCATAAAATCTCCGTTTATTTTTTATACTGTTCAAACCATTCGAAAACGGTTTTCCACCACAACTGTGCGTTCTGCGGTTTTACAACAAAATGGAACTCATCGGGGAAATACAAAAATTTACTTTCAACGTCTTTTACCTGAAGTGTAGAGAACAATTCCATTGCCTGACCTTCGGGAACTCGGAAATCAAGTGCGCCGTGAATTACAAGCATTGGTGTTTTAAAATTATCGGCATACATATGCGGAGACCATTTTTGATAAAGTGCTCTATTTTCCCAAGGTGTTCCTTTGAATTCCCAATTCGGGAACCATAATTCTTCAGTTGTGCCCCACATGCTTTCGAGATTGAAAACTCCATCGTGACAAACGAGGGCATTGAAACGATCCGTGTGTCCTTCAATCCAATTGATCATATAACCGCCGTAAGAAGCGCCCGCGGCGAATGTATTTTTTGAATCGATGAATTTATAATTAGCTATTGCGTAATCGTAAGCGTTCATTAAATCGGTATAAACTTTTCCGCCCCAATCGCCTGAAATTTCATCTGTAAACTTTTGACCGTAGCCCGTACTTCCGCGCGGATTCGGTGCAACCAAAATATATCCCTTTGCAGCGAACATTTGAAGATTCCATCTGTAATGAAAATCATCCGACCAATGTCCTTGAGGTCCGCCATGGATTAAAAATATTAAAGGGTACTTTTTGTTTGGGTTGAAGAACGGCGGCTTAATTAAAATTGATTGTACTTTAGCACCTTCAGCGCCTTCGCTCCAAAATGTTTCAGGTTCGTTAAATTCAAACTGCGCGACCAAATCTTTGTTCACATTTGTGATTTGTTGAATTCCACCGCCGTTTGTTTTGAGTGTGAATATTTCCGTCGGCATTGTTGTTTGTTGGCGCTTAAAAAATATCCAGTTGCCGTCGGAAGAAATTTTCATATCATTATTAATTCCGTCTTTTACAAAACGAAGATGTTCACCGGTTTTTACATCAATCCTATAAATGGAATTATATATTTCATTGGCGGCATCGAAATAAATGTACTTCTCATCTGGCGACCATAAAATTTGTCCGACCGACAAATCAATCTTCTCTGTTAAATTCCTCAATTCTCCGTTCGAACGGTTGTAAATCATCAAACTTTGTCTGTCGGCTTCAAACCCAGCCCGAGCCATCGAACGGAAAGCAATATATTTACCGCTCGGTGAATATACAGGCTGGTTGTCGTTGCCTGCACTTGCTGAAATCTTTTTGTACGGTGTCGGTTCATCTTTTTTGATGCCATCAACATTTAAGATATAAACTTCATTGTTTGTGCTTGTTGCGAGTACTTTATCGGGATTCATTGTAAAGGCAATCTCTTTACCGTCTGGAGAAAATGAATAATCCTGCGAACTTCCCAAATCAACAGGCGGAACATCGGATTTGCTGTTTAGAATTAAATCAACATATTCTTTCGACTCAAGATCATACAAAAACAAATGACTTCTTTTTTCTCCGCGCCATTCATTCCATGAACGGTACATCAACTCGGTGATTATTTTAGCTTTTACTTTGCTTGCTTCTTCGGCTTTATCTTTTTGTTCATTGCATTCTGGTGTTGTACAATCGGGGTAAACGCTAGAAACAAATAATATCTTTTTACCGTCAGGCGACCAAACCATACCGGAAGCACCGGGATAAAAATCGGTTAATTGTACTTCATTTGTGCCGTCGAGATCGCATAACCAAATTTGTCCGCCGCGTGTAAATGCAATTGATTTGCCGTCCGGTGAAAATTTGGGTTCGTTTTCATTCACTTCGGAATTTTTTAATGCGCGTAAATTTTTCCCGTCGCTGTCAATAAGCCAAATGTCTGTATTGCCTTTGTTCGCTTCAATGTTATATGATGTAACTGCAAAAGCAATTGTTTTGCCGTCTGGAGAAAGATCATACGCGCCGATGCGTTTCATTGCCCACATATCTTCAACAGTCATCGCACGTTTTTGCTGTGCGCTCACATTATTTATAAAAAGTATAAATAAAATTAGATGTACTAAGTACTTCATCAAAACCTCAATTGTGTTCATAATTTTGATAGTAAATTATAAAAAGGGGATGGGAAATAAAATAGTGAATAACAATGTTTAGCGAATAACTATGTCGAGCGAAGCCGAGACATAGTTGCCTCTTAAATGATTGTGATATTTATAATGACTTTCATTTCTGCATTCTGCTAACCTATGAAATTGATCCGTCCCTCGACTTCGCTCGGGGCGGCATTAGTTTTTAATTTAGAGTTTTATAGAATTTGCGGCTTCTTTATCGATTAGCCATACCAGCTTACCGTATATTGGATTTACCAATGAAGCCGGTAATTTTTTAAATCCTTCTTTCTTATTTAAGATGATATCAACGATTTTGCTTTTGCTTTCGCCGGTAACAAGAAAAACTATTCTTTTCGAATTGTTTATTACTGTCCCGGTCAATGTAATTCTTTCTTGATTAATAACCGGGTGTTTTGCAACCGCGCAAATTCTATTATCATTTATCAGATTTATACTATCGGGAAAAATTGAAGCTGTGTGCCCGTCTTCGCCCAGTCCGAGCATTACTAAATCGAATGACGGAATATTATTTTGAAGAGGAACATTTTCTATAATGCTTTTTGAATAATTCTCGGCTTCAAATTCGGGATCGATACTTCCATCAACTTTGAAGATGTTTTTTGAATGGATACCTATTTTTGAAAACAAGTGATTATGAGCCATCAAATAGTTGCTTTCGGGATGATCGGAAGGAACACATCTTTCATCACCCCAGAAAAAGTTAATCTTATTCCATTCAATCTTTTCATTATAATATTTTGCCAAATAATCAAAAACCGCTTTTGGAGTTGAACCGCCGGAAAGGGCAATGTTTATTTGTCCTTTGTTTTGATTTATGGTATTAATAAGAATCCCTGCAAACCTTTCGGCAATTTCTTCTAAGTTATTAGAAATATCAATTTTATAATTCACAATAAACCCCGTCGTCGGCTAAATTTTTACATGGGTAGCGCCATGTCATGTTGTTTTCGATTAATTCATCCGCGTGTTCTGGTCCCCAAGTGCCTGAAGGATAACCGTGTAAAGGAATTGCTTTATCATTTTTCCACGATTCAATTATAGGGGTTAAAAATTTCCATGCCGCCATAACTTCTTCGCTGCGTGCAAATAAAGTTGAATCGCCTTTCATAGAATCGTAAAGCAATCTCTCATAAGCCGATGGAATTCTATCGACAGATAAATCCGAATAATGAAAATCCATGTTTACTGTTTGGACGTCGAAACCTGTGCCGGGAATTTTCATCCCTACTTTCAAAAGTATTCCTTCGTCCGGTTGAATTCTTAAAACAAGTTGGTTGCACGAATTAGGGTTTCCGTTTGTGCTGAAAAGAAAATGAGGAGTTTTCTTAAAATGAATTACAACTTCCGTAACTCGTGTAGGTAATCTTTTACCCGTTCGTATGTAAAACGGAATTCCTCCCCAGCGCCAGTTATCAATGTAGAATTTTAAAGCTACATATGTTTCAGTCATTGAATGCGGATTAACACCTTTCTCTTCTCGGTACCCGGGCAAATGTTCACCCTTTACATGTGAAGAAATATACTGTCCGCGTATAGCAGATTTTTTTACTTCCTCATTTCTTATCGGGCGGAAAGATTGAAACACTTTAAGTATTTCATTTCTTATTGCTGATGGCTCAAGCGAAGTCGGCGGTTCCATGGCAACAAGTCCGACAATTTGCAAAAGATGATTTTGAACCATATCTCTTAAAGCGCCGGACGATTCATAATATCCGCCGCGTTCCTCAACGCCAATGCTTTCTGCAGATGTAACTTCAACATGATCTATGTAATTTCTATTCCATAACGGTTCAAAAATTCCGTTCGAAAACCTTGTTACTAAAAGATTTTGTACAGTTTCTTTGCCAAGGTAATGATCAATCCTAAAAATTTGTTCCTCGCTCCAAGATTCCATTAATTCGTTTTTTAATTCCTCGGCTGACTTTAAATCATAACCGAACGGCTTTTCGATGATTAATCTTTTCCACCCGTCGTTTTGCATATTTAATTTATATGCGGCAAGATTTTTTGGAATTACGGAGTAAAGGTTCGGTGGAGTTGATAAATAAAACACAGTATTGCCGTTAATCTTAAAATCATTTTGCAGCGACTCAATCCTGTTTTTTAGAATAACAAATTCACTGGTGTTTTCGCTGTCCAGCGGCTGGTAAAATATTTTTTTAATAAATGAATCAACTTTTGATAAGTCATCAATTTCTTTAAACTCGTGCAGCGCAGCGGAAATTTTTAACCTGAAATTCTCGTCGGTGAATTTACTTCGGGAAACACCAAGCAAAGCAAAATTATCCGGCAGCAAATTTTGAACGTACAAAGAATAAATTGCGGGCACAAGTTTACGTTTTGTTAAATCGCCAGAAGCGCCGAATATCACAAATATATGGTCGGCGGGTTTGTTCATTTCGTTTCCTTTCATTTTTATACCTACGCAATACGATGCTGATGTTAATAAAATGATTCATTGGTAAAAATAGTTCAAAAATATATTTATCTGTCATTTCGAACGCAGTGAGAAATCTTTGATTTCAATAAGATTTCTCAGTTGATTCGTAAACTCCCTTTAAATGATATGGTTATCGGAATAAACAAAACTTCTCTGATAAATCATCCCAATTTGGATTCATTGATTCAACAAGAATATTCTTTTTCTCTCTTCGCCACTTTTTAATTTCTTTCTCTCTGCGGATAGTAGTATTCACATCGCCAGTTTGTTCGAAGTAAACTAACTTTGTCACATTATATTTCTTTGTGAATCCTTCAATTAATTTGTTTTTGTGTTCAAATAATCTTCTTTCAAGATTATTTGTCATACCCGCATAAATCACTTTATTATTCCAGTTGGAGAGAATATAAACGTAAAAAATATATTCTTTCATTTTCAGATTGCAAAAGTTTACAGCAAAGATATCTCGCTTTGCTCGATATGACAACCAAGAAAATTGTTCGTTCAAATCTATTCTTGAAAACCCAGTTTAATTTTTCGTAATTTTGCCTACATTTTTATTAAATCTATCGAGAATTATGAAATATCCTTTTCAAGAAATCGAAACCAAATGGCAGAAGTTTTGGGAAGAAAAAAAAGTTTATAAAACTGATTTAACGGAAACAGAAAAAAAACTTTACTGTCTTGTAATGTTCATTTATCCTTCCGCGGCAAAAATGCATATAGGGCATTGGTATAATTACGGTCCGACAGATTCTTATGCGAGATATAAAAAGCTAAAAGGATTCAATGTTTTTGAACCGATGGGTTACGATGCTTTCGGTTTACCGGCAGAAAATTACGCGATCAAAACAGGTGTTCATCCCAAAGACAGTACATTAAAAAATATTAACGACATCCGCGAAATGGTTAAGCGAATGGGCGGAATGTACGATTGGTCTGCGGAGTTGATGACTTGCGTTCCCGAATACTACAAATGGAATCAATATTTGTTTTTACAGCTTTATAAAAAAGGATTGGCTTACAGAAAAAATGCCCCGGTAAATTGGTGTCCTTCCTGCCAAACTGTATTGGCGCGCGAACAAGTACTAAGCGACGGAAGCTGTGAAAGATGCGGGACAACCGTGGTTCAGAAAGCATTAACACAGTGGTTTTTTAAGATAACAGATTATGCAGATGAACTTTTGGACGGACTTGATAAAATCGATTGGCCGGAAAAGACAAAAGCTATGCAGCAAAATTGGATTGGAAAAAGTTACGGCACCGAAGTTGAATTTGGAATTGAAGGCAGCGATGAAAAAATTACAGTGTTCACAACTCGACCCGATACTTTGTTCGGCGTAACTTATGTTGTGCTTGCACCTGAAAAAGATTTAGTACAAAGAATTACTAAACCCGAATTCAAAGAAGCAGTTGATAAATATATAGATTCGATAAAGTCATTATCCGAAGTTGACCGTACTTCAACTGTAAAAGAAAAAACAGGAGTGCCGACCGGTGCTTATGCAATTAATCCCGTTAACGGCGAGAAAGTACCGATTTGGATTGCGGATTATGTACTCGCAACTTACGGAACCGGTTATGTTATGGCTGTTCCCGGGCATGATGAACGCGATTTTGAGTTCGCGAAAAAATTTAATCTTCCTATCCGTAAAGTAATTTTACAAGCAGGGACGAATGAAGCAGATGAATTAAAAGAAGCTTTTACGGAAGTCGGTATTATGATTAATTCCGGAAAATACAACGGCACTAATTCCGATGAAGGGATAGAAAAAATTTCAAAAGATCTTGAAGTGCAAGGATTGGGCAGACGAACAATCAATTACCGTTTGCGCGATTGGCTGATTTCGCGCCAAAGATATTGGGGAACGCCGATACCTATTATTCATTGCGAAAAATGCGGTGAGGTCCCGGTCCCCGAAGATCAACTCCCGGTTGTACTTCCGTATGATGTAAATTTCAAACCCGACGGCGGTTCGCCGCTTGCAAGTAACGCGGAGTTCGTGAATACAAAATGCCCGAAGTGCGGCGGTGATGCTAAACGTGATGTTGATACAATGGATACATTTGTTGATTCATCCTGGTATTATTTGCGTTATTTAAATCCGCGCTATACAGAAGGAATGTTCGATACAAAACTTGCAAACGCTTGGGCGCCCGTTGATACTTATGTTGGCGGCGCGGAACACGCTGTAATGCATTTACTTTACGCAAGATTCATTCACAAATTTTTACGCGATATAGGATTGGTAAATAGCAACGAGCCGTTCCAAAGATTGATTCATCAAGGCACGATTACTAATCAAGGTGCAAAAATGTCGAAGTCCAAAGGCAATGTTGTTGATCCGAATCAGTTTATTCATGAATACGGCGCGGATGTTTTTAGAATGTACATGATGTTTATGGGTCCGTACGAACTCGGCGGTGATTGGAGCGACAAAGGAATTGTGGGCGTTGATAGATTTGTTCAAAGAAGTTATGCAATGTTCGAAGCGCATTTAAATGTTGCAAAGGAAAATCCTTCGAAAGCGAAATATGTAATATCTGAATTGAACGATGCGGAGAAATCAGTTTATAGAAAGGTAAATCAAACACTTGAAAAAGTTGAAACAGAAGTCGATAATTTTAGATTCAACACTGCAGTTGCTGCTTTAATGGAATTGTTGAACGAATTAAAAAATCTCGGTGAATGTAGAAAAGACTTACAAACGTATGCTCTCGAAAGATTTATTCTTATGGTTTCGCCATTAGCGCCGCATTTCGGGGAAGAATGCTGGGAAATACTGGGGAAGGAAAAATCTATTTTTGAGAATCCTGTTTGGTCTAAAGTTGATCCGGCGGCATTAACAAAAGATAATGCCGTAGTTGTTGTCCAGGTGAACGGTAAAGTCCGCGCTAAAATCGAATTGCCTGTTGATCTGTCTGAAGCCGAAGTAAAGAATGCTGTCTTCGGTGATGAAAAAGTAAAAGTTCATACCGACGGCAAACAAATAGTTAAAGAAATTTACGTACCAAATAAGATTTATAATATTGTGGTAAAATAAAATCATTTGTCATTCCGAACGTAGTGGGGAATCGTTTAATTTTTTTATTGTTGCGTTTCTTCGAAATGACATTATGCAAAAGAGGAAATAATGTTAGACATCAAATTCATTCGCGAAAATCCTGATATTGTAAGACAAGGACTGTTAAACAAAAATGCAAAAGATATAGTTGATGAAATTATTGCACTCGATGAGGAAAGAAGAAAATTCATTTCACAGACAGAGGATTTGAAATCAAAAAAGAATCAAGTTTCTGCGCAAATACCGCAGCTTAAAAAAGCCGGGCAGGATACTTCCGCGATTTTTGCCGAGATGAAACGAGTCGGCGATGAAATTGCTTTGTTAGATGGTCAGCTCCGCGATGTTGAGTTAAAAATAGAAACTATTCTTCGACATACTCCAAATCTTGCTCACTTTTCTGTTCCCGTTGGAAAAAGTGCGGAAGAAAATATTGAAGTCCGCCGATGGCTGCCGGAAGGATTTTCTTTCGAGAACGAATTTAAAGTTTTAGATCATGTTGAACTCGGCAAGAAACTTTCGCTTTTGGATTTTGAGAGAGGGACAAAAATTTCCGGTTCGGGCTTCCCGCTTTATACCGGCAAAGGCGCAACGCTTGAACGCGCGCTGATAAATTTTATGCTAGATTATCATTTGAATCATCACGGCTATACTGAAATTATGCCGCCGGTTCTCGTTAACCGCGAATCGATGAAAGGCACGGGACAAATTCCTAAAATGGAAGAGGATATGTATTTTATAGAAAAGGATGATTTATTCCCGATTCCGACTGCGGAAGTACCAATTACAAATATTCACCGCGATGAAATTTTGCAGGAAAAAGATTTAACGATTAAATATGTCGGTTACTCGCCGTGTTTTAGAAGGGAAGCCGGATCGTACGGAAAAGACTCGAAAGGATTTTTACGCGTACATCAATTCAACAAGGTAGAGATGGTTAAATTTTCCAGGCCGGAAAATTCTTACGACGAACTAGAACTGATGGTTAAAGATGCCGAAGATATTTTGCAGGCGTTGAAAGTTCCGTACAGAATATTAATGCTTTGTACAGGCGATTTAAGTTTCTCGGCTGCAAAATGTTATGATATTGAAACATGGTCGCCGGCGGAGAATAAATGGCTCGAAGCTTCATCGTGCAGCAACTTCGAATCGTTCCAGGCACGCCGTGCGAATATCCGCTATAGAAAAGAAGAAACGAAGAAGAACGAATTTATTCATACATTAAACGGGAGTGGTTTAGCTACAAGCCGTTTGATGGTTTCCCTTTTGGAAAATAACCAGACTCCCGAAGGGAAAATTATTGTTCCAAAAGTTTTACAGAAATACACAGGGTTTGAAATCATTGGATAAATAAATGCGGAGTGCGGAACTTTAATTCTGTACCATGCATATAAAAAGGAATTATTTTAAGATAGTATTTGTTAAGATCAAGAAAGGTATTGGATAAATCTTGTTTGGAAATTTAATTCATCTCAAAAAATATTTTGCCCGCTATAAAGGCACAATTGCACTCGGCATTCTTTTCATAATTCTTTCCAACATCGGCAATGTATATATTCCTATATTAATGAAGAATGCGATAGATGAATTACGTTTAAAAATCACCAGTGATCTGATTGTGAAAAATGCAATCCTAATTGCATTAACAAGTGCGTTCGCCGGAGTTTTTTCTTTCGCTATTAGGCAAACTATAATTGTTGTCTCGCGTAAAATCGAATACGATTTCCGCAGCGATTTTTGGGAACACATTCAAAAATTGCCGATGCGCTTTTTCCAGAACAATTCTACAGGCAATATAATGTCGCACGCCACAAACGACATTAACGCAGTCCGTTCGTTTGTCGGTCCTTCGGTAATGTATTCTATTGATAACGGCGTACTTTTCGTACTTGTGCTTGTGATACTTTTTAATCTTAATTTAAAACTAACATTGCTTACGTTGATCCCTCTGCCGTTCATGTCCATTATGGTTTATTTGGTGATGAGTAAAATTCATTTGCGTTATACAAAAATTCAGGAGAAGTTTTCGGAAGTAACAACGCGGGCTCAAGAAAATTTTTCGGGCATAAGAGTAATCAAATCTTACTTCAGGGAAAATTATGAAATAGATCAATTCTCAAAGCTCAGTAACGAATACCTTTTTAGAAAAATGCATCTTGTAAAACTGCAGGCGTTTTTTCATCCCATATTTTTTGTAATTGCCGGTTTATCTTTTATAATAATTCTTTGGTTCGGCGGCAACATGATAATGAACGGCGAACTGACACTTGGTACTTTAACGGCATTTGTTCTCTATCTATCGATGCTGATTTGGCCTATGATTTCTTTCGGTTGGGTTGCGAATATGATTCAACAGGCCGAAGCGAGCATGAAGCGGCTGATGAAAATTTTTAACGAGCCATATGAAATTGCCGAAAGTGAAAACACTGATCATTTAATAAAATCAATAAGCGGTGAAATTGAATTTAGAAATGTTACGTTCCGCTATAATGATAATCTACCCATCGTTCTCGATAATGTTAGTTTTAAAATAAATAATGGTGAAACGGTTGCTTTTGTTGGGCACACGGGAGTTGGAAAATCATCTTTGATAAATTTGATTCCCCGCTTGTACGATACAACTTCGGGCTTGGTTTTATTGGATGGAATTGATGTCAGAAAATTTCCGCTCGATGTTTTGCGAAAAAATATCGGACTTGTTCCGCAGGAGAATTTTCTTTTCTCCGAAACACTTGCAAGCAATATTATTTACGGAAACGAAAACGGAAATGAAGAATTGATTAGGCTAGTTTCGGAAATTGCGCAGCTTACTAAAGATGTAACAACATTTCCTCAAGGCTATGAAACAATTCTGGGCGAACGCGGAATTACTTTATCGGGCGGTCAAAAACAAAGATCATCACTCGCACGCGCGCTTGCAATCAACCCGAAAATATTAATTCTTGATGATTCATTCTCTGCCGTTGACACACACACCGAAGAAGAAATATTAAAGCGTTTAAAAGATTTTATGAAAAATAGAACAAGCATAATTATAAGTCACAGAATATCAACGGTGAAAGATTCCGATAAAATATTTGTGATAGACGAAGGTAAAATTGTTGAAGAAGGAAATCACGAAGAGCTTGTTGCAAAAGGCGGCATCTATGCCGATCTGCATTTCAAACAATTGCTCGAAGAAGAGCTTTCCGAAATGGAATAATAAAGAATGGCCGAAGAACAAAAAGACGATGAAGTACTTGGCAAAGCATACGACGCGAAATTAATGCGCCGCTTGCTTAATTATGTTAAGCCGTATAAAAAGTATGTCATACTCGCAATATTAATGAATATAGTTGTTGCCGCGCTTCCAGCCGTACGTCCGCTGCTTTCTCAAATTGCCGTTGATGATTTTATAGCGAATAAAAATTATAACGGACTTATGTGGATTTCAATTGCCTTATTCGGGATATTAATTCTTCAGGCGGCAATTCAATATTTTTTAACATATTACACGGAATACATGGGGCAGAGGATTGTTTACGATCTCCGTGTTCAAGTATTTTCCCATGTTCAAAAACTTGCTTTAAAATATTTTGATAAAACACCAGTCGGCAGAACCGTAACACGAGTAACCAATGATGTTGATTCTTTGAGTGAAATGTTTTCGTCGGGAATTGTGCAGGTTTTCAGCGACATATTTGTGATTGTCTGGATATTCATTTTCATGTTCTCGATGGCTTGGGATTTGGCGCTCGTTGTCTTGATCGTAATGCCGTTTTTATTTTATGCTACATTTCTTTTTAGAAAGAAAGTCCGCGAAACATACCGTGATGTACGTTTGCACTTGGCAAGGTTAAATTCTTATATGCAGGAACACGTTACGGGAATGAATGTTGTACAAATATTCGCGAAAGAAAAAGAAGAGCTAAAAAAATTCTCTTCCATTAATAGGGATTATAGAAACGCAAACATAAAATCTGTTTTTTATTACGCCGTGTTTTTCCCGGTTGTGGAATTATTGAGCGCGATTACATTCGGTTTAATAATTTGGTACGGCGGCGGTGAAGTTGTTCAAGGCAAATTAACTTTAGGTGTGCTGCTCGCATTTTTCCAATACACTGAAATGTTCTGGCGGCCTGTTCGTGACCTTTCTGAAAAATATAACATCCTTCAAGCAGCAATGGCTTCTTCCGAAAGAATTTTTAAATTGCTCGATAATGACACAATTATTAAAGATTCGGATAAACCGTTGAAGTTTGAGAAAATCCGCGGTGAAATTGAATTTAAAAATGTTTGGTTCGCATATAACCCGGGCGAGTATGTACTGAAGAATGTATCATTTAAAATTAATCCCGGGGAAACAATAGCAATTGTAGGCGCAACAGGCGCAGGTAAAACAAGCATAATAAATATTCTTACAAGATTTTATGATATTGAAAAAGGAACCATCACACTCGACGGAGTCGATATCCGTGACATAGAAAAAAGCGATTTGCGGAAATATATTTCGATGGTTCTTCAGGATGTTTTTCTGTTTTCAGGAACGATTAAGACAAATATTTCACTCGGCAACTCGGAAATATCCGATGAACAAATTATTAATTCTGCTGTTACTGTCGGTGCGGATAAATTTATTTCACAGCTTCCAAACGGGTATGATGAAGAAGTGAAAGAGAAAGGCGCAACGTTGAGTGTGGGACAGCGTCAACTAATATCATTCGCGCGTGCGCTTGCATACGATCCGCAAATTCTAATTTTGGATGAGGCAACTTCAAGCGTTGATACCGAAACGGAAATATTAATTCAAAATGCAATTCAAAAATTGTTGGTTGGACGAACATCAATAGTAATTGCACATCGTCTTTCAACGATTCAAAATTCAAACAAAATTCTTGTAATGCACAAAGGCGAGCTGAAAGAAATTGGAACACATCAAGAACTTCTTGCTAAAAAAGGAATTTACTACAGATTATACCAGCTTCAGTACAAAGATCAGGAAATAGCAAAACAATAAATAAAATTGACCATCAACTTTTTATTTTATTCATTTCTTCAGAAATTTTGGCAGCCAATTCTTTTTCGGAAATACCCGTAAAACTTATTTTAGCGTTTCGTATAATAATTTCAGGAGCATCACCTTCGCCGATTGCAAATCTATATAGATTAAAACCAAGTCGGTTTCTTTCGTTCATGGCGGGAATATATTCTTTCAAGGATTCGGCAATGCCGTAACATTTTTTTTCTATAGAATTATCCGGGAACGGTTTTGTTGCCGGGGGCGGTAAAGTTGTCATCATTATACCTAAATTTATTACACAGTAAAAATAAATAAGTACTGCAATACATCCAACAAGAAGGTTGGAATGAATTCATTAATTGGCTAAATTTTGATTGAAAAATGAAACGTTTGCGTGAATCCGGAAAATAAAATCAAAATTCTTGTTGTAAGATTAAGTTCTCTTGGGGATGTTCTTTTAACTACACCGGTTTTAAGGGCGCTTAAAAATAAATTCCCCTCGTCGGAAATTCACTTTCTTGTAAAACCGCAATTTACGGATGCCGTTCGATCAAACCCGCATATTTCTAAAATAATTGAATATGATACCTCAAATATTTTTGAGACAAAAAAAAATATTAAATCGCAAAACTTTAAGATAATACTTGATCTTCAAAATAATTTTCGAAGCAGACAAATAACAAGGTTTGTCCATTCAAAAAAATACCGTTTTAATAAACCGGCGTTAAAAAAATGGCTGTTTGTAAAATTTAAAATAAATTTTCTAAAGGATTTTAAAAAGATTCCGCAGAGATATGCCGAATCCATGGAAGGTTTGCTACTAGATTCCAAAGGATTGGAATTGTTCATTCCAAATAATATTAAACCTGTTTTGAAAGACGGTAAAAACTATATCGGCTTTTGCCCTGGTTCTCAACATAAAACCAAACGCTGGCCGAAAAATTATTTTATCGAACTCGGTAATATGCTGGTTAAAAATGATTTTGAAGTAATTTTGTTTGGTGGAAAAGACGATAAGATTTTGTGTGAAGAAATATCAAATGCAATCGCAGGAAGCATCAATCTACAGAATGATAACAATTTATTTCAGACGGCTGCGGATATAAAAAAATGTAAAGTAGTAGTTTCGAATGATACTGGTTTGATGCACGTTGCTACCGCAATGGATGTTTGGGTAATAGCAGTATTCGGTTCAAGTGTTAAAGAATTTGGTTTTGTTCCATACAGTATTAAAAGCCTAATCTTGGAAAATAATTCACTAAATTGCAGACCATGCAGTCACATCGGTAAAAGTGAATGCCCTAAAGTGCATTTCAAATGTATGAAGGATATTACTCCTCGGTTGGTTTTCGATAAGGTAAAAAATATTAAATAGGACTTATGAAAAATTTCTGGCAGATAGTTTATAATATAATTTCGTTTCCATTGCTGCAGCTTTTTTACGTAATATCGCCGCTGCTAAAGAATAAAATAAAAATGACGGTGAATGACCGCCGAAAACTTTTCGAGAATCTTATAATTAATCTTGCCGGAATAAACAGACATAAAAAAATGATTTGGTTCCACTCAGCCTCTATGGGAGAATTTGAGCAAGCCAAACCGATTATTGAAAAATTGAAAGCGCAGAAGGATGTGAATATAATTGTCACTTTTTTTTCCCCGTCGGGATACCGTAATTCGTTAAATTATCCGTACGCAGATATTATTTCTTATATGCCGTTTGATACAAATAGCGCAACAGAGCGCTTCTTAAATCTTGTCCGTCCCAACCTAATTGTATTTATGCGATACGATATTTGGCCGAATATGATCTGGCAGATTGATAAAAAGAATATTCCATATATGATTGTTGATGCTACCATGAGAAGTAAAAATGCAAGAAAACTTCCAATTATAAAAAGTTTTCACAAAGTACTTTATGCAGGTGTAACAAAAATATTGGCAGTTTCGCAAAAGGACGTCGAAAATTTCAAAGTGTTCGATATACCGGATTCCAAACTAAGTGCCGTGGGCGATACAAGATTCGACAGGGTATATCAAAAAAGTCTTCAGGCTAAAGAAAAAAAACTTTTTAAGGAAGGATTTTTCGGAAACAAAAAAGTATTTGTACTCGGGAGCTCTTGGGATAGCGATGAAGAAGTAATGCTGCCTGCACTTCTAAAACTTTTGAAGTTTGATAAAGATGTAATACTAATTGTTGTACCGCACGAGCCGACAGTTGTTCATCTCGAAAAAATTGAAAATATACTTCATGGAAAATTTGATTCAATACGTTTTTCATTCCTTAATAACTACAAAGATGAAAGAATAATAATAGTTGATTCTATTGGGATTTTATTAACTCTATATTATTATTCTCATGCCGCTTATGTTGGCGGAAGTTTCAAACAGGTACATAATGTTTTAGAACCTGCTGTTTACGGAATTCCCGTTTTGTTTGGACCCAAAATTGAAAACAGTCAAGAGGCGCTTGAATTAGTTAAGCGCGGCGGTGGAATAATTATACATAATAAAAAAGAAGCTTATTACAACCTGCGTAAAATTCTCTCCGATGAAAATCTGCGGAAAGTAAAAGGTAATATTTGCGGCGATTATGTTAAACAGAACATCGGCGCCACGGAAAAGATACTCGAAGAAATTTATTCATTCCTATAAAACAACGTCATATTTTAAGGATATTGGTTTTTTCTACCTTAGTTGATAATGTTTTTCTTATTTATTACCTTTATGTCAGATTTAACAACCTGGGAGGGAAATGAAAACCAAATTAGAAATCTGGCAACAATTACATAATCAGGGTATAAAAAACATTAATAATGTGTTTTATAATCGAACCACACCATCTCTTTATGAGCAAGCAGCTAGGCGAAGAGAAGCAATGATTGCACATATGGGTCCCCTTATTGTACGAACAGGTCAACATACCGGCCGAAGTCCGAACGATAAATTCGTTGTAAAAGAACCGAGCAGCGAAAAAAATATTTGGTGGGGCAAGATTAATAAATCATTGGATGAAAAATATTTTAACAAGATTTATAATCACATGCTTTCTTACATGCAGAATAAAGATTTGTATATTCAAGATTGTTTTGCAGGAACAGATCAGGAATTCCGTTTACCGATAAGAGTGATAACAGAAACCGCTTGGCATAGTCTGTTTTCACGTAATTTATTCGTAGGTGCCACTCCCGAAGAATTAAAAGAACATCAACCGGAATTTACAGTAATAGATATGCCGTATTTCCAAGCGGATCCTGAACAAGACGGAACAAATTCAGGATTGTTTATAATTATTAACTTTGCTAAAAAATTAATTCTAATTGGCGGAACAAGTTACGCGGGTGAAATCAAGAAATCCATTTTTACAATTATGAATTATTTGATGCCATTGCGCGGAGTAATGTCTATGCACTGTTCTGCGAATGTTGGCGAGGCAGGCGATGTTGCTGTTTTGTTCGGGTTATCCGGTACCGGTAAAACTACTTTATCTGCTGATCCCAAAAGAAAATTAATCGGTGATGACGAACACGGTTGGAGCGATAAAGGTGTTTTTAATTATGAAGGCGGTTGTTATGCCAAAGTCATAAATCTTTCTAAAGAAGCCGAACCGGATATTTATGAAACTACACGCAAGTTCGGTACTGTTTTGGAAAATGTTGCAATGGAAGGGCTGACAAGAAGATTGGATTTAAACGATGACTCTTTAACTGAAAACACACGTGCAGCGTATCCTATCGATTATATTCAAAATATTGTTCCTTCAGGAATGGCAGGACATCCTAAAAATATTGTAATGCTTACGGCCGATGCTTTTGGAATTCTGCCGCCAATTGCAAAACTTACTACCGAACAAGCTATGTATCATTTTCTTTCCGGCTATACGGCAAAAGTAGCTGGAACTGAAAAAGGAATTACTGAACCGAAAGCAACATTCAGTACCTGTTTCGGTGCGCCGTTTATGGTTTTACATCCCTCAGTATATGCAAAATTACTAGGTGAAAAAATTAAAAAACATAATGTTAAGTGCTGGCTTGTGAATACCGGTTGGACGGGTGGACCTTATGGAACAGGCCACAGAATGAAAATACAATATACCCGTGCAATGCTTAATGCAGCTTTAAACGGCGAATTAGATATGATTGAAACTTATGAAGATCCTTATTTTGGTTTTCAGGTTCCTATTGCTGTTAATGGTGTTCCTCCTGATATTCTAAATCCCAAAAATACTTGGTCAGATAAATCAAAGTACGACGAAGCTGCTAAAAAACTGGTTAACATGTTTCATGAAAATTTTAAATTGTATGTCGGCGAAACTACCGAAGATATTGCCAAAGCAGGCCCAAAAATTCTATAAATTAAATTAAGGAGGATGAATCTTGATCATCCTTCTTTTTTTTACATATCGATAAATAAGATTCATTTTCAGCTTCTCTTTTTATAAATTTCAATACAACTTTTGAAAAGTATTTCTTGATGCCTCAACAATTCGACAAAACATTCGATTTCTCAAGCACAGACAACACTTTCCGTGAGTACCTTGAATCGGCTCCAATAGGAGTTTTGCTTTTTCAAGATGATTTTATGGTAAAATATGTGAATAAGAATTTTTTCTTATTCAACGGAATTGTTGAGGGAAGTCCTGAAAGTTTAATCGGTAAAAGTATTTACAAATACCGATTGTTCGAAGAAGTTGATCTCAGGAAAGAATTAAACGATCTAGAAAAAGGAATCTCGTTTGAAAAAGAACTTGTAACATCCCGCACACTCGGTGGGGGTAAAATCTCTATCCTTGTTAAATGCTCGCCTATAATTGTTGATTCTTTGTTCAAAGGCGGAATCATGGTTGTGGAGGATGTAAAAGTAAGTCCTGAAAAAAACGATGTTACCCTTTTACACTCAAGCAATTTTCAAAATTTTCTGTATCTCATTTGCGATTATTTTTTTCTTACAGACCGTGACGGAAATATCAAATTAGTACCCACCAAAAATATAGATGATTTTGAGTTTCTCTTTGAACCAGAAAATCATAAAAGTTCAAAACGGCCTCAAAAGTTTTCTGCTATGCTATTTAAAAATTTGTTCGACTCGGTATTAAGGACCAATAAAACTGTTTATACTGAAATTCCTTTCGTTAAAAATTCGCAGCAGCAAAAGGTTGTAATTACACTTATACCTTTTGGCGAGCGCGATTCTAGCATAGATACCATTATCGTCCTTGTAAGAAAAATAACCGACATCGAAGAATTAGATAAAGTTCCTGAAGAAGAATTAAAAGAATTAAATAAATATCAGCAAATTGTTTCGCGCGTTCTTGACGGGGTGATTGGTTTAACAAATGAAGGTAAAATAAATTTTTGGAATGAATCCGCCACAAAATTATTCGGGCTAACGCGCAGCGAAGTATTCGGCAAATTTATAGGCAAAATATTTCCGCAGATAAATAAAAATTTTTTCGAAAATATTATCAATGAACTTTCTCTGTCCAAAGTATGGGAAGAGCAGTTAAGAATCGGTGAAGAAGATGGGATCGCAGAATACTACGAAATAAAAATCGGCATTATCGGTGAGGGGGAAGATGAAAGTATCATAATGCTTTGCTCTAATATTACGCAAAGAGTAAAAACTGAAAAAGAATTACAAAAATCCGAAGAACTCTTTAAAAATATAGTAACAAATTCACAGGAGTTTATTTGCATACTTTCGCTTGACGGGAAGATAACATATGCAAATCCGCATTTTCTTGATGTGTTTATGTACGCCGAAGATGAAATCCACAAACTATTCTTTAATGATTTAATCGACCCGTATTTTTTAAGCACCACAGGATTTAGTTTGGATTTCATTCATTCCGGAAGAATTCAATCACTCGAAATTCCGATGGTTACGAAACTTGGCCAACGAGTTCATGTACTTGCCGGTTTCTCGTTTGTATCCGATTTACAGAATTTTCCTCAATACTATAATGTAATTCTTACTGATATAACTCTTAAGAAAGAATCAGAAAAGGATCTTTTACTTATCCGTTCAATTTTTGAAGCTTCATTGGACGGCATTGCGCTGCTGAGTAAAAAAAGATTTGTACTTGTCAACGATTCGTTTGTGAAGATGTTCGGTTATACAAGCGCCAGTGAAATTCTTGGCGAGGACCCGCTTGATTTTATTCACGAAAAAGATTTGACGAGGATTGCAGAATATATTGAAGATTGCGAAGAAGGAAAAGATTCCCCGGAAAGATATGAATTTGCAGGAAAGCGGCGCGACAACACTGTAATTGAGCTTGAAAATTCTGTTTCATCCTACCAAACCGAAGAAGAAAATTTTACCGTATGGGTTTTAAGGAATATTACAGACGAGAAAAAAGTACAGAAAGCACTGCAAATTTCTGAAGAAAGATACCGTAGTATTTCAGAGAATATAAATCAAAGCATCTGGACAGCCGAAAGAGTAAACGGCGATTTGCAAGTTGTATTCTATTCGCCGGCGATAAAAAAAATTACAGGATATTCCGGTATCGAGTTTTTAAGAGACCCGGAACTGTGGCAGAAAATTATTCACCCGGATGACATTGACGAGTTTAATAGAAAGATGGATAAACTCTACGGCAATATTACCAAATCCTTCGATACTTTTGAATACAGGATAATTGATACACAGGGTAATGTAATATCGATTGAAAATAAAATTACTCTCGCTAGGGGATCGCGAGGTGAAATTGAAAAAGTATTCGGGATTATAAGCGATGTTTCAATAGCAAAACATGCCGAAGAAGAGTTGAAAAAATCCGCCAAAGATTTAAAAGAACTTAACGACGCCAAGGATAGGTTCATTTCAATTGTATCTCATGATTTAAGAACCCCATTTACTTCCATACTTGGATTTACAGATTTTCTATTAACCGAAAAAGATTTAGAAGAAGAAAAACGAGATGAGTATATTAGTTTCATTCGCGAGTCGGCAAAGAGCATGCTGAATATGGTAAATTCTTTATTGGATTGGACCCGGTTACAAACAGGCAGAATAAAATTTGAACCGGATAGAATAAACTCAAAAGTAATTATAGATAAAGTTATTCAGGTTTTATCCGGCGCAGCGCTTCAAAAAAATATTAGTATTGTTTCAGAACTCGATAAAGATTTTTTTATTCATGCCGATGAAAGTCTTTTATTCCAGGTATTCAATAATCTGATTTCGAACGCTATAAAGTTTACTAAGCAGAACGGAACAATAAAGATTATTGCCAAGGCAGATGTTGAAAAGCGCCAGGCGCAATTCAGCGTTAAAGACGACGGCGTTGGAATTATGCCCGAAGACAGGCAAAAACTTTTTAAAGTTGATTCAAAATTTACAACTCCGGGCACTGCAGGCGAAAGAGGAAGCGGGCTTGGACTTTCACTTGTTAACGAGATTGTTCAAAAACACGGCGGACAAATCTGGGTTGAAAGCGAATACGGCCACGGTTCGGAATTTATTTTTACGATTCCAGTCGCTTCAAATTATATCTTGCTTGTTGAAGATATGAATATGGACAGACTACTGTATTCGAAACTATTGAGAAGTCTGATGCCGGGTTATACTGTTCTTGAAGCGGAAAACGGTAAGGTGGCCGTAGAAAAAATTCAACAGTTTTCGCCAGCCCTTGTAATAACAGATCATAATATGCCCGAAATGAACGGCTATGAACTTGTAAAACAATTAAACACAACAGAGTTAAAATACAAACCGCCTGTTATTGTATTAAGCAGCGATATTACTCCTGATCTCGAAAAAGATTACAGCGATTTAGGCGTTGTTTTTGTTTTTCAGAAACCTGTTATTCTCGGCAGTTTTAAAAACGCAATTGAAAAATCTCTAAGAAGAGCTGTTTATACTTAGTTGATTTCTATATCAAGTATTGAAAAATTTTCCCATCCTGTAAAATCGAAATGCCACCATTCTGTTGGAAAAATGTCGAACCCGAAGTTCATCATAACTTCTTTTAAAATTTTTCTGTTATGTTTTACTTCGTCGGAAATACCTTCATAGTCCGGGTGTGCTTTTTCAGTAAAATCATCGTACCCGGTTCCCATTTCAATTTCATTACCTTTATTGTCAATTAGAGTGATATCTACGGCAGCGCCACGGTTATGGCGCGATCCTTTAGCTGGATTTGCAACATACCTTTCGTCGGGCATAATTACCCAGAGTTTTTTCTGCACAGATAGCGGGCGGTAACCATCGAAAATTTTTAAACTGAGATTATAATTCTTTTTTAAGAATTGATTTGCAGCAGATAATTTTTCGGCGGCAATTTTTCTTAAATATACTTTTCCTGTCGGATATAATACTTTGCCTGTAAAGTTGTTTTCGGTAGCGTAACGTACATCTTGAATTATGGTAGAATCAACTGATGAAAGTAGAACAATGGATGTGTCGCTTTGCGGTAAGATAGAATCGGATAAACAAACAAAAAATAACAAGAAGAAAAAAATCTTTTTCATGTTTCCAGTTATCTATCAATTACTTAAAAGTTTTAACACCATGCCCGAAACCGGAGGTAGTTTTAATTTGCCGTTAACTTCATAAAGCGCTTTTGTTCCTGCAGATTTATTATCTGCAATAACTTCCCAATTGCCGTGCGGTAGAGGAAATTCCAATTCCTTTTTTTGATCTGCATTAAAAAGTACTACAAAACTTTCATCGTTATGCTTTACTAAATATGCTAAACCGAACTGCTCGTTAGGATGGTCGAAGAAAGCTATCTCATTGTAATCCGCGCGTCGGAACGCCGAATATTTTTTCCTGAGAGTAATTAAACCTTTGTAATATTCCACTAATTCTTTATTAATCTCAGCGTGTTTGTAATTGATATAATTTGTTTCGTTGTCTTTATTGTAACTGTTGTGATCTACCTTGCCTTTATCTTTGTCGTGAACACCGAATTGGTTGAAAATAACTTTCGAGCGTGCGAATTCCTGACCTTCGCCAATCATAACTATTCCCTGCGAAGTTAAAAGAAACAAAGCGCTAAGTTTGTTCAAATTCATTTGATATCCGGAAAGTTTTACTTGCTTGTCGGGAGTTCTAACTATTTCATTCGAGCCGAGTTCGTGCGAGGCAATCCGAATAAAATCGCCGAGAGTATAGCCATCGTGACTTTCAAGATAATTAACGGAATGCTCCTTTCTTTGAAACAATCCAAACTCATCTTTATTCAATGTTCCGTTAACATAACTTTTAATTCTTTTGTGAGAATTGTTCCCGTACCATTTTCCGAAAATCCAGCCGAGTCCGTCGTGCGGATTTTCGCCTTTAATTCCGTTTCTAATTTGGTCATTCCATGCAGCCCAGCCGCGGTCCGAGAAACCATTCGGCGAATAACCCCCGCCGCCCCAAGCTTCACCTATTAAAATTACATTTGGATTTATTTTTTTTGCTTCATAAATAATTTCTTCTATTGTCTGCCAATCTATTAAAGTGCTTAGGTCAAAACGGAAACCGTCAACTTTATATTCCTGCATCCAGTATAAAATACTTTCAACAATCAACCTGCGAAGCATCGGGCGCTCAGTTTTCAAATCGTTGCCGCACCAGCTTTGTGCAATGTAATTCCCATTTTCATCCAGACGGAAATAATACTCTTTGTCAATCTGTTTTAAATTGCCTATTTCATATTCCGAGAGATGATTATAAACAACATCCATAATTACGGCAATGTTTTCTTTGTGAAACGATTTTACCATCTCTTTGAATTCGTTAATTTGCCTGCCGTCAGTTCCAATCCATTTATTCCATTTAAAATGTTTCCACGATTCGCTGTAATATGAAGCCGGGGCAAAAAAAGCGCCGGTCATATAACCCCAGTGATTTCTTTCGTAGGAATTCCACGTGTTGAATTTTCCATCCATAGAATCTTTATAAGGAATTTCGCAGTAGCCGAATTCCTGTGAAGGAAGAAGCTCAACTGTATTTACGCCAAGCGATTTTATGTAGCTCAATCCGCCTTTAATATTTTTTTCAGTCAAACCTTTATATGAACCGGGAAATTTTGCACCTGAAGTTTTATGCGCAGTTATATCGCGAACATGCATTTCATAAATAATTAAATCGCGCCAATCCTGCTTTATCCAATCCGTATTTTCCCAATCAAATTTAACTTCGCCGACCACAATTGATTTCCGTGGGTTCATGTATGTAGTTTTAGTAGCAACTGCCTTTGAGTAAGGATCGACACAAAGTGGTATGTTTTTATTTTTTAAATCTTTTTCGGAATGATAGACTTTATAGCCGTAGAATTTCCCTTTTAAATCATCATTGATAACAACTTCCCAAACAGCGTCTTCATCTCTTTGCATTTCATATTCTAAGCAAGTTGTGTCTTGAGCTTTTTGAAACACACACAAAACTACTTTAACGGCGGAAGGCGTGAAAAGTCTGAATGTTGTTTTTCCATCTTCAATGAATGAGCCCAATTTTTTATCGGAATAATATTTATCGAGTTCATCCTGCCGGATAGATATCTCGGAATAATTTCTAACTTCAAATTCTTTATCGGATATAAACAATGCCGTACCTTTTATAAATTGGCTAAAAAAGAAAATCAATATTATTAATGATTTCATAGTTATTATCGAATAAATTTTAGATAGTTTTATTCGCAGAATGAAAATAATAAAAAATCACTTTATAGCAATTATTTTCAAATGGCTGAAATACAAAGGTTATTTTATGAAAACCATTTTTTTTGTTTGAATTGAGCCGCCAGCTTGAAGTTCGTAAAAATAAATTCCAGCAGAAAGTTTTAATTGGTTTGCATCAAAAGTTACGTGATGAATACCTGCAGTCTTAAATTCATCAACCAGAGTTTTAACTTCTCGACCCAGTGCATCGAATACAGTTAGTTTGATATCACTGCTTATAAAAATTTCATATTCAATTGTAGTACCAGGATTAAACGGATTTGGATAATTTTGTTGTAAGATATAGTTTGAAAGCAGTAGTCCATCGTCGGCATTTTTAATTACAGCATCAACTTTTTTTAATATCCAATTGTCATGATCGAATAGAACTTCAATTGGTTCTCCGACAACAGGTATTTCCCATTTCTGTGATTGACGGTCGTTAAAAATTGTAGTTGTCTTTGTCTCTTTATTTGTTTTATATGTTACTTGAATTGGCATAGTAAAAAATTGAGGGTTGGAATTAGTTTCCTGCTTAGCCATTAAAGTTAATGTGTAATTGTCAGCGCTGGTATTCTTATAATTCCACCCGAAAGTATATGTTGGAAAACCTTCACCGTAAATCCACTGGTCAAAGAAATAATCCAAATCTTGTCCACTAACTTTTTCTGCGACTCTTTTGAAATCTTCAGTAGACGCGGTGTTGTAAGTAATGCCCGGTTCTTTTGCATAAGCTTTTAATGTTTCAAAAAATTTATCATCACCTATTATACCGCGCAGCATGTGTAAAACTATAGCTGCTTTTTTATAAGTTCTGCGCGAATCGAAAACATAACCAATATTGTTAAGATAATTATCCGGTATATAAATGGAACCGCCGGCATATACTGCATAGTTATTCATAAAATTGGAAACGTACTTTTTAAAATCTTCCTTGCCGTAGATTTCTTCTCTGTAAATACATTCGCTGTAGGAAGCAAAGCCTTCGTTAAGCCAGATGTTGTTCCAATCTTTGCAAGTAACCATATCGCCGAACCACTGATGTGCAAGTTCATGCGCTATAACATTCTCGGAAAAAGAACCAAGCGATGTGCATGTTTGATGTTCCATGCCGCCGCCGAAATCGCATTCCGCGTGCCCGTATTTCTCTTTTATGAAAGGATACTCACCGAATTTTTCCGCGAAAATTTCAATCATCTTCGGAACGAGATTCAAAACATGCTTATATTTTTCTACGTTTCCATTATAAACGAAGTTTGTAATCGGCAACAAATTACCGGATGATGATTGGTAATAGTTTTGATGAAGTTCATAATTAGAAAGGGCTATTGATATTAAATAATTTGCAATCGGGTAGCTGTTGTGCCATTTATAGGTTTTAGTTCCGTCGGAATTATTAATTACATCTTTTAACACTCCATTAGAAACCGAAGTAAAAAACTGATCTGCAGTTATCCACACATCGGAAGAGTCCGCTTTATCCGCGGGAGTATCTTTGCAAGGCCACCAATCGCGTGAACCGTACGGTTGGCTTAATGTCCAAATTACCGGGTCGCCAGCCGGGGTGTTATCAAAAACAAAACTGCCGCCAATACCACCTGAAGACGCCGGTTTTCCTTCATAAGAAACTTCAACAATAAATTCTTCGCCTCGCGTATAATTCTTCTCCAAAGAAATATTCAATCTATTTGAATTGTCCAAACTATATTGAACTGAAATTGAATTTGATAAGACATAATTAATTTTGAATCCCGACGACAAATCAAGAGAAAATGATGTCAGCAAATCATAAACGGATTTTCCTTTTACAGTTACTTTTCCTTTAAGGTATTTTGAAGAGTACGAAACATTCAAATCGAGTTTGTAATAAGTAATGTCGATTTTCTCATCGCCCGGATATGCTGGTTTAGATAAAACTTGTAATTGAGTAAATGAGTTGATTTTTGCTTCTGAACAATATTCCGCACCGGATTGAGGAATTAATCTAATTGAAAAAACTAATAATAATATGAAAACAATTTTTTTCATGTATATGACTTTTCTTTTAAGTAAAGATATTTAATTGAAGCGATAAGTTGAAAGGGGAATTGTAGCGCAGATTCATAAATCTGCGCTCAAAGAATTATCCCATAAAGAATGAAAGTAAAATACCTGCAGCAACGGCAGAGCCAATTACGCCGGCAACGTTTGGTGCCATAGCATGCATTAATAAATGATTTTTTGGGTCGTATTGTAAGCCAACAATTTGCGAAACACGCGCGCTGTCCGGTACTGCCGAAACGCCCGCATTGCCTATCAATGGATTAATTTTGTTTTCATCTTTTAAAAATAGATTTAGAATTTTTGCAAACATTACTCCGCCAAAAGTAGCAATCATAAAAGAAACTGCGCCGAGTCCGAATATGCCAATCGATTTTGCAGTTAGAAATGTTGTCGCTTGTGTTGATGCGCCTACGGTTAATCCGATAAGTATTGTAACAATATCAATAAGCGAACCTTTGGCAGTATCTGCCAATCTTTTTGTAACGCCGCTTTCCTTCAAAATATTGCCGAAGAACAACATTCCCAAAAGTGGAATTGCAGAAGGTGTGATGAAGCAAGTCAAAATTAAACCAACAATAGGGAATAAAACTTTTTCAAGTTTTGAAACTTGGCGTGGAGGTTTCATTCGGATTAAACGTTCTTTAGGTGTAGTTAATAACTTCATTATAGGCGGTTGTATTACCGGAACGAGAGCCATATAAGAATAAGCCGATACCGCGATTGCGCCTGTTAATTCCGGCGCTAATTTAGCCGAGAGAAATATTGCCGTTGGTCCGTCGGCGCCGCCAATGATTCCTATTGAGGCTGCTTGCTGTGGCAAATAGCCCAAAGCTAATGCAATTGTATAAGCGCCGAAAATTCCAAGTTGTGCTGCGGCACCGAGAAGTACTAATTTAGGATTGGAAAGGAGAGTAGAAAAATCCGTCATAGCGCCAATACCGAGAAATATTAACGGCGGATAAATACCTTTTGTTACGCCGAAGTAAAGGTAATTTAAAACGCTGCCTTGTTCATAAATGCCAACCTGAAGATTTGCGCTTTCTAAGAATGGTATATTGCCGATCAAAATTCCGAAGCCAATCGGTACAAGCAGCATCGGTTCATAATCTTTTGCGATTGCAAGGTAAAGAAAGATTAGTCCGATAATCAGCATAATTACGTGGCCGATAGTAAAATTTGCGAATGCAGTATAACGCATGAACTGATCGAAGCCGTGCGCAGTAAATTCAAAAAATTGTTCCATCATTATCCTCCGATCTCAACAAGAATATCGCCTTCGAGAACTGAATCGCCTTGTTTAACTTTTATTGAAACAATTTTTCCTTGCTTATCTGCGTTAACGCTGTTTTCCATTTTCATTGCTTCGAGGGTAATTAATTTATCTCCAACCTTGACAACATCTCCTTCTTTAACATGCACATTTAATATTACGCCCGGAAGCGGGGATTTGATATGCCCTACACCTTTTGCTTCGGAAGGACTGCTTGTTTTCTGTTGTGATTTTACAACATCAGTTGAAGGCGATACAACTGAGCGGATCAAACGCGGAGTTTTTGTTGTTTGAACTTTCTTTTCTAATTCAACTTGATAAACAGTACCATTCACTTCTATTTCAGCAACATTATCTTCAACATTAACAACATCAACTTCGTACTGGTTACCGTTGATTGTAAATTTAAATTTCTTCATTTCATTATCCTTTTAACTTTGGACTTTTACCTTGGGGACTGTCTTATGCCGTAAATTTTTGAACTCCACGGCGAATAAGTTCTTGCCACACGGTTTATAGTTAATATTTTACTTTCTTGATCATGCATTTCGCTAAAGTATAAATGAAGCGCTAATCCTATTGCGGCGTTCACTTCGCCGGTCAATTCTTCTTCCTTAGCAATCTTAATTTCTTCTTTTCTGGTTTTTTTAAGAGATATATTTTTTTTGTAAATCAATGCTTTTGATACGTTATAAAATAGTATGTATAATAGTAGTAGAGAAAGAAATACTACCGTCATACCAACGAAAGTCATTCCCAAGCCCCAAGGATCAATCTCGGTAAACTTTTGTGCGTTCTGTTCGATTTTAGCTTTTGCAAGTGAATCAGCCGCAGCGCTTTGAATAAATGTTATAATTGTTAAATTCATTATTGCCTCACAAAGGTATGTTTGAATGTTTCTTCGGAGGATTAACATCTTTCTTTGTAGAAAGAGATTGAAGTGCGCGTATTATTCTGAATCTTGTATTGCGCGGTTCTATTACATCATCGATGAATCCGTATTTAGCTGCAACATACGGAGTTGCAAATTTCCTTCTGTATTCCTCTTCTTTTTGAGTAATGAAAACAGCTTTTTCATGTTCGTCTTCGATTGCAGAAATTTCCCTATTGTGCAGAACTTCAATTGCACCGCGCGGACCCATTACAGCAATTTCCGCAGTCGGCCATGCATAATTTATATCGCCGCGCAAATGTTTGGAACCCATAACATCGTATGCACCGCCGTAAGCTTTGCGGAGTATAATTGTAATTTTAGGAACAGTGGCTTCGCCGTAAGCGAATAATAATTTAGCGCCGTGCAAAATTATTCCCCCATATTCCTGCGTTGTCCCGGGTAAAAATCCAGGTACATCAACTAATGTTACAATAGGAATATTAAACGCGTCGCAGAATCGTACGAATCTTGCAGCTTTGCGCGAAGAACTGATATCGAGTACGCCAGCAAGATAACTTGGTTGATTGGCAACTATACCAACCGACACTCCGTTGAAACGTGCAAACCCGGTAATAATATTCGGCGCATAATGTCTTTGAACTTCCAAAAATTCATGATAATCTGTTATTGCGTGTATTACATCTTTTACATCGTATGGTTTTGTTGTGCTTTCAGGAATTATTTCATTTAAGGAATCTTCAAGTCTATCAATCGGATCATCGCAAACATGAAGCGGCGGATCTTCCAAATTGTTTTGCGGGAGGTAGCTCAAAATTTTTCTGATCAATAAAATTCCTTCTTGTTCATCTTCGGCTACAAAATGGGCAACGCCTGATTTTGAACCGTGAACCATCGCGCCGCCAAGTTCTTCGTCTGTTACAGTTTCACCGGTTACAGTTTTAACAACTTTGGGTCCCGTGACAAACATGTAGCTTGTATCTTTACTCATGATTGTAAAATCAGTTAATGCCGGCGAATACACAGCGCCGCCGGCGCACGGACCAAATATAGCCGAAATTTGTGGTATTACTCCCGAAGCCATAATGTTGCGTTGAAAAATTTCGGCGTAACCGCCCAAACTTTTTACTCCCTCCTGAATTCTCGCACCGCCGCTATCGTTAATCCCGATTACTGGTGCGCCGACTTTCATTGCCTTATCCATAACCTTGCAAATCTTTTGCGCATACATCTCCGATAGCGATCCGCCGAATACAGTAAAGTCCTGCGAAAAAACATAAACCAATCTTCCGTCAATTGTTCCGTAACCGGTTACAACTCCGTCGGATAAATAAGTTTGTTTGTCTAATCCGAAATCAACAGTTCTGTGCGAAACAAACATATCGAATTCTTCAAAGCTTCCTTCGTCGAGCAGCATATCGATTCTTTCACGCGCGGTGTATTTTCCTTTTTGGTGCTGCGACTCGATTCTCTTTTCGCCGCCGCCCAAACGCGCCTTGTTCCGCATGTCCATTAATTCTTTGATCTTCTCTTGAATTGCCATTGATACTCCTTAATTAGTGTAGAGTGATGAATTGAGAGTGTAGAGTATTAAATTCCTTTTGAGGTTTTAATACTACTTGTCAACAATCTTTCTAGTTCATCATTCTTTAATTAAACTATCATATTCTTGTTGTGTTATAATTTCTGTTTTATAAAATACTTTTAACCAATATTCGGTTTCTCTTCCTTCTTTAAGCGCAATTAAAAGTTTATTTGAGAAATCTTTCTTCGATGACCCGCTTTGAGCTTCTGAAATATTAGCTCCAATTGATGTTCCTGCTTTTACTAATTGTATATAAAGTGCTTCTAAAGTTCTATCTTTCTGAATTAAATATCTAAATAGCTTTACAACCCTTATTGCAAAATCAATCGCCTTTTGATACAGAACACCTTTATACGGAATAGGAGGTTCAAATATTCGTCCCATTTGATTCTCCATTTATTCAAATTTTACACTCTACGTTCTACACTCATCACTCTACACTATCATTCTCGCATAATTCCGTTAACACTCCGCTTGTAAATTTCGGGTGAAGAAAAGCTATGTTCAAACCTTCTGCACCTTTGCGCGGCTGTTTGTCGATTAATTGAATTCCTTTTGATGCGACTTCTTCCAATGCACCGCTTAAATTTTTCGTTGCAAAAGCTATGTGATGAATTCCTTCGCCTCTCTTTTCAATATGTTTTCCAATAGGTCCTTCTGCGTCTGTCGATTCAAGCAGTTCAATTTTTGTTTGTCCCACCATAAAAAAGGCTGTTTTAACTTTTTGATCTTTCACTTCTTCGATTGCATAACATTTTAAACCGAGTACGTTCTCGTAGTATTTAATCGATTCATCCAAATTTTTAACTGCGATTCCTATATGTTCCAAATGAGTTATTTCCATTTTCACCTCTTTAATTCTGATTTCTGTATCGTCCCGTATTTTTAGCAAGCCAACAAGTTAAATCACAACGTGTTCTTTGTACTCGCCGAAGACTTCGCGCATAGCGTTGCAAATTTCTCCAATACTAGCGTAAGATTTTACGGCATCAAGTATAAACGGCATAAGATTACTTTCACCCTGTGCTGCATTTTTAAGAGCAGTAATTTTTTGCTCAATTTCAGTGTTGTTTCTTTGAGCGCGAATTTTATTTAAGAATTCAACTTGATCGCGTTGAACTTTTTCGTCGATCTTTAACAAATCTTTTTTCTGCTCTTCTTTTTCCTGGAATTTATTTTGCCCGACAATTATTCTTTCACCGCGCTCCATTTCCTGGTTGAATCGATAAGCCGATTTTTGAATTTCTGTTTGAATGTATCCGGCTTCAATTGCAGCAATTACTCCGCCCATTGCATCAATTTTAGAAATATATTCTTCTGCTTCCTTTTCGATCTGGTCGGTCAATGCTTCAACGTAATAAGAACCTGCGAGGGGATCGATTGTATTTGTAACGCCGCTTTCGTGGGCAACAATTTGTTGTGTACGTAATGCAATTTTTACGGATTGTTCAGTCGGCAGCGCAAGAGCTTCATCGCGGGAATTTGTGTGCAAGCTTTGCGTTCCGCCAAGCACAGCTGCCAACGTTTGAATTGTTACACGAACTATATTATTGTCAACTTGTTGTGCCGTTAAAGTAGAGCCTGCTGTTTGGGAATGGAAACGAAGCATCATCGATTTATCTTTTTTCGCGCCGAATCTTTCTTTCATAATTTTTGCCCATAAGCGGCGGGCAGCGCGGTACTTTGCAACTTCTTCTAAAAGATCATTGTGCGCATTAAAAAAGAACGAAAGTTGTCCGGCGAATTGATCAACATCCAAACCTGCTTTTATTGCAGCTTCAACATAAGCAATTCCATCTGCGAGTGTAAAACCTACTTCCTGTGCAGCGGTTGATCCTGCTTCGCGAATATGGTAGCCGGAAATTGAAATTGTATTCCACTTCGGAACTTCTTTCGAACAGAATTCAAAAATATTTGTAATCAAACGCATCGAAGGTTTGGGCGGATAAATATAAGTGCCGCGGGCAATGTATTCTTTAAGAATATCGTTTTGAATAGTACCGCTGATTTTATCCCTGCTTATGCCTTGTTTTTCTGCAACTGCTATGTACATCGCCAATAAAACAGAAGCAGGTGCGTTGATTGTCATCGATGAAGAAACTTTATCGAGTGGAATTTGATCGAATAAAATTTCCATATCGGCAAGAGTATCGATGGCTACGCCGACTTTTCCAACTTCGCCCAAAGCCATTGGATCGTCGCTGTCGTAACCGATTTGAGTAGGTAAATCAAATGCAACAGACAAACCCATTTGACCCTGCGCTAATAAATAGCGGTATCTTTCGTTCGATGTTTTGGCAGTTCCAAACCCTGCATATTGTCGCATAGTCCAAAATTTTCCACGGTACATTGTCGGCTGAACACCGCGTGTAAAAGGGTACAAACCCGGAAAACCTAAACGCTCGTTATAATTTTCTTCGTTGGTATCTTGTGGTGAATAAACAGGTTTAATGGGTGTGAATGATTGAGAAGTAAATTCCTTTTGTCTTTCAGGAAATTTTGTAATCGTTTTTTTATAAAGATTGTTATCCCAGTTATTAAAGGCATCCTGTACTTTTTTCTTTAAACTTTCGGAATCCATAATTAATTCCTTCCTAATAAATTAAACGTACTTTAACCGCAATTAGTATGCCCATATCTTTTAGACACAAAAATGTACAATGTTGGGAATGAACAATAAAACTGAACAAAAGATAAGATTAATCGAGAATATCTCTTAATAAAAATTAATCAACTTCTCAATTATTAGAATGGAGTTATCTTCTTTGGAAATTCAAAGGCAATAAAAAAATATTTCATGATAACTTGACAAAACACTTCACAAAGTCTATTTTTACACCTCAATTTGTTAGTAGTTAAAGTTTGAATTCCGCGGTAGCTCAATGGTAGAGCATGCGGCTGTTAACCGCAGGGTTGCAGGTTCGAGCCCTGCCCGCGGAGCGAAAGGGCTTGCGGTGTTTCCGAAAGCCCTTTTTTTATGAACTTGAGCAGTGTTGTTTGTTGATTTTCGTATTAACAAAGTTACTCAGGTGCTCGTTCTTTTTAACTAATTTAATAATTTTTTAGGAGCATCTTTAAGATGGCTGAAAAAGTACAAGGAACCGTTAAATGGTTCAACAGTTCTAAGGGTTATGGTTTCATTCAACGCAAAGATGGAGATGACGTTTTTGTTCATTTCCAAGCAATTGTTGGTGAAGGATACAAAACACTTCAAGAAGGTCAACAAGTTGAATTCACTGTTGCTCAAGGCCAAAAAGGTCTTCAGGCTCAAGAGGTAAAAGTTATCAATTAATTTTTACTAAATAATTTAATTTGAAACCCCGGTTTATCCGGGGTTTTATTTTTTAAACATCTTATCTTTTATAACGTAAAAATTCTTTTAATATTTATCGGTGAGCTTATGCAAAGAAAAATAATATTTATGTCATTTGTTCTATTCTTTACATTAACTCTTGTTGCACAAACAAAACAAAATATTTCTGTTGAATGGATTTACAGTAACGAGCCGTCAGCAATAACTTCTCTCCCAATCTGCACTTGGATTTCCAACGAAGAAGTTGTGATTTACAACCCGCGCATTCCGGCTGAAAAAAGAAGTTTTGAATTGTTTAACGTAAAAAGTAATAAATCAAAAATTCTTTTTGATATGCAAAAAACAATTCAAAACTTAAAAACATTTTTAGCAGATTCAACTCCAAAGGTTTTGAATATGCCGGAATCATTTGAACCGAAAGGCAAAGCATGCGTTTATGTTTTTAACGGGGATATTTTCCTTTTAGACTTTGAGTCATCGCAATTTGTGCAAATAACAAAAACCGATGAAGAAGAAAAAAATGTAAATTTCTCTCCCGACGGTAAAAACCTTGCATATGTACGGGCTAATAATCTATATGTTTATGATCTTACATCCAAAATTGAAAAACAAATTACATCTGATGGCTCGGATACAATTTTAAATGGAACACTTTCCTGGGTTTACTGGGAAGAAGTTTTTGGAAGGAGAGATATTGGTTATTGGTGGTCGCCCGATTCAAAATCTATTGCATTTTTAAAAACTGATGAATCGCTGGTAAGTGAAATGTATTATCCGGATTTCAAGCCTGTTGTACCGAATGTAATTAAACAGCGTTATCCCAAAACGGGTGGAATTAATCCTATTGTTAAAGTCGCGGTTACGGACATAGAAAATTTAAAAACAACTTGGATTGATTTCTCGGAATATCCATACGAATATATTATCCGGATTAATTGGCTGCCCAGCAGTCGGCAAATTGCCGTGCAAACAATGAATAGAATGCAGGAACAAATTGATTTGTTGTTTGCCGATAAAAATTCAGGTAAAGTTAAACACATTTTAAAAGAGACCGACCCCGGTTGGGTTAATGTTAATGATGATTTAACTTTCCTGAAAAACGGTAAAGAGTTTTTATGGGTTTCCGAAAGAGACGGTTATGCACATATATACAGGTATGATGAAAACGGGAAATTGATTAATCAGTTGACAAATGGAGAATGGGCAGTAGCATCAAGCGGCGGATCGGCGTATTGGGTTCGCGGCGCAATAAGTGCCGTTGATGAAAAAAATGAAATTGTTTATTTCACCGCGCAGGAAAAAGATCCCAAAGAAAAACATCTTTACAAAGTTAATTTTGACGGCATCGGCTTCGAGAAAATAAGTACCGGCGATTTTACTCACAGAATTAATTTTAATAATTCCGCCGAATTTTATTTTGATACTTATTCAAATATTTCAACACCTCCCATATTATCGCTTAATAAAAATGACGGAAGTTTGCTAAAAGAACTTGCAAGTTATGATGATGAAAAACTGGAGTTGATTAACCTTCGGAGACCCGAAATTTTTTCAATTACATCTAAAGACGGTTTTCAACTTCCGGCAGAAATTATGAAGCCGGTGGATTTTAATCCCACAAAAAAATATCCATTGATAATTTATGTTTACGGTGGACCATCGGCACCGCAAGTTCAAAATGCATGGCGGTCGATTTATTTTGATCAGGTTCTTCTCGATAACGGCTTTCTCGTTGCGCGCGTCGACCCGAGATCGGCAGCAGCCATCAGTAAAAAACTTGAAAACTTAATACTAAAAAATTTCGGGGGTGATGTCGAACTAAACGATCTAATTGATGGTGTTAAGTGGTTTAAAAAACAATCGTACATTGATTCAAGCAGAATTGGAATTTGGGGATGGAGCGGAGGCGGTACTTTTACTTTTAATGCTATGACAAATTCGAAAGAATTTAAAGCAGGCATTGCTGTTGCGGGTGTTACGGATTGGAGATATTACGATACTAAATTCGGTGAGATGGCAATGAAAACGCCGGGAGTAAACCCCGACGGTTATGAAAAAACATCTCTCGTTCGGAAAGCAAAGAATCTCCACGGAAGATTATTGATCGTTCACGGTTCATATGATGATAATGTGCATCTTCAAAATGCATATGCCTTTATTGATGAATTAATCAAAGCAAATAAAATGTTCGATATGATGATTTACCCGATGCGTAAGCACGGAATTTCCGATACGCCCGCGCGGATTCATTTATACAACACAATGCTCGAATTCTGGAAAAGAAATTTGTAATGATTGGCGGTCGTTTTTACTCTATAAAAGTTTTTATTTTTGTGCAGAAAATTTTTTGAATGAATAAAAGGAAGAAAAACAGATGAAAAAGAAAGTAGTTACCTTTGGCGAGATTATGCTTCGGTTATCTACGCCTGGGTTTACACGATTTGTTCAAGCACAAAATTTTGAAGTAACTTATGGCGGCGGTGAAGCAAACGTTGCCGTATCGCTATCAAATTATGGATTGGAATCGTACTTTGTGTCGAAGCTGCCTAAACATGAAATCGGTCAATCTGCGGTTAATCATTTAAGAAGATTCGGTGTGAAGGATGATTTTATTGTCCGCGGCGGAGATAGAGTAGGAATTTATTTTTTAGAAACAGGTGCAAGTCAAAGAGCTTCAAAAGTTATTTACGATAGAGCCGGCTCTGCTGTTTCATTGATGAAAAAAGGTGAAGTTGATTGGAAAAAAGTTTTTGAAAACGCTTCATGGTTTCACTGGACGGGCATTACCCCGGCACTGGGAAAAAATGCTCAAGAACTTTTAAACGAAGCTTGCGAAGCCGCAAAATCTTTGGATGTGATAATTAGCTGTGATTTAAACTTCAGAGCGAAAATGTGGACTACGCAAGAAGCTCAAGCCGTAATGCAACCGCTTATGAAATATGTTGATGTTTGTATTGCCAACGAAGAAGACGCCGAAAAAAGTTTGGGTTTGAAAGCAGAAAAGACAAATATAGAAGCCGGTCATCTCGATGAACAAGGATATTTTAATGTAGCCAAAAAATTGAAAGAGACTTATAATTTTAAAACAGTCGCAATTACATTACGCGAAAGTTTCTCTGCTTCTAAAAACGGCTGGAGTGCTTTGCTTTTGGATGATAAAGATTGCAAAGCTCCATATCGTTCCAAAAGATATGATATTGAAATTGTTGACCGAGTGGGCGGCGGAGATTCATTTGCGAGCGGACTTATCTATGGATTATTAACAAAAGATAATACAAAAGATGCGCTTGAATTTGCAGTTGCAGCATCGTGTCTTAAACACTCAATCCCCGGCGATTTTAATTTGGTAAGCATTGATGAAGTTGAAAAACTTGTTAAAAGCGGCGGCTCGGGCAGAGTAGAAAGATAATCATTGATAAAACTTAAATTCATTAACCCGGCACGGCAGGGTTTTTTATTTTAAATAGTCCTTGACAAATTAATAGAATAATTGATATTTTTATATCGATAAAAAAATATCGATATAAAAATGATGAAAATTGATGAAAAATCACTGAAAATTATTCCCGAACCGACTTTAAGGCGTCTTCCAAAATATATTCATCTTCTGAATCGGCTCAAAAGGGAAAATATTAAACAAGTTTCCAGCAATTTAATTGCCGATGAACTTGAACTTGATTCAATACAAGTTCGCAAAGATTTAACAGTGACTGGAATAATCGGCAAACCCAAAATCGGTTTCGATTTAGATGAACTGCTTGCCGCGCTAAATCATACTTTGAATTGGGATAATAATGTTGATGCTTTTCTTGTTGGCGCCGGAAGTTTGGGCAGTGCAATAATCGGTTATAAAAATTTTACTTCGTACGGATTAAACATAGTTGCCGCATTTGATAACGACCCATCAAAACTCGAAACAATTGTAAACGGAATCGAAATTCTTCCAATCGAAAAACTTGCCGACATGATAACGCGTATGCACATAAATATTGGTGTGTTAACAGTACCCCCCGAAGCGGCACAGCAAACAGCGGAAATTATGATCGAAGCCGGCATAATCGCAATTTGGAATTTTGCGCCGATACATTTAAAAGTTCCGCCTGATGTAATTGTTGAGAACGCACAACTATCACATTCACTGGGAGTTTTAACACATAAACTCGCGGAAAGAATGAAAAGAAATTCATGACAACTTTTTTAAAAAAATAAAATCCACTTTTGGAGAAAACGATGACAAATTCAGAAAGTAACGGATCGGTTCTGGCTAGAAAATTTGAGAGAGTCTGCGAAATACTCGAACAAAACAAATACGATTCAAACAAGCTTATACCGATATTACAGGCAGTACAGGAAGAGTACAGGTATCTTCCCGAAAAAATATTAACATTTGTTGCTACATCGCTGGGCATTCCACCGGCAAAAGTTTACGGCGTTGCAACTTTTTATTCTCACTTTGCACTTGAACCGAAAGGCAAATATGTTATTAAAGTTTGCGACGGTACGGCATGCCACGTAAAAAATTCAATACCAATAGTCGAAGCAATTGAAAAAAAATTGGGATTTAATTCAACTAAAAGAACGACCGACAATATGATGTTCACGCTCGAAACTGTTTCGTGTCTTGGGGCATGCGGTTTGGCGCCGGTTGTCGTTGTTAACGAAGATGTTCATTCATTGATGAACCCGGATAAAGTAGTGAAGCTTATAGATGAATTGATTAAGGAGGAAGAGTATGAAAGCACAATCGGTTGATCTTGCCTCGATAAAAAATGAATACGAAGAAAATTCAAAACTTGTTAAAAGAAGAATTATTATTTGCGCAGGTACAGGCTGCGTTGCAAACGGTTCACTAAAAGTTTTTCATGAATTCGAAAAACAGCTTGAACAAAATAATATTACGCACCTTGTTGATCTAAAATTTGAAAAAGAAAAAGAAGTGAAAGAAGGCGTACTTATTTCAGGCAGCGGCTGCCAGGGTTTTTGCCAAATGGGTCCTCTTGTTACAATTGAACCCGACGGAATTATGTACGTAAAAATCAAAAAAGACGATGTGCAAAAAATAGTTGAGCAAACACTTCTCCAAAATAATATTATCGATGAATTTTTATACACTGATCCGACAAACGGTAAAAAATGCAAAGGCACCGATGAAATTCCATTCTACAAAAGACAAAGCAGGTTTGTGCTTGAAAAATGCGGAAAGATTAATCCCGAAGATATAAACGAATATATTTCTCTAGGCGGGTATGAATCGGCTCGAAAAGCATATCTGGAAATGAGCGCAAAAGATATCTGCGATGAAATTTTATTTTCCGGTTTGCGCGGACGCGGCGGCGGGGGTTTTCCAACCGGTAGAAAGTGGGAAGTAACGCGTGTTGAAATATCCGATAAGAAATATGTTATATGCAACGGCGACGAAGGCGATCCCGGTGCGTTTATGGATAGAAGCATTATGGAAGGCAACCCTCATTCGGTTTTGGAAGGAATGTTAATTGCGGCAAAGGCAATCGGCGCCAACGAAGGTTATATTTATGTTAGAACAGAATACCCGCTCGCAGTGAAAAGATTAAGAATCGCGGTGGATAACGCCGAAAAGATGGGTCTACTCGGCGATAACATTTTCGGTTCGAAATATAGTTTTAGAATTCATGTTATGGAAGGCGCCGGTGCTTTTGTATGCGGCGAAGAAACAGCAATGATGGCTTCAATAATGGGAGAACGCGGAATGCCGAATCCCAAACCGCCGTTTCCATCGCAATCGGGTTTGTTTGGTAAGCCTACAATAATTAATAATGTCGAAACTCTCAGCAGCGTTCCGTTAATTCTTCAGCACGGCGCAAAGTTTTATAATTCACGGGGAACAAAAAAATCTCCGGGTACAAAAACTTTTGCTTTAACAGGTCATGTTGCAAACACCGGTTTAATTGAAGTTCCATTCGGTACAACATTACGTGAGATTGTTTACAACATCGGCGGCGGAGTTACTAACGAAGACGGCTCTATAAGTAGTGAAGGATTTAAAGCTGTGCAAATCGGCGGACCTTCGGGCGGATGTTTAACCGAAGAACATCTCGACATGCCTTTGGATTTTGATTCTCTCACGGGCATCGGTGCAATGGTTGGTTCAGGCGGACTCGTTGTTATGAACAAGCAGACGTGTATGGTGAAGATGGCGCACTTTTTCATGCAGTTCACACAAAATGAATCTTGCGGAAAATGCGTTCTCTGCCGCGAAGGTACAAAACAAATGCTCGCTCTTCTTTCGGATATTATCGAAGGAAAAGCAACTCCCGATACTTTGGTTCTTCTTGAAGATGTTGCGCTTGCAGTTAAAAAAGGTTCCCTGTGCGGACTCGGCAAATCGGCGCCGAACCCGGTACTTTCAATGCTCACATATTTTAAGGATGAATACAATGCACATGTAATTCAAAAAAGATGTCCTTCTAAACAATGCAAAGCATTATTAACTCCGGAAATTGATGCGGAAAAATGTAAAGGATGCGGCGTGTGTTTGAAAAAATGCCCGACAGGCGCAATAACCGGAAGTAAAAAAGAACCGCATGTAATTAACGAATCATTGTGTATCAAATGTATGGCCTGCTTTGATGCTTGTAAATTAAATGCCGTTGTTATCGGAGGATAAAATGAAATCGAAAACATTAACTATAAATGGAAGAGAAGTAGCTTTCGGCGATGAAAGAAATTTGCTGGAAGTTATCCGCAAAGCGAATATTGAAATACCAACTTTTTGTTATCATTCGGAATTGAGTGTTTACGGCGCATGCAGAATGTGCGTTGTTGATATTACAGGAAGAGGAATTATTACTTCGTGTACTACAAAACCGGAAGAAGGTTTAGTTGTTAAAACACACACGCCGGAAGTTCGCAACATTAGAAAAATTGCACTTGAACTTTTACTTGCAAATCATGATAAAAGCTGTACGACTTGTGTAAAGAGCGATAGCTGTAAACTCCAGGATTTGGCAAACAACCTCGGTGTTGATAAAGTAAGATTTAAAATGACCGAAGAAGTTAAGCCGCTCGATTTTTCGTCCGATGCGCTTGTACGCGATCCGAATAAATGTATTCTCTGCGGCGATTGCGTTCGCGCTTGTTATGAAATACAGGATATCGGCGCAATAGATTTTGCACACCGCGGATCGAAAGTTACTGTGCTTCCGGCACTCGGTAAAGACCTCGCACAAGTTGAATGCGTTGATTGCGGACAGTGTGCACGCGTTTGTCCAACTGGTGCAATCACTCCTAAATTTTATGTTAAAGATGTTTGGAAAGAAATTGACAATCCTAAAAAAACGGTTGTTGCTCAAATAGCCCCGGCTGTTCGTGTTGCAATCGGTGAATTATTTGGAATGAAACCAGGAACACTTTTAATTGGACAGATAGTAGCCGCGATGAAAATGATAGGTTTCGACAAAGTATTTGATACATCTTTCGCAGCGGATTTAACTGTGCTTGAAGAAGCAAATGAATTCATAAAAAGAAAAACGAACAACGAAAAACTTCCTCAATTTACATCATGCTGCCCGGGTTGGGTTAAATATGCCGAGCAATACTTCCCCGAATACTTGCCCAATCTCTCTACATGCAAATCGCCCCAACAAATGTTCGGCTCAGTTGCAAAAGAAATTCTTCCCGAGCAGCTTGGTATTAAAAGAGAAGACCTCGTTGTGGTTTCAATAATGCCTTGCACGGCTAAAAAAGTTGAAGCGAACAGACCTGAATTTAAACACGGAAACGAAAAGGAAGTCGATTATGTTTTAACAACGCAAGAGCTCGCAGCGATGATTAAACAGGCGGGAATTCGCTTCGAAGATTTAACACCCGAATCTCTTGATTTGCCGATGGGTTTTAAAACCGGTGCGGGAGTAATTTTCGGAAACAGCGGCGGAGTTTCCGAAGCAGTTCTTCGATACGCATGCGAAAAAGTTAACGGCGTAAAACTTTCCAACTTTGAATTTCATGAATTACGCGGCGATGAATCAATTCGCGAAGCCGAAGTTAATCTTAACGGAACAAAGGTTCAACTTGCTATTGTAAGCGGATTGAAAAACACAAAATCGCTTCTTAACAAAATCAAAAAAGGTGAAGCCGAGTACGATTTGATTGAAGTTATGGCTTGTCCCGGCGGATGCATCGGCGGTGCGGGTCAACCGTTTATCTTCGAAGAAAATACTAAAAAAGAAAGAACGCTCGGACTTTTCAATTCCGATAAAACTTTACAGTTACACAAATCGCAGGACAACCCGTATGTTCAAGATTTGTACAAAAACTTGCTTATCGAACCGAACAGTCACGAGGCACATAAATTGCTTCATACCGAGTATAAAAACAGAAAACGCATTTTTGAATCGGAATTAAGTTTCATCGAAGGTGCCGGTTCTCAAAAGTTGGAAGTTAAAGTTTGCGTTGGTACGAATTGTTATGTTAAGAAATCTCAAAAGTTGATAGCTCAAATGCTGAAATATATTGAAGATAAAGGTTTGAAGGATAATGTTGATGTAAGCGCAACTTTCTGTATGGAAAAGTGCAGCGAAGGTCCAAACGTGATGATTGCCGGTGAACATATTCCGCAGTGCACTTTCGAAAAAGCAGTTTCTGTTTTGAATAAAAAACTTGAAACAGAATTTGTTGCAACAAAATAATGAACTCATCCCCAACCCCTTCTCTTGAAAGAGAAGGGGCTTTTAAATTTCTATGTTTTAAAGGGATGGTTTAGGGTAAGTAAAGAATATGATAACAAATGAACGACAAATAATTTTTACTAACAAAGCCCGCTGCCGTGATTGCTACAGATGCTTGCGTAACTGTCCTGTAAATGCAATTCGTTTGATTGACGGACAGGCATTTGTTGAAAACGAAAGATGTATTTTATGCGGCACATGCTTGAAGGAATGTCCTCAAAATGCAAAACAATTCCGCCGCGATATTGAAAAAGTTAAACGTCTATTAATTGAAAATAACAACGTGGCTGTATCAATTGCGCCGTCGTTCCCGGCAATTTTTGAAGAATGGCAGGTTGAAAGAATTCCATCTGTACTTCGCAGGTTTGGTTTTGATTTTATAAGCGAAACCGCCGAGGCGGCGTATTATGTTGCAAAAGAAACTCATGAAATTTTTAGTCATCAGAACAAAGGAATGTGTTTGGCAACCGCATGTTCTTCGTTTGTTAATTATGTCGAAAAATATCAGCCGGAAGAAGTTAAGAATTTAACGCCCGTTGTTTCACCTATGATTGCCCATGCAAAAAATTTGAAAGATAAGCTCGGTAAAAATTGTAAAGTTGTTTTCATTGGCCCCTGTCTTGCAAAAAAAGGAGAAGCGGAACGCCCAGAGAATGAAGGAATTGTTGATGCTGTCTTAACTTTCACCGAACTGCTTGAATGGTTTGAAGAAGAACAAATCGATTTTAAAATGTTCGAAGCAAGCAAATTCGACGAAGAAGTAATAGGCAACGCGCGGTTGTTTCCTTTGACCGGCGGAATGTTCAAAACTGCTTCTCTTCAAACGGATAATTTAAATACTTCGGTTTATTCGATGAGCGGTATAGAAAGAATTGAAGACGCAATTAATTCATTTTCCAAATCGTCATCAAAGGTTTTAATTGAACCATTGATTTGTGCTTCCGGCTGCGTTAACGGTCCGGGATTACCGAGAACTCAAAATGTGTTTTTAAGAAAGCAGAATGTTATTAATTATGCGAACAAAAATTTTTTGAAAGAAGAATTTGCACAAGAGCACAAAGTAAATTTACGAACATCTTTCAGCCATAATTCAGCTATAAAAGAAGTAGAATATTCGGAAGAAAAAATTCGTTCTGTTTTTGAGCAGACGGGAAAACTTCAGGAAGAAGACCGGTTGAATTGCGGTGCGTGCGGTTATTCATCATGCCTCGAAAATGCTAATGCAATTTTAAATGGAATGGTTGAAATTGAATCTTGCATACCGTACATGCGCAGACTTGCCGAGCAGCGAACGGATAGAATTATAGAAACGTCGCCGAACGGCATAGTAATTTTGAATGAGGAACTTGAAATCATTCATATGAATCCCGCATTTAAAAAGTTTTTCATGAGTACAAATTCAGTTGTAGGCAAAAGAATTTCATATTTGATGGACCCGGAACCGTTCGTAAAATTAAAAGAAAGCGAGACCGATAAAATAGAAAAGACAATCAAGCACGAAAACTACGGGTTAACTTGTCATCAAATAATGTATAAGCTTATTGAAGAAAAACAGTACATCGGGATTTTTGTCGACATCACAAAAAATCTTACAGATGTAGAAAAGTTGGATTCACTCCGCGAAAAGACAATTCATCAGGCGCAGGAACTTCTTGATCATCAAATTGAAATGGCGCAGCAGCTTGCAAAACTCCTAGGTGAAAATACGGCAAAAGGCGAAGAACTTGTTGAGAATCTTCTAAAACTTACGCAGGATGAAAAGATGAAAAACATCGCCAATAAAAAGAATTGGTTATGGGATACTTATACTTCGAAACCATAACATCTCAAATCTCGAAAAAGTTTGAAAAACCTAGCGGAGATGTTTGCCACACATTGCGCGATAAAACTTCAACTATTCATGTGTTGTGCGACGGCGTAGGTTCGGGTATCAAAGCAAACGTTGCGGCGACAATGACTATCGCCCGTATGAAAGAACTTTTGCAAAACGGTTTTTCACTCAGACAGGCATTTGCGAATATTGTTCACTCGATGGAAGAAGCGCGCAAAAAAGATTTGCCGTGCGCGTTCTTTTCTGTAGCGCGTGTTTTGCCGGACGGTGTTGCATCAATTCTTACATACGAAATGCCCGACGCACTTTTTGTTTCCAAACGTTATTCAACTCCATTGAAAAGTATAACACAAACTTTTTCCGACGGTATTGTTGGCGAAGCAAGCTGTTCGTTAAATAAAGGCGAGGGTATAATTGTAATGAGCGACGGGATTACTCAGGCGGGAATTGGAAAGGGATTTGTACACGGCTGGGGAATTGAAGGCGTTAATAAATTTGTGAACGATGCCTTGATGACTGGTGCCAATATTATTGATCTACCAAAATTGATTTTAAACGAAGCAAAAAAAATCTGGAAAGATAAATGCGAAGACGACTGTTCTGTTTCACTGATTTATTGCCGTCGTGGAAAAGTAATAAATTTATTAACAGGTCCTCCGGTAAATTCCGATGATGACGAACTAATCGTAAAAAAGTTTTTAAATACCGAAGGAATTAAAATAGTATGCGGCGCTACAACAGCAAAGATTGTAGCCCGTGTTTTAAATAAGGAACTTGAGATTAACCCGAACTTTAATAGTTTGATTGCACCTCCTAATTATGAAGTTGAAGGAATCGACTTGGTTACAGAGGGTGCGGTTACTTTAAACCAGCTTTTCAATATTTGGGGTGAAGACATGAAGTGCCTCGAAAAAAACAGTCCGGTTACGGAATTATTTGCATTGATGAATATTGCCGACCGAGTAAACTTTTTTATCGGCGGATCAAAAAATCCTGCCGGTGAAGAAATAAGTTTTAAACAAAGCGGAATACTAACACGCGAAAAAATCCTACCTCTTCTTATTTCAAATCTTCAGAAAGACGGAAAAATAATTACCGTCGAAAAATTTTAGACTTTTGTGACTTAGAAAAAGTCAGGTAGAATTTGTCCAATCTGTTGAAAAAGTCGTAAAATATTCTAAATTACCTTAGAAATTTTATGAAATTATGTAAATTCCTTACAAAACCGGAATTGCAGCCCCATTTTCAAGGACATTTCATAAACACAAAAGGATTTTATCTTCTCAAATAAATATTTAGGGAGGGCTAGTTAAGAATGTCAAGATTGAACGAATCAAATATAATTGACCATTTGTTAAGAGAGAAAATATCCGACAGTGAAATAAAAGGAATGTACACCCCTGCATTTGAACACGACGCATGCGGAATGGGTTTTGTGGCAGATGTTAAAGGAAAGAAATCCCGGGAAATTATTGATAAAGGTTTAGATGTTCTGAAAAATCTTGAACACCGAGGCGCTGTGGGTGCGGATCCGAACACTGGCGACGGTGCAGGAATTTTAATTCAGATTCCCGATGAATTCATGCGTAAAGTTGCTGCACAAAATAATATTATTTTACCCGAAGAAGGACGTTACGCTGTGGGGATGATTTTTCTTCCGCAAAATTCTATTCTTAGAAAGAATGTTGAAAACATTATTGAAAAAATTGTAATAGATGAAAATCAAAAGTTTTTAGGTTGGCGCGATGTTCCTGTTGATCCGACTGTACCCGGCAAAGGCGCGCAAGCTACACAGCCGTTTATCCGCCAATGTTTTATTGCCGCAAACAAAAAAATTGTAGACCGTGATGAGTTCGAAAGAAAATTATATCTGATCCGTAGAATTATCGATCACCGTATTCGAACGGAATTAAAACTTGACAGAAGCAAATATTATGTCCCATCGTTCTCGTGTAAGACATTGGTTTATAAAGGAATGCTTCTTGCGCAGCAGATGATGAATTATTATAAAGATCTCAGCGATCCCGACATGAAATCCGCAATGGTTATGCTTCACATGAGATTTTCAACGAATACATTTCCAACCTGGGATCTTGCTCACCCGTTTAGAATGATAGCGCACAACGGTGAAATAAATACTTTACGCGGAAATAAAAACTGGATGGCTGCACGCCAGCATGTTATGGAATCGCCGTACTATGGAAAAGATTTAAAGAGGATGCTTCCAATTATTATGGAAGGACAAAGCGACTCGGCTACTTTCGATTCTGTTCTTGAACTTCTTGTGATGAGCGGAAGAAGTCTGCCGCACGCAATGATGATGATGATTCCCGAAGCGTGGTCAAAAAATGATTTAATGGATCCCGACAGAAAAGCATTTTATGAATATCATGCAACAATGATGGAGCCGTGGGATGGCCCCGCTGCAGTTGTATTCACGGACGGTAATATTATCGGCGCAACTTTGGATAGAAACGGTTTGCGTCCTTCGCGCTATGTTATAACAAAAGATGATCAAGTTGTTTTAACATCCGAAGCAGGTACTTGGAGATGTGAACCTGAGAATGTAAAAGTTAAGGGAAAGCTTCAGCCCGGCAAAATGTTTATTCTTGATCTTAATCAAGGTAGAATAATTGAAGACGAAGAAATTAAAAAAGATATTGTAACTCGTCAGCCCTATAGAAAATGGGTAAATGAAAATATGATTAAGATGAGTCATCTGCCTACTCCGGATTATATCTATAATGCCGAATTTGATACGCTTCATATTCGCCAAAGGATTTTCGGATATACAAAAGAAGATTTGTTTACAGTTATGCTTCCAATGGCTGAAAAGGGCGAAGAAGCAATCGGTTCTATGGGAACAGATGCAGCGCTCGCGGTTTTATCCGATAAACCGCAATTGTTGTTCAGATATTTTAAACAGTTGTTTGCTCAAGTTACAAATCCTCCGATTGACGCTATACGCGAAGAGCTTGTAATGGAATTAACAGCATATGTAGGACCCGAGCAAAATCTTTTGGCGGAAACTCCACAGCATGCACATCGTTTAGAATTGGAACATCCTCTGCTTTCAAATTCGCAGATGGAAAAGATTCGTCACATAGCTCGCGGACATTTTAAAGCACACACGATACCGTTATTGTTCAATCCGTTTGTACGCCACAACATGCGCGAACGCCTCGATCAAATTTGCCAGGAAGCAGTTGATGCGGTTAAATCAGGTAATTCACTTTTGATTTTATCCGACAAAGGAACAGATAGAAACAATGCGGCTATTCCAAGTTTGCTGGCAACTTCTGCAATTCATCATGTTTTGCTTCGTGTGGGTTTAAGAACTAAAACAGGAATTATTATTGAATCCGGCGAGCCGAGGGAAGTTCATCACTTTGCGTTGCTTTGCGGTTACGGCGCCAATGCAGTTAATCCATATCTTGCTTACGAAACGCTGGCTTACTTAACCGAGAATAAATTTTTACCCGCCGGTTTAGATTATGGAACAGTAAAGAAAAATTTTGTCAAAGCCGTAAGTAAAGGACTTTTCAAAATTTTCAGCAAAATGGGAATCAGCACATTGCAGTCATATTGTGGAGCGCAGATTTTCGAAGCTATCGGTTTGGATACCGAAATAATAGAAAACTATTTTACCGGAACACCGACGCGTATTGAAGGACTAAGCTTGGAAATGCTTGAAGAAGAAACAATACGACGTCATATTCACGCGCTTGATCCGCAAGTTGATCAAAGTATGCTTGATGTTGGAGGATTATATCATTATAGAAGAGACGGCGAAAATCATCTTTGGAATCCGTTGACAATTTCCAAATTGCAATTAAGTACAAAGAAGAATGAATTTAGCACCTATAAAGAATATGCTGAACTCATTAACAATCAGGAAAAGAAAAGGGTAACATTAAGAAGTTTGTTCGAATTTGATTACTCGAAAACTCCAATCCCCATTGAAGAAGTTGAACCGGCGGCGGAAATAGTTAAAAGATTTTCGACCGGTGCAATGAGCTTCGGATCAATTTCATACGAAGCGCATTCAAACCTTGCGATTGCAATGAACCGCATCGGCGGAAAATCAAACACCGGGGAGGGCGGTGAGGAGTCTGAAAGATTCGACACGCTTCCGAACGGTGACAGCATGCGTAGCGCGATTAAACAAGTTGCTTCCGCACGTTTTGGAGTTACCGCGCACTATCTTGTAAACGCAGACGAACTGCAAATTAAAATGGCACAGGGCGCAAAACCCGGCGAGGGCGGTCAACTACCTGGTCATAAAGTTAGCGAGATAATCGCTAAAGTTCGACACAGTACTCCGGGTGTTACATTAATTTCACCGCCTCCGCATCACGATATTTATTCTATTGAAGATTTGAAGCAGTTAATCTTTGATCTAAAAAATATAAATCCGAAAGCACGTATTAGTGTAAAACTTGTTTCGGAAGTCGGTGTTGGAACAGTTGCCGCAGGAGTTGCAAAAGCGCATGCCGATCATATTTTAATCAGCGGACACGACGGCGGTACCGGTGCTAGTCCGGTTTCATCAATTCAATATGCCGGAACGCCTTGGGAGTTGGGATTGAGTGAAGCACACCAAACTTTAGTTTTAAACGGATTGCGTGATAGAGTTTATCTTGCAACCGATGGTCAATTAAAAACCGGTCGCGATGTTGTAGTTGCAGCACTGCTCGGCGCAGAAGAATTTGGTTTTGCAACCGCACCACTTGTAACTCAAGGTTGTATTATGATGCGCAAATGTCATCTTAATACTTGTCCCGTTGGAGTTGCAACGCAGGACCCCGAACTTCGTAAAAAATTTACTGGCAAACCGGAGTATGTAATTAATTTTATGTTCTTCATTGCCGAAGAGGTGCGCGAATATATGGCTAAGCTGGGATTTAGAACAATGAATGAAATGATCGGTCAAACAGATAAAATTATTCCCAAAAAATTATACAATCATTGGAAGGCGCGCGGTATAGATTTAAGCAAACCGCTTTTCAAACCGGAACCGCTGTACGATACAAATTTGTTTAGAACACGTGGACAAGATCACGGACTTGAAGATCAATTTGATCATGAATTAATTAAACAATCTTTACCAGCGCTCGAACGGAAAGAGAAAGTTCATATCAAAACAAGAATTAGAAATATTAACCGCAGCGTTGGAACAATGCTTTCGAGTGAAATTGCAAAACGTTACGGCGAAGAAGGATTGCCAGACGGAACAATTAAAATTGAATTACGCGGTACCGCTGGGCAAAGTTTTGGAACATTTTTAGCGAAGGGAGTTGATTTATTCTTAACGGGGGAATCAAACGATTACACTGGTAAAGGACTTTCCGGCGGACGACTTGTTGTTAAAATTCCGCCCGAAGTAACGTTCAATGCCGAGGAAAATATTATTATCGGAAACACATGTTTGTACGGTGCAACAAGCGGGGAAATATATATTAACGGAGTTGCGGGTGAAAGATTTGCTGTCAGAAATTCCGGAGCATATGCTGTCATTGAAGGCGTGGGCGATCACTGCTGCGAATACATGACCGGCGGGAGAGTTGTTGTTCTCGGTAAAACGGGAAGAAATTTTGCCGCGGGAATGTCGGGTGGTATCGCATACATTTGGGATCCATCGCGCGAGGCAAATAAATTTATCAATCATAGCCTAGTTGATGTTGAGTATTTGATATATGATGAAGACGTTGAGGAAGTTCACGAAATGATTAAAAAACATTTTGAATACACCGGTTCAAAAAGAGCAGAGCACATTTTAAATAATTGGTCGGTGGAAAAAGATAATTTCTGGAAAATAATTCCCGGCGAATACAAACGCGCGCTTGCAAAAATGGCTCAAGATAAAACGAAAAAATCATCTTCCAAAAAATCCGAAGTAAAGGAGGTGTTACATGGGTAAGCCGACAGGATTTATGGAATTTCAAAGAGCGACTCTTAAAAAAGAAAAAGTTGAGAAAAGAGTAAAACACTTTAAAGAGTTCGATAAAAGATTTACTTCCGAAGAAGCAAAGATACAAGGTGCACGGTGTATGGATTGCGGAATTCCTTTTTGCCATGGCGATACAGGCTGCCCTGTTCAAAATTATATTCCCGAGTGGAATGATTTGATTTACAAAAATCACTGGAAAGAAGCGCTTGATAATCTTCACTCAACAAATAATTTCCCGGAATTCACCGGAAGATTATGCCCGGCGCCGTGCGAATCCGCTTGCACTCTCGGGATAAATGAACCGGCTGTTTCAATAAAAGCTATTGAAAGAACAATTATAGATAAGGGATTTGAAGAGGGCTGGGTAAAGCCGAGAATGGCTCACGTGTTTACAAAGAAAACCATTGCTGTTATTGGATCGGGACCCGCTGGTCTTGCGGCAGCACAGCAATTAGTCCGCGCCGGTCATACCGTTACTGTTTATGAAAAGAACGACCGCATCGGCGGGTTGCTGCGTTACGGCATCCCGGATTTTAAATTAGAAAAAAATGTTATCGATAGAAGAATTAAACAGATGGCAATTGAAGGTGTTGATTTTAAAACAGGGATCAACATAGGCAAAGATATACCGGTGAAAGATTTAATTGATACTCATGATGCAGTTGTTCTTGCGGGCGGTTCGGAAAAACCGCGCGATATTCCTATACCAGGAAGAGATTTAAAAGGAATTTATTTTGCGATGGAATATTTAACGCGTCAAAATAAAATTAACGCGGGAGATGTTGTTGAAGATTATATAAACGCGAAAGATAAAAATGTGATTGTACTCGGCGGCGGAGATACCGGAAGTGACTGCGTTGGAACTGCAAACAGGCAGGGCGCAAAATCAATTACTCAAATTGAATTACTGCCGAAACCTTCCGAAGAAAGACCCGACAGCACACCGTGGCCTTATTGGCCTATGATTCTTCGAACTTCCACAAGTCACGAAGAAGGTGCGGAAAGAAAATGGAGTATCAATACAATTTCTTTTAATGGAAATGAAAATGGAGAATTAAAATCTTTAACATGTGTTGAAAGCCAATTTAACAATGGAAAGATTGAAAATATACCCGGTACCGAGTTTGAGTTGAAAGCCGATTTGGTTTTTATTGCGGCGGGTTTTGTTCATCCCGAAAAGAATGGTTTGATTGATGAATTAATTTCACTCGGTTTGGAATTGGATCGGCGCGGCAATGTAAAAGCTGATTTCGGTGATGAAGAAAATTGTCATGCTACATCACTTTCGAAGGTTTTTGCTTGCGGAGATATGCGGCGCGGGCAGTCGTTAATTGTATGGGCAATTGCTGAAGGAAGAAAATGCGCGGCGGCTGTTCATAATTTTCTTATGGAACCCGCTTTGGATGAATCCGGCGTGTGAGTTTTTTGATTTTTGAACAAGGATAGATGATTTACAATTTCTGAAAAATTTTCAAATCATCTATCCTTGTTCATTATTCTTAAATTCTTTTTTTATTTCTTAAGTTTATCCTTAAACACCTTTTCAAATTTTTCAAGTTTGGGCGTTATCACAAAACTGCAATACGGCTGGTTGGAATTATTATCATAATAATTTTGATGATACTCTTCCGCTATGTAAAATTTTTCAAACTGACTAATCTCGGTTACAATCGGGTTATCCCAAATTTTTGCGGAATCTAATTCATGTTTGACTATCTCGGCAATTTTTTTCTGTTCTTCATCGTGATAGAAAATTACCGAACGGTATTGCGTGCCGACATCCGCGCCTTGCCGGTTTAATGTTGTCGGGTCATGAGTTTTGAAAAACACATGCAGCAATTCCTCGTAAGAAATTATTGATTGATCATAAGTTATTTGAATTACCTCTGCATGACCGGTATTGCCGGTGCACACAGCTTCGTAAGTCGGGTTCGGCACGGTTCCGCCGGAATACCCGCTTTCTACTTTTATAACACCGTTTAATCTTTCAAAGACTGCTTCTGTACACCAAAAGCATCCGCCGCCAAAAGTTGCAATATTATTTTTGTTTGAATCAATCATATTGTCCTCTTCAAATTTTAAATCAAAATCATTTTCCTTTGTTGTACATTGAAGAAAGGATTGAGAAGCAAGAAATATCATAATTAGAATAATTTTTTTATTCATTTAAACCTCTTCAAAAAAAATAATAATACATATTATCTTTAACACAAAATTGGATGATTTCGTTCTACTTATATAGCACTTCCATTAAGGTTTTCTTTTCTTGTGCCCATACTCCGATAAAAATATTAAAATTGAGGAGAATTATGAGAGGGAAACATTTTTATTATTTAGCAATATTTTTCTTCTTGATCTATTTAGATCAAAGCAAAGGACAAATCTTTTCACAAGATTTTAACTCCAGTACAGTGCTTTCGGATTATTATAATTCGAATCCAAGTACAAATCAGTTTAGGATTATTAGTACAACTGGCGCTGGTGCGTTGGTAATGATTTCAACTAATTCATTAAAGATGACTAGATTAACAAGCACTTCAAACATTGCATATGCTGAACGAAACGTTGATTTCACTTCTATCCCTTCAATAATGAAATTTTCATTTTCTTTTTCAGTCAGTGGTAACACTACTTCAACAACTACAGCATTGACCATAGCAGTTGGAGGGGATGTATCAAACGCATCTGCGGTTCCAACCAATTCTAATACTTATGCTAAGTTTGGAATTAATTTTACTGCTAGTGATGGAGAATTTCAGATAAGAAATATTTCAGGATCGGCAACAGGAGATCATTCTTTTACAGGAGCGCAGACCATCACTTGGTTTCTGAATAATTCTGGTTCTGATGTCTCTTATAATTCCCCGAGTTCGTCGACCGAATTATTAAACAATGATAAGGTTGATATCTGGGTGGGAACTACAAAGGAATTTAGTGGAATTAATGTTACTACAGCTACTCAAACGCTTGCACGTTTTAAAATATTAGCTAATGGGTGGGTTGATAATAACACTATCTTAACTTTTGATGACATAATTATTGAGAATGAAAGTGCTTTGCCAGTTGAACTAACATCATTTACTGCAGAATGGATAAATGATTCTATATTACTTAATTGGTCGACTGCTACAGAAATTAATAATTATGGTTTTAATGTTGAACGTAAATCTGAAAATTCCGGATGGGAAGCAATTGGTTTCGTTAAAGGCAGTGGTAATTGCAATTCTCCTAAGACTTATTCTTTTTGCGATTTAACTCCCCGCGCAGGCAAAATTCAATACCGTCTTAAACAGATTGATAATGACGGGTCGTACAAATATTATTATGCAAACGAAGTTGAAGTTAATGTTGACGGATACGAGTTAAAACAAAATTATCCAAATCCTTTTAATCCGGTAACACATATAAGCTATTCGCTGCCCGTAAAATCAAATGTAAAATTAGCTGTGTATGATTTGCTCGGTCGAGAAATCACAGTCCTTGTGAACAATAAATCTGAAGCGGGTATCTATAATGTAGAATTCGATGGAAGCAAATTAAGCAGCGGCATTTATTATTATGCTTTAATTACGAATGGTTTTATACAAACAAAAAAAATGGCTTTAATAAAATGAAATTTCTATTGGTGGAGAGAATTATATGTCTATAAGTTTGTAATTTCCAAACAGAATTTCCGGAAATTACATTAATGGCATCGAATGAAATTGAGATTTGTAACATCTATTATATTGATAATAGTTTCTACCTGTGTAATTTATTCGCAGCAAAAAGATCGAACTTATCAACATGGCGGAATAATATTTAATAAAGATGAAGCGAATAAAGTAGTTTTTGCTTTTCTTCCTTCTTGGATTTATGCGAATAATACCGAAGTTACAATTAGATATGATTTATTAACTCACCTTGCAATCTTTACTTATGAAGCAGATATTGATGGAAATCTAACTCCGCCACAAGCTTGGCCATGGCTTGATGTTTTTGAAAAAGCGTCTGAAAATAATGTGAAAATGATAATGACAATTACGAATTTCAATTCCGATGAAATTCATTTATTGTTTACGGATAGTCAACGGCGCGCAAATTTTTTTAATAATATTACAGATACAGTCGCTCAATATGGATTTAACGGTATTGTAATTGATTTCGAAAATGTAAATCTTAGCGATGATAGACAATTTGCATTTGCAAATTTTATGAGATTGCTGAAACAAGAAATGGATATTTTCCCGGCTTTTGAATTATCGGTTGCTTTACCTGCAAACGGTTATCTTGGATGGGATTTTAAAGGTATTTCGGAATATTGCAACTACGTTTTTGTTATGGGCTACGACTATTACGGAAGTTGGAGTTCAACAACCGGACCCTCCGCTCCATTAACCGGAACTACTTTTTATCTTAAAAAAGATATTGATGAATATTATAAAGATGTAACTCCCGACAAAATAATTCTCGGCGTACCGTATTATGGAAATATATGGGATGTACATTCCGGCGAACCCTATGTTTCTGCAATTCATTTTGATGGAATTAACCAAGTAAACAATTGGCAGGAAAGCCTTACGTATGAAGATATTGTTAATAATTATTCCTATTACGAGAAAATGTTTGATTACGTTTCAAACACATCCTGGATGCGCTATAGAGAAAACGATACAACTTGGAAACAAATTTGGTACGATGACACGACAAGTCTTGGATTGAAATATGATTGGGCAATTGAAAGGAATTTCAAAGGAATAGGCATTTGGGCTTTAGGTTACGACAACGGCAGAGACGAATTGTGGAATTTAATCTATAACAAATTTTATGAACCAACTTCAGTTAGAGAAGAAAAATATATTTATAATGGCTTTGTCCTTTCTCGGAATTATCCGAACCCCTTTAATTCATCAACTATTATAAAATATAATTTGCAGACTGCCGGGTACATTTCGTTAAAAATATACGATATGCTTGGCAGGGAAATTTATGATCTCGTAAACGGGTATAAACAAGCAGGCGAACATAGTGTTGAGTTTAGAGTGAAAAGTGAAGAGTTGGCAAGCGGAGTTTATTTTTATACTATGATTATTAACGGGGGAGTATTGACAAGAAAAATGATTTATTTAAAATAAAAATTTGAATACATAGTGATATTCAAATCAATTTTCCGATTATGCATCCTTTCAATAATTCTCTAAGAATCATTATTTTGAAGTCAGCATCTAATAAAATAAGCAACCATTTTCTCTCATAAACTAAACGAGTGAATATAAATGACAACAAAAATAATCTGGACGAAGATTGACGAAGCACCTGCATTGGCAACTTATTGTTTATTGCCGGTGATAAAATCTTTTACAAAAGGGACAAACATTGAGATAGAACAAAAAGATATATCATTAGCGGGAAGAATAATTGCAAACTTTCCTGAAAATTTAACCGACGAACAAAAAATTCCCGATTACCTTTTTGAATTGGGAGAACTTGCAAAAACGCCCAAAGCAAATATTATTAAGTTACCAAACATTAGTGCCTCGGTCCCACAGCTTCATGCGGCAATAAAAGAACTTCAGGATAAAGGTTATAAAATTCCCAATTATCCAGATGAGCCAAAAAGTGAAGAGGAAAAATCCATTAAAACTCGTTATACAAAAGTACTCGGTTCGGCTGTTAACCCGGTTTTAAGAGAAGGAAATTCCGATAGACGCGCTTCGGCTTCGGTAAAAAAGTTTGCACAGAAATTTCCGCATAAAATGATGAAACCCTGGCCTCAAACCGGATCAAAAACGCGGGTTGCTCATATGAATCAAAAAGATTTTTACGGTACAGAAAAATCTGCCGCAATGCAAAAAGATGAAGTTGTTAATATTGAATTTGTTGACTCAAAAGGTAATGTATCAATTCTTAAAGAAAAATTAAAACTGCTGGCGGGTGAAGTAATTGATGCCGCGGTAATGAATGTAAAAGAGTTAAGAAAATTTTACGCCGAGCAAATTGTTGAAGCAAAAAAAGATAATGTTCTTTTGTCGCTTCATCTTAAAGCAACTATGATGAAAGTATCAGACCCGATAATGTTCGGGCATGCAGTATCTGTATATTTTAATGAAGTTTTTCAAAAGCATTCCGATATCTTTGATGAAATTGGTACTAATGTTAATAACGGTTTAGCTGATATTCTCGAAAAGATTAAGAAACTACCTGATGAAAAAAGGGTAGAGATTGAAGCTGATATAAATAAAGTTTACGAATTTCAGCCTGAATTGGCAATGGTTGATTCGCGGTTAGGTAAAACAAATCTTCATGTTCCCAACGATGTTATTGTTGATGCTTCAATGCCGAATGTTGTGCGGGACGGCGGTAAAATGTGGAATAAAAAAGACGAACTACAAGACTGTATAGCTATGATTCCCGACCGCAGTTATGCCACCATGTATGCAGAAATAATTGAGGACGCAAAAAAGAACGGTCAATTCGATCCGGCAACTATGGGTTCTGTTTCAAATGTAGGTTTAATGGCTCAAAAGGCGGAAGAATATGGTTCGCACGATAAAACTTTTGAAATTAAGGATAACGGAATAGTTAGAGTAACAAATTCAAAAAATGAAATATTGCTTGAACAAAAAGTTGAAACGGGGGATATCTTTAGAATGTGTCAAACCAAAGATGCAGCAATAAAAGATTGGGTTAAACTTGCTGTAAGTAGAGCAAAGGCAAGCGGTTCTCCGGCTATCTTTTGGCTTGATGAAAATAGGGGACACGACAAAGAAATTATTCAAAAAGTTAAAAAGTATTTACTCGAAAGTGATACTACCGGACTGGAAATAAAAATTCTCAAACCTGTTGAAGCAATGAAATATACTTTGTTAAGAGTCAGAAAAGGACTGGATACGATCTCCGTAACCGGTAATGTGTTGCGCGATTATTTAACAGATTTGTTCCCGATACTTGAACTCGGCACAAGCGCAAGAATGTTATCAATTGTTCCGTTATTGAACGGCGGAGGATTATTCGAAACAGGCGCCGGCGGTTCGGCACCGAAACATGTTCAACAATTGTTAAAAGAAAATCATCTCCGTTGGGATTCTTTAGGTGAATATTGCGCGCTCGTTCCTTCATTCGAAATGATAGCGGAAAAAACAGGAAATACAAAAGCAGTATTATTAGCAGAGACACTTGATGTCGCAATCGGAAAGTATCTTGAAAACTCACGATACCCATCAAGAAAAGTTCATGAAATTGACAACAGGGGAAGTTCGTTTTATTTGGCTTTATACTGGGCCCAAGCACTGGCTGATCAGAATAAAGATAATGATATGAAAGTACGTTTCATGAAAATGGCCAAAGAGTTAGAAGTAAATGATAATAAGATAGTAGAAGAACTAATGTCCGTGCAGGGTAAACCTGTTGATATTGGCGGCTATTATTTTCCAGATGAGAAAAAAACAGAAGCGGTTATGCGACCTAGTAAAGTATTAAACAAAATTATAGATGAAATGTAATCAATAGAATCATTCCGGGATATTGAACATCTAACTAACAATCAATTTGGAGGTCGTTATGACAAAAAATGTTGGCAGTGCAGATAGGACAATCCGGCTGGTGTTGGCTTTATTAATATTTATGATTGGAATAATTTATCAAAGTTGGTGGGGCTTAATAGGAATAATTCCCCTGTTAACCGCTCTGATTAATTGGTGTCCTGCATATCTTCCATTTGGGATATCAACGTGTAAAACAAAAGAAAACACAAAAGCATGAATTTATGGGGCGTTAAATGCGCCCCGATTCATTTGCTAGTTGTCTTCAATCCAAGCTAGCACATGGAATTGCGAATAACATATCCAACACCATACACTTTTAATAATAATACTATATAATGGATGCAAGAATTAAAAAATAGAATGTTTGGTGTTTTGCATCTCTTTTTTATATTTAGATCAACTTTTAAGAGATTTTTTTGACCGAAGCAAACTTTAGTATTGCGAGCGATTATGAACAGGTTCTCGAAGCAAACAAGCTGATTCGTACTTTTTTGTTAAAAGAAAATTTGGAATTGCATATTTGCAATGCCGTTGAAATATGCTTAAACGAGGCTTTAAATAATGTTATCAAACATGCATATAATAACAGACCCAAAAACGGTATTGACATCAACATAAAGAAAAATGCTAAGTACTTAGAAATTGAAATTGTTGATACCGGCGATCCCCGAACAAAGTTTGATACACCATCTCTCGATTTTGATCCAAGCGATATTGATAATCTTCCCGAAAGCGGGATGGGACTTTATATTATCCATCAGCTTATGGATGAAGTAAATTACATCACGCTCAATGGTAAAAATTATTTCACTCTCAAAAAATATTTAGACTAACTAAATTTGCAGCCGGTTAAACTATATATCTATCATTAATGAAAAAATTAAGAATAGCAATTTTGTTTTTAGCAGCATTTTGTTTGAATATGTTTGCTCAAACAGATACTACAATAAGCCAGGCTTTTAAAGACGCCCAACCCAGACGTAAAAATTATTTTAAAGCGAAATACCCTTCATATTCTTTGCTTGCCGGTTATTTATTAGTATCGGAAGCAAACCGAGGCGATCCGTTCGCACAGCACGAACTTGGTTTAAGATATTTAATAGGACAGGGATTTGCTGCGGATACGGTAAAGGCAATTTACTGGATTCGCAAAGCAGTTGATCAAAATTTACCGTCTGCACGGCATAATTACGGAATTCTTTTACACAACGGTATTGGCGTTCCGTGGAATCCGTTTGAGGCGTATAATAATTTTAAAAGCGCTGCCAATGCTGGTTTACCCGAAGCGCAATTTGCATTTGGCTTATTGATGACTGATAACCTAACAGTTAATCGTAATTACGGAGATGCGTATAAATTATTTCAGAAAGCTGCAAAAGCGGGGTACCAACCTGCAAAAGACGCAATTCAGCAAATGAAAAAAAGCGGATTTATTCCTCCGAGCGATTCGGTACAAAATGATGTTGCGACAATTGATGATTCTGCCCCGTTAATTAATACTCAATGGGATCTTGATTTTTACGATTTCGAGCAAGATAAAAAAGGCGAGGATAGTACCTCCAATGTTAATGTTATTCTCTCAAAAAGCAGCAGTGAATTAAAAAAGTTTTTCGGACTCGAAAACGAAGAACAATCGATAAAAATTCCTGATACAACCGGGCTTGGTATTTTAACTTTTGCGGCTGCTAACGGAAGTCCGGAAGCGCTATTATTGATTGGAAAAAGTTATGAAAGCGGAATTAATTTTAAAAAGAATTTAGTACTTGCCGCTTCAAATTATATGCGGGCTTATCGTCTCGGTTCACATAAAGCCGGACAAGCGCTTCTTATATTAATTCAAAATGAAAATTTTATTAATGAAATAAGGGAAAGTGCCGGCAAAAAAAATCCCGAAGCAATGTTTGTATTTGCCGGAATAACCGCAATGGGATTTGGAAACATTATTACAAACGAACAGGCTCTCGATCTTTTAAAAGAAGCTGTTGTTAAAAAACATATTCCTTCTATGATCGAAATAGGTTTGTGCTACAGTTCAGGTACTATTGTGCAAAAAAATATTAACGAAGCCTTAAGATATTGGAATCAAGCCGTAGAACTTGGAAGCAGGGAAGCAGAAATTAGAGTTGCGTTTACGCAATTGGCAGACTCTACCAATATTAGCAAACATGAACAAATAAATATTATAAGAAAAGGAGCTGATGAAGGTTCGGTTCTCGCACAAACTTTAATGGGTTTTTGTTACGAAAAAGGATTGGGCGTAAAAGAAAATAAAAGAACAGCAATTTCTTTTTACCGTAACGCGGCACAGCGAGGAAACGAATCGGCTTATAATTCTTTAGTGAGAATGTATGATGAACTTAGACCTTCGGATGATGAATTCAAAATTTACGATGCAATGCAGTAGTTGCCCGGTTGTAATTAGGTTTGCCTAATTTATTGATTTTAGTACTACCAATGTTAAATCATCATTTTGATTTGCGGTACCGCGGAAAGCGACAAGAGCACGTAAAATAGCATCCTTAATTTCCGCTGCTGATTTGTCGGCATTATTGGCAATTACTCGTTTTAAATTTTCCTCCCCGAAAAGATCATAGTAAATATTCATTGCTTCGCTAACACCGTCGGAATAAAGTGTAATTACATCGTTTCTTTCGGGTTTGAATTGGTATATCTCCAATGTCTTTTCGAAAATCCCCCTATCGTTTAACCCGATGCCTAAACCTTGAGGATAAATCTGATCGAATTCTTTAAAATTATTTTTATAATGATAAGTCGGCGGATGACCTGCCCGAACAAGTTTAATAGTGCCGTCTTTTTCTATTGAAGCCATTGTAAGCGTTAGAAAAAATTCCCGCCTCAAATTTTTTGAAAAATACTTTTTAAGATTTATAACTATATCTTTAACGTCGGTATAGCTGTCAATCAACATATAAATAATAGATTGCACGCGTACCATATAAAGCGCTGCAGCCATCCCTTTGCCGGAAATATCGCCGACTACAACAAATGTCCGGTCGGGAGTTTCAATAACATCAAAATAATCTCCGCCGACTTCGCGCGCAGGTTCGTAAAATGTTGAAATTTCATAACCGTTAATTTGTGCATTGTGCTTGGGGATTAAATCGGATTGGATTTTCCTTGCTACATCAAGTTCGCCGCGGGCTGAAAGCTTATCGGCAAGTTCAAACGCGAGTAGTAAGTTTAGTATTACAAAAGAAACTAATAAATAAAAATCATTTTGTTGAAAATATCCTACGAAAAATAAAAAGACCGCAACCAGGTAAAATATTCTCCGTGCGGGAGTCAGCTTCATAATAAAAGCATTGAATAAACTTCGGATGAAAACAAATCCTCTCGCAAATTTTGACTGTGATGGGTCCGGTTTTGGTATATCGGCTTTGAAAAATTCGTAAACTTCGCTTGCTTCGCGTTTTACCAGTTTTTCAATTTCCTGATAACTTAGGTCGCTCGTATAAAGATCGAATATTCTTTTTATGGGATTACTGGACGACAAATGCAATTCCAAATTTTGATTGATATTAACTTATTAATTTTCTTGAACTTTTAGACGATAAAAACCGGAGTTTGTTGGATTTTAGGAGATTATTTTTCAAAGAATTCTGAATTAATGTCGGTCAAATCACTCTTCAAAATCTCTTTACTGTCGGACAGTGAATCCAAAAGTGGTTTTCTTCATCATACGGTAAACAAAAAAATGGAGATATAATGTTAAATACAAATCTTACCCACGTATTAAACGAACAAGAACATGCAAAACTTCTACAAGAAAATGAAAATGTAATGATTTGCTGCGGCCGCATGGGGCCAATGTGCATCCCGGTTTATGGGGAAATGGAAGAGCTCGAAAGCGAATACAAAAACGTAAAATTTGCGGATATGGAATTTGATTCACCAGATGCAAAAGTAATTCGTAATCTACCTGAATGCCGCGGTTTTGCAGGGTTACCTTTTGTGGTTTATTATAAAAACGGAAAGGTTGTTAAAGCTACAAGCAGTATTCAAAACAGAGATCAGATCACTGAAATATTGGACGCTAACTTTGGTAAACAATAATTATTTCATGCAGGGCTTCGGCTCTGCAGTTCTTTGGAGAAGAAATGGAAAATCATTTTGATGTTATTGTAATTGGAGGAGGTGCCGCCGGTTTAACTGCAGGAATTTATTTATCGCGTGCTCGTGTTAAAACATTAATTCTTAATGAAGGAACAGTGGGCGGACAAATGGTTTTAACACACGAGATTGCAAATTACCCCGGCATCGAAAGCATTAGCGGTTATCAACTTTCGCTAAATATGAAAAAGCAAGCTCAAAAATTCGGATGTATTATTAAAAGTAATATTAAAATCACCGGTCTCGATTTGGACGGCGAAATAAAGAAAATTACAGTCAATAATAATGATGTTTTTACTGCTCACTCGGTAATAATTGCAACCGGCGGTAAATCAAGAACACTCGGTGTACCCGGCGAAAATGAGTTTAAAGGAAAAGGAATTTCTTACTGTGCAACCTGCGACGGTGATTTCTTTACAGATAAAGAAATAATCGTTGTCGGCGGCGGAAACTCGGCATTGGAAGAAGCTGTATCTTTAACAAAGTATGCTTCAAAAGTTACTATTGTACATCAGTTCGATCATTTCCAGGCGCTTGAACATTATGTTAACGAAGCGAAGAATAATCCGAAAATAAATTTTGTAATGGAATCAAAAATTACTGAATTTATCGGCGACGAAAGTTTAAGAAGTGTTAAGATTCAAAATCAAACATCAAGAGAAATCTCTGAAATAAATGTTGACGGTGTTTTTGTTTTTATAGGTTATGTTCCCAACACAGAAAAGTTTTATGGAGTTTTAGAATTAAGTCAATACGGTGAAATAATAGTTGATAAAAATATGGCTACTAATATTCCGGGTGTTTATGCTGGGGGAGATTCGATTGTAAAACGATACAGACAAGTCACTACTGCAGTCGCCGATGGAACAATTGCCGCATTAAGCGCTGCCGAATATGTTAATAACATTAAGAAAGAAACAATTCTTGTATAAAATATTTTTTCCTACTGCGTCTTTGCGGTGAAAGGAAATAGAATTTTATTTCTTTAGCCCGAGCCGTTCCAACCGCGATCTTAAATGTCTTTCTGTAATATTTAAAATTCTTGCAGCCGCGCTTTGGTTTCCGTTTGTGCGGCTTAACGCCTCATTAATTATTGCCGTCTCGTATTTCTTTATTTTAGTTTCATAATCTTCTTCCAAATCATGCGGATCGAATTCGGTGCTGCCGACATTAGAAATTACAGGAGCAGGCAGATCGTCTTTGGTAATGTACTCATTGCGTGTTAAAACAATAGCGCGCTCAATCATATTTTCCAGTTCTCGTATATTGCCTGGAAAATTGTATTTTATCAAATAATCGAATGCCTCTTTGGAAATTCCTTTTACATTTTTGCCGATATCACCGGAAAACTTTTTGATGAAGTGATCTGTCAATAAAGCAATATCGTCTTTTCTTTCACGCAACGGCGGAAGATTAATAGTTACAACATTCAACCTGTAAAACAAATCCTCTCGGAAAGTTTTTTCCTTTATCATCTCTTCAAGATTTCTATGTGTAGCTGCAATAATCCGTACATCCGTTTTAATTGTTAAATTACTTCCTATTTTTTGAATCTCCCCAAACTGAACTGCGCGTAATAATTTAACCTGTATAGAAAGGGGGATTTCGCCGACTTCATCGATAAATAAAGTACCTTCGTTGGCCTCTTCGAACCTGCCGATGCGTTGATTTATGGCGCCTGTGAAAGCTCCTTTTTCATGACCGAATAATTCACTTTCAAGCAGGTTTTCGGAAAGAGAAGCGACATTAACCGTAATAAAAGGTTTATCTTTTCTACCGCTCGCAAAATGTATTGCTTTGGCAATTAACTCTTTTCCTGTTCCGCTTTCACCTCTAATCAGTGCTGTAGATTTTGTTTGAGCTACACGTGCGGCTGTACTAAGAACATTTTCCATAGCTGTACTTTTTGAAACAATGGATTCAAAACGGAATTTTTCATGTAATTGATTACGTAGAAGTTTATTCTCAGAAATCAAATAACGCCGCTCTTTAATTTTATTTAATACATTCTCAAGCTGGTCGAGATCGATTGGCTTAATCAAATGATCGAATGCACCATTCTTCATTAAATTCACAGCTCCTTCAATTGTACCGTAAGCTGTCATTACAACTACATATATTTCGGGATTCAATCCTTTTAGTTTTTTTAAAACCGTCAAACCGTCCCAGCCGGGCATTTTAAAATCTGTTAAAACAATATCAATGATATTTTCTTCGGCAATCTTGTAACCGCTTTCACCACTTGAGGCGGTGAAAATTTTATAATTACGTTTTGTTAAAAATGTCTTTAACGATTGAAGCTGCGATTCTTCATCGTCAATTACTAATACCGAAAAACTATTCATCTTAAATCCTGTTAAATATTTTTAGGAATAATAATGCTGAATACTGCGCCCGTTTCGGGTTTATTTTCAACCGAAATAATACCGTTGTGTTCGTAAATTATTTTTTGAACAACGCTGAGTCCGATGCCGTTTCCTTTCAGCTTTGTTGTGAAGTAAAGATCAAAAATTTTATTTACTATTTCACCGGGAATACCTTTGCCGGAATCGACAACTTTTATTTCAATCTTGTCATTTTCAATTTCGGAAATACTCACTTCTATAATTCCGCCATTTTCAATTGAATCGATAGAGTTTTCAAACAGATTAATTAATACCTGCCGGATTTGCTGCGGGTCCCATTTTACCTCACCGTTCCAACTTTCATTTAAAATAAGTTTAATATTTTTTTGATTAAGCAGAGGATCGTACTGTTTTTTTAGTTGCGCAAAGAAATGCGAAGTATTAATCAACTCGGGTTTCGGCGGTAAAGGTCTCGCGAATATCAAAAAATTTTCTATTGTTTCATTGATCCTTTTAACTTCTTTATAGACTAATTCTGATAGTGTCTTATATTCTTCCACATTTTCAACCGGAACGAAATCTTTACGAAGCTGTTGTGTAATTGTACCGATTGTATTCAACGGATTTCGAATTTCATGCGCTACCGACGAGGCCAGCTCACCCATAGCCGTCATCCGCTCGTTACGTTGAATTTGCTTCTCCAATATTTTCTGATCTGTCATATCGGATAATATTAGAACTGTATTTGATTCATCTTCTTGCGGCTTGAAAATGCTTTTGGAAACGATGAAATATTTTGTTTGTCCATTAATAACACAATCAATCTGTACCAGAGGTAATTCCGATTCGAAAATTAACGAGCAATTCCTTTCTCCAAGTATTCTTTTGATATCACTGCTTGCTTCATCCCGCACTCCCAAAAGTTTTGATGCGCTTTTGTTTATCGTTTTAATATTAGAATCAGAGTCTAAAACTATAACTCCGTCGTTTACATTTTCCAAAATATTTTGTGAATAAACTTCATAGTCTTTATAGCGTTTATTTAATAGAGTAAAATTCTGCCGTGTGAAAATTAAAATTAGCGTTACGTAGCCGAATAGGAAAAGTCCTATTCCCGTTAAAATCATTCTTTGAGTAATTCTTTGATTAATGTTTTCGAGCGGCTCTAAAGATAATCCGAGTCTGAATACACCCACTGAATAATCATCGTGAATAAACGGGTGAAGTGCTTCAAAAACTTCTCTATCGTTATGTTCAACAATTCTCCAATTATATTGATTCTCTTGTAAAGTTTGTTCTAAAACAACAGAGGAATCGATATCTTCAAGAAAATCCGTTGACCCCGAAGCTGCTATTATTCCATCGTAATCCTGAAGGGCAACATATTCTATATTGGAATTATTAGTTATATCTTTTAGAAGCGTACCAAAACCAACTTGTTTGTGGAAGTTCAATAATTCCTCAGCATCAACATTTAAGACTATTGCGGATTGGTTTGCTGCTGAAACTGCAACTGCAAATCTTTTACCGCTTTCATGGCGTGCGGATTTTATTCCAATTATAAGTGTATCGGTTTCGTCTTCAAATATCGGTTTTAAGTTGTCCGGCGCTTCATTATCTTCATTAAATTTATGAATCTGTGTATGACTTGTAAACATTTTACTGCCGTTTTTATTGAAAATGTTTATTCTGTAAATATTGTTTTTAGCGGCTATGTCTTTAAGAAATGAATTTGAAATCAATCCCTTTTCATACATTTCTTTAATTAATAAAGCATTGTTCAAAAGACGTTTGGTTATTTCTTCCTCAAATTGATTGTAGGAGATAAGCGCATTGTCGGATGATTTCAAAAGCGCTTCAAGCAATGTATGACTTTGACCTTCCATCAAAACCAACATTTCTTTTTTACTTTGATTTAACTCGAACAGGGTAGAAGCAAAAATAATTATTGCCGTTACGACAAAGATCAGTAATAAACTTTTCGGCTGAACAAATATTTTTTTGAAAATCATTATATAATTCTCAGACTTGTATTTTAATTTACTCAAAAGTTTATTCTAAAATTCACATTAATATGATGTGAAATATTTTGGAAGGATGCCATAGTTTAATTAAAACTGAACGCCTAAACTTACATTTAATAAATTACCTTTGTAATTAAACCAGTAGCTGTTCGATTGGTTATTAATGTATTGATAATTTACTCCGAGAGAAAGTACACTGCCGCTTGAATCATCCAAAGTGAAATTCTTTTTAAAGACAATATTTAGAATATTTTGAGAATCTGTACGCATAATATTGGTTGAATAATTGCCTGCTTCATTATAAATACCCTGCGAGGGATAAAACTTTTTATTGAAATAATAGCCGGCTTTTAACGACATATCTTCGCCGATTAATTGTGTAACTTCGAACAACAAGCCGTTGCCTTCTGTATTTACGGGGTCGTCGAAAATTTCCGATTCATCCCCATAAACCATGTTTAATTCCTTGTATTGATTGCCAATACCGTTTATGATACTCCTGTTTGTAAACTGCACTGCGGTGCCTGTTGTCGGAGTTATAGATTGTGCAATTCTACCATAAGTAATTAATTGACTTAGCGAATTTATGTTTCTATCCATGAAAGTTTCTTTAATTAATGTATTTGTCGAATCGAAATATTCAAATACGCCAGACTGAATTGGATCAAGATATTTTTTGTAATTGAACGCTCCGCCAAAAATCAGAGTAGTTCCGCTTTCAAATCCGCGGTTTACAAAATATCCCATGCTAAGTTTATAATTATCCAATATGCTGATGTTGTCGTATTTTGTTAAACTAATGTTTGGTGAAACTGAAAAATGAAATTCACCAATGCTGAATCTTTGTTGATAAAAAGCATTTAGGTTTGTGTAATTGAAGTAATTGTATTCTTCTTTGTTGATTCTTTGTTCGGCATAAATTCCAATTGTTGAGTTCTCAAAACTTTTCCAAGCCGATGCCTGGTGCCAATAAAAGTTTCTTTCCGGTATAATATCAAAGTTTATATAACTTCCATAATAGCCGAATGCGACTGCATCCAAATCAATTTCCAACCCGCCGTCAAATGATGAGATTATTGCTTTTTCAGGGACTGCTGATTTAAACGGGTTGTTGTTGAATTCTTGATCTGTTGAAATGGAAAAACTTATTTGTCCATAAGAATAACCTAGCGAAAAAAGAAAAATTAGTAGTATATATTTTATAATTGACGACAATCTATTTAGATGTTTCATGAATATTCCATTTTAAAGTTGAAACGCCTTAGCAACTATTTAATTACTAAGGCGCGAATTAAATCAAATTATTTTCTTCCCCATTTTTTACCGCGGCCCGAACCCTGGTTTTGCGTTCCGTCATTATTTCCGGTTCCATCTTTAGGAGCGACACCTTTATTGCCGGTACCGTCAGCCGGTCCATAACCTTTACCTTTTCTTGCGCGAGCTTGTACTGCGTTATCGTTAATTCCATCGCCGTTCAAATCTACAAAAGCTCTTTTACCTTTTTGTGCTTTTGCACCTGTATAATCGGGGTCAACGCCGTTTGGAATTCCGTCGCCGTCGTGATCCGGTGCGTTGTCGTTGTATCCGTCCCCGTTTGCATCAACAAAATTTCTGCCGTGCTTAATCGGCGCTTTTGTTGTATCAGTGCTTTGTGCAGAAACATCAGCGTAAACAGCAAACAATGCTATCAAAAAGACAGCAATTACTAAATTTCTCATTTTATTTTCTCCATAATGTTTAGATAATATCAAATTCAATAGGATAATTTTCATGCCATAAATGAATTCATCAAAACAGAAGTAAATGAGTGAATCTTAATCTTAATAGATAAAATTGTTTCCCGATTGTCGAACATTTCCGCCCCACATGTCGAATCGTTACGGATCTTAAATTTTAGCCACTTCCCTTAATACTACTTATTTTTACCCAATATCATGTCCTTTAGTCTTTGGAAATCATAGCCCACTTTCATATTTTTGAAACGCATTAGATGTGTGAAATATTAAACTTATCAAATGCTTCTATTGTTATGTTTTAAAAATGAAAGGTACTATGGTCCGGAAAATTATTCTTTTTGTATTAATGACCTTTGTTATAATTGCTGGAATTACGTTTCCCATTGTTCCGCAGCCAACCAGTTGGTATGAATTTCCAAACATTCCCGGACTAGAAGAAAAAGCAAAAATAATTTTCTTTCATGTACCAACAGCGTGGCTTTCAGTTATTGCATTTTTGATGGCGATGATTTACGGTGTAAAATATTTACGTAAGAAAGATTTGGATGATGATGCAAAATCAGCCGCGGCTTTGCAGCTTGGAATGGTGTTTTGTGTTCTGGCTACTGTTACAGGATCAATTTGGGCAAAGTTTACATGGGGAGCTTTTTGGCATTGGGACCCGCGCGAGACGAGCATTTTTATTCTACTTTTAATTTATGGGTCTTTGTTTGCTTTAAGGTCTGCGATAGAAAATGAAGACAAACGCGCTCGGCTTTCCGCTGTTTATTCAATCATTGCGTTTTTAACTGTACCGTTTTTCATTTTTATAATGCCGAGAATTATGACCGGTCTACATCCAGGTTCTGCAAATGACGATACTTCCGGTCCCGTTGTCGATTTTAAAATGAACTCGAATATGCAGCTTGTGTTTTACATTTCGCTCGTTGCATTTACAATGCTTTATTTCTGGATTTGGAAAATCAGGTATAAATTAATTATCATAAGCGAAAGTTTATCTAAAAAATAGATTGAGGTAAAATTGGAAGGCGGATTCTTTGGTTTTCTCGAAAACAATTCTATATATATTGTAATGTTTATTGTGCTTGTTATTTGGCTCGGTATTTTTTTATTTCTGAACAATACCGATAAGCGTTTAAAAGCTATCGAAAAAGAAATTGCATCAAAGGAGAAATAATTATATGAAAAATAAATATATGTTCGGCGGGGGAATCATCGTTGTGTTTCTTGGAATAATGATTTACCTCTTTACCCAAACCAACGTTCAGTATGAAAACAATTTTGCAAAAGTAATGGGCGCCGGTAAAACCGTTAAAGCAACCGGAAGCTGGATTAAAGAAAGAAATTACAACATCGATAAAGAAAACAAAATTTTTTCTTTTTATATGAAAGACGATGCGGGCAATGTTATGAAAGTTATGTATCACGGCGCAATGCCCAATAATTTTGAATCGTCAACAAGCATTGTAGCAACGGGCAAATATCAAGACGGTGTTTTCCACGCGAACGATATTCTAACCAAATGTCCTTCCAAATATCAAGAACAGCCGGTTAAACAAGCCGGGGCTTAATTTAAGCAGTTAGGAGATCTTATGATTGGTAATATTTTATTATCACTGGCGCTTGCCGCCGGTGTTTTTTCCGTTATTATGTATTTCTTAACCTATAAAGGTTATCAAAATACATTACCGCTTGCTCGTATCGGGTTTCACGCAACCGCAATTATGGTTATGGCCGCAAGCGCATTGTTGCTGCATGCAATTCTTACTCATCAATTCGAATACAAGTATATATATAATTACAGCGGAAGCGATCTTCCAACCGGTTTATTAATGTCGACATTTTACGCTGGGCAGGAAGGAAGCTTTTTATTGTGGACTTTGTTTTCGGCAATAATCGGTTTGATACTTCTAGAATATACTTCGAAGCGTGGCGACCTTGAACCGAGAGTAATGATGATTTTCACTCTTGCCTTATCATTTCTGATTTTAATGGTCAACCCGCTTTTAAAATCACCGTTTAATTTAATTTGGACTTCACCTGAATTTGTTGATTTGAAAAGTATCAACCCGGCGTATCTATCATTGCCTACGCTGCAAAATTTTATTTTCAGCGATCCGCAATCCGGTAAACAATTTATTCAAGTCGGCCGCGACCTTTATGCAACGCTTCTTTCAAACGGCGTTTCGATGAATCAATTTATAATTGAAGGCAAAGGATTAAATCCGCTTTTACAAAATTTTTGGATGCAGATTCATCCTCCTATTTTGTTCGTGGGATTCGCAATGTCGGCTGTTCCATTTTCATTTGCTCTTGCGGCATTAATTAAAAACGAATACAAAGATTGGGTTAAACAATCATTACCGTGGGTGCTAATCGGAACGATGGTTCTCGGAGTTGCAATTATGCTCGGCGGTTATTGGGCTTATGGTGTTTTGGGATGGGGAGGTTATTGGGGATGGGATCCTGTTGAAAACTCATCGCTTATACCCTGGATTATTGGTGTTGCTTCAATCCATACATTGCTTGTTCAAAAGAAAACGCAGGATAAAGAAGGCGGCAATTCCGCCGGAAGATTTGTTAAAACTAATTTGATGCTAAGCATTCTTACATTTATTCTCGTTATTTACAGTACGTTTCTAACACGGAGCGGAATTCTCGGCGATGCTTCCGTTCACTCCTTTGTTGACCCCGGTATGATGGTTTATTTCTTCCTGGTACTGTTTTTAAGTTTGTTCGGTTTGATGGGGATCGGGATGATAATTTACAGATGGAAATATCTATCCGAAAATTTTTCGTTTGAAGAAAATGTACTTTCAAGAGAACTCGCACTGTTCACTGGCGCGGTTGCTTTAATAGCTTCCGCAATTATTGTTTGGGTCGGAACAAGTGCCCCGATTTTTGGCCAGACAGTTGAATTGAAGTTTTATAATGAATTAAATCTTCCTATTGCGATTATAATCGGTTTGTTAAACGGATTCAGTTTGTTGCTAAAATGGAAAACGACAGACAAAAAAGATTTGTGGAAGCAATCGCAGTTTTCAATAATAGCTTCTATTATATTAACTGCCGCTATTATTGTCTTTGGCGGCGTTTACGATGTAATGTTAATACTTTTAACTCTCTCTTCTGCATTCGCTCTATTTGTAAACGGTGAGATCGCTGTTAAAATTTTGAAGGGAAGAAAAAGTCATCTGGGCGCTTATGTTGCTCATATTGGTATCGCTTTGTTTTTTATCGGTGTTCTCGCTACGGCGGGGCATTCTCAAGAAAAACAAGTTGATCTTGTTAAAGGTGAGAAAACAAACGTGCTTGGCCATGATTTAACTTTCACCGGATATGAACCTTTTGATAACGGGAAAAAATACCATTTTAATATTGAAGTCAGCGACGGCGGTAGTTCTCGTATTGTTAAACCTGTTATGTTTGTTGCGGAGTTTAACAATAGCTTGATGCGCGAACCGGATATACTTGTTGGGCTAACAAAAGATTTTTATGTTGCGCCGGTAAGTTATGATGAAGGCACGCCGACCAATGAAGGATCAACCGCGGCATTGAAACAAGGCGCATCGGTTAATTTCGACGGCAAGGAAATTATTTTCAACAAGTTTGTTATGCCTAAAGATATGAGCAGCATGATGAGCGGCGGTTCGTTTAAAATCGGTGCCGACCTATCAATAAAATATGAAGGCAAAGAATTTAAAACCGAACCATACATGGAAAATTCGGGACAGGGACCGGTTTACATTCCCGTTGAAATTCCCGAAGCGAACTTGAGAATAAGTATTGTAAACATGAATGCTTCAAGTTCCGAAGTTGTTTTATCTTTTGAAAAACTTGAAGGTGTTTCAAATACACAAATGAGTTCACCCAAGGAAATATTAACAGTCGATGCGAGTACAAAACCGTTTATAAGTTTAGTTTGGCTTGGAGTAATAACAATGGCTATTGGATTTGTTGTATCTGCTTTCAGAAGATCGAAAGAATCATTGGTGTAAAAAACCCACAAATAAAATTATAGTATAACCCCGCAACCGCGGGGTTTTTTATTATCGGGTATATAAACTCTGCTCCTCTTACAGTAATGTAAGCAGTATTTTTTGTAACGTGGATAAAATGTCCTCCAAAATTATTTTGCGACTAATGTACAACCCCGGCGAAAAAATGTTTAATCGAGTGAACATTTTTCGCAATCACACATCCAAATTGGTGCAAAAAACGGGTATCCTTTATGGCACCCGAATTGTTCTATAAAGCTCTTATCACAAAACGGGAACTGTCATGAAAAAATTATTTGTACTAATCATCTTATTACCTTTAATGTTAAATGCACAGGATAGAATAGGTGCGGTAAAAGCGGGTTTATATTCGCCGACTGCAACCGAAGCGGGATTTATAATCGGTTACGAAGGAAGTTGGGAAGTTGATGATAATTTTATGTTCGGCTTCAGCGCGGACTGGTTCAACAAAAAGTATGTTGATAAAAGATTGGTTAATGAATTCAATAGTTTCTTCGGTCCTATTGAAAGCGAGTTGAATGAACTCCGTGCCAAAACAAATCTTCATTCAATCCCGCTTATGTTTACAATAAATGCAAGTAGAAAAGTGGCACACAGAACACGTGCATTTTTTACCGCCGCGGCAGGTGTCAATACACTTTTAATTTTTTATAGAAATTATGAACATCCGGAAGATGACGAATTTCAAGGCGCTTTCGATTTTGCCTGGCGGCTCGGCGGGGGTGTATTATATGAATTGGGTGACCATTCCGATGTGTTTGCCGAACTAACATACCATGGTTCCAAACCAAGCTGGGAATATGAAGTTGAGGATAGAAATACAGGGCGCACAAGAATATTCGAAAGAAGCTTTGATATGGACGGCGTTATGTTTAGATGCGGCTTCAAATTTTATTTTTGATTCTTATGTTGTAAGTGGGCTAAATTTACCCGTAAAATATTCGATAATTGTATAGAATACGGACGGGAATGAAATGAAGAAAATACTTGTAATTGAAGACGATAAACGTTTACGTGTTATGTTCCGCCGTCTTTTGGAAAAAAGAGTTCATGCTATGATTCTTGAAGCTGAGAACGGTGTTGAAGGATATAAAATTTACGAAGAGGAAAAACCCAAATTAATCTTCTGTGATATTGATATGCCGGTTATGAACGGAGTGGATTTCGTAAATAAAGTACGTAAAACCGATCCTGAAACATATATAATTATTTTATCCAACTTCAGCGAACGTCAGATCGTTCAAAAAGTTATAGAACTCGGCGTTAATGATTATATTGTAAAAACAGAATTGGTAATGCAGTTGTGGGATAGGGTAGATAAAATTTTTAAGAAGAATATGTACACAATTTTTACGAATTAAAATTACACGCGGTAATTTTTAATTTCCTTTCAAATATACTTCCGATAAAAATTATTTAAATAATCGCTGCCGTTGAGTAAATTAGACGGCGGCTATTTTATTTCTATAATTTCACTAAAGAGGGGAACTCAAATTGAAACAGAAAACTCTTCCTTGGCTTTTTGAAGAAAGCGTAGAAAAATATTCTAAAAATATTATTATGTGGGAAAAACCGGACGATAAATACATCGGTACTTCATATAGCGATATGCGAAAAATTGTTTATGATATTGCCGGGGGATTATTAATGCTCGGTATTAAAAAGGGCGACCGCATTGCTTTAATATCGGAAGGAAGAAAATACTGGGTAGCTTCGGAGTTGGGAATTCTATACACTGGTGCAATTAACGTACCTATTTCAACGAAGATAGAAGAATTAACAGATCTTAAGTTTAGATTATCACATTCGGGCTGCAGAATTGTTTTTGCTTCTCAAACCCAAGCGTTAAAAATTAGAAAAGTAAAGAATGATCTTCCCGATCTCGAAAAAATTATCGTGTTGGACAAAATGGATTCATTTGAGCGCGATGAAATTTTTATTGATGAACTAATTGAAGAAGGGAATAAATATCTCCAAATTCATTCCCATAAACTTGAGGAAATTTGGACAAGCATACATGAAAACGATTACGCTAATATATGCTACACTTCCGGCACAACCGCGGATCCGAAAGGAATAGTATTAACACATCGAAACTACACGGCTAATGTTGAACAGTCATCTTCACTTTTGCATGTGCCGGAGTGGTATTGTTCTCTGCTCATATTACCATGGGATCATGCTTTTGCACACACCGCCGGAATTTATACTTTAATCAGCAACGGTGCGAGCATGGCTTCGGTTCAACTTGGTAAAACTGCTCTTGAAACATTGAAGAACGTGGGTAAAAATATCAAGGAAACAAAACCAACTTTTCTGTTAAGTGTTCCCGCGCTTGCTAAAAATTTCAGGAAGAATATCGAAAAGGGAATTGCTGAGAAAGGTAAAACAGCTGAGAAATTATTCAACAAAGCGCTCAAGGTTGCATATGAATACAATGGTGAAGGTTGGAATAAAGGTAAAGGGAAAAAAATATTTCTAAAACCTTTGTACATGTTTTATGATAAAGTAATTTTTAAAAAAATACGCGAGAACTTCGGCGGGCGTTTGGAGTTTTTTATAGGCGGCGGTGCACTTCTCGATTTAGAACTGCAAAGATTTTTTTACGCTATCGGAATTCCAATGTATCAGGGTTACGGGTTGACAGAAGCGGCTCCAGTAATTTCAGCAAACATGCCCGAAAAACATAAACTCGGCTCGTCAGGTTATGTTGTCAAAAATCTTGACATTAAAATCTGCGATAACGATGGTAATGATCTGCCAATCGGTGAAAAAGGCGAGATTGTTATTCGCGGCGAAAATGTTATGGCGGGTTATTGGAAGAACGAACAAGCAACAAAAGAAGTAATTAAAAACGGCTGGCTTTATACCGGCGATATGGGCTATTTGGATAAAGATGGATTTCTATATGTACTCGGCAGATTCAAAAGTTTATTGATTAGCAGCGATGGCGAAAAATACAGTCCGGAAGGAATAGAAGAAGCCATTATCGAGCATTCTCCGTTTATAGATCAGGTTATGCTTTATAATAATCAATCGCCTTACACTGTTGCGCTAGTAGTTCCAAACAAGGAAAATGTACTAGCATGGTTAAAAGAAAAAAATCTTTCGCATTATGAATTTGATGGACAAAAAGCCGCACTTAAGTTGATTGAAAATGATATCAATAAATTCAAATCCGGCGAGGAATTCGGCGGTCAATTTCCGGAAAGATGGATACCGGCGGCAACTGCTATTATCGGAGAACCGTTTTCAGAGCAAAATAAATTTATAAACAGCACATTAAAAATGGTGCGTGGTAAAATAACCGAGTTTTATCAGGGCAGGATAGATTTCTTATTTACCGGTGAAGGAAAGGATATTGCCAATCACCAGAATCTTACTATCATTAGTCGGTTGGATCAAGTTTAATTTTTAAGTAATGGGAAATTAAACTAAATAGTGTATGTAATTTCTATTTTTGTAATTAATTTTGTTGAGACTTCTTAAATATTTTAAATTTTCTTCGATAATATGGGGGGTTTTTATTAATATACTTTTTTATTTCGGTTGATATGCTAATAAAACGTGCTCTTATTGTAGAAGACGATTATAAATTCCGGGCTTTATTAAAAAGAATGCTCGAAAAAAAATTCCATATGATTGTACTTGAAGCCGATAACGGGCTCAGGGGACTTGAAGTATATCAAAGGGAAAAAGAAATAAAGAATTTGGATGTAATATTTCTCGACATTGCAATGCCCTTTTTAAACGGTATTCAACTTCTCGAAAAAATTCGTAAGGAAGATAAAACAACTCCTGTTATAGTTATGACGTGCATGGGCGATAAAGAAAGCGTTCAATGCATGATTGGATTAGGTGTAACTGAATATATTTTAAAAACTGAATTTGTTCTTCATTTGTCAGATAGAATAGAAGCCATACTTCATCGTGCCGCAATATTGTAAATCGATCAATTCTTAAATGGATTTTTCCTGTCGTTGTTAAAATTCGGCACGTAATAATCGCTGCTTTCAACTCCCTGTATCCAGCCGTTTTGAAGATCATATTTTTCCAACAAACAAACGACCTTTTCATATTCTCTTTCTTTAATTCCCCTGCTAAGTAAAATCTCAGTTTTTGCTTTATGTGCCGGGAAATACTGCGCCATCAATGATATATTTATTTCAGAGCTTAATTCTTCTGCAATGAATTTGAAAACTTTTTCAGATTCCGCCAAACCGTTCGGTAATACAAGATGCCGGATAATCAATCCGCGTGTAATTACATTTCCATTATATATAAGCTGGGCGCCAACTTGCCGGTACATTTCTTTAATTGCCGCTTTGGCGCTTTCAAAATAATTTTCGGCTAAGGAATATTTTTTTGCATACTCATCTTCGCCGTACTTAAAATCCGGCAAGTAAATATCAACAACACCGTCGAGCAATTTTAACATCTCAACCGAATCATAGCCGTTTGAATTATAAACAAGAGGAATGAACAAACCTTTTTCTGCGGCGATTGAAATTGATTTTAAAATTGCCGGTGTAAAATGTGTAGGAGAAACAAAACCGATATTGTGGCAGCCGCGTTCCTGCAATTCAATCATTATATCGGCTAAAAATTCGAAAGATACTTCATTGGTAATTTCATTCTTCCAATTTTGACTTATCTCATAATTTTGGCAATAGATGCATTTTAAGTTGCAGTTGCCAAAGAAAATATTTCCTGCTCCTTTTGTGCCCGATAAAACTGGTTCTTCGCCAAAGTGAGGACTATATGATGAAACAATGGGAAGCAAGCCGCTCAAACATTTTCCGCGTTCGATTGCTGTTCGGTCAACTTTGCAATAATGTGGACAGCACTTACAATTTTGTAAAAGTTCTAGCGCATAATCTGCCCGCCGCTGCAATTCACCATTTTTAAGAAGTTTGATATATGACGCTTCATATTCCATAAACCAGATGGTGTCCTTTATCCTATTAAATTCAATAATTGTTGATAAACAGTATATTTTTATCAAAAAATTAATCAAAAAACCCTAAACTATTTGAGAATAGTAACGATAGTAATAATAGGAAAAAAGACTTTTGGAGATTAGGTGGCTTTATTTAATTGGAATGCACAATATTCAGTTAATGTAAAAGAAATTGATGATCAGCATAAAGTTCTTATAAAATTGATAAATGATTTACACGACGCGATGAAAGCAGGAAAAGGTAAAGATATTCTTGGAACAATTTTAAATGAACTTGTTCAATACACCGTCAAACATTTTAGTTATGAAGAGAATTTGTTTGAAAGCAAAGGTTACCCCGATTCTAAAGCGCATAAAGAAGTACATAAAAAATTGATAGCTCAAGTAACAACATTGAAAAATAATTTTGACAACGGAAATGAAGTTATATCTATGGATGTAATGAATTTTCTGAAAGAATGGTTAAGCGGACATATAATGGGTACCGATAAAAAGTACTCAAGTCATTTAAACGCTCAAGGAGTTTTTTAAAGCCCTCAAGCCCTCATAAAGACAAATCATACGCCCTCATAACCGGCACATCCTTGGATGTACCGGTTATTTTTTTATTGATCACATCTATCAATTTTGCGGACTAAAGAAATCTTTCTTTATAACGATAATATTACACGGGGTTATTGTTTGTAAATGCTGCTGGAAAAATTTTATAAGCAAAAAGGTAGCATATGCAACGATATAACTGTTGGGAATATAAAAAATGCGGAAGGGAGCCCGGAGGAACAAAAGCCGAAGAACTTGGAGTGTGCCCCGCTGCAACAGAAAGAAAATTGGATAATGTAAATTACGGCAAAAACGGCGGACGGGCATGCTGGGCTTTAATAGGAACAGGATGCAATGGAAAAAAACATTCAATTTTTGCTCTTCATTTAGCCGAATGCGCCAAGTGTGAATTCTATCAACGGGTAAATGAAGAAGAAGATTGGAACTATGTTGATGCCAAAGCAATCTTAAAAAAACTATCAACAGCTTGATTTATAAGCTTCTCAAGACTTCGCTATTATTTTCAATTGTTTTGTCCAAATCTTCTTTTGTGTGCGATACTGAAACAAACATTGCTTCGAATTGAGCCGGCGGTAAATATATTCCTCTTTCAAGCATTCCTGTAAAATATTTCGCATATAGTTTTGTGTCGGACTTAACGGCGCTGTTAAAATCCGTAACCGGTTCTTCCGTAAAAAATAATGTCATCATTGAACCAACACGGTTGAACTGATAATTCTTGCCGATTAATTTTAATCCTGCCTTAATTCCTTTTTCTAAATAAGCAGCTTTTTCTTCGAGTAAACTGTAAACATCCGGATTCTCTTTAATGTAAGATAACGCCGCAAAACCGGCGTTCATCGCCAAAGGATTACCGCTCAATGTACCGGCTTGATAAACGGGTCCGCTCGGTGAAACCATTTCCATAATTTCTTTTTTACCCCCATACGCGCCAACGGGTAAACCTCCGCCGATAATTTTACCGAATGTTGATAGATCGGGTTTAATGCCGAGTATTTCCTGCGCCCCGCCTTTGGACAACCGGAAACCGGTCATCACTTCGTCGAATATTAAAACAATATTCTCTTCGGTACAGAGAGTTCGTAAATCTTTTATGAATGTATTTTCTGAACGGACTGTGCCCATATTGCCGACAACAGGTTCAATAATAACAGCGGCAATTTCATTTTTGTTTTGCTGTATCAACTTTTTTACAGATTCAATGTTGTTGAAATCCGCAACTAAAGTATCGACGGCATTACCTTTTGTAACTCCCGGCGAAGTAGGAACACCGAAAGTTAAAGCGCCGCTTCCGGCTTTGATTAAAAAGAAATCGCCGTGGCCGTGGTAGCATCCCTCAAACTTTACAATTTTTTCTTTTCCTGTAAATCCGCGCGCGGCTCGTATTGCGCTCATAGTTGCTTCCGTGCCGCTGTTAACCATTCGCACCATCTCTATTGAAGGAACGAGTTCGCAAATTAACCTTGCCATTTTAACTTCAATTTCCGTTGGTGCACCGAAACTTGTACCGTTTTCAATTGCTTTAAGCAATGCATCTTTTATGAAGGAAGGATTATGCCCGAATAAATGGGGACCCCAGCTACCGATGTAATCGATATATTCATTACCGTCAACATCAAACATTTTAGAGCCGTAACCTTTGGACATAAAACGCGGTGTGCCGCCGACAGATTTAAACGCGCGTACCGGAGAATTTACTCCACCCGGGATATATTTTTTTGCTTCTTCAAATAATTCTTCGCTGATATTAGTTTTCATAACTTCTCCGAACTTTTTTAATCAACAAAATCTCAATTGCAAAATAGTTATTAGTAAAATTATTCAAAACATTTTATAATTAGTGAAATGAAGATTACTTAATTTTACACAAACAATTTTGGGGGATTTTATGGAAATTAAAGATGTTCCTTTTACGGTAGTTAATTGGGAAGATGTTGAAATAGAAGAACACAGCGGAGTAACTGGTAAAGCATTTTGGAAAGTATTTAACAAAGGGAACATCCGTGTTAGAATGGTTGAGTACACTCCTGGATACTTTGCCGATCATTGGTGCAAAAAAGGTCATATCATTTTAGTCCTCGATGGAGAAATGACAACTGAATTAAAAGATGGTCGTAAGTTTGTTATTAAAAAAGGTGGTTCATATCAAGTTGATGATTTCGACGGTGAACACCGCACTCACACTGAAACAGGCGTAAAGCTTTTTATAGTAGATTAATTTTACGGGGATTTTTATGATTCATAAAATTATTGGAAAGCAGCACAATTCAAAATTATGTTTTGTATGCGGACTTAAAAACAAATTCGGAATTCAAGCGCATTTTTATGTAACGGAATCGCAAGAATTGGTTGCACTATTCACGCCGTCGGAAGAACATCAAAGTTATCCCGGAAGATTGCACGGCGGAATCGCTTCGGCGGTTTTAGACGAAACAATCGGTCGCGCAATTCTTAATAAATATGAAGAAGAAGTATGGGGCGTTACAATCGATTTGAATGTTAAATTCAAAAAACCGATACCTCTAAACGAAGAGCTAAAAGTCGTTGGAAGGATAACTAATGAAAACTCCCGGATGTTTGAAGGTACGGGTGAAATTGTTTTGAAGAACGGTGATGTAGCAGTAACGGCTTCTGGCAAGTATTTAAAAGTACCTCTGGAAAAAATAACGGATTTCGACAAAGAAGAAAACGAATGGCGGATTGTTGAATCGGAAAAAGATCCGAAGGAAATTGAGTTATAGTTATTTTATTTTTTTTAACTCGGGATGTTTTAAATAAAATATTACAAAGTACGAAAACAAAATAACGGCATTAAAAATAATAGCTGTCGGCACACTAAAATTTTCCGCCAGACTTCCAATCAGCAAAGAACCGAGCGGGAAAAGCGCGAAGAAACTAAAAGTATAAAAACTCATTACTCTTCCTCTGAATTTTTCTTCCACCATTGTTTGAATTAATCCGTTTGCAAGGTTGAATTGAGCAATAATCAAACCGCCGATAATTACTAATAGCAGAAGTGAAATAATAAGTGAACGGTTGAATGAAAAGATAAAAATCATAACCGGCATTGCCCCGGCGCTTATTAATAAATATTTGCCTCGTATAATGTAATGGCTTAAAGTTGCGAGTATTAACGCGAATATTACCGCACCAAAACCACGTGCTGATTGCATAAATCCGTTTGTTGTTGAATCACCATTTAGAATATCAACAGCCCATGCCGGGAATAGTGTAACCAAACTCATCCCGAAAATACTGAGCATTGCAATTACGGTAAGAATTGAAATGATGTTTTTTTGTGTTCGTAAATAGCGGAATGCTTCCAGAAATTCCGCGAAAGCTGATTTTTTTACTTCACTATTTTTTACTGTATTTAATTTCATCTGATTCAGATTTATTATTACAGCCAAATACGAAAACCCGTTTATGGTAAAGCACCACGCTGGTCCGAATAGTGCATAAACAATTCCACCAAGTGCAGGACCAATTGCGGTTGCAGTGTTAAACATTGTTGAATTGAGTGCGATTGCATTTACAAGATTTTTCCTCTCAACAAGCTCTGTAACAAATGAATGCCTTGTCGGTGCATCGATTGAAGTTATAATCCCCATCAGGAAAGCGAAAACTAAAATATGCCATGGCTCAATTATTTCGGTAAATGTCATAACAGCAAGTGTGAAAGCCATAATCATCATAAAAAACTGAATATAAATTAGAATTGTTCTTCTAGGAAATCTATCCGCAATTACGCCGCCGTAAAAAGTGAAAAGCCATGCAGGAATTCCACCGGCGAACCCGGCATAACCTAGAAATGCAGGAGATTTTGTCAATTCAAAAATAAAAAATGCGAGTGCAGTCGATTGCATCCATGAACCGAAAAGTGAAATCATTTGTCCCCAAAACCATAATTTATAATTCGGATGCTGAAGTGCGGCGAATGTATTCGTCAAAGTAAATCTTGTTCGAATATTGGGCGAAAATCTTTTTATACTTCCATCTTCCGGCGGGATAATTACTGTTGTTAATTCATTGTCTGGAATTTCTTCTTTCATTAAAAACTTATTTCTCCGGGATGAGCAGAAATATGTGAGTGAGCAAGAAAAAGAATTCCAATTTCATGCTCGTTATCCTGCTCTAGATCTTATTCTTGCTCTTCCCTAAACTATTTATTCTTTTGTAAAAATTTTACAACGTCTTTTGCAAAATAAGTAAGAATCATATCCGCACCGGCTCTTTTGATTGCAGTTAGTGATTCCATCATAACTCTTTCTTCGTCAATCCAATTATTTTTTCCGGCGGCTTTGATCATTGCATATTCACCGCTTACTTGGTATGCCGCGGTCGGCATTTGGAATTTTTCTTTCACCCGCCAAATAATATCAAGATACGCTCCGGCAGGTTTAACCATAATAATATCCGCGCCTTCTTCAATATCGCTTTCGGCTTCACGCATTGCCTCATCGCCGTTTGCTACATCCATTTGGTGTGAACGCCTGTCACCGAATGCGGGCGCCGATTGTGCTGCATCTCTAAAAGGTCCGTAAAATCCCGATGCATATTTAACAGCATAACTCATAATCGGAATGTGAGAAAAACCTTTGTAATCGAGTGCCTTTCTAATCGATGCAACGCGTCCGTCCATCATATCGCTCGGCGCAATAATATCTGCTCCGGCTTCTGCATGAGTAACAGCTTCTTTAGCAAGAAGTGAAACTGTTTCATCATTTAAAATATTCTCTCCGTTCAAAACCCCGCAGTGACCGTGAGAAGTATATTCGCACAAACATACATCTGTAATAACAACAAGTTTTTTTGTAGCGTTTTTAATTGCGCGTACGGCTTGTTGAATAATTCCATTCGGGTCATAAGCCCCGGAACCAACCTCATCTTTATGTTCGGGAATTCCGAATAGAATTACGGCAGGAATTCCAAGCTGCTCGACTTCTTTACATTCTTCAACTATTAAGTCGATAGACATATTGTAAACGCCGGGCATTGAACGCACTTCGGTTTTAACTTTTTCTCCGGGAACAACAAAGAGTGGATAGATCAAATCATTCTTTGTTAAAACAGTTTCGCGTACCATATCACGTACGGTAGGGTTATATCTTAATCTTCTTAATCTTTTAGAAGGATAGTTTGCCATCGCTTTCTCCTTTATCATTTCCTTTGATTATTTTTGTTCATGAGCGATCTGCGTTCTGAATTCGTTTATAAATTTCCTCTGAATTCTTCACGCAATCTCCTACGGAAATACCGCCGCGGTAATTACCGCCGAGGAACAAACCGGAATTTTCTTTCTCAAATTTATCAAAATAATTTTCGTGCTCGATGTAACCGACATTGTACTGCGGAATTGCTTTCTCCCAAAGTTTTTCCTTAAGAATCACCGGCTCACCGTTTATTTGCATTGTCTCTTTAAATTCATTTAAAACAATGCTGATTAATTTATCCTTTTCCATCTCGAAAAGATGCGGCGCACGCGCACCGCCAACAAATAATGTAAAGACTGCAAATTCATCCTTGCTTCTATTTGGAAAAATTGATGAACTCCAAATAGCACCAAGATAAGTTTTCTTTTCTTTTGAAGGAATCAAATAGCCAAAGCCATCAAGCGGCTGACCGATTGATTCTTTTTTAAATCCAAGATAAAGAACCATAACAGGCGGGTAATAAATATTCTCAAGATGAATGGAAAGGTTCGGATCTATCCCTTTAAAAATATTCGCAGATATGTATGCCGGTAAAGTTGATAAAACATAATCCGAAATAATTTCCAAACGCTGTCCATTTTTTTCGTACGTAACTTTCCATTTATTTAACTCATCACTCTCCGCCCGCCGTTCTATACTCGTTACTCTACAGTTATAAGAAATATTTTCTTTAAACTTTTCTGCAATGGCAGCGGGGAAAGTCTGCATGCCGTTTATAAACGAAAACATTTTAGCATTTTGTTTTGATTTCTCGGCTCGTTGTTTTCTTTCCTTTGCGCCTTTAATCATTCCTTTGATCAATCCGCCGTAAACTTCTTCCAACCTATAAAGTTTTGGGAAAGCAGATTTAACGCTGAGTTTACTAGGGTCGCCGGCAAACACACCGCTCACAAAAGGGTCAATCGCATAATCAAGAAATTCCTGTCCCAATCTTCTGCGTACAAAATCGCTCATGCTTTGATAATAGCCGTCGATTGATTTCCCTATGAATGGTTCTGCGCATAAACGTAGTTTAGCTTTTGTGGAAAACAATTTTGTTTTTAAAAATGCCGGCGGCGAGGTTGGAAGCGCGTGGAGTTTTCCGTCTCGTAAGATGTATCTTTTGTTAGATGATTCGTTTGCATAAATCATTTCTTTTGATAAACCAACTTCATCAACAATCTGTCGGATGAGTGGAGTTGTTTCGAGTCCGCTGTTCGGTCCAAAATCAATTAAGAATTTATTCTCGACCGACGTTTGCATTGAGCCGCCGGGTTGGGAATTCAATTCAAGAATTTTTACATCGTAACCGTTTTTATTAAGCCAATAAGCAGTTGTTAATCCCGAAATTCCCGCGCCGAGTATTGTTATTGTTTTATTTTTCATTATTTGTCGGGTTTAAAAATTATAAAACATATTCCATTTTACTTTTTCCATATTACATATTAATTCAAACCTCTTCTTTCAAGTAAAGCGTTAACTTTTGGTTCACGCCCGCGGAATTTTTTATATAGTTCCATAGATTCATCCGTACCGCTTTTTGCAAGAATGAATTTTCTAAAGGCATCTGCTGCTTTTTGATCGAACAAATTCCCGGTTTCCTTAAACGCCTCAAATGCGTCTGCGTCAAGAACAGCGGCCCAAATATAACTATAATAGCCCGCAGCGTAACCGCCGATTATATGACCAAAATTTGTAGTTTGATACCGTGATTCAATTTCAGGTAGCAAACCGATTTTTTGCAATGATTCTTTTTCGAAAACCGAAACGTCTCTTTCGGTTGTATCTGTAATTATGTGCCAATCCATATCGAGAAATGAAGCTGCAAGATATTCAACAGTTTCAAAACCTTGGTTGAACAATCTTGAGTTTTGAATTTTCTCGATCAATTCTTGAGGAATAATTTCACCGGTTTGAAAATGTTTTGCGTATATTTTTAATACTTCCGGTTCAAGTGCCCAATTCTCCATTATTTGCGAAGGCAGTTCAACAAAATCTCTCGGAGTGTTTCTTCCGCCGGAATATTTTACATCGGAGAAAAGTGAATTCAATCCATGCCCGAGTTCGTGGAATAGAGTATTAACTTCATCGATACTCATCAATGAAGGTTTATCGGCGGTGGGTTTTGAAAAATTTCCAACATTTATTACGAGGGGAGTAACAAATTTTCCTTCGATATTTGATTGACTTCTAAACCCGCTTGACCATGCACCGCTTCTCTTTCCGTCGCGCGGGTAATAATCCGAATAGAATATTCCAATATGTTTTCCATCGGATTCCAGAACTTCAAAAACTTCTACATCGGGATGATAAACTTGAATATCTTTTCTTTCAACAAATTTTATTCCGTATAATTTTTCCGCAACGGCAAAAGCTCCTGCACGCACGTTTTCCATTTTAAAATACGGGCGAAGCATTGATTCATCAAGTGCGTATTTATCCTTTTTAACTTTCTCTGCGTAATACCACCAATCCCAAGCGGCAAGTTTAAAATTGTTTCCCTCGGTGTCAATAATTTTTTGCATGTCGCTTATTTCAACCTTTGCTCGTTTTATCGCAGGTGTCCAAAGATCATTTAAGAATGAATAAACACTTTCGGAAGTTTTGGCCATGTTACGCTCAAGGACAAAATCAGCGTAAGTTTTATAACCCAAAAGATTAGCTCTTTCAACTCGCAGTGCAATAACGCGCGATACAATTTTTTTGTTATCAAACTCGTTGTTGTTGTTTCCTCGGTTTATGTATGCTTTAAAAATTTTTTCTCGAAGTTCTCTTTTTGCCGAATATTGGAGAAAAGGAATGAAGCTCGGCTTCTGAAGTGAGAAAGCCCATTTGCCTTCCAAATTTTTTGTTTTAGCAAGTTCGGCTGCCGCTTTTATAACATCTTCAGGAAGTCCCGCGAGATCATCTTTATTATCAATTACAAGTGCGATAGCGTTTGTTTCTTTGAGAGTGTTCTCGTTGAATTTAAGTCCGAGCATTGAAAGCTCGTCATTAATCTTTCTTAATTTTTCTTTGCCCACTTTATCCAAAGCTGCACCGCTGCGAACTGCTCTGATGTAATAATTTTCGAGCGTATAATTTTGTTCGTGATCGAGATTTAGCTTATCCCGCTCATTGTAAATCATTTTTATCCGGGCGAAAAGTTTGTCGTTCAGACTTATATCATCGCTGTGTTGAGAAAGTCTCGGGGTAATAACGCGGTTAATTTTTTGGATTTCGTCGTTTGTATTTGCACCGTTCAACCCGCTGAATACACGGTTAACGCGTGTTAAAAACTCGCCGCTTTTTTCCAACGCTTCAATAGTATTCTGAAAATTTGGTTTTTCGGGATTGTTAATAATTGCATCGACTTCCAGTTTCTCTAATTCAATTCCATGCTCAACAGCCGGGATAAAATGCTCCGGTTTTATTTCGTTAAACGGCGGTGTTTCGTATGGCGTTTCCCATTTGTTGAAGAACGGGTTTTCGTCTTTTTGATTTTCTTGAGAATAATTTTGTGTACTCATAGTAGTTAATAATATTAAGATTGATAAAAATGTTTTCATAACTCGCTCCGGAGTTTGTTCTTAAAGAGTTTTGACGTTATTCCAAAATTAATAAATGAAAAACGTTTTATTTATAATTTGTTTTTAACAAGTTCCGCCAAGGCATCGATGAACAATTGCGAATCGTTCAGACCTTTCATAACAATATAGTTTTCAATACCGCAATGGTCGGCAACGTGGCGGTATTCAATATCAAGTTCGAATAAAGTTTCAACATGATCCGAGACAAAACTAATAGGAATAATCAACAAATGCTTTTTACCGGCAGAGGAAAGTTTTTCAATCATTGTATCTGTTGCCGGTTCAAGCCATTTCATTGGTCCAACTTTACTTTGAAAACATTGATGATGTGAATGACTGTAATTTCTCGCTTTCATAACGGCATCAACAGTAGCTTTAATATGACTGCTGTACGGATCGCCTTTTTTAACAAGACTGACCGGTGTTCCGTGAGCGCTGAAAACAAGCTGCACATCTTTCCTAATTTCTTCCGGGAATCTTAAGAGCGCTTCATCGATTCTTTGATTCAATGAAGCAACATATTTTTTGTTTGTTTCGTAATTGCCGATATAAATTAATTTTGATTTATCGCCTTTGTAATGCCGGTTCCATTCATTGAATGATGAACCGATTGTTGTGATTGAATAGTGGGGATACAATGGCAGTAAAATTATTTTGGTGTAATTGCCGCCTTCAATTTTTGTTACTGTCGCCTCGGTCAATGGTTTCCAATATCTCATAGCGATATGAACATCTATATTTCCATTTTCTTTTCTTAAAAGATTTTCGAGCATTGAACGCTGAATTTCCGTCCACTCATTTATAGGAGATTTACCGCCGATTAATTTATATTCTTCGGCGACTTTAGGTGCGCGCCGGCTCGAAATAAATTTCGCTAATAATTTCTGACCGAAAGGAAGCTTAAAAATATCGGGATCGCAAAACAGATTATATAAGAACGGTTCGATAGCTTCGAGGGAATCGGGGCCGCCCAAATTTAAAAGTACAACAGCAGTTTTGTTCATCAAAAAATCCTTTCATGTTTTGTCGTAAGAAGGTGTCATTATAAAGTTAAATGACAGAACGAATACCTGAAATTATCACACTTCTGTTTTTATCGTCAATATTATATAGAATCCGCCATGTTCTGTAAGCTAATTCATAAACATTTTTTTTTGCTCTGCCGTTCGTCTCAAGTTTCTCAATTCGTTTACGGCTTGTATCTGTTGGTTCAAACTCAAGCTGCAATTTGGCAAAGTTTACGAGATTGATATTTTTCTCTTTCTTCAGTTCTTCGCATTGTTTTACGGCTTTAGGTTTGAAAACAACTTTGTAAATACTGTCAAAATTTTTCTTTACCCATCCGGTCTCAACATCTGGAAAAGAATCAGAGTAGGGGAGATATGGTTTTATATCGATAACCGGTGAACCATTGAGCATATCTGATTCCGAAATATAGATTTTCAATCCTTCAATTTTTTCAAGTTTAACACAGCTCATCCCGATATGATTTGGTCTGTACGGTGCGCGGGTTGCAAATACCCCGACTTTTTTCCTTGTGTGCCTCGGCGGATTAACGAGCGGCTTCCAATTTTTATTTAGATGAAATTGATATAAAACCCAAATCCTTTCAAACCCATCAAGAAATTTCAATGCTTGTTGAAAATTATTTTTTGGATAAAGTTCGATCACCGAAATGCTTTTGCCCGCAAGAATTCCTTGACGGGGCGTTTCATACCTGCTGGTAAACTCGGAGTGAACAATTCCTATTGGCTTAATTATAATTTCATCATTGATCAAACTGTTCTCGAATATTTTGCCTTATCTGCTTTTTGCTCGATGTACCAGTCAAAATTCATTGCGATATTTCTGATTAACAATCTGCCCATTTGCGTAATGTGTAATTTGTTGTCGCTTAATTTAACAAGTCCGTCATCAATAAATTCCTTCAAACCTTCAAGCGATGTTTTGAAATATTCACTGAAATTTATCTTGAATTTATTCTCCACTGAACTGAAATCAAGTTCAAAGTCGCACATTATTTTGGTTATAACATATCTTCTTAAAATATCATCATCTGTTAAATAATAACCTCGTTCAACCGGGAATTTGCCGTCGTTCAAAAATTCAAAATATTCTTTTTCCTTTTTAAAATTCTGCGCGTAGATTCTTCCAATTTGACTAATGCTTGTAATTCCCAACGCATAAAGATCAGTACCGGCGTTTGTACTATAACCTTGAAAATTTCTGTAAAGTTTCTTTTCGCGCAGGGCAATTGCGAGTTCGTCATCGGGTTTGGCAAAATGATCCATCCCGATAAACACATACCCTGCGCTCGTTAATTTCTCAATCGTCATTTTTAAAATATCAAGTTTTACTTCAGGCTTTGGCAAATCTTCCGGCTTAATTAGTTCCATGTGCTTTTTCATCCACGGTACATGTGCATAATTGAAAACTGCAATTCGATCCGGCAAAATATCGATTGTAGCATCGACTGTTTTTTCAAACGTTTCAATTGATTGGAATGGAAGTCCGTACATTAAATCAAGATTTACACTTTGGAATTTTAACTCCCGCACCCACGAAACAACTTGCCGTGTCATTTCTTCGTGTTGAATTCGATTCACCGCTTTTTGAACTTGTTCATTGAAATCTTGAACGCCCATGCTAATGCGGTTGAATCCGCCGTTGCGTAAAGCTTCTAAATGTTCTTTTGTCAATCCGCGTGGATCAATTTCACATCCTTCTTCGCTTTCACTTTTGAACTCAAAATTTTGTTTTATGTATGAAACAAGATCTGAAATTTCATCCGGGTTTAAGTGAGTAGGTGTTCCGCCGCCCCAGTGCAGCTGCGAAACTTTGCGGTTTGTTTTCAATAACGGTCGGAGTAAATCAATTTCATTCTTAACATATTTTACATATTCCTTTATTCTATCTCTGTTGCGGGAAATAATCATGTTGCAGCCGCAGAAATAACAAAGCGTATCGCAAAAGGGAATATGAAAATATAGAGAAAGATCGGGAGGAATATGTTCATTGTTCGTACGAATTATTTCATCAAGATATTTTTCGTGATTAAACGAATCGTTGAATTGCGGTGCTGTTGGGTAACTCGTATACCGAGGACCGGGCCTGTCGTATTTTTTTATTAAGTCTAAATTTATTTTGAACATAAAAACTCCATTTAACCGCTGAAAAATTTTAAACCTATGTTTTGATTCTTTCCCGCGAGTCACTGAAATAAAATTTATTTCATACTTACTTGCTTAATAATATCAACAAGATATTTAGCGTTCTCAGGCGGAACATCAGGCAATATACCGTGCCCGAGATTAAAAATATGCCCGCTTCCACTACCGTAAGATTGTAAAACTTTTACAGCTTCACTTTTTATTTTCTCTTTTGGTCCATATAAAACCGTCGGATCAAGATTTCCTTGCAGAGCAACTTTGCTGCCGATTTGTTTTCTCACGTCTCCTATGTTCATTGTCCAATCCAAACCAATTACATCGGCACCGCAGGATGAAAGTTTATCCAAATTATGATGAACGCCTTTTGCGAAAACAATCACAGGTTCATCTTTGCGTTTTATTTTGGAAATTATTTTTGTGATATACTTAAGCGAAAACTCGTTAAAATCATCCTGTGAAAGTAGTCCGCCCCAAGTATCAAAAATTTGCACTGCATCGGCGCCGGCTTCAATTTTAGCAGATAAATATTCCGCGACGGCATCTGAAATTTTATTTAATAGATTATGCGCAGCTCCCGGCTGGTTGTAAACAAACTTCTTAATTTCCGAAAAACTTTTCGAGCCGCCGCCTTCTACCATGTAGGTCATTAGTGTCCAGGGAGAACCGGCAAAACCGATCAACGGAACGCGCCCGTTCAATTCTTTTTTTGTTAAAGCTACTGCATCGAGAACATATTTTAAATCCTTGTACGGATCTATAGTTTTCAATTTATCAACATCAACGGCACTTCTAATTGCGTCGTAAAGTTTTGGACCTTTACTTTCAATCATTTCGAGTTTCATTCCCATTGCTTCGGGAATGACAAGTATATCAGAAAATATAATAGCTGCATCCACGCCAATTAAATCTACTGGTTGAATAGTAACTTCGGCTGCAAGTTCGGGTGTTTTGCACATTGTAATAAAATCCGATTTCTCGCGCACGGCACGGTATTCCGGCAAATAACGTCCGGCTTGACGCATAATCCATATCGGTGTGCGTTCTACATTTTGCTTTTTACATGCTCTTAAAAACAAATCGTTTTGTAATTTATTCAACAATCCTCCGCTTAAGCTATGTTGTTTGTTAAATTATAATATTCTTTTATTGCATCAACAACTCCATCAAGAGAAAAAATATTGGGTACAATATTTACAACAAGATTATTCTCTCTTATCGCGTATTCGGTTGTGGTGCCGATGGCGCAAATAATTTTATTTTCAAAATATGTTTCAACATTTACAACATCTAAAATCTTCAAAAAGTTTTGAAATGATGAAGGGCTTGTAAAAACAAAAATATCCGGCGCTTTAGTTCTAATACTTGCTAGTTCATTTTGTATTTCATTAACATTAATATCGAAAACATCATAAATCGGTAAGAATGTTACATTGGCTCCGAGTTCGGTTAAGCCAAATCTTAAATCTTCACCCGAGAGTGAGGAACCAGGTATTAAAATATTTTTACCAGTTAAGTCAAATGTAGAAAATTTTCTGAGCAATCCCTTCGCGCTAAATTCTTCCGGGATTATATGAACATAAAAACCAAGACCACGGCATTTATCTGCTGTGCCGCTGCCAACAACTACAATTTTACAATACGCCAAATCCAAATTATATTTTTGAACTGCTTGATAAAAAACTTCCGCAGCGTTGCCCGAAGTTAAAATCAAATAATCGTAATTGTAGGATTTTAGAAGAACATTTTTAGTTTCTTCTGTTTCTATTTTAGAAATTATTTTTATTGTCGGCAGATAAACAATTTCAGCACCGTAACCGTTTAGATTCGAAAAAAACTTTTCAGCACTATCCTTATTTTTTGTTACTAGTATTTTTTTGTTCTCTAACAAAAAACTAACCCCGGTAAATTTCTTTTAAAATTTTCGAAGCGCCGGCTTTTAATAAATCCTTAGCAAGCTGCTGACCAAGTTCTTCGGGATTTGATTTTGAGCCACGCATTTTTTTTCTAAAAGTAATTGAACCATCTATTGAGCCGACAACAGCGTCAAGATATAATCCGCTTGGTTTTTCTTGTGCAAACGCCCCGATTGGAACCTGGCATCCGCCTTCCATTGTTTTTAACAAAGCTCGTTCCGCACGAACGGCGACAAATGTTTTTTCATCGTGAATATTTTTTAAGCATTTTTCGGCGAACAAATTATCTTCGCGAATTTCTATACCGAGCGCCCCTTGTCCCACTGCCGGTAAAATTTCATCAACAGTTATAAATGAAGAAATATTTTTGTCGAGCTTTAATCTTTCAACTCCTGCGCGGGCGAGAATTATTGCATCCCACTTTGACTCTTTGAATTTTTTTATTCTTGTAGGAACATTGCCGCGTAGCTCTTCAATTTTAATATCCGGACGTAAATGCAGAAGCTGTGATCTTCTTCTTAAAGAACCCGTTGCAACTACAGCACCTTCCCGAAGATTTTTTATTGTTGTTCCTTTCTTTCTCGCGATCAAAACATCTTCTACGGGATGACGTTTTGTAACCGCAGCTAATTTTAATCCATGTGGAATTTCCGTCTGCAAATCTTTTAAGCTGTGAACTGCGATATCAATATTTCCGCTTAGTAATTCCACTTCCAATTCTTTTGTGAATAAACCTTTGTCGCCGATTTTAGATAAAGCAACATCGAGAATTTTATCACCTTTTGTGTTGATGATTTTTATTTCAACTGAAAGATTCTTGTTTTTCTTCTCAAGTTCTTTTTTTAAAAACGTTGCCTGCCAAAGCGCAAGTTCGCTGCCCCGTGAACCGATTACAAGTTTTTGTTTTTTCAATCCTCTTCCTTTGAATGATTTTTACTTTCACCGTTTGAATGCTCTTTGTCGAGAGCGAAAAGTTCTTTTAAAACAAGTGTGTTTGTAGTTAATTCTTGTATATTAACACCCGATTCAGCAAGCTCCCGCAAACGAATTGTAGGGTTGTGTAAAATCCTGCCGATCATTCTTCGCGTCATATCCTCTATTTTCGAAACGTCTTCCCGGCAAAGTTTATTTTTTATTTTCTCTAATTCATCGTTTCTAATATCCTCAACAAATTCACGTAATGATTTAATAGTCGGCACAATTTCAAGTGCATTCAGCCAGCCGAAATAATTAGTCATTTCCTCAAGAATTATTTTTTCTACAGCGGGAATTTCGGATTTACGTTTCTGCATGTTTTGATCGACAATAATTTTCAACGAATCCATATCGTGGTAAAAAACATTATCGATTTTACGAACCAGCGGATCTATATCGCGCGGAACTGCAATATCCATCAAAACAACAGAAGAACCTTTTCTTCTTTTCATTGAACTCGTAAAATCATTTAACGATATTATAAAGTTTTGCGAACTTGTTGCGCTTATAATTATATCAAAATTATGGAGATGTTCATTTAAAAATTGAAAAGGAATAATTTCACCGTGAACTTTTTCGGCAAGTGTTTTAGCTCTTTCAATTGTACGATTAGCAATTGAAATTTTACCAACACCTTTATCGCGCAAATGCACGGCGGCAAGTTCGCCTGTTTCTCCCGCACCGATAACTAGGGCTGATTTTTTATCGAGATTTGCAAAAATCTTTTCTACTACTTGAACAGCGGCATAACTTACTGTTACGGCGCCCTCGCCGATAGCAGTTTCTTTAATTGCACGTTTACCAACTTTTATTGAAGTATCAAAAACTCTTTTTAATAATGTGCCGGAGAACTGCATGTCTTCCGAAATATCGAAAGATTCTTTTACCTGTCCGAGTATTTGGCTATCACCTATAATAAGAGAATCGATTCCAGAAGCGACGGTGAATAAGTGTTTAATAGCGCCGCATGAAAAATATTTTCCGAAATTATCTGATCTAATATTTTTGACAGGTTTGAATTCAAGAAGCAAATTGATAATCAAATTAGCATCGAGAGTAAAATCTTTGGGAAGCACAAAAATTTCGGTTCTATTGCAAGTTGAAATAATAACTCCCTCGGAGAAATATTTTTTCAGCATGGGAATTAATTCAACTATTTCATTTCTACTTAAGTGAAGAGCTTCCCGAAGTTCTACGGGAGCGGTTTTATGATTTATTGTGACGCCTAATAAATTCATCGTATTCAGTGCTTTCAATAAAATGCATGGAATGTATTGGCAAGGGTGCTAGTAAGAATTAATGATAACATTGCCAGTACAAATCCGCATAAAGAAAAAATAATAATTTTTTTACCGTACCAGTTGCCGAGTATTTTTGCGAGTATTCCGGCGCCGTAAACAATCCACACAAATGCAGTGCTAACTAACTTGGGATCTGTAAAACTATAATTTGGAAATGCAGAGGGCAGCCAGACAATACCAATAATAATTGCTACGGTTATCAAAATAAACCCGATAACAAGAGAATGAAAACTAAGCTTCTCTAAAATCTCTAGGTTGGGGAGCTTATTAAAAATCAGGCCGAATTTGTTTGATTTAAGATTTTTATAAAGAAGTAAAAATAAAATTCCATACACCGCTGAAATTGTAATGCCGGAATAGCCGAATATTGCGCTGATAACATGAATGCCGAGCAAACGGTTTCTTAAAATCTCGGGCACAATATAATCGTGAGAAATAAATATTGAAGAAACTGTTTGGAAGATTAGAGAAAATAAAATTATAAAAGCGCCTGTTCCGCGAATATCCGTAAGCAATTCCAAGAGGAAATATGAAAACGCAATTGTACAAGCGAGTAATGAAAAAATCTCAAACTTGCTTGTAATCGGCGTATGATCAAACTCGATAGTTCTTATCATTAAATAAAAGCAGTGTGTAAGTAATGTAAAGAATAGAAAAATCCGCTTCGAGTTTGACAGAGATTTCTTCTCTTGAAAAAAATCATAAAGATAAACTCCGAGTGTAACCGCGTATAAAAATGGGAGTATTATATTCAATATTTGTAATGTCGCTGTCATATTATTTTCGATATTTTACTAACAACCAATATTATGCCATTTGGTATTATTTAGGGCTAAAAATTAGGAAATTCCCGCCTCAAATACGCATGTTTTTTAGGGATAAAACGAGTCTGAAAAGTGATTTATGCCGAAGTATTTCCACTTCTAAAAAAGATGGAAAAAATTTCTTGATACTAAGACAATTTTAAAAAGTAAAAGAAATTTCACCCAACTTGAAGAAAATAGATTTAATGATTAAGAAGATTTTCAGCTTCTTTCAATGTAGGCACATATTTAATTTCAATGCTGTCCGTCATTGTGTTTTTAGCAAACTGAGTCAAACCGGTTTTCGAAGGTCCAACAATTCTTATAATTTGCCGCGCCTTTTTCTCTGACAAATGAGAAATGATGTTTTGAAGAATAACACCAGCAGCGTCTTCTCCGCGAATGAATTTCGACATATCGTTAATTATATCAAACCCAGGTTGAAGTTCTGCAACTTCTTTGAACATTTCTTCCTGAATTTTACGTGCGTCAGCTAAAGATATTACTCCCGATAGAGTAATATAAAGACGATTATTTTTAGCATCTCTTCTTACAATAAACATGTATTCTCGGCTGTGGTTTTTATTGAAAATTACTAAGTGAAAATAAAAATTTTTTTTATTTTTTTATAATTAAAATTGTTAAAAACTTAATTATGGCTTGTAATCCAACTTTTATAAAATTCACCAAATTATTATAAGTTATAAGTGAAAATTTAAGATGCTTTTTTTGATTGGATATAATTTTTAAGAAGGTCAATGATTTTTATTATATTCTTTCGTGTCGGGTCCAATTCATGTGTTTTAATAAAATACTCCGGTGAGCTGTTCCATCACAAAACAACAAAATAATGCCGGGCATGAAATTAAAATCCGTTGAAACTTGGTTTATGTTAAATCTTTTTCGAAATCATAAACTAACTCAGGGCAGGGACAATCATCTTTAATGGGATCGGTATTAATAATAAAATCATATCCTCATTAATCATTTCTTAGAAATAATTAATTGCTTTATCAACTTTACCGGTTTGACTATAACAAACAATAAAATTTAAGCAAAAAAAAAGCCGCGCTGAGCGGCTTAAAATCATTAACTAATAATTAATACTCTTCGTTGAAGACGTTTATTTTTCCGTTCATGTGTTTCAACGGATCAATAACATTTCCTCTATTATCAACTACACCTTGATGGCATGTACCGCAAGAACGAAGTTCAAATTCAAGATGACCTTTCGGCGGCAAACCATGACATGTTCCGCATGCCGCTTCGGTACCGTCAACTTTATTCCACTTTGGTGAATAATTATTTCCAACCATGAAATCCTCGGTAAAGTATTCTTGATACTGCGAGTTGGCTTTGCTGAATTTAAAATTACCATGGCAATAGGTATTTGAACATTTGTTATCGGCGAAATTGTACGAACCGGATGCGTTTTGATGAGAAGCAAATCCGCTGAAAATTACTTCCGCACGAGGTGAATCGTCGATATGTCCTGCAGTTTTAAAACCGCCCGGAATTTTATGACATTCATTGCAGAGAACATTCGAACCGATTGTTATGCCGCTAAGATGAAGTTGGTGTGCGCCGACACCCGGATCATCCGTTGAGATTGCAGAATTTAATGCTCTCGGCGGTGCAACTGAATTTGGCTTTGTAAAATCGCCGTGACATGTATTGCATGCTTCAGGACCAGCAGCTTGTGTATGACATGTATTACATGAAGGGCTAACGATTCCGCCCGCGTAATCATTGCCGTGGCATTGATTACAATTCGTCATATCCCAGTTTAAGTCCGCTATATATTTTCCATGAAATGCAGGTGAATTTGGGTTCATAATATTGGCAGAGTGAACCGTAATAGTTGAATGGCATCCGGATGCACAGCTTGCTTTCGCTGTCCCGCCGGAATAATCCGAAGCATGGCATTGTTTACAGCTTTCCATATTTCCATTTACAAGCTGTTTGCCGTGAAATTTGGGAGATGATTTTTGAAATACTTCACTGCCGTGAACTTTAATTTCTGCCGGAGGAGTAATATCATCCTTCATTTCACTGCATGAAAAAAAAGCTGCACTCGAAATAATGATCGTTAAAAAATAGTATTTAAGATATTTCATAATTGACCCGAATAAAATTTTAGTTATGACAGTAACCGCAGAAACCAATTCCTTTAATTCCGTTTGGTCTTGCATTTGCATCTGTATGACATTGGTAACAAACAGAATTCATATCGCTGTGCCAATCGCCGTTATCAGAACTGCTCATAAAAGTTCTCATGTGGGTTTTAGGGTTTGTTCCTTTCACTCCATCGTTATCAACATGGCATAAAATACAATTTGCATCTGCTCCTTGAACATCATGGCATGAAGCGCATCTTTCAATATCTCGCTTAGCGAGAATCGCATGTTGTCCGCCGCCTGTTCCAACGCCAATTGTTAGAAAATCCGGTGCTCTATGCGATGCCGGAACCATTCCCTCGGATGCAAAATCTCCACCTTGAGAATCGTGACATTCTGCGCAAAATGTTTCTGTTTGATGACATGTTTGGCAATCTGTTGTTTTTCCTTTTAAATCTATTCCGTGTGTAAATCTGTAGTTCAAATCATGAACGCGTGAAAGCTGTTGTTGTTTTGTGTTATCAACATAATTGTGCGGTGAATACGGAGTGTAAAAATCAGTTGCGCCGTTGCTTTCGGTTAACATAGTTGTTGAAACGTGACAAGATTCGCAGAAGTTATTGTCGTGACACATTTCGCACTGTGCGTTATTTGCCATTGAATTGAATTTGTGCGATCTAAAAAATCCGATTTGTTTATGATCTTGAGGAACAAGATTCGTTGTCGATATATGACATGATTCGCAGTTTGTAATTGTAGCAATAGTATTATCGTTATGACATGTATAACAAGAAGCCATCGGGGGATTAACTGCTTTGGATTCGAAACTATAGGCAACTTCATCCAAACCTTTATGGCAAGTTATGCATTCTTGTTTCTGTTCACCGACATGATATTTATGATCGAATATCAACTCGGATTTTTTCTTTATCAGCGGCGCCATCACATCTTCGTAATGACATGTTGTACAAGAGTTTTCTTCTTCAACATCATGGCATGTAGAACATACATCGTGATTTGGGAAAACCCTGTCATTTAATGTAGTGCTTTCCATTACGCCGACGTGACAAGTAGCGCAATCTGTTGCTTCAAAGTGAACTGCGTGCGAGAATTTTATTATGTCTTTATTTGTTTTATTGTTTTCTTCTGTTCCGCCAGAACCAACAGCCGCAATTGAAAGGAATAAAATTATTGCAGCCGAAAGAGCGGTATAAAAATATTTTATTTTCATATAGTTCTAAAAGTTAGTATTAAACCAGTGATTTACTTTGAAAAGCAATCTGAAATCATTTTTGTAAATCTTGTTGTCGAAATACTGAGTTTGAAGATCGAACGACCATCTGTTCCAAGGACGAACATTAATTCCGGCTAGCAGCGAGGTAATATTGTTCGTCTCGGAATCTTTTGAAAGCTTATAATTTGTGAAAGCTATTCCGATAGAAGGAGTAATAAATCCTTCCATAAAAGAATGAGCGGAGTAAATTGAAACTGCGTCCATTTCACCGGCATAGCCCGTGTTCTTTCGGTAGCTTAAACTTCCGTATTTTGTTGTTGTGCCTACGGTGATTCTTGAAGAATTGTCGTTGTCGTATTCTACATAACCGAATTTCCCGAACACGGTAAATTCATTGGAAAGTTTATAATCCATGCCGCCTTCATATTCTTGTGTATTACCATAGTTGAAAACAGAGAAGATTGAATTGTAGCGGATTCTTGGTTCACGGTAATTATAATAAAGATTAACGCCGAGATGGTCGGTTACGCTTACTCGTCCGTCAACTTCAAATTTGGATGTAACTTCAAAATTCAAATCGTATTCGTACCGGGTATTAATATCCAAAAGGGAAGCGATTGAATATCCGGCATCGGCTGATAAATATTTATACTGGTTTGATTTAGAAAGTACAATAACCGTAACCGGGTCTAAATTTTCATCCAAACGGTAGGAGTTGTGATCAAGCGGTTTAAAATTTTTGTCAATATAACTTATTCCAACGCGCAAATTTTCGATTGCGTTAGCTTCGAATCTTCCGCCGAGAACGTAATCATTATCAAGGTCGTCGGTTAATTCCAACTTTTGATATGCCGGAACATTTCCACCGTAAAATCCCGAAAGTGAAAAACCGGAATACTTTATTTTAACATTTGCACCGTCGAATAACCCGCCCGCAACCGGAGTAAATAACGGCTGCCTTCCGACTTTAACGGTAACAAGATCAAAAATATCTCTCGCTTCAAGATAAAGATTGTAGAATCTTAAACGCGGGTCGTTATCCAAAGCGTTTCCGATATTGCTTTCGAAGTTCAATCTTGTTCTTAAAGAAACTTTATTGTAATTAAAATTTGCGTTGAGCGCTTGATATGTTCTCAAAAAAGTTTCGGAGTCGTTTGCGGAATTATATCTTTCGAAGGTGTAGAATGATGATGTGAATCTGCCGTTGAGATTCTGAGAAAAGATCATCAACGGCATACCCACAAACAAAATTGCGAAAAATATCTTTTTCATTTTCCCTCTGTAGATTATCCTTTCGGAACCGGATGAGCAATTTTAGCCCACATTTTTTCAAAGTCGAATTCTTTGAATGTCGGGCTTTCGGAATTATGACATTTAACACAGTCGGCTTTAATTTCGGCTTTGTCTTTCCAAACTACTAAACCGTTTTTAACAGACTCATCACGGCTCTTCATAACTTTAAGAGATTTGTATGCAGAACCTGCACCGTGACAAGCTTCGCATTGTACGCCGTCTTCAACTTTAAATTTTGCGCCGAAGTGAGATGCATCGAGACCAGCACCTGCGACATGACATTTCAAACAATTTTGATTTTTTACCGGGTCAACATCCGGTGATAATTTTTTTGCTTCTGCCGATTGAAGAGTTTTATATGCGCTTGCATGCTTGCTGTCCTGCCAAATTTTTAATTGCTGTCCTTGTTTTTCGGTTTTATGGCAAACACCGCAAACCTGAGTTCCTTCGAATTTGTTTTGAGCATATGTGCTGGAGGGGATCACCAAATATGCTATTACGAAAATTCCTAATGTGAAAATTAGATTGCGTATCATTTCATTACCTCCTGAAGTTTATAAGAAAATTTATTTTCAACTAATTCAAAGTACAAAATGCAGTTAAATATCCTATTTGAATATAGACGAATAAGAACTAAAAGGCAATAATGTCTTTTTATTAATTTTAATTGCCTTCAAAAATTACTTAATAAAGAACAATCTTTTTATGAACGATTGTATTTTAAAAATCCTTACCTGGTTCATCAACAACCGGGTTCATTTTATTTTCAAGCCAAGCTCTTAATTCGGGATCGCTTGAAAGTTCTGCATCAATAATTGCTTCGGGATTTAACCCGTTCTTCTCCAAAGTTGAAGTAAATAATATTGTTGAATTACTTACTTTCTTCAAATCTCTTTTACCTGCTTTGTACTCTTTCCATTCTAAAACCACTCTTCTAAAATGTTTCTCGTGGTGATGGCGGTATGTGTGCAGCGTCATCTTGCCGTCCATCCAGGTTAAACTCATCGGGTACTCATGCGGGTGGAAAATCACAAAAAACCAATGCCAAACTAGAATTGCTAAGGAAGCAAGAATTGCTTCGTAAAAATGAATTAACTCGCTGACTTTAATTAACCATGTCGGGGCCCAATTTCCTACAATTGTAGGGAACCATAAAATAAATCCGGTTATTCCCATAACTATAGTTCCCCAAATCAAAGCCCAGTATTCTGCTTTTTCGGTGTAATCGTATTTGTCAAATTTCGGTTTTGTTTTATTGATCCGTAAATAGTATAGAATGTTGTCGCGCGCTTCAATTACATCGCTCCATCTTGGCAATAAATTAAATAACACATCTCTTCCTCGCGCAGTCAATAACAAATAAAATATGTGGTAAAGTCCGACGGAAATCATTACAACAGCAGCAATTCTGTGAGTATATTGCCGCGCAGTTTCGGTCATTCCAAAATTCAATAACATTTCCGCCCACCAGCTTTGATTATATTTTAATGCAAACCCGGTGATTGCAAGTATAATAAAAGATGTTAATAACAATAGATGTTGAACAACTTCATTTTTTGTAAATCTTGGAATTGTAATTTCGCCAAGTTGACGGTTTCGCTTCTTCTTGATTTCATAAGTAAAAATCAAAAGATTATGAAGAACCATTCCGCCTATGATAGAAATTATCATCCAGAAATAAATGTTGGAAACTATATTCTCAATTTTAGCGGCGGTCTCGTTTTGAGTTTGGTGAGAATAGCTTTGCGAAAATACCGGTGTTGCTTCTGCATGACATTTTTGGCATGTAGCTGTAACATTATTTTGACTGACGGAAGATTCGGGATGATCCTGCGGTAAAATTTTATGAACACTGTGGCAATCAACGCACATTGCCGCATCTTTATCACCGCGCATTACAGCCAAACCATGATAACTATCCTGGTACATTTTTGCTTGATCGCCGGTGTGTCCAAATCTCTCAGCAATGCGTGGATTTTGATGACAAACTATACAAGTTTCTTCCTGCAATTTCCTGGCGGCTTCGCGCTGGTTTACAACACTTATAGCTTGAATTCCGTGTTCGCTGTGGCAGTCATCGCAAACGGGAGCTTCTCTATAACCTTTCTTTGCCCTAATCCAGTGTATCGATTGTTTGTATTCTTCGGCTTCTTTTGCATGGCATTGCCCGCAAAGTTCCGGCACATTAAAAGTAGAAATTTTTGAACCGGGTTGAACTTTATTTTTAATATCATGGGTTCCATGACATGCGCTGCATGTTGCGGCATCGGAATTTCCATTTTTGTTTAATTGCCCGTGAACAGAATTCATGTAGCGTTTGCCGGGATTCGGAATACTGAAACCAAATTTTTTCGCGAGTTCGGGATTATCGTGGCAATTGGCGCAAGTAGTGGAAATGTTTTTTGGATGAACCAAGCTCGATTCATTCTTTACATGTTTAACATCGTGCGAACCGTGACAATCCCAGCAGTTTGCGGCTTCATCAACTCCTTCGCGCAATGCAATTCCATGTATACTTTCACGGTGTGTTTTTGCAATTTCGGAATGGCACTGCGAACAATCAGCAATTTGTGTTTTCTTTAGATTGACCGAGTGATCTGTCATGAACCGGTTAAAATTAGTGTGGCAATCCGAACAAACTAAATTTTTATGAACCGAAGAAGGAAGGTTGATTTTAACATTTACGCTTTTATGACAAGTATAACATCTGTTTTCAGAAATCATTTCGGCTTTGTGAAAATTTCCTGCGAGAGTCATTGATGAGTGACACTTCGAACAAATCTCTTTTACTTTTAATTGACTTGTCGTAGGCGCAGTTTGAATTTCATGGGAGCCGTGGCAGGTTACACATTTAGGCGGATTCTTTACTCGCGTTTTTAATCTGTGATGAATATCTTTTTCCTGCAAAGCCATTTTATCTTCATGGCAAGTGCCGCAATTAACTTTCTTTACACCTGCTTCAATATGTCCTTCGTCTTTTACATCTGCATGACAATCCGCGCATTCAATAATACCATTATGAACTGATTTTTCTATAGAAACTTCGTGGCAGTCGGCGCAATTAAAATCCTGAGCTGATAACTGAGAAAAAATTAGGGTAATAATAAGGAATAGAAAAACGGAAAAAATTTTTGAAGTGTGCAGAAATTTATATGAAGTCACTTAAACTCCGGATATTATTTGTTATGATACAAAAATATATGCTAAAGCAAAAATCATGCTTAAATTCTATTGTAACGTTCCAAAGAAATTTTAAGATATTTATTCATTTTGAAACTTTCAGAATTTTCCCAAAAGCATGTTTTTTTAGTTTTGAGAAAAGCTCTTTAAAAATAAGATAAAGGACTTATATATCCGCTCACAAAATATTCAGATAGGAATTCTTTGTCAATTAAAACAATAAAAAGAATTGAATTTTTTTGAAAAAAGAGCCGTTGTCTTTATCTAGTTAAAAGGTTGAATAAATTAAAAAACAATTGTAAAAACAGTTTCCTCGTTCGGAGTAGATTGAACAGACATACTTCCATTGTGGGCGCGGATTATGCTTTGCGAAATACTCAGACCGATGCCGGAACCTTCTTTCTTGGTGCTGTAGAATGGAACGAAAACACGGTCAATAATTTCTTCGGAAATCCCCGGTCCGTTGTCAATAATTTTTATTACGGCTTTACCGCGTTCATTAATTTCTGCGGAGAGTTTGATTATTCCATTTTCAGAATCCGCGATTGCTTGAATTGAATTTTTTATAAGATTTATTAAAACATGCTCAATTAAATCCGGGTCAATAGTTATTTCCAAATTTTCCGGCTGGATTGAAATAGAAAAATTAATTTTTCCATTGGATGAAATTGATTCAACAAGCAGCCTAATTCTATAAAACAACTCGCTAATTTTTACCTGTTGAAAATTCGGTTTATAGATTTTAGAAATATCGCGGAACTTATTAACAAAATTAACTAATCCGTCGCTGCGTTTTTGAATTGTATCTAGCGCATCGTTAATATCTGTAATTGTATCCTGACTGATTTCGCGTTTCGTATCAGTATTTTTCAAAATATTATTTGCAGTGGCTGCTAGTGAAGAAATGGGAGTAATCGAATTCATAATTTCGTGTGTGAGTACGCGGATTAATTTTTGCCATGCTTCAATTTCCTTTTCTTCCAATTCAGGTTGAATGTTATAAAGCGAAATCAATTTTAGATCTTGATTTTTCATTCGGAAGCCGGTGCTGAAAATACTTAATTGAATTACTTCGCCGCTGTCGGAAAATTTAAATGTGCTTTTTGTGCCCGGAGTAATTTGAAAAAGAAATCTTCCCAAACCACTGCCTATTTTATCGAGCGAAGATAAATTTTTAAGATGGTGAATTTTCAATATTTTCTTTGCCGCGCGGTTCAATAATTCAACATCGCCTTTGGAGTTGAAGGAAATTAATCCGATGCCGACATGATCGATAACTGTTTCGAGATAGCGCAGACTTTCTTCTTTTTCCAATCGAGCATTTTTAAAGTTATTCAGAACTTTGTTCATTTCAAGCGAAAGTTCTTCGAATGATTTTCCAAGATTGGAAATCGAAAGGTTTTGAGAAAAATCCGAATAGTTAATTCCTTGTAAAAAACTTACTACGTTGCGGTTGGATATATCGATATACTTTATCAAATAAATTATTTGGACAATGAGCGTCGCAACAAATAAAACAACTAATATTATTTCCGATATATTATAGAAATGAAAAATGAAAAAAATGTTGATGGTAATTAATAAAATTCTTGCGGTGGTTTGTATTCTGAAATTACTCAATTTATAACCCATGCTTTTCCATTCTTCTATATAAAGATGTGCGCGTTAGACCTAGTTCTTTCGCGGCTTTGGAAACATTGCCTTCAAATTTAAGCAAAGCTTTTTGAATAATTTTCCTCTCAACTTCATCAAGATTAAATGTGTCGATTTCTTCGCTGCTGCTTTTTGACGAGTTTATGTTGAAATAAATATCGGCGGGGCATATTGCGTCGGATTCGCAAAGAATAACGCTTCGTTCGATCACGTGTTGAAGCTCGCGGATGTTGCCGGGCCAGGCATATGTTTCAAATTTTCTCATTGTCTGTTCGTCGATGAATAAATTCGGCTTGTTGTATTTCCTTTTAAATAATGAAAGAAAGTGTTCGGCTATTATCGGTATATCGCCTTTGCGTTCGCGTAGCGGCGGAAGTTGAATTTCCACAGTGTTAATTCTGTAAAGCAAATCCTGCCGGAATTTATTTTCGGCTACTCTTTCGTAAATAGGAATGTTCGTCGCGCAGATTAACCTAATGTCAATCCCGATATGTTTATTTGAGCCGAGCCGTACAACTTCTTTATTTTGAATTACAGTCAATAATTTTGATTGGAGTTCGAGAGGAATATTTCCAATCTCGTCAAGAAAAAGAGTTCCGCCGTTAGCAATTTCAAATCGCCCGGGCCGGTCGTCTTTCGCATCTGTGAAAGCGCCTTTAACATAGCCGAATAGTTCGCTTTCGAAAAGAGTTTGTGATAAAGAGCCGATATCAACATTTACAAAAACTTCGCCGCCGCGTTTGGAATTTTTATGAAGCGCACGCGCTACTAATTCTTTGCCCGTGCCGTTCTCACCGAGTATTAAGACATTCGCGTCGGTATCGGCAACTTTAGTGATTGTTTGAAAAACTTTTTGCATAGGTTCGGAAACGCCGATGATTTCCGCAAATCCGCTTTCCGAAAGTCTGTTTATAAAATGATGCTGGGTTTTTATTTTATCCAGTTCGATTCGGGAATCACGCAGTCTGCAAGCTGAAGAAAATGTTGCAAGTAATTTTTCATTCTGCCATGGTTTCAAAACAAAATCAGTTGCGCCTTCTTTAATTGCTTTAACTGCAGTGTCAACATCTCCGAAAGCGGTTATCAAAATTACAACGGCTTGCGGGTCAACTTTTAAAATTTCTTTCAGCCAAAAAAACCCTTCCTGCCCGCTTGTTGTGTCGCCGGAAAAATTCATATCCAAAAAAATCACGTCAAAAGTTTCGCCGTTTAATAATTCCGGCAAACGGTTTGGATCTTTCTCTGTAATAATTATTGATGCACTTCCCTTTAAAAGCAATTTTATCGAAAGCAAAATATCTTCGTTATCGTCAACTACAAGTATTTTGGGTTTGTAAATCATTCATTTCTCTTTCAGTTATTCAATTCTAATCGGCATTTATAATGCCAAATCAAAAATATGATTTATCTAAAAATTGCCGGATTCAACATAAGCAAAATCATAATTAATTGTACGAATTCGTACACCAGTGACCGTCTCCGAACACTTATTTAATAAATTTGTTTGAAAATTAGATAAAAAGCGAATTTTGATTGGCTTTTCTTCCGGCATGATGATTGAATATTTAGCGAAAAAAAAAGTGAAGAATCATGGATCGCATAATCGAAAAGAAAAAGTGGACGACAAAGAGAATAATAATTTTATCGGCATCATCTCTGTTTATTTTATTCTCGCTTTACATTTTCATCTTCAGCGACAGCAGCAGCAAATTAAACGTTGAAAAAGATAGAATAACAATCACTGAAGTAAAAAGAGCACCGTTTCAAGAATACATTCCGGTTACGGGAACAGTTGAGCCGATTGAAACTTTTTACCTCGATCTTTCAGACGGCGGAAAAGTTTTGCAAAAATTTGTTGAAGAAGGCGCAATGTTAAAACCCGGCGACCCGATTATAAAACTTGACAACCCACAGTTGTCTTTATCTGTAATGAGTACGCAGTCGAATTTTTTGCAGGCGCAGAGTATGTCCCGCCAAACCAAACTTACTTTTGAACAAAACTTGCTTAACAGGCAAAACCAGCTTTTAAATCTTAACCTTGAATTACTCAACCAGTCAAAGATTTATAAAAACAACAAAGCTCTTTTTGAAAAAGGAATGATTTCCAAAATTGAATATGAAAACAGCAAAGACACTTACGAAACAACAATTGAAAGCAAGCACTTATTGCTTGAAGCATTGAAAAGAGATTCGCTTACATTGATGCAGCTTGTTCAACAAGGCGACATGGATATTGAAATGTCGAAAAGATATTTATCGCTTGTTGAAGAACAACTTGCAAACCTGACTGTCCGCGCGCCGATTAAAGGACAATTAACATCATTGAACTGCGAGATTGGGCAGTCGGTTGGTTCAGGATTCCGGTTGGGACAAATTGATAATATCGATTCATTCAAAGTACGCGTTGAAATTGACGAGCATTACATCTCAAGAATTCGCGAAGGACAAACCGGCGAATATGAATTTGATAACAAGAATTTTATTCTGAAAATAAAAACAGTTTACCCGCAGGTTACAAACGGAAGATTTTATGTTGATATGATGTTCCTTGGCAAACAGCCGAAAGGAATACGCAGAGGTCAAACTGTTCATGTTAAATTACAACTTGGAGGTTTGACGGATGCAATTCTTGTTGAAAGCGGAGGATTTTATTCAACCACTGGCGGGCAATGGATATTTGTTGTTAATAATTCCGGAAGCATTGCCGAAAGAAGAAGTATAAAAATCGGGAGACAAAACCCTCTCTACTACGAAGTACTTGAAGGTTTGAAAGAAGGCGAAAAGGTTATCACATCATCTTACGACAATTATGTTGAATACGACAAATTAAATATTCAATAGGCAAAAAATGTTAACGAGTAAAAAACATTGCGGACAATTAAATTCATACGCAGCAGGAGTATTTGGAATCTTTGGATTGGAAAACAACTATCTACATGTACAAGTTGATAAAACAACTTTAATACTAACCGTAGTTATTTTAGTAATAATTATAGTATTCTTTATCATACATAAAATTGCAAATAAGAGATTGTATAAAACGATAAGTGCAAAGGTAAAAAACAATTAATAGATAGGAATTCGGAGAAAAAAATGTTTGCAAATTTTGTTAAGATAATTTTTAGGAACATGCTCAGAAACAAAGCATTTTCATTAATAAACATAATCGGCTTGAGCGTTGGAATTACATGCTTTTTAATATTAACTATTTTCGTCCTTGATGAAATGGGTTACGATAAATTCAACGAAAAAGCGGATAGAATTTACCGTGTTTATATAAGTTCGGACGTAAACGGGAACGCTTCAAATACATCAAAAACTCCGGCGCCACTTGGCGGACAATTAAAAAGCGAATTCCCAGAAGTTGAAAATTTTGCCCGTGTAGGATATTTCGGCATGCACGAGTTTCGTTATAAAGATAAACTTTTCAGAGAGGGTGACGTTTATACTGCCGACTCAGCATATTTCGAAATATTCACTTTACCGTTTGTTTATGGAAATCCTAAAACTGCTCTTGTTAAGCCTAATTCAATTGTAATTACAGAACGAGCAGCGGAGAAATATTTCGGCAGCGAGAATCCGCTTGGAAAACATTTTATAGTAAACGATACTGCGACTTTTAATATTACGGGCGTGATGAAAAACTTCCCAACGAAATCTCACTTCTCATGCAACTATTTATTATCAAGTTCAACGTACCGAGAAACAGAGGGTCAAAATTGGATTAACTCAGAATACACAACATATATTTTGTTCAAACAAAAAATCGACCCGAGGGCATTTGAAAACAAACTTCAAAGAATTGTTAGGGAAAAAGTCTTTCCATTTGCAGAAGAGAGACTCGGGATTAACCTGCAAGATTTTTTATCTAAAGGAAACCGTTATGGTTATTTTTTGCAGCCGCTTACTTCAATATATTTATACTCTCAAACGCATTACGGCATAGAAAAGAATACAGAATGGGGGAATGTTAGAACCAGCAATATCTATTACAATTATATATTCATCGCAATCGGAACATTTGTTTTATTGATAGCAGTGTTCAACTTCATGAATCTAACAACGGCAAAATCCGACGGCAGGGCAAAGGAAGTAGGTATCAGGAAAACTTTGGGATCGGATAGACGTAAATTAATTTGGCAGTTCATAACTGAATCAACAATCATGTGTTTCTTTTCTGTACTTATTGCAATTGTCTTAGTAAAATATGCTTTACCAACCTTTAATGATTTCTTAGAAAGACAAAAAGAATTGACTCTAAATCTTTTCGACAATTTTTACACAATTCCTATTTTGTTGTTGTTCACCCTGGTAGTGGGATTTCTATCCGGCAGCTACCCGGCATTTTATCTTTCATCATTTCAGCCGTCGCATATTCTTAAATCAATGTCCAACAAAAGAAAAGTTAATTTGAGAAGTGTTCTTGTTGTAGTTCAATTTGCAATTTCGATAACATTGATTATCGGGATGGTAATAATTAAAAACCAGCTCGATTTTGTTTTGAATAAAGATCTCGGTTTTAGCAAAGACAGGTTGGTTGTAATAAATAATGCTTCGGCTCTTGGCAACCGTGTGGAAGCATTTAAATACGAACTTTCGAAAATTCCGAATGTTGTTTCGGCAACAAACTCGTCGGTAATGTTTCAATCTGGAATTCCGGGCGGAAGTTTCCAAATTGAAGGCGCACCGTCCGAAGAGTTTAAGTCCTGCCAATTCATTGACGCCGATTACGATTTCGCAAAAACATATAAAGTTAAACTTGTGAGCGGCAGATATTTCGATGAAAATTATTCTACAGATACGTCGGCGGTTGTAATAAACGAGGCTGCCGCTAAAATTTTTAGTCTTCAAAATCCTGTAGGAAAAATTTTATACAAAGTGCACACCACCACAAAGGGTAAATATCCATACAGAATTGTAGGCGTTGTAAAAGATTTTAATTATGAATCTCTGCACCAAAATATTAGACCGTTGGTTTTTCGTATAAGTCATGTTAGACAGGCGGCGTTCTTTTTTGCAATTCGTATCAAGTCTGAAGATTATGCATCAACAATTAATTCAATAATAGAAACCTGGAAAAGTTTTACAGACGGCAGAGATCTAAACTGCTTTGTTCTAAATGATAAATTGGAAAGAATGTACATAGTTGAAATAAAAGTTGGGCAGATTACAACGGTATTTTCGTTTATCGCAATATTAATCGCCTGTCTCGGTTTATTCGGATTGGCGGCATTCATAACCGAAAGGAGAATAAAAGAAATAGGAATCCGTAAAGTTCTCGGCGCTTCCATACTAGAAATAATTGTTCTTCTTTCAAAAGAGTTTACAAAATGGGTTGTAATTGCAAACCTAATAGCTTGGCCTGTGGCTTACTATTTAATGAATAATTGGCTCAAGGATTTTGCGTATAGAATAGATATAAGCTTGACAATTTTTGTTCTTTCAGGTTTGATAGCATTATTAATTGCATTGGCAACAGTAAGTTACCAGGCTATTAAAGCGGCGCTTGTAAATCCTGTTGAGTCACTCAGATATGAGTAGACTGGGAAGAGAGAGTGAATGTTAAAACAAATCATTTTAAAGTTCTAATAAAATAACGCTAAGCGCAAAGCGCTATGCACATGGGGATTAAGTTATGTTTAAGAATTATTTCAAGATAGCAGTTAGAAATCTAAAGAGGGATAAGGTTTATTCTTTCATCAATATTTTTGGTTTGGCAATAGGTATCACATGTTGCTTATTGATTATGCTTTACATCCATGATGAATTGAGTTACGATAATTTTCATGAAAAAGCAGATAGAATTTACCGCGTAAATACAGATCTAAAGTTCGGTGCAAATGAATTAAAAATTCCTCTCTGCAGCGACATGCTCGGGCCAATTATGAAAAAAGATTATCCTCAAATTAAAGAGTTTGTGAGAATACACGGCAGATCGAGAGTAATGGTAAAAAAGGATAATCGATTTTTTGAAGAGGATGAAGTAATATTTGCCGATTCTACATTTTTTAAAGTATTCACTTATTCGGTCCTTTATGGAAATACTGAACACATATTAAACGAACCAAATACGGTTGTGATTACCGAAAATATTGCCAAGAAATATTTCGGTTCTGCTAACGCCGTAAATAAATTTCTTGCGGCCGATGTTAATGGGAATAATAACTTTAGAGTTGCTGCTGTTCTTAAAGATGTACCGGAAAATACCCATCTAAAATTTAAAATGATTTTCCCGATGAACAGTCTTGATTACGATTGGGGAAATTATGTTTCGTCGAACTTTTATACTTATTTTCTTTTACAGCCCGGAATCAACCCGAAAGATTTCTCGAAAAAATTTGATGAATACAACGACAAGTACGCATTCCCGTTTGCGAAAAAATACATGAATATAGAAAGCAGGGCTGCATTTACAAAAGCAGGCAACAGACTTGAACATTCATTGATGCCTATTAAGGATATCCATTTGTATTCAAAACTTTCTCAGGAAATGACGCCGACCGGAACAATAGAGTATGTTTATATTTTTTCTGCTATAGCTTTATTTATTCTTGTAATTGCGTGCGTAAACTTTATGAATCTTACTACAGCCCGCTCGGCCAACCGTGCGCGGGAAGTAGGAATTAGAAAAGTTCTCGGAACGATTAAAATAAATCTAATAAGCCAATTCTTATTAGAATCGATTGTGATGACTTTTATATCCGTTGTACTTGCTGTATTATTTTCAATTATACTTATTCCGTATTTCAATTCGATCTCTGCTAAAGAATTGCAAATAAGTACAATGTTTTCATGGCAGTTTTTATTAATTCTTTTAACTCTTCCATTTGCTATTGGATTAATCGCGGGCAGTTACCCAGCATTTTTTCTTTCCAAATTTATGCCCGCCGAAATTATCAAGGGTCAACTATCTAAAGGAAGTAAAAGCGGCAAATTAAGAAGTGCCTTGGTTGTATTTCAGTTTGTAACATCCATAGTTTTAATTTCGGGGACAATCGTTATTTACAACCAATTAAATTTCATACAAAGTAAAAACCTCGGTTATCAAAAAGATCAGCTACTAATTATCAACGGGACATATTCATTAAATAATATCGAAGCGTTTAAAAATGAAATTATGAATACACCTGGTGTTTCTTCGGCCACAATATCAGGCTTTTTACCCGTGCCTTCAAACCGGAATTTTAATGGATTTTTTAAAGATGCTTCTATGGGCGCCGATAAAGGATTAACTATACAAAGCTGGGTTATTGATTATGATTACTTAAATACTCTTGGGATTAGAATAAAAGAAGGAAGAAATTTTTCAAAAGACTTCGGCACAGATACTGCTTCTATAATTCTTAACGAGACCGCTGTAAAACAGTTTGGTTTTAAAAATCCGATTGGTGAAAATGTTTACGAGCTTGGAAACGGCAGATTAAAAAAATATAGTGTAATTGGTATCGTTAAAGATTTTCATTATGAATCTCTGCGCCAAGAAATTGGCGGTGTATGTTTAAGACTGGGTTCTAACTTTGGCAACATAACATTTAAAATTAACCCGGCAAATACCACGGCTATTTTAAGCAAGGTTGAAAATCTGTGGAAAGATATGACTTCCGGCAAACCGTTCAGTTATACATTTTTGGATGAATCGTTTAATCAAGTTTACAAAGCTGAACAGAGGATTGGCCAGATATCGTTTTCTTTTTCATTCATCGCAATAATTATTGCGTGTCTCGGACTTTTTGGTTTGGCAACATTTCTCGCTGAGCAAAAAACAAAAGAAATTGGAATAAGAAAAGTACTTGGCGCTTCGATTCCGTCGCTGCTTTTTATGCTTCTTAAAGAATTCTTGAAATGGATCTTGATAGCAAATCTGATTGCATGGCCTCTGTCGTATTATTTCATGGATAAATGGCTGCAAGATTATGCTTTTAGAATAGATATAAGCTGGTGGATATTTGTTATTACTGGATTTATGTCTGTCTTTATTGCTATCGCAACAGTTAGTTTTCAGGCAATTAAAGCTGCTGTTACAAATCCGCTGAACTCTTTAAGATATGAGTAAGAATGCAAGGCGCTTTGCGCTAAGCGCAGAGAGCAATAAATGCAAGGAGTATATAATGAAGTTTAGATTTCAGGATTTACAAATTTGGCAATCAGCAATTGAAATACTAGATGAGTTATTGGAGATAGCTGATCTGTTGGAAGATAAAAAATATTTTCGATTTGCCGAACAGCTAAGGGCAGCGGCAATGAGTATAAGTAATAATATAGCCGAAGGATCAGGATCAAGTTCGAATAAAGACTTTTGCAACTTCCTAAATTTTGCCCATCGCTCAGCATTCGAAGTTGCAAATATTCTGATAATACTAAATCGAAAAAATATTTTAACGCTAGAGAGTCTCAATGAACTTTTAGAAAAACTAGATAAAGAATGCCGGATGATTACAAGTTTTAAGAAGTCATTATGAATAAACTCTATGCCCTTTGCGCTCTGCTCTTTGCCCTACGCTCTTTGCAACTAACAGATTATAAATTGATGAATGAAAATAATTTTATATAAACGAACGGAGAACAAAAATGATACGCACAAACAATCTTCAAAAAATTTTCAGAACGGAAGAAGTTGAAACCACAGCACTTAATAATGTTAGTATAGAAATAAAAGAAGGCGAATTTGTTTCTATTATGGGGCCTTCGGGATGTGGTAAATCAACTTTGATGAACATACTTGGTCTGCTTGATAATCCTTCCGGCGGCGAATATTATTTCCTCGGAACGGAAGTCTCAAAATTTACGGAAAGGCAGCGCGCGATGATGCGAAAAGAAAATATCGGCTTTGTATTCCAGAGTTTTAACCTAATCGATGAATTAACAATTTATGAAAATGTTGAACTGCCCCTGTTGTATCTAAAAGTATCTGTTTCCGAAAGAAAGAAAAAAGTTGAATCCGTTTTGGAAAGAATGAACATTATGCATAGAAGAAATCATTTTCCTCAGCAGCTGTCGGGGGGACAGCAGCAAAGGGTTGCAGTTGCACGTGCGCTTGTTGCAAATCCCAAAATTATTCTTGCAGATGAACCGACAGGTAACCTCGATTCTTCCCACGGGGACGAAGTTATGAAAATGTTAACCGACCTTAATGAAAACGGAACTACAGTTGTAATGGTTACGCACTCTCCAACTTATGCCGAGTACGGAAACCGGGTAATTCATTTATTCGATGGTCAGGTGGTTACAGAAAATTTCAAAGAAGCATTTAGAGTATAAAACAAACGCTCGGCGTTAAGCGCTGTGCGCAAAGAGGTAATCATGTTCAAAAATTATTTTAAAATAGCAATTAGAAATTTTTGGCGGGATAAGATTTACACGTCAATTAATATCTTCGGGTTAAGTGTTGGAATGACAGCGTTTATACTTGTTGCGTTGTTACTTCAATTCATGTATTCGTACGATACTTTTCATAAAGATTACAAAAGAATTTACCGCGTACAACAGGAATTAGAGGATGAACACAAAACCGAATGGACTCAAACGGTTTATCCGCTCGCAAAAGAATTAAAAAATACAATTCCTGAAATAGAGGAAGCGGCTGTAATCCGGGAAACTTGGAGTGAGTATTTAACCTCTAAAGAAGATATTATTCTGAAAAGTTTGAATGGATTTTTAGCCGATCCGGAAATTCTAAAAATTCTTTCATTTAAATTTATAGAAGGTAACCCGAAGACGGCATTAAACAATCCCGGTTCTATAGTGCTTTCAAAAACACTATCACAAAAACTTTTCCCCGGAGAAAAACCTATCGGTAAAATGTTAAAAGGAAGTTTTACTGGCGATTTGATTGTAACCGGTTTAATCGAGGACTTCCCTCAAAATTCACATATAAGACCTTCGTACTTAGTTTCATTTTCAACAATGGATAGAGTGTGGGCACGGGATAATAAAGAATATAAATACGATTGGAATAATAATGCTTACCGAAATTATGTATTGCTTAAGAAAAATACTGATCAGGAATTAGTAAACGCAAAAATTAAAAATATACTCTATTCAAAGGTTGAAAAAAATGCTAAGATACTTTATTTAAAACCTCTTGAAGATATTTTAATGTACACTACAAAGGAAAGCGCGTCAAATTCTCCAATGCCGTATTATGCAGCTATTGCATTGTTTATTCTTGTTTTGGCATGTATAAATTTCATCAATCTAACCACAGCGCGTTCGGGTCTCCGCGAAAAAGAAATTGGAATTAGGAAGGTTGTTGGCGGAAGCCGTTTATCTTTAGCAGCGCAGTTTATTGGCGAATCTGTTTTGATAAGTATTCCCGCTATGATTGTCGCGTTTATTTTTGCCAAAGTTTACCTGCCTGTTTTTAATTCCTATATGCAAACACAATTAGAATTGAGTTTTACAAATAATTGGCAGTTTATATTAATAATAATCTCTATTTTTTTAGTTGTTGGTGCTATCGCAGGAGTTTATCCTGCTTTTTATCTCTCATCGCTTAAACCGATTTCGATTATCAAAGGAACTTCTATAAATGCAAAATGCGGTAAAACTGGAAAAGGAATGCTCAGAAAAATTCTTGTCTCGTTTCAATTTATTGTTTCTATAACATTAATTCTTTCAACGGTTTTCATGTTCAAACAGGTTAGTTTTATGAAGAACAAAGATTTGGGATATAATAAAACCAATCTTTTGCGTTGTTATTTAGATGCAAACGAATCAAAATCAAATTTCACGGAATTACATAGCAAATTGCTGAGTAATCCGCAGATTATCGATGCTTCAATATCCGTTACTATACCCAACTATAGTACGCAGGTAAGAGCAATTAATTGGGAAGGTGGATCCGAGGATGAAGTGCTCAACGTATTATTCAATATTGCCGATTATAATTTCATCAATACATTTGAAATGAAGATTGCCAAAGGGAGAAATTTTTCGAAAGAGTTTTCTACCGATAGCAGCGCATGTTTGATTAATGAAACGCTTGCTGCTGAAATCGGGTGGACTAATCCAATAGGTAAAAAGATTTTGGATAATAGATATACAGTAATAGGAGTAATTAAAGATTTTCATCCCATATCGGTTCACAATAGGATTCCTCCGTATTTAATGCTTTTTCACGATGGTCAATTAAGTCGCGGAAATAATTTGAGTATAAGGATATCGTCGAATGATATTTCGCAGTCAATGCAATTTGTAAGAAACACATTAAAATCTTTTTTCCCGGATAAAATTATTGATGTGCAATTGTATGACACAGATTTCGATATTGGTACAATGAAAGTTTGGGAAGGTGTGCAGGTAACTTTCGGTTTCTTTTCAGCTCTTGCTATTGTAATTGCATTGATTGGTTTGCTTGGTTTGGTTTCTTTTTCAACAAGACGCAGAACAAAGGAAATTGGTATTCGTAAAGTCCTCGGCGCATCAGAGAGCGGTTTATATATTCTTGTAGTAAAAGAGTTTTTAATTATGCTTGTAATTGCAATTGTCTTAGCAGCCCCTACTGCATATGTTGTTTTAATTACATGTCCCGGCGCGTATAAATATAAAGTGCAAACCATGGATTTTATCGTGCCGATTTTCATAATAATTTCAGTTGCTATCATAGTTACGCTAAGACAGGTATTAAGTGTTACGAAAGTAAATCCGTCTCAATCTTTGCACTATGAATAGCAAAGTTCACTTCGTAGAGGGCAAAGGGAAGTGTGAACAGATTTGTTATTAAAGATTGTGGGGTAAAAAAGAATGAGCAAGAAATAAATTTAATACCGGAGGTGAGATGAAATTTAGATTTCAAGATTTACAAATCTGGCAATTTGCTGTTGAGATATTAGATGAACTTTTAGATATCCTGATTTATTGGGGAATAAAAAGCTTTATCGATTTGCCGAACAATTAAGAGGCGCGTCTTTGAGCATAAGTAATAACATTGCAGAAGGTTCTGGCTCGGCTTCCAATCGAGACTTTAGTAATTTTTTAAATTTTGCTCATAGATCAACTTTTGAAATAGCAAATATTCTAATAATCATTAACCGAAGGAAACTATTATCTGATGAGAAATTAAATAACTTATTAGTAAAACTAGATAAAGAAAGCAGAATGATAACAAGTTTTAAAAAAACATTAAAATGACTCTATGCTCTTTGCCCTGTGCAAACCATAGTTTCAGGAGAACACAATGATTAATCTGAAAAACATCACAAAGTATTACGAAAACAAATTTATCAAAACCTATGTGCTGAGGAATATCAACCTGGAAATAGAAGAAGGAGAATTTGTTTCTATAATGGGACCATCGGGCGCGGGTAAATCAACACTGCTTTATATTATCGGGATGCTTGATAACGCATCGGAAGGGGAGTATTATTTTTACGAAGAACCTGTTCATAAAATGAAAGAGAAAAAACTTGCGGAATTGCACAAATCGCATATCGGATTTGTATTCCAGCAATACCATCTCATAGATGAATTGACGGTTTATGAGAATCTTGAAACGCCGCTGCTTTACCAAAAAATTAAAACCTCCGAACGCAAAGGAATGGTTGCCGACACACTGGATAAGTTTAATATGGTTGCGAAGAAAGATTTATTCCCCAACCAGCTTTCGGGCGGGCAGCAGCAGCTTGTCGCAATCGCACGCGCGATAATCGCAAAACCAAAATTAATTCTTGCAGATGAACCGACGGGCAATCTCCATTCCGATCAGGGAAAAGAAATTATGGAACTGTTGAAAAAGTTGAACAACGACGGCACAACAATAATTCAGGTAACACACTCGGAAGTAAATGCCGGTTATGGAAATAGAATAATTAATTTAGAAGACGGGTGGGTAAAAAAGTAAGAGCATAGAGCATGGTGCAAGGGGCATAGCGAAAGAGTGATATAACGCCATGCGCTCTGCACTTTGCGCAGAAGGGGAAATCATGTTAAAAAATTATTTAAAGACAGCATTTAGAAATCTGAAGAAATACAAAATCTTCACACTCATAAACATTTCCGGTTTAACGTTGGGCATTGCCGCTGTTCTATTGATTACAATGTACGTGTTTAATGAATCCAGTTTTGAAAGCACGCATAAAAACAGCGAACGTATTTACAGGGTTAATGCAAACTTCGGCAGCGGTGACCAACCAATGAAAATGGCAGGAGTGATGCCTGCCCTTGGACCTGCTGTAAAATCAAACGTCCCCGAAGTGGAAAATTACACTCGCTATATCCCTGCCGGAGATGTAAAAATAAAATACGATTCAAAAGAATATAATGAATCAAAATTTTTCTACGCGGACCCTTCCATTTTTGATATGTTTACTTTTGAACTGTTGAATGGAAATATTAAGAAACCGTTTCAAAGTTATAATTCAATAGTTATCACGCAGTCGGCAGCGGGGAAAATATTCGGCAACAAAAATCCACTTGGGCAGATTCTCAGGGTAAATGATCAAGATTTTTATGTGTCGGCAATAGCAAAGAATATTCCCGCCAAAACTCAATTGCAATGGGACTTCCTGGCTTCTATCGAACACTTGGAAAAGTCAATACCAAACTTTGAAACATGGACTCGTTTTGGCGATTGTTATACATATCTATTGTTGAAGGAAAATGCTTCGCCGCTTTTGCTCGACAAAAAAATAAATCAAATTCTTAAAAACAACGTTGGACAGTTGGCGAACATGATTAAGCTGTACACTTATAAACTTTCCGACATTTATCTTCATTCCGACGTTACATTCGATATAAGTCCGAAAGGCAACGCGACTTTTATATATCTTTTTTCCGCGGTTGCAATTTTAATATTAGTAATAGCAACCTTTAATTTCATGAATCTTTCAACGGTACGCTCGGTTCAAAGATCGAAGGAAGTAGGTTTGAAAAAAGTTTTGGGCGCTTCCCGTTCCAATTTAATCGGTCAGTTTCTCAGCGAGTCGTTTCTTATTACAACTATCTCGGTAATATTTAGTTTGGGATTGTACTATGCCGTTAGCCCTGTTTTAAGCAGCTATCTTGGTTATAAAATAGAGGTTCCGGAATTCATAAATATTTATTTCTATTTAAGCGTTGCAGGAATCATACTTTTGGTTTCGTTTGTATCCGGAATATATCCTTCTTTCTATCTTTCGAAATACAAACCTGTCGATACTCTTAAAGGAGCGGGAAAAACTTCTCCCGGAAAATTGTCCGTCCGAAAAGTATTGGTCGTTTTCCAGTTTGCACTTACAATAATATTAATAAGCGGAACCATTACAATTCTGCAGCAGCTCGATTATATGAAAAACGCAGACATCGGGATTGATAAATCCAACGTAGTGTTGGTTAAATTCCCGGCAGCGGCAGAAGGCAGCGAACACAAATACACATTGTTAAAAAGCAAACTTTCTGAAGACCCGAATATTTTTGGTGTAAGCGGTGTATATACTTTGCCGGGCATAAACAGTGAAGAACAGCAGACAATATCTTTAATACAAAATTCTCCCCGGGATAATAAATTAATTCGTGCGATTGGTGTGGATTATGACTTCGTGTCGATGATGAAGGTAAAAATACTTTCCGGAAGAAATTTCTCTCAAGACTATATAACAGATGTCAGCAGTTCAATAATAATTAATGAATCCGCCGCAAAAATGCTTTCGTTAAAAAATCCGGTCTGGACAACCGTGTATATCCCCGAAAATAATTCGACCAAGGCAGCAAAAATAATCGGTGTAGTAAATGATTTTAAAATCGAATCGCTTCATAAAAAAGTTGTTCCGTATTTCTTGTATATCAATCCGCAAAGATTTTTGAACGTAGCTGTTAAGATAAACGGAAGTGAAACGCAGGCGGCAATTCAAACTATCAAAACTACTTGGGCGGAAGTCTTACCCGGTGTTAAAATTGATTATACGTTTTTCGAGGATAAGTATTCCGCTCTTTATTCCGATGATGAAAAAACTGCACAATTGTTCGCGGTATTTTCGGCACTCGCAATTTTTATTGCATGCATGGGATTGCTTGGTTTGTCGTCGTTTACAACTTTAACAAGAACAAAAGAGATTGGAGTTCGTAAAGTTCTCGGTGCGGGAATTCCCGCGATCATCTTTATCTTGAATAGAGATTACGTAAAATGGATTGGAATAGCTTTTTTTGCAGCGGTCCCTTCTGCCGTGTACCTTATAGAATTATGGCTTCAAGATTTTGCATATAGGATAGATTTAAGCTGGTGGACTTTTGTTCTTTCCGGCGGAATTTCATTGGTCATTGCTATGGTTACGATAAGTTTTCAAACCGTCAAAGCAGCAACAGCAAACCCGGTTGAGGCGCTTCGATATGAATAAAACGCAAAGCGCAAGGCGCTTTGCGCATTACGCAAGAGGGGGAATTATGTTTAAGAATTATTTGAAAATTGCGTTTAGAAATTTAATCAAACACAAAACCTATTCTTTTATTCATCTTATCGGGCTCACAATCGGTATTGCATGTCTTATCCTTATTATTAAATATGTCCAGTATGAAATGAGTTATGATACTTTTAACGATAAAGCCGGAAGAATTTGTAGAATCGTGGGGCATAACTGGGCTCAAACTCCGGTACCGTTAAGTGCAGATGTAATGAATTTCTTTCCGGAAATAGAAAACGCAGTCAGAATAAGAAAAGTTGGAAAAATATTAATCGGCAACGAGCAAAAAAAGTTTTATGAAGAGAATGTTATTTTTGCCGATCCGTCCATCTTTAGTATTTTCACATTTCCATTGCAGGAAGGAGATTACCGCACCGCATTAAACGATCCTTACTCGGTTGTTATAACACAAGAAGCCGCGCGAAAATATTTCGGCAATCAAAATCCTATCGGTAAAAAATTGAGTTACGATGACCGGCTTGAATACCAAGTAACCGGTATTCTGAAAAATATTCCGCACAATTCTCATCTCAAGTTTGATTTCATTTTTTCTCTCGGCAGCGCGAAAGCTGCTTTTTATAAGGACTTCTTCGAAAACAAGATGAATACAGTTGTTTTCAATTATTTCTTGCTGAGAAAAAATAGTAATGTTTCTAGTTTAGAAGCTCGTATCGATGAATTTACAAAATATATTCTTGGAGAAAATTATTACAACGCGAACAAAGCGGACAAGAGCCAATGGCGTATCGAATATCATTTCCAACTGCTTGAGTCAATACATTTGCATTCAGATCTCGGCGGTGAGCTTGAACCAAACGGCGACATAACAAACGTTTATATCTTTTCCGCGATTGCTGTCTTAATTCTATTAATTGCGTGCATTAACTATATAAACCTTTCTTCAGCGCGTTATATGAACCGTTTGAAGGAAGTCGGAATTAGAAAAGTTATAGGAGCAAACCGCTTACATATAATATATCAATTTATCGGCGAGTCAATTTTATTTTCTTTTATGGCAATTGTAGCGGTTGTTTTGCTGATTGAAATATTGAGAACTTGGTTAGGTTCGGTGTTGGGTGAAAACGAAATTTTTTCGGGCGGAAGTTTTGAGCTTTCTTACATTTTAATCGGCATAGCATTATTCACAGGCTTAGTTTCCGGATTATACCCAGCACTTTTTATCTCACGATTTGCTCCCACTAGCATTTTATCAAAGACGATACTTAGAACAAATAAAAGATTTAACTACGGGAATATTTTAATTTCATTCCAATTCATTGTTTCGACTGTTTTGATTATTGCCGCATTAATTGTTAATAACCAGCTTTCGTATATCCTTAATAAAAAACTGGGTTTCGATAAGGAACAAATAATAGTTCTGCCTTTGCAGGATAATTCCGTTCGAACGCAAAGCGAACCGCTAAAAAATGAAATATTGCAGCAGCCGGAAATTGTTAATGCCTCTCTTTCTTCAATAGTGCCCGGGGGTGTTAGATGGGTGAGAAGTTTTAATTGGGAAGGGCAAAAGAATGATGAAGAAAACACAATGAATTATATCGTTGCCGATTATGATTTTCTAAAAACATATAAAATGCAAATAATTGAGGGGAGAAATTTTTCAAAATCATTTTCTACTGATGCCGAACAAGGATTTTTGATAAACCAGGCAGCGCAAAAAAGACTTGGGTGGGAGTCGCCGATTGGGAAAAAAATCGGTTCATTTAAAAAGCAGGGTTCGGTTATCGGCTTGATAAAAGATTTTCATTTCAAGTCGCTTCACGAAAAAATCGACCCGATGGTAATTTATATCGGGAAGCAAGATGAATTTGAGTATATGTCCGTCAAGATCAAAACAAAAAATATTGCCGGTGTTCTTCATTCACTGGAAAATACGTGGAAAAGTTTTTCACCGGATAAACCTTTCGAATATTTTTTCCTCGATTCGTATTGGGGTAAACTTTATCAAAAAGAACAGAACATGAAAAATCTTTTCGACTGTTTTTCAGGACTTGCTATTTTTATCGCATGCCTTGGTTTATTCGGACTTACCGCGATAAGCGCTCAAAATAAAATTAAAGAAATAGGAATAAGAAAAGTACTCGGTGCGAGTGTGCCGGGAATTGTCTTAATGCTTTCGATTAAATTTATCAGGTGGGTAATACTTGCAAATGTTATTGCATGGCCGGTTGCGTATTACTTTATGAACAAATGGCTGCAGGATTTTGCATACAGGACAGAAATTAGCTGGTGGGTGTTCGTTCTCTCCGGCGGGGTTGCCTTAGCAATTGCTTTGGCTACGGTTAGTTTCCAAGCTATCAAGGCTGCAACAGCAAACCCGGTTGAGGTGCTTCGATATGAATAAAACGCAAAGCGCAAGGCGCTTTGCGCATATAGTATGAGGAGATATCATGTTAAAAAATAATTTTAAAGTCTCATTCAGAAATTTGAAAAAGAATAAAGCTTTTTCAACCATTAATATTCTTGGTTTTGCATTTGGTGTCTCGGTTTGCCTGTTAATTGTGTTGTTCCTGATAAAAGAGTACGGTTACGATTCCTTTAATACCAATGCCGATCATATCTATAAACTTGTCGATATAGAGGAAAATTCGAGCGGTATCGATTACCGCGTCGCTTCTTTAATTAAGAACCAATATCCGGAAGTTGAGAATGCTTGTGTTGTCCAGGTTCTTCCGATGAAAGTTGGTACAAGTTATAAAAATAACGGGTACAACATAGACAATATTATGTCGGTCAATAATGAATTCTTTAAAATATTCACAACTCATTTCCTTTATGGAAATTCCATCGAACCGTTACCCAATCCTAATTCAATTGTTCTTACAGAAAGTTCAGCCCGGCAGATATTTGGAAACGAAAATCCTCTTGGGAAAGAAATAATCCTGATGCGTAATTTCACTTTAACGGTAACCGGCGTAATCAAAGATTTTCCGGATAACTCAAGTATTAGTGCAAACATGATAGTAAATATGGAGAACAGAAATTTTAAATTTAGTTTCTCATGTTCCAATGGAAAAGACAGCAGCACATATAGATATCCTTTCAATATTTACTTGTCGCTGAAAGAAAAATCCGATCCCAATCAGCTCCTTCGGAAAATCGATAATCATTCCGAGACTATTCAACCTTATGTTAAAAAGGCAGGTCTTATTGCTTTGACGGATACCTATCTCAACGATAACACAACCGGCAGCACCACAAAGAGAGGGAATCCGGAATTACTAAGATTGTTTACTGCAATTGCACTAGTAGTTCTTTTGTTGGCAATAATAAATTATATCAACTTATCCATAGCACGGCATAATAAAAGAAATAAAGAGACGGGAATACGAAAAACAGTAGGGGCTGGAAGAAAAGATATTGTTTCTCTTTTTCTTGTGGAATCGATTATTGTAACGGCCATTGCCTTTGCAATGGCTATAATATTCGCGGAAATGACACTGCCGTTTTTCGAGAACATTGTAAATACTAAATTGAGCATAAAGCCAGTGTTTGAATTTCCAGGAAATACTGTATTGCTGGGTTCGATACTTCTTATCGGGATTATTTCAGGAATATTTCCTGCGCTTTTATTCTCCTCGTTTAATCCCATTAGAATATTTAGCGGGAGGATGATTACTTCGAGTAAGAAGAATTATTTTAGAAATTTTTTAACAGTGTTCCAGTTTACCGTTTCCATCGCGTTGATATTTTGCATAATAGTTATTCAAAGGCAGATTGAGTACGTAAAGCATAACAATCTGGGCTTCCAAAAGGAACAACTTCTTCGATTCAATCTTCCTTTTGCCGACGGCAAGGATGCGGAGAGGTTAACGAATAAACTGAGAGAGTATGCGGCAGTTAAAAATATTTCCACATCAAATGGAGTACCTGGAGAAGTTCGCATGGCAATGGGATCGGGAATTAAAGAAAAAGACAAAAGTATATGGTGTATAGCAGCCGATTCAAACTTTCTTAAGACATTCAATATACATTTACTCGAGGGAAGGGATATGCTTCCCAGCGAATACGGAAAGACCTGCATGATTAATGAAACGGCTTTTAAATATTTTGGCTGGAATAATTTGGATAATAAAAAGTTTAACAACGGCAGAGACGGGGGATTCGATGTGATAGCGGTAGTAAAAGATTTTCATACTTCTTCGCTGCATGAACCTATCGAACCAACTTGTATAATGTTTACTTCACAATTCTCGCTTTCCAGCATCACTTTACGAATTGAAAAAGGAACAACTGCACAGACTATGGCATTCATTCAAAAAGAATGGAAAAAAATCTTTCCTGATTACCCGTTCGACTATCAATTTTACGACGACTGGTTTAATAAGATGTATGAGAAGGATGAACGTTTCGCTAATGCCATAAGCATGTTCGGATTTCTCGCCATATCAATTTCATGTCTCGGCATACTTGGCCTGGCTATTTTTTCTTCAGAGCGCCGAGCGAAAGAGGTAGGTATACGCAAAGTCCATGGGGCGAGTGTAAATGATCTAATGATTTTACTAAATAAAGATTTCATAAAATGGGTAGTCGCCGCTTTTATAATAGCGTGTCCGATTGGTTTTTACGCAATGAATGAGTGGTTGCAGGATTTTGCATACAGAATAGAAATAAGCTGGTGGATGTTTGCCCTTTCCGGTGGAATTGCTTTATTGATTGCATTAGTCACGGTAAGTTTTCAAGCAATTAAAGCGGCAGTTGCAAATCCTGTTGAGTCACTCAGATATGAATGACGAAATCCCGATGGTTTTATTCGGGATCGAAGCTTTGCGATACGAATGATATCGCGAATTACAGTATATACAGTTAAAAATAAAATAGAATAATCGTCAATATATTTTTCGGAGCCGCAATGTTTAATAATTTTTTTAAGACAGCGTTTAGGACTTTATTTAAAGACAAAACTTCTTCTTTTATTAATATAGCCGGCTTAACTATAGGATTATCCGTTGTTATTGTAATAGCTGTATTTATTAATCATGAATTAAGCTACGATACGTTTCATGAAAATGCCGACCGGATATACAGGGTAATTAATGGAAATGCAAATGATAAAGATTCATATGCAGGTACATCCGCACCGTTGGGACCATTTCTACAATCGAATATACCCGACATAATAAGTTACACCCGGCTTCATAAAGCCGAGATGGTTGTTGAATACAAAAACAAAAAATTTTCTGAAAAGGAATTCTTTTTAGCTGACCCTTCATTCTTTGAAATGTTTACTTTCCCGTTGGTTAGAGGTAATGCCGGAGAAGCATTAAAAGCACCAAACTCGATAGTAATTACAGAAAAAGCTGCAAGTAAATATTTTGGTTCCGGTAACCCGGTTGGAAAAGTATTATCCGTGGATGGAGAATTCGATTTTACAGTTACCGCTGTAGCTAAAGATGCCCCGGAAAATTCGCATTTCCATTTTGAGTTAATTATACCGTTTGAACGCATTAATGATTTAGTACGTTTTAATTATTTGGAATCTTGGGGAAACTGGAATTTTTATACCTACATTTTAACTCCCCCAAATACCGATATCGCACAGTTAAAAAGTAAAGTTGATGATTTATTTAAAACAAAAATGAGTAGCAACCCGAATGTACCGGATGATTTAACATATCAGCCGGTCAAAAAAATCCATTTTCAATTCAACCGTTTTAATATTGAGCCTGCCTTTGATGATAATTATCTAACTATATTTTTTGCAGTGGCAATAACCGTTTTATTAATTGCATGTATTAATTTTATTAATCTATCAACTGCCCGCTCTATGAAAAGGGCAAAAGAAGTCGGGTTGAGAAAAACTTTGGGCGCCGACTACCGAGGATTAGTAAAGCAGTTTCTTTTGGAATCAATTCTATTATCTATTATCGCCGGGATTTTTTCTGTTATTATAGTCGAATTAATTCTGCCTGTAGTTAATGCAATGTCTGGCAAACACTATACAATCGATTTTACAAATATTAATAGTTATTTGTTTTTCTTTGGTATTGTATTGTTTACCGGAATTCTTGCCGGCGCTTACCCCGCAATAATTATGTCTTCATTCAATCCTGTAAAAGCATTAAAAGGAAAAATAAATCAAAATTTAAAATCTTCATTTAGGAATGCCCTTGTTGTTTTTCAATTCACTGTTTCAATCATTCTTATTATATGCACTATAATTATTTCACGGCAGATTAATTTTATCCAAAATAAAAATTTAGGATTTGCTAAAGAACAAATAATCAACATACCGTTAACGAGTAATGATTTGATAATGAAGTCGCAGACAATAAAAGAAGAATTTCTTAAAAACAAATATGTTATAAACGCTTCTGTAAACAGCTACCAGCCAAGCAGTTTTAATCAATTTTGGAGCGGCTTTAAATGGGAAGGTATGCCGGCGAAGGAAGATTTCAACTCCATGTGGATAATTAATGCTGATAGAGACTTCATTAAAACATACCAAATAGAAATGTTAGAAGGAGAAGATTATACTGCTAATTTTAAAACATCAGATGAAAAAGTATTTATTCTAAATAAATCTGCTCTAAAACTCTTGAATTGGCAATCGGCTGCCGGTAAACAAATTATTTACTGGGGCTCATTTAAAGGAAAGATTGCAGGAGTAACGAAGGATTTTCATTTCCGCTCTCTTCATAATTCTGTTGAGCCGTGCGCAATTGTTGTTAATGATAAAGGTACACAGATTTCAGTGCGAACAAAAGCTGCCGATATTGCTTCTTGTTTGGAATCTCTTAAAAAAACTTGGGAATCATTTGGTTCTAATCTTCCGTTTGATTTTTATTTCCTCGACGACGATTTCGCGAAACTTTATCAATCTGAAACGCGGATAGCTACCGTTCTGGATAGTTTTGTAATAGTTGCTGTTTTTATTGCTTGTATTGGACTGTTCGGATTAACAACATTTATGGCCGAACGAAGAAAAAAAGAATTTGGTATTAGGAAAGTACTTGGTGCTTCATCAATATGGCTTTTAAAAGATTTTTCTTTCAGATATACAAAGTGGGTAATTTGGGCAAATGTTATTGCCTGGCCGGTTGCTTATTTCTTTATGAATAAATGGCTCGAAGATTTTGCTTATCGTATTGAAATAAGTTGGTGGATGTTTGCTCTCTCAGGCGGAATTGCTTTACTGATTGCTTTGGCAACAGTAAGTTTTCAAGCAATTAAAGCGGCTATTGCAAATCCAATTGAGAGTTTGAGATATGAGTAAACGCTATACGCATAGCGCCAAACGCATTACCCTACACACTTTGCTAGAAAGAGACTTAAGAACAGAAAATAATTTGAGAAAGGATGAGCAACAATGTTTATAAATTATTTTAAAATCGCATTTAGAAATATTCTTAGACACAAAGGATATTCAGCGATAAACATACTTGGTTTATCTGTCGGACTTGCTTGCGTGGTTGTAATATCAATGATAATCTGGAACGAAACGAGCTTCGACAATTTTCATAACAAGAAAGAAAGAATTTATCGTGTATTTATAGAAAACAAAGAAGGCGGTAACATAGTGAAGACTGCCCCGGTAATGATTCCATTCGCTCCTGCAGTCAAAGCTGTTATCCCCGAAATTGAATACGCTGTAAGAATATCTCATCGGGGAATTCTTTCATCATACAAAGGCAAAAATTATTATGAAAGAGCTTTGTTTGTCGACGATAAATTTTTTGAAGTGTTTTCTTTTCCGTTTATAAAAGGAGATTCAAAAACCGCTTTGATTGAACCAAATACAGTTGTGATCACACAGAGTTTGGCGCAGAAATATTTTGGCGATGAAAATCCAATCGGTAAAACAATGCTTTTTGATAACAAAGAAAATTTTTTAGTTACCGGCATTATTAAAGACATTCCTTTTAACTCGCACATACGCGACGATATTTTCGCATCGTTTAATACTTACAATGAATCAAATTTTCCACGGTTGAATAGTTGGGGAGGATTTAGTAATGACTACACTTATCTTCTTTTAAAAAGAAGGACTGATCCTTCCTCTGTTGAAAAAAAACTTAACGGAGTAATTAGGACCAACACAGATGTATCTTATCATGACAGATACAATATGAAGATGCAGAATTTAAGAGATATTCATTTTTCAAAGCTTATTCACGACGATGCCCAAACGACGCCGATAATATTTCTTTATATCTTCGGTGCCGTAGGAGTTCTTATTCTTTTTATTGCCGCTGTAAACTTTATAAATCTAACAACAGCCAGATCATCGCGCAGGAATAAAGAAGTTGGAATCAGAAAAGTCTCCGGTGCTAACCGTTCCCACCTTGTATTTCAGTTTTTAAGCGAGGCGTTTGTAATAACAATAATTTCATTTACCGCCGCGATTGTTTTCGCGGGATTGCTAATTCCGGGAGTGAATGAAATATTGAAACAAAATCTTTCGCTTTATGTTTTATTGGATCCGGGATTTATTCTGCTAACCATAGCAGTATTGATTATCACAGCTTTACTTGCCGGGGCTTATCCAGCCTTTGTTATGTCAAAACCGGTTCCTGTAGTAATACTTAAACACAACATAGTTAAAAAAGGCGGCTACTCAATTCGTGCAATACTAGTTGTTGTGCAATTCGCTATTTCGATTTTTCTTATTATTGGAACAATAACTGTTTTCAAACAGGTAGATTATTTACTTGCAAAAGATTTGGGCTTCCCGAAGGATAAAATAATTGTCTTGAATAACAGTGACGAAAATATTCAGAACAATGGAATCCCCTTTAAACAAACCCTGCTCAATAACAAAAAAATATTTTCTGCTTCATATTCCAGCGGAACACCGGGAAGCAATAATTCCAGGACGAGTAGTTTTACGCCTGAAGGCGGCAACGAGGATAGTGAAATAATGATGCAGATAATAGATGTTGATTATGATTTCTTGAAAACATATAATCTAAAATTGAAAGCTGGAAGATTTTTTTCTTCAAAATATTCTACAGACACATCCAATGCTTACATTCTTAATGAAACGGCTGTAAAAAAACTTGGCTGGGCAAATCCGATAGGTAAAAGAATTACAATCGGAAGTGTGGATTCGGATTCAAAATTTTGCAACGTTATAGGCGTCATACCCGATTTCAATTATGCATCACTTGAAAATGAAATAACTCCTACCGTATTCAGGCTTAAACCAAATGGGGGTAAATTCCTTTCCGTAAGATTAAAGACTGCGGAAATTATACCTACTATTAATTTTATAAAGGAAGCAGTTACTGTTTTTTCACCAGCTTACCCATTTGATTTCTTTTTCATAAAAGAGAGATTCGAGAATTACAACAGGGCAGGTGTTATAATCGGCAAGCTGCTTGGATTCTTTTCGGTACTTGCGGTTATTTTAAGCTGTATTGGAGTACTTGGTTTGATTTCATATTCAACTGAGCAAAAATCAAAGGAAATCGGAGTACGCAAAGTGCTCGGCGCTTCGGTAACTAGTATTGTGTATATGCTCTGTAAAGAATTCATTAAATGGGTGATGATTGCTAATATCATTATTTGGCCATTCGCTTATTTAGCGACCAGCAAATTCTTAGATAATTTTGCTTATAGGATGGAAATTGATTTTATGATATTTCTAACAACACTCATTGTTTCAATTATTGTTACAGTTGCTACCGTCAGCTTTCATGCTGTTAAATCGGCAGTTGCAAATCCGGTTGAGTCACTCAGATATGAATAGGAAACGCTATACGCATAGCGCCAAGTGCATTAAGCAAAAGGGGAAATTATTTCGCGGTTCAATGCATGACTTAATTTTTTTATAATACTTCGCGAATATGTTAAATCATTACAAAAGTATTTTGTGTTTGATAATCGAAGTATGGCAATAACGAATATTCGGAAAATTTCAATTGAATATCGGAAAAAACCAATTGGACGATGCATCAATTCAACAATTTGCAGACAAAAGAAAACTGATATGTGGAAATGACCAATTGCATGCCGGAAAGTGTTAATGGTATGTCGGAAAGTAGTAACTGGTAGGCGGAAACGATCAACTAAACGCCGGAAATGATCTACTATGAGACACTCCCGCCAAAACTTGAAGATTTATATTTAATTATTAAAACATATGGACTGTAGCAAGTTATAGAACAGAAATAAGCCGGCAAATATCCGGTGGAATTGCTTTTGTGATTTCACTGGTAACTGTAAGCTTTCAAGCAATAAAAGCGCAATAGTAAACCCGGTGGAATCATTGAGGTATGAATAATAAACGCAATGCGCTTAACTCGGCGTTACCCCGATAAAAGCGGGGCTCTCTGCGCAAAAAAGGAAACCATGTTTAAAATTATTCGCTGTTCAACGAATCACTTGTCAATATGCTTTTATGAGTTGGATATTTATAAAAAAATCAGGCATACTAAAAGTTTTCAAATAAAGTCAACTTGATAATACAGAATGATATGTGTAAAATAGTAATACAAGAGAATCATCTTCTTGTTAACAAAAATCCATAATTCTACAAAAGGTAAACCATGAATATTTTTCGAAAAACTTTAATGTTTGTATTCTGCGCGATTGTTGGATTAACAATCCACGGCTGCTCAGCCGCATCAGATGGTGTTGCCCTTAGCACTACACCAGGTGATACTACGCGGAGTCTCGCGCCTTATTTCACACCAGCTACATCTAATTTAAAAACTCCGGACGCAGAAGGATTTCTTCAGCGATGGCTGCTTCTGGAACCTATTAATAAACCGAACCGTACCAACACTGTGTTTGTTGATAGTTATCTAAGGAAAGCATTTGATACATTGTACTTTCCTAACCAGTTTACTGTTATTCCCAAGGATGGAGACATTGTAACAGTTAACGGCAATGAACTCAAATGGCATGCCCTTGAATCAACCAATTTCAACGTAAAACTATTCCGTTTTGCATATGGTTTGAACAAACAAATTTACGGCGTTCTTTTCTGGGCGGTAACAGTTGTTAACAGTCCACGTGAAATGAAAAATGTTCGTATGGCAGTGGGCTCAAATTCCGCATCAATGTGGTGGTTGAACGGGGAAGAAGCGGTTATACTTTCAGGTGATAGGCGCATGGTTATGGATGATTGTGTATCCAAACGCATTACTCTAAATAAAGGTAAAAATATTATTCGCGGTGCTGTTATTAATGGGCCCGGTATGAGCGATTTCTGTGTACGATTTATCGATGAAAATGGTGAACCTGTTAAAGATATAACACTAAGCTTAGAATAAATTGAAAATTAATTAGTTATCAAATTTTTGATCTAACTGTTTTGATTTTGGAGGTTTTATGAAATTACGTTTTTTATTAGTAGTTGTAATGTTACTGTTAATATTTAGACCTATTCTTGCCCAAGACGGCGAACCATATATTCACGATCCATCAACAATTATGGAATGCGACGGCAAGTATTATACTTTTGGCACCGGCGGCGGCGGTTTAATTTCCGATGACGGCTGGACATGGCGAAGCGGGGCTGTACGTCCCGGCGGCGGTTTGGCACCCGATGCCATCAAGATAGGCGACCGTTATTATGTGGCTTATGCTTCAAAAGGCGGGGGAATGTCCGGCGGTCATGCAGGCGCAATAAACACAATGTGGACGAAAACTCTCGACCCAAATTCTCCAGATTTTGAGTTTAAAGACAATACTGTTGTGGTTACAACAGATGGTGTTGAGGACTGTGATGCGATAGATCCTGCTTTCTTGCTTGATCCTACAGACGGCCGATTATGGCTGACATATGGGACCTATTTTGGTTTTATAAGGATCATTGAACTTGACCCTAAAACAGGAAAGCGTATCTCGGGAAATGAACCTATTAATATTGCAATTGACTGCGAAGCAACTGCAATGATGTACCGCGATGGATGGTATTATTTATTGGCAACACATGGAACATGCTGCGACGGTCCAAATTCTACTTATAATATTATTGTCGGCCGTTCAAAAAAAGTAACAGGCCCTTATGTTGACAATATGGGTGTTGATATGCTCAAGGGCGGAGGAAAATTCTTGATAGGCGCACGTGGCCGCATGGTAGGCGCCGGACATTTTGGTTTATGGGAAGTTGGTGATGGTGTTCAAAAATTTTCTTTGCACTACGAGGCAGATCTTGATCGCAGCGGCAGAAGTGTACTTGCAATTCACCCGCTTCTCTGGAGAGATGGATGGCCGGTTGCAGGTGAAAATATTAAAGAAGGAATTTATGAAATTCAATCCGAGCGCAGGGGATATGGGCTTGAACTTGCTGTAGATTTTGTTAGAATGGCTGGCGGTATGCGTGGTTTTAGACGCGATAATAATGAACCGGTTAAACCGCTTCCATTCCAGGAACTCGATGAAGTATCAATGAATTGGCCAACAGGAAATATTGATGTTCGTATTGGTGACTTTATGTTTCGCCCGCATCAAAAATGGATGATCTCACCCGCGCCAAATGCAGGCGGTTCTCACGGTGCACCTTATTACAAAATTACAATAGCCGGTACTGAACGAGCTTTGGCTGCTACTGCTGATGCCGAAGTTACAACTGTTCCTACTTTTACAGGCAGCCCGGAACAATTGTGGCGCATAGATCAGTTGATTGACGGCACTTATCGTATAATGCCGAAGGCAGTTCCAAATTCAAATGAACAGTTGGTTCTAACGGCAGTAGGTAACAGCACACCAACTTTAGCTAAGTTTGATCCAAAGAGCGACAAATCGCGTTGGAACTTTTTACAACCTTAAAAAAAGTGAATGTAACTAAAAATAGAATTCAATAATTCTGTTTTTATAAAAGAGAAAACAACAAAACCTCGATTACACGGCTTGCTAAAGTCTTAATCGGGGTTTTTTTATTTATGATAAGATATAAGATTCAATTTTTTTTGTATTGGAATTGTCTCCTTAATTATGAACAACTTTTTTTACTGTTGAAAGAGTAGATTTTCAAGCAATAAAATCTATCACTGTTAATACAAAAGAAAGTTTGAGATACAAAAAAAATGCTAAACGCAGAGCACTCTGCGCTTAGTGTTGTTACAAATTTTAACATAGTTTTACATATGAATGACAGCAGCATCGAAAAAAAAAAGATATGTTTGTATTAAATGAAATGGGGGACGGGCAATGTGTGGTTAAAATCATACCGCAAGCATATCATTTAAATCAAACAAGAAAAGAATTTATAATTTGACGGAGAGTTATTATGTACAATTATGTGAATTCTAAAAAGCTTTTAATTGTTGCTCTTTTATTTTTTGCCGGAAATATTATTAATGCACAGACACCGCTAAAGGATGAAACACGATTTCCATGGGCTACAGCAACAGGAGATTTTCTCCGCAATTGGCTTATTGTTGGCGGCTTTCCGAATCAAGACGGCAAAGGATTCGATACCGATTTTCTTCAAGAACAGGGAGGAGAACTTAAGGTTAAACCTGAACTTGGCATGAAACATAAGTTTTCCGAAGGCTCAACATTCGAATGGAAGAATTATCACTCGCCTTACAATTACATTAATTTTTTTGATGTATTGGAGAATGTTGAGTATAGTACAAAGGTAGCTTATGCTTTTACAAAAGTTCAGCGCCCCCAAAATGGTAAGGTAATACTCTCCTTTGGTCATAACGTAAGTAATAAGCTTTGGGTTAATGGAAAACTTGTTTATGAAAGCAGAACAGATTATCAAGCTGCAATGGAAGACAATCACATTGAAGTCGACATGGTTAAAGGAGAGAATTTAATTCTTATTAAATCTGTCCACGGCGGATGGACGTGGGGTTTCAGATTCAGAATTATTGAACCGAACGAGTTTTCGCTTATTCACGATTTCAAATTGTCTCCATCAATTATCAAATCAAATGATGGTAATAAATTAATTATTAAGACGGATAGAACACTAAATCCGGAAATTCAAAAATTTGATGTGAATGTAAAAGCCATTGTTGCCGGGGGTAAAGTAATTGCTGAAAAAACCGTTAAACGTGGCGAACAAATTACTTTCGATGCAAAGAATTGGCCGAATGGGGTTTATGATGTTTGTTTCAAAAGTAATAACAATCGGGGCGAAGTTATTACTGCTTATTTATACTGGTACAAAGGCGATGTAATTAAGGAAGCGCAGGAATTATTTTCCAACATTCCAAAAAATCCCAAAACCCCGGATGACTATTTGCATGTTATGCTTTCGCAATTGATTTCGGATAAGTACGGCGATGTTAGTAAAACTGATTCATCAAAAATAAGTACCTTGTATTCACCTCTAATGGAATATGAAGAATTAAAACTTGACAGGGCAGGTAAAAAAGGAAGTGTCCGCGCAAACGGATTTGTACGCTTAAGGTATATCGATGATATAGATAATACTCCGCAATTTTGCCGCGCGTATTTACCATTGAATTACGATTCTAAAAAGAAATGGCCTCTTGTAATTAATCTTCACGGCTACTACGGCGCAAACCCGGTTTATGTAAAATGGTGGTCTATAGATCAAAGGCATACGGATGTTGTTGACAAATACCCAGTAATAGATATCGAACCGCACGGAAGAGGAAATACAAGTTATAATGGAATAGGCGAAAGGGATGTTTTACGATGCATCGAATTGGCAAAACAATTTTTTAATGTTGATGAAGACCGCATTTATCTAAAAGGCGAATCGATGGGCGGCGGCGGAACGTGGAATGTTGGAACGCGGCATCCCGAATTGTTTGCCGCAATTGCGCCGGTTTACGGCGGATGGGATTATCATGCATCACTAAGCGAAGAGCAATTAGCTAAACTCACTGATGATGAGCGTTTTACAAACGAAGCAAATAGTTCTTTTGCCCGCGCGGATGCTTTGTTAACAACTCCAATTTTTGTTTTGCACGGCGATATTGACAAATCGGTGGATGTAAAGTATTCGAGGTACGCGGTTAAAATGTTGCAAAGATGGGGTTATGATATCCGCTACCGTGAATACCCGGGTTTTGGTCACGAAGGCATAGAATATTACGATGAACTTATTCCTTGGTTTCTCAAACATAAAAGAAATTCGAATCCTGAAAAAGTACGTGTTAGGTCCTCAGATTTGAAATCGGCATCTGCACATTGGGTTAAAGTTACTCAAAGGGAAAAATATGATTCATTTATTGAAGTCGAAGCCGAAGTATTGTTAAACAATACAATTAAATTGTTCACCCAAAATGTAATGGAAGTTGAGCTTTCTCCTTCCGGTAAATTGATTGATCCGAAAAAACAAGTAAAAATAATTTGGAATGTGAATGATATAAGAGAGGTAAAAGTAACAGACGGAAAAATTTTACTGCGGGCTAAAGATTATAATCCTTCTGTATTGACTAAAAAACCTAAAATCGGCGGCCCTGTATCTGATATTGCAACTACTCCATTTGCTGTTGTTATAGGGACAATCTCAAAAGATTCGTTGATGACAAAAATGATTGCCACCAAAGCTCAACAGTTTATAAGCTATTGGAAAAATTGGCAGAAATATGAACCTCGTATTTTTAAGGATATTGATTTAACTCAAGATGACCTAGAAAAATATTCTTTAATTCTTTACGGTAGTGCCGATGATAATTTAGTTACTAAAATACTCGGGGATAAAATTCCGTTAAAAATATCCTCGGACGAAATAGAAATTGCCGGAAGAAAATTCCAGGCTAAAGATGCATACGTTCAAATGATTTATCCTAACCCATTTAACTCCGAAAGATATGTATCTGTAATCGGTTCAACTTCTGCTGCGGGAATGTTTTTATTTGACGGTACAAATCAGAACTGCGATTTCATTATTCAAGACGGAGTAATATCAACTGCTCGATCGGGACAAAGCAGAGATAAATATTCTATAGCTACTGGTTACTTTGATAATGATTGGAAGATTAATGATAAACTACTTGCCGTTGGTGATTCGCAATTAAGAAAGAAAAGTCTTATCCGTAAAGTGATGCCAGATTTTACAACTACAATTGAAAATTTAGCGGCGGTGGATTCACTCACATTCAAAACTTTAGTTGGAAAATATGGAATTAATGCTGGTATAAGTGTAAAGGTTTTTGTAGAAGCTGGCAAACTTATGGCCACCTCGCCCGAAGGAATGAAATTCCAGTTGTTGCCGATGTCCGAAACAGAATATTTTATTGATATGGCGGGTGTGCAATTAACTTTTGTTAAGAATGAAAAAGGTGTTGTAGAAAGTTTAATTGTTTACCAGCGCGATAGTACCAATGAAATGAAAAAAATCGAATAAAAACAAAGGAATACTATTGGTATATAAATAAAAGTGAAGATAACATTAACAAACTAACACTATCCAAACACACATTTAGGACAATGATAGTATGGAACAAAAACTTTTTAGACGAAGTTTTTTAAAAAAGAGTGCTGCTGCACTTGGTGCTGCAGCTTTGATATCGCCATCCAAAATATTGGAGGCAGCCGAAAGTAACAACCCTCAAGGTAAAAATGAAACATTGAAAACAATTCATAGTCTTCGAACAATTCATGGAGATTTTACCGACAAGCAAATTCCGGATCATGATCTGCAGCAAATATTAAACGCGAGTGTTCGAGCTGCAAATTCTTCTGCGATGCAGACTTATTCTATAATTGTTATAAAAGATAGAAGCAAGATGAAAGATATTTGCGGGTATGAAGGAAGTTGTATTCTTCTGTATTGTGTTGATTACAATCGTATTAAAGAAACTGCAAGTTATCTCGGTCATGAGTATTACGCTAATAGCATTCAGGAATTTATTACCGGAAGCACAAACACAATACTTGCAGCACAGACTGCTGTTATTGCGGCAAAATCATTAGGGATAGATTCACTTTTAACAAACGGAATTCATCGCGGAGATATCGAACGCCTTTGGAGGATTCTGGATCTGCCTAAAGAGAATTGCATACCTTTAATAGCGCTTGTTTTGGGTTATAATACTGAAGAACCCAAATATGAAAAAGGACGACTTGATGGAGTTGGAATTATTCATAATGAAACTTACCATAAATTGACCGAAGAAGATTTGGAAGAAATCATTAAACGATACGATGATAAAAATGCGCACATGGGCTTGGTAGAAAACTGGGATAAGCAAGGGCACAAACATTATCTGGATTGGCTGCATAAATCATGGCTGCGTGCATTCAGCAAAAATGAAACAAAAGAAACACAAATGTTTTCAATACTTAAGCGAAGCGGATTTGTAGACCTACAAAAGTTTTAGTCTTTACAAAAATTTAATTTATTTGAAAGTAATGCCGGGCGGCTTTGATAAATCTGTCCGGCAATTTCTAAATAACATACTTTACATAATCAAATGGGGGGAACCATTTATGAAGCAGTTCCAATTGTTGTTTTTACTTGTAATCGCTTTACTCAATTCAAATTTTGCACAACAATCGAATATTGCTGTGCAATTAGTTAATTCGGATTCGTTTTATTACTCTACACTTGAAATGGCCGGCAGTTATGACCAGCACCCGGATGCATTTATGAAATTGATTGATTTCTGTTCTACAAATAATTTAGAAATGATTGCCGCAGGTATTTATTGGAACTCACCTGAAAACACAAAACCTGAAGACCTTAAATGGGAACTTGCTGTTTACGTTCCGAACGAGATGAAGGTTGATGAACCTTTCAAAATTAAGAAGTGGGAATATAGACTTTCGGTAGCAGCTGAATATGACGGAATTTTTTTAACCGAAGATGAAGGAAAAGTTTTTACCGATGCATATAAATATGCTGCCAATAACGGATAAACGCCGGTCGGGCCGTTTGTAAGAAGATTTTTAAATCAACCGATGCCGACATCCGACGGAAGGTTCGCCGGAAGGGTGCAAATATTAATCCCGGTTGAAAGGAAAAAGTAATACAGACAAAGTTTTCTCAGCGTCTTTGTTTTTATACAAAGATGATGAGAAATGATGATTAATTGCTTTTGAAAACATGATAGTTTATGTTATCAAAAGTTTATTTCAATATTATTGGTAAATCATGCTGCTGGAAAATGCTTCGGTTTTTTTCAAGACAAAAAAAGGCCATTGGCTGCTGCTGTTTATAATATTAACTATGATTGGTATAGTTAGTACTGTACAATCGTCGATCGTTATGATCCAGCGTAAGCAATACGAGATTGCCTATTCAAGCAACTTAATTTTTAATTTATTGTATTGGTGGTTCTGGCTTTTAGTTATCCCGGCAATTAATTCGTTGAATAAAAGGTTTGATTTCAAAAAAGGAAATCTCATATATAGTATTTCCGTCCACTCGATTGTTATGGTTGTAATTGTTTTTACTCATCAGTTGTACACATCCGCATGGTGCAACTATATTTTCGGTGAAGTTCTATATCTGCCTTTGTTCGATAAATTAATCTGGCGTATTCTAAACCTAGAATGGATATTTGTTGATTTCATTTTTTATTTCCTCGCGGTTGCCTCGTATATTGCTTTTGAATATCAAAGAAACTCAAGCGAAAAAGAAAAGCTGATTCTTCAACTTGAAACACGTTTAGCGCAGGCACAACTCCAGGCATTAAGGATGCAGCTTCACCCGCATTTTCTTTTTAATACAATGAATTCAATTTCAACATTAATACTAAAAAGCGAAATTCAGAAAGCAAATAATATGCTCGTTTCTTTCAGTGAATTTCTTCGCATTACACTTGAAGAAAACGGCAGCCAGGTTGTTCCACTAGAAAAGGAATTACTTTTTATCGAAAGTTATCTTGAAGTTGAAAAAATTCGTTTCCAGGATAAACTAAATGTTGAAATGAATATAAACCCTTCTACTAGAAATATTGAAGTACCGAACCTGATACTTCAACCGTTAATTGAGAATGCAATTAAATATGCAGTTGCTCCTAAAAAATCAGATGGAGTAATATCCATAAAAACCGAAATACGCGATGACAAATTATTAATTTTGATAAAGGATAACGGACCGGGAATGAATGCCGACTATTTAATAAGTTCTAATGGAAAAGGGATAGGAATTAAAAATACAAGAGAACGACTGAATAAACTTTACGGACAAAAAGCTTCCATCAACTTTGAGAATGTTAAAGAAGGCGGTCTGTTAATAATAGTGGAAATCCCTGTGCTTAAAAATGAAATTGGTATCGAAAACAATTTTATTTTAGAAAAAGAAGTTCTTCCTGCATACTAATTATGAAACTCAGAACTATTATTGTTGACGACGAACCTTTAGCTAGAGAGGGAATAAAACTAAGACTTTTGGATGACCATGAAATTTGCATAATCGGCGAATATGGAAGTGGATTAGATGCAGTGAACGCAATTAACTTACATTTACCCGATCTTGTTTTTCTTGATATCCAAATGCCGGAAATTAACGGATTTGAAGTGATCAATAAAATTAACACTGATACTTTACCCTTTATAGTTTTTGTTACTGCTTATGATGAATATGCTTTGAAAGCTTTCGAAGTACACGCATTGGATTATATTCTTAAACCGATTAATGATGATAGATTTAACGATGCCTTGAAAAGAGTGAAAGAAGAATTTCGAAAGAAAACTTTTGGCCTTTTCGAAAAAAGAATAAAATCGCTAATTGAAGATTATTCAGCTAAACAAATAAATGATGCGGATTCAAATACTGGTTCAGGTAAAAATATTAGGAGAATCGCACTCAAATCAAAGACCGGCTTTTCATTGTTGAATGTTGACGAAATAGAATGGATTGAAGCAGCCGGCGACTATGTTTACATTCATTGCGATAATAGAAAACATTTATACAAAGAAACAATGGCAAACTTTGAAGAGAGTTTGAACCCAGAAAATTTTTATAGAATTCACCGTTCTATAATTGTAAATATTAACATGGTAGAAGAGATCCAATCTGCAGATCATGGAGATTATTTTGTCAAATTACAAAGCGGTTCAAAAGTAAAACTTAGCCGAAATTATAAAGATAAATTTCTATCGGTACTTAAAATTAATCCTCAATAAGTCTCAGTCCTCCGTACTGTCCTCAATCAAATCCTTTTCATCGAAGAATAAAACATCTTATCGATTTACAATTATATTTTCTGTTCACCATAACTATTTTTGAAAAGCAACAATCAAAAATTTTTTTGGGGGAAATCCAAATGAAGATGTGCAAAACATACGGTTTAATTCTATTAATTGTATTAAGCGGGCTTAATTTCGCTCAATTGAAAAATTTTCAGTATGGCGATGTAGCAAGAACTTATCTGGTCCATTTACCGCCGAATTATAACACTGATTCCAAATATCCTTTAGTATTCGTATTTCATGGCTGGACTCATACACCGGCTATAACCGAAACCCATACAAAAATGAGTATTAAAGCCGATAGCGGAAATTTTATAGCTGTTTATCCGGCGGGTATAATTGGTTCGAATAAAGAATGGAATGAAAACGATCAGTATTCGGTTGACGATGTTGGATTTATTAAAGCACTTCTTGATACGTTGATAAATGATTATTCAATAGAAACTACAAAAATTTACGCTTCGGGTTTTTCCGACGGCGCCGGTATGGCTTGCAGAATGGCTTATGAACTTCCCGATAGGATTGCGGCAATTGCATGCGTGGCCGGTTCTCTTGTTGGAACTAAATATAATCCAACAAAAGCTACTCCAACAATACTATTCAGAGCAAAGAACGACGGCTCTTATTCCGCCACTTCTGTAAATTCAATTGTGTCATACTGGAAAACATTAAATAATACTGTTTCAAATCCGGATACAATTTTTATGAACGACGATGCGCTTGGTGTTCAATGGAAGGGAGACGGTGATACAGAATTTATTTTATACACAACTAAAATTGGCGGACATTCCTGGCCCGGTGGAAATACTTCTTTTGCCGTTCCTTCTAAAGCTATTTCTGCTTCCGATCTTTTATGGGATTTTTTTCTTGCTCATCCGTTAAACCAAAATACAACCGATATAAATGAAAGAACTACAAGTATTGGTAATTTTCAATATATGCTTTATCAAAATTATCCGAATCCGTTTAATCCAAATACACAAATATCTTTCAGCTTGCCGGAAAATAGTAACGTTTGTTTAAAAGTTTACAACATGTTGGGCGAGGAAGTTATCACTCTGGTAAACAATAATATGAATAAAGGATTTCATACCATAAATCTGAATATGAATAATATGCCGTCGGGGGTTTATATATATTCAATTACGAGTGGAAATTTTAGAGATACAAAGAAGTTTCTCCTGCTGAAATAACAATTGTTCTTATTGGGGGGCAAAGAGACGCACAATGCTGTGTCTCTTTTTTTAATAATTTGTTATTACTTACAAAACAAAAACTGATTGGAATTTTGTAATTTATGCTTGTCATTAAATGAGGTTTCAAATGATTCCAACAGAAGAACACGAAGAAATTAATCCGGTTTGCCCGCACTGCAAAAAAGAAATTTTAAGAGTTTTCCTTAGGGAATTGTTTACGATGTTCGGTAAAAGGTATATCTATTTTTGTCCGGAATGCCGTTCTGTTTTAGGAGTTTCGCACCGTAAAGGTTTTTGGATGGGATGAGAACCACCTCTTTTAATTCCCCCTCCTTACTAAGGAAGGGGAATTATGGGGAGGTTACTTCTTAAAAAATTCTCCGGTTATAATGTACCAATCTTTTTCGGTAAGATTTTCGAGTTGTCCCCAGTACAGATTATTGTCTTTAACTTCTTCTTTAGAAATCTCTTTCATCTTGGAAATATAACGGTCGATTTCGTCTTGATAAAAATTAACAGCATTCTTTCCGATCTTTAATTCGCCAAGTTCGATTTCAAGTTTATCGGCATCAATAGAGCAAACCCAATTTTTTTCGTAAGGAGTGAAATCGAGAACATCAAAATCTTCCGCAAGATCATGATTGATTGCTTTTACTTGTCCGCTAACCGGTGCAAAAAATTGCACTAATTTATTTCCCTGTGTAGCATTGAATAACGGCTGTCCTTTCGCAACGCTCATTCCGAGATTCGGAAAATCTATTTTATCAATCTTGCCGATAAGTTTTTTTGCAAAGTCATCAATCCCGATTTTCACTACACCGTCTTGACCAACTGCTGCCCAGCAATGAGATTCGGAGATAAACACACCGCCAGGAATTGCGAACTCGCCTTTGGAAAGTTTTTCTTCTTCAGCAACATGGGCAATGTGAACGCGCGGTTTCAATTGTTTTTGAATTTTATCCTGGCGTTTAATTAAAGATTTTTTTGTGAATTCAAGAAGTTCATCTTCGGTAAACGGTTTTTGAACATAATCCATCGCGCCGAGCTTCATACAATCTACAGCAGTTTCAACAGTAGCATAACCGGTAATAATAATCACATCAATATCGGGGCGTAAATATTTAACAGCTTTCACAACTTCAACGCCGTCCATCTCCGGCATTTTTAAATCGGTAAAAAGAAAATCGTAATGATTGGATTTAACAAGATTTATCGCTTCGGGTCCGGAACTTACTGTATCAACCGCGTAACCGTCGAGCACAAGAATTTTGCGGAAGCTGTCGAGAATTACGTCTTCATCATCAACGCAAATTATTTTGGCTTTGGGATTCGGGACTTCGGCGCGTTTTAAAGAAACAGCTTCTTTGCTGAAATCGATTCTAATTCCTTCTTCCAAAACAGCTTCGCGTTCTTTCCGGACTTTCTTTTCATTTACACTTTTAATTGCATACCGAATAATAACATCGGCTATGATAAGGATTATAACGGCTAATATGAACAGAGGCATTTTTGTTCTCCTTATGATTAAAAACTTTTATGTCCTATCCGAACTGCATGGAGTTAAAGATTTTTTTTCAAACTCAAGCTCATTCGGTATCATTCTATAAAGCCATCCCTCGAAATAAGGATCTTTTTCGAGCAGGCTTAAATTATTAAATAAATTTTCGTTGCGCGCTAAAATTCTTCCGCTAATTGCCGAGTAAAGCTGGTACACGGTATCGTCTTCACCGATAAATTTTGCAAACGGCGAAGCCTGATTTATGTTATCATCAATGTTTAGCAGTTCTACAGTTTTAATCGGTTCTATTGTTTTTATGAACGAATCAGTTGCCCCGGTGAAAACAGAGCCGTCGTAATCTTGATTAACCCAGCACGAATATCCAAGCCGGAAATATTTGGGCGGACAAGCAATGTATGCAAGCGGGTCGTTCATGTTAATTTTGGAATGAAGCAGTTGATTGTATCTCAGTCCGCGTTTGATTGTGCTAATCATTTCGTCGATTGTAAACGGTTTGGGAATAAAATCAATTGCACCGCCGTATAATGACTGCACGGCATTTTCAATTGTTGAATATCCTGTTGTCATAACTACTGGTGTATCGATATTTTTCTTCTGTAGTTCATTCAATATTGTAAAACCGTCCGTTTCGGGCAGCATGATATCGCAAATAATTAAACTGTAATCTGTCTGTGCAATTTTATCGAAAGCGGTTTTTGATTCGTTCGCGAAATCAGTAGAAAAATTTTCCATCCCGCCGATTTTCATAATCGAATCAACTACTACTGTTTCATCGTCGATTATTAATATGTCTTTTTTTTCTTTCATCATACGGGCAGTTTTATTGAAAAAGTTGTTCCTTTGCCGATTTCACTTTGCACGGAAATTTTCCCGTTGTGATTATCGATGATTCCGTACACAACAGATAAGCCGAGCCCCGTTCCTTTTTGTCCCTTTGTGGAAAAGAACGGTTCAAAAATTTTGTTAATATTTTCATGCGAGATACCGCATCCTGTGTCGGTAATTTTTATTTCAACAAATCTTTTTTCTCCGGCTTGATCTACAAATGTCCAACGCTGCCAATCGTCTTTAAATGAAGCACATCCTTCCAAAAATCCTTTGTTGGGAATAATAATTTTATAAACCGGTCCGTCGCACTTTCCGCATTTTTCATTTTTATCTATAAAAGAAAGATCGCAAACGGGACAGCTTAAATTTATTTGAGAATTTTTATCAAGACTAAAACCGAAGTAATGACGAGTGCTTCCGTAAATCGGATCGAGATGCATAAATCCTTCATTACTATTGGATTTGATTTTAATTTTCAGCGAAGATACTCCGCCGATTTTATAATCGGGATCAATCAAATTGTGATTCTTTGCGCACACAGCGTTTTTAATTTGCTGGTTGCCTTTGGGCGGTAAGGTTATTTGTGAAGCTGCAACTGTAATTATTCCGCCTTTCGGACCGATAGCATCGATACCATTGATGAATAAATTTAAAAATACTTGCTGAATCTGATTCGCGTCCGCAGTAATGTTTGGAAGTTTGCCGATTGCGCTAACATCAATTATAACCTTGTTGAATTTTAGCTGGTTATGAACAACGGCTTCGGCACGTTTAATAACTTCAACAATATCTATTAAACTTTTCTTCGGTGCGGATTGACGTGCGAAATCTAAAAGTCCTTTTACAATTTCGCGGCTGCGCATTGTCTCGCGGACAATCACATTTAGATCCGCCTGCATTTCCGGATTGTCCTTTGTGCGCTTCAATAAAAAACTGCTGTATGTTAAAACTCCGGTTAGCGGATTATTAATTTCGTGCGCAACACCCGCGGCAAGTTTACCGAGCGACGCCATCTTATCGGATTGAAAAAGCTGCAAGCGGGTTTCATCCAATTTTTTCGTCATGTTGTTAAAAGATTTAGCGAGATAACCGAGTTCATCTTCACCCAAATCTTTTAAATAATAATTTAAATTTCCTTGCGATACTTCGTTTGTTGCATTAACTAATTCTTTAACAGGTTTATCAACCCATCTTTTAACAAAGAAACCGATTATAAAGCCGATCGAAATTATTGATACGAATGCAAAAATTACTTCTTGAATTTCATTTTTGTGAATTTGTTTATCTATTTCGGCGAGTGAAATTGTAACATCAAGAACACCGAGAACGGTTGCACTTTCGGGGTGCGCATGGCATGGCGCGTCCGAACATGATTTTTCATTATAGATAGGGTTGATAATTCCCATCACACGCGGTGAATTTTCCGATAGCTTAAAAATTCTTGTTCTCTGCTGTGAGGATAATTTTTGCAAAGGTTCGTTTTCAATATGGCATGCGTAACAACTTTCGGCTTTTTTGTCAAGCATGTGTCCGACATCGTCGGTGGTTGTGGAATAAATTATCGCGCCTTCTTTATTATAGATACGTACGTTATCAATCGCGGGATCTTTCCCAATCGTTGTAACAATTTCATCAACGTATTCTCGTTGGTTAAGAAGCATAGCATAGCGCGTACTGTTTTTTACAGTCTCACTTAACTGGTTGGCATGGCGCTCCACTTCGGAAAGCAAGGCGTCGCTTTGAGATTTTATTTTAATGTAAGCGTAAACACCGATAATAATTACAACAGTTAAACTTACTATTAGAATAAGTCTTAACCCGATGCGTTGAAAAAATTTTATTTCGTTCAATCCTTTCATATTAACGTTTGATTAACTTTCCCGGTTTATCTTTCGGATATGTTTTATCATCGTGGCAGTCGTCGCACGACGGTTTCGAGAAAGTTGGTTCTTTATGACAATTTTCGCATTCAAGTTCGCCATGTATTTCATCAAGTGCAAGTCCCGTAACATTATGTCTGAAATTATTCCACGTCCAGGTTCCGTGACAACTTGCGCACTGATTATTCAACCCGACAAATTTATTCTTTGTTGTGTGACATCTTTCGCATTTCAATTTATTATGGAATTTCGAAAGATCAAATCCGGTTGCCAATTTGTGATTGAATGAACCTTTCTCGGAATTTGTATGACATTTAGAACATTCTGAATTAGAATTTGTATCGTGACAGGTTGAGCATTTTTTGTGAAGCTCTTTAACAGGTAATTTTTTCACTGGTTCAGCTTTTTTTGTTGAATGACATTTTACACATCCGTCGTTTGTATGGCAATCGGCGCATTCAAAACCAAATAAATTTACATGCTCACCGTGATTAAATGTTACAATCTTTCCTTTAGGAGTATTGGTTTTGTAATTTAATTTTTCCGGAGCTTTCAATTCCGGGTGAATTCTTTTCGCGCCGGAATCTTTAACTTTAACCGTCGCGGCTTTGCCCTTCAATTGATGACATGATTCGCATTCTGTTTTACCGCTCCATGCGCGGTGGCAGTCCATACATTGGCGGTGGAATGCCCCTTTCAAATCCGGCTTGCTTACATCCTTTCTTTTGCGCTGTATTTCATGACAGTCGGAACATCCGATAACATTTCCCGGTGGATTATAATGATGGCATGATTTACATCCGCCGGACATTTCAGCCATCTCCGCGTGAGCCAAATGTGAAAACACAGCCGGTTCGTAAATATCTGTTTCTTTTATCTTGTCTATTTTAATAACACGCGGACCCTCTGAAGGTTTTTGATCTATCTTAATCATCATTTCACGCGGGCAAGCTTTTAAACATGGATTTTCCTTTGTGGGAATTTCGCATGAGTGGCATGTTCTACATTCTAAATTTTGAGTAGAATGGTTTTTAAAGTTCTTTTGTTGAGCGAACAGAGCACCGCAAAATAAAATTATTGTTAAGAAAATTTTTGTTTTCATTTTCCGGCTCCCTTAATTAAATATTTAGTTTTTGGGGTTTGTGTTGTGGGAACGCTAATTACCGGAAAAATAGTAACAGCCAATCTAAACAAGAAAATTTGTAATGCGATGAATCCAAACGTAACAGCAAATTCTCCTAATGCTGGGAAATAAGTTTTGTAAGAATATGGCGGATTGTAAGCAACTATAAAATTGTTCATTCGATAAAGGAATGCACCCAAAATCACAAAACTTGATGCAATTGCTAATCCAACTGGAGATTTTAAAATCTTTCTGGAAATAAACATTCTTAATGGAATAATTATTCCAACAAGAATTTCAATGACAAATAAAACACTTATGATATTTATTTCGTTTAGATAAACGAACGTTTGCCTTAACATCATATCTCCAAGTCTGAATGCGAGATAAATACCAAGCAAAGGTCCAATAAAACTTCCAAGTTCCGAAAGTGCTTTCATATCCGGTTTGATTTTAAATACTTTTGAACAAATAACAGAAATAAGAATTACCATCGGTAAGCCGACTGAAACTGCAGAAAGCAAAAAGAGAAGAGGTAGAATAGGTGTCTGCCAAAGCGGATGCATCTTTGGTCCTGCAATTATCATTAAAGTTCCCAAAGATGATTGATGCAAACATGAAAGAACAACACCGGCAATTATATAAATGAACATTGTTTTATCGAGTAGTCTGTCAATCACGCGTAATGCTTTATCTGTAAATCCGTTAAGCTTTGAGAAAATTCCAGGAAGATTAACGCGACCTATAAACCTTTCTGTAACAACAGGGAAAAATTCAATGCATAGTACTGTTAAATATATCATAACACAAATTCCGACTTCAAATAGAACAGAACTACCATTCCACATTATGATTGGGTGCCAGATATATAAAGGTCTACCTAAATCAATCATTACACTTGTACCTGCAAATGTGTAACCGATAACAGCAAGTAAAATAGCCGGGCGGCTTATTGAATGAAATTTGTCTTGATGAATTATGTGTCCTACAGCAGCAGTTGTAAAACCACCGGCTGCAAGAGCAACACCTGCGGCAACTAATATTCCTTTAAAAACTCCCCATGGGTATTGATTATCGATATTCGAAATAGCCCCAATTCCCCATATAAATCTTATTCCAAGAACTACCAAGCCGATTAATGCAATCAAAGAGATGATAATCATTCCGGGGGTAAAAAACTTTTTAGTCATTGGTGTAGGTTTAAGATGTTCCATAATCAATTCTCCGAATCAACATCTTTTTTCTTTCTGTTTTTATTAATCCACATAACACCACCTAGTAATGCATAAAGAGCAATTGGCGGTAAGAAATATGAAAACACTCCGTGTTGAATTGCCTCGCTAACACCGGGTGCAGGCTCGTTGCCTAATTTTGGAAAACCTATTTCGTGAAAATCTTTACTTGCTAAATATACCCAGGAAGTGCCTCCAACTTCGTATTCGCCGAAAACATGATCTAAATATCGATCCGGGTATAGTTCAATTTTTCTATGAGCAGCTTTAATTAATTCATCACGTCTCCCGTAAGTAATTGCTTCTACCGGACAAATTTCTATACATGCAGGTAATTTCCCATTTTTAGTTCTTTCATTACAGAAATCGCACTTTTTTATATCTGCCCAAAATGGTTTATCTAATTCAAAAGCAGGTATTTGAAACGGGCACGCAACCATACAGTAACGGCAGCCGATACACATGTTTGTATCCCAAATTACCGAGCCGTTTTCAATTTTGGAAAATGCACCAACAATACACGCAGAAACGCAAGCCGGGTGATCGCAGTGCATGCATTGAACTTTCACATCGATTGGAAAACTTGTCGTTTCTTTCCCGGGATATTCATTTACAACCGTTAATGCTTTATCATCGGGTCTTCTCATTTTATTATATACCGATCTGTCATCGTACTTTTCTATCGGTTCGGTTGGTAAATCATGTGCTGTTTTGCAAGCCCATTCACATTTTCTGCAGCCGATGCAAACTGTGTTATCAACCAAAACACCCATTCTGTCTTCCGATAAAATATTTTTGGGTGCCGCTTTTAATTTGCTGGAAGACAACCCGGCTATGCCTGTGCCGACAAGTGCAGAAGTTTTTAGAAAATCTCTGCGGGATTGTTTAGCCATTTATAACCTCCAAATAATTGAATCAAGTTGTGGTACTGCTTAATTTAGGATAATAGAATAATGGAGACTTATATCCGTTTCGAACTTACGAGAAAAATATGTGCCAAACAATTTGCTTTTTAAAAACTCGAAAAATTAGGCGCAATCTTTATTTAACCGTGATTTTTTAGTACCTTCAAACCTCAAATTCAAGAAAATAATATCAATCATGGGAAAGAAAAAAACTACCGATTTGCCGCAATTGCGCAATAAAATCAACGGCATTGATGCCGATATCATCAAACTTTTAGCAGACCGCAGAAAACTTAGCAAAGAAGTGATTATTGCAAAGGAACAAGGCCACAGCCCGATTCGAGATCAAAAACGGGAGGCGGATTTGCTGGACCGGCTTATGAAAGTCGGAAAAAAATCCGGGCTAGATGCTCACTTTGTTTCGAAAATATTTTATGAGATAATTGAAGACTCTGTACGATTTCAACAGAATTATGTTCAAAAATCTTTGAATGAAAAAGCAAAACAGAAAAATATTAGAATTGCAATTCAGGGGATTGAAGGCGCGTATAGTTATATGGCAGCGAAAAAATTCTTTTCGCTAAGTGATGTGAAATTAACTTTCAATTCTAAAAAAAGATTTGACGAAGTTGTTCATGCAGTTGAACAAGGCGAAGCCGATTATGCGATTCTTCCGATCGAAAACACAACCTCCGGCGGGATAAATGAAGTCTACGATTTACTTCTTCATACAACCTTATCGATTATAGGTGAAACAAAATTTCAAGTTAAACATTGTCTTGTATCCAACAGCGATATTCAATTAGATAAAATAAAAAAGATTTACGCTCACTATCAGGCAGCTTCGCAGTGCAGTAATTTTTTGGAAACAATCCCGCAAGCAAGCATTGAATATTTTGCAGATACGGCAATGTCGGTTCAAAAAGTTGCCGAGGAAGGAAATCAATATTACGCTGCAATTGCAAGCGTTGAAGCGGCAAAACTTTTTAAGATGAAAATCTTAAAAGAAGATATTGCGAATCAATCTGAAAATTACACGCGCTTTTTAGTCGCAACAAGAAAACCGATGCCTGTTGATACGAGAATTCCGTGTAAAACATCTTTGGTACTTGCAACATCGCACACGCCCGGTTCGCTTGTTGATGCGTTAAATGTATTCAGAAAATATTCTGTTAATCTTACAAAACTTGAATCACGACCAATCATCGGCAATCCTTGGGAAGAAATGTTTTACCTTGATTTTGAAGGAAACATAGCCGATGAAATTATTCAAAAAGTTTTGGATGAGTTGGGACAGTTCACACGCTTCCTAAAAGTTTTGGGAAGTTACCCGATGGAAACTTTATACAAAACTAAAATAGAATTTCTTGTTTCTGAAAAAGAAAGCAAGGCATCTGCGCAAAAGAGCATTGCCGAAGGCGAAAGACCTAAAGCTCCGGCAATTAAGAAATCTAAAAGTTATAAACTCGCGAGCCGCGAATACAAAAGCGATGATACAATTATAAAAGTTAAAGATGTAAAAATCGGCGGTGACAATTTTGTTGTTATGGCGGGTCCGTGTTCTGTTGAGAATGAAGAAATGATAATGAAGTGTGCGCTCGAAGCAAAAGAAAACGGTGCTCAAATTTTACGCGGCGGATGTTTTAAACCCAGAACTTCTCCTTATAGTTTTCAAGGTATGGGTTACGACGGTTTAAGAATTCTTGCCGAAACCGGGAAGTATTACGACATGCCGATTATTACCGAAGCAATGGATACCGATCAAGTTCCGGAAATTGCGAAAGCGTCGGATATAATACAGATAGGCGCACGCAACATGCAGAACTTTGCACTGCTTAAAGAAGTTGGTAAAACACACAGACCTATAATGTTAAAACGCGGATTGAGTGCATCGATTGATGAATGGTTAAATGCAGCAGAGTATATTTTAGCACAAGGCAACAGACAAGTTATTTTATGCGAACGAGGAATACGGACATTTGAAACCGCAACACGAAACACTCTCGATTTAAGTGCTATCCCGGTTTTAAAAGAATTAACACATTTGCCTGTAATTGTTGATCCTTCACATGCGATTGGCGAACGCAACAAAGTTATACCTTTAGCAAAAGCAGCAAAAGTTGTAGGAGCGCACGGAATTATGGTTGAATTCCATCCCGATCCTCCGAAAGCATTAAGCGATCCCGAACAAGCGTTGTACTTTTCGCAATTCGAGGAAATGATGAGAGAGTTAAAGCATTTATAAAAATGTGTTGTAGCGCAGAGTTGTACTCTGCGCTGCGTTTTACGGATAATATTGTATCTGTGCGTACATCAAATAATAACCCGCGGTATTGCCGGTAAATGTAATTCCGTAATCCAAACCAAGCCCGAGCGAAATTCCAGCGCTGTTAATTTTTCTTAAATCCCAGCCAACTAAAGCATTAAATGAAACACCCAATTCCCATTTATTCGTATCGCCGAAAGTTCTATCGTTCAAAACAATTACACCGGCTCCGGGTTCAACATAAATTTTTTCTGAAAGTATTTGTTTTAGATTCGCTTTTATCCAATAAGATTTTATGAAAGGATAATATCTTCCTGCTCTATTTTCGGGTAAAAATTTTTCAATTTTTTGTGCATACAAAAAACCGGTTCTAATCGATAATGTACCGTCGGAAAACCACGGAATAAAATCCACAAAAAGATTTGTTCCGAAACTTGAAACCGATGGCGAGTTGCCGCGAATTTCTCCGAACCCTGCATTCGCACCGAAACTTACATATTGAATCTGTGAATATGCCGAGGATGAAAGTATAAATAATATTAATATAGATTGAAGGAGTTTGTTTTTCATGTTATTTTATTGCCGGATTGTTTTTATTCATTTCCAAAATAAATAAAAATTAAGGAGTACGAAATGGTAAAATCACTTTATCACTACAAGGCCAAAGTTACTGAAGTTTATGACGGCGATACGTGTACTGTTGAAGTTGATCTCGGCATGCATACTTTTATTAAGAATGAAAAAATAAGATTGAACAGAATTAATGCACCTGAAGTTAAAGGTACTGAAAAAGAAAGGGGAATTAAATCGAGGGATTTTTTAAGAGAACAGATTCTTGGCAAAGATATTATACTTGAGACATTAAAAGATAAAGATGAAAAATACGGACGCTATCTTGGTGAAATCCATATTGAAAAAGACCGCGACGAATTTGTGAACATTAATGATCTTCTAGTTGAAAAAGGATTTGCCGAGTACAAGCATTATTGAATACGGTTTGCGGAAGTTCTTCGCATTTAAGAAAATTATTTTAAACGAAAAATGTTAAGTCAGTACAATAATACTAGTAAAAAATCGTAAGCCAAAAAGTTTTTTGTGTTGAATCTGTTTGTTTAACACGATGCTTTTTATGAGCAGGAATAATCAAATAGTCGCCCGGGTTTAATTTTATATCTTCTTCGTCTTCAAAAGATAAAATTGCACTGCCGCTCAGAAGCATCACAAATTCATTTTCATCCTGATCATACCAAAAATTTTCCGACGAAGAATGACCTTCAGAAATAATTTTTTCCATCCGAAAATTTTTTGTTGTTAAAAGTTCTTCTACAAATTCCTCAGGAAGAGATGCCGGGATATTTTTGAAAAAATTTTTGACAATCATATTATTCCTGGAAATCAACAATAACTATTTTTAGTTCTGTTGCTGCAGATACTTCTTTAAAAACATTTTCAACTTCAAACGGGTCGTTAGGATTTGAAATATGAACAATAAATCTTTCGAATCCTGCGAGAAGGTGGCGGAGGATTTTTTTATCAATCTTTTGTCCGCCCGTTGCCGCCGCTTGTTTGTTGTAAAAGATAACAATCTTCAACGGAATTTCTCTTTGTATCGCTTCAATCAGACCGATAATGCCGGCGGAGATAAAGCCGAAATCGCCGCTTAAAGCCCAAACATTTTTATTGCCGGCGAGGTATGCGCCAATGGCAAGCGGAATAGACCCGCCCATGTAAGTAACAATATCAATGCAATTGTAAGGCGGAAAACAGAAAGCACTTAAACCGCTTGTATCTCCGGTAACTATATCGCCGCGGTAATTCTTAAACACATCGAACACGGGCATATATTTTAATGCTGTGTTTCGCGCACGTTCCGGTAATTCATCGGGAAATTTTGGGAAAACCGGTTTTGGAAGGACTTGTAATTCTTCCGATAATTTTCGTGACAGGAAAAATTTATACTGGTAATCCGAAAGCATCGGGTGAATTACGTGTTTGCAAATATCCCGCGAGTAAAAAAAATTTTGTTTCAGATTTTGTTTCTGTTCAAACATAATTTCATTTTTCATCTCGAGAGAATTAATAAGCAGTGCAACGGGGATTTTCCTTTTTTCAGATTCCCAGAATGCTTTTAATACATCATCATATATTGTTTCAGTCTTCACTTTAATGTACGGCATGCCCATCGAATCAAGTACAGGCGCAATTTCAAAAATCGAATCGGAATGCTTGCCGCTGCTGTCTTCTGCAATTATCGAAACAAAGCCTGCGGATAATTCCGAATAGAGAGAATCCGAAATGCTGTTGGCGGCTTTCATAAATCCGTGCGCTTTCATAATTACTGCAGAACGTTTACCGCAAATACTTGCACTGTGGGCAATTGTAAATGCTGCTTCTTCATGGAATGAAAAAGGGAGTCGTTTCATGGCTAATTCATTGTATGCCTGGAAAACTTCCGAACCGCCGTATCCCGGCACATGAGTTAAAACATCAACTCCGATATCGATTAATGCCTGCGCTGTAACTTGAGCCGCGTTTAACTTCATATTTATCACCGATTATTTTCTATATAAAGTTAGTGAAAAAAACTTTGCGAGAATTATTTTGTTATTTGTTTAACCAAATATAAAATGCTTCGTCAAAATGTTGTAATTTCCACATCACATTAAAAAATTTATGAGTGAAAAAGAAAATATTAAGGCGTACATCGCACTGTTCTCAATTTATATTATTTGGGGAACAACTTATTTAGCTATAAGAATCGGTGTTGAAGATTTACCCCCTGTTTTATTTGCCGGATTGAGATGGCTAATTGCCGGACCGGTTTTATTAGTTATTCTAAAACTACGCGGATATAAACTTCCACAGAAAAAAGATTTAGTTCACATTGCTATTGGCGGCTTTGGTTTGCTTGCTATTGGCAACGGATTTGTTGTGTTTTCGGAACAATATATATCAAGCGGTTTGGCGGCATTGTTAATTACTACAGTTCCTTTTTGGATTGTAGGAATGGAATCTTTACTGCCAAAAGGTGTGAGAATTAATGGAGTTGTTTTATTAGGATTAATTCTTGGGCTATCGGGAATCGCAATAATTTTCGGCGGTGATATTCAATTGCTTTTTAACGCTGAAAATCTTGGAGGTGTAATTGGAATTTTAATTGCGGTCGTCGGCTGGTCGGCGGGAACAGTTTATACAAAATATAGAAAAGTTGATATTCATCCTTTGATGAGCGCGTCAGTTCAAATGATAATTGCCGGTATTTTACTTTCAACTTTTGGATTAGTTCTGGGCGAAGGTTCATCATTCTATTTCACGCAAGAAAGTTTTTGGGCATTTGTTTATTTGATTGTAATGGGTTCACTTCTAGGATATGGTTCATACATTTACGCTGTTGCACATTTGCCAATTTCGCTTGTGTCAACATATGCATATGTAAATCCAATCATAGCTTTATTTCTCGGCTGGTGGATTTTGGACGAGAAAATTTCCTTATCAATTGTAGTAGCTGCATTTGTAATACTCGGCGGGGTTGCTCTTGTTAAAAAAGGAACCGATAAAACCAAGGTAAAAATTTTATAGCTAAGATGGATTTACTTCTAATAAGTAAAATGTTTTATCTGTTCGCCTTTTTTGCCTATTTCCGTCATCGCTTCTATACCGATTTGAAGATGAAGATCTACAAATTTTTGCGTGACTAATTTATCTGATTCTTCGGTTTTAACACCTTCGGGAATCATCGGCAAATCCGAAACTAATAACAATGCACCGTGCGCAATTTGATTGGCGTATCCAACAATGAATAAGGTTGCGGTTTCCATATCAATCCCTATTGCGCCAAGTTGTTTTAAATACTTTTTGAATTTATTATCCCATTCCCACAAACGGCGGTTTGTTGTATATATCACCCCGGTTCGGTATTCAAGTTTGTGGGCAATAATTTTATCCGAGACAAATTTATGAAGTTTGAAAGAGGGAAGTGCAGGCACTTCTGGAGGAAAATAATCATTGCTCGTTCCTTCTCCCCGAATTGCAGCAGTAGGAAGAATGAAATGCCCGATTTCAGTCGAACGTTTTAATCCGCCGCATTTGCCAAGAAATAAAACTCCTTTGGGTTCTCTCGCAACTAAAATATCCATGATAGTTGCAGCATTTGCCGAGCCGATTCCAAAATTAATTATTGAAAGTCCTTTGTCATTTGTTGCAGTCTGCATCGGCTTGTTGAGACCTTTTACTTCGCACTTAAACTGTTCGGCAAACTTTGTGACATAATTATGAAAGTTTGTTAATAATAAATAATCGCCGAAATCATCGATGTTTGTACCGGTATATCTCGGCAGCCAATTTTTAGCAATCTGAAGTTTAGTTTTCATATGTGTTTTGTTTTATTTGAACTCAATCCTTTCAATGCGGTCTGTTATTTTTGTTGTTTTTTTATGAAATAATGAATCTGTTTTTAAAGCCATAATTGCAAATAAATAACCAATACCAATTCCGATAAGTGCGCCTCCAAGCGTATCTGAAGGATAGTGCAGTCCCAAATACGGCCGCGAAATTGCAACAAAAAATGCCGAGACGAATAAAACCCATTTATACTTTGGAAAAATTTTTGCGAAGAAAGTAGCGGCGGCAAAATTGTTAACTGCGTGCGAAGACGGAAATGAAAGCGTTCCGCTGCAGCCGAGTAAAGTTCTTACATCGGGTAAAACATTACATGGTCTAACACGTTCAAATAGATTTTTTAATAGATTGCTGCTTATTTGATCTGAAGCGACAATTAATAAAATCATAAATCCGCAAGCTATCTTTCCTTTCCTACCGCCTTTAAAGAAGCAGATGAAGAAAAGGATGATATACGTTAAATACCAATTTTTTACGTCTGTAATAAACACAAAAAACTTGTCGAAAACAGGATTGGCAATTGTGCTGTTTAAGAAATAAAAAATCGAAAGATCGAGTTGATAAAGAACATCTGTCATAGTTTTTCTTTGATTATTTATTGATTTTTCTTTATTTACACATGATGATGTTTCAAAAAATTCCTAATGAACTGGGAGCAGTGACTAAAATTAATTGCAACTATGATTTACGTGGCTACAATTTAGAAAAATTTTGCTCAAGCTTCTCAAAAATAATTACTGAAAAAAAGTGGCTTCCAACGAAAATCTAAAAAATAAAACAAAGACTCAAAGCCAAAAACGGGCTTTAGCAAATAAACGCCAAGATTTCTATAAAGAAGAATCAAAACGATTAATAATAGAGCCATTCAAAGCTCTTTCGTTTTTTACATCTGCGGCGGGAATTATCGCGCTCATTTTTGAAGTACGTTTCTTTGATCAATACTCCACATTAATTTATACTTCACGGCTTTCATCGGTATTGATAGCATTTTTATTGCTTCTTTTATCAAATACTAAACTTGGCAAAAAACATCCGATAGTTCTTGTTCATATACTTTTGTTGTCTATTATCTCGTCTTTTGGTATAATGATTTATCTTATACCGACTACTATTGTTTTTAATTCACATTTGATTAGTCTTATACTTTTTATTGCGGCATTATTTTTAAGCTGGGATGTAACAAACCAAATAATTGTTGCCATCTATTATAACTTAGTTTTTGCATCTTCAATTATTTTTAACAGCCGGAATGTTTACATACTTCCCAACATGGTTGAATCCGTTCTACTTGTTATTTTGATAAGTTTAATGGCAATTGCTGCAAGTTATATCAATTCCAGGCTGCGCCAGGAAGCATTAACGAAAAGTTATGAGATGACAGTTTCCGAAAAGAAGTTCAGAAATATTTTTGAAAACTCCGCCGAAGGAATATTCCAGTTTAATTTAGAGGGCAGTTTTTTTACAGTCAACCCGTCATTTCTTAAAATGCTTGGGTATGCCTATGAAGATGAAGTGATAAAGATGAATCTTGCCAGCGATTGTTTTAAGCGTAAAGGAGATTGGGAACTGCTGCTTAAATTACTTGATAAGCAGGGACGTGTAAAGAATTACAGGGTTTTAATGACAAAGAAGGACGGATCGGAAATTACGGTTCGGATGAATGTGCGCATAAATTTTGATGACGATTCAAATAATGTTTATTATGAAGGCAGCTGCCAGGATATTACTCAGCAGGTTATAGCTGAGAATGAACGCCAGAAAGCTCTTGAAGCTTTGAGGCAGGAGAAATTAAAAGCAGATATCGCCGCGAGAAAAGCACAGCAAGAAAGCAGTTATAAATCAAAATTCCTTGCTAATATGAGTCACGAAGTTAGAACGCCTATGAATTCAGTTATGGGTTTTTTAACTCTAATTGAAAATGATCTTTTTGAAGATACCGAGGAACTCAAAAATTTTGCACACGATGCGCGGTTGGCCGCAGAATCACTTCTTGATATTATCAACAACATTCTTGATATATCAAAGATAGAAGCGGGTAAAATGGAACTCGACGAAATTCAATTTAATATCCGCGAAGAACTTCAGAAAACATATTCTATCATTAGCCAAGTTGCAAAACAAAAGAATTTAATTTTTGATCAAAAGATTGACGATGAAATTCCGGATGATCTTTTCGGCGACCCGACAAGATACCGACAAATTATACTAAATCTTTTAAGCAATGCCGTTAAATTCACTGACGAAGGAAAAATATCGCTTGAAGTAAAATCTACATCTAGAACATCAGACTGGATGGAATTAACTACGACTATTGAAGATACCGGTCATGGAATTCCGAGCGAAAAAATTCCTTTATTGTTCGAACCTTATGTGCAGGTTAAAAATAAAAAAAGCAAGAAAGAAGGAACCGGTCTCGGACTTGTAATATCTAAAGAATTTGTAAAACTGATGAACGGCGAGATTAACGTTGAAAGTAAAGTAGGTATGGGAAGCAAATTTGTTTTCACTGCTAAGTTGAAACTTAAACCCGACGCAATGATTGATAAAAGTTTTTCCGAAGTTAGTGAGCAATTGGCGGACGCTGAGAAAGAAAATATTTTAAGTGATGAAGAACCTAAAATAGAACAGTCTGTTAAGAAAAGAATTTTGTTGGTTGAAGATAATCCGATAAGCCAGAACCTTGAATTGAAAATTTTAAGAGAAGTCGGTTATGACGTTGAAGCTGTATCTACGGGTTTTCAAGCTATAGATTCAATTAAAAGCGGCATTTTCGATTTGGTTTTGATGGATGTTGAAATGACGGACATGGACGGAATTACCGCTACAAAAAAAGTTAGAGAACTCGGCGGTAAAGAATCTAAAATTCCCATAATCGCCGTTACTGCTCATTCGAGCATGAAAGATAGGGAAAAATGTTTAGCGGCCGGGATGGATGATTACATTGCAAAACCTATTAATATTCACTTCTTAAAATTAACAATCGACCAGTGGTTAAAATCCTCGCATCATTCATAAAATTAAAAACCCTCTCGATAAACAAGAGGGTTCTAGTATTTACAACAACTTCTAATTAAGCCATTACTAATACTTCTTTTATATGAGATAAAGCCCAATCTATTTCTTCTTTTTTAATTACAAGAGGCGGCGCAAAACGGATAACATTTTCGTGAGTTTCCTTGCACAAAATACCGCGTTGCATCAAAGCTTCGCAAAATCTTCGTGCGCCTCTTGCTTCGGGTTTCAATTCCACGCCAATGAATAAACCTCTTCCGCGTACTTCTTTTATATGCTGTGAATTTATTTTCTTTAACGCGCCGATAAAGTAATTGCCGAGTTCAAAAGAATTTTCAATCAATTTTTCTTCAACAAGAACTTTTAATGACTCGCGGGCTACTGCAGCACCGAGCGGGTTGCCGCCGAACGTTGAACCGTGATCGCCGGGTTTAAACACGCCGAGAAATTCTTTATCAGATAAAACAGCAGAAACCGGGTAACATCCGCCGGAAAGCGCTTTACCGATAATAACGGCGTCGGGTTTTATTCCTTCGTACATATGCGCAAAAAGTTTTCCGCTTCTTCCCAAGCCGCTTTGTATTTCATCGGCAATAAACAAAACATTGTTCTTTTTACAAATATCGAATGCTGCTTTTAAATAACCTTCGGGCGGAACAACAACGCCGCCTTCGCCTTGAATCGGCTCTACTAAAAAAGCAACTGTGTTTGGTGTTATTGCTTCTTCAAGGGCTTTAACATTTCCATACTCAACTACTTTAAAACCCGGAGTGAACGGGCCGAATCCTTTTTTATATTGTTCTTCCGTTGAAAAACTTACAATCGAAATTGTTCTTCCGGCAAAGTTATTTGTACAAGTAATAATTTCGCCCATGTTTTCCGGAACCTTCTTTATAAGATAGCCCCATTTGCGGGCAGCTTTCAATGCAGTTTCAACTGCTTCGGCGCCGGAATTCATAGGCAGGGAAGTTTCGTAGCCGGTTAGTTCGCTTAACTCTTTATATAATAGAGGAAGCTGGTTATTTCTAAATGCACGCGATGTTAATGTTACTTTTTCCGCTTGTTCTTTTAATGCTTTTACAATACGCGGATGACAATGACCCTGGTTGACTGCAGAGTAAGCTGCCAGGCAATCAAGATATTTTTTGCCTTCGACGTCGTAAACCCAAACGCCTTCGGCACGTTCAATAACTACATCCAGCGGATGATAATTATGAGCGCCGTATTTCTCTTCAATTGATATGTAATCCTTTGTGGTCATACATAATCCTTTATTATGTGAATAATTTTTTGGTGAACAAAGCTATGAAAAACGTCTCACACTTCCGAGACGATTCGTAATACACATTTGGTTATAAATCACTCATTTGATAATTTTATTTGTAGAATTAGGGGGAAGGTAATGAAAATAAAAACCGAAACGATGAATGTTGAAACAAAGAGTTTTAACGGTATGGTTGATATTACGGATGATGTTCAGAAAATCGTTCATGATTCCGGCTTAAAAGAAGGTAACGCTCTTGTTTTCGCAGTCGGCTCTACGGTTGGAATTACAACTATAGAATATGAACCCGGTTTGCTGAAAGATTACCCGGATTTTATGGAAAGAATAATTCCGTCATCTTCCAAATATAATCATGATGAAACCTGGCACGACGGCAACGGTTATGCGCATGTGCGTTCATCGCTTCAAGGAACGTCGTTCACCGTTCCGTTCTCAAATGCCAATTTAATGCTCGGCACATGGCAGCAGATTATACTTGTTAATTTTGATAACCGCGCACGTAAAAGAAATATTGTTGTTCAATTAATGGGAGAATAGTTGTGAAGTTTTCTAAAATTTTTGTCCTGCTTTTTGCTGTCCCGGTTTTATTATTAAACGGCTGGGGGGATAAAGGTCATAGACTAATTGCAAAACATGCAATGATTCTTTTACCCTCGGAAGTAAAATTAAGTGATGAGATTAAAAATGAAATTACGGCTCATTCGAAGGACCCGGATTACCGTAAAAAAGAGGATCCGACTGAAGCCAACAAACATTACATAGATATTGATTTCTACAAAGAATTTCTCGACGGCAATATGGTTTATTCAAAAGATTCGCTTGCAAAAATTTACGGTATTGATGAAGTTGAAAAGCAGGGAGTGCTTCCGTGGGCAACACAAACTACTTATTCTAAACTTGTTGAAGCTTTTAAGTCCGGCAAAAAAGAAAAAATAATTTTATACGCATCGGATTTGGCGCATTACGTCGGTGACGGGCATCAGCCGCAACACGCCACTTTAAATTATAACGGGGAGATTACAAATCAGAAAGGAATTCATTTCCGTTATGAAATTGAAATGATTGATAGGTATTTACCTGAACTTGAAAACATGCTTGGGAAGCGCGAACCGCGTTATGTTGAAAATTTGGAAGGACATATTTTTGATTACATAACCGAATCCAACTATTACTGCGATTTGATTTTATCCGCCGATAAATTTTCTTACGAACATTCGGGCAAAGAATTCAATGAAGATTATTACCGGCTTCTTTGGAACAGAACAAGATATGTAACCGCAACGGTAATTAACGAGGGCGCTTTCGAATTAGCTTCTTTAATTTATTCAGCGTGGGTTGATGCGGGCAAACCGGGGCTAAATTTATGATAGACGGTAAAAAATTTGTTACAGTGTTCGGCAGTTCTATACCGCGCCCCGGCGATGAAGAATATGAAAACGCTTATAAATTGGGAAAAATATTAGCTGAAAAAAATCTTAATGTTTGCAGCGGCGGTTTTCACGGTATAATGGATGCTGTTTCCAAAGGCGCTTTTGAAAACGGCGCTGAGACTGTCGGAGTTACTCTTGATATTTATAATGCTTTACCGAGCAAATTTTTGAAGAAGGAAATTAAATGTTTAACACTTTTTGAACGCTTAAAAAATTTGATGGAAATAGGCGATGCCTATATTGTTTTAAACGGCGGAACCGGAACGCTTTTGGAACTTGCGCTTGTGTGGGAATATTTCAACAAAGGAATGATACCTGAAAAACCTTTTGCGTGTCACGGAAAAATGTGGAACGAAATTGTCTCTTCTATGGAAAAACAAATTGAACGCGAAAAAAGAAAAACCGGCTTGATTAAATGTTTTGATGATATTGACGGATGTGCAGAATATGTTGCTTCATTTTTTAACGTTGTGTAACACCAGAATCCATGTTGTCATTCCGGCGGAAGCCGGAATCCAATCACTACTTTTTCTGGATGCCGGATTCCGCCAAAAAGATGGCGGACAAGCATGCTCGGCATGACATTCTCTCGCAGTTATTCCCGCGTCTCGCTCCGACTCGTCGGAGACGAGGCGAGAAGCGGTAATCCATTAACTAGTAAAAACTTCTGAAAAATTCAGAAATGTCATTTCGAGCGTAGCGAGAAATCTTAAAACATGTTTTGCTGCAAAAAAAAAGATCTCTCCTCATAAAAGACATTTGTCGAAATGACAAACAATTTTTATCAGAGTTCTCTAGTATTCAATGGATGCTGGATTCCGCCAAAAGATGGCGGACAAGCAAGTCCGGCATGACATTTTTCTGCTGTCATTCCCGCACAAGCCGGAATCCAATCACTACTTTTTTGGATGCTGGATTCTCGCCTCGCTACTGACGCGAGTCGAAGCGGGTCGCCAGCATGACAATGAAAATGCAAGTCGGGTACGACAATTCTCTATCAACGCAATTTTTTTAATGATTAACAAATTAAAAAATATTGCCGCCGACTTTAGTCGGCGGAATTGTTATTTGCAATTAGCTACAAAAAAAAACATTTTTACATGTAAAAAAGATTACAATAGCTTTTTTTCTTAATAACATATCGGAGACAAAAATGAAAGGAATTACCTTTACAGCCGCTTTTTTGTTGTTGTTTGTTTTTTGCGCAAATGCTTCAGCGCAGTCAATTGGTAAAATATTTAAAAAAGCCGATGCGGATACTATTTTCGGCAAGGTATATTTTTCCAAAAAAATCGATTCTAAACTAATCCAGAAAATTCTTAACGATACTACAAACATTACAATGTTTAAGGTAACAAAGGATAAACTGATAATTTTAGATAAACACAGAAAACCAATTTTCCCCGATACGGTAAAAGTTAGAGACGATGAACCTTTTTACCTTTACAGCAAGGATAAACTAAAAGAACTGTTTGATAAAAGTGAAAACAAAACCGAAGCTGTTGTTGAAATGAGAGGAAGTACAGTAACAATTACAACTGGAAATTTAACTATAGAACAATCTCAAGAATGTCCTCCATTTTGCTGGTAACATATTATGGTTATTCCATATATAGTTGTATTTATTTCATTGATTGTTTGGTTTTTACCTATTTTCAAACAATACAAAACTGAATACTTCTTGTTCTTTTTAATACTTGGTATAAATGAACCCACATATGCATTGTTTAGAATTTTACATTTATTTAAACCAGAATATATTAATATTACTTTTAGTGTAATTTTAGTTTATTCATTAGTAAAGAGAAATAAAAAGAACGCGCTCATACTTATTTCAACATTATTGTTAATGTATGTTGTTGTTTGGCATTACCCGGATATCAATAAGATATTTAATGCGTTAATTCATGTTGTTATTATTTTTATAGTACTAAATAATTTATTTCAACAGATTAACCTTAAATACGAATTAAATTTATTCCTTGTAATATTTGTTTCTTACGAATTAACGGGAATAATGAAATTTATAGTTGCTTATACAGATGCAGTTAACGGTATGGTGCTTTTTTATTTAACATCCTTTCTGCAGATAATTTACGGCATATTGTTTTCGTTTATAAATGTAAATACAAAGGTGTTTAAGCTAAGAGTTAAAGAGTTAGAATAACATTTACTTTATATTGTACCCCGGACTGAAGTCCGGGGCTATTTATCCGGGGCTATATCCGGGGAATAATATTCAGTCATTCCGGCGTTCCGCTTCGCTCTCGCGAAAGCGAGAAGCCATTAACTAGTAAAGACTTCTGAAAAATTCAAAATGTCATTTCGAGCGTAGCGAGAAATCTTAAAACATTTTTTATTGCAAAAAAATAAGATCTCTCCTCATTAAAGACATTCGTCGAGATGACAAATAAAACAAATACTCTTTCTGTTGCTTCGCTCTCGCGAAAGCGAGAATCCATTAACTAGTAAAGACTTCTGAAAAATTCAAAAATGTCATTTCTGCCAATGGCATTCCTTTGGAAGAAGGAGTGAAACGAATGAGAAATCTTATCGAGATCAAAGATTTCTCATCCGCTAAAGCGGATTCGAAATGACAAACGATATTTTTCAGAAGTCGCTAGTGTTCATTGTCATGCTGGATTCCTCTCAAAAGATGGCGGACAAGCAAGTCCAGCATGACAATGGAAAATCAAGAACAGAATGACAACTTTACCGGCGGGTATTTATAATTTGTTTCTCAACTGTATCAAAAACCAAATCAACATTTAATTCTTTAATACATTTGAATTGAACATCGCTGCGCGAACAAGTTAATGGTTTGGGTGAGTAATAAAAACACGGCGAGCATTCAAGATTCAGCGAAACGATAGTATGTTCCGTATCCCACGGATGAATGTAGTTTTTATTTGTAGGACCAATAATAGCAATTGTATTTAATTGCAGAGCCGCCGCAACGTGCATTAAACTGGAATCGTTTGTAACGAAAACATTGCACCGTTTCATAATTGCCGCGGTTTGCGTTAAAGATTTTGTATGCACATTCTCAGCGCCGGTCATTTTAATTTTGTTCACAATTTCATTTTTCAATTCATCTTCTTCTGGTCCGCCGAGAACAAAAATTTTAGCGTTGTGGTTTTTAATCAACCTTTCGCCCAGCCCGGCAAATTTATTCGGTTCCCATCTTCTCTTTTCATGATTCTTCATAGTAGAACAGCCCGGATGAAAACCTATTACCAAATCATCTTTATTTACCGACCGCTCTGAAAAATATTTGTCGGCAAATGATAAGTCATCATCGGATAAATTTAATTGAAGCGGTGGAATTTTATCGATCTTCTTCTCAATTAATTTTTCAACTAATCTAATATTTTCTTCAACATTGTGAAGAGCATCGTTTTCCTTTACGCGGATATTATTCAAGAAACCGAGATTTTGATAATCCATTCTTAGATATTCTACCGCGGCTCGTTTATGTGCGCCGGTTATCAAGCTGATTAAATTATACTCGCTTCGGTTGGAAGGATACACATTTATTACGGCGTCGTATTTATTTCGCAGATTCAGCATGAACAAAAGCGATTCGAACTTTTTCTTCTTCAAAAAATCCCAGTGTATAACCTTTGAAATTTGCGGTAGGTTTTTATAGATATCTTCAACGCCTTTATACATTACCAATGCATCAATTTCGGAGGCGGACATTTCATCTTTTAGTTTCTTCAACGCTGGCGTGAACATCAGCGCGTCGCCAATTCCCGAAAGTGCAATGATTAATATTTTCATATGCGTTTAAGATTAAAAAAATAGAGACGCCCGTTTGCGTCTCCATTCAAAACTAAAGTTGATTTTAAGTTATCTTTGAACAGTTTCGAGAGAATCCATACCTGCGAGCTGCACAAATTTTCTCTTAATCTGTTTTATACTTTCATCGCCGGGAACCATTAATTCAAGCTGATTCAACAACTCAATAGCATCATTATACATTTTCAAATTTTCATAATGTGTTAAAAGAATTTCATACGGATTATAGTAACTTGCAAAACTTCGGGGATTTGCTTTAACCTGTTCTCTTGCCGTAGCAATAACTTCTTGAGCTAAAATCCTGTATTGTTTATCAGCGTTGGCTGTGAAATATAATTTCGCAACATCATGTTTGATTCGGTAATCCATCGGGATAACGCTGCGTGGAATTTTCTGTTCCATTGCATCCAGTGTATTAATAGCTTTTGCGTTGTTCTTCTCCTGGTAAATATAGTGGATTGCAAGGCGCATGTATGCGTTTCTATAATTTTGTGTTAATCTTACATGGTTTTCATCAAAGAACATTGTGCCGTCATTAAGTCCCCTATATTTAAATCCCGGTTGATATGTTTTGCTATATCCTTCGGGTTCTTCCAATAATTGTTTTCGTAAAATAGGTTCGTTAATATAATCGGTCATTCTATACGTAGATTTTTTAGGAACAACTTTTAAAGCCATTCCTTCCATAATTAAATAATCATCAAGACCAATGCGGCTGTCGTCCGAACATGTAACTGCAAAGTAAACCGGGCGCTGCCATTTGGCTTGCATAATAATATCAAGCACAATCAAATCCTGTGTTCGTACAACTTTAACATTTCCGTACTGTGCAGTATTTTTCATCAGCCAATTCATTCGTCCGGTAGAAACAACACTGCTGTCGGTTATGTTATATTCTTTTATAGCATCAGGCGGCACGGGTATGCTCATTTGCTGGTCTTTATCCCAACGGGTAAGACCAACATTTTCCAGGTCGTCATCGCTATAACTTAACGCAACTTTTTGAGAACCATAAGGAGTTGTGTTTTTTAGCTGCTTAATATACCATGGTGTATTTAGCAGACTTAAGTTGGCAATTCGCACATCGCGGCGTACTCCTTCAACATCCTGCAAATACCATAACGGGAATGTATCGTTATCGCCGTTTGTAAAAAGAATGGCGTTTGGTTCTACGCTCTGTAATAAATTATAAGCATAATCCCACGGAACAAAATTTCGCGCACGGTTATGTTCAAACCAATTTGCTTTCAACATGCTTACCGGAATTGCAACAAAACCCAATATTAAAATTGCAAATGTAACTGGCCGTACTAGTTTATGCTCTTTAAATTTCTCTTTTATGATTTCAATTATTCCATGTATGCCAAGCGCAATCCATATCGAGAAGACAAAGAACGCACCGACGTAGAAATAATCTCTTTCACGCGGCTGCGGCTCCTGCTGGTTTTGATAAAATGCCGTAAGATAACCGAGGAAAATAAACATGACGAGAAAGACGGATGCCATCTTCCAATCTTTTTTGAAATGCCAATACAAGCCGAATAAACCAACAAAGAACGGTATTCCGAAAAGGTCGGCCCAATCAATGCCGCTGTCCTGGTCGAAAGATTCGCGCCCGATGTAATTCCAGAATAAATACCGGTTGAACATGTGGTTCATCTGGTAGCGCCATAGGAAATCAAAATCACTGGTGTAATTTGTATAAATTGCCGTTTGATGCGGTTCGTTCGAATACCTTCTTACAAATGTTGGGAAGTCGCCGTACTGTTCGCGGTTGAGATATGATTCAAGTTCGGTAAAAGTTTTGGGACTGTTCATGTTAATAGGCGTGTCCTGGTTTGCGCGGATAATTATCATTGCGTAAGATGTAACGCCAACCATCGCAAAGAAAATACATTTCAGTACAAGGTTAATTGTTCCTTTACCGTTTTTCCGCGACCAATAAATTCCATACCCGACTATGCCAAAAACTGCGAAGGTTGTTACCAAATCAAGAATGAAATTATTTCTTGCAATAGTGGAAATTAATTTCGGAAAATATTTTACCATACCGGGGTAAACAGCCGCAAGAGCTATACCGCCAACAATTATTGGAATATAAAACGAATTTTTTTGGAAAATCTTTTTATAAAACGCTCCCATAAAGAGGATGCTAATAACTATAAATGTTACTAAAAATTTGGAATCGCCGCTTTTGTATTCATCTGGATTAGGCGAAGTTGAACCTGTTTGCGACATCCACATAATTGCCGCAATTACCAATATAACCGCTGAGTGAACAACAAATAAAACTGCAGTATTTTTTAATGCCTTTTCATCCGAAACATATTTTTTGAAAAGCACAACCATTACAACGGAAACGATAGCCAGTACGGACATTAGATGCACGCCTGTAGAAAGCCCGATCAAATAGAAAATTAAAATCAAATATTTTTCGTTTCCTTCTTCGTCGGATTTTTCATTCCATATCATTAACAACCAGGTAACAATTGCTATATAAAAAGTTGAGTGCGCGTAAACTTCCGCTTCTACGGCATTAAACCAAAAAGTATCGCTGAAAGTAAGAGATAATGCGCCAATAGCAGCGGATGCATAAATAGTAATTCTTTCAACTAAAGTTTCAGGTTCCTTTTTCAAATAGTTTAATATTATTTTTACGGCAGCGAGGTAAAGAAACAATACGGTAAACGCGCTCGAAAGAATTGAGATTGTATTTATACGCAATGCAATGTTATCAACGAATGGAATTATTGCAAACAATCTTCCGAGAATTAAAAAGAATGGTGTGCCGGGAGGATGCGGAACCTGCATGGCGTATGAGGAAGCAATAAACTCGCCGCAATCCCAAAATGAAACCGACGGCTGCACGGTTATAAAATAAACTACCAACGATATCAAAAATACCGATGCTGCAATTATCTTGTGAAGTGTTTTGTAATTCATTATTTCACCAAAAATTTCTGTTTAAGATTGGTTTTCAAGATTCTCAGGGGGTTCATTAAAGAAGTGGTCGTAATTTTTCTTTTCCCTGTTAGAATGATATTTTTCAAAAAGTTTTATTAAACGCCGTAATGATAATTTATCCAAGTCCTCGTCGTCTTTGTGGCGTTTGAGCAGCATTTTGTAATCTTCAAGTTCGGTATTATCAAATTTGCGCTCATAACGTTTTAATGTATCGAAATAATTTCTTTGCTCGCGAGAACTCATTTTGCGTTATTTGTGTTGCATAATTGAAAATTGACGGCTGAAATTAAACAAAAAATCACTCAATAAAAAACTATATTTGAGCAATAAAGAAAGCGTAAAAACATGCTTGTTTACAAAACTTTCGCTCCGATTGTTTCCATTATTTTACCAACCTTTAATAGGGAAAAATTAATTTCCCGCGCGGTTGAATCCGTAATTAAACAGTCATTTAAAAACTGGGAATTAATTATTGTAGACGATGGAAGCAGCGACAATACTTTTTTGGTTATTAGTGAATTCATAAAATCACATGAAAGTATTAGATATATAAAACACTCAAATCGCAAACCGCCGCTTTCGTTAAACGCGGGGATTTTAGCTTCATGCGGAAAATATATCGCCTTCCTAAACAGCGATGACGAATACAAAACAGATTTTTTATTAAAGAGAATTAGTTTTATGGAAGAAAATACAGATGTCGATTTAATTCACGGCGGGGTTGAGATAATTGGACATCCTTATGTAAAAGATAAAAATAATCTAACGAAAGAAATCCATCTTTCGGAATGCGCTATCGGCGGAACATTCTTCGGAAAGAGGAATATTTTTTTTGAACTCGGTGGTTTTAGGAATTTAAGCTACAGCGACGATTCGGATTTTATTGAACGCGCTGAAAAAAAGTATAAAATCATTAAAATAGATTGGCCTGATTATATTTACTATCGCGATACACCAGACAGCATTTGTACTAATATCGAGTGAAGAGTTGTGAGTGTAGAGTGACGAACAAATAATGCTATTCTAAATTATGCTGCTAAATTGTATTTGTAAAAAGTTGTAATAATACATCTTCTCACTTTGAATAGACTTGAATGAAAAAATGTTAATGTCTAAATTTATTTAGGATAAATTTGTCTAATAACAGTGGGGAATAAATGAAAAGAAGAGACTTTTTGAAGAAAGGAGTTCAAGCCGGAGTAATCGCAACATCAGCACTTTCGATCCCGGGCTTTTATGGAAATTATATTTCCAAAAGAAGTGAAATTGTACCTGATAATTACGATATGGTTGCTATTAAAGGCGGCGAACCGGATTTGATGTTTGACAGTGCAATCAAAACTTTTGGCGGGATGAAATCTTTTGTTAAGAAAAATCAAAAAGTTTTGCTTAAACCCAATATAGGCTGGGATGTTTCTCCCGAACGCGGTGGAAATACGCATCCGAAATTAGTTGCGAGAGTAATTAAACATTGTTTTGATGCTGGCGCTAAAGATGTTTATGTATTTGATCATACATGCGATGATTGGAAAAGAACATATCAAAACAGCGGAATTGAAAAAGCGGTTAAAGACGCCGGTGGAAAAATTGTCCCGGGCAACACAGAAAATTATTATCAAAGCATAGATATAAAAGGCGGTAAAAAACTTAAATCGGCAAAAGTTCACGAGCTCGTTTTGGACTGCGATGTATTTATTAATATGCCGATTCTAAAAAATCACGGCGGAACAAGATTATCTATTTCTATGAAAAATTTGATGGGTATTGTTTGGGATAGGGGTTACTGGCACAGAAACGATTTGCATCAATGTATTGCCGACTGCGGATTATATAGAAAACCCGATTTGAATATTGTTGATGCATATTATGTAATGAAGCAGAACGGTCCGCGCGGTGTATCGGTTGACGATGTTGTAACAATGAAATCACAAATAATCAGTAGGGATATGGTAGCCGCCGACGCAGCCGCAGCAAAACTTTTCGGCATGCAGCCGGATGAAATTGCACATATTAAAATTGCCGATGAGATGAAAGTCGGCACTAAAAATTTAGACGCGATGAAAATCAACCGTATTATTTTGTGATATTATGAATTCTCCTTTGCTGAAAAAGATACGGGTTGTTTTATCGATACTTTTCTTTGTACCGATTACAATTGCATTTATTGATTTTACCGAATCGATCCCGCTTCAATTCACAAGCGGGATTTTATATCTGCAGTTTGTTCCATCTCTTTTAAAATTTTTAACTGTACTTTCATTCAGCGCCGCGGGTTTCATATTAATTTTTTTGCTGACATTTTTATTCGGAAGAGTTTACTGCTCGGTTATTTGCCCGCTTGGTTTTTTCCAGGATGTTGTTAATTACATTTCGAAAAAAATCCACAAACGTAAAAGAAAACTGCAATATTTAAAAGATCAGAAAATATTAAAGTGGTCGGTTTTCTCCGCGGCAACAATACTTTTTATTTTTGGAATTGCCACCGGGATTGTTCTTCTTGATCCATATAGTATTTACGGAAGATTCACAGCTAATTTTTTCAAACCGGTTGCCGTTGGAATAAACAATATAATAGCATCTGTTCTCGAATCGATGAAAATATATTCGATTTATCCTTATCACATAAATGCATTTAACATTTTCCCATTTGTGGTTAGTGTTGTTCTTTTTCTATTCATAGGTTATCTCGCTTATAAAAAGGGGCGGCTTTACTGCAATACTGTTTGCCCGGTCGGAACAATTCTCGGTTTGATATCGAAATACTCGTTATTCAAAATTACTATTGAGAAAGAAGAATGCTTAAGCTGCGGCATGTGCGAAAGGGACTGCAAAGGAAACTGTATTGATTCGAAAGAAAAAACTGTCGATATGTCGAGATGTGTTGCGTGTTTTAATTGTGTTTCATCTTGTCCCACGGAAGGAATAAAGTTTAAAATTCCTTCGGGTAAAAAGGAAAATGCAGAATTAGATGTTGATCCGTCAAAAAGAAATTTTTTAATTGCTACGGGCTTATATTTTTCAACAATATCGCCTTTGATAGCGCAAGTAAAAAAACAAATAGTTGTTACAAAGAAAAGTAAAATTCCGATTGTTAGAAAATACGCCATCTCGCCGCCGGGTTCGATAAGCATAAATAAGTTTAACGATAAATGTACAGCTTGCAGTCTGTGTGTTAATTCGTGCCCGACACAAGTTTTGCAGCCGTCGTTTCTTGAGTATGGATTCCTTGGAATGCTTCAGCCGCGAATGGATAACAATGCAGGTTTCTGTAATTTCGATTGTACAATTTGTTCAGATGTGTGCCCGACGGGTGCGATTCTTCCCGTTAGTAAAGAAGAAAAGCAACTAATACAAATTGGCAAAGCAAAATTTATTGAAGATAACTGCATTGTAAAAAGTCAGGGTACAGACTGCGGCGCTTGTTCCGAACATTGCCCGACAAAAGCGGTTCATATGATTCCGTATAAAAACAAATTGTTCATTCCTGAGGTGCGCGAAGATTATTGCGTTGGCTGCGGGGCTTGTGAATATGCATGCCCGGTAAAACCTTATAAAGCAATTTATGTTGAAGGTAATGAAGTACATGCTTTGGCAAAGAAAAATATCGAACTTCAAAAACCTAAAGTTAGGATAGATTTAAAAGAAGAATTTCCGTTTTGACCAAAAATTTTCCCCATCCTGGTTTAGGGGGGAAAAAAGCCCGCTCGACTTCCTAGCCTCGCTTTGCTCGTCGAAGCGGGGTCATTCGAAGCGAGGGAATGGTCACTCAAGAATTTGTTTTAGAACATCACCGTTTACATTTAACAAACCATTCGGTAATAATCTTGGAGTTAATTCTCTCCAGTTTTTGTCTTTCGCAAAAATCTCTTCAAACATCGGCAATGCTTTATCCAATTGTTTTTGATTAGCGAGTGTAACAGCAGTCCAAAATTTCATTTCAAGATTATCGGGAAACATTTTCATTGCGGCTGAATATTCATTCATCGCTTTTTGCATATCGTTTTTTTCAACAGCAAGGTCGCCGTTATTCATGTGTTCATAAGCGCGGTGAACATTTAATAATCTCCGCAATTCTACAAGCGGTTCGGGATTATCATCAACTCTCAAATCCACCAACTTATCTTCCCAAACTTTGCCTGTTGATTTGCCTCTAAAAACTATAAGCGCTGCAGATTGTTTTCCACGGATATCGCCGCCTGCATTTTCTGCTGCTTCGAGCGCCGTCAACATTCTTTCTGCCAGCGGGCCCGTTGATTTTTCAAACGCTTCCGACATAGCCGGCCAAATTTTATCGTTGCTCATCAAGTTTGCCTGCACGGAATAACCTTTGCCAACAATATGTCCCGCCGGTTGAATGCAGTTTTTCCCAGTAAACGCGGCAACATTTCCTTTTGTATCAAGTACGGCCAACTGACGAAATTCGCGCCCTTCATCTTCTTCAATTAATTTATCAACAACTTGCCGAGGAGTTAATCCTTGCTTTAATAAATCAAGAGCTTTTACCCCGAATGAAACATTAACAAATGATTGAGTTGCAACAACGCCAACTCCTGCTTCGCCCCATGTAACGGCTGTCCCAACTGAAAACCAATGAGATTGAACAGCAACACCAACATCTCCCGTTACGGGGTCATGGGCTACGATTGAATAAGTATGTGCTAAAGGATTTTGCGAATAAAACGTCTGGGCATAAAGATTAATAACAGAAAAAATAAATATGAACAAAATAGTATGTACAGTTTTCATAAATCTCCCCGAGAATATCTATGAATAAAATAAAAATAATTATGGAAACCGGCAGCAAAAACTGCGTGTATAAACATCAATTTTATTTAACGGAATTCGTCGTTAATTTGCTATTAAAATCTAATGGACATATTTTCGACATCCAAAATACAGACAATATCAAGGAGATAAAATGAAGTTCGTAAAAATCATTGCAGTACTTTTTTTAACAGTCACAATTTCACAAGCGCAGGAAACCGTAAATAATAGTTTTGAGCTGAAAACGTTTGAAGATTCAGTAAGTTATAGTATCGGAAGAAACATCGCTAAAAATATTGAAGACCCTAGTGTAAAAATAAATTTCGATGTGGTTATTCAAGCCATGCACGATACGCATAATGGCAAATCGATTTTAAGCGAACCTGATATGCAAAAGGTATTGATGGAATTTAACCGTAAAATGATGGCTGAAAAATCGAAACAACAGGAAGCTGCTAAAGAGATAAATAAAAAAGCAGGCGACGAATTTCTCGCCGCGAATAAAAAGAAAGAAGGTGTTAAAACTCTTGAAAGCGGACTTCAGTACAAAGTATTACATAGTGGAAAAGGTAAATCGCCTAAAGAAGAAGATACTGTAAAAGTTCATTATAAAGGTACACTGATTGACGGCAGAGAATTCGACAGCTCATACAAAAGAAATGAACCGACTGAATTCCCGGTAAACAGAGTAATCAAAGGATGGACCGAAGCTTTGCAGCTTATGAAGGTCGGCGATAAATGGGAATTATATATTCCTTATGATCTTGCGTACGGAGAAAATCAAGCTGGAGAATTGATTCAACCATATTCGACATTGATTTTTGAAGTTGAGCTTTTGGATGTGAAACCCGTTAAGGAAAGTAAAAAATAATTTTTTGTGTCTCCGGTTATGGTGATCAGTAATTTATAAACTGATCACCAATGCCGACGTTTAGAATTTTCATATTGTGTTTATTCAACCGCCGGGGGAGTTTCATCAATAACTTCCGGCGCAGGTTTTTCAACAGGCAAATCAACTTTGACTTTTACAACTACCTTTTTTACCGGTGTGGAAATATTCAATGCTATACCCGGCATGTGAATATCACTTGGAAAAAGCAAAGCAAAGTACCCGGCTTCAACAGTTACAAATTGTCCTTCTCCTTTTAAAAACATAATATCTTTTTCTTCATTATACTCTTGGGTTACAATCATTTTGTTTGAGAAAGAATACCCGATTTTTTCTTTACCTTCGATTACAAGCTGAATGTCGAGATAATTTTTATGTGCTTCCCATTTGCCGGATGTAATCGGTTTAGTATCATATTGTGAAACTACAGCATAAATCTCATCGCCGTCGATGGAGTACTTTCCCGGTTCAACAGATTTAAAATCGGTGCCCTGTAAATATTCAAAAGCTTTACGGACACGTTCGCCCAACGGGAAATAAATTTCTGCGTGTTTTAATAAATCGAATACCATTCATCCTCCGGTAAAAGTAATAATAAATTAAATCTATGTTACAATTTGAATAATAACCCTATGCAAATAGTATAGTAATTACTTTTTGTAGAAAACAATTTCGATGTGTTATTAAAATCAACATCGAGAAAAACATATCTTAAATCGCCGGTTAAAATTGCATTGCCGAGCGGAATTTCTGCACCGGCACCGATATGATAACCAATCTCTTGTTTTGTTTCATCATTCGAGCCAAGCTGAACAAGCGCTTCGTCATAGTCAATTTTTGTGTTGTACCATCCGATTCCGGCTTCTGCATGAATAAACGGGAACACTCCCAACATACCGGTTAATAAAACCGGGTAGCTTGTTGTTTTGATCATTCCGTCGCCGTACTCTTCGGATTTATATCCGATTGAACCTTCGATGCCGAAATTGAGTAAATCCAATCTTGCGGCTACGGCAGGCATAATTACTGAATTATCAGCATCCGTAGATTTTAAAAAACTTATCTGCGGACCAATAGAAAATGATTGAGCGCTGATTGAAGAAGCAGCAATAAAAATTAAACCGAGTAAAAATTTTTTAGAATTCATAATGCCCTCGCTTTCTAACTTCAATTTAGTTAAAATTTTACAACATCGAAATTATTTAATTACCGAAAATTTTATGTGTGACGGATGTTTTTCGGAAAAATACACACGGTTTGCTGCCTTTTGAAAATCATTTTCCGATGCCGAATAGATATCAACAAACTTCTGCGGATTACGGTCGATAAATGGAAAAAAGCTGCTTTGAATCTGCACCATTATTTTATGACCTTTTAGAAAAGTATGATCGATATCGTTTAGTTTGAATTTCACTTCAGTAATTTTTCCCGGTTCAAACGGTTCGGGTTTCTCCATACTGTTTCTAAATTTACCGCGCATAACTTCAAAACGGATTAATCTTTGATATCCACCGTATTCAATATTGTTAGGATTATTTTCAGGATTTTTTTCTCCGTCGGGATAAACATCTATAACTTTTACAATCCAATCGGAATCAGTTCCGGTTGTTGATACGAACAAATTTGCATCAATCGGTCCGGCTATAGTTAAATCTTCATCAAGAATATCTGTTTCGTAAACCAAAACATCCGGACGGGCAGCAGCAAAACGCTGATCTTCATTCATGTAAGTTCTATAATAATAAGTTTTAGAATCATAAAATTTGCCGGTATATGGAACCGGTTTATTCGGATCGCTAATGTATTCGTCAAAAACTTCTTCCTTCGAATCCGGTTTTGTATTAGTTAATTTCCCGTTTGGTGCGAGAAACAAATTATTAATTTCAGCTTCGGTGACCGGCCAATTATCATAATTCACCCAAATATTACTACCGGTTCTAAAATTAGTTACTTCAGGTAAATCTAAATTACCTTCGCCTTTTAAGTAATAATTGAAAAAAGGGAGAAGAATATTTTTATTGTAATACTCACTTGTGCTTTGTCCAAATTCAAAATCACCGAAAGATTTTCCGTCACTTCGCGACCAGCCGCCGTGACTCCACGGTCCCATCACAAGGTTTGAATTATTCTTCTTATTCTTTTCTTCGATAGATTTGTAAATATTCAACGGTCCATATAAATCTTCGGAGTCGTACCATCCGCCGACAGTTAAAACAGCAGGTTTAACATTATTAAAATGCGGGATGTTATTCCGTGATTGCCAAAACTCATCATATGTGCCATGCTCAAATATCTCATTCCAAAATGGAAGTTCTCCTTTGAAATATTTTTTGTTTATTTCAGAAATTGGACCGAGTTTTAAAAAGAAATTATACATATCGGGAGAATCGTAATCTTCAATTGATTTCCATGTCGTTGTCAAACCATTCCTCGGCTGGTCGAAAGCTTTGAAAAAATTAAAAGACATGGAAAGAGCAAACGCACCGTTGTGGTGCATGTCGTCGCCGATAAACCAATCGGCAATCGGCGCTTGCGGCGAAACGGCTTTCAATGCGGGATGTGAATCCATTAAACTCATCGCGGCATAAAAACCGGGATACGAAATTCCCCAGATACCAACATTGCCGTTATTGTGTTTTATATTTTTTATAAGCCATTCAATTGTATCATATGTGTCGGTGGATTCATCAACTTCGTTATCGGATTTGTTTGGAATGTGCGGACGCATATTCACATATTTGCCTTCGCTCATAAACATACCGCGTACATCTTGGAAAACAAAAATGTATCCCGTTTTTGCGAACTCGTCATTCGGCCCAAGATTCTTTGGAAAATTTTCCTCACCGTAAGGGGAAACCGTGTAGGGAGTTCGAACCATTAATATTGGGTATTCCTTAGTTGTATCTTTCGGAATGTAAACTGAAGTAAAAAGAGTAACTCCGTCTCTCATGGGAATTCGATATTCTTTTTTAGAATAGTTTTCCTTATTCCATTCATCGCTCTGTGAAAAGAGAATTGCTGGTAGTAATAAAACGAGTAATAGAAATTTTTTCATATTGAAATAACTCCGAAATCTTAGTTGGTTTTTTGCCATTCAAGAAAATTGTTTTTCATTTGTTTGATGTGAATTTTAACATGATCGTCGTAAACTTTTAGCCAGTCATCCATAGTCATGCGTCCGTTATCAGGGTGCAATATGTGATTATTCCAGGCTTCATCCGGTAAAGTTTTAAGAATGTTGTAAGTCATTTCTCTTAGCATCCGAAAAAGTTCAAGTGCTTCATTCGTACTTTGTGCGTGGTAGTTTGTTGATTTTGCGAGAACGTCCTGATCATAAACCATAACTGAAGAACCCGGCTCCGAAATTAATTTTCTGGCTCTGCAGTAGCCATGCGTTTCGCTGTCCGCCATATGAATAATTATTTCATGAATGCTCCATCTATCCGGTGCTGGTTTGAATTGCCACATTCCTTCTGGAAATTCTTTAAGTGCTTCAACAAGGTCTTCATAACCTTTTGAGTAGGAAAGTAGTATTTCGGATCGGTTCATAAGAATTCCTTTCTTTAAATTGATTTTAAGAATTCGGCAGCTCTATCAAGATTTTCTTTTTTGCCGAGATCAATAAACTCCGAGCCGGAGTGATCGAAATATGTAATTTGATTTTCTTCCGCTGCTTTAAGAAAAAGATCGATTAAAGAAAAAATATTTTTATCGGGGAAGAATTCGAATATAGCCGGATTAGCCGCATGAATACCGCTGAATGCAAAATGATTAAGATTGCCTATGGGTTTGCGCGCCATTTTAACTTCGCCACTTTTTTCATTTCTCCAACCGCAAAGATTTTTATGTTCATCGAATAATAGATACCGCGAGGATTCCCTCTGCTGAACGGCAAGCGTGGCAAGTTTATTGTTTGTCTCTTGATAAGTGTATAATTGATTTAATTGCAGACCTGAAATAACATCAACATTATGGACAATAAATGAATTTGTGTTGCGGAAGAACCATGAGGCTTTTTTTAAACCTCCGCCTGTATCAAGTAAATTGTTGCGTTCATCCGAAATTGTAATATCTATCCCGAAGTAATTTTGCGATCTCAGGAAATCAATAATTTTGTCTGCAAAGTGATGGACATTGATAATAAGGTTATCAACTCCCGAAGCAATAAGTCGTTTAATAACAATTTGGATTAACGGAACGCCGTTAACCTCGACAAGTGCTTTTGGTTTGTTGTCGGTTAAAGGTTTAAGTCGTGTACCTAAGCCCGCTGCAAGTAGAAATGCTTTCATAATGCACTTAATATTGTTTGATTCTTGATTGCTAAAAATTAAAAACGTTCAGATGCCCAATAGAAAAATTTCTTAATCAAGATTAAATTACAAAAGAGCGGCTCGATTAAGTTTTTTAATCATCCTAAGCTTTGTGTGGTTCAAATCAATCTTAATTTTATATTTCTTAAGAAGATGATTAGCCAGTTGTTCCGCCGCGTAAACAGAACGATGTTGACCGCCAGTACACCCGAAACTTATCATCAAACTAGAGAATCCCCGTGCGATGTAATTTAATACTACTTCATCAATAACGGCGTAAATGTGATTTAAAAAATCATTAACCAAAGGCTCATTGTTCAAAAACTCTTTTACTTCGAAATCAGTACCGTTCAAATCTTTATATTTATCATACCGTCCGGGATTATGCAAAGCTCTGCAGTCAAAAACAAAACCGCCGCCGTTGCCCCACAAATCTTCGGGTTGTTTATCGAAGTATGAAAAGCTGAATATTTTTACATTTAAAACCCCGTCTTCATCCGGTTCAATTTCATATTTTTTTAATTCAGGCGTATAAATTATTTGTGTAATACATTTTCTTAATTCCGGTAAATCAACATTTATAGATTTGCTGTCAACTATGGTCTGCAGATTTTTTACCGCATATGGAATGCTGGTCAAGAAATGTTCTTTTCTTTCATAATATCCCCGGTAACCATATGCGCCCATTGCTTGAAAAATTCTTAATAATACAAACCCGTAAAAATATTTCAAAAATTGTGTCTTATTGATTTTTGTATGCTGCTGAATAACCTGCAGATAGTAATCTATTAATTCTTCTCTAAGTTTTTCGGGTAGATCCGCTTTGGCATCGTATAGTAATGAAGCGAGGTCGTACTGCAGCGCTCCTTTTCTGCCGCCCTGGTAATCAATGAAATATACATCGTTGTTGTTAATCATGATATTGCGTGATTGAAAATCGCGGTACATAAAAAAGTTGCTGTCGGTTTGCAAAAGAAAATCCGTAAGCCTGTTAAAATCGTCTTCCAATTTTTGTTCGTCAAAATGTACTTTTGCAAGTTTCAGGAAATAGTATTTGAAATAATTTAGATCCCACATCATTGAAAGTTTATCAAAATTCGACCGCGGGTAACATGAGGAATAATCAAAATAATTGCCGGCGGCAATTTGAAATTTCGGAAGCTGGTCTATTACTTTTTTATATATTAAAACTCCTTCATTCGGAAATTCATTATCGATTCTGATAGTCTTTAAAAAACTGTAAAGATTAAGATCACCTAAATCTTCCTGGATGTAAACATGTCGGGATACATCATATGTATAAACTTCCGGTACATTTAAACCGTACCGTTTGAAATAGCGGCTGAAGGTAATGAAAGCAACATTTTCTCTTTCTTCGGTATTATAAACGCCAATTACGGATTTAGTTTTACCGTTAATTCTGAAATACCTGCGGGCAGAGCCGGATTGAGGAAGCGGTCTAATTGAAATTACATCTTCAATCGACCATTTCTCGAATAATTGTTTTAACTGAATCTGCGGATCTAAATTAAAAGTATTCAAAAATCCCCTTATATTTTATTGTTGATCTGATGAAAGAAATTTTTCTATTTGTCTTCTGTGTCTTAATATGTGAACAATCGCATGTTCAAACATCATTTCAATATCATATAAACCCCAGCGTGTTTCTCTTCGCGTGGCAATAATTTCACTTTCGCTCATATTCCATTTACCCTCAACGGAATTTGCAGTAAATGTAAGAACTTTTTCCAACATTCTTATTGCATCGTGAGGCGTTTCCACTTTGTATTCGGGTTTGTGCGGAATGAATCCAAGAAAAATCCGAATTTGATTTCCGTATCCGTAACCGGAAGCAACAACATGACGCATTATTGTTTGAATTGAACGGCAATCTTCGTCAGCCGTATTCCTATCGTAAATTTTTTCAAAAACATCCTGGGGAATATTTATTAAAACATTTTTTAATTCTTCTGAAGCGCGTTCGTATTCATCCATCAACGCGCCGATGGCACCTGTGCGATATATTTTTTTCATTGTATTAGCTTTCATCATAGTTTAAAATTGGACGAAGCCATTTTTCGGCTTCCTTAATGCTTATTCCTTTGCGCTTTTTATAATCTTCAACCTGGTCTTTGCCTATTTTCCCAACCGTAAAATATTTGGAATTGGGATTCGCAAAATACAAGCCGCAAACAGAGGCGGCAGGATACATTGCAAAGTTCTCCGTTAGTTTTATTGAAGTATTTTTCTCGATATCGAGCAATTTCCAAATCTTTAATTTTTCAGTATGATCGGGTTGAGCAGGATAACCGGGTGCAGGGCGAATACCTGTATATTTTTCATCGATCTTTTCTTCGTTTGTAAAATTCTCATCGGAAGAATATCCCCAAATTTCTTTCCGAACTTTTTCGTGTAGATATTCGGCGAATGCTTCTGCGAGCCGATCTGCTATTGCTTTTGCCATTATTGAATTATAATCATCATGCTGCTTTTCAAAATCCTCGATAAGTCTCTCTATTCCAATTCCTGTCGTAACTGCAAACATTCCAATATAATCTTTTATGCCGATTTCTTTCGGCGCAATGAAATCCGAAAGAGCAATATTCGGAAGTCCGTTGGATTTAATTGTTTGCTGGCGAATCGAATTCATCGTCTCAAGAATACCATTGCGGGTATCATCCGAATAAATTTCTATATCGTCGTCAATAGAATTGGCCGGGAAAATTCCAACAATACCGTTTGCAGTTAATAATTTTTCGGTAATAATTTTATCAAGTAATTTATTTGCGTCGTCGAATAATTTTTTAGCTTCGCTTCCATAATTTTTGTTTGTAAAAATATCGGGATAATGTCCTTTCAATTCCCAAGTAATAAAGAAAGGTGTCCAATCAATATATTGACGAAGAATTTCAAGTGGAACATTTTCAAGTTTAGTAATACCGGGTTTGTAAGGTTTAGTAATTTTAATAGAATTCCAATCTGTTCTTAATTTATTCATTCTTGCTTTTTCTATAGTTAAATATTCGCGCGCAACTTGTTTTTTGAAATGATTCTCCCGCAATTCTTCATATTCGTTCTTTATTTTTTCTACAAAACTGTCCTTGAAATCTTTACTTAATAAATTGCTTACTACACCAACGCTTTTTGATGCATCCAAAACATGTGTAACCGATTGCGAATACTGCGGTGCTATTTTAACCGCGGTATGTACCCGCGATGTTGTTGCTCCGCCGATGAGCAACGGAATTTTTAATCCGCGTCGTTCCATTTCCTGCGCTACGTTTACCATTTCATCGAGAGATGGAGTTATCAATCCGCTCAAACCTATTATATCAACATTTTTTTCAATTGCGGTTGATAAAATTTTTTCCGCCGGAACCATCACCCCAAGATCAATTACATCATAATTATTGCAGCCGAGAACAACGCCAACAATATTTTTTCCAATGTCGTGCACATCGCCCTTTACAGTTGCCATTAAAATTAATCCATTGGATTTTGTATCGCCTGCTTTGGATTTCTCTTCCTCAATAAACGGTATTAAATAAGCCACAGCTTTTTTCATCACACGCGCACTTTTTACTACCTGCGGTAAAAACATTTTACCGGAACCGAAAAGATCGCCGACAACATTCATTGCATCCATTAACGGTCCTTCAATTACATCGAGTGCATGTTTAAATTGCTTGCGCGCTTCTTCAGTATCGCTGTCTATAAAGTCAACCACACCTTTAATCAATGCGTGTTTTAATCTTTCTTCAACCGGGGCGTTGCGCCATTCTTCGGTTTCAATTTCTTTTTTAGCACCTTTGGAAACTGTGTTAGCAAATTCGGTTAATCTTTCTGTTGCATCCGGTTTACGGTTTAAAATAACATCTTCAACTTTTTCCAAAAGCTCTTTTGGGATTTCTTCATAAACTGCAAGCTGGCCTGCGTTAACTATTCCCATATCCATTCCCGCTTCAATTGCGTGATAAAGGAATGCCGAGTGCATTGCCTCGCGCACAACATCATTACCTCTAAATGAAAATGAAATGTTGCTTACTCCACCGCTAATCTTTGAAAGCGGTAGATGTTTCTTTATCCAACGTACTGCTTCGATATAATTAACAGCATAATTATTGTGTTCTTCAATTCCAGTTGCGATAGCAAAAATGTTTGGATCGAAAATTATATCCTGCGGAGGGAACCCGATTTCTTCGGTTAAAATTTTATAAGCGCGTTCGCAAATTCGAATTTTTCTTTCGTAAGTATCGGCTTGTCCTTGTTCATCGAAAGCCATCACAATTACAGCAGCGCCATACTTTAAAACTTTTCTTGCATGCTCTTTAAAAATTTCCTCGCCTTCTTTCATTGATATAGAATTGACAATTCCTTTTCCCTGCAGACATTTTAGTCCTGCTTCAATAACGCTCCATTTGGACGAATCAAGCATTACCGGCACTTTAGAAATATCCGGTTCAGCGGCAAGGAGATTTAGAAATTTCGGCATCACTTTTTCGGAATCGATTAATCCTTCATCCATATTTATATCAATAACCTGCGCCCCGTTTTCTACTTGATCACGGGCAACTGATAAAGCTTCTTCAAATTTGTTTTCTTTAATAAGTCGTGCGAATTTTTTTGAACCTGTAACATTTGTGCGCTCACCGATATTTATGAAGTTAGTTTCAGGCCTATAAATCAACGGTTCCAATCCGCTCAATCTTAAATACGGCTGAACTTCGGGAATTTTACGCGGGGGATATTTTTTTGCAACTTCACTAAATGCTTTGATATGATCGGGTGTTGTGCCGCAGCATCCGCCGATAATATTTAAATAACCGAGTTTTGCAAAATCTTCCAGTACTCTTGCCATTGCTTCCGGTGATTCATCATAGCCGCCGAATTCATTCGGCAGGCCGGCGTTTGGATAAATGCTGATTGGAACATTAGCAATTTTAGAAAGCTCTGCTATATACGGGCGCATCTGCGAAGGTCCGAGCGAACAATTCAATCCGACACTTAATAAATTTTTTGTATGCGAAATAGAAATCCAAAAAGCTTCGGTGTTTTGCCCCGAAAGTGTCCTTCCGCTTTGATCGACAACTGTTCCCGAAATCATTATTGGAATTTCTTTTCCCGTTTGTTCGCAATATTCCATTATTCCATAAACAGCAGCTTTTGCGTTGAGTGTATCGAAAATTGTTTCTACCAAAAGGACGTCGGCACCACCGTCAATCAAGCCGCGTGCTTGTTCAATGTATGCATCTTTAATTTGATCGAATGTTACGGCACGGTAACCGGGGTCATTCACATCCGGCGACATTGATAACGTTTTATTTGTCGGACCCATTGAGCCGGTAACAAATCTTGGTTTATCCGGATTTTTATTTGTGAATTCGTCCGCCGCCTCGCGGGCAAGTTTAGCCGCTTGAAAATTTATTTCATAAACCAAATGCTCTGTCTTGTAATCGGATTGAGAAATTGCAGTACCGTTAAATGTATTCGTCCCTACAAAATCGGAACCGGCTTCCAAATGAGCGCGGTGAATATTTTTAATAATTTCAGGCTGAGTGAGAACGAGGATATCGTTGTTGCCCTTTAAATCCACAGAATGATCTTTAAATCTTTCACCTCTAAAATCGGCTTCTGATAATTTATAGTTTTGTACCAATGTTCCTTTCGGCCCATCGAGCATCAAAATTCTTTTTTCTAAAAGTTTTTTTAGTTCATTGAACATGTCAACCATCAAAATATTTCTTTCATAAAAGTGATAGGAAATAACTATTTGCCAGCTTTCGCTTACTCTTATTCATTAAAAACTAAGAACGATAAGATTGAACCCAAAAGCAACGGCACTAATTAACTTGATATTTTATTCGTCCAAGGCATAAGAAGTTTTGATTCAAAAAAATATCTCATTAATTTTCGCTCAAATATAATAAATAAATGAGAACGATATGATAGTTGTAACAGGCGGGGCTGGATTTATTGGAAGTGCGGTTGTTTGGAAACTTAATCAGATGGGTAACGATAAGATTGTCATTATTGACGAACTTGGCAAAGACGATAAATGGAAAAACCTAAACGGGCTTAAGTATGCCGACTTCATTCATAAAGATGATTTTATGAGAATGATTCTTCAACGTGCAGTTCCTTTCAAAGCAAATGCAATAATTCATCTTGGCGCGTGTTCTGCTACAACCGAAAAAGACGCAGACTTTTTGATGGACAATAATGTTCATTATTCGCAGGAACTGGCAAAATTTTCGCTTGGTAACGATGTGCGGTTTATTTATGCATCATCTGCGGCAACTTACGGCGATGGTTTCGAGGGCTACGACGACGATGAATCAAAATTAAATGTATTGCGCCCGTTAAACATGTACGGCTATTCAAAACATCTTTTTGATTTGTGGATTAAGCGGAATGCAATGACGGATAAAGTTGTCGGACTAAAATATTTTAACGTGTACGGGCCGAATGAATATCACAAAGGCGATATGCGCAGCGTTGTTCACAAAGCTTTTGAACAGATACGCGACATCGGTAAAGTAAAGCTTTTTAAATCCTATAAACAGGAATATAAAGACGGTGAGCAGAGAAGAGATTTTATTTACGTGAAAGATGCCGTTGATATGACTTTGTATTTTCTTGAGAACGAAAATGTAAACGGTTTATTCAATGTTGGAACCGGCAAAGCACAAACATGGATTGAACTCGTTACAGCTTTGTTCAATGCCGTCGGCAAACCGGTGAATATTGAGTTTACAGAAATGCCTGAAGATATACGCGGAAAATATCAGTACTTTACACAAGCGGATCTTAGTAAAATTAGGAACGCCGGTTATAGTAAACCGATAATGAATGTTGACGAAGGTGTTTCGGATTACGTGAAAAATTATTTGTTAAAAGACGTTTATCTTGGAATGAGCAAATAGGAGACAACTTGGCTAAAGAAACTCACCGCGGGGAATTTAGAAAACGTCTTTATTTTTTTACGTTAAAACTTATCGAGTTTATCGATCACCTGCCGAAGGATAATGTTTCGCAGAGAATCGGAGATGAACTTTTCAGCTGCGGTACGAATGTAATCAGTAATTACATTGAAGCGACTGCGGCTGCAACTAAAAAAGATTTGAACAATTACACATCGCTTTCGCTTAAATCCGCAAATGAATGTAAACTTTGGCTTGCACTTGTCCGCGACAGCAAACGCGCGAAGCCGGAAAAAGTAAAATGGTTTCTTGACGAACTTGATGAAATTTCTGAAATTCTTTCTGAATCGATAAATCCTTAATTAAAACAGTATTAGTTTAGAAAGGGAAAATTTCTTGCAGCTTGCAACTCTTTGTTATGTTAGAAGTGAAAATAAAACTTTAATGCTTCATCGTATTAAAAAGAAGAACGACTTTCACGAAGGAAAATGGAACGGGCTCGGCGGAAAATTTGAGCACGGAGAAACTCCCGAAGAGTGTGTAATCCGCGAAGTTAAAGAGGAGAGCGGTTTGCTGATTAAAAATCCTAGGCTTCATGGATTTATTACGTTCCCCATGTTCGACGGTAAAAAGGATTGGTATGTTTTTCTTTTTACTGCAAGTGAATTCAACGGTGAATTAATTGATTCTCATGAAGGAAAGCTTGAATGGATTGCAGATGAGAAACTTCTTGATTTGAATTTATGGGAAGGCGATTCAATTTTTATTCCTTGGTTGATGGGGGATAAATTTTTCAGTGCAAAGTTCGTTTACGAGAACGGGAAATTTGTTGATCACACGGTTAATTTTTATTAAGTGAAAATATGCCAAGATTTTATAAAAATTATAATCAAACTGGAAATATTAATGCCGAGAGCAGCGGTGTTGAAGAATTGGCATTTCTAGAAAAAGCGATTGACAGACGGCTTGCGATATTTTTAGTTTTTTTTACTGTAGTGATTGTCGGCGCTCTCGGTTCGGGTTCATCGTCATTATCCGCCGCGGGTTTTTCAATCGGCAGTATAATATGCTGGCTTCTCGCAATTTCGATAATTCTCACTACAAGAAAAACAGGCGCAATCGCTAAAGCATTGAAAAAAGAAGTCGGGGGAATTGTAGCAAGTATCGAAGCTGGAATTTATGCTAAGTTTGTACGCTGGATATTGGGTTATATTATTCCAGTGTTTTGTTCTATTGTTTTGACATTCGGCTCCGTTGCATCAAGTGTTGGCTGGCTTAATGATATTTGGTTTTACAGATTTAAAGTAGAAAGTAAGATTGATGAAATAAAAAACAACCTGCCAGAAATTGAATTCAAAAAGAAAAATGAAGTTGCAAAACCGGAACCAAATAAAAATTTTGAACCGATTGACAGTGTTATGAACTCGACAATTAAAATACCTGTTAGTTCACAGACCACAAATTCACAGGTGGAAGAAAATTATAAACCCATTGAGAGTGCTACACCGCCCGAAAAAAAGAAAACACAGGAAGTAAAAACCGCCAAACCAGACAAGAATTTTAAGCCGATTGATAAATTGACAAATTAGAAATTTTGTAGCGGAGGCAAATCTTGCCTCCAATACAAATTAAAGTATTCTTCTTTTTAAAAATCCAACAATCAAATCATTAACCGCATCAGGATTCTCCAGCGGAGTCATGTGTCCAGCACGAGGAATAATCCCCAATTCCGAATCCGGAATTTTCTCTGCCATTGACCTCATTAGCGGAGGCGGTGTTAATTTATCGAACGAACCGACTATTACCAATGTTGGAAGTATTATTTTAGTAAGAAAAGGAGTTGTATCCGTACGGCTGCCGATTGCAATAATACAACCTTTAACGCCGGTTGGATTTTGCGAATATGTTTTGTTAAGTATTTTTGAATACAATTTTTCGTCTTCTATAGGAGTTTCTTCGGCAAATGTATTTGTAACAAACATATTGCAAAATTTAACAATGCCTTCAGTGTTAATCATATTTATATTTTCGGCACGTTTTAATTTGCCTGCGTTGTCGTCGGCATCGGAACGTGTATCGCATAAAATTAATCCGCCAAATGCGTTTTGATTTTTCTCAACCGCTCTCAAAGCAATATATCCGCCCATGGATAAACCGCAAAGAATTGGTTTCCGCAATTTTAATTCTTTGATAATCGAAAAAAGATCGTCAACAAAAAACTCCATCATATATTGCCCGTCGCCAACATAGCTTTCGCCGAGTCCGCGAACATCGTAAGCAATACAGTAATAATCATTCTTCAATAATTCAACCTGGTTTTCCCACATTGTATGATCGTATGGAAAGCCGTGTATAAAAATAATTGATTGTCTTTTGGGACTGCCGCATGTATTTACCGATAAACCGTTAATTGTAGATTTCATTTTATTCTCATTCTATAATTAGCATTATTAATTTATTAGAATAGAATGAAAGCTCAAAAGGTTATTTAAAAATAATAAGCTGATTAAGTAAAAATAAAAACCGGAATTCGCCGGGTTTATTAATATAATTACAAGTTGATGCCTCTAAAATATAGTATTATTGATTTGAAATCGGTTTCCAATTCTGAATCCAAGAAGTTTGTAGATGTATAGTATTCAACATTAAAATTTTTAGTTATATAGCTGAGTAGAGTATTGTTGCTTGCTGAATTAAGCATCTTGAAAATTCCTTCCAATGATATACCGAGTCCATTCGATTTAATATTAGCAAAACCTCGACCATTATACCGTCCAGTGGTAATTATTACTGTATCGAATAATCTTAAAATATGTCCTTTGTGAACGACAACGGATTGGTCGCCGTTCAAATTAATTAGATGTTTGCCTATAGTGATTTTTCCGAAAATATTATCGTAGCTCAAATCGAAATTATTGGTTCTATTGATTAAAATATCCTCAGCTTCAGCAGTGAATGAATAATCAACAATTGTAATTTTTGTTTGTTTGAGTACAAGATCGGCTGATAAACCTATTGTGTATCCAAGACGTGCAGTCCTTGCTATTGGATCTTTTTGCGTCGGATCGACAAAATATATTTCATCTCCGTAGTTTGTTAAAGAGTAGCCGACAGTAAAATCAAAATTTGGTTTAATTATAGAATACTCATCCAAAATAATTCTAACATCATCAAATAATAATTTTGACAGAGGAGCATTCATCATAAATCCAAAATCGAATGCGCTGCCGTTATATTTTTTTATTGAAGTGTATCCGGTTTCGTTTGTGAACGGTATTGATGATGCAAAATGTTTATAAGCTATCCCAGCATTTAAAACTATACCTACATCGTAACCGGCGCCGACACCAAAGTAATCGAATGAATCATAGCTGTTATATTTTTGATATGTTCCGTTAGGATTGTACTGTATGTATTCTCCATAATCAAATTTGTTATGAATGTAACCTACTCCGACGGAAAGAGGAAGTCCGGAAGATTTGTTAAAATTATTTCCTGCAGCTAGACCGTATGAATTAAAACTAATATTTCCAAAATAGTGTGGAAGCCATTTTGTTTTTTCGGGCATTGCAAAAACTGCAATATTGTCTTCTCTTGAAAAATAACCGAGTTGTGCCGGGTTAAAATAAAATCCCGAAGCTTCTTTCATTTGTAACGCGGCACCTATCTGACCGGCACCCATTAACATCGTGGATTGCTGCAATGTTAAAAACGGAAATGCGGCTTCACCTTGAGAGAATAGTAGGGTTGGAATTAAAAATAATAAGAATAAAGATTTTTTAGTCTTCATATTGCCTTCCAAGTGAGATTTTGAATTCATTGTTATTTGTTGAATTGAATATTAGATACATACGCAAAATGCAAAAATGTCATTTCGAAGGAGCGAAACGACTGAGAAATCTTATTAAAATTAAAGATTTCCCGCTCCGACTCGTCGGAGACGAGGTAAGCTCTCCCGATAAATCGGGATCGAAATGACAAACAATTTTTTTCAAAGGTCTCTAATAAATGGTTTGATGAAATATGAAATGAAACTCTGCACACAAGTTTTATATGGATAGTTTTGAAAAATTTTGCCGAGGCAAAGTATTGAATGAATACAAGATTATCAATGAGAAAAAATTAGGTCGATTTGTTTCTATAGCTTGAACATAATTTGTGTTTTATACATATCATCAATCTTTTTAATTTGTTCTTTACCAACGGTGATGATTTTTATTTCTTGTTTTATAGTAAAGTTTTCAGAATTAAAGGGTGAGCCGTAAATATCTGCGTATAATTTTATTTCATTTTCTTCGAATACTATTTTCATGTCATCAATAGAATTAATAATCCAATCCCCTGAAAACAACAACCTGTTTATTTCATTCAACAATTCGGAGAGAAGTTCTTCCAAAGTGCCGGCTTTAAAGTACAAGAATTTCCATTCTGTTGAAGAAACGTCTATACTTTCAACCGCGGCATCGCGCCAGGCATGGCACGAAAGTGAAAACAAATCTTCAATTGTAATTGCCTCAATTTCCGCGGCTATGTCAGCCGAGTGCTCTATAAATCTGTAAGCCATTTCAATACCCTCTAGATTGGCTTTTCTAAATTACAAATGTTTTACAAAATAAATTAGAAAGTGAAATTATTTCTGCATTGCTGAAATATCTATTAAAAAGAAATGAGTGTCGAGAATACTCAAACATCAAAATATCCTCGACACTATTTTGGATGGGCAACTTTATAAGTAATAAAGATATTTTATTTTGAATACGCTTACGCGATCAGTCAGATTCATATTTCTTTCGGTATTATTTCTATCTCGCGCTTCATTTAATGCAAGGTAAATCCAACTTTTTGGTGAAAATTGATATGAGAACAATGCACCGAGAAAAATTCTTTCCATTTGTTGAGTCGATCGCAAATACAAATTATCTACATAAATGTAAAAGTTGAGATCGTTAATAGGTGTAACAGAAACCCACGGACGTGCGTTGTAAGTTATTTCTTCTATGTCATTATTAGGATTTCCTTCAATCCACATATCGAATGATGTTCCAAGCTGAACTATACTTGCTGCTTTCCATGAAAATTCAATTCCGGCCCATGAATAAAATGAAAGATACTCACGTAAAAAGTTATATGTTTTTTCATATCCGCCGTATAAGTTGCCGCTCCACCTTGGACTAATATTATACCACGAACTTAAGCTGAGTGTATTGTTATCATATTTTACATCGGAGTCTTTTGCTTTAATTATATCCAATTCAATTTCAAAACCCCAGTTGCTGCGGAACTGCATATTATAACCGAATATCCAACCGTAATCTGTAAACTTATCGACTTCTTCGTGATATAAAATTGGTCCGGTATAAATCAACACTTGCGAAACGGCACCTTTTTCAGGATACCAGACTGGTCCTGTTATTCCAACCATTTGCGAAGTACCTTTCCACGGCACAAAACCAACCTGGTCAACATTAAAATCATTAGTTATGGTTCTTCCGCGCAAATATGTAAGCCATGTATCACTTAACTTGGTAAACCCTGCTGAAGCAGCATAACCGCCTTCTGAATTATTAATTGATCTGGCAAATTGATATGAAAGCTGCCAATTGGATTCTCTCAACGCGCCGTCGATATCAATAACACCGTCTGTTTTATTCATTGACTGTTTACTTACAAACAACACGCCGATATTTGAGTTATCGCCGATTGTTTTTTTAATTCTGCCGGAAATAAAAGTTGCTTCCGGCTCTGTTTTGGAAGAACCATTATTATCATAATCCTTACTTGGGGTTCTCGCTACAAAACCGCCGTATTCCCAATCGTCAATTCTGCCAAATGCTTTTGTACCAAATGTAATCGGTACTTCGGAACCATCTGCTAATTTTTTACCGATTCTTCTTGAATAAAAAAGTTCGAGAGGACTATAAAAACCGGTATTTCTTTGTTTGCCTGATGGCATAAAGATTTCGTTGCCTTGAGTGAAGAAAGGCCGTTTTTCGGAAAAGTAAGATTCGTAACGCGAAATATTAAATGAATAGGGATCAGCTTCAATCTGAGCAAAGTCTGGATTAGCAGTTGCCTGCAAAGTTAATTGGGGGGAAGGATTGTAAAAAATATCGAGCCCGGCATTCGGGTCAACTTTATATTTCCCATCATCGAGATAAGTAATTTTTCCGAATGCAGTCGGGTAGAATTCAAGATTCAAACCCTTTATTGAAGGTTTGAAATCTTCGAACAATAGTTTGCCGAATTTTGAAATGCGTTGTCCTTCGTTCTGCTCGTAATTGCACCAATATAAATCTTCAGCATCTTGCGGGCGCCACCTGTCAAAATCCAATCCCCAAAAATTCAATTCTTCGTTGTACTGAATCGATTTGTATGGAATTTCCATTTCAACGACAAAACCCCAGTCGTAAATTTTTGCGTCGGAAAACCAAATGCCGTCCCAGCTGTAATCTCGGTTGCGCGCGTCGTCGAGAAGTCGGCAATCCATTCGAACTCCCGAAGCACTTACCGCAAATTTATAAGCTGAACGTTTATCGCCGAATGTATCGAACATAATTGAAACTACATCTCCTGCAAATTCATCCAATTTACCGGTTGTGTTCTGAATATTTTTTCTATCGTCGAAACTAACTATTAAACAATAAAGAGAATTATCTGTGGTCAAGACTTTTGCGTATGTTCTCTTTGATGGTTCCTTTCCGTAAAACGGTGCAAGTTGGAAAAAATTGTCTACCGAATCGGCATTCGACCATAAAGCATCTATATTGCCGTCTATTTTAATCGGCTCGTTTATTTTTTTTAGAGACATGGTTTTATCTTCATTTGCTGCGTTAATTAACACCGGTAAAAGCAGTATTACAGTAAAAAATTTTTTCATTATGTCTCTCTCTTTCTGTTTTTTAGACGGACTCTTTATAAATAAGGTTGCAGTAATCATAAGAATTTTTAAAAAATAATTGATCAGGATTTTGAATTGATTTTCCTTTTTATTGTTGCTAAGTTCAATACAAACGTGTTAACGATAATGAATCAAAATAAATCAAATAAAGCTTTTTACTATCCGTTTGTATTGGCATTTATCATCTTTTTATTTACTAATAACTCTAATGCAAATATAAATGATGGCGAAGAAAAAACAGCAAGTTATCAAAAAGGAATTGAAGCGCTAAAAGCAAAAGATACACTAAAAGCTGAAAAATATTTTCAAGAATCAATACAAAGATATAACGATGCAGCTTCAAATTTTTCACTCGCCAAAATTTATCTTAACCGCAATACCTTTAACTATCGAAACAAAGCTTATGAACATTTTAGAAAGGCAGTTCTAATAGAACCTCAGAATATTGAATACGGAATAGCTTTCGCTTCATTAATGAAAGATTTTGCCCGGCGAAGTTCCGAAGCAGAATTTAAGCGAATAATTGCACTTGACAGTATGTTCATCGATGCGTGGTTGAATCTCGGTAAATTAAAAGATGAGGATTTTACAGAATACAACAATTCAGTACGCAAAATGAGCGATGAATTTTACGGGAGTCTGCAGGAATATGCTTTGGAAGATTTTAATGAAGCTGAAAAATATTATCAAACCGTGTTACAAATTGATTCAACTAATTATGATGCTAATTTAAAACTTGCACTTCTTTATGAAAAGATCGGAGAGCCCGGAAAAGGAATTCCCTTGCTAAATTGTTTAGTACTAGTAAATAAAAACGATAAGGATATTCATTTGTGTTTGGGACTTTTAAAATACAAAACACACAAAATCAGAGAAAGTTACGAAGAATATAAAACGGCGCTGAGCATGATGAATGAAGATGAACGTTTGGATTTTACATTCAACTCCGTAAAATTTTTGATTGAACCGGCTTTCGAAAACATTGTTGAAAATTTTAGCGATTATGAACTACGGCAGTTTATAAATGCATATTGGAAATTTTTCGATCCGCTTTACATGACTGATTATAATGAAAGACTGCTTGAACATTATTCGCGTGTAGCGTTTGCACAACTTAATTTTACATTGCCCAGACTTGCGAAGCCGGGTTGGAAAACGGACCGAGGTGAAGCGGTGTTACGTTACGGCGAACCGTTGAATTTTATGAGGATTCGTCCAAGTATGGAAAGCACCGGAGTGAATGTAAAAACCGAGGTTTGGAATTATAAAGAAATGACATTGGGATTTACAGACATGGCATCATCGGGCAATTATCAATTCAGCGCACCCGACGCTCCCAAAAGCAAACTTCATACGCAGTTTGCGGGCGATACTCAATTTTTCATAGAAAATCTTAGAAGGGTACAGCACACTTTTTATGATCCCAAATTCGAAGGTCCAAAATTCGATGTTGAATATTCTTTCGCGCAATTTAAAAATTTTGAAAGGAGAAATCATACAGATCTTTACGTTAATTATAGCTTATCAACTCCCGATTCTCTGTTCGGAAAGAACGATTCCGCTATAAAATATAATACGGGGCTTTTCTTCTTCGACAAAAACTATGAAGAACAATTTAGAAATTTATCTTCTTTCGAAATTAAAAAAGGCGATGTGAAGATGCTGACCAAAATATTACATACTATTGCACGATCAGATTCGGGATATGCTTCGTTTGAAATTATTCGTGAACCCGACAAAGGTACTTTTGCAGATAGAAGCGATCTTAAAATAAAAAAATTCAATCCACAAAGATTGGATATCAGCGACGTTCTTCTTGCTAATTATTCAGGAACAGATTCTTCAAAAATTGTTTCAATAAATCGAAGAGGAATTAATATAATTCCAAATCCTTCCGAAGAATTTACAAAGGATGAGCCGTTGTTTATTTACTATGAAGTTTACAATCTCAAAAAAGATGCTGAGGGATTGACAAATTTCGAACAAAAAATTTCAATAAGAGAATATGAAGAAAAACCAAGCAGTGATTTGGAAAATGCCGCAACTGCCGTTATAAAATTTTTAGGCATCGGGAAAAACGAAGAGATTACTCTAACTTCAAATTATAAAACGCTTGAAACCGATCCTCAAATTTATTTGCAGCTCGATCTCAGCCGAAACGAGCCGGGCAGGTATGAAATTATAATTACAATCAAAGATTTGCTCGGGGAAAAAGAAGTATTTGCAAATACAATTGTAAATTGGAAAAATTAAATTCGAGCTCTATGCTATAATTCAATTGAATAATTTTCTTCAATCCCCCTAATAATATTTTTCGGCTTCTACACTAAACAATATGTAAATATCCATTTTATTTTTATTTTTGAAAGCAGTTCTTGTGACTTATCTTAGTTCCACATTGAGGATAAAAAATGCTTAAAACTCCCGGTTTCGATAATGAGAAATATTTAAACGAGCAGACGGCTGAAATTTTAAAAAGAGTAGAGCGATTTAACAGCAAATTATATCTTGAATTCGGAGGCAAACTTTTATTCGATTACCATGCCGCACGTGTTTTACCCGGCTTTGATCCCAATGTAAAAATGCGGCTACTTCAAAAATTAAAAGACGACATTGATGTAATACTTTGCATTTATGCCGGTGATATTGAAAGAAAAAAAGTCCGTGCGGATTTTGGAATTACATACGATTCAGACGCACTTAAAACTATTGATGATTTTCGTGAATGGGGAATAAAAATAAATGCCGTTGTGATTACACGTTATGACGACCAACCTTCGGCAAAAGCATTCAAAAATAAATTGGAAAGAAGAGGCGTAAAAGTTTACACGCATAAAGCCACAAAAGGATATCCGAATAATGTTGATATGATTGTCAGCGATGAAGGCTATGGTGAAAATGATTATATAGAAACAACAAAACCGATAGTTATCGTTACAGGACCCGGGCCAGGCAGCGGAAAACTTGCAACATGTCTCAGCCAATTTTATCATGAGTATAAAAGAGGAGTTAAAGCGGGATATGCAAAATTTGAAACTTTCCCAATTTGGAATTTGCCTCTCAATCACAAAGTAAACGCTGCTTATGAAGCGGCAACTGTCGATCTTAAAGATGTTAACTTGATCGATCATCATCATCTCGAAGCGTATAATGAAAAAACTGTGAACTATAACCGTGACATTGAAGCTTTCCCATTATTAAAAAGAATTATCGAAAAAATAACCGGTGAGGAATCATTTTATAAATCACCAACAGACATGGGAGTGAACCGCGCAGGCTTTGGAATAATTAACGACGAAGTTGTACAACAGGCGGCACATCAAGAAATTATAAGAAGATATTTTAGATGTGCGACAGAATATGCAATGGGTTTTGTTGATGCTGAAACTTTACAAAGATCGGAAATGATTATGAAAAATATCGGCGCTAAAACCGAGGATAGAAAGGTTGTTCAATTTGCAAGAGAGGCAGCTCTTCAAGCGGAAAAAAACGGTAAGGGTAATGAAGGTTTTTTTGTTGGCGCTGCAATTGAATTGAACGACGGCACTATTATTACAGGAAAAAATTCGCCGCTGATGCATTCCGTTTCGAGTTTAATTTTAAATGCGTCAAAACATTTGGCCGGTTTGCCAGATAACTTACAGCTTCTTCCGCCGAACATAATGAATTCAATAAAACATTTAAAAAAAGAAATATTAAATGGAAGAGTTGTAAGTCTTGATCTTGAAGAAACTTTAATTGCATTAAGTATAAGTGCTATTTCAAACCCCGCAGCACAAATGGCGTTGGAAAAATTAAAAGAACTCGATGGCTGCGAAGTACATATTACCCATATTCCCACACGTGGAGACGAAGGCGGCTTAAGAAAACTCGGTGTACATTTAACATGCGATCCGGATTTTTCCTCTAAACATCTTTTTACAAATTAAATCCTCTTTAAGATAAGCATAGTCATGTCATCGTGCTGAGGATAATTATCAACAAACTTATTCACATCTTTCAAAACAAGATTTAACAAATCGTTGGCGCTAAGATTTCTGTTGTTTTTTATCAAAGAGATTAATTTTTCTTCACCGTATAGTTCTTCTTTTTCATTCATAGCTTCCGTAAAGCCGTCTGTGTACAAAACAAAAACATCGCCCGTTGCTATGTCAATTTCTTCTTCTTTCAATGTAGAAGTGAATATAGAACCTTCTTCCAAACCAAGAGCCATACCTTTACTGAAAAGTAATTTTGTACCTCCGTCAACCTGGCTGCATAGAATTCCCGGATTGTGCCCGGCGCGTGAATACATAATTTTATTCTTGCTGACATCGAGAATTGCATAGAACATACTTACAAAGGAATTTTTTTCAATAGTTTTATAAAGAAGCCTGTTTACTTTTGCAAGAACATTACGCGGTGATGTATCTTCCTCAGCATGTGCCTGCAAAATTCCTTTTGTTAAAGTCATGTAAATTGCGGCGCCGACTCCTTTGCCCGAAACGTCCCCAATCGCAATGCCTAATTTATTGTTGCTGAGTTTTACAAAATCAAAATAATCTCCGCCTGCTTCAACGGCAGGAATGCTAATACTCGAAATTTCGTAACCTGGAATTTCCGGTTCTTCCTTCGGTAATAAACTCAACTGCACTTTTGCCGCAATTTCCATTTCTTTTTTCAAACGTTCTCTTTCTGAAATCCTTTTTACATGCGAAGGTATTCCAAAATTCTCCAATTCAAATTCTTCTTTTTTTATTCTACTCATTACATAAAGCAACGGGGTTAGTAAAAGTGCCGCGGCAAGAAAAATAAAATTCCATTCATAAAAAAGATTGTGTGATGCATAAAGCGCATATCCTTTAGAGATTACCGCTGCATGAAAATGTAAGCTTATAATTGTTAACAGATCGAATAAGAAATATATGTAAGCAATTCCGCAGCCGAAGATAAAACCGGCTAATAAATTAATCCCAAAATTATTCAACGACGGCGGTGTGGATGCAATTACATATCCAAGCATCGTAACAATTCCTGCAAGAATAATTGATATCCATTTTTTCTTCCATCGTTGATATGAGATATTGACTATAAAGAATGTAACGGCTATTCCTGCAAGAGAAGCATTTGTTACAGAATCTAGTATTATTGATGCGGTCGGGAGCCATGTAACAAATGGTTCGTATAAACCGGTGGGCGATAAAAATATTTTCGTATTCGGCTGATTGAAAATTACCCCCACAACTAAATAGCTTAAAGCGAGCGCCGCGCCGAGTACAAATCCTTTCATCAAAGAAGAACCCGTATCAATTGAATAAAAATGTCCTTTAATAAAAGCGTCAACTCCTTTTAGTTTATTAGGCCATAGACTTCTTGCATAAGATTCACCAACAGACCAAGCGGCAAAAACAAGCAATGCAATAAAAAAGTTGAAAATCAATCCGTATATTAAAAACATAATAATTCTAATATTGATGAAGGATACATCTCCCAGAGAAGTGCCTTGCCCGAGTCCGGGCCAATAATTAATAAGTGAAACCAGAGTTAAAATGAAATAGAGAATAAAAAATGATCTTCCTGCGCTCACCCAAATTTCGCCTTGATGATATTTTTTTAAGAATAGGAAAAACGCAAGCAGTATTAAAAATATTACAAAGATTACGGATATAGTTCCATAAATCGCTTCTATTGCTTCAAAATATTCGCGGTCGCTTTGAGGCACTTCGAAATAGTGATGATAACTTGCTATTGTATTACCGGACACTTCCGCTGTAATTATTATTTTTGCATTAAGACTTGGTTCGTCTTTTTCAAAACGGAAACTATAATCCGTTCTATTTCTAAAATTCTCTTCTTTGGATTCAATTAATTTGTACCTATTAAATTCCTCACCAATTTCGTTTGCGAGGTATTCACTTATTATTTTTGTTGCTTCGGTTTTTGAAACCGAAGGGAGCGTTATTGTATCCGGCATTATATTTCTAAAACCAAAAACTTTTCCATTATTCGATACATCTACAAGGATTGTAGTTTGCTTCATTTGTCTCGGTAAATTTTGGTGAAGCATAACCTGCCAGCCGAGAAGTGCCCACTTTTTATCTTTTTGGTATTCTTTAAATTCTTTAGCACCAAGTTTTTTTAATATGTATCTAACTTCTACCGGGGAATTGTCTAAAAAAGCTTCTTCATAGTAACCTTCGGCTTTAATATTCTGCTTTCTCAAAAAATCCTTTGCAATAGAAATTGCCTCGGGACGGGTTACATTCATGTTTAGACTATTATAAGTGGCATTAGGATAAACAAGTATAATTGCGGTAATTAATATTAAACCAGCCGCAATCCAGTATTTGTGTGTGGAAAAGTTTTTTTGCATTAGTAACCCACGCTTGATTTTAAGTTCCGCTAATTTAAGACGGTTAAAAAATAGAAAGGTTTATCGTTAGTAGCAATTATGAAACAAAATCTTGAAATATTGATAATATATTCAAACGTTACTTTTTAAGGACTAAAAGAATTTTAGAGCGCGCAAAAAAAATCTTATATTACAATTAGAATTTATTAACTATTGAATAAAATTATGAAAGAACCCGAAGTAAATTTACAATTGGCATTAGAGCACGGATTAACCGAAGAAGAATACGGCTGGATTTGTGATCGACTTGGCAGAATACCCTCTTTTACCGAGCTTGGCATTTTCAGCGTAATGTGGAGTGAACATTGCAGTTATAAAAACTCTATTGCATTATTAAAAACATTACCGAGAAGCGGCGGCAGATTATTGGTCGGCGCAGGCGAAGAAAATGCCGGATTAGTTGATATTGGCGACGGACTTGCAATTGCATTTAAAATAGAAAGCCATAATCATCCTTCGGCGGTAGAACCATACCAGGGTGCCGCTACCGGGGTAGGCGGAATTTTACGCGATATTTTTACTATGGGCGCACGTCCTATTGCAGCATTGAATTCTTTACGTTTCGGCACACTCGACGACGCGCGTACAAGATATCTTTTTGAAGGAGTTGTAAAAGGTATTGGCGATTACGGAAATTGTTTCGGCGTGCCGACAGTAGCCGGAGAAGTTTATTTTGATGATTCATACAGAACAAACCCGCTTGTAAACGCGATGGCTATTGGAATTGTTGATACGCGTTATGTTGTTTCTGCTGTTGCAAAGGGAAAAGGTAACCCGGTAATGATTGTCGGTTCTTCAACCGGGCGCGATGGAATTCACGGCGCTACTTTTGCGTCGGAAGAAATTTCGGAAAAATCCGAATCGAAACGCCCATCGGTTCAAGCTGGCGATCCGTTCACAGAAAAGCTTTTGCTCGAAGCTACTTTGGAAATTATCAAACAGGATTTAATAGTTGGTATCCAGGATATGGGCGCTGCGGGAATTTCTTGCTCAACTTCAGAAATGAGTGCGAAAGGCGAATCGGGAATGATAATCGATCTTAATAAAGTACCTCTTCGCGAAGACGGGATGAGCGCCTACGAAATTATGCTTTCCGAAAGTCAGGAAAGAATGCTCGTTGTTGCAAAAAAAGGTTACGAAGATAAGATCAAAGAAATTTTCTCCAAATGGGATTTGAATTGTGAAATCGTCGGTGAAGTTATCAACGAAGAAAAAATAATCATTAATTATAACGGCGAGAAAAAGGCAGAAATTAATCCGCAAGAACTTGCTCTCGGCGGAAATGTTCCGGTTTATTACCGCGATGTTAAAGAACCGAAATATCTTGAAGAAACCCGCAAATTCGATTTAAACAAATTGCCCGAACCTCAAAACATTGGCGAGATATTCGAAAAAATATTTTCGTCACCGAACATCGCTTCTAAACAATGGGTTTACGATCAATATGATTCAATGGTACGCACGAATACTATAGTTGGACCTGGATCAGATGCTGCTGTAATTTTAATAAAAGATACCGACAAAGCCATTGCTGCCAAAACGGATTGTAACGGAAGATATGTTTTTCTCAATCCCAAAGAAGGAGCGAAGATTGCAGTTGCAGAATCCGCGCGTAATGTTGTTTGTTCAGGTGCCGTTCCATTGGCCATCACTAATTGTTTGAACTTCGGAAATCCATATAAACCGGAAATGTACTGGTGCTTTAAAAAAGCAATTGAAGGAATGGGTGATGCATGCAGATTTTTTAACACGCCCGTTACCGGCGGCAATGTTAGTTTTTACAATGAAAGTCCTGAAACGGCAGTATATCCTACTCCGGTAATTGGAATGGTTGGATTGATTGAAGGATTGGATAAAGTTACAACTGCGGAATTCAAAGAGGAGAATAATTTTATTTATGTACTCGGTGAAGATTATGAAGAAATCGGCGGCAGCGAATATCTAAAAATTGCGCACGATCTTGTAACGGGGGAAATCCCGCGCATAGATCTTCAAGCCGAGAAAGATTTACATTCTCTTATCTTAAAACTGATTGAAGAAAAAATAATTAATTCTGCCCATGATATTTCCGAAGGAGGAATTATAACGGCTCTTGCCGAATGCTGTATTATCAATAAAGAAAAAATGATCGGTGCAAAAGTTAAATTGCCGGTTAAAACTCGCGACGATTTCTCGTTCTTCTCCGAAAGTCAATCGAGAGTTGTAATTTCAGTTGATGAAGAGAACAAAGAAAAATTTGAAAACATTGCATCAAAAAGTTTTACGCCTTACACTTTACTAGGCACAACGGGTGGAAAAGATCTTATAATTAACGACCAATATGATTTTTCATTAAACCTATTAGCTGATTTGTATTACAATTCCATTTCGAAAAGAATGAATCATGCAATAGGCGGTTAAATGCTACAGTTTAAAATTCTAAAAAAAGTACGGAGCTATTTACCGCATAACGTACTAAAAGAGATTGTTGAGTTTTTTAGGCATTATTTCGGCGGATTAATTAAAAGAATAGACGAACACAATCTTTTCTTTTCCGCTGCGGGAATTTCATATTCTCTATTTTTGGGGATGATTCCTTTTATACTTCTTATGTTTTCTCTTCTCGGAAATATTTTTGATACACAAACACTTCAAAATCAAATCAGTCAAATTATAGATACAATAATTCCATACCCGACATATGCAGAATACACAAAGCGTGTAATACAAACCAGGCTGCCTGAAGTAATTGTTTATAAAACTATTGCAGGTTTCATTGGTGTTATCGGTTTGATATTTACATCAACATGGATTTTTTCCAGTATGAGAACAATTCTCAATCAGATCTTTCATACACAAATTCAGAAAAATGCTTTTGTCGGATTGTTAAGAGATATCGGAATGGTTTTACTGCTAGTTTTGTTTATTACAATTTCTACTTTCATACTTCCCGCATTAAGCATTTTTATGGAAGAAGCAGATAATACCAAATTGTTCAGCAGTTTTAATTTGGATTATTTGATGGACATGGTAATAAGGATCATCTCGATAATATTTATGCTCGGGATGTTCTTCTTACTTTTTTATTTCATCCCTTATGAAAAATTAAAAAAACGCGTGGCTTTATTAAGTGCGTTTTGGACGACATTACTTTGGGAAATCGCTCGTAATATTTTCGGTTATTATATAAGGCATTTTTTCGGATCGAGCGCAATTTACGGTGCTTTTGTTTTGATTGTTGTTGTACTGCTTTGGGTTTTTTATTCGTCATGCATTTTTATTATTGGCGCGGAAATAGGGCAGTTGTACCGCGAACGCCGCGAAATGAGAAAACAATTGAAAGCTGAAAAAATATAATACTATTTTTATTTTTCGAGAAACATCAAAAGGAATTGATTCGTTTTTTTTTATGATGGATTTGAATGATACATTTTTTACCCCTTGGCGGTGCGGATGAAATCGGTGCGAGTTGTTTCTATCTAAATATTTACGGGACAGGAATTCTACTCGATTGCGGAATCCATCCGCGTAAAACCGGTTTCGATTCTCTACCTAATTTTGAACCACTTAAAGATTTACCGCTGGATTTTGTTTTTATCTCGCACGCCCACCAAGATCATATCGGTTCACTGCCGTTTCTTGTTCAAAAATTTCCTCATGTAATTATTTATGCAACGCCGCAGACCAGAGAACTTGCTGAAATAACTTTGCACAATGCTGTAAACATACTTGCACAAAATGAACTGCCTGATTCCAACTTTAAAATCTATTCTCACGAGGAAATTAATTTGCTTGTTCGGTTTATGCGAGAAAGTAAATATGACGAGGAAATATTAATAACCGGGATGAGGCATACATCTTCGGAGCCGATTAAAATAAAATTTATTGATGCCGGGCATATTCTCGGTTCGGCTGGAGTTTTAATTGAACACAATAGTAGTAAAATATTTTATACCGGCGATATTAATTTAACCGATCAATCCATAATGAAAGGAGCCGAATTAAAAAGTGTAAAAAATATTAACGCATTGATTTTAGAAACAACTTACGGCGCAACCGATTCTGAAAAACTCGGTTCATGGCAAAGTGAATTACTGCGTTTGGCAAAAAGTGCCAATAAAATTTTGAATAGCGGCGGTTCGGTTTTAATCCCGGTTTTCGCTCTCGGCAAGACTCAAGAAATTTTAGCATCGATTTTCTATTTAATGCAAAAAGGAAAACTTTCCGAAACAAATATTTATACCGGCGGTGTGGCAAAACAAATTTCTAAAATTTACGACCGGAATAAATATCTTGTAAATAGATCGGAGCCGGATTTTGAATTTAAAGACATTCCGCAAATTGATTTGTTTAGCATTGACGACTTTAATGAATTCAAAAAAAATCCGGGTATAATTTTAGCCGCAAGCGGAATGATGATTGAAGGAACTTTATCTTATAAACTGGCGAACTATTGGCTTAAACAGGAAGGATTTGCAATTTTTGGCGTGGGCTACATGGATGAAAATACTCCGGGTTTTAAAGTAATGAACTCAAAAAAAGGCAGCGAAATACAACTTGGGGAATTCAGCGAAAAAATTAAAATTAGTTGTGATGTGGAAAAATTTTATTTTACCTCGCATTCCAAAAGAGAGGATTTGCTAAAAGTTGTTGAACATACAAATCCTAACCGTGTAATTCTTGTACACGGAGAATATGATTCGAAAAACTGGATCGGTTCCAATATTCTTCAAAAATTCTCTCATATGAAAATACATTCGGCAGAAGTTGAAAGATCGATTTATTTTTAATAGCTGAAAATAAGCGAATGCAGATTCATTTGGATCATTTATGAAAAATCATGATAATCAAGATTTATCCATGCTCTATTATTTATTAGCCCAATAAATTAATTTACACTTGTCGTTTCAATAATTATATTGTATTTGTATTCTAGGTGAACAATGAACGAAAACATTTCTTACGCCGGCTTCTGGAAACGCTTCCTTGCTTATATACTCGATAAATTAATTTTAAGCTTTGTAACAAGTATTCTGTTTATACCAATTTGGTTTTTGGGTTTGGTTGGAATAATTATGAATACGGAGGACAGTAATTTTGAAAAATTTACTTCCGTTGCAAATCAGCATAGTTGGGACGATGAATTTTCTGTTGCAATGTTGTCGGCCGTGGTAATCGTGATAATCATAATAGTTTTACTAAGTATAATATTCGAGTGGTTATACTTTGCATTTATGGAATCTTCTTCAAAACAAGCCACGTTTGGTAAAATAATAGTTGGCATTATCGTAACGGACTTGGATGGAAACCGAATTTCTTTCGCTAAAGCTACGGGAAGATACTTTGGTAAATTTCTTTCCGGTTTTATTCTTGGAATCGGTTATCTGCTTGCGGCATTCACGGAAAAAAAACAAGCTCTTCATGATATTATTTCTTCATGTCTTGTTGTTGATAAATTTAATTTCAAGAACAACATGTATAATTATTAAAAAGGTTAATATGAAAGCGAAGATTAAAATTCTTTTACTCTTTGTTTCCATATTGTTGATTTCTTCGTGTAACAGAATTAATGATCCGGAGTTTGAAGACATCTTTGTAGTAAATCCGGTTGATCCATCAGCATTAAAAATTTATTCACCATCTTATCAGGAAGTTGTTCAGCCCGGATCATCACTTAATATTAAATGGGACTTTCCAGACGATATAGAATTTGTTCAGATTTCGATTTATCGAAAAGAATCAAAAACTAATTTAATCTCCATAAAAACTGAGAATACAGGTTTATATGAATGGAAAATTCCCGATGATTTTAGAATGTCCGTTCATTATAGAATCAACATTGCATTATATAATACGCCTGTGGTAAATAAATTCAGCGAATATTTTTTTATTCTGAAACCTAATGCTATAAATACTGGAGAGGAGGGAATATGAAGTATCTAAAATTATTCTTAATACTATTTTTGACCGTTATAGTTTTTACAAACGTTCAAGCGCAGACAAAGAAAACAACATCTAAAGCGATGCAAAAAGAAGAACCGGCGCCACCTCCTCCACCGCCAGCCGATGGAGCGTTTATTCATATTTCTTCCGGCACTGAAAATCCTCATAAAGCTTTGATGGCTTTAACGATGGCATTAAAAATGTCAACTGATCACGATGTTTATGTCTATCTTGATATTAATGCCGTTAATATTGTTTTAAACAGCGCCAAAAGTTTGGAGATGCCGAAATTCGAACCGTCAAAAATTATTATTGATAAGTTAATTAGTAAAGGTGTTAAAATTGCTGTTTGTCCAACGTGTTTGGAGGTTGCAAACAAAACTCAGTTCGATTTGATGAAAGGAATAATCTTAGCTAACAAAGATGATTTTTTTGATTTCACACGCGGAAGAATTTTATCATTAAGTTATTAAAAACTAATCCGGTCGGTTATTATCCGACCGGATTTCCCCCCTAGCTTCGCATTAACATACGTATCAGAATTTTACAAATGAAAGTTCAATAGATTTTTCAGGATGAGTTTCGAGATATTTTTGCCACAGATGGGCTAAATAAAATTTCTCACTCATTTTTCTCACACCCTCTTGATTATTGAAAAGAGCGGTTCTCTTAACCATGTAAACGCCCTGTTCATCGTCAATTTTAATTAGCGATAACGCGGCTACAATCCTTGCGGCGTAACAATTATCATCTCGTAAAATTTTCATTAAAGGCAAAACTGCTTTTTGAGATTTAATTTCGCCAAGATAATATGCGCAGCTTACTTTTAATCCTTCTACTTCACTTTTAAGTCCTTGTAAAAGATTTGATTCAATTGATGAATATTTTTCTTTTACAACAGGATTTGAAAGTTCAATTCCCTGTGCCGGAACAACTGTTGAGAATAATACTAAAGCTGCTAAAACGAATGATAAATATTTTGCGGTTTTCATCTTTCCCCCCGAAAAGAATGTTGCTGATTTATTTAATTATGAACAATTCTTGTATCTATGGCTTGAGACGCAAACAGTTGTAAATTAGTTGCATGTGGGAACTGTTTTATACCTAACAGTTCATGTAGGAAGGAAATTATTGAATATATTTTACTTTTCAGCCGTCTGATTTTAATTCTTTAAATATATTCACAACTCTTCTTGAAAATATTATTAAGAATATAATCATCAAGCCAAACAGAATCCATTTAAACATTTTATAAGCCTCTAAATTCTCATTTATATAGTAGTTCAAATTTCCCGGATTTTAAGTGCTGAAAATCATATCCATTAACTACTTATATTATCGAAAAAATATAAAGCAATTTTAGTCTTATAATTTTCAGTTTGTCCAAAAGGATTGAACTTCTATCGTGATAAACTAATAAACATGTAAAACTTTGTAACTCTAAGCAACCTACGGGAATACTTTTAGTCCAAACATCAAATGTTATTTTAAATTAAACTAAAGGATATAAAATGCCCCGCTCAAACCTCAGTCTGCCCATCCTGTTGATTTTAGTGATTTCATTTTTGTCGTTTTCTACAATCTATACTCAAAAAGGAAATAATAATGATAATGAAGTGAGTTTTTTATCGGAATATCTTACGGCAATACATTCCGGCAGCCGTAGTAAAATAAACAACTTTATAAGAGGGCATGCAGATAGTACTTTTTTAGAAAAAATTCCTTTCGAAGTATTTACTTCATTTAATCTTCAGTATTTTTATTTGAGCGGCGGAAATGGATATGATTTGTTGGATATTGTTAATTCCGGTGAAAAGGAAGTTAAAGCTCTCATAAAAAACAAATTCACAAATGCATCTATCGAATTGAGAATTCCTGTTGTAGATAAAAATTTAATGAAAATTAACGGTTTTATAGAATTTAAAACAATTGAAGGCATAAATAAGGGAAATGGAATTCGTAAATTTCATGATAATGAGATAATTGAAAAACTTGAAAAGTGTTTAAAGTTAATTGTTAAAGATGAAGAATTTTCTGGTACAGTTTTGTTGGCTAAAAACGGCAAGTCGATTTTCCAAAAAGCATATGGATTTTCGAATAAATCAGATCAAATCGAGAACGATATAAATACGAAGTTCAACATAGCTTCTGTTGGTAAAATATTTACAGGTGTTGCGATTGCTCAATTAGCTGAAAAAAATAAGCTATCCTTCGACGATACGATTGATAAATATATTTCTTCGGATTGGTTAAATCCTGAAGTGAGCAAAAAAATAAAGATAAAACATTTGTTAACTCATACTTCGGGACTCGGTGATTATTTTAGAAAATTAAATACACAATGCGATAAATTGATTTTTAGAAACCTTAACGATTATAAGGTTTTAGTTTCTGATCAGACTCTATCATTTGAACCCGGCACAAAATGGTCGTACAGCAATACCGGTATGCTGCTTCTTGGAGTTATAATCGAAAAGATTACAGGAATAGATTATTTTGATTATTTACAAAAGAATGTGTTCAATATTGCAGGAATGAAAAACACAGGGGCATTCGAAAAAGACAGACCGGTTTCAAACAGAGCAATTGGATATATAAAAGATTTTACGAATGGAAAAACAGACTGGTTCGAGAATAGTTTTTCAAGGGTAGTAAAAGGTTCGCCCTCCGGCGGATGTTATTCAACGATAATTGACTTATTGAATTTTTGTAATGCTCTTAATTCTCATAAACTTATTTCAGAAGAATATACTGAAATTGTTTTATCTCCAAAGCCGGAATTAAATTCCACCTTTTACGGATACGGATTCTTTATTCAGCAAAACAACTTGGGTAAAATAATAAAACACGGAGGCGATGGAACCGGGATTAATGCCCAGCTTAGTTGTTATATTAATACAGGATATACTGTTGTTGTTTTGTCAAATTACGGAAGACCCGCAGCAGAAATTATCGATAATCTTTTGTTCCAAATATTGACTTCCGTTTGAACTGAAAGAAAGAATAATAAGGACGTCTATATCCTTGTTTAAGACAATAATTATAAGATTTAATTAGGTTGCTATGTATTAATACCGTATGTTTGTTTCCGAAAGGCAGTAAGTTTAGATGTACGTGTAGATGTAAACGCAGTTCGTTTTACCCACAGTAGATTCAAAGCCCTGTCAAAAACAAATTATCAATTATTATTAAAGGAGCACTGTTATGGCAGAGCGCAAACAAGGATCAGTTAAATGGTTCAACAGCACTAAAGGTTTTGGTTTTATTCAACAAGCAAGCGGCGAAGATGTATTCGTACATTTTAAAGCAATAATCGGCGACGGTTATAAATCTCTTGAAGAAAACGACAAAGTTGAATATTCTGTTACTCAAGGTCCAAAAGGACTTCAAGCTGCAGACGTTAGAGTTATCTAATAATATTCTTATATATAACTTTAAAACCCTCCTTCGCGGAGGGTTTTTTTGTTTTAAAACTGATAAAAAAATTTAGGTGAATTTGTACTATCAAAACATTTTAAAAGAATTTATAGCAATAATGATTATGTTGTTACAAAAAAAATCAACCATCTATTGTTTTTATTTTTAAATAGAAAATATTCCCTTTAGGATTATTCGGAAAAACGCCTACTTCCGCATTGTGGACTTCGGCTATGGTTTTTGAGATTGCCAAACCCAAACCTTGTCCGTCGAATCTGTTGAAGTCTAATTGGACATTGCGGCCGAAAATTATTTCCCTGTCTTTTTCGGCAATCGTACTCCCGAAATCTATTATTTCAACCATAACCTCGTTGTCTATTCGGTTTGAAGATATTAAAATTTTACCCCCGTCTTCGGCATATTTATAGGCGTTGTCAACAAAATTTTTAAATATTTCCATTATTATCGGGTTGGCGTAAATAAAAACATCTTCCTTAAAGTTGTTTATTATTTTAATTCCCGAAGTAATAAAGGTTGATTTCCGATCACTAATTACTTTCTCAATTATCTTGCGAAGATTAATTTTTTCCTTTTGAATTTCCTCGCCGTTCGAAATCATTGACAAAGATGTTGCGTTTTCGAGAACGTTCATCAAATTTTTTACGCTTCGGTCAACCATCTTTATCATTTCATCTTTTGGGTATTCATCACGCAGCAGGCCGGCAAATCCTTTTATTGCTCCTGCCGGATTTTTTAAATCATGCGTAATAATATCAAGCAAAAGTCTCTTCATTTTGTTTTCTTTGCCCAGTTCCTCGTTCATCATGCGATGCTTGGCCAACGATTCACGTATAGCGTTTTCAATTTCCCGCCGTTGTTCTATTTCCTTTTTTGCAAGATTAAGTTCGTGCTTAATTTCTGCTACCTGCTTTAGTATTGAAAGTATCGGGCGCGATTCGGATTCTATATTTTGTTTTGTATTTTGCCAATAAACATAAATCATAAGAAAGGGGAATGCGAAAAGTGATATTATGAACCTGCTTATAAGAGTTCCTTGTATTATGTAACTAAAATCCGGTTCACCCCCGAAAGCCAGAATGTTGAACAACACTACATCTAACCACATTACTCCCAACAATGTTATGTATGATCTTAACCATAGGCTAATATTGAATTTAAGATTACCCAAGTATTCCCATGCGATTGCGAGAAAAATTAAATCTACTGCTGTTGTAAATATCGAAGCCGAATTAATTCTTAAACTTGGCATTGGGATACTTGCCAATGGAGGCACATCCGAAAGCTGCAGCTGCGTATTTATTACTACTGAAATTATAGGAACTAAAATAGAAACAACTATTATTGTGGAAATTGCTATGCGCGTTGCCTTGATACCGTCGAAAACATAAATCACAAATACAGATAAAAGAAGCGATGTATAAAAAACAGTTGAACCTACCAAAAATGTTATGCCGAAAGCTTCTACTTTTATTCCAGCATCTGTAACCCACGACATTACAGCTGTTATTCCTCCTATAAGTGCATAAAAATGATATAACCCGAATTTATGCCTTAACGAATGCGAGAATAAAACAAGCAGGTAAACCGATAATGCTTCGGTTATAAGTATTAAAATGTTTTCGTTCATGATTATTGTTTTGCCCCTTGATGATCTAAAATGAAAACCGGTTTTGAAATATTACGGAATTCATAAGCTAATATTCGAAATAAATCGAAACTAATTTAGCAGATTTATTCTAAAAACGAATTCCAATTGAACTTATTTTCAGGATTTGAACTTAACAAAGATATTGATGGCTTTTTATTTATTCTAAAACTAAATTATTGCACAATAAAAAATGTGAGGTTATTATGAACGAACCTTTATCGAAAGATATTTTAAAAAAAATGCACGCTTACTGGCGCGCTGCAAATTATTTATCAGTCGGACAAATTTACTTATTCGATAATCCTTTGCTAAAAGAGAAATTAAAATTGAAACACGTAAAGCCCCGCCTGCTTGGGCATTGGGGAACAACACCGGGTTTAAATTTTATTTATGTACATCTCAATCGAATAATAAACGAAAATGATTTGAACATGATTTATGTAACGGGACCCGGTCACGGCGGACCCGGTTTGGTTGCCAATACTTATCTCGAAGGAACCTACAGCGAATTTTATCCGAATATAACCCAGGATGAAGTGGGTTTACAAAAGTTATTTAAACAATTTTCATATCCCGGAGGAATACCAAGTCACGTAGCACCCGAAACTCCCGGCTCAATAAACGAGGGCGGGGAATTGGGATATTCATTAGCTCATGCTTACGGCGCCGCTTTTGATAACCCTGATTTAATTGTTGCTTGCGTTGTAGGCGACGGCGAAGCAGAAACAGGGGCACTCGCTACAAGCTGGCATTCGAATAAATTTCTAAACCCTGTTCATGACGGAGCTGTTCTTCCTATTCTTCATTTAAATGGTTATAAGATTTCAAACCCAACCGTTCTTGCCAGGATCAGTAAGGAAGAACTCGAATGTTTATTCAGGGGATACGGATATAAACCTTATTTTGTTGAAGGAGACAATCCCGAAATAATGCATCAACTTATGGCTTCAACTCTCGATCAAGCAATTTTAGATATAAAAGAAATACAGGAAAAAGCGCGAACCAAAGGTTTGAAAACACGTCCCGTTTGGCCAATGATTGTTTTGAATACACCGAAAGGATGGACGGGTCCTTCAAAAGTTGACGGTATTCAAATAGAAAATACTCATCGTTCGCACCAAGTGCCTTTATCGGAATTAAGCGCCAAACCTGATCACTTAATAATGCTTGAAAAATGGATGAAGAGTTATAAGCCCGAAGAATTGTTTGATAAAAACGGGAAACTAAAACCGGAACTTGCCGAACTTGCGCCGAAAGGTAAAAAGAGAATGGGAGCTAATCCAAATGCAAACGGCGGATTATTACTGCATGATTTAAAAATGCCGGACTTCCGTAGTTATGCAGTTGATGTGCAAAAGCCGGGCACTGTTGAAGCCGAGGCAACAAAAGTAATGGGCAATTTTGTACGCGATGTTATGAAATTAAATTGGGATGAACGCAACTTCAGGATTTTTGGTCCAGATGAAACTGCTTCAAATCGTCTCACACCTGTTTTTGAAATTACAAACAGGGTGTTAATCGGAGAAATATTAAAGAACGACGACCATATTGCTTACGAAGGAAGAGTTGTTGAAGTACTTAGCGAACATTTATGCCAGGGCTGGCTTGAAGGTTATTTGCTTTCGGGAAGACACGGATTGTTTTCATGTTACGAGGCATTCATTCATATTATAGATTCTATGTTCAACCAGCATGCAAAATGGCTGAAGGTTACGCAGGATATTCCATGGCGGCGACCGATTGCTTCGTTAAATTATTTGTTAACATCCCACGTTTGGCGGCAGGATCATAACGGATTCAGTCATCAAGACCCAGGGTTTATAGATCATGTTGTTAATAAGAAAGCAGATGTTATTCGTGTTTATTTACCGCCGGATGCAAATACTTTATTGTCTGTTACAGATCATTGCCTGCAAAGTAAAAATTATGTTAATGTTATTGTCGCGGGTAAACAACCTGCGTTGCAATGGCTTGATATGGATTCGGCAATTAAACATTGTACTGCAGGTTTGGGTATCTGGAAATGGGCGAGCAACGATGAGGGCGGCGAGCCGGATGTCGTATTAGCTTGTGCAGGCGATATACCTACTCTTGAAACTTTGGCAGCCGTTGATTTATTGAGAAATTATTTCCCCGAATTGAAAGTACGCGTAATTAATATTGTTGATTTAATGACACTTCAACCTAGCAGCGAGCATCCGCACGGTTTAAGCGATAAGGATTTTAATTTATTATTCACGGAAGACAAACCGGTAATCTTTGCTTTCCACGGCTATCCGTGGTTGATTCACCGTTTAACATATAGAAGAACAAATCATAAGAATTTGCACGTGCGCGGATATAAAGAAGAAGGAACAACTACAACTCCTTTTGATATGGTTGTTCTTAACGAACTTGATAGATTCCATTTGGTTATGGATGTTATCGACCGTGTACCGGGATTGGGTTCACATGCAGCTTATGTTAAACAAACATTGCGCGATAAATTAATTGATCATAAAAATTACATATCGCAGCACGGCGAGGATATGCCCGATATAAGAAATTGGAAATGGAATTCACCCGAAACAAGTAAGAAGAAAAAATAAAAGATTGAAAATAATTCGTAGGGAGCGATTACTAATCGCTACGCAATTGTTTTAAAAAAAATTACAAACAACAAGCATGTTTTTGCCTGGAGCGATTAAACCTGTCCGCCGCGGCGGGGATCGCTCCGTTTTTATTTTATTTGTTAATGTATTTTTTATGCGAACCGGAATATTTGGAAACAGATAATATTTGGACGGGAATATATCCCGTCCCTACAAATAACATGTTTTATACAAATAAGTTTTCCGATGTATTTTTATTTATATCCCATTTCAAAGGATTTTGTACAATATACTTCCGGATATTAAATAATTCCTTTTCATTACGAATAATGTGATCATAAAATGATTTTTGCCAAACCGGCTGACTGGTTTTGTAAAGAGAATTAACTTCGATGGTAACTTTTCTTTTAAATTGTTGAATAACTTTTGACAGAATCATTTTTGTTCTATCCGCAGTGAACGCAAAATTTGTGTTCACTGCAGCGGATGGATTAATAATTATAATACCGTGTAAATGATTCGGCATTAATTGATAATAATCCAATTCGATATCTTTAAAATGATTTGTAATTTCATTCCAACAATTATTAACGATTTTCCCGGCATCATTTAATACCATTTTGCAATTAATAATTTCACCGAACAAATGTTTCATCTTGTGTGAACAAATAGTAATGAAATAATAACCGGGCCGGCTGTAATCGAAATATTTGTAACGGTTGGGTTTACGTTGCGGTAAATGTTCATTCATATTATTTACCATTCATTGCCGCAATAAAATATCGAATGAATATTAAACCGTCAACAATAATTTTTTTTGTGGGGAGCGATTACTAATCGCTCCACAATTATTAAGAAAAAAATGATTAGGCAACATTAATTATACGGACGGGAATATATCCCGTCCGTACGTATAATAAATCGATGCGGAATTATAATATATTGCCGGTATATTACAATTGATTCGCTGTTTATTTTAATTAACTGCCGACGAATTATAATTGCTAATTAAATAATCATAATAAATCGCTTTGGAATTACCTTTTCACGTCATTCAATTATAATTCATTAAAGGTTAATCCTAATTTCCGATCAATAATTGAATATTATTTACTGCCGAATTGCATTAATGTGAAATGAAATTAGAATTATTTCTTACCGAATTGGAATGTTTTGTGTTTGTCGAAAATGTTACCGACGGTTAAAAACAAAAAATCCGACAAATGCCGGATTTTTTTCTTTGTAGCGGGGTCAGTATCCCGCTTCTTCGTAAAACTCGGAGCGGGATTTCACTCTCCCTGCGTTTACATTCTGCAGTAATCGTATTGGTTACAATTTGTCGCTGTTTGAAATTAGAATCAGCCGTAATAAAAAATCTAACAGTAAAGTTTTGGAATATCCCGGCGGCATAAATAATTCACTCTATTACAAAATCTGTCAAATTCCGGAATCCGTCAATACTTCTTTTCATTCCGCAGCCACCAATTTCCGCAATAGAAATTAAGTATATACCCATAAAAATCATTTGTGATATTAAGATAATATCCTTAATATTTTCTCCGAATGATAAAAGACTTTAAATGAAACGAAGAGTAGTTCTTGCATAATAATGAAAACACTCAAAAGCATATAAGGATACTCAACAATGTTCAAAAAAGAAAAACTTATCCGCATAGTTTCAATAGCCCTAGTTGTACTAATAATCTACTCATTATTTTCAGTTGGTTTAAACCCTGCGACACAGAGATTAAGCTTAAGTTATGGTGTAGATGACCAGCCGGGTGTGGTGTTTACAGCTTTTAGAGACGGTATTGTAAAAGTATTTTCAAAGCCGGAAGCCTCGGCAAATGTAAAAGAGAAAAAAATAACCAAGCAGGATTCTCTCACAATTCAACAAAATTCTCAAAACAGGTATTACGGTTTTGTGCTGGTAAAATTTTCCGATAGAACACAAGCCTGGTTAAAGTTCTTGGATATCAATCGCAACTTTTATCCTAAAGGTAGAGAGAATGAAATTGCCGTTCTAAATTTTTTCAATAAGTTCGACACATTGACAAACATATTAATAACCGCGGCAATCTCACTTTTAATCTCTTTTTTGTTATTCCGTTTTTACACAAAAATAAATTATAACTTCACCAAGCGCAGCGAAAAAGCTATAACCTCATCACAGGAGCCTTGGTTTTTCTTCAACGCATTAATTATTGGTGTTATGCTTGGCTACATATTCTTTTTTTACAGGGGCAGAAGCGTAGAAATAATTATGAACGGCAGTTTCCTTTTACCAAGCATGGAATTGGAAACCTTGTTTCTGTTTTTTTCCTTCTGGGGATTTATTGTATCGGGCGTTTTTTTAATAATAAAAAGCGTAAAAGATTATGGGCAAAAGGTTGGTATAATTAGATCGTCTGTATATGTTTTACTGATGTTTGTAATTACAATGTCAATTTTCTTTTTCATTTCCGCCGCCATTTATCTACTTATATTGATAATGTTTTTCCTCGGCGGAAGCTCATCAAAAAAAATGATGCAGAACTCTCAGCAAGATGAGGCAAATTCTAAAAGATGTTCGGTTTGCGGCGGAATACTTGGCTCACACGCGATGAAATGCCCAAACAGCGGTTATGCGGACCGTTCGATGTCCGGCGGGGAATTTATTAACTTGACTGAACTTGAAAAGAAAAGATAACCAATCAATATGCTTAAAATATTTTAGCAATTGTATTCTGCGTAAGTCATGGATAACCCCATGACTTTTTTTTGTATGTATCCGCCTTCGGCTGACTCCACCCAGGTATATTGTTTTTTAACCATTTTTCTCTTTTCATAGCTTCCGAACATGTATAAAATTCTTCAGTATAAATTATTCGCCAGTTATTGCCGTGTTTAGTTAAGTGAGCAGTATGAAAGTTGTGTTCCGAAAGTCTGCGGTTTAAATCTTCTGTTTGCCCGATATAATGATATCCTTCCTCACTTTTGAGGAGATATATAAAATATGGCATTTGTGTAATGAAAATAAAATTTTTTTTGTACAGTAGAATAAGGATTTTTTTAATGAGAAACTCGAAGTACTAAAATTGTTCTTTAAAACAAAAAACCCGGCAAAAGCCGGATTTTTTTTCTTTGTAGCGGGGTCAGGACTTGAACCTGAAACCTTCGGGTTATGAGCCCGACGAGCTACCAATTGCTCCACCCCGCGATGTAATTTTTATATGAACATTCGAGTTATGAGTCCGCCTTCATTTCATTCCGACGGGATAAACCCAACTCGCCGCCAATTTCTACACTTTATCTCGTCAATAAATTTTTTTATTGACGGACCAGCGGTATAATTTTCTTTCGCGACTAAATATATATAAGAACTTTTCTTCAAACTTGGGGTCGAAATATATTTAACCATGGCGCTAATGTCAAATTAAGACGCTGATTAAATTCTTTAAGCAGACTAAAACCTCAATACTTTGTACTAAATACTAATTACTCCAGCCAAATACTTGCTAGTTACTTCATTCTTCGCAATATTCGCATCAAAATAATTTAACAATTCATGCTAAAAACACTTCTAATCAAAGATTACGCGCTGATCGAAAATATCCAAGTTGAATTTGGAAAAGGATTAAATATTATTACCGGGGAAACAGGCGCCGGTAAATCAATAATTATCGACGCAATGGGTTTGCTGCTTGGTGAACGCGCCTCTACCGAAATTGTGAGAAAAGGAGCTGAGAAGTCTATTGTTGAAGGTATCTACGATGTAAAAGGTAATCAAAGAATTAAACGGCTCGTTGAGGAAAACGATATTGATTTTACCGACGACCTAATAGTAAGAAGAGAAATTTCTTTAAAGGGAACAAACAGATGTTTTTTGAATGATACACCTGTAACATTAAATATTATTAAAGAAGCAGGCGATTTGCTTGTTGATCTACACGGGCAGCATGAGCACCAATCTTTATTAAGAACCGAAACTCATATTGAAATGCTTGATGAATTTGCCGACTTAAATAAACATCTGGAAGATTTCCGGTTGTTGTCTTCTAATCTTTACAACTTGACAAAAGAACTCCGGGAACTAAAAAGCAAAGAGAATATCATAAAAGAAAAACGCGAGTTGTATGATTTTCAAATTAAAGAGATTGATGCGGTTTCACCGAAATTAAATGAAGAAACTCAACTTGAAGATGAGTTGAAAATTCTTGAAAACTCCGAGCGGCTGATAACATTAACGAATGATATTTACAATTCGATTTATGAGAATGAAGGCGCGGTAATGGATCAACTAGGCGAAGTAAAAAACAAAATTGCCGAGCTTGCTAAAATTGATAAACAATTTGATGAGAAAGTGAACGAATGTGAATCGGCTTTTTCTTTGCTTGATGATGTTTCATCATTTGTCCGTAGTTATAAAGATAAAATAGAAATTGATCCTTCCCGTCTTGACGAGATTAGGGACCGGCTCGGCGCATTTAATTTATTAAAGAAAAAATACGGCGGCACAATTGATTCTGTATTAAAACACCGCGAAAAAATAGGTGTCGAATTTGAACTTGCAGAAAATTTCTCCGATAAGATTTCTTTGTTGAATAAGCAAATAGAACAAGCAAGGATTGAATGCGGAACGGCTGCAAAAAAAATATCGGCAGAAAGAAAAATCATTTCAAAAAAAATTAAAAAGGAAGTTGAAGCTGCGCTAAAAAATTTGGGAATAAACGATTCACGATTCGAAGTGAAAATTCAAAACGAAAAAGCCGATGAAAAAGTTGAAAACTATTTAATAGCTGACGGGCAGAAATATAAATTTGATTCAAACGGTTATGACTCTGTTGAATTTTTTATTTCAACCAACATCGGCGAAGATTTAAAGCCATTGGCAAAAGTTGCATCCGGCGGAGAAATATCCCGCGTTATGCTTGCACTTAAATCGATACTTGCAAAATCCGACCGGCTCCCGATTTTAATTTTTGATGAGATTGATACCGGCGTAAGCGGAAGAATTGCGCAGAAAGTTGGACAAGTATTAAAATCCCTCGCTTCGTTTCATCAAATAATTGCAATAACGCATCTGCCGCAAATAGCAGGACTTGCAGATATACATTTTGCGGTCGAGAAGAAAAAAACAGGCGAACGCGTCGTAAGTTATTTAAAGGAATTGGGAATAAACGACCGCTTAAAAGAAGTTGCAAAATTAATGAGCGGAGAAAATATTTCAGAAGCAGCGATTAACAGCGCAAAAGAATTGATGGGTATAACAGATTAGTAAATATGTTCTTTAACACAACTTATTTTATTTAAATAGTTTTTCTTTGGATAGGAACTTAATTGAAAAATATTTTAACGATAGAACAAAAGGAGGAGGGTATGAAAAAAATATTTTTATTTATACAGTTGTTTTTAATTATCATCTTTTTTTCTGTGAGTAATATAAAAGCGCAGAACCTCGAAGAAACTTTATCTAATCTTTCTTCCGGTGCAGGCAAGGCGTATGTAGCCCCGGTAATTTCGGCTTTTGGTTCTAACCTTAATTCGGGATGGGTTTCAAAGGTGCCGGAAGCTGTTAAATTTAAGTTACATCTCAATCTTAAATTTATTGCCGCCGGTTCTTTCTTCTCAGATGAAAATAAAAAATTTAATGCAAACGGTGATTTTTATTTTACTAGTTCGCAAGTTGACCAAATTCTTGCCAATTCAGGATTTACCCAAGGCAATCCGAATTATAATAGTCTTAAAAATGCAATATTGGAAAAACAATTTACTGTTCAATTTTCAGGTCCAACTATAGTTGGCAGCGAAAAAGAAAAATTAAATATTTTATTCCCGCAGCAACAAGTTCAAGCGAATGGACAAACTTTTACTATTGATTCATATACTCTAGCCGTTGACGAAGTAAAAGGTTTGTTGGACGAGATTTCAATTCTTCCGACCCCAGGCATTCAATTAACAGGCGGAACGGTTTTAGGTACAAACATTGCGATTAGGTATTCGCCGAAAATAAAAGTATCGGATGATCTCGGAGATTTTTCGTTGTGGGGAATCGGGGCAATACACAATCCGGGTGCATTTTTCTTAAAGCCATTGCCGATTGATATTGCCGTAAGTTTCTTTTCGCAATCAATGAAAGTCGGTGATATTTTTGAAAGCAGCTCAACTCAATTTGGAATTTATGCCGGCAAAACATTCGGAAATACAATAGCTTTTTCTCCGTTTATTGGTTTGACTACGGAATCATCTAAAACAACGGTTAAGTACGATTACCAATCAAATCAAACAATAAACGGTGTTCAAGTTCCACCCACAAAAATCAATTTTGAACTCGAAGGCGAAAACTCTACAGGTGTCACTATCGGGTTTAATCTTAAACTTTCATTCTTCAATATAAATGCGGATTATAAAATTGCTAAGACAAAAACAGCAAGCGCGGGAATTTCTTTCGGAATATAAATTGTATAAGCAAGAAAATATTTAATCAAAATAAAGGGGCTGGGTAAGCCCCTTAGTATTTTAAAAATCAGTTTCTACTTGTGTGGCGGAATTTATCAATTCCTTTGCGGCGTTAACGTATTGAAGAAGCGAACTTACATTCCCCTTTTTTAACTCAAGTTTTTTTACCATAACAGCCATCATTGGATCTAATTTTTTATTCAATATTTCCTTCCATGTTTCGGCGGAAGCAGAAATAATAAACTCGGCTTTTAATAAATCATCTTCCGTTGCGGGTCTTGCCGATTTGCAAGTCCCGTTTTCCAAATCAAGATAAATACTTTTCTGAACATCATTATCAACGGAAGTAAATACCATTGGCCAAATCCAACCTTCAGCCGCTTCTTGGTATTCTTTGTTGGAATTTATTTTACCGGCATATTCTTTTGCCCATTCATCTGTAAATATTTTCATATTCTAATTTGTTTATTTGTTGTCATCCTCATCTCAAATTAAGTAATTTTGATTTATAACGAAATAAAATTTTATGAAAGAAACGGCAATATATATTCACATCCCTTTTTGCGATCACAAATGTATTTACTGCGATTTCTATTCTATCGTCTCTTACGAGAATACGCAATCCTACCTGGATTCTTTATTTAAAGAGATTGAAACACAATCATTGGAATTCTCTGCAGATAGAAAAATAACTTCAATCTTTTTGGGAGGCGGCACTCCTTCTTTTATGGAACCGGAATATATCGGTAGAATTTTAGAGCAAGTAAAAACAAAATTCCGTGTTGATGAAAAAGCAGAAATAACAATGGAAACAAATCCCGGAACGGTTTCTAAAGAAAAATTAATTGACTTTAAGAATACAGGTATCAATAGAATTAGTATCGGAATTCAGTCATTCGATAAAAAAGAATTGGGTTTTTTAACAAGAATACATGACGCCGAAACGGCTATTAAAACAGTGCGCGATGCAGCCGATATATTCGAAAACATAAGCATCGATTTAATTTTTAACCTGCCGAATCAAACAAAAGAAATTTGGATGAGGAATTTAACTACAGCTGTATCGCTTCCGATAAAGCATATCTCGGCTTACAGTTTAATTCTTGAGCACGGGACGATATTAAATAAAATGGTTTTGGACGGTAAAGTTAAAATGCAGGACGAAGATTACGACGCAGAACTTTATGAATTGACTATTGAGTATTTATCCACAAAAGGTTTTGATCAATACGAAGTTTCAAATTTTACAAAACCGGGATTTGAGTGTATTCATAACCTTGCATATTGGAGATATAAAGATTACTTGGGTTTCGGCTCATCGGCACATTCGTTTGTTAGCAATAAACGCTGGTGGAATTTTTCGAGCGTAAAATTTTATAACGATGCGGTAAATAAAAAGAGCAATGCTGCTGCGGGTTATGAAATTTTGAAACGTGAACAAATGATTGTTGAATATGTTATGCTTGCATTGCGCAGCAACGGTTTGGATTTGAGAGAATTGGAAAATCGTTTTGGAAGTGAGTGGATTGAAATGAATAAAAACTATTTAGATGAATTGATTAAAGATGGATACTTAATTCAACAAAACTCGGTATTGAAATTCACTGCAACTGGTTATGCGTTGTGCGACGAGATAATTTCTAAATTCAATTTATGAAATAAAAAATGTAGGAAATAGGGAAAACAAAAATTCTTAAACTTGCCGTAGTACAGGGAGAATTATTACCCGGAAGTTTATGATAGAAATCCAAAATATTAATCATTCCGTAATTTGCTTATTCAAGCCATAATACATACATTTGTCCAGTCTAATTCGCCCCTCGTGGGCGATTTTTGTTTGTGGAGTATGGAAAAAGTTAATTTTTTTGCTAAAATCGAAGAAATTGTTCAATCACTAAATTTTTTATTGATTGAAACAAACATCCGCGGCGATAATCATCTTAGAATTATTGAAGTATTCATCGACGGAGAAAAGGGCATTAACTCGGAGGATTGTGCTGCAGTCAGCCGTGCAATCAATGATGCTATTGAGAATGAAAATTTGATTGAATCAAGTTACCGTCTTGATGTTTCATCGCCCGGAGTTGAAAGACCGTTAAAATATATTGCGCAATTTCCAAAACATGTAAACAGAAAATTTGAAATCACTTATAAAGATGAAAACGAAGAAAAAAAAATGATCGCCAAATTGGTTAGAATAGAAAACGATCAATTGTTCTTCGAAGAAAAAAAATCCGAATATAAAATTGATTTTAACAATATCGTCAAAGCAAAAGTTTTAATAAGTTTTTGATCACGGAGGAATAACAAAAAATGAACACCGAAATAGTTGAATCCTTTTCGCAAATGGTGCGCGAAAAAAGTCTTGACAAAGACGTACTCGCCGGAATAATAGAAGAGATTTTCGGACTTATGGTTAAAAAGAAATACGGTCCCGATGCTAATTACGATGTTGTTGTAAATATGGATAAGGGCGATATAGAAATATTTCTTGAAAGAGTTATTGTGGATAACGTTGAAGATCCGAGCACTCAAATTAGCATAGATGAAGTTAACGAGAAGGGAAACGTTGACGAATTGGAAGTCGGCGAAGATTTTGTTGAAAAACTTGAACTCGCAACATTCGGAAGAAGATTAATTAATCTTGCTCGCCAAAGTTTGAATCAAAAAATCCGTGAGATTGAAAAAGATATAGTTTATAATGAATACGGCGAAATGGTTGGCGAAATTGTTGTCGGCGATATTTACCAGGTACGTAGAAATGATGTACTTGTAAATCACAATAAAAACGAATTACTTCTTCCCCGCAATGAACAAATTCCACGAGAAAAATACCGTAAAGGTGATACAATCCGTGCAATTGTTAAAGAAGTTAAAAAAACTCCAAACGGTCCTCTAATTATAATTTCGAGAGGCGACAATACATTTTTGAGAAGACTTTTTGAGATTGAAATTCCTGAAATTTATGACGGTGTAATTGAGATTAAAGGTATTGCCCGCGAACCCGGCGAAAGAGCTAAAGTTGCGGTTGAATCGCAGGACGCAAGAATTGACGCCGTCGGCGCATGCGTTGGTATGAAAGGCGTACGTATTCACGCGATTGTACGCGAGTTGAATAATGAAAATATAGATGTAATTAATTATTCCGAAGACCCGGTTGTTTTCATTCAAAGATGTTTGGCCCCGGCTAAATTGAAGCAGATTGAGATTGACGAAGAAAACAGAAAATGCAGCGTTACCGCCGACAGCGATCAAGTATCGTTAATTGTTGGAAGGAACGGCGTGAACATCCGCCTTGCAATAAAATTAAGCGGCTATGAAATTGATGTAATCCGCCAGGAAAAACCGTTTGAAGAATATGATGAAGATATTGAGTTGATTGAATTGAAAGAAGAGCTCACCCCTGAAATAGTTGAATTGCTTATTAATAATCGTTTCGATACTGCCCTCGAAGTTTTAACTGCAGGAATTGATAAATTGAAAGAACTTGAAGGACTTGATGAAGAAAAAGCAAAACAAATTATTGAAACACTCGAAAATCAATTTGAGGAAGAGGAATAAAAGAATAATATCAAGAGCATGAGCAAGATCAAAAGGTGGTCAGTATATTTTGCGGAAGTAATGAATAAAAATAATTCTCTTAAATAGGTTAATACAAATGCCGGAAACAGCTAAAGAAAAAAAAATACGTCTCTACAAATTTGCGTCGGAATATAATCTTTCTACGGAATCAATAATTGAGTTCCTTCAAAAGAAAGGTTATGAAGTAAAAGGACACATGGCAATTCTTTCCGAAGAAATGCTTGGCGATATAAAACTTTTCTTCAAAAAGGATATTGAAAAAGCCGAAAAACATTACAAGAAAATTTCCGAATTCCAGAAAAAGCGAACGGATCGTACCGATTCCGAACAGGAAACTGAAACGCCGGTTGAAGTTGAAGTTCCTCAAACTGAAGAAACGCAGGCTATAGAACATAAAGAAGAAGAAACTCATCAAGAAACTGAAGTTCCTGTTGAAGAAGAACAACAACAAACTGTTCAAGATGTTGTGGAAGAAAAAGTTGTAGATGAAAGTGTTGCTGAAGAAAAAGTTGAAGCTGTTCCCGAAGTTGAAGATACACCGGCCGAAGAAACCAAACCATTTAGAACACAATCCGAAATTGCATTAGATGGAAAGAAAAAAGGATTGACTATTGTTGGAAAAATAGACCTTGTACGTAAGCCCAGACATGTTGAAAAACCGATTGCAGGGGGAGTACAAAAACCGGCAGTAATTCCTACTACAGCAGAAGAAGAAGATAAAAAGAAAAAGAAGAAAAAGATTCTTAAAGCTAAAAAGAAAACTAAACCGGGTGAGGAACCCGGTGAAGATATAGCCTCAAAGAAAAAACGAAAGGTTAAACGCCTTGAAGTTGATAAGCGCGAAGTTGAAGAAGCAATTAAGCGTACTATGCTTAGTATGGATGAATCCGCTGTCGGCGACCGTGCATCATTGAGGAAAAAAAGAAGAAAAGAGAAGCAGGAAATCCAGGAGAAGATTGAAGAGCAAAGAATTCTCGATCAAAAGAAAATTAAGGTAAATGAATTTATTGCAGTTAACGAACTTGCCAATCTTATGGGAGTGCCCGTTAGCGAAGTAATTCAAAAATGTATCGGCCTCGGTTTGATGGTTTCAATAAATCAGCGTTTGGATGTTGAAACAATAACCTTAATTGCAGATGATTTCGGATTCGAAATTGAAATCCAGGAAGAATATCAAAGCGAAATTGATGTTGATACTCCCGATCCGGCAGAAACATTAAAACCGCGTCCGCCTGTTGTTACAATTATGGGGCATGTTGATCACGGTAAAACTTCGCTTCTCGATTTTATAAGAAGAACAAATGTTGTTGCCGGAGAATCCGGCGGAATAACTCAACACATCGGCGCATACAAAGTTATTCTCGATAATGGAAAGGAAATTGCATTCCTCGATACTCCCGGCCACGAAGCATTTACTGCAATGCGCGCGCGCGGTGCTAAAGTAACCGATATTGTTGTTCTAATTGTTGCCGCCGATGACGCTGTGATGCCTCAAACGGTTGAGGCAATTAATCATGCTCTTGCTGCAAATGTTCCAATTGTTGTGGCTATTAATAAAGTTGATAAACCAAATTCTAACATAGAGAAAATTAAACAGCAGCTTGCTGATAGAAATATTCTTGTTGAAGATTGGGGCGGCAAATATCAATGTGTTGAAGTCTCTGCCAAGTTTGGAAAAAATGTTGATGTGCTTCTCGAAAAGATTGTTCTCGAAGCGGAAATCCTTGATTTAAAAGCCAACCCGGACCGCTATGCTCGCGGTGCAATTATTGAATCGCAATTGGATAAAGGTAAAGGTATAACTGCAACAGTTCTTGTTCAAAAAGGAACATTGAAAATCGGGGATTCGTTTATCGCAGGAGTTGTTCACGGACGTGTACGCGCTATGTTTGATGAACGAAGCAAAAAAGTTTTTGAAGCCGGTCCATCTACACCTGTGCTTGTACTCGGTTTCGAATCTCCGCCGCAAGCAGGCGATACAATTGTTGCAGTTGAATCCGAACGCGAGGCACGTGAAATATCAATCAAACGCCAGCAGTTAAAACGCGAGCAGGATAACCGCCAAGTCCGCCATATTACACTTGACGAAATTGCAAATCAAATTAGCCGAGGCGGATTTAAAGAATTACCAATCATTGTTAAAGGCGATGTTGATGGTTCTATCGAAGCACTTTCGGATTCATTGATGAAACTTTCTAATGAAGAAGTTTCGGTGCGTGTAATTCATAAAGGTGTCGGCGCAATTTCCGAAGGCGACGTTTTACTTGCAGCCGCTTCCCATGCTATTATCGTAGGTTTCCATGTCCGCCCGAATACAAACGCACGCAAACTTGCCGAAACAGAAAAAGTTGATATCAGATTATACAACATAATTTACGACGCTATCAACGAAGTAAAATCAGCTCTCGAAGGAATGCTTTCACCTGTACTTTCGGAAGAAGCTGTAGGCACAATTGAAATTCGTCAAACATTCAAAGTTCCTAAAGTTGGAACAATTGCCGGATGTTATGTATTGGATGGAAGAGTAAACCGTACAAATAAAATTAGATTGTTCCGCGACGGAATAGTTATTTATGAAGGACAACTTGATTCATTGAAGAGATTTAAAGACGACGTTCGCGAAGTTGAAAAAGGTTTTGAATGCGGTTTGAACATCGCAAACTTTAACGATATTAAAGTCGGCGATATTATAGAAGCATATAAAATTATTGAAACAAAGAAAACATTGAGCTAATGGCATCGGTTAGATTAGAAAAAGTAGCACATTTAATAAAAGACGAACTGAGCTTGATCTTTTTACAAAAGATTCAGGATTCACGCTTCGGACTGATTACGGTTACTAACTTGAAAGTTAGCCCGGATTTGCGTCACGCGCGGGTATATTTATCAGTTTATAATAAAGAAACACGCGGCGAAGTTCTTGAAAAAGTAAATGAACTTAAAGGAATGATTCGAAGCCTGCTTGCCGGAAGAATACAGATACGGTACGTTCCCGAACTCGATTTTTTTATAGACGATACTATAGATTACGTTGAGAAGATGGAAGGTTTGTTCAAAAAAATTCATGAGAATGATAACCAGAAACATAGCGAATGATTTTAAACCAGATTTTGTAATCGGCGAAACTATATTAATAGATAAGCCGTTAATAAATACGTCCTTTGACATTGTTTATAAAGTTAGAAAAGCCGCGCATGTTCAAAAAGTTGGGCACGCCGGAACTTTAGACCCCAAGGCAACCGGTTTATTAATTGTTTGCACCGGAAGAATGACAAAAAAAATTAATTCTTTTATGGGGTTGAATAAAACTTATACAGGGATAATTACGATCGGAAAAACAACGCCATCGTATGATACCGAAACGGAATTCGATTCCGAAAAAAGTTTTGAAGATATTAATAAAGATAAAATTTTGGAAGTACGTGATCTGTTCGTTGGAAATTTGATGCAGACACCGCCGATGTATTCGGCTGTGAAAAAAAACGGGAAGGCTCTTTACAAATTTGCACGTAAAGGTAAAACTGTTGAACGCAGTCCGCGCGAAATTGTTATTTCGAAATTTGAGATTACGAAAATTGATTTACCGGATATTCATTTTGAAATATGCTGTTCAACCGGGACTTATATACGAGTAATCGCACATGAGTTCGGCGAAAAGCTTGGATGCGGCGGGTATCTAAAAGAATTACGCCGTACTAAAATCGGTGATTTTGATGTTAAAGATGCTTTCAAAATAAATGAGTTTATTGATTACGCAAGTAATTATTTATCCAAATACGAAAGTGAAAGTTTGATAACTGCAGCCGGAAATTGAATCCGGAATAATGTGAAAATTGTGAAATGAAAGTTTATAAAGATTCGTCGGAGTTTATTAAAAAGAACAATGTTGTAATTACTGTCGGAAGTTTCGATGGACTTCACATTGGTCACTCTAAGATTCTTGATGAATTAAAAAAAATAAAAAAAAGTATTGATGCAGAAGGTGTTCTTTTAACTTTTGAACCGCATCCAAGGCAAGTAGTATCTAAAGATTTCGGTCTTAAAATTCTAACTTCGTTGGATGAAAAAAAAATGCTTTTAGAAAAAGCAGGTATCGACTCTCTCATCATCCAAAATTTTACAAGAGAATTCTCCGAAATGACTTCGGATGAATTTATAAAAAAAGTATTGGTGGATGATATCGGCGTTTCGCATATTGTAGTCGGGCACGACCATAAATTTGGAAAAGACCGCCTCGGTAATGATGAACAGCTGAAAGAACTTGGTAAAAAGTACGGATTTGGAGTTACATCAGTGCCTGCCGAAACAATTGACGGAGAAATTATCAGCAGTTCGGTAATCAGAAAAGCATTGCTCGAAGGTGATATTGATAAAGCTAATTTGTTCTTTGGAAGAAGTTATTCGTTTTGCGGACTTGTTGTAAAAGGCGCACAAAGGGGCCGTACATTGGGTTTTCCAACTGCAAATATTCAACTTGATGATTCTCGTAAAGCAATTCCTAAACGTGGAGTATATGCTGTAACGTGCAGTTGCCGCGGTGAAATGCTTAACGGAATTATGAATATTGGAATGCGCCCAACTTTCGAGGACAAAACTGAACTTGTTATAGAGGTTAATTTGTTTGACTTTAACAAGGACATTTACGGAGAGAAAATCTCTATAGATTTTATCAAAAGATTACGCGACGAAAAGAAATTTGCATCTAAAGAAGAATTGATTCATCAAATAGAATTGGATAAAACAGAAGCAAAGAAATTATTGTTGTAGTGCAGATTCATAATCTGCGCAGTTTTCGTAGAATACAATTCTGCGATAAAAAGAAAACTAATTAATCCCGGTTTAAAATTACTGGGGTTACATCGAATAAATAAAAACAAGGAGTAGTACAATGTTAGCAAAAGAAGTAAAAGCGGAGATAGTTAAAAAATTCGGCAAAACAGACAAAGACAGCGGAACAACCGAAGTCCAAATTGCGATTTTGACCGAACGTATCAACAACTTAACCGCACATTTTGAAGGGCATAAGAAAGACCATGCTTCAAGAAGAGGATTGATGCAAATGGTTGGTAAAAGAAGAAGACTTCTCGATTATCTTGTAGCAAAAGATATTACAAGATATCGTGCAATAATTAAAGAATTGAACATTAGAAAGTAAGGAAACCAAAAAAATGGTTTACACAAAAGAAGTACAGATAGGAAAGCATAAATTAATCTTCGAAACAGGAAAGTTGGCAAGGCAAGCTAACGGATCGGTTATGGTTCGTTACGGCGATACAATGGTATTGGTTACGGCTGTTGCAGGCGGAGTTCGTAGTGACATCGATTTTTTCCCGTTGAGCGTTGAATACAGGGAAAAATCTTTTGCTGCAGGAAAAATTCCCGGCGGATTTTTCAAACGCGAAGGAAAACCGAGCGATAAAGAAGTGTTGAGCTCACGTTTAATCGACCGCCCTATTCGCCCTTTGTTCCCCGATAATTATGTAAATGATACCCAAATTGCAGCGTTTGTTTATTCATTCGATTATGAAAACGATCCAGATGTAATTGCTGCATGCGGCGCTTCTGCTGCACTTGCTGTTTCAGATATACCGTTTCTCGAGCCGATCGGTGAAGTTAGAGTCGGTAGAATTAACGGTGAGTATGTTATAAATCCTTCGCACCAGGAAATTGAATACAGCGACATCGAATTGGTTGTTGCAGGAACCGAAAGTTCGATTATGATGGTTGAAGGTGAAGCTAAAGAAATCGGCGAAGAAGAAATGCTCAACGCATTAAAATTTGCCCACGAAGAAATCAAAAAGATCGTGCAAGTTCAAAAAGAACTGCGCGAACTTTGCGGCAAATCCAAAATGGAAATTGAGAAAAAAGTAATCGATGAGAATATTCTCAATGATGTTAACGCGTTGGCTCATGAAAAATTCAAAGCGATAGTCTCTTCTGTTCTTGCCAAAGAAGAAAGATCAAGCAAGAATAAAGAACTTGAAGAAGAAGTTCTCGCCGCTCTTGCTGAAAAATATCCCGAGCAGGAAAAAGTTATCAAATCAATTCTTCACGATATGGAAAAAGATTTGATGCGTAAAAGAATTCTTGAAGAAGGATTACGCCTCGACGGCAGAAACACAAAACAGATAAGACCAATTACATGCGAACTTGGAATTCTTCCGCGTCCTCATGCAACGGCGCTATTTACCCGCGGCGAAACTCAAAGCTTAACAACATTAACTTTGGGTACAAAGCAGGATGAGCAGATTATCGACGGACTTCAAAACGAATACAAAAAACGTTTTATACTTCACTACAATTTTCCTCCGTTCAGCGTGGGTGAAGTTGGACGTTTCAGCGGCGTTGGAAGAAGAGAAGTAGGACATGGTAATTTAGCCGAAAGATCTTTGAAAATTGTTTTGCCAGAAGAAGAAAAATTCCCTTACATGATTCGCCTTAACTCCGATATCTTGGAATCAAACGGATCATCTTCTATGGCTACTGTTTGCGCGGGTTCGCTTGCGCTTATGGAAGGCGGCGTTCCGATTAAAGCCGCTATTGCCGGTATTGCAATGGGACTTATAAAAGAAGGCGATCAATTCGCAATTCTTTCCGACATTCTCGGCAACGAAGATCATCTTGGCGATATGGATTTCAAAGTTGCAGGATCGGATAAAGGCATTACCGGGCTTCAAATGGATATCAAGATTCAAGGCATCTCGTATGAAATTATGGAGAAAGCTTTATCACAGGCAAAAGAAGGACGTTTGCACATTCTTGGTATTATGAATGAAGCTATCTCAACTCCGAATGCAAGCATCTCGAAATATGCACCTACATTATTATCAACGAAAATTCCGACGGAGAAAATCGGTACTGTAATCGGACCCGGCGGAAAAGTAATTCAGAAAATTCAAAAAGAATTCAGCGTTGAAATTTCCATTGAAGAAGACGGAACTGTAAGCATTGCAGGGACTGATTCTAAACTTGCAAGAGAGGCTAAAGAATATATTAAACTAATGGTGGCAGAACCTGAAGTTGGTAAAACTTATACTGGAAAAATAGTAAAGATTGCCGAGTTCGGTGCGTTTGTAGAAATTCTACCGGGCACACAAGGTCTGCTGCACATTTCACAAATTGACACGAAGAAAATTGCAAAGGTTACCGATGTTTTGAAAGAAGGCGAAATGGTAAAAGTGAAATTATTAAGCATTGAAGGCAACAAGTTCTCTCTTTCCCGTAAAGCTTTGTTGAAGGAAAAAGAAAACGAAAAGCCTGCAGAAGAAGTTAACGAAGGATAAATAAAATGCCGGGTGGAAACCCGGCTTTTATAAATTGAAAAGACTTTTGACAAAATGAAAATCGGCAACCTTGAATTGGGAAAGAAACTTTTTTTAGCCCCGATGGCGGAGGTTAGCGATTCATCATTTCGTAAAATTTGTAAAGAACACGGAGCGGGTTTAACGTTCACACAAATGGTAAGCGCGCAAGGAGTCATCAAAAATGATTTCGATACGCTCCGTTTTTTATCTTTCAACCGATCCGAGAAACCAATCGGTGTTCAAATATTGGGCAACGATCCGGATATACTCGGCGAAGCAGTTAAAGAAATTGCAAAGTTCAAACCCGATTTAATCGATTTGAACTGCGGCTGCCCGGTTGATAAAGTTGTAACCAAAAACATGGGTTCAGCTCTTCTCGACGATCCCAAAAGAATCGGAAGAATTATTCGTAAAATGGTCGATTCTTCAGGCGGGATACCGATTTCTATCAAAGTCCGTTTGGGCAAAGACAAATCACGTATCAATGTTCTTGAAACTGCAAAAATGCTTGAAGACAGCGGCGGATCGTTAATCTTTATCCATGCAAGAACGAGGGCGGATAAATACGATTCTGAAGTGGATATTGATTGGCTGAGAAAAGTTAAGGAGAGTGTAAGTATTCCTGTAGTAGGTAACGGCTCATTGTTTACTCCGCAGGAAATTAAGGATATGCTCGAAATTACCGGAATTGATTCCGTTATGATTGCGCGCGGCGCTTTGGGCAATCCGTTTTTGTTTGAAAGATTTAATAAAATGATCGAGACCGGCACTGACCCGGGTGAACCGGAGCCGGTGCGTTTGAAAGAGGTTCTGTTAAAACACATTAATTTAATGGAACAAGAATATGGAGAACCGTTTTCAATTGATAAAGTTAAGAAGCATACCGTGTGGTATTTTAGAAATTACCCAGGTATTGAACTACTTCTTGATAAAATATTCTCGTTCACAAATTTAAGTTCGCTCCGTTTGTTTATTGAAGAACATACGGAGGAAATTTTAGCGGGTACTTATCCCGTTGTTTCAAGTTTAACCATAAATAAAAAATTTAAAAAGAAAGTTCTTTTCTGGCTGGAGGAGCCCAATTTTGAAAACCTCGGCTGAAATAACTTTTTGGAATAGAATTCCTAAGCATAAAGAGTTTTTAAATGAACAAAGAAATTATTATAAGTTCTTCTACAACTCAAAACAGAGTTGCGATAACAGAAGACAATAACCTTGTTGACTTTTTTGTAGATCATCCAGAAAAAGCGAGGATGGTTGGAGATGTTCACCTCGGAAGAGTAGCCAGGGTATTACCCGGCATTCGCGCAGCATTTATAGATATAGGTATGAAACACGATGCCTTCCTTCATTTTTCCGACATTGGCGAACGGACGGAAGCGCTTCAAGGTATTTTTGATGACGACGACGATGATGATGATGAATCACCACAGCAGGAAGTTAAAACCGAACCCGTCGCTGAAAACGGAAACCAACCCACGTTGGAAATTAGAAAACCTGCAGATATAAACTCTAAGCATGAATACAGAGAAAGACAAACCACAAAACTTCACAAAGGGCAGGAAATTCTTATTCAGATATTAAAAGAACCTGTTAAAGATAAAGGTGTTCGTGTAACGTCTTCTATTTCTATACCGGGAAGATTTTGCGTTCTGCTTCCGATGGATAATAAAATCGGTGTATCAAAAAAAATAAGCGATTTCCGCGAACGCAAAAGATTAAGAAGAATTGCCCGCGGTATTCTGCCGAAAGATTGCGGATTAATAATTAGAACCGCGGCCAAAGATCAAAACGATGAATCGCTTTCTGCTGATTTAAAGTATCTTGTAAAAATTTGGCACGATCTTGAAGAAGACGCAAAGAAGATGGACCCGCCGACACTTCTTTATAAAGATTTAAGTACAACAATCAGTGTTATCCGTGATTTGTTTTCACCGGATGTGTCAAAGGTTTTTGTAGATTCAAAAAAATTATGGAAAGAAATACGCAACTATGTTCAATTTATTCAGCCTGCACTTTTAGATAGAATAGAATTTTATAAAGGCGAAGAACCGATATTTGAAGCTTTCAGAATTGAAGAACAAATCAAAACCTTGATGGGACGTAAAGTTCCAATGCCGAGCGGTGGACATATAGTAATTGAACACACCGAAGCAATGACGGTAATTGATGTAAACAGCGGAAGATATGCCGCTAAAAAAGAGCAAGAATTAAATTCACTTAAAACAGATCTAGAAGCTTCGCGAGAAATTGTTCGTCAGTTACGTATGCGCGATATAGGCGGTTTGATTGTTGTTGATTTTATTGATCTTGAAGATGAAAAAAACCGGAAGAAAATTTACGACGAGCTTAAAAAAGAATTTAAAAAGGACCGCGCAAAAACCGCGATGCTTCCGATGACCGAATTCGGTTTGATGCAAATTACACGCGAGCGTGTACGCGAAAATATTGTTCAATCAATGAACGAAGCTTGTCCGTACTGTCAAGGAACAGGATTGCTGGTTAAAAAATCAAATCAAATCCATGAAATTGAAAAGTGGTTGAAGAGATACAAACTGGAAGGCAAAGTAAAGTCGATAACTTTAAAAGTTCATCCTTCGCTCGGTAAAAACATGAAGGAAGGATTTATTTCCACTTTAACAAAAATTCAATTCAAATATTTTATCCGCATTAAACTTGATCAGGATGAAAAAATCAGCCCGCAAACTTTCAGGATATTATCTACAAAATCCGGCGAAGATTTAACGGAAGATTTTGCATAATAAATTTTGGGACATAATGCATGCGTAATTATGTCCCTAATTTTTCATAATTTACCCGCCAAGAATTAGTTTTTTAAGGAGAAAGAATTATGAAATTTTTCATCGATTCCGCAAATATAGATCAAATAAAAGAAGCTGCTTCATACGGTTTATTGGACGGCGTTACAACAAATCCTTCACTTGTTGCAAAAGAGGGAAAAAACTTCAAAGAACTTTTAAATGAGATTATAAAAATTGTCGATGGACCTATCAGCGCAGAAGTTGTTTCAACCGATTACAACGGAATTCTTAAAGAAGCCGATGAACTTGCAAAAATTCACAAAAACATTGTTGTAAAAGTTCCTCTTATTAAAGAAGGAATTAAAGCAGTAAAAACATTGACCGAAAGGGGAATCAAAACTAATGTTACGCTTTGTTTCTCCGCATCGCAGGCAATACTAGCAGCAAAAGCAGGCGCGACTTATATTTCCCCCTTCGTCGGTAGATTGGATGATATAAGTCACGATGGTATGGATTTGATTTCGCAGATTGTTACAATTTATAGAAATTACAATTTTCAAACGCAGGTTTTGGTTGCAAGCATACGCCATCCTTTGCATATTGTTGAAGCCGGCTTGATGGGTGCGGATGTCTGCACAATTCCTTTCGATGTTATTGAACGATTGTTTAAACATCCGTTGACTGATATTGGTCTTGAAAAGTTTTTAAGCGACTGGAAAAAATCACAACAATAGAAGAAAATGAAAAAGACAAAATTTAATTCCGTACATGAAAAACTTGGCGCAAAATTAGTTGATTTTGCCGGCTACAAGATGCCGATTCAATATTCATCAATAATTGCAGAACACAAAGCAGTGCGTAACTCGGTTGGAGTGTTCGATGTTTCGCACATGGGCGAAATATTTGTCCGGGGCGAAAAAGCTCTCGCTTTTGTTCAGCACATAACCGTTAACGATGCATCTTTGTTAACCGGGGGACGAGTACAATACTCCGCAATGTGTTATCCCGACGGCGGTATTGTTGATGATCTTTTGGTTTATCGCATCAGCGAAAATGAATTTATGCTTGTTGTTAACGCATCAAACAAGGATAAAGATTTCGAATGGATGAAACTGAATAACAAATTCGGTGTTCAATTGATCGACGAAAGCGACGAATATTCATTGTTGGCTGTGCAAGGTCCGAAATCTAAAGATACGCTTCAAAAAATTTGCAGCCGCAAACTTGAATTGGAATATTATCATTTCTTCGCAGCAAAGGTATCGGGTGTTGACATGATTGTCTCACGTACCGGCTATACCGGCGAACTTGGATATGAATTATATTTCAAAGGCGATGAGGCAATTGCAGAGAAAATTTGGAATGATTTGTTCGAAGCAGGTAAAGAATTTAATATTCAACCTGTTGGTTTAGGCGCACGTGATTCACTGCGGCTTGAAATGGGATTTTGTTTATACGGTAACGATATTGACCAAACAACAAATCCATTGGAAGCGGGACTCGGCTGGATTACCAAATTGAAAAAAGATTCATTCATTGCGAAAGATGTTTTGGTAAAACAAAAAGAAGATGGATTGAAAAGAAAACTTGTTCCGATAATTTCCGACGATAAAGCTTTCCCGCGCCACGGTTACGATTTAACCGTAAACGGAAAAAGGATAGGACAGATTACTAGCGGAACTGTAAGTCCAATTCTTGATAAAGCAATAGCGCTCGGTTATGTTGAAATAGAATATGCAAAAGAGGGAATTCCTATAAATTTTTTAATCAGGGGAAAAGAAGTTCCGGCAGTTGTTACTAAACTCCCCTTTGTGAAAAACTAAAATGAATATTAACGTATTATTTTCAAGTCAGCATCTCGATGAATTATATTTTACCGGAAAGACGGCAATTGTAATTGACGTACTCCGTGCAACAACTGTAATTGCTACTGCGCTTACAAATGGGGCAAAAGAGGTTATCCCGGTTAGTACAGTAGATTTTGCAATGAAAATTTCCGGCGATGCGTTCCGAAGTCAAACATTATTATGCGGTGAAAGAAATACGAAAAAAGTTGAAGGGTTCACTCTCGGCAATTCACCAGCTGAATACAAACCTGAGATTGTCGCAGGTAAATCTATAATACTTTACACAACAAACGGAAGTAAGAGTTTTGTTAAAGCTAAGTTTTGTGAAAATCTTTTTTCAGCTTGTTTTAATAATCTACCGGCTATTGTAAACCATCTTGTTTCACTCAAAAAAGATGTTGAAATAATATGCGCAGGAACGAACGGCGGTTTTAATCTTGAAGACGCTATTTGTGCGGGTAATATAGTTTCGGAAATACAATTGCTAAAAAAGAATGTTGTGATTTCGGATTCAGCACATGCAAGCGTTACGTTATATAAATTTTCCGGCAAAAGTATTGAGAAGATGTTGAGCAAAACGGACCACGGGAAACTTTTGATAGAAAATGGCTTTGAGCAAGATATCGATGAATGCGCTAAAATAGGAACTACCGATATTATCCCTTATTTCTCAGCCGGTGTAATAAAAAAACTTGAACCGGATGGCAATTCTTAATAATGTGAAAACCGGGTTTTAGGTAAATGGCAAAAAAAAATAACAAGAACAATAACTCAAGCGATAAAGAATATTTTGTTTTTTCTCCAAAGAAGAAAAAAAAACTGCTTGGAATATTTCTTATTGTTTTAGCGCTGCTAATCTTTTTAAGCATTCTTTCTTATTCTCGATATGATGAATCATCTTTCTCGTATAAATTCACGGATCTATTCGGCGTCTTTCGTCCAAATGCGGAATTGACTGAAAAAGCCGCTTCAACGCACAACTGGCTTGGAATTTTTGGGGCATACATTTCTTTCTTTTTCATTCATGCTACAATCGGTTATTTCTCCCTAATTTTTCCTGTTATAATGTTTATATGGGGTTACACGGTTTTAGCCGGAAAAGAATACAAACTTTCCGTTTATGTAACAAATTTTTTGTTTGTAATGGGTTTGCTTATCTCGGCATTTTTCGGAATGCTGCAATTCACACCGGAGATTGCTCTATTCTCCGATGTATATGAATTATCCGGCAACATCGGATTGTTTCTCGGCACTGCGGTAAGCCGTTTACTAGGCGGACTCGGCAGCATAATTTTTCTATCTGCGGCAATGGCTGTTACGTTGATCATATCATTTGATATCCGCTTCAGCTCAATCATGAATTATATAATGGATTTATTCAAAGGCAAAGACGAGCAGGAAGATGATGAAGAAATTACAATCAAAAAACCTGGTGAGGAAAAACCTGAAGAGAATCTTGAAAAAATTATAAGTTTAAGAAAAGAGAAGAAATTAAAGAGTCTATTTAAAAATGATGAAGATATAATTGAAGAGGTTGAAGAAAAACCGGTAGAACCTGTAACAAAAATTCGGATTGTTAAAAAAGAAGAACCTGAAAAATTAATTACGCCGGATTTTGGCAAGGAAGAAGAAACTAAAAAAATAAAGAAAACAGATAAACCAAAAAATGATGACGATGATATTATTCCGGCTATTGATAAAGATGTTGAAGCGACTTTGCCTGAACAGTGGGATGAAGAATTAAGATATAATCCGCCCACGCTAAACTTATTAATTCCGCCCGGCGATGAAGAAGTTAAAGTTGACGAAGCGGAATTAAAACGCAACGCGGCTTTGTTAAAAGATAAACTCGCATTATTCGATATTCAAATAGACGATATTACCGTAACGCCCGGACCAGTTGTAACTTTGTATGAAATTGTACCGGCACCCGGTGTAAAGATTAGCCGTATTGTAAGTCTTGAACATGATATCGCTTTAGCATTGGCGGCACGGGGAATAAGAATTATTGCGCCAATACCGGGTAAAAGTGCAATAGGTGTTGAAATCCCGAACGCATCTTCTACAATGGTTCGTGCTAGTTCTGTATTAAAAAAAATCAGCGAAGCTAAAGCCGAACTTCCACTAGCTTTGGGCAAAACTATTGCCGGGGATGTTTACGTTACCGATCTTGCAAAAATGCCTCACATGTTAATTGCCGGTGCTACAGGTTCGGGAAAAAGCGTTGGTATAAATATGATTCTCGCAAGTTTGATTTACGCAAAGCATCCTTCCGATGTTAAGTTTGTTATTGTTGATCCTAAAAAAATAGAGCTTTCTTTTTATAAAAAATTGAATAAACATTTTCTTGCCGTTTCGCCCGATCTTGAAGAAGAAATCATTACCAATCCGTCCAATGCTTTACTCGTTTTAAAAGCAGTTGAATATGAAATGGAAAAGCGCTACGATAAACTTGCGAAGATAGGTGTTAGGAATATTGTTGATTACAATAAAAAAGTAATGAACCCGAAATCGCGCCCGAAAGACACGGATGAAATGAAGCACTATAAAATGCCGTACATAGTTGTTGTTATTGATGAACTTGCGGATTTGATGATAACATCGGGCAAAGAAGTTGAGGAGCCAATTGCGCGTTTGGCTCAGCTCGCACGCGCAGTGGGAATCCATTTAATACTTGCGACTCAACGCCCATCTGTTAATGTAATTACAGGCGTAATCAAAGCAAACTTCAGTGCAAGGATTGCATACCAGGTTGCAACTAAAATCGATTCACGTACAATTCTTGATATGAACGGCGCAGAACAATTACTCGGCAGCGGAGATATGTTGTTTTTACCTGGGGGAATGCCGAAACCAATCCGCATTCAAAATGCATTTATTTCTACAGAAGAAGTTGAAAAGGTTACAAATTTTATTTATCTGCAAAAGGGATTTTCAAAAAGATATTTTCTGCCGTCGATGTTTGAGAAGAAAAAAGCCGAGATGGGAGATTTCCTTTCAGATCTCGACCCAATGTTTGAAGAAGCCGCACGCGTAATTGTAAGGCATCAGCAGGGTTCTGTTTCATTACTTCAGCGAAGATTGAAACTCGGCTACAGCCGCGCCGCGAGAATTGTGGATCAACTTGAACAAGCAGGAATTGTCGGACCCTCGGAAGGAAGTAAAGCGCGTGAAGTTATTGTTGACAGTGAAGAACAACTAGAAACTATTTTAAGATCATTATGAAAATGAAAAATATTTCATGTAAACTTTTTGCGGTCTTGGTAAAACCTTTGCGGGACTTGCGTGAAATAATTTATAGCAAAGAAAACAAAGTAAACGTAATGACGATCAGTAAAATCAATGCAATTGGTATTTTTGCATCTTCATTATTTTTTCTACTATTATTGTCAGTCAATGTTAATGCGCAAAGCGGGAATGATATACTTAAAAAAATTCAGAATAAATTTAAATCGATAAATAATTTTAACGCGGATTTTACACAAACAATTTCCGATCCCGAAGGACAGCAGAACGGAAAATTATCGGGTAAATTTTTTTATAAGCGTAAAAACAAATTCGCTGTTGAATTAAAAAGCGGCAGCATTATTTCCGACGGAACAACAGTCTGGAATTACGACGCTCGTTTAAAGCGTGTGGTAATTAGTAATTTCAGCGATGAACCGACTTCCTTTTCACTTGAGCGTTATATTTTTGATTATCCGGCTTTGTGTAAGGTTAAATATGTCGGCAATGAAAAAGGGAAGGACGAAATAATTGAACTTGTTCCGAAAGAAAATTACATAGATTTTAAAAGTGCAAAAATTTGGAAAAGCAGCGATGACATGATTTCGCGAATGGAAATTATTGATCTCGCTGATGCAAAATATGTTTTTCAATTGAGTGCAATTAAAGTCGATCAAGATATCGCTGATTCTAAATTTAGTTTTACTCCGCCTAAAGGAATTAAAATTATTGACCTCCGATAGCCGAAATAAAAAATCTTTACGGAAACTTGCCGGGTATTTGTTACCCGTTGTAATAACTTTTTTATTTTTATACCTGGCATTCCGCAACATCGATTTGAATCAATCGTTTTCGCAAATTGCTAATACGTCAATTGTTTGGCTGGTTATTTATATTGTTGTTTTTTATCTCTCGCATTATTTTCGTGCCCTACGTTGGAAAGTGATGATAAAGCCTGTAAAACCGGATGCATCCAAATTGAATTTATTTGGTGCATTAATGATCGGTTACGGTGTTAATTGCGTTATTCCACGATTGGGCGAATTGTACAGGGGATTGTTCCTAGGCAAATGGGAAAACGTTTCTAGAACAACAATGCTCGGTACTGTTGTTGTAGAGCGCGTTATTGATATTGCATCATTCGCAATTGCATCATTGATAAGTGTTTACCTTTATTCGGGTAATTTATATAGTGAAATAACATGGCTTAAACCCTCTCTCATGGTCGGGTTTTTCATAATACTTGTTTTAATAGTATTTCTATTTCTTCTTGTTAAGTTTCAGAAAACATTCACGGTAGTAATTTTAAAATTTACTGATCGCGTTTTTCCTAAAATGTCCGCTAAATTTTCCGAAATATTGTCAACGCTTATAGAAGGACTTTCAAGTATAAAAGGCGCTTCAAGCATCTTAAGTATTTTATTTTATACAGTATTGATTTTTGTATTCTATGCATTAAATACATATGTAGGTTTTTTTATGCTCGGCATGGAAAAAATGGGAGATGTGAATTTTACAATGGCGTGGGTTTTTATGGCTATCAGCGCTTACGGAGTTTTAATTCCGACCCCGGGCGGCACTGGCTCATATCATATCATTTCAATTTTTGTTCTTTCGGAACTATATAGTTTTGGTGTTGAAATAAGTGCTGCATATGCAATACTTTCTCACTTCATTCAGTATGTTGTTTTTATTTTATCCACAGTTTTCCTAGTTTACTTTATAAACAAAAAACGCGGACGCGAGGGTGCGAGTAAAGAAAATTTCTTCTCGGTTTTCAATTCAACGATTGGTGAAAAATGAAAAAAATTATACTCTTGGTTTTAATTTGTTGTCCGTTTATTTCATCAAATGCACAATGGGATTTAAGTATGTCAATGGGCTTGGATCTAAAATATGCGCCATCGTACCGCGATTATGTTAATTATACCTATACGCAAACTGGGAATAAATTATCTTCATTTTCAACAGCAATAAATTTCTCAGGCGAGGTTGGTTATTTAATATCGGAAAATTTTCAAATGGGATTTGAATACGGAATCCAAATTGATTCGTACAATTCTTCTGCCGGGCCCGGCGGAGTTTATGAAATTTCATATTTACATCATCGCCCATCAATTCTTGCATATTATGTTTTACCCGGCAGCGGATATAAAATTAAGTTCGGCGGTGGTTTTGGGTACAGATATATTTCACTCGAGGAGAAAATTATTTCGAAGACTGATTACAGCGCATCGGGCTTCGGATTTGTGATTAAAACCGAAGGAAATACCCAACTCGGTAAAAATTTATTTGCTTTGATTGGTCTGAATTTACGTTATGATTTCCCGGGTGAACCTGAATCCTCAAACGGGAAAAAAATATTTAACCCGGGTAACAATGAAAATGTATCTATGAATTCTTTGAACGTTGGCATTAATCTCGGCATTACTTATACATTTTAAGGCATAGTATGAATTTTTTAGAGGCTGTAGTTCTCGGCATCATTCAAGGGCTAAGTGAATATTTACCTATCAGCAGTACCGGCCACTTAACCGTCGCTGGAAAATTGATGAATTTAATTTCACCGGAAAATCCCGAACATTGGACTTCTTTTATTGCAGTAATCCAACTTGGTACTCTCTTTGCGGTACTAATTTATTTTTGGAAAGATCTTCTAAATATTGTGAAGGATTTTCTAAACGATAATTTAATTGCTCGGAAAAGATTATCAGAGCAATCCGCAAATTCTAAAATGGGGTGGTATCTAATAGTTGCCACTTTGCCAGTAGCGATAATCGGGCTAAGTTTAAAAGATATTATTGAAGGTGCGCTCACGAAAAATTTATACGTTATTGCAGGAAGTTTGATAGTACTTGCATTAATTCTTGCAGCTGCAGAAAAATTCGGGAAGTTTAACCGTAAGCTCGAAAACATAAAATGGTATGATGCTGTAATAATTGGAATCGCGCAGTCAATGGCTTTAATACCCGGTTCATCACGTTCGGGCACTACGATTACTGCTTCGTTATTTCTTGGATTCAACCGCGAAACTGCCGCTAGATTTTCTTTTCTTATGAGTATTCCTGCTATACTTGCAAGCGGACTCCTTGAACTGTATCAATCGCTTGAATACATTACCGGCGATCATGTGATAAATCTTGTTGCTGCGACTATTGTTTCGGCTATAGTTGGATACCTTTCAATAGAGTTCTTACTTAGATATTTAAAAAAGAAATCAACAATGATTTTTATTATTTATAGAATTGTTTTAGGAATTTTAATTTTGGTATTACTATCGCAAGGATTTTTACAACCATAGGGGAAAATATGAAAAGAAATCTCGTTTTGTTTTTTTTGATGATTGCAACCATATCGTGCAATTCACAAGAAAAAAAAGATTCGACCAAAGAAGATTCAAAAAACATAAATCTTACCGAGTTGATGAAACTTGAGAACAATCAAAAATTATATGCTGTTATTAAAACCAATATGGGTGAAATCGAAATTGAATTGTTCCATAAAGATGCGCCGAGAACAGTTAAAAATTTTGTAGGATTGGCAAGTGCCGGTTTTTATGACGGGGTTATTTTCCATAGAGTGATAAAAAATTTCATGATCCAAGGTGGTGATCCAACCGGTACTGGACGCGGTGGAAGCAGTGTTTACGGCGGTCCTTTCGAAGATGAATTTTCCGTTTCGTTAAAACATAACAAACCCGGCATTTTATCAATGGCTAATTCTGGTCCTAATTCCAACCAGAGTCAGTTTTTTATTACTGTTGTTCCTACTCCCTGGCTCGATTTAAAACATACAATTTTTGGCGAAGTAGTTAGAGGAATGGAAGTAGTTATCGATATTAGCCTGCTGCCGACAGATCAAATGGATAAACCTGTTAGCCAAGTTGTGATGGAAAAAGTATCAATAGTTAAGAAATAGAATTTTCTTTAAACAAATAAGTGCGGTGCGCTCTGCGCATAGCGATCAACCAATGGCAAAAAAAGAACTTCCTTCAATTCAGGAATTATCGAAAAATTTAAGCAGTGAAAAACTTCTACCTGTTTATTTCTTATGCGGCGAAGATAGTTTTTCCATAGATGCTGCTGTTGAAACAATTCAAAAAGCAGTCGACCCGTTTATTCAATCTGACTTTGATCGTGAAGTAATAAATGTTGAGAAAAATCAAAATATATCTCAAATACTTGATTTGGCGTACAGTTTTCCGTTTGGCGGCGGCAAGAAAATTGTCGTTGTTAAAAACTTCGAGAAACTGAATGATAAGAAGGAATTATCAGCATATATAAAAAATCCGCCGGAATTTTCAATACTTGTAGTTACTAATCCAGCAAAGATAAGCGATGCTTCTCGCGAACCGTATTCGGTTTTACTCGAAAAGAAATATTTATTCGAAGCGAGAAATGAAACCGGTAATGAATTGGTTGGCTGGGTTTTACGCCAATCTAAAAAAATGAAATTTGATTTGAGTGAAGATAATGCCCGTGCGTTGATTGAAATTGTGGGCGAAGAAAAATCACTTTTGGAAATGCAGCTTCAAAAGTTATCCGATTACGCAGTTGATAAAAAGGAAATTTCATTTGAGGATATTCAGAAATTATCTTCGAACACAAGGCAGTATACAATTTTTGATTTACAAAATGCGCTTGGAAAGGGAGATAAATCCAAATCGCTTGAAATAGCTTTTAATCTTTTAGATTCCGGGCAGGAAATCATAGCTATATTAAACATGCTTGCGAAATTTATTCTTACTCTAGCACAAATTACCGAAATGGTTAGGTCAAATATAAATGACAACGAAGCTTCAAAACTTATGGGTGTTAGCTGGTATTATTACATAAATTGTAAGAAGGCCGGGTATTTTATGAAGGACGACCGGCTCTTAAATTCATCGAGGGCGCTATTACAAGCCGATTTAGCTGTTAAAACCTCGGCTTCAGAACCAAAAACCGTTCTCATTTCTTTGATCTCTGAAATGATGAAATAAGCAGTGCGAAAGTTGAATTTATTTTTCTTATTGGCTAAAATTAATTACAAAAATTTGAAACAATCTTAATATCGGATGAGTATAATTGACCCTGAATAAAAAGTTGACGGATTTGAAGGACGAAGAGCTTATCAAGGAATTCCAGATAAACAACACCCTTGATGCTTATGAAATATTGGTTAAGCGTTACAAAGATCCTTTGATGAACTTTGTTTACCGATTTGTTGGTGATAGGGATATATGCACGGATATCGTTCAGGATACAATGATAAAATTTTATTTAAACAAAGATTCTTATCGTGAATTCGCAAAATTTTCAACTTGGATTTATACAATTGCAGGCAACCTCGCAAAAAACGAGCTTAAACGCAGAAGAAGGCGTACAATTTTTTCGATCGATAACAACAGCGAAGACGAAAGGTCTATTCAAATTGAGGACAAATCATTTGTTGCACCGGATCGTTCGGCCGACAGCGAAATTAAAAATGAAATTATTCAAAAAGCACTTATGAAAGTTAAACCGGTTTATAGGGAGGTTGTTATTCTTCGGGATGTACAGGATTTATCCTATGAAGAAATTGCCGATATAACCGGACTTTCACTCGGCACTGTAAAATCAAGGATAAACCGGGGTAGAACACAATTACAAAAACTCTTAAAAAAAATCTATAACGAGTAGGCCTATGGGAATAAACAGCTACAATAATGAAGCAGAGCAGTCAAAACTTATAAACGATTTAAAATCGCTGCCTAAAATAAACGCTCCGGAAAACTTTGAACTCAATTTAATGACCCGGATTCAAAATCAGAATTTCGGTGAGGTTAAAGAAGAAAGAGCGCAATTCAACTTTATAAGATTTCTTGCACCTTCCGCTGTTGTTGTTTCGGCGGTAATTGTTTTCTTCCTATTCTTCTCTGATGCAAACCGGCAAATTGATAATCCATTAATGACGGAACCCCATGCAATCATTAGCGATTCGCAAGGCAATATTGCATCATCGAAGACTGATTTGGTTGTGAATGAAACACAGGTTAATAAGCAGAATACCGGTGTCGTTTCTAAACAAGTTGAAGGTATAGTCAATCTGGGAAATGATACAAGAATTCAAAAAAACGATGGGGCTATTGAAAGTAAATCAAAATACCCGATAAGCAGAAACAGATCGGTTGCACTTGATGATTTTATTTCCGGCGATACTCAAAAAAGAACAAGTATTCAGCAGGGAAATGTGGTTAATAACGGTGAAGAATCAGCCGACTTTGACGGATTTTTTATTCGTCAACAACCGGATAAAGAAACAATTTCTAAGTATAGGGCTCTGATCGATTCGGTAAAAAAAGCGCAAGTGAAAGCTGATTCAATTAAAAATGCTCGGAAATAGGCGTTTTTCTTAAAATTATTTGTTTTTTTGAGCCGGCATTAGTAAATTTTGACCCGAAAATTCAAAAGGAAGTATTTTTATAATGAAAACAGGTATTCATCCTAATTACAAAAAATGTGTAGTTACATGTGTTTGCGGAAATACATTTGTAACACGTTCTACATCCAGTACTATTAAATTGGAAATTTGCTCTGAATGTCATCCGTTTTTTACCGGTAAACAGAAAATGTTAGATTCGACCGGACGTGTTGAAAGATTTAAGAAAAAATACGGAATGAAGGAAGCATAATTGATATTAAATTTTTATTTGGCGGGGCTGTTAATTTACAGCCCTTTCGTTTTTTAAATAACCTACCGTGTTTTTTCAAAATTTTGGAATAAAGAAATCTTTAAATGGAAAATTCAACAGAAACTTTCGGATTAAATCTTTATCAAGGCGTTAGGGGATTTGCAATTAAAATTCTTAACCGCGTTGATAGAACCGACGCGTACCTTGATAAATTATTAGATATAGAACTGAAAAACTCAAATCTTTCCGGTGTTGATAAAGCGTTACTTTTCGAAATTGTACACGGCGTTATGCGCTGGATTGGAAGAATCGACTGGATACTAAACGGATTTTATAAAGGTCAATTTTCTAAGTGTGTACCGAATGTTAAAAATGCATTGCGCGTTGCCCTTTATCAAATTTTATTTTTAGATAAAGTGCCGGACTATGCCGCTGTAAATGAAGCTGTTGATTTTGTTAAAAAACTTCAAGGGCAAAAACACGCCGACCAAACAAACGCAATTTTACGAAATATTATAAGAAACAAGGAAAGCATCCGCTATCCCGATCCCGCAGAAGATTTAATTGCATATTTAAGCGCATATTATTCTCATCCAACTTGGATGGTTAAAAGATGGGTCGCAAGATACGGTAAAGAAGAAACGGAAAAACTTTTAATAGCAAACAATAATAAGCCAACATTAACACTTCGTATTAATAGACTTGTAACAAATAAAGAAGAATTTATTAAGCTGTTAAACTCGGTCGATCTAAAATTCTCCGAAAGTAAGTTGTTGCCGGAATTCATTAGATTGAATAATCTTACCAACATTGCCGATTGGGAATATTTTCAGAAAGGATATTTTACAATTCAGGATGAGAGTACAGGTTTCCCGGTAAAATTATTGGATACAAAACCCGGAATGCGTGTATTGGATTTATGTGCAGCTCCCGGCGGTAAAACGGCTTTTATTGCAGACATTATGGAAAACCAAGGGGAAATAATAGCGCTTGATCGATTTGAAAGCAGATTAAAAATTTTGGATAAAAATCTTTCACGCCTAAAAGTCTCGATTGTAAAAACAATTGCAATAGATAGTCTTGAATACGAAGGTGCGGAATTGTTCGATAGGGTTCTTTGCGACGCCCCATGTTCGGGATTAGGAACGTTGACTAAAAAACCCGATCTTAAATGGAAGAAGGACTTGGGTGATATTAGAAAAATTGTTAATATGCAATATGAGTTACTCAAAAAAGGAGCTACTCATGTTAAACCCGGCGGGGTGATCGTTTACAGCACCTGTACAATTGAACCTGAAGAAAATTTTGAAATTGTCAAAAAGTTTTTAGCCGAACATGTGAATTTCAAATTGTTGATTGCTGGTTCACAGTTTCCTGAAAATCTAATTGATGAAAACGGGTGCATTCAAACTTTGCCGCATGTTCACGGCATAGACGGATCATTCGCTGCCAAGATTCAAAGAATAGAATAAGAGCCCATAATGCCAAGCGAAGCATTAAAAAAATTTGCTGAAGAATTAAAAACTGAAAGAGAATCCAAAAACATTACTCCTCAGCAAATAGCCAACAAAACAAAAATTGATGTAAAATTTATACGTGCAATTGAAGATGCAAGATTTGATATTCTACCTGATCTATATGTACGCGCGTTTATAAAAGAATATGCTTCAATCATAGATTTAAATCCCGAAGAAGTTATTCACAAATTCGATACGGCTAGGCTCGGTAAAACTGAAGATAAACTTGTAATAGAAGAAAAAGAAATTGTTCATACCGATAAAGTTGAAGAGCCGGATTTAGAAGAAACAAAAAGTGAAGTTAAAGCCGCCCGAATTAAAAAAAATTCCAATCTGAATTTTGTATTTGGTATTGGAGTAGCCACCGTTGTACTAATACTTGTTTATTTTCTATTCTTAAAAGAATCAGCGCCTGATATAATATCTGAGCAATCAAGTGAATACAATTATGAAGAAGATCAGCCTGCATTCGAAATCGACACAACAAAAAACATTTCTCCTATAGAAGAAGCCACAATTCCAAACGACAGTCTTCAAATTTCGGTAAATACATTGCAAAGAGTTTGGGTAAAAGTATTATCTGATAATAAAGTTCGACAGGAAGGAATGGTTGATGCAAACAGTAAATTAACTTACAATGCTTCTAAAGAATTTAGGATTGTAGTTGGAAACGCAGGAAATGTTACTATTGCATTAAATGGAAAGCAACTAAAAGATATTGGGAATGCGGGGGAAATAAGAAATTTGGTTATTAATGCAGATACTGTAAGGGCATATACACTTACACCACCGACGAGAAATGAAAATCAAACCCGAAGCCAGAATTGAAGAACTCCGCGAATTGATCCGCGAGCACGATTACAATTATTTTATTCTTGCTCAGCCGGTAATCAGCGATTTTGAATATGACAATTTATTCAACGAATTAAAACAACTCGAAAAAGAATATCCGCATTTAATAACAAAAGATTCGCCCACTCAAAGAGTTGGTTCAGATCTGTCAAATGATTTTAAGCCAGTTCAGCATACAACTCCAATGTTGAGTCTATCCAATACATATAGCGAAGAAGAACTTTTTGAATTTGATAGAAGAGTAAAAGAAAATTTACCAGGTGGTGAAATTGCCGAGTATGTTTGCGAATTAAAAATAGACGGTGTTTCGGTATCGCTTAAATATAAAAACGGGAAATTGATTACGGCCGCAACACGCGGCGACGGCACAACAGGCGAAGATGTAACAAATAATATTCGGACAATCAAATCTGTTCCGCTATCGATAAAAAAACCGGTTTCTAAGAAAATAAAATTAGATGAATTTGAAGTTCGCGGTGAAATTTTTATGGAAACGGGAGAATTCAAAAAAATGAATGAAGAACGCGAACTCAATGGTGAAAAAACTTTTGCTAATCCGCGAAATTCTTCAGCCGGAACAATTAAGCTTCTTGACCCAAATATTGTTGCCAAAAGACCATTGCAAATATTTGTCTATTATTTATTGGTTGAGAATAATGAACTTTCGTATCACGCAGAAAATCTAAAACTCCTATCCGAAATCGGTTTTAGAGTGAACAAAAATTACCGTCTATGTAAAGACATAAACGAAGTTCTGGGTTTTTGTAAAGAATGGGAATTAAAGCGTGACAACCTCCCTTACGAAATTGATGGAGTTGTTGTAAAGGTTAACTCGTTCAAGCATCAAAGAATTTTGGGAAACATTGCCAAATCACCGCGTTGGGCGGTAGCTTTTAAATTCAAGGCCAAACAAGCAAAAACTAAATTGCATAAAATTACTTGGCAGGTCGGTAGAACAGGAACTCTAACACCGGTTGCTGAACTTGAACCGGTTTTTCTCGCAGGTTCTACAATTAGTCGCGCAACATTACACAACATTGATGAAATTAAACGCAAAGATATACGCGAAGGTGATTTGGTGTTTATTGAAAAAGGGGGCGATGTAATTCCTAAAGTTGTATCTGTTGATAATGAAAGCCGTACAAGGAATTCAAAAGAAGTTGTAGTCCCTTCCAAATGCCCGGTTTGTAATTCAAAATTATTCCAGCCTGAAAATGAAGTAGCGATTTATTGTGAGAATAATTTATGCCCGGCACAAGTTAAAGGAAGAATTGCCCACTTTTCAGCACGCGGGGCAATGGATATTGAAGGTTTGGGCGAAGCACTTATTGATTTATTTGTAGATTTAAATTTGCTGCAAAATTATTCCGACATTTATCACTTGAAAGACAAACGTGATGAGTTGATTGGTATTGAACGTCTTGGTGAAAAAAGTGTGGATAACCTTCTTAATTCAATTGAAAAAAGTAAAGAGAAACATTTTGATAAAGTATTATTTGCATTGGGAATACGTTATGTCGGCTCCGGCGCAGCTAAAAAACTTGCGGATCATTTTTTCACAATCGAAAATTTAATGAGTGCATCCGAAGAACAAATTGAAGAAGTACACGAAATAGGGCCAAGTATAAGCCGCAGCATAAAGAGATTTTTCAGCGATAAGAACAATTTAAAAATTATTGACCGGCTTCGTGAAAGCGGGCTTAATTTTACGGCTCAAGCAAAACAATTGTTATCGGAATCGCTTAAAGGAAAAACATTTGTATTAACGGGAACATTATCTTCAATGTCCCGAGATGAAGCAAAAGAAAAAATAATATCGCATGGCGGAAGCGTTACATCGGCTGTTAGTAAAAATACTGATTATGTTGTTGCCGGAGATAAACCGGGTTCTAAGTTTGATAAAGCCGAAAAACTCGGAATTGCAATTCTTTCGGAAGATGATTTTTTAAAACTTATCAAGTAGGTCAAATGTTCGAAAATCTAAAATTAAAACTGGCAAGAATTATAGTTCGCAAAAAATATTTGAAAAAAAATCTTGAACCGATAATTTTTAATAAGATAATAACTGATGCGCAGGACTTCCTAATTATTATGCCGGAAAGTGACACGGATTTTTATCACGCTCAGGATCTTTTAAGATATCTATTAATTCATCGCAAAAGTGTAACTCTGTTTTTACCCGAGCATAAATACAACTTGATGCCGGAAAAGGACAAGTATAAGTTTATTGCGTTCAACCCGCTCGAAAAAACGAGATTATTTTTACCCGATCATAATTTGACGGAAAAATTAAAAGACAAAACATTCGACGCAGTGATTGATCTAAACAGAAACGAGAATATTTTTTTTAGCGCCGTTGCAAATATTGTGATTTCAAAACTCCGTATTAGCTTTACAAAAGAGAATTCCGAATCTTATTATAACTTCCAGTTTGCCGGATCGCCTGGTAATACCGAGGTGGCGTTCAGAAATCTTCTTAATTTTTTGCAGATGTTTTAATGAATGTGTTTTGATTAATCGGTCGAATTTGTAGATTTATGTTGTGAAATAATAAAATTGGCGAAAACCAGATGAGCGAAAACATTAATTTTGAATTAAAACGGCAGGGCGACATAGCAATTTTTAAACTCAACGAAAAAAGATTTGATGCTTCGATTGCTGGCATTGTTAAAGGTGAATTTACAATATTGCTGCATACGGAAGAAATTAGAAAGTTGATTATCGATTTATCGGAAGTTGACTATTGCGACAGTTCAGGTTTAAGCGCGATTTTATTGGCATTCAGAATTTTGCAATCAAATGAAGGCCACATTCGTCTTGCATCGCCCACAAAAAATGTTAAAACGCTTATTGAAATTTCGCAATTACACAGAGTGCTGCAAATCTGTAATACGGTTAACGAAGCGGTTAAAGATTTAGAGAACGTTTGACCACCGTTTCAAATCTCAATCAGAAATTTTACTTAATGATCGGGATCTCAAATGCCGTCAAGAATTTTTCTGCATATTTTCTTTTCCAAAATATTTTTCGAATAAATTCGGATTCTGAATAATTAATGAATACCGATGCGAAAATAAAACTCCGCGAAAGCCGCCGCATAAAATTGCTTATCATTTTCATAACAATTTTACTGATTGTTATGATGTTTCCTAAAGGAGAGGCAATTGAATCCGAGGTGAATGTTGGTTCTATTTGGATTCAAAACGATCTGATAGCCTCCACTACTTTTGAAATTCTTAAAAATCCAGCTCAATATGAGAAAGAAAAACTACAAGCAGCGGCAAAAGTTCAGCCGATTTTTATTCGCGATAGTAATATTTCACTGACAAATACAGACAGCATAAAGAAATACAATTCATTAATTGTTGAGCTACTTTCGTCTGCTTCCGGCAACGAAAGTGAAAATATAAATAGTACTTTCTTGAGTGATCAGTCTTTCGAAACTTTGAAAAAACTATATAAAGAACCATCAAGTTTTAAAGGACATAAAAATAAATCTCTGCGGGAATCGTTAAACTTAACCGGCAATTTATTAAACAGTATTTACCAGCGCGGATTGTTGAATGTATCTTACATGAACATTTCACACGATAGTATTGCATTGCGCGACGGTAGATTCGAAAAAATAGTTCCTAAAACTAATTTTTTTGACCGCGTTACAGTTGAAGAATTTATTGATCAAAATCTTCAAAATATTATAAGCGGAAACAACGAAATAGAAGAAGCACTTGCCGAATATGTACTTCGCTTCTTAAAACCGAATTTGATTTTCAACAAGTCATTTACAGAGCAAGCGATTGAAAATGCAAAAGATAGAGTACCGAGGAATATAGGAATAGTAAACGAGAACGAAAGAATTGTTGCGAAGCACGACAGAATATCGCACGAAACAAAACTTAAAATTGATTCTTATAGGATAGCAAAGGGGGCAGACATAAGTTTTTGGAATAGGTTTGCACAAAACCTCGGCAAGTTCATTCATATTTTTATAGTAATGCTTCCTTTAATAATTTACATTTATTTATTCCGAAAGAAGATATATAAGGATAATGCAAAGGTTTTATTGATAGCTCTTACAGTTCTGTTTATTAGTTTTCTGACTTTTCTAATTCATCACATCAATGTTTCTGCACCTGTTGAGTTCTTAGTTTTAGTACCAGTAGCATCAATGCTTTTAACAATAGTATTCGATTCCCGCATCGGCTTCTACGTTACAATCATTGTTTCATTAATTGTCGGCGGACTTCGCGGAAACGATTATGTATTTACTATAATGAATATTGTTGCCGGAGGTTTAGCAGCTTATACTGTTCGTGATATAAAGAACAGGACTCAAATCTTTAGATCATTTTTATACATACTTATAGGTTATGTAGTAAGTATAATTGCTTTTGGTTTGGAACGATATGATTCCTTTGACGAAATGATCGGAAGTTTTGCATTTGCTGCTTCTAATGCTTTAATCAGTCCTGTGTTCACATACGGGATGATTATTTTTATTGAAAAGATTTTTAAGATAACTACGGATTTAACACTTTTGGAGTTGACGGATTTCAATCATCCGTTGTTAAAAGATTTATCACGAACTGCACCGGGTACTTTTAATCATTCTATGATAATGGGTACTCTTGTAGAAACTGCCGCCGAGGAGATCGGTGCGAATCCAACATTATCTCGTGTTGGAGCGTATTATCATGATATCGGTAAATCTCTTGATCCTGCAAGTTTTGTGGAGAATCAAATTCAATCGGGAAATATTCACGAAAAATTAAAACCCGAACAAAGTGTAGGCTTGATTCTAAATCACGTAAAGCGCGGTATTGAACTTGGGAAAAAATATAATTTGCCTAAAGAAATAATCGATTTTATTCCAATGCACCACGGCACTATGAAAATGACTTTCTTTTATGAAAAAGCTAAGGATTTGTACGGCGAAGAGAATATTAAAATTGAAGATTACCGTTACCCCGGTCCAAAACCAAATACAAAAGAAACAGCACTGGTAATGCTTGCAGATGCATGTGAATCAACGGTAAGGTCAATGACAGACGCCGAACCTCAGAAAATTGAGAATGTAATTAATAATCTTTTTTCTGCTCGAATTGATGACGGACAACTCGACGAAGCACCGTTGACTTTTTCAGATATAAAAAAAATTAAAGATGCATTTCAGAGCATATTGATTGGTCAACATCATAAACGAATTCGTTATCCCAAACAGGATGAAATGGAAACCGCAAAGGATGATGAATAATTTTTATGGAAGTATTTTTAAAGGAATATTTAACAATCCTACGTTTCGAAAAAAATCTTTCCGATAACACTGTTAAATCCTACGAAACAGATCTAAAAAAAATTATTTTCTTTTTACAAGACAAGCAAATTACAGACTTCAACGAAGTTACTGCGGATTTGATTTCTCAATTTTTTGAACAGCAGCGGGAAGAAGGAATCGATAGTTCGACAGTAGCTCGTTATATGTCTTCGATTAAAGGTTTTTGGGAATACCTTGAATACAATAAATATATCATAAAAAATCCGACTGAAAAATTAGTATCCGTAAAAAAATCGAGAAAATTGCCGGCAGTTTTATCGTTTGAAGAAGTTGATAAAATTTTGAATGCGCCGGATAAATCAAACATTCTGGGTCTGCGCGATAAGGCAATACTCGAATTGTTCTATTCTTCGGGTCTGCGAGTTTCTGAGCTTATAAATCTTAAAATCAGCGATCTTTTTTTTGAGGATGAAGTGATTCGCGTATTCGGCAAAGGTTCAAAAGAAAGAGTTGTGCCCGTCGGCGGCAGCGCGGTTAAATGGATAAACGAATATTTAAAGTCTTCTCGACCGTTTTTGATGAAAAAAAATAAAAGTGAGAATTTTATTTTTCTTAATAAACGAGGAACAAAACTTTCGCGAATGTGGATTTGGAAAATTTTTAATCAATACGCTAATGAAGCGGGAATTAAGAAAGAAATTCATCCGCATACTTTCAGACATTCTTTTGCAACCCACCTTCTGGAAGGCGGGGCGGACCTGCGTGCCGTGCAAGAAATGCTGGGTCATGCCGACATCTCCACTACGCAGATTTACACACACATCGACCGCGATTATATTAAACAAGTCCACCGCGACCATCATCCGCGTGGATAAGATGCTTGTAAAATCATATCTTTAATTATGAAGAGAAACGGTTTGTGATGAAAAAGAGATTAACTGAAATATTTTGTCTTTTTCTTCTTTTAATTTTTGTTGTTAATTGCGACGATATAAAATTGGAAGAGGAGACTTCAAATAGTTATGCGATTAATCTCGGTGAATTTAAGACTTACGAAGAAGCAGATATTTACAAATCTAAAATTGATTTGCAGCTTTGGCGGGATGTAAAAATTGAGCAGGCCGATCAAACCCGTTTTATTTTACTTTACGGTAAATTTTCATCGTCATTCGAAGCCGGTAAAAAAGCATATGAACTTTTAAGTAATCAATTAATTACTAATTATAAAGTTGTTAAAAACAATAACAACATTAATGACCCATTTTCAAGCATTCTGTTCCTTGCAAAATATCAAAGCAGACCTTCTGTTTACAAATATAATTTGTTGAATAAACAATCAAAATTATTATGGAGCCGATGGGGTAGAAAGGTGCTTTCGATAAATCATTCAGACGACAGAAGCACTGCGTTCATTATTACAGCACTCGGTTACGGCAAGCAGGGTAGTTTCCCATATGTGCGGGATGTGCGCCTGTATTTATATAATGCGGAAAAAGATCAGGTTGACGAAATCGCAGAATTCGGTAACGGGCTGCAATTATATTCTTATTGGGAGAATAAAGACACATTCAAAATAAATATTACGAAACCGGATTCTATTCAGACCGAAAAAATTATACAGACAATTTTTGCTTTTGATAAACTCGGTAATAAAAAATATTCTACAACCCGGGAGTTTTTATTAACTAAGGACGGCTTTCCGAAACCCCCGTCTCAAAAATTACAAATGTATTCACCGACAGGTACATATCAGCTAAGAATTACCGAAGATGAAAATGAAAAGTCAATTTATCTCCGCGATCAAAAAAAACGTGCCGAAGTTCTAATAGCAGAAGTTGATGAGAATATTAAAAAGCTGCAATGGTCGCCGGATGAAAAGTATTTATTTCTAATTATTGATCGTTCAAATAAAAGTTCTTCATCTAAGAATGAATTGCTGATTATAAATGCGACGGAGAAAATTGTTAAAAGGAATTTCAAAGGTCCTATTTATAAAAATTTATTAGTTCAGGGAAACTTGTTATTTTTTGATCAGCAATATGAAGGCATTTTGCAAATAACTATTTATGATTTCGTAACGGACATTATTTTTGATGAAATAAGAATTGCCGGCGGTTGCGGAATAAACGATCTCACTTTCTAATCCTAATGAAAACTTACATAAGAATATTAAGTTATGTTAAAAAATATTGGAAGCATCTTTCCGCTTCGATGGTTTTTACAATATTATCTGCTCTTCTCGACGGTGCATCGATTTATCTTTCAATCCCGCTTCTCGATACTTTATTTCAACAGGCCGGCGTTGGCGGATCGGAAACAACGCAGCAGATCCAAACCCAAGTTCAGAACACTGGCGGAAGTTGGCTTTCGAATTTTATTAGCGGAATTACTTCGGGGATTCAATCATATATTTTTAGCGGGGATACATCCGATATTTTATTTAAAATTTGCGTGATGATAATTATCGCCTTCCTCGGTAAAAATCTTTTCGGGTATCTCCAGGCATATGCAATGGCTCACGTTGAACAGGGAATGATCCGCGATATGCGAGATGAAGCGTACAACCATTTACACAAATTACCGATGAGTTTTTTCAAAAATGAAAAAACCGGAAATTTGATTTCACGCATTACCAATGATGTTAATATGGTGCAATCAAGCGTCTCAGCCGTGTTTCTAAATTTAATCCGCGAGCCGCTAAAAATTATTGTCTTTCTCGGCATAGCTCTTTCAATAAGTTGGAAACTCACTCTTTTTTCACTAGTAGTTCTTCCGTTTTCGCTGATCATAATTAGTTATCTCGGGATTATTCTTCGAAAAATAAGCGGACTTCTTCAACAAAAAATGGCTGATATTACAAACAATCTTCACGAAACTATAACAGGTGTAAAAATTGTAAAAGCTTTCGGTATGGAAGAATACGAGAACAAGAAGTTTTTCTCGGAGACAAATAAATATTTTAGACTTTCTCTTAAGATAACTCGAATTAGGAATATCGCAAGCCCTGCAACAGAATTTTTAAGCGTGATAGTTGGTGTCGTAATAATTTATTATGGTGCACAGCTTGTACTTGTTGACGGAACTATCTCCGCAAGTCAATTCTTTGGATTTCTACTTGCAATTTTTCAATTGATGCCGCCGGTTAAAGAATTGAGCAGTGTGAACAATAGAATACAAGAATCCAGCGCTGCGGCTGATAGAATTTTTGAAATACTTGATATCGAACCACGCATAAAAAATATTGACCACCCGGTTGATGTTGTGGATTTTAAAGATTCGGTTGAATTCAAAAATGTTTCTTTTTTATATGATGATTCCGATGAACCGGTTCTCGATGATATAAATATAAGAGTAAAAAAAGGCGAGGTAGTTGCACTTGTCGGCAGCAGCGGCGCAGGCAAAACCACAATGGTAGATTTGATTCCTCGTTTTTATGATCCAACCGGCGGGAAAATTCTATTAGATGGAATTGATATTAAGAATATCCGTATCGAAGATTTGCGAAAACTTATGGGTATTGTTACTCAGGAAACTGTTTTGTTCAATGAATCCGCACGAAGCAATATTGCATACGGATTAACCGATTGTCCCGAAGAAAAAATTATTGAAGCGGCAAAAGCGGCAAACGCTCATAATTTTATTTTGGAATTGCCTCTTAAATATGATACAATAATTGGCGAGAAAGGTACAAAACTTTCCGGAGGTCAACGCCAAAGAATATCAATTGCACGCGCACTTCTAAAAAATCCGCCGATAATGATTTTTGATGAAGCGACTTCTGCTCTTGATAACGAATCCGAAGTACTTGTTCAAGAAGCAATTGAAAGATTAATGCACGATAGAACTGTTTTTGTAATTGCTCATCGCTTAAGTACAATAAGAAATTCCGACAGAATTATTGTCCTTGATAGAGGGAAAATTGTTCAGGACGGTAAACACGAAAAACTTCTCGAAGATGAAAAAGGTATTTATAAAAAACTTTACGAACTACAATTCCGGGATTAACTTGACAACAGAAAACTCAAACAAAATCAGGAACCTCGATAGACTAATATTCGCGTTTGTCATAATATTTTTAATCAGTCTTACAAATTCAATTTTTTTCAACCAGATAGGTTATTTCTTTGCGCTGATTCTGATGATTGTCCGATGGTCTATCACAAAGGAAAGCAAATTTGAAAAGATTGGACTTGAAATTCCGTTTATACTTTTCTTATCTGCGGAATTAATCTCAGCAGTGTTTTCGATCAACCAACCGCAGGCATTTACAATATTTTTTAAGCGTCTTGTGTTAATTCCAGTTGTATATGTAATTGTTGCGGCATCGGACGATATGGAAAAAGCAAAAACATTTTTTAAGTTTTATATCAGTTCAGCACTATTAACTACAACTGTTTATATAGTTGTAGCATATGAACATTTCATTTCGCAATTATATCAAATTGAGTCGCGGGGACCATCACCGTTTCAATATGTAATGACAGCGGGCGGGCTTATGTCTTTCGCTGTAATATTTTTATTCGCGTTTTTATTGAATGAGAAAACTAAGCTGAAATTCAAGGCGATGATTTTTACCGCATTTATATTTTCATTCGTTGCTTTGATTTCAAGTTACACGCGCGCTGCTTGGATTGGTGCCGCCGCCGGTATGTTCGTTGTACTTCTTTTAACACGTAAATGGATTATTCTAACCGCCGGAGTAATTTTATTAATTACCGGAATATTTCTTTCGAAAAATGTAAGCAAGGTATTCGAATATAAGATTGAAGACAGCGGCATTGAAAAAGTGAATGAATTTACAACAGACGGCAGGGCAAGCGATGTTTTATCAATAAATGATACTTTATTAATCGCCGATTATGAAAACGGAATTTCTGTGCGGATCGGTGATAAAGAGATTCAAAAAATAACTACTATAGCTCCCGTTTCGGGAATTAAAAAATGGAAGGATAACTATTACATCGGCTTTCTTGTTGATTCACGTGTAATGTTAATTAAAAAAGATTCTGTAGAAAATTATACTGTTGTTGATGAATTTATTTCGCCCGGAAGAACAGTCGGCTACGAAATATTTAATAACTATTTGTATATGCAGGATGTTGACAGCGGCTTGACAATATTCAAAGATCCAGAAAATCTAAAATCAAAAATCACTTTGCCGCAGTTCAGCGGAATGAAAAATGTAAGCGTGGACTCATCATTGTTTGCCGGTTTCGATCCGATAAAGAATGCTTTATATGTTTATTCTGTAAAAGGTGGAATCCCGACTGAAAGAATCGACTCGGTGAGAATAAAATCAGGATTCGGGTTTATCTGGATAAATAATAATGCAATTTACTTTCAGAATGAGATTGAGTTTGGAAAGTATACAATACAAAATAGTAAAATTGTTAAAACTGCTTTCGCAGATTTAAGAAATATAGTTGATTTGTTCTTCGATGAAACGAAAATTATTGCATGCGCAATTAACGGGTATATTTATGAACTAAAAAATGATTCGAATTCAAAAATCAATTTTGAAATAGTCGGTACGGTTGGCTTTTCGCCAAGGGATTACTACAAAGATGGCGACAAACTTTATGCCTCTCAAATAAAGCGGAACAGGATTACTTCAATCGCCGATCCGTATCACGATACAAATCTTGAACGCCTTGCACAATGGCGTACAGGCTGGAAAATATTAATTGCACACCCGCTTTTCGGTGTTGGGGATATTGATTTAAAAGACGTTTACGCCGAATACAAGGATTATTATTTAAAAGAAAACTTCGGTCATCTCCATAATAATTACGTTCATTTTCTTGTAATACTTGGATTTGTTGGATTCATCTGCGTGATGTTCATGCTTTACAAAATATTTGCTCTGGATTTAAAAATTTACCGAGCGGTTAAAAATATTCCATTTGTTTCATCATATTCACTCGGTGCTTTAGCTGCATTTGTTGGTTTTCTTGTTTCCGGTTTAGCAGAGTGGAATTTCGGCGACCAGGAAATAATTACAATGGTTTGGTTTATACTCGGCTTAAATATAGCATTCTATAAAAACGTTCTAAAAAATAAACTTGTTGATTCTAAGTAAAAGGTTTATGATTACAAAAAGTATTCAAAAATATCTCTTAAAAATTAATCAATGAAGTTATCTTCAATCATAATAGCGAAAGACGAAGAGATCAACATTAAACGTTGCATCGAAAGTCAAGTGGGAGTAATTGATGATCTTGTTGTGATTGTAGATTCCAGCACTACAGATAAAACTTTTGAAATTGCCGCGTCATTTGAAAATGTGAATGCCGAGATTGTTGAATGGAAAGGTTACGGTGCTGCAAAAAATTATGCTTTGTCAAAAACAAAATATAATTGGGTATTGTGGATTGACGCCGACGAAGAATTAACTGTTGAATTAAAAAAAGAACTTCAAGAATTTAAAAAGAACGAACCGCAATTCAATTCATACCAAATCGCCCGTCGTGCTTTTTTCCTCGGCAGATGGATAAAACACAGCGGCTGGTATCCGTCCAGGGTTACAAGATTGTTCAACAAAAACTATGTTTCGTTTAATACAAAGGCTGTGCACGAGAATTTAATTGCAAGCGGTGAAAGCGGCTTGCTAAAAAAAGATTTAAATCATTACACTGATCCTTCAATCAATCATTATTTCAAAAAATTTAATACCTATACTACTTTAGCGGCAGAAGATTTGCATTCCATTGGTAAACGAGCGTCTCTTGCAGATATAATTATCCGCCCGGTTTTTCTTTTCCTCAAAATGTATATCTTTAAGCGTGGATTTTTGGATGGGCTCCACGGTTTTATACTTGCGGTTTTTTCTTCAACGTATGTTTTTACTAAGTATTGTAAACTTTGGGAATTGAACAGAACGGATAAAAAATGACAATCGGGATAATTCCAAACACATCAAAAGCAGATATTCTTGTTATTGTAGCAACTATTATTGATGAATTAAAAAAATCCGGGATTGATTTTATTATCAGTGAAACCTTACTTGTTTTGAAAAATGAAATCGCATCGGAATTGTACAGTTCCAAATTTTTATCACACGAAAAAATGATGGAGCGCTGCGATATGGTGCTTTCTATTGGCGGCGACGGAACGATGCTTAATACTGCTTACGAAGTTCGCAATTCATCAACTCCAATATTAGGTGTAAATTTCGGCAAACTTGGATTTCTCGCCGAGTTTGATCTTGATAGTCTTAAAGAATTCTTAAAAGACATAAAGAAGAATAATTTTGTTGTTGAAGAAAGAATGGCGTTGATTGGAAGCGCTAACGGCAATCCAGAAAAAAATCTTTATGCAATAAATGATATCGTGATAGAAAAAGGTCCGTGGCATAAAATGATTGAACTTACTGTGAAAGTCGACACGGATTATGTATCAACATTTTCAGCCGACGGTATTATAATAGCAACGCCGACAGGTTCTACAGGGTATTCATTATCAACCGGCGGACCGATAGTAAACCCGCAAGCCGATGTAATAACCTTGAGTCCCATTGCGCCGCACTCATTAACAATGCGGCCGTTTGTACTTTCGAGTAAACAAAAAATAACAATATTGGTTAACTCGCCTCATGGCAAAGTGCAAGTTAGCTGCGACGGTCAAAGAGCTTATACTTATGATTCACCGGCAATAATAACAATTGAAAAAAGCGAGAAATCAGTTCGGCTGGTGCACTCAAATAAAATGGATTACTTTAAAACTCTTCGCAACAAATTGTTTTGGGGGCTCGACGTTCGTAAAACTAACAACAAAGTCTAACTTCAACTTCTTCGAAATAGTTTTTATAATCTTTAAGCTATACTATTGCAATTGAAAGTTAGAAACGTATCAGTTTAAAATCTCTTTTAATTTTTGATACCCGCTTTTACTTACTGGAAGTTTGTTGCCGTCGTTTAAAATTAGCCGGTAGGATTCTTTCTCGAAAAGTTCGATCTGTTTTATCTGCGTAATCTTTACAAAATAGGAACGGTGAATTCTTATAAAATCTTTTTCATCTAAATTTTCTTCGAAGTACTTCATTGTTTTTTGTTTAAGGAAATTTCCTTTATCGGTATAAAGCATTGTATAATCATCCTGTGCTTCTATGTATTTTATATCATCCACCGGAACGATAGAAATTTTTTGCCCGTTCTTAACAACCACTCTCTCCAATTTTTCTTCTTTTTGTTCAAGAGATTTGGAAAGACTTTCAATATTTTTAACGACTTCTCCTTTATTACCTAATAATTTTAGAGCTTTTTGAAGCGCTTCATTAAACCTTTCTTCAGAGAATGGCTTTAATAAATAATCTGTCGCGTTTACCTCGAAAGCTTTTAATGCATATTGATCGTACGCAGTTGTAAAAATTATTACCGGCGGATTTTCTAAAACCTCCAGCATTTCAAATCCGGTTAATTTCGGCATCTGTATATCAAGGAATACCAAATCTGGTTTTAACTCGTTAATCTGTTTTAATGCATCGAAGCCGTTGGAACATTCGCCAACCAATTCGATGTTATTATATTTTTTTAAATAACTTTTAACAATCTCGCGTGCGAGTTTTTCATCTTCAACGATTAATACTTTTGTCTTATCGCTCATATTTTTATGCCGGTATAAAAATGTTTACTCTGAATAAATTATTTATTTTTTCTGTTGTTACAAGGTTATCGCCGTTGTAAAGAAGTTTCATCCTATTCTGAATGTTTTTAATGCCGATGCCTTCGCCTTTCTTGGGAATAGCTTCGGGGTCAAAAGTATTTTCAACCACAATTTTAAAATAATCTTTTTCGTAACCGCATTTTAATCTAATTATTACTTTTTCAAGACTTTCATAAACTCCGTGTTTAATAGCGTTTTCGAAAAGCGGTTGTAAAATCATGCTTGGTACTTCAATGTCTTTGCACTTTGGTTCAAGCTCTTCAATAAATTCGAACTTATCATCGAAGCGGATTTTTTCAATATCCAAGTATAGTTTCGCATTGCTTATTTCTTCGATAAGCTTACTTTTTTGCTTTTCATTTTTCGATAATGTACTACGCAAAAAGGCAGAGAGTTTAATAGTCATTTCCTGTGCTTTTTTAGGATCGCTGATCGTTAGTGAACTTATTGAATTCAAACTGTTGAAAATAAAATGCGGATTGATCTGGTATTTCAATGATTTTAATTCAGCTTCTTTTACAAGTTTATCAAGCTCTATTTCCCTTAATTGCTTCGCCTGGAAATTGTTGTAATATATAATTACATAATCTACTGATACAATTATTATGTAAAACAGCATCCCTATCAAAAACCGCCATATCAAAGAACTAACAAGAAAACTGTGATAAAAAAGATCTTTCCCGTTTATGCTTTCTAAAATATAGTAGCCGGATGCAATCCACAAAGAAGATGTAATTACAGCCGCAGCAATATGATTAACAAAGATTTTAAGTGAAGTATAATTCTCAAGCGAATTAAAGCTAACCGTGTACCACAATCCGATGCCAAAGAAAAAATAAAGCCCGTTAAAAAATACTCCATCCAGCATTGCGTCGGAAAGTTTTATGGATAACACAAGGTTAAGCACGGTAACATGACTTAAAAAAATAAAAAGCCAAACAGCAGAATAAATTAAAAGCAGTCTTCTGTTTTTAATAAAGGGGTTTACCATTTTATTCCTTATATGCTAAAGATTTCGCTGCCGCCGAAAATGACAGCGCCTTTAATAACAAGTATGTTGTCCGATGTTGGTACTTCAAAGTTTACAAAACGTTTATCGTCTATGCCGCCGAAAACAGATGTAACATTTACAATAACTTTCCAGCCGCGCGGCACATAAATTTTACAACCGCCGAAAATGCAATTAATTTCCATTTGGTTTTCACCCGGTGCTAATTTCGCATTTGAAAAATCGAGAGTAATTCCGCCGGCGATAGCTGTAACCTTGCCGCCTTTGAAATTTTGTGAACTTATATATCTTTTGGATGAAGTGAAAATTGCAACTTCATCAACTGTATCACTAGTTGATTCATATTCGGTATGGGTTTTAATAAAGTCCGAAGGAAAATCTTCGGTATGTTTTGATTTTGTGTGCTTAGGCGGATTCTTCTTTACAAGCATCGAAAAGCCAATAATAATTAAGAATATCGGCCACAGATCTCCGAATGTAAGATCATCGAACCAAGGGAAAATATGCCCGGCAAATCCCCAAATCCCGATTGCTAAAAAAATCATTCCTGCTATACTGGATTTAGAATTGGCGAGAATAATTATTCCAATAACAAAAAATATTGTATGCCACGAGAAAACCAGGCTTCCAATATTAAAATTTAGAAAGCCGAAATTGTCAACAATCATAAGGCCGCCCAGGGCAACCAAAATAATTCCTATCCACGAGTGTTTGTTTTGTGTATTCATGATTAACCTCAGTAGTTTTTAATTTCACCGCCGCCGAAAAGAACAAATCCTTTCACGATCAAAAGTTTTTTATCATCATAAACCATGTTTGGGTCTTTTCTTCTTTTATCGCCGAAACCTCCGAATATAGAAACAACATCAAGCTCAATTTTCCAATCGTGCGGAATAATTAATGTTGAGCCGCCGAAAATGAAAGTTACCTCAAGTTCATTTTGTCCTTCTGCAAGTTTGCAATTTGTCATATTAATTTCCGAGCCGCCGAAAATAGAAACAACATTGCCGCCTCTAAAATTATCCGAATTAATGACTTTATTTGTGCCGCCGAAAATATTTACTTCTTCAATAATATCGCGTTCATTTGCGGATGTTGAAACACCTGAAGTAGAAAAAAAGCGATGCTTTGAATGTCCGCCTTTTCTAAAAATTATTAAAAACCCTATGGCTACAAAAATTAAAGGCCAAAGTTCCGGGTATAAATTGAAAAGTCCGATTGCCAAAAGAATTGTACCGGCAGTTTTATTTTTAGTGATGAGAAGAAGTAAAAGTCCTAATCCAATAAAAAAGTATTGCCAGTTGAAAATATCTATCGGGAAATAGAATATGCTGTAATTGTCCAATAAAAATAGGGCACCGAATAAAATAAGAAGAGCGCCTATTATTACGCGGGTTTGTATTTTGTTTCCGGTCATTTATAACTCCGTTTAATTTTTGTGTGCAAATTAATGCGGAGTAATAACGAACAGAATGAAAAATCGGTGAATGGCGGATATTTATCGGTGAAAGTTTTTGTAGAGCAGATTTATAATTTGTGCTATTGACTACTCTATTAAATTACTTTGTTCATTTGCAGGTAAACCCTGAACATCTTTTAGTTTTCGTTCAATTGCGCGAGTTCGTGTTTTTGCCGAATCTATCGAATCGCTTGCCTCATGAAGCTTCTTTTGGGTTTTCTCAAGAGCTTCTCCAAATTTTCCAAATTCTGTCTTTACAATTCCTAATAATGTCCAAACTTCGCTTGAGCGTTTTTCGATTACCAATGTTCTAAAACCCATCTGTAAACTGTTGAGAATAGCTGTCAAGGTAGTGGGTCCTGTAATTATAACTTTGTAATCGTTCTGAAGTTTTTCGAAAAGCCCTGGTCTGCGTAAAATTTCTGCGAACAATCCTTCAACAGGTAAAAATAATAGGGCAACGTCGGTGGTGTTCGGCGGATCGATATATTTTTCAAATATAGATTTTGCCTCGCCTTTAATTCTATTCTCAAGAGCTTTTGATGCTTCTTCAATCAAAGCTACATCAGCTAAATCCTGTGCTGCGACTAAACGCTGGTAATCTTCCATCGGAAATTTCGCATCGATCGGCAGCCAGCAAAAACCATCTTTATTTTCGCTTCGTCCGGGCATTTTAACGGCAAATTCAACACGATCGTTACTGCTTTTTTTAGTGATTATATTTTTTGCATATTGATCCGTAGTTAGTATTTGTTCGATTAGATTTTCGAGTTGAATTTCACCCCAAGTGCCGCGCGTTTTAACATTAGTCAAAACTTTTTTAAGGTCGCCCACGCCGACGGCAAGATTCCTCATTTCACCGAGTCCTTCGCGAACAGCTTCAAGCCGATCGCTAACTAATTTAAATGATTCACCAAGACGTTTTTCTAAAGTATCGTGTAATTTTTCATCGACAGTTCTTCTCATTTCTTCCAGTTTAGAAGAATTATTTTCCTGCAGTTCCTTCAACTGCTCTTCAACTTTTTCCTGAAGTTTATCAAATTTTTGTTCATTGGTTTGAGTTAGTTTATCAAGCTTGTTCGAAAAAATATCAAGTTGATCTTTTTGCATTCTTGAAACATCAGACATCCTGCTTGTCAATTGATCGCTGAAAAGTTTGATAGCACTGCTTAATTCTTCGCGTTGACCTTTAGCGGATTTAGAAAACTCTTCACGGTTCCGCGAAAGTTCATCACGAAAAGATTTATCAACACGGTCAAATTCCTCTTTGTTATCAGGTACTTTAAGAGCTGTAAGTTTTTTGTAAAGCAAAAAAATCAACATTAAACTTAAGATTGAAACGACAAGTAAGGTTATGACTAATAAATCGTTCATTTTGCATCCTGATGTTTATAAGTTATTACTTCATGCCCAAATATATTCTTATTCCACAAAATTTTGTTCGTGTTGGCTGAATTTATTTTTAAATTTATGTGTTAAAATTACCGGAAAAATCAATGGGAAAATGGAAGAAGATTTTAATTGGAGTTGCTGCTTCGTTTATAGTGATCATAGTTTTTGTTTCATTGATATCTTATTCGATGCTTAAAAAATCCCTTCCTGAGTATGATGGTACTACAACATTAAGTGGTTTGAACAATAGCGTTACGGTTTTACGCAATTCATTTGCTGTACCGATGATTATTGCTCAAAACAAAGAAGATGCAATGTTTACGCTCGGATATATACACGCGCAGGAAAGATTATTTCAGATGGATGTAGCGCGGCGAGCCGGTGAAGGCCGCTTAAGTGAAGTTTTCGGTTCGAAAACAATTGCATTCGATAAAATGTTTAGAACTATTGGGATTTATAAAAGTATAAAAGAGAATTATTCAAAGTTAAATCCGCTTTCGCAACAAATTCTTGAAGCATATTCAAAAGGAGTAAACGCATATATTCAACAAGCAAAAGGAAAATATCCTGTTGAGTTTGATGTACTCGGATATGATCCATATCCCTGGAGACCCGAACACAGTTTGGTAATTGCGAAAATGATGGCGTGGGAATTAAATATAAGCTGGTGGACCGACATAGCTTTTGCATCAATAGTTCAAAAACTCGGCGAAGAAAATGCAAAAGAACTACTGCCGGATTTTCCTCAGAACGCTCCAACGATAATTCCGAAAGGGTTAAATAATGTTGTGTCACTTCCAGCCGGATTTATAAATACCGACAGAGAATTCAGAAAGTTTACCGGTTTTATCGGTACACACATTGGCTCAAACAATTGGGTAGTGAACGGGAAAATGTCGAGTTCGGGAAAACCAATAATCGCAAACGATCCGCATCTCGCATTCAGTGCGCCGGGCAAATGGTTTTTTGCAATTATAAGATGTGATGAATTTAATGTTGAAGGTTTTACATTACCCGGACTACCTGCAATTGTAATAGGAAAAAATCAAAACATTTCATGGGTGATGACAAATGTAATGGCAGACGACGCGGATTTTTATTTTGAGAGAATTGATTCAACCGGGAATAACTATTTTTTTAACAACAACTGGAATAAAATTTCAACTGAGATTGATTCGTTTGCTGTAAAAGGTTTTTCAAATCATATCTTTACAAAAAGAAAAACTCATCGTGGTCCCGTTGTTTCGGATATTCATCAGTATAATATTTTATTTCCGGATGAAAAATCCAACACAGCCACAATTAGTATGAGATGGACGGGGCTCGATTTCAGCGATGAATTATTTGCAGCTTTATCTATGAATAAAGCGAAAAACTGGAATGACTTTAAGGAAGCATTACGTTATTTCACAGTGCCCGGTCAAAACTTTGTTTATGCCGATGTGGATGGAAATATAGGTTATGTGTGCGCCGCTAAATTACCGTTACGTAATAATTCAAGTCCAACATTAATTTATGACGGTACAACTGATCAGTATGATTGGAAAGGATTTGTCTCTTATGACGAAATGCCGAAACTTTTTAATCCGCCGCAAAATTTTATTGCCTCTGCAAACAATAAAACTGTGGAAAATTTTCCACATCATATCTCAAATATATGGGAGCCTTCATCGCGCATTGAAAGGATAACTGAATTATTGAATTCTAAAAAGAAACATTCAATAGAAGATTTTAAAAAATATCAACATGATTTTGTTTCTCCTTATGCTAAAACGATTACCGGTTATATTTTATCCGCATTTTCTTCGGCCAAAATAAATGATCCGAATTTAAAAACGGCTATTGAACTTTTTTCGAATTGGGATTACAAATTAGATTCCAAGAGCCAAGTTCCAACAATTTACACTTCGTTTATTCATCATCTTTTGAAAAATACACTTGAAGACGAACTTGGCGAGGATTTACTTAGCGAATATGTTTTTATTGCTAATGTACCTTATAGGATTATTCCAAAATTTTTTGAAAATAATTCCCGCTATTTTGACAACATAAAAACTACAGATATTGAAACGCGGGATGATATAATAAGATCAAGTCTTGTTGATGCATTAAATAGTCTTGAAAAAAATATTGACACGGAAATAAAAAATTGGCAGTGGGGAAATATTCATAAAGTAACATTTAAACATATGTTTAACGGCGCATCTGGATTAGTTGACAACCTATTAAACATTGGACCATTCGAAATTGGCGGCGACGGTACAACTGTTTTTAATACTGAATACTCATTCGATAGACTTTTTACTTCCGAAAAAAATAAAGTTAATAGTTCTCGCTCTAAACCATTTGAAAATGTACTTGGTCCTTCAATGCGTTATATATTTGATTTTTCCGAACCTGATTATTTGGAGTTTATTCTTCCTACCGGACAATCGGGAAATTTTATAAGTGATCACTACAATGATATGACACAAATGTGGCTAAAGGGAAAATATATTCGGCTTCCGTTAATTGAAGAAAAATTCGAATCGAAAGCAAAGCATAAAATGACTTTTATTCCAAAATAAAAACTGAACTGAAGAAGTTTAATTGATAAAATATTAAATTGCTCATACACTAAATCGAAATCCTATGAAAGTTATTGAACATCTTGAAAAAGCAACAAAACCACTAATAAGTTTTGAAATTATTCCACCGAAAAGAGGCGGAGATATAAAACAACTCATTTCAATTCTTGAAGACATCGTAAAATACGATCCCCCATTTATTGATATTACAAGTCATGCCGCGGAAGCTGTTTATGAAGAAACTCCAAACGGCGCAATGCAGACAAGAATAATAAGAAAGCGGCCGGGCACACTCGGGATTTGTGCGCTAATACAAAACAAGTACAACATTGATGCAGTACCACATATACTGTGTCTTGGTTTTACACGCGAAGAAACAGAGGACTTTTTAATCGAGTTGCATTATCTCGGTATTGATAATGTTCTTGCAATTCGTGGCGACGACAGCGGATTTCAAAAGCCGTTAAAGTATGGCCGAAGTATAAACCTATATGGTATTGATTTGATAAAACAAATTTCGGATCTAAACAAAGGAAAATATTTAGAACAGGGCCTCCTTGATTCTGAACCGATGAATTTTTGTATCGGGACAAGCGGTTACCCTGAAAAACATTTTGAATCGCCGAATACAATTAGCGATGTAAAATATACAAAAGCAAAAATAGAAAGTGGTGCTCAGTATATTGTTACTCAAATGTTCTTTGATAATAAAGTGTATTTTGATTTTCTTGATAAATGTCGAGCGGAAGGTGTTAATGTCCCGATTATACCCGGCTTAAAAATTCTTACGTCTAAAAATCATGCGCACTCGGTTCCCAAAAACTTTTTTATTGATATTCCTTCCGAACTTGTTGAGGAAATGGACAAAGCAAAACCCGAGCATGTTCTAGAAATAGGTGTTGAATGGACTTACAAACAAGTAGAAGAACTATTAAACAAAAATGTTCCTGCCATACATTTTTATATTATGCAGAATGTTAAACCTGTTAACATGGTGTTGAAAAAACTAGGAATTTAACTATATGATATTAACAAAACCCAAAAGGATGAACATACGTTCTGCTATTCCGCGAAAACTTAAATGGGGAATTATAGGGTGCAGCAATTTTGCAGAAACAACATTTCTTCCGTCGTTACAAGCGGTAAAATTAAGTAAAGCGGTTTCAATTTATAGCCATGACATTAACCGTGCAAAAATGTTTGCACAGAAGTTTGGAATACAAAATGCCTTCGATAATTTAGATGATTTTTTGAAAAGCGATATTGAAGCTGTATATATTTCAAGCAAAACTTCAGATCATTATCGGCAGGTTCTCGAAGCAGCCAAAGCCGGAAAACAGATTCTATGTGAAAAACCAATTGCGCTTTCTTCAATAGAAATTGAGGAAATGATTAAAGTCTGCAAGCAAAACGATGTTATGCTTGTTATTAATCACTTACATCGTTTTCATCCGTTGATTATTAAATCAAAAGAATTGATCGATAAACAAATTCTCGGGAAAATTGTATCAATTACTGCAGCGTATCATATCCACAAAATTCCGGATGATAATTTCAGATTTAAAAAACAATTAAGCGGAGGCGGCGCACTTAGAGATTTAGGATCACAAATGATAGATCTTCTAAGATATCTTGGCGGTGAAATAATTGAATCGAGATCTTTCATGGATAATATTGTTTATAAAAGCGAAGTTGAAGATTTTGCTTCTGCCTGTGTTAAATTCGAAAAAGGCGGGTATGGTTATTTCAGCGTTTCATATGATTCTAAAAAACCGTTTATAAAAGTTGATATACTAGGCCATAACGGCTTGATAAGCATCGATGGATTTTATGAAAAACGGAATATCTCTACGAAACTGACAATTGACCTTTATGGTGAAGGGAAAAAAGTTTTTCGTAAAAGATTCAATAAAATTACTTTTATGATTCGTTCGGTACAAAGATCGTTTCTCAAAAAGCAAACTGCACTTGTTTCCGGTGAAGATGGATTAATTAATATGAAATTAATTGAAGAGATGGAAAAGTATATAAGTTAAGTGTCAATGATAAAGAAAAATGAAGTCGAGTTAATTAACAATTCATAAATCAAAAGAGAACTAAAGAGAAAAGAATGTCTAAAAATATTACCGTTGCTCTGCTGCTTGGCGGTACCTCGCCGGAAAAAGAAGTTTCGAAATCCTCGTCAAAATCAATAATGAAAGCTTTGTTGGATTTAGGTTACAAAGTAAAATTGGTTAATCCTGCGTATGGATTAAATCAACCGAAAGAAATGGAAAAATATTTCGAAGAAAAAGAATTCACGGAAATTTCAAATAGAAATTATGTTGAAGTAATCAACTCCACATTATTTGACGACGTTGATGTTGCCTTTATAGGACTGCATGGAAAATGGGGTGAAGACGGCACAGTACAATCTTTGCTTGAACTTCGCGGAATAAAATATACAGGTTCAAAGGTCTTGGCGAGTTCTCTTGCAATGGATAAATGCATGACAAAAATTATGTTTCAGCATTTCGATGTTTCAACGCCAAAATGGTTTATAGTTAAAAATGATGAAAAGAATATTGGTTTGGTTCGCGAGAAGATTAAAAAATTCTTCGGCTATCCTTGTGTTATAAAACCAAACGATCAGGGTTCAACAATAGGTTTAACAATTTGCCGCGGCGACATTGAAGTAGAAACAGCAGTTAAAAAAGCGCTGGAGCTTTCTTCTAAAGCGTTGATTGAAGAATATGTAGCAGGTAGGGAATTAACCGTCGCCGTAATAGGTCAACAGGCTTTGCCTGTTCTTGAAATAAAGCCCAAGAGTGGGTTTTACGATTATCAATCCAAATATACATCGGGGATGACAGAATATATTGTACCTGCGGAAATACCTCCCAAAGTTGGCGAACATTTACAACATCAAGCTCTTCTTGCATTTAATTCTGTAGGATGTGAAAGTTATTCTCGGGTCGACTTCCGATTAACAAAAGATTATAAAACTTATTGTTTAGAAGTTAATACTTTACCTGGAATGACAAGTACAAGTTTAGTCCCCAAAATGGCCAAAGCTGCTGGAATAAGTTTTGAGGAACTGATAGATCGTATAGTCAAACAAGCATTGTAATGGCATTCAATAAAAACAAACTTGTTTTAAGAATTATATTATTAGGATTCATTAGCGGTGCAGTTGCATTCCTGTTTTTTAACGAGAATGGAATTCTTAAATATATTAAGCTGCGTAGCGAAATAAACCGGCTTGATGATGAAATAAAAAAGGCCGAACTTAAACTCAATGCTCTACATGATGAAATAGATTCGTTGAATACAAAAAAAGAAAAAATTGAAAGAGTTGCAAGAGAACGCTACAATATGATGCTGCCAAATGAGAATGTACTTCGTGTTGAAGAGAAATAGCTTTGATTGATAAAAAGAATATACCGTCAACGCCTCTGGCAGAAAGAACACGTCCACACTCGTTAGACGATTTTCAAGGGCAAACACATTTAATTGGACCCGGCAAACCGCTCCGAGTTATGATTGATTCGGATAAACTAAGTTCAATTATTTTATGGGGACCGCCAGGCACCGGGAAAACGACATTAGCAAAAATAATTTCGGAAAATACAAAAGCTGAGTTTCATAAAATTAATGCGGTCTCTTCTGGTGTTAAGGACATCAGACAGATAATTGAAATTGCGAAAATAAATCTTCAGCATTTTAAAAGAACAATTCTTTTTATTGATGAAATCCATCGTTTTAATAAGGCGCAGCAAGATGCACTGCTTTCTTCTGTAGAGTCAGGTGAGATTATTTTAATCGGCGCTACAACGGAAAATCCTTCTTTTGAAGTTATACCTGCTTTACGCTCTCGTGTAAGAATTTTTGTGTTGAATGAATTGGATAAAGATGATTTAAAGAATATCTTAAATCATACTTTAACCAAAGATGATCTTTTAAAAACTTTGGATATTGTAATTCAAGATGAAGAATATTTGCTTTTTGCATCCGGCGGCGATGCTAGAGTTTTATTAAATATTCTTGAAGCTGTAATTGCTCAAGAATTGGATAAGGAGCGAATAATTATTTCGAGAGAAATAATTGAAAATGTTTTACAACGAAAAAATATACTTTATGATAAATCTGGCGAAGAGCATTATAATATTATTTCTGCGTTCATAAAAAGTCTTCGTGGTTCAGACCCCGATGCGGCAATTTATTGGATGGCAAGAATGTTAGAGGGGGGCGAGGATCCTTTATTCATTGCACGAAGAATGCTTGTTCTAGCAGCTGAAGATATAGGTAATGCAACCCCTAATGCACTCGTCCTTGCCGAAACAACGTTTAATGCTATCGAAAAAATTGGTATGCCCGAAGGTAGAATTATACTAGCCCAATGTGCTGCTTATCTTGCTTCGTGTCCCAAAAGTAATGCATCTTATATGGCGATTGATAAAGCTTTGTCGGATATTAAAAACTTACCACTTTATTCTGTCCCTTTACATTTAAGAAACGCTCCAACTAAACTTATGAAACAACTTGGGTACGGGAAAGAATATAACTATCCCCATTCATTTGAAAATAATTTTATCGTTGAAGATTATTTCCCTATAGAGATGAAGGATAAACAATATTATTTTCCATCCGAAAACGGAAATGAAAAAACTATTAAGGAAAGGTTGAAATTACTTTGGAAAGGTAAAAAGAAGTATTAGCATTTTATGAACATTTTTCCTGGGAGTTGCTTTACTAAATCTTTAAACTCAAGCATCAAAAGATTAACAAGGCAATCGGCAACAGACATGCCAGTGATTTTAGATATTTCATCTATATGCATAGGTTGATTGTCTATAACAGTAAAAACCTTTTCTTCAAATAATGATAACTCGAGAGTAGGCTTTGGAATATTAATTCCTATCCCAGGTTTGATTTTCATTTTCAATTCAAGAAGCACGTCTTCGGAATTTAATATAAGCTTTGCCTCACCCTTTTGAATTAATGTATTTGGCCCTTCGCTGAATTTTGAATTTATATTACCTGGCAAGGCAAAAAGTTCGCGGTTCTGATCGAGGGTATATGCTGCTGTCTGCATTGCGCCGCCGTTAAGTTTTGTTTCGATAATGATAGAGCCCAAAGATAAACCAGAAATAATTCTATTTCGTTTTGGAAAGTTTTGAGCATCTGGCTTTGTGCCTAATTCATATTCCGAAATAATTATTCCTTTTTCCTTAATTTCATCAAATAATTTTTTATTCTCTGGAGGATAAATAACATCTAATCCTGATCCTATTACTGCAATAGTTCTACCCCCTGCTTTCAATGCTGCTTGGTGTGCAATAGAATCTATACCTCGAGCCAATCCGCTAACAATAGTAAGGTTATTTTTAACAAGTTCAATAGCAAATCTTTCAGCATTTAATTTACCATAATTAGTTGGTTGTCTGGTACCAACAATGGCAACAGAATTAATGTCATTAGTTGAGAATTTGCCAAAAGTATATAAGAGAATAGGTGGGTAATAAATACGTTTCAATAATTCAGGATATTCATCATCCCAGAAAGTAATAATGTTTGCATTTATCTTTAATGAAGAATCAATTATAAACTCAACTTTTTTTTGTGATTGTTGGATAAAATCTATTGAACGTAATATTTTTAAAGAAAGTGTTTTGTTAATCCCTTCAATTTCAGTTAGATTCTTAAAATCAGTAGAGGAAATTTTTTCGATTGTATCGAATTTGGAAAGAAGAGAAAATACCTTTAAAGGTCCAATACCATCAATGCTTAGGAGATGAGTGAGGTAGATTAATCTTTTTAATTTTTCATTACTCAATTTTTTAAAAATTATTCATTAATTTCTAAATCATCGACTATAGCAATAATCATTGTATTTACTGGGGTTGTTTTGCTATTAAGAATTTGCTGAACTGCATCTCCTTCTTGAACAACAATAACAATATCACCAATACCGGAGTTAATAAGATCTAAAGAAATAACATCTTTTTCGGAGATAAAATCACCATCAATATTAATTGGTCGCGTAACTAATAATTTGTGTCCAACCAAATTAAGATCTTTCTGAGTTGCAACAAGATTGCCGCTAACTTTCGCTAGAAACATTCTTTTTTCTGTCAGATGATTTTAACAAAATTGCAAATGGGATAATAATCAAATAAGCAACTATCAAGATTACTGGTGAAATGGTTAAGGCAACTGGATTATCCCAAGGAGATAAAGTCATAAGAAAATAACCCAATGCTAATAAGCCAATACCCAAAAATAAAAACAAGAAATTATACCTTTCCCAATAATCTTTAAAAGGAGCAAATTTAACTTTACTGGATTCTTTAACTACTTTTTTAAGTTTACTCATAATTCCCTCAAATTATAAAAAGTAAAAAAGCCCAGTGTTGGGGGGTGACACTGGGCCAAATGCTTCCAAAGAAAAATAATTAACCTTGAAAGCAGACATATAAAATATAATTGTAGATTTTTCTATTGTCAAGCTAAATTACTTCTGTATTTGGTAAACAATTTTTCTAATAGTATCAAATTGTAAATAAGGGTATTCCTGCCTTATTGATTCAATTGCTAGGGAAGCAGTGATATTGTTTGATTTCAACGCTATGAATTTTTTTCTGATTAAGTGATCTCGTACTGATTTCTCGTTTATTAATCCCCGACTATTTAGCGTTTCAAAAATTTCATCAGAAATTAAATCAGATAAGGGATTTATATGTGAATTTAAATACGATTCTTTCATAGGTACCCTTTCGGTTAATTAAGAATACAAAATTAAACATAAACAATTCCATTAAGTTCCCCTCATAGATAGATGTAACAGAAAAATATATTTAAAAATATTCTTGCTTTTTTAAATTAAAGCATATAATTTAAAGGCTATGTTTTTTACGGATATGTTAATGATTTTAATGTATAGCAAATTTTTATAGTTTTTTGAAAGTTTGCTCTTGACAAATTAGAAGTGAAGCATTATGTTTACAATCCGCGTTTGCGGAAGAAAGTTCTTTGATAGAGTGAGTGACTAAAGAATACTTTAGTAGTTAAACTTTGAGATTACGCGATTTTAAAAATTTACAACGGAGAGTTTGATCCTGGCTCAGGACGAACGCTGGCGGCGTGCTTAACACATGCAAGTCGACGAGAAAAAGGTAGCAATATCTTGAGTAAAGTGGCGAAAGGGTGAGTAATATGTAAGTAATCTACCCATGGGTTTGGAATAACTCGTCGAAAGGCGGGCTAATACCGAATAATGCAGCGGCACCACATGGTGATGTTGTTAAAGCTCTTGTAGCGCCTATAGATGAGCTTGCATCTGATTAGCTAGTTGGTAGGGTAATGGCCTACCAAGGCTACGATCAGTAGCTGGTCTGAGAGGATGATCAGCCACACTGGAACTGAGACACGGTCCAGACTCCTACGGGAGGCAGCAGTGAGGAATATTGGGCAATGGACGAAAGTCTGACCCAGCAACGCCGCGTGGAGGATGACGGCCGTAAGGTTGTAAACTCCTTTTGAAGGGGACGAAAAATTTCGATAACACCGAAACTTGACTGTACCCTTAGAAGAAGCCCCGGCTAACTACGTGCCAGCAGCCGCGGTAATACGTAGGGGGCAAGCGTTGTCCGGATTTACTGGGTGTAAAGGGCGCGTAGGCGGATTTGTAAGTCAGAGGTGAAATCCTGCAGCTTAACTGTAGAATTGCCTTTGATACTGCAAATCTTGAGTTCGGAAGAGAGTAGCGGAATTCCAGGTGTAGTGGTGAAATACGTAGATATCTGGAAGAACACCAGTGGCGAAGGCGGCTACTTGGTCCGTAACTGACGCTGAGGCGCGAAAGCGTGGGGAGCAAACAGGATTAGATACCCTGGTAGTCCACGCTGTAAACGATGAATACTAGGTGTTGGATACATTAGTATCCAGTGCCGCAGCTAACGCATTAAGTATTCCACCTGGGGAGTACGATCGCAAGGTTGAAACTCAAAGGAATTGACGGGGGCCCGCACAAGCAGTGGAGCATGTGGTTTAATTCGATGCAACGCGAAGAACCTTACCTAGGCTTGAAAGGCAAGCGACAGGGTATGAAAGTACCCCTCCAGCAATGGCGCTTGTACAGGTGCTGCATGGCTGTCGTCAGCTCGTGCCGTGAGGTGTTGGGTTAAGTCTCGCAACGAGCGCAACCCCTACCATTAGTTGCCATCAGGTTATGCTGGGCACTCTAATGGGACTGCCTACGCAAGTAGTGAGGAAGGTGGGGATGACGTCAAGTCAGCATGGCCCTTACGTCTAGGGCTACACACGTGCTACAATGGGTGATACAACGGGTAGCTAAGCCGCAAGGTGGAGCCAATCCCTAAAAATCATCCTCAGTTCGGATTGGAGTCTGCAACCCGACTCCATGAAGCTGGAATTGCTAGTAATCGCGCATCAGCACGGCGCGGTGAATACGTTCCCGGGCCTTGTACACACCGCCCGTCAAGCCATGGAAGCCGGGGGTACCCGAAGCCAGTGACCTAACCGCAAGGAAGGAGCTGTTTAAGGTAAAACCGGTGACTGGGGCTAAGTCGTAACAAGGTAGCCGTACCGGAAGGTGCGGCTGGATCACCTCCTTTCTAAAGAGTAATCGAAGTACTACTAAAACTTTAGTCCTCGCTCTTTTTATTTTTCTGAGCAGCTTTCGGCTGCGGTGAGATAATCACGGGCCTGTAGCTCAGATGGTTAGAGCGCACGCCTGATAAGCGTGAGGTCAGTAGTTCAATTCTACTCAGGCCCACTTTAGGGTGCGTGTGTTATAACAAACCACCCAGAAGAGATTCTGGGGCTATAGCTCAATTGGGAGAGCGCCGCCCTTGCAAGGCGGAGGTTAACGGTTCGATCCCGTTTAGCTCCACTTAAAGGTTATAATAGGTTCTTTGACAGATTGAAAGAGCGGTAAATTATCAATGATAGTTTACGACGAGTCATATAATAACAATTTCATATATTTTTTAATATTAGCATCTATCTTGTAATAAAAGATTTTGGCTAAGTTACTAAGGGCATATGGTGGATGCCTTGGCACAAAGAGACGAAGAAGGACGCGGCTACCGGCGATACGCCACGGTGAGGTGGAAGCAACCTAATACCCGTGGATTTCCGAATGGGACAACCCTTCCAGAGTAATGTCTGGAAACTCTTACTTGAATTCATAGAGTAAGAAGAGTCAACCCGGGGAACTGAAACATCTAAGTACCCGGTGGAAGAGAAAACAATAGTGATTTTCTGAGTAGTGGCGAGCGAAAGGGAAATAGTCTAAACCGTTAAACATGTATAAGGTCGTAACCGTTGTGTTTTCGGTGTTGTGGGGCTTTTTTAGACTGAATTACGAATAAGTCGAGAAGTAAAAAATTATTTTGTTAGTCGAATGTTCTGGAAAGTTCAACCATAGCGGGTGATAGTCCCGTAGGCGAAAACAATTTAACTTCTTGGAAAGAGTTCCCAAGTAACACGGAATAAGTGGAAGTCTGTGTGAATCTTGCAGAACCATCTGCAAAGACTAAATACTCCTTTGTGACCGATAGTGTATAAGTACCGTGAGGGAAAGGTGAAAAGCACTCCTAACAGGAGAGTGAAATAGTACCTGAAACCATATGCTTACAAGCAGTTGGAGCCCGGCTTAGCCGGGTGACAGCGTGCCTTCTGGATAATGAGCCTACGAGTTAGTCGTCACTTGCAAGGTTAACCCCGTTACGGGGGAAGCCGTAGCGAAAGCGAGTCTGAACAGGGCGATTTAGTATGTGGCGCTAGACGCGAAACCGGGTGATCTACCCTTGTCCAGGATGAAGTGAGGGTAAAACCTCATGGAGGTCCGAACTAATGTGGGTTGAAAACCGCTTGGATGAGGTGAGGGTAGGAGCGAAAGACCAATCAAACTCGGAGATAGCTCGTATTCCTCGAAATAGCTTTAGGGCTAGCGTCGAGTAAAAATGTAAGGGAGGTAGAGCACTGATTGGGCTAGGGCTGTCACAACGGTACCAAACCCAGACAAACTCCGAATTCCCTATACATGTTTCTCGGCAGTCAGGCTATCAGGGATAAGCTTGGTGGCCAAAAGGGGAACAACCCAGACCAACAACTAAGGCCCCCAAACAGTAGTTAACAGAGAAAGGATGTTAAGTTGCTCAGACAACTAGGATGTTGGCTTAGAAGCAGCCATTCATTTAAAGAGTGCGTAATAGCTCACTAGTCAAGCGACTTAGCGTCGACAATTTCCGGGACTTAAACTACTTGCCGAAGTTTTGGATTCCGGCTTGCCGGAGTGGTAGAGGAACATTCTATTTGCACTGAAGGTGTGTCGTGAGGCATGCTGGAGCGAATAGAAAAGCAAATGTAGGCATTAGTAACGATTAATACAGCGAAAAACTGTATCGCCGAATATCTAAGGTTTCCTGAGCAATGTTAGTCATCTCAGGGTTAGTCGGATCCTAAGTCGAGGCTGAAAGGCGTAGGCGATGGAAAACATGCAAAAATTCATGTACTTGGTGCAATTCGTTCGACCGTAAGGAGGGACGCAGGAGTGAAAGATCAGCCACCTGTTGGATTAGGTGGTCTAAGTATGTAGGTGGAAAGTGTAGGCAAATCCGCATTTTCTTAACACCGAGGTACGAACGGGAGTCCTTTGGACACAAACTGATCCTAAACAGGCTGCCGAGAAAATCTTCGTACGGGAGAATTGTATCAATCCGTACCGCAAACCGACACAGGTAGATGGGATGAATATTCTAAGGCGCTCGAGTGAGCCGTGGTTAAGGAACTCGGCAAATTAACCCCGTAAGTTAGCGAGAAGGGGTGCCTCTATTAGGTAAGATTGTACAAGTCAAGCCGAATGAGGCCGCAGATAAATGGCCCAAGCGACTGTTTAACAAAAACACATGTCTCTGCTAAGTCAATTCAGACGATGTATAGGGACTGACTCCTGCCCGGTGCTGGAAGGTTAAGGGAAGAGGTTAGCAGCAATGCGAAGCTTTGAACCGAAGCCCCAGTAAACGGCGGCCGTAACTATAACGGTCCTAAGGTAGCGAAATTCCTTGTCGGGTAAGTTCCGACCTGCACGAATGGTGTAACGATTTGGGCACTGTCTCAACCACGGGCTCGGTGAAATTGTGGTACCGGTGAAGACGCCGGTTACCCGCATATGGACGGAAAGACCCCGTGCACCTTTACTGCACCCTAACATTGGGTTCGAGTAAAGCATGTGTAGGATAGGTGGGAGACTTTGAAGCCGGGCCGCTAGGTTCGGTGGAGTCAACGGTGAAATACCACCCTTGTTTTATTTGGATTCTAACCTCATCCCGTGAATCCGGGATAGGAACAGTGTTAGGCGGGTAGTTTGACTGGGGCGGTCGCCTCCAAAAATGTAACGGAGGCTCTCAATGGTTCCCTCAGCATGGTTGGTAATCATGCGGCGAGTGCAATGGCATAAGGGGGCTTAACTGCGAGACATACAGGTCGAGCAGATACGAAAGTAGGACATAGTGATCCGGCGGTAGCAAGTGGAAGTGCCGTCGCTCAAAGGATAAAAGGTACGCCGGGGATAACAGGCTGATCTTGCCCAAGAGTTCATATCGACGGCAAGGTTTGGCACCTCGATGTCGGTTCATCGCATCCTGGGGCTGAAGAAGGTCCCAAGGGTTTGGCTGTTCGCCAATTAAAGCGGTACGTGAACTGGGTTCAGAACGTCGTGAGACAGTTCGGTCCCTATCCTATGCGGGCGCAGGATACTTGAGAAGAGTCATTTCTAGTACGAGAGGACCGAAATGAACGCACCTCTAGTGTACCAATTGTCACGCCAGTGGCAGCGTTGGGTAGCTATGTGCGGATGTGATAAGTGCTGAAAGCATCTAAGTACGAAGCACACTTCAAGATGAGGTATCCCGTCGCAAGACCTAAAGACTCCTCGGAGATGACGAGGTTGATAGGCAGCAGGTGTAAGTCCGGTGACGGATTCAGCCAAGCTGTACTAATAAGTCGTGCGGCTTAGCCATTAATTTTATTTCAAGATAAATGCTAATTATATGACTCACTCTTTCAATCTTTTATGTTTGACAGATCACAGATCCCGCTTTGCGGGACAAAGTTTTTCTGGTGGTTATAGCTGCGGGGAAACACCTCTTCCCATTCCGAACAGAGAAGTTAAGCCCGTAAACGCCGATGGTACTGCATGCGCAGGTGTGTGGAAGAGTAGGTAGCCGCCAGGATTTATTTTTTAGCCTACATTGTAAAGTGTAGGCTTTTATTTTTTTAAAAGGAAGTCCCGCTTTAGCGGGATAAAATCCGGTAGCCGCCAGGATTAAATTTATAAACCCCATTCGATTTTCGTTTGGGGTTTTTTGTTTTAAAAATTTCAAAGCGTATTTTTGAACTAAGTATTTATAAGTCGAATAAAAACTTTTTAGAAAAATGAGGGGATAATCTTGAAACAAAAAATTGCTTTAATCGGGTTCGGAACTGTAGGCCAAGGACTTTGCGAAATTCTAATAAAAAAGAAAAAAGAGCTGTTAAAAAAATATAATTATGAATTTGATGTTGTTTCAATTAACGATCTGAAATTTGGGACAATTAATAATTCCAAGGGGCTTGATCTTAAAAAAGTAATCGACGATATAAAATCAAAAGGCAAGTTTACGAAAGATCAGGTGGATTGGGATTCAATAACGATGATCAAAAAAACTAAAGCAAATGTAATTTGCGAACTTGCTTATACTAATTTAACTGACGGACAACCTGCAATTAAGCATTGTAAAACCGCCTTCAAAAATAAAAAGCATGTGGTTACAAGTAATAAAGGTCCTGCCGCTTTGGCATATAAAGAATTATCAAGACTTGCTGAAAAAAATAAAGTAAAATTTATGATTGAAGGAACAGTAATGAGCGGAACACCAGTTCTTAATTTAACATCGGGACCATTGGCTGGAAATAGAATAACTTCGGCAAAAGGAATTTTAAATGGAACAACAAATTTTATTCTATCAAAAATGGAAGAAGGAATGGATTATTCCGATGCCCTTGAAGAGGCACAAAAACTCGGTTATGCCGAAGCTGATCCCACCGGTGATGTTGAAGGTTATGATGCGCGTGCGAAAGTTACAATTCTTGCAAATGTATTAATGAATGTTAATTTAAGAATTGGTGAAGTTGCTTGCGAAGGAATTACGAAAATAACCTCAGCAAATATTGATGAAGCCAAGAAACAGAGTGCTCGATGGAAGTTGATAAGTTCGGTTGAGAAAAAAGATGGAAAAGTTATTGCATCGGTAAAGCCTGAAATGATTCCTTTAACTCACCCTCTTGCCGGAGTGATGGGTTCGACAAATGCTGTTACTTTTACAACTGATTTAATGGGTGATGTTACCATTATTGGAAAAGGTGCAGGAAGGGTTGAAACGGGTTTTTCGATTTTAACTGATTTGCTGACTATAAATAATTCGAAGTAATTTTTCAGAATAGGGAACACGAAACTTGTGTTCCCAAAATTTTATTCAATAGATCTTTTTATTTCTTTTCCGCCCAGTTGATTAATTACAGCATTCACTAAAGGGTTCTCATCTTGAACATTTGATTGTTGAAGAGAGCTTTTTGCGTCTGCTTTCTTTGAAACGCTTTTTGTGCCGCTATTGTCAAACTCAATTTTTTTTCCAAAAAACTCCTTTGTAGCTTTATCAAGATATGATTTATTATCAACAATAATATCCCAATCGTCTGGATGATCAACTTCTATTTGTAAGCGGTCGTTCAAGAATTCAACCGGGTTTGAATTCACAAGAACGGAACCGAAGAAATGTTTATCGCTTTTAACCTGTTCAACAAAACTTTGCCATTTATTTATTATATGATTGAAATCGCTCGAATCCTTTGCCGTGGGCGCAATAAAAGTTTTTACTTCAGGAATTTTTATTTCCTCTTTTATCGCCGGTCGAACATTGGAAACAATACTTTTTGTTTCGGCCGGGGACCCGCTAAAATCACTGTATTGTTTTTTATGTGATTCTGCAATAGTTCCGCCGCTGTTCATTTTGGAAATCAATTCGGTAATAGTGGATGATCTTTCCAAACCAATTAACTGACAAAGGGCAACTTCCACTTTTAATTTTTGATTGCTTGAAGATTTTATTTCATATTGGGTTTTATTTATGAACGAAAGTATTCTCAGTAAATCTCCTTCGGAGAATTTATCGGCATACTCCAAATATTTTTCCTTGTAAACTTCAGCGGTTTCAACCAAATCAACTTTTTTGCGGATTATAACCGTCATTATATTTCTAAAATGCTCGTTCAATCCGTTCAGAAAATCGATAAAATTCCAACCGTTCTCGTATATCTTTTGCGTAATGTTGAAAGCGCTGTTGAAATCTTTTTCCAGAATTGCATCTGAAATTTTAAAATACACTTCCTCGTCAATTAAGTTCAACATTTGTGAAAGCATATCGGATTCTACTTTCTGCCCGCTGAAAGAAATAATTTGATCGAACAAACTTTGTGCATCTCGTAAAGCGCCGTCGGCTTTTTTAGCTATTAAAGTTAAAGCAAGATCATCAATTTCAATTCCTTCGGCGTTGGCGATTTCTTTTAAGCGATTTTTTATCACCGCCATTTCAATTCTTCTGAAATCAAAACGCTGGCAGCGCGAGATTATAGTAAGAGGTACTTTGTGAACATCGGTAGTTGCAAAAATAAAAATCGTATGTTCCGGCGGCTCTTCCAAAGTTTTGAGAAGTGCATTGAAAGATTCTGTTGTAAGCATATGAACTTCATCGATTATATAAACTTTGTAGTTGCCTTTTGTCGGTGCGTACTTTACAGATTCGCGCAAAGTTCTAATCTCTTCAATTCTTCTGTTTGATGCGCCGTCGATCTCAATTATATCCAATGTTTGCGAGGTCAAAAACGACTGACACATTTCGCATTCGTTGCACGGTTCACCGTTCTTCGGATTCAAGCAGTTCAGACTTTTTGCAAGAATTCTTGCGGTTGTAGTTTTACCGCACCCGCGCGGACCTGCAAATAAATACGCATGAGCAATTCTATTATTGAGTATTGCATTCTTTAAAGTTGTTGTTATATGTTCCTGCCCAACAACATCGGCGAATGTTTGCGGGCGCCATTTTCGTGCTGTTACTAAAAAATTCATATCTCAATCTTAATGGAACGCGGATAATTATGATCGCTATGATTTCTTATGATTTAATCCGCGTAAATCATAAATAATCTGTGTAATCTGTGTTCTATTTACAAAATTGAATTCTCAAATGAAAATTTATTTGTTATGATGCTGCAGATTTTTTCAAGAAAAATTTTATCCGTATTTCCGAACGCGGCAAGATGATAACTATCCAAATCCAAAACACCGAGTACTTTATTGTTTTTTATTAAGGGAATAACAATTTCAGAACGTGAACCGGAATCACAAGCAATATGCCCCGGAAATTTCTCAACATCTTCTACTATTATGGTTTCTTCTTTCAATGCTGATGTTCCGCAAACTCCCTTACCAATCTCAATTAATGTGCAGGCAACTTTACCTTGAAAGGGTCCGAGATAAAGTTTGTTTTCTTTCAAAAAGTAAAAACCAACCCAGCTAATTTTATCTAACGCATCTTTCAAAACTGCCGTAAGATTAGAAAGATTTGATATCATCGGTTCATCCGGATTTATCAAGCTTTCTATTTGTGGAAGAAGAGATTTATAAATTTCTTCTTCGGATAGTGATTTATTTATTAATAAAGTTTCGGACATCACTTCTTTCATTAATGATTTAAGAATAACGAACAAGGATTTTTGATTTTAGAATTTACAAAACCGGAATCCTTGTTCTTAAATCGTTCAACAATTATTTTTTCTTCTTAACACTGTGTTTTGTTTTGGTTTCAAAAACATACGCTAGTGCTTCATTAATAGTACTAACCGGAATAATCTTTAATCCCTCTTTCACTTCTTTTTTTATTTCTGATAAATCTTTCTCATTGTCCTTAGGAATCAAAACAGTTGTGATGCCGCTTCTGCGAGCGGCAAGAAGTTTCTCATTCAATCCGCCTATTGCAAGAACTTTCCCGCGCAAGGTTATTTCGCCTGTCATTGCAACATCGTTGCGGGCAGGTTTTCCGCTGAATGCAGAATACATTGCAAGTGTCATTGTTATTCCTGCCGATGGCCCGTCTTTTGGAATAGCTCCTTCCGGCAAATGAATATGAACTTCTTTCCCTTTAGAAAAATTTGATTCCAAATTGAATTCTTTTGCATTCGATCTTAAATAACTCAAAGCGGCCTGTGCCGATTCTTTCATCACATTCCCGAGTTGTCCGGTCAATGTTAATTTTTCCGCGCCGTTCATTATCGTTGCATCAACTTGTAAAATCTCGCCGCCGACGCTTGTCCAAGCTAAACCCGTTACACTGCCGACGCGTAATTCCTTATCGGCTTTTTGAGTACGGAAACGCGAAACGCCGAGAAATTTTTCGATCAAGGCGTTATCTATTACAAAACTTTTTTTGGAATTTTTTTTCTTCCCGTTTTCTGAATGCGAAAGAACAATATCCCGTGCGGTTTTACGAAGAACAGAAGCAATTTCGCGTTCCAGATTTCTAACTCCGGCCTCGCGAGTATATTCCATAATTATTTTATTAATTGCTTCATCTTTAAAATCAACTTTAAATTTATCCAAACCGTGGGCTTTTAATTGCTTTGGAATAATATGGCGTTTTGCAATTTGAATTTTTTCGTGCTCAAGATATCCCGGCAGCTCAATTATTTCCATTCTATCCTGAAGAGGAAGAGGAATGTTGTAACGAATATTAGCGGTTGTTATAAACATTACCTGCGACAAATCGTAATCAACATCAAGATAGTGATCGTTAAAAGTATGATTTTGTTCAGGGTCCAAAACTTCTAACATTGCAGATGAAGGGTCGCCGCGGAAATCCATACTCATCTTATCAATCTCATCAAGCAGCATTACGGGATTTACAGTTTTTGCTTTCTTCATGGATTGAATAATTTTACCCGGCATCGAGCCGATGTAAGTTCTTCGATGCCCGCGAATTTCAGCTTCGTCGCGAACGCCGCCGAGAGATATGCGAACAAAATTTCTTCCAATCGCACGTGCGATTGATTTTCCAAGAGAAGTTTTACCGACTCCGGGAGGGCCGACAAAACATAAAATTTGTCCGCGCATATTTTTTACAAGATTCAACACTGCAATATGTTCAACAATTCTTTCCTTAGGCTTATCTAACCCGTAATGATCTTCATCCAAGATTTTGCGAACGTTCTTTATTTCAAGATTATCTTTTGTTTTGTCGTGCCATGGAACATCGATAATCCAATCAAGATAATTGCGGAGTACCGTAGCTTCCGGCGAACTTGGCGGAGTTTTTTTAAGTTTGTTATATTCTTCAATCGCTTTTGCCCGTACCGCTTTAGGCATTTTTGCTTTTACAATCCGCTCTTTAAGCTTAACAAATTCCGGCGATGTTTCTTCTTCTTCTCCGAGCTCATCTTGAAGAATTCTAATCTGTTCTTGTATAATAAATTTGCGCTGCGTTTTCGCTATATTCTCCTGTACTTTTCCTTCAATCTCTTTTTCGATTTTTAGAATTTCTATCTCGGAATTAAGCAGCCGGATAACCTCAAAAATCTGTTCTTTTACTGAAAACTTTTGGAGTATTTTTTGTTTTATTTCAATTGATTGATTGATGTTTGCCGCTACATAAAAAAGTTTACGGTCGAGTTCGTCGATATTGTCCAATGCAGTTACTGCTTCAGGAGGGATTGTTTTATTAATCTTAACATATTCTTTGAAAAGATTGGACATCTGCCTAAGCAGCGCCTTCATTTCCTGCGGGTCTTCCGGTTTAGGATTTAATACTTCAACCTTTGCCTCAAAAAAATTATCGCGGTCGGTAAATTCAATTATCCTGCCTTGAATAATTCCATCAACTAAAATTTTCAGAAGTCCGTTTGGAAGTTTTAGAATCTGAATAATTTTGGCAATGGTTCCTTCTTTGTATATATCGCTTCTTGTCGGTTCTTCCAGATTAGATTTTTTTTGCGCTGTTAGAAAAATATATTTTGAAGAGTCGAGTGCAAAATTTGCAGCACGGATTGACTGCTCGCGTCCAACGAGAACCGGGAAAATCATGTATGGGAAAATTACCGTGTCGCGTAAAGGCAAAACCGGCAGTATTTGCGGTATTTCATCAAGTGTTGCTATTTCTGTTACTTGTTTCTGAATTTTATCAGTCATATTCTTTCACGTTTATTGTCGGTGTAAAAATACCAAATATTAAAGGGGCTATCAAGGATAGAAAAAATGAGTGTAGAACTTTGAGTGAAAAGTGAATTAAATAACATCTTAATCTTGATCTTATTCTTTGTTTTATTAAAAGTACGAGCAAGATCATGAGCATGAGTGAAAAGGAATAGAATTGGTATATTTGCGCTCAAATTTTACGGAGATGCTAATGCTTGATAAAGTAATACAAATTGCAAAAGAAGCCGGGGAAATTGCCCGCGAAGGTTTTAGGAAAAATATGATAGTTGAAACTAAAGGAAGCTTAACAAATCTGGTTACCGAGTACGATAAAAAATCCGAAGAAACAATAATTAATTTTATTCGAAAGGAATTTCCTTCTCATTCAATTCTTGCCGAGGAAAGCGGAACTCAGGAATTCTCATCGGAATATATTTGGGTGATAGACCCGATTGACGGCACAACGAATTATGCGCACGGGCTGCCGATTTTTTCGGTTTCAATCGGAGTACAAAAAAATAATGAATTGATCTACGGGGTTGTTTACGATGTTATGCGAGACGCAGTTTATTCTACAGAAAAAGGAAGCGGTGCTTTTTGTGATGAAAGAAAACTTCAAGTAAGTACAAATGATGATTTACAAAAAAGTATTTTGGTTACAGGCTTTCCTTACAATGTTTCCGAAAACCCCGATCATGCATTCGAAAGATTTGTCGCATTTTTAAAAACTGCACGCGCCATTCGCAGGCTCGGTTCTGCCGCGCTCGATATGTGCTACGTTGCCGAAGGTGTCTTCGACGGTTTCTGGGAAGTATCATTAAACCCATGGGATATGGCTGCGGGTAAATTATTAATTGAAGAAGCAGGCGGCATCGTTACGAATTTTGCGGGTGAGCCGATAAATATTTATTCAAAACAAATACTTGCAACCAATAAAAAAGTTCATCAGGCAATGATGAAAATTCTGGAAATATAATTTTATCTCCCCAAATTATACGGCAATGTTATGAACTTCAGTGCAAATCAAAAAAACGAATATATATCACGTATTAACAAGGTTATAGATTATATAGAAAACAATCTTTCATCTGAACTATCTCTTAAAAAGCTTTCAAGTATAGCAAATTTTTCACCGTTTCATTTCCACAGGATATTCAGTTCAATAGTTGGTGAGCCGTTAAACTGTTTTATACAAAGATTACGAATTGAAAGAGCGGCTTCGCACATCCTGCTTGATACACAAAAATCCATTACTGAAATTGCACTTAACTGCGGATTCTCAAGTTCTTCTTCTTTCGCCAGATTGTTCAAAGAAGTCTATGGTGTTAATGCGAGCGAGTTGAGAAAGTCAAAATCTGAATACGGAATTAATCTGGAAGAAATAAATAGCAAGAATCGTATAGCGCTTAGCAAGAATAGAAAAGAGTGGGAGATATCAACTTCATATTTTAGCAGCACAATTCACAACAAAATATGGAGTGTTAAAATGAAAGAAGGTCTTAAAGCAAATGTGGAAGTAAAAGAATTACCCGAACTGAATGTCGCTTATGTTCGGCATATTGGTCCTTATAAAGGTAATCCGGAGTTGTTTGAAAAATTATTCACTAAGTTGATGACATGGGCAGGACCGAGGGGACTGATAAATTTCCCGGAGTCCAAACTGCTTGCCGTTTATCATGATGATCCGAGCGTAACAGATGAAAGCAAATTAAGGTTAAGCGCTTGTTTAAGTGTTCCTAAAAGTACCGAAGTAAACGGTGAAATTGGGAAGATGACAATTATTGGCGGAAAATATGCTGTTGCAAAATTTGAACTTTCAAGCGATGAATATCCTGAAGCGTGGGATATGGTATATGGCGGGTGGCTGCCCCAAAGCGGCTACCAATGTATAGATGCACCTTGCTTTGAAAATTACTTGAACGATCCCAAAGAACATCCTGAAGGCAAGTGCATTGTTGAAATATGTGTGCCTGTAAAACCGATGTAACTTTTCAAGTTTATTTAGAGATAATTTTTATGCTGAAACGGTGAAAATTTTTCCGAGGGCGCAGATTTTGAATTAATTATAAACTGGATTATTTTTGTGTCGTAAAGAATCGACCCGGCGCTATGCCGGGCGGTTACTAAACTTTAACCAACAAAATAGGACTTGATCTGTGAGACAGGTACCGGGTTTAAAATCGCAAAATTCATTTTCTAAGAAACAATAACGAAAATCCGGATCTAATCTCATCTTGAATTAGATGAAAACAATAAATGATTTTAAAAAGTCTTATGAAGACGGAAGGAAGATTTCCGTTTTAACGTGTTATGATTTTTGGTCGGCTAAAATAATCGACGAAACCGAGGTTGATGCAGTTCTTGTCGGCGACAGTGCCGCGATGGTTATGCACGGTTTTGAAACGACAATTAATGCTGAAATCGAAATGATGACATATCACATTGCAGCTGTTAAACGCGGATTGCAAAATAAATTTCTAATTGCCGATCTTCCTTTTCTTGTTCATAGAAAAGGGAAAAAAGTTTTAATGGATTGCGTCGATAAATTCATGAAAGCCGGGGCACAGGCAGTTAAAATTGAAGGCGCCGGCGACAACATTAAATTGATAAATCATGTTGTTAAATCCGGCGTGCCGGTAATGGGGCATCTCGGTTTAACTCCGCAGTCGGTTCATCAATTCGGTGGATTCAAACTTCAAGGAAACAACGCCACGGCTCAAAAAATTATTGATGACGCAAAATCTCTCGAATCAGCGGGATGTTTTTCAATTGTGCTCGAAATGATTTCTTCCGAACTCGCGAAAGAAATTACCGAAAGCATTTCGATTCCAACAATCGGTATCGGCGCAGGCATTCATACAAGCGGACAAGTTTTAGTATTACAAGATGTACTCGGTATGTCAAAAGATTTTCAGCCGAAATTTTTACGGAAGTATCTCGACGGTTTTAATCTGATAAAAGATTCCTTAAATAAATATAACAGCGATGTTAAAAACAAAAATTACCCATCAAAAGGAGAAAGTTATTAATGACAAGATTTGTTGATTCGGTTGCCGAGTGGAAAGCCATCAGAAGATCGAAAGAGTTGAAAGATAAAAAAATTGGATTTGTACCGACAATGGGCGCGCTTCACAAAGGTCATGCCTCGTTGATAGAAAGATCGGTTGCAGAAAATGATTTTACAGTTGTCAGCATTTTTGTAAATCCAACCCAGTTTAATAACCCGGAAGACTTGCAAAACTATCCGCACACTCTTGAAGCAGATACAGAATTATCTAAAAAACTTAATGTTGATTTTATTTTTTATCCTTGGTACAACGATGTGTATCCCGATAATTTTAGTTACAAATTAAGCGAAAATAAATTCAGTAAAACTTTATGCGGCGCGCACCGCCCGGGGCATTTTGACGGTGTGCTTACAATTGTGATGAAACTTCTAAATATTATTAAACCGAACAAGGCCTATTTCGGCGAAAAAGATTTTCAACAGTATAAGTTGATTGAAGGAATGTGCAAAGCATTTTTTATGGATGTTGAAATTATTGCTTGCCCGACTGTTCGGGAAGAAGACGGACTCGCGATGAGTTCGAGAAATTTATTGTTGAGCGAAGATGTAAGAAAATTTGCATCGAACTTCCCAAAACTTTTAAGCTCGGAAAAAAGTGTTGAACAAATTAAAAAAGAACTACAGAAACTCGGTTTTATCGTAGATTATATTGAAGAAGCGGTCGGAAGAAGATTCGGCGCTGTTCACGTCGGAAAAGTGAGGTTGATAGATAATGTCGAAATCTAAAATATTAATTGGAATAACAGGTTCAATAGCGGCGTATAAAAGCGCGTATTTGATTTCTAAACTTGTTCAGAACAATTTTGAAGTAAAAATTGTTGCTACCGAATATGCTCTAAAATTTATCGGCAAGGCAACTCTCGAAGGTTTATCGGGTAACCAAGTTTACACGGATAGTTTTGAAGAAGGTAAAATGATGAGCCACATTAATCTTGTTAAATGGGCGGATTTGACAATTGTTTGTCCTGCTTCGGCAAACACGATTAACAAAATGGCTGCGGGTATTTCCGATAATTTACTAACATCACTTTTTCTTGCACACGATTGGAACAAGCCGTATCTAATTGTCCCCGCGATGAACACAAATATGTTCGAACACCCGGCGACACAAACGTCAATAAAAAAACTCGAAGAGTGGGGAGTAAAAATTCTTCCGACAGTCGAAGGTTATCTTGCCTGCGGTGATATCGGCAAAGGAAAAATGATTGAACCTGATGAGATTTATGAAAGAATAATAGTTGCTCTTTCTGCTAAAAATGAACCGGCAAAAAAGTTAAATGTTTTGATAACTGCCGGCGGTACTAAAGAAAGCATAGACGGTATAAGATACATTTCAAATTTAAGTACGGGCAAAACTGCAGCATCAATAGCGGATTATTTTTTGAGAAGAAATCATAATATTACTTTTTTGCACGCGACGGATTCGGCTGTTCCTTACAACTCATGCAAAAAAATAAAGTTTAATGATTTTAATAATTTGAATGAAAACTTGAAAAGCATTTTGTCTTCAGAAGATTATGATGTTGTAATTCATAACGCCGCGGTGAGTGATTATTCTTTAGAATCCATGATTATCGGTAATGAAAAGTATATTGTACCGTTTACAAAAAAAATCAATTCTGAAAATGATTCTATGGTTTTGAATCTTAGAAAGAATGATAAATTAATCGATAAGTTGAAAGAATATTCATCAAATAAGAAAATCAAACTTATCGGATTCAAATTCACAAATACGGATAATGTTGAAGAGAGAGAAATTTCTGTTAAAAATCTTTTTGCTCATTCGGGCTGCGATCTTATTGTACAGAATGATAAAAATAATCGGGATGAAAATAATCAACAAAAAAGTTTTACAATTTATGATGCTGATAAAAAACTTGTTGAATGTTCAACATCGTTTGAGCTGGCTAAAGAATTGGAAGTGAAATTAACAAACTAATAATTTTGTGACCTTTGTTTGGAAAGACTTTCTCGCAAAGGTAAAGCGGAGAATAAAATGATTCTTTGTTTGGATGTCGGGAATACACAAATCCACGGCGGAGTTTTCGAGAAAAATGAATTGACAGTTCAATTCAGGAAGACATCGCGCCAGCAATTTTCATCGGATGAAATTGGAATATTTCTTAAAACCGTTTTGAAAGAAAATAATGTTGAACCGAAATCAATCAAAGGAATTTCGATTTGCAGCGTAGTGCCGGATGTAAATCACTCGCTTCGCGCAGGCTGTGTTAAATATTTTGATTTGGAACCGTTCTTTCTTAAACCCGGAGTAAAAACCGGTCTGAAAATTAAGTACCGCAATCCGCTCGAAGTCGGAACGGATAGAATTGCAAACGCGGTTGCAGCTACAAATATGTACCCGAATAAAAATATTATCGTTGTTGATTTTGGAACGGCTACAACTTTTTGTGTTATCAATAAACAAAAGGAATATTTGGGCGGAATAATAATTCCCGGAATTAGAATTTCGATGGAAGCGCTCGAAAGTAAAACCGCGCAATTGCCCATTGTAGAAATTAAAGAAGTTGATGAAGTTGTCGGACGTTCAACTGTTGAAAGCATCCAATCAGGTTTGTACTTCGGACAAATTGGAATGGTGAAAGAACTAATAACAAAAATTACAAAAGAAGCATTTAAAGACGAGGAACCTGTAGTAATCGCAACCGGTGGATTTTCACGCTTGTTCGAAAACTCGCACTTGTTCAATTTAATTGTTCCTACACTTGTTCTAAAAGGTCTGCAAAAAGTTTATTCAATGAATATGAATGTTGAGGAAAAATAATGCAACGTACAATGTTGAAATCAAAAATACACCGAGCTACCGTTACAGGTGCCGATATGAATTATGAAGGATCAATCGCAATCGATAGAAAATTAATTGAAGCCGCCAACCTTTTGGAATTTGAACGCGTTGATATTTATAATATAAATAGCGGTGCAAGATTTTCAACTTATGTGATTTTAGGCGACGAGGGCGAGATTAGTCTGAACGGCGCAGCGGCAAGATTGGTACAGCCGGGTGATTTGGTAATCATCGCAAGTTATGCCGAATATGAAGAAAACGAACTGAAAACTCACAATCCCAAAATAGTTTTTGTGGATGAAAAGAATAAAATTTTCCAAAAATCTTGAAATCATTTGATATTAAGGGCTTTTTGCTCAAAAATTAAGAAATAAAAATTTGCAGCCCCGTCTTTTATTTGATATTTTTGCAAGCCAATGTCGAAGAATATAATAATAGCAATAGACGGCCCTGCCGGTTCCGGTAAATCCACTGCTGCAAAAAATCTTGCAAAAAAACTTGGATTTATATATTTAGATACGGGTGCCATGTATCGTGCAATTACTTTTTGCGCGCTTCGTAAAAATATTGTCGACGATGTTCCTGCTGTTATTAAAATGACGAAAAATCTTTCGCTAAGATTAAAATATGAAGACGGCGTTAATAGGGTTTTTGTGAATGATGAGGAAGTAACGGATAAAATCAGAACTCCGGAAGTTAATTCGAAAGTCAGCGAGATAAGCGTTATTCCCGAAGTTCGTACCGAGATGGTGAAGATCCAGAAAAGTATAGGCGAGCACGGAAATATTGTTGCCGAAGGCAGAGACGTTACAACTGTTGTTTTTCCCGATGCCGATATTAAAATATTTTTAACTGCTTCGATAGATGAGAGAGCCAAAAGAAGATTTAAGGAATTTCAGCAAAAGAAATCCGACATCACTATTGAAGAAGTAAAAGCAAATTTAGAAAAGAGAGATAAGATTGACAGCGGGCGCGAAGTTTCGCCGCTGCGTAAAGCCGATGATGCAATCGAGTTTGACAACACAGGTTTTACCCCTGAAGATGATTTGGATTTCTTAATAAAAAAAATAAACGAAGTATTGAATAAAAAAACTAATAACTAAATGCTAAACGCTTTTAGCTCTTAGTTTAAAGCTCTTTGAAATGCCGTATAAAATAACAAATGTAAAACTAAACATGTTTGCTGCATCGTATTTTCTAAACGGCGGAAAAACGAAAGCAGAAAATCTTAGCAGGAGGACAAATGTCCGAGCAAGTAAAAGAGACGAAGAAAAAAGCTTCCGATCGCGTTAAGTTCATCAATGAAGACGATTACTCGCAAGAAGAACTTCAGGAATTATCCAAGTTGTACTCAGAATCATTTCGCGATATTAAAGAAGGCGAAATTCTTCTCGGTACTATAGTTGGCATCAGCAGCGATAACGTTGTTGTCGATGTCGGATTCAAGTCAGACGGTACAATTTCCAAAAACGAATTCAATGCAACAGAAGAAATTAAAGTCGGTACAAAGATCGATGTTGTTATCGAAAGTGTTGAAGATGAAGAAGGCAATCTTGTACTCAGCAAAAAACGCGCAGACTTCCTTAAAGTTTGGGCGAGAGTTATGGATGCATTCGAAAACGAAAAAATCATCAGCGGAAAAATTCTTAAAAGAATTAAAGGCGGAATGGTTGTCGATCTCATCGGCATCGAAGCATTCTTACCCGGTTCGCAAATTGATATCCGTCCCGTTCGCGATTTTGATGCGTTCGTCGGTCAAACAATGGATTTTAAAATTGTTAAAGTTAATATTCCTACGGAAAATGTTGTTGTATCTCATAAAGTACTTATCGAAGAAACAATTTCCGATCAACGCAAAGAAATTCTTGAGAAACTCGAGAAAGGCCAAATCCTCGAAGGTATCGTTAAAGCGATTACAGACTTCGGCGTATTTATCGATCTCGGCGGCGTTGACGGTTTGGTCCATATTACTGATTTAAGCTGGGGAAGAATTAATCACCCGAGCGAAGTTGTTAAACTTGACGAAAAAATTAAAGTTGTCGTTACCGATTTTGATAAAGAGAAAAAGAGAATTTCTCTCAGCTTGAAACAATTATTGCCGCATCCGTGGGGCAACATAGATGAAAAATACAAGATCGGCGATAAAGTCGGCGGCCGTGTTGTTTCGTTAACAGATTACGGCGCTTTCATCGAAATTGAAAAAGGTATTGAAGGATTAATTCATATTAGTGAAATGAGCTGGACACAGCACATCAGCCATCCTTCTCAGTTTGTTTCTATGGGTCAAATTGTTGAAGCTGTTATCTTAAGTCTGGATAAAGATGAAAAGAAAATTTCTTTGGGAATGAAACAATTAACGCCCGATCCCTGGCAGGATATTGTTAAAAAATATCCGGTTGGATCTGCTCACGGCGGAGTTGCGCGCAACCTAACAAACTTTGGCGTGTTCGTTGAGTTGGAACCCGGTGTTGACGGTTTGGTTCACATAAGCGATCTTTCATGGACTAAGAAAATACGCCACCCCGGTGAAGTTGTTAAAAAAGGCGAGAAGATTGATGTAGTTGTTCTCGGTGTTGATACAGAACAAAGAAAAATTTCTTTGGGACACAAACAAATCAACTCTAATCCGTGGGATAATTTCGAAAAAGAATATGCAGTTGGTAAATCGGTAGAAGGTAAAGTTGTACGTATTATTGAAAAAGGATTGATCGCAGAACTTCCGTTGGAAGTTGACGGTTTTATTCCTGCAACTCAACTTTCTACATCAAAGATTAAGAATTTATCATTCTGTTTCCCCGTCGGCGGTAAGCTTGAATTAAAAGTAGTTGAGTTCGATAAAGAAAACAAAAAAATCGTTCTCAGCGCTTTGGCAGCTTTGAAAGAAAAAACTGATGAGGAAATCACTGCTTTTATAAATGAACATAAACTTGAAAAAGTTACAGTCCAGGATATAATGCAGGCAGATGCAGGTAAATTCGATTCATCCGATTTCAATTTATATGAAGACAAGCCGATTCCGCAAATGCCGCTTGCACCTTCGGAAAACGGAAAAGAAGAACCGAAAAGTGAATAAACTTATAAAGCTGGAAGCTGTTTGCTTTTAGCTGTTTGATAAAAATATTCGGGCTGTGTTTAGTTCAATTCTTTATTAAGTTGAATTTAGATACAGCCCGTTTTGTTACTGTAAAACTATTAATATCGATTAAAGAAAGAATAAATGTCCAAAGTAGCATTTCATACATTGGGTTGTAAATTAAACTTTGCGGAAACTTCTACAATCGGTGAGCAGTTTTTGCAGCACGGTTTCGAGGTTGTCGATTACGAATCCGAAGCTGATGTTTATGTAATTAACACATGCACGGTTACCGAAAACGCCGAAAAAGATTGCCGTAATATCGTACGTCGGGCATTACGCAATAATCCAAATGCTTATGTTGTTGTAACCGGCTGTTATGCCCAGCTTCGCGCGGATGAAATTGCTAAAATCCAGGGCGTTGATGTAGTTCTCGGCAGCAACGAAAAATTCAAATTGTTCGATTACATAAATGATTTTGAAAAGAAAGAATTATCGTGTATTCACGTTTCGCCTACGGAGGAATTAAGTTCGTTTCATTCTTCATACTCAAGCGATGCCGACGATAGAACGCGGGCATTTTTTAAAATTCAGGACGGCTGTGATTATAAATGTTCGTTTTGTACTATTCCATTGGCCCGCGGCAAAAGCCGCAGTGCAAATCCGGAGGAAGTCGTTAAAGAGTTTAAAGAACTGTTAAAAGCAGGATATAAAGAAATTATCCTCACCGGTGTGAACGTTGGAGATTATGAATCTATTAGTCTTAATCTTGATCATGATTTTAATCTTGCTCGAAAAGAAGATCAAGAGCACGAACAAGGACAAGAGCACGAAAAAATTGATTTGTATAATCTTCTTAAAATGATTTTGAAAGTTGAAGGTGATTATCGTTTAAGGATAAGTTCTATCGAACCGAATTTACTAACGGATGAAATCCTTGATCTCGTTGCAAGTGACGAAAGAATGTGCAATCATTTTCATATCCCTTTACAAAGCGGAAGTACAAAGATTTTGAAACTTATGCAGCGGCGTTACAAAACGGATGACTATAAAAATCTAATATTAAAATTGAACAAAAGAATTAAGAACGTCGGAATCGGTGTTGATGTAATTGTAGGTTTCCCTGGCGAAACTGAAGATGATTTTCTGGACACTTATAATTTTCTAAAAGAATTGCCCATTTCTTACTTGCATGTTTTTACATATTCCGAGCGTCCGGATACAAAAGCAATTGAAATGCCGGGACATGTAGAAATATCTGAAAGAAAAAGACGAAACAACATGCTGCGTATTTTGAGCGAAAAGAAGCGTAACGAATTTTACCGTAACATGATTGGAAAAGAATTGCCCGTTTTATTTGAGACCGAAAATTTGAATGGATTTATGAAAGGATTTTCCTCAAATTACGTGCGCGTAAAATTTCCTTTTGATGAAAAATTAGTAAATCAATTCGCGAAAATAAAAATTAAGGAGGTTGATGATAACTTAGCTACCGGTGAATTAATGTTAGTTAACGATAATATCAACATCCACGCGGATTGAAAATGAAAAAAATAATTTTATTTCTTTTTGTCTCATCAGTTGTCTTAGCTCAAATAGACGAAACTAAAAGTATAGTACAGCTTCAATACGAAGTTTCCGAATTATCGAACACATGGCATCCAGCATCAAGCATCCAATATCAAGAATCTGTTTTACCGAATACAGCTTCAAAGAAAAATCCGGGTCTCGCAATTTTATTCTCAATAATTTTACCCGGTATGGGCGAACTTTACGCAGGCGATTACAGCAGCGGTAAATATTTTACAATTGCCGACGGTGTATTATGGGGAGTGTTTGCCGGCTTTACATCGTACGGAAATTGGAAGGAAGATAACTACAAAGCATTCGCACAGTCGAAAGCAGGAGTAGATGTCAACGGCAAAGAAGACGATTATTTTGCTAATCTCGGCACATATATGAGCGTTGACGACTACAACAAAGAACAAGAATTTAACAGGGATTTTGTGAAAACATATAATAGCCCTGCATTTTATTGGCAATGGCAAAACGACAGCGACAGGAAGGAATATAGAAATATGTGGACATCTTCTGAAGCGGCTTATACAAACGTAAGGTTTGCCGTCGGCGCGTTGGTTTTGAATAGGTTAATAAGTGCCATAAACGCGGTACGTTTGGTTTCTGCTCATAATAAAAATTTAAACTCACAAACCGAAATCGGTTACTATTTTTCATATAAACAATCTGCAACATTACCGTCTTCAATAAATCTAAATTTAATAAAAGCATTCTAAGCAAAACGGGCGCGGATAATTCTGCGTCCAATTCATTTCTTAAAAATCCCTTAAATATTTTTCATAAATTTGCGTTGTACAAAAAGAACCGCTATTGAATAATTACAAACTTACAATCGAATACGACGGAACAAACTACGCAGGTTGGCAGATTCAAAAAAATGCAGATACGGTGCAGCAAAAAATTATAGATGCCATTGAAGTAATATTAAAAGAAAATGTTAACCTGATTGGATCGGGAAGAACAGATGCCGGTGTCCACGCATTAGGTCAAGTAGCAAATTTTAGAACCGAAAAAAAAATTGACGAAATGAAATTTCAATATTCTCTGAATGCGGTTTTACCAAAGGATATTTCTATTAAAAATTTAGAAAGTGTCGGCGAAGATTTTCATGCGCGGTTTGATGCAAGAAGCAGAAGTTACATTTATTTGTTTTCTCACGGCAAATCTCCGTTCTTCGAAAAATATTCATTATTAATGCCGTCTGTAAATAAAATTAATATTGATTTGCTGAACAGAACAAGCACATATTTATTGGGCGAGCACGACTTTACATCTTTATCAAAAAAAAATGTTGAACTGGAAGAAAAAAAGTGTACAATCACTGACATTCATTGGCGTAGAACACACGATAAGACTATATTTTACATAACGGCTAACAGGTTTTTGCACGGTATGGTTCGTACAATTCTCGGCACACTGATTTATGCTGCCGAAAATAATCTTGGTAGAAATTATTTTAAAGAATTGCTGAACAAAAAAAACAGGGAGGAAGCAGAAGAATCTGTTCCTTCAAAAGGATTATTTTTATATAAAGTGAGATATTGAATATGATTGATCTTTCAAACAAAGTCGCTTTAATTACAGGCGGGTCGCGCGGTATCGGCAAGGCATGTGTTGAGTATTTTGCAAAAGTTAATTCAAAAGTTGCCTTCACGTATAAAAGCGCTAAAAATTCAGCAGAAAAACTTGAGAAAGAATTTCACGGCAGCATTAAAGCTTACCGCGTTGATATGGAATCCGAAAAAGAAATCAGTGATATGGTTGATCAGGTTGTAAAAGATTTCGGCAAGATAGATATACTTGTTCATAACGCGGGAATCTGGAACGACGGCACACTTGAAAAAATGACTCTCGATAACTGGAACGAAATGATGCGTGTAAATCTTAATTCGACTTTTCTTTTTTCGAAAGCATGTTCTGCATATATGAAAAAAAATAATTACGGAAGAATAATTTTTGTTTCATCAACGGCAGGGCAAAGAGGAGAAGCATTTCATTCACATTACGCGGCATCCAAAGGCGGCATGATTTCTTTTGCAAAATCATTGGCTGTTGAATTGGCGCCGTTCAATATTACAACAAATTCCGTTGCACCGGGCTGGGTTGATACCGATTTAAACAATGAGACTTTTGCCGATAAAAAATTCAAAGAGAAAGTCCGTAATGAAATTCCGGTTGGAAGAATTCCTACTGCTGAAGATATTGCAGGTCCGATATTATTTCTTGCATCCGATTTAGCCCGCCATATTAACGGGGAAGTATTGAACGTAAACGGCGGCTCGGTTTTGTGCGGGTAATCTAAAATTACTTGGTAAATACACTCTGTATGATGTTTTTTGTTTAGTATCAAAAATTCTGAAAATGAAAGTAGAAAAATGGAAGCACTATCAAATTTACATCCGGCGGTTGTTCATTTCCCGATTGCGTTTTTTATTTTATACTTTATTATGGAAACGACTGGTGTAATCTTAAAAAAAGAATATTTTACAAAAGCGGCATTGTTTGTTCTGGCTCTTGGCGTTTTGACTTCCTTAATCGCTGTGTTGACAGGTAATCAAGCGCATGAAATCGTTAAAAGTGCCATGACTGTTGATCACAAAAACATCAATGATTTAATTGATCAACATGAAATGTTTGCTACTTTGTCTTTGTGGTATTTTACGTTTCTAATTTCCATAAGAATTTATCTTTCTATCAAAAATAAATTTGATTATAAGTACGGGTATTTGTTTATTTTGCTCGGCGCGATTGGAATTGTTCTAATTATCTATACAAGTTATTACGGCGGCGTTTTGGTTTTTGAACATGGAATAGGGACAAAGTTATTTAAATAACGAGTTGCGTAAAATTAACAAATTCATAAAAAGTTAATTTCTATTAATACTTGGCTTAAGGTATAATATTATATCATGCTAAAAAAAATATTCTTCACTTTACTATTATTAAGCTCAATTTCATCCGCGCAGTTTCAATTCGGCGAGGCAAAAGGTTTATTTATGGCTGTGGGCGTCGGCCCGCGAATTCCGGTAAGCGATTTCAGCGATAAGAATAATATCGGTGTGGGTTTCGATGTTACATTTTCTTACAGCGATAATTTATTGATGCCTTTCTTTATTTATGGAAATTTTGGTTACCAGCATTATCCCGGGAGACAGGACCTTTATAAAAAAACCGATTACTCTGCATTCTCAAGCAATGTTCTTTTATTTCAACCCGGAATCAGATTTTATTTCCCGCCAATTTTGGAGAATGTTGTATTATTAATGCCCGTTATCGATGCAGGACTTGAGTTCGCGCTGTTCGAAGATCATAACCAATTTAAAGTTGATCGTGCGCGTACGAGTTATGTTGATCAATACGGAAAGTTCGGTTTTCATGCCGGTGTGGGTATTTCTATGTTCTTGCTCGATGTTGTAACTTATTACAATTATTTCCCCGATCATGAAAACATTTCATTTGTAATGAAGGTTAACATCCCCATTTTTATAAAAATTTAGAGGATGAAATGATATATAAGAATTTATTGATCGAGCAAAAGAAAAATATTCTGATTGTTAAAATTAATCGTCCGGATAAATTAAACGCATTGAACAATGAAACTCTTGACGAATTACAAAAATGTTTTAACGAAGCAAAGCACGATACTTCAATAGATGTAATAATATTAACGGGCGCCGGTGAAAAAGCATTTGTTGCTGGCGCGGATATTTCCGAAATAAACCAGCTTGATGTAATAAGCGCAAAAACTTTTTGTGAAAAAGGTCAGGAAGTTTTTAATCTTATTGAAAAATTAAGCAAACCTGTAATTGCAGCTGTTAACGGTTTTGCTCTCGGCGGCGGATGCGAACTTGCTATGGCTTGTCATATTCGTCTTGCTTCGGATAAAGCACTATTCGCGCAGCCCGAAGTTAACCTTGGGATTATTCCCGGTTACGGCGGAACACAAAGATTAACGCGACTTGTAAATTCCTCCCGCGCGATTGAATTAATTTTAACAGGCGATATGATCAACGCACAGGAAGCTTTCAGAATTGGACTTGTTAACAAAGTTTATAAAACGGAAGAGTTATTTGAAAGAGCAATTCAACTAGCCGAAACAATAGGTGAAAAAGCTCAAGCGGCAGTACGATTAGCTTTAAAAGCAATTGTTAGTGCAAATGAACTTCCGCTGTCCGAAGGTCAGAATCTGGAAGCCGGTTTGTTTGCTGTTTGCTGCGGTACAAAGGATTTTAAGGAAGGAACTTCGGCATTCCTCGAAAAACGTAAACCGAATTTTAATAATCCGTAAAGATGAAAATCTTTCCGATTTGTAAATCCCAATGCAATTGAAAAAAGCTTTCACAAAATATCTATTGATTTGTGCTGTTATTCTTCTAATCGCCAACATTGTTATTGATATAATTAATAATTCAGGCAAAAAAGAAATTGACGCTTCGCGCGAACTTACAACAAATCAGATTGATTCTGTTTTTTTATCTGTTCTAAAACAATATGGAATTGAGGATGAATGGATATCAACAAAAAAAACTAAGATTGCTTATGAAGATTCAATTAAAAAACAATTCACTATCAAACTGCCCGCAGATCTTTCGATTCCGTTAATTATAAAAGATGTAAACAGTATTATTCAGAATGATATAACCGGATTTGTTTCAGAAGAAAAAAAAATATTCGGCACAACAGAAATACGAATTTATACGAATGAAATTCTCAAGCTGAAAGCAACGTTGATTCCAGACGCGGCAGTTGTCCGCGACCAAAACGAACTATGTTTTATAATTTCGGATGTTTATGATTTAAGCGCAGGCAGTTTTGCGGAGTTCCTTTCGATACCTCATGAGTTATGCGGAATTATGATTCCCGGCGCGTCGTATATTGTTCAGGCGGATTCGCTTAAAAAATATTCTAAAGAATATGTGGTTATGTTAAATGACGAAAATACTGAAACAAAATTCAGACTTGAAAAGGATGATCAGAAAGCGCTAATAAAGAATTCGGTTTACAATATTGTTGCAGGCTTTAAAGATGTTGTTCTATTTTGTATCGATGAACAATCCAAGTTGTTCAACTCAACTATTTATAATTTTGTGCGCGATGATTTTTTGCGCCGTAGTATTAAGCTTGTTCATAAAAATGAATTTTTGCAAATCACCTCGGATACCGATGAAGAGTTGATTTCTAAATTCCGTTATCATTGCGATGATAAGTCAGGCAACAGGCAAAAAATATTTCTTATAACTTTTAATGAATTCAAAAAAATACAAAGTGAACTTGATATATTCAGAAAGAAGGGAAGTAGAATCATATCTCTTTCGTCAACTGGTCTAACTGAAAAATTTAAAAAGTGATTGATAATTAATCCAATTCATATAAGGAGATTGTCATGCCGGACGTGATCCGGCATCCAGAAAAGTAGTGATTAGATTCTGAAATGCTTTTTACGATACTTTAGTAATCAATTGCAATCGGGCACTAATTCAATTCTTTACCTGTCAAATCAAGCTCAACCAAATTCCCGTTTGATATCATTTTCAACTGCGGTTTTATTAGTGTTTTATCGCCAACGGCAAGAATAATCAATTCATCAGTATAAATATTATTCAAAGCAGCTTTGAAAATATCATCGTCGGCAACTTCTTGCAATTGTCGAGCATATTCATCGTAATAATTTAAAGGCAAAGAATGTTGGATTAAGGGGACAATATTTCTTGCAAGCTGGGTATATGTTTCAAACTTTGAAGGGAATTGTTTGATGAGGTATGATTTGGCAAATTCAATTTCATTACTTGTAATAGTGATTTTTATTGAATTCAATTCTTTTAGAATTTCGGAAATTGCTACCCCGGTGTTCTGAATATTTACGGCAGTCGATACTTCGAATGAAGATGCATTTTGGTAATAATTGAAAGACGATCCGGCGCCGTAAGTAAAACCTTTATGCTCGCGCAAGTTTAAGTTGATTCTGCTTGAAAATTGACCGCCTAAAATTGTGTTCATAATTCTCGCAGCATAAAAATCTTCCGCATCCCGCGGTTTTGCAATGTGACCGATTCTTATTTCACTTTGTGCTGAATCTTTCTTGTCAACAAAATAAAATTTTGTTTTGCTGCGTGTTGGTTGTTTAAAGTTCGGATGAACAACAGAATTGCCGATAGCAGGCATATATTTTTCTGAAAGTTTTGTGATCTCTTCTTCGGTTATATTACCGACAGCAATAAATTCAATTTTAGAGTTTAGCAGTTTCCCTTTATAAAAATAGCGAATATCATCTAATGAAATAGAACTTACAGAATTTTCGTAGCCGATTTCCGGCAGAGCATAAAAAGTATTTTCGAATATTTTGTTATCAAAAACAGCCGAAGCAATATACGACGGCTCGTCTTTCAACTGTAAAATTCTATCAAGAACTTTTTTCTTTTCTCGATAAAAATCTTTCTCATCAAATCGCGGCTCATTAATTATTTTTGAAAGCAATTCAAACGACCGTTCAAAGTTTTCTTTTATTGATGTCAATGAAAATGTAAATGCGTCGTGGTCGGATGAAATGTTTAATACTGAGCCGAGTTTTTCGAATTCATTATTAAGCTCAAGTGCATCGTATTCGCCGGCGCCCTCATCTATCAATAATGAAGTAAGAAATGACAACCCGGTTTTATCTGCCGGGTCGAATTTGCTTCCTGCTGAAAACATTAAAATTACCTGTACAATCGGGAGTTTATCCTTTTGCACAAAATGAATGTCAATCCCGTTTGCAGATTTTATTTTCTTTATCGCCGGGATTGTAAAATTTATTTCTCCTTTCGGGAGCGGGGCTGAAGTTCTATTTATCATTTTAACTCAATTCGATTTTGGAATAATTCTTAATTCAACATATGGATTATCCAGATATTTTTTTGCCGTCTGTTTTACTTTTTCGGCAGTAACTTCTTCATAGCGCTCTATATCAAATACAAACGAATCCGGCTCATTCAAAAAATAATTGTAATGATTTAGGTGATCGACAACCGTATCAAGTTTTTGAAGCGAATAAATATAACTCGATTTAATACTGTTTTTTGCGCGTACAAGTTCTTCTTCCGTAATGCCGTTTTTAATTAATTGTTCTATTTCGGAAAATATTTCTTTCTTGATTTCGTCAAGTGTAATCCCCGGTTTTGCCGTGGCAAAAATTATGAACGAGCCGCTTAATTTAGCGGAGTATTGAAAAGCCGATGCATCCTGTGCTATTTGTTTTTCGAACAAAAGATTTTTTTGAAGCCGTGAGTTTTTCGAAGATGATAATACATCTGCAAGTATATCGAGTGCAGCATCATCATCACCGAACATTTTATCGGAATGCCATGCAAAATGAATGCGCGGAAGTTGAACATTATCTTCGTGGATAACTAATTTGTTTTCGATAAGTTTTTGTACCGGCGCTTCAACAGGCAAAACTTCACCGCTGCTTTGAATACCGCCGAAATATTTTTCTACAAGTTCCTTAGCTTCGTCAATCTTAAAGTTCCCGCCGATTACCAAAGCAGCATTATTCGGCGAATAATATTTTTTGAAAAAATTTTTTACATCATCGAGCTCAAACTTTTTAATGTCTTCCATCCAGCCGATTGTAGGCCATGAATAAGGATGATCATTCGTATATAAATTTGAAAATAAAATTTCCCATGTTAAACCGTACGGCTGGTTTTCGTAACGCTGGCGGCGTTCGTTCATCACAACATCTTTTTGATTATCTAACTTTTCCTGCGTCAATCCGGGAAGCATAAATCCCATGCGGTCGGATTCCAGCCACAATGCCAGTTCCAAACTATTGGCAGGCAGCGACTCGTAATAATTTGTACGGTCGATTGATGTCGATCCGTTCAGTGTTCCGCCGGCTTCCTGAACATATTTGAAATGTCCTTCCTTCGGAATATTCTCTGAACCCTGGAACATCATGTGTTCAAATAAATGTGCGAATCCCGTTTTACCCTGTCTTTCATTTGCCGAACCGACACGGTACCAAATATTTACTGCAACCGTAGGCAATGTTGTATCTGGATAGAGTATAACTTCTAAGCCGTTATCGAGCCGGAATTTTGTGTAATCTATTTTTAATAAGCTGTCATTCATAAAATATTTTCTCTGAAAATTATGGAAAGAAGCATCTGAAAAAATCAATAATGTCATTTCTGCCGAAGGCATTCCTTTGGAAGAAGGAGTTCCGATTTAGTTTATCGGAACGACTGAGAAATCTTTTTGTGAATTGATACAATGCAAAGTTTTAGATTTCTCGCTATGCTCGAAATGACAAGAGATGTTTTATAGAGGTCTCAAGTAATTATCATTTCGGTAGCAAAAATAAGAAATAAAAATGTTAAGAATTGGGCATTGTTAGTTTTTACCAAACAAATTATATTCAAAACACTTTCGCGGACGATTAGGTCGTATTCAAAAAAGTATTGAAGGTGGAACACATTGTTAATATGTTATTATCTTTTGAGAAATACTTTTGCAATAAATAAAGAGGTCAATTATGCTGGTTAAACAAAGAATAGTTTTGTCATTAGTTTTCTCTTTATTCATTGTATCTGGTTACAATGCACAGAATTCGAGCAAAAACGAAAGAGATAATCCCTCTACATTTTTAAATCTAAGCTTCGAAAATGCATCTCAGAGTGGGCAAGCGTTATGTTGGTATCAATGGGGTGATGGCTTTAAAGTAAAAGTTGATACTACAGTTTCTCATGAAGGTTTGAAAAGCATGAGAATTCAAAAGATATCTTCCGGACAGTTTGGCGCAACGAGTGCTAATTTCCCAATTAATGATGCAAAAGGTAAACATCTGCGTTATACCGGATATATAAAAACAAAAGATATTACCAACGGTTATGCAGGTTTGTGGTGGCGTGTTGATGGAAAAATACAAGGTAAAATACTTGGTTTTGATAATATGGCTGGTCGAGGCGCTACCGGAACATCGGATTGGAAACAATACTCAATAGAGATGGATATTGATACTTCTGCTCAAAATATTGTATTCGGTGTTATTATGCCCGGTAACGGCACGGCATGGTTTGATGATCTTCAATTAGAATTAGACGGAAAAGTATATGAACAAATTGAACCGAAACCTTTTATTCCAAGTAACGAACAAATCAATTGGCTTAAAGAAAATGTAATTCCAATCAAGACTTCCGATCCGGTTGATGGAGAGGATGACATAATAGAACTAAAAACAATTATTGGAGATGCAAGAATCGTTGCGCTTGGCGAAGGGACTCACGGAACAAGCGAATTCTTTAAAATGAAGCACCGTATTGTAAAATTTCTTGCCGAGAACATGGGCTTTACCGTCTTTGCCATAGAAGCAAACATGCCCGAAGCGCGTAAAGTTAACGATTATATACTTTATGGAAAGGGCGATCCTAAAGAAGCTTTATCAGGATTATATTTCTGGACATGGAACACCCAGGAAGTATTGGATATGATAGAATGGATGAGAAAGTTTAATGCTTCCCACAAAGGTCGCATTGAGTTTTGGGGTTTTGATATGCAATTCCCTCATGTTGCCATTAAAAATGTAAAACAATTTGTAGAAAAGATTGAACCACAGTTTATTGACACCCTTGCGCATCTATATAACAAAGTAGAAGAGATATATTATGCAGCTAGAACTGAGAATAAAAAAGATTTGTCCGGTACTTTTTATGAACCTTGGTACAACAATGCAAAAAAGGTTTACAATCATTTAATAAACAAACAAGATCAGTTTAAACAGATTGCTGATAGTAAAACAATTGATCAAATAATACAGGATGCAAGAATTGTTTTTCAAGCTGCAGAAACGAATATGCAGGGTAAAACAACCAGAGATGAAAGTATGGCATTAAACGTTGAATGGATATTATCACAATTTCCGACAGATGCAAAAATAATTCTTTGGGCGCATAATGGTCATATTACTAGAGGACAAGAACAAAATAGTGTTTACCAACCAATGGGAAAATATTTGGATAATAAATACGGTAAACAAATGGTGACATTTGGTTTTTCATTCGGGGACGGTAAATATACTGCTGTAGGTCCAAATGGACTTGGTATTTATGAAACCTCTTTACCTCAACCGGGAAGTTACGAGTATGTTTTTCGCAAAACCGGAGTTCGGGATTTCATTTTCGATCTTAGAAAAATTTATAGTTCGCCATTATCTAACTGGTTGAATTCATCATTGTATTTTCGTTCGATTGGAGCCCTTGCAATGGATTATGCATTTTACAATACTATTCTACCCGAGGAATTTGATGTAATAATTTATTTTGATAAAACTACTCCTTCAAAATTGCTTATAAAGACAAATAAGGAATGAAAAAATATTAAATAAAGCTTCCGAAAGTCGTCAGACTACTCTCGCTTCTCTCCGTTCGTCGGAGCGGGACGAACTCTGGCCAGAAGAATAGCGAGATGGTCTAAATAAAGATATTCCGCCTTAGCGGGAAGTACAATTCGAAATAATTAAAAGCAAAATCTAAGGGGTGCATCAATGCTAAATAAAGTTATTAAATTTACCAGCATTTCAAAATACTTCTTGGTTGCATTTATCATCTTTGCATTCTTTTCATTAATAAATGCACAAAACAGTTTTACAATTATGGGAAAAGTAACAGATAAAAAAACAGGTGCACCCCTGCCGATTGTAAATGTTTATCTATCCGAAACTGCTATTGGAAGTACAACCGATGAAAATGGGAATTATTCAATCACAGGTATTCCCGAAGGAAAATATTCATTGGTTGTTTCAATTATCGGGTACAAACCTGTTATAAAGTATTTGGTGCTTAAAGGGGAAAAAGAGCTAACTCAAAATTTTAGTCTTATAGAAGTTATTTATAACCTTGATGAAATAAATGTAAAAGCTGAATTACCCAAAAAATGGCTGAACCAATTGGAATTTTTCAGAGAGTTATTCCTTGGTAATAATCAATTTGCCGGTGACTGCATTATCGAAAATGAAACAAAACTGGAATTTTATGAAGACGAAAATTATTTCAAGGCATCAATTAACGAACCGTTACTTGTTCTAAATAATGCACTCGGCTATAAAATAAATTGTGTGATAAGAAGCTTTAGTTTTAATAAGGTAAAAAAAAAGATATCAATGGAAGTATATCCCGGCTTTACAGAAATAACTACTTCAAATGCTGATACAACAGATCAATATTACAATAATCGTGAAAAATCATATACCGGCTCACTTGCTCATTTTTTAACGTTATTAACAGATTCCACAAAAAATATTTATGATGAAGGATTCGTTGTAAGTTTTATTAAGGATAATCGAACTCATAGGGGAATAAATTCTCCAAAACTCTCGGTAATTTATAATCCCCAATTTGACACATATGTTCTTAATCCTTCTCATTGGGGAATAAATTCTCCAAAACTCTTGGTAATTTATAATCCCCAATTTGACACATATGTTCTTAATCCTTCTCAGCTGACAAAAAAGAGATATGATTTTTATGTGGATGGTATATTAATTAATTATAGTAATATAAAAGATCATGTATCAAGGATTGATATTTTACATGACTCCGGTGCGGAGTTTGACCCTGCTGGTTATTTCTTGAATGTAGGTGAGTTCGCCATTCAAGGTTATATGGCAGGAGAAGGAATAGCCACAATGCTGCCGCGATTTTACAAACCCAACGGGGAAATAAACAATGACTAAAACAATCATCTCCTTTTTTACGTTTGTTATATTTATCAGTATTATGCCGACAAACACAACAGCACAGCAAACCAGAATTCTGCGCGGCTTTGTTGCCGATTCTTTAAGCGGTGAAGTTTTACCTTATGCAAATGTTTTTATAAAAGAACTAAACCGTGGAACGACCACTGATTCCCGCGGGTATTTTACAATTGCTTCAATTCCGCCGCGCGAATATTCGGTTGTCTTTTCTTATGTGGGTTATAAAACAGAACTTCAGGTTGTTGAAGTTCTTTCCTATGGTGTTACTGATTTAAGAATTAATCTTTCACCTTCGGATATTCAGATTGGAACAATAGAAATTACCGGTGAAAAAATTATCAAAGAAAATGAAACGGATTTAAGCCTTCAAAAAATTACTATGCGGCAATTGGAAAATTTACCAAAGGGAATAGAGCTTGATATTTTCCGGGCTATCCAAACTCTGCCGGGCGTTCAAACCGGGGGCGATTTATCGGGCAAATTTTACGTCCGCGGAAGCGCAAGCAACGAGAATCTTATACTACTGGATAATGTACCGATCTATAATCCTTATCACGCGATGGGAATTTTAAGCGCAATTGATCCCGATATGATTAGTTCAATTGAATTTTATAAAGGCGGTTTCCCGGTTGATTTTACAGGCAGACTTTCATCCGTTTTGAAAATTAATACAAAGGACGGAAACAGAAATTCTTTCGGCGCTAAAGCGGGATTAAGTTTATTGACTGCAAAATTATTTTTAGAAGGACCTATTCCGCACGGCTCCTTCATGATTACGGGCAGAAAAAATTACTCTGATGCGGTTCTGAAAAAATTCAGAAATAATAATTCCGTTCCGGCAGATTTTTATGATGTATTCGCCAAAATAAATTATGCCAATAATAGCATAATGGAAGATGCTAAATTTTCCATAAGTACATTTTTAAGCAGTGATAAAATGATGAACGAAAACCCTCTGCTCGAAGATTTTCAATGGAGGAACAATTCTTTCGCGTTTAATTATTTCCAAATAACAAATTCACCGTTGTTTTATCAAATTGATTTTTCTGTCAGCTCATTTTACGGGAAGAGAATTCCCAATGCAAGCGGCGCAAAATATTTGGAAAATAAATTCAACGAATATTCCGCAGTCTTCGATTTCAGTTACGTTTACAACTCAAAAGATATTCTATCGGGGGGATTAAAAATAAGCGAAGTTCAATTATCCCAAACCATCGCAAATCTTATCGGCTTAGAATCAAATACAACAAATAAGGGAACAAATTGGAGCATCTTCTTAAAATATGAATGGCTTAGAAATTCATTTATAGGTGCCGAAGCTGGAATTAGGTTGCACGCAACAAGGTATGCTGGCGGCGGACCGTCTTACTTTTTGGAACCAAGAACAAATTTTACTTTCAGATTAACCCCCGAAATTGCGCTTAAAGCATCTTGGAATATTTTTATGCAGGATCTTGTGACTATTGCAGATGAATATGAAGTTACTCCTGTTTTTGAACCGTGGGTAATAACCCCGTATTATATTAAACCTTCGGATGCGATTCATTATGTAGTTGGTTTGGATATTGATCCTTTGCCGAATCTTTCGTTCAACATAGAAGGCTATTATAAAACTATGCACAATCTTGCAATTGTGGATGATAGAAGAATTTTAGATTGGCAAAGACAATTAACTACCGGTTCGGGTAAAGCTTACGGTGTTGAATTTCTTTCAAAGTATAGAATCGGCATACTTAGTTTTACAGGCGCTTATGCGTGGATGAAATCATTTAGAACAGTAAGAGGATTTACGTATCCGCCAAGGTTCGATGCGGAACATAATATTAATCTTACTTTAGAAGCCGAACTCGGCGCCGGTTGGGGTACAAGCGCTATGTGGACTTACACATCGGGACTTCCATATACTCAAATTGCCGGTTACTATGATAAACTTATAATTAATCAAATCGGGGAAATCCCATTTTTGCCAAATCAATATTCCCCTTTTGCAATTCTCGCTGCAACTAATGCGGGTCGGTTCCCGGATTATCATCGTCTCGACTTAAGCATTTCAAAAAAAATTCAGATTGAGGGATTCAAAATGTCGGTTGATTTTAGCGTCGTTAATTTCTACAACAGGCAAAACATTTTTTATTTCAGAAGGGATACGGGCGAAAAAGTAAATATGCTGCCGTTTTTACCTTCAATAAATATTAAGGCGGAAATATGAAACAGAGATTAATTTTGTTTATAACTGTATTGTTGAATTTTTTATTTGTGATTTCATGCGAAGAAAATTTTGATCCTTATACGGATTTATATGAAGGATATGTTTTAAACTGTGTAATAAGGCACGATACAACTTTCCAAGTTGCAACAATATCCCGCACTTATAAAGCGAACGGATTAAAGCCAATGAATTCTCATGAGAATTATTCAGTCCGCGGTGCAAAAATCACCCTAACATGTTCTAATGCATTGGGAACAGAAGTATATAATTTCCGCGATACCGTTGTTTCAACAAGTGATAACCAACAAATACATTATTATTACTTGAATAATTTTCAGCCGTCAATTTCATCGGTTCAAGTTAATCCGGGTGTTTATGTTGCGTATGATTATTCAATGAAAATTGAAGCGGAATTACCCGACGGTACAAAATTAATTTCTTCGGCAAATTCGGTTTTAGTTAACGATAGAATTGAAAGTGATTACAAAAGAAAAAATCCCATGCCGATACTGCCGGGTAAACTAACTTTTGTTACCGGTTCGGAATTAATGTCGATTATTAAAGGGAAGACGGATATTTTACCTGAAATGATAGTTTATTATTCTAAAAAAGAAAACGGTACTTGGATTGATTATCAAAAGTCGGTTCCCATGTATTATTCAAATGGTCAAGGCAAGGAGATATATGTATATCCAAATCTTGAGAGCCCAAAAGATTATATTCATTATGATTCTCTTGTTGTGCTGAAAACACTAAGTGATTTATCAAAAAACGATGCCGATAAAGAAAACTATATCATAAAAAAGGTAGTTTTTTATCTTCATCTTTTTGAACCTAATTCCTCACATTATTTAACCATTCAACAAACAATGCAAAACGAATTTTCTTTGCGGACAACACAATTAAGCTTTTCGAATATTAACGGCGGCGGCGGAATTTTTGGCGCAATGTTTACTTTAAAAGATGAGTTAAAGTTGGACGATATGATTAAATCAATTGGATATAGAACTGAATGATTGAAGCTATTTGTTTTTGGCAAAACTATCTCATGCTCTTGTTTATAATCTTGATCAATACCGTTTATAAGATTCGATAATGATTATCTCAATTAATTCGATGTACGGCATTTGTTCATATTATTTTAAACTCCGAGTGGTTAATAATCTTTACTTTATGTGCATCCGCATACTTCTTAACTATGTTGAGCCCGTAAACTGTTTTGTAAAGTGTATATGTAATTGTTTCCAAATCTTGGTATTTGATTATACACGGTTCATCATAAAAATGAATTTTATTTAGTTTCTCTTTGAAAATAGATTCTTTATACCAACTGAACTCGAACCCGTATAAATGAATTTCCTTATATCCCATATTAACAGACAATACCAGGCAGGGAATAAGTACATTGGCCGGAGAAGGCATTCCCAGGTTATGCTTCATACACCATAGTACGAATCTTTCAAATCCATCGATTGTGGTTTTATTATAACGGTAGTTTTTGTTAATAACCCGGTCGTGTCTAATGGGTTTTGGCGAAAGGATATTCATTGTCCAATCCCTTTTGTTCATTTCGTTTATCATTAATTCGGTATTGTAGCAAGCCGGGTCGAAAAATTTATCGTCGCAAAAAATATAATACGAGGGCTTTACTTTTTTATAAAATTCTGGATCTATTGCAAAACCGTTTGTTACCATCGAGGGAAGTGAAAAATCTATACTGCAGTTTTTTACGTTAGGGGCATTGCCCAAAATATTTATACTTTCTCCTTCCCTTAACGGCAGATTAATTCTTTTCGTTTTGTATAGCCTTAACGTTGAAACCATAGTATTTAATATTTGAAGCCATGTTCTCATAAATGTATTCCTGTTAATTAAACCGGTCTCAAAATATTATAAGGCATTGTTTCAATCATCCTACAAAATAATAGGTTAAACGGGAATGATATAAAGAAGTTTGAAAAACTTAAGCGGTTCGATGCAACAAACAATTTTTTATTTTCTTTCTAAAAGTGATAATACTTATTTGCTGAAGTTGTGCTGCTGATTATCCTTTTTTTGAAGATAGAGAATGTGTTCGATTGATTTTTCACCCAAGTTAAATTCATCGGCAAGTTGTTTTCGTGCATCTTTACTTTTCATCTTCCGGACATGATAAAGCTCGTGATATCGCTGCCGTATAGTAAAGTTTCTTAATGAAAGCGGGTTAACAACATTGTTTTTTATCAGCATATCCAATATTTCGTTGATTAACTTATCCATATAATATTTTCTAACTTAATCTAATAATATTTTTTATTTCTAATATAATCTAACTTATTGCGCTTGTCAATGAATAAATATATATTCGAGTAAATTTTTTTTGATAAATGTTAGAAATAAATTGAGGATATTAGGTTGATGAAATGGTCGGAATTTTTAGCCCATCTTTTTGTCGAATTCAGATATAATACCTCTAAGTTCGAAAAGGAGTTCGGCATTAGTAATGTTGCTTTGGGTAAAATACTGAAGGGCACAACTCAAAAACCCAATGTGCAAACAATATCTATAATTGAAAAAGCTTTCAATATTAAGATCGACGACAGTAATCCCAATAATATAACATATACAAATCTTTCGAAACCGGCGGGCGGCAAAACCGAATTGGAGTTCGACGATAAGATACAAGTCTTCGACTACCCGGTTCTTAGTGAAGTCTATGCAGGCGATCCTAAACATGTAGAAGTAGAATTAAACGATATAAGCGAGCAATTTACTTACCGGAGAAGGGAGCATAAATGCTTTGCACTTAAGGTCAACGGCGATTCTATGGAAACAACGCTGCGAAGCGGGGATATTGTTTTGGTTGACATGGAACTTCAACCTATAGACGGCGACCTTGTTGCCGTAAAACTTAAGGACGGTCGGCAGTATATTAAACGCTTTAAAGATCTTAATTATGCGTTTATTCAATTAAGTTCGGATAATCCGGATTACGGTGTTCGTTTGATTGATAAAAACGACATAGTTGCTATTTACCCGGTTGTATCAATTAATCTTAACCTGCGGAATGGCGAACGAAAAAAATAAAACCTTCCTTTTGAAGATTACAAAATCAATGTGCCGGAAAGTTTACCCGGTTTTAAAGCCCGGCGATAATATTGAGGTAAGCTTTAATGCCAAATTCGGAAAAGGTGATTTGGTTTTAGTATCCCACAACGACAAACAATGGATTGAACGATATTCAAAGAATTTAGATAAGTATAATATTTACCCGGTTGTTAAGGTCTTTATGAATAGTTAGCAAGTCCGTGAGGTTTATTATCCCGCCATAATAAAACCGGCAAGGGGCACTTACCGTATTCTTTAACTAAAAAATCAGCAGTAATTAATCCGTTACTTCTATTACATGTAATTTTATAAATGATGCCGCTTATTTGGTTTGTCTATCGATCCAATAATTTGGTCTTCTATGCTGATGGGCAACTGCTAGTATTTCAATACAATTTTCATGGATAGTATAAATTACATTATAAGGGAAAATATTTACGATCGCTTTTCTTGAGTGTTTTGTGTATTCTGTATAACTATCGGGATAATTTCTTATTATTTTTATTGTTCTGTCAACCTCAACAATAAATTTATTCCCTAATCCGTCGCTTTGTAAATTATAAAAATCTATTGCTTCTTGATACTCCTTATACGCGGGCTCTAAAAATTCTACTTTCATTTCTTCATAATTTCTTCATATGGAATGCTTTTAATTTTTCCACAAAGGAATGCATCATATCTTTTTTCAACTTCTTCTTTCCAATATTTGTCTATTTCTTTATCCGGTTCGCTTAAACTTTGAGATAATGTTTCTATTATAAACAATTTCTCTGCCGGGCTTAAGTTCAACGCATTTTGAATTATGTTTTTTGAATTCATTTAATTTCCCATTAAGTATAGTTAATAATAGAAAAGTTGAGGTTGAAATTCAAGACAGCAAAAAACTACAACGCCGCTATCTTTCTGTTCCGATACTGTAAGAATATACTGAATTAAATTTGTCGGAATCTCAATCATGAATTGTCAATTCCTTTATATGAAAAGAATCTACTTCGCGGGCAAGTCCGCATAATTTCTTAACCCGCCATAATAAAAGCGGGCAGGCGCAATTCTTTTTAGGTGCTGGTAACTTTTCAAAGAGCATATAATAAACCCGGCAAGGAGTGCTTGCCGGCTAATCAAATTATTTTTTAATCCAGATAAGTGCCAGAAAAACGATGGAAATTATTATGTAAAGGATTACTGCAATATTTCCAATAATTCTTTTAGTTCTGGATTCGTTCATAAATAATTGTTCAATACGCAAATACTTTTTACCTTTTATGTAAAAAAAATAATTAGTAATTGTTACCAATGCAAAGATTATCAGAATACTGGGTTTAAAATTTACAATTGATTTTAGCTGTATTGATAATACATATGAATCAAAAAGCTTCATAATTACAAAAAAATTACTAATCTCGAAGCATGATAATAAGAAATAAGCTTTCCATTCTGGAATTTTATCAATATCAACAATCAGCGAAAGTTTATAAAACTTGTAAAACAGATACTGCATTAACTTTTTCATGTCTATTAGCTCCGTTTTGAAAAAATCATTTATAACAATCCAATATCTTAAACTCCAAGTTTAGCATTTAAGGCAAATGGCTCATTGGAGAAGGCAATCCTCTACGGGCTCTTTCTATCTCCATTTTTACATTTGTATTCAGCATGTTTTTTATACCAACGGTTTGGTCTAACACTGTTAATCCTAAACCCAAAGGACCGCTGGCAGCACTTATACCAATAATTCCCCAGTCGATAAACATTTGGCTATAATCACCTGTTTCTATTCCCTCATAGATGCTTGTGGCAAAATCTAGAGCGACAAGTCCCGTTGAAATAACCTTTATCGGTTTCAAATATTTATCAAACTTTGCGGCGGCTTTTGCTTTTGTTTTCTTATATATTTTTCTATCAACGGTTAAATTCTTGGCTCTCTCTACACGATGTTCTAAATACTGCCAACCAAAGCCAATGTAGGGAAGTGAACTATATCCGTTATTGTTTGTGCTTTCGATTGAACCCAGTCCATAAGGACCTTGTATTGGAATTAATTGTGATACAAGTGGATCGTATTCGCGGTTAGCTGTTACTACAATATCCGGGAATGTCTTTCCTCTTAGATAATCGGAATTCTTTAAGCTATCAGGTGCAAATCCCCACATATCGATATAAATATTGGGATTGTCATAGCAATAATTGTAAGAACTCCACGAGGCAAAATAATCTCCCATAGGATCTACTTGATCCCATATACCTAGTTCTTTATTGTAAGTTCTTGCGCCAAAGTAGTAACGCCCGCTTTCTGTGTCTAATTCTTTGCCGGTAAATTTATACTTGGCAAGTTGACCATAGTTTATACTTCTTCCGGTTATTTCTTCCCCGTATGGGTAATAATCCGTTGCGTTTTCTACTTCACCGGTTTCGTTCATTGTGGTGCGCACGGTTCCCAAATGGTCTTTGGCAAAATACATACTTTTGTCTTCACCGGACAAGTATATGCCTATCATCCCATTACCAAAAAGATTTACGGATTTTAGCGTGTCTGCCGTATTGTTGTATATTGCAAGCTCACGCCCAGCATAATCTCTCAAGTAATATTCGTTGTTCTTAGTTATTCTTTCTCCGTTCCCATTATAAGAATATGTTGTAGTGGAACTGTTTGCTGTAATGTTTAACGGAAGATTTTGGTAAATAAAGTAAACCATTTTTCAAAGAGTATATAATAAACCCGGCAAGCGATATGCTTGCCGGGATAGAAAATGCAGTCAAGAAATCCACTTGACTGCATTTGAAAGCATGTCTAATATTGCATATAGCCTGAGATTGTATTATCAATTATTTGTTTTGAAAGATTGAAGAATTTTTCTTTTATAATACGAGCCCGAGTGGTCTCTAATTTTTCATTACTTTCATTTAATTTAAGTAAACTAGCATCGAGATATAATTTCAAATACGTATCTGATTTATACCATAATTCAATATTGGGCTCACCGCTTATTAATTTAATAGGATAATGTTGAATAGCATCTTCAATATCCTCATAAATTGAATGAAAAAAATTAACACTGTTTGCTTGTTTAGGCCATTGATTATAAAACTCATCAAAACCTAAACTACCTTCCATTGCTTTCTCACAAAAATTTTTGATTATATCTTTCATTTTTTCTCCTGTCAAGTTATAGATTAAATGGCCAATGGCGTATCCCAAGAGGAGGAATATCTATGTGAGGTCTAAATACTCTGGCTTTTCCTATTCGGTGAAAGTCAAAACTGATTATTCTTGAATTATTTTTATAAATATTAAAGCCTAATCCTCCCGCTCTATCAGCAGGATATCTAAGAATCTTTGCTGAGATACCTGTAACTTTATTAAAAGTTGCTACTTGAAGTGGCATTGTGGCAAATTCAAGAGCCAATAAGCTTGCTTTTTTTTCTTTATCGATAAAATCTTCAAAAGCGGCAAACTGAAATTCCGCAACACTTTTATCTATTTCTGACTTTACATTTGTTTCTTCTTCATCTTGTTCGTCGTCTTTAGCTCCAGTTATACCCAATGCATTTTTCAGCCACGTCCAAAAATTAAAATCGTTCTCCTTCTTTTCTTCTTCAGCTTTTTTCTCTTTTTCCTTTTTCTCTGCATCTTGTATAAAAGGTTCGGCAAGACCATACCAAACATCATAATCATATTCAATGCCGTTTACCTTGTATGTCATCATTCCTTTCGGATCAATATACCTTAGAGGGTTACACAAAGTATAATTATATGGGCTCCATCCAGGATACTTTTCAGCTAGTGGGTCAACTTGCAGCCACATTGGTAAACTTGGGTCAAGTGTTCTTGCATCAAAATGCAGATAACTGCTTTCGTTATCTTTTTCCTTCTCTGTAAACTGGTATCGCTGACTTGCTGAATTGTATTCCCTCAGCAGCTCTCCGTATGGATAATAGTCTTGTGCTGATGTTACTTCTCCCTTATCGCTCATTACAACTCTTATACTGCCTAAGTGATCTTTAGAATAATAATAATTGTTTTCATCTTCTTCGTCATCAATTATTACTTTTCCTACAAGCCCGTTGCCGAATATGTTTACTTCTTTTAACTCACCGGCTACTTTATCGTAGATTGCAAATTCACGTCCGAGGTAATCATTCAAATAATATTCTCCGCTGCCGTTACTTGTTTTGCTTATGCGTTTACCGTTGCTGTTGTAACTGTAATTATACAACTCTGAATTATCGTTCAACATTTCAAGCGGAAGATTCTGGTAGTTATATTCGCCCAGTTCTCCATAACCGCCGGAGATATTCCCGCGTTCATCGCAACTATAGTGAACTGTATCTATACCGTTCTTTATTACTTTCTGCAAACGGTTTGTACCGTATAAGTATCTATAGCTCAAATTATTTCCGGCTCTATTCTTTGTAAGAAATCCTCCGTCCCGCCAAGGCGGGATCTCCGCTTCGCTGCGATCATTAACTTAATAATAACTTTCCGAAGGTACACCAGACGAAGATGCATTTGTTAACCTGTTGAAATCATCATAGCTAAAAGTGTAAGCATAATTCTGCCAACTGCTGTTGCCGGGATTGCGGATTGTTTGGCTTAACTATTATTTAAAGAGCAATCAATAATAATAGAGCGATTAAGAATTTATTCTTAATCGCTCAGAAAGAAACAAGATTAAGTTAAATAGAAATCAATATCTAAGTCTGCGCCTAATTCGGAGATCAATCTAATGATTTCTTTATTAAGACAAAGTGCTGGACGATGTTGCTTTTCGGCATAAATAACAAATTGTATTTCTGGTTCTAGATTAAATAATGTAATAGCCTCTAGTATTCTACTTAAAGCTGGTTTAAGCTTCTTAAATAATTCCTCAACTGGCTCTTGAATATATAGTGTCTCAATTTTATTTGTAGCTAACATCCATCCATCATGTTTATAAACTAGTTTTGATTTTTGAATTTGTTCACCTTCGCTCCAGAACTTTGTCGGGTTTAGTCCAATGTGTTGAGTTAATCTAGATAGTTCAAGATTTTTTCCAGTTAAAACTATTGCTGCTGATACTCGCGTAGCCATTGTAGCTCCATTTATTTTAAATAATTTTTAATATTATATCCTGTTTCTTCGCCGGGACCTTTACCTCCTTTCGGCTTAATTTTTATATTACCTTTAGAATCCTTATATAAATCTCTTTCTCCACTAGATTTATTTCCCTTCAACTCATGTACATCCACACCACCTTCCTCAAGAGCTTCTATCTCGCTATCTGATAATTTTTTATCTTGAGCACCTGCTTTTGTTTGTTCCTCAATTGATTTTCCCTTTTCCTCATCACTACTAAGCAATGAAATTACCGCAACAGTGAACACCTTGATAGTATTATTAACATCCTCTACTTCTTCAATGAAGTCAAGTATAACTTTACCGGTAGCTTTGGCTGTTTCAATATCTGGAGGGAAGGGAATTGGAAGCGGCCCTATATTTACATTTGGTAAAGGTACGATCAGGGCTTTCTTCGTTGCTGTACTGTCTGACATTCCATGCGGATCAATATTTGTCAATGGATTGTTCGAGCAATAATTATACGGGCTCCAGCCCGGGTATTTATCCGCCAACGGATCAACCTGTAACCAACGACCTAATTGCGAATCATAATATCTTGCACCGAAGTAATCATAACTTGTTTCAGCATCGCGTTCTTTCCCGGTAAACTTGTACTTTGCAAGTTGACCATAGTTAACACTTCTTCCGGTTATTTCTTCTCCGTAAGGGTAATAATCCATCGCGTTTTCTATTTCTCCGGTTTCGTTCATTGTGGTGCGCACTGTTCCCAAATGATCTTTGGCAAAATACATACTTTTATCTTCGCCGGACAAGTATATGCCTATCATCCCCCCGCCTTGCGGGGTAAACGTTACCAAAAAGATTTACGGATTTAAGCATATCGACGGTATTATAACAATAAGTGGGTTAATACAAAACAATTAATCTTATGCACATTAAAAGAATTGCGTATAAAATCTGAGCGAAGCGAAGGACAAGAAGAAAAATCTGTTTGATCCCCGACATTTACCTGATATGTCGGGGAAGTTATTTTTCTTCCCTTAGCAGAGCGAAGATTTAGCAATTCTTTTTAAGTGCATGTTCTTTTGTTTCTTTTCTTGCGCCAAGAAAAGAAAAACACATGGCTATACATTCTTTCAAAGAGCAAAAAATAAACCCGGCAAGGTGTGCTTGCCGGGATAAAAAGGCATTCAAAAAATGGTTCTTGACGATCGAAAAATTTTTAGTAATCAGGATGTCATAACTGTGAAATGCCAGTAAAAATCAAAGACAAACCAGTTATTGTAAGAAAAACACTAAGAATTATTAATTTCAATTTTCTTTGCTCTTTTTCTTTGTTCCATTCAGGATTTTTGTTGTTGCCAAATACTATTTTTCGCAGAAATATTAAAAATAATATATCTAGCATTATTAATAGAATACCAGTTAATATGTTTTGGATACCAATGTCCATTATCACCTATTTGTAAGTTGTAACTGGAGAATATTTTTCTTTTATCGATTGCAAAGATTTTATTGTTTGTTCATCTTTTACTTTTTGGTTCTTCTCCTTTTTATCTTCGGCATTATTATTCTTCGTTGAATTTTCTTTTTCCGTTTTACCAGATAAATCATAAAGGAGTTGATACCCTGCAATAGTAGTAGCAATTACCTTACCCTGCGGCGTTGGTTTCATTAAGCCGCCTACAAGGGTAGTACTTAAACCGACATAGCTGTTAGTACCAAGTTTCCCGTTTTCTGTTAGTTCTTTATCTATTGTTATACCAGTTGATGCTACAGATAAAGCTGTACTTATAGGCGGTGCAATGTATGCAGTTCCAACGGTAGCAGCATCAAGAATAATGGGAAGGTCATTATAATAAAAATCTCTTACTATTTGTGTCCCTGTGTTCCATATTGAGTTTAATTCACTTTGAATAGCGCGGGCTGATCCATCTCCGGGGCCTTTGCCAGTTTTATCAATTAGCCTGGTTGGATTACCAAGCACATAATTGTAAGGACTCCACCCTGGATATTTATCCGCTAGCGGATCAACCTGCAGCCACATTGGTAAACTTGGGTCAAGCGTTCTTGCATCAAAATGCAAATAGCTGCTTTCACCGTCTTTTTCTTTCCCTGTAAACTGGTATCGTTGACTTGCTGAATTGTATTCCCTCAGCAGCTCTCCGTATGGATAGTAATCTTGTGCCGAGGTTATGCTGCCGTTATCGCTCATTACTGCTCTAACACTTCCCAAATGATCTTTCGAATAATAATAACCGGTTTCACCACTGCCGTCAATCATTATTTTTCCTATAAGACCGTTGCCGAATATGTTTACTTCTTTTAACTCACCGGTTACTTTATCGTAGATTGCAAATTCACGTCCGAGGTAATCATTCAAATAATATTCACCGCTGCCGCTGCTTATTTTACTTATGCGTTTAACGTTGCTGTCGTAGCTGTACTTCGCACCGGTAATGATTGTGTTTTATAGTACTTGTTGTATGTGATAAAAAAAATAGCGGCAAGTAGATAACACTTGCCACTATAGTAGCTAATCAAAGAGAGAATAAAGTCTCAAGTTTATTTTTATCAATAGTAATTAAGAAAAAGTTAAAATAATTACAATTAATCCAGTAAAAAAGAAGAAGATATAAGCAATATGTATTTTATTTTTTGTTTGCTCTTCAGTAAAATAAGCCAATTTATTTTTATTTGGAGGAACTTTTGAAAGTCTATTCCTGAAAAAAAATAATAAGAGACTAATTATTATTAATCCACTCCCGAATAAAAAACTTTTAATTTGATTGTTCATTTTTATACTTATAAAAATAGCAAATAAATAAAACCGGCAAGGGTTGCTTGCCGGTTTTAGAATATTGAATAATTATTTTTATTTTGCTCCGTCTCCCATACATCTTCTAATTGCTTGTGGTAGTTAAGTTTTAAGATCAGTTTCCATTAAACCGAGCAATCGATTAAGCAATGAATAGATTGTTTTATTTTTATAATTAATCGGTATGGGAATAATCATAATTAAAAAAATAAAAAATACGGTATAATCAATGTTATTCACAAGAAACAAAAAACCCGAGATCATTAATATTCGTGCACAACTTTTTACTAAATTGATTTCCCCATTATTAGTACTCACCAAAACCAATTTAACTAGTTTATAACCAATAGTATTACCCTTTGTACTAATTAATGCTATACTACTGAAAACTAAATAAACTATGCTCAGCATTTCAAAAAAAGATAAATATTCAAAAATGATAAGCTTCTTGTAGAAATATGAATATATTACTGGGAGACTAGGTATTAATAATTCAATAACCATAGCGATTAGATGCTTGAAAAACATATTCTTTGTCATATTGAACCTTATTTAATTAACTATTTATTGATTATTTTCTTCTTGTTTTTTCTTCTCCTCTTCTTGCTTTTTCTTTACCTCCTCCTGTCTCTTATTTGCTTCTTCTTGTTTCTGCTTTTCTTCTTTTACCATTGAATTCAATACATCAATTACATCTTGTGAAACTTGACTACCGGTGTTTAGCACGCCTAGGGCTTGCATCAAACCTTCTCTCCCAAGGTTAGATATACCCTGAAATCCAATTGCATCAAATATTGTTTGTGCAATTGCCTGAGAAGTAGCATTACCTCCGAAACCTTCAACCGCACCTTTAATAGCTGATAAAGTTTCGGCTTTCATTCCATCTGGAGTTTTTAAGGCTAAAATCGCATCGCCAACTCCTTCTGCAAATGAAACAGTTGATGCAGAAAATCCAGCAAAACTCCACAAAAATCCACCAACAGTCACAGGAGATGATGCCCCGGCAGTTCCAATTGTAGCTGCACTAGTACCGGCCATACCTAAAGTAGAAGCAACTACACCTGCTCCTGACAACACAGTTTTGCCCGCTGCTTTTATTAATGCCCACCAATCTTCTTTTCCATCTGGGTCTATTCTATTTATTGGGCTATTTTTCACATAATTATACGGGCTCCAGCCTGGATACTTTTCACTCATCGGGTCTACTTGCAGCCATCTACCTAATCGGGAATCATAATATCTTGCACCGAAATAATCATAACTTGTTTCTGTATCGCGTTCTTTACCGGTAAATTTATACTTGGAAAGTTGACCATAATTAACACTTCTTCCGGTTATTTCTTCTCCGCAAGGGTAATAGTCTGTTGCGTTTTCTATTTCACCGTTCTCGTTCATTGTGGTGCGCACTGTTCCCAAATGGTCTTTGGCATAATACATATATGCTTACTTTTCTTCTCGAAGAAAAGTAACCAAAGAAGGTTGCACTGAAAAAGAATTGCTAAAACCTCACTTCACTCCGGGAAGAAAAATAACTCCCCCGCTTTTGATTAATAATATATGGAATGCGGGGTCAAACAGATTTTTCTTCTTTTCCTTTGTTGCGTTCGGTTTTTATACGCAATTCTTTTAATGTGCCGGCAACTTTTAAAAGAGCAAAAAACAAACCCGGCAAGGGGTGCTTGCCGGTTAAATAAATTATAAAAAGTTCAAGAAATAATTCTTTACAATCATAGAACTATAAATGTATAATTAATCTTATCAATCCAACCAATATACCAACAGCTCCAATTATAATCGTAATATTAATTGAAAGCGGAATTACCGAATCTTTAGCGATTGGTTTTTCATTATCACGCATATATAAGCTTATAAGAATTAAGATAACGCTAACTAGAATAATAGCTAAATCTCCAAGTATCATTGCTTATCCTCCTTTTTCTTTTCCAACTGTTGATTAATTACTTTATTAGCGCCATCAATAATCGTTTCAGTTAATGGTTTAAACGTTTGTTCTAGACGGGCTGCATTTTTGGGATCTAAACCTGCCATATAATTTGCCATTTTTGTTCCTGCAAGTTGACTTCCACCACTAATTGCTACTTTTAATAATATCTTCTCAGTATTCCCCTGCATTGCTTCTTTTCCTATGCCAGATAATGTTGATACTCCAGTTGCAATTGCTCCAACTTTTAACGAGATCCCTCCCGCAGCTGGATTTATTGCTCCAATTATTGGTGTAGCTATATTAGCAACAGTACCAACTTTACTACTCATATCTTCTATTTTTCCTAATGAATTTTCTACTGCCCTTGAACTGTTTATGTCTGCATTCGTTAACAAATCTTTGGCAGTATATTCTTTCATTTCGCCATTAGTTTTTATTGATACTGTTGCATTCTTGTTGTTCTCAATTTTTTGATAGCATTCAATGGATTTTTGCATGATCCATGTTGTAGCTTTTTGAGTGACAGCCATTAAAAGATCCCATGGGCCATTACCATCAGGATCAACAAATCTAATTGGATTATTTTGAGTATAATTATACGGACTCCACCCCGGATACTTTTCACTCAGCGGATCAACCTGCAGCCACATCGGTAAACTCGGGTCAAGTGTTCTTGCATCAAAATGCAAGTAGCTGCTTTCACCGTCTTTTTCCTTCTCTGTAAACTGGTATCGCTGGCTTGCTGAATTGTACTCCCTCAACAATTCCCCGTATGGATAATAGTCTTGTGCTGCCGTTATATTTCCGGCGTCGTTCATTACTACTCTTATACTACCCAAATGATCTTTAGAATAATAATAACCGGTTGCATCACTGTCGTCAATCATTATTTTCCCTACAAGTCCGTTGCCGAATATGTTTACTTCTTTTAACTCCCCGGTTACAATATCATAAATTGCCAATTCACGTCCAAGGTAATCATTCAAATAATATTCACCGATGCCGGTAATTGGCTTATTGTTATACTAAGCACACCCGTGGTTAAATATTTACTTTTGTTTAATATAAACCGGCAAGTTTAGCTTGCCGGCTACATTATAGAATTAAGATGATCAACATGATTAGTCCATATAAACCGATAAGCATTGCAATATACATCATAAAGTCATATACCTTTAAGGGGAACGGTTGCTTTTTATCATACTTGAAATAAAACTGAATAAAAGCACAGACTATTCCAATGATTGCCAATATTCCATAAGTAATTTTCATTAGTTGACCTTTATTTAATTATTAATCCAATGCCGCCAGTAATAGCATCTAAGGATTGAGTTGCAACATACTCTAACAATGCTTTATCATTTCCCAAATAGGTACTATTTATTACTCCTTTAGCTGTTCTGGATAATCCAAAACTTCCTAAATCGTAAAGTACTTTGGTGGCATCTTTTTGAGATTGAGTTATAAGGAATTTTCCAAAATTAGCTCCAACTGAAACACCACCCGAAACAGTTGAGACACCAGCAAAAATCGGTTGCAAGGGGGTGCCCGTAGTTGATAAAGATAGTATCGCTGTTCCTTCAGATACTTGCCCAGAAACTTCAGCGGTTTTGTCTAGAACAACAATGGTTTCTTTTTTTACCTCTTCAGTTCCTTTTTTTATTGTTTCATCCGTTGACCTAATTGCACTAATTGTTTCTTCGGCTCTAATTGATGGTTCTTTTACAGTTTGGTTTTGAGATTGTTTGTTATTAATACCAAAAAGACTAAGCAGTTTTTGTAACCAACTTTGTTCTTCTCCTCCATCACCTGCTTCCATGCCTTTAGGATCAACAAATCGTAAAGGATTATTTAACACATAATTATACGGACTCCACCCCGGATATTTATCCGCAAGCGGATCAACCTGTAACCAACGACCTAATTGCGAATCATAATATCTTGCACCGAAATAATCATAACTTGTTTCTGTATCGCGTTCTTTGCCGGTAAATTTATACTTGGCAAGTTGACCATAGTTAACACTTCTTCCTGTTATTTCTTCACCGTATGGGTAATAGTCTGTTGCGTTTTCTATTTCACCGGTTTCGTTAATTGTGGTGCGCACTGTTCCCAAATGGTCTTTGGCAAAATACATACTTTTGTCTTCACCGGACAAGTATATGCCTATCATCCCATTACCAAAAAGATTTACAGATTTTAGCGTGTCTGCCGTATTGTTGTATATTGCAAGCTCACGTCCCGCGTAATCTCTCAAGTAATATTCGTTGTTCTTTGTTATTCTTTCTCCGTTTCCATTATAAGAATATGTTGTAGTAGAACTGTTTGCTGTAATGTTTAACGGAAGGTTTTGGTAGTTGTAATTTGATAACGTTACACCGGAATAATTATCTGTTGTCATTCTGCCTTTTGCATCGTAACTAAAACTTTTTGTTCCTTTTACTTGAGATGCAACAGACGTTAATTTATTTGTTGCCGTTACGTACGAATAAAGAATATTATCGTTTCCAGTGTTCTTGGTTATAAAATTACCGTCTCCATCGTATGAATATGTAGAACCAAACTGTGATACATTGCACGCAGCGCCGGTTAAACGATTATATGCATCGTACGAATAATCATATACCAATTCAGGCCAGTTTCCTTTTTGCTGATTATTGCGGATATCGATTGTATCTACATTTCCGTTTTTATAATAAGCCAATCTTTGGTAAAATACTTCCGGGTTTGTAGTTCCGGTTAAACCTACTTTATAGTTATTATCTGTTTTGTTTAACAAAAATCCTCTTGTTGAATCATAGACATTTGTTTCTACAAGTTTATCAAGACTGTCGTATGCAACAGTTTCAAGTTTTGTTCTGAATGCAGAACCGCTCTTTGCATGGAAGCCGGGTTTTAGTGTTATTTTATTTTCCGCTTTAAATATAACTTCCGCACCCGGTTCAATTTGCACGGTATCCGCTTTAACTGTTCTTTGTCCCGTATATTTTTTACCCGATGTTACAACAAGATCGTTCAGTTTCAAATCCAAAGGTGTTATAATTTTTGTTTCGGTATTTATCTGCCCGTCGTTAAAATAGGTATAACCGGCTTCCAATTTCAACGAGTCGCCCTCAGCGCCTTTATCGGAATATACTTCTTTCAAACGGCTGCGCGTATCGTATTCGTACAACATTTTATAATCGCCGTTAATATTAACTTCGGTAACGTTGCCCAAATTATCGTAGTTATATGTTAATTGTTTTGAGCCGGTTTTTTGTTCCGCAATTCTTCCGAGGTGATCGTATGAAATAAAATCATAATTCCAATTGTTACCCGGTTTATCGCGGTAAGCCGCTGCTGTTAATTTGCCTTTCAAGTTCACTGCGCCGAACGGGTAAGTTTGTCCCGCAAACACACCGCCCGGGCTGTTGTAGTCGTCGTAAACATTAACGAGTACAAAGTTTGCGGAATTATCGTCGATGCCTGGATTCGGGTCTTCGGCTTCAAGGTTATTAAAAGCGCTATCGGTTAAACTCGTATCAACAACACCTGTGGAAACCAATCTATTCAGCGCGTCGTAGTTGTTAAATACAAGTTCGCCGGTTCCGATGTGGAATTTGAAACGCAAACGTCCGAATTTGTCGTACATAAATTTTGTTGTTCCTTCATCGGGCGAGATTTTTTTATTAACGTTACCGAATTCATCGTATTCGTAAGTTGTTACTTTATACCCCGGGGAAGTTACGGATACAAGCTGGTTAAGCCCGTTATATGTGAACAAAGTACTCAAAGCATTCGGCACCCCGCCTTTGGAATTTTGCACTACATTTCCGAATAGATCGTAATAATTAGTTTGAAGTTTGTTTTCTTCATCATAACTTTTAACGATTTTAAAATAGTAGCTGTTTTTATCATATTCAACTATTTGTTTTTGCGCCGGGGCAGCAGGGGAGTTTGATATAAAACGAATAGTGTCTGCATTCATAAAATCGTCGTAATGGTAAAAAATATTCCTGCCCATGGCGTCTATGCTGTTAATTTTTTTGCCGAGGTAGTTGAATTTTTCTTTTGATACAAGGTTGTTCGGGTTAACGGCATCAAAATAATTTTCATAAGCCAATTCAGATGGATTAAACTTTGAAATTGTTTTCGTTGCGGTGGTATCGTTTTCAGAAGAATTGAAATAGGCAGTAGTAGTTACTACGGGCGTCCAGAGAGCGTCGTTGTATTCATAAAGAACGCTGCCTTTTTTATTGTTGTAATATTCCGGGTAAAGGGGCAGAGTAGGATAGTTGGGATCGTAACTGCCCGGTTTGAATGTTTTCTTTATTCTTCCAAGCGCATCATACACGTTAGTTGTGTAATAGCCGTTTTCATCCGTGGAGAACAGCAAATTGCCTTTGCCGTCGTACCCGGTGTAAATAACAATTGTTTTACCGTTATATGTTTTTGTAGTTTTAAAAGGTTCCGGTTGAAAACTGCCGTGTATATGAGAGATGTTTTGGTTAACCGCGCCGTTTGTGCATGCAAGTTTACCGTAAGCTGTGTAGCCGGTTTCACCGTTGTATTCATACGTTGTTGCAACACCGCTATTCTGTGTTATTGAATGCAGGTAACCTTTATAATCGCCGGTTGTATTGTAATCATAAGTTGTTGTTACCGGGTCTGAATTGTTTGTTTCCGAACCATAAATATATTCCTGCCATAATCTTCCAATTTTATAGTTATTGCTTGGATAATAGCTCATTGTTTTTTTTGATTTTCTTATCCAATCACCGCTGCCTTTTTTACCATAAACAAGTGTTTCGGAAGGCAGTGAGGGCTTATAAATATAGCTGTTATTCATCCAGGCAGTACCGGTATCAGTAATTCCAAAATCGTTTGCAAAACTGTTTTCTGTTTTTATGCTTTGGCTGAACTCAGGAGCACTGCATGTATCTAATGTAGTCGTAATTTGTTTCATAATACTTTTTACCAAACAAGAATCTCTGTACAAACCGATTTCACTATCCGGGAAATATGGTTTTACATAAAATTCTTCGGAATTATAAACTTTAACTTTAGGCATATTCCCGTATTTAATTATTTTGTATTTCAGGCTCAAATCGTCCGGGTTGTGTAAATCATAAAACCGTGCCCATGCATAACCGTTGATAAATCTAGTATCGTAATCCAATTCTTCGTTGTAATGATATTCAACCGATTGCAGTGTTGAATCATTCTGATTTAGTATCAAATCCATGGTGGGTCTCAATTCGGTTATTATGTTGGAAGCTTCAGCCGGGTAACTGTAATATCTTCTGAATTTGGATGTTACTTTAAGCTGTTCAAAATATTTTTTCTCGGTATAAACGCTGTCTGCATGATTTAACGACCCGGTATCAAGATTCCTTGTTTTGATTTCGGTAAGTATGTTTGTTATTCTTGGGGATAAATCATCATACAATGTATCGGATCTTACCTTAAGAGTGTCATTATAATTATCAGGGTAATCACCCGATCCGCCAAAAGCCGAATGATCCCACGAGTAGTTGTATTCTTTCTCACTAATGTTTTTAGGTGTAGAACCATTCGAAACAGAATTTTTTATTTTTTTAATCATAAGAGAAGTGTAATTATCCCGCATTGTATTGTACATGTTTGCATAATGGTATGACAAAAAATATTTATACCATCGAACTATATTTGCGCCGTCATAGTTGCGGTAATAACTCCACCACTGGTTGGGATTTAGAGAATATGTATTTATATAATAACCCATTTTATCGGTAAAATTTAACGGATAAATAAAATATGAATCATATCCAATAGGTTTATTTTCTGGTTTTAAAAAATCAAGATTATAACTTGAATCGGCATCATATAAAAGGATGTCGCTATTAAGTTCATATTGATCATGATATGTAAAGGTATTTATTTCGCCGTTGAAAATTTCTCTTGAGGTCAGCTTATTTGTCGCATACTTCATATAATAATACTCTGAATTTCCCAATGTCGACCCTCCATTATTATCAAATCCCTCTGCATCAAGCGCTCCGTAGCAATATTGCCTAATATGATTGCTGTAAGCGAAGGTTGCTTTTTTATCTTGATTCAGATTATTTTTTATCGAATCCACCATCATAATTGAAGTTCTTAAAGAATCCGGGTTTCTCTCAAGCGTATTAAACCCCCCTATAAAATGAGGGTTATTGCTGAGACTTATCGTATAATTTTCATTACTTAGTTCATTTTCAACAAGAATTTTATAAGTAGAATCCTCCAAAACATAACTAAAGTTTATTTCCGTTCCGGATTCCGCGGTTGCGGCGGTTTTATAATACTGAATTTTGGTTAGAAATTTCCTGCCGTTTGTAATAGTTGTACCAAATATATTTGTTGAATCGTATGTAAAATCAATTCTATCGCCGTTTTGCGATTCAATATATTTTAGATATGCTATTTTAGGCGGGTTTGTAAATCTATTTCCCCAGTCAATTTTTTGAGAATAATTTTGATATGTAACGTATTCTTCCTCGAAAAAATAATTTAAGCCGTCACCCGCTTTATAGTATATTTTCCTTGTTCCATATACAGAATCCGGGTTAGTCCACTCAACGAGTGCATAGCCATTGGATTTTTCATCGGTATTAAAATATTTTCCTACTAAATGATTGTGCACCGGGTTAAAGTAAGAATATGAATCCGGGCTGCTTCTGAAAACCGGGTTTCTCAGCGTGATTACCGCTCCTTCGGCATTCATTATTCTAATTGCATCTCTTACAGTAAAATCTAGCGGCTGAAACAAAGAATCAGAATAAAGCCGATTCCGCTCGGCCATTGTCCCGGGTAAATTCACATCATTTGTGTAGTTATATCCCGTAGCCAATAGGGGAACTTCTGTACCGGAAAAAATCCATTCATCAGGATCATTATCTGCCCCCATGAAAAAATTCTTTTCAAAATTTGTTGTTTGCAATGCAATGCCGTTAACTCCGAAAATCCAGCAAGCTGCATTAACGCTGTTTTCCCTTGTACTTGTACCGGTCGCCCTCAAATCTTCATTGTCATTTGTTCTACTTACAATATCCTCAAAATACGCGTGGCTTGCATTGGAATTAAATATAAGTGTAAGTTTTGTTTTCAAATCATTCGGGTAATTAATTGACATAGAATGCCCGATTGTTAAATTCCCCGAAAAATCTGAAACGCCGACTGCGCCTTTAATAAACGAGCTGTTTACAAATGCGCTTCCGCGATCCAGCAGGTCCGCACTATTAATAACCATCAGGGAAAAATCAGCTTCAGCACCCCGGACAGCAGGCGGATCTTGTGCAGATATTTTGCCGGCGCTTATAAGCACCGACAAAAATATCCATATATACATGTATTTATTAATTTTTTTCATTTTTTAACCTTCATTTTTATTTATCAAAATGTTGTTGCTTTGCAATTAATTTTAACCGGGTTACCTCTTTAATTCTTCCAGCAATCTTTTTAATTCGGTGTTTTGTTTTTTCAAGTCGATTGCATACAACGTAAGCTCTTCAACTTTCTCAAGCAGTTTTGCCTGCATCTCGCCGGCATTCAAACCATTTTCCTTAACATCGGCTGCCGATGGTATGCCTGGTAAATGTTTATTTGTTTGAACATAGCATTCAAGTTCGTCGAGCGGCATTAAATTGTAATCTTCGTCAAAAACATAATCCGGCTGCGGAATTGATAAATTTACTATTACTTCCTCGGCGTGTATTTTCCCGTTTACCGTAAGTTCGTGCCCGGGTGTTTCGGCGCCTATACCTACATTACCGCCGTTATAATAAATATCCTCGCCGTTCTGCTTCCAGTAATCGGTTTTAATGAAATTTGCCGTTAGACTTCTTGCCCCGGCAGCAAGGAAAGGGTATATACTGTTTGGTGAGACAATAGTATTGCCTTCCGTCCAGTTAATAAATTTGTACCCTTCGTTGGCGCCGGCGGACACAGTTACTTCGTCATTGTAATCATAATAACCGGCCCCGTCAACAATACCGCCTCCCGCCGGGTTAGCAGATAGGTTTATCTGGTAATTGTATTTCCTGAAGGCTGGCTGTATAGGATGACTATCAATAACATTCTTAAATACATACGTTGCAGAATCCAGCCCATGAAAGGAATAATCTGGGACTGCATCAATAGCAATAAAATCTATGTAGAAACCGTTATTTGCACGTATGGTAAAACTACAGCTATCTCCATGGAGTACTACTTGATCTACGCCCGGCGTAATACTTCCCCCGACGTTACCATATACATTAATTGTATATGGCCCTTGTGCGTAAATTTTTTGACTTGCTGATAAAATTGCTGTTATTAGCAAACACGTAATAATCATAATTTTATTTAAGTTTTTCATTTTTATCTCCCTTGTTTTTCTATTTTAAACTTGGCGGTATCGTTAAAGTGCTTCCGGTATTCTTCAATGTCTTTTGCGTTTTTTTCAATCTCTCTTTTTTCCGAAATTAAATACAAAGACAATTCTTCAATTTTTTGCAGTAGTGTCATTTGAGCTTTTCCAAGATCAAGTCCTTTCTCGCGGACTTCTACTGCCGAAGGAATACCCGGAAGGTGTTTGTTGTTTTTTATAAATACTTCTACTTCATCAAGCGTATTCGGTTTATAATCTTTTTCAAAAACGAAGTCGGGTACTATGCCGGGTTCAACTATAATTTCCTTGGCGTGAATGGTACCTTTAACTGTAAGTTTTTCGGTCGGCTGGCTTGTACCAATACCTACACGTCCGCTGTTCGGGTTTAATAAAAAGCTGCCGGATTTGATCCATTTTAAGGATCCCTGGTTTTGGGTGACGGTTAAAGTATCGCTGCCTAAACTGCATGTTACTATAACGGTTCCAATCCTTTTACTGCCCGTATTTTGTCCAAAGCTAACAGTAAAACTTCCGTTATTACTGCCGCTTGCAGGGTTTATATCCAGCCACGCCGAATCTGCCGTACTTGCAGCCCAGTCGCAATTCGAGTAAACTTTTATAAGCCGGCTGTCGGCTTCGGAAGGAACTGAAATATCTGCAGGAACCAACACAACGGGTGCCGAGGTGTTAAAATTGGCGGTAAGTTCAATATCACCTGTACAAATAAATGTATAGATTGAATCGGTTGATACAATACTATCGTTGACTGTCCAATTAAAGAAAGAAAATTTTTGCAGGGGTTCTGCGGTAACAACTACGGTATCCCCGAATAGTTTTTCACCGCTTCCGGTAACTGTACCTGTATTTTCGGGATTAACAAATAAACTTACATTATATTTTTTTCTCTCAAAGTAAGGCTCTATTAATTGAGCATTTACTAAATTATAAAATGTATACCAGACCGAATCTTTTCCCGTAATATTTGCAGTTATTGCCTGCCCGCTAATATTTAAGAGTGAGATGTAATATCCTTCGTTTGCTTTTATAAAGAAAGATATGCTTTCGCCTTTTTTACGCTGCTGGTTTACACTTGGTGTTATACTGCCGCCCGGCTGCGGGTTAACCTCGATAACTATATAACGTTCAAAACAGGCAACAATCGATTTGTTTTCGGTTACATCGTAAAATGTATAAGATGTATCGGCAGCAATCGAATCGCCGTCAACAATTAAACATGATATATAATAATTGGGATTAGGAGTTATATCAAATCTTTTATTATCGCCGTAACTTACATAAGCAATACCTTCCGGGGTTATTGTCCCGCCTAATGCATTATTTACATTGGCAATTATGGTGTTTGCAATTCTCGCGAAATGAACATAGACTTCTTTATTACTCATAACATTGTTTACAAATACCGTATCACCAACTAATGTACCGCCGCCGGGTAATGCCTCTACGTAATATCCGATCCCGGGGTTAACTTTAAATTTTGCGGTACCGCCGCAGTTAACAATTTGAGAAGACGGCGTTACTGTTCCGCCTTCGTTGTGTGTTGACGTAACTGTACAGGAAAAGGATGCGGTAATTGAGTGATCTTCTCTTACATCATTAAATGTATAAGAAGTATCTGCTGCAATAGTATTTCCATCTACAATAATGCTGGATATAAAAACGCCGGGATTCGGATCAATTGTGAATGTTTGATTATTGCCGTAGTCCACATAAACATTCCCGCTTGGATTAATACTGCCTCCACTTCCTGCAGAGGCGGTGATCGTTTTGGTAATCCGGCAGAATTGTACGTATATCTCTTTATTAGCAGTAACATTATTAACGTACACAGTATCGTCTACAAGCGTACCTCCCCCGGGTAGATGACATGCGTAATATCCAAATTCCGGGTTAACTTTAAATTTTGCAGTACCGCCTTCTCTTACTACCTGCGAAGAAGGGGATACGGTTCCGCCTTCAGATACAGTTGCGCTGACAACATACGTCTTCACAAAGTAAGCTAATATTATATGATCTGAATTAATATTAGTAAATGTGTATGATGTTATTGGCCCCCTGTCTTGTCCGTCAATCACTACGTTGGTTATTTCATATCCGGCATCAGCTTGTATATCAAATGTTTGACTGCTGCCTGGATTTACATAAATACTTCCGCCCGGGGTTATACTCCCGCCTGTTCCGGGAGATGTTGTTATGCAAGGTTTAATATGAAATGAAGCTGCTATTGAATGATTGTCTGTTACATCCTCAAATGCATAAGAGCTAACTGTACCCTGCGAGACTCCGTCAACGACAACATCCGATATATAGTAGTATGTAGCGGGCGTAATCGTGAATGCAGCATCGCTTCCATATTCTATCGTTATATTTCCACTGGGACTTATACTGCCGCCCGATTGGGCGCTTGCCGATATGGTTCTCGTCTCTTTTTCAAATACGGCCATTATCATATGGTCGGATGTTACGTTACTAAATGTATAAGAACTTGCAGGTGTTACCGCCGCACCGTCTATTACAAGTGCCGATAAATCATAACCTGTATCCGCAGTTATCGTAAACGACTGGCTGTTGCCGTGTGAAACAAGTACACTGCCGCTTGGGCTTATGCTTCCGCCGCTTCCTGCCGATGCGGAGATTGTATAGGTGATAGGCGAAAAACTTACCGAGACTGTACGGTTACTTGTTACGTTGCTAACTGTTACCGTATTACCGGATAATGTACCGCCGCTGCATCCTGAAACATAATACCCGGTATTCGGAGAGACGGTAAATGTAGCAGTACCACCGTAGTCTACTGTCTGCGGTGTAGGTGAAATTGATCCGCCGCTGCCTGCACTTGCCGTTACTGTGAATGTTTTTATACTGAAATAAGCTGCAATATAATGAGACGCGGTTACATTGGAGAAAGTATACGATGTTCTTACCCCCAGGTCTTGCCCGTCAACAACTACATTAGAAATATTATATTCTGTATCTGGGGATATCGTAAACGACTGGCTGTTTCCGTGTGCAACCGTTACATCGCTGCTTGGGCTTATACTGCCGCCGCTGCCTGCCGATACCGATATTGTGTAGGTAACGGGCGAAAAACTTACGGATACCGAACGATTGCTTGTTACGTTGCTGACTGTTACCGTATTATCTGATAATGTACCGCCGCTGTACCCGGAAACATAATAACCGGTATTTGCAGAAACAGTAAATGTAGCATTTTCACCATGTTCGACCGTTTGTGACGAGGGGGAAATTGATCCGCCGCTGCCTGCAGAGGCAGTAACAGTGTATGTTTTTTTATTAAAGTAAGCCATTATCAGGTGTCCCGACGTTACATTGCTGAATGTATAAGAACTAGCTGCCCCGATATCGGAACCGTCAACTAATACATTGGCTATTACATACCCTGTGCTCGGCGATATTGAGAACGAACAGCTTCCTCCATGTGTAACAGATGTACTGCCGCTGGGACTTATACTGCCGCCGTTACCTACGCTTGACGAGATTGTATAACTATTCAAACAGAATTGTACGGAAACACTTCTATTACTTGTAACGTTGCTGACCGTAACCGTATTACCGGAAAGTGTTCCACCTGAGCAGCTGCATGCATAATACCCGGTGTTGGGTGATGCGGAAAAAGTTGCCGTACCCCCGGAGGTTACGGTTTGGTAAGGCGGTGATATTGTACCGCCCGAACCGGCGCTTGCTGTAACCGTATAAGAAGTAAAATCGTTAGAGCCCGGCAGGGAATTATCAGCCGGTTTTTCCCGTGAGAGCCCTTCTTCATTTTCCGTTCGAAGCTTGTCAACTGCTTCAAGTTCAGTATCGTCATTTGTAATTGTATTTGACATACGGTACAGGTTATTTCCCGTTCCCGGTTGCGCACTCGAATTCACGGTTGTTGGGATATCTGCATAATATGTTTTTGAATCCGTACCCGTTCCGTTAACAAAATGGTTGAATGCAGTTATTGTATGTTTTCCATACGACGAAACCGGAATAGGAACATCCATTTCACCGGGCTCCGTGGTATTGCATGAATAGACGGAGTTGCCGTCAACCTGTAAAATTACCGCACCTGCCTGGTCGTAAGAAATTTCCGCAACCGCTTCAAGAGGCGAACCAGGCAAAGACTTAACCGATGTGATGACAATTCCCGGCGCACCGCGGTTTGTAACTGCGTGGCCGTTGTTAACTTTTTCTCCTGCTTTTGAATCAACTACGGATAGTGTTAAAATCAAAACAAGTAAAACAGTAAACATGGATTGTTTTACTTGTGCATTTGCAAAAATTTTTAAAAAACAATGCCTCGTGAAACGAGCAAGAAGTATAACCCTGTTTTCGTCCTCAGGCATTTTACTTTTGGCATGTTGATACTTCAATAACCTGTTCGGGACTTCTTTGCCCAAAACAAGAAGAAGCATTGCCGAAATCAATAATTCTATCATGTTTTTCTCCTTTTCAAAAAATATTTCGGCTTACGCTTACGTATTTTTTGTAATTTAGGAAGGAGAAAATGAGGACCGGGCTTTGAATAAAGCGGTTACTCTTGTCAGGGGTTCTGCCTTTTCTTTGTCCGGTTCGTTTATATTAATTTATTATATAATACAATCCTCATTCCTCTTTACCTGTTGTTGTTTATTTTATCGTCTAATTTGTCCAACCTCTTTTTTAGATCGTCCAATTTTTCATTAATAGAGCGCAACGATTCGTTCAACCCGGGCACCCGGTCGATTTTAATGTAATTTTCTTTTGTTTCGCGGTTGTGCGCTTCGAACGCCGAACTGATTTTTTGGTTTACATAGTCAGTTGTTGCATACATGTCAAGTTTGGCGATCGTGTAGCCAATGTTGAACACTGTCAAACCAACGAATAATAGTATTTCCCAATACTTAATTAACATGTTCTGTTTTTTCTCAGTGTGCATATCAAGATTCTTTTTTTTTAACCAGTTTCTTTGCGGAAATAGCAATGTCCGTACCGCCGAATAAATAAAAACATATTTCTGCCGCTACATGAACTGCAGTACCGGGTTTAACTAGGGCCATTATTATTCCTGCTGTAAATGATATCCTTCTTTTTTTGCCTTCAAGAAATTTCCATGTGTTTTCTGCAATATGTATTGCTTTGTTTATCATTCTTTAATCGCATTAAATAGGTTGTAAGTTGAATAAACCCAGTCAATCGAACACCTCAATACTTCGAGTGCCTTGCATGAATTAATATGCAAGCCTTCTTCAACCATGCTTATTATTGTTTCGATTTCAGCGTCGGTCATGTTTTCAACCTCCGAGGGCACTTTATCAAGTCCCGACAACGCTTTGGGAGTTTTTTTTAGCGGTTCCAATAAATGCTGCAAATCGTTTATGCCGAGATAGCCGTCTGAATAAGCATTTGTAACGGAATTGATAAATGAAATGCCAAGGTCAACTACATCAAGGATTTCATCTATTCCGTTTGTATTTACGCCCGGATTTTTTACAAGCTTAATTTTTTTTATCTGTTCTCTATCCGGCATGCCGGGGTTAAAGCGCGATAACTGTATGTACATTTCCGTCTCCAGTTTTACGTTATTTATTAATGTGCAATTTCTATTTACCTCCTTTATTAAATACTTTATTCCAATAAGGCGGGGAAGTGCCCGTAAAATATTTTGATACCTTTACCAAAACCGGGCACTTCTGCTTTTCAAATGCGGGCTTAAAGGCTGGATTTTTTTCTTCCGGTAATTTTTGTTTGTTGTTCATTTTGTTTCTCCTTTTTACTCGGTTATTTAATTTTACAGCGGCTCTTTCACTAAAACATTTCACGCTGTCTTCCGGTACAAATGTATTTCCCCGTTTGAAAAATGTCATCCTACTTTTCCGTAGGATATTTTTTATGAGTATTAAATATCTACCGGATACTGTTTCTAAAAGTTGTGTGCAACTAATTATGCTTATTATTAGCAACCTCACCGGCACTAAAAAAACGATATACTTTTTTTCATTAATCTTTTGATCGGGTTGACCATTTGATCAAAATGAATAGGGGCTTTATTTCTTGTTTGATCTTTGTTTGTAAGTGCTGCGTATCGCGATATGCTTATTAGTAGACAATAATTGATTTGGAGAATTTTGGATGCGTTTTCTACACGTAAATTAAATAAGTGTTGACACAAATAATATTGCCCCGACATAAAAGACGGGGCAATGAAAACTTTTAGATATGCACTGTAATATTTTAATGTTTTATAGGATTATTTAAATAAATTATTTTCTCAATATTCTTTTCACCTAAACAAAATTTGTCCCCGTTGAAAGATGTAAATAGTTTTTCACTCAGCATCTTTCTTGCATCCTTACTCTTAATTCCTGTCGCAATTAAGTTTTCATATTCTTCACGTATGGATAAATCTCTAACAAACCTTTCGTTTATAATTCCTTCGCTAACCAAATCACTTATTAGCTTTTTACCTATATGTGCATAAAAGTCCTTTACCGAAGCAGATTGAGTTTTTCTTTTGCACCCCGTCATTAGAAATCCTATAGCTTTTAATATAAATTGTTGTTGGTGTCATATTATTTGTTCCTACTTTTACCCCCGTCTTTTATCTCCCTACTCCGGAAGAACAACTAGCCCGGGGAACTAATTATGCTGCGTTTTTATTTACGCGAGATAATAATGACATAACATATTTTTTGCAGTTTTAACCGGAATGAATTTGCATCAGAGTTTCCTTTTTTATTTTTCCTTTAATTATTAATTGATTCATAACTTATTTACTTATACTAATTTTTATAATAACGAGACATATTTCTTGATTCAATCTAAAAATTTGTAGTTAAATGAAAGGGCAAGCCATATTTTGCCGTTAGATTCCCAATTCGAATCTACAATATCCCACCCGGATACAAAACCTATGTTGAATGCTTCGGCAACATCAAAATTTATCCCGATGCCGGTTGTAAATCCCAATTTCGTTTCCGTATTTAACTCACCTGAATTTAAATCGGTGATTGACACTGCCGTCAAACCGCCGAAAAATAACGGCTGTATTCCAATGCCAAGCATGTTGTATGTAAATGATCCGGCGGCGGCTATATTTCCACCTGGGTAAAACTTAGATTTATCCGGTCTGAATTTAAATGGCGTTAATAATATACCGCCCCTTACAAAAAACTTCGGACTGAAATATTTCTCCGTAAAATCATTCTTATTTATTTGGTATAACAATTCGGATTTCATTTCCTTGTTCGAAGTAATTAACTGAAAATAAATCCTGCTTGATTCTATGGCCCTTATTTTAATTGTTGATCCGGCTTTTAATGAATAAGATTCGGAGTGGCTGTCGTCTGAATAAATGATCTTGGGTGTTGTAACATCAACAGCATAATAGTCCCCCTTTGAAGGTGATAACTGTGCCGTTAATAATGAAGGTTCGTAGATTAATGATAAAATGAACGTTAAGGAAATAAACATTTTGGTCTTCATTGTGATCCTCGCTTTTAAATTTAATTGACATTAATACTTTATTTAATACAACTTCTTGGTAGCGAAATTAATTTTTGAAGTGCTTCTTGTCATCCTATTTATCTGTAGGAGATTTTTGCAGTGGATATTCCGAGCAATTTTTTAGCTTTGATCTGTCTTCTAAAACTTGATTTACAGGTAACAAAAATTTTTTTTAACCGAATATTATTCTTATGTAATTATATTCTTTTACGACTAGTGGTTGAAGAAGGGAGAATCATAAGGTTTTATTCTGTTTGTGAGAATGCAAAAAACAATAATATTATTTGCATAGCTTCTAATGCCAACGCCGATATAAATAGTTACCCTGCAATTTTTGAAAATGTAATTAGTGTGAGTTCTTCCAAATTCGAAAATAAATTTGACTTTATTTACAGGGAAGGGGAATTATCCGAATGCTTAATCGATGGTTTTCCTGAAGACGCATATTTTATTTCGGGAGAAAGAAAACAGTTGGGGGGAAACAGCTTTGCCGCTCCAATCATAACCGGAATTGTTTCGTTATTTGTCCAAAAATACGGCAAAATTTCAATCGACGAGATAAGATCCTTATTAAAATGCTATTCTATAAATAGTCGGCAAAAATCCGCATAATGATATTCATTTATTCTTACAATGTAAACCAACACTCACTCAAAACCGTTGTGAATGCGCTCTGAATGCGCTTTAAAAGGCATATAAAAACTATTATATTAGCCGGCAGCTATTTTGATTATGGCTATCATCAAAAACATACTAGGCACTATTACCGGCAGAATTGGTGATATTGTGGTAAGAACAGTCAACGGTAAATCCGTTGCCTCGGTTAGACCTTCAAAGTATAACGCATCTCAAAGCTCACAAGCCGTATTCAACAGAAATAGATTTTCAGTAACAGTTAGTTTCGCGAAATATGTTAATTTCATCCCTTTGCTATCCAAAGTATGGTCGACAGCTCGTATTCAAGGTGTTTCAGCTTTTAATAAAATATTAAAATGTAATGTTAAACTTTCGGGTAAAGAACATCCTTCCGAATGTAATATTATCACACCCAGCGGATATACTATTGAATTAAACGAAGTAGAATTTGAAAAAGATTTTATTTCAATTGAAGTTTGTAGAGAAATTAAATTTGCAGAAACACAATGTGATTATTGTGTAATAATTGTATTTGCCTTTTATCAACCGCTTAAGCAAGGCATCAGTCATTTTGTGATGAGTCATTCTGTTAAACAATTAAAAATGCCGGGACAAACTTCGCTAATTCGAATCTCATTGGATGATAACCAGAAACAGTTTCGGGAATTATATTCTTACTGCAACATTTATGTTGCCGAAATCATTGAATCGCAGAAACATGATAAACCGGTTTGGTCATCTTCGGTAACCAGAACAATTTCTTTTGATTAATAGTCTTACCAGTTGTGTTAATTAGGAAGCAAAGTTGGGTAAACTGGTGAAACAGTTTAAAAGAGCATATTCTCTTTCATTAACCCACGGATTAATCCGTGGGTTAATAAGAATAACTAACGAAATCATAACCGTTTCAACGGTTTACTAATTAATTCACACAATGGGTTAAATTATTATTTAAGTATAAACTCAATCCTCTCAATATTCCCGTCAATATTTGAACGCGGATAAATATCAAATATTTTACAAAGTAAAGGATAAATATCTATATTCCAGAGCGTGCCCGTTTTATAACCGCTCTTAAATGCCGGCCCTGTTGCTAAAAATATTCCGTGCATATCGGTATGATTGTTATCATAACCGTGGTTTCCTTTTGTGTTTGCGTACCAATCGGATTTTTTATTCCCAACAAGCGACCAGCCCATATCTGCAATTACTATTATGGAATAAATGAACGGGTTTTTATTGTAATGAAAATATGAAGGCATTTCTTCTTTTAAATAAACTTTATAATGATTCTCGTTTTTCTTTAAAATGCTATAAACTTCCATGCATTTATCTTCGGGCGGATTAATCTGCATAAAAGGTCCGTCGTCGTTAAACTTGCAATTATAATTTTCAATCATCTCCTCGATGTTCACAACTCTCTCGCTGGAAATATCCGCCATACCGTGATCCGATACAAAAATTACATTAACGCTGTCCTTCATTTTTATTTTATCAAGTTCATCTAAAATGTAACCGGTAATTTTATCGAGTAACTTTACAGCGTTGTTCGTTTCTTCGGAATTTGTACCGAACTCGTGCCCGTATGTATCGGTCTCGTGAAAATATAATGTTATAAAGTGCGGTCTTTTATCCTGCGGAAGCTGCAGCCATTCCATAACACCAGCAACTTTCTTTTCATACGGTAGTGTGTGTTCGTAATATTGATAATATGTCGGTCTGCGGTAATCGAGGTGCATTTCGGAACCGGGCCAAAAATAACTTGCAGAGATAATACCGTTACGTTCTGCTGTTTCCCAAAATGCCTCGCCAAGGTACCATCGTGCGTTTCGAATCGAAGCCGTATCTTTCATACCGTATGTTTTACCTGAAAAATCATCCTTAAAATAATTGCTTATTATACCGTGGTTTTCGATGTACATTCCCGTAATAATCGATTGATGATTCGGGAAAGTCTTGGAAGGGAATGAAGGGCGGAGCGATAAAGCAGAAACCCCGTTTTGTTTTACATTTTCTAAATTAGGCGTAATGCCACGGTTTAAATAATCCCATCTAAAACCGTCGTAAGAAACAAGCAGAACATAAGGTTTGCCGGAACCATTAATTGTAGAAAGAATAACAAAAAAAGCTAAAATCACACAATATGTTAACTTTTTCATTTTTATATCCGAGATAAATTATAATTAACAAATATAGCCAACCTGTTGTTTGAATTAAAGTTATTATATAGTCCCGACATTTATGTCGGGAAAGAAAATAATAGCAAAATAAATGGCTTTAGCCACATTCATTCATTTTAGGTTTGGGACTAAAGCTCAAGTTCAAGGTCTTTTGCATCCTCCGGCATACTTGCCTTGCTGAAGACGCGAGTCGAAGCGGGAATGCCGGAGTAAATATTGATTCCTTTTCATGAAATTTTTATTACCATTTTTAATTCCCGCAATGGAATATCCAACGAGATATTAAAAAGGAGAAAAGGGATTTTTGAAGTGTAATTGCTTTTATTATAATTCAAAAAAATCTGGATTCCAAATTAAGTTTGTGTAAAAAAAACATAAATTACTTTTGACATTAGCCGGATTTTCATATCTTCCAAGTGCAAAAAAAAATCTCCAAACCCATTTTATATAGATAAGCAAGATTATTAAATAATTAAGTCTGCTAAAACAAGTTGACTATGAAGCTTTTTCCGCAAAAATTTCACTTCACGATTAAAAAAAGTTTACACCAAAATTTATATCTAACTAAAAATTCACAAAACTCAAGGAGTGTGTATGACAAAAGTTAAACAGTTGCTTTCTTTTTTCATGGCTGCTGTAATAATGTTTAGCTATCAGTCGATTTTTGCTCAAACGACTACGGCATCGATAAACGGTTTGGTTGTTGACCAAAATGGAAATGCCTTGCCGGGCGCAAACATTATTGCTGTTCATGAACCGTCGGGTTCGCAATATGGATCTACTTCCCGCGAAGACGGACGTTACAATTTAGTCGGTTTAAGAGTTGGCGGTCCTTATAAAGTTACCGTATCATATGTCGGCTATACACAGCAAGTTGAAGAGGGCTTTTCACTTGCTTTAGGGCAAAATTTAAGAATTGATTTCAAATTACCTGAACAAGCTGTTCAGCTTTCGGGCGTTACAGTTACTGCTGAAAAAGGTGCTATTCTAAGCCAAGCTAGAACAGGATCTGCAACAAACGTTTCGCAAAAAACGATTGAAGCTATTCCAACAACAAGCAGAAGTTTTGCCGGATTAGCTAAACTTTCACCTTTAGCTTCCGGAACTGATTTATCCATGGCTGGTCGTAGATCAAAATTAAATAACATTCAATTAGACGGTGCTCAGTTTAATGATTTGTTTGGTCTTGGTGAAAGCGGTTCTCCTGGCGGACAAGCATATACTAATCCCATCAGTTTGGATGCTATCAGCGAATTTCAAATTGTTGTAGCGCCATATGATGTTAAACAAAGCGGTTTTACAGGTGGTGGAATTAACGCTATTACTAAAAGCGGTACCAATAAATATAGTGCATCGGCATATTTTTATGGTAAAAACCAAAACCTTGTTGGTCAATATAAAAAGTATGATGGCACGTTGGTTAGTAAATATGACGAGTTCAATGATTATCAATATGGAGTTAGTGTAAGTGGTCCGATTATTAAAGATAAATTATTTTTCTTTGTTAATGCCGAATTAACTCAATACGATTCTCCAACTCCTAGTGTTCTTTTACAGAATGGAACTGGAAGATTGACACCTGCACAAGTAAAAGATTTGGCAAATCAAATAACGGCAGCACTTGCAGCCAAAGGTTTTACAACTGGCGGTTATGATGATGTAACACTTGAACAACCAAACACGAAGTTATTTTTAAGATTTGATTATAACTTGGCAGATAATCATAAACTAACTTTGCGTCATAATTATGTTGATGCCGATGCTGACAAATTCTATAATTCTCCAAGAGGCGCTTCTAATTTTGTTTTTAATACTCAACCATATGCATTCTCAAGCACTACAAATTCTACCGTATTGCAATTAACAAGTACATTCGGTAATTCGATGTCGAATGAATTAATTCTTGGTTATACTACAATTAGAGATGCAAGACACGGAAAATCTGCAGATGCACCAGAAGTTTTAATTAAAGAACAGGGTGTAAATTTCTACGCCGGTCCCGAAAGATTTTCTTCACACAACCAATTGGATCAAGATATTATTGAAATCTCTGATAACTTTAGCATTTATTCTGGAAATCATACTTTTACAATTGGTACACACAACGAATTCTATAAAGTGATGAACTTATACGGCGTTGCCGGATTTGGCGCGTATGAATATGCATCGTTTGCTGATTTTCAGGCTGATAAAGTTTCGTATTATCAACGTCAATACAGAAATTTCAACAAAACACCAGGCGATCCAAATGATATTCCTGCAGCCGAATTTGATGTTGCACAATTTGGTTTTTATATTCAAGATGAATGGGCAGTATCTCCTCGTTTGAAATTAACTGCCGGTGTTAGATTAGATATTCCAACATTTGCTAATCCACCCGATGCCAACCCTCTTGTAACACAATATTTCCCCGATTACCGCACTGATGAGGTTCCATCCGGTAATTTGCTTTGGTCACCAAGATTCGGTTTCAACTATGATTTAAGTGGTGACAGATCAGCACAACTCCGTGGTGGTTTTGGAATTTTTACTGGTAGAGTACCATATGTACAAATGTCTAATAATTATGGAAATACAGGTACTTTTATTGCAGAAGTCAGATCTTCAAAAGCAGGCGTAGTTCTTCCCTTTGTTTCTAATCCATTGAATCAATATACTGCAGGAGATCCGCGTGACCTTACAGGTGCTTTAGGTTCGCCAAGAACACAATCAGATATTAATATGGCTAATCCGGATACAAAAATGCCTCAATTAATGAGATTCAATATTGGTGTTGATAAATCATTGATTTGGGATTTTGTCGGCACAGTTGAATTACAATATTCAAAAACGCTGAATGATATTTTATATAGAAAAGTAAATCTTAAAGCTCCTACAGGTAGCGTTGCAGGCGTTGGAACAAGTAACGAAAATCGTCCCATTTACGGTGGATCGGATAATGGTGGTGGTAACTTCCTTGATGTCCTTGAAATGTATAACACAAGCTCGGGTTATCAATACAATTTATCTTTCCAAATCCAAAGAAATGTTAATTTGGGATGGTCGGTTAATGCAGCATATACTTATGGCCGTGCATTTGATAGAAATAGTTTGGCATCATCAAGAGCAACTTCAATGATGAATTATAACCCTATTGACAATGATCCAAATACTCCCGCTTTAGTTCGTTCATCTTATGAAATTGAACACAGAGTATTTGCAATGGTACAATATGCTTGGGAATTTTTCAAAAATGCCCCAACCTCAATTTCATTATTCTACAATGGCCAAAGCGGTCAGCCATTCAGCTTTGTTGTTGATGGTGATCTTAATAATGACGGTTGGAGAAGTAACGATTTGTTCTATATTCCTAGAAATGAATCTGAAATCCTACTTGGTACTGTAGTCAGTGGTCAATATGTTCCTGCATCTCAGCAAGTCTATAATGACTTCTTTGCATTTATTAAAAGCAATGACTATCTGAGCTCTAATCGCGGAAAGATTTCTGAAAGAAACGGTGCAAGAGATCCGTGGCAGTCATATTTTGATTTAAGTCTGAGACAAGATATTCCTGATCTTTGGGGTATGGGAAGGTTCCAAATATCTCTTGATGTGAGCAATGTTCTTAATCTCTTAAACAGTGAATGGGGAAGAAATGAATCCTCAGGACTTGGTACTTTCAATGCAGTAAAACTAGAGAACAAGATTAATTATAACGGACGTGCAAATACTCCAGTTTATAGTTTTACAAAGAAAGTAAATGACAGTGCCTATTCATATAATGATTCTTCCTCTAGATGGAGAATGATGTTTGGTATAAGATATTCAATCTAGATCTATTAACATAATATCTATAAACAAAAACCCCCGGCATATTTAACCGGGGGTTTTTGTTTTAAATGATCAAAGTATCGTGAACTATGAAATCAATAAACTATTTATAATTTGTAAACTGCACCGGAAAATCCAAATCAGCTTCTTTAACAAGTTTAATAACATCTTGCAAATCATCAATCTTAGAAGCGGTAACACGCACTTGTTCATCTTGTATTTGTGCGTTCACTTTTATTTTGCTGTCTTTAATCATCTTTGTAATAAGCTTTGCATTCTCTTTTGAGATGCCGTTTTGAAGATTAATTATTTGTTTCAATCTTCCGTTCGCTGCGGGTTCGGGTTCATCGTACTTTAATGCTTTTATTGATATACCGCGCTTTATAAACTTCGTTTGAACTATATCAATAGATTGTTTACGCGAATACTCATCCTTCGTATTGATTGTAACAAGCTTATCTTTTTTATTGAGCACAATTTCCGTGTGTGAATCTTTTAAATCATATCGTTGTTGGATCTCTTTAATTGCTTGATTTATTGCATTATCAACTTCCTGGAAATCAATTTCCGAAACAATATCAAATGAATGATTTGATGCCATAATTGCTCCTTATTTTATTTTTATCTAAAGGTAATTTATTCAATAAGTTTTGTATGTGAAAGGGCTTTAAAAAAAGTAATATGGAAAATGAAAGATGCAGAATGGAATGAGTAAAATTTTAAAATATTGATTCTCCATTTTGCATTTTACTTAAGCCATTTAACATCAAAAAATCGGGGTGGGGAGATTCGGCGAAGCCATTCCTTTGGAAGAATTTATCAACCTTTGGTTGACTCCCGACTACGCGCTAACCGGAGTCTCTCAAATTATCTAAAAACCTTTTAGCACCTCTTTTCTTGCTTTTTATTTCAAGCTGAGTAGCTTCTGATTTGGTGCTGAATTCATTGGAATAAACTAACTGCCAAGGAATACCGAACTTGGTAGACTTAGTTTGTCCTGAATTGTGTTCTGTTAATCTTCTTTGAATGTCGTTAGTACTACCGATGTAGAATTTATTTCTGGAATTGAAGATTAAAATATATGTATGGAAGGATTGCATGATTTGTCGGGGTGGGGAGATTCGAACTCCCGACCTCTTCGTCCCGAACGAAGCGCGCTAACCGGGCTGCGCTACACCCCGAAAAATAATCATTTCAAAAAAACTAAGAACACGAACTCGCGACCTTGGCGCCACGCGCTAACCGTGCGGAGTTTATCCCGCTAAAAGCGGGGCTACACCCCGAAAAAAAGAATCAAATATTTCAAAAATCTAGTAACAAAAACTCCATGCCAAACATTAACGGACGGAGTTCATACAGTATAAAAGTTGTGCCACAACTATAAAAATCACGGCTCGAAAATAACAAAAAAAATGAAATAAAAGAGGATTCATGATAAAGAAAGTTACATTTATATCACTTTTAGAATAATACTTAGAAACATCTTTTTAATAATATCTCTTTACTTTTAACACCGGTAGCCATAATTTTACATCGGTAATTTTCCTTTAACATTATCCGGAGAGATAAAAAGGAATGAAAAATAAAATATGCAAATCAACACGATAACCTCGGCGACGTAAGTCAACGGGGATTTTTTTTATCTGCCAAAGGTAATTACATGGATATAAAAGCAAAAATAATTGATGAAGAAGGTTTAGTTCGAACAATCACGCGACTCGCCCATGAAATACTTGAGCGCAATAAAGGTTCGAAGAACATAATCTTAATCGGCATGAGAACCCGCGGTGAATTTATTGCCGAAAGAATAAAAAAGAAAATTACAGAGATAGAAAAATCGGAACCGCCGTATGGTGTACTCGATGTTACACTTTACAGGGATGATTTCAGAACAAGATTAAAACAGCCTGAAGTATCGGTAACAAACATTACATTTGATGTTAACGAAAAAGATGTAATTCTTATCGATGATGTTTTGTACACAGGCAGAACTGTCCGCGCAGCATTGGATGCGGTTATGGATCTCGGGAGACCGAATACAATACAATTGTGCGTGTTTGTCGACCGCGGTCACCGCGAACTTCCTATCAAAGCCGATTTTGTAGGCAAAAATATTCCAACATCAATTAACGAAGAAGTAAGAGTGCGTTTAAATGAAATTGACGGCGAAGACGCCGTTTATCTTGTTAATACTCCTTCAAAAAATTAGAGAGAGAAAAAAATATGTCCTTATCAAACAGGCATTTGCTCGGGTTACTCGGGGTTCCGAAAGAAGATATTCAATTGATTCTTGATACCGCTACAACATTCCGTGAAATTTTGGACCGCCCGATTAAAAAAGTACCGACACTTCAAGGCAAAACGATAGTTAATTTATTTTATGAAAATTCAACCCGCACAAGAATTTCATTCGAACTTGCACAGAAAAGATTATCAGCAGATACAATTAATTTTTCAACATCTACAAGCAGCACCAAAAAAGGCGAGACATTTAAAGATACAGTGCGAAACATCGAAGCAATGAAACTTGATATGATTGTCGTACGGCACCAGTCGGCAGGTGTGCCGCAATATCTTACAAAAATTTCTAAAGCAAATATTATCAATGCCGGCGACGGACTTCACGAACACCCGACGCAAGGATTGCTGGATATGTATTCCATCCGCGAAAAATTCGGGCGGCTCGATGGCTTAAATGTCTGCATTGTCGGCGATATCGCGCACAGCCGTGTAGCGTTATCAAACATTTTCGGATTGAAAACTATGGGCGCGAATGTTTCCGTCTGCGGCCCGGCAACAATGATTCCTGTTGGAATTGAATCGTTGGGCGTAAAAGTAATTTCAAGAATTGAAGATGCTCTCGAACGAAATGATGTTTTAAATGTTTTACGAATACAACTCGAACGTGACGCCGGGAAAAGAATTCCTTCTACCCGCGAATATCATAATTATTTTGGTGTTACAGCAGAGAGAATTGAAAAACATAATAACAGCATTGTTATTCTTCATCCGGGTCCAATTAACCGGGGAGTTGAAATTTCATCCGAAGTTGCAGACGGACCATACCAAGTAATTTTAGATCAGGTAACAAACGGTGTAGCAGTAAGAATGGCTGTACTTTATCTTCTTGGAACAATGCCCAATTAAAAAGGTGGAAAATGAAAATCGTACTTAAAAAAGTTAATCTATTAAATCCGCACCAAAAGTTGAATGAGAAAAATGATTTATTGATTGAAGACGGGATAATAAAAAAAATCGGCGGGTTGAAAGAAGACGATATCAAATCAGCTAAGGTTTTTGATTTTGAAAATAAATATTGCGTACCCGGATTGTTCGACATGCATGTGCATTTCCGTGAACCGGGAAGAGAAGATGAAGAAACCGTAGTTACCGGAAGCAATGCCGCAGCAGCCGGGGGATTTACCGGTGTTGCTTGTATGCCGAATACTTCGCCGGATATAGATTCCGCAGAAGTTGTAAGATTCATTAAAGAAAAAGCCAAAGATCATTTAGTTGATGTTTATCCCGTTGGCGCTGCAACTTTAAGTAGAAAAGGCGAAGCTATTTCACCGATGTTCGAATTATTTGAGGCGGGGGCTGTTGCTTTTTCAGACGACGGAGTTGCAATTAAAACTGCGGCAGTGTTGAGAAATGTTCTTGAGTACTCTAAAGAATTCGGTACGCCGATAATTGAACATTGTGAAGACGAATCACTCGCAGACGGCGCTATGAACGAAAGTACAACATCAACAATTCTTGGTTTACCCGGTATTCCTTCGGTTGCGGAAGATTTAATAGTTAACAGAGATATTATTATGGCTGAATATGTCGGCGGAAAAATTCACATCGCACACATAAGTTCCAAAAATGCAGTTGATATTGTACGACAAGCAAAGAAGAAAGGAATTAATGTTACTGCCGAAGTAGCACCGCATCATTTTCTTTTATCCGATGAATCGTTAAAAACTTACGATACCAATTATAAAATGAATCCGCCTTTGAGAACACGCGCTGATGTTGAAGCGATGATTGAAGGTTTGAAAGACGGAACTATAGATTGTATAGCGAGCGATCATGCGCCGCATTCGATAGAAGAAAAAGAAATGGAATTCATCTATGCCCCTAACGGAATTCTGGGGTTGGAAACTCAAGTTGGTTTGGCAATCAGCGAACTCGTTCATAAAAAACATATAACTTTAGCCCAGTTAATAGAAAAACTTTCGATTAATCCGCGTTTAATTTTAAACCTGCCTGTTCCTCAAATTAAAGTTGGCGAACCTGCTAACTTGACTATTTTGGATACTGAACAAGTTTGGACAATCGATATTTCCAAATTTAAATCGAAATCAAAAAATTCTCCGTTCGATAAACGGCTTATTACAGGCAAATCTGTTGCAGTAATCAATAAAAAGAAAATGTTTTTTGAGGATAAATTCATGGAAATTTAAGCCGCGGTTTCTTCTAAATAGTTCAGCACTGTACAAGATTTAATACAAACGGAAACCTGAATTCCCCGGAAAAAGCTTATTCCGGGGATTTTTTTTGGCATTACGTTTGACTTTGTCCATATAGAATATTTCTCGGAGGATAAAATGAAATCAGTAAAATTATTTGTTGGTGTTTTAGCAATGACTTCGTTCATGATATTTTCAGGATGCGATGAGTTTGATGAATACGATACAACTCCGCCATCCGAGCCCCGCAATGTTCATACAATTACCGGCGATAACCGCGTTGATATTATGTGGGATGAAAACCGCGAAAGAGATATTGCAGGCTACAATGTTTATTACAGCTATTCATACGATGGAAAATATGAATTGATTGGTTATACGGATGAAAACTATTTTATCGATAACGGAGCCAGCAACGGTGAAACTTACTATTATGCTGTTACAGCTTACGATTATAACGGCAACGAAAGCGAATTAAGTACGGATGTTGTTTATGATACTCCGCGGCCTGAAGGCATGAATCAGGCGATTTTTGATCTAAACATTTCACCAAGTAATTCAGGATACGACTTTAGCAATTATCTTGTTGTCCCTTACAATGGAGACGAAGCGGATTTCTTTTTCGAATATTACAACGGCGTTCCATATATAACTGTATGGGATGATTCCGATCTTCAGGATATGGGAAGCACTATTGATATTTATGATGTTGATGCTGCGCCGCAATACGGATGGATTCCGGCACAACCCGATGAAAATGTTAAATACGCTGAGGCGATTGTTGGGCATTCTTATGTAGTTTGGACGTGGGATAATCATTTTGCGAAAATAAGAGTTAAAAATATCACGAATGAAAGAGTTGTATTTGATTGGGCATACCAGCTTGTTGAGGGCAACCGTGAACTTAAAAGAAATGTTTCGAAGACAGACAGAAATAATATGCCGGAAAAAGTTCAGCGCGTTCGTTAATTCTTCCAACGCATTAAGAAAGGGTAAAGCATACCTCAAAAGGGTATGCTTTTTTATTTCTTTTGATTTATTTTGACATAAGCTATTATTGAACTAAAACATGAAAATCTTCAGACATATATCGATATTCGTTGCAGTCTGCTTTTTTTTATTTTCCTCTGAAAAAGCAGCATTGGCGCAAGATTCAAAAAACCGGGAGGCGAATCTTCTATTCATTAAAATTGAGGAAGGTTTGAACTCCGGCGCTGTGGATAAATTTTCTAAATACTTTTCAGGTAAGAATTATATTAGTTTATCCAACGGAAGCAACGGCTATTACAGTGCAAATCAATCGTATTATGTTGTTAAAGATTTTTTGAGTGTTCATCAACCAATTGCATTTAAAATCAGCAATATTGTAATTGAAACAAGCAGCCCTTTTGCTTCAGGCATTTTAAAATACAACAATAAAGGAATTAGGGGTACGGCTACCGTTTTTATAACTCTGCAATATTTGGATAATCAATGGCGGATTTCTCAAATCACCATTAATTGAATTCCCGATGAAATCAATTACATTTTTACAAAACAAAAAAACATTAATTACCGCGGTATTGATTCTGATGTTTGTGGTTTCAGGAATAATTTCGCCTATTCTAATTAACAGCCGAAAAGCGAATTGGGAAAAAATTCTGGAGACGAAAATCCAATCCTCTGAGCAATTAATTAAAAACATATTCGATAGAAAAATTAAACGCCTGCTAAATGTTAAAAATAATATCAAATCAGAATTGAAGGATAATTACAAAGCCGATATAAATTATTCTCTTAGAAAAATTATTGATAATGAAAATGAATTTTTAATCCAATTTTACGAAGCGGATAGCAATTTAATATTTTGGAACTCCGAAGAAATATTCACTAGGTTTGAACTTTCACAGTCAGAAAATACTTCCGGGCAGGCATTTTTTAAATCACGAAAATTATTTACATACATTTATGTTTTCGACACACTTAGAATTCAACACAAAGTTTACTCTTTTGTTTTATCGTTACCTGTAGAAAATAAATATAGGTTTTTTAGAACCGGCGAAATGATAAGTTATACTGACTATTTTTCAAATCTTATCAACACATCAGTTAGAATAGGTTATAATCCTGCAAGGCAACAGACAAACGATGGACGAATTCATTCGTTTGCTGTTCTTAATAATTACAATAATAAAATAGGTGTAGTGGAATTTGAAAAACCGACGCTCGACGGTGAAATATCAATTTTGGAAAATATTCTTGATGCAATCCAGTCATTGTTGTTAATTCTGATCTATCTTTCTCTTTCATGGATTGTTTATCAAAAAATTAAAAACAAAAAAGCTGCAATAAAATATTTGGATCTATGTGTTTTTATTATTCTGTTAAGAATAATATTATTCATAACCGGTATCCCTTCTGGTTTTATTGCAAATGATTTAACCGATGCAACTAATTTTTCTTCAACTTTCGCATTTGGAATGGTTCGTTCGCCGCTGGAATTTGCAATTACTGCGGTTCTCGGTTTTATAATAATACTAATCGGGTTCAAAAAATATTTGACTTTTTATGATTCAAAAAAGATAAAAAGCAATAACTGGTTTATCTTCAGTTCAATTGTGGTAATAGGTTTCTTTTTTATACTTTTAATTCTTCGCGGACTCGGTGCGTCATTGAGAAGTGTTGTTTTCGATTCTTCGATAAGGTATTTCAAAGAGTTTAATCTAATTCCCGATGCGGCAACGTTTATAATGGATTTCAATATTTTGCTTGTCGGTTTTAGCGTATTTCTTATTTGTATAATTATTTTAATGGCAATAATTTCTTTAGCACCTCAATTATCAAAAACAAAATCTCATATTTTATTCGGCATTCTTTTTATAGTGCTTCAAATCGCCGGGGTAGTTTTTGATGAGATTCAAAAACAGCCGCAGGGCACTCCGCTGATCAGGTCTTTATTTATTGCAGTACTTTTTATTCTTGGCTATGTGATAATATTCAGAAATTACAGGAGTGCTATTAAATTCTTATATATTGCATTCGGGGCATCAATTGCTACGGTTAGTTTATTAACTTATTACAATTCCGAAATAGAAAGAGAATCATTAAAGACAACTGCTCAAGATTTAACGCGATCCAACACAAACATTTATCAGTTCATGGTTTACCAAATGCTTTCGGCAATTCAGAATGATGCCGATGTTAAGAATTCTTTTGTACGGGAAAATGATTTAAGTTCAACCGCATTTATTGAATGGACTAAAAGTTTGCTTTACCGTGAGGCACTCCCAACATCAATTACTTTTTATGATACCGATAAAAACATAATCGGAAATTTTTCGAATGTAGAATTTGATGATAAGCCGGAAACAGTTCATACTTCAACAAATAATTATGAGGCACCGGAAATCTCAATTATACCAGGAACATTTAACGGGAAAACAATTATACATGGTATAACCGCTATTAAAAATAATAGTGAGGTTTTAGGATACGCTTCAGTTAAAGTTAAATATGATGAAAACTATTTTAATTTCTTGAACTTGCCGTCAATCTTATTAACGGAGAAAACGGGAATTTCCTCGGCGTTGAACGCTGAAAGGTTGAAGATATTTTATTTCCGCGATAATAAACTGGAAAAATCTTTCGGTTCAGTCCAACTCTCGGAAAACGATACAAAAAAAATTATCGAGACGAAATTCCCAAAACACAATGAAGCGTGGCTTAGATTAAATATTTCAGGTGAAAACTACTTGTTCTATTTACTGAAATTAAGTTTTGCAGAGTCAAATATCCTTACGGTTGCAAAGGAAGATAAATCATTTGCTTGGAATTTATCGGACTTTTTCAAAGTATTTTTCGTTCACACCGGGTTGATCCTTGTTGCTTTCTTCATAATTGCGTTGCTCAGTTACAAGAAAGCAAAAATATTTTTGAATAGCTACAAGACAAAACTTGCAACCGCATTTATAATTGTTGCCGCAATACCGCTTTTAGTTATTGCAATATATTTTAAATCTATTACCGACGAAATAAATTCTGAATTGATATATAATAGAATAAGTGAAACTGCTAATCAGATTGACAATTATCTAAATAAATATTTAAACAATTCATCCGTTCAGCAAAATGTTATCTTTAAAAAGGCCGATGATGATCTTGGTGTAAATTATAACATATATAAAGATGAACAGATTTTATATAGTTCAACACCCGACTATTATAACGCCGGATTATTGGATGCTGTGCTGCCGTTTAATGTATGGAAAGATTTATACGAATCGCGTTTGGAAGAATCTTATGTTAAGGATAAAGTCGGTGAACATTCTTACTATTCCGTATTTAGGAAATCAAGTGTTGCGGATAACGATCTTTTAATTGAAGTAAATAGCCAGTTTAATACAACCTCCGTTCCACTCTCCGATGTTGATATTAATATTTTCATGTTCGGTGTATTTTCACTTGCACTAATATTGCTTTTTATTTTTAGTACAATACTAGCAGAGCAAATATCTGCGCCAATTAGAAAATTAACAAATGCAACACGTTCACTCGGCGGCGGCGATTTGAATATTGAAGTCGGTGGAAATTATTCCGGTGAAATTGCAGAGTTGATTAGCGGATTTAACATGATGGTTAAAAAGCTGCACAAAAGCCAAATGGAAATGGCACAACTTGAACGCGAGACAGCGTGGAAAGAAATGGCAAAGCAGGTCGCACATGAAATAAAAAATCCGCTGACACCCATGAAGCTTTCTGTTCAGCAATTGATTGCAGCGTATAATGACAAATCGCCAAAGTTCGACGGAATATTTGAAAAAGTTACAACAACTATTATCGCTCAAATTGAAACGCTAAAAAATATTGCTTCGGAATTTTCGAACTTCGCGCGCATGCCTAAACTAAATATTGAAAAGATCAATTTAGTCGACTCCATAAAAGAAACAATAAACCTATTCCTCGATGAGAAATTAAGAATTAAGTTATCATGTGATGAAGCGGAAATTTTAATCAACGCTGATCATGATCATCTTAACCGCACCTTTGTTAATCTTATACGAAACTCGATTCAAGCATTCGCCAAAAATATTTTTGTGAATGTACATGTCGAAAATAATTTATGTTTAATTAAGGTAATTGACGACGGAGAAGGAATACCGCCGGGAAGTATCGATAAAATATTTGATGAGAATTATACTACAAAATCATCGGGCATGGGTCTGGGGTTGAGCATGACTAAGAAATTTTTGGAAAGCATTAACGGGAGTATTACAGTTAAAAATACTTCAAAAGAAGGAACAACATTTTTTATAACAATACCAACTGTAAAGTGCAACGCGAATTAACTCCATATCAAAAGGAAGCGCTCGATTACTCGTCAAATATTTTATTAACCGCAAATGCCGGTTCGGGTAAAACGTTCGTACTCTCAAAACGATTTGTTGAGATACTGCTGAGCGAAAATACCGAGTTAGATAATATTGTCGCAATAACTTTTACAGATAAAGCAGCGGGTGAACTGAATAAAAGAATTGCCTTTGAAATTGAGGCTAGAATAGAAATTGAGAATGATGAAATAAAACTTGAAAAATTGGAATCTGTGCGGCGTCAGCTTGTTTCGGCTAGTATTTCAACAATACATTCTTTTTGCATTAATATACTTAAAGAGTTTGCGCCGGAAGCCGGAATCGATGTAAGCTTTATACCTATTGATCAAAATACTTCGGATGAATTAATCGAACTTTCAGTTGATGAAGCTGTCAATCATCTAATCACAAACGCTTCTCATAGTGAAAACGTAAAATACTTGATTAGATTTTTCGGTTCTAAACAAACTCTATTTAATCATTTAATCACATCTGTACGTCAGCGAAAAACAATTGAACAAAATCTTAATGTAATTTATGAGAAGCCCGAAAGTGAAATATCGAACAGATTTAATGTAATGTTCGAAGAAACATTTATAAAATTGTTTGAGAAATCTTTAACCGATGTTATAAGGGCGGTAAAGGAAATAAATAGTCATGTTTTAAAACAGACTAATGGAAATGAATTAGCAGGAGAGATTGCCGGATATTTACGAAAATACGATAGTAGTAAATCTCTTTTTGAGAAGATCGGAGTTATCAATCAGATTGACAAACTAATTGTTACAAAGAGTGAGAGAACAATTAAGAAAACAAAATACCTTACAAAGGAAAGAGATGATTTCCAATTACAAATTGATACGGCAGAAAAATTATTTAACGAGCTGCGTCCGTTTTTCGAAATAGTTGAACCGGAGGCATCGTCGCTTGAAATGGCAAGGTTTGGAAAAATATTTCTTTCTGTTCACGAACACGCGGCAAGTATATATAACTCAAAAAAACATCAAAAAGGCTTTCTTGATTTTGAAGACATCTTACTTTTCACACTTGGTCTAATCAAACTTGATGAAGTCCAGGAATACCTGAGGAATAAATTCAAATATATAATGATTGACGAATACCAGGACACAGACGAAATTCAGTATAAAATATTTATGCCTGTACTCGATAACTTGAAACATGGAAATCTATTTGTTGTTGGCGACGAAAAGCAGAGCATTTATAGATTTCGCGATGCAGATTTGCGCGTGTTCAACAAAACAAAAAGTGATATTGAAACTGAAGCCGAGGGCGGTAAACTTCTTAATCTTCCCCATAGTTTTAGAATGGCCCCGCAGCTTATTTTATTCACGAATAAATTATTCGAAAAACTATTTGATAAACCGCTGGAAATTTTTAACGAGGTTGCATACAACCAATTAGTATGCGCTAAAAGTGAAAATGAAAAAGCATGTGTTGAATTTTTATTGGCGGATAAAGAGAAAGAAATTACCGAAGCAGAATTGGTAGCATCAAGAATCCTTGAGCTGATTTCAAAGGGTGAAACAGAATTAAACGAAATAGGGATACTCTGCAGAAAAAGAAATTTATTTAAGGAACTCGAAGATGAATTTGTAAAACATAATATTCCTTATTCCATAGTTGGCGGTAAAGGTTTTTATCAACGGCAGGTAATTTATGATGTTTATAATTATCTCTCCTTTATATTAAATAATGACGACGATGCTGCTCTTGTAGGAATATTACGTTCACCGTTTTATAATTTATCCGATGCCGATTTGTTCGAGATTTCTTTAGAGGAAGGAAATACATTTTACAGCAAGCTTAAAAGGCATGCGAAGTCTAAAAATGAACTGAATAAAATTATATCTCAACTTGAAGAACATTCACTTTTCAGTTTTAACTCAGAGATATTCATATTATTAAGAAGAATGCTTTTGCAAACAGGATACTGGGCTGTAGCAGCATCTAGAAAAAATTCCGAACAGGAACTTGCTAATCTTGAAAAGCTTCTTGTTCTAGCCAGATCATTTTCTGAAAAAAGCTTCAAAACTCTTTACGACTTTACAACATTCTTACGCGAATCGATTGAGACGATGGAAGATGAAGGGCAAGCACAGGTTGCTCAGGATGATAACACCGTAAAACTTTTAACAATTCATCAGGCAAAGGGGTTAGAATACAAAGCGGTTTTTCTTTACGGTTGCAACGGTTATGCGCGTGAGGATTCCGTTAAAACGCGAGGATTAAATATTGATAAAGAATTTGGTTTGATAGCAAAAGTGCCGTTGAACAATAATTATTTTGAAGAATATGTTTCCGCACCGGTTGCGGAGTTGTATAATTTTATAAATCATAAAAAGAATTCTGCTGAGATAAAGCGGCTTTTGTACGTTGCCGTTACCCGCGCTGAGAATTATTTGTTTATCTCAGCGGCTCATAAAGAATATAAAGCACAGCGTGATTCGTTCTTCCAACTTTTCAACGAAGGGCTTAATCTCAATTACGATGAAGAAAATAGATTATCAGGTAAAGTTACCTTTATGAAAAGTGCAGAAGATAATTATGACAGGTATGATAAAGATGTTGATCTCGATATAAATATTGTTAAAGAAAAAAAAGCACAATCGGCACTCCCTCAAAATGTTGTTGATAATATCGATGAAACAAAATACTTAATAGATAAAATCGGCGATGTTCCCGAAAAAGAAATTATTTCGGCGACAAAGATTTCTATGTTTACCCAATGCCCTGTGAAATATGAATTAACTTACGATCTTGGTTATTCGACGATTTTTAATTTCATAAAAAAACAACAGAATGTTTACGAGTTTAATGAAAAAGAAGATGACGATTCGAAATCGTTCGGAGATGTTAAAGGCAGGATAATTCATAATATTTTAAAAGATGAATTCGATGTTGATAAATTGGAGGAAATTGTCGATGAAAATATTTTAAGTGAAGCCGCAGCTGTCGCAGTCTTAACGAGTGATTTGAAAACATCTATCGTTTCCGATTTGAAAAAGTTTGTGTCTTCAAAAATATTCGGCGAATTAAAACAAGCAAAAAAAATTAAGAACGAACTGGAAATTTATTGCGAAGAGGGAGATCATTATCTTTTCGGAATTATAGATAAACTTATTTATGAAGATGATAAATTGGTTATCGTCGATTATAAAACAGACGATATCGATGCCGAACAAATAAAATACCGCGCAGAAAGTTATATGCCGCAGTTAAAATTCTATGCATATATTTTAACAAAACTCTATCCTAAATATACTGCTTATGAATTGCGATTGATTTTTATTAAACACCCCGATGAATTTGTTGTTAAAAGTATTACGAAAGCGGAACTGAATAATTTTGGAAAAGACATTAGTAATGATATTGTAAAGATTGTCCAACGTAATTATAAACCGAATCTAAATCACTGCAGCAAATGCAATTTTGCTCTGGAAGGGAACAGATGCGTAAAATTCTAAACTGTATAAAAATTTTTTTATTTGCTTTTATATTCATTCAATGTTCAACTTCAAAATATCCTATTTACGAAATTCCGCCGGACTGGAAAGAAACATCAAATAGAGACAGCACAATAAAATATTATTGGAAATATTTAACTGGCAAAAAAATATTTATAGATCCGGGACACGGCGGCGAGGACAGAAAAAACAAAAACTTAAAAGGTGATATAATCGAAGCCGATGTAAACTTGCGGGTTTCACTATTTCTAAAGGATTATTTGTTGAAAGCAGGCGCAAATGTAGAAATGTCGCGAGAAGAGGATAAAACTGTCCCGCTTGCTTTACGTTCCGAGATCGCAAACAAAAGTGAAGCCGATATTTTTGTGAGCATTCATCATAATGCACCGGGCAAAGCGGAAGACAATTCAACCAATTATACATCTGTTTATTACCACGCAAAAGAAACAGATTACGAATACGAACCGAACGAAAGAGATTTGGCAAAATATATCCAGCGCGATCTTTCATATGTTATGGGTAATCCCGGCGGTCTCGGTTCTTTCGACGGCACTTATTCGGATTACATAATTTATCCCGGTGAGGGATTTTCAGTTTTAAGAAAAACAAATACTCCATCTGTACTTGTTGAATGCGCATTTCACACAAGCCGTTTGGAAGAATTGCGATTGAACGACGAGACATTTAATCAAATTCAAGCATGGGGAATATTTAGAGGAATCGCAAAATATTTTAAAGCAGGCATTCCTGAAGTAGAATTGTTGAACGACAGCACAAAATTTAAGAACGGTAAATTAAAAGCATCATTTTATTTGAAAGATTCATCCGGCATCGATACAAAATCAATTCAAGTATTTTGGGATAAGAATGAAGTTGATTTTTCGTTCGATAAAAAAACAAGTATTCTTTCTTTTGAAATTGATTTATTGAAAGAAGGTTCATATTCATTAAAAATTATTTGCGCCAATAAAAAGGGAAATCACTCACTGCCATTCCTTAAAAAAGTAACAATAAACAGGAATGAATTAATTGTTGAGTAAAATTCAAAACAGGAAAAGGTTACACTCTGCAATCGAGTACAAAAGTCCCTTGGAGTACGAAAAACTGATCTAATTTTTCAATAATTGTATCTGCTTTTTGGGGGAAAGATCAGTGCCGCCTTTTTTATACATATTTTTTAAAAGTCATAGAGACAGAGCAAGGGCATGAATAAGAGCAAGATTTTAGGAGTTTAAAACCTTCTCGTAGTATTCCACATACTTTGGCAGTACAAGTTTTTTATCAAAAAAGTTTACCGCTCTATCACGCGAATTTTTTGAAAAATTATTGTACTTCTTTTCGTTAGTCAATAAATCGATTGTATATTTTGCCATCCTGTCAACATCACCAATCTCGGCTATAAACCCTGTTTCATTGTGTAAAACCAATTCAGGTAAGCCGCCCACGGAAGTACTCACAACCGGTTTTCCGCAAGCCATTGCTTCGAGCGCGGATAAACCAAAACTTTCGGATTGCGAAGGCATTAAAAAAACATCGGTTGCGTTTAGAGGTTCTATCAATGCGTCCTGCTTGCCGAGGAATAAAACATCCTTTTGCAAATCAAGTTCACGTACAAGACGTTCACAATCACTTCGCTCAGGCCCGTCGCCAATCAATAAAAGCTTTGCAGGTATTTCTTTTTTAACTTTTGCCAAAACATGAATTGTATCCGTTACTCTTTTTACAGCGCGGAAATTAGAAGTGTGTGCTAAAATTTTTTCACCGTTTGGCGCAATATGTTTGTGAAAGCATAAATCATTTATAGGTTTGTAAATATCGGTATCAATAAAATTGTAAATCACTTCAATATCTTTTTGAATATTGTAATTAGTTAATGTTTTCTCTTTCAGAAACCGCGATACTGTTGTAACACCGTCGCTTTCTTCAATGCTGAATTTTACAAGCGGCATGAAAGAGGGCTCTAATCCTACAAGTGTAATATCGGTACCGTGGAGTGTTGTTATAAATTTTATATCCTTGTTTGTTTTTTTTCTTACCTGCTTTGCAAGGTATGCGCTCATTGCATGTGGAATTGCATAGTGTACGTGCATCAAATCAAGTTTTTCATATTCAATAACTTCGAGCATTTTGCTAGTTAATGCAAGCGTGTAAAGAGAGTGTTCAAAAAGCGGGTAGTTGCTTATTTCAACTTCATGGAAAAAAATATTTTCCACAAACCTGTTTAATCTTTTGGGTATTGCATAACTTATAAAGTGAACTTCGTGGCCTTGAGCCGCAAGAGCTAATCCAAGTTCTGTCGCTACAACACCGCTACCGCCGTAAGTGGGATAACAAGTTATTCCTATTTTCATGATATCTTCATTGCCTTTTTTAAAACATGTTGGTTATTTTAATAAACAACAAATTAAACCAATAACGCAGTTCAAAATAAGCAATTTTTTCTTATGAAAATTTTATTGATCGGTCATTCCATAATTGACCATATTGACAATACAATCAAACCCGGCGGAATATTTTATTCATTTACGGGAATGAATGCTGTAAAAGATACGGCAGATGTAATTTATCTTGTAACCGGGATTAATGATAGAAACAAAGAATTATTTTTCAACTATTATGAAGCAAATCTTGATTTTGCCTTTAACCTGGACGATATGCCGGAAGTTTTTCTTAGGAATTTTGACGACCGTGAAAGGGAAGAAGTATATAAAAATATTTCAGTAGAACTTTCTATGGATAAAATTAATGACTGGCATTTCTTCGACGGTATTTTAATTAACATGATTACGGGTTTTGATATTTCTATTGATAACATTGAGAAGATTCGTAATGCATATAAAGGATTAATTTATTTTGATGTTCACACGCTTGCCCGCGGTGTGGATGAAAACATGAAAAGAAATTTCCGCCCTATTCTGCAAATAGAAAAATGGCTTGTTAATATTGATATACTTCAATGCAACGAAAGCGAATTGACAACTATCGTTGATTATAAAATAGAACCGGCGGTAGAGTATATATTAAATACAGGCGTAAAAATTCTAATTGTTACAAAAGGGGAGAATGGCGTTGCTGCATTTTACAAAGGGGGAAATATTGTTAAACAAATACTCCTCGAAGCAGAAAAAGTAATTGTTAAAAACAAAATCGGCTGCGGTGATATTTTTGGGGCGGTGTTTTTTTATTCCTATCTTCGCGGCGGGAATTTGGAAGAATCATTAAAAAAGGCCAATAAAGCTGCCGCAATAACTGTAGCAAATTCAGCAGAGAAAATCTCCTTTTCGATAAAAAATGGATTAATAAAATAATGATAGCAGAAAATGAATGATGTACCGAAAATAAAAACAAGAATTTTAATCATTGGCTCGAACGGAATGCTTGGGCAACGGCTTGCGGAATTTTACGCGAACTCAGGCAAAATTGAACTGCTTTGTGCATCCGCTGAGGAAAAGTCTTTTATCCCCAATGTTGATTATAAATGTTTGGATATAACTCAAAAGAATAAAGTTAGGGAATTGATATTGGGTTTTTTCCCGGATTATGTAATTAACGCCGCCGCCTATACTAATGTTGATAAATCCGAAAGCGAAAGAGAAACCGCATGGAAAATTAATGTAAACGGTGTTGAAAATATTGCTTTGTATTCATGGACGGTTGACGCGCATCTTATTCATATTTCATCTGATTATATTTTTGACGGGCTGAACGGACCTTATTCCGAAGATGCTAAACCGAATCCGCTCGGTTATTACGGCAGAACAAAACTTGCGAGCGAAAACTCGGTTAAAATCAGCGGAGTTCGTTATACAATTTTTAGAACTAATGTTTTATATGGACCTGCAAAATCCGGCAGACCTGATTTTGTAAAATGGGTTTACAATTCTCTTAAAGCCAACCAAACAATTCGAATTGTAACAGATCAAATTAATAACCCGACTTATGTTGATGATATTGTTTCGGCTGTAAATAAAGTAATTGAATTCAAGAAAGAAGGAATTTATAATATTGCGGGCAAGGAAGTTTTAAGTCGCTATGATTTTACATTGAGAATAGCAGATTATTTCGATCTTGATAAACAATTAATTGAGCCGATTATTACAAAATCATTAAATCAACCTGCGCCGCGCCCTTTGAAGTCCGGGTTAATTACTTTAAAAGCCGAAACAGAGTTAAATTACAAACCGCGTTCTATTGAAGAGACATTTAAGATGATGAAGCTGGAACTAGAGCTTTAGGAATTCATACAAAATGGAATTTTGAACCTAATCACATAATTAATTCTTTTATTGACAAAATGAGCAATTATTAAGAACTTTGAGTCAGTGTTTGGGGCAAGTTTCTATTAATCAATCAAAAGGAGGAAAAATGAAAAAATTAATGTTAGTATTAGCTGTAGTTTTATTTGCCAGCGTATATACTTACGGACAATCACAAGTACAGAGCGGATCTTTCTTTTATAGCTCAACAGAAAGCAAATCATTTACACTTCATGCAAACGAAGGTAAAAGATTAGTTGAATATGAAATTACATTTGCAAAACCTTTTGATAAGAAACCGAAAGTAATTGTCAGCACAACCTTATTGGATGCTGTAAAATCAACACAAATTCGTTATTCGATTAGAGCAACAGGCGTTTCCCGCGACGGATTTGTATTGCTGGCGGAAGTTTGGGGCGATACTCAATTAAGCGCAATCGGCGGTAATTGGTTGGCCCATACTGAAGAATAATATTTTTTATTTTCAGTTACAGCCGCTGATAATATTAACCTCAGCGGCTTTTTTATTTTAAAGGGAACTGTGAGGTTTGTTATAACATCTAATTAAACTAAATTTAGAATTAATATATACTTCATTTCTAATTGTGATTAGACCCAATGATTGACGGTAATATTCGGCTTCTTGCCGCGATAATGTTTACAGATATGGTAGGTTATACTGCGCTTATGCAGGAGGATGAGGACCGTGCGATTCAATTACGGGAAAAACACCGCCGCATTTTAGAAAAAGAAATTCCCGTTCATCAAGGAAAAATATTACAATATTACGGCGACGGTACTTTGAGCATTTTTGGAAGCGCCATTGAAGCGGTTAGATGTGCCATTAATATTCAACGGGAAATGAATAACGATCCAAAAATTCCTATTCGGATTGGATTGCATATCGGCGATATTGTTTACGAAGATGATGCTGTTTACGGCGATGGTGTTAATGTCGCATCGAGAATCGAATCACTCTCCATTCCGGGTGGAATTTTAATAAGCGATAAAATCTTCGATGAAATAAAGAACCATTCGGAATTCCAAACAAGATTTATCGGGATGTTCGAACTGAAAAATGTGCGCAGACCAATAGAAGTCTTTGCTGTTTCAAACATTGGACTTAACGTACCGGAACCGGACGAAATTAAATTAAAAGTCGGAACATCGTATAAAAGTATTGCCGTGCTTCCATTCGTGAACATGAGTTCAGATTCGGAAAATGAATATTTCAGTGACGGGATAACGGAAGAAATCTTAAATGCTTTATCGAAAGTTGAAGGACTGCAGGTAACTTCACGCACATCTGCATTTGCTTTTAAGGGTAAGAATCTTGATATCCGCCAAATAGGTGAACAACTTAACGTAAATACGGTTCTCGAAGGAAGCGTTCGCAAAGCAGCTAATAAAGTTAGAATTACTGCGCAGTTAATAAATACAATCGATGGTTACCATATTTGGTCGGATTCTTTCGATAGAAATCTTGAAGATATTTTCGAAGTTCAGGATGAAATTTCACGAAGGATAGCAAATATCCTGCGGGAAAAACTTACACGTCATGAAATAAATAAACCGCTTGTTAAATCGCGCCCGAATAATATTGATGCGTATAATTATTATTTGAAAGGAATGTACCACTTCAACAAATTTATTTCAGCCGACGTAAAAAGGGGAATCGAATTTTTCGAAAAAGCAATTGAGCTTGAACCACGGTATGCTGCAGCGTATGCACACTTATCCGGGTGTTACGTTTACCTCGGCGCCATCGGTCATCTAAATTCCATTACAGCTTATCCAAAAGCCAAAGAACTTGCATTCAAGGCATTAACAATTGACGATACGGATCCTATTTCTCATTTAAGTATTGCAATGGTAAGAATATTTTTTGATTGGGATTGGAAAGGCGCAGAAAGATCATTTAAAAAAGCACTCGAGATAAATCCGAACTTTTGCACGGCTCATCATTATTATGCTATGTACTTAACCGCAAATAACAGGCACGAAGATGCATTAAAGACGATTCAAAAAGCAGTTGAACTTGACCCGCTTTCAGTGCCTGTGATGGAATATTACGCAGATATCTGTCTCAATCTTGAAAGATTTGATGAAGCGAGAGAACTGTACGAAAAAGTATTGGACTTCGATCCGACATTTAGAAATGCATTATATGGCCTGGGCTGGTTAAATATTCTTACAAAAAATTATGAAGAAGCGTTTGATATTTTTAAGGAAGTACAACTACAAACTGAAAACGCGTTAAAAGGAATTACCCCGCTCGGTTATTTATATGCAATTACAGGCAGAACTGAAGAAGCGTTAGATTGCATTTCAAAACTTGAATTAAGAAAAACAATTGAACCGGATGTATCTTTGAATTTTGATTTTGCCGTTATTTATGTTGGATTGAAAGAATATGATAAAGTGTTTGAATATCTTGACCTTGCCTACGAAGAAAGAAGCGGGGGGTTAATTTTTATGAGAAATATTTATTGGCGGGATATTCATGACGATCCCCGTTTCCATCAGCTTATGAGAAAAGTCGGACTGGAGTAATTTTTGTATTAATAATTAATCAGGAAGGATTAATCTCGCTATCTGCAAAGAAAAAATCGCTTGATAAATTATTTACAACGATATTGACATATTTTAAATGGGGATGATATTGAAAAACTCTCGATCAAGAATAACGAATATTTAAGCGGAATTTATTTTTATGAAATCAAATGCGGCAGTCATAAAACTGTTGGGAAAATGAATTTATTGAAATAGTATTCTGATTATTCGCTACTTTAAAATAATAAAGGGCTTGCCTCGGCAAGCCCTTTAATTCTCTTCTTACAAACCTAATTACTTCTTTTCCATAACTTTTGCTTTTACTTCAGTTCTTCTGTTCTTAGCTCTATCGGCAGGTGTATCATTTGGAACTACCGGTTTACTTTCACCTAGCCATTCAACATTAATTACGTCTGCGTTCAATCCCTTCTTAACAAGATATTCTTTTGCAACATTTGCTCTCTTTTCAGATAGTTTCATATTGTAATTTTCAGAACCGATAGAATCCGTATGACCGCTCAATGTAATTTTTGCTTCACTGTATTTGTTCAAAGCATCATAAATTGCATCGAGAGTAGCTTGAGATTCTTTTGTTAATTTGGATTTGTCGAACCCAAAAAGAATGTTATCGAATGATAATTCTTTCTCAACAACTTTTGGCGTAACATCATCGCTTGGGTCGAGTGGGTTAGTTCCGTTTTCAACTTCCTTACCATCGGGTACACTTCCTCCATCAGTATCGGCTTTTAATGGATCGGTCTTGAACTGCTTAACTTCCGCTCCGTCGTTCAAACCATCACTATCAGTATCAGCTTTAAAAGGACTTGTTTTATAAGTATTAACTTCTTCGCCGTCGTTCAAACCGTCACCGTCTGTATCGGCTTTTAACGGATCGGTTTTGTGTTTTGTAACTTCATCAAAATCATTCAAGCCGTCGCCGTCTGTATCGGCTTTAACGGGGCTGGTTTTATAATTCAATACTTCTTCACCATCTTTCAAACCATCACCGTCGGTATCTGCAAGTTTAGGATCGGTGTTGTACTTTTTAACTTCGTCACCGTCATTTAATCCGTCGCCGTCTGTATCTGGATTATTAGGATCGGTTCCGAGTTCCAGCTCTTCTCGTTTTGTTAATCCGTCTTTGTCCTTATCGGAATTCATGTTTTCGCCTGCATAGGTAATACCAACGCCAACATTAAGCCACGCGTCGTTGAAATCTTCAATCTTGTAGCCGTTTAATCTCTCGGATAAAGTATAGTCGGCTCCAGCAGCTACGTCGAGTATCCAAGAATCAGATAATGCAATTTCAGTACCTATACCAAATGGAAAATGTGCATAAAATCCGTCGTCACCGCCATTACCTTGTGCGGCTACAGAAATAGGTGCTTTGTCAAGTCCTATGTGCAACATACCGGCTCCAAGATAAAAATACGGATTGAGAGTTTCTGCGTTAAAAGGTGTTATCAATAATCTTAAATCGATAGGAATTCCCGATGATTCATATGTTCCGTTATTATAATCATTACCGGAAAATTTAGCGTAACCTACCCCGAATTCACCGTTAAATAATTCCGAAAGTTCAAATCTTAAAAAACCTCTAAGCATATATGAAGAGAGTGCAAGGCCGTTTCTATCTTCAAATTCTGTTGCAGGTAAAACGCCGTTGATCTGAAGTCCGCCTTTTAAACCAAAATCCTTAAATTGAGCATTTGTTTTAGCGACTCCGACTAATGCAAATATTGCAATAAAAACATAAATGTACAGTTTCTTCACTTCTCCTCCTATTTTGTTAGTTCTTGAATTGTTTTGATGTCGTAAATATATAATTGGATTCAAACTAATTTAGTTAGCAATATCACAATAACGTAATCTTTAATTCAAACATTTGTATGGCTTATTTGGTTCATGATATAAAACTTTCTAGATTATATTTATTTAATCTATCAGTAATAAACTTATATATGCGGAGGTAAAGAAATATCACAATTTCAAATTGACAACTTATGGTTCAATTTTAATTGAAATATTTTGAGAAGATTATTTTTTTATAACTCAATAGAGAATTAAACAAAAAAAACAAAAAGTGCAATAAAAAACTTAAGTTTTTTATTTCGTACCCCCGAGAGGACTCGAACCTCCGACCAAAAGTTTAGGAAACTTCTGCTCTATCCATACTGAGCTACGGGGGCAAATAATTATTTTTTCGGAGGAAATATAATTATTAACATCAGTCATTACAAAATCTTCTTCGTAAATGTATAATTATACAAATAACTAAATTGAATTTGCATGTCTTTTTTGATTATTTTTGTCACATAAAATTCATAAACCTTAGGAGATAGTAAAATGACGACCATTGTAGATGTATGGGGAAGAGAGATTCTCGATTCGCGTGGCAATCCAACAGTTGAAGTTGAAGTTACGCTGGAAAATGGTATTGTTGGTAGAGCAGCGGTTCCAAGCGGTGCTTCGACTGGAGAAAATGAAGCAGTTGAATTAAGAGACGGCGATAAATCCCGTTATCTTGGTAAAGGAACATTAAAAGCAGTTGAAAACGTAAATAGTAAAATTGCTGATGAATTGATTGATTTCGACGCACTTGATCAAGTTTCAATAGATAATTTTTTAATTCAATTGGATGGGACTCCAACAAAATCGGAACTTGGTGCAAACGCAATTCTCGGCGTTTCATTGGCTTGTGCTAAAGCTGCCGCAGAATCACTCGGTATGCCGTTGTACAGATATATCGGCGGAGTTAACGCAAAAACTCTTCCTGTACCAATGATGAATATTCTGAACGGCGGTAGTCATGCAGATAATAATGTTGACTTCCAGGAATTTATGGTTATGCCGGTCGGCGCTCCAACATTTGCAGAAGCATTAAGATATGGCGCCGAAACATTTCATTCGTTAAAATCAATTCTAAAGAAAAAAGGTTATAATACAGCTGTCGGTGATGAAGGCGGTTTTGCTCCAAACTTAAAATCCAACGAAGAAGCTATTACAGTAATTTTAGAAGCCATCGAAAAAATTGGATTGAAAGCCGGCAAAGATATTTTTATTGCTCTTGATCCCGCTACCAGCGAGATGTGGGATAAGGATAAAAAACAATATTACTTCTTTAAATCAGATAAGTCATTTATGGCGCCAGAGAAAATGGTTGATTACTGGGCAAGTTGGGTAAAACAATATCCTATTATTTCTATCGAAGACGGTATGGCAGAATTTGATTGGGACGGCTGGAAATTATTGACAGATAGAGTTGGTGATAAAATTCAATTAGTCGGCGACGATTTGTTTGTTACTAATACGGAATTCCTAGCAAAAGGAATTGAGAAAGGTGTTGCGAATTCAATCTTGATAAAAGTAAATCAAATTGGAACATTGACTGAAACACTTGATGCCATGGAAATGGCTAAACGTGCAGGATATACTGCAGTAGTAAGCCACCGTTCTGGTGAAACAGAAGATACTACAATTGCCGATATTGCTGTCGCTACAAATGCAGGACAAATTAAAACCGGTTCTGCAAGCAGAACAGATCGTATTGCAAAATACAATCAGCTTTTAAGAATTGAACAGGAATTAGATACTACTGCAATATTCCCCGGAATTTCTGCTATCAATTATTCTGTTGAGTAAAAATTAGTGAAATAGTAAATACAGAAAGCGCCTTATTACCGGGCGCTTTTTTTATATTAAAGTAATTTGTCACAATTCTTTATGAAGATTCTTCTTATAAATATTAAATATTTGGGCGACTTGATTGTTTCTACTCCTGGAATAAGAGCTTTAAGAAAGCATGAGCCGAATGCTCAGATAGTTTTTCTTTTGCGTAAGGGATATGAAGAAGTGCTCGCCAATAATCCGAATGTTGATAAAATAATTTCATTTGATGCGGGCATGAAAGGAAATTCAGGGTTCGATAAAATTATCGAAGGAATTAAATTCATAAAGAAAATTCGAAATGAAAAATTTAACGTAGTTATTTCAATGCATCCCGGCGACCGCACGGCGTTTTGGGCTTGGTTTTCGGGCGCTAAAATACGTATTGCACCGTTAAAGCAAAGTTTTAGTTTCTTGTTCAATAGAAAAGTAAAAGTTGATGAAGATTCAATAAGCTACTTGAACTATTATAATAGAATTATCGAAGAGTATACCGGTAGCATTGAAAATACCAGAACTGAATTTTTTACGTTCGAAAATGACGAACAGTGGGCTGGTCAATTTTTAAGTGAAAATGGTATTGCCGAAAACAATATAATAATTGCAATTCATCCGGGTGCAAGCGAGCCAACAAAAATATGGCCGGCAGATAGTTTTATTGAGTTAATTAATAAACTGAAAAAAAATAAAAATATAAAAATCGTTCTTGTAGAGGGCCCTCAGGATAAAATAATCTGTGAGAGCATTTATTCTAAATTTACCGGAAATGAAATTGTAAACATTTCATCAGCGGGTATTTCTAAAACTTGTGCATTACTAAAAAGGTGTAATCTTTTAATTACTCATGATACAGGTACACGTCATCTTGCGGTTGCAGTACAAACACCTGTTCTTGCTCTCGTTCCGGAAGATAATTTATCATTCTGGAATTTTTATCACGATATTGAGTCATATAGTTTTATTACCGGGAAAAGATTTGTTGAAGAAATAAACTCAAAAAGAACAGGATTCCTTTCCGGGATTTCAGCTAATGAGGTTTATAAAAAAACAATTGATATTTTAAAATTATGATGCGAAGTGAAGTCAAAAATATATTGATAATAAAGTGGGGTGCGCTCGGCGATATTGTAATGAGTACGTCCGCAATTGCAGCTGTGCGGGAAAATTATCCGGATGCTAAGATTACGATTCTCTCAAATCATTTGATGACGCAGATTTTACCCGAAGGTTTTTTATACAATGAATTAATTGTTATCAAAACTAAGGGCAATAGGGTTGACGAATCGTTTTTAAATCAGCTAAAATTGATTTATGAGCTTCGAAAAAGAAAATTTGATTTAGCTATAAATTTGCGTTGGACATCCGAACGCGGAGCCGTGCTTGCTTTTTTATCTGGAGCTAAATACAGGGTTAGTTCGGGGCCAAAAAATGTAATGGGCTTGTACACTATTCATGCGGAAGCGCCATCGGGAAGATACCATGAAATTCACCGCAACCTTGATATTGTTAAAGCACTCGGAATCACTGTTAAAGATGAAATCCCAACGATATTTATTTCTGAAAATGACCAAAAATTTGCGGATCAATTTTTCCAAAAGAATAATCTTTCAAAAGATAATACAATTTGTATTCATCCCGGGGCAAGCAGACCAATACGGGCATGGATGCCGGATAGATTCCGCGAGATAATTAAACTTGCCGTTGAAAAATTAAATGTGAAGATAATTATTACATGGGGCGCCGATGAAGAAAAACTTGCCCGCAATGTTGCTGATGGATTAGGACCAAACGTGATTGTTTCAGAAAGAACTAAAAGTATTGGTGAACTAGCCGCTATTATAAAAAATTCAACTTTGTTTTTCTCCAATTGTACTGGGCCAATGAATGTTGCAGTTGCAGATAGAACAACGGTAGTTGCGCTTCTCGGTTCATCTGATCCAACGGATTGGGGTGCTTACGGTGAATCAAACGCAAATATAAAATCTCCGCTTATACTTGAACATTATTCCGACGAAGATGAAAAAAACGCAATGGAAATGATAACTGTAGATTATGTATGGAAGGTAATTAAAGATAAATGGAATGAACTTAACTCGGGGAAAAAACTTTAATATTTTTTTTCATAAGCATTTTAACAATCAAAGAATAATAACATATGTCTTACATCGGGGAATTTGCAGCACTTGCAACTGCTTTATTATGGTCGGGAACATCAATAGCGTTTTCGGAAGCTTCTCAAAGAATAAATACAATTTATGTGAATATCACGCGGATGGTTCTTGCCATAATTTTTCTTGTTATCACAATGCTTTTATTCGGAATTCAAATTGATCTTTCGTTTAGGCAAATTTTCTTTTTATCCGTAAGCGGGATTATCGGTTTAATAATAGGTGACACATTTTTATTCAAAGCATATCAAAATATTGGTGCACGGCTTGCGATGTTAATTATGGCTCTTGCACCAGCTATTGCTGCTGTACTTGCCTACATTTTTTTGAATGAAAATCTATCTTACTTAGGTGTGTTGGGAATTATAATTACGATTGCAGGAGTTGCAATTGTTGTTTTCGAACGCCAGGAAATACCTTCTTCAAAATATAAAATAGATAAGCTTGGGATTTTTTATGCATTCCTTGGTGCGGTTGGTCAGGCTGTTGGATTAATCTTTGCAAAGTTTGCTTTGAATGAGGGTACAATAAACAGTTTTACCGCAAATTTTATGAGACTTTTTGCATCGGTAATAATTTTATATCCGCTAGCGGTAATGACAAAAAAATTCAATAAACCAATTACTGTTTTTATGAACGACAAAAAAGCATTTATCTACACTGCCATCGGCGCAATACTTGGTCCATTTTTCGGAATAACACTTAGTATGGTGGCAATTACTTATTCAAAAATTGGGATTGCTTCAACATTGATGGCTACAAGTCCGATAATTATGCTGCCTATGATAAGATATTATTACAAGGAAAAATTAACGTGGATTTCCATACTCGGCGCTTTTGTTGCAGTAGGGGGAGTTGCATTGTTGTTTCTTGTTTAAGCAGGAGTTATTCCTGATAATGCTTCGGCAATTTTTTCTTTTAACTCTGAATGAGTATATGGTTTAGACAAATAAAAATGCGGCTGCACTTTTTTTAATTTGTCCATCGTTTCTTTGTCGCTGTAAGCCGAGACAAAAATAACAGCAGGTTTGTGGAATTTAAAAATATCCAGCGCCGTTTCTATTCCGTTTGAATTGCCTTTTATATTGATGTCCATTAAAATTACATCCGGTAAAAATTTTTCGGCAAGCTCCAAAGCTTTTTGAGAATTTGATGCTTTGCCTACAACATTAAAACCGCTCGATTGAAGCGCAAATTCAATTTCCATTGCCACTATTATTTCGTCTTCTACAATTAATATTTTTATAGGTGTTTGCATTATGTGTTGTTATTGTTGTTGAGTATTATTGTGAATTTTGTACCGCTGTTTGTATCAATAAATAATTCCGCGTCTATCTGCATACATAAATTACTTACGAGCTTTAAACCAAGTGAATGGGTGTTTTCGATATTAAGATTTTTGGGCAAACCAACACCATTATCTTCCACTATCACTTTATCGTGCCCGTCCGAATTGCGAATCGTTGATATTTTTATTCTGTTATTTCCAAAATCATCTGAACCGGCGAAGGCATACTTGTAAGAATTGGAAATAAGTTCGCTTAAAATTAAACCTAAAGGTACAACAGTATCTAAAGGTAAAATCAAGTTTTCTAAATCGTATTCCATTTTTATTTGGGAATTACCGCCCGAATATGTTTCGCTAATGAAAGATGAAAGATTTATAATATATTCACGCAGGTCGATTTGCGAAAAATTTTGTGATTGATAAAGTTTTTCATGAACAAGCGCCATGGATTTTACTCTGTTCTGGCTGTCGCGGAAAATCGCCAGGTTTTCTTCATCCTTAATATATCTCGTTTGGAGATTTAGTAAAGAAGTTATAATCTGCAAATTATTTTTCACCCTATGATGAATTTCTTTAAGCAGTACATCTTTTTCTTTAATAGAATTTTGTAAAGATATTTCTGCCTTCTTTCTTTCTGCAATTTCACCCGACAGCACTTTGTTTGTAATTTCAAGCTGATAAGTTCGCTCCTTAACTTTTGCTTCAAGATTTTCTTTGGCGGCTCTTAGCGAGTCTGTCATCTTGTTAAACGAATCGGCAAGACTTTCAAGCTCGTCACCGGTTTTGACCTTTGTTTTTGCGTTAAGATTGCCGCCGGCTATTTCTTTTGTCGCATTATCCAAAGATATTATTGGCCCTGTTAATCGTTTTGCAAAATAACTTGAAGAAATAAAACCGATTACTGCCATAACAACGGCCAGCCAGGTAAGTCGGTACGTAATTTCTTTTCTGCTCTGGTCGTAATAATCCAACGACAAGCCAACTTCAATCCATCCCCATGTCAAACCCGAATAATTATAGGGGACATATTTTTTATATACATTTTTTGATATCAATTCGGAATATTCAATCTTACCTTTCTGCAGTGAATTTTCAATTACATGAACCGAATCATATTTTTGTGCCCACTGATCTCTTGTAAAGAAAAGAGTGAATCCGTTTGTTTTAACAAGTTTAAGATATAATATTGATTTACTTTCCTTAACTATATTTATACAATGGTCAACAACAAGTCCGTATTCTTCAGTAATTAAAGAAGTGGAGTTAGCATGAAGAATCGATGTAGCTATATCTTCAGCCTCGTTATCCATGCGGCTTAAAACAGTGTTTTGCTGAAACGGTATTGTGAATGAAATAAAAAATATTATTGTTGCCACAATTAACAACCAAACCCAAAGTGTTAATTTCCACGAAATTCTTCTTTGAAAATTTATAATTGCATTCTTTATTTGAGATAACAGTGACACTATTATTTCCTTAAATGGAATTGTTGTTTCATTTTATCTGTTGATTTCTGTTTTATATCAATCATTTTCTAATACTAACTATTTCTTCAATTTAATTATAGAATTGTATTCGTCTAAAAGCAGTTTTACACTTTGCAATTCCGAAATATTTGATTTGTCGACCCTAATTGCTTTAAATATTTTTAAAATACTTTTACCGTTTTCTGTCTTGTGCAGTTCCTTGGCTTCTTCAATAACCAAATCAAGTAAGTTAGCTTTATTATCCTTTCTATAAGAAAGAATACTTGGTATAAACTGCGGTGAAGCAGAGAGGATTTTTATAGATTTTTTTAATTGCGGATTAAGTTCAAATAAAGTATTAAGGGTCGACATTCTTACCACGCCGCAGTCAATTTTTGAGAAAAAAATATCATAAACAACTTTGGATTCGGTACTGAATAAATTTACCGACTTAAATGTATTCCCAATGTTGCGAAGCTTATTCCTATGCAATAAAACTTCAATCCATTTTTCAACAAGCCAGTTCTTATAGTTTGTCGGCATCGCGAATGATTTATTCTTAACATCGACAAAACTGCTAATACCGCCTATTTGCGAAGCAATAAAGGCATATTGAGAAAATGTCTCTTCGCTCGAAACTACTTTCAAGCATGGTTCCAAATCAACAAATTTTTTCAACTCAAAAAATTGATCCGAAGGAACGCTGATTAAATCAAATTCATTTTTCAATAATCCCGCTTTTATTTCGTCAATAGAATAATATATCTTTGCGCGCAAGACAACTTTGAAACCCCTACGTTCATAAAAATTTTTTTCTATCTGTCTAACATAAACAAGTAGAGCCGCGTTTGCGTCCCTGGCATCGATATCCTGAAAAACTAAATTGCTGTATGCAAAATGGAAAACCAATTCTTTATCGGCATTCTTGTTTGCATCACTTCCTTGAATAGCTACAACTAAAAAAAATATAGCTAAAAACAAGGATGAACTGTATAATAAATTTTTAACCATGCTTTATCTTTGTTCAATTAAATTTCTTCTTCAGTAAAACAAATTCACGGTATAAAGTATCAGCATTTTTAATTAATTCTGTTTTATAAGGCAGCAACTTTTTAATTTTAAGAAGCTTCAACAGATTCTTACCATGTGTATTTTTATGCAGATTATATGTTGTTTCCAATACAAAATTCATATCCGGATCATCTTTTGAATTTTCGGTATAACAGCCGACCTCTGTTAAAAGCGGTTCGGATGATAAAAGCACTTTCAATTGTTTGCCAAGCTGCGGATTAAGCTCTTTTAACGTCTCAAATTCCGATTCATAAATTATACACGCGTCTGTTGTTTTGAAAAATACATCGGAAATAATTATTGAAGGATTATCTCTTACTTTAAGTGAACCGATAAATTTATTTATGTCTTTAATCTTAGACCGCCAAAAAATAGTTTTCATCCACATTGTAGGAAGTTTGTATTCCTCATCGTAAAATGAGGATGTGGAAATTGATTTTCCTTTTAAATCATCAATCAATTTAATGTTAGAATCATTTCTAACTATCAATAAAACCCGGTTCATTATATTGTCTCTTGCGATTGGTGCACAATAAGGATAAATCTTTGTGCGGTCTTTTACAGCTAAATACTCAATTGAGGTTAATGAAACAAAATCGAGCTTGTTTGTTTTTACTAGCTCAATAACATCATCCACATTGTTAACAACTATTGAAGTGCTAACGGTTTTGCGACGATTTTCTCTTGATATTGCATTTTCGATTAAAGACGCAGCTACCTTTGCATCGTTTACATTAAATCCCCTGAAAATATTTTTGCTGTAACCGACTATAATGTTTTTTGTATCTGTCTGTTGAGCAATGTAAAAGTCATTTCGGAAAATGGGAAATAAAAACGTAAAGACTGCAATGGAGTATATCACTTTATATAAATTCATTATTCAATCGCCAATAAGGTTATCTATTTTTGGATATTAAGTTTTCAAGTTGTGCTGTAAAATCAGCGTGTTCAAACAAAGTCATTTGATATTGTGCTTTAAAAAAAGCTTCTGTTAATTGTGCTTGAAGCAAATCCTCAAGTTCCATTATATCGTTAAAATATGCTTTCTCAGTTAATTCTCTGTTTTCGGCGGCTGAATTTAATGCTTCTAAAGATGAAACTTGTTTTGACTCGGCTGTTTTAATTTTTTGATAAATATATTGAAGCTTTGTTGTTAATCCTTTTTTCAAATATTCTTTTTGCTTGTCTAGTTTATCATACTCCAATTTATTTTCTTCGATCATAGCACTTGTACGCCAACCGTTGAAAATATTTAATTTCATTCCCAAGCCAAACATCCAAACATTCTGGTTTTGTGGTGTAACAACGCCGTAATCGTAGCCGCTAAAAAATTTGTGATATCCACCGACTAATGCAACGGATGGGTAGTAGTCGCTTTTTGCTTCATCAACTTTAGAACTATAAACATCCATCGCGTTATTCATTTTAGCAAACAGGGGATTATTGTCGTACATACAATTCATATAATCAATTAGTTCGGTCTGATTTATATTATAGGAAATTGAAGTGTCGGCCGGTTCAAACTGAGTTTGCCAATCAAGACCCATTGCATTTATTAAAGCAATTACAGCTGATTTTTTTTCCCCGGTTATTTGTTCAAGCATAGTTTTTACAGCATCAACCATAACTTTATTTTTTAAGTAGTCGGTTTTTGTAACTCTGCCTGAACCGTTTTGATAAAGAGATTCGGTAACAGATAAAGTTGTGGCTAATCTGTCAAAAGTTTCCTGGGCAATATCTTCTAAACTTGAAGCGAGCAAAACAGAATAATATAATTTTTTTGTATCGTAAATTATTTGATCATCATTGATGCGGCTGTCGTTTTTTGCAATTGCTATACCTGCCTCTGCTTGTTTTACGTAGGAAGAAATTTTACCGCCTGTAAAAATCGGCCAGATGATATTTATATCAGCGTATATATTTTGTTTGTCTGCCAATTTTACATCTTGCTGCGGAACGGGCATTGTTAAACTTGGAATTGAAAAATTTCCAAGATTTATAGCCGGTATTTGAATTTTTGATTCGGGCATTATGAAGTTTGGATCTTGATCCATACGGTTATAAACCGCTGTTAAATCAACTGAAGGATAGTAACCGGATTGTGCCTGTTTCAATTTTGTTTCGGCAATTTTTTCGGAATAACCGAATGTATTTCTTGAAATATTATTTTTAAGTGTTAACTCAATGCACTGTTCAAGCGTAAGTTTATTTATGGATTCAATATTTTGTGCTGAAATATTTGTTTGTTGTACAAAGAAGAAAAGTAAAACAAACAAATACAAACCCATACCAATTCTTATATTCATAATTACTCCTGGAAATCTAAAAGAAATTTAAGCTTTAAAATATAGTCTGCCCTATTATCGAATAAAAAAACAGTGTGTTTAGGTTGGAATGAATAAAAGCCAATAATCTCCAAAAAAATAAAGTATTAAATTTTGTTATAAAAATTATTGTAAACTCTAAAATCATTATTTGAAAAACAAACCAGTTTGATGAGTTTAGGTGAATTATTGGATTCCAAAAAAATCTTAATTGCATTTAGTGCTATTTGAGCAGCTTTCTCAATCGGGAAACCGTATGCGCCGGTGCTAATTGAAGGAAATGCTATTGTTTGTATTTTGTAATTCGATGCAAGAATTAATGAATTATTATAGCAATTTTTCAGAAGGGTTTCTTCATTCTTTGTGCCTCCGTGCCAAACGGGTCCAACGGTGTGGATAACATATTTTGCCGGGAGATTATATCCTTTTGTAATTTTTGCTTCACCTGTTTTGCAGCCGTTTAACCTAATACATTCTCCAAGTAATTTTGGCCCAGCCGCTTTATGAATTGCCCCATCGACACCGCCGCCGCCGAGCAGGGTATTATTTGCGGCATTAACTATAGCATCAACATCGATCTTTGTAATATCGCCGAGGATTATTTCAATTCTTGGATTCATTTTATATGGGTCATTCTTTTGTTAATCGTGATATAATTTCTTTGTGTTGAGGAAATAGAACAACCAAATTATTTCTTTTAGCCAATTCAAAATCATCGTATTCGAAACCCGGGGCAACAGTACATCCTATTAATGAGTAAGAATTCTTTTCCGAAACTTCTGCGGCAAACCAAGTTCCGTGTTTTATTGTGTACTGGGGAAAAATATTTTCGGAAAATAATGAGCCGATTTTTATTTGTTCGTAAGCAGAATTTTTATTTATACAATGAATTATCAATGGTGAACCGCTGTAAAAATGCCATGTTTCATCGGACCTTAACCGGTGAAAATGCGAAACCTGGTTTTCCGAAAGCAGATAATAAATTGAAGTGGAAAACACTCGCTTTTGTGAATACCTCGCAGGCAGAAAATCTTTTTTTATATAATCATCGGATCGATATATTTCTTTAAAGTAGCCGCCTTCGGGATGGGGGACAAGCTCCAATTTCGTAATTAATTTTTGTATTTCGTTGTTCATGTAATCTCAGTATTGATTTGCAATTAATAGTTAATAGAACTTACAAAAATATATAATAAACTTTTATGGGATTTTTTGTTCGTCAATATCATTTATATCATATTCACTAAATAAAGGGTGAAAAAATAATATCTTTGCAATAAGTTTATGTAATTTGAGTTTACCAGTCGATAATAACTAGTGCAATCAATTTCGCAATTGTCTTTGAAAATTTTATTAAAGGTGTATTGAAATATTTCCGATTCTCAACTTGATACGCTTTATTTTTTTTCATCATGCAAAAAACAGTTAAAAATAAATTATTTGAGTGGCATTCAACTTGTAACATTGCAACTATTAAAAATCGGTTAAAATGGAACTCGTTCAGATAATTTCTGAAATACTTATTTATGGAGGATTGCTACTTATAGTTGTAATTGCCATATCATTTCTTCTTTCCCGAAAGAAAAAGGAACTGATAAAAAATTCTATGAGTATTGTTCCATCTGTTGTTATAACCAACAGAAGCCCGATTGTTGTAAATCAAAATCAAGTTTTACAGCGTAGAAATATTCAACCTCAAACACCTATAGTTTATCAAATAGATCCGAGACTCAACAGAGACATTAGGATTTTACGAAAGCCAACCGTTACTAAAGAGGAAATCCAAGAAAGAATTAGACAAGATGAAAATTCTTTTAAGAGAACAAACGGATATAAAAAACGATATACGATTATTAATGAAGAAATAAATAAAACTTTTAAACCAGATGTTATAAACTTCTAAAGCTTCCTCATTAAAACATTCATATGTAATTGGATAACTTTCCCATATCTTTAATAATAATTAAGATAAATAGTTGTATTCGAAACGGTTGCACTATCCTTTAGCGTTGAAAAAATGATTGTGGATTTTATTAGGTTTAATTGCTTAAAGCAGCATGCTTTTGTAAATTTGTATAAACTTAAAACGGATGTAGGGCTAAATGAAGATTTGTAATATTTTAAGAAAAGACAAAATTGTTCCGTCTTTAAAAGGCACTTCTAAAATGGAAGTAATCAATGAACTAATCGATCTTTTTAAAGACGATGAACGTGTTTCAAACATTGAAAATATGCGTCTCTCGGTTCACGATAGAGAAAAAATTATGTCTACCGGTGTCGGCAAAGGTTTTGCAATTCCTCATGCAAAAACTGCAAGTGTAACCGATATTGTTGCGGCTTTCGGAAAACTTGATAATCCTATTGATTTTCAAGCGCTCGATAGCCAACCGGTCAATCTTATTTTTTTACTTGTTGGTAAAGAGAATTTAGTTGGTCCCCATATCAAACTTTTAAGCCGAATTTCACGCATGATGAACAAAGACGAATTCCGCGAGAGTCTTGCAAAAGCAAATTCTGTTGATGAAATTTATTCTTTGTTTGATGATGAAGAGAAACAATATTTTGAATTATCATAGCCGGGAACAGCAAAATGATTAAAGCTGTTACCGGTACTCGTGATATACTTCCATCCGATATAAAAAAGTGGCATTATCTTGAAACTATAATTCGCACAACAATGGCGAATTATAATTATTCCGAAATTCGTACTCCTATTTTCGAAAACACATCTTTATTTGCGCGCGGTATTGGTGAAGCAACAGATATTGTAAGCAAGGAGATGTATTCGTTTTTGGATAGAAGCGGAGAAAGTTTAACACTTCGCCCCGAAATGACAGCGGGCGTTGTACGAGCTTTTGTCGAGCACTCGTTGGAAAAAAAACAAAGTCTAAATAAATTATATTACATTGGTCCGATGTTTCGCCAGGAACGCCCGCAAGCAGGAAGGTTCAGACAATTCCATCAATTCGGCGCTGAAGCAATCGGAAGTTTCGATCCCTTGCTTGATTCGGAAATGATAGTTGTCGCTTATGATATTTTCAAATCGCTCGGATTGCAAAATCTTTCTGTAAAAATAAATTCTCTCGGCGTTCCTTCATCGCGCGAAGAATATAAAAAAATTCTAAAAGATTTTTTAACTCCTAACTTTGATAAACTTTCTGAAGAAAGTAAGAAAAGATTTACAACTAATATATTAAGGATATTCGACAGCAAAGATGAACGCGATCAAAATTTAATGACAAACGCCCCTTTGCTAATGGAACATCTTGACAATGAGAGTTTAGATCATTTTGAAAGTGTAAAACAAACTTTATTTGCTGCAAAAATACCTTTTGAGATTGACGCAAAACTTGTACGGGGACTAGATTATTATACACACACAACGTTTGAAATTGTAAGCGGAAGTGTTGGATCGCAGTCGGCTCTTTGCGGCGGCGGAAGATACAACGGGCTTATTCAACAAATCGGTGGAAACGATTTACCCGGAGTTGGTTTCGCTGCGGGAATGGAAAGAGTTTTGCTCGCTTGCGAAAATGAAAATTCTCTTTCTACCGACGATGACAGCATTGATTTATATTTCGTTATGCTCGATAAATCTTTAAGAAATTTTGCATTTCAAGCGGCATTGGAATTAAGAAGAAAAAATTTGAAAGTTGAAATCGATTATTTAAATCGTAGTGTTAAAGCTCAAATGAGAGAAGCAAACCGGTTGAATACCAAGTTTGTTATGTTTATCGGCGGTGATGAGTTTGCAAAAGATGAAGTTGTTATTAAAAATATGAAGGATGGGAATCAGATTAATTTGAAGAAAGATGATTTTGCAAAGATCATTGAAACTGTACTGGAGAAATAAATGTCTTTACGCAAACTAAAGGATATCCCCAAAATTCCTAAAACTCGCAAAAAGAAAGCACACACTGCACTTGATGCTGTTCCTACAAAGAAACCCGATAAACTTGAGTACATTTGTAAAACATTTTTTAAGTATGACGAAAAAATTCAAAAACAATTTTATGCTTTTGCAATCGAAACTATAGTTGAGTTTACAAGTTTTGCGTATGAAGTTTCCGTTGAAGTAATTAAAGAAAAAAATGTTCTCAATTTTATTTTGATGGGATTAAAGGCAAAGACAAACGTTGTTCCGCAAATTCTTCCAGCACGTACAGAAATTTTATTTGAAGATTTGATAGGCGACTATATAGTAAATGTTGTAAAACAGGACGGCGCAATAAATACCGGCGAATACCATTTCAATATTTTCAAAAAAGAAATTTTGTTAATAAAACAATACAAGCCTAAAAAGAAAAATAACCGGCTGTTCTGCAAGTTCGAAGTTGCTGAAGATGAATTTTCTTTTCCCGAGAAAAAATAATTACCTCTTTCGTTAATTGATAAAAAGGTAACCCGTTGAAAATTTACGGACGAAAACCTGTTTTAGAAGCAATAAATTCCGGGGCTGAACTCGAAGTAATTTATATCGCTTTCGGACAGCACGGGGATGCAATCAGCAAGATATTCACAGCAGCAAAAAAACACGGTATTAAAATCTCTCAACTTTCACAACAGAAGTTTAGTCAATTATCGGGCGACATAAACAGCCAGGGTGTAATTGCATTCAAAAGCGCTTTTAAATTTTACGAACTCGATGAACTGATTGATGAAGCAAAATCAAAAAAATATCCTCTTCTGCTTTTGCTGGATTCAATTCAAGATCCCCACAATCTTGGCGCTATTCTGCGCACAGCCGAGTGCGGCGGTGTGGATGGAGTAATAATAACAACAAACCAGAGTGCGCCAATAACCGATATAGTTGAAAAAATTTCAGCCGGTGCGGTATCACATCTTAAAATTTGTCGCGTTAATAATCTTGTGCGTGCAATTGAGATCCTAAAAAAAGAAAATTATTGGATTGTGGGAACATCAATCTCGGATTCAAAAAATTATTCGGAATTGGATTATAAAATGCCGATGGCATTGGTAATGGGCAATGAAGAAAAAGGAATTAGGAAATTGGTTGGTGATAATTGCGACTTCTTAGTTAAAATACCAATGCAGGGTAAAATTGATTCGCTTAATGTTTCTGTAGCAACGGGAGTTCTCCTGTTTGAAATTAATAGGCAAAGAATGTATCAATAATTTTTTAGGTAGTGAATTAGAGAGGATTTTATGTTAAAAAATATTCCCCCAATACTTTCTCCGGAACTATTAAAAGTTCTTATGGAGATGGGGCATGGGGATGAAATTGTAATAGCCGACGGCAATTTTCCTTCTGCATCTAATGCAAAAAGATTAATCCGGCTTGATGGTCACGGGATACCGGAAATTCTAGAAGCGGTGTTAAAATTTTTACCGCTTGATACCTATGTTGATAAACCGGTCTCTTTAATGCAGGTTGTTCCTGGGGATAAAACCAATCCTTTTATATGGAATACTTATTCTAGAATTATCAAAGAGAGCCGAGAGAAATTTGATGATTTCGAATTTGTAGAGCGGTTTGAATTTTATGAGCGTGCTAAAAGTGCTTATGCAATTATTGCTACTGGAGAAATTTCGCTTTATGCCAATATAATCCTTAAAAAGGGAGTTATAGTTCCAAAAGAATAAATTTAATATGACAGATAGCAAATGAAAAAATGGAAAACTCTTTCTAATGAAACAATTATTGAATATGGTAAGTTTTTAACTTTACAAAACCATAAAATAAAATTGCATAACGAAAAAATAATTGAAAATTGGCCGTGGATTGTATTGCCCAATTTTGTAAATATTGTTGCAATTACTGATAATGGAAAATTTATCTTTTTCAAACAAACTAAATATGCTGTTGATGGGATTGTGCTTGCGCCTGTTGGCGGTTACGTCGAAAAAGACGAAGAACCACTGGAAGCTGCTAAAAGAGAATTGTTGGAAGAAACCGGTTTCAACGCCGATGAGTGGATTAATCTCGGAAGTTTTGTTGTTGACGCAAACAGGGGATGCGGCAAAGGATTTTTCTTTCTCGCAAAAAATTCGGTTAAAATAGCCGAGTCTGTAAAAGATGATCTGGAAGAACAGGAAATATTATTTTTATCTAAAGATGAAATTGAAAAAATAATATATAATAATGAAATTAAAGTGCTGCCTTGGGCTTATGCGATACTAAGGGCACTCGCATTCGTTTAAAAATTATTTCATATTAATTATACGCGCATTTTTTATTCATACCAAAATGATTATTTATTGTTGACTCTTCTAAGCCTTCACAACAACACCTGAAATAGTATTTTCTAATCTGATGTGTAATGATCAAAAAGTGATCACATTTAAAAATTTTTCTAGTCAAAAATTTTGGGAACGATTTCCATAAAAATACAGTTTGTAATATTAATCTTGACATTTTTTTCCAGATTAAATACGTTTAAATCTAAAAATTAAAAAAATAGCGAAAATGAACGAAATAAATGAAAAAACAGCAAAACAAACAGATGAGATTTCCGACGATATGAAAGTACTGGATGATGTTACTTCATCTGAATATAAATGGGGATTTGTTACTGATATCGAAACTGAAACAGTAGCAAAAGGTTTGAATGAAGATGTAATACGATTCCTTTCCAAAAAGAAAAATGAACCCGATTGGATGACTGAATGGCGGTTAAAAGCATTTCGATATTGGCAGAAATTGGAAGAACCGCATTGGCCGAATGTTGAATATTCCAAAATAGATTATCAAGACATCAGTTATTACTCGGCACCGAAACAAAAACCACAACTTAATTCTATGGATGAAGTTGATCCTGAGCTTGTAAAAACTTTTGAAAAACTCGGCATTCCGCTCGATGAACAAAAAATTCTTTCCGGTGTTGCGGTTGATGCTGTTTTCGATTCGGTTTCTGTTGCTACAACCTTTAAAGAAACATTAAAGGAAAAAGGAATAATCTTTTGCCCGATCTCGGAGGCAATTCAAAATCATCCAGATATTGTAAAGAAATATTTAGGTTCAGTTGTTCCATACACCGATAATTATTTTGCATCATTAAACTCAGCAGTATTTACAGACGGCTCTTTTGTTTTCATTCCCAAAGGTGTCAGATGCCCGATGGAGTTGTCAACTTATTTTAGAATCAACTCGCAAGAAACAGGACAGTTTGAGCGTACATTAATTGTTGCCGAAGAAGGCGCTTATGTAAGTTACCTTGAAGGATGCACCGCTCCCATAAGAGATAATAACCAGTTGCACGCTGCTGTTGTTGAATTAGTAGTTTTCGATAATGCAGAAATAAAATATTCAACAGTTCAAAACTGGTACCCGGGCGATAAAGACGGCAAAGGTGGAATTTACAACTTCGTTACAAAACGCGGTGCGTGCCGTGGAAAAAATTCTAAAATTTCCTGGACGCAAGTTGAAACCGGTTCGGCAATTACTTGGAAATATCCGAGCTGTATTCTACAAGGCGATAATTCAATCGGCGAGTTTTATTCGGTTGCCGTTACGAATAATATGCAGCAAGCAGATACCGGAACCAAAATGATTCACATCGGCAAAAACACTAGAAGTACAATTGTATCCAAAGGAATTTCCGCGGGAAAAAGTAATAACTCATACCGGGGACTTGTTAGAATTGGTAAAAACGCTGAGGGCGCACGTAACTACACTCAATGTGATTCGATGCTGATGAGTGATAAATGCGGCGCACATACTTTTCCATATATCGAAGTAGAAAACAATACCGCAAAAGTTGAACACGAAGCTACAACTTCAAAAGTCGGTGAAGATCAAATATTCTATTTAAATCAAAGAGGTATTTCTTCTGAAGATGCAGTGAACATGATTGTAAACGGATTTTGTAAAGAAGTTTTTAACGAATTACCCATGGAATTTGCTGTTGAAGCTCAAAAATTACTTGCAGTTTCATTAGAAGGAAGCGTTGGATAGTGTGTGAAGAGAGACGAGTGTAGAGTGCAGAAAAATTTTCAAATAAATATTAGTTCGAATAGCTAAAAGCAAAATTAAAGGAAATAAAATGTTATCAATAAAAAATTTACAAGCTAAGATTGAAGAGAAGCAAATACTTAATGGTATTGATCTTGAAATAAAAGCTGGCGAAGTCCATGCAATTATGGGACCCAACGGATCGGGTAAAAGTACCTTGGCAAATGTTTTATCCGGAAATAAAAGTTACGAGGTCACTGGCGGTGAAGTATTATTCGGAGGAAAAGATTTGTTGGATATGGATCCCGAAACCCGCGCGCGCGAAGGATTGTTTCTCGCATTTCAATACCCGATAGAAATTCCTGGCGTTAGCAACGCAACATTTTTAAAAACTGCTTTGAATGAAATAAGAAAATACAAAGGTCAACCCGAGTTAACGCCGAAAGAATTTTTACAGGTTATTAAAGAAAAAGCAAAAGTTCTCGGAATGGATGACAATTTAATCAGCCGCTCCGTGAATGTCGGTTTTTCCGGCGGTGAAAAAAAACGCAACGAAATTTTCCAGATGTTGATGCTCGAACCAAAATTTGTTTTGCTTGATGAAACTGATTCAGGCCTTGATATCGATGCGTTAAAAATAGTTTCAAACGGAGTGAATATTTACCGCAACAAAAACAACGCAGTGCTTGTTGTTACGCACTATCAGCGTTTGTTAAATTATATTCAGCCGGATTTTGTACACGTACTTTATAACGGCAGAATAATCAAATCTGGCGGAAAAGATTTGGCGCTTGAACTTGAAGAAAAAGGTTACGATTGGGTAAAAACTGAAGCGGCCGAAAATGCCGAACTTGAATCACAGAAAGCTTAATGGTGAATAGATGAGCAAAAGTACAGATAATAAAAAAATAAATAATTGGTACGTCGATAATTTCAAAACGTTTGAAAGCAAACTTAACGGTGAATCAAAATCATTTCTTCACGAAGTTAGAAAAAATGCTTTGGAGAAATTGAACGAATTAAATTTTCCGACAACGCGAAATGAAGAATGGAAATACACGGACGTATCCCAATTGTTAAAATATGATTTTGTCCCGGCAGTAAATTCAGAAATGCCATCGGTAAAAAAGGATGATATCGACAAATACATCTTTAAAGATTTCGAAAGCTATTTACTTGTTTTCATAAATGGTATTTTTTCGGAAGAACTGAGTGATATCGGTGATCTGCCAAAAAATGTTGTGATTAGGAGTCTTAAAAAAATTGCTAAGGAAAAACCGGAGTTGGTTAATAAATATATTAACAAGCTTGTGAAGGATGAAAACGCATTCAACGCACTAAATACTGCGTACTTATATGACGGACTTTTTGTTTTTGTACCCGATGGTGTTGTGGTGGAAAAACCGGTTCAGGTTTTGTATTTGAATTCAAGCCGAAAAGAAAATTTTTTATCGCTGCCGAGAAATTTAATTATTGCAGGCAAAAATTCGCAAATAAGAATTATAAATAATTATGCAGGCACGGGTGAGAATGTTTATTTCAATAATTCCGTAACTGAAGTTTACGTTGACGAATATGGAATCGTTGAATTGTATAAGGTACAAAATGAAGACGAGAATTCGTTTCACATAGAAAAAGTTGAAGCCGATCAAAAGAAAAACAGTTTGTTCAATCATTTTAATTTAACGTTCGGCGGTGCAATTGTTAGAAATGATATTAATTCAGTTCTCGACGGTGAATTTATAGAAACACATTATTACGGCTTAACTCTTGCTAACGGAAAGCAGCATGTTGATAATCATACGTTTGTTGATCACGCGAAACCAAACTGCATGAGCAACGAACTTTATAAAGGAATTCTTGACGATAATGCGCGCTCGGTTTTTAACGGAAAAATTATTGTCCGACGCGATGCACAAAAGACGAATGCATATCAACAAAACAAAACAGTTTTACTTTCTAAAACGGCAACTATAGATACCAAACCCCAGCTTGAAATTTTTGCCGATGATGTAAAATGTTCTCACGGGGCGACTGTCGGACATCTTGATGAAGTTTCGGAATTCTATATACGATCACGAGGAGTTCCACAAGAGCTTGCTAAATCAATGCTCATCCGAGCATTTGCCAACGATGTAATTGAGTCGGTAAAAATTGAACCGTTGAAAGAACAGCTTAACCATATGATATTTGAACATTTGCACAAAGTTGAAATAGAAAACATAAAACAAAATTAAACGCGGATGAACCGAATATTTGGGAGTAACGCGGCTTAAAGAGGTTCAATTGATCAATACAGAAAAGATTGTTAAAAGAAGATTTATTGTTGATGAAATACGGAAAGAATTTCCAATCCTTTCGCGAATGGTTAACGGCAATCCGCTGGTTTATTTGGATAATGCTGCAACAACGCAAAAACCTCAAGCCGTAATTGATGCACTTACTAATTATTACACATTCGATAATGCGAACATACATAGAGGATTGTATTTCTTAAGCGAACTAGCGACAGAGCAATATGAAAACGCGAGGTTGAAAGTAAAAGAATTTATTAACGCAATGAGCGCTTCGGAAATTATTTTTGTAAAAGGTACAACCGAAGCAATCAATCTTGTTTCATCAACTTTGTGCCGTGCCAAATTTATTAATGACGGGGATGAAGTTATTGTTTCTAGTATGGAACATCATGCCAATATTGTTCCGTGGCAATTGATTAGCGGAAGAAAAAAAATAAAATTAAAAGTTATACCGATGAACGACGAGGGCGAACTTGATATTGATGCTTATGAAAAACTGATTTCACCAAAAACAAAATTTGTTTCTGTTGTTCATATTTCCAACGCACTCGGAACAGTTAATCCGGTTAAAAAAATTATAGACATTGCACACTTGCATAAAATTCCTGTTATGATCGACGGGGCACAAGCAGTGCCGCATCTTAAAGTTGATGTCCAGGAACTTGATGCCGACTTTTACGCGTTTTCCGGTCATAAAGTTTTTGGCCCGACAGGCATTGGTGTTCTTTACGGTAAAACGGAATTTCTCGAAATGATGCCGCCGTATCAGGGCGGGGGCGATATGATTCGTACCGTTACTTTTGAAGAAACTACATTCGACGACATTCCAAGAAAATTTGAAGCGGGTACACCGAATATTGCCGGCGGTATTGGACTCGGTGCTGCCATCGATTATTTAAATCAATTTGATCGTTCCGAACTTTCTGCACATGAAGATATGCTTTTACATTACGCGACTGAAAAGCTTTCGCAGATTGACGGATTAAAGATTATCGGAACTGCAAAAGAAAAAGCTTCGGTTATTTCTTTTGTGATTGATGGAATTCATCCGTACGACATCGGGACGATTATAGATACCGACGGAATCGCAATTCGTACCGGACATCATTGTACACAACCGGTTATGAAAAGGTTTAACGTTCCGGCAACGGCGCGGGCTTCGCTGGCTTTCTATAATACAAAAGAAGAAATTGATAAACTTATTCTAAGTATTCACAAAGTAAAAAAAATGTTTGCATGACTTCCCCCTTCTATTCCCCCTCCTATAATTAGGAGGGGGACATTGGGTGGTTAGGAGAATAGAATGATAGATAAAGGTAAACTCGAACAAGATATAATTCAGAAACTAAAAACATGTTATGACCCCGAAATCCCTGTTGATATTTGGGAACTCGGATTGATTTATGAAATCAAAATTGATGATGACGGAAACACATATTTGAAAATGACATTGACTTCTCCTCATTGTCCCGTTGCAGGTACTCTTCCGCCTGAAGTAAAGGCAAAAGTGAAAAAAGTAAAAGGCGTAAAAGATGTTTATCTTGATTTGGTTTGGGAACCGCCGTGGAATATGAGCATGATGAGTGAAGAAGCAAAACTCGAATTAGGATTTCTATAATTAACTCTGAGCGAAGCGAAGAGTCTCATTATCATTAGTAGAAAGTAAGAGGTACTTCGTCGCTACGCTCCTCAGTATTTAAAAAGAAAGGAAGTACTTATGTTCACTATAAATCAAAAACCGCCGATATATGACCCCGAGGCAGTTCAGCCGATGCGGGATGAATTAATTTATGTCGGGTTTCAAGAAACAACAACCCCGCAGTTGGTTGAAGATGTTCTTTCTCAAAAAAATGATGAAACAGTTTTAATGTTCGTCAATTCTGTTTGCGGATGTTCAGCCGGCAGCGCACGTCCCGGTGTTTCGGCGGCGCTTCAAAATAATATTATACCGGACAAAATCGTTACAGTATTTGCCGGGCAGGACCGTGACGCAGTCGATCATTTACGCGAAAAATATTTAACTAATATTCCTCCGTCTTCACCGTTCATCGCGTTATTTAGAAATGGTGAAGTGATTTTTACAATGCCGCGTCATCATATTGAAGGACGTTATGCCGAAGAAATTGCAGAAGACTTGATTAATGTTTTTAATCAACATTGTAAAAAACAAGGCCCCTCAATTTCAAAAGAAAAGTACGACGAACTTATACACGCAAAAATGTGCGGTTCACATATACCTTTGAATAGGAATTAAAACCTCCCCCATAATCCCCCTCCTTATTTAAGGAGAGGGACATGGGTTGGTTGATATTATAGTTATGAAATTCAGTTCACAAGAAGAATATGGTTTACGCTGCTTATTAAGAATAGGTAAGTTTTATGATGTTGAAAAAGCGCTTACAATTCCTGAGATAAGTAAAGCCGAAGGAATATCCGAGCACAACACGGGTAAAATTTTAAGAACTTTGCGGCTTGGCGGTTTTTTAGAAAGCTCCCGAGGTTACATCGGCGGATACACTTTGTCTCGTGCCCCGGAGGAAATTTTAATTGGCGATGTTTTAAATGTGCTTGGCGGAAGACTGTTCGATGATTCTTTTTGCCAAACTCATTCGGGTATTGCCGATATTTGTTCAAACAGCATTGATTGCTCTGTGCGTTCATTATGGCGCATGATTCAAGATTCTGTAGATTCTGTGGTTAGCAAAATGACTTTAAAAGATTTACTCGGTTCAGGTAATTTCCTTTTTGAAAACTCATCCAAAAACTTCTTAGAAATCTCGGAACAAAAAGAATAATTTTAATTTCTGTTAAAGGTATTTTACGTATTGTAAAACAGTAGAACAAGTTGTTCTCGTCTGAATATCCGGCATAAAAAATAATGCATGTCAATTGAAACGAATAGTTTTTTTATTACCTTTGCCGTGTGCAACTTCGATATTAGTTATTGAAAATTAAATTATAGGATATGAAATGCTGAAGAAAAAATTGTCGTTAATTTTAATTCTCGCGGCTTCGGTTTATATTACTGCATGCTGCTCATGCGGCGCCGGAGAGGATAATGTTGTAAAAGGTACAATCGTTTCTGTGGGGCATGAACCTTTTACTAAAGTCGGGTTGAGAATTACCGATGATAAAATTTACACGCTTAAATGCAGTAAAGAATTAGAAAAAGAATTATTACAGAACCAGGGGAATCTTTACGCAATTCAATTCAGCGAAAGCACTACTGAAGAAGGTTTGCCGGTTCTTGTAGTTGAAAAAGCCACACCAATTAAAGAAACAAACGATGAGAAATAAAATGAAAAATAAAATTTTAAATATGTTCTTAGCGGTTCTAATTTTAACCGGGTTTACATTTGCACAAAACACAATGATGCGTGTTGCGGCAAAAGAAACTCAATCATTTGATAAAGCAAGACCAGTTCACGCAGGCGAATACTTACAAAGATTTTATGAAAAGACGGGTTTTAACCCGGATAATGTTGTACCTCAAACCACATCATTAAAAAAGCCGGCATTTAATTTCCAGGTCGGTACTCAAGTTTCATGGAAAGCTGCTAATTTTTTAGAAAGCAAATATTATGATGTCCCTTCAACTTGTCGAGCAGTTGGAACACATTGTTATATTTTTGTTGAGGATGCAATTTGGGGAAGCAGTGTAAGTCAAACCGGAATTGATGCCGTTAAAAATGCTTTCGATAATTCAACACCTATTGATCCCAACAAAGGTATTTATACAATAAACACAGAAGTATTCGGCAACCCGCCGGATATTGACGGCGACCCTAAAATTGTTTTATTAATTCTTGATATCAAAGATGATTACGACGGTCAGCCAGGTAGTGGTTATATTGCCGGATATTTCAGCAGTGGAAATCAACTTCCCAAAACACAGAATGCCAATAGTAATGTTGCTGAAATTTATTATCTCGACGGTGCTCAGAATAATTTAACAATCGAAGACGGAATTAATGATGCGATGAGTACGACTGCCCACGAATTCCAGCACATGATTCATTATAATTATTTTGAAGCAATAGGAAAAAATCCAATTACATTTTATAATGAAATGTGTTCTCTTTCGGCGGAGTTTATTAACGGTTACCCGCTTTATAGTCAATCGAGATATACAAATGAATCCAACCAATGGCTCGAATTATGGCGTGATGATAATGATGTTTTAACGGATTACTCCCGCGCAGCAAAACTAGGAAGATATTTATACGAGCAATTCGGCACAGCATTGTTTACACAATTTCTTGCCGGTGGTACTTCTGGTATTAGCGGTCTTAATAAAGCTCTCACGGCAATGGGTTCAAGTAGAAGAATGGCAGACATTTTACCTGATTGGTTTATGGCTAATATATTAAACGATAGAACTATTAATGATAAATGGGGATATGTATATACACCGCTTTCATTAATGGCTCAAAGAAATCATAATAATCCCAATACTTCGTACTCGGGTGTGTTGAATAATTTAGCTGTTGAGTATGTTACATTTACAAACGGCAAGAATCTTACATTTAATTACAACAATAGTAGTAACTCCAAATTAAAAGCTGTAGCCGTTAAATACGGTTCATCTGTTACAACAGAAGAGGTTGCCGCAAATACAAACTATAATTTGTCGGAATTCGGTAATTCTATTTCCAAAGTAACTTTTGTTTTATATAATGTTGATACAAGTCCGTTGGCCGGCGAGAACGGTAAATCAAATTTCTCATATACAGCCACTGGTGAATTCGGGGCATCTGTTCAAGAATTGGCTTACGATGATACAGAACCGGTTGGTTTTATTAATCTCGATGTAGGCGACAGTATAGCTGTTCAGTTTCCTGCGATGCCCGGTTTCAGACTTGATTCCATTAGAGTTGCCATTAGAAATTTAAATCCAATAAACGGCAGAGTGCTTGAATATTTAGGATATACAACTAAACTCGGCGGAACATTATATGCAAATTTTACAGCTACATCAGAATTATCTGTAGCACCTGTCGCTGATGGAACTCAAGAGTATCCATATCCAAAACCATACCCGAATTGGACAACTGTTGACTTGCGCTCCTTTAATATTTCTGTTGAAAAAGATTTTGTCGTGGAATTCCCGTATGAAAGTCCATACCCCGATTCTAAAAATAGATTGCTTGCTACTTATAAACCTTCAACAGGTGAAGAACATACAATTACATATCGTGCATCGACAGCTAAATGGGGATATACCGGTGTTGCAGGTAAAGAAAATTATTCTTGGGTTGGATTAATACGTGCATATATAAGTTTAGTTACAGACGTTAACGAAGTTGTTGAATTATTACCAACAGCATATACTTTAGAACAAAATTATCCAAACCCGTTCAACCCGAGCACAATAATTAGTTACAATCTTCCCAAGGCGGGTAATGTTCAAATAAAAATATTCGACGCGCTTGGAAGGGAAGTCCGTTCTTTAATCAACGAGGAAAAGAGCGCGGGCAAATACAATATTGCTTGGAATGCACGGGATAATTACGGCGGCAAGATTTCAAGCGGTGTATATTTCTACACAATTAATTCGGGTGATTTTGTTCAGACAAAGAAAATGGTTTTGATGAAGTAATTATCAATGTAGGGAACGTAAATTTTGCGTTCCCTACATTATATTAAATTTGGTTAATCGTCTATCGAGTGATTGCCAGGTTATATTCAAAAGTTTAGCCGCAACAGATTTGTTATTCCCCGATTTTTCCAATGCCTTCAATATTAAATTCTTTTCGTTCAATTCAAGATCAAAATTTTCTTCGCAATTAATTGAACTACCTTGCTTAGAAATAGTGTCGAAATGTTCAGGGTGAATAATATCATTCCGGCATAGGATAACGGCTCGCTCACAGATATTTCTTAATTCCCTTATGTTGCCGGGGAAAAAGTAGTTTTTTAATATTTCGAATACATCGTTATTTATATGAAGAATTTTTTTATTCATCTTTTCGGAAAAATATTTTATATAATATTCGACAAGCTGGGGGATATCGTCCCTCCTTTCGCGTAATGGGAGAAGATGAATAACGAACACCGCTAACCTGTAGTACAAATCCTGACGGAATTTATTCTGCTTTACTATGTCATCGAAATTTTGATTGGATGCAGAAATTACCCTGACATTAACTTCTGTTTCTTTTTCGGAACCGATGCGCCGGACTTTTTTATCTTCAAGCACTCTTAATAATTTTGATTGAAGATTTAAATTCATTTCGCTTATTTCATCGAAAAACACAGTGCCTTTGTCGGCCATTTCAAACCATCCCGCGCGCGAATCAATTGCGCCGGTAAAAGCTCCTTTTTTATAACCGAACATTTCGCTTTCGAAAAGAGTTTCGGTAACGGCTGATGAATTAATTGCTATAAAAGGATGATTTGCGCGTTCGCTCAAAAGATGGATAGACCGCGCAGCCAGTTCCTTACCTGTTCCGCTTTCGCCTGTAATTAAAACCGATGTGTCTGAACTTTGCGCAACTTGTTTTATGTCGTGTATAATTTTTTTTGCAGCTTCAGAATTCCCAATAAAATTTACCGCCGTGCTTTTATTCAATTCCCGGTTTATTACATCGAGTGTTTCCGTGGTTAATTTGGCGTAATTACTTATTTCAAAATACCGCTTCGTCTTAAAAATAGCGTTGCCGAGATCGGCAAGTCTAAACGGTTTGTTGAGAAAATCTATTGCACCGAGCCGCAGTGCTTGAACTGCTTTATCTACATCGGCATAACCGGTAATCACAATTACTTCCAAGCCGGGCAGCTTTGATTTTATTTCTTGCAGAAAAGTTAGCCCGTCCATTTCGGGAAGATTAATGTCGGCAATCATCAAATCAATTTCATTTTTAGAAAGTATATCGTTTGCAGATGAAGGTCTATCTGCTTCGAAGCACTTGTATTCAAGTCCGTTCAAGAACTCAACTATTTCTTTCCTGATGCGCGAGTCGTCGTCTAAAATTAAAATATTCAGTTTGTTCATCTTCAATCCAAATTAATAGAGGGTAGTTTAATTGTAAAACGTGAATAAACATTTTCTTCTGATTCAACCGAAATATCACCGTTGTGTTCTTTCACAATTCCATATGCGATTGAAAGTCCAAGACCGGTTCCGTCTTCCGGTTCCTTTGTAGTGAAAAAAGGTTCAAACACGTTTGCTATTTTATCCTTTGCTATTCCTATACCGTTGTCTTGCACTATCAAAAAACATTCGTTGTTATCGTTAAAAGTTTTTATCCCTATTTTTTTTCTAAAATCAAAATTTTCTGCAAGTTGTTCTTTTTTTTCCACTGCATAGCGCGAGTTTAAAATTAAATTTAGCAGTACTTGTTCAAGCCTGTATTTATTGCCAAGTGCTAAAAGCGGCAACGGGGATAGATTTAGTTCTATTGTAATATCTTTGCTTTGAAGTTGTGTGTTAACAATCATCAAACTGTTTTTTACAACTTCGTTTAGGTCGAACTTTTCCAATTTAAAATTGCTTTGCTCGCGCGCAAAGATTCTTATGTGCGTAATGATGTTTGTAATCCGCTTAATATCTTCTGCAATATTTTTGAATTTTTCTTTTAAGTAGTCATCGGAAAGAGAACCGCTCTGTTTTTTATACATCATGTTCTCAATTGAAAAGGAGATGCTTGTAAGCGGCTGGTTAATTTCGTGGGCAACACCGGCAGAAAAAATTCCAAGCGATTCGAGTTTTGATTTTTGCATTAAAAGCATCTGTTGATTCTCGCGTTTTTTAACTTCTTCGTTAACTTTATCCTCAAGATGCCTGTTAAGATTTTGCATGTGTGTCTGAGAGACAATTAAATCCTTATTGACTGTTTCGAGCATTTCCTTTTGTTTGTTGATTATATTCTGCTTCTCCTCGAGGTTTTTGATTGAACGCATTTTTATATAGATGAATGTTACAAGGAATGCAGAAGCTATAATGAATATAATAACCAGATAGTTTCTTGCTATGTTCGCTTTTTTCAATTCAAGTTCGTCGAGCTTTTTGCTTTTCTTTAACAATGCCAGTTCATTTTCCTTTTTATCAATCTTATAACGCAATTCAACTTCTTTAATTTTCTTTTGAACTTCGGAAGTATAAACGCTGTCTGAGAAATCAGAATATTTTAAATGGTATTCGTAAGCTTTTTTGTAATTCCCTTTAGCCCCGCTTATCTCCGAAAGCATTTTGTAAATAGAAGAAAGATATTCGTAATTGTTCATATCTCTTACATTTTGCTCTATTCCAGAAAGGATTGAATATGCATCGTCCAACTTTTTTCTATTAAAATATAATCGACCAAGTATAAGGGAATTTTCAACTACACCTAACAAATGACCGTATTTTTTAGAACCGTTGAGTCCGAACTTGAGATATCGTTCAGCCTTGTCGTATTCACCGAGATTCAAATATATATCGCCGAGGTATGCAAAATTCCAGTAATAATTTATTGTGTTGTTGAGCTGCTTGTAGAGTTTGTTGGCTGTCCATGAATGTTTCAGTGCTTCGTCATATTTTTTTTGAGAAGATAAAATTAAGCCGATATTGTCGTGCCAAATTGCAATGTTGGCAGAATCGCCTGTCTCGATGCACATTTTAAGAGCACTGTTAAAATATTCCAGCGCCTCATCGTTCCGCCCGATATTGTTATATGCATTGCCGAGGTTTCCGTAGATAACTGCAATCCTATTTTTATCGCCGCTTTTCTCGGCAGCATTTAATCCTTTGTATAAAAAATCGATGCTTCTTAAATACTGTGACTTATTAAGATGTATCGCCGATAAAAGGTTATAGTATTCCGAAAGGTAATTGTAATCACTGCTGTCCTTATTAAGATTGAATGATACTGCAGCGAATTCATCTGCTTTTTCAAATTCCGAAAGTTCCATATAAGCCCAGGACTTAACATAATAAAGGTCCCGTTCTTGAATGATATTTGGGTGTTTCTTAATTAGAGTGAAACCATATTCAATGTATTCCAGGGCTTTGTGTGGGTCTTTATTATTTATATAATCCGAAGTGTCTATAAGCTTTTGAATTTGTTCATGTGGAGAAAGGTCGGTTAAAAAGAAAAACTCCGAAGGGGAATTCTTTTGCGCGTAAATTGATATTGTTAAAAGCACAAGGAAAAAGATTATACGCATATTTTTATAATAGCCGAAATTGGTGTAGAAAAAATCCGCAATCCTAATTTAACTTACAATAAAAATTATATCCGAAATCGTAAATGCTATACGTGAACGGATACTCGGATTGAGTGACCTATAAAGTGATAAATTCATAAAAAAAATAGAACATTACAATTTTGATCAAAAAACTGATCATATTAATGATCGAAAATTAAAAATTCACTTGGCCTATGTTTTGATTTAATATAGCATCTAAATAGATACAAAAAATGAACCTAATTCTTTACGATAAAAATAGACTTGATCAAAACGGGCTTGCGGAATTCCTACAGAGTAACCCGGCGATTAATGTAATGACAGCAACATCCAGGCACGAAGTGTTAAAGTATTTTAATTCGGGCGCAAATATTGAAAAGGTTATTTTTTGGAATATGTCGCTGCCTTCGGATCTGGGATTGATTAAATATATAAAAGAAAATTTTGCGGAGACAAAAATAATGGTTTTTGCTTCGCCGATCATAAAACAATCAATAGAAATAATTAAAGGCACTGAAATTGAGGTGATGAATAATACTTTCGAGGAGTTGAAGAAGATTAATTACATGACTGCTAATAATTAAATTAGATTTGTTATAATACTGATGATAGTAGTAATTCTATACATAAACGTTGTAAACATAATTAACATTAACTCAAAAAATGAGGGAGTAGGAAAATGAAAAAGTTATTATTAGTAGCGGCAGTTGTTTTATTTGCAGGCAGTTTCTCATTTGCGCAGGAAGAAGGCGGCGGAAGCATCCAGAATTTCACAATTAAAAACAATACAGGTTTTGTTATTAATAATTTGTATGTCGCCTTTGCAAGTGAAGAAGAATGGGGAGATGATTTGTTGGGTGTTGATGCCCTTGATAACGGCGAAGAAATAGAAATTAATTTCGAAGGATACAGTGATGATCAATGTTCTTTCGATGTTTTAATAAGCGACCAGGAAGGCAACGAATTTGTTCTGGAAGATGTAAATCTATGCGAAATTCATGAATTGGAATTTACAAGCAGCAACAAAAAATAATTTTCATCTAAATGCTAAAAAAAGGACTGCATTTAGCAGTCCTTTTTTGTTTTAAAGATGAGAAAACTTAACAAGAAAATGATCAAGCAGAAACTTTTTCTTTCATAAACATTTTCTGTAATTCTCTTGCTTTTCTATTTTTGTATGCGCCTTTATGATAAGCATAGCTTGCTATTAAAGGCATTGCAAGAGTCGCTTCGGAATAAACCATTTGTTCGTAAGTAGTTTCAACTTTTCCCCACGAGCTCGCTTCTTTTAGAGTAGAAGATGAAAGCGCGCCGTCGCGGACATCGGCAACAGTAATTTGAACTGCATATTTGTGCATTGGGGCTTCATCTGCAAGAATTTCAGCGGCAACTACAATATCTTGAGTAAAGTTTTTAGGAACGCCGCCTCCAATCATGAATATGCCGGTTTCGTTTACTTTTAATTTTATTTGGGTTAATTCGTAGAAATCTTTTCCGGAATCGAAAGAAACATGTTTGTCGGGATTTTTATGCTGATGCATAACAATACCAAATCCGGCGGAACAATCTGAAAAAGCCGGAACGAAAATAGGGACGTTCTTTTTGTAAGCTGCGTAAATTACGCTGTCTTCTACTTTTGGTCCGCCGTTTTCATCAAGATATTTGCCGAAATGCCAGAGTAATTCTCTTGAAGAATATGCCCGCGGTTCAAGTGAATCAAAAATTGCTGCAGTTGTGTCGTCGCAAATTCGCAATTCGTCTTCATCTATAAAGGTGTCGTAAATTCTATCAATGTGAAGTTCGCGCATTTCATTATCGTCAACGAATGGAGAACCTATATAATGTTTGAATCCGAGCGCTTCGAAGAAATCCTGGTCAACCATTAACGCGCCCGTAGAAACTATTGCATCAACCATGTTGTTGTTCACTAAATCGAAGACAACGCGTTTCAACCCTGCGCTGAAAATACTGCCTGCTAATGTTAAAATAACTGAGCTGTTTTCGTCTTTTACCATCATTTCAAAAATTTTGGATGCGCGGTTCAAATCGCGGGCGGTGAAAGCCATACTTTCCATCGAATCGACAAGCTTTACAACATTGTGCTCTTTTATGTCAATATGTTTGATTACATCTTTCAAATAATCTTTTTTTGTCGCCATTGTTTTTCCTTTCCTGTTTTATTTTTGGATGCAAATATAAATTAATATTCTTGAAAAAAGAATGAGTCATGAATGCAAGTAGTGTCTCAGTTTGAAGATTGGTTAAACAACATAAGTCATTCCCGCTTCGACTAGCGTCTTCAGCGAGGCGAGCTCGCACGGTTTTAGCGGGAATCTATTTATGGATGCCTGATCCGCCCAACAAGACGTCGGACAAGTAAAAACATTCGGGCATGACAGTTAAATTGAAACTGAGACATTACCTGAATGCAGTATTTAGATTGCTGATAGCAGAATAATATTTTAATCAAGCGTTCATTCTAAATTCATAAATCTACATTCTGCATTCGTTTAGAAAAACCATTTTGCAATTTTTAGAATTCCTTGTTTCCATGGAACTCGATGATTGATTCCCGATTGATTTTTGAAAGAATCAAGATTTTCCAGATACCACTTGTAATTTCTAATAAGTGCGTCTTTATTTGAATATTTCGGAGTAAATCCCAAGACTCTTTCAGCTTTTTCTATTGAAACAAATGAATCTTTAGAAGCAGTTTCGTAAACCCATTTATAAAGCGGCGAAAGTTTTAATGCTTCCAATATTTTAAGTATTAAAATTATTGGAACTGCAGGCAAGCCGATTATTCTTTTGCCGAAGCCTGCAAAATCAAGAACGGCTTGGTAATCCTCTTTCATTGTTGTGAATTCTTTTGCGCCGATATTAAATGTATCGTTAACAATTTCCTTTGGCAGTGTACAGCATTTATAAATTGCTTCGCACAAATCTTCAACATCCAAAAGTTGGTAACGATTTTTTCCGTTGCCGATCATTGGAAAATTTTTACCATCTTTAGCCCAATCATAAAAGAGAGCAAACACTCCCAAGCGTTCGGGTCCGATAAATGATTTTGGTCTTAGAATCGGTACACATATTCCTTTCTTTCTAAAATCATGGCAAACATTTTCGGCTTCAATTTTAGCTTTGCCGTACGGACCGACGCCGTCAAGTTTATCTGTTTCGTAAATCGGATGATGATCCGGTATCCCATAAACTGCAGTAGACGAAATATGGATGAAACGATCAACATTTAACTTTTGGGCGGTATTTAATAAAATTCTTGTACCTTCAATATCGGTTGAGAAAATTTCTTCCTTGGTATAAAGCGGCAAAGCGGCTGCTGCATGAATTACAATATCAATCCCATCCATTGAGTTTTTAACAAGTTTGGAATTACGTATATCTCCGACAATTTCAGTTATTTTAGATTTGGAATCCGGGTAGTTAAATGGAACAATGTCTAGTGATGTTATTTGATAATTTTTTTCCAATAAATATCTTATAATGTTAATTCCGAGAAAGCCGGAACCACCGGTAACGAGAATTTTCATTGTTTTTCCATATTTTAAGGGCAAATTTAATCATAAATTGGAAACCGTTACGCGGAATCATATTCTTCTAAGATCATACAAGAAAAATTTAAAATCTGCTATTCTTGACATTGTAGCCATATAGAAATATATTTGAAACCTTTGAAAAATAGTATTTTGTGTTTGGAGGATGTTTTGAAACAAGAAAAATTGACTAAGTTCGTTAAACCGGAAGACGCGGACCAGAAATGGTATTTGGTTGATGCCAAAGATCAAGTATTAGGCCGTTTAGCAGTAAAAATTGCGCGTGTTATTCGCGGTAAAAATAAAGCTGTTTTTACGCCGAATATGGATGCCGGTGATTTTGTGGTTGTTGTTAATGCCGATAAAATTCGTGTTACCGGAAAAAGAGAATCGCAGAAGGAATACTTCTCTTATTCAGGTTATCCGGGCGGGGCTAAATTCAGATCTTTTTCAGTTCAAATGGCTAAAAAACCTGAATGGATAATTGAAAATGCTGTTAAAGGAATGCTTCCTAAAACTCGTCTTGGTAAGAAAATAATTAAGAAATTAAAAGTATATGCCGGTGAAAATCATCCTCATTCTGCACAGCAACCGGTTGAATTAAAGTAATTGGAGTGATTTGATGGCAGACAAAATTTTTGTCGGAAGAAGAAAAAATGCAGTTGCCAGAGTTTATTTAAGAAACGGTTCTGGTAAAGTTACTGTTAACGATAAAGCGCATGATAAATATTTTGCGTTGAAAGAGCATCAAGATAATCTTCTGCTTCCATTTGTTGCAACTGAAACATTGGGCAAGTATGATGTTTTCGCAAAAGCAGCAGGCGGTGGAATTACAGGTCAATCTGATGCAGTACGTCTCGGTATTTCGAGAGCTCTCGAAGAAATCAATCCTGAATTTAGAGTAAATCTAAAATCGGAAGGACTTCTTAAAAGAGATCCGAGAATGGTTGAAAGAAAGAAATACGGACAGAAGAAAGCTAGAAAGAGATTCCAATTCTCTAAGAGATAATAGATTATTAAATAACATTATTCATACTCTCGGATTTGCCCCCTGTGTCCCACACTAAAAAGGGATGGAAGGCAAAGAAGAAGAGGGTAGAAGAAAAACAGGAGAAATCATGTCAAGAGTACAACTCACTGAACTCATCGAAGCTGGTGCGCATTTCGGCCATCTTACACGCCGTTGGAACCCTAAAATGAAACCGTATATTTTCATGGAAAAGAACGGTATTCATATTATCGATTTGAAAAAAACTCAATCAACAATAGATTCTGCTGCAGAAGCTATGACTGAAATAGTTTCGCAGGGTAAACGAATTTTATTTGTAGGCACGAAGAAACAAGCAAAACACACAATTGCTGCCGAAGCAAAACGTTCCGACAGTAACTGGGTTAGCGAACGCTGGCTTGGCGGAATGCTAACAAACTTTCAAACAATCCGTAAAAGTATTAAGCGTTTACAGAACATTGAAAAGATGGAAAGCGACGGCACATTCGAAAAAATAACAAAGAAAGAACGTCTTGTTCTTACACGTGAAAAAGATAAATTAAGAAAGATTCTTGACGGCGTTGAAACATTGGGAAAAGTTCCAGGAGCGCTTTTTATAGTTGATATTAAAAAAGAATCGATTGCCGTTAACGAAGCATTGAGATTGAACATCCCGATTTTTGCAATAGTTGATACAAACTGCGATCCTGATCCGATTGATTATGTTATACCGGCAAACGACGATGCATCGCGCGCAGTTGAAATTATTTTGAAAGTTATTGCCGATGCTGTTATTGAAGGTAATGCAAAAGCAAAAGAATTAAGAGCGCATGAAGTTGCCGAAAAAGAAAAGGAAAAGAAAGACGGCGTTGACGAACATGACGGCGAAAAGAAAGATGGTAAAGGTCGTGTTAGAAAAGTAAGATTCGAAGGAAAAGATGATAGAAGAGGCGGCGGAGATCGTAGACCTCGTACTGATAACCGTAGAGAAAGACATGAACCAAGAACCGAATCTAAAAGTGAACCAAAAGTTGATGCCAAACCGGACACGATTGAAGAAAAACCTGCTCAAGAATAGCAGATCATAAATTTTTAAAGTTAAACAAGGAATTTGAATTATGGCAATTAGTGCAAGTCAAGTTAAAGAATTAAGAGATAAAACCGGCGCGGGAATGATCGACTGTAAAAAAGCGCTTGAGGAATCAAACGGTGATTTTGAAAAAGCCATCGAATTGCTTAGAAAGAAAGGTGCTTCTGTTGCGGCTAAAAGAGCTGAAAGAGCCGCCAACGAAGGTATTGTTCTTACAAAAGTATATAATGATTCTAAAACAGCAGCTATTGTTGAAGTGAACTGCGAAACGGATTTTGTTGCCAAAAGTGATGACTTCGTTAATTTCACAAATTTTGTTATGGAAGTTCTTGTTGCTAACAAGCCTGCAGATTTAAATGCATTAGCTGAGTTATCTCTCAACGGTAAAAAAGTCGCTGATGAATTAAACGCCTTAATAGGAAAGATCGGAGAAAAAATTCAAGTATCACGCTTTGCTTTTATGGAATCTACAAACGGAATAGTTGTAGATTATATCCATCACGGTTCCAAACTCGGCGTATTAATCCAAGCCGATAATGTCCCGTCAGCAAACGCAGCGGAACTTCAAACCACATTGAAAGATATTGCAATGCAGATTGCTGCAATGAGACCTCTTTCAATTTACCGCGAGGAAGTTGATAAAACCGTTATCGAAAAAGAAGTTGATATCTATAAAGAAATTGCTCGTAAAGAAGGAAAACCCGAACAGATTCTCGAAAAAATCGCTGTAGGTAAGTTGAACAAATTTTACGAGGAAAACTGTTTATTCGAACAAGTATTTGTAAAAGACAACACAAAGAAAATCAGTACTCTTATTGAAGAATTTAATAAGAAGAATTCTGCTCAAGCAAAACTTGTTCAATTCAAACGCTTTCATTTAAGCGACGAAAATAAATAATTCGTTTTAATAAAAGGTCTTATTTCGCAATAAGGCCTTTTTTTTTATATTGCCATCCAATCATATACCTTTCAGGAAAACTATGGCTCAAAAGCTCAAATACAAACGCATACTATTAAAACTTAGCGGTGAATCATTGATGGGCGACAGCCAATTCGGTATTGACCCTAAAGTATTGGAATACTTTGCCGGGGAAATTAAAAAAGTGCAAGAGCTCGGCGTTCAAATTGGAATTGTTATCGGCGGCGGAAATATTTACCGCGGATTAAATGCGGCAGAACAAGGAATCGACAGAGTAACCGGCGATCAGATGGGAATGCTTGCAACTATAATCAATTCACTCGCTCTACAAAATGCATGTGAAAATGTTGGTGTTTTCACGCGATTGATGTCTGCAATAAAAATGGAAGAAGTTGCAGAACCGTACATTCGGAGAAGAGCAATAAGACATCTTGAAAAAGGCAGAGTAGTTATATTTGGTGCGGGTACGGGACATCCGTATTTTAGTACTGACACTGCTGCATCTTTACGTGCTGTTGAAATTGAAGCAGACGCAATTTTAAAAGGTACACGTGTTGACGGAATTTACGATTCCGATCCGGAAAAAAATCCCGGGGCTTTCCGTTTCGAAGAAATTTCATACCTTGATGTACTTCAGAAAAATTTACGTGTTATGGATTTAACGGCGATTAGCTTATGCCGCGAAAACAATCTGCCGATTATTGTTTTCAATATGAACAAGCCCGGTAATTTGATTAAACTTGTCAGCGGTGAAAACATCGGAACTTCAGTTGGTAACCACGAATTAAAAGAAGAAAACATAAATTAATATTGAGGCAGCTATGATTAATAATCAAGTAATCAAAGATGCAAGACAGAGAATGGATAAAACTGTTGAAGCTTTTAGAAATGAAATAACAAAAATTAGAACCGGTAAAGCTACGACCGCTTTACTCGACGGTATAAAAGTAGATTATTACGGTACACTTACACCATTAACTCAAGTCGGCAACGTAACGGTTCTCGATGCACATACTATTGCCGTTACTCCATGGGATAAAAGTATGGTTGTGCCAATCGATAAAGCTATCCTTGCTTCCGATCTCGGTTTAAACCCAATAAGTGACGGAACAAATCTTAAAATTCCCATTCCGCCTTTAACCGAAGAGAGAAGAAAAGAAATGGTTAAGCTCGTTAAAAAATTCGGTGAGGAATCTAAAGTTGCTTTAAGAAATGTACGCCGCGATGCTAATGACCATCTAAAGAAAATGGAAAAAAACAAAGAGTTGACTGAAGACCAATTGAAAGAAGCCGAAAAAGAAACACAAAAACTTACCGATGAGCATATCATTAAAATTGATGACATAATTAAACACAAAGAAAAAGAAATTATGGAAGTGTGAGAATTGACCTTAGATGTGAGTATTTAGTATTGAGACCCCGGAATTTTTCGGGGTTTTTTTTATCATTTATGTAATTGTAGATAAAAATGTTATTTGTCTTTAAATAATAAGGAGTAAATCGTATCACGAATAAGATTATTAGGAAATTCAGCTAAGTCAACGTTTAATAGTCAATTCTTAGCTTTTGCTATACTCCTATTCAGGTTTTTTTGTTTGAAATGTAATCTCTATTTTTTGATGTGATAAGATTGTTGTAGTTCTTTAAAATTTTATAATAAGAAAGGAATAATACAATGGCATTTAACCGTGAGGAAGCACTTAAATACCACAGCGAGGGAAGAAAAGGTAAAATAGAAGTTATACCTACGAAACCTTGCTATACTGCAAGCGAATTGTCCTTGGCCTACACGCCGGGTGTAGCCGAACCGTGTAGAGAAATTGAAAAGAACGACGACGATGTTTATAAATATACTGCTAAAGGCAACTTGGTTGCTGTCGTTTCAAACGGAACCGCTGTGCTTGGTTTGGGAGATATAGGTCCACACGCCGGCAAACCGGTAATGGAAGGCAAAGGGGTTTTGTTCAAAAGATTTGCAGATATTGATGTATTCGATCTTGAACTTAAAACTCATGACCCCAAAGAAGTTATTAGGGCAACTCAACTTCTCGAACCTACATTCGGCGGAATTAATCTTGAAGATATAAAGGCGCCTGAATGTTTTGAGATTGAAGAAGAGTTAATTCGAACGATGAATATTCCCGTCTTCCACGATGACCAACACGGAACGGCTATAATTTCCTGCGCGGCATTAATTAATGCTGTTGAAGTCGCCGGTAAAAAATTATCAGATGTTCGTCTTGTTGTTAGCGGAGCCGGCGCCTCTGCAATTGCATGCTGCAAAATGTATGTGGCTGCAGGTGTTAATGTGAAAAATATTGCAATGTTTGATACGAAAGGACATATTCACAATAAGAGAACAGACCTTAACAAATACAAAGCAATATTTGCCGGTGATATTGTTTACAAAGATTTAACCGATGCAATGAAAGGCGCTGATGTTTTTGTCGGTCTCTCAAAGGGGAATGTGGTTTCGAAGGATATGGTTAAAGGAATGGCAAAGAATCCAATCGTATTTGCTATGGCCAATCCCGATCCTGAAATAACTTACGAAGATGGAGTAGAAGCGCGTAAAGATATTATAATGGCAACCGGTAGAAGCGATTACCCGAATCAAGTAAATAACGTTTTGGGATTTCCGTTTATTTTCCGTGGGGCTTTAGATGTACGTGCAAGAAAAATTAATGAAGAAATGAAGATGGCTGCTACGCGTGCGCTTGCGGAGCTTGCCCGCGAAAAAGTACCCGAAGTTGTAATAAATGCTTATGGTGGAAAAGAATTTTCATTCGGACCAGAATACATAATTCCTAAACCGTTCGATCCGCGTGTTCTTTGGTATGTTGCACCTGCAGTTGCAAAAGCTGCGATGGATACCGGCGTTGCTCGAGTTCCGATAGAAGATTGGAAAACCTATAAAGAAGAATTACAGGAACGCCTTGGTTTCTCAACCGAGATTGCCAGGGTGATGGTTCACAAAGCTCAAAAAAATCCGCAGAAAGTTGTTTTCCCTGAAGGTGAAGAAGAAAAAATTATTCGTGCGGCTAATTCTGCTGTCGATGAAAATATAGCTTCTCCCATCTTACTCGGAAATGAAAATGTTATCAAAACAAGGATTGAAGATTTGGGTTATGATTTAAAAAAATTCGTAATCATCGATCCTGAAACATCTAAAAATTCCTCTCATTATGCCGAAGAGTTTTATAAACTGCGACAAAGAAAGGGAATTACTCCAACCGAGGCCAAATCATTGATGAAGCAGCCAAATTACTTCGGTTCAATGATGGTTCAAATGGGCGATGCTGATGCTCTCATTGGTGGATTAACTTATCATTATCCGCAAACAATAAGACCGGCATTGCAATGCATTGGAGTTAAGGAAGGATTTAATCTTGTAAGCGGGATGTACATCGTAATTATTAAACGCAAAATATTTTTCTTTGCCGATACAACAGTTAATGTTGATCCTAATGCCGAACAACTTGCCGAAATTGCAATTGTTACGGCGGATACTGTTAAGAAATTCGATATCGTTCCTAAGATTGCTATGCTTTCATTCAGTAATTTTGGAAGCGCACAATATCCTCAGACTATTAAAGTTGCTAAAGCGGTAGAGATTGTAAAAAAGAAGAGACCCGATTTAATTATTGAAGGCGAGATGCAGGCGGATACAGCCGTTGTTCCTGAAAGACTTGAAAAGGAATTCCCATTCTCCCTGCTTAAAGGAAGCGCTAATACTTTAATATTTCCGAATCTTGAAGCGGGAAATATTTCTTATAAATTATTCCAAAGATTAACAGATGCAACTGTAATCGGACCAATATTAATGGGCATGAACAAGCCTGTTCATGTTATTCAACGCGGAGATACCGTGCGGGATATTATTAATATGACAGCAATTGCGGTTGTTGAAGCCGTGAATAAGTAACATTCTCACATATATTACCGTCTAAAGGGACGAGTTAAGCTAAACCTATTTTGGGCTTGACTCGTCTTTTTTTATATTTCATTTAATTAAAAAACCTTTCCATGCTTAAAAATATTTTATACATAAGTGGAAGCATTGCGGTATTTTTCTCAGGTTTAATTTGTTACGGTATTATTCTAAATTTACGCGAAGTAACACTTGCAGAAGCTATGCAGCAGAAAGGTTTGGACAAAATTGAAAATGTGAAAATTGTAGTTAATAGAAAAAACTATAGAATTGAGTTATATTCAAATAAAACTTTAATCAAGACTTACAAAGCGGTTTTCGGGAAGAATAACAGCGCAGTTAAAATATCCAAAAGCGATTTGGTTACCCCGATAGGCGAATATATTATTTGCGCTATCGATACGGTTTCAAAATATCATAAATTGTTAAAGTTAAATTACCCGAATGATAAAGATGCGGGTGAAGCGTTAAAGCGCGGTTACATTGATCAAAATGAATTCGATATTATTTTGCAGGCTTTTAATCAAGGTGAATGTCCGCCCGATGATACAAGATTAGGCGCGAATATTGCGATACAAGGAATTGGTGAATATGATTTGATTTTCAAGAATCTGCCGTTTACTTTTAATTGGACGGACGGCTCAATAGCCGTTAGCAACCAAAGCATTGATGAATTATATTCTGTTGTTAAAATTGGAACACATGTTAAAATCACTTTTTGAAATAAACCGGTATTTGTTGCAGCGAAAAACATACTATATAATTTTTATTTTTTTTACGGCTGCTTTATTCGCGCAGCCTATTGATAGAATTGAATTAAAAAGAATCAATGTGGTTGGTAATAGTTCAATTTCTACACCCGAAATACTTTCAGTAATTTTATCAAAAGAATCTCCAAATTGGTTTTCGCAATTTATAAACAAGTTTACGAGTTTCGGAAGTGAAGCAGTTTATTTCGATTCACTGTTAATAACTTCGGATATTGCCGCAATAAAATCTTTATACCAATCCAACGGCTATTTCAAAACAAGAATTAAGGCATCATATTTAATTGATACATCCTCGGCTGAAGCGGAAATTACATATAATGTTATAGAGGAAGAACCTGCATATTTCAGGCATTTTCAAATAGACGGCTTGAATACAATTCATCATGTATATATGAATACCATAGTTGATTATGAAAAAACAGATTCAACCGTAATATACCGGGATGCGATTGTTTCCGATAAAATGAATTACGCTATTAATTTTCTTCGCGATAACGGTTATATGCTTGCAAGCTATAATAATCCCGATATTATAATAGATACTATGCAAAATCATGTTGATGTTAATATAAAATTCGATACCGGGAAAAGATATAAAATAAGTGAGATAAGAGTTAATCAAACCGGTGAAAAAGATAATCATGTTGATGACGATTTGTTGAAAGATATAGTTGGAATTAGTCCCGGTAATTGGTACAGCAACTATAATATTCAACGGGCGCAGGTGCGTTTGTACCGGACTGAATTGTTCACATCATCAATTGTAAATAGTGTAATATCGGATACTGCAGGCAATCAAGTTCCATTAAGCATAACTGCAGAAGTTGGCGCACTTCATGAATTATCCCCTGAGATAATTGCAAACGACGAAGAATCTTTCAGTCTTGGTTTGGGTCTTAGTTTTACGAAAAAGAATTTTTTTGGCGATGCTCGCAAATTTACAATCGGCACATCGGCGGCTATACAAAACGTTTCGGAATTTCTTAAAAATCCCACATTTAAAAGTGAGAATATTTTTGGTTATGGCGATATACGTGCAACTATTGAGCAGCCGTTCTTATTCGGTAAAACAATCAATACCCGTTTAGAAACTTATTTAACAGGACAAAAATTAAAAGACGAATACAATTCAACATTAATTGGCGCAAAACTTAGTCTTAACTTTGAACTCCCTCAATTCACATACTTTAATTCACTCAGCACATATTTAAATATTGAAAATGCAAAATTCGATTTCCAGGAAAAATTTCTTATAGATAATTTCGCTCAATTTTTTGTAAATAATGGATTTAGTCCCAAAGAAGCTGATTCAACCGCAGAATATTTTGTTAAGGAAGAATTAGGCGGTAAATATAGTTCTGCTGGTACAAATACACTTCTCGGTTTTTCTGTTGGTACAAACAAAACAAACAATTTATTTTTCCCATCGCAAGGCTACAGTCTTTCACTTCAACTTGAAGACGCGAATTCAATTCCATATTTATTCAGCAAAATATTAAACACAGATTTCGCAAGACCGCTTTTCCTCAAATCAATTATCAACTTTACTTCATATTTACCTTTGTATAGCTCTAGTACGGAAGCTTTCGGTGTAAAATTTAAAGTCGGGAATATACTTACTTACAGAGGTGATAAAGGCGACATTTCATTGAATCAAAGATTATATGCCGGCGGCAGTAATTCTGTGCGGGGATGGGGAATGAGAGAACTTGTGCCCATGAATGAATTGTTGACATTGACAGATATAACACCGTCTGATTTAGTTGCTATTCTCGCACAAAGCGCCAAAACGGGCGGTTTCTTTTTAATGGAAGGTTCGATAGAAACTAGAAATAGATTAATCGGTAATCTGGGTTCTGCGTTTTTTATCGATTACGGAAATACATGGAATGCCGCAAAGGAATTTCGTTTTGATGAAGTTGCGCTTGCCGCAGGATTTGGTTTAAGATATTATTCCGATTTCGCCCCTATTCGCATCGATTTCGGTTTCAAGATTTATGACCCTAAAACAAAAAGTTTTACGGTTGAAAAAAACTTTTGGAAAAATGTTTGGAAAGAACATCTCCAGTTCCATATAGGAATCGGCGAGGCGTTTTAAAACGAATGTTAGGTTTTATTGAAATTTTGCTCGTAAATAAGACTTTTTCATAAAATCATATCTTTGTTTCAAACCCATTTTTAAGTAAATTTGTAACCACTTTTTCGGAGAACTAATGATTTCAAGTATGACAGGATACGGCAAGGGTTTGGTACAGGAAGGCGACCTTTCGGTTGAAGTGGAAATAAAAAGTTTGAATAACCGGTACCTGGATTTATCACTCAGACTGCCGAGATTTCTTTCGGCTAAGGAATTGGAAATTCGCGAGAAAGTTAAAAACAGTATTAAAAGAGGCAAGGTTTATCTTTCTGTTACTGTCCGCCGCGGCGATCTCGAAGAGAAGTTTAGCGAAGTCGATCCCGATGCGGTTAAATATGCTGTTAAGGTTCTAAAAGATATTCGTAAATCCGCGGGACTAAAAGATAAATTGAAACTAACGGACGTCTTACAATTTCAGAATATGTTCTTTAAAGAAGACGACAAACAAGCAGGTGAAGAAATGCCGCTTGTTGAAAAAGCGATTGATTCCGCCGTTAACGCCATGAACAATATGCGCGAAACCGAAGGCAAAGAATTGGAAAAAGATATTCGAAAACGCCTTGGTTTAATCGAAACCGCTCTTGTGAAAATTGAAAATCAAAAAGAAGAAGATTTAAAAATCTATTTCGAAAAATTGAAAGAAAGAGCCGCACAACTTGTTGTGGATTTGAAAGATAATGAACAACGCTTGATGATGGAGCTTGCTCTTTTATCTGAACGGTACGATGTTACCGAAGAATGTGTAAGGTTAAGAAGTCATATTAAAATGTTTGCCGACACTTTGAACAATGCAGATGATATTGGAAGGAAATTAAATTTTATTTTACAGGAGATGAACCGCGAAGCTAACACTATTAACAGCAAATCGGTTTCGTCGGAAATTTCTCACGCTGGAATTTCTATAAAGGAAGAGATAGAAAAAATCCGGGAACAAATTCAAAATATTGAGTAGAAAGTGTTTAAGAAAGCGCGGTTATTAGTATTTTCGGCTCCAAGCGGTTCAGGCAAAACTACTATTGTCAGAAGTATATTAGATGAACATATAGATTTTGTTTTTTCAATTTCCGCTACAACAAGAGCAAAACGTCCTTCGGAAATAAACGGTGTTGACTATTTTTTTATTTCGGAAGATGAATTTAAAAAGAAAATTAACGACGGCGAATTTGTTGAATGGGAAAAGTTTTACGATTATTATTACGGCACCTTAAAAAGTACAATTGATAATAATTGCAGGAACGGGTTAACTACTGTATTTGAAGTTGATGTAAAAGGGGCAATCAGTATTAAAAAGGTTTACCCGGATGCGGTTTTGATTTTTATAGCTCCGCCAAGCATCGAAGAATTAAAAAATAGGTTGATAAATAGAAAGACCGAGACAGAAGAAGATTTAAAGAAACGTATTGAACGTGCGGAAATGGAATTGAGTTTTAAGGATCAGTTTGATTATGTTGTTTACAATATCAATCTTGATGAAGCTAAAGAAGAAGTAAAAAGAATAATAGAAAAAGAAATATCGAAGGAGGAATAAAATGGCTATTCAACCGCGCGAGCTTGGTAAGATTAAGGAAAGAGTTCCAAATCTTTACGAAGCAATTATTGTTGCCGCAAAACGTGCAAGAAAAATCAACGATGACATCAAACTCGAATTCAATTCTCTTGTAAGCACTATGAACGCAGGACACGAAGAAGAATTTGAGGACAGGGAAAATCCCGAACAATTAAAATTATCGCTCGAATTTGAGAAAAGAGAAAAACCTCATATTAGGGCGATCAAGGAATTGATTGATGATGGGATTGAACATCGTTATAAAAACGACAAGTAGTTAAAGAATATTTGTATATTTTGAAAGCGGAGAGACTTATTCTCCGTTTTTATTTTTAAACAAAGCATGTTTTAGCGAACGACCAAAGGGTAAAATTGAATTCAGATTTTAATAAATTAGCTGTTGAAGCAATTAAAGATCAAAAAGAAATATTTGGCGATCTTTTATACCAGCACTTCAATTTGCATATTGATAATGAAATTAAGGAGGCGGCGATAGCACAAAAAATTAATACTTCGGAAAAAATTGAAGTTGATGCCTCCAGTGAATTATTCAAAGAGGAGTTTCAAAAAGCTGCTTCAATAGATGAGTTAAATTCTTTGATCTGTGATTGTCAAAAATGTACACTCGGCAAAACAAGAACAAAATTTGTTTTCGGTGTCGGCAATCCTAAAGCCCACGGCATGCTTATAGGTGAAGCACCGGGCGCAGATGAGGACAAGCAGGGCGAACCGTTTGTGGGACGCGCGGGCAAATTATTAAACGATATTTTAAAAGCTATACAACTCACTCGCGAAGATATTTTCATTGCAAATATTTTGAAATGCCGCCCACCGGGGAATAGAGATCCCCAACCTGTGGAAATGGAAACTTGTATTCCTTATCTTCACAAGCAGATTGAATTAATCAATCCGAAAATAATACTTTGTCTTGGCCGGGTAGCAGCGAACGGTTTGCTCGGTAAAAAATTATCTCTGTCGGATTTGCGACAAAATATATATGAGTTTAATGGTATTAAAGTTATGGCAACATATCATCCGGCGGCATTGCTTAGGAATCCGAATTGGAAACGCGGCTGCTGGGAAGATGTACAAAAATTCAAAAAACTTTATGATGAATTGTTAGAAAATTAAAATGGCAAAACAATCAACTCGCGGAAGAAATACACGGGATAATTTAGACCTCGATAAATTAAAATCAGCGGCAAAACAGCCGCCGGCATCTCCGGAAGTTGAGATGTCTGTAATCGGCGCAATTTTACTTGATAACGATGCAGCGCCGAAAGCTATTGAAGTTCTTAAACCTGATGCATTTTACGATAAGAAAAACAAAATTATTTTTGAAGCGATATCATCTCTATACGAAGCCGACGAACCAATTGATACTGTTTCACTTTACGAGGAATTAAAAAAATCCGGTAAGGTTGATGAAGCCGGCGGTGCGGCGTACATTGCAAAACTTACGCAGGATATTTCATCTGCAGCAAATGTTGATTACCATGCCCGCATTGTGTTGGAAAAATGGATTCTTCGACAATTGATTTCCGCTTCTTTGGAAATTGCTCACATGGCTTATGAAGGCAACGAGGATGTTTTTGATTTACTCGATTCCGCCGAAGCTAAAATATTTCAAATATCCGAAGAAGGAATAAAAGAATCTTTCACTTCGATGGATAAAGCAGTTAAAGAAGCATGGGAATTGATCGAAGCTATCCACGCGAAAAAAGTTTCCACATTTGCAGTACCGACTGGATTTTTCGAACTCGATGAACTTTTAGGCGGATTTCAAAAATCCGATTTGGTAATAATTGCAGCGCGACCTTCTATGGGAAAAACTGCATTCGTTATGTCGGCAGCGCGGAATATGGCAATCGATCACGGTGTGCCTGTAGGAATTTTCAGTTTGGAAATGGCGACAATTCAATTGGTTACAAGATTAATTTCAGCCGAAGTTAAAATTAATGCGCATCTTCTAAGAACCGGAAAATTTAAAGCTGAAGACGGCGCTAAAGTTGCACGCAATATTAGTAAACTTAGTAAAGCTCCAATTTATATTGATGACACACCCGGAATTTCTATTCTTGAATTGCGGGCGAAAGCAAGAAGATTAAAGAATGAAAAAAATATCGGAATTGTGATTGTGGATTATCTTCAGCTTGTTAATTCATCGTCATCGATGGAAAGCCGCGAAAGAGAAATTTCAACAATCTCGCGTTCATTAAAAGCGCTTGCTAAGGAATTAAATATTCCGGTTGTCGCACTTTCACAATTAAACCGCGCTGTTGAATCACGTACCGATAAAAAACCGATGCTTTCAGATTTGCGCGAATCGGGTTCAATTGAACAAGACGCCGACGTTGTTATGTTCCTTTACCGTCCGGAAGTTTACGGAATTACATCCTACACAAACGGGGAGATGGGTGGTGAATCTACCGAAGGTGTTGCCGAAGTAATTGTCGGTAAACACAGAAACGGTCCTATCGGTGATGTTAAACTTCGCTTCATAAAAGATTATGCACGATTTGAAAACCTCGATAGATTCCGCCAACAATTACCTGCCGGTGAACAAGTCCCGGCTTTAGAGGAGCCGCCGTTTTGAGTAATAAATTACTTTTCTACTTTATATTATTTTTTTCATCCTTTGTTTTTTCTCAAAGTGTTTTGGAAGATGCAATTTACAGTCAATCCGAAGTTGAAATTTGCGAGTCCAAGTTTAGTCTTGCTGTTGAAAAAAAATTATCATCAAAACCGATTAATGAAATTGTAACTGAAATCGGCAAAAGCTTCATCGGTACGGATTACACCGCAAACACTCTTGAAATAGGTAAAAAAGAAAAACTTGTTTTATTCCTTGTCGGACTAGATTGTTATACTTTTTTAGAAAGTTCGCTGGCGATTGCGCGTTGTATTAAAGCGGGTAGAACTACATTTGAAGATTATCAAAAAGAAATATTAAAACTTCGTTATAGAAACGGCGAGTTAAAAGAGTATCCTTCACGCCTTCACTATTTTTCCGATTGGATTTATGATATGAGTATAAGGAATATAGGAAAAGACATTACACAAGAAATAGGCGGTGTGCCGTATAATTTGAAAGTTAATTTTATGAGCACTCATTCGGATTCTTATAAAAGGTTGAAAGACAATAAAAAGTATATCGATGAAATAGCGAAGATTGAAAAGGAAATTAATTCAAGAAAATATTTCTATATACCTCAATCTGAAATTCAGAAGGCAGAAAGTAGAATTAAGAGCGGCGATATCATAGGCATTACAACCAATATTGACGGGCTTGATATCTCCCATACCGGAATTGCTTACCGGGCCGATGACGGAAGGATTCATTTGCTCCATGCGCCAAATGTCGGTCATAAAGTTCAGATTACCGAAAAACCTCTCGCAGATTATATTAAAGGGAATAAAAAGCAAACCGGTATTATGGTGCTAAGACCGAACGAACCATAAATATTTTGAAAGATTTGTATGAAAATTTTTATTACCGGCGGAAGCGGAATGCTTGGTCAATTTTTAAATTTAGAATTGAGCAGGCATTACGAAATACTGACTCAATACAACCAAAATCCCGGCAACTGTATTCATTATAATTCAATTCAGTTAGATTTACTAAACAGGAAAAATCTGGAAAAATCATTCGTTGATTTTCAACCCGATGTAGTAATTCATTCAGCAGCAGTTTCAAATTCAGAAAGGTCAGATGCTGCTTCACCGGATTATGTTTATAATTTGAACGTGAGTGTTGCAAAGACAATTGCAGAACTTTGCGCAAAGCATAACTCAAAGATGATTTACACATCCACCGATGTAGTTTATGCTGGGTACCGCGGTTCAATGCTGAAAGAAGATTCAAAACTTATTCCTATTTCACTCTATGCAGAAACAAAATTAATGGGTGAAATAAAAATCCGGGAAACATTTCAAAACTATTTAATATTACGAATCCCTTTGCAAGTAGGTTTATGCCTCGGCGGAACGTTGAATAATTTTCACAGATTATATAACAGTTTGAAAGCAGGGAAACCGGCAAAATTATTTACGGATCAATACCGCACTCCTTTAGCGCTTCATGAAACTGCGCGAATAATTAGAGATTTTATCGAAAAGAAAATAACAGGCGAAACGATTAATATTGCCGGTGATGAAAGAGTAAACCGATATCAAATAGGTGAACTGCTTTGTGATGCGGGAAAGTTTGATAAAAATTTATTGTTGCCGATAACTATGGAAGAAGGCGGCGCTTTATACAAAGTTGCCGACGTATCAATGAACAATGATAAAATGAAGTCTTACGGTATTTATCCGAATTCATTAAAACAAATGATAAAAGAATCATTAAGATTTTCCATATGAACGAACAGCATGAAAAATATATGAAACTATGTTTCGATCTTGCATTAAAAGGAATCGGTAAAGTTTCTCCAAATCCGCTTGTCGGTGCCGTTATTGTTAAAGATGGAGAAATAATTTCGCAAGGGTATCATAAAATATTCGGTGGTGATCATGCAGAAGCAGACGCGATAAAAAATGCAAATCAAGATTTATCCGGCGCAATTATGTACTGCAATCTTGAACCTTGCTGTCATACTAATAAACAGACTCCGCCGTGCGTACCTTTGATAATTAATTCGAAAATTGCTGAAGTAATAATTAGTAATGTAGATCCGAATCCCAATGTTTCCGGGAAAGGAATTGAGCAGCTTCGTGAAGCCGGGATAAATGTAGTTGTTGGAATTCTTGCCGAAGAAGGGAAAAAACTTAATGAGGAATTCTTCTCAAGATTTAATAAATGATTTTTCGCCGTTTAAGATTTGAAAAGAGCAAAGAGAATAGAAGAACTAATTATCTACGTTCGTTCTGCTAAATTTTATCCCCCTTATGATTTGAATCCGCGAATTCATAATTTTACACCATGTTTACGGGACTAATAGAAGAAACAGGAAAAATAACATCAATTTCGGTTATACCGGGCGGTAAAAGACTAAAAATATCCGCACGAAAAATTCTCGATGACTTGAAAGTTGATGATTCAATCGCCGTTAACGGAATATGTTTAACCGCCGTTAACGTTGATTCAAATGGATTTGAGTGTGAAGCCGTTGGAGTAACCTTAACTAAAACTACACTTCAAGATTTTAGGATTAATGAAGAAGTAAACCTGGAAAGAGCCGTGCGTTTATCGGATCGTTTGGGCGGTCATCTGGTGCAAGGTCATGTTAACGGAATCGGAAGCATAAAAAATATTTCGAAACTTGGCGATAATTTTTACATCGAGATTAATGTTCCAAATGAATTAAAGAAATACATAATTGATGAAGGTTCAATTGCTGTTGACGGAATTAGTTTAACCGTTGCAAAAATAGAAAACAATGTTTGCGGATTATCGATTATTCCGCATACATGGAATAATACTATATTAAAGAACAAACAAACCGGAAGTAAAGTAAATATAGAAACCGATGTAATCGCAAAATATGTTGAAAAACTTTTGATGAATACCGGAAAAGAAGATAATAGATTTACCGATACTTGGTTTAAGAAATTAGGATATTAAAATGAGTGATAATAATAGTTTTAAAATGAATACAATCGAAGAAGCAATCGAAGATTTCAAACAAGGTAAAATGCTTATTGTTCTTGATGATGCCGACCGTGAAAACGAAGGCGATATTATTATGGCGTCGGAACTCGTTACACCGAAGCATGTTAATTTTATTACTCGCGAAGCTCGCGGTATTTTGTGTATTGCCGTTACAGAAGAGCGTGCGCACGAACTTGATTTACAATTAATGGTTGAAAAAAATACGGCGCTTCATCAAACGCATTTTACCGTTTCAATAGATTATCTCAAAGGAACGACAACTGGTGTTTCTGCCTCCGACCGCGCGACAACTATAAAAGCGGTTGTCAATGATAAAGCAAAGCCAAATGACTTCGCACGCCCTGGGCATATTTTTCCGTTAATTGCCGATAACGGCGGCGTTCTAAAACGTGCCGGGCATACCGAAGCTGTTGTTGATCTTGCAAAACTCGCCGGTTTAAAACCTTCCGGTATTCTTTGCGAAATGATGGATGAGGACGGATCAATGGCCCGCACTCCTTCTATAATTGGTTTTGCAAAAAAACATAATTTAAAAATTATTACAATCGCCGATTTGATTGAGTACAGAAGGAAGAAAGAGAATCTTATTCGAAAAAAAGTTGAAATAAATTTGCCTTCAAAGTATGGCGATTTCAAACTTCATCTTTATGAAAATATTTTAGATACGAATGATAATCCTCTGGCGATAGTTAAAGGAGATCTGAATACCGACGAACCGGTTCTCGTGCGTGTGCATTCCGAATGTTTAACGGGTGATGTATTCGGTTCACTTCGCTGCGACTGCGGTGATCAGCTTGCCGCCGCGCTTCAAATGATTGAACAGGAAGGAAGAGGAGTAGTTTTATACATGCGTCAGGAAGGACGCGGCATTGGATTGGTTAATAAAATTCTTGCGTATGATTTACAGGAAAAAGGTCATGATACTGTTGAAGCGAATGAAGCGCTTGGTTTTAAAGCTGATCTACGGGATTATGGAATTGGTGCACAAATATTAAAAGACCTTGGTTTGAAACGAATAAAACTTATTACAAACAATCCTAAGAAGATTATCGGGTTGAAAGGTTATGATCTCGAAGTTGTTGAAAGGGTGTCGATAGAAATTCTTCCGAATAAATCGAATGAAAAATATTTGAAAACCAAGCAGGAAAAAATGGGGCACATCTTAAATTTTGTTACAACGAAATTGAATTGACAAGGAGATAAATAAAATGGCAAAAGTAATTGAAGGCATGTTAAACGCCGAAGGTAAAAAATTCGGAATAGTTGTTTCGCGTTTTAATGAAATGATTTCTAAAAGTCTGCTCGGCGGCGCATTTGATTGTTTGGCGCGCCACGGTGCAAACGAGAACGAAATATCGGTAGTTTATGTGCCGGGTTCGTTCGAAATTCCGTTGGCTGCAAAGAAACTCGCGCAATCAAAAAAATATGACGCTGTAATTTGTCTCGGCGCGGTTATTCGCGGGGGTACTCCGCATTTCGATTATATTGCGGCAGAAGTATCCAAAGGCATTGCACACGTTGGAATGGAAACCGGCGTACCTGTAATATTCGGAATTATCACTTCGGACTCTATAGAGCAGGCAATTGAACGAGCCGGTACGAAAGCCGGAAACAAAGGTTGGGATGCGGCTTTAAACGCAATCGAAATGGCGGATTTGATAAAGAAAATATAGATGAAATAAAAAGAGACGCTTATAAGCGTCTCTTTCGTTTTCAATAAACTGTTATACAAATTGGATAGTATATGAATAAGACAAGGATTTTTGTTAGTTCTACTTGTTTTGACTTAGAACAAATAAGAGAAGATTTGCGAAAGAGTATTTTGGAAATGGGTCACGATCCTGTTTTAAGTGAAATGCCATCATTTTCAGTTTTACCTGATTTAGACACTATTTCGAATTGTAAAAGAAACGTAAAAGAGAATTGTGACATTTTTATTCTAATCATTGGAGGTAAACGCGGCTCTATTGATACTAACTCACAAAAAAGTATTGTTAATATTGAATTCGAAACTGCTATTCAGAATAACAAGGATGTATTTATATTTGTTGATGAACGAGTTAATAATTTGTTGGAAGTATGGCGAAAAAATAAAAATGCTGATTTCTCACCGCAAGTTGATGACAGGTTAGTTTTTGAATTTATCGATTCAATTAAGAATAGTAAAAGATGGATTTTTACATACAAGAAAGCAGACAATATATTAGAAGTTTTAAAACTCCAGTTGTCAATATTTCTAAAGTATTTAATTGACAGAAAAAATTCTGGCAAATTAGATCCAATGAAAGAATTTAAAAATGAATCAGAATTAGCTAAGAGTGTTGCTCTTGAAAGGCCGGATTATTGGGAATATAAACTTACAGTTGAGTTACTTAGAACAAGAATCAAACAAGTTGAGAAAAAGTTCACTGAACTTGATAATGGATTGTTCTTCATAAAAATGGTTAGGCCAACGGCGTTTGATTATTTCAAGTCAATTAGTACAAGATTTGGAGACCTTAAAAATTTAGTTCACTTGATGGGAAAGATTGTTACTGAAGAATTCTCAAAGAGTTGGGGTCCTCCGGGAATTGCTGGAAATCCATATGAAATTAAAGCGGTTGCAGATAAATTTTATGCAGCATGTATTTCTGCTTATGATTGGGAATTAGAGATGAGAGCATATGATCCGCCAGATGATTTCAAATATCTGAATGCTTTGATGAAAGGTTGTGGGAAAGTAATATTTGATTCAATTCGAGAATTACCTGACAAATTGGAAGAACCATTTTTAGTTGATAATCCACAACCTGGAACTTATAAAATAGATTTTGAATTTATTAGTCCTGCTAATATTCCCAAAATTAATCAAGAAATAGAAAGGATATCGAAGTATCCTGAATTATTTCTTTGAAAATTTGTATAACAAGTTTTTCAAGATGGACCACTTTAAACCTAGCGGCATTTGTGTAATTATAAGGTTTTATTGTAAAAATTAATTGCTTTTCGAAATTGGTTGTAATAAAAAATTTTTATAACTATTGATGTTTGTGTAATATGTAGTATTGCAGTTTTCTTGGCCGTCGGCTATTTGCAATGCTATGGTACCATTAGCGCAACCAAAGGAATATATATGAAAACAGTTCTTACCTATCTCGTCTTAGTTTATATGTTGTTGACGCATTCATCACTTGCTCAGCAACCACAAATTCATCAATATTCAACCACGCCCGCGCTTACGCTTGATTCGGCATCAATTTTAGTTGAAACAAATAAATGCATCCATGCAATAGCCTTTGATAATAAAGGTGAAATGTTTGTCGGGGGATGCCGTGATATCTATCGCATTACATCGAATCGGGTTGTTGAACATTTTATAACTCTCTCAGACACTTCTTCAAAAACATGCATTTGGGGAATGATATTCAATTCTAAAGGTGATCTCTACATTGCAGCATTTGATAGAATTGTTAAAGTGACATCTTCTGGAGAACAAACTGTTGTTGTACAAGAGGATTTTTCGGGACCGTGTGGAGTAACCGATCTGCGGTTTGATCAGCAAGGAAGACTATTGGCAGTTTATGACGATATTGTCGCGAGGTATGATTCTGCGATGAATAAATCAATCCTGATTTCCGGTAAAAATTTAACTCCTCCAATTCAATGGGGAGTTGGTCTTGAACTGGATGAACAAGAATCGATACTTTATATTGCCGATTGCAACGGAAAGAATCTTTATCTCATTCCTTATCAGTCCGATAGTATGTCCGCGATAAAAGTTTTTCCAACAAATATGGGACAGTACTTGACCAAGAATTCACAGGGAGAAATATTTCTTACAATGCATGGTCCTCCGAGTTATCCCGAATTTCTTATGTTTTACAACATGGAGCTAAAATATTCTATCCGATCCATGAAACAACCGGTTCAGGATGGAAGAAGTTACAAAAAGACTATTGCATGGAACAACTTTGATGATAACAAGCGAATTCTTTATTGTATTGTTGGGAGCGCTATCTATGCTTACAATCTTTCTGAGGCTTCAACAAAATAAACTCTCGGATAAATATATGCAGGTGGAATAACCCGTTTTACGAATCGACAGCTTAAACTGTTGTGCATTTGTGTATCTATTTAGTTGCATTATAAATGTTGGTTTGCAATAAGAAAAATTTTATAAAATTGTTGGTGTTCGTTTTTCAAATAGCTTTCTATATTAGTTGCGGCTTTAAGCTCAATCGAAATGGCTGATCTAATGAAAAAGTTATAGATGAAATAAAAAGAGGTGCTTATAAGCGTCTCTTTCGTTTTAATAAACTGTTATTTGCAAAAAGGGAGAACAATAATGAAAATATCCTCCTCAATTTTCTTTCTAATAATTCTTAATACTTGTCTCCTCTATTCTCAGATAGACACAACAGATATCCATGATCATTTATACGAATCAATTTCAAGTGAAAGATATTTAGCTCAATTAAATACACGAGTAATTTCTAGTCAGCAATATGATAGAAGTTTCTCACGAATAGTGGGTGAAGTAGTTCTTGGTTCTGTGTTAGGAATTGTTCCCGCCTATCTCTCAATTGCAGCATTAGCATCAAAAAGAAACAATACAATTGCACCTATTGTTGGAGTTGCTCTATGTGCTGGATATATTTTGGGTTCATCATATGGTGTATATGTAATTGCTAAGGGGGGCAATAAGAGAATTGAATTTGTATCAACTTTAGGATTTGCGACTTTGGGAGGAATTATAGCCGTAGTTCCAAAATTAGTAATAAAAAAAACAGATGAAGCTGTAACTGTTATTTCATTCTTATCATTACCATTAATTGGTGCACTTGTGTATGCCAATATAATCGAATCCTATCCCTCAGGTAATGTGAATCTATATGAAAATACTAATGCTATTAATTCCTTTTTAACTCATAAAGATATTTACAGTAAAAGTATTTTGATGAAATTAAATATTATCAGAATCGAGTTTTAATTGAGAAATTGTGTGTAAACTACAAATCAGCCGAACACCTTTTTAAGGCGGTATTATTGAAAAATGTAGTGTTTTTTAGGCAGTTAATAAATTGTTGCAATCGATTTTAAGTTTTGGGAATAATCAAAGGAGTCTTTATGAAAGCAATTATATATGAAAAATATGGTTCTCCAGAGGTACTTCATATAAAGGAAATTGAAAAACCTGTTCCTAATGACAATGAAATACTAATTGAAATAAACTCCGTATCAATAAACTATGGTGATTTAGTTGGAAGAAATTTTAAAAATATTTCTTCTTCTGAATTCAATATGCCGTTACTGTTTTGGTTCATTGCAAAATTTGATTTCGGTCTTTCAAAACCAAAACGCCAAATACTTGGGAGCGAATTTTCCGGTAAGGTTAAAGAAATTGGTAAAGCAGTTAAACAATTTTATCCGGGCGATGAAGTCTTCGGTTACTTAGGCCAAAAAATGGGAGCTTATAAGGAATTTATATGTATGCCGGAAGATGGATGTGTTGCATTGAAACCGGTGAATATGAATTATGAGGAAGCTGCTGTAATACCTTATGGCTCAATAATGGCATATGGACTTCTTAAAAAACTAAATGTAAAAAATGGTACAAAAGTTTTAGTAGTTGGAGCTAGTGGCTCTATCGGATCTGCTGCAACACAAATAGCTAAATATTACGGTGCGAATGTTACTGGTGTATGTGGTACAAATTCAATAGAATTTGTAAAATCAATTGGAGCCGATAAGGTTATTGATTATAAAAATGAAGACTACACGAAAGTTGATGAAAAGTTCGATTTAATATTTGATGTACTTGGAAAAAGTTCGATACTCAAATGCAAAAAGATATTAAATCATGGTGGAACTCATTTCTTTGTCAGCTTCAAATCAAACGTGCTATTTCAAATGTTATTTACCTCAATGTTTGGGAACAAAAAAGTAAAATGTTCACTTGCGCCGGGTAGCGTTGATGATTTAAAGTCAATAAAACGAATAATAGAAGAAGGAAAATTAAAATCTATGATTGATAAATCATTTTCGATGGAGCAAGTAGCAGAAGCTCACAGATATGTTGAGCAAGGTCATAAAAAAGGAAATGTAGTAATAACTTTTGGGAATAACAGTAAAACCTAACAATTGCTTTAAATGTTCTGATGTTTAATCAATATTTACTTTTCAGCATCTTAATTTTTAGCAGGCAGAGCTGGCCATATAACATGAAATCTACTTTCTTCGGTTTTCTAATTTACTTTTTAGTAATTCGTTAACAATTCCCGGATTGGCTTTGCCTTTCGATTCCTTCATTATTTGACCTACGAAAAAACCAAGTACTTTATCTTTTCCGCTTAAAAACTCTTCAACTTGTTTTGGGTTTGCATTTAGAATAGACTCTATAATTCCTTCTATAGCAGAAGTATCTGTAATTTGTACAAGATTCTTTTCTTTGACAATTACTTCAGGATCTTTCCCGCTCGAAAGCATTTCCGGGAAAACTTCTTTAGCAATCTTACCGCTAATAATATTATCATTAATCAATTTTATCAGTTTGCCAAGTTTTTCCGGCGTAATTCCAAAATCGTTTATAGAAATTTTTTGATCGTTAACTACTTTAAGAACGTCAGTCATTACCCAGTTGCTGGCTGATTTGTAATCATTTGTTACGGTAATAACTTTTTCATAATAATCTGCAAGTTCGCGGGATGAAGTAAGAATTTCGGCATCGTAACGCGGAAGATTATAATTCTTAATGAACCGTTCGCGCCGGGCATCGGGCAGTTCCGGCATCCGGTTTTTAATTTCGTTTTTCCATTCTTCACTTACAATTACGGGCATTAAATCGGGATCGGGGAAATAGCGGTAGTCATGCGCTTCTTCTTTGCTGCGCATCGGGTATGCTTCGCCGAGATCTGCATCCCATAATAAAGTTTGTTGAATTACTTTTTTACCTTCTTCAATCAAATCAATTTGTCTTTCAATTTCGAAATCAATTGCTTTGGCAACATTGCTGAACGAATTCATGTTTTTAACTTCTGCTTTTGTGCCGAGCTTTGTTTCACCTTTTAGCCGCACGGAAATGTTCGCGTCGCATCGCAAAGAGCCCTCTTCCATATTGCCGTCGCAGATGCCAAGGTATGTTAAAATTTGTTTAATCTTTGCAAGATATAGATATGCTTCCTCGGCAGTCCGCATGTCCGGCTCGCTAACAATTTCCATAAGCGGTGTGCCGGTTCTGTTCAAATCTATCTTTGTTCCGAATCCCTGGTCGTGAATGGATTTGCCTGCATCTTCTTCCATGTGAATGCGTGTTACACCTATTTCTTTCGTTGTACCGTCCTTAAATTCTATTAAAACTTTTCCGTGTTCGCAGATTGGCTCTTCGTATTGTGAGATTTGATAATCTTTTGGTAGATCGGGATAGAAATAATTTTTACGTGCGAAGACCGATTTCTCATTAATTGTACAATCAAGCGCGAGTCCCATTAAAGTTGTGTATTCAACAACTTTTTTATTCAGAACAGGAAGAACACCTGGATGACCTAAGCAAATTGGGCAAACATTAGTGTTTGGCGGATTACCAAATTTAGTCGAGCATCCGCAAAAGATTTTCGTGTCGGTTAATAATTGCGCGTGGACTTCTAGTCCGATAACAGCTTCGTATTTTTGATTCATTATTCTTCGGAAATGTTTTTGCGAATATAAATATTTTTTTACGTTTCATTTGCATATTTTATATTTATTACATTTTAGCCGCTGGTTCTAATTGCCGGCTGTAGAGTTCATTAAAATATATTATGAGGAATAGATGAAATTAGATGTTTTAATTTTTGCGGCACACCCGGATGACGCTGAATTATCAATGGGCGGAACAATTGCCAAATTTACAAAGGCAGGATTGAAAGTGGGTGTGTGTGATTTATCCCGCGGCGAACTTGGAACGCGGGGATCAATCGAAATACGAGCAGTAGAAGCCAAGAAAGCAACCGAGATATTAAAACTTGCTCACCGTGAAAATTTGGGATTTAAAGACGGCAGTATAAAATTTAACGATGATTATTTAAAAGTAATCATTACCCGTATTAGGAAATTTCAACCGCAAATTATTTTTGCACCGTATTATAACGATCGCCATCCCGACCATACCGGGGCGAGTCAACTTGTAAAAGAAGCAATGTTTTTTGCGGGTCTTCCTAAAATTGTAACAGATGATGATGGGAAGGAACAGCAATCTTACCGCCCGAAAAAACTATTTTACTATATGCAGACGTATGAATTCAAGCCAACATTTATTGTAGATATAAGTGAAACATTCGAAACAAAAATGAGAACTGTATATGCTTACGAAACACAATTCCACAATCCGAATATTGATGGACCGGAAACATTTATAAGTCAACCGAAATTCATAAAATTTCTTGAAGCGCGTGCAAGGTACTTCGGATTTAAAATCGGCAGGGAATACGGCGAGGCATTTTATTGCGAAGAAGAAATTGAATATGATTTAATAAATTTTATAAGAGGATAACATGAAAATCGCATTTCTTGGTACCGGTTTAATGGGTGAACCGATGGCTCAAAGATTGCTCGATGCAGGCAATCAATTATATGTTTTTAACAGAACTACTTTGAAAACTGAAAAACTTTGTGCAAAAGGCGCGATCCTTTCTTTCAAACCAATCGATGCAATAAAACAATCGGAACTTATTATAACAATGCTTTCGGATTTTTCCGCGGTGTGCGATGTGTTGTGTTGCGGGAAGAAAACAAATTTTGAAAATAAAACCGTAATACAAATGAGTACAATCTCACCGGATGAAAGTTTATTGCTTAAAGAAAGAATAGAATCGCACGGTGGTGAATATTTGGAAGCCCCGGTTCTCGGAAGTATTCCGCAAGCGATTGACGGCTCTTTGCAAATTATGGTCGGTTCAACGGAGGAACAATTTCAAAAGTATAAAGTGCTTTTTGAAATTATGGGCAAACAAATTGTTCATACAGGTGAAGTTGGAAGCGCTTCTTCAATTAAACTTGCTTTGAACCAGTTAATTGCAACTACAATGACTTCTTTTTCAATGAGTCTCGGTTATTTAAGAGAGAAAAAAGTTGATACTGAAAAATATATGGAATTATTACGTGCCAGTTCCTTGTATTCACTAAACTTCGATCGCAAACTGCCTAACCTATTGAATCGTAATTTTGACAACACAAATTTTCCTTTAAAACATCTGTTAAAAGACATTAATCTGATTATCAATCAATTCTCCGGCGCTGGAATTGATTCAAACACCCTAGAATCGGTTAAAAGCATTCTAAATAAATCAATACAACAAAAACTTTCGGAAAAAGATTACTCTGCATTTTATAATGTTATTCATCCCGAAAAATAATAGGGGGGTTATTTGATAAAACTGAAATCACATCAAATAAAATGGACTGGAATTATTGCGGGAATTCTTTCGTTAATTATCTTTCTTCTAATCACAGATTTTAATGTTGAAAATTATAACGCAAAAATTGTTGCCGCTATTTCAATACTCATGGCAGTTTGGTGGATTACAGAAGCCGTGCCTTTATCAGTCACATCATTAATTCCGCTTGTTTTATTCCCGTTATTTGGTGTCGTTTCAGGTTCTCAAACCGCGGAAGCATATATGAATTCTACGATTTTTTTATTCGTTGGCGGATTCATGATTGCTATCGCGATGGAAAGATGGAATCTTCATAAACGCATTGCTCTTAAAGTTGTAAAAATTTTCGGTACAGGACCTTCTAAAATCATACTTGGCTTTATGATTGCCGCCGGTTTTATTTCGATGTGGATTTCGAATACCGCAACTTGTTTGATGATACTGCCGATTGGTTTAGCGATCATTTATAAAGTTGAAAATGAATTTGGTGTAGAAAGAAGTAAAAATTTTTCAAAATCTTTAATGCTTGCATTAGCATACGGTAGTTCGATCGGCGGAATAGGAACATTTATTGGGACACCTCCGAATTTGATTTTTCAGAGAATGTACGCAATAAACTTTCCCGATAGTCCGCAATTAAAATTCGGCGATTGGATGATGTTTGCAGTTCCTCTTGCCGTACTCATGATGATTGCAGCATGGTTAATACTAACCAAAGTTATTTTTAGAATGGATAAAAGTGTTGTTCTTAATAGAGAAATTGTAAATGATGAATATCGCAAACTCGGCAAATTTACTTATGAAGAGAAAATTGTACTTTCTATTTTCACATTGACTTCCATATTATGGATATTTAGAAGTGATCTCGATTTTGGTATTGTGGTTATTCCTGGATGGTCCAACATCTTTCAATCAGCTAGATTTATAGATGATAGTACAATAGCAGTATCAATGGCGGTATTGCTTTTTCTAATCCCAGCTAAAGTTAAAGATGGAGAAAATAATTTTATATTAAATAGTGATGCAATATCAAAAATACCGTGGGATATTGTTTTATTATTTGGCGGTGGTTTTGCTCTTGCCGAGGGATTTGTTCAAAGCGGTTTATCTAAATTAATCGGGGCGGAATTTGCAGCATTGAAAGGATTCCCGTTTATATTTTTGATTTTAATTCTTAGTACGGTTGTTATTTTTTCAAGCGAACTAACTTCAAATACGGCACAAACAACGATTATACTTCCGATACTCGCTTCATTATCAAAAGAAATTGGTGTTGATCCTTTATCAATTATGGTACCTGTTACACTTTCAGTTTCACTAGCATTTATGCTGCCTGTCGGAACCCCTCCTAATGCAATTGTATTTGGAAGTAAAAGATTGCGCGTATGGGATATGGTTAAAGCGGGATTTATTCTTAATGTTATATCAATTATTGCCGTAACTATACTTGCATATTTTCTATTCCCTTAATGAATCTTATTTGATTTAGCTGCATCAAACGGCTAATTAAAAAGGGGAAAACGATGACATATTATAATTCTAAACAAGTCAATTATAGATTTGAAGAAGCATTAAATAAAGTAGCCGAAGAATTGAAGAAAGAAGGATTTGGGGTGTTGACAGAAATTGATGTGAAAGAAACATTAAAGAAAAAACTTGATGTCGATTTCAGAAATTATAAAATACTTGGAGCCTGCAACCCGCCGTTTGCTTATAAAGCTTTACAAATCGAAGACAATCTAGGCGTGCTTTTACCCTGCAATGTTGTTGTCCAGGAAAAAGAAAACGGTAATGTTTTTATAAGTATGGTTAATCCTATGGAATCTATGCAGAATGTAAAAAATCCATTGATGGAAGAAGTAGCAGCACAAATCACTTCAAAACTTCAAAATGTATTGAACAATCTTTAAAACAAAAGAGCGGATTATTCCGCTCTTTTATTAAATCAATTATATAATTTTATGAAGTTTTGCCCAATCCGAGAAACGTTTGTCTTCAATTAATATATGGCTTTGAATCCAGCCGATTAATAAATCTTCTAATTGACTTTTAAGTTGAGTTAGTGATTTTGAATTTGTAAGGGCTTCTTTCATTTCTCCAATAATTTTTTCATGCTTCTGAATGTGCGTTGGAAGTCCCGGATAATTGTGTTTTGCCATTAATTCTTCTTCAGATTTGAAATGACTATCAATATAAAATCTCAAATGTCTGAGAAGATATTTGATTTCCTGTTCTTGCGAAGCTGGATTTTCTATTTCCAGCAATTCATTTGCAATTGCGTATAAAAGTCTGTGTTGCGAATCTACTTCTTCAAAACCCATTCTACAATTAGTAGTCCATATCATTCTTTGCATCAAAACCTCTAGTAATTCTCTTAATTATCGAATAAAAATTAATAATCTTTATCTATTCGATAACAGAAACTGTAATCATTTCATCGCCCTGTTCAATCATATCAACTATATCCAGTCCGTTGATAACTTTGCCAAATACAGTATGTTTACCGTTCAAATGCGGTTGAGGAGAATGTGTTATAAAGAACTGGCTGCCGTTTGTATTTGGACCTGCGTTAGCCATTGAAATTACTCCGCGCTCGTGTTTAAGCGGATTACCCTTTAGTTCATCTTCAAATTTATAACCAGGTCCGCCGCGTCCTGTGCCGGTAGGATCGCCGCCTTGAATTACAAAATCTTCAATTACACGGTGGAATGATACACCGTCGTAATATCCTTCTTTTACCAAGAATATAAAATTATTTACTGTCTTGGGCGCATGCTGCGGGTACAATTCAAGTTCGATAATTCCTTTGCTTGTGTTCATCGATACTGTATAATTTTTTGCAGCATCAATCTGCATTTCAGGCGGGGTGTTCCATTGTTTAGTGCTCATTAAGATTTCCTTTATTATTTATTATACTCATTAAAATTAATTATGAATTCCTTCCATTCACCGTTGGCAATATATTCAAATTTACCATTAATCTGTGCTACAAGTGATTGCACCATTTTTAATCCTAACGAATTAATAGAATCCAAATCTAGATCCTCAGGAAGCCCGATGCCGTTATCGCTGACTATTAATGTGTATATATCGTTTTCTTGTTTCTTAAATTCAACACGTATCTGATCCGCCTGGCTATTGTTAAACCCGGCTTTATTTCTAAACGCATATTTTAATGCGTTTGTAAAAAGTTCATTCAAAATTAATCCAAGAGGGATAGTTAAATCTAAAGATAAATTTACTTCATCCAAATCAAAATAAATTTCAGGCAAAGAAAAAGTACCCTCAAAATTTGATGAAATGTATTGATATAGGTTTTTAACATAATCGGCAAAAACAATTTGAGAAAAATCATTACGGCTGTATAAATGTTCATGTACAAGTGCCATCGTACGAATGCGGCCTTGACTTTCTTGCAATATTTGAGTGCAAAATGGATCCGCTGATTTTTGTGACTGAAGGAAAAGCAGGCTTGATATAACTTGTAAATTGTTCTTTACCCGGTGGTGAATTTCTTTCAAAAGCGTTTCTTTTTCACTTAAAGCTTTGTTGATTATTTCTTCTGCTTTCGTACGCATTTTAATTTCGTCAACCAGTTTCTCATTCGCTTTGGTTAAATCGACTGTTCTTTTATTTACCTTTTCTTCAAGATTTTTATGCATTAAAAGTAATTCTTCTTCAAATTGTTTACGCTCTCTTAAGTCTCTTGCCGTTAAGAAATATAAGAATTCATTATGAGCTTCTGATTCAACTTTAGTTATAGTTACCGATGTTGGAATGAATTCAGAGTTTTTTGTTTTTAGATACAGTTCGATTTCTTTATCGATTATCTCGTGATGATTTAGTTCTTTAGGATTATTGAAGCTGCCGAATATACTCGCGATGTTATTTCCTTCAACTTCTTCTTTTATATAAGAACTAACATTAAGCAATGATTTGCTTGCCAGGATAATATTTCCCTCAGTATCATATATCAACATATAATCCGCAGAAGTTTCAAATAGTTTATTTACTGTATCATTCGGATCAAGCTTAAGAAAACTGTACTTCAGAATACTTACATAAATAAATGATGTTCCGATTACAAACGAAACAGAATTTAATGGCGGAACATCGACTCCAGCCTGCGGTAAAAATCCTTCGACAATAAAACTTGTTAGTGCTGGTATCGATAATCCAATCAACGCAAAAAGCGCTTTCTTCTTTTCTTTCTCTTTATTTTGAACTTTATAGTGTTTTAGAATAATATAAAAAGAAAATGCACCGACAATTATAAAATATATTGGTATCATTTTACTGATTGCGTTACCGGCAATTTGGAATTCCCAACCATACCATCTATTAGTAAGTCTTTCATACAAAACATCTGTAAATAAATGAAGCGCAGAAAAAATTAAAGCGGGAGTTAAGAATAATAACTTCATCCGTGTATCGGTTACAAATTTATTTTGTGAGAGTTGAAGAATAATTCCTAAAAATATAAATGGGAATAGCGGCCATAAGAAAGACGCTTTGTGCCAAAAATATGCCCAGTACTCGGATGTAGCCGTTAATCTGAAATATTCGCAAAATGCCGTATATGCAGCGAGCATTGAGTTTAAAAAAAACATTTTGTTTAATTTGTTGGAGGGGTCTTTTGAATGGATATCTAAACCAAGGAATATTGCAATAAAAATGTTTATGAAATCTAAAAAAGCAAATAAATTCATTTTCTGAATAATCCGGTACTATAATTATCTTATTATCGAACAAAAAAGGAAATTGTTTATGCAATTTCCTTCGAATGTATTGATTTAAATAAGCCGAATTACCTTGTAAGTTTTTTGTATTTAACTCGATGGGGGATATCGGCATCCTTACCGAGCCGCTGCCTTCTGTTTTCCTGGTAGTCGGAAAAATTTCCTTCGAACCAAACTACTTTACTTTCGCCTTCAAAGGAGAGAATGTGAGTACAAATTCTATCAAGGAACCAACGGTCGTGGCTAATAACGACAGCGCAGCCAGCAAAGTTTAATAAACCTTCTTCAAGCGCTCTCATTGTGTTTACATCGAGATCGTTTGTAGGTTCATCGAGGAGAATTACATTGGCGCCTTGTTTTAAAGCAATTGCAAGATGGACTCTATTTCTTTCTCCGCCGGAGAGCATACCGACTTTTTTCTGTTGATCGCCTCCGTTAAAATTAAACTGCCCAACATACGCACGCGAATTTATCTCGCGGTTTCCCATTTGAATTATGTCATCGCCGCCGCTTATCATTTGCCAAACTGTTTTTTCAGGATCAAGAATATCGCGGCTTTGATCTACATAAGCCAACTTAACTGTATCACCAACTTTGAAAGAACCGTTGTCAGGTTTTTCCTGTCCAACAATCATTCTGAATAACGTAGTTTTACCTGCGCCGTTCGGACCGATGACTCCGACAATTCCGCCGGGAGGAAGTTTAAAACTGAGATCTTCGAATAAAACTTTTTCGCCATATGCTTTTGCAATATTTTCAGCTTCGATTACCACATTGCCCAAACGGGGACCGGCAGGAATAAAAATTTCCAAATCTTTTTGTCGTCCTTCGTTTTCTTCATTTAACATTTGTTCATAAGCTGAAATTCTCGCTTTGGATTTTGCATGACGTGCGCGCGGGGCCATTCGCACCCATTCCAACTCACGTTGTAAAGTTTTTTGTCGTTCTGTTTCCTTCTTTTCTTCCAGAAGTAAGCGCTCTTGTTTTTGTTCAAGCCAGGATGAATAATTTCCTTTCCACGGAATTCCTTGTCCCCGGTCGAGTTCTAAAATCCACCCGGCTACATTATCAAGGAAATATCTGTCGTGCGTAACAGCTATCACTGTCCCGGGATAACGGTTTAATTCAGCTTCGAGCCAAAGCACGGTTTCTGCATCAAGATGGTTTGTTGGTTCATCGAGTAATAGAATATCTGGTTTTTTTAGTAGAAGTCTGCACAATGCAACACGCCGTTTTTCTCCGCCGGATAAAACTTTTATAAGTGTATCGGGCGGGGGACAGTTTAAAACATCCATTGCAAGTTCAAGTTTGGAATCAATGTCCCACGCATCGAGATGATCGAGTTTTTCTTGGACTTTACCCTGGCGTTCTAATAAATCATTCATCTCATCGTCGCTCATCGGTTCGGCAAATTTAGCATTGATTTCATCGTACTCTTTCAATGTATCAACAATTTCCTGAACGCCTTCCTGTACAATCTCTTTAACGGTTTTAGTTTCATCAAGCAGCGGTTCCTGTTCCTGTATCCCGACGGTAAAACCTGGTGAGATAGCAGTTTCTCCGTTGAAATCTTTATCCTGTCCGGATAAAATTCTTAACAAAGAACTTTTACCGGAACCGTTCAAACCAAGCACACCGATTTTTGCACCGTAGAAATATGATAGGTAAATATCTTTTAATACCGCTTTTTGATCGTAGAACTTACTCACCCCGATCATTGAATAAATTATTTTATTTGGTTCGTTAGCCATTTTATTTCCGCATTTTTATATATCAAGTATTTATTAACATTTCTACAAGCAGACGCTATGTATTGCATCTCTACAAATTTTTTAATGCCTTCGCATTTTCCATAATCAATTTATATGCATATCCGTAGCCGAAATCTTTGTCGGCGGCAATTTTACCTTCGAATGTAACAACATCACCAATATTGGCGAGATCGTTTGTTGTGATAGTTAAATCAAAATTATCGCCGCTGTTTGTGCCGTCCTGAAGATGAATCCAATTTTTATCCATGATGCCAGTGTTAATCTTGATAACTTTTCCGCGAACTTTAACAGTTTTGCCGTTATAAGAATTTATGTTGGAATAAAGTTGAGCTATTGTAATTCCGCCCTTAATTGGTTCAAGAGAAATATTTTCTTTTTCGATAACCGGTTTTTGCGGCTGTGTCATCGAACCAACGCCAAGTTTTTGTTCAAGATTATCAACGAAGTAAATTGTTTCGAAAGTTTTACTAAGCTCACTGCTTGCAAAATTTTTCATTTCCATTGCGCGGTCGTATGTTAAAACTTGCCCGGTTTCAAAATTTCCTTTTGTAACAGCCATCCAGTATTCTTTATCATTCTCTTTAACGCGAAGATAAGAATATGATGTGACTTGAATTACTTCTTCAACAGTCACCGTGTGAGCCGCTGCTTGTTTCCCGGCAGCGGTATTTTGTTGTTTGTTATCCTCGTCTTTGCTGCAGGCGGAGAAAATCAAGAATGGCATTATCAATAAAACTATGTATTTGTAACGCATTTTTATCCCTAAAGTATTGTTTAAAATTATGATGCAAATATAATCAAAACACGGCTGTATTATTTTATTAATTGATTGTGATTATTGTCGGACTATTAATGAAATAGAACACGGATTTATTAAGATTGCTTATGATTTATCATGATGTTTCATAAACAATCATATAAAATCTGCGTTCCGTTGCTCTTTGTTAATTGCACACATCGCAATTACCGCACGGTTTTTCGCCGGGGAAGCCGAAATAATCTGAAATATAAACACGACGACATTCAATAGATTTAAAATAATTCACAACTGAAAGAAGTTTCTTATTGTCGTTCATCAATTTTTCTTTTAGATACTTGTCATCGTGAAGTTCGTGCGGAAGTTCATCAATGATTTTTAAATCTTTTGTTTCAACCGAACCTTCTGTAACACCGTAACGGTCAAGCATTGCCAAAACGGTTTCAACGCGGAAATCGCTTTTATCTTTAAAGCTCATTTGTTCGCGCAGGTAGTCAGTTCCTTCGGAATTAACAGCTTCAATATTATTCCTTAATAAATCATACATACGTGAATAATAATTAGCATCGGGATTAGCCCATTTTATAAATTCCATTTGAGTGTACAAATCCTGTTGATTATAAAGAAGAGTACACACGGAATCTTTGCCGTCCCTTCCTGCGCGTCCGATTTCTTGGTAATACGATTCGATTGAAGACGGCACTTCCGCGTGAACTACGAAACGAATATCCGGTTTGTCTATTCCCATTCCGAATGCGTTTGTCGCAAGAATTAAATCTTGTTTGCCTGAAAGAAATTCTCGTTGAACCTGCTTACGTTTTTGCGGCTCAAGTTTACCGTGGTAAATGCCGTGTTTGTAACCTTTGTCCCGTAAAATTTGGGAATAGTATTCAAGCTTTTTAATCAATGCGAAATAAATGATTCCCGAACCTTTGTAATTATCCAGAATATTATAGAGGGCTTTAAGAGTTTCTTGTTCATCGTAAACATCAACGGTTTCTAATCTTAAATTTGGACGCTCAATTCCTTCGTGGAAAATTTTTATTTCGTTTTTGGTTAAACCGAGTTTTGTAATAATATCTTTCTGAACTTCCGGTGTTGCCGTTGCGGTGAGCGCGATTGTTAAAGGATTGTTTATGATTTGCCGGAATTCAGCGATGCGCGAGTAATCAGGGCGGAAATCGTGGCCCCACTCCGAAATGCAATGTGCCTCATCCACTGCGAGAAGGGACACCTTCGCCAATTTTATTGCTTCAACAAATTCCGTTTTACGAAAACGCTCAGGCGTTACATAAAGAAGTTTTGTTTTTCCTTCAATAAAATTTTTTAGCCGTTTAGCTTTTTGTTCTGCAGAAACTGTTGAGTTTATAAACTCGGCCGGAATGTTTTTCTTTTTAAGTGCATCAACCTGGTCCTGCATTAAAGCAATAAGCGGACTTATTACAATAGTACCGCCTTCAAAAATCATTGCGGGTAATTGATAGCAAATCGATTTCCCGCCGCCGGTAGGCATTAAAACAAGGCAGTGCTTGTTTTCAGTAATCAAGCGGTTAACAATGTTTTCTTGCTGTCCGCGGAATGATTTGTGACCAAAATATTTTTCTAAAGCAGTATTTATGTTTTCCAAAATGATTCCATAATAAATGATAAAAAGGAATATATTTACACGGCAAAAATAGTGAAGATATGACAAAGATAATTTTAAAAAAGAACGAAGAACGACGCATTAAACAAGGACACCTTTGGGTATTCAGCAATGAGATTAAGAGTGTAGAGTGTAGAGCAGAGAGTGAAGAGTGTAGAGTTATGAATGGAGAATTGGTTGAGGTTTATGATTTTAAAAATAATTTTATAGGGTGCGGGTTTTATAACGCCAACTCTTTAATTGCTGTTCGATTGATTTCGATTGAAAAAGAGATTGATATAAAATCACTTTTTGAGAAACGTATTCTTGCGGCTTTCGAATTTCGGAAGACAATTTATCCCAAAAGGGATTCGTTCAGATTAGTTTTCAGCGAAAGTGATTTTATGCCAGGACTTATAATCGATAAATATAATAATACGTTTGTTCTACAAATCTATTCCGCCGGGATGGAGAGAAATATTGAAACTATTGTTTCTATTCTTAAGGGAAAATTTAACGCCGAAAATATTTTTACAAAGAATGAAAGTTATTTTAGAAAACTAGAAGGTTTGCCCGAAGAGGATAAGATATATGTTGGCGAAATGCCTGAAGAGGTAATCTCCGACGGCTTTGTAAAATATAAAATTGATTTTGCCAATTCACATAAAACCGGCTTTTATTTTGATCAATGCGATAATCGCGAGTTTGTCGGTAAATTTTCGGGAGGCAAATCTGTGCTCGATTGTTTTTGTAATTCAGGCGGATTCGGTTTACACGCCGCCAAAAACGGTGCGCAATCCGTTACGTTTGTTGATTCCTCAAATCATGAGATTGAAAACGCAAAAAGTAATTTCCAGTTGAACAATTTTACGAACGAAGCTGAATTCGTTGTTGAAGATGTTTTTGATTTCCTTGAAAAATGTAGAAATGAGAACCGCAAGTTCGATATTGTAAATATTGATCCTCCCGCATTTGCTAAAAATAAGAAAAGTCTGCCGCAGGCAATTAAGGGATACGAAAAACTTAATCGGCTAGCTATGGAAATTGTAAACGACGGAGGACTGGTTTTCACTTCCTCGTGCTCACATCATCTAAAAGAAGATGCATTTTTAGAGATCACCCGCTCTGCCGCAATCAAAGCCGGAAAGAAAATCCAATTATTTCATTTTAACAATGCTTCGATGGATCACCCATATTTGCCGGCTATGGAAGAAACGGTTTATCTAAAATTTGCGGCGCTAAAAGTTACCTGCATTTAAACGAACACCAATGTCTCCTGAAGTAAAATTTGTAAAATTACAATTATAAAATCCTCGTCCCATTTTCATATATTTGTCAACTGAAAATGAGAGAATTCCCAAAAAATTAACAGATTTTAACATCAAGTCCGAAACTTTTATAATAACGGATTTGTAGAAACAAGCAGTTTTAAAAATATAAAGGTGATCAAATTGGATATTACAGCGCTCAATGAAAAGATCCGCAAAGAAAGCGAGTTCATTGATATTCTTTTTAATGAAATCGGCAAAACAATTGTAGGACAAAAACAAATGCTGGAAAGATTGGTTGTCGGTTTACTTGGCAACGGACACGTTTTGCTCGAAGGCGTTCCTGGTTTGGCAAAAACATTAGCGATCAAATCTCTCGCCGCATCAATGAAGGCAAAATTTCAACGCATACAATTTACTCCCGATTTACTTCCGGCGGATTTAGTCGGGACTTTGATATATAATCAGAAGGAAAGCGCATTTACTATAAAAAGGGGACCGGTTTTTGCAAACTTTATTCTTGCAGATGAAATTAACCGTGCACCCGCAAAAGTTCAAAGCGCACTCTTGGAAGCAATGCAGGAAAGACAGGTTACAATCGGCGATACAACATTTAAATTGGATGAACCTTTTTTGGTTCTCGCGACGCAGAACCCTATTGAACAGGAGGGAACTTATCCGTTGCCCGAAGCGCAGGTTGACCGTTTTATGCTGAAGGTGAAAATCACTTACCCAACGCGCGAAGAAGAACAAAAAATTATGCGGATGAATACGGCTGTTGATAATCCTACGATTAATGCGGTAATATCTCCTGAAGATATTTTAAGGGCGCGTAAACTTGTCCACGAAGTTTATGTTGATGAAAAAATTGAAAAATATATTTTGGACATAGTTTTTGCTACAAGAAATCCCAAAGAATACGGACTTGATGAATTGACCGATTTGATAAGTTACGGCGCGTCACCGCGTGCTTCAATTAATCTTGCGCTCGGTGCACGGGCAATGGCTTTTATTAGAAGAAGAGGTTACGTAATTCCTGAAGATGTACGGTCAATATGTATGGATGTTTTACGTCATAGAATAGCTGTTACTTATGAAGCCGAAGCGGAAGATATAACTTCCGAAACAATTATTTCGAAAATTCTGAATAGAGTTGAAGTACCGTAAAATAAATTTTTAATCTTGATCTTATTCTTGATCATGATCTTTTTAAAAGGAATTTAAGACGAGCAAGAATAAGAGCATGAGCAAGACGAAAAAAATAATGCTGACTAAAGAATTACTAAAACAAGTAAAACAAATAGAAATCCGCACGCGCGGATTGGTGAATGAGGTTTTCTCCGGCGAATATCATTCTGTGTTCAAAGGTAGGGGAATGGAATTTTCCGAAGTAAGAGAATACCAGGTTGGCGACGACATCCGCAGCATTGATTGGAATGTGTCCGCACGGTTCGGTCATCCGTTCGTAAAAATATTTGAAGAAGAACGCGAATTGACTGTAATGCTTATTGTCGATATGAGCGGCTCTCTTGTATTCGGAAGTGTTGATAAAACCAAGCAACAAATCGCCGCGGAACTCAGCGCCATACTTGCGTTCTCTGCCTTGAAAAACAATGATAAAGTAGGGCTTATTCTTTTTACTGATAGAATAGAAAAATTCATCTCACCGAAAAAAGGTAAAAGTCATTCATTAAGAATTATCCGCGAAGTGCTATCGTTTGAACCGCAGGGCAACAATACAAACATTCGCGAGGCGTTGGAATATTTTAATCACACTATAAAGAAGAAAGCCATCGCGTTTGTAATTTCGGATTTTATGGACGAAGGTTACGAAAAAATACTTCGCATAGTAGGCAAAAAACATGATTTAATCGGCGTTGTGTTGAATGATAGAAGAGAAAAAGAAATTCAAAAAGCCGGGCTAATTAAATTCCGCGACGCTGAAACCGGCGAGTTGAGATATATCGACACAGACACGAAAGAATTTCAAAAGTATTTTAACGAAGAACAAAAAAGAATTTCCGAAAGCAGAAAATCATTATTTATTTCAAGCCGTCTCGATTCGGTTGAAATAGAAACGGGCGGATCGTACGTAAAACCGCTGGTGGATTTTTTCAAAATGCGGGAGAAAAGATGGTAAAAGTTTTACGTTCACTTCTATTGATTGTTGTTTTTTCTATTTCCGCTTTACATGCACAAAATATAAGCATAAGTGCATCGACCGATACAACCGAATATTCTGTCGGCGATTATATAAAATACACACTTGAACTTCGTTACGACAAAAACATAAAAGTTAGTTTACCTTTTGTAAAGGATAGTGTTAAAACGCTTGAGTTTATTCGAGAACTTGAATCGAAAAAGAATGAAGTTGGTGATAAAATAATCGAGCAGCACACTTTCATATTTTCAAAATATGATTCCTCACAAGTACAAATCCCATCGTATAATATTTATTACAGCGAAGCGAATGATACAACAAAAAAACATTTAGCTGTTAATCCTATTACAATTGTTGTAAAAACTTTGCAGGTAAATCAGCAGGAAGACATACGTGACGTTAAAGAACCGGTTAAGCTCCCTCTGAATTGGCTGATGATTTCATTGATCATTATAGGCATTCTTATACTTGCAATTGCGTGTTATTTACTATACAGATATTATCAAAAGAAAAAACTTGGTAAAGAATCAATAATCCCGGCAGTGATAATTCCTCCGCATGAAATTGCTTTATCGGAGCTACAGGAGCTTGAAAATAAAAAACTTTGGCAGAACGGTAATGTAAAAGAGTATCACTCTCAGATTACCGAAATTATTCGCAGATATTTTGAGAACAGATTCAAATTCAGTGCGCTTGAACAGACATCGGCGGAAATACTTGCTTGTTTAAGTTATCTCGAAGATGGTAAAATAATCTCAAAAGCATCCGAAGACTTTTTTGGTAATGCAGATCTTGTGAAGTTTGCGAAATTCCAGCCAATGCCGAACGTGAATGATGAAATGATGAAACAGGCATATCAAATTGTGAATGATACAATTCCAAAGCCAAAACCTATAGAAAATCCTGACCCTCAGAAAGAGGTTGAAAATGTTCAGTGATATTACCTTTGCATATTCCTGGGTTTTGTATTTGCTTGCATTGCTGCCGTTTCTTGGCTACTGGTATTGGAAGAACCGGAATAAAATTTCTCCGGTTGTAGTTTATTCGTCATTAAAGATTTTTGGAAAGGTACCGAAGAGTTTAAAAGAAAAATTAATCCATCTTCCAAGAATATTAAGAATTCTTGCTTTGGGATTTTTAATTGTAGCATTTGCGCGTCCTCAAACTTTTTCGAGCGGGGAAAATATTTATACCGAAGGAATTGACATTGCAATGGTGCTTGATATTTCAGGCAGTATGCTCGCCGAAGATTTTAAACCAAACCGGCTTGAAGCGGCTAAAAGTGTAATCAACAATTTCATAAAAGGACGTACTACAGATAAAATCGGTCTCGTTATTTTTTCCGGCGAGAGCTTTACGCAGTGTCCTCTTACAATTGATTATTCGGTTTTAAGCAATCTTCTTTCTCAAATAAGAAGCGGTATGATTCAAGACGGAACTGCAATCGGCAATGCAATAGCCAACGGCGTAAATCGCTTGAAAGATTCTAAAGCTAAAAGTAAGGTTATGATTTTGCTTACGGACGGAGTTAATAATGCAGGGCAAATTGACCCGTTAACAGCGGCGCAAATAGCACAGAAATTTGGAATAAGAATTTATACCGTAGGCGTCGGCACAATGGGCGAAGCGCCGTACCCGTTCGACACCCCGTTCGGCAGAAGATATCAAATGGTTCCCGTTGAGATTGACGAAAATTTATTGAAGCAGATTTCTAATGCTACCGGCGGCAAATATTTCCGGGCGACTAGTAATAAAAAGCTTGCAGAGATTTACGAAGAAATTGATAAACTTGAAAAAACACGAGTGGAAGTTACGTCATACCGCCGTGCGAAAGAACTTTATTTTAATTGGGCTTTAATAGGTTTCATTTTATTATTCTTCGAATTCGGATTGGCGAGAATTTATTTAAAAAGATTGCCGTGAGTAATAGTAAAACACATAACAAAATTAACTTAGAAAATACATGATCAGATTTGCGAACATAGAATTCCTTTACGCATTGTGGCTAATTCCAATTCTTGTTTTCTTGTATTGGTATTTACGCAAAAAACAATTTAAGCAGTTCGAAAATTTTGCCGCATTGAAAGTTCATGATGTTTTAATTCCTTCAAACAGTAAACTTAAATCGCCGTTTAAATTCGGGATATTTGTCTTGGCTTTAACTTTATTATTAATTGCTTTGGCAAACCCGCAAGTGGGCACTAAAATAGAAGAAGTAAAACAGGTCGGTATAGAAGTATATATTCTTCTCGATGTTTCAAAAAGTATGTTGGCCGAAGATATTAAACCAAGCCGTTTGGAAAAAGCCAAGTACGAAATATCAAAATTAATTCAACGGCTGCAGGGTGATAAAATAGGACTAATTGTTTTTGCGGGTCAGGCGTATATACAAATTCCTTTAACTACTGATTACAGTGCTGCAAATTTATTTTTGAATGCGGTTGACGTTAATTCTGTTCCTCAAGCCGGAACTGCAATTGGTCCTGCGCTAGACCTGGCATTAAGATCATTTAAATACGATGACGGTACAAAAAAAGCAATCATTTTAATTACCGACGGTGAAGATCACGAAGGTGATATTGACTCGGCGATTGAAGAAGCTAATTCGAAAGATGTTTCACTTTATGCAATAGGTTTTGGTTCGCCCGCTGGCGTTCCGATACCGGTTTATAACGCTTCGGGAGCGGCAGTTGGTTTCAAAAAAGATAATGAAGGCAGTATAGTTTTAACGAAACTTGATGAAGCTGTTTTAAAATCTATTGCCGAAAAAGGAAACGGAAAATATTACCGTGGTACTAATACCGAAGATGAACTTGATAATATTTATAATGATCTTGCAAAGATTGAACAATCGGAGTACGGCTCAAAACAGATTACCGAATATGAAGATAGATTTTATTATTTCTTATTACCTGCAATTATTTTATTAATTGTTGAATTTTTTATATCGACAAATAGATCAAAATGGTTTGACCGTTTTATTGTTCGTACAACACAGGTAAAAAGTTGAGAGGAAGTGAATGATGAAATCATATAAATTAATTGTTACAATTCTTTTTGCTGCTAATTGTTTTCTTTATGCTCAAAGCAAACGAGGATTAGTTAATGACGGGGTTGATCTATATAAAGACGGAAAATATGCAGATGCCGAAGTGAATTTCAAAAAAGGTTTGGAAAAAGATCCGAATATGTTTCAAGGGCATTTTAATTTAGGTGACGCCTACTATAAACAGGGAAGATATGACGAGGCAATGCAGTCTTATAAAAATTCATTATCATTTACCGACGATAAATACAATCAATCAAAAGTTTATCATAATATCGGTAATTCGCTTTTAAAATCTCAGAAATACCAGGAAAGCGTCGGCGCTTATAAAAATGCGCTTAAGTTGAATCCGGAAGATTTAGAAACGAAATACAATTTATCGTATGCTTTAAATATGATGAAGCAGAATAAAGACCAGCAAAAACAAAACCATAATCAGGATAACAAAGATCAAAACAAAGATCAGCAGCAAAATCAAGATCAACAAAATAAAGATCAGAATAAGGATCAAAACAAACAGGATCAACAAAAACAACAGCAGCAGCAACAGAAGGACCAGATTTCAAAAGAAGAAGCGCAAAGAATTCTTGAAGCCATGAAAAACCAGGAAAAGGATTTGCAAAAAGAACTTAGAAAAATAAAAGGTAAACCTGTTGTTGTTGATAAAGATTGGTAATCTTTATTCAAAAAATAAGAATTGATAAAGAAAGAATTGACCGGGGATAAATAAATATGCTTCGAAAAAACTGTACTAAATTTTTGATGATATTGATGCTTTTCCTAAGCGGAATTGTTACCAACATTTTTTCACAGGAGTTTATTGCGACTGTTGATAAAACAAGTGTCGGACAATTTGATAGATTTCAAGTGTACTTTACTTTCAATGGCGGAGATGTTAACGGTGTTCAGAATTTTAGACCGCCGTCTTTTCAAAATTTTAAAGTGTTAAGCGGACCAAATCAATCAACACAAATGCAGTTCATAAACGGAAAAGTATCGGGTTCATTAACCTTCTCATATATTTTACAGCCGTCAAATGTTGGTTCGTTCACAATCGGAACTGCATCGGTTACTTTTGGCGGAAAATCATATTCAACTTCACCTATAAATATCAAAGTAGAAAAGGGAACACCGCAGCAGAAAGCCGAAAGCAACGGCGGTTACTCCGATGCCGAGCTTGATAAAAATGTGTTCATTATTGCCGAAGCCAATAAAAATCGAGCGATGCTTGGTGAGCAAATAACGGTTACATATAAATTATATACTAAACTAAACATTGCCTCACCTCAAATAAATAAACTTCCGCAATATCAAGGATTTTGGGCGGAAGAATTAGAGCCGGCTCGAACAATCAGTTTTAATATTGAAATGTACAGGGGAGAGCGTTTTCGTGTAGCCACTATTAAGCAAGTTGCATTATTCCCAACAAAGACGGGCACTTTAAGCGTTACACCTTTTGAATTGAATGTACCTGTGATTGTTAAAAAGAAAAGAACCGGTAATGATGTATTCGATGAATTTTTTAACGATTCATTTTTTGGAAGAACAGAAACAGTTCAACATCTTGCAAAATCAAACACGTTAAAAGTTAATATCGAACCGCTTCCGAATGCGGGTGTACCGTCATCATTCAATGGTGCTGTCGGTAATTATAATTTTAAAGCAGAAATTGATAAAAACAGAGTTGCTTCAAACGAAAGCATAACACTTCGTCTTACTGTTTCAGGTTCAGGTAATATTAAATTGTTGAATTTACCGGAGCCGAAATTACCGGCGGGGTTTGAAAAGTATGATCCCAAAAATTATGATAATGTTAATAAAGGTACTGTCGTATCGGGCCAGAAAATAGCTGAATATTTAATTGTTCCCCGTTCGCCCGGCGAAAAGGAAATTCCGCCAATTGAATTTTCATTTTTTAATCCGTCTTCAAAAAGATATATAACTCAAAGTTCACCGGCGTTCAAGATATTTGTTGAAAAGGGCGTCGGGCAATTTGAGCCATCGCAGGTCAGCGGTTTTTCAAAAGAAGATGTAAAACTTTTAAGTGAAGACATCCGTTACATTAAAACTTCGAATTTTGATCTTGAGCCGAAGCAGGAAATTTCTTTAATAAAGCCGTGGTTCTGGATAATGTTAATTATACCTTTAGCAGCTTTGTTAACGCTAGTTGGACTTCACAAACGCAACGACAAATTATCCGGCAACATTCAGTTAATGCGATACCAAAAGGCGGAGAAAGCAGCGAAGAAAAGATTAAAAGCATCAAAACTTGCTCTCGATGCAAGTAAATTATCAGAATTTTACAGTGAATTGTCGTCGGCGCTTTACGGATATCTTGAGGATAAATTCGGAATACAGAAATCTGAATTTACACTTGAAGCAGCATTGGAAAAATTGAAACAACGTAATGTTGATTCAGCATTGATTGAAAGAGTAAGATCCATTGCTGAAAAATGTGAGTATGTACGTTTCGCACCGCAAGGAGAAACTTCGGCAGCCGCCGCCGAAATTTATGATGAAACAGTGAAAGTAATTGTTGAAGTTGATTCATTTGTGGAGAAGAGAAAATGAATTTTATGAATATGAATAAAATACGTCGCAATTATTTTAACATTGTTAAGAATACAACATTCTTAATGTTTGCACTTATTAGCATTTTGTCTTTAAAAACTTTTGCGCAATCTCCCGATGAGTTGATTAAACAAGGGAACAAATACTTCCAAGAAGGTAATTTTGAAAATGCAGTTGAAGTTTATGAAAAAATATTAAAACAAGGATTTGAGAGTCCCGCGCTATATTATAACCTTGGCAATGCATATTTCAAGAGTGGAAAGTTAGGTTACGCAGTTTTGAATTATGAAAAAGGACTAAAACTTTCACCGGGAGATGAAGACTTATCTTATAATTTAAGAATTGCCAACGCCAGGACTATCGATAAAATAACAGAAGTGCCGCAAATATTTATAGTTCAATGGTGGAATGTACTCATTACTTCGTTGTCGGCTTCGGGCTGGTCGTTTATCGTAATACTAATCTATCTTGTATTTATGACAAGTATCGGGTTGTATTTATTATCTAAAAAATATAGAATCCAAAAAATTGCATTTCTGTTAGGTTCAACTTCACTTTCAATTTTGATTATCGCTGCAGTGATTTTGTTTTCCCGCTACAACCACGAAGCAACTTCAAGTTACGGAATCCTTTTAGAACAGAACTACACTGTTAAAGTTTCGCCGGATGAAAAAAGCAACGATGCTTTTGTAATTCATGAAGGAATTAAATTTTTGTTGGATGACAAAGTTGGTGAATGGTACAAAGTTCGTTTGGTTGACGGTAAAATAGGGTGGATACATGAAAATACATTTGGAAAAATATAGTTCTTTTAATCTCATTATGTTTTAATCACCTATTACTGTAGTATCATTCCCGAATGTTTTTATCGGGAATCTTTAAAATGGATACCCGCTTCTCGCCTCGCTTTCGCGACAGCGAAGCGGGTCGCGGGCATGATAAATACCATAATACTAGCAACGATGAATTTATTAAAAGGTATGTTTAGCAAAATTATATTTAATAGAACACTGATTTATGTGAAAAATTATAACCAATCATAATAAATTCGCGCTCCATTTTTTATGACATCAAAAGCAAAAAAATATAATAACATAAAACTTGCAGCCGGAATTGCGAAAGGTGTTGTATCGTTTATCCTTGTTCTTTTATTTGTGTTTCTTGATTACAGTTCGAGATTAGAAAACTTAATACGTCTTGAATTATCAAATGATTACCTGGTTTTACTTTTATATGTTATAGTTATCGGGGTACTAAGCTCAATATTATTTTTTCCGCTGAGTTACTACATAGATTTTTATCTTGAGCATAAATACGAACTTTCAAATCAAACGTTCGGCAAATGGATCTGGGAGAATACGAAAGGTGTGTTAGTCGGTTCGGCAATTGGATTACCTGTACTTCTCATATTTTATTTCGTATTGAACTATTTCGGCTCGATATGGTGGCTGCCGTTCGGGATATTCATCTTTATGTTTTCGGTTGTCCTGGCTAGGATTGTACCTACATTTATTTTACCCATATTTTACAAGGTTACTCCCATTGAAGATGAATTATTAAAAAGCAGAATTATCGAATTGAGCACAGCCTCAGGAATGAAAGTGGAAAATGTTTTTAAGTTTAATATGAGTAAGAATACGAAAAAAGCTAATGCCGCTTTTACCGGACTCGGCAAATCCAAACGCATTATTCTCGGCGATACATTATTAGAAAATTTTACACACGATGAAATTGAGACGGTAATTGCTCATGAACTTGGTCATTATAAAAAGAAGCATATTTTAAAAAACATTGGTATCGGGACCTTGTTTAGTTTTTTAACCTTTTATTTAATAGCCCAATTCTATTCACTTTCGTTATCCTGGTTCGGATTTATTTCAATTACTCAAATTGCTGCATTGCCGCTGTTTGTTTTATGGGCAAGTTTAATAGGGTTAATTATGGAACCGATTACAAATTACATATCCCGCAAGTTTGAATACGAGGCAGATGAATATGCCGTCAAAGTAACAAACAAGAAGAAATATTTTATTTCCACTCTGGAAAAATTAACCGATCAAAATCTCGGCGACCGTGAACCACATCCGTTTGTTGAATGGTTTTTTTACAGCCACCCTTCAATTAATAAAAGGATTGCCGCCTTAAACAATTGATCTCTGCACTCCCGAAATTAAATTTTATACTTATATTTGCCTTGAGCATAAAGGACTGTAAAATAAAAATGTTATATCGGCTAAAAAATCTCATGTTGCTATTTTTGACCATAGCATTTTTATTTAGTTGTTCATTTGATAAAGATAGCCCTACCCAGCCTGATGTAACACCAGATGGAAAAACAACACCAAATACTCCTAAACCTTCAGATAATTCAACAAACCAGCTTTTGGTTTTGACACTTGACTGGGATGCCGACAGCAATGTAAAATATGATGTTTATTTCGATACTAAAAATCCTCCGCAAATTCTTTTTCTAAAAGATATTACTGCAAAGCCGATTATTAAAACCGGACTTGATTACAGCACAATATATTATTGGAAAGTAATCGCAAAATATAACGACGGTACAAAAGCAGAGGGACCCGTATGGAAATTTACAACGATAACACAATCGGGATCATCGTCGGGAAACGGATATGCTTTATATCTCGACAGCATAAAAACTTCAGCACCAAATTCTGTGACTGCTTTATTCCAAGTTAAGGATTTAAACGGTGATGGTATTACAAATCTTCAAGCGAGTGATTTTGAAGTCTATGAAGATTCACAGCCGCTTTCAATTTCGGAATCCGATTTGCAAATAAATAAACATTCTGGTGTGCCATATTCAATAAGAACGGTTTTAATGCTCGATAACAGCACAAGCTTAAAAGATCAGATCGATAGTATTCGAAATGTTGCAGTGAAGTTTATTAATAATATTATTCCTAACCAGGAAGTTGCGGTTTTCCAATTCTCGGATGAAATTGAAATGCTGGCAGATTTTACAAGCAGTAAAAATGTTTTATATGACGCGCTTCAGAATTATAAACTGGGTTATTCTTCAACAAATCTTTACGGTGCCGTTGTAAAAGGGGCTTCGCTTTGGAGCGACTATTATTCGACCGATGAAATTATTCAAGGTTCGATGATAATTTTTACCGACGGCAACGATACGCAGGGTTCAACAAGTTTGGCTTCGGCAATTAATGCGGTTCATAATAAAATTGTTTTTACAATTGGTCTTGGTGATGAAATCAAACCCGAAATTCTTAACGAGATTGGAACTGCCGGTTTTTCTATGATAGATAATGTTGATAATCTTGCAACACGTTTCGAAACTATTCAAAAGAAGATTACCGATTATTCAAATAGTTTTTATATGCTTTCTTATAAAAGTCCAAAGAGAGGCAACGCTGATCATTATTTAACAATAAGAATCAAAAACAATCCTCACACGGGCGATAATTCTGTTGTGACGGGTTCATTTAACAGCAGTGGTTTTACTTCGCAATAAAATTATTTATACTTCGGAAAAATTTTTTATTATGGAAGTGGAAATATCTATTGAGAAATATTATGGTTAAAAATAAAGCGATGAAAATTTTGTTTATCATTTCTTTGTTACAAATAGTTGCGAGTTGTAAAGAAAAAGGCACAGAGCCGCCACTAACAAAACCATTTAAAAATCCGCGAGAAATGACTTGGACTGCTGATACATTAAAAATGCCCGACTATGCAATTCAATTATTACCACTGGATTTACTGGTTGTATCTCCAGAGGATATTTGGCTTGCAGCATGGGTAGGCCATGGACAAGTTTATCATTATGACGGCAAAACATGGAACATGGTAAAAGAAATTGGAGGTGGAATAAATTGTTTGGTACAAGGAAGCACACCTAATAGTATTTGGGTTGGCGGATACATAGGTCGTGATGTAGATGGACAGTTTACACAAAACGCATATTTGGGATATTATAATGGTGCAAACTGGCAGGACAATGAATTCCAATTAAAAAGTGAATTGCTTGATATGAGTACTGACCCAAGCGGTAACATTTGGGCATGCGGAAGAAATGGTTTAGTGTTCAAATATGAAAATAACAAATGGACTACTGACACTATTAATCTTAACTTAAACGATAATGTTGCCTATTGGCTTAAAAGCATTGAAAATTTTAATGGAAAAACCTATATCCTGGCACCTACTGCACATAAAACAACCTATCTTGAGAAATATTATTTCTTGTCCGGCGATATGGACAATTTTATTGTGTTGGATTCGATGATATTTGATTCACCTTCGGTAACTATAAAATGGGGTTACCTGCAACTATACTCAAGTACATTTAATAAACTTTATTCAAACGGACTTTCGGGTGTTTGGATATACCAAGATAAAGATTGGGAAAAGATATTAGATGTAAATGGTACTATATATAATATTTATGGCAAAGCAGAGAATTTTTTGTTAGCAGTAGGAGATTACGATAAAGTGTTATTTTATAATGGTAGTACTTGGATGTCCATCGCAGATTTATTTAAAGTTAATGATCCAACTTTTGTATTTAAGAACGTTTGGACAGACGGATATGAGATAATAATTACTGGTTACGGCGCTGTTAACAATAAACGAGGCACTATAATTTGGCATGGAAAATAAAAAACTAGTTTGATTAAAAAACAATTAAGAAAAGTCGATTCCGTAATTTGTTCTGTTAAATAGATTATTATAGCATTATTAATAGTGTATTAATTAAGTGCCATGGCTATTCAGTGGCGTCGCTTGTTGGAAGTTAAATAGGGTATAAAATGTCTATAACAAAAAAAGATGTAGAATATATTGCAAATCTTGCGCGGTTGAAATTTGATGAAACAGAGCTTGTAAACTTTACTCATCAGCTTAATGATATTTTGTCTTACATGGAAAAGCTTAATGAACTCAACACGGAAAATGTTGAACCTCTTTCCCATCCGATTGAAAACACAAATGTATTCCGTGAAGATATTATTAAACCTTCTATAGAACGCGAGCTTGCATTAAAGAATGCGCCGGATAAAACCGACGAATTTTTCGTTGTTCCCAAAGTAATTAATCAATAACGGTATTTAATAAAATGATTGTTGGAATTATTCCCGCCCGCTTTGCTTCTTCACGTTTAATGGGTAAACCGCTTGCAGATATTTGCGGTAAACCGATGATTCAACATACATGGCAGAGTGCAAAAAAAGCGAAACTACTGGATAAAGTTGTAATTGCTGTTGACGACGAAAAAGTATATCAAGTTGCAAAAGGTTTTGGCGCCGAAGTCTATATGACACCGAAAGAAGTTGCTTCTGGTTCTGACCGTATTGCTATTGTAGCTTCAAAATTACAGGACGCAACAATAATTGTTAATATCCAGGGCGACGAACCTTTCATTAAAGGCAAGATGATTGATGAAGCCATCGAACCGCTTTTGTTCGATAAAAAAGTTTCCCTTTCAACATTGGCAAAGAGAATTACAACAGTCGAAGAAATGAAATCTTCATCGGTAGTAAAAGTTGTATATGACTACAACAACTATGCGATGTATTTTTCCCGTTCACCTATCCCGTTTGCGCGCGATGCCCGGACAAACCTTGACCGCGTTGAAAACTCAGAAATGTACAAACACGTCGGGCTTTATGTTTACAGAAAAGAAGTATTGATGAAATTTACAACACTTAAACAGACCGACCTTGAACAAACTGAAAAATTAGAACAGCTTCGTTTTTTGGAACACGATTTCAAAATGAAGATTGTTGTTACGGAATATGACAGTCTCTCGGTTGACACGCCTAAGGATCTCGAATTAGCCCGCCGCTATTACGAAAAATTCATTAAACCGCAGCCCCGCAAATAATATTACAGCATCCAATTCACTTTGTCTATTAGCCGTTCTAGTGTTATTTTTAGGCATTGAAAAACAAAATTAACGGTTGGAAAATGGAACGTAAAATAAGAGTGTTAGTTGCAAAAGCTGGGTTAGACGGACATGACAGAGGCGCAAAAGTGGTGGCAGCGGCATTGCGCGATGCCGGTATGGAAGTTATTTATACCGGACTTCGCCAAACACCGGAGATGATTGTTGAAGCAGCTATCCAGGAAGACGTTGATGCGATCGGGATCAGCATTTTATCCGGTGCGCATATGACAATATTTCCTAAAATTCTTTCATTAATGAAAGATAAAAGTGTTGACGATATTTTACTTTTTGGCGGTGGAATTATACCCGAAGAAGATTTGAATAAACTCACCGAGCAAGGTGTCGGCAAATTATTCTCACCCGGTACAACTACAACTGAGATTATTAACTATTTAAGGGAATGGGTTGCTAAGCACCCAAAGAATTAGTTAAAGTAATTTATTATTCCCGTTCTAAAGGATATTTCATAATGATATGAATATTATCCTGTTTATTCTAAGTGAATTATCTAAAACGTTATTGGAATTTCAATGCCGGTTATAGAAAAAAAAAGAATTTATTTCCTTGATATGATGCGTGCTTTGGCTGTTTTAATGATGGTTGAAGGACACACCATTGATGCATTCTTAAGCGATTCTTTTCGCAATTCCGATTCATTAGTTTATACTATTTGGTTCGGCATTCGTGGTTTTACAGCCCCTATTTTTATGTTTACTTCGGGAGTTGTTTTTACTTACCTGTTAAGATTGAACAAACAACAGTTTTTCGAAAATCCACGCGTAAAAAAAGGTTTTATTCGCTTCATAACACTTGTTGTAATTGGATATCTATTAAGATACCCGACTTATACTTTTTTTGATTTCAGCGTTGTTACAAGAACTCAATGGATGATTTTTTTTACGGTTGATGCATTGCACCTAATTGGTTTCGGTTTATTATTTGTTTTGATTCTTACACTTATAATCGAAATCTTGAAAGCAAAGGATTGGATAGTATTTCTTTTTGGATCTTTATTCTTTTTCGGAATGTTTATGGTAACTGAAAAAATTACATGGACCAATTATTTGCCAATTCCATTTGCGGCATATTTTTATCATGGTACGGGATCATTCTTCCCGTTTTTTCCGTGGGCGGGGTACGTAATCGGTGGTGCGATTTTAGGCAGTTTCTTGGCTCATAATCCTGAGTCATTCACGTCGAATAGTTTCAGTAAAAAAATGCTGTATATTGGTTCTAGTATTCTTGCTGTTGCAATTCTACTAGATGTTAGTGAAAGAATTTTTTATGTAGGGAATGTATTATGGATTGATAATATTAGTATAATAGCTTTAAGAATTGGAGTTGTCTTGATACTTAACGGGATTATGTCTTTCATAGCGTTGAAAATTAAAAAGATTCCGGAAATTGTTAAGCAAATAGGCAGGCATACCTTGTTGATTTACGCTGTACATGTTATTATTCTTTATGGAAGTGCTTGGCTGCCGGGTATGGATCAAATTCTTCATAAAAGATTAAATGTTCTGGAATCTGTCATTGCTGCTGTAATTATGATCTTTTTGATGATTGGAATGGTTGTCCTATTGGAAAAATATAAACTATTTAGAAAAAATAAATTAGCTTCTGCTGAAATCTAAGTGCGGAGTAATTGTGAGTAAAAGATCTGAAAATTTAAATCCCGATGGTATCGACGAAGAAAAAAAAATCGAGCAATCGCTCCGACCTAAATCATTTAGTGAGTTTACAGGACAGTCGAAAATAACCGATAATCTAAAAGTGTTTATCGGCGCAGCTAAAAAAAGAGGCGAAGGTTTAGATCATGTTTTATTAACGGGACCTCCCGGACTTGGCAAAACCACTCTAGCGCACATTATAGCTAATGAACTTGGTGTTAAAATAAAAATTACATCGGGCCCGGTTCTTGAAAAACCCGGCGACTTAGCCGGACTGTTAACCAACCTTGAAGAAAAATCCGTTTTATTTATAGATGAAATTCACAGATTAAGCCCGGTTGTAGAAGAATATCTTTATTCAGCAATGGAAGATTATAAACTTGATATCATGATTGACAGCGGCCCCAATGCAAGGACGGTACAAATTAAATTGCCTCATTATACTTTGATAGGGGCTACAACGAGAGCCGGGTTATTAACCGCTCCGTTGCGCGACCGTTTTGGAATTAAATCACGTTTGGATTATTACGAAAGCAATCTTATAAATAAAATTATTAGCCGTTCAGCAAAGTTATTGAATATTAATGTAGATGAAACTGCAGCAGAAGAAATTGCAAAACGTTCCCGCGGCACGCCAAGAATTGCTAACCGCCTTCTTCGCCGCACACGCGATTTTGCGGATTATGAAAACAAAAAATCGATTGATATCGAAATAGCTAAAAAAGCGTTGAATGCACTTGAAGTTGACGAATTTGGATTGGACGAAATGGATAAAGATATTATTCTAACAATCATCGAAAAATTCAACGGCGGGCCTGTAGGATTAAATACTTTATCTGTTGCAGTGAATGAAGACGCTGGAACTATTGAGGAAGTTTATGAACCTTTTTTAATTCAACAAGGATTTATTCAAAGAACTCCGCGCGGCAGGGAAGCAACAGATTTGGCATATCAAAGATTTAATAAAAAACGCGGCAGAATAAAAGAACAAGAAAATTTATTCGAGAAATAAAATGGTTGAATTAAGAAATATAAAAATCGGCGGCGGACTTCCTTTCGTTTTAATAGCAGGCCCGTGTGTTGTTGAAAATGAATCTATTACATTAAAAACTGCTGAAACTATAAAACGGATTTCGGAAGAACTTAATATCCCATACATATTTAAAGCAAGTTATAAAAAGGCAAACAGGACAAGTGTAAAGTCTTTTGTCGGGTTAAGTCTTGATGAAGCATTAAAAATTCTAGATAAAGTAAAATCACAATTTGAATTGCCGGTTTTAACAGACATTCATTTGCCGGAAGAAATTAATTCGGTTGCACAAGTTGCAGATGTTTTGCAAATCCCTGCATTTCTTTGCAGGCAAACCGAATTATTAATTGCTGCAGGTGAAAGCGGTAAAATTGTGAACATAAAAAAGGGTCAGTTCCTCGCACCGGAAGATATGGAACATGCAGCCGAAAAAGTTGCTTCAACCGGGAATACAAATATTATGCTTACTGAAAGAGGTACTACATTCGGTTATCATAATCTTGTTGTTGATATGCGTGGAATAGAAATAATGAAAACTTTCGGCTATCCGGTAATTATGGACGCAACACACTCAGTTCAAATTCCGAGTAAAGGCGGTATCAGCGGAGGAGATTCTAAATTTATACCTACATTGGCAAAAGCTGCCGCGGCGGTTGGAATAGACGGATTGTTTCTTGAAGTTCATCCCGAACCGGAAAAAGCATTGAGCGATGCCCAAAGTCAATTGCCTTTGAATAAACTGAAAGACCTTTTAACTATAATTAAAAATATTGATGAAATAGTGAAGAATGAAAAAAGAATTACTTCATAAACTCCGGGAAATAAAACTATTTCTTTTTGATCTTGAAGGAGTTCTTTTACATAATACGGATTCCTTGGATGAAAAATCTTTAATTGAATTTGCAAAGCAAATTGAAATGGCTGCAGAAAAATTTGATAATCATAAATTTACGATGGGAATTGTAACGGCAAGGAAGCGGGACAGATTAATTAATGAGTTGGACAAAATCGATAAATGTACAGTTCTTACAACCTCTGTTGAAAAAGTTGAAGCTGTTGAAAAATTAGCTGCAAAACGGAAGATAGATTTTTCAAATATATTCTACATGGGCGATGAAGTACTGGATATTCCGCTTCTTAAAAAATGCGGATTATCTGCAGCTCCTAAATCGGCTATAAGAGATGTTAAGAGAGTAGTTGATTTTACTATGGATGGAAAAAGTGTTAATAGTTTATTTAACGAATTGTTTTTGTTGATTGATAAGGCAAATTAATTATTCATTTTGTAATAAATAAAAATTAACAGAGGTTTTTGTGTCGGACGAGAAGATAATTTCCAAAGGCAGGCATGTTGTCCAGGTGGAAGCAGAAGCGATTTCTAATTTATTAAAAAGTATTGATGATCAATTCACAAAAGCTGTAAATGTAATTCTAAATTCGAAAGGTAGAGTAGTTTTTACCGGAATGGGAAAGTCCGGTTTAATAGCACGTAAAATAGTTGCTACTTTGAATTCTACAGGAACTGCAGCTATTTTTATGCATCCTACCGATGCATTGCACGGCGATCTTGGTATGGTTCGAAAAGATGATATTGTGATAGTCATTTCAAAAAGCGGACATACCGAAGAACTTGTCCAGTTAATCCCTATGTTCAAAAGAATTAATGTTATGCTGATCGGAATACTCGGCAAGAAAGATTCAAAGCTTGGCAGGGAATGCGATATCGTATTAAATGTTAATGTTAAAGAAGAAGCTTGTCCTTACGATTTAGCACCAACATCATCAACAACCGCGGCTTTGGTTATGGGTGACGCACTCGCAATAACCCTTTTGGAAATGCGGGGTTTTACGGCGGAAGATTTTGCGCTTCTTCATCCCGGCGGAAGTCTCGGCAAAAGATTATCTCTCAAGATTGAAGAACTAATGATCAAAGGAAAAGACATTCCAGTGGTTCCTGAAAGCGCATCGTTAAAAGACGCAATACTTGAAATTACTTCTAAACGTTTGGGCACTACTTGCGTAGTTAATAAAGAAGGGATTCTTACGGGAATTATTACAGACGGAGATTTACGCCGACTTCTTGAAAAAACAATGGAGATTAAGAATCTTACAGCATTGGAAGTGATGACAAAAAAACCAAAGACGATCACGAAAAATTTTCTAGCTTCTTTTGCTATTCAACAGATGGAAAATTTTAACATCACATCTTTAATCGTCGTGGATGAAAAAGGCAAGCCGGAAGGTATTTTGCATCTGCATGATTTGGTTAAACTCGGACTCCAGGCGAGATGAAAAATTTTGTATTTGTATTCTTGATTTTATTATTTGCAACCGCCTGCCGGGAAGAAAAAATAAAACCCCTTGTTACAAAAGACAATATTGAAAACGAAATACCTTCGCATGAAAGCTGGAATTCCAAAATAACTTTCAGCGATAACGGCAAGATAAAGGCAATACTTTTCACGGATCATCTTAAAAAATACGAAGAGCAAAAAGTTACTTTATTAGACGGTGTAAAAATTGATTTTTATGATACTGATCAAAACAAAGCTTCAGTAATGACTTCACTGCACGGAAAAGTAGATGATGCAACTATGAATATGTACGCAATTGATAATGTTGTTGCGGAAAACGATAGCGGCACGGTTCTTAAAACATCAGAGCTTATGTGGCGAAATAGTGATCAGAAGATTATTACAGATAAATTTGTTTCGATCAAATCAACTAAAGAAGTAATTGAGGGATACGGAATGGAGTCTGATCAAAGTTTAAGGAATTATGTAATATTCAACGTAACTTATTCCGCGGCTGTTAATACAAAGGAAAACAAGTGATTAAATACGCAATCGTAATACTTTTATTTGTTTTCTCCCCCGGCTTATTGGCTCAAGATGATATGATCCGCGTGGTAGGCGACAGTCTTGTCGGAAAAACAATTAATGGTGAAAGTATCCGCGAAGTTCACAGCAACGTGATTATGACTCAGGGAAAAGTAACCATCACTTGTAATAAAGCGATTCAATACATCGCCAAAAATGAAGCTGAATTGATTGGGAATGTAATTGTTGTTCAAGATAGTATTATTATTAAAACAGATTTGGGTTATTACTACGGCAATCCTAAAATTGCTTTCTCAAACAGCGGAATAAATTATACCGATGGCCACGTAAAACTCATTGCAAAAAACGGGTATTACTACTTTGACGAAAAGAAAGCATATTTTTATGAAAATGTTTTTCTAAATGATTCCACATCAAATCTTAGCTCCGATAAACTTACTTATTATGACGACAACGACAAAGCTGTCGCAGTTGGGCATGTAACTATAAAAGATACTGCTTCTATTGTAAAAGCAGATAGTCTCATTCATCAACGGGGCGATTTAAAATCTTTCGCTTATAACAACGTAAATGTTATTGATCCGAAAAATAATCTTTTAATTGCTGGCGACTACCTTGAGAGTGATAGAGATTCTAATTATTCAAAGATTCTTGGCAATCCTTTGCTTATTAAAATCGATACAACCGACTCAGGCACACTTGATACATTGGTAATTGCATCAAGAATGATGGAAGTTTACAGTGACAGCACAAAACGCATGATTGCCACGGATTCCGTTAAAATTGTACGAGGTGATATTTCTTCCGATAACAGTTACACAATTTATTACCAGCGCGATCAAAAACTATTTACTTATAAACGCGAAAACGATTCATCACCCCCGGTTTTATGGAATGAGAACACACAGTTAATTGGCGATACTGTTAATATTTATCTTGAAGATAACCGGTTAAAACAAATGCTGATAAATTCTAACGGATTAATTGTAACGGATAACTCTTTATTTCAATATCGTTATGACCAGATTTCCGGGAATAATATTAAAATGTTATTCGGTGAAAAGGGATTAGAATCAACCGAAGTGAAAGGAAACGTACTCAGTATTTATTATCTTTACGAAGAAGGTGAGCCGAATGGTTTACTTAAATCAAGTTCGGAAGATGCAAAATTGTTTTTTAAAGATAATGCGGTTGAAGATGTGCGATTGTACGGCAGCCCGGTTAGCGAATTTCACCCGGAAAATTTAGTGGATGGTAAGGAAAAAGATTTTACACTGCCGACTTTTATCATTGTAAAGAATAAGCCCGAAAAAGCTAAACTTCTTATTGATAAAGAAATATTATTGAAAACACTTATGGAATATGTGAGTGAAAATGGAAAGTGAATTATTGCTCCGCGGTGAAAATCTAAAAAAGGTTTATAAAAAGAGAGCTGTCGTTAATAATGTTTCTGTTGCGGTTAAACAGGGCGAGGTTGTTGGTTTGCTCGGGCCAAACGGCGCCGGTAAAACTACAACGTTTTATATGATTGTCGGGATGATTAAGCCAAACGAGGGTAAAGTGTTTTTAGATAATAGTGAAATAACCCAAGAGCCGATGTATAAAAGAGCAAAAATGGGAATCGGGTATCTTCCGCAGGAAGCATCGGTTTTTAGAAGACTCAGCGTTGAAGATAATATAATGGCAATTCTTCAAATGATAGATTTAACGAAACAACAGAGAAAAGAAAAACAAGATCAGCTTTTGGAAGAACTTGGTATTACACATGTTCGCAAAAGTGAAGGCTATCAACTTAGCGGCGGTGAAAGACGGCGCTGCGAAATTGCGCGTGCTCTTGCTACAAATCCTAAATTTATTTTACTTGACGAACCGTTCGCCGGTGTAGATCCCATTGCTGTTGAAGATATTATGAAGATTGTACACAATCTTAAAAACAAGGGGATTGGAATTCTAATTACCGATCACAATGTTCATGAAACATTGAGCATTGTTGATAGAGGTTACATTTTAATTAACGGACAAATATTTAGAGAGGGTGAGGCAAATTTTCTTGCTGAAGATCAGGAGGTACGTAAACTTTATCTCGGTGAGAAATTTAAACTGGATAGGTATTAGTACATGCAATCATGCATCTCTTGCGTGTAAATTCCTATTTGTTAAACTCCTTTATAATCTTTTGAATTTCTTCCTCAGTGATTCCGCTGCCGAGTACAATTTCAGATTTTGTTCCATTGGACTTTTTAAATGTGCTTGTAGGATTTCCTGCCCGTGCCCTCAATCTTTCTTCTATGATTTTAGTAAAGTTTCCTTCGGATTGAGAAATTTGGGGGTTAACATAGTTTGGCAAATCAAATGAGTTGAGAGAATTTCCATTATTCACCGGGCGAACTTCGAATGCAAGAGTTTTGATATTCATAAGATGTGAAGCTGTAACATTTTCAGATACAATTGAACCGCCCCATGTACCGGGGCCTAATGTAAGCGAAGGCATCAATCCTGTAGTGTAACCGACAGCGCCGACAGATGACGGCGTGTTTACAACAATTCTGAAAGCCGGTTTTTCCAAAGCGAATTTCATTATTACTTCTTTATCGTTGGAATGAATTGCCATTGTATGACCTATCCCGCCGAACTCCAGCAATTCAATGCAGCGATGGCATCCTTCGAGCCAGCCGTCAACAACGTAAAATGCGAGCATAGGCGAAAGTTTTTCAATCGATAATGGTTCTTGTTTGCCAACGCTTTCACATTCAGCCAAAAGAACTATTGTATTTTCCGGTACTTTGAATCCGGCATAATTTGCAATCCATGCAGCGGGTTTGCCTACAATATCGGCATTAAGTTTTGCACCTTTGGCTACAGTGTTTTCCAATTTCTTTTTTTCTTCCGAATTAACAAAATAACATCCGTTGCGTTTTGCTTCTTCAATAACTTTATCTTTGATCGTTCTGTCAACAATCATTGCTTGCTCGGATGAACACAAAACTCCGTTATCGAAAGTAGTTCCGTAAACAATGTCCGCAACTGCCTTTTGATAATTAGCGGTCTTCTCAATAAAAGCCGGAACATTGCCTGAACCAACACCATAAGCGGGTTTACCTGCACTGTAAGCTGCACGAACCATTGGCATACCGCCAGTTGCGAGAATTACCGCAATATTTTTGTCTTTCATTAAGGCATCTGTGCCTTCGAGATTTGGTATTGTCATGCAATGAATTAACCCTTTTGGCGCGCCAGCTTTTTCTGCCGCATCGGATAAAATCTTAACTGCTTCGGATGTGCATTTAACTGCTTTGGGATGCGGCGATACAACTATCCCGTTTCTGCATTTAAGTGAAATTATGATTTTAAACATTGCGGTTGATGTAGGATTTGTAGAAGGAACAAGCGCAGCAACTACTCCCATCGGTTCTGCAATCTTAATAATCTTTCCGCTTTTCTGAACGTCAATAACCCCAACGGTTTTTAAATCTTTTATCGATTCGTAAACGTCTTTTGTAGCGAATTGGTTTTTAACAATTTTATCCTGAACTTTTCCAAAACCGGTTTCTTCATGTGCCATTCTTGCAAGCCGTTCCGACTCTTTATACCCGGCATCTGCCATGGCTTTTATGATTTTATCAACTTGTTCCTGGTTATAATGTTTGAACTCAAGCTGTGCTTCTTTTGCAATTGCGGCAAGTGTTCTTGCTTCCTGGATAGATTGAAGGTCTTTATCAAAGTTCATTGATTATCCCAAACATTTTCGAATCAAATATAAATAGTGGCAGGGCAAACTTCAATTTTGATAGTATTGTAATTAAAGACAGGATTTATTTCAAAGGGCGGCTTTGATACCGCCCTTGTCAAATTTAATTAGAACTGGTTTCTAGAGTTGGTATTTCTATAGAATTAATGTTTTTATAATTCTTTGGTTTTTTAGAATGCCCATTGCCATTTCCGTTACCATTCCCATTCTTTTTATCCGCAATTTCAATCGGTATGCTGGTAGTAGGAATACTTAACTCAGAATGCCCATTAGATTTGGGTTCTTTAGATTCGCGGTAAACATAAACTTCATTTTTGTAATTTCTCATAACAATTCTGTCTTCGTCGCGGTGAAGTATATATTGCGGAAGAACAGGAATCTTTCCGCCGCCGCCGGGTGCGTCTATTACAAAATGTGGAATCGCTAAACCGCTCGTGTGTCCCCGCAAAGCATAAATAATTTCCAACCCTTTATCGAGTGAGGTTCTAAAATGATTAGCGCCTTTGGTTTCATCTGCCATATAAAGATAATATGGGCGTACGCGAATTTTTAAAAGTTTTGTGAACAATTCTTTCATTACCGCCGGGTCGTCATTAACGCCTTTCATTAACACGGCTTGATTGCTAACCGGGCACCCGGCATCTGCAAGCATTCCGCATGCCTTAGTACTTTCAGGAGTTATTTCCCATGGGTGATTAAAATGCGTGTTGATATATACAGGGTGATATTTTTTTATCATTTCACACAACTTCGGTGTAATGCGTTGAGGTAAAACGCACGGCATCTTTGAACCGATTCTTATGATTTCGATGTGAGGAATTTTACGAAGACGCTGGAGAATTTTTTCAAGCATTGTGTCGGTTAACATTAATGGGTCGCCGCCGGACATGATTACGTCTCTAATTTCAGTATGCTGCTCAAGATATTTAAACGCCGATTCAAGCTGGCGCATTGATATTTTATCCGAGTTGCCAACTTTTCTTTTCCGTGTACAAAAACGGCAGTACATTCCGCATTGACTCGTTGTAAGGAATAACGCTCTATCGGGATAACGATGAGTAATATTCGGGACAGGGCTCATCGCATCTTCCTGAAGCGGATCGTCGTAGCCGTCTATATCTTCAAGTTCTTTTACGTCGGGCACGCATTGCAGCCAAATGGGATCGCCCGGTTGACGGATTAGACTTAGGTAGTAAGGATTTATACGAGCCTGAAAGAACTCATCGAGTCCTTCGGCAACTGTTCTGTCGATATTAAATTTTTCAACAAGTTGATCTACTGAGTGAACGCTGTCCCTTATCATTTGCTGCCAGAGTTCCATGGCTGTGCCCTTTATATTTTATTTTATGTATTTGCCAAATACTATTAAGTCGTCTTTGACCTTATAAAAATCTTTTATCTCAGAAACTATTGAATATTTATTCCTGAAATAAAAATTTCTTGTAGCGTTATAATCTTCTTTGGATGATGTTTCGGCAAGTATCCATCTGCCGTTTTTTTCTTTTACGAATTCTTCAACATGATCGAGCAGCTTTTTACCAATACCCATGTTTTGAGAATTCGGACCGACAACAATCCAGTAAAGATCATACACGCCGTCTGTAAGGGCTCTTTTACCAACGCAATGGTAGCCCAAAATTTTTCCGTCGTTTACGAAAACGTAAACATTATAATACTCGTGATTAGGATTTGCGATTGCTTCGTCAATCAATTCGATTGCAACCGTTTTTTCCTCACTGCTAAAATTGTCAATGCCCTCGACAATTGAAACAAGTTGTGCTCTATCTTCAGATTGCAGCTTGCGTATCATATTGTCTTCTTGTTAATGCCATGTTTGTTAATTTGTACAAAACTTCTTCGTAAGAAATACCCGCTGTTCCGGCCGAACGAATGAAACCCGCATCCGGTGAAATATCCGGATTAGGATTTACTTCAATTACATAAGGAATATTTTTTGCGTTCAAACGTATATCAACGCGGGCGTAATCGCGGCAGTCGAGCGCGTCGAACGCTTCTTTTGCCATCTTTTCGATTTTTTCTTTTAACAAATCATCGAGAGGAGCGGGGCATGTAGGCACAGTGTTTTTGTAATAAACACTCTCCGGAGACCATTTCGCTTCATATGTAATGATCTTCGGTAATTCATCGGGCAATCCGTCGAAGCGGATTTCCGATATGGGCAAAATTTTATCGCCGAGTATTGCAACGTTTAATTCTCTTCCTTCGATGTATTCTTCTATAATAACATCCTGTTTATAATTTGAGAAGAGATATTCGAGACGTTGACTTAGGGCTTCGTAATTGTTGACAACGGAAAATTCTGATATACCAATGCTGGCGTCTTCTTTGGCTAATTTGAGAATCGCAGGGAACTTAAGGGATAGTTCTTCGCGAGTCGGAATGTGGTTGAACGCAGCAATGTAATGTTTGGGAGTTCTAATTCCGTGTGATTGTAAAATTTGTTTTGTTCGCGCCTTGCTTAAACAGTTCCCGAGGCAAATCATGTTGTTGCCTGTGTACGGAATTTCCAGCAGTTCATACAAACCGGCAACATAACTTTCAAGATTTGAATTACCTTCAACCGACTCTACAAAATTCAGAATAACATCGGGAGAGTAATTCAAAAACCTTTTGATAGCTGCACGTATATCGCTGTTAACTGCATAAGTTTCTACGCTGATGTATTTTTTTTCTAAAACTTTTTTGATATTGGCAATTTGTTGAAGGAATTCTCTTTCGGAAAGATCAACATCGTCTTTCGCATCGGAAATATCCTTACCGATATAATTATTATAATAACGGGTTGGTTCGTTAAAGCATATCAATATTTTTTGTTCATACTTCATAATAGATTATATCTTTTGGCAGCAGATAGTAAAACCTTGTTAATAAGTTCTTCATATGAAATTCCAGCCGCTCGCGCCGCTTTTGGGAAGCATGAATTATCGGACGGATCGGGAAGTACGCCTGGAATCGGGTTTATCTCAATAATATTTGGTTCGCCGTTTGCATCGAGCCGAATATCTATACGACTCCAATCTCTACAACGCAATGTTTTGAAAGTTCTAATTGCGATGTCTTTAATTTTTTCTTCAAGTGTTTTGTCGATTTTTGCCGGGCACGTAAAAATATCAAGAGGATTAGCGCGTGTATCGGCTACCCATTTTGCCTCGAACGAATAAATTGGTATTAATCCTTCCGGGAGCTCGTTAAAATTAATTTCAACAATCGGAAGTACTTCTAATTCATTATTGTTTCCGAGCAAGGCAACCGTAAATTCTCTTCCGGGTAGATATTCTTCAATAATAAACGGTTGTTTATAAGTTTCAAGATTGGCTTCAAGCCGTTCGCGCAAATCATTTGGGTTGTTAACGAATGAAGAATTAAAAATACCTTTGCCTGAACCTTCGGCAACGGGTTTCATCATCACAGGAAATGTGAGGTCGAAAAAATCGAGGTCCCCAATTGACTGCACTAAAAGAAATTTTGCGTTGGGAATATTATAGTATGATAATACTTCCTTGGTGCGGGCTTTATCGAGACAAGTTGTAAGAGTCAGCGGATCGGAACCTGTGTATGGAATCTGCAGCATGTCAAGCATCGCAGGAATTTGCGCCTCTCTACTTATGCCGAAAGCGCACTCTGCAAAATTAAAAACAAGTTCAGGTTTTTCACTTCTTAGTTTTTCGTATGCGCCTTCGTTGGCTTCAATCATCGTTACGTCGTGAAAAAGTTCTAATGCATCTTTGATCGCGTTGATGGTTTCAATTGTATCCCACTCGGCATAAGTATCGTTAAAATTTGTTGGTGAGTTTTGATGAAGAGTGAGAGGTGTGCGGTCCGAAGAAATAATTTCTTCAGGTTTAACGTTATATGTAAGCGCTACTTTTAATTTTTTATTTGGTATAGAGGAACTGATACAAATTCCTTTTAATTGTTTGTTACCAATATACTCATTTAAAATTTTTTTTCAAGAAAAAGTGAAAATATTTTTTGTGTGTGTGATTCTGATGATGGAAGTGAGAATGGAAAATATTTTTGGCTAACCGACATTTGAAAGATGAATGTGATGAGAATAATTTTCCGAAAGATATTTTTTTACAACGACGTTGATTTCTTTTTTTAACCACGGGTCATCATCTATAATATTAAAAGCAGTTTCTTTAGCGTCAATTAATATCTCGGCGTCTTCAATGATATCGGAATATTTTAATTCGGGTAGGCCGCTTTGTTTTGTCCCGAATATATCGCCGGGTCCGCGTAATTTAAAATCAATTTCGGCAAGTTCGAAACCGTTGCTGTGTTTCAACATTGCATTCAATCTTATAATAGCTTTGTGCTTTTCTATTTGCTCGGATGATAAATATTCGAAATCATAATTGTAACGATTGGACTTAACTGCTAAGTCATCCGGAGTTATTAAAATACAATAAGCCTGTTTGTCATTACGCCCTACACGTCCGCGCAATTGATGAAGCTGAGAAAGCCCGAAGCGGTATGCATCGTTAATAACAATAATGTTTGCGCCGGGTATATCAATTCCGACCTCAATAACAGTGGTCGAAACGAGCACATCGTATTTATACTGCGCAAAATCTATCATTACATTTTCTTTTTCCTGCCATTTCATTTTGCCATGAATCAATCCAACACGGAGATTATTTAGATGTGTTTCTTTCAGTGTGATGAAATATTCTTGTGCTGCTTTCAGTTCAAGTTTTTCGGAAACCTCAACAAGAGGGTAGACTAAAAATGTTTGATAACCATCTTTGGCCTTATCTATAATGAAACCGTAAACATCGTTTAATTTATTCTCGCCTCGTAAAACCGTTTTGATGGGTTTTCTATTTACCGGCATTTCATCGATGATTGAGATATCAAGATCGCCGTAGAGAGTCATCGAAAGCGTACGGGGAATTGGAGTGGCGGTCATTATCAATACATCGGGTTGATATCCTTTAGCTATTAATTCGGAACGCTGTTCAACGCCAAAACGGTGCTGCTCATCTATTACAATGATACCGGGTTTGAAAAACTCAACACTCTGTTCGATCAAAGCGTGAGTTCCTATAATTATTTGCGCATCGCCATTTTTTATTCCATTCAGTATGATTTCCCTTTCCGATTTTTTTTGTCCGCCGATTAGAACGACTGTTTTAATTCCAAGCGATTCAACTTGTTTTGAAATTCTTTTAAAATGTTGATCAGCTAAAATTTCAGTCGGCGCCATCAGAATAGATTGATACCCGTTAGAAACTACAATTAACATTGCTATTAAAGCTACGATAGTTTTCCCGCTACCAACATCTCCTTGAAGTAAACGATTCATCGGTGATCCGCTTTCCAAGTCTTTTCGAATCTCGCCCAAAACATTTAATTGTGCCTTAGTCAATTTGAATGGGAGAGCAGCCAACAATTTTTTTAGCGGCTCTGCTTTCACCGAATAGGAAATCCCTTTTTTCTTCTCTTTGAACAAATGTTTTCGGATTGCTACAAGACATTCGAAATAAAACAGCTCCTCAAATTTCAAACGTTTCTTAGCCGTCTCTATCGATTCCATATCAGGTGGGAAATGCATTCGTTGTATAGTATCATTCAGCAATAAAAGTTTTTTCCCTTTAATCAAATATTCGGGCAGAGTTTCCGGAATGTCTTTTGCATAAGCTTCAACTGCTTGATGGATAATTCTTCTTAAACTAAAATCACCGAGATTAGCTGAGCGAAGTTCCTTTGGCACCCGATAGAAGGGGATTATTTTTCCCGTATTCATAAAATCGGTGGACTCTTTTTCAGCAAGCTTGTCAAAATCGGGATGAACAAATTGAAGATGCCCGTATTTTGTTAAAACCGGTTTAGCGGAAATTGCAAAATGATTTCCTTCATTGAATACATCTTTAAAATATTTTGCGCCCTGGAACCAGATACATTCAAAATATCCTGAGGAATCTTTCATGCTCACTTTGAATATTTGCTTTTTTCCGTAGCGGATTAGTTCTTTTTTAGTAACTTCACCGATAATCGTAACTTCTCCGTCGTAACCGTTGCGGGCAAATTGCACAACTTTAACGCAGTTAAGTATTGTAGAACGGTCGAGATATTTTGCGGGGAAGTAGAATAACAGGTCGCGGATGTTTCTTATACCGATTTTAGAAAATGCCTCCGCACGTTTTGGTCCAACGGATTTTAAAAACTGAACTGATGTGGAAAGATTATCGGGCATTTTTCAATTTGAAATGTTTGGTGCTAAATATAATCAAAAATGAAATAGAGTTGAAACATGGAAAAATCACTTATTGCTTTACCGATTTAACTCCCAGGACTCTTTTGTTTGTTGTAAAGCATTTATTTGATTTAAAATATTCAACAGCGGTAGATTTGAAAACATCATCTATACTCGGTTCATAAAAATTGTGTGAACTCCAATATGAATAAAGTGAATCGGGGGAATCAAATTGAAGTGGATTTTCAAAAAGAAGAATATTCGTCTTATCAAAAATATCATTGGCCAATACCTGCCCTGTCTTTTCCATAAAACATGATCCGGTACTGGAATGTTCAACTGTTGTTCTTTTAATTCCGGCAACAAATTCTTTTAATTCTATATTGTTTTGAAAGGAAGGTCCACAAAAGAAAAAAATGCCGTTTTGTTTTAATGTAGCATTTATGGTTTCGAAAATCTTTTTAGGATTTTGAGAATAATAAATTGAAAAAGATGCAAGTACCCGGTCATATTTGTTTTGTCCAAGGTGATCGTTCAAATTATCAAGATTGCATTGTAAGAGATTGATTCTCTTTTCAAGATTCATCTTTGATGCTTCTTTAGATAAAATATTCAATGAATCAATTGAAATATCAACTGATAAAATATCTCCCGAAGTTCCCACAATTTCGGCCATGGGAATAGACTGTTTACCGGTTCCACATCCAATATCTATCACATTCATACCGTCAGACAGTTCAAGACATTTAAAAATCCATTCATTAATATCCTTCGAACCGAATTTCTCGTGTGCGTTAATTCTGCTAATTAATGCTTTGGAATCAGTATCAAATTTTCCTATAACACCCATAAATTATTTTCTCTCGCTTCTTTTAATTGAAAGATAAGATGCTAATGTGTTGTCAAAAAGCGTTCTTTCATCAATAGATAAAAATTTTGTCTTTTCTTCAAAGAAGTATTGCAATCTTTCACCTGCATTCATGGAAAAATCATTCCACCAAATTGGATGAATCAATAATTGCAAGATATTATTTTTAATTGTCTGCATGGCAATTAGGGGATTGCCTTCACGCCAGTTTCCTTTTGAATCCGAAAGATACCATTTCATCAATTCTGCAGAATAAGCATTTGTCCGACCTAAAATAGTTAATGGCCCGTTCAAGAACTGCTGCATTGGTCTATGAAAAGATATGGATTTTACTTCAGTACCGATTACATCTTCAAGTTTGGAGAATGCTGATAGTATATTCTCATTCATATTATCTATAGTTATATGTTTATTTCTTAACAAATAATCATCAAAATCATAATGCAAACCAATTTCATGTCCGTTTGAGATTAATTTATGAATAATTGATTTGGAATCCGGGTCGTTTATTGAATAAAAGGGCGAGTTAGTCATTATCATATAACATGATTGCACATTTTCTTCAACTTCAATCATGGCCATTTTATGGGCATAATTGAGATCTAAGTCAATATCGTGCCGCAAAAGAACAATTGGTTTCGTTGTTTTTTCTTGAAGAATATCTAATACCCCGGTGAAAGTATAAATTGAAAAATTCATTTTTAAGTAAGAAATGATTTTTTTAAAGAAGCCATAATCAAAAGATATTGTGCTATTAGAGTGCATTAAAATCACATAAATGAAAAAATCGAAGAGAATATAATTAAAAAATTAAATTTGTTGGAATATACGATATAGGATTCTTTATGAAAGAAATCTAAATTCAAGTATCTAGGAACCAGCATCCAGAACTATTCTGCTTCCGGTTTCATATCGCGGGTCATTAATTCATAAGTGGCTTTAACGGGGTCTTTTTCTTCAAAAAGAATATTATAAACAGCTTTGCAAATAGGAACCTGAACTTTATGTTTTTCCGCCAGTTGAAAAACCGAACGGCTTGTTTCAACACCTTCGGCAACCATTTGCATCGATTTTAAAACTACCTTTAATTTTTTTCCTTTTCCGATTTCTTCACCAACAAACCTGTTGCGGCTATGTTTGCTCATACATGTAACAATCAAATCGCCCATACCGGATAAACCGGAGAAAGTTTCGGGACGTGCGCCGAGTTCGATGCCCAGGCGTGATATTTCAGTAATGCCGCGCGTCATGATTGCCGCCTTGGTATTATCGCCGAATTTTGCGCCATCAACAATACCTGCGCCTATTGCTATTACATTTTTCAATGCACCGCCGTATTCAACGCCAAGTAAATCTGTGGTTGTATAAACTCTAAAATATGAAGTGATAAAAGCTGATTGAATTTGTTTCGCGGTAAATTCATCTCGTGAAGCAGCAACAACTGCAGTCGGTATTTTTTTTGCAACTTCTTCTGCATGACTTGGACCTGAAAGCACACCAATTTGCGAAAGGGAAATGTCTTTAATTTCATCCCGGATGATTTGAGAAACAGTAAGCAGAGTCTCTTTCTCAATCCCTTTTGCAACACTTACAAATGTTGTATTCTCGTAATCGTATTTTTTAATATGAGAGAGAACTCCGCGTATAAATTGCGAAGGGATTGCGAGAACAATCAAGTGTTTTTTGGCGCAGCTTTCTTCCAGGGAATGAGTGATCTTTATTTCTTTTGGAATCTTTATTCCGGGCAGTAAAATTTTATTTTCGCGTGAACGATCTAATTTTTTTGCGTATGATCTGTTATACTCCCAAAGAGTAACATCGTGGCCGTTATGGAATAATAGAATTGCTAATGTAGTACCCCAGCCGCCGGCTCCGAGGACAGATATTTTCATCTGTTACCTTTTAGAATATTTATACGAGGATTGAATGGTTAATAATCCTGCTCTTTATCTTGTTCATAAAATAAGATCAAGAGCACTGAACACGAATTTTAGAACTTATTTCTTTTTAACAAAAGATATTTTGCTTTCACTTCCATTCATCAACCTGGCAATATTTTTACGATGAGTATAAATCACCAACAAAACAAGCGCTGTTATAAACGGAAGTAAAGTATGATAACCTGGAATATCAACATTAAAAATATTTTCCCTAACAATAAGAATTAACGGAATTGAAACTGCCGCAAGGATGGAACCGAGCGAGATGTAACGCGATATTGTAACAGTTAATGTAAACACAACAAGAGCTAAAAGCATGTCAATTGTAATGAGCATTAATAAAAATCCTAAAGCTGTAGCAATACCTTTGCCTCCTCGGAAACCTGCAAAGACAGTCCAAATGTGTCCAACGACTGCAGATATACCGCAAATAATTTGAACAAGTGTAAAATCATCAAATGGAGTTGCGTTTGTAAACGGAAAATTGTCGAGATATAAACGTGCAATAATGATTACGGCTAACGCACCTTTTAAAGCATCAAGCAGAATAACTGAGACGCCCCACTTCCAGCCGAGTACACGAAATACATTTGTGCCACCGGCATTACCGCTTCCGTGTTCACGAATATCTATTCCTTTAACTAATTTACCTACAATAATACTGTTTGGAATTGAACCGGCGAGATACGATAAAATTACAACTACGAGAAGATTCAGCATACTAATTACCTATTTATATTATGAATCATAAAGTGTTTGTATTTGGTTTGCAATTTAATACAATTTGCCTATTTATTATCGGAAATTTTTGCAAAAATTTTAGCATCGTCTTCTGTTGTAATTTTAAAGTTTAAAGAAGAACCTTCAACTATTTTTATTTCATAACCCGCTTTTTTTACCAGCATAGATTCATCTGTACCGATAAAATTTTCAGCTTCGGTTTTTTGCATTGCTTTGTGAAATATATCATATCTGAATACTTGCGGAGTCTGTGCATAATAAATTTCACTTCTGTCTACATAATTTTCAACAGTTGAATATCCTTTTATCAAAGTATCCTTGGCTTTAATAGCAACAACAGAAGCACCATATTCAATAGCAGAATTAATAGAATCAATTAAAATATTTTCCGGAAGAAGCGGACGGACTGCATCGTGGACTAATATTATATCGTCACTATTTGCATTTAAGGATTTTACTGCATTGAAAACCGAAAATTGTCTTTCACTCCCGCCTTCAACAATATTTGTCAATTTTGTGAATCCGTACTCATACTTTATTTTTTCTATTAGATGAAAATATTCCTTTTGGGATGCAATAAATATTTCATCAATCAATTTGCAATTTTGAAAAATAGAAATTGTATATGCGATTAATTCTTTACCGTGGAATTTTATATATTGTTTGGGGAGCGGATTGTTGATCCGCTTTCCAATTCCCCCGGATGGTATTATTGCGTAAACTTTCATTCAAAATTTCCAAAAAGAAAAAACAGGAAACAAGCAATTCAAAATTAGGATACCTAAATGATTAACATTGCATCGCCGTAACTTAAAAACCGGTAACCATCCTTCATTGCTTTTTTATATGCTTTCATCATGAAATCATATTCTGCAAACGCGGCAGTAAGCATCATTAAGGTTGATTCCGGCTGATGGAAGTTTGTTATAAGTTTTTTTGTCACTTTAAAATCGTAAGGAGGGAAAATAAATTTATCCGTCCATCCGAAATTTGGTTTTGAAAGTCCGTCTGCAGTAACGCTGCTTTCCAAGGCTCGGCACGTACTTGTACCAACGACGAAAACATTTTTCTTTGCCATCAGCGCTTTATTAATCACTTTCGATGTTTCATCGTGTATTTCAAAAAACTCTGAATCCATTCTATGTTTTGTCAAATCTTCGACTTCAACTGGACGGAATGTACCAAGTCCGATATGCAAAATTACCGGAACAACTTGCACGCCTTTCTTTTCAAGTTTTTTAATTAATGAAGGAGTAAAATGCAAGCCCGCTGTCGGTGCTGCTACCGATCCGTCTATCTCGGCAAATATTGTTTGGTAATCTTCTTTATCTGCCGGGGTTGTGTCTCTTTTAATATAGGGAGGAAGAGGAGTATTGCCGATTTTTTCAATTGCTTTAAATATGTCACCTGCGTCTTCATTAAAGCGAACAGTTCTTCCGCGTGAAGTAGTGTTATCAATAACTTCGCACCATAGTTTATCGTTAAAATAAATCCTGTTGCCTATTCTAACTTTTCTTGCAGGGTCAACAATCACATCCCAAATATTTTCTTCTTTGTTCAATTCACGTAAAACAAAAACTTCAATCTTGGCATTCGTTCGTTCTTTCTTTCCGAATAAGCGCGCTTGCATGACTTTAGTTTTGTTAACAACAAGAACATCGCCTTTATCAAAATAATCGACAATGTCTGCAAAATGTTTTTGTTCAATCTCGCCTTTGGCACGGTTTAGAACCATCAGTTTAGCTTTGTCGCGCGGAGAAACCGGATGTTTGGCAATTGATGTTTTCGGTAAATTGTATTTGAAATCAGATAATTTCATTTATGCTCCTTGGTTAAACTCTGAGTGAAACGAGGAACCCAACACGTGATTAACTTGAGTCCCTGCATCCTCCCGCATAGAGGCGGGAGGATCTCAGGATAATGCTTCGCATTATTTTTTCTTTGCAACTTTCTTAACTGCTTTCTTTGGTGCTGCTTTAGCTGCTCTCATTTCTTTTACCATTGCTTGTGCTGCTGCCAATCTTGCAATCGGTACTCTGAACGGTGAACAGCTTACATAGTTCAAACCGATTTTATGACAGAACTCAACTGATTTAGGTTCGCCGCCGTGTTCGCCGCAAATACCGATTTTCAAATCAGGTCTTGTAGCGCGTCCGCCTTGAACAGCAATTTCCATCAACTTACCAATAGCTTCTTGATCAATGGATTGGAACGGATCTTCGGGAAGAATTTTTTGTTCGAGATATTCAGGTAAAAATCCTCCTATATCATCGCGTGAAAATCCAAAGCCCATTTGTGTAAGATCGTTTGTACCGAATGAGAAGAATTGAGCTACTTCAGCGATCTTATCGGCAGTTAAAGCTGCGCGCGGAATCTCGATCATTGTTCCAGTTAAGTGAGGAATTTTTTTCAATCCGAATTTAGCACAAACTTCTGCGTGAACTTTTGTAACTAATTCATACTGATGTTTTATTTCATTAACGTGACAAGTAACAGGAATCATTATTTCAGGGAATGGTTTTTTACCTTCTGCCAACAATTCAGCTGTTGCTTCGAATATGGCACGAACCTGCATTTCGGTAATTTCAGGATATGTAATACCAAGACGTACACCGCGGTGTCCCATCATTGGATTATTTTCATGCAACGAATCGGCGCGCTCGTTTAATTCACTTAAAGAAATACCTAAGCTGGCTGCAAGTTTTTCTCTTTCGTCTGTTCTTGTAGGAACAAATTCATGAAGCGGCGGATCGAGTGTTCTGAATGTTACTGCATATCCATCCATAGCTTCCAATGTTCCTTTAATATCTTTCATTACAAACGGGAAGAGTTCTGCCAAAGCATTAACTCTTTCTTCTTTTGTTTTGGAGTGAATCATTTTTCTAAGGATGAACAAAGGTTGTTCGGAGTTCTTTCCGTAGAACATATGTTCTGTTCTGAAAAGACCAATACCTTCAGCTCCAAAAGCGCGTGCTTTTGCCGCATCGTCTGGTGTATCGGCATTTGTACGGACTTTTAATTTTCTAACTTGATCGCACAATTTCATGAATGCTTGGAAGTCAGGATTTTCTTCAGCAGCTTTTTTCATCGGGAGTTCGCCAAGATAAGCAACGCCTTTAGAACCGTTGAGTGTTAACCAATCGCCTTCTTTTACAATAACATCGCCAGCTGTAAAAGTTTTTTCTTCGTAGTTGATCTTCAATCCGCCAGCGCCAACAATACAACATTTACCCCAGCCGCGAGCAACTAAAGCAGCGTGAGACGTCATACCACCGCGTGCGGTTAAAATAGCTTGTGCAGCGCGCATTCCTTCGATGTCTTCAGGATTTGTTTCTTCACGAACAAGAATAACTCTCTTGCCTTCTTTTGCCCATGCTACTGCATCGGCAGCAGAAAAAACTGCTTGTCCGCTTGCGCCGCCGGGACCTGCCGGTAAACCTTTTACAAATACTTTTGTTGTTAATTCAACAGCAGGATCGATGATCGGATGTAACAATTCATCAAGCTGTGACGGTTGAACGCGCATTACTGCGTCTTCTTTTGTGATTAATTTTTCTTTATACATATCGAGAGCCATTTTTACAGCAGCCGGTCCGTTTCTTTTTCCAACACGGCATTGAAGCATGTAAAGACGCCCTTCTTGAATTGTGAATTCGATGTCAAGCATATCATGGTAATGTTTTTCCAACGAGCGTTGAATAGCATGTAATTGTTTATATGTTTTAGGCATACCTGTTTCGAGTGAAGGGAGGTGAGCGGTATGTTCTGTCTTTCCAACTTCGTTAATTGGATTTGGAGTTCTGATACCGGCAACAACGTCTTCGCCCTGTGCGTTTGTCAACCATTCGCCGTAGAAATAATTTTCGCCTGTAGCCGGGTTACGTGTGAATGCAACACCTGTTGCCGAAGATTCACCCATGTTACCGAATACCATTGATTGAACGTTAACCGCTGTTCCCCAATCGTCCGGAATTCCTTCAATTCTTCTGTAGGAAATAGCGCGTTTGCCCATCCAGCTTTGGAATACTGCAGAAACTGCGCCCCATAATTGATCCATTGGATTTTCAGGGAAAGGTTTGCCGAGAACTTCCTGAACTTTTGCTTTGTAGATCTCAATAAGTTCTTTAAGATCATCGGCGGTTAAATCAGTATCGTTATGAACGCCGCGAGCTTCTTTCATTTTGTGAAGTTCTTTTTCCAGTTGAACGCGAACTCCTTTACCTTCTGCTGGTTCGATGCCTGCAGCCTTTTCCATAACAACATCGGAGTACATTTGAATTAAACGGCGGTGAGAATCGTAAACGAAACGCGGGTTGCCTGTTTTAGCAATCAATGCTTCGCGGGTTACGTTGTTCAAACCTACGTTTAATATTGTTTCCATCATACCGGGCATAGAAGCGCGCGCGCCTGAACGAACCGAAACTAACAACGGGTTTTTTGTGTCGCCGAATTTAGCTCCCATTTCTTTTTCAGTCTTTGCAAGAGCCGCTTTCAATTGTCCTTCGAGTTCTTTAGGATATTTTTTCTTGTTCTCGTAATACGCAGTACAAACTTCGGTTGTAATTGTAAAACCGGCAGGAACCGGTAAACCGATGTTTACCATCTCGGCAAGGTTTGCGCCTTTACCACCGAGAAGTTCTTTCATGTTAGCCTGTCCTTCGGCTTTTTTACCGCCGAAGTAATACACATACTTTTTTGTTGCTTTTGCCATTGAAATTACCTCCAATTATTGGTTATCGTTTTCAAATGATTGTATTTAGAATCAGTTCTTCGAACCTATCCTGTTCGTCTAACTTGAGTTCTATCTTTAAATAATAGAGATCGATGTCGTCGAACTCTTTTGAAAATTTATTCAGTTTAACCGCGTCCTTTTGTGTGGTTAAAACAGAATAGGAATTTGTGTCATAAAATTTTTTACGGATACCTTGAACTTCCTGAAGGGAATAGTTTTTGTGGTCAGGATATAAAAGTTTGTTCTTGATATCGATGTTGTTTATTTCCAAGCCGTTTAAGAATGAATGCGGCCGTGCAACTCCACAAACGACTAAACTTTTTTGCCCGCGGAATTCTTTAACGTCAAAAAAGTTGTGGTTTTTTACATCATAAAAACCCTTTGCGGAAAAATAGCTGTGAAAAAGTTTTTTATCTTCAAAATATTTCTCAAGTTTTTCGGGAATATCTTTTTTCTCAGCAAATTTTCTATTAATAATTACAGCATCTGCTCTTTGCACAGCATCAAAACTCTCTCTTAGAAAACCGAGCGGAAGAAGTTTTTGATCTATCTGCCCGACCTTCAACAAAAAACGTTGATCAAAAATTACAATATTAAGATCACGGTGAATCCACCTGTGCTGGAAAGCGTCGTCGAGAATAATTATATCAACGTTTGAATCTTTGATGAATTTTTTAGCGCCTTCAACTCGGCTTTCACAAACTGCAGTGGGAATTCTTAATTCTTCCGATAAGAAATAAATTTCATCGCCGCATTCATCAACTGTTGTATTAATTTTTTCCCCATCAGATACATATAAATACCCATGAGAACTTCTTCCGTAACCCCTGCTCAAAACACCGATTTTTTTACCTTTGCTTTTCAGGAATTCAGAAATCATCATGACTGCAGGAGTTTTCCCGGAACCGCCGACGGTAATATTCCCGACAGAAATTACTTTTGCGTCAGTCCTGGTAATTTTGAAAAATCCTTTATCAAACATAAGATTACGGATTTTTATAATTACCGAGTAAACGACAACAAGAGGAGAAAACAATATGCGTAAAAATTCTAACAAAGTTTTAAAGCTTCCTTCTGTAATTTATTTAGTTCTGTTTCGCATTTTTCAATCATTGCTGATGTTTCATCATAACTAAATCCTTCGTCAATTAACATCGGTTCTGAGTAAATAGCAGTGATGCCCGTAAACGGTTTTGGAATTTCGAAACGGTCCCAGCTTTTGAGAACGAACTTATTTCTAATTCCAATACCGAGAAGCAGCAAATTAATTTTTGATTTTTTTGCTGTAACAACCGCCCCAGCTTTCATTTTGTGAATTGGGCCGGTTGGTCCGTCGGGTGTTATTGTTAAAGAAAAATTTTGTTTTGTAAGATCGAGCATCATGTTCAACGCTTCTTTTCCGCCTATGTGGCTTGAACCGCGTACAACTTTGTATTTCCATTTAGAGAGAACATGTGCAAGAACATCACCGTCCTTACTTTTGCTAACAAGTGCAGCACAATTCATATCACGGTGCAAATACCATCCGAGCATCATTGAACCGTGCCAAAATGCCACAACAAAATTTTTATTTTCTTTAACCAGTTTTTCAACAGCATCACTATTGTAAATTCTGATTCGTACACTTTGTAAAAGAACACTAATTAAAAAACTTGCCAGCCGTATTCCGAGAAATCTTAAAATATCTTTTTGCTTTTCGCTAAGCTTCATTCATTCTTCTAAAAACTATTTCAGCGGCTTTTTTTGAAGCACCAACGCCGTCGAGTTTTTCCTTTATTTGTAAAAGTTTCTGTTTCACTGAAGTATATTTTTTCTCGTCAATTAAATACGAAGCGCACTTCGAATATATATTCATCTCGTTGAGGTCGCTTTGAATTAATTCGTCAACAACTGTTTTGCCTAAAATTATATTTGCCATTGCTATGTTACTAATCTTAACAACCATTTTGCCAAGTCGATACGTCAGAAAATTTGTTGAGTACACTACGATAAAAGGTAAACCGAACATTCCTGCTTCTAATGTTGATGTGCCGGATTTTATAATTCCAAATTTTGAATGCTTGTAAAGATCGTAAGTGTATCCTTTAATCAACTTATAATTATGTTCGCTGGAAACGTTCCCAAAAATTTTATGATCAATATTTTCCGCACAAGCAACTACAACTTGTAAGTTGAAATCGTTGCCGAGTTTTATTGCAGCTTTTATTGTCTCGGGGAATATTTTTCTTATCTCGTGCTTTCTGCTGCCCGGTAAAACAAGCAAAATGTCCTTCGATTTATCTAACGAGAATTTTTCATAGAATTCATTCTTTGCCGAAAATTTGTAATTGTTGATATGTTCAACCAAAGGATGCCCAACATAGTCAACCTTAACTCCATGTTCTCGGTATAACTTTTCTTCGAAAGGGAAAACAACAATCATTTCATCAACAAGTGATTTAATTTTTTTTATTCTGCCTTGACCCCACGCCCAAATTTGAGGTGAGATGTAGTAAATGATTTTTTTGCCGCGGCTTTTTAATTTCTTCGCGATGTTTAAATTAAATCCCGGGTAGTCGATCAAAACAATTGAATCGATCTTTTTTTCATCAACAGCATTTAAAAGAACATTCTTAACCTTACTGATGAACGGCAGGTGACGGATAACTTCTATGAAGCCGAGGAAAGCCATCTGTTTAATATGATACTGCACATTCATTCCAGCGGCAATCATTTTATCGCCGCCGATTCCAAAAATTTCAATTGACGGATCAAGTTTCTTTATTTCATTAATTAAACTTGCACCGTGCAAATCGCCGGAGGCCTCGCCGGCTACTATCATTAAATTCTTACTCACCTTAAACCAGGTAAAGTATTATTAAAAGTAGAACCGTAATCGTAATTGCTTGCAGAGTTCTGCGCTCGGAACGTAATCCTTTTTTAATTTCATAAGTCGGCTGTTCGGATTCCGGATCTTTGTACTTATTCAAAGTCGGTAGCCAGCGCGGAACGGAAGTTTTATAGTCTTCGTATAGTTTTCCAAACTTTTCAAATAAGTAATTTTCCTCTTCCTTAATGATAAAAGTATATTGAATGAAAAAGAAAACAGCGGCGATAATTATTAAGTAGGGGAACCAAGCCATCGACATAATGCCAACACCGATATATATAGCCATATTTCCGAAATAAAGCGGGTTGCGCACATGCGAAAACGCACCGGTTACAACGAGATATGTTCCGCCGACACCACCGCCGGTTGTTCGTGTTTCGCTGCCTGCGTAGCTTACGCCCCACAATCTGAAACTTTCGCCGATGCAAACGACGATAAAGCCGGCAATCAGACTTGCTAAAGTGGCTTCTTGAAAGATCACCATTAAGATTAAAAAGGGTATAGGTGTATAACTTCTATACTTAAAAAATATTTCGGAAATTTTTTTCATTGTTACCCTTGTATAAAAACTTCTCTGCGTTTCAACTCGGCTTGATGTCTTTTCTTCAAACGCTTTTTGTTTATTAATTCTTCCAGCTTTTTTTGAACATCTCTAAAATCATTATAAGGGAAATAAGTAATCCTGTTCACTTCGCAAAACTTTAACAAAGAATTTTTAGCAAAGATAAAATCGCAATATTGGATAGGGCAGCGGTCTGAAATGCCGTCGCCGATATAAACTGTAAAATCTTCATCGCTGCTGTTATCTAAAACATAATTGCGTTTACAGTTGCCGCAGCAATTGCAATCTTCCTGCGCATTCGGAAAGTGCGGAATTAATTTTCTATCGTTTGTAAATTCCAGTATGTTTGAAGAAAATTCCAAATGGCTTAAATTCTCTTTCTCTAAAATGGTGTTTATATAAAAATCGAAACCATCGCTAATTATTTTTATTGGTAAAGATTTTTCTTCGCAGAATGAAACGAAGTCTTTAAAAGCCGGGTCGGTTTCAATTTTATTCAAGTATTCTATCATTTCATTTTTATCCGCTATTTCAACGCTGTTGCATAAAGCCCGCCACCCGTTCCAAGCATTCATTCCGCCTGCATTCCAATTGTCGATCAAGATTTTATTCTGCTCATAGTTTCCGAAATTAAGAAACAACTCTTCGCCAACATCTACCTTTGTTATCGTGCCGTCGAAGTCAACAAATATTTTAAAAGATTTATCGTTTATCATTTAATCATAGCTTAATTAATCACAACATTATCCGGTATTTCTTCAAATCGTACACCAACCAATTTAGAAACTCCTTCTTCCTGCATAGTTACACCGTACATTGTTTCTGCAGCTTCCATTGTACGCTTGTTGTGAGTTACAATAATAAATTGTGTTTTTGTACTAAACTCTTTCAACAATTTTGTAAAGCGATCCACGTTTGCATCATCGAGCGGTGCGTCAACTTCATCAAGAATGCAAAACGGACTTGGCTTAACAAGATAAATGGCAAACAAAAGAGCTGTGGCTGTAAGTGTCTTCTCTCCTCCGGATAAAAGTTCAATCGAAGTCGGTCTTTTACCTTTGGGTTTTGCCATAATCTCAATTTTAGCTTCAAGCGGATCAACATTTTCTTCAAGCGTCAAATCGGCCTCGTCGCCGGGATTAAAAAGCGTTTGAAATATTTGAATAAAGTTTTCGCGGATTTGACCAAATGTATCTAGGAAAAGTTTCTGCGCTGTCTCGTTAATTTCATTTATAGTTTTAATAAGGTCTTTCTCGGATTCGGTTAAATCATCGCGCTGTTTGTGCAGAAAATCCAAGCGTGTTTTTTCTTCTTCATATTCTGAATATGCAAGAAGGTTAACAGGTCCAAGATTCCGGATTTTTTCTTTCAATAGCTGGACTTCTTTTGTTACTTCATCATAGTTGAATGTATGAAGGTCCTCAAATTGCTTGAAGTCGAGATCGATCGAATAATTTTCCTTTATATGCTGGACGACGGTCTCAAGTTTAAAATTAACTTCATTTTCTTTTATATCGAGTGAGTGGATGTTGTCCGAAACTTCCTGGCGTTTGTTGCGAAGTTCGTTCAATTCACGTTCGTACTTTGACGCTTCTTGCTTAATTGCTTTTAAACTACCGTCAATTTCACTTTCTTCTTTTAAAAGTTTATCATGTGTTTCGTTAATATCGAAAAGTTCATCCTTAGTACTTTCAATTATTTCTCTAAGAATATTTGTTTCAGATTCGTTTGAGACAATATCGTTTTGTCTTTTCTCAATGCCGTTTTTAATTGTAACCCTATTATTCTCCGATCTTTCGATCGAGTCGTTTGTATTGTTTATTTGCCCTTTTATTCTTTCAAGCTCAAGTTTGCTTTCGTTGTGAGATTCAACTAAAGCATTAAATTCATTTTCTAGAGCACGATTATCTTTTTCTTGATTGGTGATAAATTTATTTAACTCGGTCAACTGGTTTTTTAACTCATCGGTCTGCGAATTAACCTCGTTAACCTGTGAATCTATAAGGCGTGATTTGTCAACAAGCTCTTGAATTTCTCTCTGTGCATTAATTATTTCTTCATCGCCTTTTTTCTTCTCGAATTCAAGCTGGGAAATTTGTTTTTCAATATTTGCGATGTCGTTGGCAATGAGTTTTTCGCTGTCGGACAGATTCTTTAGATCGATACTTAAAATCTTTTCTTCGGTTTCGGCAATTTGAATTTTTAATTTGGCAATATTCGATTCATGTTTTGGAAATTCTTTTTTAAAATTTTCAAGAAGCTGCCTGCGTCCGAATAATGTTTCATCCTGTTTAGGCAAAGAACCGGCTTCTATAATCCCGTTACTTTGAATAATGTCGCCTTCGAGGGTTGCAAAATTAAATTCGGGATAGAGTTCGCCGAGCGCAATGGCAGAATTTAAATCTTTTGTAATCGCAACGGAAGTTAATGCTTGATCAAAATATGCTTTAAGCGATGAATCCGTTTCAACGTAATCTTTTGCCCAGCCGATAAAGCTGATTTCCTTTTCTAGTTTCTTAATTTTTCGTTTAAAATTAAAGTCGGAAATCTTTTCTAAAATTGATTTCTTCCGCTCGGTTGCATTTCTCAAAAGGTAGAATGAAGCTTTACCGAGGTCGTTGTTTCTTAAATATTCGATCGCGCTTTCAAGGTCTTTTGTACTGTCGATTAGAAGATTATTCAATATGGATTTTAATGCAGCTTCTAGTGCAAATTTGAACTCTTCCTGTGCATTTCCAGCATCCGCAAAAATATTTTTTTGATTTTGCGACCAGTCATTGTTCTCAATTAAATTCTTTGTACCTTTGGATATGCCTTCGAGATTGGCGAGAAGTGTTTGAAGAAATTCGATTTTTTCTTTCAAACCATTAAGCAAAGTTTTTTCTTCAATTTCTTTACCCTTCAAGTCATTCAACTCGCGTTCAAGTTCAGATTTCTCGGTTTCTCGCAAAGTTAAAAGCAATCCCGTTTCATTTAATTTTTTCTCGGCAGCCGATTGTTCATTGGTAAGTTCCTCAATAAAACCAACAGTTTTTGCTATCATATTTGTAATGTTTTGGATCTTATGATTTAGCTTTTCCATGTTGGCGTTATGCGTGTTCACTTCTTTCTTCAAAGAAGCGGTGTAATTTTCTTTTTGCGAAATTTCTTTTAAAAGATTAAAGCGCTCTTCGATGTGCTGCTTTAATGAATTTCTCTTTTGATTAATATCCTCTCGTTTATCTTGTATCGATATTTCGTTGCCGGAAATGTCAACCGACTTCTGCTCAAGTCGTTGATTGAGAGTAATTAAATCGGATTTATTTTGCTCGATAGTAATTTCATTTTCTTCAAGCTGCTCTTTCAATTCTTCAATTTCTTTTTCAAGCCGCTCGTGATTCCTAACGAATGAATTTAATTTTTCTTCGGATACCGAAATGTTTTTTTGAGTCTGATGAAGCTGGTTTGTATTTGCCAAAAGTTCTTCGCGCTTTTGTTTTAGTTCAGCTTCAATAGAATTGATTTGAGCTCTGTAAACAATTAACTCATTTTCTATTTTCCTAATGTCAACATCAATTTCATCTTTACCTGATGTTAAGGAAATGATTTCATTTTTCAGAGATTCTTTCTTCTCGTTGTAAAGGGCGAACTCCCGTTCTGCAAGATCAATTTCCTTTTCGCGCAAAGAAGATTGAATTTGCGTGTATTGGTCGGCTCGTTTTGCTTGTCTTTCCAATGAACGCACTGTTTTTTCAACTTCGGAAACTATATCGTTAACGCGCGTTAAATCGGCTTTTACTTCATCAAGTTTTTTGAGGGATAATCTTCTGCGTAATTTGTATTTGTTAACGCCGGCGGCTTCTTCAAAAAGTTTTCGTCTTTCTTCGGCTTTACTGCTTAAAATTGTTTCAATCATTTTCAATTCGATAACAGAATAAGCATTTGTGCCCATTCCAGTATCCATGAAGAGATTAGTAATGTCTTTTAAACGGCAGACGTTTTTGTTTAATAAATATTCGCTTTCACCGGATCTAAAAATTCTGCGTGTAATTGTAACTTCAGAATATTCTGTGGGTAAAATTCCTTGATCGTTCACTAAAGTTAAAGATACTTCAGACATGCCCATAGGTTTCTTTTCACGAGTACCGTTGAAGATTACATTTTCCATTTTATCGCTGCGTAGAGTAGCGGATTTTTGTTCGCCCAAAGCCCAGCGAATAGCATCGACGATATTTGTTTTGCCGCAGCCGTTTGGACCAACAATTCCCGTAATACCACGGTTGAATGCTATTGGTGTGCGGTTCGCAAACGACTTAAAACCGAATATCTCTAACTTTGATAGAAACAATTATTCACCTAAAATGACATTGAAATATATTGCCTGACTGCGTTGTTAAGATAATAGATTGTACTGTTAGTAAATTGATAATAAAAAACAATTCCGCCCAGAACTAAAATAATTGTCAGCAAACTATAAAAATACACAGGGGCAGGCCGCACATCAAAAATAACATGAATTCCTTTTATAACTCTTTGTAAAATCCACAACCAAAAAACAATCAAAAAGACTAAAGCATAAATGTTTATGCCGTAGGCAGCAAGAATTTTATAAAGTATAAGTTCAACCGGAAGTAAAAGCGTAAAAGGAAGAAATGCCCAAACAATAGAATAAAATATACTTAACGTTTCAACGCGTATTTTTAAGGAGAATGAAGCCAGTTTAATTACTAGTGTAAGGAATCCAACTTTAATAAGAAGAGCGGCGAAAATGTAAATAAAACTTTTTTCGGGGTGCCATGCCAAATTACTGACCGTGTTGATGATTGTTCCATCTCCAAAAGACAAAAGAATCTTTTCAAGCAGAATATTTGTCCGGAGATAGTATAAAGTTATCGCAAGGAATAGCGCGGCAGAGGCCGTTTCCACAAGGAGAAGTATAAATGTGTGAATGCTTGAAAGAATTCTGTGGTCGCGGATATCGGCATAAAAATTATATGGCCTTATCAATGCGCGTGTGCAATCTTCTCTGAATTTCTTTTTCGTGTTTATTAATACAGCCATGATAACGGACAGTGCTAAAGCAAGAATAATGAATATCAATTTGTTTTCATCTTTGCGGCTGCCGATTGGTACTGTAACTTTTCCTTCATTTAACAATTTTGATTTTAGGACTTTGTAAGGCAAGGAATTTTGCAAGGATTTATTCTCTAAAATACCTAGAGCATAAGAATTGTTTTCGGAAAAAGCATAAAGCGAATTATAATCCCCGTAGTAATTAAATAAAGTATTCACAAAAAAACCGCAGAAATTTTTTCTTCTCGAAATCTCTATTATATTTTCAAGAAATTTTGCTTGAGCTTCTTCCGAATTTTGCACAAGATAACCGTTTGCACTTCCAACATATTTTGGATAATTGATTTCGCTTATGAAATATTTTGCCTCATCGATTCCCGAAATAAATTCATCCGCGTCGTCGGAAGTTCGAGCAAATAATTCAATGCCGAATAAATCAACGCTTTCTATTGTGTTGGTTTGAATTCCATAGAATGATGCGTAAGTGGAGAAACCTTTTAATTTAATTTGTGATGCAATATTTGAAAGAAAATTTTCCGTAATTTGTGAATTGGGCAGAAAACTCCCGCCGAGCCCATAAATTGTGGTGTTTGAATATTTAGAATAGTCATCTACTAATTCTTTAAGCCTACTTTTTACGGTAAGTTGAAAATCCGAAATCTCCAAAATCTCTTCGGGAATGGAATTTATGGGAAGTTCAACTAATGCTAATAATCCAATTCGTTGGCATACAGTCAAAGCATATGGATGAGGATATGCTTTTGAAAATCTAACCGCATTGAAACCGGTTTCCTTTATTAATTTAAGATCATTCTCAATTTTTTGATAAACATTCGTTTGTAAAAGCATTGTTTCATTAATGAAATAAGTTGTGCCTTTTAATTCTAATGATTGATTATTCAGTGAAAGAGAATTCTCATTTACGGATAATTTCGTAAAACTGATTTCTCTTTGCGTCAAATCAACTAATTGTTGTCCGTAATTCAACTGGACTTCGCAATTATAATAATTTGGAGTTGAAGGCGACCAAGTTGTTGGATTTTGGACTTCGAACGAAAAACTTGTTTCTATTTCATCTTTGTTGTTTTCATTAATAATGTACTCGAAACCTTGTTCTGTACTGCCAATAAATGCTGGTTTAAGCTTTACTCTTAAAAATAATTGATCGGGATTTTCATAGTTCTTTTTTAACTTGTTTAGATTCTTTAATGTCAGCGAAAAATTGATTTTACCTTTCGCGAAATTTTCATCAACTTTTGTTGTTATGCCGAGTTTTGAAATATTTGTATTTGCTGCTAATTGTATAAATACATCTCTTGAAATTCCGCGTTGAAGCGCAGGGAATAAAAATCTTTGCAATGCTGGGATTGTATAATCCGAATTAAGTTTTGAATTAACTTTAATCTGAATTTTATTTTTCGCACCGGGTTTTAAAATATCTTTTGGTAATTCAATCTCGAAAGGAATTTCACCGCTTGCCCTTTTAAATATGCTGTAATTGTTTAATAAAATTTCGGAGGAATAATTCACGCCTAAAAAAACAAGTTTAATAGATTTGTTTTTTGCTTCCTCGCCACTTAAATAAACGGAAGTTTCATAAACGAGTGATTCGTATCCGTCAAAAACAGCCGGGACAGTTGTATTGATTTTATTTCCCGGATTTTTTTCGCTGTAAACTTTCCAGTTTTCAGATAGTTGCTTTATCTCTCTTTTAGAATTCCTGCCTGAAAAGTTTGAATCGGCAATGATTTCGCTATTAATAGGAAGAGATTTAATAGTTATCTGGGCAAATATTTGTGCCGCGATGAAGAAAAATGCTATTGAGTAGAAAAATTTTTGGTTGTTTGTCATTTCACGGAAATTTGTCAAAAATAAACCCTCAAATATACAAAATGAGAGGGGGGGGTAACAACTTTTGAGAGGATGAAAACAGCGTAAAAACGCTGTTTTCGAAAAAATAATAAAAAATCTTATGCGGCAGATTCGATAATTTTGATAAATGAATCTGCTTTAAGGCAAGCGCCGCCAACCAAAGCTCCGTCAATATCAGGTTGAGACATCAACTCTTTTGAATTATCGGGTTTTACACTTCCGCCATATTGAATTACTAACTTTTCCGCGAATGCTGCAGAGTACATTTTGGCAATAAGTTCTCTGATAAATTTATGAACTTCCTGAGCTTGTTCCGGTGTAGCGTTTCTTCCGGTTCCAATTGCCCAAACAGGTTCGTATGCTACAATTAAATTTACAAGTTCACTTTCGCTAAATCCTGCCAAGCCTTCTTTCACTTGTGTTTCAATAACTTTGAATGTAACACCGCTTTCTCTTTCTGCGAGAGTTTCGCCGATACAGAAGATTGGTTTGATGCTATGTTTAACCGCGGTTTTAATTTTTTGATTGATTGTTTGATTTGTCTCGCCGAAAATTGTTCTGCGTTCGGAATGACCGAGAATAACATATTCGCAGCCAACGCTTTTAAGCATGGAAGGAGAAATTTCCCCGGTGAAAGCGCCGCTTTCTTCGAAGTACATATTTTGTGCGCCGAGTTTTATTTTGGATCCTTTCAGTAATGCGTTAGTAGTTTCCAATGATGTGAAAGGCGGGCATAATATCGAAATTACATTTAAATTTTTGTCGGCTAATCCGTTTTTAATTTCGGAAATCAAACTAATCGAACCGTTGAGGTCGTTATTCATTTTCCAATTGCCAGCTACTACTTTTGTTCTCATTTGTTTTTTACTCCATTCATGTATGAAAAAAAAGCTGTCAATTGACAGCTTCAACTCTTTTAATTCCGGGTACTTCTTTGATTAATGCGCGTTCAACACCTGCCCGCAACGTCATTTGCGACATTGGGCAGTCAACACATGCGCCTGTTAATTTTACTTCAACAATTCCTTCTGTAGAAACTTTTACAAGTTCAACATCGCCGCCATCAGCTTTTAAATAGGGTCTAATAGTTTCCAATGCTTTTTCAACTTTTTCGAAAAGAATATTATCCATGTTTTTACCTCTTAATTCTCTCCATCAAGTTCAATCTCAATTTTACTTGATGACGATGATAAATTATTGATGCTTATTTGTGCTGCAAGGTTTCTGCTTATTTCCATTATAGTTTTTGCATTATCGGAATCTGGTTTAGAGAATACAACCGGTTTTCCTTTATCGCCGCCTTCCCGTATTATTTGATTAATTGGAATTGCGCCGAGAAGCGGAACTGATAATTCCTTAGCAAGTTTTTCACCGCCGCCGGTTCCGAAAATATCATATTTTTTGCCCGTATCGGGTGCGATAAAATAGCTCATATTTTCGACAATGCCAAGTATCGGAACGTTCACACGCTTGAACATGCCCATAGCTTTGCGAACATCAATCAATGAAACTTCCTGAGGAGTTGTAACAACAACAGCACCGGTTAACGGAATTGTCTGCACAAGTGTTAATTGAATATCGCCGGTGCCGGGAGGTAAATCGAAAATAAGATAATCAAGTTCTTCCCAATTTACATCACTCATAAATTGTTTTATTGCGCCGCTTGCCATTGGTCCGCGCCAAATTACAGGTGCGTCTTCTTCGATTAAAAATCCAATCGACATAACTTTGATTCCATAATTTTCAAGCGGAATCATTTTTGCTGTAGCGGTATCCTGATAAATTTTCGGCTGTTCATTTATTCCAAGCATCATTGGAACACTTGGGCCATAAATATCCGCATCGATCAATCCTACTTTAGCGCCATCTAAAGCCAAAGCAACAGCAAGATTAACAGCCACCGTGCTTTTACCTACTCCGCCTTTTCCGCTTGCAACGGCAATCGTGTTTTTTACTCCGGGTAAAATTGAATTTTTAACCGAGTTATTATTAGCTTTAACATTTGCGGTCATCGTTACGGTTACATTTTTTATTTCCGGATTACTTGCTTTAATTGCATCGATACAGTCCTGCTGGATTTTATCTTTTAATGGGCAAGCCGGAGTAGTAAGTTCAACAACTACAAGAACGTCTTTTTCGTTTATTTTTACGTCCTTTACCATATTTAAGGTTACCAAGTCTTTATGTAAATCCGGGTCGTTAACTTTTCTAAGCGCATCTATCACTGATTCAACTGATATTATTGACATTATATCTCCAAAATTTGAGTGCAAAAATAATAATTTTATGTCATTGTGCATAAGGAAATGAACTGGTCATTAAATATTGATCTAAATTTATTGCAGAAAGAATTAATAATAGACCTGAATTAATGCACAAATAAAAGATTAAGCTAATTTGCAATAAATTATTTTATATACTTGACAATAATATTTAAGTATGCTTAAATTAGGATCAAAAAAATACACTATGTCAACAATATCAACAGAAAATTATTTAAAGAAGATTTTTAATTATAGCCAAGCTTTTGGTGAAAGTATAAATACGGTAAAACTTGCACAGGAATTATCGGTATCGAATGCGGCAATAAGCGATATGGCAAAGAAATTAGCAAAGCAAGGCCTTGTTACGTATGAAAAATATAAAGGTATGGAACTAACGAGCACTGGCGAGCAAATGGCTTTGAATGTAATCCGCCGCCACAGATTGTGGGAATTGTTTTTAATAAAAGTACTTGATTTACCGTGGAGCGAAGTTCATGATCAAGCTGAAGTTCTTGAACATCATACTTCTGAAAAATTAATTGATAGAATAGATGAGTATCTCGGTTTCCCGGATTTTGATCCACATGGTCATCCAATTCCCAAAAAGAACGGGACGTTACCTGAATCTCAGCAATACATTACGCTATCCGAAGCTTCGGAAGATTCGTTCTATAAATTAATGCAAGTTGACGACGGCGATAAGGAATTGGTAAATTATCTTTCAAAAGTTGGATTAGTGTTAAACACCGAATTTGAAGTTGTTCATAAACTTGACTTTGATAAATCATTCACAATAAAATTTAACGATAAAACTCTTTCTGTAAGTCAAAAAATTTCCGAGAGTATTTATCTAAAAGAAATTAAAAAAGTGTGAGGGAAAAATGGTTGATCCCGTAACAACATTAATCGTTTTTTTTGCAGCTATAATAGTGCTTTTAATTTTCTTTCTACCGGGCAAAGGCATTGTACCGCGCTGGCGGAAAATTAAATCGCAAACCGAGCGAGTTCTTGTAGAAGACGCGCTAAAACATTTATACGACTGCGAATACAATTCACTCGATTGTTCCTTGAACAGTATGCTCGGTAATCTTGCAATTAAAGCAAACGACGGTACAAAACTTATTTCGCGACTTGAAGAGTTAGGATTGGTCCAATCGCAAAACGCAAGAATTAAATTAACCGCAAAGGGACGGTCGTACGCATTGAGAGTGATTCGTGTTCACAGGTTATGGGAATTATATCTTGCCGATAACACAAGTGTTGAAGAAACAGAATGGCACTCAATTGCAGAAGAGAAAGAACATCAAACCGATGAAGAAACAGCAAAGAATCTTGCTGCAAAACTCGGAAATCCTTTGCGTGATCCGCATGGCGATCCGATACCAAGCGAAACCGGTGAGATGCCTTCTCCAAATGGGATACTTCTAAATAGTTTGGAAGACGGAATATTTGCGACGATTATTCATATTGAAGATGAGCCGAAGGAAATTTATGCGCAATTATCTGCTCAAGGTTTGCACCCTGGAATGCAGATAAGAATTATAGAAAATAAAAAAGACAGAATACGTTTTGAAGCCAACGGAGAAGAATGTTTGCTTGCACCGGTACTTGCATCGAACATAACTGTAATTCCTATTTCGGAAAAAGAAAATGTGCAGGAATCTTTTGAAACTTTATCGTCTATGAATTTGGGAGAAGAAGCTGAAGTAATCGGGATGTCGCACGCACTTCGAGGACAACAAAGAAGAAGAATGCTCGATTTTGGAATTGTACCCGGCACAAAAATTCGCGCGGAGTTACGCAGTCTCGGCGGTGACCCGACTGCATATGAAATTAGGGGAACTACTGTTGCGTTAAGAAAAAATCAGTCAGATCATATTTATATAAAAAGAATTCCAGTGAGGAAAAAAGTATGAGCGTTGAAAATAAAAATGCAATTATAAATTCAAACTGCGCAACATGCCCGGCTCATAATTTGGCTAATCTTGTCAAGTTGGGAATTGATATGTCAGAAACCGATTATGTTGTTGCGCTCGCCGGAAATCCTAACACGGGCAAAAGTACTGTTTTCAATAGTCTAACCGGACTTCGTCAGCATACAGGAAATTGGCCTGGTAAAACCGTCGGCAGGGCAGAAGGCGCGTTTTCATACGGCGAAAAGAGATATAAAATTGTTGACTTGCCGGGAACGTATTCATTACTTTCAACTAGTACCGATGAAGAAATAGCCCGTGATTTCATTTTATTTGGTCAGCCGGATGTAACAATTATTGTTGTTGATGCATCGCGGCTCGAAAGGAATTTGAATATGGTTTTGCAAGTTTTGGAAATTACAGACCGCGCTGTTCTGTGTTTGAATTTAATTGATGAAGCGAAGAGACATAAATTAAATGTTGATAATAGATTGTTGGCAAAAAATCTCGGCATTCCCGTTATTCCGGCAGCCGCTAGGCAAGGAGTTGGAATACCGGAATTGCTAAAAGCTATTCATGAAGTTGCCACGGGACAATTTATTTGCAAACCTCATAGAATAAGTAATGAAATAAAAAATGTTAGTAATGCTGTCGATGAATTGAATGACAAAATTGCAGCGCAATTTCCGGATTTGCCTAACACGCGGTGGATTGCATTAAGATTGCTTGAAGGAGATCAAAGCATTATTGAAGCAGTTCGATCCGGTGAAATCGGAAATTTAAGACCGGCAGAAAAAATCGGTGAGTGATTTTTAAATCAAAGAGAATCTAAAATGAAACAAACAAGTGAAAATAAAAGAGAAGAATTGATTGCATCAGCAAATAAAATGCGTTGGGAAATAGGCGAAAATTTACATGATTCTATAATGGAATCGATTTATAAAAATGCTGAAGAAATAGCTTCTAAAGTTGTTACGCGTGTCGGTGAAAAACCTAAATTCGATGTCGATCGTTTTGTGGATAAATTGGTTACTAGCAAGTGGACGGGATTCCCGATAATGTTTTTAATTCTCGCCGCAGTTTTTTGGATTACAATTATCGGTGCTAATGTTCCGTCAGCGATGATAGCCTCTGTACTTGTTGATAAAATTCATCCTTGGCTTAATAATATTGCAGCCGCTATAAACACTCCATGGTGGATAAGCGGAGTATTTATTGACGGCGCTTATCTTGCTATGGCTTGGGTTGTAAGCGTTATGCTTCCACCGATGGCAATATTTTTCCCTGTGTTTACACTTTTGGAAGATTTCGGATACCTGCCGCGTGTCGCATTCAACATGGATAATATTTATAAAAGAGTCGGGGCTCACGGCAAACAAGCATTAACGATGAGTATGGGTTTTGGATGCAACGCTGCGGGTGTTATTGCAGCCAGGATTATTGATAGTCCGCGAGAAAGAGTTATTGCAATAATTACAAATAATTTTTCTTTATGCAATGGAAGATGGCCAACACAAATTTTAATTGCTACAATTTTTATCGGCGGGTTGGTCCCTTCTTATTTGGCCGGACTTGCATCAGCGGCAGCAGTTGTTAGTGTTGCAATTCTAGGTATCGTATTTAGTTTACTAGTTTCATGGGGACTTTCAAAATCAGTTTTAAAAGGAGAAGCATCTGCATTTAGTTTGGAGTTACCGCCATACCGCCCGCCGCGAATATTGCAAACACTTTATACTTCTTTAATTGACAGAACATTATTTGTACTATGGCGTGCAATTGTTTTTGCCGCGCCTGCCGGAGTAGTTATTTGGCTTGTTGCCAACGTTCACATTGATGAACTTAGTCTGGCGCAGTATTTTGTTGATTGGTCAAACCCCTATGCTTTATTTATTGGCTTGAACGGTGTAATTCTTTTGGCTTACATTATTGCGATCCCCGCAAATGAAATTGTAATTCCGACAATACTTATGCTGACAGTTTTAACTGCCGGAATACATGGTGTTGGCCCAGGTGCAGGGGTTATGTTTGAAATGGATTCTACTGCCGATGTTGCTAAAGTTTTGCAAGCAGGGGGATGGACGGTTTTAACAGGAATTAATTTGATGATTTTCAGTTTACTTCATAATCCTTGTTCAACTACTATCTATACAATTTATAAAGAAACGGGAAGTTTAAAGTGGACTTTAATTTCTACATTTCTTCCAATCGTAATGGGATTATCAATAACCTTTATGATTACTCAAATTTGGAGATTGTTAGCATAATATGTTTAATAAATGGATATTCATACTATTTTTTATGTTGTCATTAACTTGGTCGCAAAAAATATTTATGCAGACAGATTCCGAATTAATTACCGACCGTCCGGATATTACCGAATCAGCTGCTGTTGTACCCATAAATACTTTACAGATTGAAACAGGCTTTATGTTTCAAAAACAAAAATTTGTTGAACATTCTATAGAGTATGAAAATGAGAACTTAATTCTTGCCTCAACATTATGCCGTTACGGAATCAATGATAATATAGAATTAAGATTTGGCGGAGAATACTTTTTAGGTAAGACGACGGCAGAATTTGAAAAATCAACTTTGCAGGGTTTGCAAGGAATCTTTATCGGATCAAAATTTCAATTAATAAAAGATGGAGGCATACTGAATAACATCGCGGTTATTTTAGAAGTTGCTTTACCATTCGGGAATGAAAAACTACGCCCGGATAAGTTTGAGCCGGGAATTATATTTGCGTTTGATAAATCAATTAGTGAAATAATCAGTTTAGGAATGAATCTCGGCTCTTCGAAAATTAAATCTATCAACGATTTTACACTTGATTATTCAATATCGATGAGTATTTCTATAGATGATAGATGGACAGCTTTTATAGAATACTTCGGTGACTCATCGGATAAAGTATTGCCGAAGAATAATGCACATTTTGGTTTTGCTTATCTTCAAAAAGAAAATATACAAATTGATTTTTCCCTCGGTTCATTAATTTTCAATAAAGAAACAGATTATTTCGGTCAGGTTGGTTTTTCGATGAGATTACCAAATTAGGAAAATACTGTAATTTCTCGGAAATGATTTCTTACTCTACGGATTCCCGTGGAATTATCTTTTTATAACTTTTACTAACACTATTCATTAAATATTCCTGATGATTCATATTTTCTTCATTGTACACAGGATGATTAAATGCATATAATCCTGTAGGCAACAAAACTCTTGCTTTTACATTGTCATTCAGGCAGGTATCAAGTATTTCCTCTTTCAAAAACTTTTTATGATCATTGTCTTCAATAGGGAAAGTTGTTTCAACTCTCCTGTCGAGATTTCTCTGCATAATATCAGCACTGCTTAAATAAATTTCCTTTTCACCGTTATTAAAGAAATAATAAATTCTGCTGTGTTCAAGAAATCTTCCAACGATGCTTGTAACTCTAATATTGTCGCTAAGTCCGGGAACTTGCGGAACGAGACAGCAAATACCGCGGACAATCAAATCAATTTTAACACCTTTGCTGGAAGCTTCGTACAAAGCTGCAATTAAGGCAGGATCGACGAGAGAATTCAGTTTAAAAATCAAATGTCCTTTCCCGCCGTTTTTAACATTTTTTATTTCGCGGTCTATCATTTCTAAAAAGCGTTGACGCTTGTTGATAGGCGCAACAAATAATTTTCTATATGTATTTTGTTCTGAGTACCCGGTTAAGTAATTGAAAATTTCCGAGACATCGGCGCAAATTTCTTCATTGGCTGTGAACAAGCCAAGATCGGTATACAATTTTGCAGTTGACAAATTATAATTGCCGGTGCTCAAATGAACATATCTTTTAACGCCGTCAATTTCTTTGCGTACAATGAGGGTCATCTTTGCATGAGTTTTCAATCCAACCAAACCATAAACCACATGAACACCTGCTTTTTCAAGTTCACGAGCCCAATAGATGTTGTTCTCTTCATCAAAACGTGCTTTTAATTCAACTAGAACTGCAACTTGTTTTTTGCGTTCAGCAGCTTCAATTAAATATTTTACTATCGGTGAGTTTGGGCCAACTCTATATAAAGTCTGCTTAATGGCAAGCACATCAGGGTCTTTTGAGGCAGCTTTTATAAAATCCACAACTGGTGAAAAAGATTCGTACGGATGATTAAGAAGAATATCTTTTCGTTTTATCATCGTGAAAAAATTTTCTTCTTCTTCAAAAATTTCGGGTGTTACCGGATGAAATGGCTTTTCTTTTAAATGATGAAACGGTAATTCATATAATTGCATAATATCGCTTAAGCCAAGATTACCGTTAATAACATGAACATCATCGTTATTTATTTCCAAATTTTTTACAAGAGTATCAACCATATAGGACGGCATTAGTTTTTCAACTTCAAGTCGAACTACAGAACCGAATTTTCTTTGTTTTATATTTTCTTCAATTACCTGAAGGAGATCATCAGCTTCATCTTCTTGAATTTCGAGATCGGTATCACGTGTAATTCTAAATCGGTATGCTTCAAGTATTTCAAAACCATGGAATAACATTGCAAGGTTTGATCGGATTAAATCTCCTATCCAAATGTATTTAACAGAACCGTCGGAGTCGTTCGAACATTTCGTTCCGACAATCTGATCAATGCGCAGAAGACGCGGTAGAATGCCAGGTATTTTGACACGAGCAAAATGTTTTTCACCATTTGGTTTTTTAACTAAAATTGCAAAGCTTAAACTTAGGTTTGAGATATAAGGAAACGGTCTGCCTGGATCGAAAGCAAGCGGAGTTAAAACTGGATAAATCTCTTTAAGAAAATAATTGTTTAACCCGTCACGTTCATCTTTGTTTAACTCATTTAAATCGCACAGTAAAATTTTATTACGCCTAAGTTCTTTGAGGACATAATTATTGAAGAAATCATAAATTTGCTCAACCATCGGCTGCACGGTTTTTTCAATACGGCGTAATTGTTCTATAGGACTTAATCCGTCGATAGATGTATCAATCACATTTGCGCGTACCTGCTCTTTCAAACCGGAAACACGAATCATGTAAAATTCATCCAAGTTAGAAAAGAAAATTGAAATGAATTTTATTTTGTCGAGCAGAGGAAGTTCAGGATTAAGCGCTTCTTCAAGAACTCTCCGGTTGAATTCCAGCCAGCTTAAATCCCTGTTGAAGAAATTGCCGTCTTTATAATATCTCTGAAGATTTTCTTTTGTCATTTTCATTCTATTTTACCAAATAACGCGTCGAATATAACTCTTTTCGCGTTTATTTTCCTTGCTATTCTTGTGGTTTCAAGTCTTTTTATGAACTGATGCGAAGATCGGCTATCACTTTTCATTAAACTTTTTTGCCGATTTGAAACTATCGAGATTATATTCGATACTTTTCCCAGGCATAGGTAATCGTTTTATATTCACTTTTGCTTTATAAAAAAATTCTTCAGCAAGAGTATCGTGGTAATCAGAAAAAATCACAACCTCTTTTATGCCGGCAGTGATTAATGCCTTTGCACAGTTTGTACACGGCATATTAGTTACATACGCTGTTGCGCCCTCTGTACTAACTCCGTGAGATGAGCATTGAAGTATTGCATTCATTTCTGCATGAATTGTACGCACACAATGATTATCAACAATCATGCATCCCGCATCTTCGCAGTGATCATCACCGGGAATAGAACCGTTATAACCCGTTGATAAAATTTGCTTATCTCTAACCAAAACACAACCGCAATGCATACGCGGACATGTTGCTCGTTCCGAAACAAGCATTGCTACCTTTAAAAAATATTCATCCCATGATGGCCTTTTAGAACCGGTACTTGACATTTAATTCTCCAAACAATTTTTACTGTGGGCAAATTTAGTGAAATTATTTAAAGATAAAACCTGGAAAAACATTTATGGATTTAATCGTCGAAAGGATTTTCGTAGAGGACGACAACATTATCACTTGCAGGGTAACCAACACATGTAAGGCAATATCCGTCTTTGATGTCCTCGTCCGAAAGGGCTGTTTGAGAAACCAATCTTATTTTACCAGAAAGTAAACGTGCACGGCAAGTTCCGCATTCACCAATTTGACATGAATTGGGTATTTCCAATCCAAGTTCAAGTGCTTTTTGTAAAATTGATTCACCCGGTTTAACGGTTACCTTATGTTTATCGCCATTTATAAAAATAGTTACATCTCGTTCAATTTCTTCAATTTCATCGTGCTCATCTACTATTTTTACTTCAAAATTTTCCCGGTGAATTTTTTTATGATCAATTTTTATTTCATCTAATGCACCGATTACATTCTCCATCATCCCACCGGGACCACATAAATAATAATTTGCCTCAACTGGATTTATAGTTTTAAATGATGCTAACAATTTGTAAGCAAGGTCTTTTGTAATTCGTCCTTGAAATCCGTTCCATTCGGAATGAGGTTGAGAGAGAATATGCATTACTTCAAATCTTTCGGAATATTTTTTTTGCAATTCATCAATTTCACTTTTGAAAATGATTGAATCTTCATCCCTATTCCCATAAACCAAAACTATTTTACTTTTCTTTTCTAAATAGAGAAGAGTTTTAATCATAGAAAATAGGGGAGTTATTCCACTCCCGGCACCAAAAAAAACAAAACTTCTATCAGATTCGGTATTCGGTATAATTATAAAATTACCAAGAGGAGGTAAAGATTTAATAATTTGTCCGACCTTTGCATCATCAATACAATTTGTGCTTGCAGAATTTTTGTGGATTTTTTTAATCGTTACCCTTAAATACGGAAGATCAATCGGCGATGATGAAATTGAATAACCGCGCCGGGTTTCGGTTCCATTCTCGTTAAACAAAAAAGTTAAAAACTGTCCCGGTAAAAATGAATCCGGTTTGCCATTTGTACTTTGTAGAATTAAGCTTACGGTATCCTTGGTTTCTTTGATGATTTTTTTTATTTCAAGATTGTGAAAACTGCCCATTAAATATTCTTTCTTTTAGTCATGTAACATGAAGAATTTCCTAATAGTTCTATTGGATAATAAAAACTGCTATGATTGAGGGCAAAATCATAGCAGTTGGTTTGTAAATTAAGGAGGGTACTAATAATATTAGTTGCTGTTATTATAGCAAACAACATACCAAAAGTTATTGTGTGTTTAAGTCTTGTTTTGGCAATAATGAAATATTATTTCTTTCGATAATGGGAGAAAATGTTGGGGTTAATTCCATCATTTAAGAAATAAATGGTGTAAAAAATACAATTTTGAGGAAGGGACTAATTATGTTTTTTTGCAGGTATTAAAATTTTAAAAACGGTACCGGAATTAACTACCGAATCTTTTACGAATATTTTACCGTTATGATAATTTTCAACAATTCTTTTCGATAAGCTTAATCCCAAACCCCAGCCGCGTCTTTTGGTGGAATATCCCGGACGAAAAATATTCTTACGGTTTTTATATTCTATACCTTTACCGTTATCGCTAACTTCAATATCAATAATATTTTTACCGGCTGTAACCACAAATTGGATATTACCTTCTTTGTTTTCTATTGCGTCGAGTGCGTTCTTAATTAAGTTTTCTATTACCCATTCAAACAATTCGGCATTCAAAAATGTTGTTAGATATTTTTCACCTTCGAGAGTAATGTTCACATTTTTACCAAGCTGCGGTAAACGTCTTTGAAAATAATTAATAACTTTTTGAATTATTTCATAAGGAGATTCTTCTTTTAGTTCCGGCTTGGAGCCAATCTTCGAAAAGCGTTTTGTTATTTTATTAAGCCTGTTTAAATCACTTGTAATCTCTTCGGAAGTATCCAATACTTTATCGGGATTGGCATAATTCATTTTCAAGATTTCATTCCAACCCATTAAACTAGAAATTGGGGTACCGAGTTGGTGCGCAGTTTCTTTAGACATTCCCACCCAAATGTTGCTCTGCTCACTTCTTTTAATGTAACTGAAACTTGAATAAGCAATTAGAATAAACAGCAAGGCAAAACCAATTTGAAAATATGGATAATACCGAAGTTGTTTTACAAGACCGGAATCGCCGTAATAAATTTTTTGAAGAACACTGCTGTCCGGTGCCGTAACAATAATAGCTTCATGAGTTTTTGAAAGTTCTGCCAATTCCACAAGTAAAACTTTTCTTCTTTGATTTTCGGATAAAGTCGAATCGAGAAAAATATTTTTATATCCGCCGAAAATTACACTATCACTAATCGGGTCGCTGTTGTCGGTAAGAATTAAAGGGAAATCAATCCTCTGAATTATATTTTGAAAAATAAAAGTTACGTCGCTGTTAAAATTGTCGGAGTTAGCGGCAAATTCCAAACTATTAGCGTACAATTTTACTGTTTGTTTTTCGCGTGTTTGTAATCTTTCAACAAGGCTTTGTGTATAGAACAAAGTGCCGAGTGCAATTGATACACCTATAATTATTAAAAACAACTTGATATTCATTGCGGCTGAACCGTTGAATAAATTCATAAATACTCCGAGGAGGAAATTCTTGGAAGCAATTTACAAACTAACAACTTGTATGGAAAGTATAATTAAAATTACCGAAGTTACAGTTCAATAGTTTGCGAACGACGCGGACCAACGGAAATCATACTTATTTCAAACCCGCTTTGCTGGGATATGAAAGTCAGGTAGTCCTTCGCGGCACCTGGTAACTCATCATAATTTTTTATGTTGGATATATCTGTCTGCCAACCCGGCAATGTCTCATAAACCGGAGTTACCTGCATCATTTGATTAACATTTGTTGGGTATGAATGTAATTTCTTCCCGTTTATTTCGTAACCAACGCAAACTTTTATTTCTTCGAGATAACTTAGTACATCAAGTTTTGTAATAGCTGCACGTTCAATTCCGTTAATCATTCTTGAATAATTAAGAAGAAACGCGTCGAACCATCCGCAGCGGCGAGGTCTTCCGGTGGTAGCACCAAACTCTGCGCCTATATCTCTAAGTTGATTACCGTCTTCTCCAAGCATTTCGGTTGGGAATGGACCTAATCCCACTCTTGTTGTATAAGCTTTAACAATACCAATTACTAATGAAATTTTTGTTGGTGGAATTCCGCTGCCGGTACAAGCACCGCCGGAAGTTGGGTTTGAAGAAGTAACATAAGGGTATGTTCCAAAATCAACATCAAGCATTGTACCTTGCGCGCCTTCTAATAAAACCGATTTATCTTGACTTAAAGCTTTATCTAAAAATGAGGGCACGTCGGTAATGTATTGATCTATTGCATCATCAAATTCTAAATACTCTTTTATAATCTGCTCAACATTCAATTCTTCATGATTATATAGTTTCTTTAGTAAAATATTTTTTTCTTCAATGTTTATTTTGATTTTTTCTTCAAGATCCTTTTTATCAAGAAGGTCAACAATCTTGATACCTTTACGAGCATATTTATCAATATAGCACGGACCAATTCCACGGCCGGTAGTTCCAATTTTTGACGTGCCGCTTTCGTTTAAAGAGTCAATCAATTTGTGATATGGCATTATCAAGTGGGCATTTTGGCTTATAAATAAACGGCCTTTAATATTTATGCCAAGGTTTTCCAAAAATTTTATTTCGTCAAGCAAAGCTTTTGGATCTATGACAACACCGTTGCCGATAACACACTGGACATTTTCCCATAAAATGCCTGATGGTATGAGATGAAGAATAAACTGTTTATCGCCAACTTGAACAGTATGGCCGGCATTAGCTCCGCCCTGATAGCGCACAACAATATCATAACGCTCGCTTAAAAGGTCAACTATTTTGCCTTTACCTTCATCACCCCATTGACTGCCAACGACAACAGCTATGCTCATTTATTACTCCGTAATTTGATTATTAGAAGGGAAAAGAGAAACTCCGGATAAACCGGAGTTTAAATTTTACTTAAAGCTGTTAACCGCTTCGTCAACCGATTGATAATGTTCAAAAATCGTGATCAATTTAGTAATGACTAACAAACTTTCTATTTTCTCGGTAGCATTTGCAAGTTTAAGCGACCCGCCGCCATTTTTAATTGTTGTGTAACCGCTTATTAACATTCCTAATCCGGAACTGTTCATAAACTTACAATCTGCAAGATCAACTATCATGTTTTTTTTGCCTTCATCAAGTAGTTGATGTAGCAACGAACTAAATTCTTGAGCTTCAGGGCCGCCCATCACATTTCCCTTAAGTTCAATAACTACAGCTCCGTATTTTTCTGAGGTTTTAATCTTCATATTTTCTCCTGAAGTTTTATCAAAAATTAAAAATCGTTCTAATTATTATCAATTATTATTAGTATAATTTTTTAAGAATAATAATGTTTATTGGATATAATCGGGTACAAATATTTATATTGGAAGGCAAGTTATCGAATCCTAAAGTAAAAATAAAGTTTTTTAATCATTAACTTTTATAAGTATAGCTAATTCTAATTTGGAACCATAGATATTAATTATCGTCTAAAAGTATGGATTTAGTAAAAGAACAACATAATAGCGAGTTTAGCGATCCAAAAGACAATGAGGACGAAGATTTTGTTTTAATCCGTTTGTTTATTGACGGCAAAGAATCTACCTTCAGAACCTTGGTTATGAAGCATAAAGAAAAAGTCCGCAATTTGGTATTTATTACTTTAGGCGATGCTGAATATGTAGATGATATTTCACAGGATGTTTTTATAAGCGTTTATCACAAACTGAAGGATTTCCGGTTTGAATCAAAATTTACAACTTGGTTGTATCGCATAACGGTTAATAAATGCAGGGATTATTTAAGGAAGAAAAAGGTTAGAAGCATTTTTGTACCGATTGGAGATTCAGATAGAGAGTATCCGGTTGGACCTTTTTCCGAGAATATTGACATTCCGCATCTTGTTCGCGGTGCCATTGATAAGCTTCCGGAAAAATTGAAAGTACCGCTTGTACTCAGAGATATTGAAGGATTGAGTTACAAAGAAATTGCTGATCAACTTGGTACCGAAGTCGGAACTATAAAATCAAGAATATTCCGGGCAAGAGAAAGTTTGAAATTTATATTAGAGCCATATCAAAAAGAATTGAAAGCATAACAAATGAAAATTATGGATCAAAATTCCGGCAAAATAAAAGAGCTTGTAAAAAAACTGCTACCGGTTACTTCTTTGATTCTACTAACACTTTTATTGATGATTTTTTTTCGACACAAAAAACAAGATATTGGAAAATTAATTGAGCAAGGGAAAAATAATTTAATATCATTTTATGCTCAAAATCTTCAACCGCTGTTTACAACAACCGATATTACCAACGAGGATGTTTTTAATTTTGCTTTATATAATAGTCTTCCAATTGATAAAGGGGGGAACAAAGTTCTAACGATATCAAATCAAAGCGATAATAATCAGATTTATGAAATTAAACCGTTGTCGTACAATTCTGAAACAAATAATTATCAGAAGTTTGTTGAATACCTCGGATTGAATTCCAAACAAAAAAATGAAGCAGACTCTATTCTTAATCAATATAAGAAGGAATTGTATCTTTCTATCTTAATGAATGATAAAAACACAATTGCGGTAAGTTCAAAAATAAGTGAACTTCAAAAAGCTGCTTTGGCAGACATATTAAATTTTGCACGCAAAGTTAATGCACAAAAAACTTGGGATATTTTTCCTGTTCATCAAGGATGGGATAATGATGTTAAAAATTTTATAGTCTCAGCTAAAGAAAATCCTCAAAATGAATTTCTCTTTATTACTCCCGATACGGCATTTAAAACGATTTGTACAATTGACCCTGAAGAATTAAATAAAGCCGTTGACGATAAAATTAAGTTAAGCGAGACACAAACAAAATGGACAGCTAATGCATCTGCAAATTGGGGTTTCGATTTCCATTTTAGTCAAGAATCAAATGAGAACAATAAAAAATCTGTGAGACATAACATCAGCGTTCAACATCCTGATTCAAATTCATTTAAAATTATTATTCCAATCCCTGAAATTCCCGAAGCACCTTTTGTAAACGACAGCATTAGGATTAAACTTGATGAAGCTGCTAAAAAGTTAAGACAATTATCAGTTGTGTTCAAAGGGAAAGATTTCAACAAATCTTTGGAAAGAAAATTAAGAAACTCAAAAAGTACAAGCAGCGGTGATTTTCATTTTGAAGATCCGACAGAAATTATCAGCAAAACAATTCAATTAATATCTAAGAAGGATTTTAAAGGCTGGGAAGAGTTCGGGGAAAAAATGGATTCATTAGCAAATGAGTTTGGTGATAACTATAGCGATTCGATGCTGAAAAAAAATAAAGCTTTTATTGATGAGTATAAAAAGCTAAACAAAGTAAAACCCAAAGCTCCTGCTGCACCTAAAACACCAGATATTGATAGATAATTATTGATAAATATTAAAATCAAATGGCGATGCAAAATTTAAGAAATCTTACGCGTGCAAGGGGTTTGGAAAATGCAATCTTAACCTCAATTTTGCTTTTTGTTTTTAATATTATTTTCCCACTGCATAATGATTTTATTTTATCTTCAATCAACGAAATTTTAGTATTTCTGTCATTATATTTTATATACAACTATTTGCAACCGTTTCTCGGTTCTAAAACGGATTCTCCGTTATCTCTTGTGTTAAATGCCGGAATTTTAGGTGCTTTAATTTTTTTCATCATTTCGGTTTCTAATTCACTATTAGACTCTTCTATTAATACCGAAAAAGCTGTAAACATTTTCAATTCATTGTTTGCCACTATTGTAACATTTGTTTTTATAGGTTCTTTGATATATATATTTGCGACATTCCGAGAGCTTTTTTTTCTAAGACAGAAAAAAGATCATAGTATATATTTTAAAACTATGATCGTTTTCTTTGCTCTAACTTTTTTTTCAAGTCTATTAATTAGAATTGATAAATCATTAGACTACCCTCACGATGCACTTTATGTCGTCTCCATAGTATTAATCTCGTTAAATTCATTGCGGGTTGCATGGATTGCATTCCTTGTAAAAAAGCAAAAATTGTATCTGCTTATCATTTCAACAGTGCTTTCAATTCTTTTCGGATTTAATTACGGATTATTAAAAGAAAGCGAAACGATACGTCATTTGCTTGTAAATTTTTCGCCGGGGTTATTTGACATATTTAGTCTTGTAATGATTTACGGAACAATTTATTTCGGCGTGATATTTTTTACAACTCTATTCCATTTACCGACTGCTGAGGCGTTCGATAGAAAAGCCGAAGAGATTACCTCTCTTATGGATTTAACAAATCTGATTACACGGGTTTTTGATTTTAAGGAACTTGCCGACACAATAACAGAAAATACAACAAGGGTTTGCAATTCTTATTCAGCCTGGCTTGTTACTAAAAAAGGAAACGAATACGAATTAAATTCCGTAAAAAACATCGCGTATGTGGATGCGGATAAATTAACAAAACGATTATTGGAAGAGGATGAAACTAATTACGAAAGACTAAGAATTTTATATCACGATTCCGTTGCACCCGAATTAAAAAATGAGATGAACAATTTTAAATCTATTGCCGTAGCGCCTTTGAAAGTACATAATAGTATTAACGGATATCTTTTTACTTCGCGCTTCCAGGATGTAAACTTCGACGAGGATGAAAGGAAATCAATTCAAACATTTGCCGATTACGCAGCGGTTGCGCTTGAGAATGCAAAACTTATTGCTGAATCTATTGAAAAAGAACGCCTCGAAAAAGAACTTGATGTTGCACGGGATATTCAGAATAAAATATTGCCGAATGAAATACCGCAATACAAGAATTTGCAAACGTCGGCTTTATTTATTCCTGCTTTCGAAGTGGGCGGTGATTATTATGATTTTTTTGAATTAAACGATTCAAAACTCGGATTTGTTGTTTGCGATGTCTCCGGTAAAGGAATTTCAGCCGCATTTATTATGGCGGAAGTAAAAGGAATTTTTGAATCGCTTTCAAAAATGATTGATAATCCAAAGGAACTTTTAGTTAAAGCAAACGAGGTTCTTAAAAAAAGTTTGGATAAAAAAAGTTTTGTTACGGCTATCTACGGCGTGATTGATAAAAACAACGGTCTGCTTAATTTTGCCCGAGCAGGTCATACGCCGGCTGTTATTCATTCAGAGAATAAAATTACAAGATTGCAGCCTCCGGGTATGGGACTTGGTTTAGATTATTCAAACGGATTTGCAAATACGTTAAAAGAAATGCAAATTGAACTTAAGAATAATGATATTATTGCCTTCTATTCGGACGGCATCCCCGAAGCAAAAAATTCCAAAGACGAGGATTTTGGGTATGAACGCTTCGAAAATATTATTTTACAGAACGGAAATAAAAATTTAGATGAAATTTCAAACGCTATTATTAAAGAAGTAACTTTATTTACAAAAGACCATAGTCAGCACGACGATATAACGTTAGTATTGTTTAAGTGGATTTTTAATAATTAACAATCGGAGATATTTAATGGCGGAGTTCAATGTCAACTTACGGGGGAACGGCCCTGTAAGCGTGATTGATGTGAAAGGGTATTTAGATGCCCATACCGCACCCGAACTGGAAGGTGTTTTCAACAAGCTGCTCGATCAAAAGCAATTTCAAGTAGTTGTAAATTTTAACGACTTGAAATATATAAGCAGCGCCGGTTTGGGAGTTTTCATGGCTTACGTGGAAACTATGCGCGAGAACAAAGGAGATATAAAATTCTCCAACATGAAAGACAATGTTTACAACATTTTTGATCTTCTCGGTTTTCCAATCCTTTATGAATTTTACAAAGAAGAAAATGAAGCTATTCAAAAATTCAGCGAGCCGAGCAAATCTTGAACGATAAAATCAACACATTTTATAACGAACTCTCTGTAAAAAGTACTACAGATCATTTATCGCAGATTAGAGAGTTTACAAAGAGCGCCGCAAAGCAATGCGGTTTCTCGGAAGATGTGATTGGAAAGATTATACTTGCCGTTGATGAAGCATGCACGAACATTATCAAACACGCCTATAAATATTCTAACGAAGGAAACATTAATATCTCCGTCAAATTTGCCGAATCCAAATTTGAAATTGCAATTACTGATGAAGGAATACATTTCAACCCGGATACAATACCCGAACCAGATATAAAAGAATACTACAAACAAAAAAAGGTTGGCGGATTGGGTGTTTATCTAATTAAAAAACTGATGGATGAAGTTAAGTACGCAACATTAACCGGGAATAAAAACCAAGTAACTTTAGTTAAATATCTTAACCGGTAAATATGCTTCAAACAGACAACAACGCTGCTTTAAGAAATTTTTCAGCCCTCGTCGATTTCAGCAACCTTGTTAATTCAAGTCTCGATTTAGGGTTTGCCCTCAATAATATTCTTCTCACTTGTTTCGGTAAATTTCATACTACTAAAGGACTTATTGCTTTAGTTAATGACGACGGGATATTCGAAATTAAAGCAAGCAAAGGATTGAATAATTCAGTACTTGAAAAATTCCCAGTTGCGAAAGCAAACGGATTGGAAAGCAACGTTGGTATAATTCATTTTTTGGAAGAAAATAATCTGCCGATTATTCAACAAATTAAATCAAATGAAAAAATTACAGGGTTATTAATTCTCGGGCAAAGATTAACTAGCAGAGAATATGATAAAGAGGATATTGAATTTTTAAAAACGATACTAAACGTTGGCGCTACCGCTATAGAAAATACACTGACAATCGATAAATTAAAAAAAGTTAACCGCGACCTTGATGCAAAGGTCAATCAATTAAGTGCACTATTCGATCTTAGTAAGGAATTCAGCGGAATACTACAAACGGAAATGATCGGCAAACTGCTTGTCTATTCATTAATCGGGCAGATGCTTGTTTCCAAATACTCGATTGTTGCCTGCGGTGAAAAAGAAATATTATTCCTTGAAAACCGGTTTGATGAAAAACGGTTGTGCGAAGTTTTGAGAGATTGTTCCACCGATAGATTTGTAAAACCGATAATTAATGATGAAGTAAAAGAACTTTTCCCACAGTTTTATGAACTTGGCGTCGAACTGATTGTCCCAATGCAAATAAAAGGGGAGACTAAAGGACTAATTATTCTCGGTAAAAGAAGAACGGATATTGGTTATTCTAAATCCGATGTTGAATTTGTTTCGTCTCTCGGAAGCCTTGCAATAATATCTATTGAGAACGCTCGTTTATTTAAAGAGACATTGGATAAGCAGAGGATGGAAAAAGATCTTGAGACAGCGCGTAACATTCAGCAAAATCTTCTTCCTAAAAAAATACCGGTGTTTTCAAATATTGAAATCTCGGCTTTTAATTCCTCGGCGCGTATGGTCGGCGGTGATTACTACGATATTGTAAAACTTGATGAAGACAAAGTCTTAATTGCCGTGGCTGATGTTTCCGGCAAAGGTGTTCCGGCTTCGCTTCTAATGGCTAATCTTCAGGCATTTTTAAAATCTATCTGCAAACAAAAATTACCCCTTGCCGAAGCTACCAATCTTATGAACGATCTTGTTGCCGAAAATACAATGCTTGGTAGTTTCATCACATTTTTTTGGTGCATAATTGATAATGCAAAAAGGGAAATGGTGTATGTTAATGCAGGGCATAATCCGCCGCTTCACATACGTGATGGAAAAATTTCTACACTTAAACTGGGAGGAATGATTCTCGGAGTACTTCCAACAACAATACCCTATCAATCAGATATTGTTGAATTAAAGCCGGGAGATGCTGTTATTCTGTTTACAGACGGCATTACTGAAGCTATGGACGTTAATGGAGAAGAATTTTCGGACGAACGTTTGGAGAACTTAACCGTCCAATATTGTAAAGAAAGTGCGAAAGTAATTTTGGAAAAAATAAAAGCAAGCGTTGACGAATATACAAGGGGTGCGGAACAAAGTGATGATATAACTTCCGTTATTATAAAGGTCAACTAATGACTAACGCAGTTAAAAAATTTTGGATAAAACATAAAACAAAATTCCTTGTTGCTCTAACAGCAATTCTTATTTCCATAGGATTTACAAATTTTTATTACATCTTCGAAGTTACCGCCCAATCCAACGATGAATGTTTATGGATCCCCCAAAAAATAAGCCGTGATAGTATTGTAATAGTATTCAATCAAGTTAAGGTTGACGGCGTTACTTGGCATGCTGGTATAAGAGATGGCGATCTTCTTGTTGCAATTGATGGGATTAAAACTCCAAATACCATAGTTGCATCGCGAATATTGGATCGTGTTAAAAAGGGTGACTATGCTACATACACAGTTTCGCGAGACGGTAAAATCTTTGAAACCCCGGTTCTTGTAAAAAAGCTGATAAATTTCTCCGGACTTGGTTTCGCACTGCTTTCGTTCATATGGATTATAGTTGCTTTTATTGTTGTTATGTCGAAGCGAGACGGAAAAATTCAAAGGCTGTTTTACAGGGTTGCAGTATTTTCTGTTTTACTTTCAATGTCGAGTCTTCTCTACCGCGGAAATATTGTGGAGAACCCGATATTTGAGAATCCTTTTCTAGTAATTTCCGCAGACACATTAATAACTTTAGGCGCTATTTTTTTTCCGTTTGCATTAGTTCATTTCTTTTGCATCTTCCCAAAAGAATATCCGTTCACTAATAAAAAATGGTTTAACCGGTCAATTCATATAATCCCTGTTGTTTTATTTTTGGTATTCACTATTCTAAAAGTTCTTTTTGTTTATAGAGGTAAAGGTGACAGTCTTTATCAGATTCTTAATATTATTATAAACATTACAGTATTTGCCGGGTTTATGCTGGGACTGATTTTGCTGTTTGTTAATTACATACGGCTAAAAACCAAACGTGAACGTAATTCTATTTTTATAATTTTAGTAGCTTACACAGTTGGTGTGCTTTCAATTATATACACAAACTTTCTTGCTGCAGCAATTGTGGGAATAATTTTTAATAACCCTGAATATTTTACACCAATAATTTTAGTAGCGCTTCTTCCTATTGCATTCGGATATTCGATATTCCGTTATTCATTAATGGACTTAAGCGATTTTGTGAGAAATGCTATAGTGTACGGAGCCGCTACTGTCTCACTTGCCGGAACATACTTTTTAATAATTTATTTTATCGGACAAAGCGTAAGCTCTGCTATAGGTACTGAATACCAAGGTTTAATTGCCGGAGTTATTTTTGTTGTATTCGCATTTGTTTTCCAGTCCACAAAGGACCGTTTTCAAAATCTATTAACTCAAAAATTCTACCCGGAGCAATTCACATTTCAAAATAGTTTGTTAAAGTTTGGCAGCGATGTTGCGAGTATTGTCGGTTATGAAAATATTTTAGATTCAACTCAAAAATTATTTGTCCAATCGCTCAAACTGAATCATTTTGGTTTGATGTTGAAGGACAAGAAAGAAAATTATTTTGTGATTGTTAGGGAGCATGGGATTGAAAATACACGTTTGCAAATTTATGACAAAGAGAATATAACCGAGAAACATTTTATGAATCAAGTATTGCTGGGAAAGAAAGTATACGTTGATAGGCAGGATTTCAAAACTGCGGTTGACGGGAAATTATCTGCTCTGCTTCATGAAGAAATTTATACAGTAGTGCCTCTCATTATTCAATCCAAAGTTATCGGTTTGCTTTTATTCGGATTAAAATATTCGGGCTCGCAATTTTCAGGCAAAGATTTGGATTTATTGATATCCGCATCAAGTCAAACAGCGGTATCAATCGAGAATGCCCGGCTTTATGAATCGGAACTAGAAAAACAAAAACTCGAGCGCGATCTTGAAAATGCGCGGTTAATTCAGGAAAGTCTGCTGCCGAAAATATTTCCTAAGATAAAAGGCATTGAAGTGTGTGGAACAATGCTGCCTGCAATGCACGTAGGCGGCGATTATTTCGACTTGATCCAAATTTCGGATTCCAAGTTTTTTGTTGTTATCGGCGATGTTTCTGGTAAGGGCTTAAGTGCTTCGTTTTATATGTCCAAATTACAAACGATGATGCGTTTATATTGTTTGGATGAAAAATCTCCGCGGGATGTCCTCGTTGAAATTAATAAACTAATTTATGCGGAAATGGAAAAGAACTGGTTTATAACAGTTCTGCTTGCATTGATTGATACTAAAAACAAATCTATTAAGCTTTGCCGTGCCGGGCATACGCCTTTGATAAAGATTAATAATGGAATTTGTGAAATTATACAGCCGGCGGGAATTGGAATAGGTTTGGAGAAAGGTGATGTATTTCAAACTTCGTTAGAAGAAAAAACAATCCCATTCAACAGCGGCGATCTTCTGTATTTCTATTCGGATGGCGTTACAGAATTAATGAACGGCAGCGAAGAACTTTACGGTTTTGAACGTATCAAAGAATTGCTGATCGCAAATGCAGAGAGACCCTGCGAACAAACAACTGCTGCAATGCTTGAGGATTTCGAAAGTTTCAAGGGGACAGCTAATCAGTATGACGATATTACTTTTGTGATTATTAAAAATAATTGTTGCTAATGTTTTAGAGAAGTATATGGATAGGGTAATTGACAACTCAAAATCCATCACAATTTTGAATTTACTATACGAAAATATTCTTGATTGTTTCGCTGTTGTTTTTATTTACAAGTATTGAAAGAATATCACCGCTTTCCAAAACTGTTCCTCCGCTTGGGATAATATTTTTCTCGTTTCTTGTTACCATAATTATTCTACTGTCCGAGGGGAAATTCAAATCAACAATCTGACTTCCTGCAATCTTTGAATTAAACGGAACAATCAATTCAAATAATTCTGTATCGTCTTTTTCATTTGGCTTAAATTCCAATGGAGTATTTCTCTTTTCTGTCAATGGCTCGGAAAGTCCCAATAATTTCGATGCTAAATTTATTGTCCAGCCCTGTAGTAGCGTAGAAGTTAAAACAACAAAAAATACAAGATTAAAAATTAAATCCGAATTTTCAACCCCCATTATAAGCGGGAAAGTTGCAAGGACAATAGGAACTGCGCCTCTTAACCCCACCCATGAAGTCAATATTTTTTCTTTTATATTTAGCTTTCTAAATGGCATCAATGTTATAAACACACTAATTGGACGTGCAATAATCATTAATATAATGCTAATAAGCATTCCCGAACCGATTACATATAAAAGGCGGGAAGGATAAACAAGTAAACCAAGAGTAAGAAACATAGCTATCTGGCTTAATATTGCTAGTCCATCGAAAAATCCAGTCAATGACTTTTTATGAACAAACTGCGATGAACTCATAATAACGCCTGCGATGTAAATAGCAAGAAATCCACTTCCTCCTACAACAGCAGCAGCGGAGTAAACTAGAAAGATCATTGCCAATACCATCACAGGGTAAATTCCTTCAGCGAAAAGTTTAAGTCTGTTTATAATTAAAACAATTGCTTTCCCACTTAAAAATCCTACCGCCCCACCGATACCAAGCTGCATTATGAACATCAGAATTAAATTGGTAATTGTTTTTTCTGGAGTAAGAATTAACTCGATGGTTACAATTGTTAGGAATACAGCCATAGGATCGTTGCTGCCGGACTCAAGTTCGAGCAAAGCTTTAAGTTTTCCTTTAAGGCTTATATTACCTGCACGCAAAATTGAAAACACAGCCGCGGCATCTGTCGATGAAATAATTGAGCCGATCAAAAATCCCCATAGAAAAGAAGTATTGAGTAACAGCATAATAAATACGCCCATAATAACAGCAGTTAAAAGTACGCCTGCTGTCGCAAGGAAAAACGCAGGTTTTAAAATTGGTTTTGAGTTTGTCCAATCGGTTTCAAATCCGCCGGAAAATAAAATAAGTACCAATGCAATTATGCCGATTGATTGTGCAAGAGATGCATTATCGAAATCTATTCCGCCAATTCCTTCCGAACCAGCGAGCATTCCGACGCCAATAAATAACAATAAAGTGGGAATGCCAATATTGTAGAATGTCTTTGCAAGCAATATACTTATGATTATAAGAACAGCGCCTATAAGTAACAGAAATTCTATTGTAACCAATATTTAATCTCCGGTTGATTATACTTTATTAGGGATTTGATTTTTAAGGGAAAAAAGTATTCTTTTTTGCAAGATAATATTTTACGGTAAAATCACAAGAAAAAAATTAAAGTGGCTATAAAAAACCCCGCTCAGGGCGGGGTTCGAATTTATGCTGAAATTATAAATCCAATATCTTAGAATTCAATTTTTTGATTTGTCCTATTGGCAACTTCTAAAACGAATGCACTTGCAACGAATACAGAAGAATAAGTACCGGCAATCATACCAATCAGTAACGCGAAAGCAAATCCTCTTAAAACTTCACCGCCAACTATTACTAAAACAATAATACTCATAATTGTAGCAACACCGGTGATAATAGTTCTACTGAAAGTTTTGTTGATGGCTTGATTGATATTCTGTTCCAACGGAAGTGATTTATGAATTTTAAGATGCTCGCGTACTCTATCGAACACTACTACTGTATCATTCATCGAGTAACCGATCAATGTTAAGAAAGCAGCTACAATAGTCAGATTTATATCAAGATTCAAACCAGGGATTACACCGTACAGCATTGCAAATAAACCAAGAGTTAGTAGAACGTCGTGGAAAAGTGCAATTACGGCTCCAACTGCAAAAGTAAATTTAAAACGGAAACTTATATAAATAAGTATTGCTATTAGTGAAAGAATTATTGCAATAACAGCATCTGTTTTTAGTTCATTACCAACTTTAGGACCAACTCTGTCTTCTTTAAGAACAGTAAAAGGATTATCCTTAAAAGATTCTCTTAAATTATCTTTTACCCAATCGGATATTCCAAGCCGCACGTTTACACCGCGGTTGGTAGTATCTTCTGTAACTTTAGATGTTTGGAATCCATCGGCATAAAGTCTATTATTTACAATTTCTGCAGTCTTATGATCCTGAAATTCATATGTAATAGAACTGTTGGATGAATCTGTTATGCTTTTTTGAACTCCGGGTAAAGTATTTGAAATAGCTGATTCAATACGCGATTTAACCTGTGGTAAAATACTTGCAGGCAATTCCTGAAGTTCTGTACGAATCAAAACACCTGTAGAACTTCCGAATGTTTTTACTTCAATTTCTCCCAAACCGATCTTGTCAACTTCATCTCTTATGAATGCAATATCGATAGATTTTTCGAATTGAAGTGCTATTTCCGTTCCTCCGTTAAAATCGATACCGAATGATAACCCTCTAAATAAAATATTAATGAATCCTAATAAAATGAGAATTGACGATACAATAAAGAAGAAGGAACGCTTACCCATAAAATCAATATTTATATTCTCGAATAGTCGCATCTATTAAAATCTCCTAAAATTAACCTACATTAACTTTATAACCTTTGTTGATCAAGAAATCAAAAAGTACCCGAACAAGAACTAATTGGCTGAATAAACTTGTAATAATACCAATCATAAGTGTTAAAGCAAATCCTTGAACTGGTCCACTGCCGAATTGATAAAGTACAATACCTGTAATAAGTGTTGTAACGTTGGAATCCATAATAGCTGAGAAAGAGGTTTTAAAGCCTGAATCAACAGCGGCTTTCATTGTTTTACCAACTGCCAATTCTTCCCGGATTCTTTCATAAATTAAAACGTTGGCATCAACAGCCATACCCATTGTAAGCACTATACCTGCAATACCCGGAAGTGAAAGTGTAGCATTGAATGCAGCAAGAACTCCCATAGTCATTAAAATAGTTACACTTACTGCGAATGCTGCAAAACTTCCAGCTCTTTTGTAATAGAAAGACATAAAAAGTGCTACAAGGACATAACTTATCCATGCTGAATTGAATCCTTGGTTAACTGAATCTTGCCCTAAAGATGGTCCAACAGTTCTTTGTTCTAGAATATCAATTGGTGCGGGTAAAGCTCCTGCTTTAAGAACAATTTCAAGAAGCTTTGCCTCATCAAGGTTTGGCATACCGCTTATTTGTGAACTTCCGGAAGGAATTTTTCCTTGAATAACTGGAGCGGAGTAAATAACCCCATCAAGAACAATCGCGCATCTTTTACCAATATTTGAACCTGTAATTCTAGCCCATTCTCTTGCACCTTCGGCATTCATCTGCATCGAAACAACTGGTGACGAAGTAGTAGGATCAATATTAGATCTTGCATCAGTGATTACACCTCCGGTTAATTCTGCCTCTTTATTAACCATGTACATACGGTAATAATCAACTCCGTCCGGGCCTATTTCCGGTTCCGAATGGTAAATAAATTCAACATTATCTGGCATAACTTTTTTTACTTCGGGTCTTTCAAGAAGTGCGCTTAATCTTGCGCGGTCAGAACCTTTTACGTAAGCATCTGGAATTTGTCCTTGCGGATCCAGTAATCTTGCAATTCCAAAAAATGGGTGTTGTTTTGCAAATTCTTCTTCTGTTAATTCTTTTTTAGAAGTATCAGCCTTAGCTATTGAAGAAGTATCTTGAATTCCCAAAGAATCGACTTTGCCTACGTTTGCTAATACGGCATCAATTTGATTCATAATAGGAATTGCAAAGTTGGATTCTTTAACAAGTTTGAATTCAAGAAGTGCTTGTCCCTGAAGCAGCCGTTTAGCTTCTTCTTCGCGCGCAATACCGGGTAATTGAACAACAATTCTGCGAGAACCTTGTTTTTGAATTTCGGGTTCGGACACGCCGTATTGATCAACTCTGTTTCTGATAATTTCGATAGCGCGTGTAACTGCATCGGATTCTTGTTCCTGTAATTGCGCCGTAATTCGAGCGTCGTCTTCACGGATTGTACCGAAGTAACGGCTCATACGCACAGATTTTTCACCCATCTTACGGGCAAAAATTGCAACTACGTTTTCATCTGTCAGCTTTGATTCATTTTCTGCTTCTTTTAGAATTTGATTAAACTGCGCATCGGGATCTTTTACTAAGCGTTCGAGTAACTTGGCAGTATTAACTTCCATAACTATATACATACCACCTTGTAAATCCAAGCCAAGCTTTATTCTTTTTTCACGTGCGCTTTTATAGTCTTCATTTGTCGAAAGGATACTATCACGTTTTACCGAGATAATATCTTGCATTTCAATGTTTGAGATTGCGGGATTACTCTTTTTAATACTGTCTTTAATTACCTCAAGAGTTTTTGTTACTTCTTTTGTATTCTGATAATCTTGAAATGTAGGATAAAGCAGGTATAAGGAAAGGGCAATTGCACCAACAATCAGTATTATTCTTAGTCTGAGTTCTTTCATTACGAGTCTTAATTTTTTATTAGTGATTAAGCTTGTTAATTGAAATTAAAGCCGGTTAAAAAACCGGCTAAAATCTATTCTCTTACAACCCAAGTTTTAACAGCAGCTGTAACGCTCGGGTGAAGTTTTACAGAAATTGTATAAATACCAAGTGCTTTAATTTGTTCGGTAATTTCGATTTTGCGTTTGTCAAGCTCAAATCCTTTTTCATGCAGAGCATCTGCAATCATTTGAGTTGTAACGGAACCGAATATCTTATCTTCTTCGCCAACTTTAACCGGAATAGTAACAGATACTTTTTCGAGTTCATTAGCCAAAGTTTGAGCAGTTTCCAATTCTTTAGCTTCGCGTTTAAGTATTTGTTTCTTTTCTTCATCGAGTGATCTAATATTTCCTGCAGTTGCCTGATAAGCAATTCCGCGCGGAATCAAATAATTTCTTGCATAGCCGTCTTTAACCGAAACAACATCACCAACTTTGCCAAGCTGGTCGAAATTTTTTCTTAAAATTACTTTCATCTTTTCTACTCCTTTTACTTAACGGCTTCGGATACGAATGGTAAAATAGCCAAATGGCGTGCTCTTTTAATTGCAACCACTAATTCGCGGTGTTGTATTGCAGTCAAGCCCGTAATTCTTCTGGGAATAATTTTCCCCTGATCTGTCAAGAATTTTTGGAGCTGCTTTGTGTCTTTGTAATCAATGTATCCATCAATTACTCTTCTAACCTTTTTAGTAGTTTTCATGTTGTTGCGGTTGTTCCTACTATTCCGGTTATTTCTAGAATTTCTGCTATTATTATTATTTGTTCTTTCTCTCATTGTTAATTATTCCTTAATCAAATCTGATTCTTCATCAGTTAAAAATTTATCGAATGAGTTGTCTTCGAAATCCGCATCATCGGATTCCGAAATAACATCATCCCCATTGCCTTGAGTTTTACTGAATTTATTCAGGAATTGAATTCTTTTAGCTTTAATTTCAACAACAGTTCTATTTTTGCCGTCTTCGGTTTTAAATGTTCTGCTTTGAAGTTCGCCGTCTATCAAAACCGCACTTCCTTTTTTAAGACGGTCTCTGCAACTATCTGCCAGTTTGTTCCAAGCAACTACGCCTACATAACAAACATCTTCCTGCCATTGATTGCTGCTGTCTTTGTATCTTCTGTTGGCGGCAATATGAAAATTAACAACTGGTGTGTTGTTGGAAGTTTGTCTGAAAACAGGGTCTTTTGTAAGGTTGCCTGCAACTATAACACTATTTAATTCCGGCATCTTAAGTTCAGCCATCGTTTCCTCCCTGACTAATTGTTATTCTTGACTAACGGTTGTTTTAGATTGAGCTTCTTCTGCAGCAACTTCGGCGGCTTTGGAAGATTCTTTTTGTTTTGCAATTGCTTCGATAGCAAATTTATCGAGAGTAATTGTTAAGTAACGGATAATAGTTTCATCCAACCTGTAATTGCGTTCTAAAACTGCAATTAATTCAGTCGGAGCGTTAAAACGCAGAACTAAATAATAACCGCTTTTGGCTTTTTGAATTGGATAAGCGAGACGTTTGCGGCCCCATTTATCAACATCTAATAATTCTCCGCCGTGTGATGTTATTGTTTCGAGAATTCGGGAAATTGTTACTTCGATTTGTTCATCTTCGAGCGCGGCATTGATTATGGCTACACTCTCGTAGGTCCTAGTTCGCATTCATTCACCTCCCTATGGACTTTTGGTCCCCTCTTCTTAGGTGAGAGGGAACAGGGTTTATAAATATACTATTAAGGGCTGTAAAAATAAGATTATTTAACGAGCCGTGCAATAAATAAACACATTTAAAAATTGGGCGAAAATAATCTCAATTTTTTACAATCTGGCAATAATTTTAATTAATTGGTTCTATCGGATTTTCTGTTGTTGGTTTTATTATCCGAGACTTAACGGCAAAATAGTCGGCCATTAATTTATACCCGCCGATAATAAATTTTTCGATCAGTTCTATCGAAAAATCAATGCCTTGGTTTATGATTTCATTTTCATCAGGCGCAAATTTATCTAAAACAAAATTAGCCATTTCACCTTTTGGAAAATCACTTCCAATTCCGAAGCGAAGACGTGGAAATTCGTTGTTGTTAAGATGATAAATAATGGATTTGATTCCGTTGTGTCCGCCGTCGCTGCCGGATTTACGCAACCGGATTTTACCAGCAGGCAGGTTCACATCATCGTAAACTATTAAAATATCTTCGAGTGGAAGGGGATTGGAGGTTATAAAATCGAAAACTGCTTCGCCGGATAAATTCATGTACGTGGTAGGTTTTATCAAAAAAAAATCGGAAGATCCTAATGTACCTTCCGATTTATAAAAATCCATCTTTGAAGCTATGAAATTTATTTTATGTTTATCTGCAAAACTATCAAGTATTATAAAGCCAATATTGTGTCTTGTCATTGCGTATTTTTTACCGGGGTTACCCAGTCCAACAACGCACCGCAAAATAAATTATCCCTCTTCTTCTTCGGTTTTGCCTTTGCCAATTACTTCAGGTTCAGCCGGAGTTTCTGCAGTTTCACCGGCAGCAGGTTCTTGAGCTGCTCTTGGAACAACAACCGAAACGATGATAACATCTTCGTTTTGAAGGAATTTTAAATTATCATACTTCAAATCGCCGACGTGAACGGAATCGTTCAAACCGAGATCAGAAATGTCAATGTTGATATGATCCGGTATATTTCCAGGCAAACACAATACTGTAAGTTTATGAATTGAATGCTGAACAACGCCGCCATCTTTAACGCCCTTGGCTTGACCTGTGAAAGCAACGGGTACTTCTATTTCTATTTCCTGATCTAAAGAAATTCCTTGTAAATCAAAGTGAACTATTCTATCTGTAATCGGATCGAATTGAACATTTTTAAGAATCGATTTTTTTTCTTCAGTTTCGTCGATGTTAAGATTAACAATGTGAGTTTCCGAAGTATAAACAATAGGTTTAAGCGAAAGTTCAGGGATTGCAAGCGGAATAGGGTCAACATCTTTTGCATAGAAAATACCGGGGACACTTCCGTTTTTTCTTAATTGATTAACGGCACTTTTAGTAGATATCGTTCTACGCTGCGCCTTGATAGTTATTTCTGACATCTTTATTAACTCCTAATTAATATTCAAAACAAACTTTTGTCTTTATCAACTTCAAATAAAGAACTTATCGATTCATTCTTATTTGATCTAATAATTGCTTTTGCGAGAAGCTCAGAAGCGGTTCTCACTTCAATTTTATTTCCTACATATTTTAACGGAATACTATCTGTAACGTAAAGTTTTGTGATTTCACTTTCATTAATTCTTTCCACTGCAGTCCCAGAAAGAAGGGGATGCGTAATAGCTCCGTAAATTTCATGCGCGCCGTTTTCTTTAAGAGCCTTAACTGCTGAAACAAATGTTCCGCCGGTATCAATCATATCGTCCACTATTAAAACATTTCTGCCTTTTACTTCGCCAATCAAATTCATCACTTCGGCTATATTATGTTTTGGTCTTCTTTTGTCAATTACAACAAGTCCGGCGCCAAGGCGATTAGCATAAGAGCGTGCTAATTTAATTCCACCCAAGTCGGCTGAAACAACAACTAAATTATCTTTAATGTCAGAAAACAACCCGGTAAAAACCGGTGAAGCATACAAGTGATCGAACGGTATATCAAAGAATCCTTGTATTTGTGCTGTATGCAGATCCATTGTAATTACTCTATCTGCACCGGCAACGGTAATTAAATTTGCAACAAGTTTTGCTGTAATTGAAACTCGCGGCTGATCTTTTCTATCCTGTCTTGCATATCCAAAATAAGGAATTACTGCCGTCACTCTTTTAGCCGATGCTCTTTTAGCTGCATCGATCATGACCAACATTTCCATTAAATTATCTGCCGGTGGATGTGTTGATTGTACAATAAACACATCTCTTCCTCTAATATTTTCTAGAAATTTTACCCAAATTTCACCGTCGCTAAATCTACGTAAGTCAATCTCACCTTGTGATTCATTGAGATGATCGCAAATTTTTTTTGTGAGTTCGGGATTAGAGGTACCCGAAAATATTAATGGTCCACGTTCCAATTTTTTGCCTTTTTAGGCTCTATTTATAAAAATAGACGCCAAATATATATAAATACAATAGGTTAGTCAACTTAAAGATTTCTAAACTATTTTACTCTTTTACTGAATAAATACACAATTACTACAATCATGACAAAAAAAGCTGCAAAATAAATCCACATCGGAGTTTCTTTCAATTTAAATGGCCTGTATGATGCTGTAATATATTTTCCTGTACCAATTTCATCCATTGAGTAATTCCAGGTTAACCTGTTTCGTGAAATTTCAGTAGCATTATGGTTCATTATTTCACCCGGTAGGTAGTATGTATAAGTTAGAGAAAAATCTTTGCTTTTTAATCCGAAACCTGTTGCTATCGGCTGAATAAACTGCGAAAAGATTTTTATGTTTTTATCTCCATCCTTAATCGTTAATTGTGATTCTCTAAATGCTTGTGTTTGATTAAGCGAATCCAAGCTATTGAATTCAAATTCAACTTTTGCATGAATAGTGCTGTCGTTAAAATCCCGGTAAACCTCAACATTTGTTATTTTATTAAACGCTGAAGAAAATTCTTTATAAACTGAATCTTGTTGAAAAAGTCCGAGTTGCTCAACAAGAAGTGAATCTCTTTCTGAACCCCACTTCATATAATAATGGATAAACATACTGCCGGAACCGTCTGTCTTGATAACTGTAACTTGTGTATAATTTAAACATCCGCTTAAAAATATTAGCAGCAAGGAAGTGAGTTTAAGATATTTTGACATTGTCTTTGTTTTTTTTGTGTAGTTAATATGCAAAAAAGTTTTATTATGAAGAAATTTGATTTGTGATTGCTTAAAAGTATTTTTGAAACCCTAAATTAGATTTATATGTGTGGAGAAAAGTAATGCCGACTTATGATTATAAATGCCTCGATTGCGGTCATTCTTTTGAACATTTCCAAAGGATTACGGAAGAATCGTTGAAAGTTTGTCCAATATGCAATGGAAATTTAAAGAGATTGATCGGTGCAGGATTGGGACCAATATTTAAGGGAACCGGATTTTATCAAACCGATTATAAAATGAATACAAAAACAACTGCTCCAAAAACAGAAAAAACATCTTCGGATTCTAAAAATAGTTCTAGTACGGGCAAGTCTGATAAGTAAAAGAAATCCCGCTAAGCGGGATTTCTTTTAGAAGTCTAAGCCAAGCGAAAGATAGTATCTCGGTTTGGAGAAATGATCCATATTATATTTCCATGCAATATCAATTCTCCATAGGAAAAATAAATTAATTCTAAAACCAACACCTGTTCCTATTAAAAGATCGTCTGTTACAACCGAGTTGTTTTCATTTCTTCCGAATAGTTTTAATTTCTCAGTGTTATTCCAAGCCGAACCTGCATCAATAAAAGCTACTCCGAGAATATTCTGGAAAAGAAGTGGCAGCGGACCGGTTACTAAATATCTAATTAACGGCATTCTTAATTCAAGATTAAGTAAAGAATATTTTGAGCCGATTTGTTCTGCATAATCGTAACCACGCAGCGGCATAGCCGGAGTTAAGAAAGCATAATCCGATGCACTTTCGATTGGAATATTTGAAGTGGCGAATGATCTGTTAATCCAGTTTTCAGTTCCGCCAAGGAAAAATCTTTGAGGATTAGCCCCGCCTGAAATACCGCCGGATAATCTAATTGTAAAAGCATTATCGAAAAAGAAACGGAAGTATGTTCTGTAATCATACAATGCCGAAAAGAAACTTTGACGGCTTTTAGTAAAACCAGGATCGCCGAATAATGTTAAGTTATAACGTGTACCTTCTATTGGTGAAGTATAACCAAAAAATGTATTGTCTTTTACAAAACTTACAGATGGAACTATATAAGTTGTTTTTTCGGAAGCCACATAAGGATTATCCAAATTTTCTGCCGTTACGTTTAAAACGCTTAAGCCTACATCAAGTCTATGAAACCGGTCAAAGGGATAACTAACCGAAGCAACTAAACCAAAATTTCTAAATCGGTAAAGTTCAGAACCAAAATAACTATCTTTATAAAAAAATCTTGCTGTGTGGAATCCTTCGATTCCGATATTCATTCTCTCTTTTAAATAGTAATAAGCTAAACCGTAATCGCTGTTCTTAACATCAATTTGCAAACTTGTTACACCAATTAAGCGATGGTTGCCCAACATATCGCTGAAAGATAAAACTGTTGTTCCAAGCAAACCATAGTAAGTACTGTAGCCTGCATTTGCATAAACAAGATCGGGTGAAAAGTTTACTTTATATCTATTGACAAGAAAATTGCCATCGTTATCTAACTTTTCACTGAAGAGTTCATTTCGTTTTGCTATTCTTGAACTATCGCTTTCGCCCTGCCCCTGATTATTTTCGCCGAATACATATTTGCTGTAATCGGATTTAGCTGAATCCGGTTTCTCTGTTTTATCCGAAATGTATTGGCCCGAAAAAATTTTACGCTCTTTTGTACTTGTTGAATCGTTTACAACTGTACCGGGATTTTTTAAAGAATCAATTTCAGTTACTTCAGAATTACTGCTTGAATCTGCAGAAGATGCATCTTTTCTTGAAGAATAAATTACTTTTTCATTGTCGAATAACTTGCCCTTTTCATCACCTTCTTTATTTAAACTAAGCATGTAATTAGTACTTTTCAATGAGTCTAAACCCAAATCAATATCGAATGGATTATTCATTATGAAAATATTATAACCAAGATTATACAATGAAGTGAAAGCCAACTTGTTGTCGTTATATGAAATTGATAATTGATTTATTTCACTTATGGAATTCGTAATTGGTACTGCCTTATTTTCCAAAATGGATTTACCGTTTTCAGAAACAATGCTTTTTCTGTAGATATTTGTTATTCCACTTTTATCCGATACAAAAAGAATTTCTTTGCCGCTTTCCGAAACAACTGCAGATTTTTCACTGCTCAATGGAAAATCGGTAATTCTATCAATTTCTCTTGATTCAATATCGATTATGTATAAATCTATATTGAAATAATTATGATCTTGCATCATAAAGTCATCGGCAATTTTAGAGCCTTTTGTATTTCCAGTTCTATCGGAAGAATAAATTATTTTTTTACTGTCGGGGGTCCACACCGGATCGAAATCACTAAAAATATCATTTGTAATATTTCTTAATTCCTGGGTAGATAAATCGTAAACGTAAATATCCGATTGCTGTGCATTGTGTGCCATGAAGGCTAATTTGTTACCATCGCGCGACCAATTGACAGATTCAATTCCCGGCATTTTAACAGGTATCTGAATTCTTTCTTCGTTTTCGACATCAATGATTGTTAGTTCATCATTACCACCGGCTTTTGTAGATAATGCAATTCTTTTATTGTCCGGCGACCAAGTTAAAGAGGGATGGAGCAAATTTAATTCCTCAAAATCCGTTGCTTTGCCGCTTTCAACAATTTTCTTTAATACTTTTCCGTCGTTGGCGTCCATTACGTAGACATCAAGAAAAATATCTCGGTCCGAAATGAAAGCGATTTTATCACCTTGCGGAGAAATAGCGGGACTTGAATTATAAAAGCCGTAATCTTTTCTGTTGTCGGTTAAACGTTTAGAGAATTCATCGGGATCGTTTTTCTCGGCAATATCCGGCCAATATTCTTTCTTTAAACTTTTTTTCCAGCGTTCACTAAGTTCTTCAAGATTAATTCCGAAAGTAGCTTTCATTGCTTGTTCAACACCGCCAAGTGCCTGAACTTTATTAACAAATTCTCCGATTTTTTGCCGTCCGTAAGTGTCGGCTAAATACTTAAATACAGCTTGACCGCCGCGGTATCCAAGATAGCCGCTGAGCCTGTTGATATCCGGAAGCGACTCGCTTAAAATAGCATTGCGTACAAACATGTCGGTATTTGTTTCCCATACTTGCGAAAAGAATTCAGCTGTGCCTTCCATAAACCAATGAGGAAGTTGAAGAGTTATTCCTTTACGTATTATGTTTTGTATGCTTCCGCCGAAATATAGATCCTGCATAACAGCATGCACCAATTCGTGATGTATTACGTGGCGGAATTTTTCGTATGATCCTTCGAAAGGGAAGACAACCCTGTTTTTAAATGGTTCGGTAAAACCGCCAACCCCTTGCCCGGTATATTCATCGGTTACATTTGTTTCCTGGAAATCATTATGAGAATTATACGCGATTAATGAAATACGATTGGTGATTTGAAAGTTCAAGTCATCCTGAATTTGCTCCACCGCTTCTTCAGCAACTTTAGCAGTAAATTCGGCAATTTTTTCTCCGTCTTTCGCAAAGTAAATATCAAAATGTTTGGTTTGAATATAGAACCATTCATAATCTTTATATTGTACTTTATTTTGTCCGAACTGCCCATAAGAAACTCCTGCAACAGTTACACAAAACAAAATAACATAAAAAATATTTTTCATTTTGCCTCCCGGACGAATTTAATTTATTCATCCATCAAGATAAAGTCGATTGTTTTTTTCTCTTCATCAACGCTCATTAATTTTACATTAACTTTGTCGCCGAGTCTGATTCTACGCCCGTTTCTCTTGCCGGTTACCGAATAATTTTTTTCATCGAAAACATAGTAATCGTCGTCCATATCTCTCAATCTAATCAAACCTTCGGCAAGACTTTGGCTTAGTTCAATAAAAATCCCGAAATGCGTAATGCCCGAAACAACTCCGTGAAATTCCTGCCCTACCTTACCTTTTAAATACTCAATTTGTTTCAGCTTAACCGAAAGTCTTTCGGCATTTACAGCGTTCCTTTCCTGCGCGGATGCATGATCACAAATTTTTTCCAATTCTTCTACAGATAAATTTTTCTCCGAACTTCCTTCGACATACCTAAATATTAATTCATGAACAATAAGATCGGGAAAGCGCCGTATCGGCGAAGTAAAATGTGTATAATATTTAAATCCAAGCCCGTAGTGCCCAATATTTTTTGTTGAATAAACGGCTTTTGCCATAGACCTAATTGCTATTTCATTAACCACTGCTTCTTCTTCTGTGCCACGTACACTTTCAAGAAGAAGTTGAAACTGATTTGATTTGTTCGCTGCGTTTGGATCGAACGAATAACCGAGTGATTTTACAAAACGAGAGAACTCGTATACTTTTTCTTTATCCGGCAGATCATGTATCCTATAAACAAAGGGAACAACCAGTTTGTTCACTTTTGGCTTAACATGTTCTGCTACTATTTGGTTGGCAAGAAGCATTAGTTCTTCAATTAGGTTATGGCTTTCCCGCACTTCTTTTATTTTTATTTCGGTCGGGTGTCCGTCGTTATCAAGTTTGAAAACAACTTCAGGAGTATAAAAATTTATACTTCCTTTTTTCATCCTTTTCTGTCTTAAAGTTTTTGAAAGGTTATTCAGCAGAATAATCTTTTCATAAAAATCTCCCCCGCCTTTATCTATTATTTCCTGAACTTCATCATATGTAAATCTTCTTTTACTGTTAATTATTGTTTTCTTTATTTCGTAATTAACAACCTTCCCGCGCGGTGTTATTTCCGCAATTACGGAATATGTTAGTCTGTCCTTATACGGAACGAGCGAGCAAATATTTGTTGAAAGCGATTCGGGCAGCATAGGTATAACTTTACCCACAATGTAAACGCTTGTACCGCGGTTGAGTGCTTCTTCGTAAATGGCTTTACCTTTGCGAACATAATGACTTACATCCGCAATGTGTATTCCGACTTTGAAGTTTTCGTTCTCCAAAATTTCTATTGAAACAGCATCATCAAAATCTTTGGCATCTTCCGGATCGATTGTGAATATAATTTGGTTTCGCAGATCGAGTCGTTTGTTGATTTCTTCTTGTGGGATTTCTTCACTAATTGCAGAAGCTTCTTTTAAAACTTCTTTTGGAAATTTATAAGCTAAATTAAACTCTCTTGCAATAGCAGCAATTTCGGTATCGTAACTTCCGGCTTTGCCGAGTATCTCTGTTATGTCGCCTTCGGGATTTAACTCGCGCGATTTCCACTCAATATTTGTCACAACAACTTTGTCGCCCGGTTTGGCATTCATCATATTTTTTGATGAAACATAAATATCGCGGTGAATTTTTTTGTCGTCGGGAATTACAAAATAAAAAGATTTGCTTTTGTTAAGAGTGCCAACAACTTCTTTGAAACTCCGTTGAATCACTTTTACAATTTCCGCTTCAATATTTTTACCGGTTTTCTTTTCGAATAGTTTTACTTCAACCGTATCTCCGTTGAATGCGGTATTTAAATTTTTCCCGGTAATAAATACATCCTTGATATTCGCATTTGTTAGTTTTACAAAACCATAGTCGCCTTCGTTCATTATTTGAACAATGCCGATAAGTTTGTCGGCGGCTCCCCGGTTTAGTTCATAACGCTTCCCGATTTTTTCGAGATAGCCTTCCTCGGTTAATTTGAATAGCACATGTTTTAGTTCTGCATATTCATATTCTGCCCTTAAACCTAATTCGCTCGATAAATCTTTGGATTTAATTCGTGATGTAGGATGCGAACGAAAGTATGCTTTGATTTCTTTTTTCATTAGAACTCGAATTTATATTTTAATGCGATCTCGTTTATTTTATCGCCAACGCTGTTTGTTTGTACAATGGGGTCCCTGCGTTCAAGGCGTATCAAAAATGTTGAGCCGTATTCAAGTTTGAAATTTGCCTGTTCTATTCTTTGAAATACTTCGGTTGTTCCGCCGAAACTATATCTTAAATTTTGTGTCCTTCCTGAAAGACTAAATTTAGTTTGATCGCCCGTGTTCGAAATTTGAATGTTGTTAATTAAATCACCAACTGCAGAATTAACAAAGCTTGTTAAAACAGAGCCGAGCATGGAAGTTGCAGTACTACCAACTATATTGGTTTGGCCGCTGAGATCATTTTTATCCTGAGCAGTCAAATCATCTTTAAACTTACCGAATAAAATAAATGAAAATGCATCTGAATAATCATAGCGATAGTCGCGGGTATCATTTTGGATATCTCTACTTCCAACATAAACGCCTATACTTTCCTGGTTTGTTGAAAGATTTTTGCCCAAATCTGAAAGAGGTCCTTTAATTCTAATTTTTACAGCAACATCCTTGGGCAAAGCTTTTGAATTACGAGGGTCAATATACTCATTCATATAAGTTGCGGTAACATCGAGATAAGGATTTGTAATATCGCTTTCGAACCGGATAAATCCTGTGGCGTCAAAAGTTTTACCAAGAAAATCCAATTTAGAATCCTGCATAATTTCAAAAGCGCCTTGCGCTCGTGTTTCGGAATTATAACTTTCATATTTAAGATCGCCGCGCATATCAACAAATAATTTTTGGTTCGCTGCCTGTGATAATATGAAATTCGCCCGCGCATTGTTGTATACTGAGACACTTATTTCGTAATCAAAGTTTAAGAGTTTTTTGCTGTTATCTTCGGTTTCATTTTTTCCATTAGTTTCGGATGAAAGAATTTCCTGAAATCGAATTAATTCTTTATCAATTTTTGTAGAATCAACAACATATATAAAATTAAAATTGTTCGATTGCATAGATTGATCCTGTGTAGTAGTATAAGTCAAATCAGTCTGAAGCAACCTTACATTACCTTTGAAAAAATATTTTTCACCGCGCTTGGATAATATCCAATCTCCGCTTGACCCGATTGAAAGATCACCGTAAAAGAGGGGACTAACCGCGCGCGATTGCGGACTTAAAAGAGCTAAATCGCCATTGATATTAATGTTCATATCTTTTATGTCGAAATCTTCAAAAACAATTAAACCGGATCCTGATAATGTTCCCGGGTATTGAGTTCCCGAGACATTTGCAACAGTAATGTTTTCAATCCGAATTCCATTATTTTCAAATACTAAATTTGCCCCGCAAGAATATTCAAGATTGTTTTGTGTTGAAGTAAAACGCCCGTCTGTCAATTTCAAAAATCCGCTGTAGTTAGGTTTATTGATTGCGCCGGTAAAATGAACATCGGCATTTAATATTCCGCTTTGGTTTGTAATCATCGGCAGCAAATTACCGAGTGAATTCAAATTAAAGTTTTCCGAAGTTAGTTTTATGTCAATCGATTCATTTTCCGGCAGCCGCTTTTCTACCGAAGCAAAAGTCAAATCGATAGGTATTGTGCCAATTAAAGAAATTAGCGGTTTGTCTATATTATAAGTTGAATCAACAAAATAAAATTGTGTAGAGATTTTTTTATCGCTGTAGTCAAGCTTGCCTGATAAATTGCCAAGCTTATATTTTCTATAGGCAAGATTATCAAGCGAACATGTTGCGTGAATTACCGGATCTTCAAATTCACCGCGGATTGTGGTTTTAAATTTTCCGTTAGCATTAAATTCTTTATTCTCAATTCCGGTTAAATATTTTGATAATACCTGCCCCGAAAGTCCTGAGCCTTCAAATATCAAATTTAATGTACCGTTGTTCTCGATGGTCCCTTCTGCTTTAACAAAAGATGCATCATGTTTTAGAACCAACTCCGCTATATTAAATCGATATGGATTGAAAAATACTTTTATTGCTCCATCGTTTTGCCATTTCAAAGCGTCATACAGAATTTCAAATTGATTAATAATAATTTGTTGTTGAATTGGGGTAATTAAAACCGAACCTTCCGCTTTGGTACTAATATTATCCTCAATATCTGCGCTGAAATTAAAATCAACTTTACTTTCGTTGAAGGCAATTCTGGCGTCAATATTTTCTACGTTGACGGATGAATAAAATCTTTTCCCTTTTAATGAAACATCGCCGGATAATTTATCGAAGGAATTATATCGATTGTCCCTTGTAAAATTCAAATCCAGAAAGATATCCGAAAGATATATTGTTATTTCCTTCTGGATGAAAACAACATAGTCCAAATTCAATTCTGTTTTTATGGCAAAGTTAGGATCGCTGTTATCAACACTGCCTTTGCCCGAGCCAACAATATCAAGACGGTTATTGCCTATTAACGAAGCGATTAAATCAAAATTCTTAAAACGGAAGCCGTAATCGAATTTCAATTCTTCATTTAAAACTGCCGGCATTTTAGTTATTACGCTATCGGCTTTACCAGACTGATCAATAATATTCAACGGATTTAATTCGTCAATTTTTTCAGTTATAACTTCGGAAATAGTTGAAGATTCATATGCGAGAAGTTCAATCGCTTTATTAACGGAAAAATTTCCATTTATGTTGAAATCAACAAAATCCGAGACGAGATTGATAGAGCGACCGGTCGAGTCGTTATTAAAAACAATATCGATATTGGAATAAGGAATAGAAGTGTCTCTATAAATTGATGAGTCAACTCCAAACGAAAAAACTCCGTTTATCTTATCGGGATCGATATGTTGACCTTCCGCGCTGAAGTAAAAATTCAGATCGCTTTTATAATTTTCATCATTCAAAAAAGAAGCGAGATCTAATTCTTTAATACTTCCCACAAAACTGTATTCGGGAATTGTGTCGTTATCGAATATCATTTCACCGGTTACAAATGCTTCTGAATTTTTACTTGTACCGTCAATGTCCAAATCAATTTTTCTGTCTGATGCTGTGGATTTAATAATGAATTCATCAACCGGAATATTGTTGAAGACTGACTCAACTATATTGAGATTAAATTTTGAATTCATGTTGATTGGCGAAAAACCTTTACCTATTAAACTACCGACAGAATTTAATGAAGTTGTCATTCCAATTACTGGATTTAAATCCAATTCACTAGTTTCAAACTTGATATCATATTTTGGCGGATTGGAATTCAAATCCATGGCGCAGTCAAATTTTAAATTACCATTTTCAATATTACCCGAAAACTTGGATTTGAACTTTGTCGGTTCGCCTTCATATTCAACATTAACCGATGAAACTGAAAGTTTTGCGAACTCAGGCAGTTGTAAAGAAGGGAGTAAAATATTCACATCTTTGTAATTAATATCCGTATCCGTAATTCGCGCCTTGATGTATAATTTCTCCGGTGTATTCAAATTCAAAACTTGCCCGGAAAATTCGAAGTGAGTTGTTTTATAATCTAAAATTGCTTTGTCGATATTTATATCGCCGAATTTGCCGTGACCTTTCAATTCAAGAGAAGGATTACCTTTCAAAATTTCCGTACTGCCGATAAATGACGAAAGATCGTCGAAGTTGAATGACGAGGCGTCAAGTTCAAGTGATACCGGGTAATTTCTAAAATCTTCGAGATCTTCTCCGCCGAAAATATTCAGGCTGTCCAGCCGAGCATTAATCCTTACATCACTGCTGTCGGTTATAAATGCAAAATTGGAAATGTTTACAAAACTTTTTGTTAGTGCGAAATCACCGGAAATATTTCTTAAGGTGAAACGGGTAAGATTTGGTTTGAAAGAAAATTCTTTTAACTGCAGCAGATAATCCGAGTTGTCAATATCTATAAAAGCCTGTGCAGAAAGATATATATTATCGATTCTTAAATCGTCAAAATTTATTGTGGAATATATTTTTTGAGAACCTTTGTTTGGAAACGTCTGTTGTAAAAAACTAATTTCTTTAAACCTGAAATCGTTAACCTGGATTGTAAAAGGGAATGAGGATTCTGTTGTATCTTCTTCCGCCGGCTTAATTAATTGTGAGTAATTCCATTGTCCTGTGCTGTCCTGAAGCAAATTAATTTTAACATTATCAAATAGAATTTTTCTGAAATATATTTTTTTCAGAAGAAGCTGAAGCGGGCTCGTTTTTATCTCAATATTTTTTGCGTAAATCAATGTATCGTTGTTTACGATTAATGAAGTATTGCGAAGGAAAATCGAGGTTAGAATTGTGCCGTCGATTTTTTCAATATTTAACTTACCATTAAGCTCTTCGTTGGCAATAGTTACTACTTTGTCGCGCAGCCAATCGCGGAATGTAATTGTTTGGGTAAAGCCCAGCAGAACAATAGTAAGCAGTATAATACCGAGAACCATCCCGATAAATACATTAATGATTTTTCTGAATAGCGAGCGTTTGATTTTCGGCTTTTCTATTTGTTCAGCCATTATTCTCTAAATTTTTCGAGAACTGTTTTGATGATATTTGTTGTTGACTGCATATTCACAAATTCTATAGTTTCAACTTTACCGCCTGCGGATTCAACTATATCTTTGCCAACAATATTTTCCTTAGCCCAATCCGCACCTTTTACCAAAACATCCGGAACAAGTTTAAGTAATGTTTCGTATGGTGTATCTTCGTCAAATATTGTTACATAGTCAACTGCTTTTAAATTTGCCAGTATAAATGCACGTTCGTTTTGTTTTACAATAGGCCGTTTATCGCCTTTTATTCTTTTTATAGAATTATCTGAATTTAAACCGACAATTAATACATCACCGAGTTCTTTTGATTTGTTGAGATAATCAACATGCCCCGCGTGAAGAATGTCGAATGTTCCGTTTGTAAAAACAACCTTCCTGCTTTGCTTTTTAAGCAATTTTCTAATTTTAACAATTTCATCTAAAGATAATATATTTTTCATTTCAGCTCATCGATAACAGCATTGAATAAATTATTTATTTCAATAGGAACTATTCCGACTTCCTGGCAAACCAGACCGCCCGCAAAATTTGCGAGATATGCGGCATCATAAATATCGGCTCCTGCCGTTAATGCAACCGTAAGTGTTGATATTACGGTATCGCCCGCACCTGAAACATCCGCGACTTTGTGTGTCTTTGTTGGAACGCGGCGAACTACTTTGTTCTTTTCAAATAACGCAATACCGCTTTCACTCAAAGTTAACAGTACATATTTTGAATTAAGTTTTTCAAGAAGCTTAAACCCGGCGGTATTTATTTCGTTATCATCTCTAATTCTAATTCCAAGCGCATCTTCGGTTTCTTTTCTATTCGGCTTAAATACAGTAACATTTTGATAATCAAAAAAGTTATTGAATTTGGGGTCAACTGTAATAATTTTTTTTGATTCGTTAGCGATAGATATTACTTCTTCAATAAGCGATTTTGTTAATACTCCTTTGTTGTAATCCTGAAGTATTATAGCATCGAGCTTTTTTATTTCTTTTTTTAGGATACCTAAAATTTTCTTTTCAACCGAAGAACTGATTGCGTAAGTTTTTTCCTTATCAATACGAACAACATGTTGATCATTTGCAATCACTCTTGTTTTGGCGGTTGTAGGCCGCGATTTATCCACAACGATTGCAGCGTCGGAGATTTTTGAATCGTACATTAAGTTACGAAGTAATTTCCCTTCGTTATCATTACCGATAACCCCAATGGGTAATGGGACGGCGCCGAGAGTGGAAATGTTTTTCGCAACATTCATCGCGCCGCCGAATCTGTAAAATTCATTATCAACTTCAACTACAGGTACTGGCGCTTCGGGGGATATACGGCTAACTGCTCCCCAGAAATAGCAATCAAGCATCATGTCACCCACTACGGCAATTCTTTTGTTATAAAATTTCTTCTTTAAATTATTAAGCCGCTTTAAGGGAATATCAAGCATCACTTAGCTCCTGTTGGCCATTGCGCAAGTTTGTTGAAAAAATTTATTTTAATTAATCCCGAATCGGTACCGAGCCATAAAAATGTTCCGTCAAAAAAAATCGTATTGATGATTTGCGGAATATTATCATTGCGCACGGGAATAATTTTGTTCGTCATTTTATTTATAACGGCTAATCCACGGCCGTAAATTTCTTTTGTTGAAGAACCAAACTGGTAGAACGAACCCCAAATATAATTCCCTGTCAATTCAAGGGCATGCACACCATTTCCCGGTAGTCCTTTTGAATCATCAAGTCTTAACCAATCATTTTTCCGATTGAATCTAAATAACCCGCCTATATTGAATTCCGGTCTTTCGGGAGTAATAAATTCATCCATACCCAGCCATACAAAATCCCTTTCAATCAAAATGGCAGAAACCGAAACTTGGTCTCCTTCGCCGTTAAAATAATTATAACGGTTATCGTAAAATTTAATTGCATCGGGCGCGTTTAACTCTTTCGATTTATCATACTTGTGTACACCGGCTTCGGTTCCAAACCAAACAAGAGAATCGCTGTCTACCGTTATGGTTTTTATGTTGTTCGATTTTACATTTCCGCCGACTGTTAAATCGTAGTCGGTGTATCGCCTATTTTTCAAATCATATTTGGTAAGATATTGAAATCTTCCAATCCACAAAACGTTTTCAGTTTTATCGAAAGCTAATGCTCGAATCCAGTTTGCAAGTTGTCCGCCTAGTCCGAATTTACGTTTTGTCCAGTTGTTTCTTTTTTTATCAAGAATAAAAAGTCCGTCGGTTGAACCGGCCCAAACATAATTATCATTGGCTGCTACACAATAAAAGAAATCGTGCTGTAAATTTCCACCTGATGTTGAATACTGAACCCAGTTTTTATCTTTTGCAGAATATTTGAAAATTCCGCCGCCGTTTGTAGCAAACCAAATTTCATTTCCAAAATCGGAAATATCGGTTACTTGCGTACCCTTCAAAAAGAATTCAAAATCATTTTCCTCTTGGGCCGCAAGCGGTATAATTAGAACAATAAATAATAAGAAGAATATTTTTTTCATAGATCGAAAGTAATCACTAGAAGATTGTTTTTCATTGTTAAATTTAATACTAAGATACGATGGAATGAAATTTCTATGATATTTTTTTATGTACTTAATTTTTCATAGTGCAAAAATTCAATCTGCCACGTCTCGGCGAACCCTTCAACCAAGCATTGATGCAATTTCTCATAATCAACCGTTTGGTTAAGTATTGTCTCTATTTCAATAGTTTTATCTGAAAGTTCATGAGATAATTTTTGTTTTGTTTCATCATCTGTATTCAAATAATCTACAAGTTTTCTATGGAAAGTCCCGCAAAGTATTGAACCGTGCTGTAGTATAGCATTGTTTAATTTTCGTTGCGCGCTGCCTATTATCTTTTTACCGCTGAATTTAACCTCGTTCTTAGCAGTGCTTCCGAAGCATAAAACTCCCGACGGCCGCTGAAGTAGTTTAGAAAAATCCGGTTGAAGATTTTCAAGTTCCGATTTGCCGAGTGAAGGGTGATATTTTGCAAGCCCATTAATTAAAGCAATAGATACTTTATGATAAATTTCTTTTGCGCTAAAAACGTGAGAATAGGGAAGTACTACAGAATAAGTTATTTCTTCAGCATGAAGAATAGCTCTTCCGCCTGTCGGGCGCTGAACAACATCGATATTATCTGTCTTTGCTTTTTCAAGATTGATGTCGTTAAAATTTTGATTTGCGCCGAGCGAGATACAATATGGCTGCCATCTATAAAGCCGGAAAAAAGAATCTTGAGACGAACAATTATGCACTAGCTGAATATCAAAATCCATATTGAATTTCCCAGTGCCTGCACCCGATTCAATTAGGTGCCAGTTCATTTTCTCATTACACCGCGTTGAGAGGTGCTTATAAATTCAACTATGTTTTTTACGTGACGGTTGTCGGGGAATTGCTCTTTAATTTTTTCAACCGCTTCAGTGTGCAGTAAACCCGAATTGTAAAAAATTCTATAAGCTTCCTTGATTGCATTAATATCATCGTTGGAAAAATTTCTTCTTCTCAGACCTATAATATTTAACCCCATAAATCTTGCCGGGTAACCGCTTGTCATACAATATGGAGGAATATCGGCGTTAGCCATCGAACCGCCGCCAACCATTGCGTGCTGTCCAATTTTTCCGAATTGATGAATCGCGCACAACCCGCCGATTATTACATTATCTTCAACATGAACATGACCTGCTATCATTACTCCGCCGGCAACAATAACATTATTGCCGATTATGCAATCGTGGGCAATATGACTTAAAGCCATAACTAAACAATTGCTGCCGATTTCCGTTTTACCGGTGGCTGTTGTACCCCTATGGAGCGCAGTGAATTCGCGGATAACAGTATTATCGCCGATATATAAAAATGTTCTTTCATCGGCGTATTTAAGATCTTGCGGATTGTTGGCTATGGAAGCACTTTGGAAAATTTTAACACCGTTGCCAATCCTTGCACCGTTATAAATTCCCGAGTGCGAACCTATAAAACAGTCGTTGCCTATTTCAACGTCATCATGGATTACTGCGAAAGGTTCAATTACAACATTGTTTCCAATTTTAGCTTTGGAGCTGACAATAGCGGTAGAATGAATTTGGTTCATGATTTTATTTGGAGTCGTTAGATTTAGGTTCTTTAGGTACAATTGCGCCCATAAATTCTGCTTCGGCAACAACGTTGTTATCAACGTAAGCTGTACCTTTCATAGAAAAATATTTCGTTTTTTGTGAAATTAATTCCGCTTCGAGTATTAATTGATCGCCGGGTACAACCGGTTTTCTAAACTTTGCATTATTAATACTCATGAACATTACAAGATGATTTTCAGGATCTTTCAATGCATTTAAAATTAAGATGCCGCTTACTTGTGCCATCGCTTCTACTATCAAAACTCCAGGCATAACCGGGTTGCCGGGAAAGTGTCCCTGAAAAAACGGTTCGTTAACGGTAACAGACTTTATTCCCACAACTCTTTTATCCAAATCGAGTTCAACAATTTTATCAACCAAAAGGAAAGGATAACGGTGAGGTAAAATTCTTTGAATAGCATTGGTATCGAAAACAACGCCTTCTTTTTTTACAAGCTGGTATTTCTTGACAATTTTTTTCTGCTGATAAAGAGCCCGAATTTTTTTTGCGAATTCAACATTGGCTTTATGCCCGGGTCGTGCGGCTAGTATTTGCGCTTTTATCGGTGCGCCTATTAACGCGAGATCACCGATCATATCAAGAAGTTTATGGCGTACGGGTTCGTTTTTAAAACGAAGTTTGTTGTTGCTCAAAAATCCTTCGTGAGTTACTGAAAGTTCTTCATCAAGTTCCAATTTTTCTTTCAATCTCTCTAAACTTTCTTTGTCGATTTCATGATCAACAATAACAACAGCGTTATCGATATTTCCGCCCTTAATCAAACCGTTGTTTGCAAGCATTTCAACTTCGCTTAAAAAGCAGAAAGTACGTGCCGGTGCAAACTCGGTTACAAATTCTTTTTCGAGATCGAATAAACCGGTATGTTGACTTCCAAGCGCAGGGTTTTGATAATCCACCATAATTGTTATTCGATAACTGTTCATCGGAAGTGCAACGATATCAACTTGCCGGTCTTCATCGCTGTACATAACAGTTTGATCGATAACCAAATAATCTTTAGGTGCATCTTGAGTTACAAAACCGGCTTCGGTTAATTTATCTACGAAGGGCATCGAACTGCCGTCGCCAACAGGCGGCTCAATCCCGTTTAATTCAATTATTATATTATCTATTTGCAAACCGACAATTGAAGCTAAAACGTGTTCAACCGTGTGAACTTTTGCACCGCCAATACCAAGAGTTGTACCTCTTGAAATATCAACTACATAATCTGCATTGGCTGGAATTTCCGGTTTGTCGGGGAGGTCAACTCTTACGAACTTGATCCCGTAATTTTCCGGAGCGGGTTTGAAAGTTAATGTGCATGAAGTTCCTGTATGTAATCCGGTTCCCGAAATTGAAACCGGTTTGGCAATTGTTCTTTGAAGTTCGAGCATTAATTTCCTTTAGATTGAGTTAAATCCAAAATTTTACGCTCCAAAGATGCAATTTTTTCTTCTAATTTCTTAATGTTTTCTGCCATTGCCGGAACGTTGCGCAGTTGTGCTTCAATACGAAGCTGGGCAGACATTTCCTGCGCGGGCGAACCCCGATATTTCCCCGGCTTTGTTATCGATTTTGAAATTCCTGCTTGTGCGCCTAAAATAGAACCATCAGCGATTTCGATATGTCCAACAATTCCAACTTGACCTGCAACCATGCAATGTTTGCCGACTTTTGTACTTCCGGAAATACCGGCTTGAGCAGCAATTGCCGTATGATCTCCAATTACAACATTATGAGCAATTTGAACAAGGTTATCAATCTTAACTCCTTTTTTCAAAACAGTAGAGCCGAATGCCGCACGGTCGATAGAAACATTGGAACCGAGTTCGACATCATCTTCCAAAATCACATTGCCAATCTGCGGCACTTTTTCGTATTCACCTTTTTGATTCGGTACATAACCAAATCCATCCGAACCGATGCATGTGTTTGAATGAATTATAACATTGTTGCCGAGAATGCATTCTTCGCGGATTGTAACGTTTGGATAAATTAAGCAGCTTGATCCGACTTTCACATTTTCCATTAAAACGGAATTGTGATAAATCATTGCATCATCGCCTACAACGCAGCCTGCAGAGATAACAACATTTTTTCCTACGGAAACATTTTTACCAATTTTTGCGGAAGGATCAATCGATGCCGATGAATCTATTCCTTTAAGATGAAGTTTTGGTTTTAAAAATGTTGTTATGATTTTTTGAAGTGCAACATTCGGATTTTTAACTTCGATGTAATTTAAGTCGCCGCGTGTTTTTTGAAATGCCGGACTTATAATAACGGCGGAAGCTTTCGTGGTTTCTAAAAATTTTTCGTAAGCAGGGAGGTAAAGAAAAGTTAAATCGCCTTTTTGTGCTTCATCGATTTTTGCAATGCCGGAAATTTCAACATCAGGATTGCCGATAACAACACCGCCGACAAAGTCGGCGGCATCTTTAAGCTTAATTTTCATAAGAACTCATTTTAATTTTTCGAGCACTTGATTTGTAACGTCGTATTCTTCTTTAGCGAATAAGAAAATAATATCTCCGCTTCTATCGAAAATAAAATCATAATCTTCGTCTTTTGCAACTTCCTGTATCGCGTTGAAAATTCTGTTTTGAATCGGTTTCATAAGCTCTTCTTGCTTCTGGAAAAGTTCGCCCCGAACGCCAAATTTTTCCTGGCGGTATTTCGAAGTAGCGTCTTCCATTGCAACAAGTTCTTTTTCAATCTCGACTCTTTTTTGCTCGCTTAGTATCAATTTTCTTTTTTCATAATCGTCGTATTTGGCTTTCCAATCTCTTTCCATCTTGCTTAATTCTTCCTGCCATTCTTTAATCAAAGCGTCAAGCTTCTTTTGAGTATCCTGAGCTTCAGGCAGTTGTTTCATAATCGTGTCGCTGTCAACGTAACCGATTTTTGGTTGAGCAAATGTTGTTAATGCTGCAAAAAACAAAAATGATAGAACTATTCCTATCTTCTTCATGATCTATTTCCGTCTAAATTATTATTTACCTCTTTTTAAGCGATCGAGCACTTTGAAAGTAACATCGTATTGTGCGTCGGCATAAAGGACAATAACTTCACCTGCTTTATCCAAAACGTATTGCATACTTTCTTCTTTAGCAATGTCTTCGATAGCTTGAAAGATTTTCTTTTTAACCGGTGCCATCAATTTATCCTGTTGAACAAAATACTCGCCGTTAGGCTGAGAAAATTTTTGCTGGTTATATTGCTGTATTTGTTGATCTTTTTCAAGGATAATTTTTTGCACTTTTTGTTGTTCTTCCTGCTTCATTGTATTTGCTTGTTTTTGGAAATCTGCATATTGTTTTTGCAAATCAGCCGTCATGCTGTCGGCTTGTTTTCTCCATCCTGCAACCATACCTTCCAAATCGCTTTTTGCTTTAATTGCTTCGGGGTATTGAGCTAAAATAACTTCAGAATCTACATAACCAACTTTGAATTGAGAAGGTTGCGCATTATTTGTTTGAGCCATTACAAGTGTAGCAAATAAAATTGTAAAAAATAAAATACTTCTTTTCACGTTAACCTCATTATAAATTAATTGTTAAAAACCTTTACCGAATTGGAAGTGAAACATCCATTGCGGTTCTTCGCCGTCAACGCTTCTACGGTCGAAACCGTAACCGTAATCAAATCCTAATAGACCGATCGGATTGATCATAATTCTTGCGCCGATACCGACAGATCGTTTCAAATCGAATAAGTTTGTTTGTTTTATATCGAAATATACGTTACCCGCCTCAGCAAATGCCAATAAATAAATCGGTATTGGTTCTAATGCCAAAGCTGCTCTAATTTCTGTTGTAAATTTAGTCATTACTTTACTTCCAAGAACATTTCCGCTTGAAGTTTGTGAACCGAGACTTCTATCATCGTAGCCGCGCAAAGGAGTTGTAGCTATAATCATTCCGTTACCGCCCATATAGTATAATTCAAACGGTTGAATTGGAGTGTCGGAAATTAATTCTCCGATGTAACCAATGTCGGCACTTGTATATAAAACAACTCTATTGGAATTGAAAAGCGGTTTATACCATTCCGATTTAAAATCCAGTTTAAAATAATCGACATTGCCGGGGAGGAACGGACCACCGGAAAGTTCTCCGCTTAATGAAAATTTTGAACCGCGTGCGGGGAATATTGGATTGTCGATATCGGTTCTCGAAATAACTGTTCCGATTGTATATTGCCGTGTAACGCCTTCCTGGTAGTAGCCTTGACCATTAATAACATCATTGTATTGGAATCTGAAAATACCCTGGACGTAAAAGAAATCGTCGGGCCATGTTAAACGTCTTCCGAGTTTAAATGTAATTCCACTTTGACGTAAATCGTAAACATACTGCTGGCGTGTATCAAACATATCCGCGCCGACAAGAGTCGGCGTATCCATAAACCAAGGTTCGGTAAAACCAAGAGAGAATGTTCTATAGTAGTTGCCTACACCGAACTGCCAGTTAAAATTAAGAATTTGTCCGCCGCCCATTTGGAACGGTTCGGTAATAGAAAAATTTGAAAGTGTAAAACCAACAGCCCCGCTAAATCCGAACGCACCGCTATAACCAACGGAAGCATTTAAATAGTCGCTTGATTTTTCTTCAACTTTATATGAAACATTTACAGTACTGTCGTTAACGGGTTTGTAATCTATTCCTTTATATAGTGCTTCTACATTGAAGTACTGTAGGTTGGATAATTGCTGAATACTTCTTAAAATATATGCGCGGCTGAAATAGTTGCCGGGTATTGTATAAAGTTCGCGGCGTATTACTTTATCTTTTGTCTTTTCATTGCCGAGTACATCAACTTTACCGATTTTAAACCTGTTGCCTTCGTTCATTTTGATTGTGATGTCGATTGAATCACCGGCAATAATTTGTTCTTTTTCGTCGAGTTGAAACATTAAGTAACCATTATCTTGATAAAGCGAAGATACATCGGATTGCTTTTCGTTATAGTGAAGATTCAGGTTGAATTTTTCGTAATCAAAAATATCGCCTTTCTGAAAATCAAGACGATCATTCAACGCTTCAACAGGATAAACAGAATTGCCTTCCCAAACTATATTGCGAACTTTATACTGTGGTCCTTCGTAAACATTTACAATTAGGTCCAGATCTTTTTTATCTTCCGAATAAATAACCGAATCGCCGAGTATCATAAAATCTCGGTAGCCGTTCTTGCGGTAAAATTTTACTAATAGTTCCTTGTCCTTTTCGAATTTATCGCGTTTGAAATTGGAAGACGACCAAAACTTCCACCATCTTTTTTCGCTTGTTTCATCGAACTCACTTTTTAAATCGTCATCATCGAAAGCGGTGTTGCCCGTAAATGAAATCTTCGCAACCGAAACTTCATTGCCTTCATCAATATCCAAAATCAACAAAGTTCTTGTTTGAACTCTCGATATTGCATTCATCGAAACAGATTTTTCTACTTCGTAAGTAGTTTGATATTCCTGCGAAAGATTTTTGTTGTTTCGCCACGTAACGGTTATTTCTTCACCGGATGTATCCGCCTGGAAAAATGAATAATAATGCTCTTCAATTTTTGCATTGAGGAAACCTTCTTCCTCATAAAGCGCTTTTATTTTGGAAAGAAATCGTGCAACTTCCTGGGGTTTAAGAGTCTGGCCTTTAACTATGGTTATCTTTTTGTTGATATCATCTTCGCTTACTTCATCATTGCCCCGCAATACAACGGATTCCAGCCGGGAATATTCCTTGATATCAATTCTAAGAAAAATTCCGTTATCGACCTTTTTCTCTATAGTTAAATTTACATCTTCAAATATTCCCAAATTCCATAAACGCTTAATTGCGTTATTTGTTTGGTCGCCGGGGATATCAATTTCGTCACCAACTTTAAGCCCGGTGTTTGCGATGATTGTTTGTGCATCGGCTGTTTTATTCCCGACAACTGAAATGCCGAGTATTTTGTAATTCACCTTTTGAATCTGCGGGTAAATTACAATAGACGAAAATAAAAATATGACGAGACTATACTTTAGCCAGCTTCTTGGAGTGATTATTTGCATTATTTTTTTTGCTCAAGTTATCCGATAATTGTTCACTTACTAAGCCGAATCTTCTTTCTCTTTTTTGAAAATCTTTAACGGCTTCTATTAAATTTTTACATCTAAAATCCGGCCAAAGAACTTCGGAGACAAAAATTTCGGAATATGCAATTTGCCACAACAAAAAATTACTTATCCTAAATTCACCACTCGTTCTAATTAAAAGATCCGGATCGGGCATTCCCGAGGTTGTTAAATTTTTTGTTATTAATTCCTCGGATATTTCTTCCGGTTTTATCTTACCGGAAACAGCTTGTGTGCTTATATTCTTTATTGCTTCTACAAGTTCCCATCTTCCGCTGTAGCTTAAAGCAAGGTTCAACGTCATCTTGGTGTTGTTGCATGTCTTTTCAAACGCTTGATTTAATTCTTGCTGAACAATTTCCGGGAGTGATTTTATATTACCTATTGCTGTTAATTTGATGTTGTTGGAATTTAATTCATTGGTTTCATTCTGAAGACTTTTTACTATGAGGCGCATCAGGGCGGTCACTTCATCTTTGGGACGTTTCCAATTTTCCGTTGAGAAAGAATAAAGAGTAAGAATTTCTACACCGAGACTTACGCAAGTTTCAACAATGAAACGGACTGATTCAACACCGCGCTGATGACCGGCTACACGGGGTAAATTTCTTTTCTTTGCCCATCTTCCGTTGCCATCCATAATTATTGCAATGTGCCGTGGAATGTTGCCTTTCGCTTTAACTTCTTCTATGGATTCTATCTCGGAGTTGGTTAATTTAACAGACAAATACTTTCCTGCCCTTTATTTTTGGCTCGAAAAAATAGGTCTCAATGCAGTAAATGTCAAGGATAATGCTTTTTAAAGGTATTTGTTAAATAGTTTTGTTCAACTTTTAGAAGTTTTGGTTAGTTCTTGCTTGCTTCCGGAAGAGATACAATCTTTATACTATTTCTTGTTTCATCATCCAAACCGGCAACAAGCATGTGGGCTTTAATAAGCATATTGTTTGGAACACCAAGGAATAATGTAACTCTATTGTTGGGGAATTTTGATTTTTCATGAGTAATAAAACTTAATTTTGTAACGAGTGACGGATCATTAAGTTCTTCTTTGGATAAAGTTAATCCTATTGCAATTTTCTTTTTGTATTTAGCAATTGCGTCTACCTCGTAATTGCCGAGAAGGGTAGGAGCGGGCAAATATTTTCCGAACTTGCGGCTTAAAGTTAAATAGCCGTTGCTCCAAAGGTGGTCGATCAAATGATCAACGCGTTCTCTTTTTGTTCTATTTCCAGCCATAATTCTCATTAATTATATAACGGCATTATCGGTATTATAGGCGAAAATCTTTCGAAACCAAGAATTTTTATGTTCGATATCTTTTCGTATTCAAAGCTCTTTATTTGATTTGAACCGTTAAGTTTGCCGTATAAAACTTTTTTGCCTGTTTTATTTCTGCAGATGTAATACGGTTCCAATGTAACTTCGTTTAAACCGTATAAAAATTTTACCCTATTTCTATTTATAATTGCCGATGTAAAGAATATACTTTTCATTTTGTACCTCTTTTAGTTATAGCTTCTGAAAACACCTATAACCTTACCTACTATCGAAAATTCTTCGGTATTGTTAACAGGTATTGGTTCGTATTTTTCGTTTTCGGGAATAAGGAAAATTCTACCATCTTCTATTTGAAAGCGTTTCATTGTTGCTTCATCGCCGAGCAAAGCAACAATAATATCTCCGTTTGATGCTTGTTTTTGAGGAGAAACAATGACTAAATCGCCTTCGAGAATTCCCGCGTTAATCATACTATCGCCGCGCACTTTTAATCCGAAACAATCACTTGTGCTGTTAATCATATTCCGGTCAATGGTTAAGTGACCTTCAATATTTTCTTCTGCGAGAATTGGGTAACCTGCGGCAACACGGCCTACGACCGGTATCTCAACTATCGGTTCTTTATGAATAGGATTATTATTAACAACCAATGTCAGTGTTCGACTTAGATTGTTGGAATTGTTTAAGTATCCTTTTTTAACCAAGGCATCGATATGGCGTTTAACGCCAAATGTGCTTGCGATGTTAAATTTTTTGCCAATCTCTCTATAAGTTGGGGGATAGCTGTTAAACTCAACATAATCCTGAATGAAGTTCAGAATTTCCTGTTGGCGGTCGGTTATTTCGTCTTTTTTCATAGTAGTGCTCGTTTGTTCACTACGAATATAGTGAACGGATGAGCACTATGTCAAGAGGGGACTAAAAAAATTACCAGTTAATTTTTGGTTCTATATAATTAATAAGAATCCTTCCAACTTTGTTGTTTTCCAAAATACCGTTAAACTTTTCGGAGCCGGGGCCGAAACTATAAATACCAACCATTGCAGCTGTGTGTGAGCTTTTAACAGCCCAGTGAGGTTCAATATTTTTTCTGTCGGTTCCTTTAACTGCAAAGCCGCCGCTTTCATGGTCGGAAGTAACAACAACAAGAGTATTACCGTCTTTTTCAGCGAATTCCAAAGCGGCATTTACGGCATAGTTAAAATCTTTTTGTTCGCCAATCATGTATTCGTAATTGTTCTGTTCTGCACCTTTATCAATCAAAGAACCTTCAACCATCAAAACAAATCCTTCTTTGTTTTGCGAAAGTTTATCGATTGCAATATTAGTTAAATCGCCGAGAGTATAATCGCGTTGCGGCGCTTTGGGCAGAGAATATTTATCTAACAACGCTAAAAACTTGTTCGATGAATTATTCACCTTAAGTTCCGGGTAACTTGCAAAGTACGAGTAGTTTTTGTTCTTAATAGAATCGATGAATGTTATTGAATCGTTAGAAGTATTTCTATAAATTTTTGTAGAAAGAAAATCTGTTCCGCCCGCAATAGCTACATCAATGTCGCTGTCTAAAAATTGTCGCGCAATTACTTTTTCGTCGCTTCTGTTGTTAAAATGAGCATAAAATCCGGCAGGTGTAGCATTTGTAAACGAAATTGTGGCAACTATACCGGTTGAATAATTTTTTTCTTTAGCGAATTCAAATAGATTTTTTAATGTATCGCCTTCGGGGGAAACACATAAACTCCAATTTTTAGTTTTGTACCCAGTAGCGAGTGCAGTAACTCCTGCAGCAGAATCGGTTACAAGTTTATCTGCTGAACATGTAACCATTAAGCCGATCGATTTAAATTTTTTGAACGGATCATTTTCAATCGAGAATACCGAAGCTGTTACCGTACTTAAGCCCATTCCGTCGCCGATGAGCAAAATTATGTTTTTAGGATTTGAGTTTGGTTGACAAAAAACGGCTGTTGTTAAAAAAACAACAACCGTTAATGAGTGGAAAAATTTCTGGGATATTTTATTCATTATAGTATTAATCCAAATAAGTTAGCCAATTATGACGGTCTTCAATTCTTCCGTATTGAATTCCTGTTAATTCGTTGTATAATTTTGTGCCGAGTTCTCCGGCGGTTTCATCGCTGAATTTTAAAATCTCTTCGTTGTATTTTAATTTACTGACTGATGAAATTACAGCGGCAGTTCCTGTACCAAAAATTTCAAGAAGTTTACCTGCTTTATAACCGTCAATAACTTCTTGAAGTGAAATCAATCTTTCATTTACATTATATCCCCAGTCTTTTAATATTTGAAGAACAGACATTCTGGTAACACCCGGTAAAATAGAACCGCTTAACATCGGCGTTGCAACTTCATCTTTAAAGTTTACGAAAATATTCATCGCGCCGACTTCTTCAATATATTTTTGTTCAACGGCATCGAGCCATAAAATTTGGCTGTATCCTTCTTTTTTTGCCTCGGCTTGCGCGGCTAATCCCGCCGCGTAATTGCCTGCAGCTTTTGCTTCGCCTGTGCCTTTGCGAACTGCGCGGACATATTTATCAGTAACCATTATCGGAACCGGTTTAAATCCTTCGGGATAATATGGTCCAACCGGACTGAGCATAACAATAAACTTATAATTATCTGCCGGGCGAACGCCAAAACTCGGTTCGCTTGCAAACATAAAAGGACGGATATATAACGAATAACCCGGGCGCGAAGGGATCCATTCTTTATCAACTTTTACCAAATCAAGAATTGCTTCCAGCGCAAGTGCAGGATCGACTTCGGGAATGCACATTCTTTTTGCCGATCGATTTAAACGCTCAACATTTTTCTCGGGGCGGAATAATGCTATTCTTCCATTATCCTGTTTGTATGCTTTTAATCCCTCAAATATTGCCTGACCGTAATGCAAAACCATTGCGGCGGGACTTAGATGCAAGTCTTCAAATTTTTTAATTACCGGTTTTTGCCATCCGCCTTGCGAAGCAACGTAATCCATTTCAAAAATATGGTCGGTATAATATTTCCCGAATGGTAAATTTTCAGGAATAACTACCTTGGTTTCTCTTTCGATGATTTCGATGTTCATGTCATTCACTATAAATTGTTTGTTAATAATATTTTTTCGAAAACTAAACTTCCTATTACTTACTCATGATTTTGTTTTTGAGCATAAACTAACTTTTAAACAATAAAGTTTGACTTTGAATCAAGAACCTTCTTCCGAAGTCAAGAATAATAATACAATCCTTTAAAATCCTGCTTCATATTCCAACTTTAATATAGATAAAAAATAAAAAAATTGACAGCATTAAAGTTTTTCTCTTACAATCTTTTTGTAAATTGTAAAACAAAAACAAATCAAAAAATTAAAATGATATTTAAAAAGATTGGACTTGCAATTACTTTTTCGCCCAACGCTTTATCTCTTCTTAAAACTGCCAAAAGGTTGAGGGATTTATTCAGTTCGCAGTTATGTTTAATTCATGTTGGTGAAAAAAACAGCGGTACTGTTGAACTTATGAGAAACTTGTTGAATAAAGCCGGCATTGATGAGAATTCCTGCGAATTAGTTTGGAAGGTTGGTGAACCAGCTAAAGTAATTATTAATACTTGTTCCGAAAAAGGAGCTGATCTTTTAATCAGCGGCGCGTTAGAAAAAGAAAGCATGTTAAAATATTACATTGGATCTGTCGCACGTAAAATTATGAGAGAAGCTGCTTGTACAGTTCTTATCCTTACCAATCCTTCTGAAAATGCTTTGCGGTTTAAAAAATTTTGCGTATCGGTTCAGTACAATCCTCTTGGTGAATTCTCTATTAAAAAAGGTTATGAACTTGCAAAACTGGAAAATGCCGATGAGTTTATTCTTATAAGAGAATTTCAAATACCGGGACTTGCAATTACAATCTCCGACGGCGGTTCTGTTCAAGAGACAGAAGAGAAAAGAATTGGCTGGCAGAAAGAAGAAGAACAAAAATTAAAAGTATTTGCTCAAGAAAATAATTTAACGGGAAATATGGTTAAGACTTTATGTCTTTATGGAAAACAAGGATGGGAGTTGAGCAATTATGCACGGGAAAACTCGGGAGACTTGATAGTTGTTCCATCGCCCCCCAAACGCTTAAAACTTTTCGACAGAATTTTTCAACACGATTTGGAATTTATTCTCAACCAGATTCCTTGTGCATTATTGATAGTTAGACAAAACTCCAACTGAAACGAGAATTATGAAATTTACTTCGATAGAAATAGTTTATTTTCTTTTGGGCATTGGCGTTATCCTTTTAATTGGAAGAGGAATCGGCGAGGTGCTTCGAAAATTCAGGCAGCCGATTGTTATTGGAGAAATTATCGCGGGTATAATTTTAGGCCCTACAATTTTTGGTTCTATCTTCCCAGAGTTTTATAATTCTCTATTTAATTACTCCACCGCTACTAATTTTGCTTTTAATGGAATCACCGAATTAAGTCTTGTTTTGCTTTTGCTTGTACTTGGTCTCGAAATTGATTTAAGTCTCGCTTTAACACAGGGTAAAACAGCATCGATTGTAAGTCTTCTAGGTGTTTTATTTCCTTTTGCAATAGGATTTGTTGTTGCGTATTTATTTCCTTATCAAATGGGTATTGATAATTTTGATATGCGTTTACCATTCGCACTTTTTATTGGAACGGCTTTGTCAATTACCGCATTGCCTGTTGTAGCAAAAGCATTAATGGATTTAAATATTTTTAAAACCGAAATAGGTTTGCTGATTATTACCTCTGCAATGTTCAATGACCTAATCGGGTGGATTATATTTTCGATTATAATTGGAATGATTGGACACAGCACGCATGCTATGGGACTTCAGTGGCTGATTCTTTCATTAATAGGTTTTGTATTGTTTACACTATTAATTGGCAGAAGAATTATCAATTATATAATTCCGAAACTGGAAAAATTTACTTCTTACCCCGGCGGGATTTTAAACTTTATTTTTGTGCTTGGTTTACTAAGCGCTGCATTTACGGAGTACATCGGCGTACATGCAATATTCGGCGCATTTATAATTGGTATTGCGGTCGGAGATTCTGTTCACCTTAAGCAAGACACACGCGAAATTATTCAGCAGTTTGTAACTAATATCTTTGCCCCACTATTTTTTGTATCGATTGGATTAAGAATTAACTTCATCGAGAGTTTTGATTTTTTACTCGTCTCTATTTTTTTAATTCTCGCATTTGCTGGAAAAGTTATTGGATGCGGTTTGGGTGCTTATTGGGGCGGAATGAGTAAAAATAATTCTTTAGCAGTTGGCTTCGGAATGAATTCGCGGGGTGCAATGGAAATTATACTTGGTATAATTGCTCTTAAGTATAATCTAATTCAAGAAAAAGTTTTTGTTGCTTTAGTGATAATGGCTTTGGTTACATCAATAACAAGTGCGCCGTTAATGAGTTACTTTTTAAAGAGAAATAAAAGGATGTCCGGCTTTTTAGAACTTTTAAAAGCGGAAAATATTTTCTTTACAAATGCTGCTACAAAAACAGAAGTGATTAAGGAATTGTGCCTCAAAGTTTCGAAGTATCATAAACTTAGTAACGAAAAATTAATTGGAGAAGTTATGACACGTGAAGAATTGTTTTCTACCGGACTCGAAAAACATTTGGCAATTCCACACGCAAAGGTAAACGTGACGGATCCGATTCTGGCTGTTGCCATTCATAAAACCGGTATCGATTTCAATTCACACGACGGTTTGCCTGCTAAAATAATTATTCTATTAATAACACCTCAAAACGATCCCGAACTTCAATTAAAACTGCTCGCGGAAATTTCCGGCACAATTGGCAAAGAAGAAATAATAAACCGGCTTTCGGAATCACGTAATCCGACAGAATTTATATCTAATATCAAACAACTTTCATAGATTTGCTCAAAGAAAAAATTATTTATTATGATTATTGCTTTCACACAAAAACTCGGCAAAAAAACTTTGGATTTTTTTCAGGAAGCCGGGCAAGTATTTAAACTACTTGGCGATATTTTTAAATATTCGCCATCATTGATAAAGAACCGCAAGAATTTTCTTTTCCAGATGGAACATATAGGAGTAAATTCTGTTCCGCTGGTATTAATAATTGCAGTATTCACTGGCGCTGTTGCGGCATGGCAGGCGGCTTATCAGTTAAAAGGAATTGCGCCGTTGTCTTTTCTTGGCGCAACTACAAGCCGCGCAATTATAACTGAACTTGGCCCTGTATTAACGGCAATTGTTATTGCGGGAAGAGTAGGTGCATCCATCGCCGCCGAACTCGGTTCGATGAAAGTTACCGAACAAATTGATGCACTCGATACGATGGGAATTAGCCCGGTACGTTTTCTTGCCACTCCGCGTTTCTTCGCCGCAATAATTATGATGCCGATTCTTATTGTTTTTGCAAATTCAATTTCTTTGTTGGGCGCATATTTTATATCCAACTTATTTCTCGGCGTTTCATTTAATGTTTTTTTTGAATCCGTAAGAAGATACTTTTTATTCAGCGATTTTATTTTCGGTTTGATTAAAGGAATGGTTTTCGGCGGGGTTACTTCGCTGCTTGGTTGTCACATCGGTTTTAAAACTGAAGGTGGGGCTGAAGGTGTTGGACTTTCCACAATTCGTTCTTTCGTGCTAAGTTCTGCATTAATACTAATCCTCGATTATGTTTTGTGGATGATTATTTTCTAAAAAATAAATGCCAAAAATATTAGCATCTCTATTTAATTATTTGACTGCAATCATTGTCATAATTCTTACTTTGCCGCTGCAAATCATAATTTTTTTGTTATTGCTTTTGGAGTTGAAAGAGTTCCCCCTTTTTATTCAGGAAAGGGGATTGACCTTAACAAATGGAAAATTCCGTATTGTGAAATTTAAAACGATCTCAACCGTAAAAGCGCATACATATCAAAACAGAAAAGAATTTTTACTGCCTATCGAAGATAAGTCCGTTACTACAATTGCAACTAAGTTAAGGAAAAGCGGACTAGACGAACTACCTCAATTATTTCAGGTCTTGAGCGGCAAGATGAATATAGTGGGACCGCGCCCGCTAATGATATCAGATTTGAAATTTTTGAAAGAAAAGTATCCCGATGATTATAAGAAAAGAAACAGCATTAATTTAAAGCCTGGAATAACAGGCCTTTGGCAGTTGTACGGCAATAAATCAAATGGAATTGAAGATCTAACAAAATATGATATTATGTATTTCGAAAAGAGTTCTCTTAAGTTGGATATTGCTTTAGTTGCAAGAACAGTCATCTATATATTTTCCGCAGGTAAGAAATCGATAAATTTCAACTATGATTAACACCTGGAAGGTATTAATAATTATTCAAAATCTTGCATAATTATGCAATTACAAGTATCTTATTAACCGCATTATTTGTTAAATGATAAAAAGATGCTTTAAACCGAAAAACAATTGTTTCTTGTGTGTTAATGCTAATTATGAATGTTATGAGTTTTTACCGTTTGGAATAATAGTCATATTAAATAAAAACTATAATAAAACTATGGAGAGTCCATGACTGAATTTGTCAATTCCATTTTATCTCAAGTAAAAGCCAAGAATCCTAACGAGCCGGAATTCCATCAGGCGGTGTATGAAGTTGCTTCATCATTGGAATTGGTTTTTGAAAAACATCCTGAGTATAGGAAAGAAAAAATATTAGAAAGAATCATTGAACCGGAAAGAATAATTTTATTTAGGGTACCTTGGGTTGATGACGAAGGCGAAGTGCAGATTAATAGGGGATTCAGAATTGAAATGAACAGCGCAATCGGTCCATATAAAGGCGGACTTAGATTTCACCCATCGGTAAATCTCGGCATTTTAAAATTTTTAGCTTTTGAACAAGTATTTAAAAATAGCTTAACTTCATTACCAATGGGCGGCGGAAAAGGCGGAAGTGATTTCGATCCGAAAGGTAAAAGCGATGGTGAAGTAATGCGTTTTTGCCAAAGTTTTATGAATGAACTTTTCCGTCACATCGGTTCAAACACAGATGTACCTGCCGGGGATATTGGTGTCGGCGGTCGTGAAATTGGTTATTTATTTGGACAATACAAAAGATTACGCAATGAATTCACCGGCGTTTTAACAGGCAAAGGTTTGAATTGGGGAGGTTCGTTAATTCGTCCCGAAGCAACAGGTTACGGTGCAGTTTATTTCGCAGCCGAAATGCTTGCCACACGCGGGCAAACGCTGGAAGGTAAAAAATGTTTGGTTTCCGGCAGCGGCAATGTTGCGCAATATACGGTTGAAAAAATTCTTGATCTCGGCGGTAAAGTTTTAACTCTTTCCGATTCCAACGGTTATGTTTACGACGAGCAGGGCATCGATAAAGAAAAACTAAAATTCGTTTTGGATCTTAAAAATGTACGCAGGGGAAGAATTAAAGAATATGCAGATAAATATAAATCTGCTGTTTATACAAGCATTGATCCAAATGCTGATTTCAATCCGTTGTGGCATCATAAAGCCGATTGTGCTTTCCCGAGTGCAACACAAAACGAAATTAACGGAAAGGACGCAGCCAACCTTTTAAAGAACGGGGTTTACGTTATCAGCGAAGGTGCAAACATGCCTTCAACACCGGATGCAATTGACCAATTTGTGGATTCAAAAATTTTATATGGGCCGGGCAAAGCAGCGAATGCAGGCGGCGTTGCAACATCCGGTTTGGAAATGGCGCAAAACAGTATGCGCTTTTCGTGGACGCGCGAAGAAGTAGATTCAAGATTACATCTTATTATGAAAAACATTCACAAGACTTGTGTTGATGTTGGAAATAAATATGGGACACCGGGTAATTATGTCAACGGCGCAAATATCGGCGGATTCTTAAAAGTAGCAGACGCTATGATTGACCAGGGTATTGTATAATCTGAATAAAGTACATTTTAGTTTGAATGGATGTATGTATGCAAAATTTTTATTTATGCGTCTGTACATCCATATTTTTTATTCTTGCGTAATTACAATTTCATATGCATACATTAATTCATTAAATTTAATTGTGAATGCAAAGAAACTACTAATGATAGATAAATTTATTCTCCGCTAAATATGAACTCTTCAAAAATTATATTTGATAAAGAACTGATTAAGAAACCTAATTTCTCGAAATCGCAGGACTTTCATAATTTAATGCGTTTTCGAATCCGCGATATTTTACTCGTCTCAAGTTATTATGATTCATATATTTTTGAAGAAGAAGGGCGGCTTTACGAAGCTATCCGCAAAGAATACCATGGATTAAATCTCAGCTATTCTGCTGAATTGATTCATGTTGCCAATGGTGAAGAAGCTATAAAACTCGCACGTGATGAACGCAGGTTCGATCTTATTATTGTTACCCAGCACATCGAGGATATGGACGCAATTACATTCGCGGAGAAAGTTAAAGAAGCGTGTTTGAATATTCCTATTGTTCTTCTCGGTTACGATAACACGAATTTTACCGAGTTGCTTTCGAAAAAGGAAATTGAATTATTTGATAGAGTTTTTATTTGGCAGGGCGATTACAGAATAATAATCGGGATTGTTAAATATTTTGAAGACAGATTTAATATTGATAACGATATTCAAATTGCGGGTGTACAATCAATAATACTTGTTGAAGATGATGTGCGTTTTTATTCTTCTTATTTACCTCTTCTTTATTCCGAACTTTATAAACAAGCACAAAGTTTGATATCGGAGGGCATTAGCCTTGCTCATAAATTTTTAAGAATGCGTGCACGTCCAAAAATTTTATTGTGTTCAACTTACGAGGAAGCGAGCCACTTTTTTAATAATTACAAAGAAAATATTCTCGGTATTATTTCGGATATTGATTTTTCGCATGACGGGAAAAGAAACGAGAAAGCTGGCTTCGCATTTTGCGAAGAAGTGAAAAAAAATTATCCCGATATTCCAATTCTTATTCAATCGACTGTTGATGCGCATGAAGAACTTGCAAAAAAAATGGGAGCGTGTTTTGTATTTAAAAATTCGCCTACATTATTAAATGATGTCGGTAATTTTTTGAAGGAAAATTTTGGATTCGGTTATTTCAATTTTAGAGATGAAAAAGGCAATGAGTACGGAACGGCAAAAAATTTAGTTGAGTTTGAAAAACATCTCGCAAAAATTCCCGATGAATGTATATCGTATCACGCGGCATTAAATCATTTCTCAAAATGGTTTAAAGCGCGGACGGAGTTTTGGCTGGCTTACCAATTACGTCCCAAAAAAATTTCCGATTTTACAAACCCTGCCGGGCTTCGCAAATATATTTCCGATAAAATACACGAATTTGGAAGATCGAGACAGACAGGTGTAATATCTGATTTTAACATCGAGCGGTTCGATCCCAAAATTACATTTGCTCGAATTGGCGGAGGATCAATCGGCGGTAAAGCTCGCGGACTTGGATTTTTAAATAATCTTCTCAGCAGTTTTGAAATTAGAAACCATTTCACCGGCGTAGAAGTATTTGTACCTTCCGCCTTAGTAGTTAGTGTAGATATTTTTGATCAATTCTTAGAGGATAATAATCTTCGGGACTTTGCACTGAATTCGAATAATGATGAAGAATTAAGAAAACGGTTTGCCGAAGCAGACGTTTTTCCTGAATTCCTTTTAAAAGCACTTCGCGATTTTTTGAAAAAAATAAGAGAACCGCTTGCAATTCGTTCATCAAGTTTACTTGAAGATTCACAGGATCAACCATTTGCCGGAATATATGAAACAATAATGCTTCCGAATAATGAAGATGATTTGGAATTGTCGCTAAAACGTATCCTCGATTCGATCAAACAAATTTATGTCTCGGTTTTTTTCAGGAACTCAAAAGATTATATAAGCATTACACAACACCGGCTTGAAGAAGAAAAAATGGCTGTAATTGTTCAAAGAATTATCGGCGCAGAACATAACAAAAAATATTATCCTGAAATTTCCGGTGTTGCGCGTTCGTTTAATTTTTATCCCGTTCCGCCGTTTCATTCAAATGATGGAATCGTTTCAGCCGCATTAGGATTGGGTAAAGTGATTGTTGAAGGCGGCAACGCTGTTAGGTTTTGCACCAAGTATCCTAGAAATATTCCTCAGTTTGCCACAATAAAAGATACAGTGGAATTCAGCCCAAAATGTTTTTTTGCTTTGGATATGAATCCGGTTGATTCAAATTTTACAATTACCGGAGATTCAATCGTAAAAAAATACGATATCTCGGAAGCATACCCGGACGGAACTCTTAATTCAACCGGTTCAACTTATTCAAGCGAGAATGAATCAATATCCGACGGAGTATCGCGCGAAGGCATGTATCTTTTTACACTTGCACCGATTTTAAAATATAAAATTTTCCCTTTTACGGAAATAATTGAATTGCTGATGGAAATGGGAAAGTGGGGGATGAACTCCCCGGTAGAAATTGAATTCGCCGTAAACTTATCGGTTCCCAAAGGTCAACCTATTGAATTTGCCGTGTTGCAAATGCGCCCGCTTATTGTAAGCAAAGAACAGGAAGAACTTGATATTGAGATTCACGAAACAGAAAATGTAATTTGCAAAAGCGATAATGTTTTAGGCAATGGAATTATCAATAATATATATGATTTTGTTTTTGTTGATCCGGCAAAATTTGATAGAAAATATACACGCGAAGTTGCAGATGAAATAAATAAACTTAATTCAAAACTTATTCATGAAAATAAAAAATATATTTTGGCAGGGCTCGGCAGGTGGGGAAGTTTAGACCCGTGGCTGGGTATTCCTGTTTCTTGGGATATGATCAACGGTGCACGCGCGATAATAGAATCCAACTTTCATGATTTTAACGTTACCCCGTCGCAAGGATCTCATTTCTTTCAAAATCTTACTTCATTTAAAGTGGGTTATTTCACGGTCAATAATTATGAAAAAAAAGGATTATTAGATTGGAATTGGCTGCAATCAATAAAGCCATATCATGAAAAAAATTTCATCAAACATCTTCGCTTTGAAAATCCAATCACAATAAAAATAAACGGGATGAAGAATAAGGGTGTTATTTTAAAACCATTCTGATATTATAAGTCATCTGTGCTTAAATCCTTTCTAATTTATAAACGATAGAATTGTGGAGAATGGTTTTATAAAACTGTAATTTTTCCGTCAAAGAAATGAATATTTGGAGAATTAATGACCAACTTCATAATTAAGCCGGCCATAAGAACCGATAACGTAACTTATGCCGTGCGTGATATTGTAGTGCTTGCGAATGAAACTGCAAAAACCGGGAAAGAAATGCTGTACCTGAATATCGGGGATCCGAATCTTTTTGATTGGGAACCGCCGAAACATTTGGTTGAAGAAACTTATAAAGCTATGTTAAATAATAAAAACGGTTATGCGCCGTCTTCGGGGATTAAAATAGCAATTAACGCAATTGAAAAAGAAGCTGAGAAAAAAAATATTAAAAATGTTCAGGATATTTTTGTTACAACCGGCGCAAGTGAAGCAATAGATATTTGCTTAACCGCATTGGTAAACGAAGGCGAAAATGTTTTAACTCCAACACCGGGTTATCCGTTGTATACTGCAATTCAAAGCAAATTGCAAATGATGGAAAATCCCTACTACCTAAATGAAAGCAACGGATGGCAGCCGGATATTGATGATATTAAAAGTAAAATTAATGATAAAACTCGCGCCATAATTATTATTAATCCGAATAATCCGACCGGCTCAAATACTTCTATTGAAACGATGAATAAAATTATCGCTCTCGCGATTGAACATAATCTTGTAATTTTTGCCGACGAGATTTATGATAAACTTTTAATGGATGGAAAAACTCATACTTCAATTGCGTCTTTAAATTCGGAAGTGCCAATGGTAACTTTCGGCGGACTTTCTAAAAATTATATGGTGCCGGGTTTCAGAATTGGGTGGGGAATTGTTAGCGGAAATAAAAATACTTTAAAAGATTATGTAGAAGCTATAAACAAATTACTGCGCGCAAGATTATCTGCTAATCATCCCGAGCAGTATGGAATTGCGCCGTCGTTATTGGGAGATCAATCTCATCTTGAAGTTGCGATGAAAAAATTGACGAACAGAAGAAATATGACTGTTGAAATGATGAATGCTATCTCTGGAATTTCATGTGTTGAACCGGAAGGCGCATTTTATGCATTCCCGCAATTGCACAATATAAAAAATGATGCCCACTGGGTAAGCGAATTAATAAAAGAAACGGGAGTCGTTGTTGTTCCTGGCAGCGGATTCGGGCAAGTACCGGGCACGAGCCATTTTAGAATTGTATTTCTTCCGCCAGAAAATATCCTAGAGAAAGCTTACAAGGCAATTGCTAATTTCAACGAAAAATATGTTGAGAAATATGAAAAATAAAATATAATAATATTTGTATTTTCAGTTAGTTCTTTTTGTGAAAAATTAAAGGTATGAAATGAGACTTAACGCAATAATAGAAAAAGATGAGAATGGTTACTTTGCTTCGGTACCGGAATTGAAAGGATGTTTTAGCCAAGGTGATACATTCGAAGAAACTCTTCAAAATATTCAAGAAGCAGCTGAGCTTTATCTGGATAGTCTAAATGATGAAGAAAAGAAAACTTTTGAGAATAAATTGTTTTTTATTGCACCATTGAATATCCCTCCTTATAAGACTGTTTAAATATCATGACGGCTAAAGATGCGGAAAAATTACTTATCAGATCCGGTTTTATTCTTGTTCGTCAAAAAGGAAGTCATAGGATTTATAGGAAGGGAAATTTAAGATTTGTATTACCTTTTCATTCCGGGAAGGAATTGCATCCAAAATTTGTTAAAGAACTTAAAAACATCATTGAACAATAGTGGAAAAAACATGAATAAATCCGAAATAGCATTTAAAAATTTTAACGAAACATTAAATTGTTCGCAAGCTGTACTTTCTGCATTTGCGGAAGATTTAGGAATGGATTTAAAAACCGCGAATAAAATTGCAAGTGCATTCGGAGGCGGTATCGCCCGCAACGGCGAGACATGTGGTGCAGTTTCCGGAGCTTTGATGGTTATCGGACTTAAACATTGGAATTCTGATATAGACCCTGCAGAAGCTAAAGCAAATGTTTATACAATTTCTAATAAGTTTATTGATGAATTTAAAGCAAAGAATAATTCGATAAAGTGCAAAGAACTTCTTGATGCCGATTTAAGTACCGAAGAAGGACGTAAAAAAATGAAAGATGAAAAGCTTTCAGAAAAAATTTGTAATAAAGCAGTTTGCGATGCCGCAGAGATTCTAGAAAAGCTTTTTTAACATTATGCTCTTTGCCATCTGCGTTTTATTTATTGCACTAAAAAACCACCTGGTGATAGTGCGCATTTTGTAAAACGTATTTGTTTGATTGCTCCCATAAACCAATTGCGCGGGTCCTGCCGTGCACCGATTGATATTTTTCCGCACTCAATTTTTTTATATTCAACTTTTCCATATGCTTCTTTAATACCGTTTACAAAATGACTCATTACACCTTTTTCATAAACCAATGCAACGTGATACCATTCCCCGGCGGAATGAGTTTTTGAAGTATCAATTAAAGTGCATTTTGAGTTTTCGGATTTTATAAAAGTATCAAACGCCCATGTTTGATTGGGATACAATCTGATTTCAAGTAGTATTCGTCTGTTGTCATCTTCTCCGTTTCGAATATGTAAAAATCTTTGTTCTTTATTCGCGGGATTTGTTGATGAATCCGGTTTAAAAATTACTTCGATTGTGAATTCATCTGCGCCTTCCAAAGGATTTGTGTTCAACAAAATACCTTCATCAATCCCATTGAAATTAGCATAATCATCGTTCGTTGTCGGAAGTTTGTGTAAAGGCAAAGTTGAAAAATGACCTAACGAATCTATAATGTTTAAGTTCCATAATACACTTCCACAATCCTGCGCATGATTGCTGATAAATAGAAAGAATGAAGCGGCGATAAAAAATACTTTTTTAGAGAGGATCATCTCTAGCCTGAAAAATTTGTGCAAAACTAAAAATTTTTGTTGATAATAAATAATAAAATGGAAAGCGGATTAACTAAAATTATTTGTGATAAATAATAACCGATCATAAAAAGTTTACAAGTGGCATAAGGGAGTGTTCAATTTATTTGAATAAACATGTGTTTGATTGACGAATACTCTTTCTCTATATTTGCTTCACAAAATTTGGGATAAACGGTAATTAAATCTTCTTTGAAAAATATAACAATCACAAAACTGCCTAACGGTATTACCGTTATTTCAGAAAAGATAAATCACTTAAAATCTTTTTCACTTGGCTTCTGGTTTAATGTTGGCTCGCGCGATGAAACTCCCGAAAACAGCGGCATTAGTCATTTCCTCGAGCACATGTTTTTTAAAGGAACAAAAAAGCGTTCCGCAAAAAAAATATCGGAAGAAATTGAAGGAAACGGCGGTTATTTGAACGCATTCACTTCCAAAGAACATACTTGCTTTTACGGAAGGGGAATGACTGCACATATCGAAAAAACTTTTGAAGTGCTTGCCGACATGGTTCAGAATTCGGTTTTTAATCCGAAGGAAATTGAGAAAGAATCGAAAGTAGTTATTGATGAACTTTACGATATTGAAGATTCGCCCGACGAATTGATTTTCGACAAATTTGAAAGCGATGTTTTCGCAGGCAACCCGCTCGGTATGCCGATTATCGGGACAGAAAAAAATCTGCGTTCATTCAAACATGATGATCTTGTTAACTATGTTAAAGAAAACTACACGCTCGACCGTTTTTATATTGTTGCCGCGGGTAATGTTAATCATAATAGCTTGATCAATTTTGCTGAAAAATATATTACTAAAAAATTAAAACCGACAAACAGCAAAAAGCGCGGACTTATTTTACAGCCGGCTGCGGATTTGTTTGTGGAAAAAGATATTCAGCAGGTTCATTACATAATCGGCAAAACAACTTATGGATTCAATGATAAAAAACGAATCGGCGTTAGCGTCTTATCGCACATTTTAGGTGAAGGCAGCAGTTCCCGGCTTTTCCAAAAAATTCGCGAGGATAACGGAATAGCTTATCAAGTGAATACTTTTTTAAATTCATTTTTTGACATATCTACCTTCGGAGTTTATCTTTCGACAAACGAAAAATCGATTCATAAAGCGCAGAGTTTAATTTTTGAAGAAATTGAAAAAATCAAAAGCAAAAAAGTAAATGAAATTGAACTTGAACGTGCAAAAGAGTATTTAATAGGAAATATGCTTCTAAGTTTGGAAAGTACTACAAATAGAATGTTGAACATCGCACAATCAATGATTTATTTTAATAAAATTAGGTCTGTTGAAAATACAGTTAAAAAAATCAGAGAAGTTTCAGCCGATGAGATTCGCGGGTTGTCGAATGAATTGTTCGAAGCCGGAACATTGACAAAGATAGTTTTGAGTCCTAAAAATATTTTTATGTATAAAGCAGCATAAAGGATTTTTTTATGCCAATAATTACGATTGATGAAAAACAGATAGAATTCACCCAAGGACAAACAATTATAGAAGCCGCTCGGGCAGGCGGAGTTGAGATACCACATTTTTGCTGGCATCCAAAACTCTCTGTTTCTGGCAACTGCCGCGTTTGTCTTGTAGAAGTTGAAAAAATGCCTAAGCTTGTTATTTCGTGCGCTACTATGGCTGCGGAAGGAATGGTCGTAAACACGCGATCGCCAAAAACTTTGGAAGCGCGAAATGCCGTAATGGAATTTATTTTAATAAACCATCCTCTCGATTGTCCCATTTGCGATGAAGCGGGCGAATGCAAGTTACAAGATTATGCATACGCACACAGCCGCGGCGAAAGCCGTTTCGAAGAAATAAAAGTTCGTAAAGAAAAAAGAGTTCAAATCGGTCCATACGTTAAATTTGACGGCGACCGTTGTATTATGTGTTCACGATGTATTCGTTTCTCTGATGAAATTGCGAAACAAAATCAACTTACATTTGTACAGCGCGGCGATAGAGTTACAATTACTACCTTCCCCGGCGAATCCTTCGACAATCCATATTCATTAAATGTTGTTGATATATGTCCTGTTGGGGCTTTAACAAATCAAGATTTCAGATTTAAATCCCGCGTGTGGGAAATGTCGTCTACAAATTCAATCTGTGTTGGATGTTCGCGAGGATGCAACACAGAGATTTGGGTTCGCAACAATGAAGTATTAAGATTAACGCCGCGACAAAACGAAGATGTAAATAGTAATTGGATGTGCGACAATGGAAGATTGAATACATTTAAAAACGTTAACAGCGATTCAAGAGTAGACGGCGCATTCATTCGTAAAGAAGGACAGTTGCAAAAAATAGAATGGGATGTAGCTATTTCTACGGCGGCTAAAGAACTCAAAAAATATAAATCAAATGAAATCGCATTTATTGGTTCGTCGTTTGCTACATGTGAAGATAATTTTGTTCTTACAAAGTTTGCAAAATCCCTTGGCGTATCAAATCTAACATTTGCGCAACACATTGCCCCCGGTGATCAAGATGATATTTTAATTCGCGAAGATAAAACACCTAATTCTCTTGGTGCAGAATTGGTTGGTGTTAAACACGGTGCGAACGGAATGAATCTCGAAGGGATTCAAAAATCAATAAAAGAATCAAAGATAAAAGCAGTTTTAATTTTAGAAGACGATTTAGCTTCGTTAAACGAAGAATGGGAACATACACTTAGCAAACTTGATTTGTTGATTGCAATTTCTACAAATCAAAACAAAACCACAGAGGTTGCCAATGTAGTTTTAGGCGCATCAACATTTGCCGAAAAACACGGAACGTTTGTAAACTTTAAAGGAAGAGCACAAAGAATTCGTCCGGCTGTTGCAACCGAAGAAATGGACCGCGCACTTGACGGAATGAACATGAGCCGCTGGGACAAATTCGGCACCAAGTTCGATAGATGGATGCAAGGACATAAATTTAACGCCAAACCAAGTTGGAAAATTATTTCCGAAATTTCAAATCAGCTTGGCGGAAAAACAAAATACGAAATGGCCGAAGACGTTTTTGCAGATATTTCACGTTCGATTGATGCATTCAAAGGATTAGATTACGATGTTATCGGCGAACTCGGAGTGCAGTTGAAAATAAAACAAACTGTGAATGCATAGAGTAAAATTATTTCCGTGCTATAAAAGATGAAATCCTGAGGTAAGTTTAAATGGGCATTTTAGAAATAATAATAATTACGCTTATTAAAATTGTAATTGTACTTGTTGTGCTTTTGCTGATTGCGGCATACGCTGTTTATTTTGAAAGGAAAATAAGCGCGTGGGTTCAAAACAGAATTGGTCCTAACCGCGTTGGTTACCGCGGATTGCTTCAATCATTTGCCGATGTTTTCAAATTATTATTTAAAGAAGATATTGTTCCGACCGCGGCAAATAAAACACTGCACACGCTTGCGCCGATAATTGCACTCTTTGTTGCGTTTGCAACATATGCAGTAATTCCGTTCGGTCCTTCGTTCGAAGCATTCGGATATAAAATTGATTTGGTTGTGGCAAATGTTAATATTGGGATTTTATACGTTCTTGCATTAACATCGTTAAGTGTTTATGCTATTACATTTGCGGGGTGGTCTTCGGGAAGCAAATATTCATTGCTCGGCGGAATTCGTTCAACTGCACAGATGATTTCTTACGAAGTATCGATGGGCTTTTCAATAGCCGGGGTTTTGCTTTTATCGCAATCGTTAAAACCGCTTGATATTGTTAACGCTCAGTACGGATGGATGTGGAATGCAATTTTACAACCTATTGGATTTATAACATTTGTAGTTTCAGCTTTTGCGGAAACCAATAGATTGCCGTTCGATTTACCAGAAGCGGAACCGGAATTAGTTGGCGGTTATCACACGGAATACAGCTCGATGAAATTTGCCGGATTTTTTCTTGCCGAATACGCAAACATGTTTATTGCAAGCGCATTGATTGTTACTTTATACCTTGGCGGATATCAAATCCCTTACATCGATAAACTGGGATTAAATTCAACGCTTTTAGTTTTATTACAGATTGGCGCATTCTTCTTCAAAACTTTTTTTATGATGTTTGTGTTTATCTGGATACGATGGACAATCCCAAGATTCCGATATGATCAATTAATGAATCTCGGCTGGAAAGTTATGTTCCCGCTTTCACTGTTAAATATTCTTTGGGTAGCTGCGTTGATAATGATATTCGGTTTATAAAATTTTTCTGCTTTTGACGGAAAGAAGTTTAAAGGTTTTTTTATGGCAAAAAAAAGAATAAAAGATTTAACGTTTTGGGAAAAGATGTACATCCCGGTAATTTTAAAAGGGATGTTACTTACTTTGAAAAACATGCTGCGCCCCAAAGTAACTTTACAGTACCCGGAGCAAAAATTTACGCCGCCGGATTCATACCGTGGAAGACCTGTTCTTGTTAAAGAAAATAATGATGTTGAAAGATGCGTTGCGTGCGGATTGTGTTCGCGGGTTTGCCCGGCATTGGCTATTGAAGTTCAAGCTGCAGAAACGGAATTGGAAAAAGAAAGATACCCGCAAAAATTTGAGATTAACATGCTGCGCTGTATCTTCTGTGGTTTTTGCGAAGAGGTTTGTCCCGAAGAAGCTATAGTTATGAGCAAGGATTACGAACTTGTCTTTACAAATAGGGAAGATGCAATTTACGGTAAAGATAAATTATTAATTCCTGTTAATGACTTGCGTGAGCGGCTGGACTTCTTAAGAAAATTCAAAGGATAAAATGAACCCCGGTTTAGCCGGGGTTTTTAATTTGCATTTTTTTAATTACTTTCGATTAGCAATAACCGGTGTGAGAATATAAATGTTCTCAAAAGTAATTTCGGCTTCAACTTTTGGGATTGACGCGTACAAAGTAGAAGTAGAAACGCACAGCGAGAAACAGCTTCCGTCCATTACAATTGTCGGTTTACCCGATAACGCGGTAAAAGAAAGCAAGGAAAGAATTACCGCCGCACTAAAAAATTCAAGTATAGAAATTCCTCAAAAAAAAATTACGATTAACCTTGCGCCTGCAGATATCAAAAAAGAAGGCAGTGCGTTCGATCTCCCCATAGCTGTGGGAATTCTCGCCTCGAATGAAATTGTAACATTTGATAAACTTGAAGAATCTCTATTGCTTGGTGAACTTTCACTCGACGGTACATTACGAAAAATTAAAGGCGGACTTCCCATTGCTGTTGAAGCAAAGAAACTGGGTATTAGGAATATTATTCTTCCAAAGGATTCTGTTAAAGAAGCATCTATTGTTGAAGGAATTAATGTTTATGGACTCGAAAGTTTGAATCAAGTAATAGAATTTTTAAATGATGAAAATAAGTTCGAACCGGTTTACACTGACAAAGATGAAGTTTTTTCGGAAGTTAATTTTTATCATTTGGATTTTGCAGATGTAAAAGGACAAGAAAACGTAAAACGTGCATTGGAAATTGCAGCTGCCGGCGGTCACAATATTATTATGATTGGTCCGCCCGGTTCAGGCAAAACTATGCTTGCAAAAAGACTGCCGACAATTCTTCCGCCTTTAAATTTTGATGAGGCACTCGAAACAACAAAAATTCATTCGGTCGCCGGGATACTTCCGAAAGATAAAGCACTAATAACCGAACGGCCTTTTCGAAGCCCGCACCATACAGTTAGCGATGCAGCTTTAATCGGCGGCGGATCGATTCCGCGGCCGGGCGAAGTATCGTTCGCGCATCACGGAGTTTTGTTTTTAGATGAACTTCCCGAATTCAAAAAAAATGTTTTGGAAGTTTTACGCCAACCGCTCGAAGATTACAAAGTAACAATAAGCCGTTCTAAAATGTCCTTGGAATTCCCTGCAAACTTTATGCTTGCCGCTGCAATGAATCCGTGTCCATGCGGATATTTTACCGATCCTAACAAAGAGTGCACATGCAATACTTCAATGATTCAAAAATACATGGCAAGAATTTCCGGCCCGCTTCTCGATAGAATTGATATTCATATTGAAGTTCCTGCTGTAAAGTTTAAGGAATTGTCATCAAGTTCTACAGGTGAAAAATCTGAAGAGATTAGAAAGAGGGTTGTAGCCGCGCGTAAAATTCAACACGAAAGATTTTCGGAAATGAAACATATTTTTTGCAACGCCGATATGGGTACAAAAGAAATTAGAAAATTCTGCAAAATAGATTCTGCCTCGGAAGAATTGTTAAAAATGGCTATGACTCGCTTAGGTTTATCCGCCCGTGCTTATGATAGAATTATAAAAGTCAGCCGTACAATTGCCGATCTTGAAAACACAGAAAACATTTTACCCCAGCACATCAGCGAGGCAATTCAATACCGCGCGCTTGATAGAGAATTGTGGGGACATTAATGACCTCTTGAAGCATCAATTTCCAAATTATTATTAAGATGATTATCAACTACGTACTACTTTGATTTACGTTTTTGTAACCCGCACTTCTGGTGTTTTACATTTTTGTCAATTCTTTGCTTAGATCAATTACCAGTTTATACAAGATTTTTTTCCTCTAATCGATTATAAAAAAGATATTTAGCTCCATTAAGATTTTGTGTCTTTTTAAATAAGATATCGATGGCATAATTATAGAGATAAGAATATCAAACACAAACAATTGAGAGATCAGTATGAGAAAGGTAGCAATTTATGGTAAAGGTGGAATCGGTAAATCGACCACTACGCAAAATACGGTTGCCGCTCTGGTAGAAATGGGCAAAAAAGTAATGGTTGTTGGATGTGATCCAAAAGCAGATTCAACAAGATTGCTGCTTGGCGGACTAGCCCAAAGAACTGTGCTTGATACATTACGCGAAGAAGGCGAAGATGTAGAATTAGCCGACGTTGTAAAAGAAGGTTTCCAGAATGTAAGATGCGTTGAATCCGGCGGCCCTGAACCCGGAGTAGGTTGTGCCGGCCGTGGTATTATCACATCTGTAAATCTTCTGGAACAGCTTGGCGCTTATGATGAGGAACAAAAAATGGATTACGTTTTTTATGATGTATTGGGTGATGTAGTATGCGGCGGTTTCGCTATGCCGATGCGTGAAGGTAAAGCACAGGAGATTTACATTGTTGTGTCGGGCGAAATGATGGCTATGTATGCAGCTAATAATATTTGCAAAGGTATTGTAAAATTTGCCGAGGCAGGTAATGTTCGGCTAGGGGGGCTGATATGTAATAGCCGTAAAGTTGATAACGAGTTTGCAATGATTGAAGAGCTGGCGCGAAAACTTGGCACGCAGATGATTCATTTTGTTCCCAGAGATAATATGGTTCAGCGGGCAGAAATCAACCGCAAAACCGTAATTGATTATGATGCAAATCATCCGCAAGCGGACGAGTATAGAAAGCTTGCTAAAAAAATTGACGAGAATAAATTATTTGTAATTCCAAAACCTCTTGAAATAGAAGAACTTGAAGAATTATTAATCACACATGGAATATTAAACTAGTTCGGGGATAAAAATATGTTACTAATTAGAGCTATAGTTCGCCCGGAAAAAGCCCCTGTTGTAATGAAAGCGTTGTTTGAATCGGGATTTCCGGCAATAACAAAAATGACAGTTTATGGAAGAGGGAAACAGCGCGGCTTAAAAGTTGGCGATATAACATACGATGAACTTACAAAAAATATGTTGTTGATTGTTGTTAACGATACCGACAAAGAATTTGTAGTGGAAACAATTTTGGATAATGCAAAAACCGGAAATGCCGGGCAGTTTGGAGACGGAAAAATATTTATTGAGCCTGTGCTTGAAGCTTGGACAATAAGCAAGGGAACCAAAAAACTTTAAAAAAAGAGTTAAAAACTATGAAGCAAATATTAGCAATCATTCGAATGTCGAAAATAAACGAGACAAAGAATGCCCTTAACGAAGTCGGATTACCTTCTTTCACTGCTTCGGGCAAAGTCCAAGGAAGAGGTAAAGGTCGAGGCGATTATTTGGAAAGAGTCGAAATGATTTCCGATGATAAAGAATATATAAGTTTAAGCACAGGCGAACCGCGCCTAAAAACAAAACGATTGCTGCATATTATTGTTGCAAGCGAAAAAGTCGATCTTGCTGTTCAAACAATAATTAAAGCTAACAAAACCGGTAAAAGCGGAGACGGAAAAATTTTTATTATTCCAACTGTTGAAGCTTACCGAGTTAGAACAAGAGAATCCGGCGAAACAGTTCTAGACTAAAGGAAAAACCATGGGATCAAAAAATACAACAACTGTCGTACTCCCGAATCCGGTCGGGTTAAAAAAGGAAATTCTAAAAAAATATCCTTCAAAAGTCGGGAAGAAAAGAGAGAAACAAATTTTAATCAATGAACCGGGAAAAGAACAACAGATACAAGCAAATGTTAGAACAATTCCAGGAATAATTTCACAACGCGGATGCACTTACGCGGGATGTAAAGGTGTAGTGCTGGGACCGACGCGCGATATCGTAAATATCACGCACGGGCCCATTGGCTGCGGTTTTTATTCATGGCTTACGAGAAGAAATCAAACCAAAACGGAAAACCCTGAAGATGCAAATTTTATGATGTACAGTTTTTCCACCGATATGCAGGATTCCAATATTGTTTTCGGCGGGGAAGAAAAATTACGAAAAGCAATTAGAGAAGCTTACCAAATCTTTAATCCGAAAAGCATAGCAATTTTTGCAACATGCCCTGTGGGACTTATCGGCGACGACATTCACGCAGTTGCACGCGATATGAAAGAAGAATTGGGGATAAACATTTTCGGTTTCAGTTGCGAAGGTTATAAAGGAGTTAGTCAATCTGCCGGTCATCATATTGCTAATAACGGTTTGTTGAAAAACATAATCGGAAGAAACGACGTTCCCCCGGAAGGCGAATTTAAAGTTAATCTTCTCGGCGAATACAACATAGGCGGGGATGCATTTGAGATAGAAAGAATATTTGAAAAAATAGGAATCACACTCGTTTCAACATTCAGCGGCAATTCAACAATAGACTCTTTTGAACGGTCGCATACGGCAGATCTTAACATGGTTATGTGCCACCGCTCAATAAATTATGTTGCCGATATGATGGAAACGAAATACGGAATTTCATGGATAAAAGTGAATTTTATAGGAGCAAAATCAACCGCAAAATCTTTGAGAAAAATCGGCGAATATTTTGAAGATGAAAAACTCATAAGAAGAATTGAGGATGTTATTGCCGAAGAGATGCCTGCCGTTGAAAATGTAATTGAAAAAATAAAACCGCGAACTAAAGGCAAAAAAGCAATGCTTTTCGTAGGCGGTTCGCGCGCGCATCATTACCAGGAGTTATTCGGCGAGCTCGGAATGAAAACTGTTTCTGCCGGTTACGAGTTTGGTCACCGCGATGACTATGAAGGCAGAAAAGTTATCCCATCAATTCAAATTGATGCCGACAGCAGGAACATTGAAGAAATTCATGTTGAACCCGACGAGAAACTTTTTAACCCTCGTAAAAGTCCCGAAGAACTGGAACGATTAAAAAATTCCGGTATCGAACTGAAAGAATATGACGGAATGATGGTTGACATGGAAAGGTATTCACTTGTGCTCGACGATATCAACCATTGGGAAACGGAAAAACTAATCGAGTTTTACAAGCCGGATGTATTTTGCGCCGGCATCAAAGAAAAATATGTCGTTCAAAAAATGGGCGTTCCTTTAAAACAGCTTCACAGTTATGATTACGGCGGACCATACGCCGGTTTTACCGGGGCGATAAATTTTTACAACGACATTAACAAAATGGTAAGCGCAAAAGTATGGAAATATTTAACCGCGCCATGGGATACCCAAAAACAAATTGAAGCAAACTTCGTTATTGAGACAATTTAACAGAGAGTTAATCATGCTTTTACGACACACAACCGAAAATATAATTGAACGCCAGGCATTAACCGTGAACCCGGCCAAAACTTGTCAACCTATTGGCGCGATGTATGCCGCGCTTGGAGTTCGCGGATGTATGCCGCACAGTCACGGTTCGCAGGGATGCTGCTCATATCACAGAAGCACATTAACGCGCCATTACAAAGAGCCCATAATGGCGGGAACAAGCTCGTTTACCGAAGGGTCGTCGGTATTCGGCGGGCAGGCGAACCTGCTTACGGCAATAGATACTTTATTCAGTGTTTACGATCCCGAAGTTATCGCCGTTCATACAACCTGTCTTTCGGAAACAATAGGCGATGATATAAACCAGATTCTGCAGAAAGCGCGCGACGATAACAAAGTGCCGAAAGGCAAACATATTATGCACTGTAATACGCCGAGTTATGTCGGTTCGCACGTCACCGGTTATGCCAACATGGTAATGGGGCTGGTTTCATACTTTGCGCAAAAAACAGGCGTGGATAATTATCAAACAAACATAATAAGCGGATGGGTTGAACCGGCGGATATGCGCGAGATAAAACGTTTAGCTAAAAAGATGCAGGCAAATACAATTTTGTTTCCCGATACTTCAGGCATTTTGGATGCGCCGCTAACCGGAAATTATCAAATGTACCCAAAAGGCGGAACAACAATTCCCGAATTAATAAGCGCCGGCGATGCAAAGTTTTCTTTAGGCATAGGACATTTTGCAACGGAAGAGGCTGCAAAAAAACTTGAGTATAAATGCAAAGTAAAATTTGAATTGGTGGATATTCCTATCGGTCTTCTTGCAACCGATAGATTTATAACCGCCCTTAGCAGGCATGCAGGCGTAAAGGTTCCGAAATCTATGAACAATGAACGGGGAAGACTGCTCGATTTAATGGCGGATATGAATCAATACTTACACGGAAAACGCGTCGCTCTGTTCGGCGATCCCGATCAATTAATTCCTTTAACGGAATTTCTGCTTACATGCGACATGAAGCCGGTTTATATAGTAAGCGGAACGCCGGGTAAATATTTCGAAAAAAGAATGCAAGAACTTCTCAAAGATTCAGTTCCCGAAGCAAAATTTACAAACGGCGAAAGAGCGGATATGTTTTTGCTTCATCAATGGATCAAACAGGAAAACGTCGATCTGCTTATAGGCAACACTTACGGAAAATATATCGCGCTAGATGAAAATATTCCTTTTGTTAGAATGGGTTTCCCTATACTCGATAGGATTGGTCATAGTTATTTCCCGACCGTTGGTTACAACGGCGGCTTAAGAATACTTGAAAAGATTCTGAATTCGCTTATGGACAAACAGGATTTTGAAGCTCCGGCGGAAAAATTAGAATTGGTGATGTAACTATGTTTATCAAAGAACGTGAACGACAAATTACAACTGTAGGACGCGAGAACTTTAATATCTCGTGTTCAAAACCAAGCGCAGCCGGATCGGTTAGTCAGAGGGCTTGCGTTTTCTGCGGTTCGCGTGTTGTTCTATATCCGATAGCAGATGCGCTGCATTTAGTTCACGGACCAATAGGTTGTGCGGCTTACACTTGGGATATCCGCGGCTCGCTTTCGTCGGGGCCGGAAATACATCGCCTTAGTTTTTCAACTGACCTGCGGGAAAAACATGTTGTGTTCGGCGGCGAAGATCAATTGTTTATATCGCTTGTTGAATTGATTGATAAATATAAACCTAAAGCTGCGTTTGTTTATTCAACTTGTATTGTCGGCGTTATCGGCGATGATGTTGAAGCTGTCTGCAGAAAAGTAAGCGCTCTTAAAAATATTGACGTAATACCGGTACAATCGGAAGGTTTTAACGGTTCGAAAAAAGACGGATATAAAATTGCATGCGGTGCTTTGTCAAAACTAATAGGCTCCTCCGGCGAAGAAAAGAAAATTGAGAACAGTATAAATATTCTCGGCGATTTTAATCTCGCCGGCGAATTGTGGATTCTGAAAGAATATTATGAAAAGATCGGCGTAAAAGTTATCGCGACAATTACCGGCGACGGAAGAGTGGACGATATCCGCCGCGCTAATTTAGCTGAGATAAATGTTGTACAATGCTCCGGTTCAATGATGTATCTCGCGAAGGAAATGAAAGAAAAATACAACGTTCCTTTTATGCGGGTTTCATATTTCGGGATTGAAGACATGAGCGAAGCTTTGTATCAAGTCGCAAGGTTCTTTAACAACAAAACGATGCTTGCCGAAACAAGAAAATTAGTTGTTAATGAAATGACAAAACTTCAGCCCGTTTTAAAAGAATTCAAGAAAAAACTGGAAGGTAAAAGAGCCGCGGTTTATGTGGGCGGATCGTTTAAAGCTATTTCGCTTGTGAAGGCGTTAAGGTTGATCGGAGTAAAAACCGTCGTTATCGGTTCGCAAACCGGGACAAAAGAAGATTACGGGATTATCCGTGAACTGTGCGACGAAGGAACTATTGTTGTGGATGATTCAAATCCGGTTGAACTCTCTTACTTTATTAAAACTATGAAGGTAGATGTTTTTATAGGCGGCGTGAAGGAAAGACCGATTGCGTATAAACTCGGTATCGGTTTTTGCGATCACAACCACGAACGGAAAGAAGCGTTAGCCGGTTACGAAGGTATGTTAAATTTTGCCAAAGAAGTTTATTCTACAATTTTCAGCCCCGTATGGCAGTTTGTAAAATAAATTTTTTAACGGATTGATAAATGATCTCAACTGAAAAAATATTTCATGCGTCGAGAAACGCATGTAAAGTTTGCACTCCTCTCGGCGCTTGTATTGCGTTCAAAGGCGTTCAAGGTTGCGTTCCGCTGATTCACGGTTCGCAAGGGTGCTCAACGTATATTCGAAGATATTTGATCAGTCATTACAAAGAGCCGTTTGATATTGCTTCAACAAATTTTAGCATCGATTCAACAATATTCGGCGGCGGAAAAAATTTTGCCGAAGGACTTGATAATATTATAAGCCAGTATAACCCGGAAGTTATCGCTATTTGTACTACATGTTTAAGCGAAACAATCGGCGAAGATCTAAATCTTTTACTCAAAGAATTTAAGCGGAACAATGTTCATAAAAATCTGCCTTACCTTGTATCGGTTTCAACGCCAAGTTACCAGGGAACGCATATAGACGGTTTCCACGAAGCTGTCGCAGCTCTTGTAACTGAGTTTAGCGAAGATAATTCTTCGGATGGGTTAAAGAATAATCATATAAATATTTTCCCAGGATTCCTTTCCCCGGATGATTTACGCTGCATAAAGGAAATTTTAAACGACTTTAATCTGAATTTCGTAATGCTTCCGGATTATTCCGAAACTCTCGACAGTCCGACGTGGAAAGAATACATTAAAATTTCTCCCGGCGGAACAGACATTGAACAAATCAAACTAATGGGATCGGCAAGAGCAAGTATTGAATTCGGCGATGTTGTTAACAAAGGAAATCATAACGGCAGAATTAAAGATTTTCATGCAAATGACAGCGCGGGTGAATTTCTACAAAATAATTTTAATGTTGATTTGAGCAAACTATCGATGCCCATAGGGATAAACTTAACCGATAAGTTTTTGGAACTTCTCTCGCGTTTAACCGGCTGCGAAATTCCGCAAAAATATATTATGGAAAAAGGAAGGTTGATAGATTCATATATCGACGGTCATAAATATATAATGGATAAAAAAGCTGTTCTTTACGGCGAGGAAGATTTTGTTATTAGCATGGCGTCATTCCTTGATGAAATCGGCATCCAAATAGTTCTTGCGGCAAGCGGCGGCGAAAGCGGTTTGATGAAACAAGTTATTCCGTCTATAACCAAAAATAATTACGATATTATTATTATTAAAGACGGGATCGACTTCGAAGAAATTTCCGAATTGATTGAATCGCTGCAGCCGGATATAATAATAGGTAATTCAAAAGGATATTACATCTCCAGGAAGTTGGGAATACCGTTGGTGCGGGTCGGCTTCCCGATTCATGACCGTTTAGGCGGACAAAGAATTTTGCACGTCGGATATCGCGGCGCGCAACAACTGTTTGATAAAATTTCGAATGCATTAATCGAATACAAGCAAAACAATTCACCGGTAGGATATAAATACATGTAATGAAATTTCATTTGCAAAACATTTTTAACGATTTTAAAAAACAGAGAATATTATGAATAAATCAATGCATCCATGTTTTGAAGCCGATTCGAAACATAAATACGGAAGAGCGCATCTGCCTGTTGCGCCGGGGTGTAATGTTCAATGTAATTATTGCAATAGGAAATTTGATTGCGTAAACGAAAGCCGTCCCGGTGTAAGCAGCGTAATTTTATCGCCGGCACAATCAGTTGATTATCTGCGGAATTTAACATCAAAACATCCCAGTATAATTGTTGCCGGTATTGCAGGCCCGGGCGATCCGTTCGCAAATGCGCGCGAAACTATGGAAACAATCAGGCTTGTCAGAAATAATTTCCCCGAAATGATTCTTTGTCTTTCAACAAACGGTTTGGAAATATCAAAATATATTGATGAACTCTACGATAATGAAGTTTCGCACGTAACAATAACAATCAACGCAATTGATCCGGTTATTCTAGCGGAAGTATTTGCCTGGGTTCGTTACAATAAAAAAGTTTACCGCGGCGTTCAGGCTGGCACTTTGATTATCGATAAGCAATTGGAAGCTGTTGAACTTTTAAAGAAAAGAGGATTTACAGTTAAGATAAATTCAATAATTCTGCCGGGATTGAATGACAAGCATATTTCACTGGTGGCTGAAACAGTTGCAAAACTCGGAGCCGATACGTTCAACTGCATTCCCGTTTTCCCGAATAAAGATACCGCCTTTGAAGAAATAGAAATTCCATCTAAAGAGATGATAAAAAATATTCAGAATGAAGTCGCCAAATATATTAAGCCTATGAAACATTGCGCCAGATGCCGTGCGGATTCAGCAGGATTACTTGGCAACGACATAGATGAAAGAATTGATATGTTAAATCAGGCAGCTCGTAAACCGTTATTCGCTACCGAGAACAGACCATATGTTGCTGTTGCAACTGAAGAAGGAATTTTTGTAAACCAGCATTTGGGCGAAGCCGAGACTCTCAATATTTACGGAATTGTTAACGGTGAGTTCAAACTCGTAGACGAAAGAACTACTCCAAAACCCGGCGGCGGCGATGGGCGATGGATTGACCTTTCAAAACAGCTTTTGGATTGCAGCGCAATTTTAGTTAACGGCGCCGGGCCGAATCCAATTAATATTTTAAAAAGCCTGGGAGTTAAAGTTATTAAAATGAACGGGTTGATTAAAGAAGGTTTGAACGGGGTTTATAAAGGAGAACCGTTAAAATCAGTCTGCACTGAAAAATTTATATGCGGGGAATCTTGTTCAGGCAGCGGAGGCGGCTGCGGCTGAGATCAGTAATGAGCGTTGAAATAAAATCATAATAGATAGAAGGAGAATTAAAATGAAAAAGCCTGAACATCATTTCTTTATTTGCAATTCATACCGCATAGGCGGCGAAGCGCAAGGCTCGTGCAACAAAAAAAACGGCGCGGCATTGATTCAATATACATCCGAGCAATGCGGCGACCGCGGACTTGATGCAATTGTATCGAGCACAGGCTGTTTAAATGTTTGTACGGAAGGACCGGTAATGATTGTTTATCCTCAGAACGATTGGTACGGTAAAGTAACCGAGGACGCAATTGATGAAATCCTCGATGCTATTGAAAATGGAGAGAGGGCTGATAATTATCTAATATCATAATCTTTATTGAAACAATTATGAAGCTATTCCAAAATATTAGATTTGACAGGAATGAATTTTCCGGTGCATTTGGAGATATCGGAACGGATTTGCCATTGATCATTGGAATTATCCTTGCAACCGGGATTGATTCTGCGAGCGCATTAATAATGTTTGGTGCAATGCAAATATTTACAGGGTTGAAATACGGGATCCCAATTTCTGTGCAGCCGCTTAAAGCATTTGCAGCAATAATTATTTCTCAAAAACTTAGCGGTAACATGATGTTTGCAGGCGGATTAATGATAGGAATTTCGATGTTGTTTTTAACGTTTACGGGAATAATAAATAAATTTGCGGAGTGGACACCAAAATGTGTAATACGGGGAATACAATTTGGCTTGGGTATACAGTTAAGTATGCTTGCATTAAAAAACTATATTGTCGCCGAAGCAATGCCGGGTTACATAATAGCAGCCGTAGCTTTTATAGTAGGAATATTTTTATTTGGCAACCGCAAATATCCGCCCGCAATTTTTATTATTTCTCTTGGAATTATATCGTCAGTATTTTTAAACAAATTTGATATTACGGTTTTGTCTTCAATAACAATAGAATTACCCAAACAACAATTAACTTTTTCCGTTAACGATTTCATTTCCGCATTTTTTCTTTTAACACTTCCGCAGATACCCTTATCAATAGGCAATTCTATTCTAGCAACATCACGAATTGCCAAAGATTATTTCCCTGAGAAAGATGTATCTGTAAGGAAAATTAGTTTAACGTATTCTGTAATGAATTTAATATCACCATTTTTTGGAGGCATACCTACATGCCATGGTTCGGGCGGTTTAGCGGGGCATTATGCTTTTGGCGCAAGAACAGCCGGCTCTGTTATTATTTATGGAAACCTATTTATTCTTATAGGATTCTTGTTCTCGCATAACTTCCAAAATATATTAAGTGTGTTCCCATTACCGATTTTAGGCGTGATGCTTCTTTTTGAAAGTATAACCCTAATATCTTTACTTAAAGATATTACTCAAAATACATTCGAGCTTCTTATTGCAATTACTGTTGGGTTGGCTTCGGCCAATTTACCTTACGGTTTTGCAATAAGTCTTCCGCTGGGATTGTTTTTGTATTACGGCAAACAATGGTTCCCGAAAATTATAAAGAATGTTGAATAATATTCCTTATTTAATTAGTTTTGTAGTAGCAAATACCTAAAAATTAAAAGTACCACGGCCCCGCACACATTCTCATATGACAAAAAAAAATGAAATATCGTTTCTTTACGAGATTTCTCGCATGCTTAACAAGAATCCGAATGTTGATAAAGCAGTCTACCCGGTTTTAAAACATACGTGCGATTATCTTGGGATTAGTTGTTGCATTCTAACAATTACTAAGAGAGAAACATGTGAAATAATTGCTGAAGAATTTTACGGACTTGATTCCAACGAAAAAAAACGGATTAAATATTTATTGGATACCGGTATACACGCAAAAGTAATTGAATCCGGTATACCGATGATGTTGCCGAAAATTAAACACGAACCGCTTTTCATAAAAAGCTCGCTCGACCTTGTTGATTTCAAATATCTTGTCAGCCTTATCTGCGTACCTATTTTAGCGGGGAAAGAAATTCTGGGCACATTCAGCTTTAGTTTGGAATATTACGAATCATTTTCTTTTAAAATTGAATTCAGACTGTTGAGTATAATTGGGAATATGATTGCAAGTACTGTTAGAGCCTTGAGAGAAAATGCCGCCGAACTTACTCGGTTACGCGAAGAAAATTCAAAACTACTTGATGCCATAAACGAACCAATTTCACCGGAGATTATTGGCGCGTCGAGTAAAATGCAGATTGTATATGAAATGATAAGAAAAGTTGCCAAAACTGATGCGACTGTTTTATTGCGGGGGGAAAGCGGTGTTGGCAAGGAATTATTCACTAATGCAATTCATTTTAATAGTACCCGAACCAAGAAACAACTCGTAAAAGTTAATTGTTCGGCGCTTCAGGAAAACTTAATTGAAAGTGAATTGTTCGGACACGAAAAAGGTGCTTTTACAAGTGCAGATTCGCAAAGGGTAGGTCGTTTTGAGCTTGCTGACGGCGGAACTATTTTCCTGGATGAAATTGGGGATCTACCCTTGAATACACAGGTGAAAATTCTTCGTATCCTGCAAGAAAAAGAATTCGAAAGAATAGGGAGCAGTCATACTTTAACAACCAATGTTAGGGTGATAGCTGCAACAAACCGTAATCTTGAAGAAATGATGAAGGAAGGAAAATTCAGAGAGGATTTATATTACAGACTGAATATTTTTCCTATAAATATACCTTCCCTAAGAGAACGAAGGAGCGACATACCGATTCTAATTAATCATTTTATAATGAAGACTAATGAAAAGCATAATTTGAAAATTAAAAGAATCGATTCTTCCGCAATTGATTTACTGATGATGTATCATTGGCCGGGAAACATAAGAGAACTTGAAAATTGTATTGAACGTTCGGCCATATTGAGTACCGGTGATGTTATAAGATCCAGTGATTTACCCCCGACTCTTCAATCCGCTCTTTCTGATGACGCGCCTTCTTCTATCGGAAGTTTGGAAGCAGTAATTGATAATATCGAAAAACAATTAATCATTGATTCGCTTGCCTCAAACCACGGCAATATTGCTCAAACTGCAAACGCATTAAAATTAACAGAACGTATGTTACGATTGAGAATAGAAAAATACAGTATTGATCTCAAACGGTTTAAGCACCTGTCTGCTGCTTCAAAATAAAAACAACAAATATGATTTCCTAATCTTAGGCAAATACGGCTGGATTGATGGGTACCCGCAAATTCATACTTCAAAACATTTATACGAAACAGGTTTTGGAATTGGCAACATATTTACTTTTCTCCGCTTAGATTTTACATGGCGTTTACAACCACATTCAAAAAGTATGTTTTATGTTAATCTGCTTTCTATGTATGAGTTTTAACAAATCGTTCTTGAAAACCATCAGAATGTATTAAATCAATCCTCAGATAGCAAATAATCAACAAAAGTCTAAAATATATTTTAGAAGAAAAATATCTATCAATCATCATGAATGAATTGATTTGGGGACAAATTCATTAAAATTCAAAATTTTCCACAAATATTGTTGTATCATGATAAAATCGATACTGTTGTTAAAGTTATGCTCATTGGTTTTTTTTACCGATGGATTAAAGAAAATATGGTTATTTCCAATAAGATTGTTTATTTTATAAAAGAATAAACTATGAATTGTGAAAAATGAAAAAACGCATCTTATTGTCATCGGTATCAATTTTAGTTATTCTATTTGTCAATAGCTGTAATAATAATCCATCAGAAAATGCCGTAGAAAACAAAGATTCTTCATTAAAAATATTTGACGGTGTTTTGTTTTATGACGGCTATGCCGAGACTGTTAGCGAGCCCATTCCTGAAGGAGTAATTCGAATTCAGAATTCAAGATATGTTACAAAAATCCCCGCTAGTTTTATCAACGGGTTGAAGCAAAAATTGGAAATGGAAATAATTGTTAAAGCCGCCTGCGATAATTACGATAGAATAGGCAGCGTATATTTGAGTCTTATTAATAAAAATGAACCTTATAATAAATCAAGAATAGTACATCAAATCGAAATTGCACGATTTATTACTCCCTTTATGGACAAGAACAAATCACCTCAAGAGGTGCCTTACAAATTTGAAATCGATAATATAGCAGCTCTTCTTAAAGATGAAAACTATTCAAGCAAATATGATTTTTGGATGGAGCTTGACATATTTGGAGTACCTTATGCGGCAAATAAACAAATAGCCGGATGTGACGGAAAAAATTATACATTTTATGGGACCGTTACCTTAAATTCGACTGATGAAAACTTGAAAGCAAGCAACCAATACTTAGCTCCGATAGCGAGTTATGTATATTTAAATAATTACAAGGTTACTGATGAAGTTGGAAAGACAATTAAATCTTTGCCGATTGAATTAACATCCTCTATCAAAAATGCAAAAGTATATTTAATAACTTCAAACCACGGCGCCAACAACGGTGGTGAAGAATACAATAGAAGAGAACATTATATTTATTTTGATAATAATCTTATTAGTGTTTATAAGCCGGGCGGTAAATCCTGTGAGCCGTTTAGAATGTATAACACTCAAAGCAACGGCATATACGGAACAAAAGCGCGAACAGAAGCTGAATGGAGTTCCTTTAGTAATTGGTGCCCGGGAGATGTTATTCCTATTCGAGTTTATGATTTGGACATTTTGGAAAAAGGAAATCATACGTTTAAGATTGAAGTTCCCGATGCCAAATTTGTTGGAAAGCAGGGAGAAATACCTTTTTCTGCATACATTCAAGGCGAGATAAAATAATTCTTCTATAAGAATAATTTAAAGTAACTTTTTTTAGTGCTATTCATTAATCAATAATATTAATGATTATCAAATGATAAAATCTGCAGGAGTTCAAAGTGGAACAAAATATAAAGAAAACTAAAGAAGATATTATAGAAATTGGAAGAAGAATCTGGACACGCGGTTATGTGGCTGCAAATGACGGTAATATCTCTGTTAAACTTAATGAGAAAGAAATACTTACAACTGCAACTGGTATCAGCAAAGGTTTCATGTCGGAAGAAATGATAATCTTGTGCGATATTGAAGGGAACGTAATTGAACAAAACGGAAAGTACCGACCTTCAAGCGAAGTTAAAATGCACCTCGATGTTTATAAAGAGCGCCCGGATATCAAATCTGTTGTACATGCCCATCCACCTTATGCAACAAGTTTTGCCGTTGCGGGAATTCCATTAAATAAATGCGTTCTGCCTGAAGCTATAATTGTTCTCGGTGCAGTTCCCTTAGCTCCTTACGGATTGCCTTCAACGATGGAATTACCGGAAAAGATAAAACCGTTCTTACAAAAATCAGATGCTATACTTTTGGAAAATCACGGTGCGTTAACGCTCGGCAGCGACTTATTCAGCGCATATCATAAAATGGAAACTTTGGAACACACCGCAAATATTGTGTGGAAAGCCATTCAATTAGGAAATGTAAATGTTCTGCCCGAATCGGAAAGAGATCGTTTAATGACATTAAGGGAAAGATTTAATCTAACCGGAAAAATTTCATTATGCGATTGTACGCCCATGAATCTGAAAAAATAGTTGGGAATTTTTTCTAAAGTGTAAAAAATAATTGTAGCCAAAATTTTAATCTATGAACGAAAAGAAATTTATCGGTTTTGATCTTGGAGCTGAAAGCGGGCGTTGTGTTGTTGTAGTAATTGCCGACGGTAAAATAATTCTTAACGAAGTTCATAGGTTCAAAACACACAACGTAAAATTATTAGATGGTTTGCACTGGGATGTATTGGCAATCTTCAAAGAATTAATTACCGGGCTGCAAAAAGCCAAAGAAAATTTTGGAACTCACTTCGACGGCATTTGCATTGACACATGGGGTGTTGATTATGTATTGGTTGATGCCGAAAACAGAATTTTAGGTTTCCCGTACCATTACCGGGATGATAGAACAGATTTTATAATGGCTGAAGCTTTCAATGTACTTTCCAAAGAAGAACTTTACAACAACACCGGGATACAATTTGCGCAGTATAATACTATCTTTCAACTTTTAGCCGAAAAGAAAAATAAACTCAACTTGTTGAACGTAGCAGATAAAATGCTGCTAATGCCGGACTTTTTTATTTTTCTTTTAACAGGTATAAAAACAGCAGAATACACGATTGCTTCTACGACAGGTTTGATAGATCCAATCTTGCGAGATTGGAATTGGAAGCTAATAGATATGTTCGGTTTTCCCCGAAATATTTTTCCTTCTATTATTGAACCTGGAACATTCGTATCAAAACTTACGAAAGAAATTGCAGTCGAAACAGGATTGGATAAATCGATCCCGGTTTATGCAAGTGCAGGGCACGATACTGCTTCTGCTGTCGCTTCTGTTCCTGCCGGAAATAATTCATGGGCATTTCTAAGTTCTGGTACTTGGTCTATTATGGGAATTGTTTCTAACGAACCTATAATTACTCCTGAAGCAATGAACTATAATTTTTCTAATGAAGGAGGTATTCAGGGAACAACACGTTTTCTAAAAAACTTAATCGGTATGTGGCCTATTCAGGAATGTAAAAGATATTGGTCGCAAAGAGGAAATGATTTTTCATACGAAAGCTTGGCGGAATTGGCTTTGAATTATGGGTATGCAAATGCTTGGATTGATTTAAATGATAACAGATTTTTAAAACCAGGCGACATGCCCGCTAAAGTATTGTCCTATCTTGAAGAAACAAACCAAACTGCAAAAGATGATATTGGATTTATTGTAAGAGTTATTTTAGAAAGTCTCGCATTCAATTATAAAACTACATTCGAGCAATTGGAAAAAGTTTCAAATAAAAAAATAGATGTTCTTCATGCCGTCGGCGGCGGAATACAAAATGAATTATTAAACCAGATGACTGCCGATGCGATCAACAGGAAAGTAATAGCCGGGCCAATTGAAGGAACAATTATCGGCAATTGCGGTGTTGCAGCGGTAGCTTCCGGTGCTGTTAATAATTTATATGAATGGCGAAAAATGATTTCCATATCTTTTGCCATAAAAGAATATATACCTACCAACGAAAAATATTATCAAGAGAATGAGAAATACTATAAAAGAATTTTAAAAAGTTGAGGAAACCATGAAAACAAACTCCGGACAATTTGTGAACCGTTTAATCGGCTCGATGCCGAAAATTGGAATTCGACCTGTAATTGACGGAAGAAGAAAAGGCGTTAGAGAGTCGCTTGAAGATCAAACTATGCAAATGGCAAAAGCGGCTGCAGATTTTTTATCAAACAATCTTCGCCATCCGAACGGTTTGCCCGTTGAATGTGTTATTGCAGATCAATGCATTGGCGGTGTTGCCGAAGCGGCAATGTGTGCGGAAAAATTTTCGAGTGAAGGTGTTGGAGTTTCTTTAACTGTAACTCCTTGCTGGTGCTACGGAACAGAAGTCATGGACACCGACCCGCTGATCCCAAAAGCTGTTTGGGGTTTTAACGGAACTGAAAGACCAGGTGCAGTTTATCTTGCTGCAGCACTTGCGGGTTATACGCAATTGGGACTTCCGACTTTCGGCATTTATGGTCATGATGTTCAAGACAAATCTGATTTAACAATTCCGAAAGATGTAAAAGAAAAATTATTGACATTTGCTAAAGCCGGATTGGCCGTAGCGCAAATGAGAGGAAAGTCATACTTATCAATCGGTTCTGTTTCAATGGGAATTGCAGGCTCGGTTGTTGATCCCCACTTCTTCAATAATTATCTCGGAATGCGAAATGAATATGTTGATATGTCGGAATTAATAAGAAGAATCGATGAGAAAATTTATGATGAAAAGGAATACCGGTTTGCTTTGGAATGGAATAAAAAGAATTGTAAAGAAGGTGAAGATATTAATAAGCATAAATCTTCAAGAGCAAGAAAAGATTATGAATGGGAAACAGTTGTTAAAATGACAATGATTGTAAGGGATCTAATGATTGGAAATCCGAAACTAATTGAAACCGGGTTTGTCGAAGAGGCTTTGGGGCATAATGCATTAGTTGCAGGCTTTCAAGGACAGCGACATTGGACAGATCATTTTCCTAACGGTGATTTTTTAGAAGCAATCTTAAATTCATCTTTTGACTGGAATGGAATTCGTCAGCCGTTTGTAGTTGCAACTGAGAATGACAGTCTAAACGGTGTAGCTATGTTGTTCGGTCATTTATTGACAAATACTGCGCAGATTTTTTCCGACGTAAGAACATATTGGAGTCCGCAGGCAGTAAAGCGTGTAACAAATAAGACACTTAAAGGTAAAGCGGCTAACGGCATAATTCATTTAATTAATTCGGGTTCTTCAACTCTTGACGGTACCGGTAAACAGAAATTGAATGGTCAACCTGCAATGAAACCGTTTTGGGAAATATCTCAAAGCGAAGCCGACGCTTGTTTGAAAGCGACTAAATGGTGCCCGGCAGAATTGGAATATTTTAGAGGCGGAGGTTTCTCTTCTCAATTCTTAACCGAAGGCGAAATGCCTGTAACAATGTCGAGAGTAAACTTAGTTAAAGGATTGGGGCCCGTGCTTCAAATTGCGGAAGGATATACCGTTGAATTGCCCAAAGATGTTGATCAAATATTGCAAAGAAGAACAAGTCCTACTTGGCCTACAACATGGTTTGCCCCGGTATTAAACGGCTCCGGTGCATTTAAAGATGTTTATTCGGTAATGGCAAATTGGGGCGCTAACCACGGCGCAATAAGCTACGGACATATTGGCGACAAGCTTATTACTCTTGCTTCGATGCTTCGTATTCCTGTGAATATGCATAATGTATCGGAAGATAGAATTTACCGCCCGAGCGCATGGAATGCTTTTGGTACAATGAATTTGGAATCTGCCGATTTTAGTGCATGCAAAAACTTCGGTTCTTTATATATTTAGTAAAATAATTTTTGCATACTTAAAAAGGAAAGCCCATGACTTACTCGAAAATGTTTAATTCAAAAGACGGTAAAAATTATTTAATAACATTTGTCCTTATAAGTACATTGTTCTTTTTGTGGGGAACTTGTAACGGAATGATCGATGTAATGGATAAACATTTTCAAGACCTATTGCATCTTACTAAAGCGCAATCTGCATGGGTTCAATTCGCTCATTATCTCGGCTATTTTTTGATGGCTCTTCCGGCAAGCTGGTTAGCCAGTAAATTTGGTTACAAGAATGGAATAATTATAGGTTTGCTTTTAGTTTCACTCGGCGGGTTTTGGTTTATTCCAGCCACAAAGATTGCTGCCTTCTGGGCTTTTCTTTTTGGTGTTTGTCTTATTTCAATGGGACTTACAATTTTAGAAACTGTTGCAAATCCATATACAACGGTTCTTGGCCCAAAAGAATTTGCCGCTTCACGTATTAATTTGGCTCAATCATTTAACGGCGTCGGCTGGATTTTGGGACCGATAATTGGCGGCGCATTTTTTTATTCAAACCAAGGAGCGGAGGTTGCTCAGCAACAGTTATATATTCCTTATCTCATAGTTGCTGTTGTAGTATTGATTTTAGCTATAGTTTTCTTTTTCTCATACGTACCCGATCTCAATACGGAAGATGAATACCAACTCGACAACAGTTCGGCGACAACAAGTAAAAAATCGATTTGGGCGCACCCGCATTTTATAGGTGCCGTTCTTGCGCAATTTTTTTATGTCGCGGCTCAGGCAGGCATTTTTAGTTTCTTTATTAATTATGTTATTGAAGAAGTTCCGGCTATCACCCAAGAAATTGCAAACAGCTGGTTATTTAACGAACGGGTCTCGATTAAAGAAGGTAGTTTCTTTATTAATGAAAAAGGCGCAACATTTTTGTTGGGAACAATCGGATTTCCGCTATTTTTACTCGGACGAGCTATTGGCGCCGCTATTATGAGAAAGTTAAAATCTTATAAAGTGCTTGGCGTTTATGCATTAATTAATTTTTTCGTTTGCGGTTTGATTGTGCTGAATCTTGGGTGGGCTTCCACTATTTCCGTTTTTCTCAGTTTCTTTTTCATGTCGATTATGTTTCCGACAATTTTCGCGCTCGGTATATACGGACTTGGTGTAAAAGCAAAGAAAGCTTCCGGTTTTATTGTTATGGCAATAATGGGCGGGGCAATAATGCCCAAGTTGATGGGACATCTTGGAGATGAGTATAATATGTCGGTCAGTTTCTTAATGCCGATGTTTTGTTTTGCGATAATATCTGTTTACGGCTTTGCATGGCCGAAACTAAGTAAAACTTCTTTATAGAATTTTTTTCTATGAAATTAAAAATTGTTGAATGAGTTTACCAGGTGTTTATTTTTTGCCAATTCTTAAAATGGTATGATTTATTGTTTTTCTTTTCACCGTATATGTAATGTGAATTGATTTATCGTAAGCTTGAATTACGGCGGGATAGCTGAACTCGCCTTCTTTTTCATTTTTAAGTTGATAAATATCTTGCCAATTTTCACCGTCTTTGGAAATTGCGACGTTGAGGACGTTTCTTCCGTAAAACCAATCTCTGCCTTGCAGCAGAGGATTGTAAACTAAAATAAATTTACCATCTTCAAGAGTTACTGCATCAATACCTGAATTAGGATTTGGAACATCGGTCTTGTTTAATTTTGTCCAACTCACGCCGTTGTCAAATGACCATGATTGATAAATTACATTCTGCCTGCTTCTGCAAAGCATCTGCAAATTCTTGTTTGGATGTACAAGGATAGTCGGTTGAATAACGCCAACTCCGCTGTCCGCATCAACTTCTATTTTATTCCATGATGAAAGATTTTCATCCGCAATTTCTACATGAACAGTCCACTTTTTTTCATCAATGCTTTCAATACTTGAAGGACAAATAATAGTCCCATCCGGAAGTTGAATCGGTTTGTTTTTGATTGGTCCAAGAAAATTTTTGGGAAGCATTGCCGGTTTGTTCCAAGTTTTTCCAAAGTCAAAAGATTTAATTACCATACCCCACCATTCACGGGGATTTTTGCCAACCTTATAAAACAGTATTAAATTGTTATCGTAAGTTTTGAACAATACAGGATTCCAACACGGCAATTGTTTGCCGAGTGAATCTTTGCCAACAGCTATCTCAATCGGCGTAGACCATTTATTATTGTTATAATGTGAAATCCAAATTCCAACATCATCGGCACCTTCATAAGAACCGGCAAACCATGCAGCAACAAAATTGCCCGGTTCTGTTTCAACAATAGTGCTTGAGTGACAAGATTCGAAAGTACCGGATGGGAAAATTGTTGAATCAGAAATTGTATCTATTTTAAAACCATTCAGAGGTTGAGCTGATAAAATCGCTCCATTCAATAAAAATATTAGCAAAAGTTTTTTCATATTAAATATTCTTGTTTTAGAGGTACAAAACAAAAAATTTATTCGACAGAAATTTCATCGCAGAAAATCCATGCTTTATCGCCAGCGCCTTTATGCCATGTCGGACAAGTGCCAATGCTTTTTGCTTTAACATGGATGTATCTTGCAGAAATATTGCCTGGTTCATATTCAAATTTCTTGATCAATTCCGTTTTATCGTTTTGTTGAACATCATTAATAATTAACTTTTTTCTATCGAAATTATTTCCATCCTCGGAAAATGAATATTCAACCCATTCAGGTAAAAAGATATAAGAATTAATATCTCTCAAAAATCCCGCGGAAATTTTTTTAATGTTTTTTATTTCCTTTAAATCGATTGTTACATCGAGGTCACTACCATTAAAACCAATCCAATTACCATCGTTAAAATTCTCGCTTCCATTAACGCCGTCGATAAGTGAAAGTGTGCCGCCGCCGTATTTTTCACTGAAGGAAGTATTATAGTTAATGAAATATTTTACTTTGTTGAAGACGGCTTTAACCGGCAGACTTGTTTTGCCTGCGGAAGAAATGGCATTGGCAGTTATAGTTGTTGTTTTATTTATTGGAATACCGTTTGTGTATAATTTTGACTTTTCATCCGGTGTACTGCCGTCGAGTGTGTAATATATTTTTGCTCTTTTTGAATCACAGGCAATTTGTATTTTTATGCTGTCGGTAAACGCTTTGTCATTTGGATCAAAACTTATTTCGGGCGGTGAAAGAAATAAACCGAAAGAAGAAATTGTAGGATTTGTACGGCTTTGTTCTATCACGATTTTCACTCTGTCGGTATTTACTTCGGGAAAGCGAAGAAGTCTTTTGTAACCGACAGTTGTGGCTTTTGCGAATGTCCGCCACAATTGCCCGTCCCAGTATTCCAGACGGAATTTCTCAATGCGTTGTCCTTCCAGTATATTTTCCTGCAGCATAGCGCAATTAAATGTTTTACCCCTGCTCATTTTAATTTCCAAAGTGGCTGTGCTAATATCAGTGTTTGTTGTCCAGTATGTTTCCGGATCGTCATCGAGAATTAAAGATGCTTCATTGCCTTTTAATTCACTTGTAGCTCGCGCTTGTGATTTTATCAATAAATTTTCTTTGAATGTTTCATTAAGAATGTAACGCATACCTTTCAGTGCTTCGATGTCATTTTGATGAATTAATCCGCGTTTATCGGGAGGAATGTTTAATAAAAGTACACCGTTTAATCCAACTGAATTATAATATATATCAACAAGTTTTTGAGGAGATTTTACAAGTTTATCATCGCCTGCATGGTAAAACCATCTTGGTCTAATTGAAACATCAATCTCCGCCGGGTACCAAATAAGAGAAGTTGCATCTTTTAGTTTATCCATGCTTCCCAAATCTTCGTCCATCAAATCGCGTGGTACGAAAGCGCCGTCCAAAGATTGCTGTTGTGAATTTGCAGCGATTGCATTTTGATCTAAGTTAGAACCGGGGAGAACACTCCACTCTGTTTGTCTTCCGTAACCTGATTCGGTTCCTACCCAGCGAACATCGGGACCTGAAACAGCTATCACGGCATTTGGCTGCAATTCTCTTATTAATTTATAATATGCATTCCAATCATAAACTTGTTTTTTGCCGTTAGGTCCTTCGCCGCAAGCGCCGTCGAACCATACTTCGGAAATCTCGCCGTAATTTGTTAATAGTTCCGTTAGCTGATTCATGAAGTACGTGTTGTATTCTGGTGTACCGTAACTTTTTTCATGCATATCCCATGGCGAAAGGTAAACTCCGAATTTAATTCCAGCTTCGCGGCATGCGTTTGAAAGATCGCGCACTATATCACCTTTACCGTTTTTAAAAGGAGTGTTCGAAACATTATAGTCTGTATATTTTGTAGGCCACAAACAAAATCCGTCGTGATGCTTTGTTGTTAAGATTATCAATTTAAAACCAGCATCCTTAAATACATTTACCCATTGTTTTACATCAATTTCTTCGGGGTTGAATTGAGTAATGTCCGTGAAGCTTTGGCCCCACTCAACTTCGTTGAAAGTGTTAATTCCAAAATGAATGAAACCTGTCAACTCCAATTTCTGCCACTCGTATTGACGGGGCGATGGGGTAACGTTTGCAGCTTTAGTAATAATTTGTTCGTGTGTATCAGTCGGATTTATTAATACTATATTTCTTGAACTTGCTTGTCCATAGCAAACAATCGTTGTAGCTATTATTAGTAAGACTTGTACATAAAATTTTTTCATAATCCATTCTTTATTTTGTTATCGATAATTTGAAAACCCATGCGTATTTACAAGGTGGATTTTTTTGAACTTTCTCAGGTATTTCGATTAAATGTTTATTGAGATGAATGCTTTCTTTTGTACCCAACAACTCTGCCTTCGAGTATTTTGAAAGAGGAAATTCATTAAAACTTATCTTTGACGGCAGGCAGTTCTCATTTTCATCGGCAAGATAAATAGCATAAACAGTTCCGTCGGTTAATTGCGTAAAACAAGTTTTACCGATTTTATATGGCGGCAGCGGGTGTGTATTATAAATTGCTTCACTGTTTATTTTCATCCATTCGCCGATTTCTTTTAAACGCTTATAAGCTTCAGGTTCGTAATCACCTTCCGCAGTCGGCGCAATATTCAACAAGAAGTTTCCTCCTTTTGCAACAACATCAACAAGTGTGTGGATTAACTTTCGCGCCGGTTTATATTTAAGTCCCGGTTCGTAACTCCAGCTTGGTGTAATCGGCATACATGTTTCCCATGGATAGGGAAGTGTACTGCCGGGCACTTGGTTTTCGGGAGTAAGATAATTTTGCTGCTGTCCCGGAACAGCGCGGTCAACAACAATTAAACCCGGCTGCTTTTTGCGTGAGTTCGATGCAATCAACGGCATATTAATATCCTGGTTTTGGATACGATGAATGTTTGCGTTCGAACTTTTTCTTTCGGCTTCAATATCAGCTTCTGAATAATGACGAACCCAGCACCCGTCAAGCCAAAGAATATCAATCTTTCCATAATCTGTCATCAATTCATCAATTTGATTATGTGTAAATTCAACAAATTTTTGCCAGCGGTCCGAATGTTTTTTAATATCATAATTAGCATTTCGGTCGGGAGTTGCAAATCTTTCCCACCAGAAATAATTTGAATGCCAATCGGGTTTAGAAAAATATGCACCGATCATGAAATCTTTTTTTCTAAACTCATCGAATATCTCTTTTGCTATGTTTGCTTTCGGGTTTGAATGGAACGGGCATTCTTTATCTGTGATTTTGTAGTCGGTGTATTTTGAATCGTACATGCAAAAACCGTCGTGATGTTTTGTTGTGAATACAACATATTTCATCCCGGCTGTTTCGGCTGCTTCCGCCCATTTTACAGGATTAAATTTCAGAGGGTTAAAAGTTTTTTTCAAATTTTCGTATTGTTTTTTATACTCTGTATAATTTTCAATTTCTCGTTTGCACCAGTCTTCATCTTCCGAACAAAGCGACCACGATTCAACAATTCCCCATTGACTCGATGGTGCCCAATGCATCAGTAATCCGAATTTAAGATTTTGCCATTCCTCAAGTTTTCTTAAAACCAGCGGATCGCTTTCCGGATAATATTCTTTGATTGCCTTTTCAATCTCCACAGCTCCCGCGTGGAGTGTCTCCTTTTTTTTGTTATCGCTCATATTAAAATCCAATTGTTTTTTTATTATAGAACGCAGATCATTATGATCGTTTATGATTTTTAAGATTTTAAAACCAGCGTTCGATTTTTGAATTGTATAATCTATTCAACAACAATTTCATCAATCATTAGCCATGCTTTTGAACCGGCTCCGGGATGCCAGTCGGGGCATACTTTAATATTCTGTGCTTTTACTTTTACATATCTTGCTTTTTGATTATCAAACTCGACGGCAAATTCTTTTTGAAGTATTTCCGAATTTTTCATTGGGACATTGTTAACTATAGTTTTTGTGCCTGTATAGTTTACATTATCTGTTGATAAAGAAATTTCTACATTGGTTGGCAAAAAAATCCATGAATTACTGTCGAAGAAAAATTTCGGGATAACCTTTGAAATTTCTTTTTCAGCGCCGAGGTCGATAACACCATCAAAATCAACTCCTTCGAAACCCTGCCACAATTTATCTCGAAAATTATTTGTTCCTCGAACACCATCAATCAGTCCATTTTCACCGCCGGCATTGTATCTTTTATCGTATTGATTTTTCAACATGATTTTTGAATTAACTGCTTTATGAAAATCGAACGCCAATATGAACTGCTTTCCAATAGGATGCGAATCCTTGAATGCCGCGACTTTTATTATGGAATTCTCCTTAATTCTTATCGGCGATGAGTATAAAGTTGAATTGGCATCCGGTTCTCCTCCGTTTATATTATAACGAATTTCGATGTCCTTCTGGCCTAGTTCAATTTTAATCAAAAACTCATTTTTAGAATTGTCGTACAAAGTTGAGTGAGTCATAACTTTACCCTCGCGTCCGTACTTTATGCCGAGGGCAGATAAATCTTTATATGAATCCTGCAGGCGGGAATAAAACTCATCGTAATTTTTATTTTCAGGATTATTCCACAATACTTCCGTTAGGGCCAAAATACGTGGGAATAATTTGCTGTCGATTGTTTCCTGCGGTGCTCTTTCCGTCCACATGTTTGCTTCTCCGCCGAGTACATATTTTTTTTCTTCATCTGATAATCCTTCCGGTATTGGTCTGAAGGAATACACATTTCTCAAATCGAAATCATCCTGATCGTAATCAAAATATGTGTGCGAAGTTGGCGAACATATTGTATAATGACCGAGTTTAGCTGCTTCAATTGCGCCTTGAAAACTTTGCCACGACTGCACAATTGCGCCTGGTGCGAGTCCGCCTTGCAAAATTTCATCCCAACCTATTACTTCTTTACCTTTCGAATTAATATAACTTGATATTCTTTTTATAAAATAACTTTGAAGTTCATGTTCATCTTTCAACCCTTCGGTTTTAATTCTTGCCTGGCATTTGGGGCATTCTACCCATCTGTCTTTTGGGGCTTCATCTCCGCCGATATGAATATATTTGCCCGGGAACAGATCAATTACTTCGTCCAGGACATTCTGTAAAAAAACAAAAGTTGAATCGTTGCCTGCGCAGTAAATATCACTAAATACTCCCCATAAATTTGTTACTTCAAATGGGCCTCCTGTACAAGAGTTTTCCGGGTATGAAGCTAAAGAGGCGAGTGCGTGTCCAGGCATTTCAATTTCGGGAACAACATTTATAAATCTGCTTTCGGCATATGCAACGATTTCTTTAATATCTTCTTGTGTGTAAAATCCGCCATAGGTTGATCCGTCTGCTTCCTTTCTCCATGCGCCTATTTCTGTAAGCTTAGGATATTTTTTGATTTCAATTCTCCAACCCTGGTCTTCTGTTAAATGCCAGTGGAATGTGTTGAACTTATAGTATGCGAGTATGTCAATGTATCGTTTGATAAAATCTTTGTCCATAAAGTGACGGCAGCAATCAAGGTTCAAGCCCCGCCAGCTGAAAACAGGTTTATCAGAAATGTTACAGCATGGAATTTCAACTACATCATTTTTTTTGTCTGTCTTTGCCGAAGGTGAAATCAATTGAAATAAAGTTTGAATACCTCTGAATAATCCGGTTTCGCTTGCACCTGTTATTTCAATTTTATCTGAAGTCACAGAGAATGTATATGCTTCTTTATTGGATTTATCAAGACTGTTATCTATATGAAATATAATTTTATTGCCGGTATTGTTCGTGGGATTTGGTATTATCACTAATCCTGTCAACGTTTTAAATTGTGATGTAAAATAGTTTTTAAGTTTTATGTTTTCGGAATTAACGGAAGTTCTATTTGATATTTGGAATTTGCCATTTATCCATTCCACTTTTTGCGGTATTGGAATCAATGGGTAATTATTCTCTTTGGCTTTAGTTTCAATCATTGCCATAAGAACACAAATAAAAACAACAAAAACTTTTTTCATGTGGATATCCTATTGTTAGTATGAAATATAAAGTTCTTTTTAATGTCATTATATTATATGAGTCGGTTTTATAACAGCTAAAAAAATTCTACTAATGCAATATCGTAAATTTTCCAATAAAATAATCACTTGGAGCGCGGGATAAAAATACTAACTAGATAGCTAAAAAAGAATTGTTTTTTTTCAGAAAATAATTGTTATTTTACGAATAGAAGATATGTTAATTTTATTAAAATAAAAACGTTGATAAATTTCTATGATTCTGCCCATGAAAGAAGAATTATCGTTTAATTCATCAAATCAAATAATTTTTAAAGAAACAAGCCGGCGATTCATAGTATTCGTTCAAAACCATCATTCAATTAATATTAAAAAGGACTACCATGAATTTATCCCTTGTTGATTGGGCTATTGTCGTTTTTTGTATGGCTATTTTGTTTTTTGGCGTTCGGCTTAGTAGAAAGTTCGTTCGAAGTGTAGCTGATTTTCTTTCTGCCGGAAGAAGCGCCGGAAGATACATGATTACTGTTTCGCAAGGAATGGCTGCTATTGGCGCAATTACAATTGTCGGTCAGTGGGAGATGAACTATGTAGCAGGATTTGCATTGAGATGGTGGGAATTTATAATGGCCGTTGTTCTTCTCGCTATAACTGTTTCCGGGTGGGTGCTTTATAGGTTTCGCCAAACAAGGGCATTGACAATAGCACAGTTTCTTGAAATGCGCTACAGTAGAAATTTCAGAATTTTTACCGGCGTTCTCGCATTTATTTCAGGTCTATTAAATTTTGGAATTTTCCCTGCAGTCAGCGCAAGATTTCTAATATATTTTACTGGTATTCCTCTTTACTTTAATGTTGCCGGCATTGAAGTATCTTCATTCCCGGTAGTTATGGCGTCTTTCCTTTTAATCTCATTATACTTTGTTTTTGCCGGTGGCCAAATCGCGGTAATAATAACAGAGTTTATTCAAGGTGTGTTCTCAAATTTTACTTTTCTTGTTATAATTGTTTTCGCTTTATTTTTTGTGAATTGGGATCAAATTTTCCAAGCCGTAATTACAGCACCCAAAGATGCATCGTTGATTAATCCGTATAAAACAAGCGAAGTGCCTGATTTCAATTTCTGGTATTTTCTTATAAATGTAATCGGCGTAATTTATGCTAAACTTTCTTGGCAGGGTTCACAGGGTTTTAATTCATCTGCTAAGAGTGCGCATGAAGCTAAAATGGGTGAAGTGCTCGGCAACCTGCGCGATATCCCCAAATGGCTTTTCCTTGTTTTTATTCCAATCATTGCTTACACAATCTTAAACAATGCCGATTTCCAGGCAATCGCTGCAAGTGTTAACACAACAATGGCCGACATCGGAAGTAAGGAGGTGCAAAATCAATTGCGTATTCCTCTTGTGCTTTCAAAAATTTTACCGGTTGGAGTAATGGGCGCATTCATGGCTGTTATGCTAATGGCAACGATAGGAACACATAATTCCTACATGCATTCATGGGGAAGTATTTTCATTCAAGATGTAGTTATACCTTTCCGTAAAAAGCCGTTTGCACCCCAGCAGCATTTAAAAGTTCTTCGACTTTCAATTTTAGGTGTATGCATTTTTATTTTCTTTTTCAGTTTAGTATTCCCGATGACAGAATATATCTTTTTATACTTTGCTATTACTGCTGCAATATTTGTCGGCGGTTCCGGCGCGGTTATAATTGGCGGTTTATATTGGAAAAGAGGAACAACAGCCGCGGCATGGAGCGCTTTAATAGTTGGTTCCGTTGTATCGGTGACCGGTATTATACTTCAGCAAATCGATCCCGATTTCCCAATAAACGGACAGTATTTTTGGGGAATAGCGATGGGCCTATCTTCCTTGGTTTATATACTTGTTTCGCTTCTTGGCAAAAAGCAGAATTTTGATATGGATAAAATGCTTCACCGGGGCAAATACGAAATTAAGGAGGAAACAGTTGTTGTTGATGAAGTTCCCGTTAAAGGTTTAAAAATGCTCGGTATGGGTAAAGAATTTACGAGAGGAGATAAGTTCATTTACTTAACTGCATACACTTGGACATTCGCATGGGTTGTCGTTTTTATAATTGGCACTTTGTTCAATTTATCGGGCGATGTTCCGGATTCTTCATGGATGTCTTTCTGGAAATATTTTGTAATAATAAATCTGGTTGCAAGTATAATTGTAATCATTTGGTTTACTCTCGGGGGCATAAAGGATTTTAAGGAAATGCTTCAAAGATTGAAAACCATGGTTCGCGATCACAATGATGACGGATCAGTACAAAAAGAGATTACTAAAGAGTGATTTTAAAATAAATTTTATCCTAAGTGAAATTAAAACAATAGGGGAATTTTTATGTTGAAAAATATTTTTATTGCCGCACTTATATTGTTTATAACCATTGATATAAATAGTCAAAATGCAGAACCTCTGCTTTTTAATGAAGGATTGGTGCTTAAACTCGGCTGGACTCATAGAACAGGCATTATTTCTCCAAACCCTGTCGCTTCGGCAATAGAATTAGGTGAATGGAAGTCCCCAAAAGTTGAAGATAATTTTATTAAGGATAACAAAGTTGTCGGAACATGGAGAAAAATTACTGCCGATGAATCGTTTTGGTTTAAAAGCGATTCGTTAACAAACTCGTATGTATATTTTCAATATAACTCTCCGAAAGATCAAATAGTACTTTTGGAAGCTATGGGCAACGAAATGGTTTATGTTAACGGTAAACCGCGCTCCGGCAATCCATATGGTTATCAGGATACTTATGATTCATGGGGACCGAGATTTGATTATTCGCTAATTCCGGTAGAATTAAAAAAAGGTAATAACGAATTTGTATTTAAGTGCGATAGAGGATTATTAAAAGCAAAACTTAATTTTAACAAACTTGGTTTGGTATTTAATACAAATGATTTAACTATTCCCGATCTTGTTGTAAATGAAACGATTGATACTTACGGCGCTCTGCCGATAATCAATGCAACAAAAAATTTTCATAAAAATCTTTATATAAAAACATATGCCGGTAATTCGTCGCCTGAATATTATTTATTGAATGAAATCAATCCTCTTTCAATTATGAAAGCTCCGTTCAGAATTAAATTACCTGCAATAAAAGATACCGGCAAAGTTCAACTTAAATTAGAACTTGTTGATAAAAATAATTCAATCGAAAAAATTCTTGCATCAACTACTGTTGATCTAAATGTTTTGTATCCCGATGCTATTCGCAGAGAAACATTTATAAGTAAAATTGACGGCAGTGTTCAATATTATGCTGTTAATCCTCCTATTGGTTTGAAAGGAAAACCGGCATTGTTCTTAAGTCTGCACGGCGCAGGTGTTGAAGCTTTGGGGCAAGCAAATGCATACGGGCATAAAAACTGGGGAATAACTGTAGCTCCTACAAACCGCCGCCCGTACGGCTACAACTGGGAAAATTGGGGCAGACTCGATGCTCTTGAAGTGCTGGACATTGCAAAGCAAAAATTTGATATCGATCCAAACAGGATTTATTTAACAGGGCATTCGATGGGCGGGCACGGCACATGGCAGTTGGGTGTTAATTATGCCGATCAGTTTGCAGCTATTGGCCCAAGTGCCGGATGGATTAGTATTTGGTCGTATAGGATTAAACCTGTTCAAGACACTAATGATGTAAGAAAAATGCTCATACGTTCGGCCAAGCAAAGCGATACATATGCTTTTACAACAAATCTTAAACGCAACGGTATTTATATTATTCATGGCGATATGGACGATAATGTTTTGCCTGAGCAATCGGAATCGATGGTTGCAAACTTGTCAAAGTTTCACAAAGATTTTGTTTACCATCTTGAACCTGGCGCGGGACATTGGTGGGACAATTCCGACGAACCCGGCGCGGATTGCGTCGATTGGATGCCGATGTTCGATTTCTTTGCTCATCACACCGTACCCGGTAAAGAAAAAATTAAAATGATTGATTTTACAACTGCTAATCCAGCAGTTTCTTCAAAGAATTATTGGATTGAAATCATTAATCAAATTAAACAACAGGAAATAAGTAAGATTAATATTCATGTTGAAACAGGCAACAGAAAGTTTATCGGCACAACAGAAAATATCGAAATACTTTCGATAGATGCATCGATTCTTACAGCCGGCAAACCGGTTTGGGTAGAAATGGAGGACCAAATAATTCCGAATATAATTATACCGGAAGATGGAAAAATCTTTTTACAAAAAGTAAACGGCACTTGGGGTTTGACAAGCAAACCTGATGAAAGAAATAAAAATCCTTTACGCTGCGGAAATTTTAGAGAAGTGTTAAACGTTAATCCTGTTTTCGTTTACGGAACTAAAGGCAATAAAAAAGAAAATGAATGGGCTTTCGAAAAAGCAAACTTCGATGCCGAAAAAATTTGGTACAGGGGAAACAGTTCGATAGAAATAATAAGAGATGATGAATTTGACGCGCAAAAATATAAAGACAGAAGCGTTGTTCTATTCGGAAATTCAAAAACAAATTCGGCGTGGAATAAATTACTCAATGCTTCACCCGTACAAGTCGATGGTAAAAAAATCAAAATAGGCGGCAAAGAGTTTGTTGGTAAAGATTATGCATGTTTATTTATCCGTCCGAGAACAGACAGCAAAACAGCATATGTAGCTACAGTATCGGGAACCGGTATTGAAGGAATGATGCTTGCAAATTTTACTCTTTATCACGATCAATACATGGGTTTTCCTGATGTGGTTATTTATAATTCGGATATTCTCAAATCCGAAGAAAGCGGTATAAAATGTACAGGCTATTTCGGTAACGATTGGAGTTTTGAAAAAGGTGAATTCATAATTCGTTGAAAGGAAGTTTATGAAAAAATTAACTTTATCAATAAAGATTTTTGCAGTCCTATTTTTTGCTATGATTGCTAACGTTTATGCTCAAACAAATTTTACAAAGTATGTCGATCCTATAATCGGAACGGACGCTCACGGTCATACTTATCCCGGTGCAACACTTCCTAACGGAATGGTGCAGCTTAGTCCCGATACCGATACTAAAGGTTGGGACTGGTGTTCAGGTTATCATTATTCCGATAATTCAATAATCGGTTTCAGTCATACACATTTAAGCGGGACCGGCTGCGCAGATTACGGGGATATTTTATTCATGCCCACGACGGGAGAACTTAAAGTTGAGCCCGGTACAAAAGATAATCCTGATTCGGGATACCGCTCGCGTTTCGACCACAAAAATGAAATTGCAAAAGCCGGTTATTATTCAGTACTTCTTGACGACTATAATATAAAAGCTGAATTAACAACTACGCTTCGCGCTGGTTTTCATAAATATACTTTTCCTAAATCCGAAAACGCTAACATTATTATTGATCTTCTGCACGGCATAGAAGATATGGTTTTGGACAGCCGCATCGAAATTGTTGATAATAAAACAATAAAAGGTTTCAGGCGCTCATCGGGCTGGGCTAAAAATCACTGCGTTTACTTTTACGCCGAGTTTTCAAAACCGTTTAAATCATTTGGAATAGTTGAAGACGGGAATATTTCGAAAGAAAAAAAATCTGCCGAAGGAAAAAATCTAAAAGCATTTGTTGAGTATAACACTTCGCTAGACGAAGCAATTCTTATAAAAGTTGGGATTTCTCATACAAGCATTGAAGGCGCAGAAAAAAATGTTAAAGCGGAAATCCCGGGTTGGAATTTTAATGAAATAGTCAAACAAGCTGATAACGCATGGCAGAAGGAACTATCTACTATAAAAGTAAAAAGTAATGATGAAAAAAAGCTTAAAGTTTTTTACACCGCTTTGTATCATGCTTTATTAAACCCAAATATTTTTTCGGATATTGATGGAACATATATTGGAATGGATGGAAAGATACATTCTGTACAGAACGGATGCATGTACACAGTTTATTCTTTGTGGGATACTTTTAGAGCGGCTAATCCTTTGTACACAATTATTGACGACAAAAAAGCAAACGATATGGTTAAATCGTTAATCCAAAAATACGATGAGCAGGGGCTTCTGCCTGTTTGGGAACTCGCTTCAAACGAAACCGGGACAATGATTGGTTATCATTCAATACCTGTTATTGCCGATGCTTATTTCAAAGGAATCAGAAATTATGATGTTGAAAAAGCTTACGAAGCAATGAAAAAAAGCGCTATGCAAAACCATCACGGTTTGGAATTCTATAAAGATATGGGCTTCATTCCTTCCGATCTCGAAAACGAAAGTGTTTCAAAAACTCTCGAATACGCTTATGATGATTGGTGCATAGCTATGATGGCCAAGGACCTCGGCAAGGAAGATGATTATAATTATTTCATTGAAAGAGCAAAATTTTATACAAATGTCTTTGACCCATCGACTTCGTTGATGCGCCCGAAAAAGAACGGCAAATGGTTCGAACCTTTCGATCCTTATTCCGTTAGCGGAAATTATACCGAAGCTAATTCATGGCAGTATAGTTTTTTTGTTCCGCAAGACGTGAACGGTTTGATAAATCTTATGGGTGGTGATGAAAAATTCATTTCCAAACTTGATGAATTGTTCACTACAAGTCCGCAGCTTACAGGAAGACAGCAATCGGATATTACAGGACTAATAGGACAGTATGCTCATGGAAACGAACCGAGCCATCACATGGCGTATTTATATAACTATGCAGGAGCGCCGTGGAAAACACAGGAAAGAGTTCATGAAATTTGTTCTACTCTTTACACAGAGAAACCCGACGGGCTTTGCGGCAACGAAGATTGCGGACAAATGTCTGCCTGGTTTGTATTAAGTGCTGCGGGTTTTTATCCCGTTGTTCCGGGTGATGGAAATTATATAATAGGTAAACCGTTTTTTGAAGAAATATCTATTAATGCCGGCGGAAAGAATAACTTTATTATAAAAGCAAAAAATCTTTCGGATAAAAATATTTACATCCAATCTGCAAAACTAAACGCCAAAGAATATCATTATTCATATATAAAACATTCCGATGTTGTTAAAGGTGGAGAACTTGTTTTGGTAATGGGCTCTAAACCAAGTAAATGGGGAACTGGAAAAGAAGCACGACCTGTTTCGTTAATATCAAAACCTTTTGTTGCTGTTCCATTTTTAACCTCTGGGGAAAGAGTTTTCAGAGATCCTATCACAATTACAATTTCCTCAATTGATGATTCCGCAATTATTTATTTTACAACCGACGGTTCTGATCCAATTCAAAGTAAAAATATTTATTCGAAGCCGATAACAGTAAATAATACTTTAATTTTGAAAGCCGTTTGTTTCAAGGATGGAAATTATAGCAAGGTTGTCACTGCTAATTTTAATAAAATACCAGACGGAAGAAGTGTACAATTAAAATCGCAATATCATCATAATTATACAGGTGGCGGAGAATTAGGATTGATAGACGGTATAAAAGGTTCTATGAATTTCCATACCGATGCCTGGCAAGGATACGAAGGTGTTGATTGCGAAGTTGTTGTTGATCTCGGCAGCATTCAAAACATTTCTTCAATTAGCGCATCATTTTTGCAGAATACAAGATCATGGATTTTCTTTCCTGCATCTGTGGAATATTTTGTTTCCAATGACGGGAAAGATTTTACGAAAGTATATGAAATAATTAACCCGGCAGAAGAATCTAAAAATGAGCCGGGATTGAAGGATTTTCCCATTCAATTAAATGGAGTTGAAACACGATACGTAAAATTACTTGCAAAGAATGTGGGTATTTGCCCGCCGTGGCATATTGCAGCCGGGGGAAAATGCTGGCTGTTCATTGATGAATTAACAATAAATTAATTGTTCTATAAAAAAATCTTAGTTATTATTCATTTTGAAATTAGAATTGGTAAATTGTGAACAATCATGACTGAAAAAAAATTACTTTCGTTTCATGCAAGTGTAGTAAAAGATATTAATGAACAACTTGTATTAAAATTAATTCAAAAGCATCAGGTAATCTCAAGCACGGATTTGGTGAAAATAACCGGCATGCGTCCCTCCACGATTTTCAATATTCTAAAAGTTTTATCGGCTAAATCTTTCGTGTCTTTTTATGGTAAAGGAGACTCTACAAAAAAAGGGGGTAAGAAGCCGTATATATGGACACTTAACAAAGAATCTGCATATGTAATCGGTTTGGATATCGAAGTCGGCGAAATGACTGCTGTGATATTGGATTTCAGCGGCGGGATGATTGCCAAAAAAATTATGAAACTTGAAACAGGCAGAACCGTTGATGAACTTGCATCTACAATTAAAAAAGTTGTTTATGAAATTATATCTGAAAATAAAATTGATATAGAAAAAGTTCTAGGACTTGGCGTTGCGTTCGCGGGCATTGTTAATTACAAGAAAGGTTTGGTGTCGATGTCGAGTGTGCTGCCCGAGATGAATTTTCCGCTGCTTGAAAAATTAAGCGATTTACCTTTCCATGTTCTTATTGAAAACAATGCTAATGCCGCTGCCGTCGGACTTAAATGGAACGGGAATGGATTAGTTAAGAAAAACTATCTTATTATCCTTGTTGAGATAGATAAGAATGTAAGCGGACTTGGTATAGGCATCGTAATAAATGGTGAACTCTATAGGGGTTCAACATTTTGTGCAGGAGAATTGTATCCTCATTTACCAACGTTAAAAGAAATATTATCGACGAATAGAAGCAGGTTGGCGGAAAGTGAAATCCTAAAAAATTATTCTTCTTCAATAGAAGAAATTGATATTGAAATGCTTTTGGAAGCAGCAAAATCCGGCGATCATATTGCAACGCTCGTTTTTTCTATTATTGGGAATATTGTAGGACAAACAATCGCGCCGGCAGTTGCATTGCTTAATCCCGATACACTTATTATAACCGGCGTAGTTTCCGAATTGAAGGATGTTGTTATTGAAGCAATCAGAAAAGAAATTGAAATGCGTGTAATTTCAATAACAAGCAATGCACTTAATATTGAAGCCGATAAATATCATCATTACTCGGTTGCCGTCGGTGCTGCCTCATTAATCCTCGAAGAATTTTTTAGTCTCCCAATTTCTGTATAAGACTCTTACGGGATCACCTCACTTGAAATTCTGATTCAACTTTAATCTCAAAAAAAGTAATAATTATTTGATGGATAATTTCTAAAAGAAATAAACCAACACTAACTGAATTAATAATCCATTGATTTTATAAGATAATTAAAAAAAATTGTTTGCCTTTTTAGATGCTTATCCATAACTTAAACCAAGTTAATTTTTGAAAAAAATAAACAAATGTGAATTTATTTCTAATTATACTATTTTCTGATGATTATTAACATCATTAAGCAAATGAATACCTTGTTTAGAATTTGTTTATTGTGGAGAAAAAAATGAAATACGGTCATTTTTCTGAAGATGGAAAAGAATTTATAATAACAAATATTAAAACGCCAACACCGTGGATTAATTATTTACATAACGATAGTTATTTTACAACAATCTCGAACAATGCAGGCGGTATTAGTTATTTTAAAAATCCGCTTCACGGCAGAATTACAAGATATCGCATCAATGATGTTCCCCCCGATCGACCCGGCAAGTATATTTATGTTAAGGACAAAGAGAGTTCAGAAGTTTGGAGCTTAGCCTGGCAGCCCGTAGGTAAAAATCCTGAAGCTTATAAAGCTGTTCATGGTTTTGGTTATACCCGCATTGAATCGAAAATTAATGACATAAAATCATCGGTTGTTTATTTTGTTCCACTCGATGATAATAGAGAAATCTGGAAAGCAGTTATTACAAACAACTCAAAAAGAAAACGCAGTCTTTCATTGTTCGGATATGTTGAGTTTGCTCTTGGACACGGTTTGATTGATCTTATAAATCAATGCGACGACCAGCATTTTAACCGCGTGTATTTTGATAATAAGAACAATTCAATTTTTGCAACAAAAACTTATTGGGTTACAAATTCAAACGGAACACAGCAGCAAGAAAATCAGGAGTGGGATCAATGGGCATATTTTACAGTTAATCATCCGGTCGTAAAATATGAAACGCTCCGCGAAAGATTTTTGGGGTTATACAGAAATGAAAATAATCCCGAATCGATTGAAACAGGTAATTTATCATGCAGTGATACTGATTTCGGGAATACAGTCGGCGCTGTTCAAATAGATATTGAACTTGAACCAGGTGAATCCAAAGATGTAATTTTTTCTCTCGGGGTAATTCCTAAAATAGATTTTGATAGGAAGAAAGATTTAGTACCTTCTCGTTTTAATGATGTTGAACTCGCGGAAAAATCTCTTCTTGAAATTAAAGAACGTTGGAACAATTTTTTTAGTCATGCAAAAGCAGAAACGCCCGATAGTGAAATAAATACTTTTATGAATTATTGGATCCAATACCAATCCAAAGTTGCTTTTGATGTAGGTAGAGTAGCAAGTTTTTATTATTGGGGAATTAGCCGCGGTTTCGGTTTCAGGGATACTTCGCAAGATGTAATTGCAGTTACAATATCTCAGCCGCAAAAAGCTTACGAACGAATAATCTTCTTGGCGGAACAAATGTTTTCAGACGGTAGGGTATATCATCATTTTTATAACGATGGCGGCGGTGAACTTACAAAACACTGTGACGACCCGCTTTGGTTTATCCTAGCTGTTACCGAATATATAAAAGAAACTGGCGACTTTTCCATTCTTGATAGAAAAGCCCCGTTTGTCGATGTAAAGGAAGGAACAATTTTAGATCATCTATTTGCAGTTGTAGAATTTGTTAAGAACAATCTAACAAAACGTAATCTTCCCGTTTTCGGCAGAGGCGATTGGAATGATACTTTAGACTATATTGGCGGCGATGACGGCGGCGAAAGCGTTTGGGGCGCCATGTTCTACGTTGCAATGCTTAATAGGTTAATCGAACTGCTAGATTACTTAAAAGTTATGAAAGAAGATATTTTTGTATTGCGCGATACTATTGTTAAAAGCATAGAAGAATATTGTTGGGACGGAGAATGGTATATTAGAGCTTTTGGAGCCAAGAATAAAAAAATCGGCTCAAAGGAAAACAAGTACGGTAAAATTTTTATTAACACACAGAGCTGGCCCGTAATTGCGGAATTGCCCGATCAAAAAAGATTACTCTCTTCTTTGGATAGTGCAAAAAAACATTTAGATTCAGACTACGGACCAAAAGTTTGTGCACCTGCTTTTAGAGAAATTGATAAGAACATAGGTTTGATAACTCGCTGCGTGGCAGGTAAAAAAGAAAACGCTGCAGTATTTTACCATCCCACTGCATGGCTCATTCAAGCAGAATGTATGATGGGCAGAGGCAATCAGGCTTTTGAATATTTTAAGAAATTATTGCCGAATAAAATCGATTCGGATATTTACCAGGCCGAACCTTATGTTTATTCACAATATACAACAAGTGACGAGCACGCGACTGCAGGAAAAACAAGTCATTCATGGCAAACCGGTACTGCAGCATGGATGTACAGAATTTCATTTGATTATATCTTAGGTGTTAGGGCAACTTATAACGGTTTATTAATTGATCCGGCTATTCCTTCCGATTGGAAATCTTTTAAAGTGGAAAGAGTTTATAGGGGAACAAAATATATAATCGAAGTTGAGAATCCTGAAGGTGTGGATAACGGTGTTAAATCTGTTTATGTTGACGGCAAAGAAATTAATGAGCAATTACTCCCGGTTTCGGATAAAAAAGTTTGTAAAGTAAAAGTTATTATGGGCGTCGAATCAATTGAAAGATCAAAACAAATCAACGAAAATCACGAAGTGAAATTATAACAGGGTATAATGTTAAAACGAATTTTAAAAAATCCTATAATTACAAGAACGGATATACCGGATATTTTTCCTCATCTTGTTGATGCAACATCTGTATTTAACCCCGGCGCTATAAAATTTAACAACAAATACATCCTTCTTCTTCGCGTTCAAAACCGAGGAAGAGAAACATTTATTGTAAAAGCCGAAAGCAATGACGGCATTGATTTCAAAGTGGATGATAAAATTGTTGATTTCAAAGGCATCGAAAAAGTAGAAGAAAAAATTTATCATGTTTACGATGCGCGTATTACTAGAATTGATGGAGTCCATTATATAATTTTTGCGATGGATATGGATTGCGGCTGCCAGTTGGGATTGGCAAAAACAACCGACTTCGAGGACTTTCAATTTCTCGGGATTATTTCCGACGGCGATATTCGCAACGGTGTTTTATTTCCCGAAAAAATTAACGGCAAATTTTTACGTTTCGACCGACCGAATAAAGTACAGCTTGAAGGCGGACCATCATCGGGCAATACAATTTATTTATCGGAATCGGATGATCTGTTAAAATGGAAATCGGTAAAACCTGTAATGAGCGGAAGATTTCACTACTGGGATGAAAATATTGGTTCTGGCCCCACGCCTGTAAAAACAAGGGACGGCTGGCTGCATATTTATCACGGTGTTGCAATGCACTTTGGAAGCGCGAATATTTACCAAGCAGGTGTTTCACTGCACGATTTAAATGATCCGTCTATTGTTTTACATAGGGGAAAATATAATATTCTCGAACCACGCGAATTGTTCGAACTCGTCGGGCAGGTACCGAACGTAGTTTTTCCTAGCGGAATGATTGTTGAAAATTACGACTCGGAAGGATTTGCAATGATTGATAGTAAAGTTCTTGTTTATTACGGTGCCGCCGATACTGTTGTCGGTTTGGCAACTTCCACAATTAAAGAATTAATTAACGCGGCAAAACAATAAAAAATATTTATTATGAAAAAAACTATCGGCATCATTTTATTTATTAGTTCTTTTTGCTTTGCGCAGCCTGTACAATTTCCGAATATTGAATTTGCACCTAAAAAATATGTTTGTTATAAACCCGGCGAAACAATAAAGATTGACGGTAAACTTGATGAATCTGCCTGGATTAATACAGAATGGACAGATGATTTTGTTGATATAGAGGGAGATGCTAAACCTTTGCCGAGATTCCGCACACGTGCAAAAATGCTGTGGGATGAAAAATATTTTTACGTAGCAGCCGAACTTTCAGAACCAAATATTTGGGGAACATTAAAAAACCGCGATGATATAATTTTTTACGACAACGATTTTGAAATTTTCATCGACTTCGACGGAGATACACACGGCTATTGCGAGTTCGAAATGAATGCATTAAACACAGTGTGGGATTTATTATTAATCCAACCTTACCGCGATATTAACAACGCGGCGCTTCACGGATTTGATATTAAAGGATCGAAAAGCGGTGTGAATATAAACGGTACACTTAATCAACCGGGCGATAAAGATAATTATTGGACTATAGAAGTTGCCTTCCCTTGGGATTCTTTTAAGGAAATTTCTGCTTTACCTTTACCTCCAAAAGACACAGATCAAATAAGAATTAATTTCTCGCGCGTTGAATGGCAAACCGAAGTTGTTGACGGCAAAACTAAAAAACAAATTAATCCGGCAACAAACAAACCTTATCCCGAAGATAACTGGGTTTGGTCGCCTCAAGGTATTGTAAACATGCATTACCCTGAAATGTGGGGATATGTACAATTCGCTAATGAAGTTGCCGGTTCAAAAAAAATTTCCTTTATTGATAAAGATGAAGAAGCAGTAAAATGGTTTTTAAGAAAAATTTACTACGCAGAAAGAATTTATTTCCAGGAAAACGGAAAGTTTACGACTGATTTAAATGATCTCGGTTTGGAATTATCACCGGTTAATGGATTTGTCTTTCCGCCCATAATTGAATGTACTGCAAGTATGTTTGAATCGTACATACTTTCTAAAGACGGCTCTAAAAGAATACATATAAATAACAGCGGACTTACCTGGATTTCGCTGCTGAAAAAGTAAGAAAATCTTTTTTTGTATAAACTCATGCTCTTGTTCTATTAATCGTTAAAAAAATGTAGAGAGTTATGAATCAACGACCGCCGCAAGCAAATAGAAAATTTGTCAGTAATGCCGTTGAAAATGCAATTCAAGAAATTGTACATTCTATTCATGATAGAGAACTTGCCCTATTATTCGAAAATTGTTTTCCAAACACACTCGACACAACAATTCATTTTGAAATTAATAACGGAAAACCTGATACCTTTGTAATCACGGGCGACATTAATGCAATGTGGCTGCGTGATTCAACCGCTCAAGTATGGCCTTATTTGCAATTTGTGAATGAAGATGAAAAATTAAAAGAAATGATTAAGGGCATTATCAACCGTCAAACCGAATGTGTTTTAATTGATCCTTACGCCAATGCTTTTAATAACGGGCCGACCGTGAGCGAATGGTCGGATGATTTTACTGAAATGAAGCCCGAACTTCATGAACGCAAATGGGAAATTGATTCTCTTTGTTATGTAATTCGGCTTGCGCATGGGTACTGGAAAACAACTCATGATATCTCATGCTTTGACGAAAATTGGAAAGATGCCGCCAGATTAATTTTAAAAACTTTCCGTGAGCAGCAAAGAAAAGAAAATAATGGTTCATATAAATTCGGCAGGTTAACTTCGTGGAGTACCGATACTGTGCCGGGGAACGGCTATGGAAATCCTATCAATCCTGTTGGTTTGATTGTATCCATTTTCAGACCTTCGGATGATGCAACTATTTTCCCATTCCTAATACCTTCAAACTTCTTTGCAGTTGTAAGTTTAAAAAATCTTGCGGAAATATTTAATGAAGTTTTCGGTGATAAAAAATTTGCCGGGGAATGCCTTTTGTTCGCTTCGGAAATTGAAAATGCTTTAAAGGAATTTGCCGTTGTAGATCATAATGTTTACGGTAAAATTTTTGCATATGAAATTGATGGATTCGGTAATAAATTGTTTATGGATGATGCGAATATTCCGAGTCTTCTTTCGCTGCCGTATTTAGGATGCTGTGATATTAATGATGAGATTTATCAAAACACACGAAGATTCATATTCAGTAAAAACAATCCTTATTACTTTGAAGGAAAAGCAGGCAAGGGAATCGGGAGTCCGCACACATTAGTAGATAGAATTTGGCCGATTAGTATTACAATGAAAGCATTAACAAGCACCAACGATATAGAAATTATACAATGTCTTAAGCTTTTGAAAAGTTCGCACGCGGGCACTGGTTTTATGCATGAATCGTTTCATAAAGATAACGCCGGTGATTTTACGCGTAAATGGTTTGCGTGGGCTAATTCACTGTTTGGTGAACTAATTTTAAAATTGCACAATGAGAAACCGGAATTGTTGAAACAACAATTATAGTTGGTTTGTTTTCAAAATTGTAATAAGGAATATTTATGAAAAAAATTATTTTACACGCAATTATAGTTTTACTGCCGGTCATTCTTTTTGCTCAAGAAAATTTTCCATACAAAGACCCTAATTTGTCTGTCGAACAAAGAGTAGATGATCTTGTTACACGGTTGACGCTCGAAGAAAAAATATCACAGATGATTTATAATTCTCCCGCGATAGAGCGGCTTGGTATTCCTGAGTATAATTGGTGGAACGAAGCATTGCACGGTGTTGCCCGCAACGGAATTGCTACTGTATTTCCGCAAGCTATAGGAATGGCGGCTACGTGGGATAGAGATTTAATGTATAAAGTTGCAACTGTAATTTCCGATGAAGCTCGCGCAAAATACAATCAAGCTTTGGCAAGAAACAAAAGAGGTATTTACCAGGGAATTACTTTATGGTCGCCCAACATAAATATTTTCCGCGATCCACGTTGGGGAAGAGGAATGGAGACTTACGGCGAAGATACATATTTAACTGGCGAACTGGCCGTGCAATTTGTAAAAGGATTACAGGGCAACGATCCGAAATATTTAAAAACAATTGCAACGCCTAAGCATGTTGCAGTACACAGCGGTCCTGAAACCGAGCGCCATACTTTCAACGCGGTTGTTGATGAATATGATCTACGGGAAACGTATTTACCGCATTTTAAGAAATCCATCATGGATGGAAAAGCTTATTCGGTGATGTGCGCTTATAATAGGTTCCGCGGAGATGCATGCTGTGGCAGCGATCCTTTGCTAAAACAAATAATTCGTTACGAATGGAATTTCGACGGTCTTATTGTTTCCGATTGCTGGGCTGTTCCTGATATGTTTAATTTCCATAAGGTTGTTGAAACAAGCGAAGAAGCAGTTGCTATTGCAGTTAAAGCTGGAACCGATTTGGAATGCGGTAATTCTTATCCTTCATTGTTAAATTCTGTTAAACAAGGTTTAATAACGGAAGATGAAATTAATACTTCAGTAAAAAGAATTTTTACTGCCCGCTATAAACTCGGAATGTTCGATCCGCCGGAAATGGTTCCTTTTTCAAAGTTGAATAAAGTTGATACAAAAGAGAATAAAGAAGTTGCGCTTGAGGCTGCAAGAAAATCTATTGTTCTTTTGAAGAATTATAATAATACTCTTCCCTTTAAAAAAGATATTAAAACAATAACTGTTCTTGGACCCAATGCTAATGATGTTGAAGTTTTACTCGGCAACTATAATGGCTTTCCATCGCAGCCGGTTACTCCATTACAGGGAATCAAAAATAAAATCGGCGATGCAAATGTTATTTATGAACGCGGGTGCGATATTGCAGAAGGTATGCCTTCTTTCAATGTTATTGATGGTTCATTCTTCTTTACATCTCACGATAAATCTAAAAAAGGATTAACGGCTGAATATTTTAATAACAGCGAATTTAAAGGTGAACCTGCATATAAACGGATTGATGAAAAGATTGACTTCGCTTGGTGGGACGGTGCGCCTTATAAAGAATTTGATCCTGATAATTACGGTGTAAGATGGTCTGGGGTAATTGTTCCTGAAAAATCCGGAAAATACTTTCTCGGTGGATACGGCTTTAATGGCTTCAAAATTTACTTAGATGATTCTTTGTTCGTTCAGTTCGATGGTGAGTTCGATCCGGTTAAAACTTATAAGGAAGTAAATTTAGTTGCAGGTAAATCATATAAAATTAAAGTTGAGTTTTACAAAAAACTGCGCTATTCGTTTATGCAGTTGATCTGGGATGCACCGGATGAAAACCGCGAGCAGCGGGCAGTTGAAGCTGCAAAGAAATCCGATGTTGTAATTATGGTTATGGGTTTGTCACCGCGGCTTGAAGGCGAAGAAATGAAGGTTGATATAAAAGGTTTTAAGGGCGGAGATCGCTTAACTCTTGATCTCCCCGAAACACAATCAAATTTTATTAAAAAAATTCATGCTCTCGGCAAACCTGTGGTTTTGGTATTATTGAATGGCAGTGCCGTTTCAATCAAGTGGGAAAATGAAAATATACCTGCAATTGTTGAAGCATGGTATCCGGGACAAGCTGGAGGAACAGCCATTGCCGATATTCTATTCGGTGATTTTAATCCTTCAGGTAAACTGCCCCTAACATTTTACAAATCTGTTGAGCAACTTCCAGATTTCAGAGATTATAATATGAATGGAAGAACATACAGATATTTTGAAGGAGAAGCTCTTTATCCGTTTGGATATGGATTGAGTTATACAACTTTTCAAATGAAGAATATTGGATTAGACGAAAGTGAAATATGTGCTGGTGATACAACAATTATTTCAATTGATATATCAAATATAGGCAAGATTATGGGAGAGGAGGTTGTTCAGCTTTATATAAAAGCGGAAAAAGATAAAAAATCTATTAAAACACTTAAAGATTTTAAAAGAATAGCTTTAAAGTCGGGAGAAACGAAGAGAATAGATTTTTTGATTACACCCGAAATTTTATCTCGATGGGTTGATAATGAAGGATTTGTTATTGAACCCGGTAATTATAGTATAATGATAGGTAGTTCATCATCTCTTAATGATTTAACCAAAATAAACTTAACGGTAGAATGAAAAAATCATTAATTGGAGACCAGCTTTTAGATGAAACTGAAATAAGAATGCACAAGAATATTAGAAGTGAATTCTATAATAAAACTCCCAGTTTATTCAATTGTAAAATATATCACCACAAATAAGGTATATTCCTAAGCTATGAGAGAACTTTTTTTAACCTATTGCGTTTTATTTTTTATTAGTTTATTTTTCTTTCGAAAAAACAAATTGATGAAATGAGTATTTTGTAATAAAACTTTTTTACAAAGAAAATAATTATGAGGGATTTATGGCCCAGTTTATAATTAAAAGGTTAGGAATATTTTTCCTAATACTACAAGTATTTAGCATCACTTTATATTCTGCAAGAAACGGCTCGCTAAAAGGAACAATCAAAGATGCACAAACAAAAGATGTTTTGCCGTTTACAAATGTTATACTCGTTGGAACAAGTATGGGTGCAGCAGCAGACATGGATGGAAATTATATTATACGAAATGTTCCTCCGGGTTCTTATGTACTGCGCGCAAAATATATCGGCTATCAACAACAAGAAATTAATGTCGAAATTCTGGAAGGAAGAACAACAGAATATAACATAATGTTGAAACCGGAAGCGGTGGAAGGAGAAACAGTTATAGTAACAGCGCAAGCAGAAGGGCAGATGCAGGCAATTAACGAACAGCTTTCATCTCTTTCAATTAAAAATGTTGTATCGTCTGCTAGAATTCAAGAATTGCCGGATGCAAATGCTGCAGAATCTGTTAGCAGACTACCCGGTGTTTCTATTATTAGAACGGGTGGTGAAGGAGCGAGAGTTGTGGTTAGAGGTCTTTCACCGCAATATAATCGCGTAACCATTGATGGAGTTGAACTACCTTCGAACTATACTTCCAGTGATCAAAACGAACATAAAAAAGAATTTAATAGTAATGATGAACTTTCTCTTTCAGGGGATAGAGCTACAGATTTAAGTATGATATCTTCAAACATGCTTGGTGGTATTGAAGTTATTAAAGCTATTACACCTGATATGGATGCAACTGTTCTTGGCGGCGTTATTAATTTCAGCATGCGGAAAGCAATCAAGAGTAAGAATAGCGAGCCTCGGTTTGAATTATTAACACAAGGCGGTAACAATAACCTCAAGAATAAATATGATGATTATAAGTTTGTTGGTTCATTTGAGCAACGTTTTATAGATAATAATTTGGGTATCTTTTTACAAGGTTCGGTTGAAAAAAAGAATCTAAGTGCAAATGAATTGAATGGTGATTATGTCTTCAAAGGAAGACTTAGAGCAACAGATTTTGGTGATCCATCTTTTGTGAGTATGTCTCTTGCTGACATCTTAAGAGATCGTGACCGTTATGGTGCTACACTTGTCCTCGATTATATGTATGAAAATGGAAGTATCGGTTTTATGAATTTCTTTAGTAAAAGCAAAACCAATACTATTAGAAGATCTGAATCATATAACTTAGAAAATGATGATTTATTCTATTCTACAACAGCTTCTGATAATAGTATGGATGTCTACAGTAATCTCTTGAGTATTCATCATGACTTCTTTAATAATCTTGGTGTTGATCTAAAACTGTCGCATTCCTATTCTAGAAGTGAAAACCCGCAAGACGTAATGTTTAATTTCTGGCTTAACTATGCTGGATTTGCTAATAAATATAATAAACTTAGATATTCTTCTACTAAAGTAATAGCCTCTAACGTGGTTCAGAATGCTGAAGACGCAGTATTTTATGAAATTAGTAATATAGGAAATATTTCGAAGGATAGGACATATAATGCCAGTCTTGATTTAAATACTGAGATAGCTTTTTCAAACAATATAACTAGTAAACTGAAAGCCGGAGGAGCAATTCAGTATAAAGATCGTTCTTATGATTATAATGAGATTAGTGGTTCGGTCTATTATGATGATGGAGTATTTGTTTCAAATGCAATTTTAGCACAATACCCCGAATTTGGAGTTAGTACTTCTGATATAACGTTCGCAGATTTTGTGGATGAGAATTATGATTATGGTGAATTCCTTAATGGAGAGTACACTCCTGGACCAGCTATGAACGAAGGTTTAATGATGAATGTATTTGAAATTGCACTTAGAAACCAAGCTTCAGGCATAGGAGGAAGTGGCGGAGGTTTTAAAGAAAATCAATTTTCTTCAATGTATTATGATTATTCCGGGAACGAAACTAGAAGTGCCGGATATGCTATGGCAACTATAAATATTGGACAAACTCTTTCTCTAGTTCCTGGACTTCGTTATCAAAATTTGACAACAACTTATACAGGTGTAAAAGGTGAAAGAAGTGATAAAGATATTTCGGAACAACTAGAAAAAAGAACAAAAACAGAATCTCACGGCTATGTTTTGCCAATGTTCCATTTCCGTTATAAGCCATTAGAGTGGTTGCAAGTTAACTTTGCCTATACTAATACATTAAATTATCCAGACTACAATGCAATTATCCCGAGATATTATGTAGGTAAAGATTACATAATGTATAATAATTATAAATTAAAGCCTGCCAGATCAGAAAACTTCGATTTATTTGTATCTATTTATTCCAACGAAATCGGATTGCTTTCTGTTGGTGGATTCAAAAAGAACATTAGTGACCTAATATTTCCAAGCAAAACATATCCCTCTAATTATGTTGAATATCCCGAACTTGAAGAGATAATGGTTAACAAGAAGGAAGCATACTCTCTTTATACCTATATCAATAGCCCTATAACAATAGATGTATTAGGTTTAGAAACAGAATGGCAGACGAGTTTTTGGTATTTACCCGCACCTTTATCAGGGATTGTGTTAAATATTAACTATACACATATTTTTTCTGAAGCTGACTATCCCAAATCCCAAAAAGAAAGTTATCTCGATGAAAATTATATACAACGTACTATCAATATAGATACAATATATACATCCAGATTACTTAATCAACCAAATGATATCATAAATGTGTCATTGGGGTATGATTATAAAGACTTTTCTTTCAGAGCTTCGATGTTATATAAAGATAATATTTTTAAGAAACCGGACTTCTGGGCACAAAACAGAATCCATTCTAAAGAGTATTTAAGATTTGATCTTTCTGTTAAACAAAAACTTCCTTGGTACGGAATTCAAGTTTTCCTTAATCTGAATAATATTACCGGAGAAGATGATATCGATATTAATCAAAAAACTGGTTACATAACTTCCCAACAACGTTACGGTATGTCGGCTGATGCAGGTATCCGTTTGATGCTCTAGTTGTAGCAATTGCCGGCTGTTGAGAAGAGTATTATAATCGGCAGTTAATAGATGTTAATTATCAATAATCCCAAAAAACAAAGGAGCAGTAAAATGAAAAAACTTTCTATCTTATTTTTACTACTTTTATTAGTTACTTTTAATGCATCTGTATCAGCTCAATCAACTACTGATACAGTTTACATTCCGGGAAGTTCATCATTGAAAATAAGTGAAATTGTCAATGCTGATACTTCTGTTCATGCTCATCGGGTTTATGTTCTCGATCGTGGAGCAATTTATTATATTGAATCTGCGTTTGAAATTACTCATTCGTGTAAATTTATTGCTAAGGGTAACGCTGCAAGACCACCGGTTTTAGCTCCAGCCATTCGATCTGATAATTCGTCTGAAGAATGGTTTTTCAAATTTATGCAATCCGGTATAGAAGTAGAACTCAATGATTTGTATTTACTATCAATGCGTTCTGACGAAAAAAGTCTTGGATGGAGCCGTGCTATTCATTCGGGTGCTGATAGCGTTAAAATTAAATTACGGAATATTGTTTTTGATGGATTTTCAGAAGCAGCTATGAGAAGCGAAGGTAAGGGCACAAAATTGGACGTACAGGATTGTCATTTTAGAAATTTAATGCATTCAAGCTCATACTTTGCGGGACAAGGATATCTTAGTGCAAGTAATCAATTTCCTGATAGTACAATTTTTATCAACAATACTTTCTTCTGTACTAGTTCTTATCTTTTCGACGCGCGCGCTGTTGATAAATATTCAGTTTTTGAACACAATACAGTTGTTTATAATGTTATTACTCCGTTTCTTCTTCATAGAGCCAGAAATCTTCACTTTAATAACAATCTTTTAATTGCTACTCATGCTTATGGAGGTGATCCATATGATGTATTTCAAGGCGGAGTTAGCAGCTATCCTGATACAACTGCTGCAGGCGCTGTCAGAATTTGGATGAATGGTGTATATTTTGGTGATACACTTAGTGGACCAGAATTTTATGATAATGAAGATTTGGGTATTATTTATGATCCTTCAAAACGCGTAGTTGAAATTAAGAATAATGTTTATCACTTACCTGATGGTCTTGTAAATTTCTATAATACATGGAATGATACTGTAACGGTCGTAGATACTGTTGAAACAACTTCGGGGAGTAAACAAGCTCTAAAAAGGATACTAACTCTTCCTAAATTTATGAATCCCGAAACACAACGTACTTTAGATTCACTTTCAACACCAGGTTTCAGAGAATACTCTCCATATGTAAATGTTGAAAATAATATGGATGTTGATCCTGGCTTTACAGACCAGGAAGTTATTGGGCATGTTGATGAACTTGTTGAGTATGTTAAAGATATAGCTGAATGGAGTGTTAATTATTCTTGGCAATACAAGTTTAATTTTCCGCCTGCATGGCCATTACCAGAAAACCTTGCATATTCTAACGCATCATTGCAAAGCGCTGGAACTGACGGATTTGCTGTTGGTGATTTAAACTGGTTCCCTGCTCAAAAGCAACAATGGATGACAGATGTTAAATCGGATGTTTCGGTTATTCCATCTGAATTCACACTTGAACAAAACTATCCCAATCCGTTTAACCCGTCAACAACAATTAAATTCAGCGTTCCGAAAGCTGGTAATTACTCTTTAAGAGTATTCAACGTTTTAGGTCAGGAAGTTGCAAAATTACACAACGGACAATTAAATGCAGGTACACACGAAGCAACATTCAATGCTTCAAAATTAGGTTCAGGCGTTTATTTCTACAACCTCACTGGCAACGAAGTAAACATCACAAAGAAAATGATGCTTATAAAATAATTATGCTGTTATAATATTAGCCGGTATTTAAAACATGCCGGCTGATATTTCTTTATTACAAATTCACATTTCATTTATTGTTTTTTAACATTGAATTAAGGTTGAAATTTAGATTCATGTGAGCCTCCCAGCCGGGCATATAGTACATAAGACGTTGCAGATTAAATTCTTATAAAGTTTTGCATCTTATGAATTGTATGCCTGGCTTATTTTTTAATCAAAAAAAATGGGTGGTATTTTGTTAAGTTGTGTTGAATAAAAATTTATCATCGATCTTAAATTTCATTGGAGTGAATATGAAAACAAACCCGGTATCAATATTCCTAGTGTTTTTGTGTATGGGATTCGGAGATGTAGTTGGACCATTGGTTGGATTGGCAAAAGATACTTTCCAATTATCAAATACAATGGCGCAGCTAATTCCGTTTGTAGGATTTATTATGTTTGGATTATTGTCTGTTCCTATGGGAGTTTATCAAGATAAAAAGGGGAAGAAGCATGTTCTTCTTCTAGGTTTGATAATTGCCGCCTTTGGATTATTACTTCCAATGTTAAACGGTATGTATGGGATAAAAGTAAGTTTTAATCCGGGAGAGTTATTCAGTTTTTATATTGTATTATTATCAATTCTATTGTTATGTGCCGGCGCTACAATACTCCAGGTTGTGGGCAACCCAATAATGCGCGACGTTTCGCCGGAAGGAGATTATTCAAAAAACCTTTCACTCGCTCAATCTATCAAAGCCATCGGTTCATCGCTCGGATTTTTACTTCCGCCGCTTGTTGCATTTGCATTTGGCTGGGATTGGAGCATATTGTTTCCTGTATTTACAGCATTAATAATATTTACAATGCTATTGGTATGGCCTCTGGAAATTAAAGAACATAAAAGTGCCGATGCAAAACCGGCAAACATAAAATCATGTTTATCACTTTTAAAGAACGGTTATGTGCTGTTAATGGTAATGGCTATATTTTTATACGTTGGGGCAGAAGTATCTATGAGTTCAGGTGTGCCAATATTGTTGAAAGAAAATTTTGGAATTGAAGGATTCGGGTTGTGGGTAAGTTGGGCGTTGTTTTTTCTTCCAATATTAGTCGGAAGATTTTTAGGATCATTAATATTGAGCAAAGTATCTGCAACAAAATTTTTAGCAGTAACCGTATTTATTGCTGTGCTTGGTATTACGGCAATATTCACATCGGATGAAGTTTTATCTTATATGGGAATTGTATTAGTCGGTTTGGGTTTTGCTAATATTTTTCCGTTGGTTTTTTCAATTACAATTGAACGTATGCCGGAGCGTTCAAATGAATTATCGGGCTTAATGGTAACAGCTATTTCGGGTGGAGCAATTATACCTTTATTAATGGGCAAAGTAAGTGATATTACAGATGTACAAACGGGATTTATAGTTCCGTTAATTTGTCTGGCATATATTGGAGTTGCCGCATTTGTATCGATAAAGAAAACAAGTTTAGCAGCGGCATAGATAGGGGGAATTTAATGGATATAAAGAATGATAAAAGAATAGTTCTAACGCTCGATGCGGGCGGAACAAATTTTGTATTTTCTGCAATACAAGGTAATGAACAAATAGTTGAAGAAATTAGGTTGGACTCAAATGCAAGCAACCTTGATAAATCATTGGCAAACATTGTTGAAGGTTTTACACGCGTAAAAGAAAAATTGAATGACAAACCTTCTGCAATAAGTTTTGCTTTCCCTGGTCCGGCAGATTATCCAAACGGAATTCTTGGTGATCTAGGAAATTTGAAAGGTTACAGAGGCGGTGTTGCGCTCGGACCAATGCTTCATGAAAAATTTGGATTGCCTGTTTTTATAAATAACGATGGTGATCTTTATGCTTATGGAGAGGCGATAGCCGGATTCTTACCATATATTAATAGAAAATTAGAAGAAGCCGGAAATCCGAAACGATATAAAAATTTATTCGGCATAACACTCGGTACGGGTTTTGGAAGCGGAATTGTTAGTAACGGTCAATTATACCTGGGCGATAATTCTATGGCTGGGGAAATTTGGTTATTAAGAAATAAAGTTTCTACAAACGAAAATGCCGAAGAGCATGCAAGTATAAGAGGAGTGCAAAGAGTTTATGCGCAATATGCAGGTATTCATAGAGAAGATGCACTTTCGCCGAAAGAAATTTATGAAATTGGTATAGGAGAATTAAAAGGTAACAAAGAAGCAGCAATAGAAGCTTTTAAACAAATGGCACAGGTAGTTGGCGATGCTATTTCAAATGCTATAACCCTGCTGGACGGTATAATAGTTATCGGCGGTGGATTGGCGGGGGCCTCCGCATTGTTTATGCCGTTCTTAATTGATGAAATGAACAGCAGTTTTACGAAGTATGACGGAACAACTGTAAAAAGATTGATGGCGCAGATTTACAACATGGAAGATGAAAACGATGCAATAAAGTTTGTACAAAGTCAATCGCACGAAATAGAAGTTTACGGTACAAATAAAAAAGTTCAATACGACCCTTCAAAAAGAATCGCGGTCGGTATCTCAAAAATAGGAACAAGCAAAGCTATTTCAATTGGAGCTTATGCCTTTGCTTTGAATAAACTGGATTCGAAATAAAAAAGTTAAAGATAGATTGGTAATTAAAATGAAGACAAATTCTAAAGTAGAGCAGTATTATTTAAATAAATCAGGTAAAAAAATAATTTATGAACCGTCGGAAAAAATTCCGATAATACAAGTGGAAAATTTTCCGCAGCTTGGCGAATTGGCGGCTTTAAGATTTATTGAATGGCTTCAGTACAATCCAGAAGGTGTTGTATCTCTTCCAACAGGAAAAACACCCGAACATTTTATTTACTGGGTGTCGCGTATTTTAAAAGACTGGACAAAGCCGGAAATTGAAGAAAAACTAAAATCGGTAGAGATAGATTTAAAGAAGCGCCCCGATATGAAAAAAATTAAATTCGTTCAGATTGACGAATTTTATCCTATTGATTCGGCACAGCACAACAGTTTTTATTATTACATCCAAAAATATTATATGAAGAATTTTGGATTGGATGCAAGCAATGCTCTGTTGATTGATGTTAATAAAATCGGTACGGCAGAAAATTTACCGCTCGATACAATTTTTCCGGAAAAAATAGTTGATCTTTCCTTGCGTACTCGCATGCCTTCTACACGGCTCGAACGTTTGCAAAAAGAAACGATTGAAATTGTTGACGAATATTGCACTCAATACGAAAAGAAAATCCGCGAAATGGGCGGTATCGGTTTTTTCCTCGGCGGCATCGGTCCCGATGGACACATTGGTTTCAATGTTCAAGGCAGCGACCATTTTTCATCTACTCGTTTAATTGCTACGAATTATCAAACGCAAGCAGCGGCTTCAACTGATCTTGGCGGAATTGAAATTGCAGCTAATAGACTTGTAATTACAATCGGCTTGGACACAATTACATATAATAAAAATGCGGTTGCAATAATAATAGCGGCGGGCGAAGCCAAGGCAAATATCATTAGGGATTCGATTGAAAATTCAGCATCAAACCGATACCCTGCAACAGTACTTCAAAAATTAAAGAATGCAAGATTCTATTTGACAAACGGGGCTGCACTGCGTTTAGTGGAAAGAAGATACATTGATGTTGAAAAAGAACAAAAATTAAGTCAAGTATCTTTGGAAAGGGCCGTTATCAATTTGGCTGTAAAGTTGAACAAAGAAATTACCCAATTGACAAAGCAGGATTTTGACACCGATAAATTGGCTTCGCTTGTTTTGAAAAAATCCGGCAAGAATATTAAAGAACTTAACGAAACGTTGAAAAATTCCATCATCGATAGATTCAACAAGGGTATGACAACTCCTGAAAATCAAGTGATATTGCATACAGCTCCACACCATGACGATATAATGCTTGGCTATCTCCCATATATCAATCATCTAGTTAGAACTCCGCTTAACAAACATCACTTTGCAATTTTAACAAGCGGCTTCAATGCAGTAACAAATGCCTATATGCTTGAATTGATGGAGCAATTAAAACTTCACCTTGAATCGGGAATCTTCGATGAAAAACTTAAGACGCGTTATTTCGACCCTGATTTTGTTGAAGGCAAAGACAGTGATGTTAGTCTATATTTAGACAGCATTGCCGACCACAGCAGAACGATTAGAAGAGAGGCGCTTTCGCGAAGACTGCTGCGCAACATGATTGAAATTTATGAGGAAGACAGCATTACGTATTTGAAAGACCGCGTTAATGAATTAATAAATTATTTTAAAACTCAGTACCCCGGTAAAAAAGATATTCCGCACGTACAAAAATTAAAAGGAATGCTTCGCGAGTGGGAAGAAGAATTGATGTGGGCATATTACGGCTTCAGCACAAGCGATGTTTCCCATTTAAGATTAGGATTCTATCAAGGAAATATTTTCACTGAAAACCCCGAAACGCAGCGAGACGTTTTGCCGATAGTTAAACTGCTGAAAAAAATAAAACCTACTATAATTACAGTTGCGTTAGATCCTGAAGGCAGCGGACCAGATACGCACTACAAAGTTCTGCAAGCAGTAAGTGAGGCAATTAGAATTTATTCGAAGGATAATGATGTTTCCAAACTGAAAATTTGGGGGTATAGAAATGTTTGGTACAGATTCCACCCGGCAGAAGCAAACATTTATATACCTGTTAGTTTGAACTCTATGGCTATCCTTGAAAATACTTTTATGTACAGTTACGGTTCACAGAAAGATGCAAGTTTTCCAAGCTGGGAATACGACGGTGCATTCTGCAGACTTGCACAAAAAATTCAAGTTGATCAATACCAAAAAATTAGAACATGCATCGGTAAAAACTTCTTTTTGAATCATCCGGTTCCGCGGGTTAGAGCAGCTCACGGAATGCTGTTTCTTAAAGAATTGTCGGTTGAGGAGTTCTATAAACATTCTCAGGAATTGAAAAAACTTGTAGAGAATAGATAAAGAAGTCTCGCATAAATGGTGAAGTAAAAATTCTGTTTTAGGAACGAAGAAATAATTGGATTAAAAGGAGAATAATGGAAAAAACATTTTTCTTTATTTTGATTTTCACTGCTTTAATATTTGGACAAAGCCAAAAACATACATTTTCACTTTCGCCTGATAATTTTCTTCTTGACGGCAAGCCGTTTCAAATAATAAGCGGCGAGTTGCACCCTTCAAGAATTCCAAAAGAATACTGGCGCCATAGAATTAAAATGGCTAAAGCGATGGGATGCAACACAATAGCATCTTATATATTCTGGAATTACCACGAAACAGAACCCGGTAAATTTGATTTCAAATCCGGCAACAAGGATATAGCTGACTTTCTAAAAATTGTTCAAGAAGAAAATATGTGGTTCATGCTAAGACCGGGACCATATGTTTGCGGCGAATGGACTTTCGGCGGTCTTCCTCCATATCTGCTTAAAATACCTGATATAAAAGTACGCTGTTCCGATCCACGCTACATGCAAGCAGTTGAAAGATATTTTAAAGCTCTTGCGGAAGTAGTAAAACCTTTCCTAATTACTAGCGGCGGACCGATTATAATGGTTCAGGTAGAAAACGAATACGGCAGTTACGGCAACGATAAAAATTATATGAATGAACTACGTAAAATTTTAGTGGAAAATGAAATTGATGTTCCGTTCTATACGGCCGATGGCCCAACACCTTTTATGCTTGAAGCCGGAACAATAGACGCTGCGGCAATAGGTCTCGACAGCGGTTATAGTCAAGCGGATTTTGATCTTGCTAAAAAGCATAATCCCAATGTCCCAGTTTTCAGCAGCGAAACTTATCCCGGCTGGCTTACTCACTGGGGAGAAAAATGGGCGCGACCAGATACATCAAATCTGATGCGTGAAGTAAGGTTTTTGTTGGATACAAAAAAGTCATTCAACTTTTATGTTTTGCACGGAGGTACCAACTTTGGTTTTACTGCCGGCGCAAATTCCGGCGGCAAAGGTTATGAACCCGATATTACAAGCTACGATTACGACGCGCCGATTAATGAACAGGGCAGACCAACTTATAAATATTTTGCAATCCGCAATCTTATGTTAATGCATTTTAAAAATATTCCGGAGATACCTGAACCCATTCCTGCAATTGAAATTCCTGAAATTAAAATGGAATTGTATTCAAGCATTTGGGATAATCTTCCGCAGCCTGTAAGTTCAGTACAGCCGAAACCAATGGAAATGTTTAATCAGCACGAAGGATTCATACTTTATAAAACAAAACTGATTGGACACAAAAGCGGGAAATTACTAATTACCGATTTGCATGATTATGCAACAGTTTTTCTGAACGGAAAATATATCGGCAAACTTGATAGACGCGAAGCGGAAAAAACAATTGAATTGCCGCCGTCGGATGTTGAATATCCTGTTCTAGAAATTCTTGTGGAAGGAATGGGCAGAATTAACTTTGCACAGGAAATTATTGACAGGAAAGGAATTACCGAAAGAGTATCGTTGAACGGAATGACTTTAATGAATTGGCAAGTTTATAATTTACCCTTTAATACTGATTACATCAGCAAAATTAAGAAAGCAAATCCTTCACCGGATAGAAACGGTTATTTCTTCAAAGGTGAATTTGAGTTGAACGAAGCAAAAGATACCTATTTGGATATGAGTAATTATAAAAAGGGATTAGTCTATGTGAACGGAAATAATCTTGGCACTTATTGGGAAATCGGTCCGCAAAAAAGATTATACTGCCCGGCACCGTGGCTTAAAAAAGGGAAGAATGAAATTGTTGTTTTCGATCATCACCAAAAAGAAGCAAAAAGTATTTCGGGCAAAACTATTTTAGATGAATGAAAAAGTATTGTGCTTTTGCTCGTTAACGAATGAACAAAATTTTATCAAATAAATTGTTAATCTAAAAATTATGAGAACAGACAAAACAAGTATTCCCGGCAGCAATAATTATTTTTTATCCATTTCAATTATCGGCATGTTGTTTTTTATTTTCGGATTCGTCACTTGGTTGAACGGTTCTTTAATACCGTTTCTAAAAATTGCATGTGAACTAAACCATACCGAAGCATATCTTGTAACATTTGCTTTCTATATTTCTTATACGGTTATGGCTGTGCCTATGTCGGCTGTGCTACAAAAAACCGGATATAAAAACGGGATGGTTATTGGTCTGTTAGCAATGACGGTGGGAACATTAATTTTTATACCTGCTGCACAAACTAGAATTTATGCTTTGTTTTTAGCAGGACTATTTGAGATGGGAGGCGGACTGACAATTCTACAAACCGCATCAAATCCATATATAGTAATTATTGGGCCCAAAGAAAGTGCAGCAGTAAGAATCAGTTTTATGGGATTGGCAAATAAATTTGCGGGAATTTTAAGTCCGCTATTATTTACAGCACTTATACTGCACGGCATGGAAAAGTTCAGCGATGAGAATCTTCTATTAATGAATGAAGTGCAAAAAGATGCGGCTTTTAACGAACTCGCATCACGGTTGATATTTCCATATATCATTATGGCAGTAATATTACTTCTGCTTGCGGCTATGATAAAATTTTCTCCACTTCCTGAAATTGAAACCGAAAGTGAAAATTCAACTAATGTGAAAAGCAATAAAACAAGTGTGTTCCAATTTCCTCAATTAGTACTCGGCGCAATTGCATTATTCTTTTATGTCGGCGTAGAAGTTATTGCCGGCGATACTGTTGGAATGTACGGTAAAACGCTCGGTGTATCTTTCTTCGGAAAACTTACTTCCTATACAATGGCGTTTATGGTTCTTGGTTATCTTGCAGGCATAGCTTTAATTCCAAGAATTATTAAACAGGAAAAAGCATTAATCATTTCCGCACTTACGGGCTTTGTTTTAAGTGCAGGAGTTTTACTGTCGTCAACAACCGATGATTCAATTTCCAAAATAGTATTTGGCTGGATTGGAATATCTCCAATTCCTAATTCCATATTCTTCCTAACATTGCTTGGTTTTTCGAATGCAATGGTTTGGCCTGCTATTTGGCCTATGGCATTAGACGGTCTTGGTAAGTTTATGAAAATCGGCTCCGCTATTCTTATAATGGGAATTGCGGGCGGCGCATTGTTGCCTTTGCTCTATGGTTTTTTAGCGAATTTTTCATCTCCCCAGTTTTCGTATTGGATTCTTTTGCCATGCTATTTATTTATTTTTTATTATGCTACAAACGGGTACAAAAAAAGAAACTGGTAATACCAGTTGTGTGAACTAATTCCATTAAAGAAGAGAACGCGCCCCGCTAAAAACGCAAGTCGAAGCGGGTTTGCGTTCAGTTTGAGCTTTGTAAAATATTATCTGTTTGTAATAAAGTTTGTTTATTGTTTGTACAACCGGTTAAATAATAATTGATTTCTAAAAAGAATGTTACGAATTACATTATACTCTAAATTATTTCCTACCCAAAATGACAAATTATATAGCAGCTAAAGCTTAATATAAACCGCAATATTTGATAACCTTATATAATAGATTTTATTATATTTAACTGAGGCTTAAAACATATTTCATTAATTAAAGATAAACTAAGCAATAGTTTTGAAACCATGCCGAACAATTTTTAATTATTGAAAATGATTTTCAACTTCACAATTCATACAAAAAATTGGAGCTGTAATGGCTGAAGATTCTCAAAATAACAATGCAATTGGTGCACATATCGAATTTGAAGAAAGCAATATGAAAGCATTTTTTGTCTTTGAAGAATCTGTTGAAGGACAAAACCCGCCAAATGCCGAAGACTTAAATAAAATTATTGATCAAGCAGGAATAAAGTTTGGGATTAAATCTGAGACTATAAAAGAAATACTTGAAGGGGAAAGAAAAGACGGCAGATTACTGATTGCCGAAGGAATGCCACCGCAAGCCGGTGAAGACGCAAAATTGGAATTTAATTTTAAAACCGACAAATCACTCCGACCGAAAATTTTAGATGACGGGCACATAGATTATAAAGAAATAAGTTTGGTTAATAGTGTTACAAAAGATGATGTACTTATTACAAAAACTGAAGCAAAACCAGGCATAAAAGGAACTGATATTTTTGGAAAAGAAATCCATGCAATCCCGGGAAAAGACTTCGATATAGTGGTTGGACCCGGGACTTATAAAGATCCTAAGGATAGTTTAGTAATTAAAGCATCTGCCGACGGTATTATTTTCTATAACGATAAAAAACGTAGTGTTGAAGTTCAGAAATTGTACACAGTACCAAAATCCGTCGATTTTTCAACAGGCAACATAAATGTTAAAAGTTCGGTGGATATTAAAGGAGATGTAAAGCCGCACTTCTCAATTACAACTCCTTATAATGTGCAGGTAAAAGGTATTGTTGAAAATGCTACTATCACTTGCGGAGGTACATTATCCGTACTCGGCGGAATTGTCGGCGACGGTAAACAGGTAATTGAGGCAACCGGCGATATCCATTCGGGTTATATAAATAATCAGCGTATTAAATGTCACGGCAGTGTATATATTTCTACCGAAGTGCGGAATACTTACATCGACTGCGACGACGAAGTAATTATAGTGAAAGACAGCGGTGTGATTATAGGCGGTAAAATTTCGGCGACAAATAAAATTTCTGCTGCCACAGTCGGCAATGCTTATTATGTACCGACTGAATTAGAACTCGGAGTAAAATTAGAATTGAAAGAAAAATATCTTGCTAAAGAAGCGGAAAAAAATGCAATGCAAAAACAAGTCGATGAAATTAAAAAAGAAATTGAAGAAGCCGGGCAGGATGCTTTGAACGAAGTTGGTTCGCCGTATTTAAAAAATTTAAATGCACGAGGCAAAGAATGTACTGAAAAATTAGAAAAGTTAAGAAAAGAATTCAAAGAGATAGAAGTTGAATACCATAATGTTGCCAACTCCGTTGTTACTATATCAAGAAAAGTTTACCCGGGTACAACCATAAAAATTAAAAACGCAGTTTTTGAAGTGAAGGAAGAACTCAGTAATGTAAAATTTGTTTATGAAAGCGGAATGATAAAATGCATTAATCGATAAATATTCTAAAATCCAAAAGCTAATTGCCATTTGCTCAAAATTTTATATTAATGTTGTTCATATTCAATTTGTGACTTACCACAATGAAAGAGATAAATAAGAAAATCTTAATTGTTTATCTATCCCTTCCTTTATATTTTTAACGCCGCAAATCCGAAATCGAATCATAAATTGAAAAAATATCGTCGACATTTCTTGCTTGCTATTTTTATAACCTTATGGGTTGTTCCTCTTATTGCTGAAAATAATATAGGACGGGAAAAAACACATTTTGTTTATCACTTGGAAGGCAATTGGAACTACAGGTGGGAGAACTCTCCCATTGATAAAAATGGTAAACCTCTTTGGTTACGAAGTAGTGCTTCGGATACTGGATGGCAAAAAATTGAAAGAGCCGAACTTGCCGAGGAAGAGGGCAGAACTCATCTTTGGCTGCAAACAATACTTCCCAAGCAGCATATAAGCAGTCCGGCAATCCTAATCGATTACATTAAAGATTACATGGAAGTTTTTGTTGACGACAGTTTGATATATAGGACCGGCGACGTTAATGCAAAAGAAAAGCTTCCTTTCCTGGGATGGATATGGCACTTAATTGAACTGCCGGATAATTACACTGGTAAAATTCTAACAATGCATATTAGGTGCGATACACACCGTATTGGAATTTCCGGCGAAGTAAAATTTGGTTCCGGCAAAATGCTGTTCAACAATCTTATCACAAATAATATCGGCGATTTTATATCAACAATGGGTTTTATTGCTGTGGGGCTGTTTCTTTTGTTTTTTTCTTTTCTGATAAGAGAAATAAAATCCAACCTTGGAATGATAATTACACCTATAAGTCTGGGTCTTTTCTTGTTTTCAAATAATCCGCCAATTAGTTTGTTAATAATAAATGCACCGCTGACTTTGTATTATATAAGTCATCTCTCAATGTACACCAGCGCTATTGGTTTTGTGATGCTTGTGGAGACAACTATTGCCGTTTCTTACAAAATAATATTCCGCCGTATTTGGCAGATACTTGTTATTTATTCAATAGTAATGATGATAGTTGATGTAATTTTTCAACCGGCTCATTTAACGCATACGTTGCCATTTTATTTTATACTAAGCGCTTTTGTCCCGGTGTTTTTCTGGTTCAGTATAAAAAGTTTTCGCGTACTTAAGCGCGAAACGAGAATACTTTTGACTGCACTTAACATTTATGCACTTTTTGTAATCTTGGAAATAATAAAATACTATTATGATGTTGCATATCAAATAGGAACTAATCATTCGGGTTATCTGAACTTCGGGGGAATCTTTTTGTTTCTTTTTCTAGGGTGGTCAATTATTTCTCATTATGTACGAATGAATAAGCAAGTGATTACATCCCAGGAAGAAGCTATTAAGAATCAGCAAATAGCGAATGAAGCTATGCAAAATGAAAAAACCGTAAAAGAACAATTCACGCAAAACCTAATTAGATCTCAGGAAGAAGAACGAAAAAGAATTGCCGGAGAATTGCATGATAGTCTTGGACAGGAATTGCTTATCATAAAAAACAGGGCTGTACTTGCAATGGAAAATATTTCGGACGAAAATTCCACTCGCCGGCATATCGATGAAATTTCTTCCCTTTCATCCCAGGCAATTAACGAGGTGCGCGAGATAACTTATAATCTTCGTCCATTCCTGCTTGATAGAATCGGATTAACAAAAGCTATTCAGTCGCTTGTAATTCGTGCTGAATCATCTTCCGAAATTAAATTTAAAATGTATGTTGATGAAATTGATAACCTCTTTCCTAAAGATTATGAAATTAATATCTACCGTATAATACAGGAAGGGATCAACAACATTATTAAACACTCACGGGCAAAATCTGTTATTATTACTATTTCAAAGGAAGAAAATGAAGTGCTGATACTTATTCAGGATGATGGCGTTGGATTTGCAACCGGTGAAGAAGATTTAAACAGAGAGAAAAAAGGAATGGGATTAATCGGAATAAGGGAGAGAGCCATGATCTTAAAGGGTGAAATGAAAATTGATTCTTCACCGGGAAAAGGAACAATGCTTAGAATTACATTACCGTTAAGAAAAGAAAAAGACTAATTTTGAAGAAATGAAAAAAGAAGAAATCATATCGATAGTTATTGCGGATGATCATCCCATTTTTCGTGATGGTTTATCGGCAAGAATTTCAACTGATAACTCGCTGCAATTATTAGGTGAAGCCGGTACGGGACCTGAAGCAATATCGCTCATTGAAAAATTAAAACCAAAAGTTGCCGTTTTAGATATTGATATGCCCGGCTTTAACGGAATTGAAGTAGTCCGTTCTTTGAGAGAGAAAAAGATTCCTGTTGAAATAATTATTCTTACTATGTATTCGGATGCAGACATTTTCGACGAAGTTATAAATCTTGGCGTAAAAGGATTTGTTTTAAAAGATAATGCAGCTAACGATCTGCTTACTGCAATTAAATTGGTTGCCGAAGGTAAACATTACATTACACCAAGTATCTCCGGTCTTCTAATTAAAAAAAATGAAAAATCCCAATTAGCAAATAATATTCTTAAAAACATTACCGCAATGGAAAGAAGAGTTTTATCTCTAATCGCCGAAAACAAAACAAGTAAAGAAATTGCAGAAGAATTATTTATTAGCTACAAGACTGTAGAGAATCACCGGTCGAATATATGTGGAAAGCTTAATCTGCACGGAAGTAATGCATTATTGAAATTTGCAATTGAGAATAAAACTCATATTATCTAAGGAAATCAATTCTGTAAATTCTAAAACTTTCTAAACAATAAATGACTGCTAATACTTATTTTGCTTCGCGAGTGTTTTGTGAGCAGGTGATGTTTCAAATAAGTGTGCTGTTTTCTGTACTTGATTATTAGCCGTTCTTTTGGCGGATTTGGAAGTATGTTTTATATTAATCAATAAAAAAATGATGTGTTTTTAAATTCTAATCCGCTGAAAAAATTGAATGCCAGAAATTACTTAATGAGACTTATTGTACCCGCCGTTTTGGTCTTGTTTTTTTTGCCCCTTATATTTCTTGCACAGGAGAATTTGGAATTTTTAACTATCGACCAGGGGTTGTCGCAAAACTACATCTATAGTATCTATCAGGATAAAAAAGGATTTATCTGGATTGGTACGAAAGACGGTCTTAACCGTTACGACGGATATGAATTTGTATGTTATCGTCATAATCCCGCCGATAAAACTTCTTTATCGGAAAACAACGTTTCAATAATTTTTGAAGATTCTAAAGAACGATTATGGATTGGAACAAACGGGGGAGGTCTAAATCTTTATAACCGGGAGAGAGAATCATTTATACATTTTAGGAGCAGCGCCGGCAATAATTCGTTAAGCAGTGACTTTATAACTGTTATATGTGAAAGCCGTGACGGATTTCTTTGGATTGGCACAACGGATGGAGGAATAAATAAATTTAATCCCGTAACTTATTCGGTACAGCGATTTATGCATCGAGCCTCAGATCCAAACAGCATTAGTTCGAATTACATTCATGGAATCAGTGAATCCGATGAAGGATTATTATGGATTGGAACAGCACAGGGCGGCTTAAACTGCTTTAATCCGGCAAACAATAAGTTCTCACATATTCTTCCCAACGACAAAAATGTTAATGAAAAAAAATATATGAATGATGTTACCGCTGTTTTTGCGGATGGAAAGGAATTAATATGGTACGGTACAGCATCGGGCTTGAATTTATTCAATATAAAAACAAAAACAATCCAACGGTTTCCCTTGAAGGATTCACAAGGAGAATCATGTTTGGTCAGTAACATTCTTGAAAACGATAATTCATTATATATCTCTTCATTCCGGATGATAGCAGTATTTGATAAAAAGAAAAAAAGATATTCGATTCTTAACAAACAATCGGATAAGTGGTTTACCAACGCTGTATGCAAAGATAAATCCGGTATCTTTTGGATTGGAACAGGCGGCTGGGGAGTGATGAAATATAACCCCAATATAAAAATGTTTAATTCGAAACCCGGTGTTTTTTTAGCGGAGACTTATCCAATAGCTGTTGATGCTTTAAGAAAGTATTTGGGTGAAACTTCAAAAATTCTTCTCAACGGAAAAGGAACGGAATTTTTACCCATTCGAAAAACACAAAACGGCGAATATTTAATTGCCACTCCGCGCACGGGTTTATATAAAATTGATGCTTCGAGTCGATTAATTGAAAGGGTAAATACGAATCCGTCCAATGTTTCTTCTTCTCCGGTATGGCCGGTAAGTGATGTTTTCGAGGATAATAATAGAAATATTTGGATTACAACAGTTGGTGGTATCAATCGTTATTACCCGGATTCTAAAACATTTAAACACATACGTTTGTACGAAGACAAAACTTTTATTCCGGAATATTTAAATAAATCCGGGGGTGCGGGTTACCCTGATATTTCAGCTGTTACGGTTGATCACGATAATATCTTTTGGCTTGGCACACCGGACCGCGGACTGATCCGTTATGATCCTAAATTAAATAGTGTTAGTACTTATAAATATCAGCCGCATAACGGCAGTTCGATTAGCAGTAATAATATACTGTCCATTATTGAAGATGCAGGCAATCCTGATAAATATTTGTGGATTGGAACAGAAGGCGGAGGTTTAAATTATTTCGAAAAAGCAACCGGCATGTGTACTCATTTTACAACCGAAAATGGTTTACCCAACAATGTTGTGTATGGCATTTTAATAGATGATGAAGGCAATCTTTGGATGAGCACAAACAAAGGTTTATGCCGCTTCAATCCTTATAACAGAACATTTAAAAATTATGATGTTGAATCCGGACTGCAAAGCAACGAATTCAACCGGAAAGAATATTATAAAGCGCCCGACGGAAAAATGTACTTCGGCGGTATTTTAGGATTTAATTCGTTTTATCCGAAAGATATTCGAACCAATGTTAATGCCCCTCAAATAGTATTGACGGATTTCAAGCTTTTTAATCAATCTGTTTCATTCAAAGAGGGACGGTTGCCGTTGAAACAATCAATCGGCACGGCAAAAGAAATAATTCTTCGGTACGACCAGAATGTTATGCAATTTGAATTTGCCGCTCTTGAATACACAACGCCGAAACATAATTTGTATGAGTACAAACTCGAAGGATTTAACCGGGACTGGATTCAATCCGGAACAGTACGGGAAGCAACATTTACAAATTTGGATCCGGGTTCATATAAGTTCAGGGTACGCGGCGCCAATAGCGACGGTGTTTGGAGTAATAATGAGACAGTGGTTGATATTATAGTTCTGCCGCCGTTTTACATGACCTGGTGGTTTAAAACATCATCGGTTTTGGCAGTATTGTTAATTGTAGTTTTCGTAATCCGTTATATAATTATGAAGCGCGTGCGCGAACAAATCATTCGATCGGAACATGAAGCGGCAATGGAACGAGAGCGCTTAAGAATTGCACGCGACCTTCACGATGAAATCGGTTCACGCCTTACGGAAATTCGGCTTGTAAGCGAGATGACAAAACAAATAAGCGCCGGCAACAATAACATCAGGGAAAAACTCGAAGAGATTTCTTCGGCATCGGAAAATGTTGTATCTACTTTCAGCGAAATTGTGTGGTCGCTTAATCCTCAAAACGATTCGCTCGAAGATCTCGCATCTTTCTTTGGACAATTCTCAACTGAATTTTTAAATAAAGCGGACATCCGATGCCGGCTGGAATTTCCGCCTGAACTGCCTGCTTATAATGTATCTTCGGAATTCCGGCATAATACTATTATGGCTTTAAAGGAATTGATGAATAATGTGGTTAAACATGCGGATGCCTCTGTCGTTACAATAATTCTTTCAGTCGACGAAACAAATTTATTGATTGTTGTTAAGGATAACGGACGCGGATTCGATATGAACAATGTTCGCATGTTCGGAAACGGTTTGAAAAATATTCGTCGCCGGATAGAAAGTATCGGCGGACAAGTATCCATGGAAAGCGTAATCGATGCGGGAACAACAACAAAAATTGTTTTCCCTATAAAAATTTTGAAATTACAATAGCCTAAACTGGCTATTGAACTGCCGGTAGTTGTACACTAAGTTGAAAATATCAATTAGAAAGAATTATATGATACGCGTAGCGCTTGTTGAAGATGATGAAAAAATCCGCAGTAATTTGATTACGCTTTTGGAACAATCGGAAGGCTTTAGATGTGTTGGAGCTTACCCCGATGCAGAAACTGCATTAAAAGATATGTCTTATAAATCTCCCGAAATTGTATTAATGGATATAAACCTTCCCGGTATGGACGGTATTGAGTGCACATATAATTTAAAAGCAAAAATGCCTAAACTGCAAATTGTTATGCTTACCGTTTATGAAGACACGGGTAAAATTTTCCAGGCGCTTCAGGCCGGGGCTGTGGGTTATTTGCTCAAACTGACAAAGCCGGAAGAAATTTTAACAGCATTGAATGAAGTCTCGCTCGGCGGCTCGCCCATGTCCGCTCAAATTGCACGCAAAGTTGTTCAGTCCTTCCACCGCAAACAGGTTAAGTTAAGTGAAGATCAAGCGCCGTTAACTGTGCGCGAGGAACAAGTGCTTAACCTTTTATCGAAAGGATATTTGTATAAAGAAATTGCGTCTGAACTTTCTATTAGTTCCGATACGGTTCATAATCATATACGTAAGATTTATGAAAAGCTTCAAGTTCATTCCCGGACGGAAGCTGTTGTAAAATATCTGAATAAATGAATTTTCTTCCACATGTCCTGCCCGAATTCCCTTGTCGACATTAAAAAAACGTGTTATGTCCGAATGCTTTTATCGGACATCCATGAAAAATAGATTCCCGATAGAAGCGCTCGGGAATGACAGAAAGAAAAACGTTCGGGAGTGACGACGGCGATTACTGCACATCACATTTACACAAACTGGCTATTGAAAGAGCTAACCACCGTTCAATAATTTTCCCTCTGTGTTTAATAAAATGATTTTTACTGAAAAGAGACTTTTGAATTTATTTAATGATCTGAAGAAAACCGGGAATTAAAAATATTAACTATAATGTTAATTGAGGGACAATTCCTATTCTGACAAGAAAGTGACCATGTAAAATTGGTCAAAACCTTTTTTTTAATAAATGAGATAGAAAAATGAAAAAGCTATTAATAGTTTTAATAGTGTTTTTTGTACAGCAGCTTTACGCTCAACATCCGGTTGTGCAGTCGCTGCAGCCTACAATTACTCAGCAGTATTATTCTGCCCCGAACACAATCCATTATCATGTAAAACTTAACGGGTATGTAAACCCCAATGGTTTACCATGCCAAATTTATTTTGAGTATGGCCACTCTGCCGAGTATGACAATATAGTCGCTGCTTCGCCGGCTTCGCTTGATGGTTCTGCAGCTTCTGCTGTTAGTTATTCCTTTGAAGTAAGTCATACTTCTACTTCTTATTATTTGAATTACTACCATTGCCGGTTAAGAATGGTAACTGCACAGGGAACATATTACAGCAGCGATATGCCTTTTATAGTTAATCCCGATCCGGTTCGGTGGATTGAAATTGTTCCCACATACAATGATCATGCGGCATATGCAAAATTTGACATTACTAACGGTAAAAATATAGAGGGTTCAAATGGCGATGTTAATGATGCTATAAATATTCAATATACTTCAAGCGAACTAAACGGGTCTTTGGATTTGACACCTTTAGTAACTCAACATTTAACTAACACCTATAAATATACTATCGCCTCGTTTTATCTAAATGGGATTTCATTGTTTAAACAACTTTCTGCTAATAACCAATATTCCACAGATGATCCGCTGCCTATTTATAATGTCCAGGTATTTGCGCAGGGAAATGTAAATAATGGAGAAGGACACTTATACAGACTAAAAAACAACAATGGCTCAGCAATAACGGTTACTCTATATGCGGCTTATTTATCAGAAGAAATTACCATACCTGCAAACGGTATTGTGGAAGTTGTTACTGTAAACGGTTTCGATCTTGAAGTGGTGTATGAGGGCGAAGTCTATCAAGTGGTTTCCCATTGTGAATATACCTGGGAGGGCAATGATTGGGTTACTGTTGAACCTATATCTGCTGATGAAACAACAGCTACGTTCGAGCTGCAGAACAATGACGATATTGCTCACACAATAATATTAGACAATGGCGAAGGAATAGAGCACAGTTATACGCTTCCTGCAAACAGTAGTCAAATTGTGACCATAGAGAATTACCTCTGGGATATTTATTTAAGCCGTCCATACACACTTGTTAGTGAAGGAGAAGATACGATTGGGGATCATTTTCAGATTGGCTATATAAATCCGGGTTTTGCTCCACGGCAGATTATGCCGACTATTTCTGCACCCACCTTGGTTACATCAAACTCAATGACCTTAAACGGAAAAATTACTTCGATTATTGCGCGTGATCAACAAGTGAATTATCGTTTTGCTTATGGAACCGATATGGAAAACCTTAATATGCAAACCGGAACTTTTACTACAACAGCGGTAGACGGACCCGGAACTGCAGTGAGCGCGGCTATTACTGAATTAACGGGACTAACAAAATATTACTTCCAGTTGGAAACAGTAAATGGCGGAGTATCAGCTATTGATTCTGTTACAACAATTGTTAATCCAAATGCCCCGGTTCTTGCAGATATCGAAGAAGCCGCTATAAATTATACCGAAAGACAGGGTATAGTGCCGGTTACAAGTACAATAACAGTAGCCGATGCAGATGATGCAAATTTTGTAAGCGCCATTGTACGTATAACTGGTAATTATCAGATCGATCAGGATTTTTTGTTTTGTGTGGATCAGAACGGAATAACCGCTGCATGGAATGCCGAAACCGGGACGCTGACTTTAACCGGAAATGTAATGAGAGCAAATTACCGGACTGCAATCAGAAGCATCACTTTTTACAACACCAGTTACTCGCCGAGTACATTACAGAGAACAATAAGTATCACGGTTAATGACGGAGAATATAACAGCAATACGGTTACAAGAAGAATAAATATATCCTCGGTGAATAATGCGCCGGTATTAAATGATATTGAAGAAACAGCTTTGAATTATCTTGTTGGTTCAGGTTCAATTCCAATAACAAACACGATGACGGTAATTGACCAGGATAATGCTAATCTTGAATCGGCAATCATCGCTATAACAATGAATTACCTCGACAGTGAAGACGAATTGACTTTCGCAAATCAAAATGGAATAACGGGCGTATGGGATTCGGGAGAAGGAGTGTTAACCCTGACCGGTTCTTCTACCGTTGAAAATTATCAAACAGCATTACTCAGCATTGGATACCGCAATACAAACGGAACTCCGAATACTTTAGTACGCGAGGTTAGTTTTTTGGTTAATGACGGCGGCGGCGGTATGGGCAACAGCAACATTGTTGTAAGAAATATAAATATCACTACCCCAACACTCAATACAACGCCGATTTTGGAAGTCAACAACAGCGGAATTCTAAACGAGGGAGAGAGCATTTCTTTAACCGACCTGCATCTAAAAGCTTCGGATGGTGATGAGCCAAGCTACAGTATAACCTATACTGTTAAACAACTACCTCAGCATGGAACATTGTTTGTCAACTCAATAGCAATATCATTAAATCAGACTTATACCTTTACCCAAAACGATATAGCAAATGGGAAGGTTAAATATGTACATAACGGTGGAGAATCATCATCAGATAATTTTACATTTACATTGACCGACAGTGAAGGTAATGTATCACCGGTTTATACTTTCAACATAAAAGTTACTGGCATAAATGATCCTCATTACTTAAC
>JAEWUC010000008.1 GCA_023397505.1 Bacteroidota bacterium | reverse complement strand
AGTAATCGGCATATTTTTTATTTTTCCAAGAATCCACTCACCGTCAACAGGTTCAAAATTCTCTTTCATATTTTTATCGCAATAATTACTCCAGCCGCTTTGGCCATGGCGCATATAAACGCCGGCTACAGAATCCGGGTAGGAAGTCCAAAAACGGAAACCGCCGCTAAAACGCATTGTTAATTGGTTATCGGCTGCGGCATATGCTGTCTGAAAATATGTATCATCACCAACAACCATAGCGCCGTCTCTTCCGTTTGTATCTGCCCCGCTGCCCATTGCTATTGAATAAATTCCGCTTGCATATACCTGCGTGCCTATTGCAATTGCATGAGATGCGGTTGCCTGGCTATACGAACCAAGTGATAAAGCATAATCTCCTGTTGCTTTGTTGTAAGCTCCTAATGCTGTTGATGCAACAGCCGTTGCGCGCGGTTGATATCCCATAGCTATTGAATACAATGCCAGCTTAGGTGTAGAAGAACCATCGTCATCCCACCAAGTTGTTTCTGCCATGCCTGCTCTAAACGCTCCTTTCCGAGGGTACCAATGCAGCCGTACACCGGCACCAAGTGCACGGGCTGTTCCCTGATTAGCTGTTCCTGTAACAAGTAATCCGTCATATCCCCCAATTTCAAGCTGGGCTCTTGGGTTTGTAACACTGCGACCCAAGCCAAACAAACCGCTGCTTTGGCTTAAATAGAAATAAGTATAGGTGGCATCTGCAATAATGTAGGTGCCGCCTGATGCAATTGTGTTGGCAATATTTTGAGCATATGATAAATTCGTAAAAAGAAGAAGCGCAAACAAAATAACCGAAGACACCCGGTTAAATACTTTGTTCATATTATCCCCTATTTATTTCTTTGTTTATATTCTTACTTATTATGCTATAGTAATATTAGTCTGTATGCAGTATGAAATAATCCTTCCTTGAATAATTATTTCATTCTACCAACATTTGAGATATAACATTCTGCTTTACAATAAATATCAACATAGAAAAGATGGTGGCGCACTATCGGGAATAAAATTTTAAACCACTCAGACTACCAGATACCAGAGTCTGATTTAGTGTCAGAATTTTATAATATTCGCTTACTTAATCTATATATACTAATACGCCCAATTTCGATTTGACTGCACAAAAGTTGTTTGAAATTTATGTAATTATGCCAATAATTCAAAAATGAATTTCCATTCAAATAATTGACGTGATTTACTACACACTTGAAGTTTCACAATAATTAGGTTTATTGGATGAGTGTTTTTATAAAACAAAGGATATCAAATCAGTAGTTTTCCTTACAAAACCTATTTTGTTAAATATACATTAAATAAAAACTTCTTCTTCCGCATAAGTATTTTCAGTTTCCAAAACCCTAACTTTGAGTGCTTTGATATTAGCGGGTAATTTCGCGGCTTTAATTTTTTTGAGAAGATAAAAGCATAAATTCTCGGCTGTGGTTTGAAAATTCACCACAACCATTCGTGAATTTAATTTTTCCAGAGAATCTATCAATTCTTTATCTTCGTTCCATACAATAAATGAATGATCAAGTTCATCAAAGATTGGTTGTGTAATTTTTTTTAATTCATAATAATCTAGTACCATCCCGTTTTCATCGGGTTCACCTGTAACTTCAATCATACATTTATAAGAATGCCCGTGCAGATTTTTGCACTTGCCTTCGTGGAAAGGAAGTCGGTGACCCATCTCCCAAGTAAATTCTTTAGCTATTTTCATTAAACACCTTTTGTTGCCGGATGCCAAATAATTTTGTGCATCTGTAATTGATATCTTACTTTTAATTTATCTTCTAAAATCCAGTTTACTAAAGTTACCGGTTCAAGTTCGCCAAATACTACCGAAAAAAGAATTCCGCATTTGTTTATCAGATCATATTTTACAATAATTTCTTTGGACCAATCATAATCTTCCCGTGAACCGATTACAAATTTTATTTCATCTTTTAGTTTTATGGATTCAATATTTTCGTAAAGATTTTTCTTCATCATTTTGCTTGACGGACATTTCAAATCCATAATTATCATAACGCGTTTATCAATATCTTTAATCGGCAGACTTCCGCCGGTTTCGAGCATAACTTCAAATCCTTCATCGCATAAACGTGTCATCAAATCCCAGCATTCCTTTTGAAACAACGGTTCGCCGCCCGTAATTTCTACAAGTTTACACTTATATTTTTTTACTTCGTCAACAATCTCATTAATAGATTTATCCGATCCTTCATAAAAAGCATACTCAGTATCACAATAAGAGCAGCGAAGATTGCAATATGTCAACCGGACAAACACGCACGGCAGTCCGGCTTTGGAGCTCTCACCTTGTACTGAATAATAGATTTCGTTGATTTTAAGCATAAAATCCGCTTTTTAAATTGGGTGTAAAAATAAGAATATCCGTACTGATATTAAAACATTATAAAAATCCGCCTCAAAGTTTGATTTGAAACCATTTTCAGGATATATTTACGTACGTTTTTTAAACAAATTTAGGATAATTTTAATGGCTCATCACAAATCGGCACAAAAAAGAATTCGTTCAAACAAGAAAAAAGAAATTAGAAACAAAACTGCTTTATCGAAAACAAAGACATTGGTTAAAAAGGTACTTGTTACGGAAGACAAAGCTCAAGCTGATATTTTATTGAAAGAAGCAGTTTCAACATTGGATAAGCAAACAGCTAAAGGTAGAATACATAAAAATACAGCTGCCAGAAAAAAATCCGCCTTAACAAAACACGTTAATAAATTAGCTGCCGCAAAATAAATTTAATTTTTTATAAACCCTGAAGATCAAGAAATCTTTAGGGTTTTAAATCTTCAACAGCTTCACTTCCTTCCGGTTCAGGAAGAAAAAACTTCACTTTATAAATTTCTGCTTTCGAGTTTTCTGGTTTAATAATTTTCTTTTTAATGAGAACAGAATGCTCTATTGAAATATTATCGCCGATGTTCGAACTGAAAATATATGATGCCCCTTTTATAGAAACTCTTTTACCAATGTGAACCGGAGTTTCATCGTTTCCAATTATCCTTGAGTTTGATTCAATTGCACAATCGTTGCCAATATTTACATTGCCTTTTATAGTGCAATATCTGTGAATTTTTGTATTGTCACCAACGCTTATTGTCTGTCCATAAAAACACGATATCAAAGTATTTTCACCTATACAATTATTTTTTCCAAATTTTACACAACCGAGTATTCGAGTGTTTTTTTCAAAAGTTAATTTATGATTTAACTCAACTCCCTTTCCTACATAAGCTCCTTTGCCGATTATAATATCCAGCGGCAAACCTTGTTTATCCATTTCTAAAATTTTTTCTACAACATTTTCATCTATAAAGAAATCGTTAGGGTCATCAATCGTAATAATATCTTTTATTTTATCATAAACATTTTTACGAGCAATTGATTCCATTTCCAACAAAACGGATTTTGTGTTGAAGCCCATAACCACATATTGTTCTTCGGGGCTTACAGCGGATATTTTATAATTTGATTTATTGAACAACGCAATCAAGTCGGTCAGATAAATTTCATTCTGAACATTGTTGCTTCCTATCTTCTTTATTTCCTCAACAAGTGGTTTAAATCTAAAAGCAAAAACACCGGAGTTGTATTCGCGGTTTTCAAGCAATTCCTTTTTGGAATATGAGAATTCTTTTTTACCATGTTTTATTTTATAAGAACTTTTATCGCCGAGATTTCGAATATCCTTGTACTCTATAATTTCCAAAACATTACCGTTCAATTTACCTGAACTTTTCCCCTTTGAATCTTTCGCTTTCGCGCGAACAATTCTTCCGTAATGATTATCTACAATATCGCCTTCGTACAACCCGGTTAAAACCATCATGTCCGATCCGGATTTTTCGAATTCATCTTTAAACATTTTTACTGTGGCTGAATTAATTAAACCCATATCGCCGGGAAAAACATAAACAGTACCGTCATATTTACTAAAATCAATTTTATTCAATGCAACTTGAACAGCATGACCAGTTCCATTCTGCTCTTTTTGATAAGCATACAAAAGCGATTTACGTTTACCAATTGATTTTACAACATCTTCAGCTTTTATTCCTACAACAATAATTAAGTTCACATTACCTAAAGAATTAACACATGAATTATAGACTCTTTCAACCGTTGGCACTTCCCAAATTTTATGCAGCATTTTAGAAGTGTCGGATTTTATTCTTTTACCGTGCCCTGCCGCAAGTATTATAACTGTTTCCTTTTTTGAATAATCAAACTGGGCAGAGTATTCGTTTATTAAGTTATCAATTTCGTTTATGATCATTATACCCTCGTAAATGGAATAGTATTTCTCATGCGAATTTAAGAATTATTGTATTATAATATGTCTGTGTTTTAAACTATAACCCCGCATAATGCCTTTAATTTAATAGTGATTTTTATTTAATTCACAGCGCAAATTTTCAAAAATAATCGCAAGGAATCGAGATGAAAAAAGTAATATTATATTTTTTTCTTTTTTTGGTAATTATGAACATAAAATCTTTTGCGCAAGATGAAGGAGTCGGTTTAGGTTTTATGATAGGCGAACCGACAGGTTTAAGTGCTAAATACTGGCTTGATAACGATAATGCTCTCGCATTTGGAATGGCTTATTCATTTGTTCGATCCAACAGTGCAGTTTCGATTCATGCAGATTATCTATACCACGCATTCGATATAATTAAATCAAACTATAGAATTCCTTTGTACTACGGATTCGGCGCCAGGTTAAGATTTGTTAACGATGCGGATAATTCGCTCGGTGCACGCGGAGTAATAGGAGTTGCATGGCTGAGTGATAACGCCCCTTTCGATGTTTTTGTAGAGGTTGTCCCGGTATTTAATTTATTCCCATCAACAGCTCTAAATTTAGATGCCGCAATCGGAGCGCGGTATTATTTAAAATAATGTACTCTATTTTGTTTGATATAATCTCCACCAGGGCATACCGGGCGATTCGTGATGTTCGAAATGATAGCCGAAAAAGTAGCACGATAGCATTGCCCATAAATGATTTTTGTTTTGAGTGCGCGCTTTATGAGGTTCCATTTCGTGGCTATGAGGTTTTCTGTGGGGCAAATATGTGCCGAAGAAAAATAATTGAAGCGAACTTATAAATGCAGGTATTACCCAAAAGAACCATAAAGATTTTTCCGGTATCCATATTTTCAGAATATTAAAAGCCGCCGCCATAATAATTAACTGAGTAATTGTAGCATAGCGGAACATGAACGATGTCCACCAAACAAAAAAGTTCTGAGATTTCACATTGAAGTCCGGGTCGCTTTCGCTGCCGGGATTTTTATGATGTTTAAAATGATTTTTTATTAATCTATTGTAAGACATTCCCGCGTAAAGAAACGAAGCAAGCGTGCCGATAATTTTGTTCACACCTTTTTTACGCATTATTGTTCCGTGCATCGCATCGTGTGCAGTTATGAATAATCCCGTATAAATATATGCTTGAAACAAAACATGTAAATAAAATACCGGACTTGTAAAATCAACAATAGTATAGTTTAATGCATAAAATAAATGCACAAACCATACAGCCATAATTGTGATTGCTAAAAAAAGTCCCATATATTTTTCCTATCAGAATAATAAAACCGAAATAAAGAATACTGCTTGAATAAACAGATAATGCTGAGGAATGTTTGTTTCGAAATTAATTTTAAGTCTTAAAAAAATAAAAGCAGCGAAGAACGAAATAATAAACCACGCCGCATAATTTTGAAAAGGAACTGAAACATTTTCCCAATTCCAATAATTATATTTAATTGCCACCGGTTCAAGAACGAAATCGAATGCTACCGCTATTGCCCCGGCAAGCAACGAAATAACTTTATCATTCTTTGTTAAAACTTTTGCAGCACCAATTGCCCCAAGAATAACCAGTACCCAATTAATTCCAATTATTAACGGCACATCAAATATTTTTAATCCGAGAGTATCACCATAAACATATTCGCCAAAAATCAATCCGGTTTTAACCCCGGCAACTTCTATTAAAAAAGTAATCACATAGAAAATAATAAGCCAATAAAACAACTTTGTGTTTTTTTCTTTGGATAAAGAAATAATCACAACCGTGGTTGTTATGAAAAGCGTTAACGGTGTCAGCATGAGCATAAGATTTCTAGTGGCGGGAATTATGTGTCCTGCAATTCCAACCGCGAAAATGATATACAAAAAATATTTTATGTATTTATTCAAATCCTTCTTCCCTTCCACTCAACACTTCGTCGTTTGGAAACAACAATAGAATTTATTCCAACAACAAAGACCATTATCATCTGTAGCGGATGCAAAATTAGATTTAATAGAACATTTTGACCGCTCATAATAGAAACAAATATTCTTTGAAGAACTATCAACAAAAGAATTAGTAGATATTTATAATCATAAAACATAATTATCAAAGGCAGTAAAAAAGCCAATTGGAAGAATGCCAACATAAGAATAAACACAAACGCAGGTATTTTAAAACCCGTGTAAAAATTCTTCGAAAAACCTTTTAGCGAATCAGTAAATGAATCATACATTTTACAATATACTCCGTCGCCACCAAGTGCAGTAATGATTTTGTTTCCATTGCTTTTAAGTATGCGTGCAATTTCCATGTCTTCAACAATCTCATTTCTTACGGATTCGTGTCCACCGAAAGATTCGTAAACATTTTTATCGATCATTATAAACTGTCCGTTGGCTGCAACAAAGGAATTCTTTTTTGATGCATAAACTTTTTTAAGCGGGAGAAACATCAGTAAAACCCAGTTCATCAAAGGAACAATTATTTGCGTACCGATATTATTTATTATCTGTGTCGGGAATACTGAGAGCATTTTAACATTTTTTGATTCATAAATATTTACCGCATAGCTTAATGCATTCTCTCTCAAGCGTACATCTGCATCAATAAATAATAGAAAATCGCCGGAAGCACTTTTTGACAATTGAAAGCACGCCCAATTTTTACCGAGCCAGTTTGGCGGCAGTGGTTCGCCCTTTATCAATTTTATACGTGAATCTTTTCTCAAATATTCTTCAACAATTATGGAAGTTGAATCTTCCGAATTATCATCTAAAACTATTATCTCAATATTTGAATATGATTGACCAATCATAGAATCAAGACATACGCTTATGTTTTTTTCTTCGTTCCGTGCTGGAATTAAAACAGATACTTTTTTATTCGAGGCATTCTTCTCATAAATGTTTCGTATTCGCGGAGCTGTAAACAAATTATACGCAACAATAAAAAACACTATAATGTTTGCCAACAACAATGTGAGAAATAATAAGTCCGTCATCATGTAACCTTAAATAAATCGCGAGTAAAAGTTTTAGTAAAAGATGCTTCGGATAGCTTATCAATATTTTCAACAAATTCTGTTTCATATTTATTATAACCTGCAAGCACTTCTTGACCGGGCAACAAATTTCCAAACCTTACAAGAACAGCGGGATATTTTTCATTATAATATTGGATTTTAAAACCCACGGGCAGAATATAAAAATCATTTTTGATCCCGTTAATAAAGAATCTTAATCCCTTTTTTAGTGATAATGGTTTTTTCTCGAACGGCTTAATTTCGCCTTGCGGATAAAGAACAACATAACTTTCGGAATTTTTAACAGCCGTTTTTGTATAAGTTGATGTTTCGATTATGCTTTTTGAATTTTTCGGATTGATGGAATACGCACCTACTTTTCTGAAAAACCGGTATTTTGTTAATTGTTCTTCGAGCATCATCAAGTATATTTTTCGATTTATGAATTTTGAGAAAGCATACTCGGCAAAAAATCCGTCCCACCAGCTTATATGATTCGGCGTAATAATTAAACCCGCATCGGGAGGTATTTCGGGGAAATCATTTACAATAAAGAAATTGCTGAAGTGTTTTTTAAGAAGACGATTCATGTATGGAATAAAAATCATCCGCGCAATTTTGCTATGTTCTGCTTTAATCATTTCTCGTACCTCACAACAAGATCGGCGGTAATTTTACCTGAGAGTAAAACAAGAGGAATTCCGCCACCGGGATGCGCGCTGCCCCCGCAAAAATATAAACCTTTATACTTTGCCGAGTGGTTTTTTTCCCTCATAAATGCAGCGTACTTATTGTTCGACGAGATTCCGTAAATGCTTCCATATTTACTGGATGTATTCTTTTCCAAATCTTCCGGCGTCATAATCGTTTCGGAAATTATTCTGTCCGAGATGTCAATATTCAGAACCGACTTAATTTTATTAATAATAATTTCGCGCATTCGTGTCTTTTCAGAATTCCAATTTTGTCCGTAATTTGCCGGTGCGTTAATCATAACAAACCAATTCTCGCAACCTTCCGGTGCGTCGTTTTTATTAAACTTTGAAGAAATATAAATGTAGATTGTTGGATCGTTGTTGCATTTTTTATTCTCAAATAAATCTTGAAACTCTTCTTTGTAATTATTCGAAAACAAAACGTTATGAACATCAAGCTCTTTATGTTCGCCTTTAGTTCCCCAATAAAACACTATAGCCGAAGATGACGGTTCATGCTGCTTATGATTAACATTTTTTGTGTCGATTAATTTTTCATAGGTATAATTAACATCACTGTTTGAAATAACAACATCATAATTTTTCAATTCAATTTTATCATCACGCTCTACTTGCAGTCCTGTTATTTTACGAGAATCATTATTAATTCTATCAACCTTAGAATTAAAGAAAAATTTGGCACCCTTTTTACGTGCAAGTTCATAAACAGCTTTAGGGATTGAATACATTCCTTTTTCCGAAATGAAAGCACCCATATTGTATTCAACATGCTGGATAATATTTAAAGTTGCCGGGGCTTTATACGGATTTGATCCGTTGTAAGTTGCATACCTATCAAAAAGTTGAATTGTTTTGTCATCCTTAAAAAAACTTTTATTTGCCTGATGCATTGTTCTGAAGGAATCGATTTTATGTATTTGCAACAGTGTTTTTAATGCATGTATGCTGAAAATATTTTTTACATCAGAAATGCTTTTAAAAAGAAATAGCTCGGCTGTTAAGTCATAAATCTTTTGCGAATACATTAAATAGTTTGTTACAGATATTGCCGAATCATATGTTTTATTTTCAATCTCTCGTGCAAACTCGTCGACATTACTATAGGCATTAATAATAGTTCCATCGTTCCAAAAGTATTTGCAGATATTCTTAAGTTGTGTTAATTCAACATAGTCTTCCAAATTTTCGTCGAGATCGGAAAATAAATCGTGAAGCACAAACGGCATTGTTAACAAAGATGGACCGGCATCAAATCGGAAACCGTTGTTATAAAATTCATATGCTTTGCCGCCGGGTTTGTTATTTTTTTCAAACACATCAACATCAAAACCGGCATTTGCCAAACGTGCCGCCGCGCTCAAACCACCAAGTCCCGCACCGATTACCGCTATTTTCTTTTTGTCGGCCATTTCTCTTTCACAATCAAATAAACAAAAAGATTAAACGAAAGCATTGAATAGGAATAAAAAAAATCTTCAATAGGAATTGTAGTTAATCGCATTCCAATAATTGCACCCTGAGAATAAATAACAACCGGTAGTGATGTTAGGAAATAATTTACTACAAGAAAAGGAATGAACATAAAAGCAATCCACAACCAATAGATTTTGGATTTTAATATTGAGTTTTTGGATAAAAGATTGATAAGAATAAAAAAAGCCGAGAACAACATAACTGTAAAAGTATAATACCTATTACTGTTAATAAATGCGATTAAAATTAATATAGCCGATACGCTATAAAATATTTTAGAACTGATTTCGATTTTCTTTTCCGGCAGATATAGTATTGCAGTTTCATATAAAAATATTGCCGAATAAGGAACAGTTATAAAAAACAATATTTCTTCAAAGGGTAGGAATAGTATTTTTATTCCATTAATAAATTGAGGATTAAAACTCCAATCACCGCGATAAGTTGCGGTTGCGTCCCACAAAACATAAACTACACCTACAACAAATATTGAAGCAAACACAGCGGGCAGTTTTTTATAATAACGAATTTTCTTTTCAAAGGATAAAAAAAGCGGGAAAAGAATTATTAATAAATTTATAAGAAGATATTCACTCATCGACAGATGCCAGCGAGAAGTTCAGAACCAATTTGTTTTCTTGTTCTTTATTTAATCTTTGGCTTCGTAGTAAAAATACCGCTATACCTTTTTGAATATCCGGCTTAATGCTTGAATAATCATTCTTCAATAATTCTTTGTAAATAATTTGCGCGTCATCGTTTCTTTCTTTTGAATGACCAAGAAAAGAAGGTATGTGTTCAAGTATTGCGTAGCGTAAAAATCTTATTTCCAAATTGTCGGGATCGTTCGCTATTACTTTTTCAAACATTTCCATCGAGCTGTTAAAATATTTCAGCTTTGTAAAAGGCCAAAAAGCATGTTTTGATTTAACAGATTCGAAAGCCGCGATATAAGCCAATATTAAATTCGGGTAATTGTCCGAATTTGCAGAAAAATGTTTTGTAATTAATTTTTCTGTTTCTTCAACAAAATCTTCATCCTCCACAGAAGCGTAGTAATTCAATCGTATTGTTTCGAGTACTTCGGGATTAATACGAGCGTATTCTTTTTCTTTTCCGCTCGCAAGCAAAGATAAATTAAACAATATTATGATTAAGAATAACTTCATCATTCAAACCGCATTTTAACAACTTTCACTTGCCAATAAGATTTAATCAAAAGAGCAAGCTTTGTAAAATTGGAAATTCGTACCCGTCTTTTAAGAAGTTCTTTTACATTGAGCCGCTTAATTTTTCTGAATAGAACATAATAATAAAGATAAGCCGAATACACACCGAGTTTAACACCAATCGGCAGTTTTAATATTCCTAACAGCGCAATGTGAAATTCTTTTTCAACTTCTTCTTCAAGGTGTTTTTTATTTGCGTCATCGATACTTTCGGATGAATGTACATCGGGTAGATAGATTCTTCCGCGCTCGTCTATATCGCTTTTTATATCACGTAAAAAATTAACTTTTTGAAAAGCGGAACCAAGCATTTTAGCGGGATATAAAAGTTCGTTATATTTTTTTTCATCACCATTGACAAAAACTTTTAAGCACATAAGTCCGACAACTTCCGCCGATCCGTAAATATAATCATCGTAAATTCTACGGTCGTAAGAGGATTTATTGAGATCCATTTCCATACTTGTTAAAAATGCATCAATAATATCATGACCGATATTGTAATTGTTGACAACTATTTGAAAAGAATGAATTACCGGGTTAGTTGAAATACCGTTTTTAATTGCTTCGAAAGTTTCTTCGCGAAAATTTTTCAGCAATTGACTTTTATCGTAACCGTGGAATGAATCGACAATTTCATCGGCAAGGCGAACAAAACCGTAAATAGCGTATACGGGTGCACGGTATTCTTTTGCAAAAGCTTTAATACCCAAGCTAAACGATGTGCTGTAAGCATTCGTTATTTTTTTGCTGACGTCAAAAGACGTATCATGATAAAGTTGTATCATGTTCTATTCTCTCGGTTACTAATTTTGAACTTATTACAACCATCGGCAAACCTGTTCCCGGAGTGGTAGATGCGCCAACATAATAAAGATTGTTGAAATGCTCATCTTTATTTTTAGGTCTAAAAGCGCCAACTTGATTTATATCGTGCGCGAGTCCGAGACCAGAACCCCTATAAAGATTAAGAGTATCAGCCCAATCTTGCGGAGTGAGAATTTTTTTTACGATTGTATTTGAATTAATATCGAAACCTGTGCGTGCGCTTAAATCGCTAATAATATTTTCGGCAAGCTCATCTTTATCGTTCCAATCCTTTTTATAACGAAGATCGGGAACCGGACAAAGAATAAACAAATTTTCACATCCTTCAGGAGCGGTTAATGGATCGGATTTCGACAAAACATTTACATAATAATATGGTTTTTGCGGAGCTATGGATGACGTAAAAATTGTATCGGCATAGCCGCGGAAGTTACTCCCAAGAAAATAATTGTGATGATCAAGTTTATCTATCTTTCCTTTAATGCCTATATAAACTGTAAACGGCGCCAAAGTCCAGTGCATTTTATCTAATTTATCACCGCTGAATTTTTTACGTCCAAGTATTTGCCCACGGAACGATGCTGCATCAGCATTGGAAACAAAAATATCAGCACTCCATTTTTTGCCATGATTGTCGAAAAATTCTTCAACCTTTCCGTTGTTTGTTCCAAGCTTTATAATTTCGGTATTGTAATGGAATTCTACGCCGCGTTCTTTTAAAATTCTTTCAAGTTCTTCAATCATTCGGTACATTCCGCCTTTAACGCGCCAGTAGCCGTTGTGCTTCAATTCCGTATAATTCAATAAAGAATAAATAGCGGGAGTATGGAATGGAGTAGCGCCGAGGAAAAAGGCAACGAGTGAAAATATAATTCTTACTTCTTCCGAAGTAAAATTCTTTTCGACCTCGCTCCACATAGTTTTGTACAAATATGGAATGTGTTTCCAAGGAACAGTTGATAATTTTAAAACATATTTAAGTTTTGAATCGAAATTGGATTTTATTACTGTGCCTTCGGTATCGTGAAAAAACTCTCCGGCGCGTTTTAGATAAGCTTCTGTCTTCTTGGCCAAATCAGGTTCAACATCTTTAAATTCTTCTTCAAGCTTTTTTAAATCTTTATGAATTACTCTTGGTTTATCCTTTCCTTCAAAAAATACTTTGTAAAGCGGATCAAGTTGTTCAAGTTCAACTGGGTTTTTTATTCCAACACTTTTAAACAACTCATCAAATTCATAAGTCATACTCATGAAAGATGGACCCATATCGAAACGGAAACCGTCCATTTCAATTATGTTCATTCTTCCGCCGGGGGTGGAATGCTTTTCAAGTATTGTAACCTTGTAACCTTTACTCGTTAATCTTAAAGCAGTAACCAGCCCACCGAGTCCCGCGCCGATTATTATTACGTTTTTCATTAGTTCTTGCATTAATTACAAAACGTAACCCAATACATTTATTTTTAGTTCCAAATACCTGACGTTTCATTTCATCATAAAAAATATTGATGTATTTTTGGAAAGAAGAAGGAGCGGCGGTTAAAACTTTGGTTGTCATAAAATGCCTAAACATCTTTAACAAACTATTGTTTGTAGCAATAAGGAGAAAGTAATGTTAAAAATCAAATATTTGAGTAACTATCTAAAAAAAATCATTGCAATCTTTTTGTTAACATTTATTCTCGGCATGCTTCCGGCAAATCCCGAAGAAGGAATGTATCCTTTAAGCGAACTCGATAAAATCGATTTGGTTGAAGCCGGTTTAAAAATAGATCCGAAAGAAGTTTATAACCCCGACGGAATAAGTTTGGTTGATGCCCTTGTTCAATTAAGCGGCTGCACCGGCTCTTTTATTTCCGATAAGGGATTGATAATAACTAATCATCATTGTGCATTCGGTGCCATTGCTCGTTCCAGCACTGTTGAAAACAATTATTTGGAAAACGGTTTTCATGCAAAATCTTTCGAAGAAGAAATTCCCGCAACAGGTTATACATGCCGGATAACTGAATCTTACGAAGATGTTTCAGATAAAATTTTAGGATCAGTTAAAAATGTAAATGATCCTTCTGAAAGAACAAAAATTATTGCGAATAAAATTCAGGAATTATCCGATGCGGCAACAAATGAAAGCGAATCAATTGTTGCGAGCGTTTCGGAAATGTTCGCGGGTAAAACATATGTTTTGTTTAAGTACAGAACAATCCGTGATGTTAGATTGGTTTATGCCCCGCCGCAATCGATCGGAAATTTCGGCGGCGAAACGGACAACTGGGTTTGGCCGCGTCATACCGGGGATTTTTCAATAATGCGCGCTTATGTTGCACCCGACGGAAAAGCTGCGGCATATTCAAAGGAGAACATTCCTTTCTCTCCCAAAAAATATTTAAAAGTAAATCCAAACGGTGTTGAAGAAGGCGATTTTGTTTTTATGCTCGGCTACCCCGGTAGAACATTCCGCCATAGACCCTCGCAGTATTTGAAATACCAGCAGGAACATTTGCTTCCTTACATTTCCGAACTTTACGGATACGCGATTAATACAATGGAAGAATTGAGTGAGGGCGATAAAGAGTTAAAACTTGCTTTCGCTAGCAGAATAAAAGGTTTGGCAAATACAATGAAGAATTACCAGGGTAAGCTGAAAGGTTTAAGAAAAATTGATTTGGTTGCACAAAAAATTGAGGAGGAAAAACAATTAGCCGAATTCATTAATTCGAATAAGGAGCTAAAAACCAAGTACGGAAATTTATTTTCGGAAATTGACAATGTTTTCCAACGGGTCGACAAATCGGCAAAAGCCGATTTGTGGCTGAGACAAATTTATAATACATCAATAAAGCTTTCGCTTGCTAACTTCATTCTCGAGTACTCAGAAGAGATTACAAAACCAGACGCCGAAAGAAAACAGTCTTATCAAGAAAAAAACATCAACCGCACAAGGGAAAGATTTGTCTCTGCGCTCTCAACCTTTAATCCCAAGTTTGAAGAGGCAATATTAAATAAAATGTTCGAAGACGCTTCAAAGTTCGGTGAAGGTTCTAAAATAAATGCTCTCGAATCTTTCTCCGACAAAAGTGAATTCATAAAGATGATTATGAATTCAAAAATATCGGAAAAGGAATATTTTGATAAACTAATCGAAGGTGGACAAAATGCTGTGGATGAATCAGATGATCCGATATTTTCATTCACACAAAAAATCCGTGAACAGAATCAAGCATTGAGTGATGAAAACAACCACAACGAAGGAACACTTAATAAACTTTACGGCGATCTTGTTGATGTTAAAATGTTATGGAAGAAAACCAACTTTATACCTGATGCAAACAGTACATTACGTTTAACTTACGGTTACATCAAAGGATACAATCCGGCCGACGCAACTTATATGGAACCTTTTACTTCTATCGACGGCATTATTGAAAAGAACTCAACGGGCAATGAAGATTTTGTAATACCCGATAAATTAAAAACTCTTCATTCAAAAAAAGATTTTGGTAAATATGTTAGCGCTAAAAGAGGAAAGCTGCCTGTAAGTATGCTTTATAATATGGATACTACAGGCGGAAATTCCGGCAGCCCGGTGTTAAACGCCTATGGTGAGTTAATCGGTGTAAATTTTGATCGCGCGTACGAAGCAACAATAAATGATTTTGCATGGAATGAATCCTACAGCCGGTCAATCGGCGTTGATATTCGTTATGTGTTGTGGGTTTTGGATAAATATTCCGGTGCAAAAAATATTTTGGATGAAATAAATTAGGGACCTCCCCCTTATTCCCCCTCCTAAAACTTAGGAGGGGGATATAATGGAAGTTAAAACTCTACGAAGAATGCCATCAAACCGACAAATACAAGAATAATTCCGCTGATTAATTTTTCATGATGTTCGAGGAAATGCCATTTTAATTTTTCTACTCCTTTCGACGCAAGATAAACTAGAAGTATAATTCCAACTACGGTAACAAAGAAATATATTACCGAAACGATTCCAATACCAATCCAACCCAAACGGCTTGCGGTAAAATAATAAACTTCTATTTCAAGGCAGGGTGAAAAAAACATTGCAATACTTAAAGTTGCCACAATCGACCGTTTACTTTTTTTCTTCTTAATAATATCTTCAACATCGATATGATGGTGATGATGATGTTTATTTTTGATTAAACTATGTCTGTATTCTAAAAAGAAATAAATCAACCCAAGTCCTATTAAAACTATCGGTGCAACATAATGAGTAATGTAATGATACGATTCGGATAATTTGTATCCGATCAAACCGACAATAATTCCGATAATAACAGTACTCGATGTATGTGCAATGCCGGTAATAGCTGTGACTTTTATAGTCTCGCTTTGGGTCCATTTTTCCGCCTTGCTGATTGCTATCATCGGCAGCCAGTGGCTTGGAATTAGTGCGTGAACAATACTTAAAAGAGTGCTACCGACAATTATTTGTAAATAAGCTTCCATGATAAATTCTTAAAAGTGATATTCAATTATAAGTAATTTGATGAAATATTTTAGAAATGGGTATCAGATTTTTGATATTTTTAGAAAGTTAATTTTGAAAGAAGCAAAATCATAAACTGAAATAAGGAGTGAATATGCATCCCAAGAGTATTGAATTATTAAACAAAGCAATTGCAGACGAACTTTCTGCTGTGCACCAGTATATGTATTTACATTTTCATTGTGACAATCAAGGATTTGATTTACTTGCTAATTTATTCAAACGCACGGCAATTGAAGAAATGCTTCACATCGAAAAACTCGCCGACAGAATTTTATTCTTAAAAGGCGAAGTTGAAATGGTCGCTTCTTCACCTGTAAAAAAGATTCATGATGTTGCGGAAATGTTAAAACTTGGAACTGCTATGGAAGAGAGCAGCGCAAAAGATTATAATAAATTTGCGATGGAATGTTCTGCAAACGCGGATTCTGTTACAAAACAATTATTCGAAAGTTTGGTTGTTGATGAAGAAAGACATTTCAACCAATACGATAACGAATTAGATAACTTGAATAAATTCGGCGCGAATTATTTAGCTTTGCAGTCTATTGAAAGAAGCAAAGGACAAAACGCCACCGCAATTGTAACGGGCGGCGCTCAGAACTAAAATTCTTCTTTGTAAACTCTATGTCTCTGCGGATATATTTACCGCAGAGACACTGAGACGTTTCATAAAACTAATCCATTTTTTTATCTATATAAATTTCGTAAGCGCCGAGATCTAAAAATCCGTGGCCCGATAAATTGAAAAGGATTGTTTTAGTTTCGCCGCTTTCTTTGCATTTCAACGCTTGTGATATTGCTTCTTTAATTGCGTGCGCACTTTCCGGGGCAGGTACAATTCCCTCTGTTTGGGCAAATATTTTTGCTGCATCAAAAACATTCAATTGATCGTAAGCAACAGCGCTAATTTTTCCAAGATTATAAAGATGAGAAATTGTCGGCGCCATTCCGTGATAACGCAATCCCCCCGAATGAATTTTAGGCGGAATAAATTTATGCCCGAGTGTGTACATTTTTAATAATGGTGTCATGCCTGCTTCGTCACCGAAATCGTATTCAAATTTACCGGTAGTTAGCGTAGGACATGAGGACGGTTCAACAGCAATTACTTCGAGATTATTTTTAGAGCCGTTTAGTTTATCCCGCATGAAGGGAAAAGTTAAACCTGCGAAATTACTTCCTCCGCCTGCACATCCAATTACGATATCGGGGAAATCGCCGACCATTTCCATCTGCATTCTCGCTTCCTCGCCAATAATTGTTTGATGAAGCATTACATGATTTAGCACACTTCCCAAACTGTAGTTTGTATCGTCGCGCTGAACAGCAACTTCAATAGCTTCACTTATCGCAATACCGAGAGAACCCGGTGAATCGGGGTCATTCGCCAAAACATCTCTGCCTGCTTTTGTTAATTCGCTCGGACTTGCATGAACAGTCGCATCAAATAATCTCATAAAAGTTCTTCTGTAAGGTTTTTGATTATAACTAACTTTCACCATAAATATTTCACATTCCATACCGAAATGTTTACAAGCCATTGCAAGCGCACTTCCCCATTGCCCCGCGCCTGTTTCGGTAACAAGTTTTTTAATTCCCGCTTTCTTATTGTAATATGCTTGTGCGTAAGATGTATTGGTTTTATGACTTCCGGTTGGATTTGCGCCTTCGTACTTAAAATAAATTTTTGCGGGAGTATCAAGTTCATTTTCCAAATTAGCTGCGCGGATAAGAGGAGTTGGGCGACTGATTCTGTAAAGATCTCTCACTTCATCGGGAATTTCAACATAACGCTCGCCCGACATTTCCTGCATAATCAATTCCATTGGAAATATAGCTGACAAATCCTGGGCTGAAGCGGGTTCTTTCGTCCCCGGATGCAACGGCGGCGCCATCGGAGCAGGCATATCCGCCAAAATATTGTAATAATGCGTTGGTAATTTTGATTGTTCGAGAAAGACTATTTTGTTACTAGACATACGAACCTCTTTATTTTTATAAGAAAAAATTGCCGGGCAGGTTCACGGATTCCCAAAAACAAAAAAGCCGTGAACGGTTATACCATCCACGGCTTTTATTTGTCTAAAATTTATGCAGCTCTAGGACGGCAGAGAAATTGTTCTCCACCACCACCAGTTGTTATTCAATATTCTTTTAGATTTATTCACGCTGTGCAAATGTAGGATTCATTCATATAATTATCAATTATATGAAAAACTATTTTTATGTTTTATAGATTTTCTAAAATCGCTAAAAATTGTTCTACTTAATAAATTGTAATATAACTAATTGTGGCGATGACGAATGAGAACAAAGAAAAATATTTGTCCTTTTTTCCCAAGTATAGTTTTATTGCTTTTATTTTCTCAAAATCTTTATACGCAGAATTGGGGAATAAGTATTGGTGGTTCAACAGAAAAAGTTGTTTTTGGAGGTTTGTTTTATAAAAAATCGCAACATTATTTTCACGCCGGCTTGGGTTATCAAATATCGGATGCAAAAGGTGAGGAGAAATCTGAGAGAAAATCAAATTATGGTCTCTCAACTTCTGGGAGCGGTGACAAATTTTACACAGTAGATCTGGGTTATGGTTATCAAATCATTGATACGCTTGAGTTATTTATTGAACTGTCAATTGGGCAAAGAAAATACTATACAAATTATAGTGATAATAGATTTAAGGATGGTGGCTATCATATGATTAATAAAGACGAAATGATAACTGGAGTTGGCCTTGGTGGAAGTTACTCATTAAATAACCAGTTTAAAGTGTTCGCTGATTATAATACAATTAGAAAATTTGGGATTGGTATAAGATATACTTTTCAATACCATTAAATCATTGACAAAAGTAGTATTCTTGTATTGCACACAATTATTTTTCTTTTCCTCCTTTTAACTTTTTTGATGATTCTTATTCTCGGTACTTTACTGCATTAATTTCTATGTTGAAAACATTTTTCTCCTTTTCCAGTTTATATATTATATAACAAACCGGCGAGGCGAACATGTATTCAGGAAACCCTCCTTAAAAATTTTGCAGCTGTAATTGCTTAACAACATTAATCAACAATTTAATTGGGATGAAAAATGGAAATAGTAAGAATGAACAAACTCGAAAATGCAGGCAACGGAAAAACCGCGGCTTTTTTCGACTTTAAAACAAATGATGATATAACAATCAGAGGTTTCAGAATTGTAAGCGGAGCTAAAGGATTGTTTATTGCTTCGCCAAGTGAAAAAGGGAAAGACGGCAAATACTACGATTCGGTAATTCTTCCCAAACCAATGAAAAGCGAACTTGAAAAGTTAGCCGTTGCTAAATACAACAATTAATTACCAACAATGCTTTGTTAATGGGACGTTTTATGAGCGTCCCACTAATAACAAATAAATTTGTTGCCCTAAATAAAAACACAATTAAATTAGCAGAAAATACGTTGGATTATTTTTATCCATAATCATAAATTGCCCTTAACTATTAGGTTCAGCCCTATATTTCAAATATTCACCAGGCATTGGCGGAATAATTGCGAAAAGTTATTATCTGTATTCATGGTTTGGGTAATAAACCATCTAAAGAATTATTAACCAAATGGTGGCGGCAATCTATAAAAGAAGGGTTAAAAGGAATTAGCAAATATGTTTTCAATCCTAAAATAGAAATGGTTTATTGGGCAGACTTGCTTTATGAAAAACCTCTTGATGAAAACATAACAGACGTTAACAATCAATATTTCCTTGACGAAAAATACGTCAAATGTCCACAAGACAATAAAGCTGAAACACATGAAGTCAGGAAGAAAATTCTTTCTTTCGTCGAGAAACAATTGGACAAATTATTTCTTAACGACGACAACACTATAAATTTTGAATCTATTTCCGACTTTATTATTCATAAATATTTTAAGGATTTGGAAACGTACTACAGCAAGAAGACTTTAGATTCAGCAAATGGCTCTTTATGCGTTAGAGATTTAATAAGAAAAAGATTAACCGACGTTTTAAACAAATATAAGAGATACGAAATATTTTTGATTTCACATTCTATGGGTACAATTGTGACATATGATGTTTTTACTCTTCAGTTGACCGATGTAAAAGTAAATACATTTATAACTATCGGCTCGCCGCTTGGTATACCTGTAGTTATTGGCAAGATAGCAAAAGAATACAAAGAAAAATTTAACAAAACATTCTCTCCTGATACACCAAAAAATATTACCGAAAGTTGGTATAACTTTTCTGATCTGGAAGATAAAGTTGCAATGAACTACAATCTTGCTGATGATTTCAAAGAAAATACGAATGGGATTAAAACTATAGATATAATTGTAAAAAATAATTACGCTATAAATGGAATAAGTAACCCTCATAAAGCATACGGTTATTTGCAAACCCCGGAGTTATCGGAAATCTTATACAAATTTTTAGTTTCAAATAGATTCTCAATCACGATTCGGATGATTGAGTTTACAAATAAATTAATAACATGGTTGTTAAAAAAGAATCTTAAGTTTCTAAAAGAATATTTTGGATTGAAAGATTGGAACTAAAATTATTTTTAAAACAAAAAAACCTCCGCAAAGGAGGTTTTATGTGAGCGCGGGTGGGGTCGAACCACCGACCTTCACCTTAAAAGGGTGTTGCTCTACCACTGAGCTACGCGCCCGCCAAATCTTCAAAATTTAAGGTCATAAATATAAGTCGATCCGTTTTAAAATCCAAAGGGACACAGAAATTTTATGAACATCTTTAGAGTATTCGGTAATAAATATTCCTTCGAAATTGCTTTACAAAACCAACTTTATAATAACTTTTTCCTATATTTCTACTGGATGTAAAATTTACCGAACCACAATGGCGGTTGAAATATGACAAAAGATGCAAAAATCCTAATAGCCGATGATGATGAAAATTTATGTTACCTTTTAAAGGAGGAATTGGTTAACGAGGGCTACAATGTTGACAGTGTTTATGACGGCAAAGATGCCATTGAATCCTTAAAAAGAAAAACCTACGATGTTTTACTTCTCGATCTTGAAATGCGTGAAATCCACGGTGAAAAAGTACTGAGTTTTGTTAAAGAAAATCAGCCATCAGTTCAAGTAATAGTTTTAACTGCAAAGTCCGATATGCGCACTGCAATAGATTGCATTAAAAACGGTGCTTATGATTTTATTACAAAGCCATACGAGTTCGGCCAGTTATGTGTTATAATTGAAAGAGCGCTTGAATACAAAGATCTAATTCTCAAAAACAAAATTCTTACAACAAAGGTAAGTCAAACATCATCAAATATAATTATTGGAGAAAGCGAGCAGATAAAACGCGTTCTTTCATTAGCCGAACGCGCTGCTAAATCAGATTCCAACATTCTTCTCGAAGGTGAAACAGGAACAGGCAAAGAATTGTTTGCTGATTTTATACATAGAAATTCAACCAGATCAGAACGGCCGTTTGTTGCAATCAATTGTGCTTCGCTCCCCGACCAATTAATTGAAAGTGAATTATTCGGTTATGAAAAAGGAGCATTCACAGATGCAAAGACCTCCAAACAAGGACTTGTTGAAATAGCCAACGGCGGAACATTATTCCTTGATGAAATCGGCGAGTTGAGTTTAGCATTGCAACCGAAACTTTTACGCTTCTTGGAAAACGGCGAGTTTAGAAGAATCGGCGGTGTGGCAAATTTAAGTTCTAATGTTAGAGTAATCGGTGCGACCAATAAAAATTTAATGGAAGAAGCCGAGAAAAAAAATTTTCGACGCGATCTTCTGTTCCGCTTAAATGTAATTACATTAACAATCCCGCCGCTAAGAGATAGAAGCGGAGATGTAGTATTATTAAGCAATTATTTTCTGCAAAAGAAATCGCCGGTTAGGTCTATAAAAAAATTAGCACCTGAATCGGAACATGAATTATCGCATTATAATTTTCCTGGCAACGTCCGAGAGCTTGAGCATATAATCGAGCGGGCAATCATTTTTTCAGAAGGCGATATGATTCTTCCGAAGGATTTAAACATCCCGAAAGATGAATTTACTTTTTCAGAATACTTAAAAGATGACGGCGACATCATGCCTTTGGAGGAAATGGAAAAAATGCATATTAAGCGTGCACTTGATAAATATGAATGGAATAGGGAAAATACTGCGCGGATATTGGGAATAGCTCAAAAAACTCTTTATACAAAAATCATAAAGTACAATCTAAAATAGAATGGATAGTTTCGATAGTTCCCGCCGAAATAATAATTCGCCCGCAAATAAGGATAAATCCGAGAATCCTGTTAATAAACAAGAATTATCAATTCGACATATTACACACGATCTTAACAACATTTTTACCCGTATTATCAACAGCGTTGAATTGATAAAGAAAAAACTTCCTGCCGATAACGACATTGCACCGTTACTTGCGAGTATTGAAAACGGTACATTTCTCGCTTCGGAAATTATTGAAGATGTTGTTTTGGAAACCGGAACTAAACCTCCGCGGAAAAGAGAAATAAATATTAACTCTCTTATTACTGATCTTATTAATTCGTTAAGTATTCATTTCGCAGACAAAATCAATTTCATATTAAAACTTGATAAAGATATTCAATTCATTGAAGGAAGGTATTCGGACTATTACAGGATAATGATGAACCTGATAATTAATGCTTCGGAAGCTGTGATTGAGAAAGGAGAAATTACTATATCAACATTCAATTCTGCCAAAGCAAGTATTAATCAAAAAGACGTTACGCTATTCGATTCAGGCAAGTTTGTTGAAATTATAATACATGACAACGGCAAGGGAATTGATAAATCTGTTTTACCGCATATCTTTAACGATGAATTCACAACAAAAGCAAAAAGGAAAAATTCAGGTCACGGACTCGCTATAGTTAAAAAAATTGTCGATGATAATAATGGGACGATATTTGTAACAAGTGAAAAAAATAAAGGAACTGAATTTACAATCAGATTCCCGGCAATTGACATTAAGCAGAATAAAAAAAATCCAAAAAATATATCGATTTTAATTGCCGAGGATGAAGAGATTCAAAGATTGCTGCTCAAAGAATTGCTTGAATCATATAGCTATAAAGTCACCGCGGTATCCAATGGAAAATTTTTATTGGAAGAATTAACAATTAACAAGTACGATTTGTTGATCATCGATAGACAAATGCCGGATATGAACGGATTGGAGTGTATAAAAAAAATTAAAGAAATGAATTTTACCATTCCTATAATTTTAGCCGCCGGTTCGCAATCAATCAATAATGATCTGGAAATTAATATAAACGCGGCTGATAGGTTTATAGGCAAGCCGTACAATTTTAGCGAAATGCTTGATTTAATACATGATTTAGTTGATTGAAGAATTACTCCCCTCTGTATTTAAATCGATAATGTTAATATCATTTACATAAGGAGTAATGACAGGTTTTTTAATAGAACCCAGTTTTTCTAAAACCGAAATTATATCCCGAGCTGCATTTTCTATAAACTCAACTCTTTTAATTATCGTATCCTTGGAAAAATCTTCCTTAGCCAATTCCCTTCGTATCGCTGCCGTTGATAAATTAACAAGCGTTAACGGTTGCTTAATTTCATGATTTGCCGTAACGACTGTTGCTGCATAAGTTTTAATTTTCTCCAATTCTATTAACAATTTATTTGTTTCTGAAAAACGCAGTGCGGAATTAATACGGGCAATTAATTCAACTTTATTAAACGGTTTTTTGATATAATCGAATGCGCCGGTTTGCAAACCTTGGCGTAAATTATCTACTTCGGTTAGTGCTGTTAATAAAATAATTGGAATTAATCTAGTCTCTTCCTTCGCTGTTAATATTTGACATACTTCATATCCAGACATTCCGGGCAGCATTATATCAAGAAGAATAAGATCCGGAATTTCGTCGGTAGCAATTTGGATCCCGGTTTCGCCGTCGAATGCTTTAAGAACTTCGAATCCTTCTTTTTCCAAACGCTCTTTTAATAGAAAAACATTATCAGGGTAATCGTCTATAACTAAAATCTTCTTCATATTTCGTTTACCTTTTGTTTAAGATTTTCTTTTATCTTCGCGGCGAGAATTTTTGAATTAACGGGTTTTGTTATCAAATCATTAAAACCATTTTTTTCAATTACATTTTTATTATCCAGCATCGCGTAAGCTGTTAAAGCAAGGACAGGTATATGTTCAAATCTTTCTTCAGTGCGTATTCTCTTTATCGTTTCAAAGCCGTCCATTTGCGGCATCATAATATCCAACAGAATTAAATCAGGCTCTACATGTTTTAATGTCAACAAACATTCTACCCCGTTGTGTGCAAATATTGTTTCATAATTCAACTCCTTAACAATTTCTCCTATTGTAAAAAGTGAATCACTGTCGTCATCAACAACTAAAATCGTAGGCTTTGAATATGAAATCGAAATATTTTCTGTACTTACAGGAATTTCTATACTTGCTGTTGTTTGGTTCTCAATATTTTTTCCCATCACAATCACCGTTGAATCAGATTTAATACGGCTTGCCAAAAGCTTTAATATTTCAAGAATATTAGATCCATGTTTTTGAGCAGATAAGCGAAGCCCTCTGTTTAGCATTTCATTCAATTCTTTAGAAATTACTTCAGGCATCATGAAAATAACAGGAACGTTTTGAGTAGCGTAATTCATTCGTATCCTATCAAATATTTCAAAAGAATCCTTTTTGATTGTATCGACGTCTATTACTAATGCATCAGGTATCTCGGTTGCAATTCTATTGTAAATATTCTCTAATAAATTAAAATGCTTTAATGAATATTCGGGAAACAAATTAGTTTTTAAGTATTGTGAATAATTGCTGTCCGACGATACAAATGTTATCTCGGATATTTTCGAACGTGTTGATATTTCAATTTCCGTTAAAGAATTTTTAAACGGATCAGTTTTGATATTTTTTTGAAGGAGTCCATCAATGTTAAAAATCCAACCGGTTTGTTCCTCTTCAATAATTTGGACTATTATAATATCTAAGTGTTTATTAGAATAACTATTTCTTAGTTGAGCAGCGAACGACCAAACGCTATCATTCTTTAACGGATTAATTACAACAAAACGAAATACCGATTGCTTCATCAGTTCAACTGCCTTCTCATAAGTCGGCGCCCAAGAAATATTGATTTGATTATCTGCCAAATAATCAGCAAATAATTTTTCAATGTCGCTATTATCGGTAATTAGTAAAACATTACTATTATCATCGTTTGTTGCAATATTGTTTTCAATTTCCGATTCATAAAATTCTGGCTGTTCAAAAATATCCAGTACGCAATCATCAAGCACAAATGAAAAGCAAGAACCTTCGCCTTGCCTGCTTTCAAGATTCAATTTACTGTCCAATAGCTCGACAAATCTTTTACATATCGCCAAGCCAAGCCCAACACCGCCAATTTTTTTTGTACTATTTACATCAAGTTGATTAAATTCTCCGAAAATAATATCTCTATCAGCTTCATGAATTCCAATGCCGGTATCACTCACCCTAAATTCAAGTTGTTTGTTTCTATGCAAAATAACTTTTAATAGTATTTTTCCTATTTCAGTATATTTAACAGCGTTCACTAATAAGTTATTCAGCACCTGTTCGAGTTTTGTTCTGTCGGTATTTAAAACAAGGTTGACATTAGGTTTTTTCACAAGTTCGAACGTTATGCGCTTTTCTCCGGCAATTAATTTAATTCCGGGAAGAATATCATCTAAAAGTTCATCGAGTAAAAAGCTTTCCTTTTTAAGATCTATTTTCCCGGTATCGAATTTTGAGAATTCAAGAATATTTGTGATCATTCCAAGAAGTTTTTTCCCGTTTCGATAAACGATGTTTATTCTTTCTTTCAATTTGGAGTTTGTATTGGTGTCCTTAATCATTAACTCCGTTAATCCCAGTATTGAAATGAGCGGGGTTCGCAATTCATGCGACATGCTTGCAAGAAACTGTGATTTTGCTTTTGAAAGTTCCACAGCTTTAGTCCGTTGTGCTTCTAGCTCCGATGCTTTCTCCTCCAATCGTTGGTGCAATTCTTTTTGTTTCTCGCCTTGTTCAACTATCTGCAAATTTTGTTTATGATATTCTTCGTTAAGATTTTTTAATTCTTCCACAAGATTTTCTAGCTGCTCTAACGAATGTGCGTTATTCAATCCAATTGCCAATTGGTCATGAATGTTTTCCAAATATTTTTTGATTTTTATTTTCGGACTAGATTCGCCCGCAAGTTCAAGAATAGCAATAGTTTCTTTGTTATATACTATTGGATAAACAATAAGGTATTTTATTTTTATTTGTGCTAACCCGGTTTTTATCTCCGGGAAGTTTTCTTGAAATTCAAATTCTACTTCTTCATGTTTCTCAATTGCATTGTTGTAAAAATCCGATTGACGGTCGGGCATAACGGAATCTTTGCCGACACCATAAGTTGAAATAACTGTTGGCTTCTTTTCTGCCACACGATAAAATATTCCAAAAGTCAGTCCGGTTGCTTTAATAATTTTATTAAGTGCCGAATTTGAAATTTCTTTAAGCGTAGGATTTTGATTAATCATTGCAATAAACTCGGAGTATTCCTGTTCGGCAATTTTATTCTTTTTTATTTCATCCAGCATTTGGTTAAAAGCTTCGCCTAATTTTCCAACCTCGTCTTTCTGAATTATTGGAACGCGGTGATCGAGATCGCCCATACGCGTTATTTCAACAGCTTCGCCCAGTAACGATATTTGTTTTCTAAGTTTTGTTGTGAAAAGTAAAACAAAAATAAAAGTCAGCGCGCTGCCTGCAACAACAATAAGAATTGCAACATTCTTTAAAGTTGATTTTAATTCAGCCGATTCCTTAAAAGATTCGAAAATAATAAAGCTAATTTTCCCGCCGGGCGTTAAGATTTGACGGGGTGTATAAAATGACGCAACAAAATCAGAGTTATCAAGTTCCTCTACGAATAAGTCGAAATTATTTTTGAATTTCAGATATCTTTCGGCATTAACAATACTTAGCAAATAAACTTGGTTTTGCTCGGAATTCGAAATATCAATCGGTGAATCGTTAATCACTAAAGCTACTTCTGCGTGTATGTTTTGTGAAAGTGAGTCGAGAACAGATGAGGTAATAAGCTTACCGTAAAAAATATTCTTTCCGTCGTCAAGCTGTTTATATTTTAAAATTGTATTGGGATTATTCTTAAAAAAATCTTTAAAAGAATTTGATTGAGCGTTTATAAAAACATTTTTCTTTACGGAGTACTGGTTGAAATTGATTAATGAATCGCCGATAAGTGTAAAAATAAAATCGATACTTGTTGAATCAAGGTTAATTTTTTTTATGTCATTTAATAGACCCGCAAACCTTGTAAAATCCTCTTCAGGTTTTTGAAGCGTACTTTCAAATGAAAAGACAAAATCACTTGTGGCGTTAAGAACGGCTTTGTTTTGTTGTTTGGAAATAAGACTGCCGGCCAGGGAATAATATACAAACATCGAACTCACTGAAATAATGAGAACGATTGCAAAGGATATTAATATTAATCGGGCATTGAGTTTCATAATTTGATAGCAACATTATTCCGGCAACATCTTGTTTGGATATCATTAAGAATTATCTTTATTTACACAGAACAAAAGGATAAAAGCAATTAAACTATTCTTCTTTACTTTCATTCAATTTTTTTTCGATTTCTTCTTTTTTGTCTTTTCTTGCCTTGTCAATCTGCTCTCTATAATTCTGCATTTCGTCAACTTGCTGTTGCCATTCATTGCTAAGTATTTGTTGCTGTTTCTTAAGTTCGATTCTTTCTTTAAGGGTAGGAAGTATATTTACTTTAATAAGCATTATAATTTCTTTAGTGGAAACAGTAACTTGATCGTAACCAAAAATGTATCTTAAACCAAAGAACCACCACGGCAAATCTTTTAGAAAAGGGACACCTCTTCTAACGGAGCTTTCGTCGTTTACAAATAATCCGCCAATAGCAACCTCTTCATTATCCAACAAAAGAATTCTTGTTGCCGCCATAGTTTTTGTTATTTCGGTAACTGTTGCACTTGGCAGGGCAGAACTCTTTTCTACTTTTGTATCGAGATAAACATAATCCACACCGTCTTCGGAATAAATGTATGGTTTAACTTCTATAATCGTACCGGTTGAGTAGAACCTATCAATTAAATTACCGGCAAAGTCGCGCTCTTTTATTGCAATATCGGAACCAACCTGTGTTCTGCCTAACTGCCCGTTGACGACAACGACTGTTGGTCTCGAAATTATTTTACCAAGATTTTCGGATTCAAAAAATCTGAACAGCGCCGTAGCGTCACCTTCGAACTTGCCCATTTTGAATTCTGATTGGGATGCAAGCGAAAAGTCAGGCGGGTTTTGTTGTTCCTGAGAACTGCTTTGCGATTGGCTTTCTTCAGTCTTTTCCTGAACAGTAACCAAATTACCGCCTATTTTCAATCCGCTGCGCGAAAGAAGAAATTGCCAGTTAATGCCCATCTCGCGCATAGCTTGCACATTTCCTTCGAAAAGCAAAGCTGAAATTTTTACTTCTCTTTCGTCGACCGGCGCATAAACATCCTTGGCAAGAGTTTCTTTGGCATCGTCCTTTCTTTTGATAACTATAGAACTTTCACCTTCTTCGACCAGCAGGTTATTATATTGAGCAATTATAAACATCGCTTTTTTATAATTCATCTTTTCGATTTCAACGCCGATAGGTGTATTGATGTTAGCAGTCGTAACAATTCGTTTGCCTGAAAATTTTTCGCTTACCTTATTCAAAACTTCTATTGCTTGATTAAATGTGATGGTTTCGGATAAAGTAACGAGCTCTTCCGGATTAACGTAACCTTTAACTCTCTGCTGGAAATCTATTTGGGCTTGCGCATCAAGCACGGCAGTTATTCCGAATAGCATACAAATGATAATTAATTTTTTCATTTTATTTCCCAGCTTTTCCTTTTTCAAGTTTAAGCGTTTTAGTTTCGATAATGCCGCCTTTGTTGAGAACGAAACTAACTTCGCTGTTTTGATAATTAATGTTTGTTAAATAACCGAGATAAACTTTGTCGCCTTCCCAAAGTAAAAATGTATTTCCGTTTGCATCGGAAAGGAATGCCCCGTCCGGTATTAACGCAAGCAATACTGCATTCTGCACGTCAAGTTGTTCGTCAGTGTTGGGGGGTATTTCATTACGTACCAAAGGATAAAAAATATCATAGGAAGGATTCGGTTCAAGTGTATTTTCTTTAAACTCTTTAACATAAAATCTATCATCATTAGAATAATAAACTGCCGTTTTAAAAGTGAAAGTAACGAGATAATGCGGTGTGCCGTCTTCATCGACTTTAACGTTATTGCTTAGGTTCACACCTGATATTTTCTTTAACAATTTACTCTCTTCAATTGCGTAAACTAATCTCATAAAATCGTTGAACTCAGCGGAACCCGCAAGCGTATAATGGAATATGTTAAAGTGCGGGGTTGTTTCCATATCAATGTACTCAATATTCACAAAAGAATTTGATGAGAACGAGTATGAAGTTTGATTAACAAAATCGAAGAATGACGACTGAGAAAGATTGAAGGGTATATTGTATTTTCTATTTGAGAGAATTGAGTCGAGCTCGGCAACACGCTTTTTCAAAAATTCCAACTGCTCTTTCAAAGCTTCCGTATCCATCTGGTACATTTTAAGATCTTTTAATTTTTTCTCGCGTTCGTTTACTTTTCCGCGAAGATAAACATAATTAAACAACCCGCCGGCGAGCGCGATAAAAACAATAATTACCAGGATGATTATAGTATTTTTAACTTTGCTGCTCATTTTACCTTAGATGTATCCGGCTCAAGTTTAAAAAACATTTGATAAGAAAAAGCACTCTTTTCACGAAGCGGTTCGTAATTAATGGTTTTCAACGTTGCAGTGCGGTTGCTGTCGGCAAACTCTGTTAAAACACTTCTTGTTAATGAATAGCCGTTTATAGTAACATTATCTTCGGAAGTATTTTCCAACTTTGTAATCCAAAAATTTCTTCTACGCTCCATAAAATCCGAAACTTCAGTCAAAGATTTATTCCAAATACCTGAACCAATTGCAGCTGAATCTAGGATTGCCTGTGTTGCGTCAAAACTATTTATTCGGTTATCGAGCGGATTAATTTCGTCAACAATTGCTTGGTTCTGTGTTTGTCGTTGCGTCAACCGCTCAATCTCCGTATCCAATTCTTTAATTGTTCTGTCGTTTGATAAAATTTGGATTGTAAAGAAGAGCGCAGCGCCGAAAACAATAGGAAGCAGGGCATAACTGTGCCAGCCGAATTGGAGAAATTTTTGATTTTCTTGAATGTATCGGGGTAAAAAATTTATACCTGAATAAACTTTATCTAATTCATCAAAATATTCTATTGCCGATGCTATAGGAATTGCAAACAGTGCTAGATTTTTAGTTTCTTCTTCGTTTATCGAAACAGTGTTGAAATTTTCAAACCTTAACTCGGAAACATTAGCTTCGGGGAAAGTACCAAAGAATGAAAGAATTAGATTTTCTGATCTGTCCTCGCCGCAAAGAATTATGTTATCTAATTTGGGGATACCGCCGTTTTCCATCTCGAGAAGAATTTTTGAGAAATATACATCGTATGTGTGCAGATTTTTCGTTCCGATATCAAGTGTAGTTCCGATGTGTTTTAATTTCTGTCCCTCTAGAAAAAGCAAACGGCTGTATTCTTTACCAATGTAAATTATAAGCGTATAATCTTCAGGGAAAAATTTATTTGATTTACTTACATAATAAGCTAAAGAAAGCTCTGCGCTTTTTATTGTTGGAATTTTTAGGTAGCGGCGTTTATTATAATTTGCCAAAAGATTAATGAGATTAACGCTGGGGATTTCACCTTCAAGAAAAATTCCGAGCATTTGTTTTTCATTCAACTCAAATACATCTAGATTATCCGGGGTAACTGTAAGACCTTTCGCACTTTTAATATCCGCAATAACTGATTGAAGTAGCTTTTTCTTGTTATCGTCGCGGGGTCCTTCATAAACATGCAAGTTGGCGGTCGGCTCAGTAACAACAGGTATAAACTGCATTGACGGAAGCTTAAAACCATATAAAGCGGAATTGATTAAACCGGCGTCGGATGTATCGGTCTCTTCTTCAACAGGCGATATTGCGCCGCTGTCAAGACTATCAAAAGAAATATCTCCCGGGCTTTCAACTTTATTCAACTCGGCATATACATTGCGCTGCGATGTTGCGAGTACCGCTTTGGACAAATTCAAAGATGCTACACGCAGAATTCGCACTTCATCTTTTTCTTTCCCGATAACTGCAAGTTTAGCGTCAGTACCTTCGCAATATAGACAACAAACCTGTTTCATATTATGTTGCCTTCATAAGCTGAAGAATTCTTGTTTTGTTGTTTGAGTACGCGATAGCATTTTCCTTCGATATCTTTTTTTCAAAGTATAACCTTAGCAAATCCTGTTCCATCGTAATCATGCCCTGATCCTTGCCTTGGTTAATCATCATGTAGATTTCACTTGTATTATTGTTCTTTATTGCCGCTTTTACGCTCGGAGTTACTATTAAAACCTCTTTTGCCATCACGCGCTTGCCGTCGAGGCTCGGAACAAGCTTTTGAGAAACTATCGTAATTAAAACATCAGCAAGACGGTTGCGCACTCTTTCTTGCTCGTTGGGATGAACTTCTGCAATAATTCTGTCTATCGATTCCACAGCCGAAGAAGTATGCAAGGTCGAAAAAACTTTATGACCGGTATCGGTAACCTCGAGAGCCGATAAAATTGTTTCCGGGTCTCTCATTTCACCAATTACAATTATATCCGGATCTTGTCTTAAAGCTTGAATTACGCCTTCTTTAAATGTTAGAACATCTCTGCCGACTTCGCGGTGTTTTATTATTGATGCTTTAGATATATGAACAAATTCTACCGGTGAAGCAATTATTACTATATGGCACGGATCAAACTGGTTGTGCATATCAATAATTGCATCGAGTGTTGTTGATTTACCGGAACCGGTTATACCAGTGATTAACGAAAGTCCGAACTTTATGTAATTATGGCTCATCATTTTAACTGCATAAGGATGAAAGCCAAGCGAATCAACCGGGCGAACAGTGGCTTGTATTGAACGCATATTTAATGCAAGCGTATCGAGATCAAAATAACAATCGGCTCTAAATCTTACATTGCGCCCAAGCTTTTCGTATCGAAATGAATAACTGAAATCAAGGTTTCTGAAATCCAACAAATATTCGAATTGATTTTTATTTAATATACTTAAGATCAAGACCGCAGATTCGTCTTCGGTTAATTGAGGCAAATCTTTAACACGTTCTTTGTTGCCGAAAATTCTGAACCAAATAAATCCCTGCGTACCCACTCCTCCCATTTCAACATCGGAAGCATTCCGGTCAATCATTGTAGAAAGTATATGATTAACAAGATTGATGATTAATAACTTTTGGTTTTGAGGAATTGAGTTTATGTTTTCCGAAATGAAGCGGACTCTTTCCGGGCCCAATATTGTTGAAGGTATATTTTGGGCAAAAGTAGCAAGAACTTGTTTTGCTTCGTTGATCATCAACAATTACCGAGTTTGTAATAGATTAATGTAATTAACATTCTATTTTAATAAACAATATAGAAAAAAATATTTTTAATAAATCTGTTTAAACGAACTAATCTTCCATTGTTGCGCCGAGTACTTCACGTATAGAAGTTAAACCAAGTTTAACTTTTTCAAAACCTGAATCCCTCAAACTAAATGTACCGTCCTTCCTTGCTTGATCGCGGACGGCTTCTTCATCAACTTCTTCGCCGGAACGAACGATTAATCTTCTAATTTCTTTTGTAAAATAAAGCGCTTCATGAATTGCCATTCTTCCTTTAAAACCTGTATGATTGCATTTATCGCAGCCCACTTCTTCATAAATTTCTAATCCTTGCCATTCTTCAATTTTTAATCCCGCGCCCGCAACAACATCTTCAATATTTGTAACTTTTCGTTTACATGAATCGCATAATTTTCTGATAAGACGCTGAGCAACTATAATGTTAATTGCATAGGCTATAAGAAAAGGTTCAACGCCCATTTTATAAAGACGCGCAACAGCACTCGGCGCATCATTTGTGTGAAGTGTTGAAAAAGTTAAGTGACCAGTATTCGCAAGTTTGATAGCGGTTTCGGCGGTTTCTTTATCGCGCATTTCGCCAACAAGAACAATATCAGGATCGTGGCGCAAGATTGATCGAATCGCTTGTTCAAAGTTCATTTTGTAACCGATCTTTAATTGGCGTGCGCCTTCTATAACATACTCAACTGGGTCTTCGACAGTTAAAACATTTTTTGTTGGATTAATAACTTGATACAAAGCCGCGACAAGAGTAGTAGATTTTCCGCTTCCTGTAGGACCTGTTAAAATAATCATGCCCTGCGGCTGATTGATCGCTTTTACAAAAGCTTGATTTGCATAACCGGTTAAACCGAGCTTGCCCAAATCTTTAATAACTTTTCTATCGTCAAGAATTCTTATTACAATGCTTTCAAATTTGTTTTTGATTTCTGTACCGACGGTGGGAAGAACAGAAACTCTGAAACGAATTATATGTCCGTCAATCTCTCTTTGAATAAAACCGTCCTGAGCTTTTTCCCTTTCAAACCTATCCATACCTTTTGAACGGTCTTTAACAACAGCCATCAAAGCTTCGGGCATTGTATTTTCCTGAGCATGCCAAAGCTGAAGTTTGCCGTCAAGTCTAAAATGTATTTCGGTTCTATTTGCCGATCTTGGAAGTATGTGAATATCGCTAACTCCTTTGCGAACTCCTTCAACAAGAGCAGCCTCAATAAGATTTATCAATGCGCTTTTATTTATCTCGGCATCAAGTTCGTCTTCATTAATTGATACTTCATCCTGCGGCATCTGCATTTCTTCTGCGGCATTTTCAATCGCTTTAAGAAATTCATTTTCAGATGAGATAAGCATGCCGATTAATTTATCGTAATCTCTTTTACGAAGGTAATTGATTTCGTATTTTTTTGCGTTTAGCGTGAATGCGATTTTGGCAAGGTTTCTATCTGTAGGATCAACTGCCGCTAAAATTAATTTATCTCTTTGCCGTTCGTCAAACTTAAATGGAATAACGCGGTGTTCGATTAACATTTTGCGAACATCCTGCCCTTGTTTATTCATAAGAGCTTTTATTTCATTTACTCTTTCTTCGGACAATTCTTCGGGATGAATATTCAACTCTTTAAAAGCATATAAAACCGCGACTTCTCTAAAAATAATATCGTGATCAAATTTAAATTCATCAACGAGAATTTGCGCGAGATTTCGCTTTTGTTTTAGTAGATCAGCGTCTTTTAGTTTTAGCGCCTGCTCAAGAATTTTAGAATCGATTATACCTTTCTTTAATAAAAGGTACCCGATTTTATCCGCCATTTCAAGTTGTGATTCGAGCATTAATACACCATATTATTTCATCGTCGGTGATTTAGGACTTATTGTTGCGGTCTCAGCGCTAACCAATGTTAAACCAATCATAACAATCATAATAACCATAGCTATAAAAACCTGGATCATTTCAATAACATTTTTTAACCTGAACACAGTTTCGCTTTCATAATAATTTGCGAGCTGCAAAGCTGTGTTTTTAATTGTGCCTGTTTCTTCGCCGGAGTGAAATCTTGACAGTGCTGTATCAGTAAAAACACCGCTCGCCTGGAATGCATCAGTAATTCCGATACCGCGTTTAATCATCATCGGTATTGCAACATTTTTTATTTGCTGTTCAAAATAACTATTGTCTGTCGCTTCCGCCGCTATTCTAATCGGCTCGATACTTTCGGCAGAACCGCTGTACAAAGTATAAAACACACGGCAAAAAACTTCAATCAAAGTTTTGTGAACAAGAGAGCCGACTATAGGTATTTTCAACATGTATTTATCAATTATAAGTTTACCCGCTTTTGTCTTTGCGAAATATGCAAGAACGATCGGGGGAACAATACATACTATCGCAACAAGCAGTGCATTATTAATCAATAAATCACTTAGCTTTAATGTAGCAGCAGTCATCGGCGGTAATTCGATTTTAAATTTCACAAACAGTTTTGCTGTTTCAGGGAAAATATATCCCACATAAAAAAGTACGGCTAAAAACAAGACGAACAATGTTATCATTGGAGTAATAAGTGCGCTTCTTAAACTTTTCTTAAACTCCTGTCGTCTTTCAAGAAACTTTGCGGTGGCTCGATAAATTTCCGCCATGTTACCGCTTTTTGATGCGAGACCAAGCATGTACGCAGTAAATTTTCCGAATATACCCTGGTATCTCATAAATGTAGCTTCGCCGTCGGCGCCTTTTTTCAATTCGTTGTTTATCTGTCTTAGCGTTTCTCGTAAGGTTTTATTTTCGATATCATTAATTAACAAAGTAAGAACTTCGCTGTAAGGTAATTTTTGCTCTAATAATTCCGCACTGATTTTTACATAAGCAACAATATCCTGCGTTGGTGGTTTGGGGCTAAAATCTAAAAGCTTTCTATTTACTGAAATAACTTGATAACCAAGTTTTCTTAATGCATTCACAACTTCATCTTTTGTGAAAGCCCGTTGTTCGCCGGTAATCGGTTTTTCGCTGCCCCGCTTAATTTTGTAGATATAAGTATTCTTTTTTTCAACAGAGCTTATTTTAAGCTGGTGTTTTTCGGCAAGTTTGTGAACTTTTTGTTTTGCCTCTTTAAACGTTGGTTCACTGAAAGTACCGCTAACTGTCTGTCCGTTTACACGTAAAGCTGTAAATCTTACTTCTATCATAATTAATCTTGTTAATTCATTAATGTGGGATAAAATAACAATTTAACCCGCTTCAATTTATGAAAATTATTAAAAAAAGTTAATTATTTATTTGCATTACAACAATTGGTTATTAATTTCTGTGATACGGTACAAATATCAAACCAACCTTAAAAAAGTTTTGAGCTTATTAATTATCGTATTTATTTCTTTTAATTAAAGGAAGATTTAAGGAAAAGTTGAGAGATTATAGCCGTTTGACTTTAATCAATTAGAAACTGTAATTTTTCTCTATTAATCTTTAGCGGTAACCGACGGAAAAAGATTATTTCTCTTTAAAACAAAAAAAGGCGGATAAATTTTATCCGCCTAATATTAGAAACTGATAAATAAATTAAGGTGCCGGTGTAGTATTCGTACTTGTAATAGCATTTGGCCCAACTACCATAACCACATTTACTGTTCCATCGGCACTAGTTTCAGTACCTACTCCAGTGATAGTAACTGCATCAGCAGCAACTACAGCTGAATAAAAGCCATTTCCTGTTGTATCTAATTGTGCTGGAATAGCCCAGGCTGTTCCACCATTTGAATTATCAAAAGCATTTCCGCCGCCGCCAAGTGCAGCAGGTTTTCTATAATGTTGTTGTGCCATAGAAGCTAGATTTGTACAATCTGCTACAACAGCATCTTGATTAGCTTGAAAACTGCTTGCAGTGAAAACATTAATACCAACTACAACAGCGATACCAACTATGATAACGCCGAGAACGATAAGTAATAATTGTTGTTGACCCATTTTGTACTCCTTTTGTTTGTGTTATAAATTATTTAATTGAACAACGAATGACATTTTTATATGATGGAACTATATTCGTGCCAGTTTGCAATTTATACTATTGTTTTGTTTAGTTAATTATTTTTGTTTTAAACTCAGTTGCATTTATTGTAATACTTACTTTTACAGAGTCATTACCTGTAACAACTTCATTGCCCGTACCAAGTATTACTAATTCATCTTCGGCAATACTTTCAATTGTATAATGCCCATTTGCTGTTGTTGTTAATTCGTTTGGGATTTTCCAACCTGTAAAATTTCTTGCGCCGCCGCCTAAAGCTTTTGGTTTTAAAAAGAATTGCTGGGCATGGGATGCAAGGTTTACAAGTTCGTTGGTAACATTATTGCGCTTTGCTTCAACGGCATTTGCCTGGAAAAGTGTTATACCCATAATTATTGCTATACCGACTATAATTATACCGAGTACTATTAAAAGCAACTGCTGTTGTCCCACAAAATCTCCTATTATGGAATTGAATTAATTACTAAATTCAACTACAACAAACTTGCTTACACTTTTTCAAATATCGAACCAGATGTAGAAAGTGGTAAATTTTTCCTACAAACTGTGTTTAATATAAGAAAGAGATAGATTTTTACAAACAGAAATTTAACTGAAATTAAGGTTTGAAGCATGCTTCGGTAAGTTTTACATGTCCTTATTGCCGTTGGTTTAAGCCAACGGCAATAAGGCAAGAAAGAAAATATTATCTAATCTTAATATGAAGTTCTTTAAGCTGGTGCTCATCAACATTGGAAGGCGAATCATCCATTAAGGAAATTCCGCTTGAAGTTTTGGGGAAAGCAATTACATCGCGGATTGATGATTTACCCGCAAACAACATAGCCAATCTATCGAACCCAAAAGCAATACCGCCGTGCGGCGGTGCGCCATATTTGAATGCATTCATTAAAAAGCCGAATTTTTCTTTAGCTTCCTCATCGCCTATGCCGAGAGCTTTAAACATATTTGCCTGTAATTCCGAATCGTGAATACGAATACTTCCGCCTGCAATTTCATTTCCGTTCAATACTAAATCGTATGCACGCGCTTTAACTTTTCCCGGATCGGTTTCCATAAAAGGAATATCTTCAATTCTTGGTGAAGTAAACGGGTGATGCATTGCGTAATATCTTTTTGTTTCTTCATCCCATTCGAACAATGGAAAATCCGTTACCCACAAAAGTGCATTGGGAGAATCAGGTTGAATTAAATTCATTCTCTTCGCCATTTCCAAACGTAGATTTCCCATAATAGAAAGCGTTTTTAATTTTGGACCTGTTAGAATAAAAATTAAATCCCCTGCTTCGGCATTCATTGCAGTTCTAAGATTTTGTTTTTCTTCATCGCTCAAAAATTTGGCTATCGGCGCTTCTATTTCGTTTTCTTTAACTCTCATCCAAATCAATCCGCCTGCACCGAGTTTTTTTGCAAAGTCAGTTAAATTATCCAATTGATTACGTGTATAATCCCCACATCCTTTAGCAAGCAAACCTGTAACTACACCATTTTTTTCAACCGAATCTTTAAACACTTTAAATTCGGAATTATGAAACACATCATTAAGCGTAATCATTTCCAAGCCGAATCTTAAATCCGGTTTGTCGCTGCCGTATTTTTCCATAGCAACATCAAAACTTAAACGCGGAATTGGCAATTGCAAATCTTGATTTAAAATATCTTTGAAAAATTCTTTCATCAAACCTTCAACAACTTCAAAAATATCTTCAACATCAACAAAGGACATCTCAACATCTATCTGCGTAAATTCATACTGGCGGTCGGCGCGTAAATCTTCATCACGAAAACATCTCACAATTTGATAATAGCGGTCGTACCCTGCAACCATAAGTATCTGTTTATATTGCTGCGGGGATTGCGGCAGCGCATAAAATTTTCCTTTGTGCATTCTGCTCGGTACAAGAAAATCGCGCGCGCCTTCTGGAGTACTTTTCATAAGTATTGGAGTTTCAATTTCAACAAAGTTATTGGCGTCAAAATATTTGCGTGTAAGTCGATACATTTTATGGCGCAGCAATAAATTCTTTTGCATTTCTGTTCTGCGCAGATCAAGGTATCTATATTTCAATCTTAAATCCTCGTGAACGTCAATTCCATCTTCAATTGCGAAAGGAGTTGTTTCGGCTTGGTTTAAAATTATAAGTTTGTCAACCATAACATCTATTATACCCGTGGGCAACAATGGATTTTCAGTTCCTTCGGGTCTTTTGCGAACAGTGCCTTCAACCGAAATAACAAATTCTGTTCGAAGCTTTTTGGCGTGTTCATGCGCTTCTTCGTTAAACGAAGGCTCAAAAACAACTTGAGTAATTCCGTAACGATCGCGCATCTCAATAAAAATAACTCCGCCGAGGTCGCGGCGTATAGCAACCCAGCCATTTAAAACAACGCGTTCGCCAATGTTAGATTCGCGCAAATCTCCGCAAGTATGTGTTCTTTTCCTAAATTTCATAAAGTCCGTGCTTCTCCTTCTATTAAAAATTTAGGCGCAAAGATAAGCAATTGGAAATGGCTATTCAAATTGCGTTAAAAATGGTTTTATCTTTTATGTATATTTATGCACAAAATTCGGGATAAATATGAAACTTGTTGTCGATGAAAATATTCCGCAAGGCAAAGAAGCTTTTGGAAAATTCGGTGATATTGTTTTAGCCCACGGACGCACTATTTCAAACGAAATGCTAAAAGATGCCGATGTTTTGATTGTCCGCTCTATCACTAAAGTTGATGAGCAGCTTTTGAATAGCACAAAAGTTAAATTTGTTGGCACCGCAACAATAGGAACGGATCATGTTGATAAATCTTATTTAGAAAAAGAAAATATATATTTTGCCGACGCAGCCGGGTGCAATGCATTTTCTGTTGCCGAATATGTGGTTTGTGCAATAAATCAATATTTGGAAAAGTTTAATAAAAATTTTACCGAATTAACAATCGGCGTTATAGGTTACGGCAATGTCGGTTCGAAGGTTGTAAGATTTGCAGAAGCATTGGGAATGAAGGTACTAATCAACGACCCTCCTCTTGAAAGAAATTCAACTGAAAAAATTTTTTGTTCATTGGATGAGACGCTTTCGGCAGACGTTATAACTTTTCATGTTCCGTTAAATAAATCGGGTATTGATAAAACTGTACATTTATTAAATGAAGCTAGCATCAACAAAATTAAAAGCGGCACAATGCTTATCAATTCTTCACGCGGTCCTGTTATAGATAATAACACGTTGTTAAAAAGATTGAAAAAAAAATCTGATCTCTTTGCAGTTCTCGATGTTTGGGAAGGCGAACCGAATTTTATTCCCGAACTTTTGGAATTAGTCGACATTGGCACACCGCACATTGCCGGTTATTCTTTCGAGGGAAAAATTAACGGTACAAAAATAATTCACGATAAACTTTGTGCTTTTTTAAAAATAAAAAAAGATTGGCAGCCGAACTACCCCGCAATTGAAAACGATACTTTATTGTTTAATACCGGTAATAATTTTGAAAATGAATTTAATCTTCTAACAAAAAACATTTACGACATAAGTAGAGACAGCAGTGATTTGAAGAAATCACTATTACCTGGAATTGAATCCCGTGAAAAGTATTTTGATGAGTTACGAAAGAAGTATTATATCCGAAGAGAATTTTTGAATTATTATATAAAACAGACACAAAAAAACGACCGGGTAAAAGAGATTTTGGAGAAATTACGTTTTAATGTCTTAGAATAATTGATTGAACATTATTTCAAAAATGACAGAGATTAAAATGTCATATAGTATTTTTTTGAACCATGAATCGCTTGAAAATTAAACGAAAAGAGCTCATAAACGCACTTTTATAGACTTTTTCATCAGCTTGGATAATCCGTTTTTCCAATTTGCATTTCGCGAAAGCATGCCTTATATTTTGAGCCATTAATTAACTATTTCCTAAATAATTTAGAAGACGACATGCTAGATGACTTAGACATTACCATTCTAAACAAGCTCCAAGAAAATGGAAGAACAAAAAGAAGCGAGCTTGCAGAAGCAATCGGTTTATCGCTTCCATCATTAAGCGATCGGCTAAAAAAACTTGAAGAACACAAAGTTATCGAAGGATATTATGCTAAAATTAACAAGCACAAATTCGGTTACGACATAATGGCTTTCATATTGGTTATTATGGATTCTTCGAAGAATTACGAAAAGTTTTCCGATCATATCAACAAAACTCCCGAAATACTTGAATGTTATTCCGTTCTCGGCGATGGATCGCACATCTTAAAAGCTCTGGTTAAAGAAACAAAAGATTTGGAAAATCTATTAAGTAAAATTCAAGCCTGGCCCGGCGTTACCAGAACTGTTACAAGTTTTGTGCTGTCTACTATCAAAGAGACAACGAGTTTAAACATTCAATCAAAGTAAGGAGTTATTATGGGCAAGTCAGAATCATCAGTTGACAAAGTACTATCCTATGTCAAGGACAACAAAATTCAGTTTGTTGATTTTAAGTTCATGGATTTCCCGGGACAATGGCAACACTTTACAGTTCCGGTAAGCCAATTTGAAGCAAGTTCATTCGAAAATGGTTATGGGTTCGACGGTTCATCAATCCGCGGCTGGAAAGCAATTAACGAAAGCGATATGCTTATAATACCCGACCCGGAAACGATGTTTTTGGATCCGTTTGTTATTGCACCGACAATTTCATTAATCTGCGATGTTTACGAACCGGCAACAAAAGAAAAATACAGCCGCTGCCCCAGAAACATAATTCAAAAAGCTGAAGCTTATTTGAAATCTACCGGTATTGCCGATGTTGCTTATTTCGGACCGGAAGCAGAATTTTTCGTTTTTGATGATGTTCGTTTTGATTCGGGTCCAAACTTTTCTTTCTATTCAGTTGATTCTATTGAAGGAAAATGGAACAGCGGACGCGAAGAGAATCCCAACCTCGGTTACAAACCAAGATTTAAGGAAGGTTATTTCCCTGTTCCTCCAACAGATCAATTAATGGATCTTCGCAACGATATGGTTCTGAATCTTGAAAATGTCGGGATTGAAGTTGAAGCGCAGCACCACGAAGTTGCAAGCGGCGGACAGTGCGAAATTGATATGAAGTTTGCTCCAATGTTAAAAGCCGCAGATCAATTATTGATGTTCAAGTATATTGTTAAAAACACCGCAAAGAAAGCAGGCAAAACTGTTACATATATGCCTAAACCATTATTCGGCGACAACGGCAGCGGTATGCACGTTCATGTAAGCTTGTGGTCTAAAGGAAAACCTTTATTTGCAGGCGGCGGTTATGCAGGTTTAAGCGAAATGTCTCTGCATTTTATCGGCGGATTAATAAAACACGCTCCTGCACTTTTAGCAATTACTAATCCGACTTTAAATTCATACAAGCGACTTGTTCCGGGATTTGAAGCTCCGGTTAACTTAGCGTATTCATCGAACAATAGAAGTGCATCGATAAGAATTCCTTTTGGTAATTCTCCGAAAGCAAAAAGAATCGAATTCCGATGCCCCGATCCTTCTGCAAATCCGTATCTCGCTTTCTCCGCTGTCTTAATGGCAGGACTCGACGGTATTATGAACAGAATTGATCCGGGCGAACCGCTTGATAAAGATATTTATGATATGTCGCCTGAAGAATTGAAAGATGTTCCTTCAACTCCGGAATCTTTGGGACACGCTCTCAAAGCTCTCGAAGCAGATCACGACTTCTTATTGAAGGGTGATGTGTTTACAGAAGATGTTATTCAAACCTGGATTAAGTATAAAACCGAAAAGGAAATTAAGCCGGCGGCTTTAAGACCTACCCCGTTTGAATTCGAACAGTATTTTGATGTTTAATTAATGCTGAATATTATAACGTATGGGCGACTCACGAGTCGCCTTTTTTTTATTTAAAAATAATTTCTTGAGTTCTAAACGCACGCGGGAATTGACTTTTCAAACCTTCGCTTGAAGCTACACCGGTTCCTAAAATATAATTTTCATACTTCACAATTTTTTGACCGGCTTCGCCGAAATTTCTTTTAATTATTCTTCCTTCAAAATAAATAGTTAATTCAGAAATATCTTCGAGATTAACACAATTTTGCTTTGCGAAATTACCCAATGTTTGCGCGCCCAAAGTGTGAAGTTGTACGCTCTGCCTTTTATCAATCGAGCCGAGTTTGGACCCTATACGCATGAACATTTCTAAATTATCGGATTGCCAATCTTTGTCAACAAAATAAATATCTTCCTGTTTAAGGAGATATTTGTAATCATTAAAAATTTCTTTGTTAATGCCGTAATAATCGCTCAGATATAAAATAACATTTTTGATTTTTCCGCTTGAAGATTTTATTAGTTCATGTTTTTTATCGATTCGTGAAAATTTTTCGGATGAATCGGCTTCGCTTATTTTTCTAAACTTGGCAACAAAAAAACCTTCCGAACCGATTTCCCAGGGAAGAATTCTCCGGGCTTTTGAAATCTGGGGATTAATTTCTTCGTCATAATACTTTGTGAAAGCTTCGTGATTCTTTACGGGTAATTCGATATCAATTAACTCAACCGGATATTTTCTCAATATTTTATCAAGTACAAGTTCGTTTTCTTCTAAGGATATTGTACAAGTTGAATAAACTATCTCACCGCCTACTTTGCACATTTTAATCGCGCTGACAAGAAGTTTGTATTGGATTTCCGCAATGCCCTGAACTTTTTTTTCATTCCACCAATTGCTTACTTCGCCTTTTTTTTGAGTAATGCCGAGCGCACTGCACGGTGCATCAACAAGTATTTTATCAAATCTGTTTTCGAATACTTTACTTAACAACTCTCCTTTATTTTTCATCACACCGATATTTACAAAATTCATCTTATCGATATTAAATACAAGGATTTTCATTCTTTCCAATGAAACTTCGTTTGCAATCAATGTTCCCTTGTTATTCATTAATTCCGCAAGCTGTGTTGTTTTTGAACCGGGGGCCGCGCACATATCCAAAACAGCATCACTCCCGCTGGGATTTAAAACAATTGCGGGAATCATTGACGATAAACTTTGAAGATAATATTGGCCAAGAATAAATTCGAGGGTTTTGCCTGCTGCTTTTTCGCCATTAAGAATTCTAAATGCGTTCGAAATGTTTTCAATCTTCTCCAATTCAATTTCATAACGTTTTAGATTTTCTCTGAGTGATTCCGCATTGGTGAAAGGCGATATTCTTAAGTAAGGTTTATAATCGCCGTTGAAATAGCTTTTGTAATTTTCTAAATAACCGCTGCCGAAATGTTTTGAAATGTAGTCGGTTATGTTTTCGCTTAATTCAATCAATTTAGTTAATGGCGGATAAGGTTTAGTGAATTAAATATTTGTGCGGATGTTCTTTTAAATCCTTTTGAGTTTGGGAAAGTGATTTTAAAATCAGTTTCAATTTCTTTAAGAATGCTATCGAGATATTTTTCGTAATCACGAACTACTTCGTAAACACGCAAATCGGTAACAGGCATTTTAAGATTTACCGGTTTTGTCCTGTTCGCATAAATTATATATTTGGCTCTATAGTGGTCGTCTGTCGAATATATTGTTTCCCCGGCTTCGTCGATAATTTGGTAACAATTAAAAAGCGGTGACGGCAGAAAAAGAATTTTACCGGGAAGTATTATTTCTTCGCATTTGTCTTTGCCTATAAAATCGTCAGGAAAATTTTTTAATTCTCCTTTAACAAGGTCTGTCCATTTTGAAGCGAAATCTTTTTCCGTCATTATTTCCCTCTGTTTTACTCAGTAATAAACGCCTTGTTGCTTTATGAATTATAGAACATCCTTTTCAACGTAATGACTTAAAATTTACATCAACTTCTTCGGGTTCTTCAATCCAATCGGCAATAAAAATATTTGTATCGCGCGATTGTTTTCTTTCAGTATTTCTGTTCGAACAAAACACAAGTTTCGATCCGTCAAATGAAAACATCGGGAATGCATCGAACGTACCGGAGTTAGTAATTTGTTCGAGATTAGTACCGTCAACATTAATCATAAAAATATCGAACACTCTTCCGCCTTTATCGAGCGAATGGTGGTTCGAGCAGAACAAAAGTTTATTTCCGCTTGGGTGAAAAAACGGCGCCCAGTTTGCACCCGGCAAATCTGTTACTTGTTTAACATTTTTTCCGTCGATATCGGCAATAAAAATATTCAATTCCTTCGGTTCTACTAATCCTTCAGCTAAAAGTTTTTTATATGATTCGGCATCTCCGCCTTCGGGTCTGCTTGCACGCCAAACAATATGTTTTGAATCGTTCGAAAAAAATGCACCTCCGTCGTAACCGAGGGTATTTGTTAACTGTAAATATTCCCCGGTTGCAATTTCATATCGCCATAATTCAAGATCGCCTGAACGTGTAGAAGTAAAAATAATGTACTTTCCATCTTGAGAAACTGTTGCTTCTGCATCGTAACCTTTGCCGCCTATCAATAATTTATGCTTTGAGCCGTCGGCGTTAGTCATATAAATATCATAACTATTATAAATCGGCCAAACGTATCTTCCGCCCGAAAACATTACCGATTCGGGGCATTTGGCATCTGCTTCGTGAGTAGAGGCGTATATTACATTTCCATTCTTCAAAAAGTAACTGCAGGTAGTTCTGCCTTTTCCGGTAGAAACAAGTTTATATTTTTCGCCGTTTTCGAAATCGGAACCGTCAACATTTAATGTAAATATTTGATCGCAGCCTTGCGGATTTATTTTGTCCCAATCGCTTTGAAATACAAGTTGTTTATCGTCGAAACTCCAATACGCCTCGGCATTGTTTCCGCCGAAAGTAAGTTGGCGAATATTCCTTAAATGCTTTTCGCCAGTATATCTTAATGAATCTTTTGTTGAATCATATTGTAAACTTTTTGATATGCTTCCGTACGGAAGAAGTACTATTAAAAATAATGGAACTACTTTTGTTAAGTGTATAAGAAATTTGCTAATCATATCTGCTTTCATTTTGTTATTGAATAACGATTTTCTTTTTATCTTTTCTAAAAATTAAATATATGCCCCAAAAGATAAGCGGAATGCTTAGAATCTGTCCCATATTTAAAAGCATGCCTTGTTCAAAATAAGTTTGGTCTTCTTTAATAAACTCTATTAAAAAACGTACTGTAAAAAGCGCAACAAGAAAAACACCAAAGATGAAACCGGGTTTGAATTTTCCTTGAGTTCTGAAATAATAGACTATTAGAAAAATGAAAATTATTAAATAAGAGACGGCTTCGTACAATTGTGCAGGGTGACGCGGTACAGAATCAACCGAGGCAAAAATGAATGCCCAGGGCAAATCTGTTTGAACTCCGAGAATTTCCGAATTAAAAAGATTTCCCATTCTTATAAAAAATCCGCCGAGTGCAGCTGTAATTACTATACGATCAAACAGCCACAGAAATGAAAACTCCTTATTTTTTTTCGTAAACAGGTACATAGCGGTTAATATTCCAACAGCCGCTCCGTGGCTTGCAAGCCCGCCTTTCCAAACCATAAAAATTTCTACTGGATGCGTTAAATAATAAACAGGGTTATAAAACAAGCAATGTCCAAGCCGGGCGCCAATAACAGTACCGAGTATCATATACCAAACCAAATCGTTTAAATGTTCATCGCTTCTTTTTTCTTTTTTGAATATCACCATCATTATCTGAAAACCAACAATAAAAGATAAAGCAAACAACAGACCATACCAGCGAATCACGAGTGGACCAAATGTAAATAAATCGAATACCGAAAACGGACCTATTGTTACAATGTCTGGACTAACATTCCAATATATCACTTTACCACCCTATTTGATTATAGATAGCCCTCGGTATGGAAGGGAACGGGCAAATTTAGTAATCGGCGGCTAATAAACCAAGATTGATTTGAGAGCATTATTATAAATTGATTTTCGAGCATTTAGATTAAATATTTTCGAATTTGCATCATAAATCATGTTTTTGTGTCGTTTTCAAAGTTTTCAATCTCATTACTCAGTATAACGAAGTTATTCTTTCCAAATGAACTCAAAAAGCAGATACGACGCGGTAAGCATAATTACATCATAGCAGACAAGCACAAGAATTTCAACCATAGAAGCTTCAACTGAATTTCCGTCCATTGCAAATTTCGTAAGTTCGAGAAGTGTGAGAATCAGCGGGAGTAAAATCGGGAAAGACAAAACGGGATAAAGCGTTCCTTTGGACGAGGCTTTTGAAATTATTGCCGCTATAATTGTTGAGGAAATTGCTATGCCCATATTGCCGAGTATAAATGCAAATGTAAAAAGTAAAAAGTTTTTTATGATAAATGATTCGAATAATAATATGAATAAAATAGTTATTACAAAGTTCATCAGAAAAACAAGCAGCGTATTGAAAATCAATTTGCCTGTAAAAATTGTTGACGGCGACGCTATTAAATGAAGCGTCATAGTTGTCCCGCGTTCTTCTTCGGAAACAAACGCGCGGGAGAGTCCGGACATTGCCGAAAAGAAAATTACAACCCACAGCAATCCTCCGGTTAAATATTCCGTTATTTTTTCATTAGCGAGCGAAAACATAATTACACTTATCGTTACAAGAATAAACATAGCAAGCGCATTTATCGCGTAACGCGTGCGCAGCTCGGAATGCCAATCTTTTCTAAATAATGAATATGCTTTCATATTATTTCTTTATTGTACCGCAACACAACTTAGTAATAAGATTCTATTTCATTTAGCTATTTATAGTTCTTAAAATCTTCTATATGCAATACTTCTTTGCAATGCCGCAAATCGGAATCCTCATTCGAGGCAACAAGTACTAAATTATTTTTCCCCTCCGAAGCAATCAATTCATAAACTTTATCTTTCCCAGAATTATCGAGATTCGAAGTCGGTTCATCAAAGATTAATACCTGTGGTTTATGCAAAAGCGCAAAAATAAATTTCAAACGCTGCTTCATCCCCGATGAATAGCCGCGCACAATATCATTTCTTCTTTCGAATAAATTAAATTGATTGAAAAGAAAATTCGAATACTCGCTATTGAATTTTATTCCGCGTATTTGCGAAATGTAAATCAAATTCTCTTCTGCTGTAAATTCATCGTACAAGAAAAGATACGGCGATACAAAACCTATGTAGTCATGAAGTCTTTCCGGTTCAATAATTTTCCCGCCGGACTGATGAATTATCTTTCCGCTCGTTGGAGAAATAAGATTTGCAATTATTTTAACAAGTGTTGATTTGCCCGAACCGTTCGGACCAGAAATTCCATAAACACTTCCGGATTTGAAAGAGAAATCAATTCCGTTAAAGACCAAACGTCTTCCGAAGTATTTAACAAGTTTATCTAAAGTTAAAGTATAATTAGATACCATCAATAATCACAAACTTGCCTTTTTTAATATTATCGCCGGATTTTACAAAATAAAAATAAACTCCGCTCGCTAACCCATTACCGGAATTGTCCTTGCAATTCCACTGCACAACTGTTTTATCCATACTATAAATGTTGTGAACACCGGAATAAATTAAATCCATATCAATAGAATAAATATAAACATCGGCTTTGCCGGATGCATTTTGATGTGCAGGTAATGAAATATTTTCATGCTGCGAAAGTTTCAGCGGCTGCGGAAACGGGTATTCAATATCTTCACTTGTAACTACCCCGTTGTCAACGGGAGTATTATTAAAAATATTCGATTCGGTGAAAACAAAATCGCTGGTGCTTTCAAGTTTGGAATAGTAGCCGTCAATTATTTTTTTAAATCCTGAAGAAGATTGATTTGACAACCTGTATTTAAATGTATTCGTACTGTTTGGATTATCAATGCTGCTGCTTATGTCGCAATTATCTATAAGTGAAATAAAAGAATTTTCTTGGCCGCCTTCATTATCATCAAAAGCAAAAATATTTATTGACAACGGCAAGGAGGAATGATCAAAAGAAGTTTCGGGTTTAAGAAAAGTCGAAGTCATAATTGGTTTTACTAGAGGATAATTAACCGCTTCTTCAAAGTATTTACCGGGCACTGCGCGCGAGCCGGTGAAATACATCCACAACGCGAAGTGTGAAAATTCTTTTTTAAAACTTGAACCGCGTTCGTTAATTGCATTTGCAATTGCATTCATTGCCCTGTCGCCTTTCATCAACTCCCATACTCTTTTAATGATATCAATATCAAATCGGGATTTCATAAACAAATTCCATATTGCCAAGTCGTAACCGTCGTAATTCCTGTTTGCAAATTTTGAAAATGATTTTGCCGGATTATTGAAAAAGTGATTCATGTAAAAGTAGTAGTCGTTAATCTCGTCGAATACAAATTCTTCCATTGATGTAGAAGTAATTTCATGATAAAAGACATCTAAAAGATTATTATTGTTATTCTTCTTTAACCCATAACTCCCCATTTGAATAGCGTGATGAAACTCATGCGCAATTGTTACCCGCGCACCGTTATATCTTTTTGTATTTGTGCTGGCGAAAGTGTCGTCGATTCTTGCATAGCTTGTATAAAGAAATTGACCGATACTTTCGTCACCGAGAGTTTCACCATAAAAACCGGGCATCGATACAATATATATATCGTATTTATCATCACCTCCGGCTGTTCCATCGGAAGGCGGTTGCGGATATTTAAGAATATTTATTTCGTAGTTGTAAACTGAATCTGCGGCTATCGCAACAGAATCCAAGTATATTCTTTTATATACCTCAAGCTGTTCGGATGACAAATTTTTTCTCACATCTTCCGGAATATAATCCGGTAAATTTGATTTATCGAAGTGTATTCTAAAATAACCTTTGGGACTTGTTATACTTGTATCGGTCGAAGGACGATCAAGCAATTTTTGCAATACAACTTGTTGCTCAGTTGTTAACCTGTGTAAATTTTGTTTTAATTCGTTTGCAACGCCAAACCCGCATTTTTGCGGTTTATCAATTACGGATGAAATTCCATCTAACTTAATGTTGATTCGTGTGCCCATTCTATTATTAACATAAGTATTGTAAAGAGAATCCAAATTTTGAGCATGTAATACAATACATGTTAAAAGCAAAAAGAATATAAATGATTTTTTCATTGAATTGTTTTGAAGTTGATTAAGTTGCTGCCGTAATCGGTATAAATTAGTATATCCTTTTTTTCATTAATCGGCGCAACAATATAACTATTGATGGTTTTGGATTCAAAGACATCTTCGACTGTACTGTTGGAAAAAATATTACCCGGCAATATTCGTTTTAGCCTGCCCGAATTTTTATCGAACAGATACAGCACATTTCCGGTTTTAGATTTATAATGTTTGATAGGAATTGAAAAGATAAAATCATTTATCGATATGGTATTTTCGCTTCCCCGTTTGTAAACTGTAAGGGAAGTGTTGCCATCAATCGATAACAACGACAAAAGTTCACCTTCGGTTGCTAGCTTTCCGGGTATATATGTCAATCCGATGTTGAAACGTTTGCCCGGCGATAAATTAAAAGAAGATATATTAATCAATTCTTTTTTGCCGGACGTTAAAGATGTCTTGTTCAAATAAACGGTATTATCATACCTTGTAAAAAAGAATATTTCATTTCCGGGATTTTGTGAGATTACCGAGGCCCCGACATTTAAAGCTATACTATCAAGCGCCGATTTTAGATATCGTATATCCCGGAATTCGAACGACTGATAGAACAATTTACCCCTATCATTCAACAAAAGAGAAATTGCCTTTCTTCTTTTAGATTTTTCATCTTCAAGTTTAAAATCATCAATCGGTTTATCCGCGTATAAAACTCTTCTTTTAATTTCATTGTTACTGAAATTTATGCGAAGAATTTCTATCAATCTGCTTCCGGTTGAATAACAATAAAATATTTTTTCTAGGGCATCGGAATCGTCAACTGTTATATTCGAATGTTTTTGTGAAAGTTGAACGGAATAAAACTTATCGAACAAATTTTTTCTTGCACTCAAAAATATACCCAATTGATTTTTTGAGTTATCTGTTACATAAAAATCCGGAGCGCCGTCATTCAAATAATCAAATGCACCTATTAAATCCGGATAAAAACCGGCTGCAAAAGAAGTATCCTCGTAAAACCCGGTTACTTTATCAATTAAATATATTTTGCCATTTTTATCAAGAACAACAAGTTTACGCCCGCCGCGATCGACATACGAGTTTAGATCAACAATTCCCTTTCGCTGGAAATACACTACCGGTTCATAAAATTTGAAAGCATTTTCCGCAAAGGCAATACTTAATATTCCATGTTCAAAATTTAAAAATGCAAAATCATTGTACCCGTCGCCGTTAAAATCGAAAATCGAATATTTATCTACTTTGTATTGCGAATGCACTCCTATTTTTTTTTTGAATGTTGAAACCGAATCGCCGAGTAATATTTCAAGATTATTATTCTTAAGAAAAACGAAATCACTAAAGCCATCCAAGTTAACATCCGATATTTTAAAGCTAGATATTGTGCCGTCCAATTTTATTGAACGCTGTTCGCTAAAACTATTTACGCGGTCATTATAAAAAAGATTGATCGAATTCGAGCTTAAATCAAATGCAGCGATGTCATTGTAATCATCATAATCTAAATCAATAAAGGCAGAGTAAGAAAACGAGCGGTTCCCGCCGAAATTATTTTCTATTAATCTTCCCTTGGATTCACTTAGAACAGAAAGCCCGATAAAAGAGGGACCGGAAACAAGAATTTCCATTCGCCTATCATTGTTGATATCGGCAATATCTATATCGTTTGGATATGAATCGAATTTGTGTTTTGCATTAATAATCGCTGAACCGTTTCTTGAAAATGTGAAATATCCAACAGTTCTCTCTCTGCGGGAAACAAACAAAAATCTTTTTCCGTCTCTCTCTTTATTATCAGAGGATTTTATTTTCGTAAAACTAAACGCGGAGAATTTTTGCGAGTTAATAAATTTTTTAGACCTGCCGTCATAGGTTAACGCGGAGTACTTTCTATCATCGGTATTGTAAGCAATAATACCGCGGAAGCCGTCTCCTGTATAATCAGCTGGAAAAATCTCTTCATAACCGGAAGTTGTTTCGAATTCTTGAAAACGCAAGAAGCCGTTTAAAGGTACCTGTGCAAAAATATAGGAGGTAAAAAAAATAAAGTAAGTGAGGATACTAATTGGAATTAGCTCTGCCTTCAAGACGGTATTTTCTTCTTTGTAATGCTTCTTCAAATCTGCGTTTTTCATCATCCGTTTCCGGAACAATTTCAAAGGTTTCAACAGGTTTTCCGTTTTTATCTACGCCAACAAAAGTTAAATATGCAGTATTAGTATGAATCTTAGTTCCAAGTTCAATAGATTCTCCAAAAACTTCAACACCCACTTCCATAGAAGTTTTAAATGCCCGGTTAACCGATGCAATTAAAGTTACAACATTGCCCAATCTAACCGGATGATGAAAATCAATACTATCAACCGAAGCAGTAACGCACACCCGTTGTGAATGTTTAGCTGCAGAGAGTGCTGCACAAATATCTATCCAATGCATCAGCTGTCCGCCGAGTAAATTACCGAGTTGGTTTGTATGATTTGGAAGCACCAATTCGGTCATGGTAACAATAGAATCCGAAACTTTCTTTATTTTCTTTTCAGGCACTTCCATTATTGACCGATTAAACTTGATTCTAGTTCTTTGATTTCCGCTGCGTTTGAATGATCGGGATATCTGCCGAGGAATGTAGCAATATCGGAATACGCTTCGCTCTTCATTCCTTTATCAATTTCCAATTTTATTTTATTGTATAAAGCAATCGGTGCAAATTTTGTGTCGTGGTAAACTTCGGTTACCTGGGCATAATATTTCATTGCTGCTTTTGTGTATTCCATGCGTTCATAAATCAACCCGCTTCTAAAATCTTTTTCGGCAAGTTTCTCATTCATTTCCTGGATTTTTGTTTCTGCTTCGTCCACTTTTACATTGGATGGAAAGAAATCTATAAAAGCTTGAAATTCCTCAATTGCTTTTTTAGTGTAAGCCTGATCAAGTTGATAAGGCGGAGAAAGTTGATAATATGATTCCGCCAGCATGAACTGGGATTCCGGTACAAACGGACTTGCGGGTATATTGCGTATAAGTTTACTGAATTCATATGCAGCAAGTAAATATTGTTCCCTTTTATGATACGTCATACCGAGAAAAAACTGGGCGTCGTCGTTAACCTGGCTGCCGGGAAATTGCAAAATTATATTCTGAAACTGTGAAATTGCGAGTTCGTAATCTTCCGTTTCGTAAAGTTCTTTTGCGTAGTTAAAATATTGATCAGCGTTAAACTGGCTTGTATCAACAGAACTTGAGCACGCCGATAAAAGAACCAGTAAAATTAAATTCGGTAATAATAATTTCTTGAATGTCAAAACTACTCCATTAACTTAAAAAAGCGATGTAAAAATAAGCAAATTAGTTCAGCCGTAAAATACTTTAATAATGTTATTTACTTCTAACAGTAAACAGCAGAATAACGGTTGTAATTAATGTTCCAACTACAATAATTGGTTCCAAAATGTTTGAAATGAGCGGCGGATTAGGGATTTCTCCTTGCGTAAAAGGGATTGATTTACTTTCGAGTGCGGATATTTCATCAACAATTACCGAATCGATATTTGTAAAAATAAAGTGAACCGGCTCTTCGAAACCGCCGGGTGTTGACATAAAATGTGCTCCTTCCAAACGTACTTCCCTTTCAGTCATTACGTCGCCGAATAATCCGTCTTTGTATGAATTTTTATAAGTCACAGCCGCATTCGTTAAAGTGTAGTTTTGAATCAAATTACTTTCTTTGTCGGCATTAACAACAAATCCTTTCTTTTTAAATGATGATACCAAATAAGGATTAAGCTGCTCAAGGGTTTGCGGCAGAGAAATTTTCACAAATTTTTCCTTACCCGCCGCTAATGCAGTTGAATCAGTTTTCACTACAGATTTTTCTATCAGACTTTCGAAAACTTCCAAATTGTTCCTTGTTTGAGAATAATTGTTGGAAGTTGAAATAATAATAACTGCAGCCGCGATGCAATAAAGTTTTTTCAAATTCAAATCCAGATTTGTCAAACGCTATTTCAACATATTGATATCATATTCTAAAATCAAACTTAAAAAGTTATCTTCTTCCCGCGGCGATTTCTTTCAAACGCTCAATTCTTTCCTCGAGCGGTGGGTGTGTTGAAAATAATTTCATCATCGATTTTCCGCTTAGCGGATTAACAATAAACATATGCGCCGAAGATGTTCCCGCATTCGCCATAGGAATTACTTCGTTTGCCTGTGATAATTTGTTTAATGCATTCGCAAGTCCCATGGGTTTTCCCGTAATCTGTGCGCCGCCTTCATCTGCCATATATTCGCGCGAACGTGAAATCGCCATTTGGATTAAAACAGCCGCGATAGGTGCTATAATAATCAATGCAAGTTCGTAAAAAATATTCCCGCCTTTGTCGTCGTCTCTGCTGCTTCCGCCGAACATTGCAGCCCAGCCCGCCATCCTAGCAATAAAAGTTATAGTTCCAACTAATGTAGCGGCTATTGTAGAAACAAGAATGTCTCTATTTTTTATATGTGAAAGCTCATGCGCAATAACGCCTTCAAGTTCTTCTTTGTTCAAGATGTTCATTATTCCGGTTGTAACAGCAACCGCCCCGTTTTGCGGATTGCGCCCCGTTGCAAATGCATTTGGCGTAGGATTGTTCATAATATAAACTTTCGGCATCGGCAGTTCAGCTTTTGATGCGAGTTTTTCAACAATATCATAAAGCTGTGGTGCGTCCTTTTCAGTAACTTCCTGAGCGCGGTACATTTTTAAAACTATTTTATCCGAGAACCAATAAGAGCCGAAATTAAGTGCAAGAGAAATTATAAAAGCGATAGTCATTCCCGACTGCCCGCCGATTAAATTTCCAACTAAAATAAAAAGGACCATCATAACCGTCATAAGTATAGCGGTCTTAATGCTGTTCATTTTAACTCCTTGTAATTATTCGTATTCTAAATTAATGATGATTTATTAAATCGGTCAAGTTGCAATCTCTAACATTATTAGATTTATTATTGTTCCATTGGATGCAAGCATAAATTCTATTGCCTTGCCTTTAAAAATGAATATCTATATAATCGTGCGTCAAAATGAGAGAATTATGAAGAAATTCCTTGCTGTTGTAATGTTTTTTATGATTTCAACTATTACATTTTCACAAAGCGTTTATAAATTTTTAGCCCTCGATACAAATCCTAGAGCGGCAGCGGTTGCCGGAAGTTTTGTTGCAAACAGCGATGATCCCAATGTAGTTTTTTATAATCCCGCGGGAATAAACACATTAACCGGCACTCCAATTTCTGTTTCGTATGTTAATCATTTGATGGACATTAATTCAGCTTCAGTAGTTGTTTCTAAAGAATATGAAAGTTTGGGAAGATTCAGCGCTGCTGTTCAATATGTTAATTACGGTGATTTTATTAAATCCGATTTGTACGGTAAAAATTTGGGTGAATTCGGTGCGAACGATTTGGCTTTAATGATAGGCTACGGTAACGAACTCGATGAAAATTTTTTCTACGGTGCCAATGTAAAATTTATCTATTCCGGAATTGAGGATTATTCCTCAACAGCATTGGCTTTTGATATCGGGCTGCATTACGCAATTCCCGAAGAGAATTGGCATTTTGGTTTTTCAATTTTGAACCTCGGTTCGCAGCTTTCTTCTTACTCAACAATAAACGAAGATTTACCTATTGATATGCGTCTCGGTTTTACAAAACAACTCGAAAAAGTTCCGTTAAAATTCTTTTGGTCATTCAACAAATTAAGCGATAGGTTCGATTCGTTTTTTGAAAGGTTCAAAAACATAACTGCCGGTGCGGAATTAAGATTAGGTAAAAGTTTTAAACTCCGTTTCGGCTACGATAATGAAAAACGAAGAGAGCTGAAAATCGGCAGCACACCAGGATTAGCCGGTTTCAGTCTTGGTGTTGGTTTTAATGTCAGCACATATGTTGTTGATTATTCCTTCTCATCCTTGGGTTCGATCGGCTCATTACACAGATTTGGAATTTCAACTTCTTTATAGATTTCTCTAAGGGCTTTGCGTCTTAGCGAGAAGTATTTTTCGCAAAGAACGTAATCCTCATTTGTGTTACTTTGGTATTAATTATCTTTTCTTGTAAGGAGTTTTCAAATACTGTTCTGCATACTTATGAGAGTCGTTTCTTTCCCGCAAGTCTAGAGTTTCTTTATAATACTTAATTGCTTTGTCTCTCATTCCTAATTGATCGTATAACATTCCCAGATAAAATACGGTATTAATTAGAAACCCAGATTCTTCTTTTTTATCAATCTGCCTTGAAAGTTTTTCGGATTTTTCGAAAAATGCCGCAGCCGAATCTACTTTATCTCTAAGTTTATAATCCATCGCAATATAATACGAAGCTTCCCTCTCTGCTCTTTTATTGTAGCCCGGCATACCTTTTAAACACTTGTTGTAAATATCGCGGAAAGTTTTAACCGCTTCGGGATAATTATTTTCTTTTATAAAAGTAAGCCCGTAATATTTCTGAAAGTTCGGGTTGTTCGGAAAATCATTTAATAAAATCCTTCCCCATTTTCTCGTATCGTTCATATTTTCTTCAAACTGAAAATTTAGAGTCATCAAAAAATATCTCGATTCAATTCTCGCGTAGCGCCCGCTCCACGCAACGTACTCAAGTTCTTTCAATCCTTTCACTTTATCGCCTTTGGGGAAGAAAACCATGAAAGGTTTTACGGCAGGATATTTTGATGGAATTACATCGGCGTAATAATGATAAATACCGAAACCAAGTTGAATGTCCGCGTTTTTCGGATCAGCTTCGTAAGCTTTATATACAATGCCGAGTCCTTCTTTACCGTCAAGCGCTGCCTTAAACCAGCTTTCACGGATTGCAAGTAATCTTCCCCTGAAACCTATTGAACCACCTTTGAAAAATAACGCATCAACATTTTTTTCGTTGTTGTCAAGAATATCGTCGCATTGATCGATACATTCTTCAAGTTGATCATAAAATCTGTCATCAAGACTTTCATTATCAAGATCGAGTAAAATTCTCCACCAAGTTATCATAGCTTTGAAAAATTTACCGGAGGGATGAGTCGAATATTCTTTAACAACAACGTCAAAAGTTTTTTCGGCTTTGTCGAATTCGATACCGTAAATTTGATCAACGCCTGCTTTTACAAGAGAATCATGCCGTTCCCAATTATATTTTGGCTGAGCTTGTGTTTTAACAATTAAAACAAGAAAACACAGTAAAAAGATTTTCCTTTTCAAAATACAACCCTTTTTGATGATTTGGTTTTAAGTACGGTGATAATTTATAGATTTTATTATTCTTCCGTTAGATATTAATTCTTCCATAAAATTTATTTTAAACTATACGCCGCACCGGCTGGAAGCCATGAGAAAGTTAAACCGGAAATAATATTTCCGTCCTGGCTGTAAGAAGCCCAGATGCCGGGTGAAAAATCTCCAAATTTTATTATACCGGGATAGATGTTAAGATTAATCATATAATCTGTTTTTATTGTTACCGTTAATCCTGCCATCAAAGAATTGTTTCTATCATAGAACAAACCGAAGTTACCGACAAAGCCGAGTGTTTTTTTATTTCTTTTGGAGTCTACAGTTATTAAATCGCTCGCGGCAAGACCAGCACCGAATGATATTGCCGAGCCGTCTTCATATTTATAAGATAGACCGCCCACGCCGTTTGTTCCGAAATAATAAAACAAATGCCATCTTTCGGAAAAAGGTATTTTCCATTTCATCGAAAAAAATTGCCCGTTATTGTGAAGTTCGCCATTGCGCAGCGAGAACGACGGCTGCAACGACCAATCGGCAAGATTTAATGTTTCTGAAAAAAATTTTCTCATATCATGCGATGTGAAAAGCAAAATCCCGCCGAGATCGAAAATGTAAATGTCGGCTATAGGGTCAACATCATCGCCTATATATTTTCCATTTTCAATTGTTTCATTAATTAAATGATAAGCGGTCATCGTAACAAAGGATAGTACACCCGGAACCGGATAATTATGATACTCGTACCATTCTTCCATCTTAGCGAATTCCATTCCTCCGCCGATTAGATGAAGAGTATAATTCGGGAAGAACTGTGCATTCTTCTTGTTTAGTGAAAGCGGAAGAACCTGGTCCTTCATAAAATTCCACCAGCCGTATTTATCAATCTTCTCTATTGGATTTGAAATGTTGTTCCAAACATTTTTACCTGCATTATGAAAAGGAAATTTTAGAATGTTTCTTTTATTGCCTACTTGGATCATATCAAATCCGCCGTTTAAAATTAAGTAAGCAGGATTATATAAAGATTCGCTCCCGTAATTTTTCCCGGTATAAAAATAATTTTGCGCATAAATGTTTGATGATAAAATTATGACGAGTAAAAATATTTGTGTTGGTTTCATTCGGTACAAGTATTGAATCTCCCTCTTACTCCCCTTCCTTCAAATAAGGAAAGGGAGTTAAATAGGGGAAACAATTATTTTCTTTTCGGGCGGTACATATCAGTTGCATGACCGTAAAATAATTCTGCAGCAAACATCATCGTTTCGGATAAAGTAGGATGAGGATGAATCGTCAATTCAAGGTCCTTAACATTAGCACCCATTTCAATTGCGAGCGTGCCTTCGGCAATCATATCACCGGCGCCAACTCCAACAATGCCAACGCCGAGAATTCTTTCAGTTTCCGGTTCAACGATTAGTTTTGTCATACCATCATTTCTATCAAGAGTTGTAGCGCGTCCGCTTGCACCCCACGGGAATTTTGCAATCTCAACTTTAATTCCCTTTTCTTTTGCTTCGGTTTCAGTTATGCCCGCCCATGCCAGTTCGGGATCTGTAAATACAACCGCCGGAATTGCATTCGGTTCAAACGCAACTTTGTGACCGAGTATTGCTTCAACTGCAACTTTACCCTCGGCGGCAGCCTTGTGTGCGAGCATCGGATTTCCAACAATGTCGCCTATCGCATAGATACTCGGATCGTCTGTTTTCAATTGTTTATCAACCACAACAAAACCGCGCTCGTTAACTTTTACTTTTGTTTTTTCCAAACCGAAACCTGTTGTTACAGGTTTTCGCCCGATTGATATTAGTACTTTGTCAAAAGTTTGTTCGGGCTCCGTAACATTCTTGCCTTCAAGTTTAACTTTTATTCCGTCTTTCGTTTCTTTTAAATCAACAACTTTTGTTTCAACCAAAACCGATTTCATTGCTGCTTTAACTCGTTTTTCGAGAACAGCAACAAGATCGCGGTCGGCGCCGGGCAATAAACCGGGCATCATTTCCACAACTGTTACTTCACTGCCAAGAGCGGCATAAACTGTACTCAATTCCAAACCTATATATCCGCCGCCTATAACCAATAATCTTTTGGGAACATCATTTAATTCCAGCGCTGAAGTTGAATCCATCACGCGCGGGGAATCGATTGAAAGTCCCGGTACTTTAGCGGGAACTGAACCAGTTGCGAGAATTGCTTTTTCATAAATTACTTCTTCGATGGTGCCATCGGCTTTAGAGACTGAAAGTGTATTTGAATTTATAAATGTTGCTCGCCCGTTTATGTAATTAACTTTGCGCTGCTTTGAAAGCTGACCGAGTCCGCCTGTCAATTTATTTACAACTCCATTCTTAAAATCGCGGAGTTTATTTATATCGATTTTAGGTTCGCCGAATTCCACGCCCCATTTCTTAGCTTCTTCCGCTTCGTTTATTAGTTTAGCAATATGTAATAAAGCTTTGGAAGGAATGCATCCACGGTACAGACAAACACCGCCGGGATTTTTTTCCATATCTATTAAAGTAACCTGCATACCGAGATCGGCTGCGAGGAATGCCGCCGCGTACCCACCCGGACCCCCGCCGATTACAGCTAATTGTGTTTTTGTTGACATGTTTTATCCAATCGTTTTACAATTAATAATGTAAAAATATAAAAAAGCTTTTTAATTACGCTCACATCAAATATAAGCATTTCACAACATCCGGTTAACTTTCAAAACATAATCACGATAATGGGATACAATAAAACAGGAAAGACAGTGAAAAAGTATATCCTTTTTTTAATTCTATTAGCGCCTATATTCAAAATTGCGGCTCAAAATAAGAATGAATTCAATGTAAAGTTTACTGGTTTTGTGAACTGGACTGCTTTATATGATTCAAGGAAAGTTGTCGCAGCACGCGAATCGCATTTTTTGCTATATCCAAAAGAAGAATTATTTGGTAAAGACGGGATAGATTTGAATGACGTTAATAATTTTAACATGGCTGTAATCATGACGAGGTTCGGTGCAAAAGTAAGCGCGCCAAATTTTTTAGATGCAGTGCCCACAGCTTTTGTTGAAACTGAATTTATGGGCAACTCGGATACAGATGTTAACGGCTTGCGCATTCGTCACGCTTATGTTTCTTTGGATTGGCAAAATACATCTTTGTTATTAGGACAAACTTGGAGTCCGATGTTTATTCCAGAAGCATTCCCTCTTCAAATTGGTTCTAACGGCGGCGCGCCTATTCAACCTTTTTCACGCAACCCCCAAATAAGATTAACTCAAACCATAAACAACTTTAAACTTATCGCTGCTCTTGTAACACAACGGGATTATTCGAGTCCCGGGTCGATTGGAACAAGCAACGAATATTTACGAAATGCAGTTATACCCGATTTACATTTCCATATTCAATATAAGAACGATAAAAATTTATTCGGTGTTGGCGGACAATATAAAAAATTAAGACCTGCTACAGAAACAAGCACTGGATACTTTACTGATAATACGGTAATCGGTTATTCTATGCAGGGATATTCAAAATTGGTATTCGACAAATTTGTTTTTGCCGCGCAAGGTCTATACGGGACAAATCTTGCAGATGCTACTATGCTTGGAGGTTATGCTGTTGAATCTGTTAATCCAACAACAGGCGCTGAAAATTATACACCAATAAAAATCTATTCCGCGTGGGTTGATTTAATGTACGGCTCGGATTTGAGAGCAGGACTTTTCGCAGGTTACACAGAGAATCTCGGCACAGTTGAATCAACTACAGGCAAGTTTTATGCAAGAGGTTCTAACATAAAATCCGTTTACAGGATTGCCCCTAGAATTGAATACCAGCAAGCACAAACAAAATTCTGCTTCGAAACGGAATATACAAACGCAGCATACGGCACACCCGATTCTTATGGCAAAATTAACAACGCTAAAGATGTGGGTAATTTAAGACTCAATTTCAGCGTTTATTATTTTTTTTAATATGAGAGTATAGAAATGGAAAAACTAAAATTTAAGAACTGGTCTATTTTTAACAAACTGCTTTCACTTTTGTTGATTGCTATAATTCCCTTTTTACTGATCTTCTTTATTATGATTATTCCAAATATTGCCGATAGATATCACGAAGACAGGGCAAACTCGGTTAAGGCCGTTGTTGAAGCGGCTTATAATATAATGGATATTTACAACAAAAAAATGGAAACTGATTCCCTTTCACTTGAACAAGCACAAGATGCGGCAATAAATGAAATAAATGCACTTCGCTATTCAGGCCAGGAATATTATTTCATTTACGATCTTGATGGAATAACAAAAGCGTTAGGTTCAGACCCTTCTAAAAAAGGCGAAAACAGATTCAACATAGAAGATAAACTCGGCAATAAATTTATCCAGGAAATGATAACCGTTTGTAAAAACGAAGGTGAAGGATTTGTAAAATATTATTACCCTAAACTCGGTTCGACAGAGCCGCTTCCGAAATTATCTTTTGTAAAGTTATATAAACCATGGGGATGGTTTATAGGAAGCGGAGTTTACATTGACGACGTTGAAAATGATATAAGCGAATTTAAAAGTAGACTTTATATACCGATAGGAATTGCAATATTAATTGCAGTTATACTCGGATTTATAATAGCAAAAACAGTTGCCTCTGTTATCAAGAAACTAAATGCTGCGGTAGGCAAAGTTGCCGACGGCGATACTAATGTTAAAATAGACATAAACAGTACAGATGAAATCGGTAATCTTGCCATATCATTTTCAAAAATGATTGAAAGTATAAAAGCACATTTTACAGAAGTGCAGGAAAAGACAAAGATCGCCGAAAAAGCCGCCGCCGAGGCTGATATTTCCCGCAAAGAAATCGAAGAACAACAGAATTATCTATCACGCCAGGTAGAAACAATTTTAGTTGAAATGGAAAAATTTGCCGAAGGTGATTTAACTGTTTCACTTAAAGTTACGAATGAGGATTCTATCGGGAAATTGTTCAACGGTTTTAACAGGGCGGTAAACAAGTTAAGAGAAATTATAACACGTTTAACCGAAGCGTCTATGGCAACAGCAAGCGCATCAAATCAAATATCTTCGAGTTCAGAAGAAATGGCCGCAGGCGCACAAGAACAATCGGCGCAAACGACCGAAATTGCAGGCGCTGTTGAACAGATGAGTAAAACAATAAACGATACAACAAAGAATGCAACTATCGCTGCCGAAAATGCAAAAACTGCCGGAGAAAAAGCATATGAAGGCGGCAAGGTAGTTTCGCAGACAATAGACGGAATGAACAGAATTTCGAACGTAGTAGCTAAATCCGCAAAAACAGTTTTTACATTAGGAGAAAACAGCGATAAGATCGGCGAAATTGTACAGGTTATCAACGATATTGCAGATCAAACAAACCTGCTTGCTTTAAATGCTGCAATAGAAGCAGCCCGCGCAGGTGAACAAGGACGCGGCTTTGCAGTTGTTGCCGACGAAGTCAGAAAATTAGCAGAAAGAACAACTAAGGCAACTAAAGAAATTGCCGATATGATTAAACAAATTCAACGCGATACAAGCGAAGCTGTCGATTCGATGGAAGAAGGAACAAAGGAAGTTGAAAACGGCAAAGCTTTGGTTGATAAAGCGGGTTCTGTTTTAAAAGATATTATTTCTTCATCCGAAAAAGTTTCTGAAATAATTGTTCAAGTTGCCGCCGCCAGCGAAGAACAGGCCGCAACAAGTGAGGAAATAAGCAAGAATCTCTTGAACATAAGCAACATTACAAACGAATCTTCCGAAGGCATTCATCAGATTGCAAAAGCTGCGGAGGACTTAAGCCACTTAACGGTAAATCTGCAGGATTTAGTCGGCAAGTTCAAAATTGATTCTGCCGGTTACGGAAAACATCTAAGGTAAAATAGATGCAAAATTCTAACCCGCAAAATTACTTGCGGGTTTTTTATTGCATCTCGCAAAACAAGCTTAATCATTTGCCTTTTCTTATATTCGTTTATACAACAAACAACTTTGGTGCGGAAGTGAAAATTAAACTTGCATTTCTATCGATAATTCTAAGCTTATTATCCACCAATATTAATTCGCAAAATTCTAACAATCATTTGTCGGGTCCATATCTTGGCCAAAAACTCCCGGGGTTGAAGGCTGAAATATTTGCGCCGGGAATTATTTCAACAGGAATGTCGACTCGTGATATTGCAATTACTCCCGACGGCAAGGAAATTTATTTTGTTGTGTTCGGTCCGGCGTTTACTTTCAGCACAATATGTTTTACAAAAGAAGTAAACGGAATTTGGGCGGAACCCGAAGTAGCATCCTTTGCCGCGGATTCAAAATACAAATACATTGAGCCGTGTATTTCTTACGACGGGATGAAAATATTTTTTGCTTCTAATAAGACAAGCAATGATTCCACAAGCGGTAAAAACGATTTTGATATTTGGTATGCCGAACGAAACGGCAATGGCTGGGGTGAAGCAAAAAATCTTGGTAATCCGGTTAGTACATCCTCGCCGGAATTTTTTCCTTCGTTAACAAAAGAAGGAACAATTTATTTTACGCGTGAAAACGAAAACGGGACAAATTCCATTATGCGCTCTAAATTTGAAAACGGCAAATATTCCGAGCCGGAAGTATTACCGGAACAAATTAATTTCGGCGTTGATAGGTTTAATGCGTTCATAGATCCCGATGAAAAATATTTAATAGTAAGCGTGTTCCGCGCTAAGAATGGATTCGGCGCAACCGATTACTATATTGTTTTTAGAAATGCAGATGATACTTGGCGTGAACCGATTAATATGGGAGACAAAATAAATACAGCTTTCAATGAATACTCGCCGTATGTGTCTCCGGATGGAAAATATTTTTTCTTCATGTCTATGAAACCTAATGAGACGCTTTTTAGCAGTGATAAAAAATTTACATACGACAAACTAAAAACTATTCACAATAGTCCCGGTAACGGAAACGCAGCTACATATTGGATAGATGCGAGAGTGATCGATGAATTAAAAAAATCAATTCCATATAAAAATTAGAACAACGAATAAGAAAAGCTTTTAAAATAATTTTCCAAAATCCGGTTGCACGAAAAGGAATCCTTTTTTAAAACATAGATAATCCATGGTGCAATTTTAGTTTCGTTTATCCATTTAAACGGCTCGTCTTCCCTTCCGAATGTTTTGTGCGAATGGATTAATTCAAGTCCGGATTTCTTGAAACATATTTTATAGTCTTCATCTGTCCATAAAATATCTTCAACCGGCCGGTTATCTTTCATTTCCGTGTTTATGATTTTTACTTTATCCCCGCTTTTGGCAAATTTATTTTCGGGAAAATCTTTAGTTGAAAATGAAGTCCATTCGTTAAAATAAATTTCAGGAGTCGAATCAAGACAAACAATAATTCCGTTATCATTTAATAAATCGGTCAATCCTTTAAATGTACTCACCCGATTTTCTTCACCCGGGATATTATCAAAAGTAAAAACCGATAGGACTAAATCAAATTCATTTTGAGGAAGTATTGAAAAATTTCCATCATTGATCAATTGATATTTACCGTGCGGATCAACCTCTTTTGCTTTTTTAATCATGCTTTCGGAAATATCAATTCCAACGGCATCAAAGCCAAGTTTTGTAAGAAAGCGTGTAGAACGCCCAGCGCCGCAGCCGAAATCGACCGCTTTACCTTTTCTTGAAAACTTGGAAATAATTTTGGGTAAATCCCGGTATGCTAAATAATAACATCCCGGGAATTCAATTTTAGAATACGAGTCTGCGCAAAAGCCGTCGTCGTATGCATTAACGAACATCATTATACTTCCCCCCTTGGTTTGAACGCCGAATAACAAGCATTCATTATCAGATAGTTGTTACTTGGAAATTTCGTTTAGATTTTTTTCAATGTCTTTCCAATTCTTTTAATTCCTTCGACAATTTCATTTTCGTCAACTCTTGCAATGGAAATTCTGAAAGCTGCATAGTTATGTTTACCGGGAAAATAAATTTTACCGGGCGAAACAGTTACTCCATGCTTTTTAATTTCTTCGATCAAAAGTTCCTCGTCAATTTTCTTATTCTTTGCTTCAACCCAAATTGTATAACCGCCGAAAGGTTTTGTAAAACCAAATTTATCATTCGGCACAAATTCTTTTAAAGCGCTAATTGCCGTGTGCATTCTTTTCTTATAAACCTTGTGCATTTTTTTAATATGAAGCTCGTAATAACCTTTTTCGCAAAATTTATGAAGAGCCGCTTGAGTAAAAGCAACACCGGATAGTTCGCCGGCTCTTTTCATATAACCCAAAGTTCCAATACATTCTTTATCAGCGGCTATCCAACCAACACGCAATCCCGGGAACATTATTTTTGAAAATGTACCGAGATAAAAAACAAGATTATTTCTATCCATAGATTTTATAGGCAAAATATTTTTACCGAAATATTTCATTTCCTCCGAAAATCCGTCTTCGATAACCGGGAGTTTATATTTCTCACATAAACCTAAAAGCTTTTCGCGGTATGCTTGTGAAGTTGTAATGCCTGTCGGATTGTGAAAATTTGGTATTGTATAAAACACTGCAGGATGTTCTTTTCGAATTGCTTTTTCAAAATCCACGAGATTCATACCGTTTTCCGTAAAAGGAATACCTATAATTTTTTTCGCATGTTGATTGAACAATGGTATTGCGCTGGCATAACAAGGCATCTCGGTAATTATTTTATCGCCCGGATTAACAAGTAGTTTCAAAATCAGCTCGATGCCGTTTTGGCAGCCGTTTGTAATTAGTATTTCCTCTTCCGAAACGGAAACAGAATGCCTGCGCATTTGTTCGGCAGTATATTTCCGCAAAGGCAAATAACCCATCCAATCGCTGTAATCAAAAACCGTGTTGCCTTCTTCGAGAATAACTTCATTGATGCATTTCCGAAATCTTTCAATCGGCATTAAACGAGGATCTGGACTAAATGAAGCAAAATCGATTGAGTCATTTAAACATTTTTGATTGCGGTGTTTTAACAAATCATTACCCAGCATTCTTGAAGTTCGCGTAAACTTTTTATTCCAATCCAAAGTTGAAAAGCTTTGAATATCTTGCAGTGAAATAACTTCAGCTCTCTTTCTTATTATTGAATATGAGCCGGGAGAACTTTCAGTATAACCTTTTGACCATAATTCCTCGTATGCTCTATAAACTGTTGTTCTGTTTACACCAAGTTGTTCAGCCAATTTTCTAGAGGAAGGAAGTTTATCGCCCGGTTTTAGAACACCGCTTTCAATAAAAACAATAATTTGGGAATAGATTTGCTTGAATACAGGTTCATTTGTTTTGTTTTTAATATTTAAGAGTATCATCATTTCTTAAGTAATTTTCTTAATAAAACTATCATAAAATTAGTCTGCCCGCAACAACCAATTATTATTAATATTTGGTAGTCCAATTTTTAGCAATTCTTCATAGATATTTTCTGCAACACGATTAAAAAGAATTGTTGCGAGAAGAAAATTCTTTTATTTTAGAACAAGAATATTTCAGAATTGATTTTCAGTAATCCACTTTCAGCCGAAGGAATTAATGAAAAAAATCGCTTTCCTATTTGTGCTCACTTCATTTTGTTTTGCGAACGAACCTTTAAAACCGACTCGAGTTTCAACACCACCGGTAATTGACGGTATTTTAACAGGCGTTGAATGGAATAACGTTTTTATGATTCAAACGTTTAAAACATTTTCACCTGATTTCGGAAAAGAGGTTTCGCAAAAAACCGTTGCATACGCATCATACGACAGTGAATATCTTTATTTTGCTTTCAGGTGCTACGACAACGAGCCTGATAAAATTAAAACATCCGTTTCGAATAGAGATAATATTCGTGCAGATGATTGGATTTGCATAAATCTAGATTCATTCTCAGATCAACAGTCACTTTATGCGTTTTATGTTAATCCAAACGGCATTCAAACAGATAGCAGGTATGCTGCCGGGCAGGAGGATTTTAGCGCTGATTTTATTTGGTATAGTGCAGGTCAAGTTTTGGGTGACGGCTATTCAATCGAGATATCCATTCCGTTAAAAAGTATCCGGTATTCGGAAACCAATCCTGTAATAATGTCAATCTTTTTTGAAAGATATATCAGCAGGTTAACGGAACATTCTTCTTTTCCGGAATTAGACCCGGCAATGGGATATGCTTTCCTAGTTCAAATGAGACAAATGGAATATTATGATTTAAAAACTTATAAGCTGTTCGAACTTCTACCGGCATTTACGTACAGTCAAAAATACAATCAGTCTAAAAATGATCTGGTACGAACTGAAAATCACGGTGAATTAAACTTAACTACTAAATATGGAATTACTTCTGATTTAATTCTCGACGGAACTTACAATCCTGATTTCAGCCAGGTAGAAGCCGATGCAGGACAAGTTGATGTAAATCTGAGGTATGCGCTTTATTATCCTGAGAAAAGACCTTTCTTTTTGGAAGGCAGCGAAATTTTTAACGTTGCAGGAACAAGCATTTCATCTGTTGACCCTTTGAGTTCTTTAGTTCATACTAGGAACATTGTTAAACCTTTGGCAGGAATAAAACTTTCCGGTAAGATTGATGCCAAGAATACGCTCGCGGTTTTATATGCTATGGATGAACTCCCCGAAGAGAATTCCGCACGCGACGGAGATTATTCGCATTTCCCTATCGTTCGTTATAAGCGCTCATTTTCAAATGACAGCTATATCGGCGGAATTTATACCGGCAAAGAACTCAAAAATTCTTTTAACCGGGTCGGCGGCTTCGACGGACTAATAAGGTTATCGCAATCAAGTATCTTCGAGTTGAATGCGATATACGCAAGTACACAGTTTTCTCCGTTGCAAAGTAATTTAGATGGCTCTGTAGTTAGTCTAAAATATAAAAACGACACACGCGATTTATATTTCGATTTTTCACTAAAAAACATTTCTCAAGATTTTTATACTATGTCTGGTTATATAACGCGTAACGGAATTTTTACAGCGGCAGGTTTGATTCGCCCAAAATTTTATCCATCAACAGGAACAATTTCGAGAATAGATTTGGAAGCATTTAGCGCTCAGACCCAAGATAAACCCAGTAAACTGTGGGAAACTTTTAATCATGTCTCCGGCCAAATTTATTTCCTTGGTTCATTAACAGCGAAATTAAAATACACATATTCGACAGAGGTTTTTAGCAATCAAAAGTTCAACACGGGCGGATTTGGTATTTCCTTTGGCGGGCAACTTACAAAGCATTTTTCAATTTCGGCAACTTATTCAAAAGTAGAAGCAATTTATTATGCACAATTACCTTACCAGGGCAAGAGTGATAGAATTACGGCAATATCGGTTTTCAATCCAACAGACCAAATAGAGTTTTATACCCAATTTGTTTTTTCAAATTTTATAAGATCATCCGATGATCGATTGATTTATGAATACCCGATTTTTAGAGAAAGATTGACTTATCAATTTAATCAGTATTTATTTTTAAGAGGGATTGTAGAATACAATAAATTCCGGCGTTCATTGTTGACAGATTTTCTGGTTTCATTCACATACGTACCGGGAACAGTAATTCATATTGGTTACGGTTCATTATACGAAAGGAAAACGTGGGATGATTTTCAATATAGATATATTGAAAATGATAGTTTTAGAGAAGCACAGCGCGGATTGTTTTTAAAGATGTCGTATTTGTGGAGGATGTAATTTCACAATTCTGTTTGATTCTGTATTCCATGCTTTTCTAAAGCCCACTTCGCTGGATTCTGTTCAATGTAATTTCTGATATTAAATAATTCTTTTTCATTACGGATTATTCTATCATAAAAACGCGGTTGCCATTTGAAATTATTGAACCCATTTTCTTTTGCTTGTTTAGTAAAAGACGATTTAAATCCACGAACAATATCACTTAAACAATTATTAGAAATTCGTAGAGACGCGTCGAACGCGTCTCCTCCCTTGTTTACATTTTCGTTTTCAAAACATATATCATTTTCTTTTCCGCGACACACTCGGTGCGTCTCTATAATATCCGCTCCATTAATTACAATTATTCCATGGATGTGATTTGGCATTATTACATATCGATCTAATTCCACATTTAACCTTATCAATTTTGTTTTCGCCCATTCTTTTTCTGCTATTTTACCCAAACTATTTAAGATCATTTTCCCATTTATTATTTTTCCAAAATATTGGATATGATTTTTTGTACAGATTGTAACGTAATACCGCCACGGGGTTGAATAATCCCAATCTTGTAAACGTGCAGATTCAATTCGGAATGTGTTTTTATACTTTGTCATCGTATTTCACAATGACATTAATTATACAATTGTAGAGATGCGTCGAACGCGTCTCTTTGAATTTATTACAATAAAAAAAATACACATGAGACGCACACAGTGCGTCTCTACAAAAAATTTATCCTTCGAGTGAAAGCAGAAATGGATTTTCCAATGCATTTACAACCCATCTTAGAAATCTGATTGCATCAGCACCGTCGATAATTCTGTGATCGTAAGAAAGCGAAAGCGGCATCATTAATCTGGGCTTGAACTCGCCGTCAACATAAACAGGCTCAATTGCGGATTTTGATACGCCGAGTATAGCTACCTCAGGTGTATTAACAATCGGTGTGAAATACGTTCCGCCTATTCCGCCAAGATTAGAAATTGTAAAACATCCGCCTTGCATATCATCGAGCGAAAGTTTTTTATCGCGGGCTTTTTTGGAAACCTCGGCAAGATCAATACTGATTTGTGTTATGTTCTTTTTATCAACATCACGAATTACAGGAACGAGCAAACCTTTCTCCGTATCAACCGCAACTCCAATATTCAAATATTTTTTATAAATCACTTCACTCCTTTCCATATCAACACTGCTGTTGAATTGCGGAAATACTTTCATGGCAGAGGCGATTACTTTTAACAAAATTCCGGTAACAGTTAATTTACCACCCGCCGCTTCAACTTGCTTGCCGAATTGTTTTCTAATTTTTTCAAGCTCTGTAATATCGGCTTTATCAAATTGCGTAACATGGGGAACAGTAGCCCACGCATAAGATAAATGTTCGGCTGTTTTCCTGCGTATGTTGCTCATCGGCCGGATATCAACTTCACCCCATTTCGAGAAATCCGGTAGTGTTTCTTTTACGATTCCAATTCCGCCGGAGGTTATTCCTCCTTGCTGCCCCGGCAGCCAGGTCTGAATTTGTTCGTTTATGGATTTCGCATAAGCTTTAACATCGTCGATGGAAATTCTCCCACCGGAAGCACTGCCGCGAACCTGATGAATATCAACACCGATTTCACGCGCGAATCTGCGAACAGACGGTGATGCCGGTACTATTGTTTGAACAATATTCTTAGGAATATTTACAATCTGCGGCATGTGTGTGTGTTCTTTTTGCGGTTGGTGACCGGTGACCGGTGACCGGTTTTCAATTTGAGCAGTAGTTTTTTCATTCGGTTTTTCAGCTTCTGATTGGATTGAAGAAGTAGTTTCCAAAATCACAGCTACAGAGCCTACAGCAACTTTATCACCGTCTTTAACTTTTACTTCTTTAACAACGCCGCCAACTTCCGTCGGCACTTCGACAGTTGCTTTGTCCGTCTCAATTTCCAAAATAATTTGATCGGCCTTTAACTTATCTCCGGGTTTAACCAATACTTTTGTAATCTGTGCAGTTGATATATTTTCTCCGAGAACGGGAATTTTAAATTCATAAATGCTTGCTGATTGTTGTTGGTTGTTAATAGAAGGTTGTTCAACTTTGGATTTTTTTTCCTCAACAACTTTTTTCTCTTCTACTTTTGTTTCGGATTTCGAATTTTCTTTTCCAGGTTTAACCCCGGCTTGAGCACCTTCGGTTTCAACACTGATTACCGGTTTGCCGACTTGTGCTTTCGTTCCCTCTTTAACATGAACTTTATGAATAATGCCCGCAACTTCCGACGGCACTTCAACCGTAGCTTTATCCGTTTCAATCTCAATTAAAATCTGGTCAACTTCAACTTTATCGCCTTCCTTTACATGTACTTTAATTATATCTGCCGAGCTTATGTTCTCACCGAGATGCGGTAAATTAAAATCTACTGTCATTTTCATTTTTCCTTTTTAAAGATTCTTCACTTCATCCAATAAATTATGATTTAGCCGGATTCGGTTTTTCCGGATTAATTCCCAAATCTTTTTGTGCTTTCTTTACAACTTCGGGCTTAACTTTTCCTTCTTTCATCAATGAATATAAAGTGGCGTAAACAATATGTTTTGCGTCCACTTCAAAGAAATCACGCAAAGAAGTCCTGCCTTCGCTTCTTCCAAAACCGTAAGTTCCGAGCGAATGCAATCTTGACGGCAGCCATTTTGCAAGTGCATCACTTGAAAGCTGGACATAATCTGAAGCAGAAACAAAAACACCTTCTTCACCTTCGGTAATTTTTGAAATGTATGGCTTTCTCGGTTCTTTATCGGGATTCAACATATTCCATCTTTCTGTTTCTTGTGCGTTGAGATGTAAATTTTTATAGCTTGTTACGCTCCAAATATCAACAGCAACTTTATATTCTTTTTCAAGAATTTCGGAAGCTTTAATTACTTCATTAAGAATTGTACCGCTTCCCAAAAGTTGAGCTTTAACTTTTTGCTCTTTCTTTTCGCTCGCTTTAAATTTATACATACCTTTTAAGATACCGTCTTTCGAACCTTTTGGCATTTCCGGCTGAGCGTAATTTTCATTCATAATTGTTATGTAGTAAAAAACATCTTCTCTCTTTTCATACATACGGTAAATACCGTCGCGGATAATTACTGCAAGCTCATAAGCGAAGGCGGGATCGTAAGCAACAAGATTTGGAATAGGATAAGCGAGTAAATGTGAGTTACCATCCTGATGCTGTAAACCTTCACCGGCGAGAGTAGTGCGCCCTGCAGTTGCACCGAACAAAAATCCTTTGCAGCGTAAATCGCCCGCAGCCCAAACCAAATCCCCAACACGCTGCAACCCAAACATCGAATAATAGGTGAAGAAAGGAATTGTATTAATTCCTTGTGTAGCGTAAGCAGTTCCGGCGGCAATGAATGATGACATCGATCCGGCTTCTGTAATTCCTTCTTCAAGAATTTGTCCGTTCTTCGCTTCTTTATAATAGAGCAAACTGTCTTTATCAACCGGTTCGTAAATTTGCCCGGCGTGAGAATAAATTCCAACCTGGCGGAATAAAGCTTCCATACCGAAAGTCCGAGCTTCATCCGGAACAATCGGAACAATTAAATGACCGAGTTCTTTATCACGTAAAAGTTTTGCAAGAATGCGTACGTAAACCATTGTTGTAGAAACTTCACGTCCTTCGGTTCCGGTATAAAATTCTTCGAACAATTCTTCCGACGGAGTTTTTAATGCAGGAGATTTAACAACTCGTTTCGGCAAATAACCGCCGAGAGATTTTCTTCTTTCTTTTAAATATCTAATTTCAGGTGAATCTTCCGCCGGGCGGTAGAACGGAGCTTTTGTAACTTCTTCATCGCTGATTGGAATTGAGAAGCGTGATCTGAATTCCCTTAATTCGTCTTCGTTTAATTTTTTCTGGGAGTGAGTAATATTTTTTCCTTCGCCGGCTTCACCGAGTCCGTAACCTTTTACGGTTCTCGCGAGAATAACTGTCGGTGCATCTTTATGTTCAACAGCAGCTTTAAAAGCAGCATAAACTTTTTCGGGATCGTGCCCGCCGCGTTTCATTTTTTCGAGCTGCTCGTCCGTGTATTTCTCAACAAGTTTTAAAAGCTCCGGGTATTTTCCGAAGAAAGTATCGCGGATATATTTTCCTCCGCGTGTAATGTAATTTTGAGATTCACCATCGATACTTTCATTCATACGTTTAATCAGCAAACCATTTTTGTCTTCATCCAAAAGCGGGTCCCAATCGCTGCCCCAAATTAATTTTATAACATTCCATCCTGCACCGCGGAAAATTGCCTCGAGTTCTTGAATAATATTTCCGTTGCCTCGCACCGGTCCATCGAGGCGTTGCAAATTACAATTGATAACAAAGATCAAATTGTCAAGCTTTTCGCGGGACGCAAGAGTAATTGCGCCGAGTGTTTCGGGTTCGTCAGTTTCGCCGTCGCCAAGAAAGGCCCAAACTTTTTGATCGCTCGGTTTTTTCAATCCGCGGTCTTCCAAATATCTCGCGAAACGCGCTTGATAAATTGCTTGTATCGGTCCTAGACCCATAGATACTGTTGGGAACTCCCAAAACTCCGGCATAAGCCAAGGGTGCGGATAAGATGAAAGTCCCCCGCCGGGTTTTAATTCTCTTCTAAAATTTTCTAATTGTTCTTTTGTAATTCTGCCTTCCAAAAAAGCGCGTGCGTACATTCCTGGTGCGGCGTGTCCTTGAAAATAAATTATATCGCCGTCGTGGTTTCCATCTTTGCCTCGGAAGAAATGATTAAAACCAATTTCGTATAAAGTTGCTGCCGATGCATAAGTTGAAATATGTCCGCCGATTCCGTTTTCTTCTTTATTTGCGCGGACGACCATAGCCATAGCATTCCACCTAATCAAACTTTTAATGCGGCGTTCGATTTCCCTTCCGCCGGGGAAAGGCGGTTGCTGTTCTTTAGGAATTGTATTTATGTGCGGTGTGTTGGCCGTGAAAGGAATTTCAACGCCCGCTTCGTGCGCATAAGTATCGAGGTTATGTAATAATTCTTTTACTTTTTCCGGTCCGCCGGATTGCAAAATGTACTCTAACGATTCAAGCCATTCACGTAATTCCGCTTCATCGATAGTTGAAAAACTTTGGTGATTGTTGTCGCTCATTTTATATTCCTATAATTCTATTCGTACTTAAAAATATGCCCGTTATTGATGGCGCAATTTAACAATTATAAATTTTTTAATCTAACTATGATAGATAACGGGGTCTTTAATGGATTAGTTCAAAAAAATCTCGAAAAGTTGAAATCTTTTTCGATTAGGAATAAATAACTTCAACACGAGAGGTGAAATATTAATTATGCCCACTTCGTTTTTGTGCAAACGATACCAACAGGTATAATAGATTCCCGCTTCAAGCGTGCAGCTCGGTTCGCTGAAGACGCGCCTGCCTCGTCTTGCTGTCGAGTCAAGGCGGGAGTCGTAGCGGGAATGACTACAAAATTCAATAATAAAAACAATTATTTTATTGCGGATTCTTCATTAGGAATTAGCTCCGCTTTTAATTTTGTTCCGTTTAAAGGTTTTTGCCCGAACAATACTCTCATAAAATTAAACCGCCTGATAAATAATTCATAAAAAACCCAACTCCCGCCAAAAGTTGCAATTGCTACTAATAAAAATTTTGGAAATATCCCCAGCGGCATTTGGATTATATAAAAACCGAAGGTCATCATTATTGATTGATGCAGAATATAAAACGGGTAAACCGCCTCTGTTGCATATTGCATAAATTTATTTGTTCTATTAAATAATTTTCTTGAATAACCGAGAATGGCCAATAAGAATGATATAACAAAAATGATTTTTAAGAATCCATAGAAGAAAAAGAACGCTGTCGTTTCTTCATTCATGATATAAAATGTGGGTCCCCAAACAAACAGCCATAAAAATGAAAATGGAATCAAAGCAATTATCAGGGAAGTTTTTCTATACTTTTCTAAAACATCCCACATTCCATCAACTGAAATAATAATCATCCCATAAATAAAAAATATCAGCATGTATGTAAAATTATACCAATCGTCAACAAGAGCATGAGTTGTTGGGAAAAAGGGAGCAAGTCCGTAATAAACTAAAAGCAAAGGGAGTCCGAGCAAGTAAATTCTTCCGGGTTTTAAAAGGAACATATATAATTTGTTTTTAAAATCAATCGATCCACTGCTCTTCAAATACTTTAACAACGGGAAACAAATCATTGAAAAAACAAAAATGTACATAACATACCAAAGGTGGTGCCAGCTAAAACATCCGCCGGGGTAGGGTTTCATTTCAAAAACTTTTTTATAAAACTCAAAATAGTTTGAATATTGTATTCCCTTAAAAAGGTGTTCGTAAAAAATTTGCGGTGGAACAATCACGAACATTCCAAAAGCCAGCGGCAGCAAAAGTCTTTTATGCCGTTCTCCGAAATACGCGCCGTTGTTTCTATGTTTAATAACGAAAAAAGCTCCCATGCCGGAAATCATAAATAATAACGGAAGGCGGAATTGATTTAACGGCGACATCCACAATTCAAACATTTCACTTGTTTCATAATTTTTAAAATGGAAATCCCATGGCACAAAAAACATCCCTGTGTGATAAAGTATTAATAACAAGAATGCAATAACCCTCAGCCAATCGATTTCGTAACGTCTTTCTTTTAATTCCATTTTTTCCCCAATAATAATTTCTATACAAAATTATCATAAGAAGTCTAATCCAAAAACATGTTTGTCGTAAAAGGGTTTTTTTTATCCACATTCGGGATTTTTTTATTGATCGTAATATTTAAAATCATTTGTTAATAATATAATGCTTCAATCAAGTCCCATTAGTAGACAAATAAATCCTTCTCGTGAACGAAATGTTTGAAAACATATTTGTATTCAGCATATTTGTTTTGAAAAAGAATTTGTTTGTCAAAAAACAATTTATAACTATTATGAAACCAATAAGTAGTAAACGGTTAAAAACATTTTTACTTTTCTTTCTGCTGGCAAATGTAAGCGCCCTGTTGAATACATTTGTAATAATTACTTTATTGCTTGCAGAAGGCGACAAGATAAATTACATAAAATATTTTATTTATGAATTTACTGGGTCATACTCGTTTTTTTTTCTAATACCGGCAATGATTTTTCTAATTAGAAAATTCCCGATTACAATTAGTAATTTTTTTCCGCGTATCCCGATCTATATCTTAACCATTGCATGTCTTGGAGCAGTCCATACCGCTTTAATGTATTATTCAAGAATTATGATATTTGATTTTGCAGGCTGGGGAAATTACAACTACGGAGATATACCTTACCGATATATTATGGAAACACTAAAACTGTTTACTGGTTTTCTACTCGTTTATTTTGTTTATAGTTTTGTTGTTTCGAACAAGGAAAAACAAGAAGAAAAACTGAAGACAATAAAACTTGAAGAGCAGCTTTCACGGACTCGACTTGAAATCTTGAAAAATCAAATTCATCCGCATTTTCTTTTTAACACTTTGAATATGATTTCATCGACAATGTATGATGACATCCAATCAGCCGATAAAATGATTGCCGATTTAAGCGATCTTCTTCGTATATCATTAAGTAATTCTAATGAAGGCAAAATCTTATTAACGAGAGAAATTGAAACACTTAGACTTTATCTTGATATAATGAAAGGAAGATTTAAAGATAAATTAGATGTTGAATTCTCAATCGATGAAGAAACAAAAAATGCTTCAGTTCCTTCTTTTATTTTTCAGCCGATTGCCGAGAACTCAATAAAATTCGGTATGGAAACTCTATCGCTTCTGAAAATCATGATTTCATCTAAGAAAATAGATGGTAATTTGATTTTAACTATTTCCGATAACGGACCGGGAATAAAAAATCTATCCGAAATTGATGTTAAGAAAGGTGTCGGTATATCAAATACAATTGAACGCCTTGAAAAACTTTACGGTAATAGTTTTAAATTTGGCTTCGACAACAACAAACCTAATGGTTTGATAGTAACAATAACAATTCCTTTTGAGAACGAAAGCAATGGATAATTTGAAAATTCTAATTGCCGACGATGAAAAGCCTGCAAGGAAAAAAATATTTTCATTTTTAAATAATCTTAATAACGATTTCAATTTGATAGAAGCAGAAAACGGCATTGAAGCAGTTGAAAAAATTACAAACGAGAAGCCGGATTTAATTTTCCTTGATATTCAAATGCCGGGCATGAATGGATTTGAAATTATCGAACATATCGGCGTGGAAAATATGCCCGTAGTTGTTTTTGTTACCGCTTATGATCAGTACGCTCTCGATGCCTTCGAAGTAAACGCCGTAGATTATTTACTAAAACCTTTCGATAAAAACCGTTTTAATAAATCACTCGATAAAGCTTATGAAAAATTAACTTTAAAAAAATCGAGGGAATCCGAACTTAAAAACATTCTTAAAGAAATAAATAAAACAGAAAAATTTACAGATAGATTTTTAGTCAGTCACGGTTCAAAATATTTTTTCGTTCAAGCGGACGATATAATTTATGTTTCGGCTGAGGAAAAATATGTCTCGCTTCATACAAATAGCTGCACCTATTTATTGCGCGAAACAATGACTAAAATGGAAGAAAAATTAAACCCCGAAAAATTTACCCGTATTCACCGATCATTTATTGTAAACATCCAGCAGATTCAAAAAATGCAATCGTGGAGTCACGGCGATTATTTGGTTTTCCTCAAAAACGGCGAAAAAATAAATATGAGCCGTCGGTACCGGGACAATTTGTTCGATAAGAAAAATCCATGAAGATTGATAGAAAATACAATTAGAGCCCTCTCACTTGATTTAATAACTCAACATCGCTATTGTTGCCTTTGAAAGGAAACACGTAATGATTTTAAATGGATTAAACGGAATAGAATTTATTGAAGCGGCTTACAAAAGCGATGCTTCATTAAAAGGCACAACAAAAATTACTTCGATAGAGGGCGACAATTCAAATACAGGTTTCAAGAAATATTTAACCGATGATAAAAAAAATTCTCTTGTTTCTACTAATTCTGATTCACAAAATTCGAATTACAATTATGACCTCAAACTTCTCAGCAATACTCCCGCTGCCGCACTGAATAGTTTAGATAAAATTTTACAAAGACAGATTAAAGAAAAGGATTTTTATAGAACCTATTTAAGATTCACAGAAGAAAACATCAACGATGATGATTATGAAGCAACTTCAGATAAAGTCGGGAAAGGTTTCTACATTGTTTTAAATTCACCGGAAGATAAAAACAGTGTAAAAAAAATTAAGAAGTTCGTAAGTCCATTTCTCGAAAGAGTAAAAGAAACTTACGGCTTGATTCTCAAAAAAGAACCGGGCGCGCTTGTTGACCTGACTTATTAATAATAACCTTTCTTTTTATAAAGTTTGGCTCCATAAATTCTTTGATCGCCAATTTGATTAACAATGTAATGTTTCTCCGGTTTGCCATTCACTTCCAAAACTTCATAGCCGACAAATCCTTTTTGTAAAAGCGTTGCAAGCATTTTCAAAAATTCATTTTTCTCAGATTCGTTTAAATCACTAATATCGAGGCGGTCGCGTTTACCAAGATTTAAAAAACTATCAAGCTTTGCGAATGCTTTCGATGTATCTGAGAATTCCATCTTATCTGAAGTTTGTTTCTCAGGTTCACTCTCTTCATTTTTTGAAAACGAAGAATTGAAATATTGAATTGCGTTTAATTTCGCTGATATGGGATTCATAATTTTTTTTGATTTATTATCGAAGAAATTTCAAAAAAATTAAACTTGACACGCCGTCCTTTATTATTTACATTTGCAACCAATATGAAAAAGATCAATAATTATATCCAGACAAAAATATTTTCCGGTGTGATATGCATTTGTATGTGTTGCGTATCCCCCGCGGAGGATTTTGCCTGATATTTATTTAAGATAAATTTTTAGACAAAGCCCTTCGAAGAGACGAAGGGCTTTTTTGTTTTCATAAACATAGAAAGGTTGTTATGACTTCTTCCATAAAACATATAATCAAAAAAAGCAGCGTGAATATAATTTCTATTTTTAAATCTATTACAAAAGCCACAAATAATAATTTTGCACCCTGTACAAATTCACATCGAATGAACTGCTGTTGTTGTTAATTCCACTATTGAAGTAACCAAATAAAATTTTTTCGTTTATCCCGGCGGCGCCGGATTTCAAAAACTATACTTAAAAAGCTTGGACTATTATGCATGAGAAATCGTACAGAAGCATTTTAAAATCTATTTCGTGGAGAATTACCGGCACGCTTGACACGATTCTTATTTCATTTATTATTACCGGCAGCATTAAAGTTGCAGCTTCAATCGGACTTGTGGAAGTGTTCACAAAAATGATTTTGTATTACTTTCATGAAAGAGTATGGAATAAAATAAAACTTGGAAAAACACAGGAAGACCCAGAATACAACATTTAAGGGATGTTAATGAAATCGATTGTTGAATTAAATAATTATTTTGAAAAAAAATCTGCCGGGGAAATATTAAAATATTTTTCGGAACAATACAGTGAAGAATCCGTTTTCTCTTCAAGTTTCAGTATTGAAGATCAAGTAATTACATATATGATTGCAGAATCAAAAAGCATGACTAAAATTTTCACTTTAGATACCGGTCGGCTTCCTTATGAAACATACAGTTTGATTGATAGAACACGCGAACATTTTAATATCAATATTGAAATACATTTCCCGAATTATGAAAGCGTTGAAAAAATGGTTTGTGAAAACGGCGTCAATCTTTTTTATAAAAGTATTGAGACTAGAAAACTCTGCTGCTATGTCAGAAAAATCGAACCTTTGAAACGTGCTTTGGCAAATAAAAAAGTCTGGATTACCGGCTTGCGCCGCGAACAATCTGTTACACGCGAAAACTTAAATATCGTTGAGTACGATGACAATTTCAAAATCATAAAAGTGAATCCGTTAATTAGCTGGACAGAAAAGCAAGTTTGGGATTTTATCAACAAACACAATATTCCTTTCAATCAATTATATAATAAAAATTATAAAAGCATCGGCTGTGCACCGTGCTCTCGCGCTGTGCAAGAAGGGGGTGATGTTCGCGACGGAAGATGGTGGTGGGAAAATCCCGACACAAAAGAATGCGGTTTACACATAAAAACAAATTAGGACAAACATGGATTACCTTGATAAACTTGAATCGCAGAGTATTTATATAATCCGCGAAGCATATAGAGAATTTAAAAATCTTGCAATGCTTTGGTCGATTGGAAAAGACAGCACTGTTTTATTGTGGCTTACCCGTAAAGCATTTTTCGGACACGTTCCTTTTCCTCTCGTTCATATTGATACTTCGTATAAAATCCCGGAGATGATTGACTACCGAAATAAACTTGCACTCGAATGGAAATTAAATTTAATAGTCGGGCAGAATAAAGCGGCTCTTCAAAACAAACAAACTTTCCCGGACGGAGCGGTAGATAGAATTTCATGCTGCAAACTTTTAAAAACAGAAGCACTGAGAAATACCCTTTCAGGAGAATGGACACGTTTTAAACTAGATCATTCTTCCGGACAATTTGTTGATGATGATAATCAAGAACAATACACAGGCGTGATTGTCGGCGTTCGTGCGGATGAAGAAGGAAGCAGATCGAAAGAAAGATATTTTTCACCGCGGGATAAAAACAATGATTGGGATATTGGTGATCAGCCGCCGGAGTTGTGGAATCAATTTAAAACTGATTTTGCACCGGGCACACATGTTCGCATTCACCCGCTATTGGATTGGACTGAATTAAATATTTGGGAATATCTCGAACGCGAAAATATTCCAATCATTCCTTTGTATTTCGATCAAGGGAATGGAACGCGTTACCGTTCACTCGGTTGCTACCCGTGCACAAAACCGGTTGAGTCAACATCAAAAAACGTTAATGAGATAATTGAAGAATTGAGGAGCGGCAAATTTGCAAACATCGCAGAGCGCGCAGGAAGAGAACAAGACAAAGATGGCGGCGGCACTTTAGAAGAACTGAGAAGAGACGGGTACATGTAATTTAGACCCTGTTATTAAAATTATTGGCAAAAAATATCATTGCATAAAAATGAGTTTAAGGATTAATAATGATTGAGAGAATGAACATCGTAATTGTGGGTCATGTTGATCACGGCAAAAGTACATTGGTCGGAAGATTACTCGCCGATACAAATTCACTTCCGCTGGGAAAACTTGAGCAGGTAAAAAGAACATGTGAATTAAATTCGAAGCCTTTTGAGTACGCGTTTCTTCTCGATGCGCTGAAAGATGAACAGGATCAGGGAATTACAATCGATACAGCAAGAATATTTTTTAAATCATCAAAACGAGAATATATAATTATCGATGCGCCGGGACATATTGAATTTTTAAAAAACATGATCAGCGGCGCTGCACGTGCCGAAGCTGCAGTTTTATTGATCGATGCTAACGAAGGCATAGCCGAAAATTCAAAACGCCATGCTTATATGCTTTCACTGCTCGGGATTAAACAAGTAGTTGTTGCCGTCAATAAAATGGACCTGGTTAATTTTGATGAAATTATATTCAATAATATTATCAAAGATTACACAACATTTCTTAATGAAATTAAAATCAGCCCAATGTCATTTGTCCCTGTATCTGCACGTGAAGGAATCAATGTTACAACAAATTCAGGAATAATTAATTGGTATAAAGGAAAATCAATTCTCGAATTCATTGATTTGTTCGTGAATGAAAAAGATGAAAGTAAAAAACAATTTAGAATGTTCGTCCAGGGAGTTTATAAATTCACAAAAGACAACGACGACAGAAGAATTATAGCCGGGACTATTAATTCCGGTTCCATTCACGTCGGCGACGAAATAATTTTCCTTCCTTCAAGAAAAACATCAACAGTAAAATCAATTGAATGTTTTTATAAGAAAGGAATTTCTTTTGCTTCAACCGACGAAGCAATCGGCATTACTTTATCAACCCAGATTTATGTAACACCTTCAGAATTAATCTGCCGGACAAACGAACAGCTTCCTTTTACAACTGACCGTTTTAAGGCAAATATTTTTTGGATGGGCAAACAACCTTTGCTGTTCAACAAAAAGTATCAATTGAAAATCGGCACAAAAAAAACAGAACTATCTCTTGAAAAAATTGAAAGCGTTCTCGATGCATCGCAACTTTTAAAATCATCCGATAGGAATGAAGTTCATCGCAATGAAGTTGCACAGTGCTTTTTGCGAACAACTTCCCCGATCAGTTTTGATTTAATTGACCGGGTAAAAACAACAAGCCGCTTTGTTATTGTTGATGGATATGATATTGCGGGCGGCGGAATAATTGTTGAAGCACTGGAATATGAACAAAAAGATGAAACGGAGAAACCGGATTTAAAAGCTTTCGAAGCAGACCTTAAAAATCTTATATCAAAATATTTTCCACATTGGGATATAAATATATAACCGGAGTTATAATGGCTGAAAAAATTTCATATGATGTTGATCTCGGCGCTCTCGAAATTGCATTGAGCGAAAGAGAATTATCGTCCGATGAAAAAAATAAGTTAAAGAATTCGTTGCTCGGCGGTGAAAGACTAAAAAAGGAACTTGAAGATTTATCTAAACCGGATGTTGATAAAGACCTTCATATAAATTTAAAACCGAATGGAATTTATATCCAATGGGACCGCATTGCTGTTAAGCAAGGATTGAAAAATTGGTTCTTCATGGTTCGTATTCCGTTTTGGGGAGGAGGCGACATACAGCCAGATTCATGGTTGAAGATCAACGAACTCGCAGAGCAATATTCCCGCGATGACGACGGTTCGCCGTCAATACGTTTAACAACCCGCCAGGCAATTCAATTTCACCGAGTTAAAAAAAGTGATTTGCTGCCGTTAGTTAGAAATCTTATAGAACTTGGTAATCCTGTTTTAAATGCATGCGGTGATAACGTCCGCAATACAACAGCCAGCCCAATAAAATCAAATATTTTTGATGCTAATGCTCTCGCTCAAAAGATTGGCAAATATTTTCAACTTCCGATCAAAGAACATTTAAAAATATTTCACCCGAATTTTTCTGCAATAAATAGTGATGAACAGTTTAATTACGAGCCGTTTGGCCTTCCGAGAAAATTGAAAATAGGAATCGGCGGATACTATTTTAATTTCGATACGAACGAAGAAACACGCTGCAACGCACCGGATATTTTAACTAATGATATCGCGATTGTACCGCTAGTAGATAATCAAAAAGTAATCGGTTATCAAGTTTATATCGGTGGTTCTCTGGGACAAAAAAATCGCAAGATTACTTTCCCTTCGCTCGCCGGTCCGCTCGGTGTTTTTGAATCGGAAGAGGAATTAATAAAAGGATTGAATGCGATTGTTTTTGTTCAACAGCAAATCGGCGATAGAAAAAACAGGCATTGGTCCAGATTAAAAAACGTTCTTTATAAAAAAGGTTTGGACATCGCCAGAAAAAAAATTGAAGATGTTTTATATGACGAAACCGAATTTGCAAAAGTCAGGGATTTGGGAATTCAATGGTTTGGAAATGAAATTAAAAAGCTCGATATAAATTTCAAACCACCGATCAACATTGAACTGGGAAAAGTTAACCGTCACCACGGCTGGATAAAACAGTACGACGGCAATTATAGTTACGGACTATGGGTTGAAAACGGAAGATTAAAAAATACAAGTCATATCGGGGCATTGAAAACATTGGTTGAAAACATTGTTACTGAAATCCGCCCGAATATTAGGATAACACCGTTTCAAGATTTATTATTCACCGATATTACTAAAATTCAACGCGATGCTTTTGAAAATATTCTTCAAACCTTCGGTTATGGAAATTATTCTTCTCTAAGAAAAAATTCTTTGGCTTGCGTTGGATTAGCTACTTGCCCGCTCGCGGTTGCCGAATCTGAAAAATTTTTGAATCCGCTAATTACCGAGCTGGAAAACATTAGTTCCGGAAATCTTGATGGAGTAAATATCGGCATAAGCGGGTGCGAACGACATTGTTCGCGTAATGTCCGCTTCGATATTTCGCTCGAAGGAAAAACCGACGGTGAATACCAGCTAAAATTACTTTTCGGTGAGCGGGACAAAGAACATCTATCCTCTGATTTGATAGACGAAGGTAAAAAATATTTGAGAAGAATTCCTAGAGAAGATTGCGCACAAGTGATTAGGATTATAATACAAAATTATGTAGCTAATAAATTACCGGATGAATCAATTTCTGTTTTCCATAAACGAATTGGAATGAAAAACATAATTGAGTTTTTAAAATTACATGAAGTTACTAAATCACTAATGCAAACCACATATGAATTATATATCGCATAATTATAAGACTCCTCTCTTTTTTCGGAGAAGAACTTAGTGTGAGATAAAATGAAAAGAATAAACTCTTTACCGGTATTATTAAGAAACCCGAAAATACTTTTAATCGGCGGCGGAAAAGTTGCACATCAAAAAGCTACCGTTCTTCTCGAAAATAAAATTGATTTTTCGGTTATTACAATCAATGCAATTGATGAGATGAAAAATCTAACCTCAAGAATAGTTTATAAAAGATTTGAGAAGAAAGACGCGGCTGCATTCAATATTATTATTGATGCTACGGGTAATGAAGAAGTTAATTATTTATTAAAGCAATTAAGGAAAGAAAGATTTTTTCTTTTAAATACCGTTGATGTACCTGAAGAATGTGATTTTTATTTTTCATCATTGCTACATTACAATAATTTAAAAATTGCAATATCAAGCGACGGTGCGAGTCCGACACTGACACAATTTGTCAGAGAGAGAATTAAGAAATCACTTCCCTATTCACTTGGGCAACTTGCGGAGAAAAAATTAAATGAGCGGCAATTTGGAATTATTGATATTGAACGGACAAAAGAAGAGGCAGCAACATTATTCGGTAAAGTTTATTTAATAGGCTGCGGACCCGGAGATCCAGAACTGCTTACAATTAAAGCATACAAAGCAATACATGAAGTGGATGTTGTTTTTTACGACAACTTAATTACTGAAGAGATACTTAATCTTATTCCCAAAAGGGTTGAAAAAATTTATGTCGGCAAATCCAAAGGAAATCATTCGTCGAGCCAAAATTCAATCAACAAACTATTGCTTGATTATGCATCTCAAGGTTACCGCGTTGCAAGATTAAAAAACGGCGACCCGTATATTTTTGGTCGCGGTGCGGAGGAGGCTGAATTTTTAATCAATAACAATATTGATGTTGAAATTATTGCAGGGCTGTCATCTGCGTTTGCGGGACCATTGAGCGCGGGTATTCCTCCGACTGCACGCGGATATTCGTCGGGAGTTTCAATTGTTACCGCCCATTCGGAAGGATGTGAGTTCAATAAAAATTGGATTGAGCTTTTAAAAATTAAAAATCATACAACAATTGTGTTGATGGGATTAACCCAAGCAGAAAATATTTTAAACGAAGCGGTTTTAAAAAGGATTGATCTTTCAACACCGCTTGCGATAGTATCGAATGCAACACGTATTAATCAAAACATAGTAATAACAACTCTTGCAAATATTAACAACATTAAAGATGTTGTTGAAAAACCGGCATTGCTTGTATTCGGAAATGTCGTACATCTTTCAAAAATTCTTTCAACATCGAATAAATATCGTGAAAAGTTGATCGGTGAAATCAATACATAACGAGTTCAACTAACTATCCGGTTCCGGGTGAACCATCACTTCAATATTTTTAATTCTGCTCATAATTTCCTTTTCAACCTTGTGTGATATTTCATGAGCTTTCTCAATCGTCATATTTTTATCAACGTGTATATTTAGCTCGACAAATTTTTGTGGACCTGATTCCCGAACTTTTATATCGTGTGATAATTTTACTTCGGAAATGGATTCAACAATTTTTTTTATTTGTTCACTCATGCCCACCGGAGCTTTATCTATCAACGCATCAAACGATCTTTTACCAAGCCTGTAAGAAACCGATAAAACGATAACTGCAACAGAAAGAGCTGCTATCGGATCGGCATAATAAAAATCAAATGAAGCGCCTATTAATCCTATCAATACAACGAAGGAACTCCAGATGTCGGTTGAAAAATGCAATGCGTCCGCTTCGAGCGCTTGACTGTTATGTTTGCGCGCAACTTTATATAACGCCCGCGAGCGCGAAATATCAATTATGATTGAAGTAATAACAACAATAAAACTCCAATATGTAACTTCAATTTCAACATCGTGAAAAATTAAACGCCGGATTGCTTCATAAACTATCCAAGCACAAGTAATAAACAAAAGAATGGTTTCTATAAGAGCGGAATAATTTTCAATTTTTCCATGACCGAAATTATGATCTTCATCTGCCGGTTGGTCCGCAAATTTTACGGCGAAAAAAGTAATCACCGCCGCAACAAGATCTAATCCCGAATGCAAAGCTTCCGAAAGAATTCCCAAACTGCCTGTAGTAAAACCTACAATCAATTTGAAAGCAGTTAAAAATATCGCGGCGGCAACCGAGGTCTTTGCAACTGAACTTTTTTCTGAAGCAGCTTCAGAAGACTTGTTAATTATTGCTTCCATAATGCTATAATTTGTTTATACTCGTAAATAAAATTATTCCCATGGCTTTTTCTTTGTCGCCCATTCTTTTATTGCTTTTCTCTTCAACGGATCCAAATTAGATTTCTGATGAAGATAAGTGTACATCTTCAATGGCATTTTATCATTATTAATCTCATTCCAGATTTCTTCTTTCAGAACATCTTGTTTTGGGTTCTTATATTTTTCCCAATCGGAAAAGTTTAAATGTTCCCTGCCCTCTTCAACATGATTTATTATTAGAAAAGAAATTGGTGCAATCTTACTATACCAAGGCCATTTTGTTTCGTTTGAATGACAATCATAACATGCATTTCTTAAAATGCTTTTCACTTCACTCGAAGCTTTGATATCTGCTGTTACAGGCGGATTTGTTTTTTCGACATCTATAAATTGAATACCAATTAGTGCAATCAGCACAAGTACAAAAAATACTTTTATAACTTTACCCATATTACACTCCTATGATCAATTGAAGTATTTTTCAATGTAAGAATTAAACAATTCTAATTACATAGAATAATATTTACTCTCATCAAAAATATTAGTGATGACAAACAAGTACCGGAAAAATCTGGAAGCAGTTTACAAATTAATCTTTTGTACAAGAACTTTATCAATTCGTTTTCCGTCCATATCTATCACTTCAAACTGATAGCCCGAATAGAAAAACTTATCGCCAAGTGACGGAATTTTGTTAAGATTGTACATAACAAAACCTGCAAGAGTATTGTACTTTTCATTTCCCTCGAAATCGATATTGAATTTATCTTTCAACTCGTCGGTTTGGATGCTTCCGTCAACAAGAAAAGAACCATCTGCGCGTTCAAAGAAAGGATACTCATCTTTATCGCTAATTTCCGGAAGGTCTCCAAAAATATTTTCGATTAAGTCATGAAGCGTTATCATTCCCAAAATTGACCCGTATTCATCAATAACAAGCGCGATATAAATTTTTGCAGTTCTGAATTTTTCAAGGATATCTTTCGCTGCAATATTTTCGGGAATCATCAGCGGCTGTACGGTTAGGTCTTTAATATTAAACTTTTCGTCGGCAGAAATTTTTTGCAGCAACTCCCTTACGTGTAAAATGCCGATAGTATTATCAAGCACATCTTCGCACAAAGGGTATTTTGAAAATTTATTTTTGTAAACCGTATCAATAATTTCATCAATTGGTTTGCTTGCGTCGAGCCAAACTATATCCTGTCTTGGAATCATAACCGAATAAGCTTTTCTATCATAAAATCTGAAAACACTTTTAACCATCTCGGTTTCTTTTTGTTCAAGCACTCCATATTTCCTTCCCTGTTCAATTAACATCTTTAACTCTTCTTCGGTAATCGGCGGCTTTTCAGTTATTTTGATTCTGAAAATCTTTATTAAAATTTTGGTTGATGTGCTTAATAAATACACCAGGGGAGTGGAAAGAACTGAAAGAAATAAAACAAGCGGAGCCAATTTTACCGATATGCCTTCGGGATTATTTAAAGCTATTGTTTTAGGCAAAAGTTCGCCAACAAGAAGCGACAAATAAGTTATAATTGCCACAACAGTGATTAAGGAAATTTCTTCAATATATACCGAAGGGATATTCAGTTGCTCAAACAAAGGTTCCACATCTTCCGCAAGCGCTATCCCGCCGAACGCGCCGGCAACAATTCCTACAAGCGTAATACCAATCTGAATTGTAGAGAGAAATTTTTCGGGTTCCTCCAAAAGTTTTAAAGCAACACTTGCGCCTTTGCTTCCTTTATTGGCTTTATCTTCTAAAAGAACTTTCTTTGAAGAAATTAAAGCAATCTCAGCCATTGCAAAAAGTCCGTTTAATGCTACCAAAAAAAGAATTACCGCTAATTCAATCATTACTATTACTCAATACTTTGGAAATTTCTTTGCAGAATTTAATCAAATAATCCATCACATTTCCCGGTGAATCGAATTTGTTATTCATCTCCAATTTAAGAACAGTTTCGTTTTGAATAAATTTAATATCACGGGAGTGTTTTTCACTTATAAACTGCAGCAGTTTCGAAAATTTATTTTGATAAAAATCTTCACGGTCGCCTTTGGGAAGAATAATAGTAATTTTATTTTTTTGAATAACAATTCTTTCAAAGAGCGCATAAGATGCATAAAACCTTAGCATCGCCGCTTCTATTAAATTTAATACCACTTGCGGAAATTTCCCAAAACGGTCAATCATTTCTTCTTTTAGTTCATCTATCTCTTCTATTTTAATAATAGAAAACAGCGCTGTATAAAAACTTAGCCGGTCGGCTTGATCGGGCATATAATTTTGCGGAATTCCGATTTCAAAATATGTATCGATTGTCGGTTCCGATCTATCTTTTGATTTCGGTAAATCCTTAAATACATCTTTAAACTCGCTTTGTTTTAATTCATCTACGGCTTCGTCAACCATTTTAAGATAAAGATCGAAGCCAACCGAATCGATGTACCCGCTTTGTTCGGTACCGAGCAGATTACCCGAACCGCGTATTTCAAGGTCACGCATTGATAAATTAAAACCGCCGCCGAGATCGGTATATTCTTCAATTGCCTGCAAACGCTTAACTGCTTTTTTAGTAATAGTATTCAGCGACGGAACAAGTAAGTAAGCATATGCCTGCCGGTCGCTACGCCCGACGCGTCCGCGCAATTGATGAAGTTCGGCAAGTCCAAATCTATCCGCGCGGTTTATAATAATCGTATTCACATTTGGGATGTCGAGCCCGGACTCGATAATCTTCGTTGCAACTAGCATGTGATACTTTTTATTCAAAAATTCATAAATAACTTTTTCGAGTTGCGCAGGTTTCATTTGTCCGTGTGCAACACCGATATTTATTTCAGGTATATGTTTTTGAATGTAGCCGACAATTTTATCAATCGACATAACCCTGTCATGAACAAAATAAATCTGACCGCCGCGTTTTACTTCGTTTAAAATCCATTCACGCACTTTGAAAATATCAAACTTGTCCACCTTTGTATAAATCGGCTGGCGGTTTGGCGGAGGAGTAGAAATAATTGAAAGATCGCGGGCTCCGAGTAAAGATAAATTCAATGTACGCGGTATTGGAGTTGCGGTTAAAGTAAGGGTATCAACATTTGCTTTTATAGATCGAAGTTTTTCCTTTGCCATTACACCAAAGCGGTGTTCTTCGTCAATTACCAACAATCCGAGATCTTTAAACATTATATCTTTGGAAAGCAATCTATGAGTTCCGATTAGAATGTCAACTTCTCCTTTAGAAAGTTTATCGGTAATTTCTTTTTGTTCCTTCGCGGAACGAAATCTTGAAATAACTTCAACCTTAACCGGAAATTGTGATAAACGATCTTTAAAAGTATTGAAATGTTGCTCTGCAAGAATTGTTGTTGGAACCAGAACAGCTGCTTGTTTACTGTCGTTAATAGCTTTAAATGCTGCTCGTACTGCAATTTCTGTTTTACCAAAACCAACATCGCCGCACACTAGCCTGTCCATGGGATTCCCGCTTTCCATATCGGTTTTAACTTCTTCGGAAACTTTAGATTGATCGGGTGTATCTTCATACAAGAATGATGCTTCCAATTCTTTTTGCCAAATTGAATCCGGACTGAACGAAAAACCCTGCGCGGCTTTTCGTTTTGCGTACAGAATAATAAGTTCGCGGGCAGCTTCTTTAATTTTTGCTTTAACTTTTTTCTTTGTCGATTTCCATTCGCCGCTGCCGAGTACGGAAAGTTTCGGCTGAACATTTTCGTTGGAAGAGAATTTTTTTACGAGAGATAAATAATTAAGATTAACATAAACTACCCCGCCTTCAGCATATAAAATTTTTATTGACTCCTGTTCAATCTGTCCAATCTTAATTACTTCAAGTCCGGCATACTGCCCTATTCCGAAATTTTCGTGAACAACAAAATCGCCTCTTTTTATCGATGCAAAATCGCGTGAGCGTGTTTTTTTAAATTTTTGTTTTGAAGAAATTTTTGTGCGGTAGGGCTTGTTAAAAATCTGGTAATCAGTTAGAACAACAAGAAAATTTTCTTTAGAAATAAAACCGGACTTAATTGGAAGAATTGTGATTTCAATCTTTCCCTGTTCAATCAATTTTTCCAATTCCGGTCTGAATTCCGAGAGTAACTCCGAAAGTCTATTTTTCTGAAGATCATTTTCAACCGTTATAATTATTTGAAACGATTTCGCCGAATAATCTTTTAGAAAATTAAACAGCAGCTCAAAGTTGGAGTTTATAACCGGTGCATCGACAAGATTTATTTCGAATCTTTCCGTATGAACGCGAAGCTGATCTTCAATTATCCATCTCGCATTTTTAGAAAAAATATTTTCACCGGAAACATTTTCGTTTTTATTGAAATGTTCCTCAACTGTTTTAAGTTCTTCTTCATCTAAACTTTCATACAATTCTTGTTTCAAGTCCTCGTCAATTTCTTCGTCAATAATTATTTTATCGATAGCTTCAACTTTATCTGTAGAAAATATTTGTTCGAGTTCGTAATCCGATACAAAGATGAGAGGATTATCAAGGTAATCAAAAATATCGCCTGAGTTATCAGTGCTTTCAGTATTTAAAGCAGCAGCGAGAGTAACGGTTTCAATTTTATTTGAGGAGCGCTGACTATCCGGATCGAAATGCCGGATTGATTCGAGAAAGTCCCCGTCGAATTCCAAACGGCACGGCTGCTTTTCGCTGTACGACCAAAAATCAATTATCGAACCACGCACTGCAAAATCGCCGGGGCTATCAACATATTTATCTTGATTATAATTAATGAAATTAAAATATTCTATCAATTCATCGTAAGTTAAACTTCCGCCGACTGCAAGTTTTGTTGTATTGTTTTGAACCGAATTTTTTGACGGCAATCTTAATGTTAGCAGATCGTATGTAGAAACGAGAATGAAACTTTCGCGGTTATTTACGTCGGTCAATCTTTCCTGTAAAACATCTGCCGATAAATCATCTACAGTTACAATGTCTTTTTCAAAGCCCAAAATTGTTAATTCCACCATTGTTTCTTTTACAGATGTTTCATTAGGGCATAAAAGAAAAATGTGTTTTTCTTTTTCTAAGATTGATGAAATAAAAATGTTGCGTGATGAGCCCGCGAACGGCGAAACGTATATTTTTTCTCCATTCTTTATTTCAGAAAGTTTTCCCTTCAATCTTCCGAAGGCAGAAATCGATTCTGAAATTATCTCGTAAGTTGTTTTCATAAATCCAATTTGAATATGTAGAATGATTACAGCTATTATTTCTTGTTCTTGATCTTATTCCTGATCTTGTTCTTAATCTTATTCATATCCATCAAATGTCTTAAAGAAAAACAGAGCAAGAACAAGAGCATGATAATTAAGATCAATTGAACTTGTTGTTTTTAAAATAAACACACATCTTCCCGTCGATTATCGCACGGAAGAAGTTTAATCAATAAAACCTGTATATAAAATTACTAGGTTTTAATTCAATTTACGAAAGGTAATACAGAATTAATATTTGATAATTAGATGTTCCCAACTTCTTTGCTAATTTTATTTTATTTTTAAGCAATAATAATCTAATAATTAGGAAAATTTATAATGGCTCTTCTAAAAGCGCGGCAGCCGAAAGAATTAAAACCTGAAGATTTAAAATGGACTTGCGAAACTGATGTTTTCGATTTCGAAAGCTCGGAAAAGATAAAACCTATTGAAGGAATTGTCGGACAGGATAGAGCGCTTAAAGCACTTAAAGTGGGCGTTGAATTAAAAAGTCCGGGCTATAACATTTTCATAACCGGTTTATCCGGCACCGGCAAATTTACAACTATTAAACAGATGTTGGAATCGATAGCACCGGATTGCTCAAACCAGCTTTTCGATTATGCCTATGTAAATAATTTCAAGGACGAAGATCGTCCGCTTCTGCTTCAACTACCCGCCGGACAAGCCAAAAAATTTAAACGTGATCTTCAGCGCACAATAAAAATATTACAGGAAAAAATACCCCAGTTGTTATCTGCCGAGCCCTTTGTTTCGCAAAAAAAACAAATACTTTCAGATTATGGAAAGAAGCAGCAAACAATAATGTTCGGCTTCGAAGAAAAATTAAAGAAAGACAATTTTACACTCGGTGAAGTAAAAATGGGCGAAATGGTTCGCCCGGAAATTTTAGCAGTTGTTGATAAGCAGCCGGTTTTTATTCAACAATTACAGGATTACATCAAAGATGAAAAAATTTCTAGGGAGCAATTCAAAGATATAATTAGCAAGTACACATCTTATCAGGAAGAACTTCAACAAGTTTTTAAGGAAAGCTTAAAGCTAACACAGGAATTCCAGGAAAAAGTTACAACACTCGAAACCGATTCTGTTACAATTATTGTTACTGTCATACTTGAAGAACTGAAGAAAAAATATAAAATCAAAAATGTAAAATTATATCTCGATCAGGTTGTAGAGAATATAATTCAGAACCTTGATGTATTTAAGGGACAAAAACCTTTGCGGGAAGAAACAGATGGTGGAATTGTAATTGATTATTTAAAAGAATACGAAGTAAATATTATTCTTGATAACTCGCACACAAAGCAATGCCCCATCATTGTAGAAAATACCCCGACGTACTCGAACCTTTTTGGAACAATTGAAAAAATTATGGACGGACGCGGCGGATGGTATGCGGACTTCACGCGAATAAAAGCAGGTTCACTACTGCGTGCCAACGGCGGGTTTATTGTGATAAATGCTCTTGATGCTTTCAGCGAACCCGGAGTTTGGAAATCCTTAAAGAGAGTTTTACTCCACGGCAAACTTGAAATTCAGGATATCGCGAATCTTTACCAGTTTTCACCGAGCATTTTAAAACCCGGCCCGATTGACATCGAAGCCAAAGTAATTTTAATCGGCAACAATTATGTTTATTCCCTGCTTTCAAACTACGAAGACGATTTCAATAAAATTTTCAAAATTAAAGCTGATTTTGATTACGAAATGCCCCGCACAGAACTTGCCCTAACCGAATATGCGCGGGTCATTAAAAAATTAATTGAAAGCGAAAAACTTCTTGAATTCGACGCGTCTGCAATAGCAAAACTAATTGAGTACGGTGCGCGCTATGCGGGGGAAAAAAATAAATTAACAACAAGGTTTGCATATATTGCCGATATTACGCGCGAATCTTCTTTTTGGGCTCAAGATGAAAAACTAAAAATGGTTTCTGCCCATCACGTTGACCGAGCTTATGACGCTTCCAAAGAAAGACACGGTTTGTATGAATCCAAACTTTCAGGTATGATTGAAGATGGTACCATATTAATAGATACTGAAGGTGCACGTATTGGCACAATAAACGGTTTGGCTGTTTACGAAAGCGGGCACCATTCATTTGGAAAACCTTCTAGAATAACCGCGGCCGTTGCACTTGGAAACGGAAGCATTATTAATGTGGAACGCGAAGCCGGCTTAAGCGGCAGTTCTCATAACAAAGGCATGTTAATTATTGCCGGATATTTTAGAGAAAAGTTCGGTAAAAAAATTCCGCTGACTTTTAACGCAAGCATAGTATTTGAACAAGGATACGGAATGGTTGACGGTGACAGTGCTTCCATAACGGAAATATGTGCTTTGCTCTCGGCGCTTTCAGGAATACCAATTAAGCAATCGATCGCAATTACAGGATCGGTAAATCAAAAGGGTGAGATTCAACCTATCGGTGGTGTAAACGAAAAAATTGAAGGTTTTTTTGATGTTTGCAAAACAAAGGGTCTGAACGGAAAAAATGGAGTTATAATTCCTTCGCAAAATGTAAAAGATCTTATGCTCAAGAATGATGTCATAAAATCCGTCGAAGAAAAGAAATTTCATATTTATTCGGTATCCTCTGTTGAAGAAGCGATTGAAATATTAACAGGAGTATCCGCGGGAAAAATTTTAAAGAATGGAAAGCATCTGCCAAATACTGTTTTCGGCGAAGTGGAAAAAGAACTTTTATCCATGAGAAAAAGAATTAAACCGGAGCCGCCGAAAAAAAACAATAACAATTCAAAAGAAAGTAACATAGAATTAAAAACTAAAGGAAGAAAAAAGAAGTGAGCACATTATTAGCAAAAACAAAAATACTTGCAACAATTGGCCCTGCAACAGATAAGCGCGAAAAACTTGAAGCACTTGTTGAAGCAGGAGTAAACGGTTTACGCCTAAATTTTTCACACGGCAATTTTGAATACTTTGAAAATGTATTCAATGTTATTAACGAAATCTGCGTTAGAAAATCATTGCCGATTCCTATTCTCATTGATCTCCAAGGACCCAAAATTAGGATAGGCGAATTAAGCCAACCCGAAATTTATATAGCATCCGGCGATACAATAGAATTAACTACCGAGGAAGTTCTTGGGACAAAAGAAATAATAAGTACAAGCTACAAGCAGCTTGTTGACGATTCGCTGCTGGGCGAAACTATTTTGATAGACGACGGATTAATTCGGCTTCAAATAACAGACAAAAAAAGAAAATCGGTTGTGTGCAAAATAATTGAAGGTGGAGTTTTAAAACCTAAAAAAGGTATGAATCTCCCCGGCATGAACTTAAGTACACCTTCTGTCACCGAAAAAGATTTTACAAATTTAGAGTTCGCATTAAAACACCGGGTTGATTATGTAGCTCTTTCTTTTGTTAGAAAAGCCGAAGACATAATTGAATTGAAGAAATGGCTTGCAAAGAAGGGTTTTAAAAAACCAATTATTGCAAAGATTGAAAAACAAGAAGCCGTAAATAATTTTGAAGAAATACTTAAAGCCGCCGACGGAATTATGGTTGCACGCGGAGATCTCGGAGTTGAACTCGGTCCGCAGGAAGTGCCGATTATACAAAAACAAATTATTAAAAGGTGCAATGAAGCGGGCAAACTTGTTATTACGGCTACGCAAATGCTTGAATCAATGGTAAACAATCCAATTCCCACAAGGGCCGAAGCATCGGATGTTGCAAACGCGGTTTGGGACGGCACCGACGTTGTAATGTTGAGCGCGGAAACATCAGTTGGAAAATATCCGATCCGCACTGTTGAATTAATGAGTGAAATAATTTTAAAAGCTGAACAAACATATCATTATGAACCGGATCTTAATTTTGAAGTACCAACGGATACTCAAGAAAAATTATTCGATTATATGAATAAAAGTATTGTAACGATGAGCCGGCAAATTAAAGCCAAAGCTATACTTGGTTTTTCCAGTCTCGGCAACACACCGTCAAGTCTGTCTAAATTCAGACCTCAAGCTCAAATCATTGCGATAACCGACAGCTTCGACGCAATGAATCTCCTTTCGTTGAGGTGGGGAGTTTCATCTATATTTTTACCTGATATTTCAGACAAATACAAAGCGGTAACTCAAGCACGAATAATGCTGATTGATAAAAATCTTGTTGGACACGGTGATTTTGTAATTTATACTGAGGGCGGGCCAAAAGCCGGGAACAGCAGAGAAAATTGGATAAGATTCGAAGCCGTTTAATTTAAATAAATTTTGCACTTGTTTATAGTTTTGCTCTTGTCCATGATCTCTTAAAGGAATGAACAAGAGTATGAATTAACTTAATAAAAGATTGCCGTATGGAAAACCATTTTGAAAAATACAAACTTGCAAAATGGTGGCAGGCATCAGACAAAAGCCGCGATAAAATATTATGCACTCTTTGTCCCCGCTACTGCACAATCGGCGAAGGACAATCGGGCTTTTGTTTTATACGTAAAAATATTGACGGCAAACTTTATTCAATCGGATATAGCAGACCAACAGGGTTTGCAATTGATCCGATCGAAAAAAAACCGCTTAATCATTTTTACCCAGGCACGAATATTTTAAGTTTCGGTACGGCAGGCTGCAATCTTGGCTGCAAGTTCTGTCAGAATTGGACTATAAGCAAAGCTAAATTGGTTTCAATCAATTCCTACGAAGTATTGCCGGAAGAAGTAATATCAATCGCAAAAAAAAATAATACACCTTCAATAGCTTTTACTTATAACGATCCTGTAATATTTGGCGAGTATGTAATTGATATTTCTAAAATCGCGCGGGAAGAAAAAATAAATTCTGTTATGGTTACAGCTGGCTACATTGATAAAAATGCCCGCAAAGATGTTTTCAAATATATTGATGCGGTAAATGTGGATTTAAAGGCTTTCACGGAAAGTTTCTATCATAAACTAACTTTCTCTCATCTTGAACATGTGCTCGACACTTTAATCTGGCTTAAGCACGAAACAAATATCTGGTTCGAAATCACCACACTTTTAATCCCAGGGGAAAATGATTCTTCCGATGAAATTAAGTTAATGTGCGAATGGATTTTAAAAAACTTGGGCGATGAAGTGCCAATTCATTTTACTGCATTTCATCCGGATTTTAAAATGCTAGATAAACCGGCAACAAAGTTGACAACACTCAAAAATGCCAAAGAGATTGCAGAACATATTGGAATTAAATACTGCTACACAGGAAATGTTCATTACAAAGAAGGACAAACAACTTATTGTCCAATTTGTAAAAATGTTTTAATGGAACGAGATTGGCATTCACTCCGTTTTTTTGCTTTGAATGACAGGAAATGTACCAAATGCGGTAACTTAATCCCTGGTAGGTTTTTTTGAGATTTTTCTTAGAATTTTCTTTAGATGTTTTTATATTAATTATGTCTAAAAATAACTTTAGACGTTTAAAACAAATTATCCAATAAAATTAGGGGTGAAACATGAAAAAGTTTACATCGACAATGTTATTTGTATTATTATCATTTTTATTCATTGCTGGTTCTGTAAACGCGCAGGGCAAGCATGGAATCATCGGGAAAAAATTTAATAAAAAAGAAGCTAATGCATTGTTCGGCAAAGTAATTGGTTCGGTTAAAATAAAAAAAGCTGATTTAATAGAAGCGCTTACCGAAGCAAAAGATTATGTTCATTTTGCTGTTAAAAACAGTCGTGCATATATTCTTAACGAAAAAAGACAATCTCTTTTGAAAAGAGAAAAATCAGCACTTCGCGCCGAAGAAAAATCACATTTTTTTAGTAAAACGGTTGTTGAGGAATTTGTTAACAATTCAACCGCGGAGGAATTTACACTCGAAGTAAGAGCAGGCGTATTAACTGTCAGCGACAATTTCAATACATTAGAAATGTCATCTATTTGTCCGCCGACTTGCTTTTGATTAGTTATATGGACTCAATAACATTATCAAAATTTTTATTTTTTTCATCATTTATTATCTGGCTGTTCCCACCAGTCCGCCAGTATAGGAGTAGACATTTTTTATTTTTTTTGTTACTTGCAACTTCAGATGCCCTAAACTTGGGTGTATCATACCTCTTTCGTGAGAATCTAAGCGGAATTATTCACTCTGTAGCTACTTATTTAATGATTATCAGCCTATTGGAGAATACGGTAGTAAAAAAAAATAGGATAGCGATACTTTTAATTTTTACTGTTGTTCTAACTTTTAATATTTTCATAAAGGAAGTAAGCTTTTACTATAGTTTAATTATTATTAACTATTTCATAATCACATTCATTGTATTAAAAAATTTTATTGTAACATACGTTGATACGAGAATAATGAATTTATTTTTAATTGTTCTATTGTTTTATTTAAGCACTACGCTATTAAAACTATTTAATATACTAATCGGTTTTGCTGATGCCACTGCTTTCTTTTTTATTACAAGTATCGCCCAAATCGCGTTTGGACTCTTCTTTTCAATCTTTAGAGAAAATAACAAAAGACTCATGGTTCAGCTATGAGAATCCGATGTTATTTTCTCTGATTGTTCTCCTTTTCATCCTCGCGGTAACATTTATCTATTACCGTTATGTTATCGTACCAATGCGAAAGAAGCATTTACAGGAACAGGAAAATCTCCGGCTTCAACAGGCCGAGTTGATGGCTCTCTTTTCTGAATTATCGCCTGATCCAATTTTTAGATTTGATTTAAACGGCAAGGTGGTGCTCGCAAATAATTCCGCCCATAAAATTTTTCCAACAAGAGTTCTTGTCGGCGAACAAGTGGATGTTCTTCTTCCATTCATGAAAACATTCGACATACAAGATATTATTACAAACGGTAAAACTGTTAATTACACTACGCTTCTCATAGATAGCTATTTCCAATTTTTAATTTCAGGCGTTCCCAAATTCGGCGTTTGCCAGGTTTACGGCAGAGACATAACCGACTTAAAAATAAAAGAACGCGAATTAAAGAACGCTTTGGCGCGGGCAGAAGAAGCAAAAAAATTAAAAGAACAATTCCTCGCACAAATTTCACATGAGATCCGTTCACCGCTTAATGTTATTGTGGGTTATTCGGATTTGTTGAAGCATGAATTGCGCGAGGGACACGAAGAGTATGATGGCATATTAAGATCAATAAAAAACAACAGTAAACGCTTATACAGAACTTTCGATCTTCTGCTTAATATGTCGCAGTTGCAGACAAGCAAATATGAAACAAGATTTGAGAAAGTTGATCTGTATTCTGTTATTAAAACCATTTATAACGAATTTCAATCTTACGCCGAGGAAAAAGATCTCGAATTAAATTTGATCAACAATATTGAAGGCGAGGCTTTAGTTACCGTTGATCACTATTCAATCGCACAAATCTTTTCTAACCTTGTTGATAATGCGATAAAGTACACCGACAAAGGAAAAATCGAGATGATTCTTTATAAAGAATCTTCAAGCGTATGTATAGATATCAAAGACAGCGGTATTGGGATTTCAAAAGAATATCTCCAAAAACTTTTTACACCCTTTAGTCAAGAAGATATGAGTTATACACGTCCATTCGAAGGAACTGGTTTAGGGCTGGCTCTTGTTAAAGGTTTTGCAGATTTAAACAGAGCGAAAATGAGAGTTAATAGCATGCCCAATAAAGGTACAACATTCACAGTTATTTTTAACGGAGAAAACAAATGGGGATTGATGCGTTAAACAAACCCAGACTCCTTATCACAGAAGACGATTTTGAGAATCGGAAATTTCTCGAAATTTTCCTGAAAAGATATTTTCAAGTAGATGTTTGCGATTCATCCGAATCGTTTTATAACCTAATAGGCAAACATAACTACGATATAATCTTGATGGATATTTCCATCAAAGGCAGAAAGAACGGATTGGAACTTACAAAGGAAATGAAAAGTAATCCTGAATTATGCAACATCCCAATTGTCTGCTATACCGCGCATGCATTTAATAAAGACAGATTAAATGCGCTTGATGCCGGGGCAGACGCTTATATAAGCAAACCATCAGATATTCGTGTATTGCTAAACTCACTTATCGATTTGCTGAAAGGAAAGGGATTTGATATTACCGATCAAAGCAAACCAAACACCAAATACAACTAAAAAAAAGAGCCCTAAATGATAGGGCTCTTTTTAATTATTCTATCCTATTTTAAATATTATGTTCCGGCACTGTAATCATTCATATAAATTTCTTGTTCTTTTGTAAGCTTGTCGATTTTATAATTCATAGTCTTCAATTTTATCTGCGCAATTTCCTGGTCTTGTTTTTCAGGAATGTCCAGAACTTGCGGTTCAACAACCTTACCTTTCTTATGCATATCAACCAAACGCAATTGCGACATAAACTGATTTGCAAAAGACATATCCATAACTTCGGAAGGATGCCCTTCGGCAGCGGCCAGATTTACTAGTCTACCCTGTGCAAGCAGATAAATTTTCTTTCCATTCTTTAAAGTATATTCTTCGTTGTTTGCTCTGACTGTGCGTTTTGATTTGCTGACTTTTTCAAGCTGGGGAATATTTATCTCACAATCGTAATGACCCGTGTTGCAAACAATAGCGCCGTCTCGCATGTTCTTAAAATGTCTTTCAACCAAAATATCTTTAACACCCGTTGCCGTTATAAAAATATCGCCGACTTTTGCAGCTTCATCCATAGACATAACAGTATGACCTTCAAGAACAGCTTTTAAAGCGGCAGTTGCTTTAACTTCTGTGACAATTACATTTGCACCCAAACCGGCGGCGCGCATAGCGCATCCTTTGCCGCAATGTCCGTAACCGGCAACAACAAAGTTTTTACCTGCAAGCAGTACGGATGTTGCGCGTAAAATTCCATCAATTGATGATTGACCTGTTCCGTAAACGTTATCGAAATCCCATTTTGTTTCTGCATCGTTAACCGCAATAACGGGGTATAAAAGTTTTCCATCGTTTGCCATGGCGCGTAATCTGTGAACGCCTGTAGTTGTTTCTTCAGTTCCGCCGATAATATTTTTCGCAAGTTCTCTATGTTTATTGTGAACAGTAAAAATCAAATCCGCACCGTCGTCCAAGGTTAGGTTCGGTTTCATGCGCAATGTTTGATCGATTGACCAATAAAAATCTTTTACATTTTGTCCGTGCCATGCATAAATTTCAATTCCGTTTTTAGCAAGCGCTGCTGCTATTTCATCTTGAGTAGATAGCGGATTACAGCCGCTCCAGCTTATTTGTGCACCCGCAGAGCGCAATGTTTCAATCAACACTGCGGTTTCTTTTGTAACATGCAAGCAGCCGGCTATCCTATAACCTTTCAACGGTTTTGTTTTTGAATACTTTTCTCTTAACGCCATCATAACCGGCATACGGCTTTCTGCCCATTCGATTTTCTTTCTTCCATCGGCTGCCAAATTAATATCTTTTACTTTGTACTTACCTGCTTTATAATCCATGATTATTTATTACTCCTTTATTATAAATATTTTTTAAATGTCGGAACTAAATCTAAATTTTCCCAAGTGAAATCTTTATCGCTTCTCCCGAAATGACCGTATGAAGATGTTTTTTGATAAATCGGTCTGCGCAATTTTAATCTTTCGATAATTCCTTTTGGCGTAAGATCAACTTCTTTCATGATCATTTGAGAAATTTCTTTATCGGGAATTACACCAGTTCCTTTTGTGTCAACAAGTATAGAAACGGGCTGAGCAACGCCTATTGCATAAGCAATTTGCACCAAACATTCTTTTGCAAGTTTAGCGGCAACAACATTTTTCGCAATATGGCGTGCTGCATATGTTGCGCTTCTATCAACTTTAGAAGGATCTTTACCTGAAAAAGCGCCGCCGCCGTGAGGCGCCCATCCGCCGTATGTATCAACAATAATTTTTCTTCCTGTTACGCCGCTGTCGCCGTGAGGCCCGCCTATTTCAAATCTGCCCGTAGGATTAACAAAATATTTTGTTTTCTTATCTAAATATTTTGCCGGAATTATTTTTTTAACAACATGCTTTATAACATCTTCTTTAATTTTTTTCTGACTAACATTTCCATCGTGCTGGGTAGAAACTACAACTGCATCAACACGCAACGGTTTGTTGTTATCGTCATACTCAACCGTAACTTGTGATTTTGCATCCGGGCGGAGATAGGGCATTAACTTCAATTCTTTATTTCTAATATCCGCCAATCTTTTAACAAGTTTATGCGCGTAAACAATCGGCATAGGCATATATTCAGGCGTTTGATCGCAAGCGTACCCAAACATAATTCCTTGATCGCCTGCGCCGCCTTTATCAACCCCCATCGCAATATCGGGAGATTGCGAATGAATTGCGTTTAATATTCCGCATGACTCGGCATCGAATTTATATTCAGCTTTTGTATAACCAATTTTTTTTATTGTTGTACGAATTATATCGTGTACATCAACATAAGCGGTCGTTGTAACTTCGCCGCCAACAACTACAAGGCCCGTAGTAACAAAAGTTTCAACTGCAACCCGCGCCATTGGATCTTGTTTGAATATTGCGTCAAGAACTCCGTCGGATATTGCATCGCAGACTTTATCCGGATGCCCTTCCGATACGGATTCGGATGTGAATAAGTATGACATTTATTTCCTCATGTTGTTTAATAAAATTCTATTTCGGATGAATCGCCGGCGTTTAATTTTTTGTAGCTGCCTTTTATAATCGCATTGCTTCCGATAATCGAATTATCGAGCATTGCTTTTTCAACGACAGCGCCGGGACTAACAATTGTATTTTTAATTATCGAATCGGCAACAGTGCAGTTTTCAGAAATCGTTGTGAATGGACCGATTACTGAATTTTTAACAACCGCACTTTCGGAAATATAAACCGGATCAAGAATAACATTGCCGTTAGTTTTTCTATTTGTTCCGCTTTTTGTTAACAAATATTGATTTGTAGAAAGAAGCGTTTCGGGTTTCCCGCAATCATACCAGCCGTCAACCTGAAATGTTGTTATTATTTCGTTCTTATCCAGCATTAGTTGCAAAGCATCTGTCAATTGGTATTCGCCGCGTGTGCGGATGTCTTTTTCAAATAGTTCGTTTAAACATTGCGCAAGAATATTTGCATTAGATATATAATAAAGTCCTACGAGTGCTAGTTTGGAAATGGGCGTTTTGGGTTTTTCAACAAGCTTAATAATTCTATCATTCTCACAAACAGCAACTCCAAAACGCGACGGGTCTTCAACTGTTTTTACGCCAAGCGAACTTTGCTTTTTGGAAAATACTTCTGTTAAGTTTACATCAAATATTGTATCACCAAGTATTATGAAAATCTCTTCGTCATCAAAAGTGGGTACCGCTTCGTGAATCGCATGACCAAGTCCGAGCATTTCTTCCTGTTCAACAAAATCCGATTTTAACCCGGGATAATTGTTTTGGACATATTCAATAATTTTTTCGCCAAGATAGCCGATTACAAACGTAGCCTTATTAATATTTTCGGATAGAAGCTTATCGATTATATGGCCGAGAATTGGTTTTCCGCCAACATTTAATAGCACCTTGGGAAGAGAAAAAGTATGAGGTTTAAGACGAGTGCCGAATCCGGCTGCCGGTATTACTGCTCTCAATAATTACCTTATGTTAATTAATCGACGCGTTAATTTAATTAATAGGTCTGCTTTAATCAAACATGTTGCTAATTTCAATTTGTTTAACCACATTATAGTAGAACAAAAAGAATTGATTTTGGAAATGACTAACGATAATAGAATAAAAAAATTATTAGGCATAAGCTACCCGATTATTCAAGCAGGTATGGTTTGGGTTAGCGGATGGAAATTGGCTTCTGCAGTATCCAACTGCGGCGGCTTGGGTTTGATTGGAGCGGGTTCTATGAAGCCTGATTTACTTCGCGAACACATTCGGAAATGTAAAACTGCTACGGATAAACCCTTTGGAGTTAATATTCCATTGCTTCGCGGTGATGTTGCAGAACTTGTTAAAACAACAATTGAAGAAGATGTAAAAATTGTTTTCACTTCCGCCGGTCACCCGGGAAAATTTATTGAAGAATTCAAAAAGAAAAATATAATTGTCATTCATGTTGTCCCCTCTGTAAAATTTGCACTTAAAGCCGAGAGTGTCGGTTGCGATGCAGTTGTCGGCGAAGGAGTTGAAGCCGGCGGACATAATGGTGCTGATGAAATAACAACCTTTGCTTTAATACCACAATTGGTCGATGCTGTTAAAATTCCCGTTATTGCTGCCGGAGGAATTGTTGACGGACGCGGTATAGCTGCTGCATTTGCTCTCGGCGCCGAAGGCGTTCAGATAGGAACCCGTTTTGCCGCAACCGTTGAATCTTCGGCTCATGAGAACTATAAAAGAAAAATTGTCGAAGCTAAAGACAATGATACGATTCTAATTCTAAAAAAAATAGGCGCTGCAAGAATGATAAAAAACGATTTCACCAATTCCGTTCATGAAGCAGAATTAAACGGTGCATGCCAAGAAGAACTTAAAAACTTACTCGGTTCTAAAAGAGAGCGGCTTGGTATTTTTGAAGGCGATGAAAACAACGGAATGCTGGAAGCCGGACAAGGCAGCGGATTGATTAGAGAGATTTTACATGTTGATATTTTATTCGATAATCTTTTACGACAGTATGATAAAGCTGTAAATAAATTAAAGAGGTGATTCAATGGAGTCGGGGAAATTAATTTCTTACAAATACACATTTATCTTCGAAGATGGAAATGAAAAAGAGTTTGTAATAAATCTTAACACCGACACTCTCGATTTAATTTATGATCATGAACTTGAAAAACCGGATTGGACTAAAAAGAATAATTTTAAGTGTCCCGTTACTTGCAGTGAAAATAAATACGAACCGTATTGCCCTATCGGGATACATATTAATCATATGATAAAACAATTCAGCAATCTCCCTTCTTTTCAAAAAGTTAAAATTTCCGTAGAAGCAAACAACAGAACATACTCTAAAGAAACCTCGTTGCAGGTTGGATTAGGAAGTTTATTCGGAATTATTATGCCCGCAAGCGGCTGCCCGGTTCTCGGCAAACTTAAACCGCTTGTAAAATTCCATTTACCTTTTTCAAATAACGAAGAAACCGAGTTTAGAGTTTTTTCCATGTATTTACTAGCCCAATTTTTCTTGAGAAAAAAAGGTGAAGATGTTGATTGGGAGATGTACAACCTCAAAAAGTTATATGAAGATATTCGGAATATTAACCGTAACTTAGCCCAAAAAATTGCCGATCTTGAAAAACTTGATGCGGGCATTAATTCATTAATCGTTCTGGATACTTTTGCCGATTCTGTTTCATTCAGCTTAGAAGAAAATCTTTCAGATCTCGAAAAGTTGTTTGAATCATGGTTTGAAAAATAGCCCGTGAATTTAAAGTTTGTGTCCAATTAATTCACGAGCTATCGTTTATTCTTTCCTAATACCAAAAGTGAAATTGTACTACCAGCGCGTCGTTCTTTTTTTCAGGAGTTTCAATATTAATTCTATACTGCGGACGAATTTCTACGAAACTAAACGGGAAAAATTCCATGCCAAGAACCAAATGCGAATGCTCGTCATCATTTAAATCAATGCTTGGATCGAAGGAATCGTAACGAACTATTGCATCAAGTCCAACTGTTATTTGATACGATGCTTCAACCATCAAAGCATTCGATTTTATATCTGAACCGATATAATCATTAGCAATATCATACTCGCCCATAATTGTAAAACGTTCATAGCCTATTCCGGCAAAACCGCCGAACATTTTTGTTGAAAGAAAATTTCCGAAGTTTCTTGTTTTCGCAGAAGCGAATGAACCACCGAGAAGAAATGTAAGCTTATCAATCGAAGGCATAATTTCGAAACGCGCTGTATAAGTAGGATCTGTTGTAAAAACAGAATTAAATTTACTCTTGCCAACGCTTGCCGTTAAAGAAGAAATTGATGATAAATTCAAACCGAGTTCCAAACCAGTTTCGACATAAAAAGGATTTAGATATAAACCCTGGATTGCGCCTGTACTGAAAAGCAATCCGAAATCACCGCCGCGTGTGTATGATGTGTGATCGTCCAAACGTATTCCGTAATTTGGTATGAACGAACCGACCTTAATATAACTTTCGTTAGGTAAAATTTTTGCCGTGCCGAATGCTTCCCAAATTGAATTCACAAAATCATATCTCGCAGTAACGTCAATGTTTTTTGCTATTGAGGCATTTAAATAAATAGAACCGGTCATATCCTGAAAATCCGTTTTCTTTTTTTCTGCGGAGTACAAAAACTGCGATCTATAATCTAACCCGAAGGAAACATTTTCAGTAAGTTTCGGCGAGAGTATAATATCTTGATCGCGCGGCGAAATCATGCCGACAATATTTTTTCCAAAATAGAATCCGCTTTCGTTGCGCATTCCCCCGCCCGTTGGGTTAAAATGACAGCTGCTGCATTTGTCCTTCTGCTGCAATGAAAATCTCGGTAACGAGTAATTATCTATAAAATTAACAAATAGTGCTACCATGGCAAGTAATAATATTTGCTTCATGTCCGCCTCAATAATTAAAAAATATTTGGAATATTTGTTTTATTATTTCATTAAAATCATTCGCGCAGACTTATCGAACTGCCCTGCTTTTAACCTATATATATAAACTCCGGAAGAAACATTTCTTCCAGAATTATCTTTTCCGTTCCAAATTTTCTCATAACGACCCGCAGCAAGGTTTTCTTCAATTAAACTATAAATCAATTCGCCGCTAATGTTGTAGACTTTTAAGCTGACAAATTCACTCTGTGGAATTTCAAAAGCGATTCTTGTTGAAGGATTGAAAGGATTTGGATAATTATTGAGCAATTTGAATGAACTTGGAATTTTTTCATCAACAACCGATGTTGGATTCGGTTTGCTGTTTGGATCACCGGGATTTGTTACAAGATTAAAATCACCGGAAGAACCGCTTGTCCAACTTCCATTGGGATCTTGCAATTCCTGTCCGTTTGTAAAACCGTCGCCGTCGGAATCCAAAGATGCGAATTGAGCAGTCCAAAAATTTTGATTTCCGCCCGGCGTTACAAGAGACTCGACAGCAAGTCCGAAAGCATTTCGCGCTCCACCGCCAAATTGACTAACATGACAATTAGCGCACGAGAATTTACTTCCATTCGGAATTTTTTGTACACGGAAATCCCTCGAGCTTAGATATGAAAATGATACTAGAACTATAAATGGTAATATATATATTAATGTTTTCTTCATGGCAGCACCTTTTTGTTGTTGAACTTGACAAGCATTATTATCGTTGAAACTTAAGCAAGATAGGACACTTTGTCCACATAAATAATCTGCTCCTTGTATTACTATATTTAATTTTGAACTAATTAAAAGGGAGATAAAATGGAATACTATCCAACATTAATAACATTGCATATTATTTTTGCCGGAATATGGCTTGTTAATTTTATAACCGGCATTATTTTCAAAAAGTTAATTACAACTAACAAACAAAAATCCGGTGAAAGAAAGTTCATCATGCTCTACCTAACTTTTACAAACCTATTCGGAATGATCGGCTCTGTAGGAATTTTATTGACTGGAATCCTTTTAACTGCAATGAATCCCGGTTATGGATTTTTCCAAATGACGGCAAATCATTGGCTTGTATCCAAACAAATAATAATGATAGTAATACTATTAGTTATCTTTACAGCCGTTATCCCAAAAGCAAAAAAATTGCGGACTGCACTCGGCGAAGATTTGGAATCTTCTGCGCAAATCAGCACCCAGGGTTATGAATATCTAAATAAACTATATAAATTAGGAATAATAATAAATTCATTTGTACTATTGAATTTCCTTTTTGCAATTACACATAGATTTATTGGTTAACAAACGAGCTTTTAATGAAAAAAATTTTAGTCCTTGGTTCAACCGGTTCCATAGGCATAAATACTCTTGAGCTGGTTAGAAATTTCCCGGATCAATTTGAAATTACTGGACTATCTACTAATTCCAACATTGAAATTCTTGAAAAACAGATTGAAGAATTCAAACCCAAAAATGTTGTTGTTGTAAATAAATTAAAAGCGGAAGAATTAAAGAAAAAGATCGGCAATAAATGTGAAGTAATTAGCGGTGATAAAGGTTTAACGGAAATTTCGGCACACGGCGATTATGATATTTTCGTTTCAGCTCTTGTAGGATTTGCGGGATTATCGCCGACGGTCTGCGCGATAAAACAGAAAAAGAGAATAGCGCTGGCAAATAAGGAAACCCTTGTTGTTGCCGGGGAAATAATAATTAAGTTATGCAAAGAATACGGAGTCGAACTTTTACCTATCGATTCGGAACACAGCGCGATTTTCCAGTGTTTAGTCGGCGAATACAAAAACGATATTTCTAAAATTATTTTAACCGCTTCCGGCGGTCCTTTTCTAAACAAGAAAAAATATGAATTAGAAAACGTAACAATAGCAGAAGCTTTAAATCATCCTAATTGGAAAATGGGAAATAAAATAACAATTGATTCCGCTACAATGATGAATAAAGGTCTCGAAATAATTGAGGCATATTGGCTTTTCCGTTTGCCCAAGGAAAAGATTGATGTTGTAATTCATCCGCAATCAATTATTCATTCGATGGTGGAATTTAACGACGGCTCAATAAAAGCCCAGCTAAGCTTACCCGATATGAAGCTCCCGATTCTTTATGCATTAACTTACCCCAAAAGATACAATTATAGCGGTGTACCGACTGATCTAAAAAAAATAAGCCAACTAACGTTTTTTGAACCTGATTTTGATAAATTTGCTTGTCTTAAAAAAGCATACGATGTTATTGAAGAGGGTGGAACAGCCCCGTGCATTTTGAATGCCGCGAATGAAATTGCAGTTGAAAGATTTCTTTCCGGTAAAATAAAATTCACGCAAATTCCCGAATTAATTGACGACGCTCTTAATTCTATAGATAAACATTCGGATGGCGCCCTCGAAACCATTTTTGAATGCGATAGTAAGACAAGATGTTATTTATCCAATAAATACAACTAAAAAAGGTCATTAATGGATTATATAATTTATTTTATTATAACAATTGGTATTCTTGTTTTCGTTCACGAGTTTGGACATTTTGCCGCGGCTAAGTTATCCAAAATGCGTGTTGATATTTTTGCAATCGGTTTTGGAAAAAGACTTTTCGGCTGGAATAAACTCGAAGGCTTCACTTGGGGTGATCTCCCGAAAGACTGGGACGGACAAGGAAATACAGATTATAGATTATGTTTGCTTCCTCTCGGCGGCTATGTTAAAATTGCCGGGATGGTTGATGAGAGCTTCGATACTAAATTTGCAAGCGAAGAACCCAAACCGTACGAGTTTCGCGCAAAATCGACAGCGTCAAAACTGTTTGTTATTACTGCAGGCGTTTTAATGAACCTGCTTTTAACGCTGATTATATTTTGGGGTATAAATTTCTTCAAGGGTAAAGAAGTTTTTATTTCTACAACAATCAACAAAGTATATCCTGCAAGCATTGCCGAAAAAGTTGGATTCCAATCTTATGATAAAATCATTTCTGTAAATGGAAAAAAAGTTAATGATTGGGATGAAGTTCTTGACAACCTTCTATTAGTTAATACTTCGAAGGATGCTATGGTTATTGTTGAACGAAACGGTTCTCAGCAAACTTTACAAATTTCCAGGAACGAGATAAATAATTCTTCTAAAGACGGGGTTTTTATTTTCCCAAATCCAACAGTTCCATACATCCAGGAAGTAGTTAAAAATTCACCCGCGGAAAAAGCCGGAATATTGGCAGGTGATATTTTTCTTTCAATTAACGGTACCGAATTAAAAGACAGGGGAAATGTTGTTGAAATAATTTCAAGCAACGCTGAAAAAGATTTGAACCTCGTTTACCTTCGCGGTGAAGATACGCTCAAAACAAAAGTAACCCCCGACAAAGAGGGAAAAATAGGAATTGCAATTACCGATGCCTATACCGGGCAAATTGATTATCATACCTACGGTGTGTTTGGTTCGTTAACCCGCGCTGTTGATAATATCGGGCAATACACTGTTTTAACTTTTTCGATGCTGAAAAATGTTTTTACTGGCAAAATAGAATTTAAACAAGCTTTCGGCGGGCCGATTAAAATTGCACAGTTTGCCGCAAAATCAGCCGATGCGGGAGCTATTCCGTTTTTATATTTCCTTGCAATGTTAAGTTTAACTTTAGCAATCATTAACATTATGCCGTTCCCTGTTTTAGACGGCGGACACTTTGTTATTATTTTCATCGAAGGGATTTTTAAAAGAGAATTGCCGATTAAAATAAAAATCGCGATACAAAACGCAGGTTTTGTTATTCTTCTTTTATTGATGGCGTTCATAATTTACAACGACTTAATAAGCCTATAGTTTAAAGGCAGTATTGAATATTTGTTTTGTTTCATCGGCAATTTTATGGGAGGCATCTGCATATAATTGTGAAACAAAATTTTTATTCAAGCTGCCTTTCTTTTTTATAGAAAGGACTTTTGCTTGAAAAGAATTTGTGCCTTCTTTGCTTCAATCCTATTTATATCTACTCTTTCTGCACAAGTAAATGAATATGATTTAGATGAAATAGTTATTACTGCCGGAAGAAGTCCGGTTACGTTTTCAAATCTTGCACGCTCCGTAATTGTTCTTACATCTTCAGATATCAAATCATTGCCAGCTTCTAACATTCAAGACGTTCTAAAATATTTAGGCACGGTCGATTTAAAAGCACGCGGGACTCAAGGAATACAAGGCGATGTTGGAATTCGCGGCGGTACTTTCGAACAAACTTTAGTTTTAATCGACGGAGTTAAAATCAGTGATCCTCAGACAGGTCACCATAATTTAAATCTTCCGGTTAATTTAAACAATGTTGATAGAATAGAAATTTTAAAAGGACAGGGTTCACGCATATTTGGGCCAAACGCTTTTGGCGGTGCAATAAATATTATTACTAAAAAAAACAATAAGCCTTCACTTTCACTTTCGACCGCAGGAGGAGAGAATAATTATTATGATATAAGCCTATCGGCCTTGCAGCCCATATTGATTACCGGGAATAATATTTCTTTCTCGAAAAAGAAATCCGACGGATACCGCCACAATACAAATTTTGATATCACAGATTTCTCAATCGGTCAAAGTTATTTTATCAATCAAAACGTTGTGAATGTTTATTTCGGTTATGTTGATAAAATAATCGGCGCGAATAATTTTTATTCCGACCAATATCCAAATCAGTGGGAGCACACAACAACAAAAATTTTTAATGTAACCTCGGAATTTGGGAATGATGATTTGGTATTTTCGCCCAAAATATTTTGGCGCCGCGGCGACGATGATTATATTCTTGATAATTCACGCCCAAGTTTTTACCGCAACATTCATAAAACATATTCGTACGGCGGAGAAATTCAAACATCGCTAAAAACAAACTTAGGTGTTACATCTTTCGGCGGCGAAATAAATAAGGAAGAAATAGCAAGCAATAGTCTTGGAAATCATTCACGTTTAAAAGGCGGTTTCTTCGCCGAGCAATTTATTGATGTTTCAAATTTTATTTCTATCTCAGCAGGTTTTTTTGCTTACAACTACTCGAATATTGGCTGGAAATTGTGGCCGGGAATTGATGCCGCATATAAATTTTCTGACAATATAAAAATCTTTGGCTCAATCGGACAAGCTTTTCGAATTCCTACTTTTACCGAATTGTATTATAAAAGTCCTGCAAACCTCGGCAACCCGAATTTGAAATATGAAGAGACAACCAACTATGAAATTGGGTTTTCATATTCCGAGAAAGCAATTCAATTTCAAACGAGTATCTTTTTTAAGAACGGAAAAAATATAATTGATTGGGCACGGGTTTCGCAAATTAATCCGTGGAAAGTTGAAAACGTAACTAATCTAAAAACCTTGGGTTATGAAATTGGTTACTCTCATTTATTAAATACTAATGTTTTGCCGATATCTAAAATTAACATTAACTATACATATCTTTCTGCCGATAGAGCAACGGGCAATTTCCAATCAAAATATGTTCTCGAAAATTTGCGCCATCAATTAATTTTCAACATTGATAATGAATTGCCATTCGGAATTATTAACAATTGGTCATTTATTTTTAAGGATCGCGAAAATCTTTCGCCTCAATTTACGATGGATACACAAATAAGTTTTGTTGTACAGCCGTTTAATTTCTTTTTGCGGATTACAAATTTATTGAACAGATATTACGAAGATTTTCCCGGTGTTGTTCTCCCGGGGCGTTGGATAACAGCGGGAATTAAATTTTCCACGATTGATTTATAGCTTTGCGTCTCTGCGATAAAATTATTTTATCGCAAAGACGCAAAGTCCGCAATGAAATTACTTTTAGTTCAGCTTAAATTTTACAGGGATAATAACTTCTGCTTTTACTTTTTTGCCGTCCTTTTCGCCCGGAGTGAATTTAACTTCTTTAATTGCTTTAACAGCAGCTTCGTCAAGCAATTGCGATACGCCTTCTTCAATTGATGCTTTTTCAACATTTCCCTTTTCATCAATGATCGCCTTTACAAGTACCTTGCCTTGAAGTTTTTCTTCCTTTGCTTTTTCAGGATAAATAACTTTTTTCATAATAGCTTCGATCCCCCCGATCGGAGCCGGGTATTTGTCGAGTTCTTTTTCCTGTCCTCTAATAGCTATTCCCGATAAAATTGCCAAAGGAATAACAAGTAAAAAAATGTTTTTTAGAGTTTTCATTTCTCCCCCATTTTTTGTGATTGATTATTGTAAAACAAATTTAATTTCCATTGCAACTTTTACATTAACAGGTTTCCCGCGCTGCATTCCGGGATTAAATTTTAATCTGTTTACGGCATTCATTGCTTCTTCATCGCAGCCCATGCCTATTCCTTTAATTAATTCTGTTTTTACAACATCGCCGTTTTTATCGACATAAGCGTAAATTTTTACTTTTCCTTGAATGCCTGCCTTAATTGCAAACGGAGGATATTTTAAATTTTCATATATGGCTTGTATTCCTCCAACCGGAGAAGGCTGTTGTTCAACAACTTCAAAGAACGGCGGGACTTCTTCAACATAAACATTTACAACAGGCGGTCTAATCGGCGTATTAACTTCGGCGTAAGGATCAAGTTCTGTGGTTGCAATTTCGACATCGGGAATATCAATATCGCCCGGCGCTTCAACAGGAACAGGCGGCTGCGAAGGTGGAGGCGGAGTTGTTCTTTGTTCCGTCCTTACGGCGTCTTCAATTGTGAAAACATCTTGAACATCATTTACAAACGAAGTTTCATTGCTCTTGTCGGGAAAAATTTTGAATGCAACTATTACAAGTGTAATTGAAAATATCATACTTATTTCGATAACTTTCTTGTAATGTAGTTTTAAATCCGCTTTTGAATTTTTACGCAGCGCCATATCAACCCCCTTTTATTGTAGTTTAAAAACTATTGGAACTGCAATTTGTACTTTGACAGGAACACCAACATGTTTACCTGAAGAAAATTTAGTATTCATTACTGCGTTTGCGGCAGCAGTATCGAGAACTGTCCCGGTACCTTTTATGATCTCTGTTTTAACCACATTACCGTTTTCATCTATGAATGCTTTAACGAAAACCTTGCCTTCAAGTTTTTTATTTTTTGCTTCGGGCGGATATTTAACATTTTTTTGAAGCTCTATCATACCCCCTTGCGGCAATGGGGGATTATCGATAGAAATCATATACTCGGAACCCGCATTCAAGTATAAGTTTTCCAAAATAGACGAAGGAGATTGTCCAAATCCGAAATAGATTTTACTTTCTACATCATTGCTTTTTTTGAAAAGTCCATATATTAAAAGACCCTGGAATTTAACATGCTTTTTATCTTTAACAGCCGGTGTAAATTCTATTCCATCCAAGATGTTTAAAATATACGGTTCAATAATTTGTGAATAATTATCTGGAAGATTAAGACCAAACTTCCCGCCGGTTTTAACCCTTTTTACCTTTTTTATTTTCCCGTTTTCGTCGGCAAAATAATGGTAACCGAACAAAACAGGTTCATTTATTTTCGAATAGCCGTTCCAATTATTAACGAACACTTCTTTTACTTCCTCGGCAATTTTTATCGAGCGGGCAAATGTCGGTGCTTTATCAAGTTGATTTATTTCGTAGTAAACTGCAGAATCTTCTTCAATCAACTCGATGTTTGATTTTTGTGGTCCGCATCCTGTCCAAAACAAAACAATTATTATTAAAACAAAAAATCTTTTCATGTTAGTCCTTACAAATTAGCTTTAATAACGGTTGCGTTTTCATATTTTGATGTAACTTCAGCAGCCGGCAGACTGTTAATAAGCAATTGAATTTCTTCTTTTTGATTCTCCATCTGTTCGCTTACAGTTTGAATTGTGCTTTTATATTCGCGAGATTGTATAAACAAAAATATTGTCAGTACAAGAAGAACAACTGTGGCTGCGTACGATGCAAATGCAAACATGTTTGTACGCGCAAATGTGAAAATGTTTTTTGAATTCTTTTCGGCAGCTGCGTAAAGAATTTTCTTTTCCAGGTCAAACGGCACTTCTTCCATTGTAAAAGGAATATTTGTTTTTAAAGCGTTCATTTGTTTAAAGTAGTTTCTTGCATCTTCATTCTGCGAAAGCAGTGAAAACAACATTGGTTCTTTACCCTTTTCAAGTTCACCGTCAAAATAAAGATTAATCATGTATTCAATATCAGGTTTCATTTGAAACTCCCGCTTAAAATTTTTATTCTATATATGGAGATAATTTCTTGATTAATTTTTGCCGCGTTTTGTGCAGGCGACTTTTAACAAGTTCCTCGCCAATATCCATCATCGCCGCTATTTCCTTATAACTTAATCCGCCGTATTCTTTAAGAAGAAAAACATCGCGCTGCCCAATATCCATTTTGTTTAATTCGTTCATTATCAATTCACGCATTTCTTTTTGTTCAAAGTCGTACTCAATTTGATCGTTCGATATAGTATTAATTTCATCGCTGTCTTCGGCGTAAAACTGGTCCACCCAAATTTTCTTCCGTCTGAAGTAAGTATAGATATCATTCCGCACGGTTGAAAAAAGCCAGTATTGTACGCTTTCTTTGATTCTAATTTTATCCAAATTTTCAAACAACTTAATAAATGCGTTTTGAATTATGTCTTCACAAACCATTTTATCATATATCATTTTAAGAGCATAGTTATAGAGCTGCTTTTTATGCTGATTATAAATCAGCGTGAACTCTACAATATTTTGAGATTGATTTCTCAAACCGGAATTCTGTTTATATTAAAGATGTTTGAAAGTTCGAAATGTTGCCTGTGATAAAACAAATTTATCAATTTAAGGAAGAGAGAACCGTATTCTGCAAATTGTACAAATTCTCCGCCGTATCGCCATTTTGGGAAACAGCTTCGCATTCAAAATATTTTCCGTGATGTTTGAAAACAACTGTCCTTACAAAATACTCATCTTGATTTTTATACCGGTAAGCTGAAAAGATTTTTTCGTTGAGTTGAAAGGTTTTTTCATCATTCAAATTTTGAAATTGTATTTCAAGTTCTGCGCTCACAAAAGCTTTGCTGTATTTTGTAATTTCTTCAACTTCGTTCGATTCATTTTCGAAATCTCCCGGATTATTAAAATTGATTTTTTTGAACGAGATTGAAGCTGAGTAATCGTTTTTTACGAGCCATAAATCAATGCAATTACATTCATTATCTTCTGCAACGAACCAATCGGCGGGAAGGTTCACATATAAGTTTGATGTTTTTGAATATGCCTTCTCACCAGATAGCTTAGGCATTGATTTATTAATAGTTGCCTCACCTCCGCCGCACGAGATCAATAATACAATTAAGATTATCGAAACAATTTTTTTCACAAAATTTACCGACATACTTTAATACAAGATAAGTAAACAAAAACTTTAATAAAACTGTGAATTAAAAAATGGGGAGGTGAAATAAGAATTTCATATTGTTTGAGTCGTAAAAAAAGACGGCTTAGTTGCCGTCTCTTCTAAATCCATCTTCTTCTAAAGTTAGGATAAGCGAGATTCTATGCGAATCCGGAAGGCGTTCCGTTTCCGATTGACTCATTCTTGCGAAGGAATAATCGATGCGTAATTTCGGCAAATGAATTCCCGCACCGATTGAAAATTGTTTAACATCATTATAACCCGCGCGCACTTCAAAAATATTTTTAAAATTGTATTCTAATCCTGCGTGCATATCAAAACTAACGGGGCCAATATTAAATGCCGATGCGTATTTTCTATTTTCAAAACGGATATCCGCATCGAGAGCAGGCATAATTGTACCGCCCAATAAATTTAATGCATAAGCCGCGCCGATTTTTACGGTTGGCGTAATCAATTCATTTCTGCCTGAACTCCACGCAACAATTGTTGTGGTAACATCTTGAATATTTGCGCCGAGGAAAAGATTTTCGTACGGCTGGTAAAACGCACCAACATCAAACCCAATTCCTGTTGCGCTGTATTCCGCCAAACTTCTTGTAATAACTTTTACATTGGCGCCCCAATAAAAATTATCGGTTTGTCTTTTGGCAAAAGTTAAGTACGCCGCCCAATCCGTATTGCTGAACTCTGTAATTTTGGAGTAATCGAGCCTGTCTGTGTGGATATCAAGAATTCCGTCGCCATTTGCATCGTACAAAGCATTACGCGTATCTGGAATTCCATCCACTCCTATTCTTATAACACTTAAACCAAAACTCATATCCGTTCCGTACGGAATCGCAACCGCACCGTAATTATAATTAACCAGATTTCCGAAATGTTCCTCGTGCATTAATGCGACTTGCGGATAATCCATTCGTGCCAAACCGGCAGGATTCCAATACCCTGAAGTTACATCGTTAACAATAGCAGTCTGCGCTCCGCCCATTGCAAGGGCACGCCCGCCTACGCCGATTGCTAAAAACTCGCCGGCATATTTTCCAATTACTGTTTGGGAATAAATTGATGTGAGGGAAAAAAGAAGAAAGAATGAAATAAGAATTATTCTTTTCATAAACGAATCCCGTGATAAATAAATAGTTATAGTAGAAATAACTATGCTCTTTCTCCTTTCTGTGGTGCAATATTAAATTATTTATTCTTTCGATGCAATTGAATTAACAATACCGTTCTCAGTTTGACCGTCTAATTCCGCTTTTGAAGATTCTTTCCTTTTCTTTGATTGATGCATGTAATAGACAACCGGGATTGCAATAAAAAACAAAATTGACACAAGATAATATGCATAATGTAAAAGATGCGATCCATCTTTATAATATGAATACCCAACAAAAGCCATCGCAACACCCTCTATTCCGAAGATATAATACTTTATATTCCCGAGGGTGGATTCAATCTTCTTATGATAGATTGAAAAAACAATTGCTATCAGACCCGTAAAGACAAGTGCAAATCCAACAAAAGTATGATGATGTTCAAACTTATCTATTCCTTTCGCAAAAATAGACAGCCCAGCACAAAGGTGGGCTATCATTTCCATTTTATCATTTCTTAGATGTTTCTTAAGCATCGTTGATAATCTATTACTTCTTTTCAGTTTGTTTTGCTACAGCATTTATTGCAGCGTTAATTGCTTCTTGATCGCCGAGATAATAATGTTTTATCGGTTTTAAATCGGCATCAAGTTCATAAACCAACGGAACTCCGGTTGGAATATTCAATTCTACAATTTCCGCTTCAGAAATATTATCAAGATATTTTACGAGCGCACGCAGACTGTTTCCATGCGCGGCAATTATTACTTTCTTCCCGCTTTTAATAGTCGGCGCAATTGTTTCGTGCCAGTAAGGTAAAAATCTATCAACGGTAAGTTTCAAGCTTTCCGTTAAAGGTGTATCTTTTTTCTCAAGATCAGCATAGCGTGGATCTTTTCCGGGATATCTATCATCTGTTTCTTCGAGAGCCGGAGGCGGAACATCGTAGCTTCTTCTCCAGATTTTAACTTTTTCGTTGCCGTATTTTTCGGCTGTTTCGGCTTTGTTCAATCCCTGCAATGCGCCGTAATGTCTTTCGTTTAACCGCCAGGATTTTACAACCGGAATCCACATCAAATCCATTTCTTCCAATGCAATATAAAGAGTTTTAATTGCTCTTTTTAAAACGGATGTAAAAGCAATATCAAAAGTGAATCCTTCAGCTAACATCGTTTTTCCGCCGAGGTGTGCTTCCTGCACTCCCTTTTCGGAAAGGTCAACATCCGTCCATCCCGTAAAAAGGTTTAACTTATTCCATTCGCTTTCGCCGTGCCGCAATAGTACAACTTTGTACATTTTTTTCACCATAATTTGTTTATAATTCTAAGGCAAATATAAGAAAAATCATTTTACTTGCTGTTTGATTTAACCGATGCATGGATTATCTTTGCATTAAAATTGGGCTAAAGAATGAAAGACAAATTAATTTATCATTTCTTTTCTGACGATGATTTTTTAAGAATCTCCAACAAAATAAGAGAAGCAGAAAAAACAACTTCAGGCGAAATACGAGTCGGTATGTGCGAAAAGAAATCTTTACGCTCCAGAAGTAAAAGTATTCGGCAATTAGCCGAAGAAGAATTTTATAAATTAAACATGCACAACACACGCGATAAAACAGGAATTCTCCTTTACCTACTTTTAAGCGAAAGACAATTTTATATTCTTGCAGATGAAGGAATAAACTCAAAAGTTGCTCAGGATACGTGGAATAAAATACGCGACGAAATTCAAATGAAATTTAAAGACGGCCACTACGCTAAAGGAATAATTTCAGCAGTAGAGAAAGTTGGTAGCATTTTGAGTGAACATTTCCCGGTTAAATCCGACGACACAAACGAGTTATCGAATAAGATTGTAATCGGCTAAATATTTTTCTTTTAAGATTTTATTGGAATTTTTTTAAGAGCATTTCTGTTTAAGTATTCATGAAGAGAAGAAACTTTATAAAACATATATCTGCCGCGGCGGCGGCTTCAATCTTTACTCCTTTATTTTTGCGTTCAGAAATCAAAGCAGCACCGGTAATAAAACTTAATTACAAACCCGAACCGGCTGAGTGGAAAAATCACGATTTAACAATCTCGTGGATAGGGCATTCTACCGTATTAATCAATTTTTTCGGAAAGTGGATTTTAACCGATCCGGTTTTATTTGACAGGGTCGGAGTATATTTGTTCGGTGCATCGATTGGTCCTTCGCGCTTAACGCCGCCCGCGCTTAACATTTCCGAGTTTCCGAAACCGGATTTGATTTTACTTTCCCACGCACACATGGATCACATGGATTACCCCACGTTAAAACATTTTGCCGATGAATATCCCAACCAGATAGATGTTATCACAGCATATTTAACAAAAGATGTAATTGAAGATTTACCGTGGAAATCTTTGAGCGTAATGGATTGGAATGATGAACTGATTTTAAATGATATGCGTTTTAAAGCGCTTGAAGTTCAGCATTTTGGATGGCGCTATCCATGGGAACGCGACCGTTCGCGTGGATATATGAAAGACGGAAGAAGTTTTAACGCATATATTATAGAATACAACAATAAAAAAGTTTTGTTCGGCGGAGATACCGCGATGACGGATAAACTAAAAATTGCAAAAGATGAAAATATAGATATAGCGATTATGCCTATCGGAGCTTATAATCCGTGGCGAAGAAATCATTGCAATCCCGAAGAAGCATTGCAAATGGCAAGCGAGCTGAACGCCAAAGTTTTCATTCCTATTCATACTAAGACTTTTAAGCAAAGCAACGAGCCGTTTAACGAAGCGATAAATTGGATGAAAAAATCGGCATCCAATTATAACATGCAAATTGGAATTGAAGAGATAGGACAAACATATAAACTTGGTTAGAACTGTTCTCTTACTTTCTCGTTGTTAATGCAAGTTTCACCCCAAGCGCGCACAAAACACATCCTGTAAATTTCGACTGCCATTTCCAAAACGAAGGGAAACCAACAAGTAAATTGCTCATTTTGCCAAACATTACTGCAACGATGATATTTACGGTTGTTCCAGAAAAATTAAACCATATACCGAGTAACGCTAATTGCAAAGGTATATTCCCTGCCTTTGTATCAATAAACTGAGGAAGAAATGCGAGGAAAAACAATGCCACTTTCGGGTTGAGAATATTTGTAAGAATTCCTTGAACAAGAATTTTTCTATTATCTACGGGGGAAGAATTCTCAAATATATATCCATCTTGTTTACTTAGTATCGCTTTTATACCAATGTAAAACAAATATGCAACACCTACATATTTAATTATATCAAACAATAACGCCGAACGCGCTATAACTGAGGATAATCCCAGAACTGATGCAGTCATATGGACAACACCGCCGATAGAAATTCCAATTGCTGAAATTATACCGGCTTTTATTCCATTATTAATACTTCTCGTTGCAACGTAAATCATATCGTTACCGGGCGTAATATTCAGCATCAAACTTGCAAAAGCAAACAATAAAAAATTATTGAGCGATATCAAATCCATTGCAACCCCGTATTAATTTTAGAAAGTATTTACTTCAATTCATCAATTGAGTCCACTACATTATTTGCTGCCCTTAGCAGTCTAATTTTACTTTGATGCCCGCTCGCTACAAGTACACAATCAGCTCCAATTTCAGTTGCAACTTCGTAATCGTGAATAGTATCTCCTATTACCAATGTTTCCCCTTTTGCATTGCCGAGTCGTTTCATCAATTCTTTGCCGAGATGAAGTTTACCCGCCGCGTAAATATTATCCAACCCAACAATATGAGTAAAGTATTTTCTCAAATTAAAATGATCCACCATTTCTTCTAGCGTGTGTTGCGAATAGGCGGATAAAATAGACTGACCTATACCAAGATTCTGAATTCTCTTCATCAAATCTTCCACGTCCTTATAAAGACCGCATTCAAATTTTCTGCGTTCGTATTCGTCCATCCATAATTTACCTACTTCTTCAAAAGGTTCTTTGGAAAAATTAAAACCAAGTCCTGCATAATATTCCTTTACAGGAATTGTAAATACTTCTTTATACAATTCCATATTTAAAGTTTTCAATCCGCGTTCAATCAGCAGTTTATTTATAATGTCTATTCCAAGCTCAACATCATTAAATATTGTCCCGTTCCAATCCCAGATAATGTGCTTATAATTTTCGATCATTAATTTTTTATCCCCTTATCCAACCAGATATTTTATCTTTTTGTGAAATGAAAATTTATACACAAATATAAATAATTATTGATATCTATTTACCGATAGATTATTTTTCACACAAAAATTTTAGACCTCTTTATGAAGTAGCGATAACAAGAATTGAAAAGACTCCTCATATTAATCATACTAATTACCTCGGCTGTTAATGCACAAACATTTCGCTGGGGTGCAGACGGCAGCGGCGGTGCGCCGTATGTTTTTGCCGACCCCCAAAACCCTTCTGAATATATCGGTTACGAAAAAGATATAGCAGAAGCACTTGCAAAGGTAATGAATGTTAAGGAAGAATATATTCCAACCGACTGGGAAAGTTTAATTGCTTCACTTCACCGGGGCGAATTTGATGTTATATTAAACGGACTTGAACCAACTTCCGACAGGGAAAAAGAAATTTTATTCAGCAAGCCGTACTATGTTTACCAAATGATTCTTACTGTCCGTAAAGACGAACAAAGAATTAAATCTCTCGATGATTGTAAAAAGTTAAATATTGAAGTCGGCACACTTGTAAACACTGCAATGTCCCGAGTTTTGGAAAATGAGGGTATTAGTGTTAAACCATACCAGGATGTTGTTGGCGCATATGAAGATTTGGAGCTCGGAAGAGTTGATGTAATATTGATGGACGACCCCGCCGAAATGTTTTATGCAAGAAGCAATCCAAAACTTAAATGGGCGTGCGAACCTTTTAATCCAGGTTACTTTATCATTGGAATCAAAAAAGGTGACACCGAAACAAAACAAAAAATTGATGCTGCGATAGATACAATCGTTAATAACGGAACGATTGAAAAAATCTTGCGCAAGTGGAATATGTGGAGTGACGCGCAGAATAAATTAAAATCCGCCGCTAATATTGAAGTAATCAAAAAAAGTTTTAATTGGGTTGAAGGATTATTAAGATTAGGCCACGCAGCAATCATAACCGTCCTTCTCGCATTCGGCGCGATGATCATTGCCGTGGTTTTAGGTTTACCGCTTTCATTCGGACAAACAAAAGGTCCGAAAATTATTAGAATACTCAGCACGGTTTACATAGAATTCTTTAGGGGAACGCCGGTAATAGTTCAACTTTTATTTTTGTATTTCGGATTACCTGTAATTGGTTTTGCACCCCCGGGCTGGCTTACCGCGCTAATTGGTCTAGGATTAAATTATGCGGCGTATGAATCGCAAATTTACCGCAGTGCTTTCGATGCGGTTCCGCAAAGACAATGGGATGTAGCTTTCTCGCTCGGCATGCGTCCGTTCCTCGCATTCAGAAGAATAATTTTTCCGCAGGCAATTAGAATTGCTTTACCGCCGATGACAAATGATTTTGTCGCACTATTCAAAGATACATCTGCTGCGTTTGCAATTGCAGTTTGGGAACTTGCAACAGCATACCGCGAGCTTGCGAACGCTACTCAAAGTTATTTACTGCTCGGCGCCGTTGTTTCGGTATTTTATCTTGCAATGAGTTTGCCGCTTGCCCACGTTGCAAAAAAACTTGAAGTGAAAATGAAAAGAAAAAGTAATCAGCGCGAAGTTTCGAAAGGTTGGCAATGATAAGAGTTGAAAATTTAAATAAGCACATAAACGGTTTGCATATTCTTCGAAATGTAAATCTTCAAATTCCGGTCGGAAAAGTTGTAGGAATAATCGGAGTTTCGGGAAGCGGAAAAACTACTTTGCTGATGTGTTTATGCGGTTTACTCGGATTTGAAAGCGGAACAATAAAATTAAATTCTTTATCGATAGACCCGGATACTTGTAAAACAGATATGGAAAAAATTTGGAAACTCCGCAGAGAAACCGGGGTTGTATTCCAGCATTTATATTTATTCCCCCATCTTTCAGCCGTCGGAAATATAATTGAAGCGCCGATTCATGTACTAAAAAAATCCCGTGAAGAAGCCGAAAAAGAAGCGATTGAATTACTTTCAAAAGTTGGGCTTGCTGATTGCGCGGATAAATACCCCGATGAACTTTCCGGCGGTGAGCAACAGCGTGTTGCAATCTGCCGCGCACTCGCGATGAAACCAAATGTTTTGTTTTTAGATGAACCGACAAGCGCACTCGATCCGCAAAGAAGTTCGGATATCAGAAACTTGATGAACGATTTTGTTAAAGGAGGAAGTACACTTGTAATTGTTTCGCACTCGCTTAATTTTCTTAAAGGGCTTGCCGATTATTTAACTTATATGGAAGCCGGCGAAGTTGTTGAATTCGGAACCTCTGAAGAATTAATAAAATCACCTAAAGATGAAAGAACAAAGTTCTTTTTAGAACACTTTTAACATTCCCAGTTATAACGTTATTCATCATTCGAATAGTTAGAATCCTTAGATTCAATCTTATTTTTTTCACCTCTATTTAATAAACAATCCATGCTTGTCTTCGATAATAAACCGTTTATAAAAACATTAACTAACATAGGATGCATAAGTGAAGCTGACTATTTCAAAAAGGATAAGCATTGTTCTTTCTATAACATTAGTACTATGTCTGGGTGTAATGTCTTTCCTATTACTAACCCAAGAAGAAAATCATTACAAAGCTAAGACATTGGAAAGCGTAACTGAGCTTTCCGAATCGATTAATGAATCGGTTACTTTTTCTATGGCTCAAGGAACTACAGATATTTCCCCATTTATTGAGCAGATGAAAAAAGTAAAAAATCTTAGCGAACTAAGAATTACTCCTACAAATAAAATCCGAGAAAACAGCGAAAGTAAAATGGATGATTTGGAGCGCAGCGTTTTATCTTCCCAAAAATATGTTTCGAGCGAAGAAGATTATAAAGACGAACCCGTCTTTAGAATAGTTGAGCCGATAATTGCAACCGACGATTGCCTTACATGCCACGAAGCTAATTCCGGCGATCCGCTTGCAATCGTAAGCTTGCGTTATTCGATGAAAGAAACTAATGCTGCAATCGCAAGTCAAAAATTGAATTCTGCAATAATGTCTTTGGCTACAATTGTCCTAACTTTTCTAATAGTAATGTATTTTATTAAAAAATATATTATCAAAGATTTGCTTCACTCGGTATCGTGTATCGAAAATTTATCAACAGGTCATGCAGCCAACAATCTGGAAACAAACCGTGATGACGAAATTGGGGTATTGTTAAAATCAATCTGTTCTCTACAAACAATACTTAAAAACCAGTCAGAAGTAGCAAATCAAATAGCCGAAGGAAATTTAAATATTGAAATCAAAGTAATATCTGAAGACGATACACTCGGCAAATCCATGCAAAAAATCAAAAATAGTTTAACTTCCTTGATTCATGAGTTGAATGATCTTTCATCTGCTGCTATCGAAGGAAATTTAAATGCCCGCGCAGATGAACAAAAACATCACGGCGAATACGGAACAATTGTAAAAGGATTTAACGACACATTGGAGGCTATTACAATTCCAATTAAAGACGGCGCAAATGTTCTTACTCAAATTGCAAGCGGAAATCTTACCGCTCGCGTTACAAATAATTACAACGGCGATCAAAAAATTATTACAGAAAGCATTAATCGTGTCGCCGATTCGCTGACTGATGCAATGAGTAATGTTCGGGATATGGTGAATTCGTTGGTAAATGCTTCAACACAAATTTCATCGAGCACGGAGGAGATGGCTGCCGGCACTCAAGAGCAATCCTCACAATCTACCGAAGTAGCAAGTGCGGTTGAGCAGATGACTTCTACAATTTTAGATACTTCAAGAAATGCAGGTAAAGCAGCAGAGTTTTCTAAAAGAGCCGGTGAGACGGCAAAGAGAGGCGGCGAAGTTGTTAAACAAACCGTTTACGGAATGAACCGGGTTGCGGAAGTAGTACATTCAGCAGCCAGTACCGTAAAAGAACTTGGTAAAAGCAGTGATCAAATCGGTGAGATCATAAAAGTGATTGATGATATAGCCGATCAAACAAATTTGCTTGCATTAAATGCCGCAATTGAAGCGGCGCGTGCCGGTGAGCAAGGACGCGGTTTTGCCGTTGTTGCCGACGAAGTTCGCAAGCTTGCCGAAAGAACAACAAAAGCAACAAAAGAAATTGCTTCTATGATTAAACAAATACAGAATGATACCAATAATGCGGTAGATTCAATTGAAAGCGGTACACAAGAAGTTGAATCGGGAAAAGAATCCGCTAAAAAAGCAATTGAAGCTCTTTCAGAAATTATTGAAAGCACCGACAAGACTATTGATGTTGTTAACCAAGTTGCAGCCGCAAGCGAAGAACAGTCGGCAGCCGCCGAGGAAATACGCCACAGCATCGAGGGAATATCGAATGTTACAATGCAGTCAGCAGCAGGCATTCAACAAATTGCCGGGACTGCAGAAGATTTGAGAAACCTTACAAATAATTTGCAATCATTAGTTAATAAATTTAAACTCGATAATGATGATGTAAACAATAATCAAAGTCATTTAGCGGTAAGAAAAAATGGAAAATTAATTAATATATGAAAATGATATTCACTTAGGGAAGAGGCAAATGCACTTGCCTCTTTTTAATAACATCTTTTAAGGAAATTAATTTTACCTAATATTTATTCTGCCAACCCGGGTTATTCACATCACCATATAGCCGTTCACAACTGGAAATTACCTTTCATAACAAGCAATTAAACAACTTCATTGTTTAAACGATAATCGAGACAGGATGAATACTCTTAAGATATTTGCGGCAAATTAAAAATATTTTTAATTAAGCAGGATAATAAAATGAAAGCATGGATATTAAATTTAAAAGTAAAACAAAAGTTATTATTTTCTTTTGGCTTGCTCGTTCTCTTCCTAATTACTGTTAGCGGTATCGGATTGGTAATTATGTCCGACATAAACAAAAACGTTGAAAGTCTTTCAAAAGTAGATTTACCCGCTATAGATTTGTTGCTTCAGATTGACAGGGATTTACAGCAAGCGTTAGTGGCACAAAGAACTTTTATGTTCACAGAAACAGGTTCGGAAAAATCCCAACAGTTAAAAAAAGAATTCAATGAAAATATTGAACAAGCGAAAGACCGATGGAATCAATTTAAAGCTGTAAACCACAAGTCGGTTACAGATGAATTAGCTGTTACGCATGAGAAGGAACGAGAAAATTGGATAAGTATTTCCAATCGCATTTTTGAATTAAGAGAAGCCGATACTACAAATGAAGGCGTTGAAGCAATTAATTTATCACTTGGAGAAGGCAGTTCAACTTTTGAAAATGCCAGGGAAGTAATAAACAAACTTACCGAACTTCTTGAAGAATCATCTGTTAAAGATGCCGAAGAAAGCAATGCTTCTTATCTCTCGGCACGCAATACAATGGTTGTTGGTTCTATTATAATACTTTTATTATCCGCAATAGCCGGACTTGGTATTTCAAAAATTATTGGAGAACCGCTTGTAAAAGCATCTAACATGATGGGTGAACTTCAAAAAGGACATTTAAAAATAAGATTAGCCCTTAACTCTAAAGACGAATTAGGAATGCTTTCAGGTGCAATGGATAATTTTGCAAATACACTTCAGGGATTGACAAAAACGATGTATGCATTGGCAGACGGCAATTTATCTGTGGAAGTTCCATTACTTGATAAAGATGATGAAATAACTCCGGCATTAAACAAAATCATCCGCACACTCAAAGACTTAAAAGAAGAAACATCATACCTTACAAATAGTGCGCTGGATGGTAAATTAAGTACACGTGGAAATATTGAAAAATTTAACGGCGGATATAAAGAAATCATAAAAGGATTTAACGATACATTAGACGCTGTTATTCTACCTGTAAAAGCCGGTTCAGACGTACTGGCAATAATGGCGCAGGGCAATTTAAGTGCAAAAGTTACCGGCGAATACAAAGGTGATCATCAATTAATTACCAACAGTATAAATCAACTCTCGCATTCATTATCAAATTTGATTGGAAAAGTTACCGAAGCAGTTCATGCTACTGCAAGTGCCGGCAATGAAATTTCATCAAGCAGTGAAGAGCTCGCGGCCGGGGCACAGGAACAAAGTTCACAAGCCGGAGATGTAGCTGCAGCAGTTGAGGAAATGACAATGACTATTTTGGAAACTTCCAAAAATGCAGAGAGCGCTGCCGCAGCAGCCAAAAAAGCAGGCGAGATAGCCATAACCGGTGGTCAAGTTGTAAAAGAAACAATTGAAGGAATGAAGAGAATTGCAAACGGCTCCAAATCATCATCTGATATGGTTACAAAACTTGGCAAAAGCAGTGAAGAGATTGGCGAAATTATACAAGTTATTGATGACATCGCAGATCAGACTAATTTGCTTGCATTGAACGCAGCTATCGAAGCCGCACGCGCCGGCGAACAAGGAAGAGGCTTTGCGGTTGTTGCCGATGAAGTTCGTAAACTGGCAGAAAGAACAACTAAAGCGACGAAAGAAATTGCTGCAATGATTAAGCAAATTCAGAAAGATACAAGTAGCGCAGTTGAATCAATGACAACCGGCAACCAGGAAGTCGAAAAAGGAAGACAACTTGCCGATAAAGCAGGTGAATCGCTGAATGAAATTATCAAAAGTGCAGAACAAGTCGGTGATATTGTAACACAAGTTGCCGCTGCAAGTCAGCAGCAATCTGCCGCGGCAGAGCAAATCAGTAAAAATGTTGAAGCGATAAGCAATGTCTCGCAGCAAAGTGCTATCGGTATTCAACAAATTGCAAAAGCTTCGGAAGACTTAAGCATGCTTACAACAAATCTTCAGGATATGATTCAGGAATTTAAAATTGAGGAAAGTTCAACAAACAACATAAATCGAAAACAAAAAAATCTTACAAATACGGGATTCAAAAAGTTGCACGGCAAATAAGCAGAATTTATTTGTTCATAAAATCTCATCAACATCAATTAAAGCCGGCTACACAAACCGGCTTTTTTAAATGACTCAAAATATTTCTACGTTTTCATGTTAGCAAAAGATTTTAAGTAGGTTTATATTTACACACAAACATTGTGAATCTATCCGGTAAATGATTAAAGACAATTTTAAAAAATCTATAATTGTAATCTTATCGCTGATATTTGCCGAATCATTAATAATACTACTCTACCCTACAATTGGCAATCGAACCGGCGCATTAACATTATTGCCTTCGCTTGTAGTTGCCTGGTATTGGGGGCCATTGGTTGGATTTGCCGGGGCTTTGTTTGCAGCCGCAACAACAAGTTTTACTTTTTATATGATGGGAATGGACATTAACGATTTTGCAGACAGCGGGTTTGGAATCATGGTTCCATTTATTCTTAGTATCGCACTTGGTTTTATTAGCAACATTCACAAAAAGAACAAACAGCTTGCCGGAGAACTGGAGATTAGAAGCAATAATTTAAAATCAGCATTGGATGAAAAAAACAATACCGAAGAAATGCTTCTTCAAAAAATCGATTTTATAAAATTCGGAAATAAAATTTCATCAGATTTTATAAACATTCATCCACTGCTTATCGAAAGCAGAATAGAAAGCGCGGTACGTCATATTTTTGATTTTGTAAATGCCGATTCATGCTGTATTTATATTCGCTTTAAAGATGATGATTTCTTTTCATTATATAAGGAATTGAACAGAAGTGAAGACGGTGCTTATTACCGGCATATTTACAGAATTGAGTTTGATAAAATATCGGATCTAAAGGATACTTTTATAACACAATCATTCCTTGAGATAGATAATCAATCATGGAACCATCCGTTGTTGGAGATATTCAAAGGGCGATCAACAATTCTATTGCCGCTTTTAAGCAACGACAGATTAATAGGTTTAATTTCATTCGAAATGCTATCGGTTCAAAAAGATTGGTCAATATTTAACAACGAAGTTTTTCCTTTAACAAAACAGATAATTGCGTACGCTTTCGAAAGAAAATTTGCCGAAGAAAAAATAAGCGTGCAATACGATGAACTGAAGGAATACAGTGAATCACTTTTCGATGCAAATTTAAAACTCAATAGTCTTAATGAAACACTTTTAAAAACTTCTGTTGAATTGAAAGAAAGTGAAAAAAAATTCAGAGAGCTTTCGGAGAATATACAAGATATTATTTGGCTTAATTCCGGCAAAAAAGTTCTTTATATAAATCCGGCATATGAAAAAATATGGGGCAAAAAGCGAGAATTACTATATAAGAATGCATTGGATTTTTTAGACAGCGTTTATCCCGAAGATAAAAAGGATTTGATTGAAAAATTTTCTTCGCATGATTATAATACATTGGGAATGTTCCAAAAGGAATTTAGAGTATTTGGCAAAGACGGAAATGTGAAATGGATTTTAGCGCGTTCTTTTTTAATTGGCAATGAGAACGGTTTATTAAAGACTGCGGGAATTGCCGAAGATATAACTTTACGCAAAAAAGCCGAGGAAGAAATCAAAAACGCTTTGGATAAAGCAATTGAACTGAACCAACTCAAAACACGTTTTATATCTACTGTCTCTCACGAACTGAGAACCCCACTCGCCACTATTTTGTCCTCAATTGAATTATTAAAGTTGTACGAAGACCAAATGACAGCAAATGAAAAAACCGATCATTTTTCAAAAATCATCTCGTCAATTGATTATCTTACCACATTGCTGGACGATGTTATAATAATCGACAAAACAGAATCCGGAATTGTAAAGGTTAACTATGAGTCTTTTGATTTGATTGAGTTATTAAAAAATATTATTGATAAAATTAGTTTGATGAAAAACTCGAATATCCGTATTAACATAAACGCTTCGTGCGATAGTTTTGAAATAAAATCCGATAAAAAATTATTAACACAGATACTTAGCAATCTTCTTACTAATGCCGTCAAGTTTTCACCCTCAAAATCTAAAGTTGAGGTTGAAGCAATCTTTGATGAAGAAAATTATTCTATCCGAATTATTGATCATGGAATAGGAATACCGCACGAAGCTCAGAATAATATTTTTATTCCATTTTACAGGGCAGAAAACACTGAAAACATTCAAGGTACAGGATTGGGTTTATCGATAGCTAAAAGATGGACGGATTTGTTAAACGGAGAAATTACATTCAATAGTAAGCCGAATAAAGGAACAACATTCATTGTTAAAATGCCCATAAAACCGGGAATCAAAAATGAACCGGTAGGAAGTATTATTTAATGATTCCAATCGGAATAATTCTCTTCCCCACCAATACCTCTCTTAATCAAAATTTTGAATTCTAACAAAAATAATAACCAATATTATTTTTCTTTTTATTAGATTAAAAGCAAATAAAAAAAGACATTTGAAACTTTTTAAACCAAATTCCCTATGAACCGCATACTTGTTATTGAAGATGAAGCAGCTTTAGGAGATAATATTACATCTGTTCTCGAAATGAACAAATATGAAGTACACTACGCAAAAGAAGGAAGATCGGGATATGAATTGGCTGTAAAATTTCTTCCCGATATTATCTTATGCGATATCATGATGCCTGAATTTGACGGATACTGGGTGCTTGAACAAGTAAGATCAAATCATGAGTTAAAAGACACGCCGTTTATTTTTTTAACAGCAAAAGTTGACCGGGATGATTTACGTAAAGGAATGGAGTTGGGTGCAGATGATTACATTACAAAACCATTTAAAATTTCCGAGTTAATCGGCGCAATTGAAGCACGGCTGAAGCGTAATAAAGAAATAAAAAGGATTGTGGAAAAACATCACTATGAGGAAGTGAAACTTGATCTTGAAAATTTTATATTGTTAGATACCGGAAAGGAAATTGAAAGGATAAAACTAAGTACCATTGAATGCATCTTCGCTGAAAATGTTTTAACAAAAATATTTTTAACAGACAATAAAATTATTTCGGTTCGCAAATCTTTAACCAAGTGGGAAAATCTTTTACCGGAGAACACCTTCATTCGCATCCACCGCGCAGCAATTATTAACCTTTTACAAATTAAAAAAATAGAAAAATGGTTTAACCAAACAATGCTGGTCCACATGCAAAACTACGATAAGCCAATTACCATAAGCAGGGGCTTTACATCCAAATTGAAGGGAAAAGTAATCATTTAAGTTTCTTTTACTCCTTACTACAAGTCATTCACAACAACATTTTACCGTTCACAACGCAATCCAACAACTCACTTCATAAACGTTAAGACTTATACTGCAGCTACGATTATGGATTAGTGAAAAAACGAATTTTTAAGGTTAACTAACAATAATGTCTTTATACAGAAAAAAACAAACAAATAACTCTCAAGGAGAAAAAAAATGAAACTCAATCGTATTGTTTTATCATTAATACTTTTACTGTCTGTTTCAAAATTATCTTTTGCACAAACAGATAATTTAAACATCTTTGGTTATTATCAAATCAACTATACAAATTTTAATACGTACGTTGGTGATACAAAAAACATGGATGTAAGTTCGTTCTTAATGCAGCAAATGAACGTGTTCCTTCAAAAAAATCTTACAACAGAATTAAGCTCTTTCATTAATCTTGAATTCACAAACTCATTTTCTTCCAAAGATACTATAGGCGGATTAAAAATTGAAGAAGCCTGGTTAAAGTATTCGCCGTCAGCATTGTTAAATGTAAAAGCCGGTATACTTACTCCAAGATTCAACAATTTCAACGAAATTAAAAACAGGACTGTATTACTACCATATGTTTATAGACCAATAGCATATGAAACATACTTCTTTAAACAGTTTGGCACAGGCGAATTTGTACCAACATCTGCAAACCTACAAGTTTACGGCGCAATACCCGTTGGTGATTTAAGTGTAAATTATGCTGCTTTTTACGGAAACTCCGAAACAAGTATGTTAAATACAAACAGCAGTTTCTGGGGACCCGGTCAGGATCCTACACCGTATAAAATGTTTGGCGGCAGAATTGGCTTTGAATATGGAGACCTTCAATTGGGAGCTTCGGTAACAAGCGACAAAAAACGCTTTGATCTTCACAACAATGGTTTTTATATAGATTCGTTAAAAATCGGTTATATCCCTCGTACAAGATTCGGTACATATCTTAATTACTCAGTTGCAGGCTTTGAACTTGAGGCCGAATTGATTAAAGTATATTATGATATCCCCCAGGACAAGAAAAATACATTAGCAATGAATCCATTTTTCCCGAAAGATTTTGATAAAACATACAGCCACGTGAATTTACTTTATAACATTTTTGATAACCTCGCCGCCTATGTAGGTTATGATTACTTAAAGGGTCAGGATAATTTATTCATAAGCAACGGACTAAAAGTTTATTCTTATGGTGCATACTATCGCGCATCCGACGCTGTTTTGTTAAAAGCACAGTATGTTCATCAAAACTTTGATATGGGTTTCTTTGGCAAAGGAACAAGAAACGATTATTTAGTCGGCGCAAGCGTTAGTTTCTAATTAATAACAAAAAGATAATGGAGAATAAAATGAAAGTTTATAAATTCTTTTTAGCAGCATTCTTGTTCTTTATTGCTGTAAATATGTCCGCACAAGTAGCTGTTATTGCAAACAAGTCGGTTGCCGATAGTAAAATTACCGTATCCAAAGCAGCTGATATTTATCTATTAAAATCAAAAACATGGAGCGACGGCAAAGCTGTTGTCCCTTTAACATTGAAGACTGACAACGAAGCATCAAATAAATTTTTCGATGCTATTGGAAAATCTTCGATGGAATTGAAAAAAGCATGGATGAAACTTCAGTTAACCGGTGAAGGACAAGCACCCGAAGGCCTTGGTTCGGAGAATGAAATACTTAATAAAGTTGCTTCTACTCCCGGAGCAATAGGTTTTATTTCTGCTTCAAAGGTTAACGACAACGTTAAAGTGTTGCTTACAATTAATTAAGAAAAGTTAAACGGAAGAAGTCCCGGCTTGGGACTTCTTTCCGTAATCAAACAAAAAGGTGTAAAGATGAAATTTATTAAATTTATTAAGAAGTCGATTCGCTATCAGATATTAGGCGGTGTTGTTGCCATACTTGCTTTAGTAGTATTGTTTACCTCACTTTTTTATCCCGCAAAACTTAAATCGATTACTTTGGAAAAAGTTCAGGCGCAGGTTGAAACACTCAGTGAAATGCTTTCGTTTTCCGTTGGGATGGGACTCGGCGAAAGCAACTTTGCACTCGTAACTACAACTTTTAACTGGGCACAAAAAGATAAAAATGTAACCTATATTTTAATCCAAGATGATAGTAAATCCGAAATTGTTTCCTATAATCCCAACAATCTTAAAATTGAAGTTGTACCTGTAACAAACAAAAGCAAGATTGTAATGACCGACAATGATGTTACTATCCACGCACCTATTAAATACAATGATAATTATATAGGTCAACTAACACTTGTTTATTCGCTCGATTCAGTTAACGATACAATAGCTTCGAATGTAACTTTTTCAATTATAGTTAGTATTGCAATTTTACTTGTCGGTATAACATTGATTTGGTGGATAACTAAATTAATCACTAAAAAGATTAACGGTTTAAACACAGCGGCACAACAAGTTGCACAAGGCAATTTGGATGTAAACCTTAGCATACAAAGTGAAGATGAAATCGGTGTTTTAGCCGAATCATTTAAGAAAATGACGCAGAGTATTAAAGACGGCAACGAAATGCTTGTGAAAGAAAAAGAAAGCATAGCCGTAAAAGTTGAAGAAGCCGTTAAAGAAAGCAACCGCCAGAAGGAATATTTATCGGATAGTATTGAAAAAATTCTAACCGAGATGAACAAATTTGCCGAAGGTGATTTAACGATTCAATTAAACGTCGAAAAAGACGACGAAATCGGTAAACTCTATACAGGCTTCAACTCGGCCGTTACAAATATAAGAGAGATGATAATCTCAACAGCTGAAGCAATTCAGGCAACAGCAAGCGCATCGCATCAAATTTCATCAAGCGCCGAAGAAATGGCCGCAGGTTCGCAAGAACAATCTGCTCAAACTACTGAAGTCGCAAGCGCTGTTGAAGAAATGGCATCAACAATTCTTTCTACTACTAAAAATGCTTCATCGGCAGCTGATTATTCCAAAAAAGCAGGTGCTGCAGCTAAAAACGGCGGCGAGGTTGTAAAGCAAACTGTTGAAGGAATGAATAAAATTGCACAAGTTGTTGGCGACGCTGCTTCTACCGTAAAAGAACTTGGCAAGAGCAGCAATCAAATTGGAGAAATCATTCAAGTTATTGACGACATTGCAGACCAAACTAATTTACTTGCTTTGAATGCAGCTATTGAAGCTGCACGTGCCGGTGAACAAGGACGCGGTTTTGCAGTCGTTGCCGACGAAGTACGTAAGCTTGCTGAGCGTACTACTAAAGCAACTAAAGAAATTGCTACTATGATCAAGCAAATCCAAAAAGATACGGGAATTGCAGTAGATTCTATTGAAAGCGGAACTAAAGAAGTTGACTCGGGTAAAGAACTTGCCAACAAAGCAATTTCTGCTCTCGACGAAATAATTGTAAGCACAAACGATACTATCGATGTAATTAATCAAGTTGCTGCTGCGAGTGAAGAGCAGTCTTCTGCTGCAGAGCAAATAAGCAAGAGCATAGAAAGTATTTCCAATGTTACAAATGAATCTGCTTCGGGTATTCAGCAAATCGCAAAAGCATCCGAAGATTTAAGTATGCTTACAAACAATCTGCAAAACCTGATTAGCAAATTTAAGCTGAATGTAAACTCACCTGCTCAACAAAGACAATTGAACAGATCGCACAACATGATAAGAGCTTAATTTAATAAAAGGGTGATTTGACAGAAATGTTAATCACCCAACATTTTAGAAGTACGGCAATGCTTAGGAAAGCGAAAAATATTGAATATATACATCTTCATTAAATCAGAGAATTATATGCTCAGAAATCTTATGTGCCGTTTACAACACAATGATGCATTCAGCAACAAACATTTACAATTCACAGCAAAGTTCTCTATTAATAAATTTTTATTACGATTATATGATACTGAATATCAAAATACACAAAACCAACGCACCATTTAAAACTAAAGGGTTAACAATTATGAAATCATTCTATAAATTTCTAACAATTACTATTCTTCTTGTAATTCAAAGCCATGAAGTTTTCGCACAAAGTGATCTCGAGGTTTTTGGATTTTTCCAGGCAACTCTTGGAAAAGTAAAAGGTAATTACGGAGCCGTTGCAAATGTTCCAAAAGAAATATTTGGATTCGATAAGCTTAAATTGGTTGAGAAAGAAGAAGATAATCTCAATCCATCAATACAACAGCTTAATTTACTATTTAGAAAAGAAATGTCGCCAAACATAACTGCATGGGTAAACTTAGAAATACTAGGCAATTACAACAGTTCACTAAAATGGGGTGGTATTAGTCTTCAGGAAGCATGGGCAAATTATCAAGTAAGCGATGCTTTCAACGTCAAATTAGGATTATTAATTCCAAAATTTGCATATCTGAATGAAATAAAAAACAGATTTCCTTTAATACCCTACATTACAAGACCACTAATATATGAATCAGCAATTCCAACTATAAATATTTACGATTATATACCAGAACGTGCGTTTGCACAAATAAGCGGATACTTTCCCGTTGGAGACTTAACATTGGATTATGCCGCATTTTTCGGCCAATCAGAAAGAACTTATATAGTAGGGCCTGATGGAGGTTCTGTCGGCGGAACAAGCGTTGATACAACAAACTTTAAACTTTGGGGTGGGCGTATTGGTGCAAGTTATGGCGATCTAAGATTTGGAATTTCCGGCAGTTTTGATAAGAAAAATTTACAAGCTACTCTTCAGGAGGATGTTCCAAGAACAAGATTGGCTTTTGATCTCGGATACTCTGTATTCAATTTCTTTTTTGAAGGAGAATATATAGCGGTTATGTTAGATGCAAAAAACACAACCGAGGATCAAGATAAGTTATTCTATTACGGAACTCTCGGTTATAATTTTACAGATGATTTATATGGATACGGCACTTACAGCTATATGGAAGATAAGGGTGACGATGTACTTGGAACCGGTATGACAGGATATATACTTGGTTTGGGCTATAAGCTAATGGATTCAGTTGTCTTGAAAGCTTCTTATACAACATACAGCATTGAAGAAGGCTCTTTCCCTTATGTAATTAATCCTCAACTACCGCCGCTTGATGTAAATGTTCAATTGGATTACAAGGCATATCAACTTGGCGTAAGTATTTTATTCTAATATGAAAATGGAGAATTGACAATATGAAAAAATTACTCTTTTTATTCGCAATAATTTTATTTACGGTTGTCGTTAATGCGCAGGTAAGTGTTATTGCCAATAAATCAGTTACGGAATCAATAAATCTTTCCGATGTTGTAAACATATATTCATTAACACAAACAAAATGGTCGGATGGGAAGAAAATAGTTGTATTTGATAATTCAACCGACATTAAAGATGCATTTTATTCGGGGATTGGTAAGGACCTGTTGAGTTTAAAAAAAGTGTGGTTGAAAAAGCAATTAACGGGTGAAGCTAAAGCTCCCGAAACTTTTGGATCCGATGAAGATATTATAGCTAAAATAAATTCAACACCCGGCGCAATTGGATTTGTAAAAAGTTCAAGCGTTTCAGGAAAAGCAAAAGTACTTGTAGAAATTAAGTAAATTGGCTTTACAATGATTGTTTATAGCATCGAAAAGAAGGTTAATGGTTCGGCTCTCAACGAGATAATTGTAAACACAAACAATACAGTTTATATAATCAATCAAGTTGCAGCCGAAAGTGAAGAACAATCATCGGCCGCAGAACAGATTAAGTTGCAACACGGTAAGTATTTAATTTAACAACAGGGTGATTTTACTACGATGAAAATCACCCTAATATTATAGAAATACAACAATGAAAAAAATAAAACTCACTTCATCGGAAAACGACAGTTCGGTATTTGTTGCCGAAGTTAAAACGACTGAAAAAATTTCTATCGATGCAATTGAATGCGTTTTATCGGACAAAGTACATTCAAAACTTCTTTTGAAGGACAGAAATATTTTACGTGTTCGCAAATCCCTGAACGAGTGGGAACAGATACTTCCTTCCAAAACATTTATAAGAATTAACCGCTCAGTGATTATAAACCTTAATTATGTTAAAAAAATCTGCAAATCCGAAAATCAAACATTATTAATTACAATGCAGGATTATGATCAGCCGCTAATTATGAGCCGTAATTATTCCTCGCGATTAAAAGGTACATTAATTTTTTAATTCAACAATACTTCTATCAGCCATTCACATTCATAAATCTTTTTATTAACTTGCTTTCGAGATTTCCTTTCCTCCATTCACATCACATTTGATGGAGGTACAAATGAAAGTACTTGGCACTTACGAAAAAGCCCGCATCTACATCGAAAGACATTACAACGATTCGGACGAAGCGCGGCATCACAGGCGTAAACTTAATCCCGGTCCTACTATTACCCTCTCCCGTGAAACCGGAATAGGCGCAACATTTATTTGCAGTAAACTTGTAGATTATTTTAACCAATCGGCTGTTAGAGGTTACGATGATTGGATGTATTTTGATAGGGACCTTATGGAAAAAGTTATGGAAGATCATCATCTTCCCGAACATTTCCGAAAATATCTTGCCGAAGAAAAACCTCACAGTTTCGATTCCTGGTTTTCTGAAATGATGGGCGTCAGCCCTTCTAAGCTATTGCTGGTTCATAAAACTTCACAAACAATTATGAAACTCGCCGGTTTCGGAAATGTTATTCTTGTCGGAAGAGGCGCCAACATCATTACTTCTTTATTTTCAAATACGTTCCACATAAGGCTTGTTGCACCGTTTGAATTCAGGGTTGAAAACGCGATGAAGCTTTACAGCATCGACAAAAAGAAAGCAACCGAATTTATACGCACAGAAGATGAAGCGCGCAAAAATTATATTTGGAAATACTTCCACAAAAATATTGAGGACCCTCTGCTGTATCACACAGTAATCAACACAAACTTGCTTAAGCCTGAAGAAATAGCCGAGTTGATTGGTCATTGCGTGATGAAAAGATTTCCTAATTTCTTCGCTCAAAAACAATTTGGGCTCAACAATTAACAGGCGGATTTTTTCCGCCTGCCTTTTCTTTTTAAAGTAAAACAAAAACGAATTTTGTAGTTTAAACCCGCAAACTTCAACAACAATCATTATTTTTATTAAGATAAAAATTATATCGGAGATTTTATGATTCATTCATCTCAAAAAATCCGTTTATTTATTTATGCGATAATATTCTTAACATTTCCGCTTAATGCACAGAGCGATAAATTTTCTAAAATCGATTCCTTCATAGACAACGCCATGACTGATTGGAAAATGCCGGGTTTTGCAGTCGCAATTGTTAAGGATGATTCAATCCAATTTGTTAAAGGATACGGCGTTCGCGAAAACGGAAAAAGTGGACCGGTAGATGAAAACACCCTTTTTGTAATTGCTTCGTGCAGTAAAGCCTTTACAACCGCTTCTCTTGCAATTCTCATTGATCAAGGTAAATTAGATTGGGACGACCCTGTGACAAAATACCTGCCTGATTTTCAAATGTACGATCCGTGGGTAACAAAGGAAATTACAATCCGTGATCTCGTAACTCACCGAAGCGGTTTAGCTACATTCAGCGGTGATTTTTTATGGCTCGGCTCTAACTACGATACAAAGGAAGTTATAAGAAGAGCGAGATTTTTAAAACCCACTTCAAGTTTTAGAACCAAATACGGCTATCAAAATATTATGTTTATTACAGCCGCCGAAATTATAAAAACGGTTACAGATACTTCCTGGGGCGATTATATAAAAGCACACTTTTTCGATAAACTCGGTATGAATAATTCAAACACAAGCTACGTTCAAATGCGTGAAGCGGAAAATGTTGCAATGTCTCATTATCAAAAAAACGGCGAAATGAAAACATATGATTATACTCAGAAAGACAATGCACATGGCGCACTTGGAATTAATTCCAGCGCAAAGGATATGGCGCAATGGATTCGTCTTCAATTGGCAAAAGGGAAATATAACGATCAACGGATTTTCAGCGAAAGACAAGCAAATGAAATGTGGTCTAATCATTTTGCTTTTGGAAACTTAAATTACGGCTTGGGCTGGTTTATAAGATACACAAACGGTAAAAAAGTATTGAACCACGGCGGCGGCATGCCGGGTATGATCTCCGACGTAACATTGGTGCCCGAAGAAAATTTCGGTTTTGTAATTCTCAGCAATTACGAAACAGGAATGGTCAGCGCTGTCCGCAGTTATATTATTGATATTATGACCGATGTTGAACCGAAAGATTATTTAAAATTATCAAAAGAAGGATGGACGAAAAGATTAGAGCGTTTCGATAATGAATTTAAACGCCGTGAAGAAATTAGGAATAAAGATTCGAAACCTTCTTTACCACTCGAAAAGTATTGCGGTATTTATGAAGATAAAATGTACGGCAAAGCCGAAGTATCTTTAAAAGATGATAAATTGTTTTTACAGTTTCTCCCTACTCCAACTTTTAACGGAATATTGAATCATTATCAATACGATATGTTTTACATAGACTGGCAAGACGAATTCTTAACACGCGGCTGGTTAAAATTTGAAATGGATTTTAACGGTAATCCTAATAAAATTACTTTCGAAGTACCGAACTCCCCTGATTTTATTTTTACAGAACTTTTGTTTGAAAAGGTTAAATAGGATTAATGAATCTTTGCGGTAGCAAAATTAATGCTCTTTCTATTTTGAATATGTTTAATAAATTTTGAAAACAATTTTACATGGGATTGCAGTAAGGTTTATTTATAAATATTTACGGGGGCAAAATGAAAGCCGTTCTAGTTTTTGTTTTAATGATGTTTGTTGCATCGGTAAACGCACAAAATTATATTAGCGAGAAAACTTATAGAAATACTTCGCTTGATTTTAACACCGATGCTGCAAGCATAGCAATGGGCGAATCGTTTGTTGCGGCATTATCAAAAGAAAAATCTTTTTTTGAAAATCCCGCAGCGGTAGCCGGAAGAAATACTTTTTCCGCGTTCTATAATTACCGTTCGCATGGTTGGAACGATGTAATTAAAGATGCAAAATATATTTCCGCCGGAGTTGCCCTTCCATTAAAACACGGCAATTTCGGTTTTTCATTTAACCAGTATTCGTCCGGTGAATACGTTTTAACTGCAGAAGGCGGTAAAAGCACTGATAAGAATACAACACTCGCATTATCCTATTCACATAATATAATCCGCAATTTTTCAGCAGGCGTTAGCGTTAAAATTTTTAACCGCGATTTAACTTCTACTACGCCGGGCATTTATGAAATATCTTCGAACAACGCTTTTTTATTTGATGCCGGACTTATATATACTTTCCCAAATTTAATCGATACCGAAGAAATGGTATCGGATTTATCTCTTGGTCTGTCGCTTCAAAATTTCGGCACTAAATACGAGGAAGAGCACAAATTTATTTTTAACGAAACTTATGAAGTCACTCTGCCGCAGTATTTACGCGCGGGTTTTGCATATGAATCTAATTTGATACTCGGCAGATTAACGCGTTTTGAAATCGATCTCCTTGTAACAGGTGAATATAAAAGTCTAATTAATCCTTCCGAAGCCGAAAAGAATGATGTAGATTATTGGAGCGGAGGTATCGAAGCTACTTTTTTCAAAATTGTTTCGGTACGCGCGGGATTTTTAAACTCCCCCGAATACTCCGTTTTGTTTGATAGAAAAGAATTTAACTGGCGGTACGGCGCGGGGCTCAAAATTCCAATGGCAATTATGGGTTTAAAACATCCCGTAGTTATAAAGTTTGACTACTCGATTATCCCGGTTAATTCCATTGAATATTTGGTTGTTAATCCCGAAACACCGAGTGAGCCGATAAGAAATGTAAAAACTAAAAATCATCTTTATTCTTTCGGTGTAACTTTAAGTTACGCTGTGAAATAAACAAAAACTTTTATAGAACCTTTACATTCTGCGGGCGTCTGAATTCTTGTATTTCAATTATAATTCGGTAAACTAAACATGAAAAACAAGATCAGCTTCATTAGTCTTTTATTGGTAATATTCCTCACGGCCCTTTCGATAATTTCGGCACAGCACAAATTTCATGTGAATCTAAACGACCGCGCAGATGATTTATTCAAAGTAACTTTAATCCCCGATAAACTTGGTGAGCAAAACAAAATCTTTCAATTTGCCGCCGCCGCACCCGGCACTTATCAAATAATGGACATCGGGCGATATGTAAAAAACTTTAAAGCTTTCGACAAGAATAATTTGGAAATTCCTGTTACCAATATTTCACAGAATCAATGGGAAATATCAAATCCCTCCTCTGTAGGTAAAATTGCTTATGAAATAGAAGAAACTTGGGATTCAAAAATCCAAAAAGATGCTATCTACCCGATGTGCGGAACTTCCCTCGAAAATGATTTTGCCGTTATTAACGGTCATTGCGTGTTCGGCTATTTTCATGGAATGCAAAAATATCCAATCGAAATAAAATTAGAATATCCTAACGAGTGGACGGCCGGAACTGCGCTTGTACAAAACGCAAACGGTTATTACACGGCGCAGGATTTTGACATGGTTGTAGATTCCCCCATTCTTCTCGGCAATTTAACAAAAGCAACTACAACAATAGATAACACCGTAATAGATGTTTATACTTATTCAAAAACCGGATTGATAAAATCAGAAAACCTGCTTATTGGTTTGGAAGACATACTAAACGCTCAAAGCCAATTTACGCAAGGACTTCCCGTCGAACGCTATGTTTTTCTTTTTTCATTCGAAGATTTTTCAGCCGGGGCGTGGGAACATAATTACAGTTCATTTTATGTCTTCAGGGAAGACACATTAAATGAGCAGTATATGAGTGAATTGCGTTCAACGGCTGCACATGAATTTTTTCATGTAATTACCCCGCTTCATATACACAGCGAACTTGTTGCAAATTTTAATTATGAAAAACCCGTTATGTCGCAGCATCTTTGGTTTTATGAAGGAGTAACCGAATGGGCTTCCGATATTTTGCAGATGAGAGATTATTTGGTTTCCATCGATGATTTTTTAAACCAATTGAGAAATAAACTTTCTATCAACGATGGTTTTGATCAAAACTTATCTTTAACCGAACTTGGAGTTAAAGCCGTTGAAAAGCAGGATCAGTATTTCAATATATACAATAAAGGCGCTGCAGTCGCTACTTTGCTCGATATAAGATTGTTGGAGTTATCAAAAGGTAAAAAAGGATTGCGGGAATTGATTCTTGATTTGCTAAAAAAATACGGAGCCGAAAAAAGCATAAGCGAAGAAAATTTCTTTAACGATCTCATAGCAATGACCTACCCCGAAGTTGGAGATTTTATAAAAAATTATATTGCCGGAACTGAAAAGCTTCCGGTTGAAGATTACTTTCGGAAACTCGGTATCAATTACACCGAATCTGCCGGTTTTGATTCCTCAAAAGTTGGAATTGGTTTCAGTATTGGTTTTGTAGATAACAATTTTGTAGTAACAAATGTAGGCCCACAAAACGCAGGTAAAATACAGCCCGGCGATATACTTTATAAATTCGAAGGCGAAGAAATTACGATGCAAAACATTCAGCAAATTGCCGCTAAAATTAACACTCTAAAAATCGGCGCGACAATTAATCTTACAGTAAAACGTAAAGGCGAAGAAGTTTCTACACAGGTTACCATGCTTCCCCGTGCTATTAAGCATGTATTCAAATTAATTGAAAACTCTACTCCCGAACAAATGTTTCTTAGGAATGCATGGTCGCAAAATTTTATGAACTATAAAAATGAAGTTGAATAATTTTTATCATATACTATGCGAAGTGTTTCGAAAGAGTATTTCATAATGATTTAAATAAATGTATAATTGTACTGTGATGTCAAAATCAAACTCTTTTCTTTCGAAAGGAAATGGATTTGTTTTATTACAACTAAATATTTGTTTAAGATTTTCAAAACCAGGGGAATATTTTGAAAAACTTAATTAGAAATAGTGTTTTAATTTTTGTAATCTTTTTTTCCATCTCATGTAGTTCTGTTTATGAAAAAATATATCCAACATTAACAGATGGGAAATACGACAGCGAATTTCCTTACAATAATTCCTCGCAGCAGCTTGAACAAATAAGCAAAAGCATAAAACTGCTAAACAGCGTTGCTTTCTATACCGGCTATGTTTTCGGCCCCGACACAAAATTTTCAAAACCCGATTTAAAGAATATGGATTTTGAAAAACATGCGATCGAAAAAGTATATTTTAACCGTACTTCATCAGGCACTGCAACATTAATATACTCCGACCAGGATAAAATCGGGCTGCTTTCTGTAGCGCATATTGTGAATTATCCAGATACAATAGTATCATATTTTGTAAACTCCGACGGCTCATTTTCTAAATACATTCAGAGTATTTCAATTAAATCAAGACAGTCCAACTTCGCTCCGGATTTACCAAATAACGGAGAACTTGATATAATTTTAATGGATAAAATTAACGACATAGCGGTGCTCGGAATGAAAACAAATCCTTCAGAATCACTGCCTCTTACAAAATTTGAATATCCGTGGGGCAAATCAAATGAACTTGAATGGGGCAGCTTTGTTTACGTTTTCGGTTTCCCGATGAATTATAAAATGGTTTCAAAAGGTATTGTAAGTAAAGGGGCTAAAGAGAAGAACGGTTTTTTGATAGATGCTGTTTTTAACAAGGGCTACAGCGGAGGTATTGTTCTTGCTATCCGCGACGGCGTTCCCAATTTTGAATTGGTTGGATTAGTGCGCTCTGTTCCTGCAGAATACGAATATACAATACGCCCATTATCCCGCGAGCACGATATTGATTACAACCCGATGATTCCATATAAAGGAGATTTATATGTTGATAAACAACAAACCCTGCGGATTGGCATTACTAAAGTAATTGGAATTGAACAAGTGATTGAATTTTTTCAAAAGAATAAAGATGCACTTTTAAATAAAGGATATTTTTTCAGTCAATTTTATCCGTCCGGAACAACCAAGGTTGAAATTATTAGGTAAGTAATGACTTTGCCAATTTGAACCTTTTCGATATTGTAAATATCTTAACTATAACAAAAACATATAAGGCACTTTAAAATGAAACAGCGACCAACTAAGGAAGAACACGCACAGTATTATGGAAAATACATCAACCTCGTACCCGATGGCGATATTATTGAGGTTTTAATACATCAGCAAAATACTTTAAAAGGTTTCTTAAAAACTATAGATGAAGAGAAAGCAAATTTTCGTTACGCGGATGATAAATGGAGTATAAAAGAAGTCGTTGGGCATATACTTGACGGCGAAAGAATATTTGCGTACCGCGCACTCCGAATTTCCCGAAACGATTCTAAACCATTATTAGGATTTGAACAGAACGAATATATTATTCATTCCAATTATGCAAATATTTTGTTCGAGAAAATTGTTGACGAATTTTTTCTCGTGCGTGAATCCAACATTCTGATGTTTAAAGGATTTACGGATGATATGTGGCCGCGTATGGGAAATGCAAGCGGAAATCCAGTTTCTGTAAGAGCAATTGCTTATATTTTAGCCGGTCATACCGAACATCATATTAATGTGTTAAAGGAAAAATATAATTGTTGATGAAATAAAGTATAAAATCATTTCTAATAAGACATCGATAAAAAGTGGCATTACTTGTTTTGGCATATCCTGAAATTGAGAAGAAAGATTTTTCGTTAATCCAATCTTTCCGAGAAAAATACGACGAACGTTACTTCAGTATTGTTAATCCTCATTTTACAATTGTATTTCCCGTATTTAATACCGACATAAATACTTTTATCCCGCATGTTTCTTCTGTCGCTAAAAAATTTAATGAATTCTATTTTGTGCTTAGGTGCGCGCAGATTGTTAAAGATTTTTTCAGCGATTATACAGACGTATTTCTTATCCCGGAAGAAGGATATAGAATATTTGTTAAACTTCATGATGCGCTTTATACGGGACCTCTCGAAAAAGATTTACGGCTTGATATTCCCTTTATTCCGCATATTGGAATCGCGAACAATTTAGATCCTCTTAAATGCAAAAGTCTCGCCGATGAATTGAATGCTAAGAACCTGGAAATAGTAGGCGCAATTTCAAAACTTGATATAGTTTCATTTGAGAACAATATGGTTACGCCTATAACAAAAATTAAACTGGGTTGAAAACAATTAACATTTTGAAACGACTAATCACATAAATCTTGATTCATATTTTTTTAAAAGGTAATATCACTTCGTAAAAACCGGAAACGATGAGGAAGTTTAAACCATATATAAAAATTATCGAATGGGAAGCGGTTCTATGGTTTATTGGATTGGTTTATTTGTTTTTTATTAATCCATACCAGGTTCAGCAATTTACGCTTTGCCCTTTTCATAATATCGGAATCGATTTTTGCCCCGGCTGCGGTCTGGGAAGATCAATTTCTTTTTTTTACCACGGTGATTTAATTCATTCGTTAAAAACTCATCCCCTCGGAATAATTGCTTTAATACTTATATCTGCGCGGATTTTCAAATTAACAAAAAAAATGATTCACAACTATCACAAAACAAAAGAGGTTGTATATGGCTAACGTCTACGAATTAATGCCCGAAATTATGGGCGAAGAACAAATGTATATTGCCGGACTTCTTAAAAATCTGGATGAGAATCAGGCACGTAGTTTTGCCAATATTTATCGTACCCGCCGAAGAGATCCTCAAACAATATTGCTTTTAACTCTCGTCGGATTTTTAGGCGTATCCGGAATACAGCGTTTTATAACAGATCAAATCGGGCTCGGGATTTTATATTTGTTGACGGGTGGAATTTGTTTAATCGGTACTATTATAGATTTAGTTAATTATAAAAAAATAGCTTTCGAGTACAATCAGAAACAGGCAAACCAAATTGCCGTAATGATAAAAGCGTAATTTGTCAATCTAAATTATCTTTGATTTGAAAAATTTTTATTGCTAAGTTTGACGCCCGGAGCGTTGTACTATCTCAAGTTTTCAAATATTGTTTCGCTTCAATGTTCTAATTACTATTTGTTACAGTAACATTTATAGGAGTTTTTTTAATGGCAGAGCGTGAAAACGGAACCGTAAAATGGTTTAATGCTGCAAAGGGTTACGGTTTTATCGAGCGCAGTCAAGGTGGTGAAGTATTCGTTCACTTCAGTTCAATTGAATCCGAAGGATACAAAAGCCTTGAAAAAGGTCAACATGTTGAATTCACTGTTGGTGATGGACCAAAAGGACCGCAAGCTCAAGAAGTTAAAGTTGTTAAATAATCAAACAAGTTATTTCTCAACAGTAAAGGCGGCACAAACGCCGCTTTTTATTTTTTTGTACTATTGAACTTTTTAGGAAAAGAAAGCATTTTAGTATTAGTGATTCGAAAAAATATTAAATTATGAAAGCTAATTTTAACATAGTGGAAAACTTCTCTCAAAACGTTACCGGAAAATCTCCCCTTTCGGCTTTGTACTGTTGTAAATGCATCTGTTGTTGTAACTGATTATAAATCAGTTTTCAATCCTTATAAATTTTTTCTAACATAACTTTTTAACGGAATGGAAATGGAAACCCTGAATAGGAATATTTTTACTCATTTTGCAAAAGACTTATTATCGAAAAGACAAACGCATTCGTGCACTGCTTCTCTTAAAACCGAAGCGATTGATTACTTAAACGGATTAATTGATTTCCTCTTTCCGCATTTTTCGAACAAAGTTTATAATACGCAAGAAGATGTGATTTCAAAATTGCAGCTTCTAAAACGGGATTTGATTCAACTTATTAAATTGTTAAACGGGCAATCGCCGAAAGATGTTGAGGAAGTCGCCGAAAATTTTATTCAAAAAATTCCAGACATCCACAAGATGTTATGGGATGATGCGGATTTTATTTACAAAGGCGATCCCGCTTCCGAAAGTATTGATGAAGTGATTCTCGCCTACCCTGGTTTTAGAGCAATTATTATTTATAGAATTGCTCACGAACTTTACAATTTGAAAGTTCCGATCATACCGAGAATTTTTACCGAATATGCTCACGAAAAAACAGGTATTGATATTCACTCCGGCGCTACTATCGATTCGCCTTTTTTTATTGATCACGGGACAGGAATTGTAATTGGTGAAACAACCGTCATCGGCAAAAATGTAAAACTCTACCAGGGTGTTACTCTCGGTGCGTTGAGTGTTGATAAAATTTTAGCACAGACTAAACGTCATCCCACAATTGAAGACGACGTAATAATTTATTCGCAGGCGGTTATTCTTGGCGGTAGAACAGTCATCGGGAAAGGCAGTGTTATCGGCGGTAATGCGTGGATTACCCAAAGCATCGAACCGAATTCTATAGTTTACAACAAAAGCGAAGTACGCGTTAAAAGCAACAAAGAATTTGAAGAACCAATTGATTTCATTATTTAACAAAAGGAATAAAAAATGAAAGCGCAAAATATATTAGAAACAATCGGCAATACACCGCATCTTAAAATCAACAGACTTTTTGGAAATAAACATGAAGTCTGGGTAAAACTCGAACGAGCGAATCCCGGCGCAAGCATTAAGGATAGGATCGCCCTTGCAATGATTGAAGATGCCGAGAAAAAAGGAATTCTTAAAAAAGACAGCATTATTATCGAACCTACATCCGGCAACACGGGCATCGGTTTAGCGATGGTTGCCGCTGTTAAAGGTTATGAATTGATTTTGGTAATGCCGGAATCAATGTCTGTAGAACGAAGAAAAATTATGGCGGCATACGGCGCAAAACTTGAATTGACTCCGCGAGAAAAAGGAATGAAAGGCGCAATCGAAAAAGCAAACGAACTTGCCGCAGCAAATCCAAAAGCTTGGATACCACAGCAGTTTGAAAATCCCGCAAACACAGAAGTACATATTAGAACTACAGCTCAAGAAATCTTAAATGATTTTCCGGAGGGAATTGATTACCTTATTACAGGTGTAGGTACAGGCGGGCATATTACAGGCGTTGCAAAAGTATTGAAAGAAAAATTCCCGAACACAAAAGTATTTGCAGTTGAACCTGCTTTATCCCCCGTTCTTTCGGGCGGTCAACCCGGGCCTCACCCGATACAGGGCTTAGGCGCCGGATTCATCCCTAAAATTATGGATACGTCATTGCTTGATGGTGTAATCCAAATAACAAAAGAAGAAGCGTTTGAATTTGCTCAGCGTGCAGGCAAAGAAGAAGGATTGTTTATTGGAATATCTTCAGGCGCATCACTCGCAGCGGTTTCTAAAAAACTTGGAGAAATTCCCGAAGGCAAAAAAGTATTGGCGTTTAATTATGATACGGGTGAAAGATATTTATCTATTGAAGGTTTGTTTTAAATCTTGCCCGCCTTGACTCGACCGTAAGACGAAGCAGGCGCGGCTTCATCTAGACGGGTTCTTGTTCTTAATCTTGCTCTTGATCTCGTTTTTAATAACAGATCAAGAGCATAAAATAAAAATCGTTAAAGTGATTTTGATTCATCTTTAATAACATCCCAAACAAGTTTAACATGTTTTTCTTCCGTCCGCATTCCGGCAATTACCATACGCAAAGCAATTTTACCGTTAAGTTTTGTATGAACCATAAAAACTTTCCCGGTTGAATTTACTTTTTCCAAAAGTCTCAAGTTTAAGTCGTTTATTAAATTTTCATCACTGATATCTTTCGGCTTATATCTAAAACAAACTGTGCTGAAATAAACCGGGGCCATTCTTTCAAGCTTTGGATCAACATCAACCCATCTGACAAATAGCTGACCCAATCTTAAATGCTCGCGTAGTTTTTCACGCAAACCCTCAGCTCCAAAGTAACGCATTACAAACCATAATTTTATTGAACGGAATCTTCTCCCAAGTTGAATTCCGTAATCCATATAATTTATTGCAATATTGTCTTCGGATGTTTTCAAATATTCCGGTACCAGACTGAAAGCATTTTTTAATACTTGCGGTTTGCGTGTGTATAGAATACTAAAATCGAGCTGAACAAAAAGCCATTTGTGCGGATTTATTACTATTGAATCAGCACGTTCAAATCCTTTAAAATATTTTTTCATTTCGGGCAGCATTGCCGTAACGCCTGCATATGCGCTGTCGAGATGCAGCCAGATATTTTCGCGCTCACAGATGTCGGCAATTTCATTAACGGGATCGACTGCAGTTGAAGATGTAGTGCCGATTGTTGCAACAACGCAAAACGGGACACAACCTTTTGCGCGGTCCTCTTTAATTGCTTTTGAAAGTTCAGACGGAATCATCGCGAAATTTCCATCGCAAGGTATCCTGTGAATTCCATCCATTCCAATTCCAAGAGTTAATGCTGATTTATCAATTGAAGAATGTGCGTGCTCGGTGCAGTACAAAATCATTTTAGGTGCGCCGTTCATCCCATGTTCGCGAATATTCAATCCTGCATTTTCGCGCGCTGCGGCAATTCCATGCATCGTGCTCACCGAAGCTGAATCATACACAACTCCAAAATGATTTTTAGGCAGACCTATTAATTCTCGGAACCAATTTAAAACTGTTTCTTCAAGTTCGGTTGACGCAGGGTTTGATTTCCAAACCATTCCGTTTGTGCCGAAAGCCGCAGCAACAAGTTCGCCAAGAATGGACGGCTTGCTTCCGGTTGAATTAAAGTACGCCATAAAGTTCGGATGCTGCCAATGTGTTACACCCGGCAGAATAATTTCGTTCAAATCTTTTATGTAATCTTCAAACGGCTGCGATTTTTCCGGTGCATTATTTGGTAACTTGGATTTAATGTCACCAGGTTTTACATTAGGAAGTACAGGATACGATTCCAAATTATCTAAATAATTTGCTGCCCAGTCAATCAACTCGTAACCGAATTTTTTAAATTCTTCCGAAGACATATCAATTTTATTTTTATTCTCTTCCATTTTTTCCCTTAAATAATATTATAAAGCCATTTGGAAATTAACATTGAAAGTTCAATCCTTTTATCCGAAAATGAATGCCCGGTCTCAAGTATATGCTCTTCCATTTTACTTCTTCCATTTTCCATTTTACTTCTTAATTTATCCGCAAGTGGTTTATGATGAATATCAATCGGTGCAATCGTATCGTATTTTGATGCAATCATTAAAATATTTTTTTGCGATAGTTTACCGATATGATTTAAAAGATTCCACTCTGTTTTATGAACAACATATTCATCCATTAACTTTTCAGCTGATTCGGTTTTTACAAAAGGTACGGCGGGTTGAATTGTTTGAACGCTGTAATCGTAAATCATTTTATTGATGGCAAGAATTTCACCGAATGCGCCCGAATTAAACCCCGCTATTGATACAACGTTTTTAATTTCATCGTGCAATATTGAATTGTAAAGAGCGGCAAAACCTCCCATGCTGTGACCTATAAGAATTATATTGTTTTTATCAACCCGGAATTTTTCACAAACGTAATCGCTTTTTACAAAATTGATTGCTTCACTGGTATCTTCAATTAAATTCTGCCAGGAATAATTTCCTTCGCTGCCCCAACAGCCTCGGTAATGAAAAACCAAGACATTAAATCCCTGCCGCCGTAAAGTATGAGAAAGATCGTAATTAACTTCATTGCCGGGGAAACCGTGCAGTAAAATTATAACCGGGTGAGGTCCCGCACCTGAAGCTATAAACATTGTCCCTAAAATTTTCGAGCCGCCGCTTTCTAAAATTACAGGCGCCATCGATGCCGGGTTTTGAGGATCGCTCGGTGCGTCTTGTGTAACTGGATTAAAATTATCCATAAAATCTTCTCTTCCTGATGTCAGTATGACATATTCGGCTGATAGAATAAGCGATATAATATTTTATTTCCAACAATTAAAAATATGAATAAATCGGTTTGTCAGAAAAAGAAATTGCTAAAAATAAGATTTGGATTGCTGGCAACTACAACTTTAATATAAAGACGAAATTAACTTTTATTATGTAATCAATATGATAATGTGATATTTGATCATAGAAAAATTTTACAGTGGCAACTTCACTGTTACCAACAGGAAAAAGTAAAATAATTTCATTCTTAAACCAGTCAATTGGATTTATTCCAATTCCCGCATTAATAAACATTACCGATTTATTTGTAATTCTCCCAGACATCGATGAGGTTGCATTATTTTCGTATAAACTCAGGCCAAAAAGTGAAAATATTTTTCTAGTAAATTTATATTCTCCTAAAATAGAATACTGTGTTCCGGCAAAGATTCTTGCATCCAAATTTTTAGCATAAAAACCTATCCTCAACGAAATAGATTTTGTTGAATCTACTTGATAACAAACAAATGCCGATCCCCCAATTGTTGAAATACTTGGGGTATTAAAATCGCCAGTTATCTTAAAAGGTTCATGAATAAGTCCGACTGAAAGTTGTGCTTTATTTTGCGATTGGAAAACAGTAATTAGCAGAAAGATTATGAAGAAAATATTTTTTATTCTCATAAGAGTGCATTATAATTTTTTGAAGAAAAGGAAAATCATTTTCACATAAATTAGAAACGGGACTTACGAAATAAATCCCGTTACTCTATCGCTTTCATGAAGTAAAATCATTTTTGGGGGAGAAATTACTAAATCGATCTTTACTATAATTCCCACTCAAAGCCGAAGCTAAGTTTTAATTCACCAAGTACCTTTCTCGTATTTTCTGAGTTAATTAAACCGTACTGTTTCTTCAATGCAATTAAATATTGTAGTTCAATATTAAACACATTGGTAATATTTATGCCTGAACCTACAACTAAAAATGGTATCCAACCGCTTTCAATAATAATTTGGGGATAAACATTATAATTGTTATAGTGCATCATAATTCCACTTGATAAGTACAACTCTTTCCATGTTTTATAATGTAATAGTAAGCCCATTTCCCATCCATCGAAAAAATCTTCCGAATTATCGGAAGATATCAAGTACCCTAATTTGGGATTAACTATAAATTCATTATCTAAAAAATATTTATATGATGCATAAATACTAACGGGTTGCGGATTAAAAGATTTTTCACTTTTGTAAGAAAGTACTCCGCTAACTACATTTTTAGAAATAAAAAAATACGGTTCATATCTCCAGCCAAGTTTTGATTGGGCATAAGAAGAGAGATAAAAGAATACTATAAAAACAATAATCGTGTACTTTTTCATCACATCTTATTAAATAGAAAAAAACACTTTTCAAAAAATCTTTGAAATACTCTGATTTTGCACTCACATATAGTTTGAGGTCAAAAACAAAATCGTTTTTTATTCTTTAAATTGCAACAAAAAATATTTGTATTAACAATATTCCAATACCTTTATATTTTGTTTTTCTATTCCCGGCCGCATTTCTTATCTTTGCCCTTAATTTTTTCAACAAAACCAATACTTAAATGAGACTCAGCAAATCTTTTGTACCGACATTAAAAGAAACTCCCACAGAGGCAGTAATACCAAGCCATATTTTAATGATACGCGCGGGACTTGTGCGCCAGCTTTCGGCCGGAATTTATACGTGGCTGCCGCTCGGTTATAAAGTTCTTAGAAAAATTATGGATATTATTCGCGAAGAGATGAATGCAATAGGCGGTCAGGAATTTTTATACCCTGCTTTAAACCCAAAAGAAATTTGGGAACAAACAGGGCGTGTTGCCGCTTTCGGCGATACTTTATTTCACATAAAGAACCGCGATTATGTTTTGGCCCCGACACACGAGGAAATTGTTGCGTACCACGCACAGGGCGCAATTACATCGTACAAAGATTTGCCGCAGATTTGGTATCAAATACAAACCAAGTTTAGAAACGAACCGCGCCCAAGGAGCGGCGTTATTCGCGGGCGACAGTTTATGATGAAAGATGCATACACTCTCGATAAAGATTTCGAAGGACTCGATGTTGGATATGCGCTGCATGATAAAGCATACAGAAAAATTTTCGATAGATGCGGTTTGAAATATTTTGTTGTCGGCGCGTCAAGCGGCGCGATGGGCGGAAGCAAATCAGAAGAGTTTATGGTTAAAAGCGATGCAGGCGAAGATACTGTTGCATATTGCGAAAAGTGCGGTTATGCTGCAAACGTAGAAGTTGCACAATCCGTTGCCGAACAAGCCAAACGCAATAACGAAAGTAAAACCGTTTATGAAATATCAACGCCGAACGTAAAATCAATTGATGAACTTTGTGCGTTCTTAAATATTCACGAACACGAAACAGCAAAATCGCGAGTTTATATGCACGACGGTAAACCTGTTTTGGTTCTTATGCTCGGCAACGACGAAGTTAACGAAACAAAACTCGGTTCCGTACTCGGCGGCGAAGTCCGCCCTTGTCATCCCGAAGAATTAAAAGAAATCTCCGGCGCTGATGCTGGATCAATCGGCCCAATCGGGTTTAAACACAGGATCATCGCGGATAATCTTTTAAAGGACGCAAACAATCTTTACAGCGGCGCAAACAAAAACGATTACCATATAGGCGGGATAGATTTAAAACGCGATTTACCCGAACTCGAATATTTCGATTTACGAACCGTAGAAAGCGGTGAAAAATGTGTGAGATGCAATTCAAACTTAGAAGTATTTAAAGCGATTGAACTCGGCCACATTTTTAAACTCGGCACAAAATATTCCGAAGCGCTCGGCGTAAGATTTTTAGACGAGAACGGTAAAGATCATCCCGTGGTAATGGGAAGTTACGGCATTGGCGTTGACCGAGTATTTGCATGTTTTATCGAACAGAATTTTGACGAAAAAGGATTAATCTGGAAGAAACCCTTGGCACCGTTCGATATTCAATTGGTCGGTTTGAATATGAAAAACGAAATCGTATCCGATACTTGCGATAAACTTTACATGCATTTAACCGAACTCGGCTACGAAGTTTTATACGACGACAGAAAAGACGTAAGCGCAGGCTTTAAATTCAACGATGCCGATTTAATGGGAATGCCTGTTCAGGTCGTTGTTGGCGAAAAGAACTTGAAAGAAGGAAAAGTTGAAATAAAAATCCGCAGCACAAATGAAAAACTATCCGTCGAACTTGTGCATCTTCAAGCTAAACTAAAAGAATTGTTATAACTTATCACCGATGGCAACACGGAAAGCAAAATGCTTTTCGTGTTGTTTGAATAATATGGTGAAGAATGAATTCAAAACTATATCTTGTTTCAACCCCAATCGGCAATTACGACGATATAACACTCCGCGCTTTATCAGTTCTTAAGGAAGTCGATTTTATTATCTGCGAAGAATTCAAAGAAGCGCAAAGATTACTTGCACACTACCAAATAAAAAAGGAATTGTTTTCGGTAAACGAACACAACGAAGAAGAATCTTCGCAAGAAATTATTAATAAAATAAAAGAGGGAAAATCTGCTGCGCTGATAACCGATTGCGGCACACCGCTTTTTTCCGATCCGGGATTTATTCTTGTACAAATGTGTATTAATTCCGGCATCGATGTTGTCCCGGTTCCGGGCGCTAATTCCCTATTACCTGCAATTATCGGCTCCGGCTTCAAACCGGATAAATTTTATTATGCCGGGTGGCTTTCACCTAAAAGCGATTTGCGGCGCAAAGAATTACTCCGGTTAAAAAACATAAAAGAAATATTAGTTATTATGGAAACCCCGTATAGATTAAAGGCAATTCTCGGCGATGTAATTAAAATATTCGGTCCTTCAATTCTGGCATGTGTAGCTTTTAATCTAACAATGAAAGATGAAAAATTTTTCCGCGGAACCGCTACAGAAATTTTTAAAATCATTTCGGATACAAATTTAAAAGGTGAGTTTGTTCTAATAATTAACAATAAATAGCACTTTCCAGAAATTAATCGCCACTTGAATACAACGACTTATTTTGATATTCTTGTAATGTAAAAGAACTATCAGATATTAATTATGGTTTAGTATCAAAAAGGAGTAAAAAATGTTATCGGTACAAGATGTTGATTTAACCCCGAATCCGCAGGCTCTCAAGTTTATTTTAAATGAAAAACTGCTTAATAGAGAAACGAGAAGTTTTCAGAATAAAGAAGAAGCGCAAATCGATCCGCTCGCTAAAGGAATTTTTGAATTGCCCGGCGTGGTTTCCGTGTTTTACATGGATAAATTTATTACTATCGAAAAAGATCCCGGCACACAATGGGGTCAAATTCAACGCCCGTTTGTTGATTTTATAAAGAACTTCGACAAATCTTTAATTCCCGCAGAACAGGAAATTGTAGTTACGAAAGAAGAAGAGACCGTTTTGCTGAAAAAAATTAACGACATACTCGATACACGTGTACGCCCTGCTTTGGCGGGCGACGGCGGCGGCTTGGAAGTGCGCGGACTCGATGGTTTAACTCTTAAAATCCGTTACCAGGGCGCTTGCGGAAGCTGCCCAAGTGCAATCCGAGGTACGTTGGTTGCTATTGAAAATTTATTGAGAAGAGAAATTAATCCGGCTATCGAAGTAGTTTCCGATTAAATAAATTTAATGCCGGAATCTTTTGAAAGGATTCCGGCATTTATCCTACTTAATTATAAGATTATTTTTTTGTAGATCCGTCTTCGTACCACGTGCAAAGTTTTAAATTAAACGGAAGTCCATCCCGTTGCGAATAATATGTACCCGAAATATATAATCTCCCAGGCTCGTTTAAGTAAGCAGGGGCCATTCCTATATTTTCCACAACTAACTTCTTTTGCCCGATATCAAAAGTAATATTATATGCACTCGGCATATTTGGCGATAAAGTTATAGTTCCTCCGTAACTATCCTCGGAATTTGTGAAATGAACCTCTACTACGTTGTAATTGATTGACGGATAATAATATACCTTACATGTTATGTTTAATTGTAAATCATCCTCGCCGATAGTATTAAAAAATGTAATCGGTTCAGGCCAGCCGCCGAGAACCGGGGGATCATCTTTAATATCTTCCGGATTTAACACAGTTTCGGAACAGCTTGTAAATAAAAATACGTAAACACATAGCACCGATATTTTTATAAACACTCCGATTAATCTTGTAATATTTTTACTTGACATATTTGGTACCTTTATAAAGATAAACAAAAATTATTTACGTCAATCTGCATTCCACGTACAAATCTGTCCTTCAAAATAATGTTCATCCGATCCATCTAATCTTGAATAAAAACAATTAAGATATATGCTGCCCGGTTTATATAAACTGGGAGGGATAAGTTGAACACGTGCATTTATTTTCACCTGTCCCAAATTATGGGTAAAACTTAATACCGGTGCAGCCGGAAGCAAAGACATAGAATAACCGCTCGGATCTTCGGAATTTGTAAATTCAACAATTGCTGCATTGTATTGGCTATAAATGCTACATTTTATTTTGAATTGTAAATCTCCTGTACCCATATTGTAAAACAAAGTTTGGGGTTCCGGCCAGCCGAGTACCGGTGAATCATCTTTATCCTCTTCGGGATTTAATAATGTTTCCGAACAGCTTGCAAAAAGGAAAGCCAAAACAATTACCGTAAGTATTCTTACAAGAGTTTTAGATAGATAAGAGAAAATTTTGCCTAACATTGCAGCACCTCATTTATGGAAAAAAGTATAAACCAAAATTCTCATCTATATAATCGGGAAAAACCGCTATTTGTTTAAAACAGAGTCCATAAGATTAGCTGCTAATCTTTGTATACTCATTTTTTATAATAACATACTTGCCCGCTTTTATCGTACAGGAACCCCGCGATGATAACACTGTCCGGTTGAACGGCGGACTATGTGACAAGTCATTTTAGCAAAATCATCGATTTCGCTTTTATATTCCCATTATAGCTTATTGAATAAAAATATATTCCGCTTGCTAAATCACCCCCATTGAAAATTACCTTGTGTCTCCCGGTGATTTTATATGTATCCTCAAGAGTGCGTATATCATTACCTAAGATGTCATACACTTTTATTTTTACTTGTGCAGGATTATTAATTATATATTCTATTGTTGTTAACGGGTTAAATGGGTTGGGATAGTTCTGCATTAAATGAAATGAACTAATATCAAGAGGTTCGTTTCGCGCGGAAGAAAGAATAGGGTTAAAGGCCTCCTTTGCCATCCAAATATCAATTTTAGAATCAGTTTGATGTAACCAAACTATGCAAACATAAACCGTATCATTGTTTAATATATAACCAACTTCCGATTGGTAATCATTTCCTTCCATCTTGGAAATATTTATTAGACTATCATACACTCCAAAGTAAAAAGTCTTTATAAATATTTCATTGTTATTTTTGACGGAATCCGTATCAAACGTAACAAAAAAAGGTGTTTTATTATTCGCGGTACCCGTTGGGACTGGATAAGAAAACACTTCCGGATTTTTGTAATTACAGCTTGCATTACTTGTTAACATTAAATTATCTGCTCCGTAAAAAGAATATTTTACTTTTGAAAATTGATTTTTAATTGTCTCAAACGATACGCCTCCATCTATTCCAAAATTTGGATTCCTATTATTCCCGTCTGCAATAACCTTGTATATCCACTTGGGAATTGTATTTGTATTATACTTTGCTAAGTATATGTTATGGTTTTCATTTTCTGTCTTTTCATAAATAACTTGAGTATAGGAAATGTTATCTTCATTTAAGATGCTTGGAGACGAACAATTTTGACTATCAATCATTACCGGGTTGCTTATACTTGGATAAAACTCTTTCACTAATAATTTACCTTGGTCTACCCAAATTATCCTATGAATACTTAAAGATATTTGCGGATCAGTATCTATGGAATCTTGAATTGTAATTTTATCACTTAGAGAATCATTTAAGTAATTACAGCACATAATCTTGTAATAATTGTTGTTGTAATTTTGCCAAGCAATTTTAATCCCTTGGGCATATCTGTTAGTTGCTACTTTAGGATTTGATTTTATCTCTTGATCGGAAGATATAATAAGATTATCACCAATTTCGGGAGAGAGTTTCTTTAAAAATACTGTATATATTGAATCATTTTTGTTTATCCATGTTATAAATGATTCTGCGCCGGGATACGCTTCCGATGCAAGCAAATCAAAATCATAATTATCGCCTGGGATATCTATTAAAATATTCTTATCAAAAGACTGACTGAATGATAAACTATTGCCGAGAATCATCAGCAGAATTATTTTCAACCATATTTGCAATAAACGTTTCATATTTACTTCCCCACATGCAAGCCCACAGAATTTACCCCGCCAGCTGCGGGGCGGTTGCTTTGAGTTGTGTGTTAAGATGCACTTATCTAAACAATATTAGCGAAGACATATTTTGTTGTGATAAACTATGTCAATTGTTAATAAAAATAAGATTTTTTAACTCTATCAGTCTTTAATTTTATCGATCTTAAAGAAAACAGGCCGGAATCCATCCGTGCAACAAGAGACAAATGTTTCAAATTTACCAGTATCAACAAGATGGATATACGTTCTTATATCTGCCCACGCCCAGTCACAAAACCCTTCGGGTTTATTCCAAGGTGATTCAATAATAAATTCTTGACCATCTTGAAAAAGGTCGCATTTAATCATCCGGCCATTTCTGAATTCATTATTCCATTCCTCGTTCAGAGTTCTCTTCAATACCGTAATCTTTGTTTTCTTTTCAACAACATTAATTCCGGCAAGTGAAACCCCCGTCATTGAACAGGCAGAACCAACGGAAGCTATTTTAATAAAGTTACGTCTTTTCATTGAACATTCTCCTTGTTTCAAGAACTATGTGCATCTTAGAATATCTTATATTGTCAATAAATAATAACAAATATTTATTCATCTTTTTAAAGCAGCCTAACGGCATGTTTTTTATCCGCCGCACAAAATTGCAATAACGAATATTTGCAACAACTTTTATTACAAGAATATTTTTAGGATAAACTACCATACAGAACAACTTAACTTTGTAAAAAAATTCTTTATTACAAAACAATTACCGCAAGATGCTTTGGTAGATTTGAGTTTATATTCTCTTTTATACATTAGAAAAAATCAAACGATAAACCGACTTTAGCGAAAAAAATCTTTTGATTATCGCCAATTGGTAAAATTCTTGCGCCCATTTCAAATGATAGATTTGCTTTATCACTTATTGGCTGAATATATCCAACACATCCGCCGTAGGAATAAAGAAATCCAATTCCATCTCTTTCAACCCCGGCAACCCAGGCAAACGAAACTCTTCCTTGCGGAACTATATAAATATTTTTGAACAATCTTATTTCCGGCCCAAACTCCAAATAAAGCTCAGCGTTGTTTATTCCAAACTCATTATAAAGTCCAATTTGATTATCTACAATTAGAGGAGAATAATAAAAATTGGACATACTATAACTAAGCGAAAAGACGACATTACTTTTTACTATAATTGGTTCATACTGCGTTTGCCAGCCAATTGATATTTTGGATTTATTAGAAGACCAATATGAATTATTAATAGAATCAGTCACTAACATATTTGTTTGCCCAATTATTATGAAAGGACAACTGATTGCGATAATTATTATTGACTTTATTTTATTAATCATAATTTATTTGGCACAAAAAAAGTTTCTACTATTCCGCCGCAAAATAAAAGAAATACAGAATTTACAAGCTAATTCCGGAAAATATTTATGAATTAATTCCAACAATTACATCCAAAGTGCAATTAATTTTTTACGCTAAAACTTTATAACCAAACAAATGTTGTAATGTTCAAGCTATTGCTTTGATTTTCGGGTTATAAGGCGTTTTACTCTCGCATTAATCTTTCTTGTAATAGTTTTTGCATATCTCTACGACCATCTAAAATACAATGGATGAAAACTACTTTTTCGATAATTTGATAAATAATACGATAAGGTTTATATGTTAGTTCTAGAAAATCATCTATTCCGAGTAGACTTAATTCAGGAGGGACGTGACCACGATTTGGATATTCTTGAAGGGATTGACATTTCTCATACAATTTTGAATATAATCTCTCTGCTTTTTCTTCCGAATCATTGGAAAATACATATTGATATATTTCAAATAAATCTTCTTCGGCAGATGAAACGATATTAACTTTGAACTTCACGCTGTTCCTGTTTAAAATCATTTATGCGGTTTCGAACATTTTTAAACGATTTATCAAGCGTTTTATAATTTCCCTTTTTAATTTCTTTTCCGCTCAATGCAAGTATTTTTAACAGGGCAATACTTTCTTGGGTCTTCTCATATACTTTAACATCTTGAAGAATTACTTTTGCTTCCCCATTATGGGTAATGATCAATGTTTTCCGGTTTTCCGCAACATCCCGGACAACTTCTGAGGCATGTGTTTTTAAATAACTAATTGGTTTTACAGCTTCGCTGAATTTCATTTAACTTCCTTTCTTTTACGACTACAATATAGCCCCCAAAGTAGTCTTATTCAATATCAACACCCGGTTAACTCTAAAGCACGTAACTGCATGTTTTTTATCCGCCGCACTGAATTTATCCCGCCTGCGGCGGGCAGCTGCTTTGATTTGCAGATTATACTCACAATAAAATTATTTTTAAATAATTATTTCAATTCAACAAATAAAATTGTGTTTTAATAAATATCTATTACTTTCTTTGATTTTTACTGTTTATTAAAAGTAAGACTCACATTCTAATTAAATTTACCAATAATGCGAAAAGGTAAAGACCTATACCAAATGCAGTATGATTCATTAAAGTTCGTATTCTAGCTTGTTTTGGATTTGATGCTTTTGAGGCGGCTAATCCAAAACCAAATGAAGGTTGCATAATACAAAACGGGGCAAAAACTGTCGCTACCCCAAATATTATTGCCGGAATAATCTTTGGATTCCGAATCCAGTTGTCTCCAACTAATAAAATGAAAATTATTGCAAATGAGATTCCGAATATGTAATGAGCTATCCATCCAACAATACATTCCCCGCTTTTGCCGGGCGAAGAAGTAATATTTGTATGCTTAAATCTTCCTTCCGGCATATATCTGAGCCAACGTCCTACCAAGCATATGTTTGAAGGGGTAATGTTAAATACAACTTTAAGAAACAATGCCCAACTATCAAATGTAAGAGTTGAGCCAATTCCAATAAAGATTGCAAATAAAAATTGATGCATCAAATCATTCATAAAACACTTTTCAATTGATTGTAATTTTTATTCCTGATCTAATATTTATTTTTTTTATTGTGTATAACGGCATGTTTTTAAGCCGCCGCACAGAGCAACTAACATTTACAATGTAACTTACTAATTGCACAATAGCGTAACGTTTAAAGCGGTTGGCTTGGAAAACTGGTTAACTGGATATTGCTACGTCATTGATTTAATTATTTCAACGCAACTAATAAAACATAATTGTGCCTTGTTTGTATTTAACTCTTCCTTCTCTCTTAATTCTCTGCCAGGATGAATGTAGTTCCTGTAAATACGAGATAGATTTGTTAAGTGATAAAAGTCTTTCCCAAATAATTTATTCGATTCTATATAGTCTATTAAGTCCACTAAATCGCATTCATAAATATTTTTATTCATTGTTTGTGTTTTTCTTTGAATCGTTATAGTTGTTATCGATTTTTTTTCTAAGAAGTAAAGCAGAAGGGACTCAATGATTGAGCCAGCCAAGACAACAACAGATTTATCATTCCCAATAATATAATTTGAGACTAATTCTTTATAATCTCGAATCACAATTTCGGAATATTTCTTTTTTATTTTTGAAAGTCTCTTTAAAGAGTCGAAATAGTTTAGTTCTTCCAATTTATCAATAGTTAATTCAGAGATGCCTCTTATCCAAGAATCATCAAGCCTTCTTTTTTTAATTTCAAGCAAGTGTTCTTCGAGTAAAGGATTTATTGAATAGATTTTTACTCTGTATTCGTCTCTTTCGCCAGTATCAAAAATATAACCTTTATTGAGCCACTGATCTTTCAATGAATTTGCAATTTGAGAATTGGCACTTATCAACTGAGCAAATTTCCAAGAAGGAATGGGTAATTCACCAGAATGATAAGTTTCATCTTTTTTAGCGGCACTAATTAGATTATTTAATTTTTCAATTGCATAGTCTGTTTCGTATTTTAATTTATCTAATGCATCTTTGAAGATTCTATCCTTCGTTTCTTTTTCACTTAATAATTGTGTGACTCTTGTTAAATTTCTTTTATACAACTCCTCATTTTGATTGATTGATCTAGCTTTTTCAAAGTAAAACACGGCTTTTTCTAAATCACCATTCTCTTCAAAAATTACGCCTAGATTATTTAAAGCCGCGGAAGACTTGGGATTATTCTTAATTTCTATTTCGTAAGCATGTTGAGCCTTTTCTGCATGATTCTGATCCTTTAATGAATATGCAAAATCAAACCATTTATTTATTATATCTAGTTCTTTACTTTCAAAAACATTGTATAAATCAACTACTTCTTTATAATATTTCTCAGAATGAAGTTTGTCGATTATATAACCCATACTGTTCTGGATTAAAAATATTCTGAGTCTTGGATGCTTTGCCAAATCAGATTTAAGATATGATATAAATTGTAATAAACTTCCATTATTTTGGATAGTTTGTTCTAAGTAATTATAATATTCATTTGAGAGTTTTTTTTCTATCCAATCATAATTAAGATTATCAACCAATTTTCTTAAATTAAGTACAAGTTCACGATATCTTTCACATGCTATTAAAACGATACACTTAAGTAAAAGATATTTGTTCTTTTGTATCTCAGAAAATGATTTATTGGTAATTTTAGTTAGGGTGCTAAGTACATTTTTTGCGTCGAAAGCTAATTGAAGATCATGGTGATCATCAATCCAAAACATGATAAATTCATAGTAGAATTCGAAAATATCATCAGCAAAAATTATCCTATCAAAGTAGTTACTGAAATTTGTATTCGGTTCTTCAATGAAAATGGACATAATCTGTCCGATGAGCGAGTAGATAAATTCTGATCCTTCGGCAAATTCTTCCGATCTTTTGTAATGCTCTCTTGCTTTGGCATAGTCTTCTAATTTATAATAGCAGTTTGCAATTGCAATATTCATTGCAAAAGAAACTCTTTTTCTTTTATCATTATTAAGTATTTCTTTAAAGAAATCTAGGGCTGAATTAAAATCAGCTCTGTTATAATGATATTCACCAAGTAAATATTTAATTGAATTTGAATTAGTTTTATCCAGACCAATTTGCAATATCTCATAATATTTTGGTATGTCTTTAATTCTATTGTTGTAGATGTATGATTTTTTTAGATAGAATTCGGGATTGTCAGGAAATTTATTTATTCCAATATCATATAGTTCAATCTTTTTCGAAATTTCATCTTCATAGTCTACTAAGCTGTTAATTACACTTGTTGGGTAGAATGGATATTTCATAGAGTCTTTGAAGTATGATATTGCTTTTTCTTTATCGTAAAATTCCTCAATCTTTTTATATTGTCGAGTGTTATATATATTACCAATCCAATACTTAATAAAACCTAATAAATTCTCATTTTGAGCGTGTTTTTCTGATATTAAAAACAATCTTAAAGCTTCTTTATGATTATTTTGTTCAAGGGCGATATGCCCACTTATATAATTAGCTTTGTAATCATTTTTGTTTTGAGATAACAATTCATCACAAATTTTTTGAGCTTCATCGTAATCTCTTTCATCTAGATATTTCCAAGCAAGATCATAGTCTTCTTTTTTCATAATCTTAAATTCTTTTTGTGTATCCAGCTAACAACTATTTCTCCCGCATGTACAAATTAATTTATTTAAAAAATCATGCCCTGCGGTTTGCCCGGCTGCAAATTAAAATATATAGTCTATCTATTCAATAACTTTATTTACCGTCGGCTTGCGGAAAGGAAAACGATTATGCTTAATCTATAAATAATGTTTTTGCCGAGGAAACCGGCTGTTGTGCCGCACCTCCCCCGCAGCCCGGAAAAGAATACCTGTTAAATGTACAACGACAATAATATAGCAACCGTTTTGTACCTTTCAATGAACAAACCGGTTACAACAACTTAATTTATTTGTACAATGCTTAACAACAATGTTTTATTTATCACTATACTTAAAAACAAATGCCACTGTTGAAAACGGCGCCCGGTTGATTTTCTTGTTGTATTGCATTTCATATTTCCGTTGAAACTATCAGAATAATGATATAATTTCGACACGAACAAACAAGGGATCATATAATGCCTATTATAAAACCAATATCTGATTTAAGAAATAAATCAAACCAAATTTCAGAACTTGCAAATAACTCAAACGAGCCGATATTTATAACTAAGAACGGTGAAGGAGATTTGGTTGTTATGTCGATGGCTCATTATTCAAAGCTGCAATTAAAACTTGATTTACTTAGCAAGCTTTCTGTTGCACAAAATCAAAAAGCTGAAGGCGATAAAGGCCGAACTCTTAAACAAGTTATGAATGATATTAGGAATTCTATAAATGCCGACAGATAAATATCAAATTAGACTTCTCCGAATTGCCGAAGAAGATTTAACAGAAATAATATCATTTATAGCAGCCGATAATCCGATTGCAGCAAATTCAATCGCTGACAAAATTGAAAAGAACGTTGAACTCTTATCCGAGAATCCGATGATCGGAAGAATACCCAGAGATGAAGACATCAAAAATCTCGGATACAGATATATAATAATTCAAAATTATATCGTATTCTATACAATAGAAGAAAGAACAATATTTATTCACCGAATCCTTCACGGTGCAAGAAATTATAAAACACTTCTTTAGCAATATAACTACTGTTTTTCCCGCATGTAAAAATTAATTTATTAAAAAAAATCATGCCCTGCAGTTTGCCCGGTTGCAAATTAAAATATATAGTCTATCTATTCAATAACTTTATTTACCGTCGGCTTGCGGAAAGAAAAGTGATTATACTTAATTTACAAATCATGTCTTTGCCGAGGGAACCGTCTGTTGTGCAGCAAACCCCGGCAGCCTCAAAAAGCTGTTTTTCGGCTAAAATCTGCATTATTCAATTTAAAAACCGTAAATAAAAAACTTTTTATTGCGGATATTTTAAAGTTTTCCGCCCATAAAAAACATTTTTCCGCAAATAAAAATCTTTTTTCCGCGGTTTAAAAATTCTTTTAGGCAAAATCCCGGGATTTATATGCAAAAAACATTTTTTTATTGCCGAAAACCGGCCGGATTTTGCGTATAGAAATCTTAAAGTGAGGTGTTTAAAACTTTTAGGCAGGTATAAATTCTCAAACTGCCTTAACAAAAACTTTTTATTGCATATAACAAATTCTTTTACTGCTTTTAAAATATTTTATACGCAAATAAAAAACATTTTTACGGTAATAAATTTCTTTTATACCGGCAGAAAATATTTTTATCGGCAAAATATTTTCTTTTACTTGCGGACAACAATAAAAAACCCGGTATAAAAAAATTATTACCCGGGTTAGCATATAAAAAAACTTACACGGACTTTTTATAGCAGTAAATACAAATATTTGTTTTCAACATAATAGATTAATATTCATGTCGTGTATTATTCAAAATTCTCGCTTTCGTCGTCGTAAACGTGTTCATTGAAAATATTTTCAAGTTCTTCTTCAAAGAAGAATTTACTTTCTCCGAAAGCCGGTTTTAATTCATCAAGCCAAATAGCTTTTTCGTCATACTTTGCAAAAAACGGGCGCGCAACCCAATCAGGATCCCTGCCCTGCAAAAACCTCATAACAAAAACTTTTTCATTATTTACTTCACTTACACCAAGCACCTGTATCTTGCCGGGGGTTGTGCTCATACTCGGTCCGCGTACGGTTCTGCAAACTCCGCTTACATTTTGATATGCGTTTCTAAAAATATTCCACGCTTCAACAAGAGTAACGCCGAAGAATTGCTGTGCGCCCGTATCGCGTGCAACAAACATATAATAAGGAATACAATTAAGGTTAACCTGCTTGCGCCACATCTCCGCCCATAATCCGGGTTTATCGTTTATATGTTTCATCACCGGCGATTGCGTTCTAATCTGCGCGCCCGTCGACCTGATTCTTAGTATTGCTTTCTTAACTTCTTCGGTTGATAATTCAACCGGGTGATTAAAGTGGGCCATTATTGCAAGGTTTTTTCCCTTCTTTACAATCTTATCGAAAAGACGGATTAAATCATCTGCATCTTCATCCCGCGTAAAACGGTACGGCCAATAACCCAATGCTTTTGTGCCGATGCGTATAGTTTGAACGTTGTAAAGATCATCGTCTAAAAGAGGTTCGATATAATTTTCCAGTAATTTGGTTTTCATTATCATCGGGTCGCCGCCGGTGAACAAAACATCCGTTACTTCGCGGTGCTGTTTTAAATATTCAACAAGCAGTTCTGTTTCCTTCATCGCAAATTTCAATTCGTTCATACCTACAAACTGCGGCCACCGGAAACAAAAAGTGCAGTATGCGTGGCAGGTTTGTCCCTGGCTCGGGAAAAACAATAATGTTTGTTTGTATTTATGCTGCACTCCCGTAAGTTCTATCCCGTTAACTGAAGGTACGTTGTAATGCTGACCGGCGGGATGCGGGTTCAACTCAAGACGAATATTATATGCCGCATTATCAATTATCTCTTTCTCAACACCGGAGTTAATTACACTTTCCATTTTTTCAAAATGACGAGGCATTAACATTTCTTTGCGCGGAAATGTTAAAGTATAGATCGGGTCATTTGGAATATTTCCCCAATCAATCAAATTTTCTATTACATAATTATTTGTTTTAAAAGGCAGAACGCTGCCGACAATTTCGATTGCTCTTTTTTCGGATTTGGAAATATCTTTCAACTGCTGAATTTGATCGAAATTTCGAAGGGAGTAGCTTTTGTAAACACCCATGATTTCCTCCTTCTACTTTATTAATTAATAGATACGAGTGCTATTTAGAAACTGAATAACCGCGAGATTTTTATTAAGCGGATTAGAATATTTCTTATAACGGTATGATGATTTTTTACAAGATAATAAATTCAGGGAGAAAAACCAGACAGGGGAAAATTTTTTCGATATATAATTGAAACAAAAAACCACCGTTGAGCGGTGGTTTTGTTTTATTTAAGCGTTGTAACCTTGCTTACATCGTCCAGTTTAATAAATTTTTCTTGAAATTTATAACTGCCTGTCGCAGATTTTACGGTTTTAATAACTTTTATGTTAATGCCGCTTTGCTGCGATTTCTTTTTAGCTTTATCGCCGAATGATTGTTGTTTAGCCATTTTAATTCTCCGTAAATTTTGTGTGCAAATTTATGAAAAATACTTGAAGCGGACAAACCCCAAATTCAACTAAAAACATGCATTTTTAGTGAATTATTTACCAATTACTAAAGTTTCGCCAAAAGATATATAAGCATGTTATTCTTTAGTTTGTCATTCCGGCGACCCGCTTCGCTCTCGCGTAAGCGAGGCGAGAAACCGGAATCTAAATTAAATTTTCTGGATTCCGTGTCTCCCGAAGGGATGCCTTTGGCAAAGCACGGAATGACTTCAGACTTTTTTTGAAATCGACTATTCTCCTACTCAGCATTTACGAGGTAATGCATTTCATTTGTATGACAATCCCATCTAAAATTATGCGTAATTTCAGTTAATCAGTGGAAGATCGAATTTATATTAAATCCGCAAAAGTACCGTAAATTACTTTTACCAAATCGTGGGGAGATAATTTAACCTGCATCCCTCTCATCCCTGCGCTAATATAAATTTCATCGAATAATTGGGCGGATTCGTCTATATAAGTCGGATAAAGTTTTTTCATTCCAATCGGCGAGCACCCGCCGCGAATATACCCTGTAAGCGGCAGTAATTCTTTCACCTTTATCATTTCAATTTTTTTTGAATTACTTGCCCGCGCTGCTTTTTTTAAATCAAGTTCGTAGCTGCCGGGAATTACAAAAACATTCAATTCGTTTTTTTCGTTTCGCGCTGCCAAAGTTTTAAAAACAGTTTCGGGATTCAAACCGATTTTATTTGCAACCGAAACTGCATCAATTTCTTCTTCATTAAATTCATAACTAATAGTTGAATGTAGAATATTGTTTGATTCCAAAATTCTAACAGCATTTGTTTTCATAATTTGACACTAACTTTACTCAACAATAATCCAATATTCAAAATGAAATTATGATCAGCGTATTTCAGTTTTTCTTGTTTGAGAAGATGGTGAAAGATAACCGACTTTTGTTAAAATCAAATCCGCTAAAATTCTGCCGCTTTCTTTTAATTCGTAATCGGAAGAATTTGTATTCTGGGTATTCGCTTCTTTTTTCTCTTCTATTTTAATCCCGAGGGCTTTTGCTCTTTCTTCTTCACGGCTTTTCTTTTTTGCTTCGGCTTCTTCTCTTTCTTTTTTGCGAATGTCTTCATTCAAAGAAACCGTTTTCTTTTCCCTGTTTTGTTGAAATTCATTTACTTCTTCTTTAAGAAGCTGATACTCAATGTCGTTGCTTGCACGTTTTTCATGTCTTTCAACAAGCATTGGAATTACATTCGAAAGATCTTCGTATTTGTCGAATTGTGTTGGAGCAATTTGATCCCACGGCAACGAGCTTTCCTGCGCTGCCTCGCCGAATTCATTAGCAGAATATAAAGACGGAAAACTTATATCCGGCGCTACACCAAGCCGCTGTGTTGTGCCGCCGTTTATCCTGTAAAATTTTGCGATTGTTAATTTCAATTGTCCCAATTTTTTATTTGCAATCGGGATTGAACGGTTTAGATCAAGCATGTTTTGTACTGTTCCTTTACCGTACGTATTCGAACCGATTATAATACCTCTTCCGTAATCTTGAATTGCGGCTGAGAAGATTTCCGAAGCCGAAGCGCTAAACCTATTTATAAGTACAGCAACCGGGCCGTCGTAAAGAATTGAAGGATCGGGGTCTTTATCAACTTCAATAATATTGTTTGAACTTTTTACCTGTACAACCGGGCCGTCTTTAATGAATAATCCCGTTAATTGAATAGCTTCTTGAAGAGAACCTCCGCCGTTATTTCTTAAATCAATAACAACGCCGTCAACTTTTTGTTCTTTGAATTTTTTAATAATTGCCTGCACGTCGCGGGTTGTACTTTTATAATCGGGTTTTCCCAACCGCTGACCTTCGAAATCGGTATAGAAAGAAGGCAGTTTAATAACGCCAAGCCGGAAAGGTTTTCCGTTACTTTCGATGTCTAAAATTTCCTCTTTTGCCGCTTGATCTTCAAGCCTAACTTCATCGCGGACAATGCTGATTTCCGTAGGAGCGGCGCCTACACCGTCTTTCGATTTCAAGATTTGCAAACGCACAGTTGTTCCTTTTTTACCGCGGATTAGTTGAATGGCGTCGTCAATCCGCCAGCCGATGATATCAACAAACTCGCCGTCTGTTCCCTGGGCAACTCCGATTATTTTGTCTTCTTCTTTTAATAATCCGCTTTTGAATGCGGGTCCGCCGGCTACTATTGAAACTACGGTCGTATAATCGCCGTCGGTTCTTAAAGTTGCGCCTATTCCTTCAAGAGAAAGCTTCATTGAAATATTAAAATTATCCGAAGCCGCCGGCGAAAAATAATCCGAATGCGGGTCGTAAACCTGCGTAAAAGAATTTATGTAAAGCGAAAAAACATCTTCGGGTTCATATTGCAAAATTATTTTATGAAAATTTTGATACCGCTTTAATAAATTTTCGGATGCCGCCTTCCAATCTTTGCCCGAAAGAATATATGTTAGTGCATCGTTTTTTATTCGAAGACGCCACTGTTCGTTAAGCTCATTTTCGTCAAGGGCCCAATCGGAGTCTTCCCTATCGATTAATAAAGTTTCATCGGTTTTGAAATCAAATTCTGTTTTTAAAAGATCATTAATATGTTTTATTCTCTGGTCGATACGTTTCTTGAAAACATTGAATATTTCGAAAGCCGGGTCAAGATTTCCTGTTTTCAAAAAATCGTCGAATTGATTTCTGTATCTCTCGAATTTGATAACATCATCTTTCAAAAAGTATAATTTATTGTTGTCCAAAACTTTTAGGTACTGGTCAAATACTTTTGATGATACGGAATCATTTATCGGCATTTTTTTGTAATGGTAAAACGAGAGCATTTGCGTAATAACCTGGTTTACGCGCTTCGATGTTTCATCCGGTAGTAGAACTTTTGAAGAATCTATTTTATGATCTTTCGCTATAACTTCCGCTGTGTTTTGCGAAAAACAATTGATCGTTAATAAAGAGAAGAACACGAGAATTAATATTTTTTTCATACTAGGGCCGTTTTTAATTTATAACTTAAATTTCTTACAATAAGATAATAGTTTAGTTTCAAAAAATTTTGGTAATTTCTTCCCGCAAAATAAAATAGTATTAGTATGAATATCGAAAAAATCCGGCAACATTGTCTTAAGAAAAAGGGAGTTGCGGAATGTTTCCCCTTTGATGAAGACACCTTGGTGTTTAAGGTTATGGGTAAAATGTTCGGACTTATAAGTTTATCCAATCCTTTCTCGGTTAATTTAAAATGCGAGCCGGAATTAGCGATGGAATTACGGGAAAAATATGACGGCGTTACTCCCGGTTACCACATGAACAAAAAATTATGGAATACGGTTTCTTTGAATGAAGGCATCCCCGATAAAGAAATCCTTTCATGGATTGATCATTCTTACGATCAAGTTGTAAAAGGATTGCCGAAAAAAATTCAAGCAGAACTGGAAAAGCTGTGATATTGGATACTTTAAACCGGATTTCAAATTTTTAGATAATAACCTACAAGATAGAATCAAGTATCCAGCATTAATCTACATAAAGATAGCGTTTAATTTTTTGAGTAGGCGTCTTTTCAAACGGTTCTCTCTGTTCAATCATTTTATTCAACCGCGAGAATGTACTGACTTTTTCATTCACTTGATTTAATAAATCCGCCAATAATTTATCGATCACTTCACGCATTTGCGATTCGCTTGCTTTTTGGATTTTAAATTCCTGGTCTATTTCATCGGAGTTTAAATATACACGCGCAACGAGTTGCCCGGCTCTTTCAAGCACAAGTGATTCTAAAACATATTTTGATTCATTTATAATCGATTCAATCTCTTCCGGGTAAATATTTTTTCCGTTGGAACCGATAATAACATTTTTTGATCTTCCTTTTATAAACACATATCCGTCTTTATCAATAAAGCCAAGGTCGCCGGTTTTGAACCAGCCGTCTTTTGTAAAAACAGCTTTTGTCTTTTCGGGATCTTTATAATACCCTTTCATAACATTCGGTCCCTTAATCAAAATTTCACCTTCGCCGTTTTTAGGATCGGGATCGTCAATAACAACTTCCATACCCGGTAGTGTTTTACCTGCTGTTCTAAATCTTACTCCTGCGGGATTTGTTCCCGTTACAAGCGGGGATGTTTCAGTTAAACCGTAACCAATTGCATAGGGAAATCCAGCTTCTTTCAAAAATCTTTCTACATCCGCAGCCAAAGAAGCGCCGCCGATGCAAAACATTTTTAATTCACCGCCAAATGTATGCATTAATTTTTTACCTGCTAATTTATTTATCTTTTTACGTACAGCAGGCAGTTTGTATAAGCCGCGCACCAATGCTTTTCTATTTATTTCCGGAAGTACTCTCATCTTATAAATTTTTTCAATAACCAATGGAACAGCGAGCATAACAGTCGGCTTAACTTTTTGCAATGCCGGAAGCAGTACGGCGGCTGTCGGCGGTTTATCAATATATGTTACGGAAGCTCCCGCAATAAACGGAACAACCAATCCTAATGTCGATTCCATTGTGTGAAACAGCGGAAGTATTGAGAGCATTCTGTCATCAACTTTAACTGAGACAATTTGTAAAGTTGCAAGCGCGTCTGAAACAACATTCTTATGTGTTAATATTACTCCTTTAGAATGCCCCGTTGTACCCGACGTGTAAAGTATTAATGCAGTAGTATCTTCTTCAACATTATCCGGAAGAAGACCTACAAATTTTAAAGCTGCTTCTTTGATTTTCGCAAATTCTTTTTTGCCGCTTGCCAATACTTCTTTCAGTAAATCCTGCTTTGTGTTTTCGGGTATTACTGAAAAATCATCAATCAAAACTCTCGTGTTAATAAATGCACTTTCAAGATCGTCGAGTTTATTAAACTGTTTTGCGGAGGCAAATACAACTTTGCTTTCCGAGTGCCTTAAAATGTGATGAACTTCATTCGAACTGAATTCGGTCATTACCGGAACGGCAATGGCACCGATTGTGGTAACAGCAAAATATGTAATTGCCCAATTCGGCATGTTCTCGCTTAGTATGGCTACTTTATCACCGGCAATAACACCTTCGCTTTTAAGGAAATTAGATACAGTGTTAACCTTTTCTTTAAATTCTCTGAAAGAAATCTTTGTTGAGTCGATAAGCGATACTGCTGGTTTTTCGGCATATTTTTCGGCGCTCGAATTTAGAACTTCCAACAAAGTAAGTTTTGTTAAATTATACATTTTAATTTACTCCCTCTTCAAAAACTAAAACACACATATAAATTTTCATTTTACCAGCCATAAAACTATACCGGGTCTACATGCACAAAAACTTTTTGCACTTCGTCAATTTTTTCAAGCGCGAACCGCACACTGTTTCCAATATCGTGCGAAACGGAAGTTGAAGTATTTTTATCTACTTCAACATGAATTTCTATGTGAAATTTATTGCCGACATAATGCGAGCGTAAATCATTAATTCCTTTCACTCCATCGATACCCATTGTAATTTGACGAACATTTTTATCAAAATCTTTATTTGCCGAAACTCCCATTAAATAATCAATATTTTCCCTGCCGACTTCCCAGCCGGATTTGAAAATAAACATAGCAACAAAAATTCCCGCAATGCTGTCAAGGTAAGTAAAATTTAAATACGCGCCAATAACACCTACCAATGCAATTGAGGAAGCAAGGACATCGTTAATACTGTCAACAGAAGCCGCGCGTATTGCGGGACTTCTAAACATTTTTGCAATTCTAACTTGATAGCGGTTAAGAATAATTTTTGTAATAATTGTAATAATTAGAACAATGTAAATAGAAGGAATAGTATTTATTTCGCTCGGTTCAATCAATCTTTTAATTGATTCTTCAACAATATTTATTCCGACAACAAATGCAAACACCGAAAGAATAAAAGCTGCAATCGGCTGTGCGGCATTATGCCCAAACTGATGTTTATGATCCGGCTGCTGCCGAGAAATTTTTACAGATATCTTTATTCCAATCGAAACAAGGATATCCGTAAAAGAATTCAACGCTTCGGATATTACCGCAATTGAATTCGATATAACTCCTACAACAGCTTTTATCAAAAACAAGAAAATGTTTATAATAAGCGCCACATCTGTAGCGCGTTTTAATCTATGCGGCATAAGTGTCAAAAACCTTGAACGTCAATCAAGACCTTCAAGATAAAATGTGAAGAATATTTTTAATTAAGATTTTTCTTCCCAAACTTGGGCAAGAGTAACAATCATTTTTACGGCTTCGTGCATATCTTGAATTGCAACATATTCTGTATAAGCATGGAAGTTATGTCCGCCGGCAAATAAGTTTGGTGTCGGTAATCCCATAAAACTTAGGCGGGAACCGTCTGTGCCGCCGCGGATGGAAGATTTAATCGGTTTTATTCCCAATCGATTTAAAGCTTCCACTGCAAATTCTTCTACCTGCGGATGCTTATCTAAAACGTATTTCATATTTCTGTATTGTTCAATTACCTGGAAATCGAATGATGAACCCGGAATTTGCGCAACGGCTTTTTCACATAACTCTTTTAAAAAATTTTCATACTCTTTTAATTTCTCTGCATCAAAATCGCGAATGATAAATTTTACTGTCGTCTGTGTTTCGTTGCCGTTTATTGAAGTCGGATGAACATAACCTTCTTTCTTCTCTGTCGTTTCGGGTGATAAAGAATCTTTGGGCAACATTTCTAAAAATCTTCCGGCAATTTTAATTGCGTTTATCATTTTGCCTTTTGCATAACCGGGATGAACATTTTTTCCGTTAAATTTAATCACAACCGCATCGGCGCTGAATGTTTCGGTTTCAACTTCGCCGCGTGTTGAGCCGTCTATTGTATAAGCATATTTGGCGCCGAATTTTTGAACATCAAATTTTTCTGCTCCACGCCCTACTTCTTCATCGGGAGTAAAACATACTTTTATTGTACCGTGATTAATTTCGGGATGAGTAATCAGGTAATTCATGGCGTCCATAATTTCAGCGATGCCTGCTTTGTCATCTGCGCCGAGCAGCGTAGTTCCATCAGTCGTAATTATATCCATTCCGATCATATCTTTTAATTCGGGATTACTTGCAGCATCTATAATTTTTGTAGGATCTTTAGGAAGAACAATATCCCCGCCCTGGTAATTCTTATGAATTATAGGATTTACATCTTTACCGCTGACCGCCGGTGAAGTATCAACATGTGCTATAAAACCAATTACAGGTACATCTTTATTTGTGTTCGAAGGTAGTTCGGCTAAGACATAACCGTTTGCATCCATCTCAACATTTTTCATCCCGATTTGTTTTAATTCCTCAACCAAGTCCTTGGATAATTCAAGCTGTTTTGGATCGCTCGGGAATGTTGTCGATTCTTCATCTGAAGTAGTTTCATATTTTACGTATTTTAGAAAGCGGTCAATTACGGTAAATTTGTATTTGGCGTCAAACATTTGCACCTCTTTTGTTTTTGGGTGATTATTAGTGATGGAAAGTTAATAGAAAATGAGTGTGAGTTTCAATGTTGTATAAGTATTTAGATATTAGTAATATGCTTTTAGCTTAAAACACAACCTTTTTCTCAATACTCATTACTTACTACTACATACTGCTTATAACAGGGAGATAAAATGAATCCGGTTGAATTAATACGAAATAAACGCGACGGAAAAATATTAACGCAAAAAGAAATTGATTATTTGGTGCAAAATTTTACCCGCGGAAAAATTCCTAATTATCAATTCTCTGCTTTCCTAATGGCGGCGTTTTTAAAAGGTATGAATAAAAACGAAACCGCATGGCTTACCCGTTCGATGCTTTACAGCGGAAAAGTAGTAAACTTGAATTCCGTTAAAGGGAAAAAAATAGACAAGCATTCCACCGGTGGGATAGGCGATAAAACTTCATTGATTATTGCACCGATTGCAGCCGCAGCCGGGGTTAAAGTGCCCATGATAAGCGGGCGCGGACTCGGTCACACGGGCGGAACGCTTGACAAACTTGAAGCAATTCCCGGATTTAATACAAACATTTCACTTGCGAAATATAAATCAATTATCAAAAAATGCGGTGCAGTGCTTGCGGGACAAACAAAAGAAATTGCACCAGCCGATAAATTAATTTATTCGCTTCGTGATGTAACAGCTACGGTTGAATCCATTCCTTTAATTACCTCCAGCATTATGAGTAAAAAATTGGCGGAAGGAATCGATGGGCTTGTGCTCGATGTAAAAACCGGCTCCGGTGCCTTCATGAAAAGTTATGAAGATTCCGTTGCGCTTGCAGATTCTTTAATTAACACAGCAAAAGCATTCAATAAAAAAGTAATAGCTTTTATTACGGATATGAACCAGCCGCTCGGAAATTACATTGGAAACTGGCTCGAAGTTTACGAATCAATTAAAGTTCTACAAGGCGAAAAGGTTGAAGACTTACTCGAACTTTGTTTAAACTTATCGGGTGCAATGATTTATCTTGGCGATAAAGCAAAATCAATCGAGGAAGGGATTGAGATATCGAAAGAGATGATAACAAATGGAAATGCATTCAATAAATTTCTAGAAATAGCGAAGCTACAGGGCGGCGATGTTTCCTTCCTAAAAAATCCCGGCAAATATCCGAAGTCAAAAATTCATGAAAAAATATTAGCTGGTAAAAATGGCTACATGAAAGATATAGATTCGTTCGAAATAGGTATTGCTTCCTTAGAACTCGGTGCAGGAAGATTTGCAATCGATGATAAGATTGATCCCAAAGCGGGAATTATCTTTTATCCTAAAGTCGGTGATAAAATTAAAAAAGGTGATATTATTGCGGAGATATTTACTGATAAAAAACATTCAGTAAATGATGCATTAAGTCGGATCATCAAAGCGGTAAAAATTTCTGATAAAAAAACACAACCGCTTAAGGTTATAAAAACTGTTTTATTATAAGCCGTAGTGAGAAAATAATTTTATTCATTGTAGTATTAATTTATTATAAAGAATAGAAAATTGATTATCATTAGCACGGATTTATTTCCCTCACATTAAATCATAAACATCAGTGTATAGCTTCTTCTATTTAAATAGAAAAATAAGTTTTTTTCATAAATACTTATTTCAAATTCATGCAACTAATTAAGGAAATCATTGCGTAACAATTTTTGTAAATTTTTGTAAATGTCATTCTTTTTATTTTGTATTACCGTTCATTTTTTTAATCTTGCCCCCTAATTTTCCAAAATTCTGAAGGGATTCGAATGAAATTGCTTGTGATCGTTACATTGTTATTTCTAACTAATATGGTTTTGCATGGACAGAAATTTGAAGTTCAGGATACTGTTACTATAGATGAGATAGTTGTAACCGGAACAAAGATTGGAATTGCACGCAATCAAATTCCATTCACAGTTACACAGATACCTCAAAAATTTATTGAACAAAGCGGTGAATCCGCCGTGTTAAATGTTATTAGCGAATACACACCGGGCGTTTTTGTTACGAAACGCGGCGTCGCAGGTTTTGGTGTTTCAAACGGAGCGGCGGGACAAATTAACATCCGTGGAATAGGCGGCAACCCAACAACAAATGTGTTGGTGCTTGTAAACGGCAACCCGCAATTCGCAGGAATATTTGGGCATCCCCTGCCGGATACATATCTTTCATCCGACGTTGAGAAAGTTGAAATTATCCGCGGACCAGGTTCAATACTATACGGCTCAAATGCCATGGGCGGAGTTATAAATATCATTACTAAAAAACAAAATCAAGAAGGAATAAGATTAAACGCACGCGCAATGTACGGTTCGTTCAATACTTCAAAAGTTACGCTCAGTTCGGGATTTAAACAAGATGGATTTGGAATACTTGCTTCTATAAATCATGAAAACACAAACGGGGATCGCCCTTCATCTGATTTCAATTTAATAAACGGATATCTAAAAACAGATTATACTTTTAACGAACATTTAAATGCTGCGGCAGATTTTTCAATATCAAAAACAAAAGCGTCGGATCCCGGCACGGTGTCTGCACAACAACCCGGATATAAAATTGATATTCTTCGAACAAACAGCAACATAGCTCTTAATAATGAGTTTGATAATACTTCCGGCTCGGTTCACATATTTTATAATTACGGCGAGCATGATATCACCGACGGATTTTTTTCTATAGATAGAAATTACGGCATCGGGATTTTTCAATCGCTCAAACTTTTTGGGGGAAACGTAATTACACTTGGTTTCGATTTTAAAAATTACGGCGGCATCGCAAAAAATGTTCTCGCTATGAACGGAAGGGGTACAACTTTTGGCGATACAACCGTAAGTGAAAAAGCCGGTTATATTATGATCCAGCAAACAATAAACAATAAAATTGTTTTGAATGCAGGCTACAGGCTGGAAGATCACAGCGTATTCGGAAACGAGCACGTACCATCTGCGGGAATTGCATATTATGTTTCGAACAACACAACATTAAAAGCATCCGTATCGAAAGGATTTAGAAGTCCGACGATAAGAGAATTGTTTTTATTTCCGCCCATAGCCAATAATGATTTAAAACCAGAAAGGGTTGTAAACTACGAAATAGGACTAATGCAAAAATTATTATCGGAAAAACTTGGTATTGAAGTTACCGCTTTCAAAGCTGATGGTGACAATATGATCAAAACAGTTACTCAAGGTGGCACGCGGAAAAATATTAACACCGGTGAATTTTCAAATTGGGGTTTAGAAGTCGCAACAAGATACAATCAAAACAGTTCGTTGAATTATATTCTTAACTATACTTTTATTAAAATGAAAGAGCCGGTTCTTTCAACGCCGGAACATTCGATATTTGCTGCGGCAAACTATTCGTACGGTAAGTTTAATTTTAATGTTAGTCTGCAAAACATAATTAATTTAAACACTCGTACTTCCCCTGCTTTGACAAAAGAAACCTACACACTTCTAAACTCGATGATTTCCTATAAGGCATTAAGGAACATGGAATTATTTATTAAAGCAGAAAATATTTTAGATCAATCCTATCAAATAAATTACGATTACCCGATGCCTGGAATTACACTTTTCGGCGGAATGAATTTTAATCTTTGATTTTGAAAATACATCTTTTACTCCGCCAATTATGACGGAGTAAAAGATGTAAAAATACTTCTCCTTTTTAAAACAACATCCATACGGCGAAACATTAACCGAAACAGTGCGTCTCAACATTGTCCCGCATTTAATCCGAACTAAAAAATAAAACAAATCCAAAAGGAGTTGGCAATGAAATTAACCAAACTAATTTTAGTACCGGTTCTATTTATTGCTGTAAATATATCCGCACAGAATTTACCGCAAGTGCAAGCAAGTCCGCACGCCAAAGTAATGCAGGAAATCGGACTCAGCGAAATAGCAATTGACTACAACCGTCCCGCGGTAAAAGGACGAGAAGTTTGGGGCGGTCTCGTTCCATACGGAATGACGAACCTCGGTTTCGGTACAGCCAAAGAATCCCCGTGGCGCGCAGGCGCAAATGAAAACACAACAATATCATTTACAGATGATGTGAAAATAAACGATAGGTTACTGCCTGCCGGAACTTACGGTTTGCACATGATTCCAACCGAGGAGGATTGGACAATCATTTTTAGTAAAACAAGTACCGCATGGGGAAGTTTTTTCTATGATCAAAAAGATGATGCTCTGCGAATTACCGCACGCCCCGAGAAATCCGATTTTGCAGAGTGGCTCACTTATGGTTTTGAAAATCTAACAAATAAATCAGCCGATGTTTTTTTGAAATGGGAGAATTTAAAAATTAAATTCAGCGCTGAATTCGACACCGATAATATTGTGCTTGATCGTTTTAGAAAAACACTTGTCGGGGCGGCTGGATTCAATGCAAATAATTATCAACAAGCTGCGGCATACTGCATTGCAAGAAATATTAATCTTGATGAAGCATCAAAATGGATTGATCACTCAATCTCAATTCAAAAAACCGGCTCCAACTTGTTAACAAAATCCCAATTGTTGGAAAAGCAAGGCAAAAAAAGCGAAGCTGCGGAATTGACAAAAGAAGCAATAAACATTGCAACCGAAAATGAATTGAATACTTACGGTTATACTTTAATGCTTCAATTCAAAGATATTGACCGGGCAATTGAAATTTTCAAGATGAACATTGAGAAATATCCCAATTCGTGGAATGTTTATGATAGTTTAGCTGAAGCATTTGGAGTTAAAGGCGATAAAGAAAACGCTGCAAAATATTATAAATTAGCTTTGGACAAAGCTCCCGAAAACCAACATCAAAGAATTAAAAAGACAATTGAAGAATTAAAATAACCTGGCAGGGATCGCAAACTTTGCGATCCCTATTTTTATTAAAATTTTCATGTAACATTTTATATGTTTATTTCGTTTATAAATCAACAATTGGCTGATTAATAAATTGAAACGTGTATTAGCATTCTTGTTTTTATTTATTACAACAATCCATTCTCAAAAATTTGAAGTTGCCGGATTAATAAGCGATGCGGAGACTGGCAAACCACTTAGCTTTGCAAACATAAGAATAGACGAAACAACAAACGGTACTGCATCAAATTACGATGGTTTTTACAGCATCAAATTAACACCCGGTAATTATAAACTTGTTTTCTCTTATATCGGTTACAAATCCGAAATTATCCCGGTAAATATTCCAATAAGCAAAAAATTAAATGTAAAACTAAAACCGGACGCAATTAAACTTGGCGAAGTTATTGTTAACGCAAACGAAGACCCGGCATACAGAATTATCCGCGAGGCAATAAAAAGAAAAAAAGAAAACAGAAAAGGATTAAATAATTTTGAGTTCAACGCATATTCAAAAATGATTATCAAATCCGCGGGTGATGTTGCTGTTATTGAAGAATCCTTTTTAAAGGGCTACAATAAAATCGATGATTGGGAAAAAGAATTCATATTATCTACACGTAAGACCGAAAATCAAAATCAAACAAGCTCAATAAAAATTAATTTAACCAATAGCTACTACTCCGATTTTTCCCGCGATACATTAACTGTTATTATGAATAAAATATTTCTTCCGTTAGCCGATAACGCTTTCGATTATTATGATTACAAACTATTGGGGGTTACAACTTCTTCGAACGGAGATATCTATAAAATAAAAGTTATTCCGCTTTCAAACATTCAACCATTGATGCAAGGTGAGATTACCATAGAAAATAGCATGTATGCATTAAATAGTATTAATCTTGAAATCAACAAAGGCGTTCGTTTTCCATTTGTGAATGATCTTTCGGTAAAATTTGTACAACAGCTTGGGAAGTATTACGGTTATTGGCTTCCAAATTATGTTGAAAGCAATGCTGGTTTTGAAATCAATTTCCAGGGTTTGCTCGGCGCCGAAAAAATGGAATTCAATTTGTTAAATAGTATTACTGAATATAAAATCAACGAAGCAATTCCGGATTCAATCGAATATGCAAAAACATCTAAATACGGCGGCTACACTTGCGATACTACCGGTCATGAGCGAAGTCCAATTATTCTTAGCAAGAATGACATAAATGATATGAGACCCATTCCGCTGACCGCCGCTGAAGTTGAAGCTTATACAAGTTTGGACAGCAGTAAAACTCTCGACAAAATGATAAAAGTAACCGGAGCACTAGCTAGTTTAATTCCGAAACCCGGTACTAAAATTGGGACAAGCAACAAAGACATTTTTTCAACTTTATACAATCTTGCATCGAATTATTTGATAGCATATAATAACCGCGTTAACGGAATTGTGATTGGTCCACATTACAACGGGTATTTATTTAAAAATAAACTGATGTATAATATCTCAAGCGGGTACGCTTTTCAAAGAAAGAAATTACAGGGCGAGATTGGATTAAACTATTCATTTAAAAAATTTTTCATCAATGAATTTGAAGCAAAAGTTTATCACACTACCCGCCCATGGCAGATGATAACTCCCTACAATGAACTTTATAACAGTGTTGGTGTAACACTGGGATTTGATGATCAATTCAATTATTATTTGTCGACCGGTTTTGAATTAGGAATACATAAAATTATCGCCAAAAATTTTTCCGCTAAACTTGAATTTATCACTGAAGAAGAAAAATCATTGCCTGAATTAAGGTATCAAAGCATTTTTAAATCAAACAGAACGCCGAGAATTAATCCCGTAATTTCGGAAGGAAGCGACAGAAGATTAACCACAAAAATATTTTTAGGAAAAAATCCTTTAGAAATTAAATTTATTCCGGAGGATGGGTTGTTTGCACAAGTTGATTTTTCAAATCCGTCATTCGCAAGCGATTTCAACTACAAACGATTTAGCATCTCAGGATTGATTAATGTAAAAACATTTTATGATGAATTATTTATTGCACCGTACCTTCAATTAATTTTAAATGCAGGAATTGTTACAGGCAATTTCGGGCAGCAGCATTTATTCAGCCATGCAACCGCGCTTGGATTTTATTCTCCCGCTGGTGTAATTAAAGGATTAAATCCATACACATATTCCGGAACAGAAATTATCGAACTTCACGCCGAGCACAATTGGAGAACTATTCCCTTCCAATCATTAGGTTTGGATTTTATTTCCAACCTTCATCTTGATTTTATTACCGGTGCAAGCGTTTTCAAAACATGGAATAACTCAACCCATACTATAAGCGCGGAGATGAAAAAACCTTATTGGGAAATTTATGCGGCGATTTCCAGAATACTCGGAGTTCTCAGAATTAACGTAGGTTACAATTCACAAAAAAACATTTCTGTAACAGCCGGTATCGGAACGCTGCTGTAATTTCTGAATGCAGAATGTTTTTTTAATAAAGCATTCTGTTACTAATGCAACAAACTCAACCCAGCTCAAAAGTTGTAACACCGAAAATTTTGTTTAAGGGTAATTCAGGAAATTTTTCAGTATACATTCTTGCTGTACCGAATACTTTTTTCATTTTATATTTATTTGCAAACAAAATTCCCCCACTATTCACTTCCGGTACATCCAAATAAATACTTAAACCGCTTTCCACCGACGAGCAAAGTTTAAGAAATAACTTTTCAGCTATGTCAATGCTTTCGGAAAAAAGCGGACCTATTTTATACCCACTTCTACATTTTCTAATTACTCCATAACCATTGATTTGATTGTTCGTTATATATGCATAAGAGAATGATTCGGGCATATCCAACCATGATTTCAGAAAATCGCTTCTTTCTTCAGGAAAAAATTTTCTATCAAAATCTTTAATAGTATTAAATGGAACTTGAGAAATATTGATAATCCTTTCATCAAAAATTGGCTCGGCAAAATTCGTCCATTCGTACCTTATATTACTATATGCCAATTTAAAACCGGATTTCTTATAATTTTCTTGTTGTTCAATTACTCCGTCAAGTCCAATATTATGATTCTTCAATTTATCCATCGCCGCTTTCCATAATTTAATCCCGTAACCTTTTCCCCGGTATTCGGGAATGATTATGTAAAATCCAATAAACCCGAATTTATTATTATAAGAAACAGCAGAAATACAACCGATAGGTTTTTCATTTAAATAGCCAATTAAGAATCCGTTTTTGTCCGCATCGAAGAAAGCATTCGTATCATGCAGACCCGGGTTCCATCCTTCTTCAGCTGCTAAGTTAATTGCAAAATCAAGTTCACTGCGCGACATTGTTTTTATATAAAAGTTATCATTCATTTTATTTCCAATCATTTTCTAATCGGGGTTATATTTTATGTGAATATAATTAATAAACTTTTTTAATGAAAAAGTTATTTATCTTAGTAACAAATTCAAACAAACGTGAGGAGCGAAAATGATATTTGTAATAGCCCTATTAATAGTAGCAGCATCTATAGCAACGTATATCAATCTTAAAAAAGCTGGAAGATACCAGGAGAAAAAATTCGCAAGCATTGGTATTGCTGTCGGCGGAATACTCGCATTAATGCAAGTGTTTACTGTTGTGCCTGCAGGTACTGTTGGAGTGGTTGATTTTCTCGGCAATGTTAGCAGCAATACATTAAAAGCAGGGGTTAATTTTGTGAATCCTCTTGCAAACGTTATAAAATTCAGTATCAAGACACAGGAAATAAAAGAGACAATGAATGTTCCTTCCAAAGAAGGATTGAGCGTTCAATTGGAAATAAGTTTGCTTTACAGTCTCGATCCCGACAATGCATCAAAGATTTATAAGTCTGTCGGGGAAAATTACGGCGAGATAATTTTAATGCCGCAATTTCGTTCAGTCGTGCGCGGTGTAACCGCCAAATATGATGCAAAAGCTCTTTACACTGCATCACGAGAACAACTGGCCGGTGAGATTAAACATGATCTTGAAAACCTCGTGGGTCCTCGCGGAATTACAATTGAATCGGCACCTATGCGTCAGATAATTTTACCATCCGGTTTAACGGCATCTATTGAAGAAAAATTAAAAGCAGAGCAGGAAAGTCAGCGTATGCAATTTATTTTAAAACGCGAAGAACAAGAAGCCGATAGAAAAAGAATTGAAGCAAAAGGCGTTGCGGATTTTCAGGATATTGTTGCACGTGGTATAAGTCAGCAATTGCTTGAATGGAAAGGAATTGAAGCAACCGAAAAGCTAGCAAATTCTCCGAACGCTAAAATTGTTATAATTGGTTCGGGTAAGAATGGATTGCCTATTATTCTCAATCAATAATTGTAAATACATTACCGCCGGTTTTGAGCCGGCGGTATAAATTTTTGACCAAATAATTCGATAGTATATCTGCATACAAAATATATTTTTTTTATCTTTGGATCGTGAAAAAAGCATTACACATAGCGTTTGCCGTTTTCTATTTATTACTAACTATCGGCATTCAAATTTCCACACATTATTGCGGCAGCTACGCGATTGAAGTGGATTTATATGCCGCCGATACTAAAAGCGAGCCAACCGATTGCTGCGGCGATCCGTGCGAATCTTCATGCTGTAAAACCGAAGTTATGGAATTTCAAATCCGAGACTTACATCAAAGCGTCTCGAAATACGAACCAGCTTCAATTGAATTAATTGATTTTATTCAACCCGTTACATCAACGGAATTTTTACAAGAAAATATTTCTTCACAAATTTATTTTGATTCATTTCATTCCCCGCCATTAAATAAAACCAACATATTAAACTGCACATTTAGAATTTAGACTTCCTCCGGTTTTTAATTATTGAACACTCGTGTTCACCATAAACTATTTTAAAAATTAGGAGAAAAGTCATGAGAAAATTAATATCTCTTTCAATCATTTTATTATTTGTTTTAACAACATTCGCGCAGGATAAAAAAGTTATAGAAGCCGAAATAAAAGTTTCAGGCAACTGCGGCATGTGTAAAAACAGAATTGAAAAGGCAGTAAAAATTAAAGAAGTAAAATTTGCAAAGTGGGATAAGAATTCTAAAATTCTAAAAGTTGCATATTTATCATCCGATATAACAATTGATTCGCTTCAACACAGAATTGCAGAAGCAGGTCATGATACGGAAAAATTTAAAGCTCCAAATTCGGTTTATGAAAATTTACCCGATTGCTGTTTGTACAGGGACGGCAACAACACACACTAATTTTTATAAATACGAAAGGAGTTTTAAGATCATGAAATCTGTAAAATTATTTTTATTCGTTTTACTTCTTGCCGGAAATATTTTCGGGCAGGAACACGTTGCCGGAATGGTCGGCGAGAAAACACCTTCGGGTAAAATCTCGCCTCTTATCGGCGCGAATATTATTTGGATGGGAACAACTGTTGGGACAACAACAGATGAAAAAGGCGAGTTTCATATTCATCCGGTTAAAGAAACCAAAAAGCTAATTGTTTCATACATTGGTTATGTTTCCGATACTCTTGAAGTAGCAAACAATGATTTTTTGGAAGTCATTTTACAAAGCGATGATTACAAACTTGGCAATGTAGAAGTTGTAGGGAATACTTCATCAACATTCAACGATTTTATGAGCGTTGAAAACAAATCGGTAATGACGCAGAAGGAATTAAAGAAAGCCGCATGCTGCACTCTTTCCGAAAGTTTCGAAACGAATCCATCGATCGACGTTTCATTCACCGATGCCATAACAGGCGCGAGGCAGATAGAGATGCTCGGTCTTTCGGGAATTTATACTCAATCAACAATAGAAAATCTTCCTTACTTCCGGGGATTAATGTCCAGCGTTGGGTTGACTTACGTTCCGGGTCCATGGGTTCAGGCAATTAATGTCGCGAAAGGAATCGGTTCGGTTGTAAACGGTTTTGAATCAATCACAGGACAAATTGATGTTGACATTAAAAAACCTTTTGCAATTGACGAGAAACCGGTGTACTTAAATTTATACGGCGACAATGACCAGCGTTTCGAAGGAAATTTTAATTACCGTTTTGAATTAAGCGAACATCTCTCTGCAATGACATTGCTTCATGCAAGCTCACGCCAAACTAAAATTGATATGAACAGCGATAATTTTATGGATATGCCGGCATTTACAATTTTCAATTTGATGCAGCGCTGGCAGTACGTTTCCGATTCCGGCTGGGAAAGTCAGTTAGGTTTTCAATACGTGAACGACGATAAAAACGGCGGAACATTTCACGGGTCAAATTATAATTACAATACGAAATCCGAACAGTGGAATGTTTACGGAAAACTCGGTTATGTATTCCCGGATCAGGATGTACAATCGTTCGGACTACAATGGTCTTTTAATAATTTTAAAAACAATTCTTTGTTTGGAATGAGGAATTATTCAGGTAATCAAAAGAATGGATATTTTAATTTTATTTACCAATCAATAATAGGTTCTCCCGTTCACAAATTCAGAACAGGCGCAAGTTTTGTATTCGATGAATTCAATGAAACATTTTTAACACAGAATTATTCGCGAATTGAAAAAGTGCCCGGTGCGTTTTTCGAATACACATTCAATCCCGACGAATCATTCTCAGCAATACTCGGTACGCGCGGCGATTTTCACAACGAGTACGGTTTTATGTTTACGCCTCGTCTGCATTTGCGCTATTCGCCAAACGCAGATTGGATTTTCCGCGCTGTAGCAGGACGAGGTTTCAGATCATCAAATATTTTCAATGAATACTCTTCCGTATTCGCAAGTTCGAGAAATATTGAAATCAATCAATTGAACAATTTCGGATATGGATTAGCGCAGGAAAGTGCATGGAATTTCGGTGTTTCCGCAACTCATTATTTCTTGTACAACTACCGCGAAGGAACTATAACTGTTGATTTCTACAGAACGAATTTTGAAAATATTAATATTGCCGATCTCGATACCAATCCGCAGAAAATTATTTTCTCCTCTGTTAAAAACGGATCGTACTCAAATAGTCTGCAAGTTGAATTAAACTTTCAGCCGTTCGAAAGATTTGATACGAGAATTGCGTACCGTTATCTTGATGTAAAACAAAATATAAACAACGCATGGATGGATAGGGCTTTGAGTTCTAAAAACCGTGTGCTTCTTAATTTTGGATACGCAACAGAAAAAGAAAATGAAGAAGATGTTCAAATGACTTACGATTTGACGTTGAATTGGTTTGATTCAAAACGAATTCCGTCAACTTCCGCGAATCCGGACGGTTTACACGCAATCGAGCGCTCGCCCGCTTTTGCTGTTGTTAATGCACAGGTAACGAGAACATTTACAAAGGATTTTGATTTGTACATCGGAGTAGAAAATCTATTCGATTTCCGCCAGCATGATTTGATTATCGACCCGTCAAATCCAAACGGAAAATATTTTGATGCCTCTTTAATATGGGGACCAGTAAACGGAAGAATGATTTACAGCGGGTTGAGATATAGTTTGTAATTTTTATCTTTGGTGTAAGTTTTTAAAATTATATGAGATGAATAATGGCTGTGCCGAAAAAAATTAGATTGCACAAACAAGAATATATTGAAATAACTTGGGATAACGGAAGAATATTTAAATACCCATTAAGATTTTTGCGGGACGAATCACCCGATGCAGGCAACAAGGGTGAAACAATTTTATGGAAACATTATGCGCCCCCGCCAAAGGAAGTTTTGAAACCGGAATCTTACGAAATTGAAAAGATTGAAACAGTCGGCAATTATGCTATTCAAATAAAATGGAAAGACGGTTACGATTACGGAATATATTCTTGGGATATTTTGGAAAGGTTCGGCGAATATTTAGATATAAGAGAAAACTTACACCAGGATTTTGATCATCATCATTAATTTCAAATTCATGTTCTTGCCTGCCGAAGAGACAGGCAAGAACGTGATTAATTCTTTACAAACCTAAAAGTTTCTTTACATGGTTTTCATAAGTAAGAGCGGAAATTAATCCTTCATAGCTTGCTACTATTTTTCCTTGTTTATCAATTATAAACGAAGTAGGTATCGCACGAATTCCACCGTAGTTTGTAATTATTTTATCATCATAAAAAACCACCGGGTAATTAATTTTATATTCTTTTATAAAAGGAACAACTTCGTTTTTAGTTTCGCGGTCAACCGAAATACCAATAATTTCCAAACCTTTGCTACCGTATTTTTTCTTCAAATCAACTAAATCGGGAATTCCTTTTCTACACGGCGGACACCATGTAGCCCAAAAATCAAGTATTACAACCTTGCCTTTGTAGTCTGAAAGTTTTAACATTTTTCCATCTGATGTCGGTAGATTAAAATCCGGCGCCGCAGCAGAACTTTTTTGAACAGCCGGTACATAATTCGGCGGGTACGGTCCGTTTTGTTCTTCGCTTCCGAATAGATAATCAGCATTATTAAATAGAAACAACATGATAACCACGCCAAAGAAAAATCCCGTATATATATAACTTCTTTGTTTCTTAGTTAAACCTTTTGTGCCGCTTTTTTGATTGCTTAATTTTGGATTCATTTAAACCTCTAATTGATGATTAACAAAATAAGAATTTATCTTAACCGATAAAAATCAGTTATTTTTCCACACTAATAAATTGTTCAGATCTTTTACAAAAATATTTATGTCTGTTTCGTTAAAACCTTTTTCTTTGGAAGCAGATTCAAGTGTTCCCCAAATGGGTTCACCGCATCTTAAACACCGGATTCCCTTTTCCATTAAATAATTAACTGATTGGGGAATTTTGCGTACCAAATCTTCAATTTCAATTTCCTTTGTTATCAGAATTTTCATTTACTTCCGTTTTCTTTTTAGATGGTAAAGCAAAGATTAATCCAGCAAATGCGCCGTACAAAGTTGAAATATACGGGCTGCTTGTTATCGGACATGAACCTGTTCTACACCCTATAAAAAAATAATATGCATAACCCAGCGCGGCTCCAATTACAACCGGCGAAACTCTTCTTAGTAAAAAATCTTTTGAAATAATCATGCGGCTACACCGTTATTCTTCAAAGCTTCTTTTACTTTATCAAGAACCATTTGTTCCGGTGCAGCCCCTTCAATAAAATTATTTTCATTTATAACTGTTCTCGGTACGCCGCGTACATTATACTTTTGCGAAAGATGCGGGAACTCGGTTGCCTCAATCATATCGCTTTTAATTTTTTGATTTACGTACGAAAACTTATGCGCAGTTATAACCGCTTGCGGACAATAAGGGCATGTGGGAGTTACAAACACCTGCATGTGAATATCGGCATCAATATTTTTTATTTCATTTTCGATTTCGGGCGAAAGACCGCTTTTTCCCGTTCCGAGCATTTTAATATCTTCAAGCAATGAAGCAAATTCATACCCGCTTGGAATGCCGTAAAATTTTATTCCGAAATCTTTATCATTTTCGTCAAGAAGAACGGTAGCCGGAATTTTGTCAACACCAAACTTTTCAACCTCGGCTTTATCGTTCACAAAATTTTTGGTTTTGAGAATCAGATTGTCGGACACCTCCGAAAGTTCTGTTAATATTTGTTTTGTTTCACTGCAATATTGACATTCCAGTTCCTGCGTAAAAAATAACAATTTTACTTTTTTTGTTAAAACCGACAATTGATTTTTCAATTCGGCTTTTAATTTATCATCGAGGTACATTTTTTCTCCGATTAATATTTTTACTAAGAATTGGATGTTTCCATATTGAAAAGGATTCACAAATAACTCCGGCATTACATTATAACAACTGATTGGCTTTTGTAAAGAAATGATTTTTTCAGAGGAAATATTTAAAATGTTTGATATAATCTTATTTTCTACCGTTGCCCCATTCGAGAACTTCGATTTTCACTTTCACTAATCCCTTGTTCACAAAATCCAATTCTTTGGCTGTACCGAGTGATACATCAATAATTCTGTCGTCAGAACGTTCCGGCATTTTATCATTTATACGTAAAATTATTTGTCTTTCATTTTCAAGATTTGTAATGCGAATAATAGTATTCATTTGATATGAAGGATGCGCTGCCGAAATTCCATTCATGTCGTAAACTTCACCGCTGTATGTTATTCTTCCGTTATATTTATCGGCATAGAAAGAAGCAACTCCCGTTTTCGTTTCAAGTACAGGATAACCTTCATACTTCGAAAGGTCTTCAACATTTTCTACCGAAATATTATTTGATCGATTTTTGTTGGATGTAAAACGCGGACTTGAAGAACAAGCTTCAAAAAGAAATGAGCTTAGAATTACTAAAAGTATTATTGAAGCAAATTTTGTTTTCATATTACCAGAATTTTTGCCGGTTTAAAATAACAAAGGGAGCAGTTAATCGCTCCCTTTTGTCAATTATCGTTCAGAGTACCAGCCGAGATCCCCTGCCCGTAATTTCGCCGGGACAATTGTAATACAATCCGAAAAAAAAATCTATGCCTTAAATCACTTTTATTAAAAAGATATTGAATTCCTTTATTAAAAATTTATTCTTCTTAAAATCTCCATCAACGAGGGATCAAAAGTTGTAAAGAAAATTAACAATATATTTTCGCAATTAGTTTAATTTTTCTAAATATAACAGGTGAATACAGCCGGGGACACAAATATTTAACGGAATTTTATCCATCTTCTTTAAAATATTCAATTATCATTTTGCAGCCCGAAAAATTTTTTTTATGTTTGTCCAATTTGTTTTTACCTCTATAGCAGAAAACCTGCCCAAAGTAAAGATTAGGAGAAAAACCGCATTGAGCAAAAACATACACACGCACAAAACAACAGCTAAACTTATTTTAAAGGATGGAAATGTTTTTGAAGGTACTTTATTCGGTAAGCATAAATCCATTGCCGGTGAAGTTGTATTCAATACAGGTATGGTTGGATACCCTGAAACATTGACAGATCCTTCATACAAGGGACAAATACTTGTGATGACTTATCCACTCGTTGGCAACTATGGAATCCCACCGATGAAGGATGACGACGATATTCCTGAAAATTTTGAATCTGATAGAATTCAAATTCAAGGGCTTGTTGTTTCGGAGGAATCTCAGGCTTATAGTCATTGGAACGCGATTGAGAGTTTGGATCAGTGGTTAAAAAGATTCGGTATACCCGGCTTATATGGAATCGACACGAGGCGGTTAACAAAAATTCTGCGCGAGCACGGAACAATGCTTGGCAAGATTGAAATCGGGAAGGAAAAAGTTAAATACTACGACCCCGATGTTGACAATCTTATTTCGCAGGTTACAATTCCGCAAGTTGAAAAATTCGGCAGCAGTAAAAGAAGAGTCTTGCTAATCGACTGCGGCTGTAAAAAAAGTATTCTCACAAATTTATTAGATAGAAAAGTTTCGGTTCTACGTGTACCTTACGATTATGATGTTAATAATGAAGATTACGATGGAGTTGTACTTTCAAACGGTCCCGGAAATCCTATTGTTTATAAACAACTTGTTCAAACGGCAAAAACATTAATACAAAAACAAGTTCCTACGTTGGGTATTTGCATGGGTCATCAAATTCTTTCACTTGCTGCGGGAGCTAAAACATATAAACTAAAATATGGACACCGCAGTCAAAACCAGCCTGTTAAAGAAGTTGGATCGAACAAATGTTATGTAACTTCTCAAAACCACAGCTTTGCAGTGAACACAAAATCTTTACCGCGCGGATGGCAGCCGTGGTTCGAAAACTTAAATGATTACTCGAATGAAGGAATGAAACATGAGAAGCTTCCTTTTAGAAGTGTTCAGTTTCACCCAGAAGCAGCACCGGGACCTGTGGACACTTCCTTCATCTTCGATGAGTTTTTGAAAGATGTCAAATAGTTGTTCTCTTTTTTAATTTCCTCACTTAGTTAAGGAACATAGTAAAGAGTTTAAAACGAAAAAAACCTAGGACATAAATGAAACATAAAAAAGTTTTAATTATAGGAAGTTCGGCACTTAAAATTGGCGAGGCAGGTGAATTCGATTATTCCGGTTCGCAAGCCATAAAAGCACTTAAAGAAGAAGGAATCTACACTGTTCTTATAAATCCAAATATTGCAACAATTCAAACTTCCGATTATCTCGCGGACAAAGTTTATCTGCTTCCAATTAATACACATTATGTTGAAAAAGTAATTAAGAAGGAAAAACCTGACGGAATTATTTTAGGATTCGGCGGACAAACAGCTCTAAACTGCGGGCTCGCACTTCACCGTGAAGGCATTCTAAAAAAATATAATGTAAAAGTTCTCGGCACACAGATAGACGCAATCGAAAATACCGAAGACAGACAATTATTCTGCAATAAACTATCCGAGATAAACATAAAATTTCCGCAAAGTAAAGCCGTAAACAGCGTTGAAGAAGCACTTGAAGTTGCCGATGAAATTGGTTTTCCCGTAATTATAAGAATTGCTTACGCTCTCGGCGGATTGGGTTCGGGAATTTGCAGAAATAAATCCGAAGTAAAAAAACTTGCTTCGAAAGCTTTATCATATTCATCTCAAATCTTGGTGGAAGAATACCTTGAAGGTTGGAAAGAACTTGAATACGAAGTAGTGCGAGATAAATATGATAATTGCCTTGTAGTGTGCAACATGGAAAATATCGACCCAATGGGAATTCATACCGGCGAAAGTATTGTTGTTGCACCGAGTCAAACTTTAACAAATAACGAATACCACATGCTGCGCGAGATTGCAATTAAAACAATACGCCATCTTGGAATTGTCGGCGAATGCAACATTCAATACGCGCTCGATCCTAACTCAACCGATTACAGGGTTATAGAAGTTAATGCACGTCTATCGCGCAGTTCGGCGCTCGCATCAAAAGCTACCGGCTACCCGCTTGCATTTGTAGCCGCAAAACTTGCACTTGGTTACGGCTTACATGAATTACCAAACTCCGTAACAAAAACAACCAAAGCTTTTTTCGAACCGGCGCTGGATTATATTGTTATTAAAGTGCCCCGCTGGGACTTAAAAAAATTCCGCCTTGTAAAACGCAAACTCGGTTCGTCGATGAAATCCGTAGGCGAAGTTATGGCTATCGGAAGAAAATTCGAAGAGGCGATTCAAAAAGCAATGCGCATGCTCGATATCGGAGTGGAAGGTTTAACAGCGAGCCGTACAAAAGTTGAATTCGAAGAACTCGAAGAAGCTTTGCGTAATCCAACTGAAGAAAGAATGTTTGCCGTTGTTCAAGCACTTAAACAAGGCTACTCGGTTGATTGGGTTCATTCGTTAACACATATTAATAAATGGTTTCTTTATAAGATTCAAAACATTGTAGATATTGAAAAAAGAATTACCGCTTCTTCCAAAAAGCTTTCAAAGGAGTTGTTGTTGGAAGCAAAGCAGCACGGATTTTCCGACCGCCAAATTGCAAACGTAATTGGTAAAGACGCACATGATATTTATCTACTTCGAAAAAAGAATAATATTCAACCTTATATTCAGCATATAGATACTCTCGCGGCAGAATACCCCGCAAACACAAATTATTTATACATGACATACAATTGTTCCGGGCATGATTTCGATTTCAAATTAAAAAACAGCGTGATAATTCTCGGTTCGGGCCCATACCGCATCGGAAGTTCTGTGGAATTTGATTGGTGTTGTGTAAATACAGGCAAAACGCTTCGCGAACTTGGATACAAAACTGTCATTATAAATTGTAACCCTGAAACAGTGAGTACCGATTACGATGAATCCGACGCACTCTTCTTTGAAGAATTAACAACAGAAACAATTTGGGAAATTTACGATACAATAAAAGCGCGCGGCGTTATTGTTGCTATGGGCGGGCAAACGCCGAATAATCTATCGCTTAAGCTTGCGAATGTTGGAATTAAAATTCTCGGCACTTCACCGGAGTCAATTGATAAAGCAGAAAACAGAAGCAAATTTTCTGCGATGCTCGATGAACTTGGAATCGGCCAACCGGAATGGAGTAAACTTAGTAAAATTCATGACGCGTTGATCTTCGCCAACAAAGTCGGCTATCCTGTACTTGTTCGTCCTTCGTACGTTTTGAGCGGCGCCGCAATGGCAATTGCGACAGACGATGTTGAGCTGACGCGCTTCCTTCAAAAAGCTGTTGATGTTTCGCCCGAACACCCGGTAGTGATTTCCAAATTTTTAGTTAACGCAAAAGAACTTGAATTTGATGCCGTTGCCCAAAATGGAAACATTGTTTGTTCCGCAATTTCCGAGCACGTTGAAAATGCAGGCGTTCATTCGGGCGATGCAACTCTCGTTCTTCCGGCTCAAAGAACTTATCTCGAAACTATGCGACAGATAAAACAATTTTCAGCGAGCATCGCAAAATCATTAAACATAAACGGACCGTTCAATATCCAATTTCTTGCAAAAGATAATAAAGTAAAAGTAATCGAATGTAATTTGCGCGCTTCGAGAAGTTTTCCGTTCGTCTCAAAAACATTAAAACATAATTTTATTGATATCGCCGCAAAAGTAATTATGGGTAAAAAGGTTGAACCCTGCCATGATGAAACGTTCTCTTACGATTATGTTGGTGTAAAAGCGCCGGAGTTTTCTTTTACACGACTTGAAGGCGCCGACCCAACCACTGGAGTTGAAATGGCTTCAACCGGTGAAGTCGCTTGTCTAGGTAAAGATTTCAACGAAGCGTTTTTGAAATCGCTAACATCGGTAGGATTTAGATTCCCGATAAAATCAATTTTAATATCATCGGGAACAATTGAATCTAAAACCGAATTACTTGAACCGGCAAGACAATTAATAAAATTGGGAGTCAAATTTTACGCAACGCCCGGCACCGCAAGATTTATGAAAGCAAATCAAATAGAAGTTAATGAAATTGAATGGCCATTGGCTGGCAAAGGTTCAAGCGCATTGGATTTAATTAAATCCAAATCGCTCGATCTTGTAATCAATATTCCTAAAAATTTCCAGGAAGAAGAATTAACAAATGATTATTTGATAAGAAGAGCCGCGGTCGATTATAAAATTCCTTTAATTACAAACCGACAACTTGCTATGCGTCTTGCTGAAGCATTGACGAATAAAAATCCGCTCGAACTTGAAGTTAAAAGCTGGGATGAGTATTAAATCACAAAATTGTATGAGCGGGTTTCGGTTTTTTGATTTATTGACTATCTTTGTACTAACTTAAATACAGAATGAACATGGAACAAAATAAACCAAAACTGTTAATTGTTGAAGACGACTATGAAAACCAAAAATTTCTTCAATTGTTTTTAAAGAAGAAATTTGAAGTTGATATTTGTGATTCCGCCGAAACATTTTACGAAAAGATGAAAGAGAAAAATTTTGATTTAATACTAATGGATATATCCCTGCGCGGCAAAAAAGACGGGCTTCAACTAACTCAAGAATTAAGACAATCGGAAGATAAAATGAACATCGCTATTGTCGGGCTTTCAGCTCACGCCTTTCAAAAAGATAAAGACAATGCGTACCGCGCCGGTGTTGACGTATTCATAACAAAGCCGGTTCAAAACGATGTGCTTATGGATGCGCTTGTTTCAACTCTCGAAAAGCGGACAGGCATTAAAGTCGGTTAAATTTTATTAACCCGGTTTTTACAGCCGGGTTTTTTTGTAACTATTCTTACCTTTTTATCGTCTAACATTCTAAACATTTAAAACAATATGGAGAAACAAATGCTTCGAAAATTACTTTTTTGTTTTTCTTTCTTCTTCATTCTTCAAACAATGAATATAAACGCGCAGGTTGAAGATTCAATCGAAACAGATGATGAAGAATATTTTGAAGATGATGATAGTTGGGATTGGAACTGGGATTGGGAAGATCACTGGGGACATTGGGAAAAAGGAAAACCGACAATCGAGATTTCTTACGGCTTAGGCGAAGCCCAACACGATAAGCTGAAAAGCAATTTAGCCAAAGTAGGACTTACTGAAATCAAACTTGGCTATGCTTCAATGGATGACGATGAAGGAATGGTAAATGAATTTAATGAGCGGTATGGTTTTATTTCAAGAATAACAACATCACTGCAATCCGATAAAGCTGCCGGAAGCGAATTAAGTTCGGATTTATTGCGTTTCGGTTTCGGAAAAAGATCCGGTTATTGTTATAATTTTGGGCAGGTTCGAATACTTCCGTATAATGAAAATTCAGCCGTGTGGTCCAAACTTGAAATGAAGGATTACCCGGTTGGAATAGCTTACAATTCCAACGATGCAGTAAACGATACCGAAATACTACAAAGATTCGACAAAGAATTTCGTTTCGGCACATTGGCAGAAGGCGGAATTAGATTTGAATTGGGTCACTTGATTTCATTCAACGCCGGTTATGAAACTGCAGTTATATTCCCGCGACACATGTTCTGGAAACATTTGGGAAGTTTTGCAATTGAAGCAGCAGGGTTAAACGTAATTGATAATTTTGTTGATGAAGTATTTGATTCCTCACCTGCAGCTACGCCGATAGTTAATTTTCTTTTAAAGAACGGATTTTCATATGCGTTTTATACATTGAAAAAAGAGAACATGAATTGGCCGTTTAAAACAGAATCTCCATTGACATACGAAACATTCAAATTCGGCGTAACATTTACATTTTAATTTTACGTAGAGACGTCCCGCCCGGGCGTCTCCGTTTTTGATGATTTTATTTGCAGTCCCGAAATAATTTTTCGGGATTTCTGCTCAAATGATTTATCATTTGAGCATCAACATTTTCTTTGATTGTACAAAATTACCAGATTGTATTGTTGATATATATATTCCGCTCGTCAACCTGCCCACATCAAAATTAACCGTGTAATAACCCGCTTGCTTGTTTTCATTTACAAGTTCCGCTACTTTTTTACCTAAAATATCGTAAACCTTGATTGTTACAATTCCCGCTTCCGGAAGTTGATAGCTTATTGTTGTCGTTGGATTAAAAGGATTAGGGTGATTGTTTATTGCGTATTCTTGCGGTAGTTCTTTGGCTGCTGTTACCGTTAATTCACTTTCATTCTTCTTAGCCAAACCCATTTCTCCGTAGACAGCATGCCAGGATTCATCGGCGTATGTGCCTTCGGTTGAGTAATATGCTCGTACATCATATCGAAGTAAATCTACGTATGAAGAAGTTTTAATGTATTCGTAATCCGTATATGATTGAACACCTCTGCCGACAGTTGCAAGTAATTGCGGAGTACCGTTTACTCCGTTATGCTTTACTGTACGCCATATTTGATATTGGTTTACCGCTGTGTTTATGTTGTCTGTCCATGTAATTGTTACAGGGCTGCCAACGGGTGAACTGCTTGCTACGTTTTCTCCGGAGTTGGATGGTTTATGAGTGTAAACAGCAGTATAGGTTCCGTGTGCTGTTGGAGTAATTGATGAGCTAAATGTCTGTCCGTTTTTTACCCAATGAGAAAATGTACCTATTAAACCGTTTGAAGAATATGAATTACCTGAAGCCGAAATTGTATTTTGCTCTACAATGTTTGCAGATGCCGGTGATGATTGACTGCTGCCGTTCAAGTAAATACTTGCATAGTTATTTACAAAGGATAGAATGCAAATCTTTTTAAGATCGGCTGTTAAAGTTATACCGTTATCACCGCTTGCTACTGTATATGAATAATTGCGAGAAGTTGCGCCAGGAATTAGTGCTGAACCCTTTTTCCAATTACTATTATTAGTTCCGCTTGCATTCCAAGTTCTATTATAAGTACCATCGGATTGATCGATCGCACCGACAGAAACACTCTCTCCAACAAGCTTTAAGATTGACGAACCGCTAGATACAGTTCCACCTTCAAGATTAATAGATCCGCTTCCAAAATTATTAGCCACATATACCGGGTACTTAACATAGAATGTTATTGTTTGTTCAGCAACTTTATATTCCTGATATGCAGAATTACCTTCCCACATCTCTATTCTCCAACTATAATAACCCTGACCGGGATATAACCATTGCGGGATTGTTCCGCCGTTTCCGCTACTATAGCTCCCGTTATGTGTAAATAGTTTCGTATAATAGTAATAACCCCCGCCGCTATGTTGACCGGAAGAAGACCAGCTGATATAAACTGAAGCTGTACCATTACTACCACATGGAAATGATTGCCCGTTTGTCGGGCTTGTAAAATGGATTTCATAACCAAACATTTGTCCAGCATAAATGGTTATTAATAAAATGACCGCAAATAAATATTTCTTTTTCATTTGTACTCCATTTGTATTTTTTTTTGTTATTTAACTATTATTGCGGTGCAAATAAAAAAATGCCGGTGCCAAACATTGGCTTAGGTGAGCAGCCTAATATTTTTATTTGCTTTAAGAGAGAGGGTGCCGCAAACACCCTCTCGTTATTTAATTTCTTTACTCTTTCCTCCTATTTCAACTTGCCGTGGATAATTAAATTTTTTCCAATTGTAAAATCTACAGCAATAAAAATTACATCTTTCGTAAATATTTTCCCTCCCATTATTTCAATACTATGTTGTAATGTATTTTTAAATAGAACGTTAAAATCTGCACCATTATAATGAGCTATCCCATCAACTGCACCAATAAAAAAATCATTTCTGCTTCTGCCGCAGATAATATTTCCGTTTATCGCAGTTCCCGTATTATCTTTCCAAAGAGTTAGTCGTTTATCAGAATACTTATATATTTTATTATTATTGGTTGCATAAATTTCTTCGCCCAATTTAGTTATAAACGAATTTCCATTATCCGATAGCAATTCTTTCAATTCTTTTCCATCCCAGCAATATATTTTTGCTATAAAACCTTTCGGGTCATATACCATTCCACTTATTACTAAGACTCGACTACTATGTTCAATTGCCATTGTTTCAAAACTTGCTTTAATTTCAGGCAAACTGACAAATTCCCAATTATAACCATTGTATCTCATCATAACCGCTTTATATGCATTACTGTTATAGACATCTGTAAAGCCAATGCCATAAATATCTGCAGTTGTTATACCATCTAAATAATTTATGCAGATTCTATCGAAACCTTCATATTTATATTCACCGAATTGCTGCCATTGTGTACCATCGTATTTCCATATAGTGCTATTCCCATTTCCCAACCAAACTTCATTTTTGGAAATGCCAAAGATTGCCGTAGGGTTAATTTTTCTTGGAATAGAATCACATCTCCATCCTAAACCATCATAGTGCCAAATACTTGTTGCTGTCCAGCTACTTGTTCCAACAGCCCAAACATCATCCGGCGAACTTCCCCAAATCCTTCCTAAGTATAAAGACTCTTGCCCGGGATTAATTGTATCCACCGTCCACACATAATCCCTTCTGCCGGGTTCAAGCGTTTCAGGTCCTGTACCGTTATCTTTACAAGAGTTTGTTATTATTAGGGCTATTACTGCAATTATTAAAAATATTTTATGTTTCATTTGGCATCCATTTATTGGGTTTGTGTTTTATTTACATTTTTGTCATGCCGGACTCGATCCGGCATCTATTGTTTTGGATTCCCGCTTTTCACCTCGCTTCCGCAAATGCGAAGCGGGTCGCGGGAATGACAATGTAATTATTTTTCGGAACGGTCAGTGACCTACGGATTTTTCGATTGAATTTATTTTGGGAATTTCATTTTTGCTACCCCGCTATCAGCAAAATTGCTGTAGGTTAATTTCTGATCTGCTTTTGGATAGCACCTTATCCAAAGATGTGGAGCTCATCGCACAAGTTTCGCTTACAACTTTAAAAAAAACTTAAACTGTTGTCAAGTTAATTATTTCAATTGTTTTTGTTTATATAAAACATCTGAGACGTCCCGGCGGGACGTCTCTACTAATATGAAAATATATGACTGTGCCAGGGCTTCAGTTCTATATACAAACCGGAATGGTAAACTTCCTCTGCGGAACGAATGTATGTTGTATCGTTTAATAAATCCTTTATTTCAAACTCATCAGGGTAATTACTAACATCCAGTTTTAATCTGCATGTGGAAACAATATCCGAATAATTAATAATTACAACACATTTTTCTTTTTCATAAGTCCATTGCCAAATCAATAAATTAGTAAATGTATTATTGCCTTCCCAAGATTGTTCTGCATCCAACATCTGCCATGCACCAAGTTTGAAAATATCTTTTTGCGCAATTGATAAAAGATTATCGTAAAAAATTTTTATATCCTCACGAACCGTCTCGAAAGGTTCGCGGCCAAGCTGAACCGGCAGCCGGATTTTTTTTCCTTCGAATTGCCCATCGTGATAAAACCGCAAACCTTGAATTGTACTTATAATAACAGCCGCCGCTTTTTCTCTATCTTTTCCAAGTGCGGCGAAAGCTCTTGTTTCATCATGATTTTCCAAAAACCGTACCGATTTTTTTTGATAATCTTCTTCAGCCCGCAAATGATCACGAACCGAAAAAACATTTCCAAAACGAATACGGTCTGTTAATTTTTTATCATAAGTAAAATCGAAACCGAGCTGTTGAAGTTCCCATTCCAAATCCCAATATGCTTCCGCGATAAACAAATAATCACTTCTTATATTTTTTACTCTATCAATAGCTTCTTTCCAAAATTCCCCGGTAGGGATTTCATAATTTGTTTCCGAGAAAGCTCCTGCCCAAGTATTCCTAAAAACATTATTAAGCATAAGCATAGCCATATCGCATCTTACACCGTCGCAAACGTCGGTGAGTTTTAACAATACATCTGTTTGAAATTTTCTCGCCGTTTTTTCAAAATAATTTACTTGAGCGGTATCGAGCCAGGCAGGAAAAAACGGATCGCGTCCGTGCGCGAAATATTTTTCTTCATCATCACTTTTAAAATATGTGTGAGAATCTCTTTCGAAATTTTCTTTGCTGACTTCGAGAAAAATTTCCGGATTAGATTTTAACAACGAACTGCCAACGCTGTAATGATTGGGAATAAAATCTAAGATTAATCCAAGTTTGTTTTGTTTTAATTTTTCACGGAGTTCGGCAAGTGCTTCATTTCCACCGAGCGAGGGATTTACTTTGTAGTTATCAATTGCAAACGGCGAGCCGATTATATCTTCTTTTTTCCAATCTTTTAATGCCCGTTCGTAACTTTTTACAAGCCCTTCTTCAAAGCAATACTTTTCAATTATAGAATCGCATGTTTTCCAAACGCCCATAAGCCAGACATAATCGATTCCTTTATTTCTTAAATCAGCCCAGTAACTATTTGGAATTTCGTTCAATGATTTTACGCCGAATCTTTTAATCCAAACGCGCGTGTTGATTTCATAAACCGAAGGATTGCATTTCATGGCTCACCTCATTGTTTATAAATTTAGTAACGCCTTTTTTTCATCCTGAAGTTCTTGATTCCTCTTAAACAATTCTACGTATAAGCGTTCATCTTTCGATTCCGCAATAATTGAATTATTTGTTTTAATCTGCCGCTCGATTTCATACACCATAAAACTTCTTACTGTTTCTTTCGTATGACCAAAAGTATCTTTTTCAATTTTACCGTTGTATGAAAACTCGTCCCATTTTTTACTTATTATATCATCCGTGAGTGTAAGCTTAAGAATGAACAAGCGCAGTTCTTCATTTTCAATTTTATCGATAAGAAAAGAAGGTGAGATTCTATGTTCATTATATCCTTGCGAAACAATTTCTGCAAGAATTCTATAATTTGTATTCGCAAAATTTTCTATACCGATTTTTTCAAGAATGTACTCAACTACATCTTCCTTACCGCTATATAATAAACGTATCAATTCTTTTTCATAAGGATTTTCATTTTTAGATGACGCAATGCTTGGCAAACTGTCCGCAATCGAAATTTCTTTTTGAGTTGGTTTGAATTGCCCCGCCGTGCTTCTTGCACGCTGCTGAAGCGCGTTGTTTAATTCCGATTCAATTAGTTTTTCGCGAAGGCTAAATTTTTTGGAAATCGTTTTAAGAAGCATATTCCTTTTCAACTCGTCGCTTACCAAAGTTAAAGTATTTACAAGTTCGCGGATTGCATCGGTTGCTTTTGCAGGATCTTCGAACAAACCTTGCTCTTCAAATTGCGCAGTTTGATATTCGAGAAAATTTTTTGCCGATGAAATTATTTCGTCAAAATTTTCTTTGCCGTAATTGTTGATATAAGAATCGGGGTCTTCACCTTTCGGCAGGGATAAAACTTTCACTTCAAAATTCTGCTTTAGTAAAATTTCGATACTGCGCAACGAAGCTTTTTGACCTGCAGGATCTGCGTCGAAAAGAATAATAATATTTTTTGTGAACCGCGATAAAAGCTGAACCTGCTCATCGGTTAAAGATGTTCCGGATGAAGCAACAACATTTTTTACTCCTGCCTGGAACAGTGAAACCAAATCCATGTATCCTTCAACCAAAATCGCTTTGTCGAGTTTTCTTATTTCATCTTTAGAATGAAAAAGTCCGTACAATGATTTTCGCTTTGAATACAACAGTGATTCTGGGGAATTTAAATACTTTGCCGTGTTTTCCTGATTTCCCAAAATTCTTCCGCCGAAAGCTATCACCCGCCCGTTTGGAGAAAATATTGGAAAAATTACGCGCTCGCGAAATTTATCGTAATATTCGCCTTTATCGTTTGTATCTATCAGTCCGAGCATTTTTGCTTTTATTAGATCAACACCATTTTCTTTTATGTGAGATAAAAAATTATCCCAGCCGTGCGGTGCATAGCCGATACCAAAAGTACGTTGTGTTTGTAGTTTGATGTGGCGGTTTTTCAAGTATTCACGGGCTTCTTCACCGGAAGAACTTTTCAATAAATTATCCGAAAAGAATCGCGCAGCCATAACATTTATTTCGTATAATTCTTCAAGCTCGTTCTGCTGGTCGTCTGCCGGGACTTGGTCGTATTGAATTTTAATCCCAAGATGATCGGCTATTTCTTCCACAGCTTCAACAAAAGAAATGTTTTTGAAATCCATCAAGAATTTAAAAACATTACCGCCGGCGCCGCACCCGAAACAATGAAATATTTGCTTCTCCTCGCTAACCGTGAACGACGGCGTCTTTTCCTGGTGGAACGGGCATAAACCTATAAAATTTTTGCCTCGTTTACGCAACTGCACATATCCGGAAACAATATCCACAACATCCGCAGCGTTTCTTATTTCATCAATTTTTTGTTCCGATATTCTCATAATTTTGCGAATACAATCAAAAGATTCCTCTTAATCTTAACTTTAATCTTAGTCATAATCTATGAAAATTTTTTAAATATGTTTTGAAAGAAATTTTATTTCTTTTTATTGAACAAATTACAGTTACTCGATTAATATTATTGGAAATTGCCCGGCAAATTTAATATTGTTATTTTCGAATTGAAATTATGCGGAATGATTTTTTGATAAAGAAAAGTGTGCTTTTAATTTTACCTGCTTTGGATTTTAACGAACACGAGTTTTTAGTTATCAAGAACTCATTGGAAAAAGCTCAGATAGAATTTTTCATTGCGAGCGATTCCAATTTTCTTTGTACCGGCTCGGACGGATTAAAAGTTAAAAATGATGTCCAACTTTACAACATTCATGAAAATAATTTTGCAGGAATAATTTTTATCGGCGGCAAGGGTATAAAAGATTATTGGAATAATCGTACAATTCACGAAATAATCAAAAAATTTCATGAGAAGAAAAAACTAATCGGGGCCATTTGCAGCGCAGCAGTAATTGTTGCCAATGCAGGGTTAAAAACCGAATGCGCTACTTGCTATCCCGCAAATAAAATCGAGATCGAAAAAGCCGGAATCAAATTTAAAGATGAACCCGTGATCGTTTCAAACAACATTATTACAGGGAGAGACCCGCAAGCCGCATCTGACTTTGCCAAAACATTTATTTATGAAATTGCTAAAAGAAGTTAGAACTTCATACCCAATCTATTTGTTTAGTATTTTATGAAAGAAATCGAATCAATTAAGAAGTATTGCAGCAGTCTCACGCAATATTCACGCTTAAAAACCCGCGAAGTTTTTATAGGCGATGTCCCGCTTGGTGGAACTAATCCCATCCGCATTCAATCAATGACAACAACCGATACGATGAACACACTCGCAACGGTTGAACAAAGCATTAGAATGATTGAAGCAGGCTGTGAATATGTACGCATTACTGCACCGAGTTTGAATGAAGCACAAAACTTGAAGAACATAAAAGAAGAACTTAGAAAACGCGGGTATAAAACGCCGATAATTGCAGATATTCATTTCACGCCGAATGCCGCAGAACTTGCTGCACGGATTGTAGAAAAGGTGCGTGTTAACCCCGGCAATTATGTTGACAAGAAAAAATTTCAGACAATTGAATATACCGATACCGAATATTTAGAAGAACTTGAACGCATCCGCGATAGGTTTACGCCGCTAGTGAAAATTTGCAAGGAATACGGAACAGCAATGCGCATCGGGACAAATCACGGTTCACTTTCCGATAGAATTATGAGCCGCTACGGAGATACTCCGCTCGGTATGGTTGAATCTGCTTTGGAATTTTTAAGAATATGTGAAGATCAAAGTTATTACAATATCGTTCTCTCAATGAAGTCGAGCAACCCGCAGGTGATGATTCAAGCTTATAGACTTTTGATAAAAAAGATGACGGAAGAAGGAATGAATTACCCGTTACATCTTGGAGTAACGGAAGCCGGCGACGGCGAAGACGGAAGAATTAAATCTGCCGTTGGAATCGGTGCTTTGCTAGAAGATGGAATTGGTGATACAATTCGCGTTTCGCTAACAGAAGAACCCGAGTTCGAAATGCCGGTTGCAATTTCACTTGCAGACAGATATAAAAATAGAAGCAATCACAAAACAATTGTTAAAATTGATCAATCGCCGATAAACCCATTTGTTTATCAAAGAAGAGAAACTTTTGAAGTTGCGGGAATCGGAGGCACAACAGTTCCAAAAGTATTTGCAGATTTCAGTGAAGAAGGAATTAAGAATTATAAAGATTTAGAAAGCGTCGGTTATTATTATATTGAAGAAACCGACAAATGGAATTTAAGTGATCAAGCCTGCGATTTGATTTACCTCGGAAGCCAAGATATTCCTTTCGAATGTCCTAACAGTTTAAAACCGGTTTATGATTTTGAGAAATGGACTTCGCTAAAGAATAAATTAACCGGTTTCCCGTTCTATAACTCCGTTGAAAAATTTATCTCGGCAAAAGAAAAATCATTCATTCTAAATTTTGTCGAACTTAACCTTGATGATATTTTCAGCGACCAGTTCAAGCAAATTAAAAACGATCCTACAGTTGTATTTGAACTTGTAACTAGTAATGAACATGGTATGGCGGAATTACGGAGAGCCTTTTTTGAACTGATATCAAATGATGTGAAAAATCCCGTATTCATAAGAAAAAGTTACACAGGAATTGATGAAGAAACTTTGCAGCTTTATTCTTCAACAGATTTTGGTGCATTATTGATTGATGGATTCGGCGACGGAATTATTCTTAGTGGAAAAGATAAGTCAAATACCGCTTTCGATAAAAAACTAATTAACAGAACATCCTTTGGAATACTTCAAGCCTGCCGCACAAGAATTTCCAAAACGGAATACATCGCGTGTCCTTCCTGCGGAAGAACCTTGTTCGATCTTGTAGAGGTAACAGATAAAATCCGGAAACGTACCGAACATCTTAAAGGGGTAAAAATTGCTATAATGGGTTGTATCGTAAACGGTCCCGGTGAAATGGCCGATGCCGATTACGGTTATGTTGGTTCGGGACCCGGTAAAATTACTCTTTACCGAGGAAAAGAAATTATTAAGCGAAGCATCAGTTCCGAGCATGCACTTAATGAATTGATCGGCTTGATTAAAGAAGACGGAAGGTGGGTTGAGCCCTTGAATAAGCAAATAAGATAAAATTTTTAGATATAAACGAAGAATATTGATACCGACCTTGAAGTTGATACGGCGTTGTTATATATTTTGACCAGATTTATGGACACATATTCAAGTTATCGCATAAGAAAGAAAATAACAGAGACCTCTAATACAAATTTTTAGATGGGTTAAATGCACTTCAATTTTTTTTGAGGTGCATTTTTTTATATATGACGATTGGAGAATTGACAAAATATTTAGAAGATTGGGCACCGCCCGGAGTCTCGTGGGACAGGGACAACGTCGGGCTTCAGATCGGCTCAAGGAGGAAGAGACTTAAAAATATAATGCTCTGCCTTGAGCTTAATCAAGAAGCCCTCAGCGAAGCGCTGAAAAAAAAATGTAATTTCATCTTCACACACCATCCATTGATTTTTAATCCTATCAAAAAATTAGATACTCAAAACGATTCCCAAGCAAAACTACTCGAAACAATAATTAAAAAAGATATAACCGTTTATTCTGCCCATACAAATTTGGATTTTACGAAAGACGGAGTTTCGTTTGAACTTGCAAAAGTTTTGAAATTAAAGAATATAAGATTTTTGGAACCCGCAGAAAATACCCTGCTCAAAATTGCCGTTTTTATTCCTAAAAATATTTTGGATAAGGTAGCAGAAGCAGTTTTTTCTGCCGGCAGTGGAATTATAGGCGAGTACACAAAATGCAGTTTCTCTAACGACGGCGTCGGTACTTTCTTCGGTTCGGAGAAATCAAATCCCCTAGTCGGTAAAAAACTAAATTTTGAGAAAGTTGATGAAACCAGATTGGAGTTTATTGTAGATTCCTGGAATTTGAGAAAAGTAATTTCAGCAATAAAATCTTCTCATCCTTATGAAGAACCGGCATACGATATTTACCCGTTAAAAAATGAAAATGTGAATTACGGCGCAGGTGCTGTTGGCGAGTTGGAAAAAGCATTAAGCGAGAATGAGTTTTTAGATCGTACCCGGAAGTATTTAAAAACTAACTTGCTTCGATATACGAACGGTAAAAAAAATAAAATTAAGAAAGTAGCTGTTTGCGGCGGGTCTGGAATTGATTTGTTGAATAAAGCTATTAACACCGGAGCCGATGCATTTATTACCGCCGATATAAAATATCACTCATTTCAGGATGCTTATAAAAAAATTCTTCTAATAGATGCCGGGCATTACGAAACTGAAATTCCCGTATTAAACGTAGTTAAATCAAAAATCGAAAAACAAATTCCTAAAAAAGATAGAATAAAAGTTTTTAAATATTCGGGGACAACAAACCCGGTAAAAGTTTTATAAACATTAAGGAGTAATACAAATTGATCGATAGGTTAGCGGCACTTTATGAATTACAGCTGATTGATAATCAGCTTGACGAACTTGAGGAATTGCGCGGCGATCTTCCTGCTGCTGTGAACGAATTAAATTCACAGATCGGAAATCTTCAAGGACAAATTGGAACTAAGCAGGAAGAAAAAGGGAGTTCGATTGAAAGACGGAAACAAAATGATGAAGAAGTGGAGCGGCTTCAAGCCAATTTGAAGAAATTTAAATCGCAATTGTATCAAGTGCGGAACAATAAAGAATATGACGCTCTTACAAAAGAGATAGATCATACGGAAGAAAACATAACAAAGCTTGAAAATGAGAGCCAAGCTTTGGAAGATCTTGTTCAAAAATTGAAAAAAGAAATTGAAGAAGTTGAACCGCACGTTGAATCGTTATCAGCAGAGTTGAAAGAAAAAGAAGCCGAGTTAAAACAAATTGTAAAAGCAAATGAGCGCGAAGAAGTAAAGCTGAGAGATAAGCGCGATAAGATTGCAGCAAAAGTTAAGAAACCGGATTATGCAACTTATATGCGAATTAGAAAGGCGCTCGGTGGAAAAGCAGTAGTTTCAATCAACCGCTCGGCATGCACAGGCTGCCATAATGTTGTGCCGCCGCAAAGGCAGATTGAGATTAAACAAAGCAAGAGAATTTTTTCCTGCGAATCATGCGGTAGAATTTTAATTTCGCCTGAAATTGCCGAAATAGCCCTTAAAAAAGCTCAACAATAATTTTTAAAGGGTCGCTTTAAAGGCGGCCCTTTATTTAAAATTCAGCTCGATTTTTGATGAAAAATCTTCATCCCAAATTTCTTTAACATCCCCGTTTTCTATCCAGTATATTCTTGGGGGTTCAGAACCGATTAATTCAAAAAATTTTTGAGCATTAATCTCGTTATACGGGAAATTAAAGCCGGTTAGTGTTTTAAAAGAATCAACGGAGATTTCTCCTTCGGAAAAAAACAGTGCATAAAATTCAGGGTATTCTTTACTACTTTTATACAGGTCACTAATCTTTGTTGCTTCTTCTTGGCAATGCTCGCATTCCGTATTATAAATTGCAATTAGTTTGTCACCTTCAGAAAGATCTGTTCTGCCGCCGTCTAAAAAATTTGTGTATTCCGAAAATTTAAAATCATTCGCAGATTTTATTGGCGAATAAACAAATACAAAAACAACCGGAAGTAATACTAAAACAGACGGGGGTAGAATTTTTTTACCGTCAGAATGAGTTATCTTATAACTAAATATTACTGCTGCAATTAAAAGAATATTTTTGATTATTGATTCAAAAGGCGACATTTCAATCATCGTCCCAAAGCATCCGCAGTTTTGATCATCCCCTAGAATAAATCCGGAGTAAATTAAGTAAACTGTAAATCCTCCAAGGAAAATCAACGCTGCCGGAAGGATTATTTTTTTTAAATAATTTTTTTGGAAAAATAGTAATCCCAATGCAAATTCCAGTCCTATTAAGATTCTTACTAAAACGGCGGCAATTTCTCGTGAAGATACAAGCCCGTGATCGACGATTATGATCTCCACAATTCCCGGTGCGATTAATTTTGAATACGCGGAAAGAATAAAAGTAAATCCTAAAACAATTCGAAGTACAATGGAGATTTTTTCTCTCATAAAATCCTATTTGATTTTTGCGAATTATCTTGGGCAATACTACCCGCCAAGGACCTTTTGAATTGTTGTAATAATATTTTCAACCGGAATTAATTCAATATTATTTTTTGATTTCAAAGATTTCATATTATTAGAAGGAACAATAATCTTTTTGAAACCAAGCTTAGATGCTTCTTGAATTCTTTTTTCGATATTGCTCACGCTGCGCACCTCACCGCCAAGTCCAACTTCCCCGATTACAACAGTATCATTCTTTGCAAATTTATTTGTGAAGTTCGATGCAATCGCGCAGCAAACCGCAAGATCAACCGCCGGTTCATCAATTCGGATTCCGCCTGCAATATTCAAAAAAACATTTTGTGTCGATAATTTTAAACCCGCACGTTTTTCCAGAACGGCCAATAATATCGATAATCTCCTATAATCGAATCCCGTTGCTACTCGTTGGGGATTTCCGAAAGCCGATGGAGTTGCAAGCGCTTGTACTTCCAGCAAAATCGGACGTGTGCCTTCGATGCTTGCTGTAACTACCGAGCCGGTAATTTCTTTTTCGCGTTCGCTTAAAAATATCTCGCTTGGATTTTTTACTTCGTGCAAACCGTCGTCGAACATTTCGAAAATACCTATTTCGTTTGTACTGCCGAAACGGTTTTTTTGCGCGCGTAAAATTCTATAAGAATGACTTCTCTCGCCCTCAAACTGTAAAACAGTATCAACAATGTGTTCAAGAATTTTCGGCCCGGCTATCATCCCTTCTTTTGTGATATGACCAATTATAATAATTGCGCAATGACTTTTTTTTGCGAGTTGCATCAATTCGGAAGTGCACTCCCGGATTTGTGTTATTGTACCGGGCGTGTTTTCGAGATCTGGTTTATATGTTGTTTGTATAGAATCTACAATAACAACTTCGGGTTTTTCTTTTTCGATGGCGTTTAGAATTATTTCGAGATCGGTCTCAGTCATTGCAAGTACGTTTTGCGATGCAACTTTTAATCTTTTAGCACGGAGATTTATTTGGTTAACAGATTCTTCGCCTGTTACATATAAAACTTTCCGTTCGAGTTTTGCTGCCGCTTGCATTACAAGAGTTGATTTACCAATGCCTGGGTCTCCGCCGACTAATACAATCGAGCCGGGCATTAATCCCCCGCCAAGAACGCGGTCGAATTCTTCTATGTTTGTAAGAATTCTAGTTTCATTTTCATGAACAATTGAATCAAGTTTTGCAATTGTGCCGGTCAAAGATTTATTCACATGCCCGGATTTTTTAACCTCAACAAATTCTTCGGTAAAAGTATTCCAACTATCGCATGCAGGACATTTACCAATCCATCGCAATGATTCATAACCGCAGTTTGAACAAACATATTTTATTTTAGATTTGCTCAAGATGCATTCCCGTTTTTTCAAAACCGGTACGTTTAATAAAATTTTGGATCACAGCATCATCGCTTTCAAGTAACTCTTGCGGTGTACCGGTAAAATAAATCTTTCCCTCGTGCATCATCGCTATTTTTTCAGCACAGTTTTTAACGCTGAACATATCATGTGTAACAATAATAGAAGTAACATGAATCTTGTTATTCAAATCTTTGATAAGATCGTCAATCGAATCCGACATTATCGGATCGAGACCGGTTGTCGGCTCATCGTACAAAACATATTTAGGATTTGTTACAAGCGCGCGCGCAAGCCCGACACGCTTTTTCATTCCGCCGGAAAGTTCAGCCGGTTTTAGGTTTTGAATATTCGGCAAGCCGACGAGTTCTAATTTTTCCGAAACAATCTTTTCTATCTCGCTTTTTGAATCAATCAAATTATTTTCAAGAAGAGGAAGACTGACATTTTCGAACACAGTCATTGAATCAAAAAGTGCGGCGCCTTGAAATAAGAAACCGAATTTTCTTCTAATCAAATAAAGCTGTTTAAGATTTACCTCGTTAAGCGATTGTCCTTCAATTTTAACTTCACCCTCGTCGGGATTTAATAATCCCACAATATGTTTAAGTAAAACGCTTTTACCGCAGCCGCTGCGTCCTATAATTGCCAGCGACTCGCCTTCGGGAATATCTAAACTCACCCCGCGAAGGACTGCATTCGTTCCAAAATTTTTATGAAGATTTTTTATTTCAATCATTTTTTATAGATGAATAGTAATGTAGTGGGAAATATATGAAAGAATTAAGAGTTATTCGATTTGAAACTGAATATTCTTGCGACCTTAAATTAGAACCGCAAGAATATTTAATAATTCTACGGATTCAACCCTGTATGGCATTCAACACAAAGCATTTCTTTCCATTCGTCGCCAACATCGTTACCCGGGTGCTTGAATGGTAAATAAGTATTAACAGCCGCAACTTCCAAATTATCCGGTGGGCCCTGCGCATTTATATAATGGCACAAGTTGCAATCCTTGGAAATTACTTTTCCGGCGGAAGTTTTATGTTTATCGTTATGGCAACGGAAACAGCCTGTGAATTCTAAATGACCGATATTATTCGGATATACATTCCAGCGAACTTTCATTTCCGGGAAAATATTTTTGTTGAACTCACTTTTAATTCCGTTAACCGCTTGCGTAATCAATTCCCTTTTGTTGCTATAATAATCCGGATAGTTATCTTTATAGAAATTATTAATTTGTTTATCGATCTCGCTCATGGCGTTTTCAGTGGTAGGATATTCTTTCGCTAAAACTTCGAGAGCGGCAAATTTGATTTGCGGAAGTTCGCGCGGAATTTTTCCGGCTGTAATTGCATCGTTTATAAAAAATGCCGGCGGCCTGTAATTGTGCGAAGGGCGGTTGTGGCAGTCCATGCAATCCATTGTCCGTGTTTCCAAACTGTTTAATTCTTTCTTATCAAGTTTTTTATCGTTGTCTTCATAAATAAAAACTTCGCCGGTTTTTAAATTTGTGTAACGAACCCACGGAATTTCTTCGCGTTTTTTGTCAGTCGATTTATATTCAATTTTGATATCTGGATTAATATGCCAGTGAATTCCTTCTTCCAAACCGAGCGCGCTTAACGACGAACCGATTTTCATAGTTAACGAAATATCCCATTCCGAATTTTTCTCATCGCTTAAATAATGTTTTTGCATTACAAGTTTACGAGAATAAAATTTTTGAGGCCAATGGCATTCCTCGCAAGTTTCGCGGGCAGGGCGCAAATTTGCTATCGGCGTTTCAATTGGTCGAGGAACTGTTCCGAGAGTAACAGCATAAACTTGATACAAACCTGAAAGCTTTGAGCGGACATACCAACCGGCTCCCGTTCCAACATGGCACGCAACACACGCAACACGGGCATGCGGCGAGTTTTGGTACGCAACAAATTCCGGCTTCATCACCTCGTGACAAATTTGTCCGCAAAACTCAACTGATTCCGTAAAATGAAAAGCTTCGTAACTTCCAATTGCCGAAGCCAATAAGAAAATTGAAGTCCCAACAAAAAAAATCATGAATGCGTTTCTCTGCCGCACTTCATTTAGATTAAGAATCGGCCAGCCCTTCTTTTCTTCTTCGCTCAACTTCTTTTCTTTTTTGATTTTTAAATACATACCGAGAGGGATTAACAAAAGTCCGAGCACAATAACCGCTGGCAGCGCCATATATATAACAATACCGAGGTACGAATTATTGCTTTCAAAAATGATTGATACAACAGATAGAAATACAATCATAAAAAAAGCTATTAGCGCAATTGTAGCGCCTATCAATGAAATCCAGTTTTGAGTCGACGGTGGAAGTTTTAATTTCATTTTGTTCTCTTCTATGTGTTGTTCGGGAGGCAAGTTAATAAACTGCTGCAAAATTAGAAACAAAAAAGTTACGCGGACATCAATTCCCTATTTGGTATTGGGCGGAAATTACTTCCGCCCGCATAAAATTAATTTTATTTGACTTCTTCTTTTTCGGTTTTCTTTTCTTTCTTCTCAATGATTATTTCTTTTACATGTTTAGGCATTTTCATTGAATGATCCATTTTTCCGCAGCAACAACAACAGTTATGGTTTATCCTTTTATTGAAAAACATAAAGTCGCCGCCTTCTTCACCATGAGAAATTATTTTAGCACTTTTACCGTGCTCATTTTCAGAAAGAAATTTGTCGGCTTCTTCGCCTTCATAAGTTTTTGTTTCTTCCTTGCCGTCTTTCATTGTAGTAACTGTAACTTTCTTTTTGCCGTCTTCAATTTTCACTTCAACCTTCTTTTGCTCACCATCTTTACCGCTCCATTCAAAATTTCCTTCGTCCGAATGAAGAATAAAGACATCGCCGTTCTTTTCATGTTCTTTAATAAATTTTTCAGCTTCTTCGCCTTCGTATGTTTTAGTTTCTTCTTCACCGTCTTTTGTTGTTGTTACCGTTACCTTCTTTTTTCCATCTTCTATTTTTATTTCGATTTTTTTATCACCGCCTTCCTTGTGCTTCCAATCAAAATCATCACCATGGAATTTGTACATCATTGCATTCCCATGAGCGAGATCGAAATCTTCATCGATGTGCGAAAGCCAGCGCATTCTATGGATTTTACCGGAAACCTTTATCGATTCCCCGATTTTTTCAGCGTCTTTTCCTTCGAATATAATTTCCTTTCCGTCAACTTTAATAATTATTTTTTCTACAGTGCCTTTAATTTCTTTCAATCTGGCATCAAGTTCATCCTTCTTTTCCTGAGCAAAAAGCGATAAACTAAAAAGGCCGAACAACACGAGTGCGGCAATCACAAATAATTTTTTGTTGTTTTGGTTTTTCATACGAACATTCCTCCGTTTTGGTTGTTAAAACTATCGCTTTGGACAATCATAAAATGTTAATTGATTCTTAACAAATGTTAAAAAATGTTAAAACCGGGAAAATTATTTTTGCTTAGCTTAACTTTGAGACATGAAAGAACGTAAAATAAAAATCATTATTGCGGTTATGGCTTTAAGCGTTACGGGTTTAATAGCGCTTCAAATCTATTGGCTTAAAAGCATCATCAAGATAGAAGAAGAACGTTTTGAAACAACAGTTAACATAGCATTGCTTAATGCTTCAGAATTGTTATCTAAAGACGAAGCCGCACATGCAGTAGTTAACAGGATTACCGGCGGCAAAAAAGATGTTGTAGTTCTTGTGGAAAAAGATAGCAGCGGTAAAAAGAAAATACTCTCAGAAAGAAAACCGCTTAGAATTATGCGTTTTGATTCTTCCAAATCAGGCGCATTCGGTTATAATGTAACTTATCTTGAAGATTCGCTGGATAAAAAAAGAATTGAAGTTGTAGAAAAGCATACTTCTAAATTTAATCCTCAACAACAAAAATTCGAATGGAAGATTAACACAGACACGATGATTTTTAAGCACGATCAACTTGTACACAATGTTGTGACGGAGCTTGTTTCTCATAATACCGGCAGGCGTATTGAAGATAGAATTTCAGTAAAGAAAATTGATTCTCTTCTTTCACGTGAATTCGGGAATGCCGGAATAAACACAGAATACTTTTTTGCCGTCAACAAGCTTAGCATTGACAGTTTGACTTTAATTAAAGAAGGAGCAGATCCCGCGCTAATAAAAAAATCCCAGTTTAAAACTTTGCTTTTCCCGGGAGACGTATTTTTTAATCCTAATCAATTGATTGTTTATTTCCCGAATAAAAATTCATTTATTTTCAGTTCAGTGATCGGTATGCTTGTTCTTTCTATTTTTTTAATACTGATAATATCGGGTGTATTTTATAAAACAGTGCAAATGTTTATCCGCCAGAAAAAAATCACTGAAATAAAAAATGATTTGATTAATAATATCACTCACGAATTTAAAACGCCGATATCAACAATTTCGATTGCGTGCGAAGCGCTTAATGAGCCGGGATTATTGAATTCGTCCGGTTCGGTGAACAAATATTCAAAAATGATCCAAGAAGAAAACGGAAGATTGAGAATGATGGTTGAAAATCTTTTAACCACAGCCGCGCTCGAAGCCAACGGGATTAATCATATTTCAAAAGACAAAATTCCGCTGGATGATGTGATCAATTCTTCCATAAACAAGTTTGAAGAATCGCTTAATAAAATGAACGGTAAAATAATATTGCAAGGAATTCCTTCCGGTATTATTGTTAATGCCGACAAATTCCACTTAACAAATTTATTAGCGAACATTATTGACAATGCCATTAAATACAACGAACGTGTGCCCGAAATATCAATTGAGATTGAAAAAAGAATCAATAATATTATCGTTAGAATTACTGATAACGGAATTGGAATTGCTAAAGAAAATCTCGATAAAATATTCGACACATTTTACCGCGTGCCGACGGGCAACATACACAATGTACGCGGCAATGGTATCGGTTTAAGCTATGTTAAAAAAATTATTGATGCACACGGATGGAAAATTTTTGTAGAAAGCCTTCTTGGCAAAGGAAGTGCGTTTGAAATAAGAATACCGGTAGATAACTGATTATGAAAAAAAGAAAAGTTCTTCTCGTTGAAGATGACCTAAATCTCGGAACAATATTAAAGGAGTATTTGGAAGTTAAGGGTTTTGATGTTATTCAATGTATGAACGGCGAAGAAGGATTAAAAATTTTTAAGCAAAACGATTTCGATATTTCGATTATTGATATTATGATGCCAAAAATGGACGGATTTAGTTTGGCAAGACAAATTAAAGATTTCGGTAACATCCCGTTTATTTTTCTAACGGCAAAATCTTTGATCGGCGATAAAGTAGAAGGATTTCAAATCGGCGCAGACGATTACATCACAAAACCGTTCAGCATGGAAGAATTAATTCTAAGAATCAATGCGGTTCTAAACCGCTCAGCGCGTTCCGAAAAAGAAAACATTTCGCAAATATTTAATATCGGTAAATATTTATTCAACTATAAAAAGAGAGTTTTGCTGCTCAATGGTAAAGAGCAAAAACTTACTTCAAAAGAATCTGAACTTTTGAAACTGCTCTGCGAAAATAAAAATGTTTTGGTTGAGAGATCATCGGCGCTCGCAAAGATTTGGAGAAATGAAAGTTATTTTACATCGCGCAGTATGGACGTTTATATTGCAAAACTTAGAAATTATTTAAAATCTGATTCGCAGATAGAGATAATAAATGTTCATGGTTCAGGCTTTAAACTTTTAGCGGAGTAAAAATTAAACAGCACCAGTATCGGTCATAAAAATTTTATTTTTTGCCTTTGTAAAAGGAAATATCAGGTAACCAACCGCGAATGATCGACCAAAGGTGTAAGCAATAATTGCCGCGACAACCCCGATCATGGAAAGAAAATTAACCGTTACAAGTAAGACCAATAGAATTCCCGCCACTTCAATTCCGGATGCATATGTAATATGTTTTGTATCGCGAACGCAAACCAAAACTGATCTTTGAAAATTAATCCATACCGTTGTTGCCGGGAATATTGTATAAAGCATTAATGGAAATCTTGCAAAGTCAGCCAAGGAGTTTGATAAACCCGCAACATTTAAAAGCCACAAATCCCCGATTGGTGTAAAAGAAACTAGACCCAAAACCGACACAACGCCAATCGCCATTATTAATGCGAAATTCTTAAGAAGAATGTAATCATGCTTGGATTTTATAAGCGCCACGCCTACTTCTTGATACGACAACCCAAATGCTCTAAAGATAAATACAAGACTATTCAACACAGGTAGCACGGCGAGTGATTCGAGCGCATTTGTACTTTGCCCCATAAAAAAAGTAACAATTGGCTGAACACCGAGTGAAATAAAAGAGGTGAGAACAAGTGGAAAATAAAAATCCAAAATTGATTTGTATGAAATATCCTTCCCCTCTTCCGAAGAATTACAAATATTTCTTACAATTCTTAAAGACATAATTTTTGTTGCGAATGCTTCGGTTATAACTCCCGCAGATAACGCTGATGCGCCGATTATTACTCCATGTGTATTTGTATATCTATAAAGTAAAAATGCCGTGGCAGACATCGCAATCAATCTTATAACAGTTCCAAGAGCAACAAGCCGCGTTAGATTATTTTTAATCATTATTCCCTGATAAAATCTTCTATAACCAATCGACGGTGCCCACGGGATCAACAAAACAATTGCCATGTGAGTTAAATGCGCAACTCTTGCCGGAAGATTTAAAATGCCGATTGCAAGTTTATTGTATACCGGCGGATAAATTAAAATCACCATGAATAAAACTAAAGCTAGATTTAAACTGTATATAAAACTTCTAAGCTTTAAAAATGTTTTCTTGTTTTCAACGAGAGCAATAGAAGCACTTAAAAGCATTATCACAGGTGATTCAACAATCAACGCGATAGAAAACGCAACTCCATATGCGGCAAGATTAAATTCCGGCTCGCTCAATCTAGCAATCAATGCCGTTAAATAAGGTCCCTCTACAGACATCATTAGCCATGTAGCCAACAGCGGCAGCCAGAATCTCAATATTTTGGAATAGGTTAGCTTTTCCAAACAAGTTGCGAATTGTAAATTTTATTCCTCATTAAAAAACTCCGAACGGAGAATTGAATAAAATTTCATGTTGACAAATTTATTTTTAACAAGAACTTTCCGGCGTAAAGTGCCTTCGTATTTCATCCCGACTTTTTCCATCACTTTGTACGATGCAATATTTTCTTCATCGCAATGCGCCTCTATTCTGTTTGCGTTTAATTTTTCGAAGCCGAATTTAATAACTTCCTTCAGCACTTCGGTTGTGTATCCTTTTCCCCAAAACTTTTTTGATAAAACATAACCGACATCGGCACAGCGGTTTTGATCATTCCACTCTCTAATACTAATTCCGCCGATAATTTTCCTAACACTTTTTAATTCAATTCCCCAATCAATACAATCCGATGTTTTGAATATATGATCGGACTTTTGTAAAAACTCAAGCGTTTCATCTTTGGATCTGTGTATATGCCACGGCATAAAAAGATTAACATCAGTGTCCGACGCATATTCAAAAATGTCATCCGAATCTTCCAAGGTGAAACCTCGAAGAATTAACCGGGCTGTTTCAAGCTTCGGCACTTCTTGGATTGAGTTTGGATTGCTCATTTTTACACCGATAATTTTGTTAAAAAATTCTTACATTTGCGTCAAAATTTCCAACCAAAATAATCATTTAATTGATAAAAATTTGCCGGGAGAATAAAATGATTTCTAAAGAATTACTCGATATACTTTGCTGTCCCGAAACAAAAGCCGATTTGGTTTTAGAAGGCGATGCACTGATTTCAACCGACAAAAGCACTCGGCGCAAATACCGAATCGAAAATGATATACCCATCATGCTAATCGAAGAGTCCGTGCAGCTCGATGAAACTGAATGGAAGGAAATTATGTTAAAGCACGGAAAACCAATTCAATAATTTTTTCACACTAACTCTTTTACTAAAATGATTACTAAAACCGATCTCGACCAAATTCAAAGCTACTTAACAGACGAATCCAATTTTAAAGGAACTTGCGATGCGGTTTATATTCCCGAAAACGAAGACGAAGTTATACGATTGATTAAGCAATGTAATGAGACCAAAACAAGAATTACAATAGCCGGAAATGGAACTGGTTTAACAAGCGGACGCGTACCGCAAGGCGGCGTTGTTTTATCACTTGAAAAAATGAATAAGTTTTTAGAATTAAATGAGAATGAAAAATATATTGTCGTTCAGCCGGGTGTAATGCTTTCCGAACTTCAAGATTTTGTGGAAGAGAAAAAATTATTTTACCCGCCTGACCCAACCGAAAGAAACTGCCACATCGGCGCGACAGTTATTACAAACTCGTCCGGCGCTAGAACTTTTAAATACGGACCTACGCGTGATTATGTTTTGGGGATTAATATTGTTTTACCCGACGGCGAAATTGTTTCGATTAATCGCGGAGAAATTTTTGCGGCAAACAACAAAATTTCTTTTCAAACTAAATCAGGTAAAACAAAGGAATTAAATATTCCCGATTTTGAAATGCCGAATACAAAAAATTCAGCCGGCTATTACTGCAAATCCGATGTTGACTTAATTGATTTGTTTATCGGTTCGGAAGGAACTCTTGGAGTTATTACCGAATTGAGATTAAAGTTGATTGATTTTCCGGAGGACCTTCTTTCATCCGTTATTTTCTTCCCGGATGAAAACAATGCTTTGGATTTTATAGAAGAAGCTAGGCAAATTTCGAAAAGCGGAAACAATAAATTTCTTGATGCCCGGGGTTTAGAATATTTTGATAATTATGCATTAAGATTTCTACAAGAAGATTATACTAATATACCTCAAGATGCTAAAGCGGCAGTCTGGTTTGAACAAGAACTCGGCGAGAACGAAGATGAATATATTTCGGTTTGGATGGAATTAATTTCCAGACACGGCGGAATGGAAGAAGAATCGTGGCTGGCAATCGATAAAAACGAACAAGAAAAGTTAAAAAGTTTCCGCCATGCAATTGCCGTTAAAGTGAACGAATTTATTTCGCAAAGAGGTTTAAAGAAAGTCGGCACAGATGTCGCCGTTCCCGATAACGTTTTTAGAAATTATTATTTCGATGTAAAGAAAATGATTGAAGACCAAGGATTGCAATATGTAGTTTATGGTCACGTTGGAAATTCACACATTCATTTAAATTTTCTTCCTAAGGATCAGGATGAGTTTAAGCTTGCGCGTGAGATTTATCTTGATATCTGCACAATTGCAATTAATTTAAAAGGTACGTTTTCAGCCGAACACGGCGTTGGAAAATCCAAAAAAGATTACCTTGTTAAAATGTACGGCGAAGATGTAATAAAACAAATGGCGGCACTTAAGCTATCACTCGACCCGAATAAACTTATGAACATCGGGAACATTTTTGACGAAAAATATTTAAACTGATTTATTTATCAATTGGGAAAAAACTATAAATACATTTTCAATAAAGGACTCAAACAGGATTTCTGCTAATCACGCATTTTCTCATAAAGCGCGGTCGATAATTTGTACATCTTTTGAGATAGTTATTTTTAAAATTTGGTTTAAACATAAAGTCCATTTTCCCAGAAATGGTTTCATTGGTATTTTTCTGCTTTTCTTTATTATTCCAACCACTATCTTTTCGCAAACAACTACAAATCCCAACGAGCTTTTTATGTTAGCTCAAAGCTATGAGCAAGCTGAGCAATTTGAAAAAGCTGAACAGATTTATGCCGATCTTTTGAAACAACAGAATCAGAACTATGCTTTTTTTGAAGCTTTGAACCGAATAATGGTAAGGCAAAAGAAATATGCCGAATCAGTATCGTTGCTTAAAAATAGGATTACAAATAATCCTCAAGATGTGAACAGCTACGGTTTGCTTGGTTCAACTTACTTTATGATGGATGAATTAGAAAATGCTTACAGTGTTTGGGAAAAAGGGATTGCGATTAATCCTGCCAATGTTGTTTCATACAGAGTAATTGCAAACTTCGCAATTGAAAACCGTGCATTCGATAAGGCAATTGATATTTTAAAACGCGGGAAAGAGTATTCTACCGATCCTTTCATTTTCTCACTGGATTTGGCAAATATCTATTCTGTTAATATGCGGTTCGAAGATGCCGCCGAGGAATATTGCAATTTACTTTTGGCGAGACCGGATCAAGTTGGGATGATAAAATCACGAATCGCTTCGTATTTACCTAGGCAAGGCGCAATCGAACCAACATTGAGAACAATTGAAAAATTTGCGGAGAAAAATCCGATTCCGCAGATGCTCGATCTTCTGGTTTTTATTTATACATCGGCAGACAAATATGATGATGCGCTTCCAACTGCAATTGAGTACAACAAACAAATCAAATCATCAGGTGATTATGTTTTTGTTTTCGCACAGGATGCATTCCGCAATCAGAAATTTGATGTTGCAGCCAAAGCTTATGAATATGTGATAGAAAATTATCCGGCCTCGCAATTAATCCCGATTGCAAAAATTGGCTACGCGAACACGATTGCAGAAAGTGTTGTCCAAAAATATTCGTACAATCAAGAAAGTTGGAAACCGCTTTATAATAAAAAAGTTTTACACGAAGAAGAATATTTTAACGTAATAAAAGCATATGAACGACTCGCTAAGGAATTTCCCAACAACGCAATATACCCGCAAGCCGTTTTTAAAATGGCAAAAATCTATTCCGACCATCTTTTAAATTATCATAGTGCTGATAGTTTATTTAAACTAATAATGGAAAAACATTCTACGTCGGAGTATGCATCGCAAGCCGGAATCGCACTGGGGAAAATCTCAATTACTTTTAACAAATTAGATGAGGCGCAAAAATACTTCCGAAATTCAACTGCTTTAAGGATCAAATCACCAAACGAAATTGCAGAAGCAAATTTTTATTTGGCAAAAATTGAATTTTGGAAAGGAAATTTTTCGAAAGCAATAACTTTGTTTAAAGATGTCACAAAAGATTTATCAACCAACTTTGCCAACGATGCTTTGGAAATTTCTTCACTTATAAATATCTCTAAGCGGGATTCGATAAATCTTTTTAGATATGCTCAGGCAGATCTTTATTCTTTTCAAAATAAGTTTAAAGAGGCCGCTAACGAATATAAAACTTTAGCTGATAATCCTAATTTATTTATTATAAATGAGTTTGTAAATTTAAAATTTGCTGAGATGCTGTTAGCAAACGATGAACTTCCTGAAGCTATCAAAGTACTTGAGATCTTGTATGATGATACAAAAACTGCGATTTTAGCTGATAAAGCCATCTTCATACTTGCACAAACGTATCAATTCGGAATTAAAAATTATCAAAAAGCATCTGAAATTTATCAAAAACTCCTTGAGAAATTCCCCAATTCCTTATATTTTGACCGTGCAAGAGATTACTTAAAAGATTTAAAAACTAAAAACGGTTAGAAATGTCAGATCATAGAGAACCACGGACAGTAAAATGTTCATTTTGCGGACGCGACGGCAGCGAAGTTTCGAGCATGGTTGCGGGACCCGATGTTTACATTTGCGACATATGTATAAAAACAAGCGTTGAAATCCTAAAAAATAACGTCGCCACTGTCACCAAAAAAGAAACCTATAATGCTTCGTTAACTCCGGATTTAATTAAAAAAAGTTTGGACGAATATGTTGTTGACCAGGATATGGCAAAAAAAGTTTTGGCAGTAGCAGTTTACAATCATTATAAAAGGATTAATGCCACAGCTTCACTTTTCGATTTGGATGATGTTGAGATTGAGAAAAGTAATATTTTATTGATGGGTTCTACCGGTGTTGGAAAAACTTTATTAGCTCAAACACTCGCTAAAATTCTTGATGTCCCTTTCGCTATTGCAGATGCTACTACACTAACAGAAGCCGGGTATGTCGGCGATGATGTTGAAACAGTTTTAGTTCGTTTGCTGCAAGCGGCGGATTATAATCTCGACAAAGCCCAAAAAGGAATTGTTTACATCGATGAAATTGATAAAATTGCGCGCAAGAGTGAAAGTACATCAATCACGCGCGATGTTTCGGGCGAAGGTGTTCAGCAGGCACTGTTGAAAATTTTGGAGGGAACTGTTGCGGGAGTTCCACCGCGCGGCGGAAGAAAGCATCCCGAACAAAGTTTAATTAATGTTAATACAAAAAACATTCTGTTCATTTGCGGCGGCGCTTTCGACGGTATAGAAAATGTTATTGCATCGCGAATTAACAGGAATATTATCGGATTTGATACGGATCTTAACGGCAGTGAGGAAATTGAGAAAGATAATTTAATTCACAGAGCACAGCCGGAAGACCTTGTTAAATACGGGATGATTCCAGAACTCGTTGGTCGTCTGCCCGTTATAGCTCCTTTAAATTCTTTGAACGAAAAAGCATTAAAAAATATTTTAACCGAACCTAAAAACGCGATTGTAAAACAGTATAAAAAACTTTTTTCGATGGAAGGCGTTGAACTTGAGTTTGATCCGCTCGCTATTGAAGAAATAGTTAAGAAAGCAATCGAACGCAAAACAGGTGCGCGTGCGCTTCGCTCTATTGTTGAAGGAATTCTACTCGACATTATGTATGAACTTCCTACAATGCAAAACATCGACAAATGTCTAGTTACACGCGATGTTGTTATCAAAGGTGAAAAACCTGTTTATATAGAAAGCGATAGAAAAACAGCGTAGTAAAAATTATTTTCTTAAGCGGCTCGGTTTATTTATTGTAAATAGACCGGGCCGGTTTTATTTTTGACCGACCTAAAATAATTCTAATGAAAATTCTCTTTTACATAATATTTTGTTCATCATTGGTTTTTGCTCAATCCAAAATTTTAGTTTACATGGATTTGCAGCAGACCGATCATCTTAAAGCGTACGGCGTAGCGTTCAATGCTCTTGAAAGCGGTGTTACTGGCGATTGGCTTCTAAATTACCGAGGCGGGTCTTTCATGTTTGATTATTCGGATCAACTCGCTCTTAAATGCAGAATTAAAGGTGTCGCTTTTCAACAAATTTCAATTCAAGAATCTGTTCAGATATATTCGCTTGTACAAAGCGATGAACAAAATATGGATGTAGTGCGTTTGGAAAAAGCGCCGGAGATTGCGGTTTATGTCCCGCCTAATTTTAAGCCATGGGATGATGCAGTTACACTTGCATTAGATTATGCCGAGGTACCTTACAGTAAGATTTGGATTGAAGAAATACTCCGGGGCGATCTGCAAAAATATGACTGGCTTCATCTTCATCACGAAGATTTTACAGGGCAATACGGGAAATTTTATGCATCATTCAGCAATGCGCCTTGGTATATTGAACAGCAAAACCTTTATGAAAACGAAGCTAATAGACTCGGTTTTAAAAAGGTTTCGGATATGGAAAAAGCTGTTGTGTTGACAATTAAAAACTATGTCGGTCAGGGCGGATTTTTATTCGCGATGTGTTCGGCAACCGATTCGTACGATATTTCTCTTGCATCTTTAGACATTGATATTGCCGATAGAATGTACGACGGCGATCCGCCGGATCCCGTTGCACAAAACAAGTTAGATTTTTCACAAACATTCGCTTTCCAAGATTTTCGGTTGGAAATGAATCCGATGATTTACGAATATAGCGACATTGATGTTCAGCCTCTAGAAATTGGTCCGCAGCCAAATGATTACTTTACACTTTTTGATTTTTCGGCAAAGTACGACCCGGTTCCAACAATGCTTATTCAAAATCATGTTAATGTAATTCGCGGGTTTATGGGACAAACAACCGCATTCCGAAAAAAGTTAATAAAAAATAGCGTTGTTATTCTTGGCGAACGCGCCGGGTCGGATCAGGTTAAATATATACATGGGAATTTCGGACGCGGAACTTTTACATTTTACGGCGGGCACGATCCCGAAGATTATCAACATGCCGTAGGTGATCCTCCGACAGATTTAAGTTTATTCAAAAATTCTCCCGGGTATCGATTAATTTTAAACAACATTCTATTCCCGGCGGCGAAAAAGAAAGAACAAAAAACTTAACTGGATGCTAGATTCTGGATATTTGTTACTGGGAAAAAACTAACTTTATATTAATAAATGTTCAATATTTTTCAAGTATCCAGAATCCAATATCGAGAATCAAGAGTGAATCTTTTTTCCAAAACAATCATCTAACGAGGCGGTATGAAATATTTAAGACTAAAAAACAGCCAAGAACAAGTTGCGATTGGTAAAATGGTTTGCGTTGGGCGCAATTACGCGGCTCATGCAAAAGAGCTCGGCAACGAAGTACCGGAATTCCCGATAATATTTTTAAAGCCTGCTTCGAATATTATATTTTCCGGCGACAATGTAGTACATCCTTCATACTCAAAAGATTTACATCACGAAGTAGAACTTGTTTTGTATATCGGCGAAGACATTAAAGATGCGGATGATGAAAAAGCTGAAAAAGCAATTCATGGATATACAATAGGTTTGGATATGACATTGCGCGATCTTCAAAATGAATTTCGCAAAAAAGGAGACCCGTGGACGCTTGCAAAATGTTTTGATACCGCTGCAGTTTTAACCGATGTTGTTCTTAAAAAAGATTATGTTTTAAGAGGAGATGAAAATATTTCACTTTCGGTAAATGGAAATATCCGTCAAAATTCATCTATCGCTAATATGATTTTTTCACCGAAAGAAATCGTGAAATATATTTCATCGCGGATGACATTGGAAAAAGGTGACTTAATATTTACCGGGACTCCGGAAAGCGTGGGACGCGTTGTACATGGAGATGTAATTGAAGCGCAGCTTGAAAATATTGGAAGTATAAAAACAGAAATAAAATAATTCTATTTACTATGTAGTTCGGGCGCTCTGCTCGTTAATAAAAAAGGAGTAATGTATGCCGATCTTTGAATACAAGTGTAACGACTGCGAAAAAAAATTTGACGTTCTTCATAAATCTTCTGTGAACCTAGAAGAGGTAATTTGTCCAGAATGCCAATCAAAAAACAGTAAAAAACTTCTTTCATCTTTCAGCGCGTCGATGGGAAATTCATCGGGCTTCAGCGGGTCTTCGTGTTCCGACGGAAGCTGCGGCGTTCCATCGTACGGCGGCGGATGTGCATCAGGAATGTGCGGACTTAATTAAGGAAAAACACATGAGAAAAAAACTTAAAGCTATATTCGTTGTTTTTCTTTCATTAATTTCCTTATCGTGTGCTCAGAATAGCAGTAAAAGTTCTATGACTATTAATGAATTTCGTTCGGAGATGAAAAATAATCCGTCACTTATAATATTAGATGTCCGCACGCCTCAAGAACTCGAGGGACCGCTTGGTAAAATAGATGGTGCAATAAACATTCCTGTTCAAGAGCTTTCGAATAGGATGAATGAACTTTCACGATATAAAGACAAAGATATTGCAGTAATTTGCAGAACCGACAACAGATCAAGCGTTGCAGTTAAAATGCTTTTACAAAACGGTTATAAAGCAAAGAATGTTTTAGGTGGCATGATGCAGTACAGTTCGGAGAAATAATTTTAATTCTCTCCCCTCCATTTGGGAAGGGAGAGAATATATTTTTTAATTATATGTATTTAAGAAAGAATACTCCTTAGAATACTCAAGCATTTGTTTTGTAAAATCATCCGGGTATTCGATTTTCACATCTATAATTTCATCGCCTTTCATAACCGGAACAAGTTTTGGATTAATAAAACCCGCATAAGGTGCTATGTTCAACTTACTATATCTTTCCAAAACTTCTTTATGAATTTCTTGATCAACTTTTACACCGTAAGTTTCTACAAGATTTTTACCCGCTTCATAATTTCCTTCGGATTTGATTTTCTGCATCTCGCGTAATAATTGTCCGAATAAATCCCTGAGTTTATTGTAATCGTTAATCACAAAATATGTTTTACCGTCTTTAACTTTTTTCTCTATAACATTTTCCTGCATACCTTTTTCGTACGCCCACTTGGAAATTAATTGCCTGTTTCTCATATGTGCTTGCTCAATATTATCGCCGAGTTTAACGCGCGCGAGCTGCACCATCAACCCGTTGCGTATGTATCCATCGTAAGCCGATTTGCCTGTTTCGAGTGAAGGCATTACACCGATATCAATTAATTTTTGATCCATCAAAAAATACAATGCAACCAAATCTGCACGCGCCTCTTCCAAAACGGATGCGTAATTTTTCAAAGTTTCGTTCGGCTGTCCAACGCCCGGATTTAACTGTCCCGATCCGTGACCGATAACTTCGTGCATATCCGTGTGAAGATCATCACCGAGAGCGCCGTATTTTTTCTCGCGTTCAATTTCTTCATGTGAATAAGCAAACTCTTCAAGCAATCCGTTCGTTTCGGAAGCTTTATTATATGAATAAACAATGTTTCCGAGATTTACCGATTTTGAGCCGTGTTCTTTTCTAATCCAATCGGCGTTCGGTAAATTAATTCCAATCGGGGTAGAAGGAGAAGCATCGCCCGCCTCAACTACTACTGTAATAACTTTTGCGGAAATGCCTGTAACATTTTCCTTTTTATGTTCCGGTAAAATAGTTGAGTTATCTTCGAACCACTGCGCGTTATCGCTGATTGCCTTTATTCTTTTTGTAGCTTCCAAATCCTTTATTGAAACTACCGATTCATAATTTGCGCGGTAGCCGAGCGGATCATTGTATGTTTCTATAAATCCGTTCACAACATCAATTAAAGAATTGGTATCGTTTACCCATGCGACATTATATTCATCCCATTTTTTCAAATCGCCTGTTTCATAATATTCTATCAATAACTGCAATGCTTTTTTCTGCTGCTCGTTTTCTGCCACCTCAACGGCCTTGTTCAACCAGAAAACTATTTTGCGAATCGAAAAAGCATACATCGCATTGGAGTTCCAAGGTCTCTCAAATATTTTTCCGTCTTCTTTTAACAGCTTCGAATTTAGTCCATATGAAATCGGCTTGGGATCGTTAGGATCAACAATTTTCTTGTAATATTCTTCAACTTCTTTTTGAGTAACTCCTTCATAAAAATTGACAGCAGAAGTTTTGACCAAATCGGAATTAGCATCAAAATTAACTTTTACAGGATCTACCGAAGGATCAAAAATTAAGTTTGTTACTTTGTTGATTAAATCACCAATCGCTTCATTGGATTGAAGGGGAAATTCATATTCGTCGGAACCGTAAACGAGATTTTTGAAATACTCTTTCGAAAATTCCGGCGTAAATTTTTTATTAGAATAATGATGGTGAATCCCGTTGGAGAACCAAACTCTTTTTGTGTATTCCATAAACTTGGTGAATTCTGGCGCGTTTTTATCGCCGGAATAAGTTTTAACAATCGCTTCGAGAGTTCTGCGTATGTACAAATTGTGTTTATAATTTTGGTCATAAATCATATCTCTGCCGGAAAGAGCAGCCTGATATAAATAATAAACAAGCTTTTTTTGATTCAAGGACAATTCGTCGAATCCATCAACTTTGTACCGCTGTATTCTAAGATCGGCGAACTGCTCGGTTAGATATTTAAAATCATCCTGCTTCTGTTCCGGACTGCAAGACATAATAGCACCTAAAATTGTGATTGATAAAATTGTGCGGAAATATTTCATTTATCCCCCTTAATTTGTAATTAAATTTTTATGCGGAGAAAAATATAATAATTAACTTTGCCATACAATGAAATCATAATTACATCTAAAGAACATTAATATGAACATTCAAATATTTGGGACTAAAAACTGCAGCGATACCCGCAAAGCTGAAAGATATTTTAAGGAAAGAAGAATACAATTTCATTTCAGAGATTTGAGCGAAAAAGGAATATCTAAAGGTGAACTTGAAAATATCGCAAGAGTTATCCCGGTTGACGACTTAATCGACCGCGAAGGTAAACATTTTAAAAAACGAAATATGCAGTACATGAAATTTAATACCGAGGATGAATTATTAAACGATGCGTTGTTGTTCAAGACTCCGATTGTAAGAAATGTAAAAGATGTAACAATAGGTTATTGCCCGGATGTTTGGAAAAACTGGACTTGAGAGTAATTAATAATAACTCTCAATGCATGGCAGATAAATATTTTTCGAGATCATCAAGCGACGGTATATAGTAAACTTTTTCAAATTTGTCCAAACAAGAACATCTACCCTCGGCAAGCGCCTGTCCCCCAACTAAAATTTCCTGTTCAGGTATTTCATGCTTGATTAATGAAATCAATTTTGCGAGTCGTGAAATGTTTATATAAAAATTATTAGATATTCCCACAACATCCGGTTTTCGTTCTTTAATAAGATTTATGATGTCTGCCTGCGGTGTATTTGAACCGACAAATAAAGTATCCCAACCGTTTGCTTCCATAAAGCCGGCAACCATTCGAGCGCCAAGTTCGTGAAATTCTTTATCAATACAAGTTATCAACGCGAGTTTGCCGTTTCGATTTTCATTGCCCGAATGCACGGATGCTATTTCAATAAGCGATTCGGTTATCTTTGTTGCTATGTGCTCGTTGGCAACACTGCACCTTTCGTTTTCCCACATCTGACCGATTCTGTACATCGAGCGCTGGAATAACTGAACATAAATTTCTTTTAGCTGAACGTTTTGATCTAGCAGATTAACAACAATTTGAAGACACTGTTTTTTATCGCCGTCCAAAAGGGCATTTAAATAATGCAAATAAACTGCTTCATGAATCATTTTTTTCTTCATAACTGACATTTTCTAAACGCAGGAAGCGCAAAAATAATTCCCATATCTAAATTATTTTTTTGAAGCCCAATCGTTTATAACGACGGCAATTCTGTAGCTCGTGTATGTAAAAAACGGGGCAGCCAGCACATCAATTGTATAATGCACATGTTGAATTAAAACACAAACACCGACAATAATTGTAGCCGTGAAGAAAATCCTACGCAGTTTCTTATTCTGATTTGTAAGATAAAAAAGAAACATAGTTGCCGTATGCCCCGAAAAAAATAAATCGCGGTAAAGCGTTTGCCCGCCGCCGAAAAACTCTACAAACGGATCGGTTAAAGGAATGATGGTTGTGGGCGCGTTTAACGGCAGCAAATAAATCGTTATTAACCTTAAAAACATTATTAGAGCATAGGACTGCAGCGCCGTTATAAATATTTCGGGATTAAAGCTGATGGAATACAATGCAACTATTAATGAAGCATAAATCAATACAAAGGTCAGCCATGTTAGGTCAACGGGAGTAAACAAGTTTAATACGGGATCGTTAAACGAGAACCCTTCACGTGTTTCGTTATATGCCAAAAACTTAGCAATGGAGAATAATGAAGCTGAAAGGATAATTATAGAAATAAAGAATCTTGTTCTAAAATTTTTATCTAATAATTTTGGCAACCAAATATTCTTTAATAAAGACGGTCTTTTCATTCCAGGATTTTTGAGTTGAAAAATATGGAAGGAGAGAAGATGATACAAGTCTTTTGGAAATAATTTCTTTAACGAATGGAATACCTTTATACTATGTTTAATCACTTCAGAGCTTTCTTGCAATAACAACCGGAGTTTTTATTGTTTCTATATTTCCATCGCTGCCAAGCGCTTCAATCAATAAAATGTAAATCCCGATTCTCAACGCTCTGCCGTTATCGTCAAGCCCGTCAAAAATCACTGTACTTTTATAAGCAGAAGGCATATTATGAATTAATGTCCGCACAAGTCTCCCAATGCTGTCAAAAACTTTTATTCGAACTTGTGAGAGTTTATGCGGAAGAGTCAAATTAATTGCAGTGAAATCTTCAAAGCCGTCGTTATCCGGTGAGAATGGATTTGGATTTATTGATACTTTTTTTTCGCTTACAACCTCTTCAATAAACAATGAATTCTGTTTGCCGGGAGTAGCGCCTTCCGGACAAACACAAGTACTCCAGTTTTTAGGATCGTTGGAATCCAAATATGGATTTATTTTTTCTAATGATTTGTTTTTTGTGGAAGGAATGTTTTTATTATTCCACGCCGAAGCATAATAAAGAGAATCCAAAACATTTCCTCGTGCATCGTGCAAAACAATTGTTGTTCCTTCATTTGATAGACTAAGTATGCTATTCATAAATAAGTATGAACAATTGCCTGATAAATTTGAATAGTTGCTTTTTAAAGTCGAATCTTTACCTAAGACTGCAAAACTTTTTGATGCGATTTTGTTCAGAGTTGAAGAAATTTTACATGCTTTATTTGAACCAACCACAACATACATTCCTCCCAATTCAACCGAATCTTCCGATTGATTAAAAATTTCTACGAACTCACAATTGTTGGCAGCCGGGTCATATAAAATTTCATTAATAACAAGCGAACCGCGCTTATAACCGTTTATTTGTGAAACGGTATTTTTTATACCCGGCGTTGCGCCATCCTTACAAAGAGAATTTGACCAGATGGAACTATCGCAGCTGTTCGAATTATAATTACATCGTTCCAGAGAGCATCCTTTGGTTCCTCCCCAGTGCGAATTATACTCAACGCTGTCAATTACATTATTGTTGTTGTCATAAATAATTATTCCGTCGTATGTGTTGCCGAGAGAGCCGAAACCTGCTTCATAAAAATTCCTTGGCGGATAAAACGAGAACGTGCTCGAATCCCGCGTTACAATTGCAAATTCATTGGTTTCTATTATTGCATCTTTTTTTGTTATAACAGCTTTTATTGGACTGACAACATCGCTTACAAACCAATTTTTTAAATTTACTTTGCTGGATGAATTGTTTACTACTTCAATCCATTCCGGTTCCCCGTCGAAGGGATTGTACATAATTTCAGATATTAAAATATCGCTACGTTTATACCCGGCAGTTATAGTTGTAAGAAACATATTATTTGATAAATCTTGATCACCCTCGATTAATAGTTTACAAAAAACTGTTTTCGGCTCAACTAATTTTACTTTTAGTGAAGATGATACTTCAATTGAATCCTGTGAATTTATACTCTCAATAAATTCCGAACTAATGAAAATAGTATCTGATCCTTCGATAAAATAGAATTCAACTTTCATATTTTTAGCCGTCAACGTTCCTACGTTTCTGATCATTGCGGATACAGCAATTTCATCATTAGCAAAAGCGAAGCGCGGAATTGTTTGAATTGAATAAACTGCCAAATCAATATCCTTTGGGGAAACATTATTAATTCTTCCCGGAGTACTTAGTTCTATATCGCTTGAAAATGCCCAATTATTTTTATCGTTTGAAGAAAGACGGATTGAAATTCTTTCGAGAGATTTTCCGTTGGAACCGCCCCATGTTTTGTTGTAGAATACGGAATCAATAGTATTGCCCCAACGATCTTTGATCACAACCCCGTCTTCGTCATTGTTCAGGTTGGCAAAACTGTTTACCGATAAAGGATAAACCTCTTCGTGAAAATCAATAACACCGGAGTCTTTGGCAATTACAAGAAAGGATTTTGGACGAATAACACCCGAACTTAATGTTACCGTAACCGGGTTTGTCAAAACATCACTTATTGTCCACCCATTTAGATCAATTTGATAATCTAAGTTATTATAAAGTTCAATCCATTCAGGCTCCCCGTTAACAGGGTTATACATGATTTCATTAATAACAATGTCGTTGTAAATTTCATTTAGCACTATGCATTCGACACTGCATAACGCCGAATTATTCTCCTCGTATTGATCTGGCGGATAATCAACTGTTACTAAATAATTATTCGCCCCCAAGATCGAACCGGAGATTTCAAAACCGACAGCAAAACTGTCGCCGGCGGCTAGATTAGATACATCCCTGCTTTCAATTAATATCGCCTGTTCGGTTAATAAAGCATTGCTGTTAAAGTACAATTCTACTCTAAAAAATTCGGCATGATTTGTACCGGCATTTTTTATAACAGCATTCACAATAGATGATTTCCCAAACTCAACAAATTTATTCTGGCAACAAAAATCCTTGACCAATAAATCATGTTCTTTCTGTGAAATGCTGTTTATTCTTCCCGGCGTGCTTAATTCAATATCCGTCGATGATGCCCAATTTTGTTTTCCCGTTGAAGTTGAATCAAGATTTATCCTTTCGATTGACTTACCGCTTTCACCACCCCATGATTTGTTGTAGTGAACAGAATCAATCGTATTGCCGTGACAATCCTTTATTGTAACTCCATCTTCATCATTATTTAGGTTTGCAAACTTATTTATGATTGTAGATGCAGGAATTGTTCTATGATAGTCTGTAACAGTCGAGTCCTTTGCTATAACTAAGTATGATTTTGATGAAATAACTCCACTGCTGATTTTGGTCGGAACCGGCTTTGTCAACAAATCTGTTATCGACCAATTTGAAAGATCAATATCATATTCCGTAGTATTATATAATTCAATCCACTCAGGTTCACCGTTAACGGGATTGTACATTATTTCATTCAACAATACTTTATAAGGTAAACAAGAAGGGGCGATACAAATTGTTTTCTTGTTGTTATATGGAAATTCATCTGCTTCAAATAATATTTCCGCTTCCAAAATATGGGCGGAATTTATTCCAGATATTTTATGCGTAAAGAAATATTCAAGATAACTTTCGGCAGCGATACGCAATTGAGAAGTTTGTTCTTTAATCTCTCGCGTATTTGCTTCGGTTAATTCATAAAGAACAACCGTAAACACGGCGTCTTGTTTTCCAAAATTATCTACCCTAATTACCGTTGTTACATCTTCTCCATAATGAGGTATATGAGGGATTGTGAAAAAGCCGGTTATCGCAGCATCGTATTCTTTTGGTGAGACGGAATTTATTTTAGACGGAGTTGCTTTTACATGAACATCCGGGTTGTTCCAGTTTGTTGAATCTGTCGAAGATAAACCCGGCTCTACCCTTTCGAGTGATTTACCGGAATCACCTCCCCAGTTTGAATTATATTTTACCGAATCTATTATCCTGCCGAGTGAATCGATTAAAACTATTTGATCGTGCGAATTATTAAGTGAAGGAAGATTAATTACTATTATATTATTTAGATTAGGATATACCGAAAATATTGCACTGTCTTTTGCGAAGACAAAATATTCATTCGGCTTGATTATTAATCGGCTGGATACGATTTCATTTTTACTTGCATCATCGGCGATGCAATACCCTTGCAGGTTTATTTCCTTTTCACTTCTATTATAAATTTCAATCCACTCTGGCTCCGGTGAAGTTGGTGCGTACATTATTTCATTTATTGCAATATCTCCGCGTACTTCATTTATCTTAACAATATGCAATAAAACATCTGCCGTATCGTTGTCATTATATTCATCCTTATCATATTTTGTGAAAGCATAAATTGTATTCTTACCTATACTTAGATTTTCAATTGAGAATACATGGTCATAAGTATTGCCTGCATCAAGCTGGAGATCCGAAAAATCATAAAGAATTTCGTCATCATTCTGCAGACGGTTTTTGTTTTTATCAATAAAGATGAATAGAGAGTAACCCGATACTTTTTCAGTACCAAGGTTTGTTATACTTACTGCGATATCAATCGGCGTTCCGGCTTCCCCGTAATTAATTTTTGTTTTATCTACAGTTACAAGCAAATCGTGTTTTTTTAACGATACCGAATTTATTCTACCCGGTGTTCCCTTGAACCTGCTTTCTGTTGTTTTCCAATTTTCGGCGTTCGATGATTTAATATTAACATCAATTCTCTCAATAGATTTTCCGCTACCGCCGCCCCAACCTGATGAATAACTTACTTCATCAATCTTACCTTCGTAATTGTTTTTAAGAGCTATTACATCGTTTGTGTTATCAAGTGCCGGGAAGGATTTAACAATTAACTTTGAATTTATTTTATGAAGCTTATTTAGTGATGAACTCCGACTTATAACTATATATTCTTTTGGATTGATATATAAATCATTGCCGGTTATTATAACGGAGGCACCATCGTTTCCAATACTCCAATCCTTTATATTTATTGATACGCTCGAGCGGTTATATATTTCAATCCATTCAGGTTCGCCAGTTGACGGTACATAATTAAATTCGTTTATTACAATATCATATAAACCGGCCGGTTCTTCTATCGGTGTAATCTTTGCTAAATCATTATTGTTGTAAGGATTTTCATCTGCCGGGCAGACAACTTCGGCTATCAAATTATAAACTCGCAATGCGGATATGTTAAGGATAAAACCAATTGAAGTAGAATCGCCTGCGTTAAGTACATCGATATTTTTAAAAGCAAATTGCTCATACGCCTGGGCAATTAAATCGTTGTTCGCATCATCGTATAAATTAACCGTTATGTTTTGTGCAATTAATTTACCGGTATTCTTTACCAAGATATTTATAGTGATATTATCCCCAACAAAAGGATTTTGAGGCGCAGAAATTATTTTTGCACAAACATCATTGTTTTTTTGCGAAATCGAATTATCCAGCCCAGGCGTACCTTTTAACAAAGCAATTGAACTTTGCCAGTTCGATTCCGAATTCCCTGATATATCTTTTGAAATTCTTTCGAGAGATTTTCCCGGGGCGCCCCATGAAGAGAAATATTTTATGCTGTCTATTGTTGTACCGTTTTCATCTTTAATTCTTATTTCGTCGCCGGTGTTATTCAAACTCGGCAGTGATTTAATAATGAGTTTGGAAGTAATCATGTAAAAATCGGTTATAGATGCTTCGTCGCTGATTACCAAATACTCTTGCGGATTAATAAAAAAATCGCCGCTTGTAAATTCCACCAAAGAAGAATTGTCGCCTACTTTCCATTTTTTTAAATTGAACGATCTATTGGAATTATTATAGATCTCAATCCATTCCGGCTGATCGGGCGGCGGAGAATACATAATTTCATTTATTATTATTTCGAAAGGTCCTGCGGGTTTTTCATTTACATCAAATCTTAATATTGATTTGTTGTTTGTATTGTTTTCATCAAGCGTATAAATTACTTCTGCAATAAAAGAGTAAACACCTGCAGTATCTGCATAAATATTTTTAGATAGAACTATCGAATCGCCATTCGTTAACAGTACATAATTATTTGTAAATAACAATTCATCGTTTTGACCAATAGAATCGGAATTAGAGTCATCGTATAGATTTACAACAAAATTTTGCGCGTCATTTAGTCCGCTGTTCAAAATTACAATAGTCACATTTATGCTGTCGCCTTGTAACGGCTGCACGGGAGATTGCACGTTAAATTCAATTTTCAAATCATAATCCAAAGGTGAAACAGAATTTTTAAAGCCAGGCGTACCATGCAGTGATATAGAATTCTTCCAATTAGCGACGGAATTGTCTTTTGGCATTTCTATCTTTTCATCCGAGTAGCCGGCCGAATTGCCTGCAGAATAGGTATAAGCATCAACTAATTCACCTAATTCATTTTTTAGATAAACAATTTTGCCGGATGTAGCTGCCATACCGTAAGTAGATGTTCCGAATGAATTATCACTTATCATAAACAAAACAGCATTCACCGGAATGATATTAATATATTCTCCTGAGATAAAATTGTAATCTCCCTCTAGTACAATCGCATAATGTTCTGGATTTAACTTTGATGAACTGGAGATAAGTATCATGGTATCGTTTGATGATGCATTATTATAATTAATTGAATACCCGGCAAGGTCAATTGTATCAGTTAATGAAGTATTAAATATTTCAACAAACTCGCCGTTTGCTTCGGCCGGATTAAACATTACTTCGCTGAATGTTAATTGAGAAGATTGGGAAAAAGTCGGCGAGGTTTGCAAGAATAGTATAATCAATGTTATGCAGGTTTTAAAGGAATTGGTTAAAAATCTTTTAATAAAATAAGAACTTTGCATGATGATGCTCGCTCTTAATTAATCATTAAACCGCCGAGACGACCCGGCAGGTCGTCTCTACTGCATTTTTTAATTTGCCGGGGCAACAGGTTCCGGCTCTTTCTTTTCTTCCGTTCTTTCGTTCGGTAATAAATATTGATTATACTTAGCATAATTACCGGCATATATTATCTTGCCAACCCTGCTGACATTCTGCATATATTTATAGCATTCGTTCAGAATGTTTATTCTATCCTGTGTTAATTCGGGTCTTTTCTTTTTTAATTTTTCCTGTTCCAAATCGGCATTTGAAAGCTCCGTTTGAAGTGTTTTGATTTTTTCTATATCGCTTTCTTTAAAGCCTGCTTCTATTAGCTGGGTCTTAAATTGATTTGCGGCATTATAAACGAGCATTAAGAATTGTATCATTTTTACTTCCGACTTACGAGCATCCTCGTAATCGCCGTAGCCGAATTGTTTCCAAATTTCTTTTCTTTCGGGGAAAGCTTTTTCGATAAAGTATTTTAATTTCTGGTAATGATTTTTTGCTTCCTCAAGTTTTAATTGAACAATTCTTGTTTTCTCGGTCAATTCGGCTTCAAAATAATTATCGCGCGTTATATCGCCTGCATTATTAATTGACTGCAGCCAGTTTGCTGCGAAGGGATCGGCGAAAAGAGAGTCGAAACTTTCAAAAGAAGATTTGTCGTCGATAAATAGACCGTGCATTATTCTCGATGCCTGAAGCATATCGGCATCGGAAACCGGGTAGCTCCTCTGTGCTTCACTCTTGCTCATATTTCACCTATTATTTTGTTTGAAATTCCGCTTTTTTAATGCGGTTCTAATAAATTCATTTAAATTTTGCGTTTTTGAAAGCCAATGTCTCATAGTAGATCATTTCCGGCATTTAGTTGATACATTCCGCCGTTTAGTTAATCATTTCCGAATCAAAATTATTATGCCGCGTGAATTGGTTAACAGAATTAGCCGGACAGTTTTATTGGCGCGGCTGCTTACTTGGTCTTTGCGGTCAACTGCTAAAATGCCGCAAGATATAATTGGACTTTTCCGCACTGCTGTCAACACATAACAGTAACGGAACAGAATAAAAAGCAGTCGGAAAGATGGGCACAAAGGAAATCTATGTTTCCGTAAAAAGAAGTCATAGGGAAAAGTTGTATCTATAAGGTAAAATAGGAGAACCGCTGTGTGAAATTGTTAAACCCGCCTAAAAAAGTCAAGCGGAAAATTTAAATACCGACAAAATGAAACTACTTAATTACTATAAAAAGCTTTCTGTTGCATACAAGGCAATAACCTAATTGCCCTTAATGTAATTAATAAAGTTAATTGATATTTTAAAACGGCAATGGCGCCTTTTAGCGCCACTACCATAAACTTTTCACTACGGAATAATCCTTATTGTGATTTGCTGTAGTAAAAATGAAAATATTTTTTTTAAATAACAAGAGGAATATACCATGCAAAAGATTCTTGGATTAGATATTGGTACCAATTCAATAGGTTGGGCTATAATTGATCATGACCTGGAAAATCAAAAAGGTGAAATTTTAGGATTAGGCAGCAGAATAATTCCTATGGAAGGAAGAGAAAAAGATTTCGAAGCAGGGACTTCAGTGTCCAAAGCTGCAGATAGAAGACAAGCAAGAAGTGCCCGAAGATTATTGCAACGCTACAAAATGCGAAGAATTAGATTAGTAAAAATATTTAAAGAACTTGGGTGGTTTCCTAAAAATTTTCCGGAAGACTTTAAGAATCTGGAAAAATTTAACATTAACAATTTCATTCCATTTGAATCAGATACGATTCATGAAGCCAAAAAAATTTTTAATACAGAAAAAATCTCAACGGACTGGATAATATATTTTTTGAGAGCCAAAGCATTAAAAGAAAAAATTACTCTCCAAGAGCTTGCAAGAGTTATATATCATTTTAATCAGAGACGTGGGTTTAGAAGTAGCAGAAAAGACGTGAAAGAAGAATTAGACAATGATGAGATTAAATTTCCGAAAAGAGAAAAAACAATAGAAATATTAAACATTACTTCTATTAACGAAACAGAGGAAAAAAGTAAATACGGAAAAATATTTTTTATTACCGCTACCGATCCCGAAAAAACAGTTTATACTGGAACTCTTATAAGAAAGATTAAACCGGATTGGGAAAATAAAGAGATAGAATTAGAAGTTACTAAAATAACAAACAAAGCCGGCGAGACCCGAACTGAGTTTAGATTACCTGATAAAACAGACTGGGAAAGAATGAAGATTGCTCTTGATAAAGATATTAAAGAATCTGGATTACAGGTTGGAGAATATTATTTGGGACATCTACTTCAAGATAGAAATTACAGAATTAAGGATAACATTATTGACCGAAGTTTTTATCAAAATGAGTTCAGTGCGATTTGGGAAAAACAAAAAGAGTTTTACCCTGAATTGACGGATAAGACAAAAATACCTTCACTTGTTGATCTTTTGTATAAACACAACGAAGAAAAAAGAAAAGAATTACTGGCAAATGATCTTCTTCATTTAATAAAGGATGATATAATATACTATCAGCGGGAACTAAAATCACAAAAGTATTTAATTGCAGAATGCCGTTATGAAAAGAAATCGTATTTAGACAAAGATGGGAGGCCGCAAGGAATAAAGGTAGCACCCAAAAGCTCTCCGATTTTTCAAGAATTTAGGATATGGCAAGACATTCATAGCATAAAAATAATTCGGCTAGAGCAAATACAACCGGATGGGAAAATCAAATTTGATGTAGATGAAACAGATCTCTATTTAAATATAAACGGTAAAGAAAAATTATTTTGTTTGTTCGATAAAAAATCAAATATTACCCAAAAGGATATATTGAAAGAACTTTCTACCAATGACATAAAACTAACTGAATCAACACACCGCATTAATTATCCGGAAGGCAAAGAATTTAAGGGTAATGAAACTAAAACAAAGTTTAGAACGGTTTTTAAAAGGCATGATTATTCAGCCAAAGGAGAAGAACTTTTAAATGATGAAAAAGAATTCGAGTTATTATGGCATATAGTTTATTCTTTAAATGAAGAAAAACATATTGAGAATGCTGTAAAAAAGAACTTTGGTTTTGATGATGAGCTATCTAGACATATTTCAAAATTACCCGAATTTAAAAGCGAATATGCGGCGTATTCTTCTAAAGCGATAAGAAAGCTGCTGTCAATTATGCGTTGCGGTTCCATATGGAGTGAGAATACTATATGCGAAGAGGCGATCAACCGAATAAATACAATAATAAATGACGAGTATGATAATAAGACTCCTCAGAATGTAAGAGAAATGTTAAAGAACAAAGGATTTAACAAGCTATCAGACTTTCAAGGGTTGCAAACTTATCTTGCATGTTATCTTGTATATGGTAGACATTCAGAAAGAGAAAACCAAGCCAAATACGAGTCATTTGATGAAATTCGTCCTATCGAACAGAATTCTTTGAGGAATCCAATTGTTGAACAGATTACAAATGAAACTCTTCAAGTAGTAAAAGATATTTGGAAAGATCATGGTAGGCCGGATGAAATTCATATTGAATTAGCTCGGGACTTGAAAAAAAACACTGAAGAAAGAAAGAAAATTTCTGAGCAGATATGGCGAAATGAATTAGAAAGAAAAAAAGCCGTAGCAATTTTAAAGGAGTTGAAAAATGCTAATGCAAGTTCACCTTCTGATATAGAAAGATTAAGGCTCTGGGAGGAGACCGGGAATCAAAACGCAAAGGGATCGTATCCAAAATTTTCCAAAGAGCCAACTAAACAAGAGATAGAAAAATATTTACTTTGGGGAGAACAAAATCATATTTCTCCTTATACAGGAAACGTAATTCCTCTCAGTAAATTATTTACTATCGAGTATGAAATCGAACATATTATCCCCCGTTCCCGGTTTTTTGATGATTCTTTTGGAAATAAAACAATTTGTGAAACATCCATAAATAAATTCAAAGATAATTATACAGCAAGGCAACTAATTGAAGAATACGGTGGAACTGAGGTAAGCGGAACTGGTATTAAGCTTCTTACAAGAGAGGAATATATTCAACATATTAAAAATACTTTTCACGGTAAAAAAAGGAAACATCTTTTAACAGAGGAAATTCCAGAAGGATTTATTGAGCGACAAATTAACGATACGCGCTATATAGGTAGAAAGCTTGGAGAACTTCTCTATCCGATAGCGAATGAAGGAGTTATTTTCACAATGGGCCCCATTACAAGCGAACTAAAGGACAAATGGGGATTGCACCGTGTCTGGAAAGAATTATTAAAACCTCGTTTTGAGCGTTTAGAAGAAATAACCGGCGAAAAATTAATTGATCTTGACAAAGAACATAATGACATCAGATTTAAAAAAGATTACAAAAGAGTCGATCATCGGCACCATGCACTTGATGCTTTAATTATAGCAGCAACAAGGCGCGAACATATTAGATATTTAAATTCTCTCAACTCCGCCGACTCAGATTCCGAACTAAAAAGCATACGATTAAAATTAGTAAAGAGAAAAATTCGTGAATTTGTTTTACCATGGGATACATTTACAAAGGAGGCAAGAGAAGCACTTCATACTATTGTTGTATCACACAAAAATAGGAGCAGAGTAGTTACCAAAGGATTTAACCTTTACACCAAGTGGATCCTAGAAAAAGAAAAATGGATTAAGAAAACAGTTAAGCAAGAAAAAGGTCAGTTGTTGTCTGTCCGAAAATCTATGTTTAAAGAACCTCTCGGAATAATTCAAATAGCCGAATATAAAGATGCAACTGTCAAACAGGCTGTTGAAATACAATTTAATTATTTAACCAAGTATAACTCGAAATTGCAGACTCGCATTGCCAATAAAGAATTAAGAAACACAATTAATGCCCTTATCAAAAATAATTCATTTGATCTGACCGAAACACAGAAATACATAAAGAAGAATCCAATAAAAGACGATAACGGACATTCAATAAACAAAATACAATTGCTTGAATTCAATGGATATGCTGCAAAGCGAGTAACATTAGACAAAAGTTTCGATTGTAAAAAGATTGATAAAATTCCGTATTCCAACCAACAAAACAATAGATTGGTAAAATTATTACGAGAACACTTGAAAGAATATGGAAATAGTTCACAAGAGGCATTTAGCGGCGAAGGGATTGATCTGCTTGCAAAAAAATATGGCAAACCAATTACAAAGGTTACTACCTTTGAAGAAGTAGGTAATAAAACATCCTTTAAAGGAAAACTTGTGGAAGCAGATAAGGGCAGTAATTTATTTTTTATAATTTATGAAAACATTAACGACAGAAACGACAGAATAATAAATGCGGATTCATCAGTACCTCTAATTTCTGCAATTGATGCATTTGCAAACGGATATTCCAAAGAAGATCTAGGCGAAGAGAAACCAGGCTACAAAAAAATAATTCTATCCCCAAACGATCTAGTATATGTTCCCGAACAAGATGAAAATGTAAAAACAATTGATTGGAGAAATAAAAAGAAGATTGTTGAAAAGATATATAAAGTTGTTAGTTTCTCTGGAAGTGAATGTCAATTCTTACCACATTATGTTTCTTCTCTTTTATTGCCTTACGATAGTTCCACCAAAAAAGGTGAATTTGGGAGTCTTAATAAATCAGAAAAAACAATAGAAGGGGTAACAATTAAAAAATATTGTATAAAAATAAATGTTGATCGTCTCGGTAATATAAGACCAACAATATGAGAAATAGATATGATCAAACGAACATTATACTTCGGCAACGCGGCATATCTTTCAAAAAAGAATGAACAGCTTGTTGTGAAAAGCAAAGAACAAGAGCATGAACAAGATTATGAAGAAGAACAATGGATAAATGTTGCTGAAAAAAAAGAAGGATGGCTTGAAAAGCGAAAAACAATTACAAAGGAAGTGTTAAATACTATACCGATTGAAGATATTGGAATAGTAATACTTGATAACGGACAGATAACAATAACACACGGAGCGCTTTCTTCACTTCTCGATAATAATGCCGCGGTTGTAACTTGCTCAAGCACTCACATGCCCAACGGATTATTTTTACCACTTGCAGGTAATACGGAACAGAATGAAAAGTTCAGGGCACAAATCGATTCATCCGAACCTTTGAAAAAGCAATTATGGCAGCAGACAATATGTGCAAAGATTAAAAATCAGGCGGCGGTTCTAAGAGATAGAGAAGTACCTACAAACAATATGCTTACTTGGGCAAAGAAAATACGAAGCGGCGATCCGGATAATTACGAGGGACGCGCGGCTGCTTATTACTGGAGAAACTTTTTTACTATGATAGAAGGTTTTATAAGGGATAGGAACGGTGAACCGCCTAACAATTTATTCAATTACGGATATGCAATATTAAGAGCAATAACCGCACGCGGACTCGTCGGTTCGGGATTGCTGCCCACTCTCGGCATACATCACGCGAACAAATATAATGCATACTGTCTTGCAGACGACATTATGGAACCTTACCGACCTTATGTTGACAGAATTGTTTTCGAAATGGTTAACAACGGCGAGGATTTTTACGAATTAACACCATCAATTAAAAAGCAGTTATTGTCAATCGGTACGGAAGAAATAATAATTGACGGTGAAAGGAGTCCGCTTTTGGTCGGGATGCAAAGAACAACCGCCTCACTTGTAAAATGCTTTGAGGGAACGGCAAGGAAAATAATTTACCCGGACTTATGGAACTCACCCTAAATCCCTCTCTTACAAGAGAGGGACTTTTAAAAACCCTTCTCTTTTTAAGAGAAGGGTTTGGGATGAGTTCAAGTAGGTTAAATGAGTTTATCTAAAAACCCGAAATTGATAGCAATATCCAAGCAACTGTGTAGAGAGTTAAGAAAAAAATCTACAAACGCCGAGAAAATATTTTGGGAAGCAGTACGCAATAGACGTTTTCTTAATAAAAAATTCTACAGGCAGCACCCGATTTTTTTTGATGTCTTAGGTAAAGAGACATTTTTTATAAGTGATTTTTTTTGTTATGAGGAAAAACTAGTTATTGAAATAGACGGCGCTTACCACGAAAGACAGCAAGAATACGATGAACTAAGAAGCGGTGTAATAAATTTATTGGGAATAAATGTAATTCGATTTAAAAATGAAGAGGTTGAAAATAATATTGAAGCTGTGCTGATAAAACTTAGGGATATTATTAACGCAAAAGGAATTAAACAATAACAGCAATAAAAAGCAAAACAAGGCACTAGAATTATATGAGGTTCAACGAATATAGAATAATGTGGATATTGGTATTATTCGATTTGCCAACCGAAACACCGAAGGAGAAAAAAGCATATTCCCGTTTTAGAAAGGAATTATTGAAAGACGGCTTTTCGATGTTTCAATTTTCAATTTACGTCCGGCATTGTTCAAGCCGAGAAAATAGAAATGTTCATGTAAAAAGGATTAAAGCATTGCTGCCTGAAAAAGGTCATGTAGGAATATTATCCATAACAGATAAGCAATTTGGAATGATGGAAATATTTTACGGTAAAAAGAAGGAGGATGGGTTTATAGAACCCCATCAACTGGAATTATTTTAAAAGTCCCTCTCTTAATAACCTGCCCGTCCGGCAGGCGGGGAGAAGGATTTAGGAGGAGTTCTAAACCCCTCCCATTTTTTCAATCCTAAAACTCCTGTAAGTTGTTTTATTTTAACAATCTAAACCGCCCTACCTTGGTTTTAAGATTGTCAAAAAACATTTTGAAAGCAAATCACAACCATCGCGGGTGAATAATTTCTTGTTTGCTCTTGGTTTTAAGATTGTCAAAAAACATTTTGAAAGCAAATCACAACAATCGAGAGATGATCTTTTTTTGTCAACCCCTTGGTTTTAAGATTGTCAAAAAACATTTTGAAAGCAAATCACAACAGCACTCGTGAATCGGTTATTTGTAGCCCTCTTGGTTTTAAGATTGTCAAAAAACATTTTGAAAGCAAATCACAACACTCTCATTGCTGCATCCCACCATAATCTTCTTGGTTTTAAGATTGTCAAAAAACATTTTGAAAGCAAATCACAACGCTTCTACAAACTGCTCCATACCGCCTATCCTTGGTTTTAAGATTGTCAAAAAACATTTTGAAAGCAAATCACAACTTATTATAATCTTGTAAAAATTTGTAACAACTTGGTTTTAAGATTGTCAAAAAACATTTTGAAAGCAAATCACAACCTATGTAAGGAATTATAATTCTATGATTACTTGGTTTTAAGATTGTCAAAAAACATTTTGAAAGCAAATCACAACCGCTTTATGCGGTTTAACTTTTCTACCCGGCTTGGTTTTAAGATTGTCAAAAAACATTTTGAAAGCAAATCACAACAGCAATTCCAGTCTCGATTATCAAGTCTAACTTGGTTTTAAGATTGTCAAAAAACATTTTGAAAGCAAATCACAACCGGAATATGCGCCGTCAACTTCAATGTAACTTGGTTTTAAGATTGTCAAAAAACATTTTGAAAGCAAATCACAACCGTTAAAGTCGTCGTAAGTAGTTTTACTACTTGGTTTTAAGATTGTCAAAAAACATTTTGAAAGCAAATCACAACAATAGTTCACTTAACTTTAAAATCTCTGTACTTGGTTTTAAGATTGTCAAAAAACATTTTGAAAGCAAATCACAACAACCGCAGATAGCCCCACATCAGATTTTGACTTGGTTTTAAGATTGTCAAAAAACATTTTGAAAGCAAATCACAACTAAAGCGGTATTGTTCAACATCGCTGTTAGCTTGGTTTTAAGATTGTCAAAAAACATTTTGAAAGCAAATCACAACGATTTGAAAGCAGCTTTGAGTAATACGAACCTTGGTTTTAAGATTGTCAAAAAACATTTTGAAAGCAAATCACAACGAAATGGGAATAATTAAAGAGGAATAACCCTTGGTTTTAAGATTGTCAAAAAACATTTTGAAAGCAAATCACAACTACATCATCAAACGTAATCTCCGTTCTTAACTTGGTTTTAAGATTGTCAAAAAACATTTTGAAAGCAAATCACAACTGCTTTTATTAAACGCTGTTTTGTACTTACTTGGTTTTAAGATTGTCAAAAAACATTTTGAAAGCAAATCACAACAGTAAAAGCGGAATTCTTTCTTCTGCGGTTCTTGGTTTTAAGATTGTCAAAAAACATTTTGAAAGCAAATCACAACGAGAACGGTGAGATTGTTGAGATGATTAATCTTGGTTTTAAGATTGTCCCGCCAAAACAACGGCGGGTAAACGCCAAACATTTTGACTTGCCTCGCTCTGACGATCGAGTCGGAGCGGGAAGCAAATCACAACTTGTAACTTTTAGATAATCATCGCGTTTTGCTTGGTTTTAAGATTGTCAAAAAACATTTTGAAAGCAAATCACAACACCGGACTTTCCGGCAATCTTGATATACCACTTGGTTTTAAGATTGTCAAAAAACATTTTGAAAGCAAATCACAACATAAAATCCGGGACGGCTCTCGCTTTCATCCTTGGTTTTAAGATTGTCAAAAAACATTTTGAAAGCAAATCACAACTCGGAATGCAGAGACAAACCTTTTTATTGACTTGGTTTTAAGATTGTCAAAAAACATTTTGAAAGCAAATCACAACAGATAGTGGTTGTCTTATACATTCTATACACTTGGTTTTAAGATTGTCAAAAAACATTTTGAAAGCAAATCACAACTACATCATCAAACGTAATCTCCGTTCTTAACTTGGTTTTAAGATTGTCAAAAAACATTTTGAAAGCAAATCACAACCAATAGGTACGTCTGGAACTGCACCGGCATCTTGGTTTTAAGATTGTCCCGCCAAAACAACGGCGGGTAAACGCCAAACATTTTGACTTGCCTCGCTCTGACGATCGAGTCGGAGCGGGAAGCAAATCACAACATAAGAATTTAAGTTAATAGGGTAAAAATCTTGGTTTTAAGATTGTCAAAAAACATTTTGAAAGCAAATCACAACAATACTTCATGAGGCAGAATCAAAAACAATCTTGGTTTTAAGATTGTCAAAAAACATTTTGAAAGCAAATCACAACTATTCTCACATCTAATATAGTATAAAGGTTCTTGGTTTTAAGATTGTCCCGCCAAAACAACGGCGGGTAAACGCCAAACATTTTGACTTGCCTCGCTCTGACGATCGAGTCGGAGCGGGAAGCAAATCACAACATAATCGACATGAGAACGAGAAGTATTAATTGTACAAGTCATTATTTAATCTGACACCCCCTGTTGTTAGTTAACCATTAACTGCAAGATTATAACCAAGCATTTTGTCTTCAGCAAGATGCTTGGTTTGTAAAAGTGTTTTCCAGTATGCGGTCTGTCCTCATTGTAACTTTTAATTCAAAGATCAACATCGTTTTGTAATTCTTCAAGTGTATTGTAAATCTTCTTTCTGAATGCTACTTAATAAAATTCATTGAGTATCGTTTTGTGAAAGCGTTCACTGATTCAATTTGTTTGTGGATACTTTGCTTTTGTTTTACTGTGATCGATGTTCTCGACAGCAAGATAAAGCTCGTATTCATGGTACTCTGTACGACCGCAGTATTCTTTACCTCTATCGGTTAATATCTTCAACAACGGTATTTCTTGAACATCAAAGAAAGGTATTACTAGATCATTGAGTAAGTTGGTCGCAACGATAGCATTCTTACGGTTATAAAGTTTAACGTGAGTTACTTTTGCATATTGTCGATAAATGTTTGCTGATAGATTTTTCCAACTCCTTTTTGATCGCGCTGTCCTGTGAGCCTATAAATAACTAGTATGTTCGGTTTCTATCTCACCATAAGTTTCTTTGGTTTCTTTGCGTCTTTCCATAGCAACTAATTGTGCTTCAGTTAATATCATATTCTCACTAGCCATTTTTTCTTCAAACATCAACAGTCGTTTGTTGAACGTCTCGATATTATACCTCAACCAGATATTTCGTACACCACCAGGTGAGAGAAATACTCCTTGCTTTTTCAATTCATTGGCTGTTCTGACTTGACCATAGGCTGGATATTCTACTACTAGTTTTACTACTGTCTCTTCTACTTCTTCCTATACTCGATTCTTTAGGTTTGGTTTCTTTCGGCTGATTTCAAGTAACGCTGTCTCTCCGCCTTCTTCGTAATGTTTCTTAAATCGATAAAATCTATCTCGGGAATATCCGAATATTTTACAGGCTCGGCTTACATTCCATAGATGACAGGATATTTCCAATAAACCCTATTTGTTCTTGATGATTTTCTCTTCCGTACTTATCTGACCTTCTCCTTCTGTTATTTGTAATTTATTACATTTTTTCAGAAGTGTCAGATTTTATCGGGACTATTTCACTCAACCGTTATCGCCTACATAGCGGGAAATTTGCGCGAGGTAAAAATTCAGAAGCTCCTGTTTGTTTTTGCTTAATGCCTGCTCATCTATTCTTAAAATTCTTTCAACTTCTTTTAATGCGCGCACAATATCAACCGGCACTTCAACTTGCTCTGCGGGAAGACGGGTTAAATACTGAACAGCGGCAGTTAAAAATTGCTTCATTGAATCATCAACACTTCCGCCCAACAAACTTGAAAGCGATGATTCAACCTTGCTTTTTGAAAGCGCGGGACTTTTCAAAACAAATTCTTTTGCGTCAACATCTTTCGACAACCTATTTAACGCAACTGCAAGTTCGACAAAAGACTTTACCTGGTTCTTAACCGGTTCTTCCAAAAGTTTCCAAATTTTATTCCGCCAAAAACGAATTTGCCGGGGTACTCTTAACAACTGCGCAAATTCATCCAGCCATTTTTTATCTATTTCAAATTTCAATTCCGAAATAACATTTTCTACTTCGGTATTAAAAATATCCGGCTGAAGTAAAACCGCGAGATCGGGACGGACAGTCGGCAGCAATTCGGTAATGAATTTATCGTCTTTAAAAAATTCCGAAACATCAATTCCGTGCCGGCGCAGCAATTCTTTTTGAAGCATCGGTACAAACATTTCGAGCGAATCCATATCTTCGCGGAGAAGCGTGAATGCAGTAATTCCCGCCGGGAATGAATCTGAAAACTTTTGAACATTTATTAAATGTTGATCTTGAAAAATTCTAATCGAGTGAAGAATTTCGTAAACGGGCAGACGCGGTAAAATTCTATCGCTTAAATAAAGATACCCTGAACCGCCTACAAATTCCTGCTGAGAAAATTGATTGAGCGCGCGGAACAATCCGGTTGTTAATTGATTTATGCCGAGCATAAAAGTCTGCGCTTTATTATGACTAATTGCGCGCAGTAAACTTCCGTGTTTAGAAAGTGGAATCGTAGAGGCAATGCGTTCAAGAATTTTTTGCCCTCGGTCTTCGCCCCCGCCGCGTGTTGGGCGCTCAACCGGTCGGTCCCTCAAAACTGGTGTTGCGCGTGATAAGAAATATGAAATTATATGAATGCCGACAACATCATCTTCGCTTCCGTAAACAATCTGCTGAAAATTCTTTTTCGATAACTCTGCAAAAGCTTCGAACAGTTCGTCCTCTTTGCCGAGAGTTAATCTTTCAAGTTCTTTCAGACTTTTAGATTCGTACACGAGCCGGGTATCAATAAACGGTTCCGCCGCGCGTATCAATTCCGAGTGATAATAATCCTGGGTTTTATGAAGATGGAAATGAAGCTGCGCCAAATCCCGCACCCGTAAATGCCGCATCTTTTCGGATATCGCGCTTTGCAGTGTTCTTAAATCGCCACCGGCAAAGACCCCATGCAAAGGACTAATTGCGAACTCTGTACTTTTAATAGTTGATTCTTCGAGGAACGTGTTAAACCTTTTAGTATTTTCTTCTGTTTGAATAAAAGCCGGCTTGCTCGAAAACTCGGCGTAATACCCGCCTTGCCTTTGCATCGGTTCGCCGCTGCCGAGTTTCATCCTAACATTTTCAACCAAACCTTTTTTGGCGAGCCAATCAATTGTTTTGTGCTTTGCGGTATTATATAAAAGTGAAGAAGAAGTCTGCCCTACTTGTTGACTTAAGTCTGAACCCGCGACAAAAACTTCGCAGATGATTTCAGCAAAACGATCTTTCGGCTCCTGTGCAATGCTTCTGCTTTGAACTGCATAATCCCAAATTTTATCGAGATAGCTTTCAACTTTTTCAACATTGTCCAGATCTTCGAATAAAGGAACAGACCAAACTTTTGGAAGATGCGCCGTATCAGCGTTCCTTAATACTCTTTCTCTTTCGGAAATAAATTTTCTGTCGAGTGTAATCAGCGCATCGGGATTAGTCGACATACTAACTTGAAGAGCCATAACCATACCGGGGTTTCCAAAATTTCCGGAAAGTTCATTAATCTCAACGATGTTATGAACTGTTGTGTTTATAGCAAACTGATCTTTAACCGTAATTAATTTCTGGTGAATGCGCGGGGTTAGAACAAACCGTTTTAAAATATCTTTATACAATCCGACTTTCAACATCAATTCCGGGTTGGAATTATTCTTAAGAATAGACGGGATTAAATCATGAAGTGCTTTGCGTAAATCTTTATTAAGCCTGAAATAGTATTCAAGTTTGTTACGGCGTTCATTGCGCATTACAATCATTTTCTGTTCTGTGCTGTCGTTGTGCTGCCATAGTTTAATCAACGGGTCTTGAGCAATGTGCAGCTTCATACCAAGTTTACGCAGCCTGTTCGATTCAACATTGAAAGGCAAAACGCTTTTGTATCTCTTTTCAAGCTGGTTTGTTAATGATGTTATTTCATTCAGCAATTGCCAAAAATTATTATTGGTTGTTGCAAGTTGATTTATCTCGGCAAGCAATTGGGGTTTAATCTTCACGGATTTATCAACAGCAATAATTGTTTTAATAATTTCCGAAAGTTGCGTTACATTTTGAAGAAGCGCCGATGCAACGAGGCGGTGGCCCTGGCCTGACGGACGGTTGCTGCCGTCCCAATCTCCCCAGAACGAAAGTAATCCGGGTGTTGAGGAATCTGAATTCAACATTGCAAAATTTTCCGAAGCGATCATTGAACGCAAATCGCAAATCAATTCTTCGCCCTCTTTTATAGAGGAGATTGCAATATTCTTACCAAGATATTCTTCGAACAAAGATTTGCTAATTTTAGAAACAAGTGAAGAATCGGGCTTTTTGTTTTTCAGCAATTCATCAAAAGCGGAATTGAAAAGTATGTCCGTATCGAGTGCATAAATTTGCGTTGGATGCACCGTTCTATCGTGTGTACGTCTTCGGAATTTTTCCTGCCGCATTTCAAGATTATCTTTGAAAAATTCATATTCCAATCTTTGCTGCAGATTACTAATTCCGCCCGATTTAATACAAGAGAGAAAATCCAGGGAGATGTCAAGATTGTCGTTAAACAATTCCTCATACGTATTTAATCTTCCATTCAAATATTTTCCCAAGAAACGCTCGGATAAAATTCTATTCTCGGTTTCCTCGGGGAATGCTTTTGTTAAAAATACCGAAGTTCTATAACATTCCTTTTCAATATCATTTTTAAATTGTTTCCAAAACTCACCGGCTTTGCCGAGATAGTTATCGGATTTGCTTCCTATTGTTTTAACCGCAAATAATTGTTTGTTGTACTTGGATTTTTCTTCGGCAATTAACCGGTTAAGATCAATCAACACTCTTCGTGTTTTACGTAATAAAATTTCCGGCGTATCAGTTCCACCCAGAGTAAGCCGGAAAGATTTTCTGCCAAGTTCATAACCTTTAGATGTTCTTGCAAAAGACGCGAGAGGCACAAGTCCTATTCCCTGCGCAGCAAGTCCGTACGAAAGCCAATCGAGTGAAAGCCCGTTGGGAAGTTTATCGATTACCATTCGCGGATACATGCTTCCTTGCGGCCGCTGAATAAAAATATTAAACGGGTTGCGGGATTCTGGAAACTCAAGCGATGCTTCTTCAAGCGCATTCATCTTCTCATTAAATATTCTATTTCTCAAAAGCCAAAATCTTTTTATCGTTTCGGAGTCGTTCCTGTAAAACAGATAAGCAATTAAAATTGCCGCAATGTTCGGCTTTATTATTTGATTTAATTTTCTAAAAATATGCGACAGCATTTCATCGGCAATTTCAACAACAGCCAAACGCGCGCCCGCAAATGAATCTGTTTTTGAAAGTGAATGAACCGAAATAATTTTCTGAAGCTGATCTTTATACAGCCGTCCTTCTTCTATCAGTTCAAGCGCTAGTTGTTTTACTGTTTTAGGACCTTTTAAAGTTTTTTCCGGCAAAACATTTTGATAAGCGAGATCATCAATTACAAAAACATTTTTACCTAATACTTTTACGAGTAGTTCTTTTAAATCATGCTCGATAAATATTTTTCCGCTTGCATTATGCGGATTGTTAATTGCAACAGCAATTTTTTCTTTGGATTTGTCGGAGATTTTAAGTCGTTTGTCAACAGCGTCACATATTCCGTTTACGTCCAATTCAAAATTGTCGGTAAGTGGAACAAAAGTAGATTTTGGGAAACAGTGTTCGTAGGTCCAACTGAAATCGCATGTAACTACTTCGGAAATTCCGCAATGGAAACCGAACAAACCAAGAGCGGTTCGCGATGAGCCGTTCACTACATTCAGATTATCTATTGAGTATTCCGGATGTTCTTTAGAAAAAGAAGTTAAAAAACTTTGCGTAGTTTCTGATAACCATTCTTCGTTGTTAATATTTTCGAGAAAATCATTTAATACTGAATTCGTATCCTTGTTTATTAAATGGTCTGATGAGGGAATATTTTTAATACCAACGCCCGAAAGTATCTTTTCTATTTTTGAAGAGGAGAAATTTATTTTTTCAATTCTTTCATCAAGAATTTTCCCTACTCTTTCTAATAAATTAGATTTGTTAAGAAACTGAAATTGTGTTGATGAGATAATTGATACTTGTTCTGATTCGTTTTCTTTTCCGTGATTGTAATGATCTTTTTCTTTTTTAATCTCTTCACTATTCAACGACAAATATTGAAGTAATTCTATTTCCGAGGAGCTGGGAGTACCTTTTAATTGGAAATGTACCGACTCAAAAACTTTCAACAATTCGGGATGACCGGCAACAAAAACAATTGAATAGTTCTTCAAACGCTCCGAAATAAAAGACGGAGTTAAAATTCTAAGTACGCGGTTTCTTAATTTGGCTTCTCTGGCTAAGGAACAATGATTCGGCGCGTCGTTAACTTCAAAAAAGAACAATGGGTAATCATAAGATAAATTTCTGAGTTTTCGTCTCGCTTCCTCGGACATAATTTTTCCGGCAACAAGAAATACGGGGATATTTTTCTCTGATATTAAAAATTTTTGCAGCCTATCGGATATTTCAATTCCACCCGAAGGAAGTTTCTCGAATTGAAGTGAATCGAAATCTTTTGAATAAAATGGTATTTCATAATCTGTGAAAAATATTTTTGCCGGAAGATTCACTAAAAATTTATCGAGCGAATGAAATAAAACGCGCAGTGTTTCTTCTATTCCGCCACTTGATATAATCAGCTCACGCTTGCCTGTTTTTTCACCAAGATCATATGAAAGCGGTTCGTCCTGATCGTTGACAAGCCATTGATGAAGTTTCTTTATCAGCGGCGTTGGATTCTTAATATTATATCCGCCGCGTGGTGAATACGGCGCACTGTTTTTTATTAATTTGTAGAAAAGCTCAATTCTATTATCGTAATTCTCTTCCCAGTCAAGTTCACTTCTCAACAAATTAATATCATAACCTTCACCGATGCCGATGTTGGTTTTAAGACCAAGAACAGAACGAAGATAAAACAAAAAAAGTTTTTCATCTTGAACCGGATTACCAATGTGAAAATTAACTCGTTCAGCCGGCGGAACAGATGAAGACGCCGTCGCCTCGCTTATTTCCGAAATCTTGCCCGGTTGTACTGGGCGGAGTTCAAAGAGTTTTTCTATGTTGTTTTTGTTTTTCAACTTGATTGTCAATTCAAAATATTCTTTTGTTTTTTATCTGTCATTCCTTTGAATGTTGTAATCCAACAATTACTTTTCCCGGATGCCGGATCAAGTCCGGCATGACATTATTGCTTTCCATTAAAAATGATATTCTTTTTTATACTTGTTGATTTTATTTTTTGGGCGTAGTCGTTTGAAGAAGTCCTCCCAAAAAGTTTTTAAGCATTTCAACAAGCTGCGAACCGTTTTCAAAATCGCCCAGCGAAACAATTGTTTTCGCATTCTTCAGATTTTGGCTTGCCTCGGCAAGTCGTGCTACTTGCGGAGTTAATAATAAAAGCTCAGGATTATTTTTAAACATGCTCATTTCTTCTTTTTCAATTTCGAGTTTTATCTTATCGCGTTTAATTTGTTCGTTTAATTTTCTTAAAGCGAGAGCTGCTTCTTTCTCTTCTTCAACTTCTTTTAATTGGTATCTTTTCATTTCAAGCGCATGTTCATATTTCAAAACCTCTTCATCAGCTTTCAGTTTCATCTGTGCGGTATTAATTCTTACTTGTTGATTTCTCTTTTCTGTTTCTTCAAGAATTCGCGAGGCTTCTTTTTGACGGATTGCCTCGGCTATTTTTTTATCCGCAGGTTCAACCGATTGGATTGTTAGTGAAAGTATTTCCAAACCAAGCTGCGTATCAATGCCTTTTGTCTGCTCTCGCAAATATTTAGTTATGCCTTCCGATTTAATTTCCTCAACTTCATAATTTTCCGTGTACTCTTTAATCTTTCCCTGAAGAATAATATCAAGTTCTTTTGCTGCATCGTTCAAAGAGTCATTTCCCCATCCGCCAATTTGTATAAGCTTGGAAATATTCAAAAGTGAAGGAGTAACTGTAGCTGTAAATTTTACGGCGAGAGAAATTTTACCTTTGGCTTCCGGCTCCACAGAGGACGATAAAGTAAAAATCGTGTTCGGCATGGCAAAGCTGAAATGTTTCGGGTAAAATCTTGATTTGCGGTATTTAACAATTCCGTTCGATTCGAATAAAACTATTTGTCCCGGTTTTTTAATCCGGTATTCGATCAAAATAATTATAATCAACACTAGGATTATTATACTTATTGCAATATCCATTGGATGCTGCTCCTTTTTTATAAATCAATTTTTATGAAAAAATGTTATCCGGTAAGAAATACAACGAAAAAAACATGAACAAAAGTTCATGCAAAGCGTATTATTCCGGGCAATTTCACCTGACTTTTTAATGGAAGACGAAAGAAATGCCTTAAGGAATAAAACCGGGTAAAAATATATTCTCAAAAACGCTAAAATTCAAGTGGTAATAAAAGGATATGGAATGAAAACCCGGCGGTGTTGAAGGCCTGCCGGGTATGTAATACGATTATTGTTTTGTTAAAACTAATTTAACCGGCACTAAACCGAAAGTAGAAATATCATAAATAGTTTCTACGCTTAATTGGTTGCCAGTAACGGTGTAAGCCATTTCTTCTGTTTCACCGTCTGTACTCTTCATAGAAACTTTGTTGTTTGCGACGCTCCATGTTCCGGTTTGAGTTTCGGTTCCGGATGAATCCAAAACTGTAGCTGTAAAAGTATTGTTTGCTTTGATATCAAATGTTACAGAAGTTCCAACCTGCTCAGGTGTTAATTCAATATTGCCCATAGATGTTAAAACAATTTTTGATAGAACCCATACTCCTATAAGTTCGCTGCCGTTGGATGAAACCGGGTCATCGTCTTTTTTACACGAAGTAAAAAGGATAGATACGCTCAAAAACAAAATTATGAATGAAAGCATTTTAATATTTCTCACATCTACCTCCGATTTATATATTTTTTATTTGACTTGTTTTATCTGATGCGAATATAAACATATTTTACAAATTAGTGTGACGTTTGAGTCAACGCTTTGGATTCAGCAATTTTTAAACTATTTTTTGCCAACAATAATTAAGAATCATCAATGGATTATTTTATCGGGTTAGACGGCGGCGGAACAAAAACGAAATGCGTTTTAACAAATAACGAACTTAAAATTATTGCCTCACAAACAGGCGGCGCGACAAATCCTTTAACAACCGGTTTTGATGAATCAGCAAAAGTTTTAGTTTATCTTATAAAACAAGTCTATAAAAAAATAAAAAGCAGAAGCCGTGTTTATATTTGTGCAGGAATTGCAGGGTGCGGAAGAAAATCTCACGCCAATAAACTAAAGAATATTCTAAAAATTAGACTCAGGAATTCCGGTATTGTATTTCAAAATTTGGAAATTGTCGGCGATGCCGAGACAGCAATTGAAGGTGCACTGTGCGGCAAACCCGGCGCTCTTTTAATTGCAGGAACAGGATCAATTTTAGTCGGCAAAGATATTTATGGAAACTTTCATATAATTGGTGGATACGGAAAATTAATCGGCGATGAAGGCGGCGGCTATTCAATTGGCAGAAAAGGATTGAATGCAGTATCAAAATATTACGACGATCGTGGTAAAGAATCTTTGCTTGTAAAATATTTAACGGAAAAATTCAGGATTAATAACCGCGATGAATTAATTGCAAAAGTATATTCCAAGAGCTTTAGTGTTTCCGATGTGACTCCCCTGGTTTTACTCGCCGCTAAAAATAACGACAGGATATGCCGAGAAATTTTGGACGGTGAAATAAATGAATTAGTCCTTCATGTAAAAGCAATGAAACAATATTTTCCTTCAAACAATATTTTAATTTCTTTTGCAGGAAGTTTATTGATTAATAAAAATTATTTTTCAACCGAATTAAGAAGAAGACTCGTTCAGAATACAAAAATTGTTAAAGCAAAATATCCGCCGGAAATCGGCGCGGTAATTATCGCAAAGAAAATGCTAAATATTTAACTACCCGAATTATACAGAGAGAAATCATGGACAAAGCAATTCCCGAAACAACGACAGTAAAACAGAAAAATCCTTGGAGTTGGATACCGACTTTATATTTTGCGGAAGGATTTCCATATATAATCGTGATGACGGTTTCTGTAATAATGTACAAAAAACTCGGCGTGTCGAATGAAGATATTGCACTTTATACAAGTTGGCTTTACCTGCCGTGGGTTTTGAAACCTTTGTGGAGTCCGTTTATTGATGTTGTCCGCACAAAACGCAAATGGATTACCTCGATGCAATTGGTAATTGCCGCAGGTTTAATCGCTGTTGCCGTTGCTATTCCTCTTTCAAATTTCTTTTTAATTACAATTGCAATTCTAACATTTCTCGCGTTTGCATCCGCAACACAGGATATTGCAATCGATGGATTCTATATGCTTGCTCTTTCGGAAAGCAAGCAGGCTTTTTTTGTCGGAATTCGAAGTACATTTTATAGAATAGCAATGATAACCGGGCAGGGTTTGCTTGTAATTTTTGCCGGACATCTTGAAACTTCATCGGGTAACATTCCGCTTGCATGGACAATCACTTTTATTGCCGCAGCTATTTTATTCGTTCTGTTTTTTGTTTATCACAATTTTATTTTGCCGAAACCGGATTCGGATAAACCCGCCAAGTCAATCAACAGCAAAACAATTTTTGAAGATTTCATTAAAAGTTTTAAAAGTTTTTTCGAAAAAGAAAAAATTCTTCTCATACTTGGTTTTCTATTATTGTACCGGCTCGGCGAATCGCAGCTTGTAAAATTATCACCGCCGTTTATGCTTGATGCGCGCGAAGTCGGAGGATTGGGTTTATCAACCGCCGAAGTTGGATTTATATACGGGACAATCGGAATAATAGCATTGATAATCGGTGGAATACTCGGAGGATTGTTAATTGCAAAAGACGGTTTGAAAAAATGGCTTTGGATTATGATCATTGCAATCAATGTTCCCGATATTTTTTACGTATATCTTGCTTTTGCACAGCCGGAAAATATTTTTATTGTTTATACTTGTGTTGCGCTGGAACAATTCGGCTATGGTTTGGGTTTTACGGCTTATATGATGTATTTGATTTACATTTCCGCCGGTGAATTTAAAACTTCTCACTTTGCGCTTGGAACCGGTTTTATGGCGCTCGGTATGATGATACCGGGTATGTTCAGCGGTATAATTCAAGCATCAATAGGATATAAATCATTCTTCATTTGGGTTTGTGTTGCAACAATTCCTTCATTCATAATTGCAAAGTATATTCCTTTGGATGAAACATTCGGCGTAAAAAATAAAAAAGAATAAGTTTTGTAAGAAGAATAAAATAGAGAGCCTGCCTCGCGTTGCCGGAGGCAAGGCTGGCATGAGCAAGAAAAATAAAAACGGCATTAACTCTTATTCATATTCTTGATCTTGTTTTAGATAAAATATTCGGCAACAAATTTCAAATTGAATACGTCTCATGTTTCAACAATTCGGAGGACTATTGAATCCCGATCATGTAATTGAAGTGCGGGGACTAACAAAAAAATTTAAGAATCTCGTTGCAGTCAATAATCTCGACCTCAATGTTTACCGCGGCGATGTATTTGGATTTTTAGGACCCAACGGTGCAGGCAAAAGCACAACTATTAGAATGCTGCTTTCGCTAATAAAACCAACCGCAGGATCAATCAGAATTTTTGGAATGGATATCAAAGAAAACCGCGCAAAGATTTACAGTAAGATTGGCGCGATTGTAGAAAAGCCGGATTTTTATTTATACCTCTCAGCTTATAAAAATTTGGAAATACTCGGTAAGATGTCGGGCGCCGATACTTCAAAGAAAAAAATTATGGAGATGTTAGAACTTGTTGGGTTGGCAAAACGGTATAAAAGCAAGGTTAAAACATATTCGCACGGGATGAAGCAGCGGCTCGGTTTAGCACAAGCTTTGATTCACGACCCGGAATTAATTATTCTCGATGAACCCACAACCGGGCTTGATCCGCAGGGCATGAAGGAAATCCGCGATCTTATTATTTATCTAAGCAAAGAAAAAAACAAAACGATTTTTCTTTCATCCCACATCTTGCGCGAAGTTGAATTAATTGCTTCACGCATGATAATTATAAGCAAAGGGACTACACAGGTAGAAGGAACCGTTGACGAACTATTAAAAAGCGATAAAGTCAGTGTCGCATTCGAAGTTGACCGTGTTGAAGAGGCAAAAGAAATTATCACCAATTCACAGTGGCAGAGCAGTTTTAAATCAACAATAAAAAACGAAATGACATTCGAACTTGCAAAAAATGAAACATCGGAGTTGAATAAATTTTTAATAGAAAAAGGATTCGCCGTGAGCGCTGTTATTCCCGTCCGTTCCCTCGAAGACTACTTTTTGAAAATAACCGAAGGGAGCGACAAATGACAACTTTAATTTGGATCGAACTTCAAAAAATGTTTAAGAAGTGGAGAACATACATCGGTTTTATCGCGATAGGTGTTTTAACCCCGATAGTACAAATCACACTTTATTTCACGGGCGATAGTTATGTCGAATCTATGACGCGCAGTTTGCAAAACTCGTTCGTTCTGGTTGGAAATCTTTTTAACGGTTATCTCGTTGCAAATTTAATATTATACTCTATGTTTATTCATATCCCGTTTTTGATTGCTCTTGTCGGCGGCGATATTCTCGCGGGCGAAGCTACAGCCGGAACATACAGAATGATTTTAACAAGACCCGATTCGCGTTTTAAAATTATTACTGCAAAGTTTCTTTCTGGAATAATTTATGTCACTTCGTTAATTGCATGGCTTGCGTTTTTGAGTTTGGGTGTTAGCATCTTAATTTTCGGAACCGGCGAATTGGTTTCATTTAGAGAAAAATTAATAATATTTGCCGCAGACGATGTTCTTTGGCGCTTTTTGTGGGCTTATCTATTTTCTATTTTAAGCATGTCAACCGTTTTTGCGCTGTCTTTCTTCTTTTCATCGATGGTGCAGAATGCAATTGGTCCTATAGTTACAACTATGGCGGTAATAATTATTTTTTTAATCCTCTCCGCGTTGCCTATCGATTTTCTCGAAACTTTAAAACCTTATTTCTTCACATCCCACATGCCTCAGTGGAGCGGTTTCTTTAACGATCCGATTGATTCAAATGAAATGCTGAAGTCTGCAGGAATACTTCTCGTTCACATTGTAGGACTTTACGCAATCACAACATATATTTTTGTTAAAAAAGATATTCTAAGTTAGAACGGAGACAACTATGAAGAAGTTATTGATTATTGTTTTTATTATCGCATCAAGTATAAATGCCCAGCAAAAGGACCCTCAGAAAATTTTGGACGCGGTCATACAAAAATTTAACAAAGTTAAAGACTATGAAGCAGACATTTCGGCAAAAGTAGATATTAGTTTTATTAAAGTGCCCGAAACAAAAGCAAAGATATATTATAAATATCCTGACAAAACGAAGATAGATTCTAAAGGTTTTGCAATGCTGCCGAAACAGAGTGTTAATTTTTCACCGGCTGATTTGTTGAAAGGAAATTTCAACGTATTCTACGTTAAAACCGAAAAGATCAACAGCACAAATCTTGACGTGATTAAAATTATTCCGAATGACGATTCGAGCGAGGTTATTCTTTCCACTTTATGGATTGACGAAAAATTGTTGCAGATCAGGAAAGTTGAGATGACCGGCAAACGTTCCGGCACAACTACTATCGATCTTGAATATGAGGATAAAAATTACAGTTTGCCTTCAAAAGTAGTTTTTTCTTTTAATCTTGGAAATGTAGCCGTCCCACAACAGGCACAAGCAAATCAGGATAACGACGAACATGAACAAAGACGGGGACGCAACCAATCTCTTTCGGGTAAAGTAATTCTTTCCTATTCTAATTATAAAATTAACAAGGGCATACCCGACAGTTTTTTTGAAGAGAAGAAAAAGTAAGACATATCTAACTAAAAGATTATCCGGAATAAAAATAGAAATCAATCAAGATTATCAACTCACGGTGCGGATTAACACTCTGCACCGTATTACAATTTGTCCATTAAAAATGTGATTGCATTTTTACTTTTCATTAATTAGGTTCATCGGCAACAAATCAAAGGTTTTTTATAGCAATTATTTTACCGCGCAAATTTTAACCACAATTAAATGCGGGGCAAGCTATGAAAAGAATCATCTTTTATTCTCTACTTATTATGTTTTATTCATCGTTAACAGAAGCCCAAAGCAAACGAACTATCGGCTTTAGCGCAGGCATATTGCATTTGAATGGTACCACTTTAGGGACATCAATGTTATTTGAAAACAAGATTGATGATAATCTCGAATTTATTATTACCGGCGGAATTTATTTTTGGGATAAAAGCGGTGATTTTAATCGCAGTTATTACAGGGAACCGGTCGTAACACATGTAAATGAATTTGCCGATTGGATAATACCCGCAAGATTTGGGCTCAAGTATAATTTTGGAAAAACGCAGTCACATCCTTTTGCATCGATTGAGTGGGGTTTAAATTACATAGGTGAAGAAATGCAATACCCTGAAATCTCCACTCAACCAAATAATCAACAACCAATTACATACAAAATTGTAAATAGAAAAATGCTTTATGCATCATTCGGATTTACAATGGGTTATACTCTTAATTTATCTAAAGATTGGAATTTGGATATTGGGATTGTTTCTCATACCGGAAGCAAATGGCAGTATATTAACTTCATCTCGGCTGTGAAGTATTCGATATGATTTCTATAGCGCAGAATATGATTCTGCGCTACGATTTAATCTATTTATTAGAGCCGACTACATTAACGCCGACTTCAATATTCTCAGCAACTTTATTCCCGATTACCTGGTTTTGAATTTTGTAATCGGAAAGTTTTACGTTGAACTTTGCACGCACTCCCAGCAAATCTCCCGGCGCACGTTTTTGTGTCTGTTCGTTTTCTTCCAAATATGCCGCTTCAGCATCGGCAACAATTTCTTTTGTAACACCGTGTAAAGTAAAATTACCTTTAGCTTTGAATGATAATTTATTCTCCCCGGCTTGTTTTACATCCGAAACGGATACAATTTCAAAAATGATATCGGGATATTTTTCAGCATCAAGCCAGTTTGCGCTTTTCATGTGAGTGTTACGCAATTCAATCCCTGTATTTATCGAAGCGACTTTAACAACTATTTTTCCCTTAATCGTCGATGCAAAATTTACGGGATCGAATGAAACGGTTCCCGAAATTCCGTTCGCGGTTCCGTTGATATCTTCAAGCGGAGTTGCGCTGTAAAATGTTGCTTGATTTCTTCCGCCTTTATCCTCGAAGTTGAAAGTTTGCAATCCTTTTGCTTTCACATTAAAATTTTGTGCTGTAATTATTCCTGCAAGTAAAAACATAATTACTGCTGGTTTTATTAATCTATTCATTTTGTGTCCTTTCCTCTTGTTGATAATTAACAAACGAAACTTGAATTAAGAAAGTTCGTTCTTAGTTTTCTTATTTCTAAAAATGAAAAATAAAATTCCACCGACTAGAACAGTAACTCCACTTATTCCCGCAGAGAGGTCTAAACCCCAAATAAATTTATCTTCCCAAACTTTTTCCGTCCAGCCGAAAAGCTCATCTTTCTTTTCGATCATTACCTGTGTTTTAGTGAATAATTCTCCGCCGTAAATTTGCCAGACAATTAAAGATATAAGAATTATAATCGCGGCAATTGCCAAAGTAAACTTTTGTTTTTTATTCATTGTTAAACCTTTCATAATCATTTCCACCCGAATATAATAGATTGTTTTAATTAAGTCACCATATCAGTTTTTGTATCTAAAAACAAAATGATTTAATTTGTTGTTGAAATAATTCGATAATAAGAATAGACACAAGGTTTACAATGAAAATACATGAATTCCAGGCAAAAGAAACATTAAAAAAATACGGCGTTCCCGTTCAAGACGGTGTTGCAATAAAAGAGCTTTCCGAATTTGACGAGGCAATTACAAAACTTCAGTCGCAGGGAATTAACCAGTTTGTTGTAAAATCCCAAATTCACGCTGGCGGAAGAGGAAAAGGAAAACTTTATAACCCGCAAAACAGAAATGAATTAATACTTGAAGGCGGCGTTAAGTTTACAACATCCGTTGAGAAAGCAAAGGAATATGCTTCAAAAATGCTCGGCAATCTTTTGGTTACACATCAAACCGGCGCCGAAGGTAAAATTGTTAAAACTCTTTTTATTACAGAAGGATTAGATTACAAGAAGGAATTGTATCTTGGAATTCTATTAGACCGCGCAGTTTCCAAAAATGTGATTATGGCTTCTACCGAAGGCGGCGTTGAAATTGAAAAAGTTGCCGAGGAAACTCCCGAAAAGATTTTAAAAGTCTGGATTGACCCTGCAGCGGGATTTCAATCATATCAAGCGAGAGAACTTGCATTCGGTTTAGGACTTGAAGGTGCGGCATTTAAAAACTTTATTCCGTTCATTACAAAATTATATAAAGCTTATGAAGAGACCGACTCTTCGATGCTTGAAATCAACCCTTTGATAATTACAAACGACGACCGCGTTGTGGCTCTCGACGCCAAGATGAATTTTGACGACAATGCTCTCTACCGTCATCCGGAAATTGTTGCGTACCGCGATCTCGATGAAGAAGACCCGCTTGAAATAGAAGCATCGAAATTCAATTTGAATTATATTAAACTTGACGGCAACGTAGGCTGCATGGTTAACGGTGCCGGCCTCGCGATGGCGACAATGGATATTATTAAACTTGCGGGCGGCGAACCTGCAAACTTTTTAGATGTGGGCGGCGGTGCAAATAAAGAGACTGTTGCAAACGGATTTAAAATAATCCTTGCCGATCCGAATGTGAAAGCAATATTAATAAATATTTTCGGCGGAATTGTAAGATGCGACCGCGTTGCACAGGGAGTTATAGACGCAGTAAAAGAGGTTCACGTTAAAGTTCCGGTAGTAGTACGCCTTGAAGGAACAAACGCCGAACTCGCAAAAGAAATGCTTGAAAATTCGGGTTTAAATTTTGAAGTTGCCACAACATTGCACAACGCGGCGGAAAAAGTTACATCCGTTTTAAATACAGTACCAATAATTTAATCGTTGAAGCGCGGTACACCGCGTCTCACAAAAAGAAAATGATAGAAATAAAAATAACAATCGATACGGCGCTCAATTTACTTTTAAACCGGATGAAGCTTGAGTTGAAATTCAGACAGCGCTGCGGCTTGATAATGGACGGATTGCGCCTGGAAGAATTGCCATACAAACAATTATATTCGATCGTGGAAGCGTCAATTTTTGATACAGTATTTTTATTGCCCATAGATTTGATAACAAACGAAACAAATCTTAATTACATAATTACAGGCACTGTTAAAGCGCTTGCAAGAATTTTCCATTACGAAGAATTTTCACTGTTCTCGAATAAACAAACAAAAAAATTATTAGAGCCAATCTACGAGTATTTAACAAAGCAACTTGAAACGAAAGAGTACGAGAGAAACTGATTTCGTTTTTTATATTTACAGTTGTTGATTTTCTTTATACCGACAAATAATTCGTTCACAAACCGAAATAAATCTTGAGGCATTTAAATCATTTAATAATTTTTCTTTTCTTGGCGGTTTCCACATTTGCGCAGAAATCGGATTTGCAAAACCGTCAGATCTACATTGCAAAAACATATACAGAACACGGCGAACCAATCGGTTCCGTTCACTTTAAAAATGTTGAAAAAGAAAAAACATACAGCATAATTTTAAGCAACGGCAGAAAAGAGTTTAAAGAGCATCTTGTTTTTTTGAACATAGATAGTCCGGGCAACAAAAACCCGGACAATATTTTCAGCAAGTTAATTCGCACCGAAAAAGGAAAAACTTTCGTTGCTTTCAATTATACATTTTCTTACGAAGGAGTTTATAATGTTTACTTCACTGATTTCACAAAAAAGAAAATAGCTTCGGCGGCAATTACCGTAAAAGCCGAAACGAAAAATAAACCGGATATTGCGATTCCAATTGAAACACGATCAGCGCTGGAAGTAATTTTTTCTAAAAAGATAATCGGCAACTATCCCGTAGATTTAGTAAAATCAATTTCAATGTACAACGGCGGCGGCGAAGTTTATATTTTTATTGCAGACAACAAACCTCTGAACACTTCAAAAATTGCTCTCGGTATTTGGAAGAAAAAGGGCAGCGCCGGTTTTGATCAATTTATAGAATCGAAAAAATTTCAAATAGAAAAAGATTGGCACGATACGTTTTTTAAATACCGGTTTGCAGGCGAAGGCGAATATAGAATAAACATCTTCGATGAAAATGAAATATTGCTCAAAACGGCTTATATTAATGTTCAAAAATAAACAAGCGGAAAGGTAATTTGATGAAAGGAATAATTTTAGCGGGCGGTTCGGGCACAAGGATGTACCCTATTTCAAAAGTTTACAGCAAACAGCTTACATTAATTTATGACAAGCCGCTAATCTATTATCCCCTTTCAACTTTGTTGCTCGCGGGAATAAATGAACTTTTAATTATTTCAAACGCCGAGACGATTCCTCTTTATCAAAAATTATTCGGGGACGGCTCCCATATCGGGCTTAATATTTCTTATGAGATTCAACCGGCGCCAAACGGCATTGCACAATCATTTATCCTCGGCGAAAAATTTATAGGCGGCGATTCGGTTACTTTAATTCTCGGCGATAATATATTCTACGGTAAATTAGATTTCTTTTATAAAGCCGCTCAGCAAATTAAAAAAGGCGCAACGATTTTTGCTTACCAGGTAAATGACCCGCAGAGGTACGGCATTGTTGAATTCGATGAAAACGGGAAAGCAATTTCGCTTGAAGAAAAACCTCTGGAGCCGAAATCAAATTTTGCAATTCCCGGACTTTATGTTTACGATAACAAAGTTGTGGATATATCTAAAAATTTAAAACCATCAAAGCGCGGCGAGTTGGAAATCACGGATGTAAATAGAACTTATCTAGAGCTTGGTGAGTTATATGTTGAAAAGATTGGACGCGGAGTTGCGTGGCTTGATACCGGTACGCCCGAAGCATTATTAAAAGCTTCGCAATTTTTCGGCGTTATTGAAGATAGGCAAGGTTTGAAAGTGGCTTGCATTGAAGAAATCGCGTTCCAAAAAGGTTTTATCAACAAAGAACAATTTGAGAAAGCTATTAACGATATTCCGAAATCATTGTATCGTGACTATCTGGAACGAATATTAAATGAATAAGCATGTCCCGCAGATTAATCTGTGGACTGCCAAATATATTCCAAATGAAAAATATTTCGATAAAAAAATATTTATTAATTGCAGCAGGCTGGGCATTTGTTTCTCTCGGAGTGATAGGAATTTTTCTGCCGATAATGCCGACAACAATCTTTTTTATACTTGCCGCGGCATGTTTTGCACGCAGTTCGGAGAAATTTTATAACTGGTTAATATATCATCCCAAATTCGGCAAGTTCATCCGCGATTACCGCGAAAACCGAGGCATGCCTTTGCGGGCAAAAATAATTGCAGTATCTATGGTAATAATTAGCATCGGTTCATCTGCAATATTTTTTACAGAAATAATTTTAGTGAGAATAATTTTGATTGTTATAGCTGTAGGAGTTACGACCTATATTCTCTCGCTAAAAACTATTAAAGAAGTGAAGCCGCAATTTGAAGAATGATTCTTTAATAGATTCCCAATAGGGTTTTTACGTTAAAGTTTATTATTTTTATTACAGATTAAATACACACTCACCAATCGAGGAGTAAACCCGGAATGAGTTTATTCTCATCTAAAATGAAGAATGAAATCGAAAAGCTTGTCGAGGAAAACGACGAGTTAAAAAATAAGCTGCATGCTTTTGTTCAAAAGCATAATGATATAATTGAGCTTGAAGAGAAAATAAACAAAGCCGTTGCTGAATCGTATAGATTAAATGAAAGTATTTCTCAAAACGAACTCCGTTTAATGGAACTTGTAAACGAGATAGAAAGCAAATCTCAAAAGACAATCGAATTAAACCGTATAATTGAGGATAAAACACAAAAAATTGCCGACCTCGATAAAAGAGTTGTCGAAATTGATGAAGTCAATGAATTATACAATAAGCTGAACGAGAAGTACGGATATCTTGAAACATCTTTCCAGGAATTGCAGACAAAAAATCTTGCGCTCGAGGATGTGATCAAAAATCTTCAAGAAAAAGAAGAAATGCTGAGAGCTTCAACTGCGCTGGCGACAAGTAACCTCGAAGATTTACGAGAAAAGATAAAAGAGGGCGAAGAAAAGCTTAAGGAAACTACCGTAAAGCAAAGAGAAGATGAAACTCATAAGATAGAACAAATTAAGAAGCTAGATGAAAAAATTTCTTTGAGTGAAGAAATAAAATCACATCTCGAAACTTCAATCGCTGCGTTGGTAAGCCAGCTTTCCGAAAAAGAAAAAATGTTTACCGAATTTATTGACAAGCGCGATTCACTAATCGAAGACTTACGGGCACGTCAAAAAGAATTCGATGAGCATGATTATAAATTCAATTACCAACGCGATACAATAGATAAGTTTGAGGAAGAAATAAAAGAACTCGGCGAAAAGAAAAATTCACTTTCCGAAGAAATAAGAAAATTTGAAATCGTTAAAATTGAATTACAAGATGCAATACTTTCTCTCAGAAACGAAGAAGAAAGGTTTACCGAATCAATTTCGCTTAAACAGGAAAGTGTTGAAGACCTTGAAAAGAGAAAGCGCGAGATAGAAGAAAGCCGCCTTAGCATCGAAAACAATTTTTCGCAGGTGATGCAGAAATTTACCGAAGAAATATCTATGCAGAAACTTTTAATAAATAGTCTCCGCCAGGATATTCTTGATAAGGAAAAGGAGCTTGATACAAAAGAGAAATTGCTTCTTGAAAAGACAACGCAAATAGCAGAATACGGCGGTTTAACAAAAGTAATGCAGAAGGAGCGCGCCGCCACCGAGCAGATGATGCAGAATCTTAAAGAAGAATTCAATGAACTGAACGAAGAGTTCAACAACCTTCGCGAAAAAACAAACTCGCAGAAATCTCTTGTACTGCAGCTTAAATCCGAAAATGAAATTCTTGAAATGAAAAAATCTTCACTCGAACTTGAGCTTAGCCAAATCATAGCGCAGTCGAGCAGCACTTACAACAACCTTGACGAAAACAAGAAAAGAATCGCCGTTGATATTTCGGAGAGCCAAACCGAGCTCGATGAATTGAAAAAACAAATTTTTGATTTGAAGAGCGAGCTTAGAAATCTTAAACTCGAAACAGCAAATGTTGCTACTCAAAAAGAAGATTATTCTTCGAAAGTTTCCGAATTAATTGCTATGGAAAAAAATCTAAAAAATCGTATCGCTGAATATCAAAAAAGATTGGAGGGAAATGAGTAGCGGTATATATTATAAGTTATTCTTGTCCTACTTCAATCCATATTCATGTCTTTGATATTTTTAGCAATAAGGTTATTTTGTATGCAAAATTCGCAATTCAAATTAGGATTTATGTGAAAGTAATTTTTACGGATAGATACAAAATAATTCCAGCTGCAATTGTATTCTTTATTTGCAGTCAAATCCATCCGCAAAACAGCACACAATTAAAATCATCTGCCGATTCACTTCGTTATAAAAATAATCCGAGTTACGATTTACAAATGGGATTATTCAATCTTTACAAAACACGGCAGGCCGACATAGTGATGCTTGGCAATTCATTAACTGCCGGCGTTAATTGGTCGGAACTGCTTGGAAGAGCAAATGTAATATCAAGAGCAATTCCCGGCGATATTACTCAAGGCTTTAAAGCGCGTCTGGATCAGGTACTAAAACTTAAACCGAAAATTGTTTTTGTGATGGGAGGATTGAACGATATTTATTCTTGGATTCCTGTTGAAGAAGTTTTTACAAATTATGTAAAAGTACTTTCAACATTGCAGGCAAACGGCATTACACCGATTGTGCAGCTTACAACTTATGTTGCAAAGGATTACGCTAAAGATTGGGGCGGAACCCCGCAAGTGAATTTAGGAAGGAATAAAGAAGTTGATCGGTTAAATAAAATGCTTTCGGATTACGCAGCAAGTAATAAAATTGAAGTAATAAATCTTCTCCCGTCGATAGCTACAAGAGACGGATATTTGAAACCCGATTTAAGCTGGGACGGCGTTCACTTTAAAGCAGAAGCATATAGAATCTGGGCGCGCGAAGTTGAAAGAGTTTTAAGAAAATATAAAATGTAATTTTTATTCTACAAATTAAGTTGTTTCACTAATTGTTAAGGGAAAATATGCAGCAGGAAAATAAAATCAATCAACCGCTTAAAATTGTATCCATTACTTTGGCTGTTTTACTGATAATGTCGTTCATAAAATTTGATTACTTTATTGAAAGCGCCAACTTTAATCTGCGCAATGTTGATTTGCTTATGGATATAAAAGAAGAACCCGTCAACGAAGCACCAATGAATAATATAATTGATGGAGAGCAAAAACATATTAATTATGCATCATTTGGTTTTGTAAATTTTCCGAATGATATTTTAAGAATACTCGAACCGCGCGAAGCTCCTACTACTAATCCGGCTTTTTATCAGGGCAAAAAAACTCCAATAACCGGGAATACAAAACAGCTAAGTTATTTTTTAGATGCTTTGAAGAATGCAAAAAGTAAATCGGTACGAATTGCCCATTACGGTGATTCAGCGATTGAAGGCGATTTGGTTTCTTCCGATTTACGCGAAGCGTTACAATCCAAATTCGGGGGTAACGGCGTAGGCTGGCTCGGTATAGTTTCGCAGGATATTACATTTCGTACAACCACGAAACATTCCTTCGGCGGCGATTGGGAAGCTGCTTCGGTATATACTAGCAATCCGAAGGGTCTGCCGCTCGGCATAAGCTGCGAAGCAAATATTCCAAAAGGAAACGCTTGGGTTCAATATCAAACAACAACATCTAGAAGATATTTGAAAGATTTTTCAGTTGTTAAACTTTATTACTCCAAAGCAAAAAACTCTCAAATAAAATATTCATTTGACGGCGGTGCACCACAAACTGTACAACTAAGTATGGCTTCGGGATTACAAGAATTAATTTTAAAGCCTTCAGGAAAAGCAAAGACTGTTAAAATAGAATTCCCGGTTTCAGATCAAGCAACTGTTTACGGAGTTTCGTTGGAAAACGAACCGGGCGTTTACATTGATAATCTTCCCTTACGCGGAAATTCCGGAGTTGACCTTCAACAAATTAATCCGGCTTTGTTAAAAGATTTTGCGAAACTTCTCGACTATAAATTAATAGTACTCGAATTTGGTTTGAACATTGCCGGCGCACGAGCAGATTATACATGGTATGAAAGAGAAATGTTAAAAGTAATCAACAACTTAAAAGCTGCTTTCCCAAAAACAAGTATAGTTATGGTTTCGGTTCACGATAAAGCTATGAAAAAAGGTTCAAGCTTTGTAACCGATCCTTCAATTGTAAGATTATTACAAACTCAAAAAAGCATTGCCGAAAAGGCGGGCGTTGCAATTTGGAGTTTGTTTGATGCAATGGGCGGCGAAAACTCGATGCCGAATTGGGTTAATGCAAATCCCCCTTTGGCTTTTAAAGATTATATACACTTCAATGATCAGGGCGCAAAAAAAGTTGCGCAGCTTTTCAGCGAAGCATTACTCGACGAATTTAACAAACACAAATAGACTATGGAAAAATTTAACTTCGACATTGAAGAAGCAAACACATTATGGAAGCGCTGGTCTTTAAACTCACAGAAATTTCCAGAACGCGAAGCGATTGTTCACTGGGTTGCCGGCGAAGAACCATACAGATGGACTTATAAAAGTATTGTAGAACGAGCAAAGAAATATTCTGTTAAGATAAAAGAACTCGGCATTAAACCCGGTGAAGTTTGCGCGACTGTAATTCGCCACAACAAAGAATTTTATCCGCTCTATTTGGGAATCTCACGTTCAGGCGCGTTACCCGCGGTTCTTGCATATCCCAATCCCCGGCTTCATCCTGATAAATTCAGGCAGGGATTGGAAGGGATGGCACAGCGTTCGGGTCTCGATTACATTTTTACCGAGCGCGATCTCGAACCGATTTTAAAACCATTGATCGACAAACCAGGAAGCACAATTAAAGCTGTCTACTTCCCTCTCGAATGGGATTTAGAAACAGAGATTGATCCAAAAGTTGATGCGGAAGTTGAAGAGATTGCCTCTTCTATAAAAGATACCGACCCGGCATTGTTGCAACATTCATCCGGAACAACAGGATTACAAAAACCTGTTGTACTATCGCACCGTGCAATTATGAATCATGTTGTTAATCTCGGCGGCGCATTAAAACTTACGCACAACGATAAAGTAGCTAGCTGGCTTCCGCTCTATCATGATTTCGGATTGATAGCAGCTTTTCAAATTACACTTGCTTACGGCAGCACTTTAATTCAAATCGATCCTTTCGAATGGGTTCTCGCACCTGTTCTTTTGTTGGATGTAATTACAAAAGAAAAAGGTACGATGAGCTTTTCTCCAAACTTTGCATATAATGTTTTAGCCGAAAAAATTGATGAAGAAGAATTGGAAGGAATCGATTTATCGAGTCTTAGAATTATTGTAAACGCCGCAGAACCGATCCGGCATGAGAGCCACGAAAAATTTGCTGAGCGTTTTAAAAAATACGGCTTCAATCCTCTTGCTCTTGCCGGAATGTACGGCATGGCGGAAGTTACTTTAGGACTAACATTAACCGAACCCGGAAAACCGATTACAGAATTAGTTGTTGACCGCAATGAACTTTCGCGGGGAGTTGTAAAACTTGCCGATGAAAATTCTGTACCGCGTGTTTGTGTTTCTTCGGGTAAACCTATGGGTAAATGCGAAGCGCGAATTGTGGATGAAAGCAGGAAAGATATACCCGACGGACTTGTCGGTGAAGTTGCGGTTAAATCAGTTTCAATGTTCGACGGGTACAGAAACTATCCGGAAAAAACAGCGGAAGTTGTTGAGAACGGATGGTACTTTAGCGGAGATTACGGTTTCAAATACAATGATGAGTTTTTTATTATCGGAAGAAAGAAAGATATTATTATTGTTGCCGGTAAAAATATTTATCCCGAAGATATTGAAGATGTGCTCAACCAAGTTGATGGTATTATTCCCGGAAGAGTTATTGCTTTCGGTGAAGAAGATATAAAAATGGGAACCGAATTCGTGAGCGTTGTTGCCGAGACAAATGCTCAAACCGAAGAAGAAAAAAACAAAGTTCGTATGTCAATTTTGAAAGCAGGCATGAGCATAGATATTATTATTCACAAAGTTTATCTTGTGCCCTCGCGCTGGCTGATTAAAAGTTCATCAGGCAAACCGAGCCGTAAAGCAAACAAAGAAAGATTAACTGAAAATAAAGATCAACAAGTTTGGAGCAGATAATGATTTCACCGGAACTAAAACAAGTAATATTAAAACAGCTTAACCTAGACGACTTCGATTTAAAAGACGAAACAATCGCTCCCGAAGTACCGGGCTGGGATTCGCTGAACCATATGAATATTATTCTCGCTGTCGAAGAACATTTTAAAGTAAAATTTAAAAGCTATGAACTGCTTCGCTTAAAATGTGTTGGCGAATTGCAAAAGTTAGTGGATACAAAACTCGGTAAATAATTTTTATCAGCACTCTAATTGTTCTATAAACTAAATTGAATTTATCCGATGCCGACGAATATCAACTTCTCTAAAATTTTTGACCTGCTGAAATTCGATCAATACGATCCGCTAATTTTCAGCACAAGTTTATTTCTAATTCTATTCTTCTTCTTTTTATTACTTTACAATACTTTCGGCAAAAACAAATCTTTCCGGATAGGATTGATAATTGTTTTCTCGCTGTATTTCTATTACAAATCCGCCGGATATTACGCGGGTATTCTTGTTGTTTCGGCGTTGATAAATTTCTTCTTTGCGAAATGGATTGCCGCCACCGAAAATTTTACCGTAAAACGAATTCATCTTGCGCTGGCGGTAATATTAAACGTAGCAATTCTCGGCTACTTCAAATACACAAATTTTATAATACAAATCATCAATGATATCGGTGATAAACAAATTGAGCCGCTCGCAATTTTTCTTCCGATAGGAATTTCATTCTACACGTTTAAGTCGCTCACGTATGTTTTCGATGTTTATTTCGATACAATGAAACCAACAAACAGTTTCGCGAACTTTTCTGCTTACGTTTTCTTCTTCGCAAATATTTTAGCCGGCCCTATTGACCGCGCTTCGAGTTTTTTACCCCAACTTGATAACGAACCGTTTTTATCAAAAGAAGATTTAGGTAAAGCTTTCTTTTTAATTTCAGCCGGACTTCTCAAAAAAGTGGTGATCGCGGATTATATAAGCATCAATTTTGTTGATAGAATTTTTGATTACCCCTTGCGATACACGGGCGTTGAAAATCTTCTCGCTATCTATGGTTATGTTTTGCAAATCTACTGTGATTTTTCCGGCTACTCCGATATGGCAATCGGCATCGCGCTGTTACTCGGTTTTAAATTAATGGATAATTTCAACTCGCCGTTTAAAGCGACAAGCATCGCGGATTTTTGGAGAAGATGGCACATTTCACTTTCAAAATGGCTGCTTGATTATTTGTTCAAACCGATTCAATTAAGCATGCGAAGTTTAAGAATGGCTGCAAATATTACTGCACTTTTTGTAACATTTCTTGTCTGCGGTATTTGGCATGGTGCAGGCTGGAATTTTATTTTGTGGGGCGCACTTCACGGTTTTATGATGTCGTTCGCTTTACTTGTTCAAAAACCAAAAACAAAACTTTATACATTATTAAAAATCAACAATACTAAATTTTTAAAATTCTTCCAGGTTATAATCACATTTCATCTTGTTGCATTTTCATTTATAATTTTCCGTGCACCGGATACACAAATAGTTTTTGATATGTTCAGCCAAATCGGTTCATTCTTCCATGGCGAAGTATTTTTTCAATTCATAGAAAAACTTCCGATAATTTTCGGGTTGATGGTTATAGGTTATGTTTTTCATTTCCTGCCGGTTAGTTTCGATACAAAGATGAAAAATCTAATTGCAGATTTACCGCTGGTTGGAAAAGCGATTATGATGATAATTGTAATCTGGATTGCAGTGCAATTTAAATCCGCAGATATAACACCGTTTATATATTTCCAGTTTTGATAGAACTGCCTTTGAATTTTTTTATTTTTATACTAGCTTGCAATAATTCAAAGACAAATCATTTATTCGTCTCATCCTGAAATACAGTGATAATCTGTATCAAAACGGTCATCACACTTAATGAATAAACATCAAAATCGCATATAATTTTTTGCATAATTTTTGATAAATTCACTGTCGAAGTCTCGATTCACTTAATCGAGTGCTGAAAATTCATGTTTAATTTATTAATAAAGAGTATTGTAGATGCAATTTAAGAAATTTGCGCTGGCTGTTTTAATTGCTGGATTATTAATTTCAGTAGATATTCCTGCGCAAAAAGTTGATGTAAATGCTCTTAAACGATCTGCAATTTCACAGATGAATGCAGGCCGATACGGCGAAGCAATAGATCAATTAAACAAATATATTTCAGCAGTTCCCCAGGAAGCGGAAGCATATAATTTACGCGCAATAAGTTTTGAAAAACGTCAGCAGTATTATAATGCCCGCCTAGATTACCGCAGAGCTGTAGCTCTTGAAAGCAAACAAAACAAAAAAAGTCAGTACGAAAAAAATCTCGCACGTTTAGTTGAAATTTGGTACGCTATTCTGAATAAAAAAATAGAAGGCCATCTTAGAGAAATTGCTATCAATGCCGATAATCCGTATAACTATTTGGAAATCGGCAAATCATATTATTGGATGGAAGTTTGGGATAAAGCCGAGCAGTGGTACGATCAATACCTCGCCCGAGATGATAATGCTTCGCCCGACGAAATAATTAGATACACCGAAATCCTTGCTAAAACCGGAAGCATTGTTAAAGGCGAACAAATACTAAAAAAATATGTTGAGCGTTATCCTAACGATTGGCGACTGTGGAGCCGATACGGATATTTTACAATGTGGCTTGGTAAATACCCGATTGCAAAAAATGCTTTTGAAACTGCGCTTGGCATCAAACCATTTTTTAAGGAAGCACAAGACGGTTTGGATATGGTTAATAATCAAGCGTATATTAATCAACAAAGTCCGCGCGCATTCGAAAGAGAATACCCGATAGATAGATTCTACAGGGTCTTACGACGCAACCCAAATGATATTGAAACACGTTTCAAATTAGTTGATGAATTAATCGCGGCAAACAGAATTGAAGAAGCATATGATCAATTAAAAATTATCGGCGCAACACGCGCCGATGATCAGCGGTACCAGGAAAAATGGGATTATGTTTCCGAATTCCGGCTTAAAACCTACAACGAGCAGCTTGAATTGGCACGCACAAAACTTGAAAGTGATCCGACAGATAAAGAATCGTTGAAAAGAATTGCACAGTATTTTGAATATCTTGCAGAATACGACAGTGCAATGATAATGATGGATAAATACTTTGCAACTTATCAAGATGAAAAAGATCCCGAATTAAAATTTAAGTGGGCAAAGATTTCCGCATGGAACAGGGAATTTGACAAAGCCATAAATATCACGGATGAACTTTTAACGGAATATCCGTCAAATCTTTCATATAAACTTTTCCGTGCACAAGTATCCGTATGGATTAACCGCGACATCGAACTTGCAAGAACATACCTTGATGAGGTTTTAAATTCTAACCCTAATAATGTAGAAGCATTGGTAACAATGGGTTCGTTAAAATTAATTGATAGAGATTACGAATCAGCCCAAGAATTTGCCGACAAAGCGAAAGGAATTGATCCCGCGAACGACGATGTTGTAAAACTGCAGTCCAATATTGATTGGCAAAAATTACGAGCCGAAGAGGAAAAACTTTATGCTATTCTTGAAGAAGGCAGAAAATATGTAATGAATGGAGATTGCGAAGGCGCTCTTACATTCTACGAAGATTATTTAAGCAAAGCAGAACCAAACATTTTAACACTCAAGGAATACGGCGACGTTCTTTTCTGTGCAAAGGATTACCAGAAAGCTTTATCAACATATAACGAAGTCTTAGCCCAAGGTTCAAATTTCGATGCACAGATGCAGCGCGCTAAACTATACTACGCCATGGGCGATTCGCTAAGTGCGGTTAACGAGTTTAAAGATCTTGTTATTCAAGATTCATCAGACTTCGATGCTAATTTATATCTTGCGGATTCTTACGCAAAACTCGGTGAAAACGATTCGGCAAGAACAATTTATAATACCCTGCTTGATGAATGGCAGCTCGATTCAACACAAACATCAATGGTAGAACAGAGAAAAGGCTGGCTTCCGATAACTGGACTTGCAGCTGTGCTCGAAACATTTCCGAATTATGTAAGCATTGCACCGTCAACACAATACTATTCCGATAACTTGAGTTTTAGAATTCACAATTTCGGTGCGAGGGTTGAACTTGGCTTAACAAACTATATTTCGCTTGGTGTATCATTCGCAAAATCTTATTTACGTGCCAGCGAAGCAAGTCTTGATTCCGCAACATTAAGCACATATAATTTTACCGGCAGTTTAAATTTCACAACATTTAAAGGTCATGTAATTTTGCGTCTCGCTCGTAATTTAAATATCGGTGCCGGGCTCGGTTCAAGCAGTGCGCGCGGAGCATTTTTCCGGGATGAAAAAGATGCATTTATTCGTTACGAAAAACGCGACACTATTTCTATCGGCTTTACCTATCAGAATTCTGACGCGTCTTTAATTTTATTTTCTCCCTATTTAATAGACAATAGAAATTACGCAAGCTTGTATAGAATAGACGGCTACTACAGGCACCGCAACGGGATGAAATTTTCAGGGACATATCAATACATTTCAGTTAACGACGCAAACGAAGGAAGCGATTTCAATTTGAGAATAGGAAAATATTTTTACCGGGATCTCGCTTTCGGTTATGAATATAATTATGCCAATTACAGGTACAAAGCAAGTTATTATTATTCGCCAATAAATTTTGAATCGCATAGCATTTGGATTGACAACGAACTTGAGAACAAAAACGAGCTGCGTGTTACAATCGGGGGTAAACTTGGTTTTATTGCACGTAATAAATTCTTACTTATGGAAGGACACCTTGATTTTTATTATCAGCCATTGAGAAATTTATTAATCTCCGGCAGACTTGGCGCCGGAAGTACAACACGGGATGAGTCGAGCTACCGGTATTTTTCAGGGCAACTTTCGGCATATTGGACTATATTCTAATTCATTATTTCACCACTCAGAATTCTTAATCGATGAAAAAATTATTAGTAATATTATTTATAAACATTTCCTTAATCACTTTGCATGCGCAAAACTTGAAACTTATCGGTGACGCCAAACCCGGTTCTATTGTTATAGGCAAAGCTGATAATATTAAAAGCGTTTTTTTAGACAAGAAAAAACTTCAGGTTGATGAAAACGGGTATTTCATTTTTGGTTTTGACCGCGACGCAAAAGGAACACATATTTTAAAGATTAAGTACAAAAACAAGAAATCAGAAACTAAAAAATTAGTTCTTCCTAAAAGAAAATACGAAATACAAAGGCTGCGCGTATCTGGTAATTATGTTAATCCGCCAAGAGATGTTTTAAACCGTATAGAAGATGACGCTAAGGAAATAAAACTCGCGCGTAAAAAAGTAGGAACTATTGATACAGCTTTTTTTTCAGTAGGATTTATAACCCCTGTTGACAGTCCAAGAATTACAAGTGTATTCGGCAGTCAAAGAATACTAAATGGAGTACGCAAAAAACCTCACAACGGCGTTGATTACGGAGCCGACGAAGGAACGCCAGTTTATTCAATAAGTGATGGGAAAGTAATTTTAGCGGGTGAAGATTTTTACTACAACGGTAATTTTATTTTGATTGATCACGGACAAGGATTAACAAGTGTATATCTACACATGAACAAACTTGATGTAAAATCCGGCGATAAAGTTCTAAAGGGTCAAAAAATAGGTGAAGTCGGCAACACCGGGCGTTCAACCGCTCCTCATCTTCACCTCGGCATACAATGGTTTAATAAACGAATTGATCCCTTAAGCGCAATCGAAATGATATTCCCGTAGAAAATAGGACACTGATTTTTATGATTATTTATGATCCACAATGATCTTTTAAATCATAACAACTTGCCTGCGGTAAGCAGGTCTGCGTTCTATTTATTTTTATTATTGAAGGAATTAAGATGAAAAAATTAGTCTTATTACTTTTATTAAATGTTCTTCTTTATTCTTGCAGTTCCGTAAAAGAAAATACGCTAACTCAAGTTTCAACAATTGATGCATTACTCGCAGGTTATTACGACGGCGTAATTCAACTCGACGAATTAACAAAATATGGTGATTTCGGAATCGGTACATTCGATAAACTCGACGGCGAAATGATTATGCTCGATGGTGTAATTTACCAATTCAAAGCAGATGGAAAAATTCATAAAGCCGATTTAGACGGGACATCTCCTTTTGCATCGGTTGTTAACTTTAAAAGCAATTTATCTTTGCCGGTTAAATCCATAAAAAGTTATAACGATTTTCAATCCATTATCGATAGTACAATTAAGAACAAAAATTTATTCTATGCCGTTAAGGTAACGGGCAAGTTTTCCTACATAAAAACAAGAACGGTTCCCGTGCAAGAAAAGCCATATAAACCTTTAAGTGAAGTAACAAAGACACAACCAATATTCGAGAGGAAAGAACAGACGGGAACATTAGTCGGATTCCGGCTGCCTGCCTTTACTTCAGGAGTGAATGTACCGGGCTATCATCTTCACTTTTTGTCTTCCGATAAAACTTTCGGCGGACACGTGCTGGAATTTTCACTTGATGAGGCAAATGTCGAGATTCAAGAAATCAACAGCTTCTATATGTCATTGCCCAAAGACGATTCGGCTTTCGGAAATATTGATTTGAGTAAAGATAGAACAAAAGAACTGCATGAAGTGGAAAAGTAAATAATACTACCGTTAGAAATTATTAATCTTGTATAATAAAATATCCTTAAACGATGAAAGACACGATCGAAAAAGCAATTACAGATCCCGGTATTCTTAAAGATATCCCGCGTGATGAGTTAATAAAATTCCATAAACTGTTAAAGCGAGTTAGTTTAAAAAAGGATGAATATTTTCTTCGCGCCGGCGAAATACCCAGACAAATAGGGTTTAATGCCTCGGGATTATTACGTTTGTTTTATATTGGCCGCAAAGGTAAAGATATAACAAAACACTTTTGCGCAGAGAACAGTCTGGCTATATCTTACAGCGCATTTATTAAAAGAGAGCCGTCAAAGTTTAGTATTCAAGCTCTCGAAGATTCTAAGCTTCTCACCTTTACTTATGATGATTACATTAGCTTATTGAACAGCAACGTATGCTGGCAGATTGCTGCTAAAAAACTTGCCGAGTTAATTTTTATTCTTAAAGAAAACCGTGAAGCAGAACTTCTTTTACTTGATGCAAACAGTAGATATCAAAATTTCATTAACGACTTCCCTACCCTCTTAAACAGAATACCGCAATATTATATCGCTTCGTACCTGCGAATAACCCCCGAATCGTTAAGCCGTATAAGGGCGAACTTTAAAAATTAACATACATCAATGACCGGCTTCTTTGCTTGAGTTATGTTTGGGATGAATTTTATTCATAACAACTTAATAACTATGAAAATTAAAGGTATAGAAGTATTCAAGAACGGTTTGGTTGCCGGAATCATAAGCTGTTTTATCTCGGTACTGTTAAATTATTTCGTTCTACCGTTCCCTAAAAGTTTTATCGCCAATGTTATTGGTCATGGAACCGGCGGATTTTTCAGCGGCTTCTTTTCCGCTGTTATCGGAATATTGATTTATGCAAATCATATTAAACGAAATTCTAATTAGTCAAACCTCCGTTTGGGATTATGACTCCTATAAAGAATATTGTAATAACAGGCGCATCTAAAGGACTCGGCAAAGAACTTGCGAAAAAACTAAGCCAGGGTAATCACAATTTGATACTAGTTGCGCGCAATAAAGACGGGCTTGAAACAGTACAAAAGGAAATTCATGCGCAAACAGGAAAGCTTCCTTTAATAATTACATGCGATGTGTCAAGAGAAGGCGATGTAAAAAATATGACCGGGATTATAAAGGAACATTACCGCCATATTGATGTGCTGGTTAATAATGCCGGTATAGGTATCCCAAAGATTTTAGAAGATATGACCAGCGAGGAAATGAGAAGACATTTTGAAATAAATTTTTTTGGAGTGATATATTGTATTAAGGAACTACTGCCTTTGTTGAAGGTAAGTACCTCCGGTTATATAATAAACATCGGTTCGTTACTGAGTAAAGTTTCCTATGCCCAAACAAGTATATATTCTTCCACAAAATTTGCATTGAACGGTTTTACAGAAGGTTTTCGTTATGAAATAAAAAGTACTAATATTAAAGTCGGTTTCTTTATGCCGGGACCAATGAGCACTTCGTTTCATGATGACTTGGAAGAAAACACATTCAAAGCTCCGGCACTATTGACTATTAATCCCAAACGAGCGGCAGTGGTTATTGAAAAAATGATTTGTAATAGGAAGAAAAATATTTACATGTATAGATGGATACTTTGGCTCATGAAAATCAAACATTTTGCAGCAACATTAGGTTAAAAAGTATTTTATGATTTTACGAAAAATCCATAGCTCCATTGCCAAAATTGATCTTTGGATACTGATAAAAATATTTCCATTCATTTTTGCTCTTCATGAATTTGAGGAATGGAACATTTTATCGTGGCATCGAAAGCACCAATCAAACATTCCCGATGTAATTGATCTCCATCTCAGAACGATTTTTGTAATCATAATTGTAATTACCTTTCTGTTTTTCCTTCTTGTTTTGAGAATAAAAAGCAAAAAGATAGCCGCCGCGATACTGTTCCCGGTTTTTACTTTTATACTATATAACGGATTGGTTCATCTCTATTGGTCAATATATTTTGCATCGTATGCGCCCGGACTTGTTTTCGGATTTATTGTTGGCGTTCCGTTGATTGGAATAATCATCTTTAAAATGATTTCCGAAAAACTAATTGCGAAATGGTATGCTGCTTTAATGGGAGTGATATTTATAGCTATTTTTGCTCACATTATCGCCATTGGAGATAAGTTAGAATCGGGAATCGTTAGTGCGATGCTGCTTGGTAAAATTATTGCAGAATGGATAGGACTTTAGATTGCTAAAATTCATTTATCACCTCTCTCAATTAGGATTCAAGTTATGAAAAGAATATCATTTTATTTATTAATCATTACCTTCATATTTACAACAAAAATATTCTGTCAAAATTCGGAAGACATAATTGGTTTTTGGCTTACTTTGGACAAGAATACAAATGAACCAAAATCGCAGATTGAAATATTTAAAAATTCGGACAGTAAATTTTGCGGAAAGATTGTGTGGTTAAAAAAAACACTAAAAAATAACATGCCGTTAAAGGACGAAAATAATCCCGATGAAAAATTGAGAAACAGAACTATACTTGGATTACAAATATTATCCGGATTTGAGTTTAGCGATGATGAGTGGGAAAACGGTAGGATTTACGATCCGGAATCGGGCAGCACTTATAAATGTAAGGCATGGTTTGAAAATGATGACATTAACAAATTATACCTACGAGGATATATCGGATTTTCTTTGCTCGGAAGAAATGTTCAATGGACAAGAGAAAATAAGAAGCGTGAATAATTATGATATTTGGTTAATAATTTAGTTCATAAAGCTTTCATAAGAACATTATCCTCTATTCTTAATTCTATCCGCTCTTTTTATCGGTTGCTTATTTTTATTTGCTTTTACTCCTTAAGCATGTGGTATAATACTATCTCAGCTTTATGTTATACATTATTTTCTTCTATTGTTTCAACCACTTTGTTTGCATCTATATCAGTTTTCGGTTTTACCAGGATATCTTATTTCTTTTTTTTCATGTTCGCCGGAGCTAGTGAAACAAGATTTTCTTTCCCAGGAATATATAAATTGTTATTTGCTTTTTACCGAACAAACAGAGTAACAAAAACACAACCAATATTCGAGAAGAAGGAACAGACGGGAACATTAGCCGGATTCCGGCTGCCTGCCTTTACTTCAGGAGTGAATGTACCGGGTTATCATCTTCACTTTTTATCCTTCGATAATACTTTCGGGGGACACGTTTTGGAATTTTCATTTGATGAAGCAAATATCGAGATTCAGGAGATAAACAACTTCTATATGATATTGACTGAAGACGACTCGGTTTTCGGGAATATTGATTTGAGCAAAGATAGAACAAAAGAGCTGCATGAAGTAGAGAAACAAATATTAGTATTCTCTTATTCATGCATCGAGTGAAGTTTTTTTAATAAATTTTTATAGCTATTGACATGATCGGATTCAAAGTTTATCTTTGCAACCAATGAAAACAAACGGCACATATTATTTTAATTCACATGCAAATTTATTGTGGTGGTGGCGTACGGATAAATATACGTTTCCGGTGAATTAGAATATTGTTTATAAATTTTTTAAACCCTTCTTGGATTCACCGGGAAGGGTTTTTTGTTTTAAAGTGGTGTTAAATGGTTTTGTAAAAACTAGTATTGTTGATGAGGTTAAAATGGATTATAAAACATTTTTAGAGTTGTCGAAAGAATACAACAAGATTCCGGTTTATGAAAAGATAACCGCCGATTTGTTAACTCCGGTTCTTGCATATCTAAAAATCCGGGAGAAAGGATCAAACAGTTTTCTACTCGAATCTGTTGAAGGAATCGGACGATTGGCGCGTTATTCATTCATTGGTAAAAATCCGGCAAAAATTTTTATGAATGAAGGCGAGTTGTTAACAATCGTTGAAAAAGACCAAACATCAACAATCAAGAAAAATATTTTCGATTACCTCTCAGAAGAAATTACAAAATCAAAAGATCCGAAAATTGATGAACTCCCCGATTTCACAGGCGGAATTGTTGGTTACCTTGGTTATGAAAATGTTGCGCTGATAGAAGATGTTATAAAGTTTAACGGCAGGAAACAAATCGATATCCACGATTCCATTTTCGGATTGTACGATAATATTATTGCATTCGATCATTTCAAACATCAAATCATTTTAATAGCAAACGTAAACATTACGGATTCTTCCGATCCGCATAAATTATATGATGAAGCAAAAGCACAATTAAAAAAACTCCGCGATGAATTAAACGCAAATATAAATTTCGATCTAAAATTCTCATCCCCCGAAAAAATATCGCACAGTATTGAAAATGATAGGTTTTATGAATTAGTTGAACAGTGTAAAAACAACATTTTCGATGGTGATGTTTTTCAGATCGTTTTTTCAAAAAGATTTTCAACTCACTACAGCGGTGATTTACTAAATGTTTACCGTGCGCTTAGAATTATCAATCCGTCGCCATATATGTATTTTATTGAATACGGGAGCGATTTTACAATTATAGGCACATCGCCGGAAGATTTATTAAAAGTAAAGAATCGTCGCGCTACAATTTTACCTATTGCAGGAACACGCAGGCGTGGTAAAACTGCAGATGAAGATTTGGAAATTGAAAAAGAACTCTATGCCGATCCGAAAGAAATAGCAGAACATGTTATGCTTGTCGATCTTGCAAGAAACGATCTGGGAAGAGTTTGTGAATACAACAGTGTTGAAGTAACCGAAAATATGAATGTGACCAGGTTTTCTCATGTTATGCATATTGTATCCCGTGTAGAGGGCGATCTTGAAAATAACAAGAACAGTATCGACGCTCTTAAAGCAAGTTTTCCGGCAGGCACTGTTTCCGGTGCGCCAAAGATCCGAGCTATTCAGTTATTGAACGGATATGAAAATCTTAAGCGCGGTGTTTACGCCGGAGCTGTCGGGTACATAGATTTCAAAGGTAATCTCGATATGTGCATTGCAATCAGAACTTTGTTTGCATATAAGGATAAAGTTTATTGGCAGGCCGGCGCTGGAATTGTTGCCGACAGTAAACCGGAACTCGAACTAAAAGAGATAAATAACAAATCAGCCGTTTTATTAAACGCGTTAAAATATGCCGAGGTGATTGATGAAAATCCTGGTAATTGACAATTACGATTCGTTCACTTTTAATCTTGTGCAATTAATTGGTAAATTTACAGCCGATATAGTAATTAAAAGAAACGACAGAACATCACTCGACGAAATTAATTCTTTAAGACCCGATAAAATTGTAATTTCTCCTGGGCCGGGCGTTCCCGAAGATTCAAAAATTTCTCTGGAAGTAATTAAAGAATGCGGTAAACATACACCAGTGCTTGGGGTTTGTCTCGGTCACCAGGGAATCGGTTATTCATTCGGCGCAAAAATAATTAATGCGCCTTCTTTAATGCACGGCAAAACTTCTTTTATATTGCACGATGGGAAAACCATTTACAAGAATATTCAACAGAAATTTCAAGCAGGCAGATATCATTCGCTTGTAATTGATAGAAACTCATTGCCGGATGATTTAATTATCTCCGCAGAATCAGACGATGGAGTTGTAATGGGTGTGCGTCATAAAAATTTTCCTATTGAAGGAATTCAGTTTCATCCTGAATCCATATTAACTCCCGATGGAGAAATCTTAATTAAAAACTGGCTGGCATTATGAAAGGATATCTTGAAAAAGTAATCGATGGAGAGAACCTCACATTCGATGAAGCTTACAGTGTTATGTATTCAATAATGAGCGGCAACGAGAACAATTCAAAAATCGCTTCGCTCCTAACCGCATTAAAAATTAAAAAAGAGACTGCCGAGGAAGTAGCGGGATTTGTAAAAGCAATGCGGGAAAAAGTAATCAAGTTGGATTGCGATTCCAGAAATGTAATTGATGTTTGCGGCACCGGAGGCGACGGTTCCGGCTCGTTCAATATTTCCACTGCAGTTGCGTTTGTAGTTGCCGGCGCAAACGTAAAAGTTGCAAAGCACGGCAACCGTTCCATATCAAGCAAAAGCGGAAGCTCGGATGTACTTCACGAACTTGGTGTTAATGTGCAACTATCTCCTGAATTTTCTGCGAAGGCATTGGATGAAATAGGCATTGCTTTCCTTTTCGCCCCGCTTTATCACCCGGCAATGGCTCATGTTGCACCGATCAGAAAAGAACTTGCGTTCAGATCAATATTCAACATACTCGGGCCATTAACAAATCCAGCTGGGACAATGCGGCAATTAATCGGGACATTTGATAATTACACATCCAAGTTAATGGCCGATGCAGTCAAATATCTCAATATGGAAAAGGTATGTTTCATTTGCACAAACAATTCTTTTGATGAAATAACTCTAACCGACACGACAAATGTTATTGAAACCACGGGTAATTCATCAATGCATCTATATCAAGTTACAAACGAGACATTTAATTTCCCGCAACTTAGCCCCGGAGATATTGCAGGAGGTTCAGCCGCCTTAAATGCAAAAATTATTTATGATATTTTTAACGGAAGAGAAAAAACTCCCGGCTATTACATTGTTGCCGCCAATGCCGCGTTCGCATTAAAAGTTGCAGGCGTTAGCGATGACATTAAAGATTGTCTCTACGTTGCGGAAGAATCTATTCAATCCGGCAGAACACTTAATAAATTACTCGAGCTAAAAGAATTCGGAGAGAAGAACAAATGACGATACTTGAAAAAATTCTTCAAGCAAAAAAAACAGAAGTTGGAATTCTTCATAAGCGTTTTACAAGAGACAGTTTTGTGAATACAGAGATGTTCGAGACAAAACCGATGGATTTTAATGCCGCCTTGCTCAAAAAACGTAAGATTAATATCATTGCCGAAATTAAGAAGGCTAGCCCGTCAAAGGGAGTTATAAGAAAAGATTTCGATCATCTTGAAATTGCAAAAAATTACATGCGCGCCGGGGCAGATGCAATTTCTGTGTTAACAGATAAATTGTTTTTCCATGGAGATATTTCACATCTAAAAGAAATAGCTGAGATTAAAATCGTTCCCCTTCTTCGTAAGGATTTTATAATTGACGAGTTTCAAATTCTCGAAGCGAAATCCAATGGCGCAGACGCAATATTGTTAATTGCCGAAGCACTTTCGAAACAGCAAATCAACGAACTTTCATTAATTGCATTCGAAAACAAGCTGCAAGTTCTTCTCGAAATTCATTCCGCCGCTCAATTGGATAAAATTAATTTTGCGCAAAACAAAATAATCGGCATAAATAATCGCGACCTCGCCACTTTTCGCGTTGATATCAATACAACGAAAGAAATAGCAAAATTAATTCCGCCGGGTATTACCATTGTTTCCGAAAGCGGTATCTCTACAAAAGGCGATTTGGAATTTGTAAAAAATACAGATACTCACGCAGTGCTCGTTGGCGAGCACTTTATGAAAAATTTTAACATTGAATTGGCTTTAACACAATTTATAGAATGGTGCAGCTTTGCAAATTAAAATTTGCGGCATTACAAACATCGAAGATGCGATGCTTTGCTCAAATCTCGGAGCCGATGCACTGGGATTCATCTTTTACGAAAAGAGTAAAAGATTTATCAGTTATGATAAAGCGCGTGAAATAATACAGCGACTTCCGCCTTTTATTTTAAAGATCGGTGTTTTCGTTGATGAAGATTTCACTAAAGTTAACTCCGCAGCGACGCATATAGGATTAAATGCTGTGCAGCTTCACGGAAACGAAACGCCAAAATACATTGATAATATTTCTCTGCCGGTTATTAAGAGTTTTAGAATTGATGATAATTTCGATTGGACAAGAATTGACGAATTCAGAAACTGTCGTATTTTACTCGATGCATTTTCACCAAACGAAATGGGCGGAACCGGAAATAAATTTAATTGGAATTTTATCCCGCAAAAGTTAAAAAGTAAAATCATTCTTTCCGGCGGTGTATCTGTTGAGAATCTTGAAACAGTATTTAATGAAGTAAACCCGGCGGCAATAGATATTTCATCATCGATTGAATCGGAACCGGGCAAGAAAGATCACAAAAAAGTAAAAGAGTTATTTGTAAAGTTTAATCAGTTGAATAGTCACAAATAATATTTGACAAAGGATTTTTATAATGAATTCAAATAGCACATACAATTTTCCCGATGCAAGCGGCAAGTTCGGAATTTACGGCGGGAAATATGTTCCCGAAACTTTGATATCTGCTCTTGACGAACTTGAAAAACTTTACCGCGAAATTAAAAATGACGATAAGTTTAATATTGAATTGAATGCATTACAAAAGGAATATAACGGCAGACCGACACCTCTTACTTTCGCTGAAAGATTAACAGAACATTTCGGAAAAGCAAAGATTTATTTAAAACGCGAAGACCTCTGCCATACAGGAGCTCATAAATTAAATAACGCTCTCGGTCAAATATTGCTTGCAAAACGTTTAGGCAAAACAAGAATAATTGCCGAAACAGGCGCGGGTCAGCACGGCGTTGCAACCGCAACAGTTTGCGCAAAGTTTGGTTTAAAATGTGTTATGTACATGGGCGAAGTTGATATCGAAAGGCAAAAGCCAAACGTGTTTAGAATGAAACTGCTCGGCGCAGAAGTCATTCCGGTAACATCAGGCAGTAAAACATTGAAAGACGCAACCAACGAAGCAATACGCGATTGGGTTACAAATGTTGCCGACACACATTACATAATCGGTTCTGTTGTCGGTCCCCATCCCTACCCAATGCTCGTCCGTGATTTTCAATCTGTGATTGGAATTGAAGCAAAAGAGCAGATTCAAAAGTATGAGAACAAACTGCCGGATTATATTGTAGCGTGCGTAGGCGGCGGCTCAAATGCAATGGGAATTTTTTACCCGTTTGTAAATGATGAAAAAGTAAAACTCATCGGCGTAGAAGCCGCTGGATACGGAATTGATTCAGGCAAACACTGCGCTACTTTAACTATAGGCGAACCCGGTGTTTTTCAAGGAATGAAAACATATCTTTTACAAGATGCAAACGGACAAATTTCCGAAGTCCACTCAATCTCTGCGGGACTCGATTATCCCGGTGTTGGCCCGGAACACAGTTTATTAAAAGACATTTCCCGCGCTAAATATGAATCCATTACAGATGATGAAGCATTAAACGCAACAATGCTGCTTGCAAAGCTTGAAGGAATAATCCCCGCTCTCGAAACAGCGCACGCAGTTGCACACTTGAATAAACTAATTCCGCAAACAAGCAAAAATGAAGTTGTAATTGTAAACATAAGCGGACGCGGCGACAAAGACTTAAATACAATCATTCAACAAATCGACGATAAGGTTTTATGAAGATTAAAGAACACATCGAAAAAATCAATTCATCAAAAAGAAAAGTTCTTTCAATTTTTTTGACGGCAGGATTTCCAGACAAAAACAACTTTGTAGATCTCGCGCTTAATGTTTTGGAAAACGGCGCAGACATGCTGGAACTCGGCATTCCCTTTTCCGACCCGTTAGCAGACGGACCCGTAATTCAATCTTCTTCGCAGCATGCACTTGATAACGGTATTAATTTAAAAGATGTTTTTAGCTTTTCCGAAAGGATAAAAGCTAAAAGCAATAAACCAATTGTGCTTATGGGTTACGCCAATCCGATCATAAAGTACGGCATAAAACAATTTTGTGATGATGCTTTAAATTCCGGTGCGCAAGGATTAATTGTTCCCGATGTTCCTCTCGAAGAGTACGATTCTTTTTACGCTGATAAATTTAAGGAATTCGAGAAAATACTTTTAACAACCCCCACTTCGCCGGATGAACGCATAAAAGAAATCGATAACAAAAGCAGCGGTTTTGTTTATTGTGTAAGCGTTACCGGTATTACCGGCGCACGCGATAATTTTAAGGAAGATACTCTAAAAAATATTGAGCGCACTTATTCAATTGTAGAAAAAAATAAAATGTTGATCGGTTTTGGAATTTCAAAACCCGAACACATAAAAATGTTTGCGCCGCATTGCGACGGCGTAATTGTTGCAAGCGCTTTAATTAAGAGATTAAACGACGGAAAAAGCACTAAAGAAGTTTGCGCATTTGTAAATGAATTAAGTAACGCATGCGAAATATAAATATTGATTACTAACGACTGAATTTGCTGGTAAACAGATTTTTTATTGCAGTAAAATTTGCAACAAATATTTCTTTCGATAATTGCTGAACTAAAATTCCTCCGATTATCAATACCAATCCGACAACAGAAGACATATGTATTTTTTCACCGAGTACAAATGCGATCATGGAAAATGAAATAACGGGAAACAGGTAAACTAAGTTCGCAGTTTTAGCTTTGTCCTCGCTTAAGGAAATTGCTTTCAACCACAGAAAAAAAGTTATTCCCATTTCGAAAAGCCCTATATAAAATGCGCCAAATAAGTATTTAATTTCGAACGGACCGAATGAATCAAAAAACAAAATGTATAATCCCGTATAAATTGTTCCGAAGAAAAAAGAGCCGACAAGTTTAATTGATTCTTCTCTTTTATCAAGCAGGTTAAGAATCCAATACACTGCCCAAACAAACGAACTGAGCAATGCAAGCAAATCCCCGGTTATGTTTTGAAAATGAAAAGATAAAATATTTCCGCGCGTTGCGACAATAACAACTCCAACAAAAGAAATTACCAACCCGAAGATTGAAGACAAGGATAATTTTTGTTTCAAAATAATTGCGGACATAATAGAAAGTATAAGCGGCCATATCAAATTTATCGGTTGTGCTTCCTGCGCAGGTAAAATTCTATAAGCTTCGAACAAAATAAGGTAATACACAAAGGGATTTATCATCCCAAGGAACGCGTTGTTAATTAAATGCTGTTTTGTAAAAAAAACCTTTAACTCGCCCGCCGAATTCTTCTTCGCCAAAAAATATAAAACAGCAAAGCTTGTTAATGATGAATAGAACAAAAGCTGAGAATTGTTCATGCCCAGCAAAGTAAGTTTAAATGCCGTTGCAACTGTTGACCAAAACAACACCGCCGTTAAAGCATATATTAGCGATTTCTTTTTATCAGTCATCGAATTCAATTTAATAGGAAAGTTTGTATAATATTTTAAGAATTGCTTTTGGGTAAAGTAAACATAAAGCTCGTACCTTCATTAACTTTACTGTCAACCCAAATTTTGCAGTTGTGCTTATCAATAATATCTTTGCATAAAATTAATCCTAGTCCGGAGCCCGATTCATGGTTAGTGCCTTCGGAAGTATAATGAGCATCAAGGCGGAATAATTTATCTATGTATTCTTCTTCAATGCCAACACCATTATCCTTTATTTCGAATAAAACGAAATCGCCTTCGACGGATGAATTAATTTCGATCCAACCACCCGAACGTGTAAACTTTATCGCGTTCGAAATTAAGTTGCGTATCAAAAGCCAAAACATATCGCGGTCGGCAAGAATGTTTATATTTTCATCAACGTTAATTCTTGTACTGATGTTTTTGTTTTTTAGATTCGATTTAAACATTTGTGTTACATTATATACTTCTTCGAGAACGCAAATATCTACCGGCTCATATTTAATTTTTCCCGCCTGGATTCTTGCCCAGCTTAAAAGATCTTCGAGCAATCTGAACTGATTGCTCAATGAATTGTTCAGCATTATAGCGTATTCTTTTATTTCGTCCTTGGAAAGATTATCGGAATCCGAAACCAATAGATTTGAAATGCCGAGCAATCCCTGAAATGGGCTGCGAAGATCGTGCGCAATAATCGAAAAGAATTTATCCTTACTGTCGTTGAGTTCTTTTAATTTTTCATTCTTAGCTTGGATTTCCTCTTCGAATTTTTTCCTCTCTGTAATATCCCGCGTAACGCCGTTATATCCTATTACTTTGCCGTCATGTCCTATAATCGGATTAACATTAACCTCACACCAGAATATTGAACCTTTTTTAGTTACAAGAGGAAGTTCGTATCGTACCGAAGAATTTCTAGATATCTTCTTCTCCTTTAGTTCAGCCATTTTTTCGCTTACATGCAGTGTACCTTCGGGAGTTAAAATTTCCCAAATAGTTTTACCGATAACTTCTTCTTGTTTATATCCGCGCAGTTTTTCATCGGCTGGACTCACATAAGTAAATCTTAAATCGGCATCAAGGTGCCAGACAATATCGGCTGAATTTTCAGTTAAAAATCTGTATTTGGATTCGCTTGCTTTAAGCATCTCCAAAAGTTTTTGATAATTCTCCGTTAAAGATTTTAATTCGTTTAGTTCTTTTTCGAACTGGTGTATGTCGTTTGGATTTTGATTATTAAACAAGCTACTCATCAAACTAATTAATAAATATTGCGACTGCAAATTTAACATATCTGATTAATTAAACGACTTCTTTTTTGGCAGGACAGAATTTTGCACTGCTTTTTCTTTGTTGCCCGTTTAGTTAATTTGCAAACAAAACATATAATTATAATTTATTTCCGATGATTGCTAAAGGTTTCGTATTTGATATAAAAAAATATTCCATAAATGACGGACCGGGAATAAGAACCACTGTATTTTTCAAGGGCTGCCCTTTAAAATGCTGGTGGTGCCACAACCCGGAAAGTCAACGTATTTTACCGGAAGAATTTGCCGGCTGTTCGTATAAATGGAATTTTAATTCATCATCAAACCAGGGAATTATTGGTAATGAAATTTCTGCCGATGAGTTGATGATTCACATCGAGAAAGATATTCCTTTTTATGAAGAATCCGGCGGCGGTGTTACATTATCCGGCGGAGAACCTATGCTTCAAATCAATTTCTTGCATGAAATCTTAGACCGATGCAAGAAAAATGATATCCACACTGCCATTGATACAACAGGATACTCTGATTTTTCCAACTTCGAAATGATTTATGAGTTGACTGATCTTTTTCTTTACGATCTAAAATTAATGAACGAAGATTTGCACAAGCAATACACCAATGTCTCGAATAAATTGATCAAAGATAATCTTATAAGATTATCTTCCGAAGGAAATAAAATTATTTTACGTATCCCTATTATTCCAAGCATTACAGATACAATAGATAATATTAACGAGATGATTGAATTCATTTCATCCTTAAAAAACATACGCGGTATAAACTTACTTCCGTATCATAAAAGCGCGGAAAATAAATACGCGAAGATGAATATTGAAAACAAACTTTCGCACATTATTCCGCCAACAGCGGATGAAATGAATTCTATTAAAAACAAATTTGAAACTCTTAATTTACCTGTTAAAATCGGCGGTTAATATGAATGAACGAATAAAAAAACTTAGAGAACAAACGATCAATGCCGTACCAACTCTATCCCACGAGCGAGCATATCTTTTAACACAATTTTATAAAAGCGGAAATAATGAGAAAGTATCGAAACCAGTTGCACGCGCGTTGGCATTTAAATATATACTTGAGAATAAGGAATTATGTTTTAACGATGGTGAACTTATCGTCGGTGAACGCGGGCCGTTGCCGAAAGCAACACCGACATATCCCGAACTTTGTGTTCACAGTTTAAATGATTTGGAAATTCTCGATACACGTCCGAAAGTTTGGTTCAAAGTTTCGAATGAAACAAAAAAAGAATATGTAAACGAGATAATTCCTTTTTGGAACGGGAAATCGATACGCGATAAAATTTTTAGTGAAGTTGATGACGAATGGAAGAATTGTTACGAAGCCGGGATATTTACAGAGTTTATGGAACAACGCGCACCGGGACACACGGTGCTCGATGATAAAATTTATAAAAAGGGAATGCTCGATTTTAAAAGCGATATAAAAAATTCCATTGCTGCGCTTGATTTTTTCAACGATCCGCAAGCTTTCAAAAAGCGCGAAGAACTCCGGGCAATGGATATTTGCTGCGATGCAATTATTTCATTCGCTAAAAGAAATTCAATAAAGTTATATGAACTTGCCTCCATCGAAAAAAATTCGAAAAGAAAAAATGAACTTGAAACTATGGCCGGGATCTGCGAACGAGTTCCCGCCAACCCGCCAAAAACATTTTGGGAAGCTCTTCAATATTATTGGTTTGTTCATCTCGGCGTAATTACAGAGCTAAACACATGGGATTCATTCAACCCCGGGCGGCTCGACCAGCATTTGTACCCGTTTTACAAACGCGATATTGAAAGCGGTCTTTTATCCGAGGATGAAGCGAAAGAATTGCTGCAATCTTTCTGGGTTAAATTCAACAATCAACCCGCGCCGCCCAAAATTGGCGTTACCGCAGCAGAAAGCGGAACATACACCGATTTTTGTTTGATAAATGTCGGCGGAGTTACACCCGAAGGCGAAGACGCGGCTAATGATTTAACATATGTTATTCTTGACGTAATTGAAGAGATGAGATTACTGCAGCCAAGCTCCATGGTGCAGGTCAGTAAAAAAAATCCCGATAGACTTTTAAAACGCGCCGTAAAAATAATTAAAACCGGCTTTGGTCAACCGAGTATATTTAATACCGATGCCATAATCCAAGAAATGCTTCGTCACGGCAAATCAATTATCGATGCACGCTGCGGTGGCGCAAGCGGCTGTGTTGAAACCGGCGCTTTCGGCAAAGAAGCTTACATACTTACCGGATATTTCAACCTTCCTAAAGTTTTGGAAATTACATTACACAACGGAATTGATCCGTGCACAAATAAGAAAATTGGAATTGAAACCGGTGATGCAAATTTATTTTCTTCATTCAATGATCTGATGAATGCTTTTGAAAAACAGATCAATCATTTCATAAATATTAAAATTAAAGGCAATATTATTATAGAAAGAATTTATGCAGATTACATGCCCGCGCCGTTTATGTCGGTTCTTATTGACGATTGCATCCTAAAAGGTAAAGACTACAACGCAGGCGGTGCAAGGTACAATACTTCGTATATCCAAGGTGTAGGTCTCGGAACAATAACCGACTCACTTGCCTCTATTAAATATAACGTGTTCGATAAAAAAGTTTTTTCTATGAAAGAACTTTTAGAATCGCTTAAGAATAATTTTTCTAATCAAAAAGATATACGCGACAAATTGTTATTTGAAACTCCCAAATACGGAAACGATGATGATTATGCCGACGATTTAACAAAAGAAATTTTTGAAATATATTTTAGAGCTGTTGACGGACGCCCGAATACCAAAGGTGGTTTTTTTAGAATTAATCTTTTGCCCACCACTTCACATGTTTATTTTGGAAGTGTAACAGGAGCCACACCCGACGGTCGTTTTGCATACGAACCTCTAAGCGAAGGTATTTCGCCTGTGCAAGGTGCCGATGTACACGGACCAACTTCAGTAATAAAATCTGCATCGAAGATTGATCATTTGAGAACAGGCGGTACATTGTTGAATCAAAAATTTACACCGCAGCTTCTCGAAACTGATGATGATATTGATAAAGCCGTAAAACTTATCCGCACATATTTTAGATTGGACGGTCACCATATTCAGTTTAATGTTGTAACAGCAGATATTCTAAAAGAGGCGCAGAAGAATCCTGAAAAATACCGCGACCTTATTGTTCGTGTTGCGGGTTACAGCGATTACTTTGTAGATTTGAGCGAGTCGCTGCAAAACGAAATTATTAGAAGAACAGAGCACAATAATCTTTAAAACCACCCCCCTGTCCCCCTCCTTATTAAGGAGGGGGAATAAAAGGGGGAGGTCAAAACAAAAATAATACGAGGTATAAATGTTTAGTTCAAAAACATACTCTAACAGAAGAACTCAATTAAAGAAAAAATTTAGTAACGGCTTGTTGTTATTCCTCGGCAACAACGATGCGCCGATGAATTATACAGATAACACTTACCGGTATAGGCAGGACAGCACTTTCCTATATTATTTCGGACTTGACACAGCCGGGCTTGCGGCAATTATGGATGTTAACGAAAATAAGGAAATCATTTTCGGAAACGAATTAACTATTGATGATATTGTTTGGATGGGACCGCAAAAAACAATAAAAGAGAAAGCCGCAAAAGTCGGTGTTAAAAATACTTTACCGCTCACCGAGCTTAAAGCTGTTATTGACAAAGCTATTTCACAAAAGAGAAAAATTCATTTTATACCACAGTACCGTTACGACAACATGCTTTTCCTCCAGCAATTATTGGGTATCGACGCGCTGCGTATAAACGAGTATTCATCAAAGGAATTGATTTTTGCCGTAGCAGAACAACGGGCAATAAAATCAAAAGAAGAAATAGCGGAAATTGAAAAGGCAATTGAGGTTTCATACGAGATGCACGTTGCTGCAATGCGTTTTGCAAAACCGGGAATGCTCGAAAAAGAAATTGCAGGATTTATAGAGGGACTTGCATATACATTGGGGGCCGGAATAGCGTTCCCAATTATTTTTTCGCGGCACGGCGAAACACTTCACAATCATCATCACAATAATATTTTACAAAAGGGAGATATTGTTGTAAACGACAGCGGCGTTGAATCGGCTCTTCATTACGCGAGTGATATTACAAGAACTTTCCCTGTAAGCGGAAAATTTTCACAGCGTCAAAAAGATATTTATGAAATAGTACTCGCCTCCCAGCTCGCTTCAATAAAAAACATAAAACCCGGCGTAAGTTATAAAGATGTTCATTTAAAATGCGCTCTTGTTATTGCCGAAGGATTGAAAGCACTCGGCTTAATGAAAGGCGATATGAAACAAGCAGTAAACGAAGGAGCGCATGCGATGTTCTTCCCGCACGGTCTCGGCCACATGCTCGGTCTCGATGTTCACGATCTCGAAAATTTCGGTGAGAATAATTTCGGTTACGATTCGAAAATAAAACGCAGCTCTCAGTTCGGTTTAAAATCTCTACGCTTCGGCAAAAAACTTGTACCGGGATTAGTTTTAACCGTTGAGCCGGGAATTTATTTTATACCGCAGTTGATTGATAAATGGAAAGCCGAAAAGAAATTCACAAACTTTATTAATTATAAGAATCTTGAAGCATTCCGCAAAACTGGCGGTATTCGAATTGAAGACGATGTTCTCGTTACTAACAATGGCAGTAAAGTACTCGGCAAGCCGATTCCTAAAACCGTTGAAGAAGTAGAAACCGTCGCTTCTGATAAAATTTAGTTTCATAAACATTTGCATTGTTGGTTTCTATGGAGAATGAATGCCCGAATTAAAAGTTAATGCACAGTTAAGTGATTACCAGGTTTATGTTGCCGAACTTGAAAGAGAAAGAGGTTTTTTTCAGCAGTCAACAAAAGATAAATGTTTGCTGCTCGGTGAAGAAGTCGGCGAGTTATTCAAAGCAATTAGAAAAATCGATGGGCTTGCCGTCGACCCAAATTCGAACTTTGGCGAAGTTGAAGACGAGATAGCCGACATCTTTATTTATCTTTGCTCGATATCAAATAGGCTAAACATTGATATAGAGAAAGCTTTTATCAATAAAGAAATAAAAAACAAAAAACGTAAGTGGAAAATTTTATAACCGGTTACTTGTGAATTCGAAGTAACATTTTTCACAATAATAAGCTAATATTGTAGTGTCAATTTCGCTTTTGTTAGTAATGTTTTCTTTTTGTTGATAAACCAAAAGGAGGCGCAACATGAAAGCGGGCATTTTTTTCACGGGCTCGGGTCCGGTTGTAATTATCACTTCTTACGATTCTTTCACAAATCCAAATCTCGTTAAAAAACTTTCATCCAAAGGAATTAAGAAATTTATTGCTTACGAGGTTCCTATGAATATGGCCGTAGAAAAATACGGTCATCATTACGATGTTGTTATGGACGATCTTAAACAGGAAGACGATCTCCGCGTTCTTGATTACGACGGTCATCACATTTTTTCAAAGTTTTCTTTTAAGGAACTCGGTTCGCCAGTTATTTATGAAACTTAGCCATAACGGGTTTCGAAATAATTCGTCAGTAAAATTTTGATTTAATAAACAATACGTAAACACATTGGTATTTGTACAACTGTTTATTATTCAAAAGATTTGAAGTATCGACCTTATTGGTTATATTTTAATGTAATTGGTACTTATTAAATACGAGGTCTCTCATGCCGCAAAATTTTCAAAATTTCATCAATGGTAAATGGACAGATTCAAAATCAGGAAGGACTTTCGAGAATAGAAATCCCGCCGATTGGCAAGATGTGGTTGGACTTTTTCCAAAATCAACAAAAGAAGATGTTGAAGATGCAGTGAAAGCAGCACGGGCGGCTTATGAAAAATGGCGGCTCGTTCCTGCGCCTGCACGCGGTGATATTTTACGCAAAGTCGGCGATTTGCTTGTAAAGTACAAAGAAGAACTTGCACGCGAAATGACAAGAGAAATGGGTAAAGTTCTTGCCGAAACGCGCGGCGATGTTCAGGAAGGAATTGATACAGCATACTATGCCGCAACGGAAGGACGAAGATTATTCGGTCATACAGTGCCTTCCGAAATGCCCGATAAATTTGCTATGGCGGTTCGAGTACCGGTTGGTGTTGCAGGTATTATAACGCCGTGGAATTTTCCAATGGCTATTCCAACATGGGGAATTTTTCCGGCTGTTTTAGCCGGCAATACCGTTGTGTTCAAACCCGCTAGCGATACTCCTAAAACTGCAACAACATTAATACAAATTATGATGGAAGCTGGAATTCCCGAAGGAGTTGTAAACCTTGTTCACGGCGCAGGCAGCGAAGTCGGCAATGCTATTGTTCAACATAATGATATTGATTTGATTTTATTCACCGGTTCTACTCAAGTCGGCAAACATATCACTCGCGAAGCAAGTGCAACATTAAAACGAGTATCGCTTGAACTCGGCGGTAAGAATGCACAAATAGTAATGGACGATGCCGATCTCGATCTTGCACTCGATGGGGTTTTGTGGGGCGCCTTTGGTACAACAGGCCAACGATGCACAGCTACAAGCAGGTTAATTCTTCATGATAAAATTCATGACCGCTTTATGGAAATGTTGATTGAGAAAACAAAAAAACTAAAACTCGGCAACGGACTTCTTCCCGGCACAGATGTTGGACCATGCATAAATGAAAGCCAACGCAACATTGTTAATTCGTATGTTAAAATTGGATTGGATGAGAAAGCTAATTTAGTTTGCGGCGGTAATATTGCTGCCAACGGCGATTTATCAAAAGGATGGTTTTACGAACCGACAATATTTGATAATGTTAAACCCAACATGCGAATAGCCCAGGAAGAAATTTTCGGACCTGTTCTATCCGTAATTAGAACTTCATCACTTGCAGAAGCAATCGACATATTAAACGGTACTGTCTATGGTTTATCATCATCAATTTATACGCGCGATGTAAACAAAGCTTTTACCGCAATACGTGACATTAAAGCCGGAATCACCTATATTAATGTGCCGACAATAGGGGCCGAAGCGCATTTACCATTTGGCGGCGTAAAACAAACAGGCAACGGCCACCGCGAAGGCGGCTGGGCTGTTTATGATTTCTTTACCGAATGGAAATCGGTTTATATAGATTACAGCGGCAAGCTTCAACGCGCACAAATAGATAATTACGAGTAAATTATGGAAGGTCGTCCTTTTATACTTTCTTTATACGAGCACCAAGAATTCTACTAAATGGAATTATGACACCCTTAGGGTGAAAACATAATCCATTTTATAACAGAATTTAGAGGTGCTTTATGTTCTGTAAAGAAAGTGATAAAGGGATAATTAATTTTCCGGTTAAATTATTCCCTCACCAAGTTCATCAAGTTCTTAATCAATACATACTTGCCGACGGCTTTGAATTTGTAATTGATCTTAAGAAAAGCCACGGATCATATATTTATGATTCGCTAAAAGAAAAACAACTGCTCGACTTCTTCACGTTTTTTGCATCGAGCGCTTTGGGATTCAATCATCCCAAATTAACATCCCCGGAATTTCTCGAAAAACTCGGTCATGCCGCGGTAAACAAAACTTCAAACTCAGATGCATATACAGTTGAGATGGCAGAATTCGTAAAGACTTTTGCACATCTCGCAAAGCCCGATCATTTTTCACATTTATTTTTTGTTGAAGGCGGAGCTTTGGCAAATGAAAACGCTCTCAAAGCAGCTTTTGATTGGAAGGTCAGAAAAAATTTCAGCAAGGGTTATGACCGTGAAGTCGGCACACAGGTAATTCATTTTACAAAAGCATTCCACGGACGCAGCGGCTACACTTTATCATTAACAAATACCGATCCGAATAAGATTAACTATTTTCCAAAATTTAACTGGCCGAGAATTCACAGCCCAATCCTTTCTTTCCCGCTCAACGAAAAGCACATTGAACAAGTTAGAAAAGAAGAAAGCATTGCAGTCGAGCAAATAAAAAAATCAATTAAAGATAATCCGGACGATATTGCCGCTCTTATTATTGAACCGATACAGGGCGAAGGCGGAGATAATTTTTTCAGAAAGGAATTCTTTGAACAGCTTCGCTTGTTGTGCGACGAAAATGAAATCATGCTGATCTTCGACGAAATACAAGTCGGCATGGGTATAACCGGCAAGATGTGGGCTCATGAATATTATGTAAAACCCGATATGATAAGCTTCGGTAAAAAAACACATGTTTGTGGTTTTATGTGCAGCAATAGAATTGATGAAGTACCGGATAATGTTTTCCATGTACCAAGCCGTATAAACTCTACATTCGGCGGAAACTTAATAGATATGGTTCGCGCAACAAAAATCCTGGAAATAATGGAAGAAGAAAGACTTGTCGATAATGCATTACACGTAGGTCATTCATTGCTTCAAAAATTAAAAGAACTTGAAGCCGAGTTTCCCGGATTAGTTTCAAACACTCGCGGACTCGGTTTATTCTGTGCAATTGATATCAACACAAAAGATAAACGCGACAAGTTAAAACAAGCAGCATTTGAAAAAGGGCTATTGTTACTCGGCTGTTCAGAAAAAACAATACGTTTTCGTCCGCCGCTAAATATTTCGCTAAATGAAATTGATGAGGGAATCGAAATTATTAAATGTTGTTTGAAACAAATTAAACTGTAAATAAAAAATCAATTCTGTTAAACATAAATAGCAAACGGAAATTGTATGAAACTTTTAGAAGGAATTCGCGTTCTTGATTTAACAAACGTACTATCGGGCCCCTTCGCCACACTGCATTTTGCGCTAATGGGCGCCGAAGTAATTAAAGTTGAAAACCCGGTTAATGGTGATCTTGCAAGAAGTCTTGGTTGTGTACCTGAGTATAATCAGATGCTTATGGGCACAAGTTTTCTTGCACAGAATGCAAATAAAAAATCTATTACTCTAAATCTAAAATCCGATGAAGGTAAAACAATATTTAAGAGACTAACATCAGATGCCGATGTTATTGTAGAAAATTTCCGGCCGGATGTTATGAACCGCTTGGGTCTTTCTTACAAAGTGCTTTCGGAAATCAACCCAAAAATTATTTATTGCGCGATATCAGGTTTTGGACAAAGCGGTCCCGACGCATTAAAACCTGCATACGATCAAATCATACAAGGACTCAGCGGTGAAATGGCAATTAACGGGGATGAGCATCTTCATCCGCTGCGAGCAGGATTTCCAATATGTGATACTGTCGGCGGATTGAATGCGGCTTTTGCTATCATGGGAGCTTTGTTCTATAGAGAAAGAACGGGCGAAGGACAATTTATTGATGTCGCACTTCTTGATTCGATAATGCCGATGATGGGTTGGATAATTTCCAATTTATTGATTGGTCATCAATCACCCATCCCGATGGGGAATGATAATTTTACCGCGTCGCCTTCCGGCGTATTTAAAACGAAAGACGGTTTTATAAATATTTCCGCAAACAAACAGGAACAATGGGAAAACGTTGCAGACCTACTTGGTTTATCAAACTTAAAAACCGATTCGAGATTTATTAATAATGATACGAGGAAAAAAAACCGCAAGGAACTCACATCCATTTTGAATGAAAAGCTAAAAGAAAAAGATTCACACTTTTGGATTGAAGAATTAAATAAGCATGATGTTCCTGCCGGGGCCATACTTTCTCTTGATCAAGCAATTAAGCATGAACAGATTAAATACAGGAATACTTTTTCAAAAGTAAATCTTGACGGAATCGGCGACTTGGAGTTATTTAATCTTACTGCAAAGTTTTCCAAAACACCCGGTCTTGTAGAAACTGCTCCGCCCACTCTGGGTCAGCATACAGATGAAATACTTGAAAAGATCGGGTACACCATTGAAGAAATTAAAAAATTAAGAGAGACTAAAATTATTTAACAACGCAAAAAGCGCTCAATAATATTATTAAAACATCATGTGATAATTTGGTATTGACATCTATCTATAATTTACAGTGCCGCTTTTATAAACCAAACCGGGCAGTTCACGGTTAAAGAATTTCGAAAAATCTCTTGCTGTTTCAATAAGCTTTGTTAAATCTATATCTTCTCTATACCCTGAGCGTTGAAGCGAATGAACGAAATCTTCGGTGCAAACGTTACCCGCAGCAACTTTAGTGAAAGGACACCCGCCGAGTCCTGCAATTGAAGATTCAAAATACCGAACTCCAACTTTAAGTGCGGCATAACAATTTGCAATCCCCATTCCGTAAGTATTATGAAAATGTGTTCCCCACTCTACTGTTGAATCGCGTTTAAAAAGAATTTCAAACAATCTTGAAACTTGGTCGGGAATAGCGTGACCGGCAGTATCGGCAAGAGTAATATTTTTTAAACCGGCATTAAGATATTTATCAACTATTGCCAAAACTTTTTCTTCCGAAATTTTTCCTTCGAATCCGCAGCCGAAAGCAGATTGAACAGAAATTTGAACTCGCCTGCCCAATGCAATCGCTTCTTTCGCTGTTGAAATTATCCGCTTTGTCGATTCCGTTATAGTCATTCCTGTATTTTTATAATTATGAGTTTCACTTGCAGAAACGCCCATATTATACATTTCAACACCGCATTCTTCGCCGCGTTCAAATCCTTTTTCATTCAATACAAGTGCAGATAGAATTACATTTTTGGGCTTATTTTCTATTTGATTAAAATGTTTGAATAAAATATCTGTATCAGCCATTTGAGGCACTTTTGCCGGGTTAACAAATGAACCGAGCTGCAAAATATCAATCCCGGTTGCACAAAGATTCTTTGCCCATTTAATTTTTTGTTCAGACGGCACAACAACCTTTTCCATTTGCAAACCGTCTCTCAATCCGACTTCATGAATAATTATTTTTTCCATATCATCCATACTTTACATATTCAAATTACTTACATGCACAAAGAGGCGCAAGACGTGAATTTGCATTCATTTTTGAGATCATTCAGCTTATCCGATTGAAGAAACTGGAAACTCGGATTGTTATTTCAACTGATAAAGAATCGAATTCGTTGGTTTCGCACAACTAATTTTTCCTAATTTTACAGCATAAATTAATTCCATCACAAGCCCAAAAGGAAGTGTTATGGCAAATGCAATTTTCAAAGTACCATTACCGCCGAATGAACCAGTAAAAAGCTACGCACCGGGAACACCGGAACGAACTGCATTAAAAAAACAACTTGATGCAATGGTTCAACAAACAATCGATATACCTATTATCATCGGCGGGAAAGAAATTAGAACAGGCGACACCGACAAATGTGTATGCCCTCATGATCACAAAACAATTCTTGCTAATTATCATAAAGTAAGCGAGAAGGAAGTTAAAGCTGCTATCGATTCATCTATGAAAGCTCATAAAATATGGAGCCGGATGGAATGGCACGACCGTGTTGCTGTATTTCTTAAAGCGGCGGATTTACTTGCGCTTACAGAATGGCGTTATATTCTGAATGCAGCTACAATGCTCGGACAAAGCAAAAATCCTTTCCAGGCAGAAATAGATGCCGCTGCAGAACTTGCAGATTTTTTCCGCTTCAACGCATATTATGCGATGCAGATTTATGAACAACAGCCAATCCACTCTCCATTCGGAATGTGGAACCGCTCCGAATACCGCCCACTCGAAGGTTTTATTTTTGCAGTAGCCCCATTCAACTTTACATCAATTGCAGGCAACTTACCCACAGCACCGGCTTTAATGGGAAATGTTGCATTAATGAAACCGGCATCGAGTTCGGTTTATTCGGGTTATTGGATAATGAAATTGTTGGAAGCTTCAGGACTGCCCGAAGGAGTAATTAATTTTATTCCCGGTTCGGGTTCTAAAGTTGGAAACCCTGTTATGGATTCCGAACATTTTGGGGGAATACATTTTACAGGATCAACCCCGACATTTCAATCAATGTGGAGAACTGCTGCTAATAATTTGTCGAAGTACAAATCATACCCACGCATTGTAGGCGAAACAGGCGGCAAAGATTTTATTTTCGCGCATGCGAGTTCGGATTTGGAAGCTCTCGGCACAGCATTAATACGCGGCGCTTTCGAATACCAGGGACAAAAATGTTCGGCGGCTTCAAGAGCTTATATTCCAAAATCAATCTGGCCTAAATTGAAAGATTTTGTAGTAAGCGAGCTTAAAACAGTAAAGATGGGAGATGTTCGGGATTTCTCAAACTTTATGAATGCTGTCATCGACAAAAACGCTTTCGATACAATTACAAGCTATATTGACTACGCAAAGAAAGCCAATGATGCCGGAATCATTTCCGGCGGAAATTACGACGACTCGAAAGGCTATTTTATTGAGCCGACAATCATCGAAACTACAAATCCCAAATTCAAATCGATGGAAGAAGAAATTTTCGGACCTGTATTAACTCTGTATGTTTACGAGGATAATAAATACGAAGAGACATTACAGCTTTGCGATGAAACTTCACCGTTCTCATTAACAGGCGCAATTTTTGCACAGGACAGAAAAGCAATTGAAACTGCCGATAAAGCATTAACACACTCGGCTGGAAATTTCTACATAAATGATAAACCTACCGGTGCTGTTGTAGGTCAACAGCCGTTCGGCGGCGCACGTGCAAGCGGAACAAATGATAAAGCAGGAAGCTATTTAAATCTTATACGCTGGGTTTCCGCCCGTACAATTAAAGAAAATTTCATTCCCCCGAAAGATTACCGCTATCCTTTTATGAATGAAAAATAAATTATTAGCATAATGCCTCTGCGGTTAAAATTTTCCGCAGAGGTATTTTTAAATTTGCTCTGTAAATTTTTTTCTTGAAATTAACCCATCGAATATGTTAGATTCTAACCGGGCTACAAGTATTTTAAAGGAAAAACAATGCAAACAATAAAAGAAATGCTTTCGGCAAAAAAAATACTGACTGTTAAATCCGGTTCCAACATACATGAAATAGTTTGTTTTATGGCAGAACAAAACATCGGCCTGGTTCCTATTCTTGCCGATGACGGCAAATTACTCGGTGTATTTTCCGAACGCGATTTGGTAAAACGCGTCATTGCAAAAGGATTGGATCTTCACACAACTAAAGTTGACAATGTGATGAGTACCGATCTTTTGCTCGCCGATGTAAACGAAACACACGAACAATGTTTAAAGAAGATGCAGGACCGGGGTACAAGACATATTTTAATTGTTGAAAATGATAAGCTGGTCGGCATACTCGCCATGCGCGATTTGCTAGAACTCGATATTAAAGCACATCAGGAAACTATTGAAGTTCTTCACAAATACATTTATTCCGCATAAGGTAAAAACAATGGATATCTTGCAACACATGAAATTTAACGCCGTACAAATCATTCAACTAATGCTTGCCCCGGCAGTAATGATAAACGCCTGCGGTTTGCTTCTACTCAGTATCAACAACAAGTATTCAATAGTTGTAAATAGAATTCGTTTATTAAACGAAGAGAAAAGAAGACTATTGCTGAAGATAGGCAACGCAGCACCCTCAACCGAAGAAAACGTTCGGCTGGAAAGTATATCTGTTCAAATTGCATCCTTGGTTGTTCGAAGCAGGTTCGTTAAAAATGCCGTACTGTTTTTTGTTGTAGGCATCGCTTCATTTGTACTTACTTCTCTTTTGATAGGCGTACTTTCTTTCTTAACAATATCTCAGCTTAATATTTTCATTATCTCTTCATTTCTTTTGGGAATGTCGGCTGTTTTTGCCGGAACAATATTTATGGGACTTGAGGCAAAGAAAGGTTACGAGATAATCCTTTTTGAAGTAAAGGCGCATGAGTGACGAGAAATATTTATCCGAGAAAGATTTATTAAAACCCGAAAATATGATAATGATGTACGCCAGGGGAGCTTTTCCCATGGCTGATGAATCCGGCGAAATCGATTGGTACATGCCCGAAGTTAGAACAATAATTCCTCTCAATAATTTCAACATTCCACGCTCACTAAAAAAATTTTATTCGCAAATTGATTTTGAATACCGTTTTGATACTTCAACTTTAGAAGTAATCTCAAACTGTGCAGCTCGCTCAACTACATGGATTTCCAACGAACTGATTGATGCCTATAAAGGATTAATTAAACACGGGTATCTCCATTCGGTTGAGGTTTTTCAAAAAGATATTTTAGTTGGAGGACTTTACGGAGTTACTTATAAAGGTGCTTTCTTCGGTGAGTCCATGTTTTCAAATGTTTCGCAGGCAAGTAAATGTGCATTAATTAAATTGATAGAACATTTAAACAAAAAGGGATTTGTACTTCTTGACGTTCAATACCAAACCGAGCATTTAAGTATGTTTGGTGCAAAGGAAATTTCTTTTGAAGATTTTTCTCAATTACTCCTTAACTCCTACCGGCAAAACATCAAGTTTCATTAAAAACTATTGCCCTACTCTATTTACGCTTTACTTTTTAGTATATTTGTATCCAAATTTTGAGAAGTATTAGTCAGTTCTTTCGGATGAACCTAAGTAATAACATTACGATGCATTTGATCAAAAAAATAAACTGGAAATAAAATGAAAAAGTTATTACTGCTTTTAACCTTTTTATTATGCTATACGGCTGCAACTTACTCGCAAACTGTCGGTGGTAGTTTTATGATTGGCTCTCCGCAGGGTCAGTTTAGAGATAATGTTGACCGCCTTGGCTACGGCTTACAGGTGCAGGGAACATTGTGGTCACCAAGCAAAGAGAGACCGTTTTCGATAGGATTGAATTTGAGTTACATGGTTTACGGTGAAACATCGGAGAGAAGACCTTGGCCGGGATTCCCGGAAGTTACATTAGAAGTTAGCAGAACAAACAGCATAGCCAACTTGCATTTTCTTATGCAGGTTTCTCCTTTTACAGGAACAGTTCGACCTTATATTGAAGGACTTGCAGGAGGCGCGTATATTTTTACAACTTCCGAAGTTAAAAGCGAAAATAGTTCGGATGATATTGCGCAGTCAACTAATTATGATGATTTTAATTGGAGTTACGGCGCCGGCGGAGGGATATTGTTTAGAGTAGCTAAAGATTTGGGTGATGTAACAAGTCTATATTTAGATCTTAAAGCAAGATACATTTACGGAACCGAAGCACAATACTTAACCGAAAGCGATATAGAAGTTGTATCATTAACTCAAGTTAAATACAGACCGAGACAATCGAAAACAGATCTTCTGACTTTTCACATAGGTGTTATCGCTTATTTCTAAAAACAATTTGAGAAAATTTTACTTTAATAAATAATAACGATCAATTAAAAAGAAACGGACAAAACTATGATTACTTACAAAGAATTAGGATTAGTAAATTCTAAGGACCTTTTTGCGAAAGCAGTAAAGGGCGGATATGCTATTCCGGCCTTCAACTTCAATAACCTTGAACAATTGCAGGCAATTATTGGCGCATGTGTTGAAACCAAATCACCGGTTATTTTACAAGTTTCCAGCGGCGCTCGTAAATATGCAAACCAAACTTTGCTAAAACATCTTGCCAAAGGCGCGGTTGATTATGCCGAAGAATTGGGATATAAAATTCCGATAGTTCTTCATCTTGACCACGGCGATACTTTCGAATTGTGTAAATCATGTATCGAAACAGGTTTCTCTTCTGTGATGATCGACGGTTCGCATCATTCATACGAAAAGAATGTTGAGTTAACCGCACAAGTAGTTGAATACGCTCACAAGCATGGTGTATCTGTTGAAGGTGAACTCGGCGTTTTAGCAGGAATTGAAGATGAAGTTTCCAGTGAAGTTACACATTACACAAAACCTGAAGAAGTTGAAGACTTCGTTAAAAAAACCGGTGTTGATTCATTGGCTATTTCTATCGGCACATCTCACGGCGCAAACAAATTCACCCCGGCACAATGTACACGAAATGCCGACGGCGTTCTTGTTCCGCCACCGCTTCGTTTCGACATTCTTGAAGAATGCGAAAAAAGAATTCCAGGTTTCCCGATAGTTCTTCATGGAGCTTCTTCTGTTCCAGCTGATCTTGTAAAAATAATTAACGGCAACGGCGGTAAATTAAACGATGCAGTTGGAATTCCTGAAGATCAATTGCGTAAAGCTGCTGCATCGGCAGTTTGCAAAGTTAATATCGATTCCGACGGACGTTTGGCTATGACGGCGGCAATTAGAAAAGTATTAGCTGAAAAACCTGCCGAATTCGATCCACGCAAGTATTTAGGACCAGCCCGCGATTCGTTGAAGGAACTGTACAAACATAAAATTGTTAACGTTCTCGGCAGTGCAGGAAAAGCATAAGACAGTATTTAGTATTGAGTAATTGGTACATAGAAAAAAGCCCTCGATATAGAGGGTTTTTTCATTTCCTACATCTAAGGACTCAAATCTAAATACTAATTACTTGGTTAAAAGATACTCCACCATTTTTCCTAAATCTTTCACATCAAGATTACCGTAGGACGGCATCATTATATTTTTATATTTAGTGCGGTATTCATCAAACCGGGCATCTCCACTGTAAGAAGAAGGATTGCGTAAATAATTTATTAGTCCATCGCGTGTCCAGTGCTGCTTTATATTTATAAGTGCGGGCGCCATTTGCGTTCCGTTCAAATCTCCGCCATGACATGTTATGCATCCTTTTTGTTGAATTAATGTTAGCCCGTCAACTTCCGCAGTCTGTTCTGTATTTTCACTGCTATAATTTTCTGTCATTGTCGGAATCGGATCGTCTTTTTTTGTGAACTTTCCTAAAAGAAATAGAATTATAAACAAAGCCAGGAAACCTGCAACCCACTTTTGTGCATTAGTCATATATGTTGATACCTTTCATTTTTTATTTCCTATGTAAACTTATATCACCCCAAAGTGAATAACAAATTATTTGGTGGAAAAGGAAATCAACAACTCAACTTTACATTACTTTACTTTTTATTTTCCTTTTCGAGTATTGCAATTTCCTTATCATAATATTCTTTGTATTTCTTTATCGATTCAAGAATAGCTTGCGCTATTTCCGATTGCCCGGCAGAACTTGCGAGATGAGCTTCGTCTTTTCTATTAGAAAGAAAACCCGCTTCAATTAAAACGCTCGGCATTGAAGCACCCACAAGAACATAAAATCCGGCTTGCTTTATTCCTAACGATGGGATACTAACATTTTTCTTCCAATGCTGATTTAATAAATCAGAAAATTTTTCTGAGTAACGCATATATTGCGAGTGTGCCATGCTGACTAAAATAAAATTCTCATCAGTGAGCTGCTGATAACGATTGGGATCGTCTTCAAAATTAATTACGCTGTTCTCGAACTCAGCAATAGCAATAGCCTGCTTTGTGCGTCCCGGGCGCAGCAAGTAAACCTCGAATCCACTTGTGCTAACATCCTTTTGCGGGGTAGAATTACAATGGATCGATATGAAAAGTTTTCCACCGGATTCGTTTGCTATTTTCCCGCGTTTATAAAGTTCAACAAATTGATCGGATTTTCTTGTATAAATTACTTTAACATCCGGAAGGTTTTCTGCAATTAACTTTCCAAGTTTAAGTGCAATACCCAGATTAATTGTTTTTTCTTTTACGCCGGTCACGCCAATTGCACCGGGATCTTTACCGCCGTGCCCTGCATCGATAACAATTGTATCGAAAATCCATTTTGAAATTATTCCTTCCGGTTTGGATATTTGGTTTGTTAGTAATTTATTATGAATCGTAATTAAAATGTCATCACTATTTATGTCATTAAATATTTCGGAAGTTGAATACCCATCTTGCAGTTTAAACTCAAGCTGAATATTTTTTGAAGATACAACCGAACGGGATGCCTCTTTTACTAGTCCGATAGGTTTTATATTCTTCACAATTTCCGGTGCAATAGTTGTGTTAACAAAAAAAACATATAATGTATTATCGCCGATAGAATGGCGCGGCATTTTAATTTTACGGGTTGATTTTAATCTTATCAAAGTGCCGTTGGTTTTTTCTTCTATTGTTAAATCATAAATATCATACTTTGAATCGACAGGTTTTTTGTTTGATTGTTTCTGTTGTGTTTCATCTAAAAGCGTAGTGTCCTTATTCTGTTTCTCCGAAAAAAAAGTTGTTGAAGTAAATGCTTCGTCAGTAATTTTTAGAAATTTGTTTTTATTGTCGTAGCTTATTTTTTTGCCGTAACACAAACTCAAATAATCAATAGAATAAGAAAGCGGAATAAACACGTCTTCATTAATTAATAAAGTTGATATCGGAAGTTGAAATGTGTTTTGAGTATTGTTTGATTTACGCGTTAAAACTACAAACTGATTTTTGGCAGTGAATTTTATAGTGTAATCAGAAAATTTAATTTCGAGTTTTGCCGCTTCAGAATTGTAAAATGTATTTGCCGATAATACTTGACCAAGTTCTTTTGCCGATACATAAGTATTCCCCGATTTTGTAACATACGATAAAACAGATTCTTTGCCGTCAATTTCTACGGATAGCTTCAAAAATCTTTGCGAATAAAGAGTTGTAGTTAATAAAAGAAAAACAAAAAATATTTTTACATTCGTTAATTTCATATTAACCGATAAACGGCAGCATAAAACCGCTTCTTTTTTTGTAGGTATTAAATTCTTCCTTAAAATGTTTTTTTAGAATTTTTTCTTCTTCGATCGCACGCAAAATAAACAACGGAATTTCAACTAAAAGAACAACGGGAACTATCAGGTAACTTAAAAGAGCTAATCCTGCGCCAAGATCACTTAACAATTGACTCAAATATTGCGGATGGCGAATGTACCTGTATAATCCGTCCGTATGCAGTTCGTGTTCCTTTAATATTACAATGTCCTGAGCGTAAGATTTACCGAGCGACCTGTAAGCCCAAACTTGCATCCACGAAAAAATTATGTATAGAATTAAACCTAATATTCGTATCGATAAAGTATTTTCAAAATAGTTTTCCGGTAAAGTGCCGATGTTAAAAATTCCGATAATAGTAAGCACCAAAACCAAAGCAGAAATATTAGGCGGTAATTTTTGCAAATATGTATTGGGCTTTTCAATAACCTTTGTAATTGAAGTTTTTAATCCTTTTCTTGCCCCGCTCCAATTAGCACTTGTAGAAACAAAAAGATTTAAAAGGACAAGAAGATTAATAGGATTCATAAAACACCGTAATTTTTGTTTCAATATAACAACTTTGTTTCTAAATTATTAAACGATTTCGAATGTCTGTGATTGTTACACATGTACCTGTTAAACTTACCAAGGCCAAATACCAAATGCGAAATTTGCGTGTAATCATATCTAATATCTTAGCACAATTTTTGATTAGAATTAAATGTGTTTTTTATATATATTTTTACTGAACTAAAGTGATTAAATATGAATACCGGACAGATGTTAATAACGATAGGGGCTTTATTCCTGCTTAACATGGTAATATTGAATGTTAACAGGGGTTTGTATTGGACAAACAGCACTATGTCAGATAACCGCGTTGGAATTCTTGCTGTTTCGGTGGGAACATCGGTAATGGAAAAAGCAAGTAGTTTAGCCTTTGATGAAAAAACTGTTGGTGGTTCTGTATTAAAACCTAGCGACTGTACTTCAAACGGTTCTTTAGGACTTGAAACCGGGGAGTATTCTAGCGATATAAATACATTCGATGATTTTGATGACTTTAAATGTTTTACAGCTTCAAATCCAAAAGTTGATGAAATTGTTTTAACGGATGTTAATAAAAAAATTGTCTTCAAAACAATTTGTAAGGTCAGTTATGTTCGCGGAAGTTTTCCAGATCAGGATACAACGAGCCAATCTTGGTATAAAAAGTTAAGAGTTTTTGTTGTAAGTAATGATATGACAGATACAGTCAAGCTTTCAACAATATATAGTTTCTGGTATATAACAAAAATATAAAACGATATGGGTTTTAGTACTTTATTAGATATTCTCGGCTCAACGGTTATCGGCGGACTTATGCTGATGATCTTGTTACGAATGAATGACGCCTCGGTGGAAAATACCTATTTATATAGCGGCGAAAAAATCGTTCAACAAAATATTGTTGATGTGGTAAGATTAATAGAATATGATTTTAGGAAAATCGGTTATTGTAAAGATTGGAAAAAGATTGTTGATGGTTCTCTATCTATTCGCAAAGCTGATTCTACTGAAATTATATTTTGGACTGATATCCCGACAAAAGACAGTATTTACGGCGATGGAAATATCGACGAGCTGCGGTATTATCTTGGAGACACACTTGAACTTTCCAACACACCAAATCCTAATGATAGATTATTATATCGTGTTGTGAATAGCGAGACTCCCAAAGGATCAAATCTGGGAGTAACAAATTTCAAGCTAACATATTTTGACGCGGACGGCGATATTCTTACTTATAACTATCTTAAAAAAGCACCGCCGCTGGGTATTGCATCTATTCAAATAGATATAGCCGTAGAAAATCCATATGCTTATGACGGTGATAAAAATTACACTTACGAAAGAAGAGCCATTTGGCGGCAGATTCGTTTAGCTACCCGCAACTTTATTAAAAGATAGGAGAATTACTTATGGGTGGAAAAGCTGCATTATTTATTGTTCTTGGCTTTAGCATGATATTTATGGTAGCCGGCATGAATGTAAACCAGATGTCAACTCAATCTTCGGATAATATGTTTAATTATTATAACGAAGCAAAAATGTATCACATGGCTTCAGGCGCGGTAAATATAATTGTTAATAAAATTTATAATAACGCGGGCATACCCGATCAAACATTTAACTTTGATTTTGATGGCGGCGAAATAGAAGCGACCTTAACAACAAAGGATACAAAACTTGATCTTAAGGAATTATTAGTCACTGCCAACTATGCCGATACGTTTAGAACAGTTAGAATAATGTTGAAGCCAAGCATGTTTTCGAAATTCGCATATTTCTCGGATTACGAATCTTTATCCGGAACTATTAATTGGACAACGGCAGACACCGTTTGGGGACCATTTCATACAAACGATGATCTTGATATAAGCGGTAATCCTGTATTTTATGGAGAAGTATCATTTGGCGGCAAAGAAAATAAAGCATCAGGAAGCAAGCCTGTTTATTACGGCGGCAAAAGATCTCCTGTTAAAATTGCTATACCGACAGATGGGGTTTCTAAGGTTTCAAGCCAAAGCAGCGGTGGAAGAAAATTAACTAATGCGAGCGGTACGCTCTATTTTGATTTTAGAGGAGACAGCATACGTTATAGATACAAAACAACATCTCCATGGATTTACGAATTAGCGTCAACATTCATCCCCAATGGGGTTATATATGCTGAAAACATGAATGTTTATCTAAAAGGTACAGTTAAAGGAGAATATAGTTTAGCGGTTTCCGGGACTAATACTAGTGGCAAAGGAAATATTTATATTGAAGATGACATTGTTTACAATGATAATCCTATAACCAACCCCAACTCAACTGATATGCTTGGCCTTGTTGCTAAAAACAGTGTTATCATAAGTAAAAACACAGCAAACCAAACCGATGTTAAAATTCAAGCTGCCATTTATTGCGAATCATATTCTTTTACAGTACAAGATTATACAGATGGTACGCCGAGAGGAGCAATTTATTTGTATGGTGGAATTACACAAAAATATAGAGGTGCCGTAGGTACATTTGATTCTTATACGAAGAAAATTAAAACTGGCTATAGCAAAAGATATAATTACGATAAAAGACTACTTACAACATATCCGCCATTTTTCCCGGGCTGCGGTGTATTTGAAATTGCATCATGGTTTGAATAATTATTTTAAAATTGCAGTGAGCGCTTTTTCCAAATCATCGTATAAAAATTTATAACCAAGCGTTTGAAGTTTTTTCGGTTTTACATTTGCGCCTTCCAATACTACACTTGCTGCTTCGCCGAGTATTATTTTTAGAACAAATCCCGGCACTTTAAAGATTGATGGTCGATTCAAAACTTTTCCAATTGTTCCAGCAAATTCATTCATTCTTACCGGATTCGGCGTAACACCGTTTATAATTCCTTTAACATTATCGTTATCAACAGAAAACAAAAATATATTTGTAAGATCATTTATGTGAATCCACGGCATCCATTGATTACCGCTTCCCAAAGGTCCGCCGACAAAAAACTTAAACGGTGTAATCATTTTTGCGAGTGCGCCTTCATTTTTATCAAGTACAATTCCTATTCTAACATTAATCCGGCGGATATTCAATTCATCTACTTTTTGTGTTTCCTTTTCCCAATCATTTACAAGTTCCGCAAGAAAACCCTCTCCCATTTTTGAAGTTTCATCAACTTCATTTTCCGTGCTTCCATAAAATCCAACTGCCGATGCCGAAATAAATACTTTTGGTTTTACCTTCAAACACGATATAGCTTCAATCAGCTTTGCTGTAGTAATAATTCTACTATCCCGGATATTTTTTTTATGAGCATCCGTCCAGCGTTTAGCCATTAAATTTTCACCTGCTAAATTTACTACAACATCGGCACCTTCAAGTTCTTTCATCCAATCGCTTGAAAATAAATTCCAATAAACATACTTTGCTGCGCGGGGTATTGCTGTTTTTGCATTATCGACAGAGCGCGTTAATATTGTTACTTCATCGCCGCGTTCAATTAATTTTGAGCAAATTCTTTTCCCGATTAATCCTGTTGCCCCTGCAATGACGATTTTTTTCTTCATCTTTTTTCCATTTTTCTATACAACAAATGAAACTTAAGGAAAGTTTTATAGTAAAAACTGATTTATTTAAGCTTTCTGTTATGGTATAAATATTCAACAGCTGCATTGTTTATGAGAACTGTATGCAATTCTGTTCTTGCAACGAATATTCACGAGGATTCAATGTATAAATTATTTTTCATTCTTCATTTATTTGTTTCTTTGTCAATCTTTCCGCAGCAGTTTTCACTAAAAGGAAAAGTTACCGATAGCACGAACAATGAGCCGTTAAGTTTTGCAAATGTAAGAATAGACGGTACAACCAGAGGTACGGCCGCAAACGCCGAAGGCAATTTTGAATTCAAATTAAAACCGGGCAACTATAAAATTATTTCTTCTTTCATCGGGTATAAATCCGATACTATAATTGTAAATCTTTACGAGAATACAGCAATCAAATTTTTACTTTCCCCTATACCTGTCAGGTTAAGCGAAGTTACGGTTCTTCCAAAAGAGAATCCCGCACTTGAAATTATTAGAAGAGCAATAGCCGCAAAGCACATTAGAAACAGCAAAATAAATTCATATGTTTTTAAAGCTTACACAAAGGGATTGGCAAAAACCACACGGGATCTTTCAACAACAAGCAGAAGCGTCAGTTTCTCAATAACCAAGAAGGACACCGGGAATCTTAAGATTACAGGCATAATTGAAAATGAAAGCCGGGGATATTTTAAAAAACCGAATTATTATAAAGACGAAATTATCGCACGAAAACAATCCGCTAATACTCCGTCAACAATTAATACTTTAACGGGCGGCAGATTCCTTCAAAACTTTTATACAGACGACATTCAATTTTTTAATCGGCAGCTTATTAGTCCTATTGCCGATAATGCTTTAGATTATTACTACTATATTATTCAAGATACCTTAGCGATGGATAACAGAAATGTTTTTAAAATAAGTTTCGAACCGATAGATGTTTCCGATCCCGGTTTTTACGGAAACCTTTTTATTGCGGACAATATTTTTTCTCTCGTTAAAATTGATGTTGATTTAAATAACGCCGCAAATCCCGGCGGAATTTTCAATCGTGTTAACATTTTTCAACAATACGTTCCTTTTGACCAAAACATTTATATGCCGATAGATTATAGAGTTTTTGTGGATGGCAATGTTCTCGGCATGGCAAAATTTGGTTTTGAACTGAATTCCATTTTTTATGATTACCAAATCAATCAAGAAATTGACGATGATTTTTTTGACATGACAATTGTAAAAGTTATGCCCGACGCCGATAAAAAGGATTCTATCTTTTGGAAGTCCACGCAAACGATTCCGAATACCACAGATGAAATGGAAGCTTACAAGAGAATAGATAGCCTCGAAGCTATCCCAAGAAATTTCTGGGATGACTTTTCTATTTTATCCTCAACATTACAATTAAGTGATAAATATTCAATAACCGGTCCGCTTGGTTTATACGGTTTCAACAAAGTTGAAGGACATTCTTTAAATTTTGGCGGTAGCGTTTCGGACGAACTTGATAACAGGCTATACGGTGAATTGAATTTCGGATATGGTTTCTCCGACAAAAAGCTGAAAACAGATTTTTCAACGAGATATTATTTAGGCGAATATAGAACTTTCTCGCTTACGCTAAATGCCTACAATAAGATTACTGATCTTTTCGGAAGTACGATTTATTATAACAATCTAACTTCAACTCTTACAAGTTTGATAGGCAAATATGATTTTAGAGATTATTACTATACAACCGGATGGGATATTAAAATCGCCGGCGATGTATTGCCTATTTTACGATTGGGATTCGGTATAAAAAATCAAACCGATAAAAACGCTAACAACAACACAGATTTTTCGTTCTTCAATAAGTCAAAAAAATACAGAGAGAATAAAACTATTTACGATACAAAGATTAACGCTTTTACAGCTTCTTTTGTACTCGATTTCAGAAAATTTATTGAAGACGGTTATAGAAGGTTCAGATTCACGCCGCAGGATAATGCGTATGCGGCGCTGACGGGTGAGGCAATTTTTAGCAATAATTCTATACTTAAAAGTAATCTCGATTATCAATTTTATAACTTGGAATTGTACGGAAGAATACCAAGCTTCAAATCATCTGTAATAACTTTCCGATTAAATGGATTTTATTCAAATGGCCCGGTTCCTTTTCAAATGATGTATTCACTACCTGGAAATATTGAAAGTGCTTCAAAGAGAAATTCTTTTAGAACGCTTCGTACCGGCGAGAGTTTCGGCAATCGGGGAATTCAATTAAATCTACAACAGAATTTTAGCGATGATATATTCCATATGTTGGATATTCCGTTAATTAAGAATTTGCGGTTGAATTTAACTGCTCACTTTAACGCAGCTTTAATGGAAATCTCGAATAGTAGCAAATCAATATTACCGCATGCTTATTCCGAATTTAAGCATCCGTTTTATGAAATGGGTTTTGGAATTGGACATGCATTGTTTCCGGTTTCTATTGAATTTACGTGGCGTTTAAATTATAGGGGAAAAAATAATTTTGTAATCACTCTAAATTCGATCATACTATAAGGCATTCGAAATTTCAATTAGAAATATTACAATGGCGGGCTTATGTAATGTTATTTTATTTTATGAATATTCTTAAGGAACACTACTTCAAATGTAGTTCCTTCCCCTTTTTGACTTTTAACATTAATTAATAAATTGTTCAGGTCGCAGTATTTTTTGACCATCGCCAAACCGAGTCCCGTTCCTTCAAACATCCTTGAATAGCTGTTATCTTCCTGCGAAAAAGTGGTAAACAAATACGGAATATACTTTTCGTTTATACCCATGCCGGAATCAATAACACTTACCGTGATATTGCTTTCATTATTAACGTCAAGTCTAATTTCAACCCGCCCGTTATTTGTATATTTAATTGCGTTATCAATAAGCTGGCAGAAGATTTGGCGAATACTGTATTTATCCGCAATAATACCGGAATCGATTGTGCTGTTAGTAAGAATGAATTCTAAATTCTTAAACTCTGCTTCCGCTTTGCGTTCAAAATATATTTTCTTTAATACATCTTCATACAAATCAAATATTTCGGAATTATAATCGTATGTTCCTGTAACCAGCTGCGACATTTCAAGAATTAAATCAATCGTTCTTTGAATTCTTTTACTTTCGCTTTCTATGATTCTTGTATTCTCAATTACTTCGTCGCTGGTTCCTTTATGCAAATCCATCTTTAACATTTGCGTAAGATTAAGAATAACATTAAGCGGAGTTCTAATTTCGTGCGATATTGTTGCGAGGAATTCGGCTTTTAGTTTTTCGAGTTTCTGCTCTTTAATTTCAACTTCTTTTATGGAAAGTTCCGCTCTCTTTAATTCGGTAACATTTTGTACAATGCCTTCATAATACAATATATTGTTCTTGCTGTCTTTAACAGCATTCAATTTTTCCTTTACATAAATAACTGCACCGTCACGTTTAATCCATTCCGATTCAACATTCTTAAGCGAGCCTATTACATTTAAAATTTTCTTAACTTTATTTCGTTTATCAGGATCAAGAAGAATTGCCTTTTCCATATTCATCCCAAGAACTTCATCACTATTTTTATATCCAAGAAGTTCCAGAAAAGTATTATTAACATATTTCAATCTGCCGTCGGGATAAGCTTGATAATTACCGGCTGAAATAGAATTTAAAATATCTTCCTTCGTACAACTGTTGCAAAAGGAATCTTTGAATTCCGTGATATCGCGGTTGCTTACATAGCGCCCAAGAAGTTCATTGTTGTCGTCAAAAACAGATTGACATGCATGGGCAATCCATTTACGCTCGCCGCGTTTTGTAATAATTTTAAATTCTTCGTTAAAGAACACGCTTCCGCGCTCAATGTCTTTCAGATGATCAAGATATCGCCGCCTATCGGATGGATCTATTAGTTTAAGAATTAAATCCGGGTCGTGCATAAATTCATCCTGCCTGTAACCTGTAACATATTTGCAAGAAGGGGAAACAAATCCAATAGTATTATCAGGATTTATCCAATATATCCAATCCACCGAAAATTCGGCTATGATTTTATATAATCTGTCTTTTGAAATCCCTTTTGCGAGAGTTTGTGCATTATTGACCATATAAGCCTTCGAAATGTGAAGCGCGTCTTTTTTTATCGTCAAACCCATTTTTGCCCTTTCCCATTAGGAAATTAATTAAAACGATTTTTCGGCCAGGCTAGCTCTCTCTTTGATAAGAGGAAAATAAACGAAGTGGAATTGTTTATAGAAACTTTAGGAGAAGTAACTTTTACAATTCCACTTCTTAGAGGGTGTGGTCAAACTTAATTTAATTTATACGCTGGACTAAATGTATATATACAAACGATTATATTTTGCGACGTGCGATTTATTAACCGAATATTTCCTTAAGCTTTCTGCTAAATCTTTGGCTTACTACAAACTCCTTGCGATGCGAAATTATTTTGATTTGATATCTATTGCTGGATAAGGGTTCAATTTTTTCTATATAATCAAGATTTATAATTGTTTGTTTATGAATTCTTAGGAATTTTTCCACAGGAAGTCTCTTTTCCCAGTATTTCATCGGCTTGCGCAAAATATATTTTTTATCGTCGTTAAAAATAACATGTGAATAATCCTTCATACTTTTTATCAATACAATCGAACTAATTAATTTGAAACCGGGACTTCTTTTATCATCGAAAAAATAATAGTCGTCGTATTTAAGTATGTCTCTACTTTCAACCGAATTTGTTGCTGAAATAATTTTGTTTTTTTCAGCTTTTACACTGATGTTATCTCTTTTATCAAGCTGCGTTTTAATTGCACTATAAAGTTCTTGAAAAGTAAACGGCTTTGTTAGATAATCATCCGCACCTAGTTCCATTCCCTTGCGTAAATCTTGCCTCTGTGTTTTTGCTGTTAAAAAAATAAAAACCGGGATAAGATTTTTTTTAATTTTTTTGATTTCACCAAGTAATTTATATCCGTTAATATCCGGCAACATTATATCGCAAAGAATAATGTCGTGTTCATCATCGGAAATATTTTTCAATGCTTCAATTCCCGAATATGCACAACGAACATCGAAACCTTTATCCCGCAGCAATAATGCGAAGTTATCTGCAAGTTCTATGTTGTCTTCTATCAAAAGAATTTTTTTCATAATAATTTATTGAGGAATGCTTAAAATAAATTCTGTCCCTTTATTTATTTCGCTTTCACAAATAATTTTTGCTTTGTGCAGATTACAAAGTTTTTTGACTATTGCAAGTCCCAGTCCATCGCCATGGATAGTTGATACATTACTACCTCTAAAAAAAGGGTTATACAAATTATTTAAATCTTTTTTACTGATGCCTATTCCCTCATCTTTAATACTGATTTTTAAAGTATTTCTTTCGGATTTGATAAACATTCGTATTTGACCGCCGCCGGGTGTAAATTTCACTGCATTGCTCAAAAGATTTATTATTATTTGTTTTAATATAAATTCGTCGGCATAAATAAATTTCTTCGTTAACTCGAAATTAATATTAATGAAATACGTTTCGCCGGAAAGAACCATAATTTCATCCAGAATATCGTTGAAAAATTTATGCGGTTCTATTTTCACTTTTTTTAATTTTTGTTTAACAAATTCATTTTTATACAAAGTTGTAATTCTTTCAAGAGTGTCTTTTAATCCCTCAAGCGATTTTTTGATTTTATGAATTGCCTGTATTTGACGAGCAGTGTTTTCTTTAATAATGTATAACTCCAAAACATCAAGCGAACTTTGTATAGATGCAATCGGCGTTCTTAATTGATGGGAAGTAGAATTAATAAATTCATACTGAAGTTTTTTTATCGAAGAATTAGTCCGTTTAATGTTTACGGATTTTTTTTCATTTTTTACTAAAATTTTATTCTTCTTCTCTGTGCCGATATTTTTCTTCATTATACTCCTTTCAAACATTAATGCACTGCATGCCCGAAGTTTTTTTCGCCGGCAAGAACTCTCATCCTTAAATGATTTTGTTTGGGTGGAAGCGGACATGTTGCGTATTTTGTAAAAACACATGGCGGATTATACGCTTTATTAAAATCAATAAATATTTTACCCGTTGAATCTTCTCGGGGAACATATACAAATCTGCCTCCCCCGTAAGTTTCGTTGCCGCTTGTTTCATCTGCAAAAATAATAAAATAAGAATTGTTGCCCTCCAGTGCATCAAGTTTATATTCCTTCCCGTCTTTTTTAAAGACCAATGCGCCTGGCGATTTTTCTTCATCGATTGTGCCAAGCACGTTCGGAACTGCAATAGTTTTTGGTGGATCATATTTCTCAAAAGTAGCTTCAATACTCCAATTGGAATTAACCGGAAATCTTTCAATGCCTTCAAAATTTTTTACTAAATCTGCTTCAATATCCCGCAGACGGATTCCATACTTTTCGCCTCTTTTAATCACAAACCATCTTAGGGAACCGAATTCTAAAACCGTGGGTTTTCCCTGCAAATCGTGCACAAGTATTTGCTCATTTATTTTTTGATTTTCACTTGTCACATTAACATTAGGATTTATTACAACCGTCACAGAGGAATCATTTAAAATAAATTTTCCCATATCCGGCGGACATTTACCTTTCGGGAAGACAATATCATTTTCCTCTGATGCGCCGAATGTGTTTTCACCTTCTTTCAGCCATAAAAGTCCAATTAAATTTAGCCAGCCGTTTTCCTTTTTCAAATTGTCAATCCTCTTTGCATGCCATGCATTGATTTCACCGATATATTCGGGATCGCCTTTTTGTTCTAAAGAATCCCCGCAAGTCAAAAATGTTAATGAGATAAATAGTACAAAACAAATTAAAACGAGCTTATTCATGCCATACCTTTTCTATTTATTTGTTACGAACATAATTATTTGTCACACAATTAACATAGTAGTTTTTATTCTACATATTTGCTGTTGTAAGTTTTTAAAAAATATTTTGTAATATTTCATATTTCTCAATAGAGTTTGTTAATTTCATATCGTTAATTATCTTTGATACTAGCTTAATACTCTGAACATCGCTATAACCCGATTCAAATATGGGGGTGCAATGCATTATAAGACTAAAACCGAACTTATTAAAGAGATCGAGAAACTCCAACGACAGATCAAGACACTTTCAAAAAAAAATGAAACCGCTAAAATTGTTAAATCCGATAAATCCAATATTGATCTTAAGGATGTATTTGAAAACGTCGGGTTTGGTATTTCATTAGTTAACGCAGACGGAATACATATTGAAACAAATACATTATTAACAAAAATGCTTGGTTATACACGGGAAGAATTACTTAAAATGCATTTCAAGAGCATTACTCATCCCGACGATATCGACAATGATTTGAAGTGGTTTAAACAACTAATTGGCGGGAAAAAGAAATCATATCAGTTAGACAAACGATATGTCAAAAAAGACGGAGAAATCGTTAGTGCAAAACTTACCGTGACTACTATCCGCGACAAAAGTAAAAAAATTAAATATATAATCAGAATTGTTGAAGATACAACTGAAAAATTAGAGATTGAAAAAAAATTATCTTTTGAACAAAAATTGCTTCATGCATTAATGCGTTATAGCCCGGACAGTATTTATTTCAAGGATATCGATTCCAAGTTTATGCGCGTAAATTATTCTAAAGCCAAGAAGCATGGATTTAAAGATGAGAAGGATTTAATAGGCAGAAGCGATTTTGATCTTTACCTTCATAGCCACGCCGTTGATGCAATGAATGACGAAAAGGAAATTATTAAAACCGGTAAAGCTATTGTCAATAAGGAAGAAAAAATCGACTGGAAGAATGGAAAAGTTACGTGGGTCTCAACGACGAAAATGCCGTTGTACGGCGACGACGGGAAAACAGTTGGTACTTTCGGAATTACACGCGACATTTCAGATAGAGTAAGATTTGAATTGGGATTAAGAGAAAGCGAAGAACGATACCGCACCTTATTTGAAAATTCTGCCGACGGCATTTTAATGATCAATTTTGTGTTCGAAGATTGTAACCCGGCCGCTCTAAAATTATTCGGGGCAGATAAGGAATATTTGCTGGGTAAGCACCCCGCATATTTCTCACCCAAAGTTCAGCCGGACGGGAAAGACTCGCTCCAAACCATTAACGAAAAAATGGCCGATGCTTTATCTGGAAAATCACAAAAATTCTATTGGCAATTTAAAAGAAACGACGGTCGATTATTTCACGCAGATGTCTCGTTAAATATGATAATATTGAAGGGAAAGGAAGTTTTACAAGCTACCGTAAGAGACATAAGCGAACAAATAAACGCAAGAAAAATTGAAAGCGCTATTTATAAAATTTCGGAAGCGGCTCATACTTCACAAGATATTGAGAACCTTTACAAAAGAATCCACGAAGTTATAAGCGAGCTTATGCCCGCCAAAAACTTCTATATCGCACAGTACGATAGAAAAAGCAACATGCTTTCTTTTCCTTATTTTGTAGATGAATTCGATCCGCCACAGCCGCCGAAACAATTCGGTAAAGGTTTGACCGAATATGTTATTAAAGAAGGCGAGGCAATGCTTATAAACGCAAAAAAAGATTTAGAGTTAAGGGAAAGCGGAGAAGTTGAATTAATAGGGGCACCCCAAGCTATATGGCTTGGCATCCCTCTTAAACTCGGCAGCAAAACTCTTGGTGTAATGGTTGTCCAGGATTACGATAATGAAAATGCATACGGTGATTCGGAAAAAAACCTTCTTACTTTTGTTTCCGAACAAATAACCCAGGCCATTGATCGCAAAAAAAATGCTGAAGCTATTAAGAAATATGCCGATGAATTAATGCAGTCAAATAAAACAAAGGATAAGTTTTTTTCTATACTCGCGCATGATCTCAGAAACCCGTTTATAACAATACTCGGCTTCAGCGATTTATTAATAACGGATTACAATGAACTTACAGACGAAGAGCGTCTTTTTTATGTCGAGGAGATGAAAAAATCTGCCGAAATATCTCACAACCTTTTACAAAATTTATTGCAATGGTCACGTTCGCAAACGGGAAGAATCGAATTCCGCCCGACAAATGTTAGTCTCAAAAAGATTATCACTGCAAACATAGAATTATCCAAACCGCTCGCAGAGAAAAAATGCATAAGTCTATCAACAAACATCTTGGAAGATGTAATGGTCTATGCAGATGAAGACATGATAACGACTGTAATTAGAAATCTTTTAATTAACGCCCTTAAGTTCACGAATACAAACGGCGAAGTTAAAATTGTAGTTACGGCAAACGATCGTTTTGTTGAAACTTCTGTTTGCGATAACGGCGTAGGAATGGACGATGAAACCATATCAAAATTATTCAGATTAGATGTAACTCATTCGCGTTCCGGAACAGAAAACGAAGCAGGCACTGGACTTGGTTTAATTTTATGCAAAGAATTTATTGAAAAAAACGGCGGAACAATTTTTGTGAAAAGTGAGTTGGGCAAAGGAAGTAAGTTCAGTTTTAAACTTCCAAAAGCAAATTGAACAATCTAATTAATGAAAACATGCATGTCTTTCTAAAACTCAAACATCATTTGTAAATAAGCAAAACTGGAATTCTCAGAAATTTTATTTGTAAGATTCTTCTGCGATACAAATTTATAAAGAAGGTCAAAATAAATTTCGCGCACTGGTTCAATTCTAAACGAAATAGTAAAAATGTTTTGATTAATTCTTTCACCTTCCAAATAATCTATATATTTAGCATCAATTCCTTCGCGCCAAGGAACCATGTAATCACCGCCGGAATTAAAAATCAGATTGCCGAGTCCATCATAAATATTTTCTGCGGAACGAACATGTTGATATTCAATATTTCCGCGAATCCATTCGTTGAAATTGTATGATGCTTTTGCAAATATTTCATCGGCATTCGGGCCGATCCTATGACCGAGATTTTGTGCCCAAGCCGTATAAGAGTTCTTTTCGTTTGTATGGGAATAAACATACGGACGGATTTTTGTGTATTCAAAGATTAACGATAAATCATTAATAGAAAAAGGTGAGTACCAAAAAGCACCTAATTGATATGCTGTTTTATTCGAAAACAAATTCATCTCCTGAAGATGCGACAAAATATTTTCGTCGAGATAAAATGTTCCCTGCAATTCAAGATTTTTAATTAACCTTGTTTGGAAATCCAAAAATACAACACCATTATCGCGGTCCTGAAGAGACATCTCTTCGTATTTATAAAATGCGAAAGGATTTAAATATGCAAAATCCAAACCGCGCCCGCTGTAAACCACAACTTCGCCTATTCCAAAATCTGCAAAGTTATCGAACGAAAACTTAAACTTGTTATAAGCCAAATACTTTGTGTAATTATCATCACGGATAAAACTAAATGTTCCGACAGTCGATGCTGCAATAGATGTAAAACTTAAAATCCCGTAGCTGAAGTCGGTTCTAATCATATCAAGATAAGGATGGTCTCCCGAAAGAACTAATTTGCTTCCGTACCCATAACCAAGTTTAATTTTTTCCCTGCCGATTTGGAAACTTAAATTCATATCTTCAATCGGTTCGGTATGGTATCTTAAATATCCTTCTGTAAAATCATAGTTGCCTATATTTTCAAGTCGTTCAACAAATTTGAAATTATAATTCAGCCTGGGATCAAATGTTGGCGCAAGCTCCTGCGAACCAGATACACCTCCCTTTTGCATCGTCATACTGTATCCGAGTCCGTTGAACAATGTACCGTGAACTCTTAAACCGATATCGAAAAGTTCGGAGTTGTTTACACCTGGTTTAATTCCCTGCCCATACAGAAATCTTCCTATGGTTTCTAAATACAAATTAACTTTTTCTTTACGGTAGGCGTATGTGTGTTTTATTTTATTTGAGAAGAAATCACTGTAATTGTTCGAGAATCCTGATCCAAAAAATTGAAATGTGTTTGTACTGTCGGCATCGTTGTCATAAAATTCATCTTTATATTTTTGTAATAGTTTCGATTCAGTAATACTTAATTGATTTTTACTAGCAGATACTTCTTCAAGAAGTATTCTAACCTCGTCGCGTGATAAATTTGGGCTATCGTCATGAATTTGTTTTATAACACCTTTCAAATTCATTTCTTTTAGAAAAGTATAAACGTTGTTATCAAGCGGAACATTTTCCTGCTGTGCGTTTAATTGCACAGCAAATATTACAAACAAGAGCATCAACATTTTTTTTGAATTCATAAAACCTATATTTCCTATGTACCTCATTTTTTCCACTAATAATTAAGCATCAACATTTTTTGGTGCAAGGAATTTATTATACAATAAAAGCCCTATCATAGTAGCAACACCTATTAAACTAAACACAACCCATAACATAGTAGGGTTTTTCAAATTATCAATAAAATGTACATAAAGATTTGCACCGAGAATTCCGCCAATTCCGCTGCCAATAACACCGTATAAAAACGAATAACCAAGGTATAAAGCTTTTTTATCTTCGGGTGCAATTAAGCCGACATAACTAATGAATTTTGGATGAGCTGTCATTTCACCAACTGAAAAAATAAATATACCTGCCATAAACACAAACGGATGTGTTGAGAGTGCCAGTATTGCAATTCCGATGGTGCCCATTGCAATTCCGGTAATCATTGTTGGAAGTGCTTTTTTATTCTTCACGATATTGGAGACAAATATTTGTAAAAGAATGATTGTGCCCGCGTTTATAACTGTTACGTGTTCAACATCGAACTGCCAATTAGGGTTTTGCATAAACAACCCAAGTATTGAATTTACCGCATTATTAATCGGGGCTTTATCAACATAATCTTTAAAATACCACAACACGGAATCGAATTGTTGGAAATATAAAATCCAAAAACCGGAATAGATTACAATCATAAGAATGAATCTAAAATCTTTAAGAACCAAAACCATTTCGCTTAAAACCTGTCCAATTGGTTTTGAGTTAGCCGGTTTTTCCGGTTCTTTATAAACAAAAAAGTTCAGCAGTAAAAGCGAGCCTGTAACAACTGCCGCCATAATGAAAACATAGGAATAAGAATACTGTTTTAATATAGGAACTAGAATTAGCGGGAAAAGAAATGCACCAAGATTTATAGACCAATAAAAAATTCCAAATGCCACGGTAGAATTGGTTTTATCTGTAACTCGTGCAATGGTTCCGGAAATTATCGGCTTAAACGTTCCCGCCCCAACAACCATCAAAATCAAACATGTAAAAACAAGAGAATATGAACTTACAAGTCCGGTTAGAAGATAACCAAGACTCATAACCGAGAAGGCAAAAACCAATGTTTTGCGGTAACCGAATCTATCTGCTATTGCGCCTGCAATAATCGGCAACAAATATAAAAGCGGCTGAAATGTACTTGTAATTATTCCGACACTTTCTTTTGAAAAGCCCAAACCACCATCAGCAACACTTAAAACAAGATAGACAGAAAGAATTGAACGCACACCGTAATATGATCCGCGTTCAAAAAATTCCATTACAATTACTGTCCAAAAGTTTTTCGGAAAAGATTTAAAAAGACTTGGCTTTTTTGTTGTGGTTTCAGTCATAAGTCCTCTTTGTTTATTCCCTTTATGCAAGCCGCTCTTTTGAAGCGGCACAATTTGGGGAAAGTTTATTTTGTAATTACTGGTTCTTCATCCAAATGTAAAGCGTGCTTTTCCATATCGCCGATTGCAACATTGCTGACCGATTTAGTCTTTTCGGAGAAATAGGAATAAACCGCAGGTATAACATACAAAGTTAAAAGCGTTGAAAAAATTAATCCTCCAATTACTGCAATACCCATCGATACACGGCTTTCGGAACCTGCACCGAGCGCGAGAGCTATTGGTAATGTGCCGAGAATTGTTGAAAGACTTGTCATAAGAATCGGGCGTAAACGTAAACGAGCCGCTTCTTTTACCGCATCGGCTACGCTTAATCCTTCGGCTTTCTTTTGATTTGCAAACTCCACAATTAAAATTCCGTTCTTTGTTACAAGTCCGATAAGCATTATTTGTCCTATCTGGCTGAAAATATTCATTGTTTGATTAAAGTACCAAAGTGAGAATACTGCACCGCCGATAGCAAGCGGAACCGTGAACATAATAATAAACGGATCGCGGAAACTTTCGAACTGCGCCGATAGAGTTAGATAAATTAATACAAGGGCAAGCATAAAAGTAAAAAGCAAGCTCGATGAACTTTCAACATAATCTTTTGATGCGCCGTCGAGCGCCGTTGAATACGTATCATCCAAAACCTTTTTTGCAATTGCGTCCATTGCTTCGATTCCATCGCCGATTGTTTTACCGGGCGCAAGACTTGCCGAGAAAGTAGCACTTGCATAACGGTTATATCTATACAATTGCGGCGGACTGCTTCTTTCAACCATAGTTATCAAATTATCAAGTTGAATTAATTCGCCGCGGGCATTTCTAATATATAGCGAAGCGAGGTCGGCGGGTTTATTTCTATTCTCTCGTGTAACTTGACCAATAACCTGGTATTGCTTTCCATTCATTATATAATATCCGAAACGCTGACCGCTGTATGCAAGCTGAAGAGTCTGCGAAATATCAAGAGCAGATATTCCGAGTTCCCTCGCTTTGGTTCTGTTTATCTGAATAACGATTTCCGGTTTGTTGAATTTCAAGTTTACATCAACCATTGCGAAAGTCGGATTGTCCTGGGCGGCTTCCAAAAATTTCGGCACTACCTCACGGAGTTTTTCAAAATCAGGTGCTTGAATAACGTATTGAACAGGTAAACCGCCGCGACGTGTTCCAATTGATTGACTTTGGATAACGAAAGAACTTGCATCGTTAAGTTTTCTTGTAAAGCCTGTTATTTGATCTGCGATTTCCTGTTGAGTTCTGTCCCTTGTTTGGGCATCAGACAAAGCCAATCTAACAAAGCCGCTGTTTGCGGCACTGTTGCCCCCGCCGCCCGCTGTTACCGATATCATCGCATCTGCTTCCTTAACCGAATCTTGTATAACATTTATCATATTCATAATATATTTATCCATCGATTCGAAGGTTGTACCTTCGGGCATTGTTGATCGAACCTGGAGTTCACCGCGGTCTTCAATAGGAGCCAGTTCGGATTGGAGGTTACTACCCACAACATATATCAGCCCGATAAATGCAATCATTATAACAAAAGCCAACCAACGCTTTTGCATAAATTTTTCGAGCGAATCCCGGTAAAAATTTTCGAGCCATGTAAAAAACGGTTCTGTTTTATTGTAAAACCAACTGTGTTTTTCATACGGTTTAAGAATTTTAGAACTGAGCATCGGCGTTAATGTTAATGCAACAAACGATGAAATAATTACGGACCCTGCAATTACAACACCGAATTCAACAAACAATCTTCCTGTAATTCCCTGTAAAAACATAATAGGAAGAAATACGGCTGCCAGGGTAATTGTTGTTGACACAACCGCAAAAAATATTTCGGACGAACCCTTTATACTCGCTTCATACGGCGTCATCCCGTCTTCAATTTTACGGTATATGTTTTCAAGAACAACAATTGCATCGTCAACTACTATTCCGATTGCAAGAACAATTCCGAGAAGTGTTAAAACGTTTATAGAAAAGTCGGCAAGGTACATAATGAAAAACGCTCCGATCAAAGAAACAGGTATGGCTATAATCGGAATTAATGTTGTACGCCAACTTCTTAAAAACAAAAAGATGATTAAAATTACAAGTCCGAAAGCCAATAGTATTGTTTCCTGCACTTCGGAAATAGAATTACGTATATATTTTGTTACGTCGAAACCGATACCGAGTTCAATATCTTCGGGCAGGTCTTTCTTAATTTGCTCTATGCGTTTGTAAAAATCATCTGCTATTTGTATAAAATTTGCGCCCGGCTGAGGTGTAAGAACAACACCAACCATCGGAATGCCGTCGCGCCTTAAAATTGATCTGTCGTTTTCCGGGTAAAGTTCCGCCCTGCCAATGTCCTTAAATCTAACAACAACTCCGTTTGATTCTTTTATGATAAGATTATCAAAATCATCAACAGAAGTTAAGCGGCTTAATGTTCGAACCGTCAACTCAGTGCTGCTTCCTTCAATTCTGCCGGAAGGTAACTCAATATTTTCCCTGCTTAATGCACTTCGTATATCAAGCGGAGTAACACTGTAAGCGGCAAGTTTAGCGGGATCCATCCACATTCGCATTGAGGGTCTTCTTTCACCCCAAATAGAAACCTGGCTTACGCCGTTAATTGTTTGTAAACGTTCTTTAAATATATTTTGGGCAATGTCGGAAAGTTGAAGCAAGTTTCTTTTATCGCTTTTAACATTTAGGAAAACTATTGGAACTGCATCGGCATCGGCTTTGGCAACTGTTGGGGGATCAACATCCTGCGGTAGACGTGATCGCGCAGTCGAAACGCGGTCGCGAACATCATTTGCAGCTGCTTCAAGGTCTATCGATACATCAAATTCAACCGTTATTTGACTGCGCCCGTCACGGCTTGTTGAAGTTAACGAACGAATGCCTGCAATTCCGTTAATTTGTTCTTCGAGCGGTTCCGTAATTTGCGATTCGATTACATCCGCGTTTGCGCCGACATAGCCTGTGCTAACAGTAATTATCGGCGGGTCGATACTAGGGTATTCGCGTATTCCCAAATATGTGTAACCGATTATTCCAAACAGTAAAATCGTTAAGGACATTACTATTGCAAGAACAGGTCGGCGAATGCTTACTGACGATAAACTCATATCATTTCCTTTCTGTTTTGAATAGTAATTAATTAACGGCGTTTAATTTAATTCTTGCATTCGGGCGAATTTGAATTATGCCGGAGACAATTAATGTATCTTTCAAGTTCAACCCCTCAACTATTTGAATCGCATTTTCAGTTCTGATTCCGGTTCGAATTAGTTGCGGGACAGCCCTTCCGTTTTTATATACAAAAACCTTTTCGCCTTCAATATCCGGAATTACAACTTCGGTGGGAACAAGTATCGCATCTTTAATATCTTCAAGAATAATATCAATCTCAACATAAGCACCGGGAGATAATTCCGCTCTTTCGTTCGGAATAAGGGCACGCGCTTGTATTGTTCTTGTGGTTTGATCAATTTTGGGTTCAACTGCGTAAACTTTGCCTGTATAAGTTTTTCCTGTAGCGGTTAGTTTTACAAAAATTGTTTTTCCTTCTTTAATTAACCCAAAATATTTTTGCGGTACAGAAAAATCGACTTTCATGGGATTGATGCTTTGCAGGGTTGCAATTTTTGATTGCGGTGTTATATAACTTCCTACGCTCACGGCTCGTAAACCAATAACGCCGTCGAATGGAGCGCGTATTTCGGTTTTTTCAATTTGAGCTTCGGTGAACTCTACATCTGCAAGCACCGAATTTAATTCGCTTAATTGGTTATCGTACTCCTGCTGACTCGTTAGATTTTTTTCGAGAAGCTGCTTATACCTGTACTCGCGGTCGCGTGCGAGTGCTTCTCTAACTTTATTCTTTTTCAATGTAGCTTGAAGTTCAGAGTCGTTTATCTTTAAAAGCAGTTCACCTTTTTTAACGCGTCTGCCTTCTTCAAAAGAGATGTTAATAATTTTCCCGGATACTTCGCTACGCAGTTCAACTTCTTCATTGCTTACAAGTGTTCCGTTCGAAAAAATTTTATTCTGCAATGAAGATTGTTTAACTACCGAACCGCTTACAGATAATTGCCGCATTCCTGGTGACTGAGCAAGTTCTTCTGCTTTTTTTCCGCTAAACAGATTTAACTTCGGAATAATAACTATTGCAATCACAATAAAAAGCGCCGCCCAAATGATGATTTTTTTGTTTTTCATTTTTACCTTTATCTTAATTTTTTACGGATATATAAAATAATCTGCGACAAATTTAATAAACACTTTACAAATTATAGTGATGAAAAGGAGAGAATAAATCATCGACTTCTTCAATAATGATGTGTTTTTACAATTTTTTACAAATAGGAAGTATTATACATGATTTTAAAGATGAAAGATTTCAATCATGATTTGGGGAATCTTTTTTATTACCGGCTTTCATAATTTTAATAAAACTGTAAGCTGTGAGAACAATAATTGCACCCCACGCGAAAACGATAAAAACATAGCCAGAAGTATTCACTTAAATTCCTTTATTAATATGAATAACTATCAATTCAAAAATTAATTCCGCGTTAACTTATCTAAAAGAAAAGATTCCGACAATGAGTTTCTTATTAAAATAACCATTTATTTATCCAGCCAATCCAGCAAGCCGTTTATAAAAGTTAACGGATGCGGCGGACAACCGGGGATAAAAAGATCAATCTTATTTTCTTCTAGAAATTTTCTTTGAATCTCTTTTGAGTTTTGAAAAATCCCGCTAGAAATTGCACATGCACCAGTAAGTATAATTATTTTGGGATTTGGAACGGCTTCGTTACAAATCTCCACGGCCTTCGCCATGTTCTTCGTTAACGGTCCCGTGATTACAATACCATCGGCATGGCGCGGTGATGCAACAAATTCAATTCCGTATCTTCCCATATCAAAGTTAACGTTGTTCAGGGCATTCAATTCAAGTTCGCAGCCGTTGCATCCGCCGGCAGAAATTTGCCTCAGTTTTAATGATTTTCCAAAATACTTTCTAATTTTCATCGAAGCCTTTTCCGGCGAAATCATTTTTACTTCTGAAGTAACTATCAACCGGTCTCTTTTATCAACAGCAGTATGATAATTTTGTGTGAAGTGAATAATTTTTTCGGGACAAACTTCTTCGCACATCGGGCAAAACACGCATAATCCCAAATCAATTTTTACCGGGTTTAATTTGATCGCATTTGTCGGACAAACCTCGGTGCATTTGCTGCAGCCATTCGCACATACTTTATCTTCTATTAACGGCAAGCCGCGATACCTCGATGGGAAAACGGCATTCCTGACATCGTAAACTATCGGATCACCTTGAAGTACTCTTATTTTTATCGCGTCTTTCATAAACTTATTTTTAATTATGATTATTCTTCAGTCATTATAAATCATGCCCAGCATAAGATAAATCAAAACTTTTGTTGCATAGAGGAAAATCCGAAATTGCCGTTTCACGCAAAGCCAAACTTAATCCATACCAATTATTAAACGACGGATCTTTGATTTTATAGCCAGACAAATTTCTATTCTCATCAGTAAATACAGAATGAACAATTTCCCCTCGCCATCCTTCAACTATTGAGATCACCCCGGAATTTGCCGCAGCATTTCCAACTTCGGTTTTAATTTCTCCGTTTGGAAGATTTTCAAGCTGTTCAAAAATAAATCGCAACGCTTCTTCAATTTCCAAAGCACGTAAACGTGCGCGGGCAAAAACATCGCCGGTTGATAATGTTATCATAGAAATCGGATGATAGCGGTAAGCACTGTATGGAAAATGAATTCGTATATCTTCTTCAAGTCCGGAAGAACGGGCGCACAAACCGACTAATCCAACGCTTTGCGCAAGTTCTTTCTTTACAATCCCGGTTTCTTCAAAACGTGATAACGCGCCAACCGATGAGAATAAATATTCGTTAATCTGAAGAATATCATTTTGGACAATCTTAAGGTTATCAATTACCGAGTTTATTATTTCATCATTAAGATCGAAACGGACACCGCCGTAAACAAATAATCCCCGTCCGAATCTTGAGCCGCATATTTCTGCAAGACTATTTATTGCGAGCGTGCGAATTCTTCCATATGATGATGAAGCTAAAGCAAATCCAATATCGTTTGCAATACCGCCAAGTCCCGATAAATGCATCGCAACTCTTTCAATCTCCGCCGCAATTGTTCTAATAACTTCCCCGCGTAAACTTAATTTTGTTTGAGTTAAATTTTCTATGGCACAGCAATGGGCAAAAGTATGTCCAATTGTTGTATCGCCGGCAATTGACTCTGATAAAATTATCCGATTTGGATTTGCTTCAAGAAAAAGTTTTTCAACTCCCCTGTGCTGGTAACCCAAGTTTATTTCAAGATTATATACAAGCTCGCCGTGGCATTGAAATCTAAAATGTCCCGGCTCAATTATTCCCGCGTGAATAGGTCCTACAGCAACTTCGTGAACTTCTTCGCCATCCAGTTTGAAAAATTGATATTGTTTATCTCCGAGAATTGCATTTTGTTTTCTTACCGGGCGCAGCCACGGATGATTAACCGGCACATAACCATAATTTTCCGAAAGTTCGCATTCAAAATAATTTGTTTGAGGAAATTCATTAGCCCAGCTATCGAATTCGAGTTTGCCGTCGCTGAAATCACATCCAACGATATTTATAATCGAAGAATTTGAATCGGCAAGAACCGCAATAATTTTTCGAGGATTATTATTATCTATCGGAGTAAGGGCTATCATTCTATTTCCGTCTTGTATAAACTCGGAAACTGAATTGCGGAAGTCGTCTTTCTTTAAAAAACTAATTGCGCTCTTATCAAACAATTGATTATTCTGAACTTCGAGTGATTTCATAGATTCACTCCAAAATCTTTTGCAATGTCCATAATGTTCCGGTACAGAATATCCGGAGAAGCTACCGCTATCGCAGTCAATAAAATCAGTAAGATAATCGCAACATAATGATTGAGTTCAAATTTTTCCGATCCGTCATTTAACGATTCATCATCACTCTTTTTGTAAAGCATCGCAAAAATAATTTTACCCATATTGATAAAGATGAACAAAAGAAAAAACATTACGAACGCAAGCAAGTATGGTTTATCGGAAAAAAGAATCCCTTCGAAAATTTTTATCTCACTAAAAAATATGCCGAACGGCGGAATGCCGGAGATTGCTAAAAAAGCAAGAATAAAAATCCAACCGGTCTTTGGTATTAAATTTAAAACCGATTTAACTTTATCAACCTCACGGGATTTATAATTACGGTGAATATTCCCCGCCATAAGAAATAAAACAACCTTTGTAATTGAATTATAAATTGCATGATACAGCGCCCCGATAAATGCCAGTCCGCCGATTCCAAAACCAAGAGTTATAAGACCAAGATGTTCAACGCTTGAGTATGCCAGCATACGTTTATAATTATTTACTTTAAACATGAATACGAACGCAACAAATAGAGATAGTAACGCTCCGATTATGAGAAGCATTCTTGCGAACTCGTAAGATGATGTAGGACGAATAATCTGGAAAATTCTAATCACACCAAGAAGCGCGGTTAAACGCAGCGAGCCGGACATCAAAGCGGCTATGGGACTCGGTGCATTGCTTGTTGCATCAATATCGCCGGGGTGCATGGGCGCAATTCCTATCTTTGTACTTAATCCAACAAAAATAAAAATGAAACTCGCCTTCAACCAAATTGGATTTAATTGAACGGCATTACGTATAAAATCCCAAAAGAACAATTGTTTTCCTTCGAGCACTGTTCCTTTTGCAGAAAGCGTCAGCAATAAAATTCCTATGAATGCAAAAGCAATCCCAACCGAAACCAAGAACAAATATTTCCACATTGCTTCGAGTGATTCTTCATTGCGGTAAAAGTAGATTAAAGGCGCTACGCTTAATGTTGTTGCTTCGGCGGCAACCCAATACATACCAAAATGATTGCTCAACATAGCTGCGGAATTTGCGGCGAGATAAAAATTTAAAAGAGCGAAATAATATTTTTTCCCCTCTTCAGATTTCGACAGCGCCGGTCTTTGCAAAAAGGAAAAAGAAACCAACACTACCCAGAAGTAAACATTTGAAAGTATTGGCAAGAAAAATTTACTCAATGAATCTATGCTAAAAAAAGTCGGCAGATGTGTGCGGTACAATCCTAAAAAAACCAACAGCGATAAACCAATGTGCAGCAGTGAAACAAATAAAGAAACACCGTATTGTATTTTTAAATCTTTTACGAGGTAGCACAACACGGCAGTGAATAAAGGCAGCAATATGAAAATGGAGAATTCGAACATCAGTCCTTCAGCCTCCCAAGATGTGTTACTTCAAAGCCCTCAAATGTACTGCTGATTTTGTTCAATGCTATTCCCATTAAAAATACTACTACGAAAATATCGAGCAATGTTCCCAATTCTATCATCATCGGGAGTTCAGAAGCTACGGCCGTGCCGAATAAAAATATTCCGTTTTCCATAATTAAAAAACCGCAAACATGAACTATTAGTTTTTTTCTGAACATAATGATATAGATGCCGATTACAATAGCCGAGAAACCGGAGGCAAACGGGATAACATCAAGTTCAGTGCTTTGAGAAAGAATGTTCGAGGCAAGAAATATTACAATCATTGATGCAATAACCAGCGGCAAAAAAACCATTTGTTGAATTGAGGGTTCAATTCGCCTTTTAATATCAAGGTCTAGAATAACTTTGTTTATATATCCCGGAATAAAATAAACTTTTACAAGCAGTAAAGTCGCCGGAAGAATTATTCCAAAAACCGAAAAATCATAAATGAACGGAATCATTAATAAAACTGATAAAATTATTCCTTGCACACGCAGTACCGTAACGTATGCTTTTACGCGCGATGTAACTGCAACATAGAACAGCGACAAACAAAAAAGTATGCTTAAAACATTTTCCATTTACTACTCATTTAGTAAAAGTATAAATCAGCAAATTCAATATTCCGATAGCGGTAGCGAACAACAAATACTGCGGGATATTTTTCATCTTGTATCTTGAAGTTATCGTTTCAACAATTCCCAAAGTGAGTGAAAGGGCAACGCTGCCGGTAATGAAAATCAAAATCCCCAACAAATAACTTTGATTGCTTAACGGGTAGAAAAAAGATATTTCAAGAACAGTATAGATGAAAAGTTTTAAATAACTTGAATATTGATACAGAAACAAATCAATACCGGAATTATCAAGAATCATAACTTCGTGAATCATTGTGAGTTCGAGGTGCGTATTGGGATCATCCACCGGCATTCTTGAACACTCGGTAACAGCAAGCATAAAAACCGAAATAGAACAAATAACAATAAAAACTTCGTAGGAAATATTTGTTAGTTCAATTGAATGATAAATATCATAAAGCGATGTTTGCCCGCTGATAATTGCAATACTTCCTATTGTAAAAAAGAAAATTGGTTCTGCAAATAATGCAAATGTTGCTTCGCGCGCCGCCCCCATTCCTTCGAACGAACTTCCGATATCCATCGCCGCAAGGATTTGAAAAAATCTTGCAAGACCTAAAATGTAAGCAAACAAAATTATATCGCCGTTGAAACTTATGAGCGGTTTCCAAAACCCGACTGGAAGCATTGCCGCTGCAATTATCAAGGAAACAAAATTTATTAATGGGGAAATGCGGCTCATAAAAGAAGCGTTTGTAGAATTAATAGTTTCTTTTTTAAAAAGTCGATTCAACTCATAATAGGGCTGAAGTACCGGCGAGCCAATCCTTCCCGTTAGAATAGCTTTCTGTTTATTCACCATTCCGGCAAATAAAGGCGCCAAACCTAAAATTACCAGAACCGAAATAATTCCTTGTAAAATATTCATACCCATAAGAAAGCTATCGTACTATAAATAATGATTATTATTAAAATGAAAGCTATGTAATAACGAATATCCGTTTGACTTAAAAACTCAATTTTCGCAACGAGTTTCTTTAAAATATTAAACGACGGTAAAACAATTTTGCTATCAATAAAATCTTTGGAATGACTTTCAAATTTTGATTGTACTGGGAATGCATTTTCCGAAACTTCAATTTTTTTATTATAGACTAAAATTGTTTTGGGAATGGTGTTCAATTCATCTGCAAATGATGAAGCCGTGTATTGCATTCGAGGTGAAAGATTTTCGTAACCGCAGCCCCATGCATCCGAGATTCGTCTTCCGTATTTTTTTTCAAGTTTAATTTTTATTAGATATAAAACAAAAACACCAAGCGCTATGAAAGAAAATATTAATGTGAAGTATAGCCAATTGACATTTATTAATGCAGATGAAGAATTTTCTGCAACAAAACCGTCGGTAATTACTTTGTTTACTACACCAACAAAAGGTTGCGGGTAAAAGCCAATGATAATACAAAGCACAGCAAAAATTCCAAGTGATATGTAATCATAAACTGAAGTATGAAAATGCTTCACTTCCTTCCTCTCGCTTCCCAAAAACATAATTGAGTTTACTTTTGTAAAGCATGCCACCGCCAATCCACCCACGAACGCCAGTCCGACAACAAACATCAGCATAATTATCGGATAATAGTTCTTCAACTCGTTGGCGGTTTTGAAAAAACCGGCATAAATAATAAACTCAGAAATAAAACCATTGAACGGCGGTATTCCGCTGATTGCAACAGAGCCGATCAAAAAAAGCAAAACAATATATTTAGCGCGGTGAACAAGTCCGCCCATCAATTCAATATTTCTTGTTCCAAGATTTTGATACACAACGCCGCTGCCGATGAACAGAAGACTTTTAAATATTGCGTGATTCAATGTGTGCAGAAGCGCTCCGCCGAATCCCAACACTTCAACAGCCGGTAAATTATTCGCCGAACCAATAAATCCTATTCCGATACCTATTCCGATAATTCCAATATTCTCAACCGAGTGATACGCAAGTAATTTCTTAATATCGTGTTGTGCAAGCGCATACCATACACCAAGTATAGCGCTGATAATACTAACGCCAAGCATCAGCCACCCGCACCATTCCGGAACAGGTTTTATAAAAAGAAATGTTCTGAGAATTCCATAGATACCTGTTTTAATTATTACGCCTGAAAGAAATGCGCTAAGAACAGTCGGCGCAATCGGGTGAGCTTGCGGCAGCCAAAAATGGAAAGGCATAAATCCCGCTTTAATTCCAAAGCCGATAAAAGATAAAATAAAAATTATTGGAACAACAACACCGCTTGAAAATGAAAGACGGTAATCGCTGAAATACCAGCTCCCGGTTTGATGATGAAGAAGGAAAAACATTATATAAAGAATAAAAATCAAAACATGCGACGCTGCGAAATAATAAAAACTTCCCTTTTGAACTTCTTCTTTCTCTTTTTCAAAAATCATAGCAAGGTACGCAGACATGCTCATCACTTCCCAGCATATCAAAAATAGGATTGCATGATTTGCAATTACAATGAATTGGGTTGAGATTAAAAGTATAATATAGAATGCAATAAAACTTTTAATTGATTTTTTATGGCTGATGTAATGTTGAAGATATGAAAGATTATATATCGTAGTTGGAATTGCTACAAGCTGAATTATAAACAAAAAATAAATACTCAACCCGTCAAGGCAAATCCAATTATCGAAAATTCCGGCAGAAGAAATTTTACCAGAATTAAAAAGTGCCGAAGATAAATTAGAGATTAGTCCAAGAATCAATCCAATAATCAGAACGATGTTAGTTGAATATAATGTTTTGCTTTCATTCTTAAAGAAAAGAAAAACAATTGCGAGTAACTGAATTATAAATGCCGCAATGAATAAAACATTACCGGTATCAATTATATCTTTCATTAGGATTTGCTTCTAGTCTCCTCAATCTTTTTTATTATGTCCAATATTTCCTTGTACTCAAGCCGGTTTTCCAAAGCAAAACGGAATGTCTCTCTCGAAAGTAAAAAACTCAGGTGTGCAATCAGACTTAGATGTTGTTTAATAGTTTGCGAGATAAGCAGAATCAAAGTATGAACAGGTCTGTTGTCTATGGATTTTAAGTCCAGCGGATTAACCGGAAAGAAAAAATTAATGAGCGGTTTGTTCTTTCCTACCATAAGCGGAATACGCGGGTGAGGCAGACTAATTCCATTCCCTATTGCCGTGCTCATCATTGATTCCCGGCTTTTCAATAGTTGTACAATAATTTCGCTGTCGACATTTTTCTCAAATCTGATTTGTGAAATCATCTGCTCGATATAAGAAGGCTCGCTTAATTTGCAGTTATAATGGAAAGAATCCTTTTCTAACAGAGTACCGATTGATTCAATATGGTATTCGCTAAATTTTTTATGACCCGAAATGTTTATAGATAAATTTCTGCCCAGCGCCCATTCAATAATTTGTTGTTTATTAAATACTATTTTATCGTGAAGAAGTTGAAAGGGGATTTCTTTCTTCTTAATTAGCTGTTGAATTTCCTTTTCGGGCATCATCAGCAAATGGGAAATATCTTTTGTGTTTAAGTCCAATTTATTTATTTCAATTATTCATCATTTTCTGGATACTTGTTTTTGCAAGTATGGCTCAACATTTTAAAATGCTATTCCCGCGATTCACCAAACAAATGAAATAATTCTACATTTCTCTTTTAACCGTCGGAACAAAATCAGCCGGTCTTCCTAATTTAGGCAGTCCGAGAATTTCTCTTGCATGATCGAGCGCGTCGTCAATATTTCCGAAAATATTTTCTTCACCGTAAAGATCGAAAATGCCGGCTTGTGTCATCGCGAATAACGGCTGTGTGTGAACACCGGAAAGAATCATATGTGTTTTGTGTTTTTTAGCATCGTGATAAAAATCTTTCAGTGTCTGCAGACCTGTAGCGTCAACCGCCGGGACATTACGCATACGGATAATTCTAACTCTTGGCGGTTCTTCAACCGCAAGCATTTGATCTTTGAATTTTTTTGCCGCGCCAAAAAAGAAAGGTCCGTTAATTTCAAAAACTTCAACGCCCAAAGGAATTTGTTTTTTATCGATCGCATTCGGATCGGGTTTTTCTTCTTCATCTTCAAGTTCTCTTGTAATAACACTGACGTTTGATACTTCCGCCATACGTTTCATAAATAATAATACTGCCAATACCATCCCTATTTCAATCGCAATTGTTAAATCGAATATTACTGTTAAGAAGAAAGTTGTTAACAACACAATTACATCACCTTTAGGACTTTTCAGCAGCGATTTAAAAGAATGCCATTCGCTCATGTTATAAGAAACTATAACAAGAATTGCCGCTAACGTGGCCATCGGTATTAACTTTGCATAGCTTCCAAAAAACAGCATAATAAGTAAAAGTGTAAGCGCATGAACAATTCCCGCTACAGGAGTTCTTCCGCCGTTTTTAATATTTGTAGCAGTTCTTGCAATTGCACCGGTTGCGGGTATTCCGCCGAAAATAGGAGTGATAATATTCGCAAGACCTTGTGCGATCAATTCCATGTTGCTTCTGTGTTTGCCGCCTATCATACCATCGGCAACTACAGCTGAAAGAAGTGATTCAATTGCCGCGAGCAAAGCAATCACGGTTGCAGGTCCGATTAGGTTTTTTATTACATCTAAATTGATTTCATAAAAACTCGGAGAAGGAATATTTGAAGGTATCTCCCCAAATCTGCTTCCGATTGTATCAACGGGTATTTTAAAAACTATTACTAAAATTGTTGTTATAATTATTGCAACTAAAGAGCCCGGTATGCGATGGGTAACTTTCGGCCAGAAAATCATTATCAATAAAGCGAGAAGTGCTATCCCGAGCACGTAATAATTGACAGTTGAGAAAGCACCGAAATATGCCATCCATTTTTCATGAAACTCCGACGGCACTTCTTGCATTTGCAAACCGAAAAAATCTTTTATCTGGGTCGAAAAAATTAACAAAGCAATTCCGCTTGTAAAACCTACGACAACCGGATAAGGAATAAATTTTATCAGCGAGCCGAATTTTACTAATCCCATTATTACTAAAATTATTCCGGCCATAATAGTTGCAATTGCAAGCCCGGTTGTTCCGTAATTCTGAACAATCCCGTAGACAATAATAATAAATGCGCCTGTTGGCCCGCCGATTTGAACACGGCTTCCGCCGAATGCAGAAATTATAAATCCCGCAATGATTGCGGTTATAATTCCTTTTTCGGGAGTTACACCACTTGCGATACCAAACGCGATTGCCAGAGGAAGTGCAACTATTCCTACAATTACTCCTGCAGTTAAATCGGCGAGAAATTTTTCTTTGTTATAATCTTGAAGTGTGGTAAAGAGTTTTGGCTTTAGCATCGTAATCTTATATTATGAAAAAAATCCGGCGCCAAAATACCACTATTTCAATTCATATTCTTGAAATGTTTGATTTGTTTTCCTCTATAAACTCTAAATCACAATAATTATTCTTTTGGGAAGAATTAATCGGATTTGAATTTTAACTTCAAATATTAGAGCTTTGCACCACGTTTTAATACGAAGAATAAACTACTAATGACATACTCGTTTCAAAATTTACTGCTTCTTTTTTCGATTTTTCAGTTATCCTTAGCCGGAATTGTATTATTATTAATAAAAGACGGCAATACAATTGCAAATAAATTTCTATCGGGTTTTTTTATTGCAAAGGCAATTTGTTTCGCTTTTGATTTTTTAAAACCTTCTGCCGGCAGCGAAACAAATTTTATGTTTTTGGTTTTACACGGCTTTGCTTTTGATTTGGCTCTCGGTCCTTCTATTTATTTCTACATAAAGAAATCAACTTTCAACGAAGTAAAGATTGATAAAATACTGCTTTTGAATTTTACGCCTTTTATTTTGTTTTTTTTGATCAACAATATTTTTCAACTGATTTATTTGGTATCAAGTAAAAACTTTACTGTGTTCTACAAAGCTTTTTTCAATAATTTATTCATAACATTAACAACCACAGTAGTTTATTTGCACTTCATTATTTATTCAATATTAAGCTATAAACTACTTTCATATTACAAAGAATATCTTAAAAAGAATTTTGCACAAGCCCAGTTGAACCATCTGCGGTGGCTTCAATTTTTGCTTGGAGGTTTCATATTTATTTGGGCTGTAAATATCATAAGTATTTTTATTGTTACTGATAAAAATCTTTTAGATATACTTTTCACATTTACAATAGCCGGTATTTTTGTCTTTGCAAACTCTGTCGTTTTAATAGCCATACGTTTCCCCGAAGTTTTCCAGAACAAGATTGCAGCTGTGCGAAGGAAATATGAGAAAACACTTCTCGACAGCGATGAAAAAGAGGTCTATCTAAAAAAGCTTACATTTTTAATGAACGAAGAAAAAATATTCCGGTCGAATACTCTTTCCTTAGCCGAAATAGCCGAAAAGTTAAAGGTTCAGAATCATATAGTTTCGCAAATTATCAATTCCGAATTTGGCAAGAACTTTTACGATTTTGTTAACTATTACAGAGTTGAGGAATGTAAAAAGATGCTTGCCGACAATTCTTGCAACTCAAAAACGATTCTGGAAATCGCATACGAATGCGGTTTCAATTCAAAGTCCGTTTTCAATAATTCATTCAAAAAACTTACCGGTAAAACCCCTTCGGATTACAAAAGAGATATTTGCACAAAAAACTAACTTCAAAGTACCGTTTACAGTATTCGAACGTCCTACCTTATAAACCGTGACGACAACCGATAATTAATTAATCACTTTTGCAGCGTATTAATTAAACTATCAAAGGATTCGTCATGAAAAAAATTGTTTTCTGCACATTATTTATCGTTCTCTTTGTTTCACTTTCAAATGGACAAACAACAGGCGGACAATTATTAACACTTCAAATCGACTCGCCTTCTCTTAGCAACAATAAAATCGATTATTCACCAACGCGGGAAATAAACGTATACTTACCGCCATCGTATTCGTCTTCACAAAAAAACTATCCTGTTGTTTATTTCCTTGCCGGGCACGGCGACAAAAGTATTTATTTCCTAAACGGTTTGATACAAGGTTTTAGATTGCAAAACTCTATGGATAACTTAATCAGCTCCGGCGCTATTAAAGAAATGATTTTTGTTCTGCTTGACGGGATTAATCTAATGGACGGCAGCTTTTACGAAAACTCTACGGCTTCCGGCAATTGGAGCGATTGGGTTGCAAAGGATGTTGTTTCCTACATTGATAATAATTATAGAACAATAAAAAAACGGGAGGCGCGTGCAATTGCCGGGCACTCTATGGGCGGATTCGGCGCAATAAATGTCGGCATGAAAAATTCAGATACATTCGGAATAATTTATTCAATGAGTCCCGGCTTGTACGATCAAAACGGTTTAAAAGATCAAGGCACTTTCACTTCAGAAACAATCATAAAATCATATTTAAGCAAGATTGACGAGTGGAGCAAAATGGATAAAACAAATGCTGCTAATGCCTTCAAAACATATATGACTTCAAGAAGAAATGCAGGCGATTGGTTTACTTGCTTTATTTACGGTTACGGCGCTGCTTTTTCGCCCGACACAACTGCATACCCGCACTACACAAAATATCCGTACAGTTACGAAAACGGTGTATTGAAATGCGATTCAACTGTTTTACAAAACTATGAAAACGGCTACGGAGGTTTTAAAGAAAAAATTAAAATGTATAAAACCAATTTGCAATCACTTGTTGATTTTACAATTGAGTACGGGACAAAGGATGAGTATTCGTGGATTTGCCGCGGAAGCGATTATACTTCGGAACTATTAAAAGCAGAAGGCATTCAGCATCAGCTCATTTCGTTCAACGGCGCTCATGCCAATTATTTAAGAAACAGAATTGAGCAGCATTTACTTCCGCATGTTTCGTCTAAACTTGATTTCGAAGATGGTGCAACTTCGGTGGAAAGTAGGCAAGGCATACTGAACAATTATCGTTTATATCAAAATTATCCTAACCCTTTTAATCCTTCAACAACTATCGGATACTCAGTGCCTAAAGGTGGCAATGTATCGCTAAAAATTTATAACTGTTCTGGCGAATTAATTTCTTCAATAAATGAAATCAAATCCGCCGGGCATCATAAAACCGTTTTCAATGCCGCCGACCTTGCAAGCGGAGTTTTCTATTATCAGATTACATGTGGCAACTATTCCGAAACAAAAAAAATGATTTATTTAAAATAGCATGGTATCATTTTCCGTTTAAGGGTGAAAGCGATCCTAATTACAAACTCTCCGTTCCAATAGCGGAGAGTATTTATTATAGTAAGTCTGTTTCGAAAATATACCAGCCCGTTAATCAATACTGCTTTTCGCATTACCGCCTATTTAGAAACAATAATAAAACTTGTGATTTTCTAAAGAAATTCAAATTTATTTTCGCAATTCCATTGTACGATTATTTATAGTTTCTCAATATTTAGGTAAAAGCTTATATTTGTCTTGTGAATTTTGATTTTCTCATATAAAAAACCCGATTTGAGATTTACGGGCAAACCGCAATTTCCTCGATCGAAAATCATCAACAACACTAACTATTAATTTGAAAATGAGCATTAAGAAAAATATAGAGCGCCGTAAAACTTTTGGAATTATAAGTCACCCGGATGCAGGCAAAACAACGTTGACGGAAAAATTGCTTTTGTACAGCGGCGCGATTCAAATTGCAGGAGCTGTAAAATCCAACAAGATAAAGAAAACAGCCGCTTCGGATTTTTTAGAAATTGAAAAACAGCGCGGAATTTCTGTCGCTACATCTGTCCTTTCTTTCGAATATAAAGACGCGATAATTAATCTCCTCGATACTCCGGGGCACAAAGATTTTGCGGAAGACACTTACAGAACATTGACCGCCGTTGACAGTGTGATACTTGTAATTGACTGCGTTAAAGGAGTTGAAGAACAAACAGAAAAACTTATGAATGTCTGCCGGATGAGAAATACGCCCGTTATTGTTTTTATTAATAAACTCGATAGAGAAGGAAAAGATCCGGTTGAACTTTTAGACGAAGTAGAAAATAAACTCGGCATTAAAGTTCGACCATTAAGTTGGCCGCTTGGAATAGGAAGTACATTTAAAGGAGTTTATAATATTTACAAAAATTCTTTTGCGTTTTTTCATTCCAACAAACAAAAAGTTGAAGATGAAGTACGCCTTTTTAATTCAATCGATGACCCCGAATTAGCCGAAACTTTCGGTGAAGGTGCAGAAAAATTAAAAAACGATATCGATCTTGTTAACGGTATTTATGAAAGATTTGACATAGAAAAATATAGGGAAGGCCATCTGGCGCCTGTGTTTTTCGGAAGCGCGCTTAACAACTTCGGCGTTAAAGAATTGCTTGATACTTTTGTAGAGATTGCCCCTCCGCCGGCACCGCGGGAATCAACCAACGGTTTGATCGAAGCAGAAAATGAAAATTTCAGCGGCTTCGTATTTAAAATTCACGCAAACATCGATCCCAAACACCGCGACAGGATTGCATTCTTACGTGTTTGTTCGGGCAAATTTGAAAGGAATAAGTTTTATCATCATGTACGGTTAGATAGGCAAATTAAATTTCCTAACCCGGCCACCTTTTTAGGTCAAGCAAAAAGCGTTATTGATGATGCTTATGCCGGCGATGTTATCGGACTTTATGATACCGGGTTATTCAAAATAGGTGATACATTAACCGAAGGCGATGCTTTTATGTTTAAGGGCATTCCGAGCTTCTCACCGGAAATTTTTAGAGAATTACGAAATACCGATCCGTTCAAATCAAAGCAGCTTGAAAAAGGAATAAGCCAATTAACCGACGAAGGTTTGGCGCAGTTATTTACACAGAATTACGGAAATAGAAAAGTTATTGGAGTTGTTGGTGCTTTACAATTTGATGTAATTAAATTCCGCCTTTTACATGAGTTCGGCGCACAATGCGAATTTATTAATTACCCATCGCACAAAGCCTGCTGGGTTAAATACGAAAACAAAAGCGATATAGAAAGTTTATTGAATTTGTGGTCGAATAATTTGTTTTACGATAAAAATAAAAACTTGGTTTACATCGCAGAGTCTGAATATTCATTGCAGCGTGCGAAAGAAAAAAATCCAAAAGCCCAGTTTCTTTTCAGTATCGAACACAACGATCAAACTCTTGAAATGGAAAGTGTAGCATAAATTTTATTTCTGTAACGAAATTATGAATAGTGCCTTTGCGACTTCTTTACATATCAGGGACTCAAAGGCACTAATTATTTTAAAAACATTTATTGATTAAATTTTATCCGCAGAAACAGTAATGCTAAAAATTCCGGCGCCGCTTTGTTTGTAATCTTGTATTTCACTATCTGTTAAATAGCTTTTCAAAATATCATCCGGTAGCGGAGAATTCACAGACGCTTTTATTTCAATATTCTTAAATCCTGTTTTTTCTATAATTCTTAGATATTCTTCTTGTTGAATTGCGCCTGCAACGCATCCCGCATACATTTCGGCAGATTTTTTTAATTTTTCCGGCAGTTCTCCTTTCAAAACAATATCCGAAACACAAAAATGTCCGCCGGGCTTTATGATCCTATATATCTCTGTAAATGCTTTCACTTTATCCGGAACGAGATTCAGTACACAATTGCTTACAACCACATCAGCCATTGAATTTTCCAAAGGCATACTTTCAATATCGCCTAGTTTGAATTCAACATTTTCGAAACCAAGTTTTGATTTGTTACGGTTTGCTTTTTCAATCATTGCTTCGGTCATATCAATGCCAATAACTTTTCCGGTTTCACCAACGATAGCCCGGGCAACAAAAGCATCGTTACCAGCACCGCTGCCGAGATCAACAACCGTATCGCCGAATTTAATTCCTGCATGTTCGGTCGGAATTCCGCAACCGAGTTTTAAATCCGCTTCCGAGAAGTACCCATTAAGATGAGAATACTCATCCTGCATAATCGTGTAGCCGATTATATCGCTGCCATCCGAGCAACCACAGCCGCACCCGCAACCTTTCATAGATTGTTTTGCGATTTCACCGTACTTCTCTTTTACTATTTCTTTTACTTCGTTTGAGTTTTGCATGATCCTTTGCACTCCTTATCTATTTGATTAAAATATTCCGTTAGTTTTGCAAAAGCTTTTATTACAGCAGTTGTATTAATACAATAACACGTTTTGGGTCCCTCAATTTCCCCGCTGATTAAACCTACTCTTTTTAATTCTTTTAGATGTTGCGATACAGTAGCTTGCGCTAATGGAAGCATATCAACGATTTCGCCGCACATACATACATTTTCCTGCGCAAGGATTTTTAGAATTTTTATTCTTGCCGGGTGTGACAAAGCTTTTGCAATATCCGCTAGCTCTATTTCACGAGATGAAAACTCTTCAATTTTGTTCTGAGACATACACGCCTCCTTTATCGTTCATCGTAAATATACGATAAATGATTGCATTCTGTCAATATTAATCTTTGTCAACAATTGTAATTTTTTGTAAAAGCGTTTTCAAACTTTAAACCTGCTGTTTACGTTTCATGTCGAAAAATCAAACTACAAGGAATTGATTTTTAAATTAACGAAAGGGAATGAAAATGGTTTTAAGAAGAACAAAGTTGATTTTTGTAATTTCACTGTTCATGTCGCTCAACTTATTAATTACTGCACAAAATGATGGTCGCAGGCAGTCAGCTTCAATCGAAGGAACTGTTGTTGATCTAAATTCATCTGCACCGCTTGAATTTGCAAACATTGTTCTATTTAGCCTGCCCGATAGCGTACAATCAGTTGGCACTGTTACAAACAAAAACGGAAATTTTGTTTTAACCGGAGTAAAAAACGGTAATTATTTTCTACGAGTTAGTTTTATTGGTTATGATAATTCCTTTATAAATCAAATACAGATTAAAAACAACGCAACTATAGATGTAGGTAAAATTTTTCTCGCTCCTAAATCATATGGAGTTAATGATGTAGTTGTAAGCGGTGAACGCGCTTCTATTTCATATGAAATAGATAAAAAAGTAATCAATGTTGGCGAAAATTTTTCCGCAAGCTCCGGTACTGCTATCGATATTCTTGAGAATATACCCTCCGTAACAGTTGATATTGAAGGTAATGTAAGTCTGCGCGGCAGCAGTAATTTCAAGGTTATGATTGACGGGCGGCCTACGATCTTGGACCCTGCCGACGCCTTGGAACAAATACCGGCAAGTTCTATCGAAAACATCGAGATAATTACAAACCCTTCAGCTAAATACGACCCCGAGGGTACTGCTGGTATAATAAATGTGATATTAAAGAAAAGCAAACTCCAAGGCTTGAGCGGAGTATTTGAATTAAACGGCGGATTGAAAAACAAATACGGCGGCGAAGCAATTGCAGATATGAAAGGCGGATCGTTTCAGGCTAATGTTGGTTTGAATTATAATATCAGAAATTTCGGCGGGAATCAACTTACACAAAACTGGACAGACGACGGTTCAAAAATTTCTTATTACAACGCGAACGGAAGCGACAATAGAGAGATGGAACATTACGGTTTTAGAGGATCAATGTCATTTGACCTAGGTAATAAAAACTTACTTTCACTCGGCGGGCGATACGGCAACCGATCACAATCCGGCAAATCAAATTTAAATTTTTCCGAATGGACTTCATTAGATCAAACACCAAGCGATTTGTCCAGCTATTCCGAAGACAAACGAGCTGGCGATTTCTATTCGTTGTTTGCAAATTATAAACACCCATTCGAGGACAAAGGTCATCAAATTTCCGCCGAATTACTTTTTAATTCAAACAATTCGGAAGACGAAAACCTAAACCGGCTTTTCAATACCAGCCAAATATTAAACGGGCAAATAACAACCGAAAAGGGACCCGGCAAAGAATTCGAAACAAAATTAGATTATACATTACCTTTGGGCATCGATACCAAATTCGAAGCTGGTTTCCAAGGTGAATTCGAATATGATAATGAAATGACAGGATTATCGAAATACAATCCATCCACAGAAATATATGAAATAGACCCTCTTTACGACAAAGATATAGATTATGACAAAGACGAAGTTGCTATTTACACAATGTATTCGAGCAAATACAATAAGCTTGGTTACCAATTAGGTTTTAGAACAGAATATACCGGGCGTTCGATAGAATTAAAAAGTACAAATCAAAATTTTACAATTGATAAATGGGATTACTTCCCTTCCGCACATTTATCATATGAGTTTTTGGCCGGGCATCAAATGATGACGAGTTATACACGCAGAATAAACCGCCCGCGCGGCTGGGAATTGGAGCCGTTCGTAACCTGGATGGACGCTTATAATATTCGAGTAGGCAACCCGGCGTTGCTTCCAGAATATATTGATTCGTATGAGTTCGGTTATCAAACCTTTTTTGGTAAAAGCGTTTTATCTTTTGAGGGATACTATAGAGTAACAAACAATAGGATAGAGCGAATCCAATCTGTTTATTCCGAAAAGGTAACTCTTAATTCTGTTGAAAACATTGGGAAAGACTATTCGCTAGGTACTGAATTGTTTTTCAATTTTGATCCTATTAACAATTGGAATGTTAATTTGATGGGAAATTTGTACGACTACAAAATCGAAGGAATCTTGTACGGACAGGATTTTTCAAGAAACAGTTTTAACTGGAATCTAAGATTTAACAATACAATTAAGTTGGGTTCTTCAACACAACTTCAAATAAATGCCAGTTATAATAGTCCTTCTGTTTCTGCCCAAGGAAAGCGTGAGGGATTTTTATTCACAAATCTTGCTATTAAACAGGAATTGTTTGATAAAACTTTAACTGCAACACTCCAAATCCGCGATGTCCTGAGTTCTGCAAAATTCGAATCCGAAAACAAATCCTTTGATTTTTATAGTTACAGGCATATGGAGCGTGAATCGCCGATAGTTATGCTCAATTTAAGATTCAACATTAACAATTATAAAGCGAATCAGCGCGATAGAACTCAAAATGAAATGCCTGAAGGCGCCGGAGAAGATTTCGGCGAATGATTCTTTGAAAACCGCGTTTTTAACAACGCGGTTTTTTTATATCACCTTTCTGTTAAACTCTCAATTTTTACCGCCAATCCACCAACGAAATAAATTCAAGAAATACTTTTTCTTTAAGTAATAATTTCATAATTTTGTTATGAGCATATACTCATAATTATGAGGACATTATGGCAAGACCAAAAAAGTGCAGGAGAATTTGTTGCAATCCAGTTTCAAATTATTTTAAGCCGCGCGGAATTCCCATGAGTAATTTATCGGAAATACATCTTGAGCATGATGAACTGGAAGCGCTGCGTCTTGCCGATTTTGAATTATTGAATCACGAGCAGGGTGCCATTAAAATGAAAATTAGCAGAGCCACTTTTGGCAGAGTTTTAGAAAGTGCTAGATTTAAAACTGCCGACGCAATAATCAACGGCAAAGCCATAAAAATTGAAACTAATAATTAACGGAGTATAAAAAAATGAAAATAGCAATTGCTACAGACGATTTTTTAACCGTCACCGGACACATCGGAAGATGTAACGGATTTATTATTTACAATATCGAAAAGAATAATATTATCAACCGCGAACAAATTAATAATGGCTTTACAAATCATCATAAAGGAGAACATCACCACGGCACAGGTGAACACGGACATTCTAACGATCATTCAAGTTTGGTTGAGGGATTAAAAGGGTGCTCAAATTTAATATGTACTGCGGCAGGATGGCGTGTTATAGAGGACTTAAGAAACAATGGAATCGAAGTGATATTCACAAATGAGATTGATGCCGATACCGCGGCATTAAAATTTGCAGGGGGGACATTGGAAGTAAACATTGATGGAACCTGCAGAGTACATTGATTAACAAATACTCTTATAAGATACATTAACTATCAAAAAATCAGCTACAATAAATAGCTGATTTTTTTTTACATATGTTGTTATATTGCAATAGAGATTATAACAAACGAGAACAGTGTTTTTATTTTAAATAATTAAACAGCGGATTTATTAAAATGAATTCTAGTACTAAGTCTTCATTAGTGAATGATTCGCATTTCAAGATTTTTTATGAAACTATTTTTCACAATTCAGATATTGGTATTGTATTAGAAGATATCGATGGCAACATATTAAGTAGTAATCCTGCATTTCAAAAAATGATCGGCTACGGTAAAGAACAATTATCAAAGATGTCGTTTACCGAAATAACCCATCCACACGATTTAAAAGCCGATCAAAAACTTTTTAATGAAATTCGGACGGGAAAAAGGTCTCAGTATTCTCTTGAGAAGAGATACATTTCTAAAAGCGGAGACGTTTTTTTTGCGATTGTAACCAGATTTGTAATTGAAGATGAAAGCGGGAATAAACAAATTCTTGTACTAGTTCAAAATAATTCTCAACAGAAACAAATAATCAACGACTTAACTTCAAGTAAAAATCTATTTACTGCTTTGCTCGAGAACAGCACCGATAGTATCTACTATAAAGATTTGGAAGGAAAATTTATTGTTGTTAATAAAACTGTAGCAAAAAATCATAATTATTCTAGCCCCGAACAATTAATAGGCAAAACCGATTTCGATCTTTTCAACCGTGAACATGCCGTTGAAACATATAATGATGAACAAGAAATAATTAGAACTGGTAAAGCAATAATAGGTAAAGAAGAAAAAATAAAATGGCCCGACGGAAAAATAACATGGATTTCAACTTCAAAAATTCCATTTTATAACTCTCATGGAGAGATAGTTGGAACTATTGGGATTACACGAGATGTAACCCAGCATCATAAGACGGAAGAACTTCTCCAAAACGAACGCATTTTTATGCGCACGGTATTAAACAACATTCCGGATGCTATTTATGTCAAAGATTTGAAGTATAGAAAAACATTTGTTAATAAAAGCGATCTCGAAAACCTCGGGTGTAAATCCGAAGAAGAGGCAATTGGTAAAACCGATTTTGATTTTTTTACTCACGAAGCGGCTGCTGCATTTTATGCCGACGACCAATCTGTTATTAATACAGGCAAGCCAATTCTTAACCGTGAAGAATATTTTTCAAATGACAACGGTATTGAAAAGTGGCTGTTAACCTCAAAGATTCCTCTTTGCAGCGATGAAGGAAAAATAATTGGACTCGTAGGAATTGGACATGATATAACTGAACGAAAAAAAGCTGAGAAAGTGCGAGAGGCTCTTTACCATATTTCTGAAGCTGCAAATACTACTTCGGATATTGAAATGTTGTACGTTAGACTTCATGAAATTATTCAAGAATTGATACCGGCAAAAAATGTTTACATCGCCCTTTACGATGATAAAACAGACACCGTATCATTCCCCTATTTCGTTGATGAGAGAGAAAAATCTCGTCCTCCTCAAAAACTCGGTAAGGGTTTAGTAGGCTTAGTTATAAAAACAGGCAACCCAATCTTGGCAGACACAGATAAAATAATCGAGTTGAAAGAAAGCAATAAAATCGATTCATCGCAAAATCCCGCTGCCATTTGGCTTGGTGTCCCATTAATGATTAGTGGTTCAGCTATCGGTGCAATTGTTGTTCGAGATTACATAAATAAAAACGTTTTTAGAAAAGAAGACTTGCAATTATTATCGTTCGTTTCATCCCAGGTAGCGCAGGTTATCGAAAGAAAAAGAAGCTCCGACGCAATAAAAAAATACGCAGAAGAACTTCATCAACTAAATATTACTAAAGACAAATTCTTTTCAATAATAGCTCACGATCTAAAGAATCCGTTTATAACAATTCTTGGCTTTTCGGAATTACTTATATCCGACTTTAAGGATTTAACGGACGAAGAAAAACTTTTTTACATTGAAGAGATGAAAAAATCTGCAGATGTATCGCATAGTTTACTGCAAAATTTATTGCAGTGGTCACGCTCGCAAACCGGTAGAATTGTATTTCAACCCCAATCTATTCAACTTGATACAATTTTGATGCAAAACATTGAATTGATTAATCCTTCTGCTGGTAAAAAAGAAATTACAATAGATTACACACCGGATAATACTAAAATTGTTTTTGCCGACCAGGACATGTTGAATACAATAATTAGAAATTTATTATCGAATGCTATTAAGTTCACAAATCGCAACGGCATTATTAAGATATTGTCCTCGGAAAGTGAAGAATTCATTAGCGTTATGGTTGTGGATAGCGGCATAGGAATGACGGATGAAGAACGCGATAAATTATTCCGATTGGATGTTTCCTACACGACAAACGGCACCGAAATGGAAATAGGAACAGGGTTGGGCCTTGTACTTTGCAAGGAATTCGTCGAAAAGAACGGCGGTAAAATTTCAGTTGAAAGTTCTCCCGGCAAAGGCAGTGTCTTTAATTTTACATTACCAAAACAGAAGTTAACCGGTATTTCTTAAACCACTTGCAATTCCGTTAACGCTTGAACGCAAAAGCGAAAATACCTTTTCCTTTTTTCTGTGGCTAAGTTTTTTCTCGCGGAACAGTTTTAAAAATTTTATTTGTATAAAGCTAATCGGATCTATATAAGGATTTCTTAAATACAATGATTGTTGAAGCTGTTTATTAGATTCGAGCAAATGTTTTTCGTTGCTTATTTTAAGAACAGCTTCAACACTATTCAAATACTCGCTCCGAATCAATTCAAATATTTTTTTCATTTCTTTGTTGTTATCGGCAAGCGAAGAGTATTCCTCACCAATCAACATATCTGTTTTAAACAAAACCATTTCAATATTTTGCACTAGTGAATTAAAAAACAGCCATTCTCCGAAAATTAATTGAAGTTCTTTCCACGAAGTAAGTTTTTCATCGACGCATCTTTTAACGGCGTAACCGAAACCATACCATCCGGAAATTGTTTGCCGGTTTTGAGTCCATGAAAATACCCACGGTATTGCACGCAAACTCTTTATACCTGGGATTTTCTTGCGCGATGAAGGTCTCGATCCAATTTCAATATTCTCGATAATATCTATCGGCGTTGCGGTTCTGAAGTATTTATAGAAACCATTTTGTTCAACTAGATTCCTATAATATTTAAATGAATACTCGGAAATCTTATCAAAAAGTTTTGAGTGGTCCGAAATCAATTCCGAATCTTTACCGTACAACGCTCGAACCCGTGCACGTATTACAGCCGAAGCAACATACTCTAAACTTCGTTTTGCTATTTCAGGCATTAGGTATTTTGAAGAAATCATTTCACCCTGTTCTGTAATTTTTATTTTACCGCCGATAGTTCCTTTCGGCTGCGATAATAATGATTGGAATACGGGTCCGCCGCCGCGCGATATTGATCCGCCGCGTCCGTGAAAAAGTATTAAATCAATATTCCTTTTTGTGCAAAGTTCTTTTAGTCTAATTTGTGCTTTATATAATTCGTAATTGGAAGAAAATATTCCACCATCTTTATTGCTGTCGGAATAACCAAGCATTATAGTTTGCGTGTTGTTTCTTTTCTTTATTTGATCGAGATATATTTTATGATCAAAAAGTTTTTCCATAATTGATGAAGAATTATGCAAATCATCAATCGTTTCAAAAAGAGGAAGTATGTTTATTAATGATTCGGAAATCCCATTACGGTTAATTTTAACAACCCCGGTTTCTTTGGCCAAAAGCAAAACAGTCAAAACATCACTTGCACAACTGCAATTACTTATTATGTAATCGCGTGTACTCATTGTTGAAATATTTTCATTTGCCCATTTTATCAATCCTATTTCTTCTACCACTTGTTTTGTTACTAAACTTAATCTGGATAAATTTCCTAAAAGCGGGCGTTGATTTTTTATTTCCCTAATTAGTAATTCGAGTTTGGAATTCTCATCCAATCCCATATAATTTTTGTAGATACCGTTTACCCTGCAGATTTCGTTCATCCCGTTTCTTAGTAATTCGGCGTTTTGTCTTATATCTAATGATGCTAAATGGAAACCGAAAGTTTCAACTTTATAAATCAACGGCAGCACATAAGCATCTGCAATTTCTTTTGCTTTATTTTTAATAAGACTATCATAAATCTTCATCAAATCATTTTTAAATTCATTTTCGTTTTTGTAGCAATACTTTTCGTTTTTCAAAACCTTATCGAGTTTTACAGAAATTGTTTGCAATGCAGTTCTGTAAATTTCATTTGGATTTCTATTCATCACTGAGTTGCTGTTCTTAGCAAACAGCTTTTTATTTCTCTTTATTAATAAAAGTACTCCCGGGGCAACATTTATCATTCTAATAGAAGAACTTAATTTTTTATATAAATTGTTCAGGTCTCTTTGGTATAGTTCTATAATGTTTTTCTTATGATTCAATAAAGTTTCTTTTGTTACATCGGTGGTAACGAATGGATGGCCGTCTCTATCACCACCCATCCAGCTACCGAATTTAATAAGAGAAGGAATTAGTTTATTGTAATTGAGTTCGTTACTAATCTTATAATTAAAGAATGAATAGAATTCCGGAATTACACTATATAGTATCTCTTTGAAGAAAAACATTCCTCTTTGCACTTCATCGTTGATTGTAATTTTTCGCGAACGGATTTCATCTGTCTGCCAAAGCAAAGTTATTGCCGCAAATATTTCTTGATCCAGTTTTCTTTCTTGGTATTTATCTTGCTTTATTGATTCTTTATCCAGCAGAAGCCGATTTATTTCAAGTAGGCGGCGAAGAATCGTCTGTCGTGTTGCCTCGGTAGGATGGGCAGTAAAAACAGGTACAATATTTATTTCATCAAATATTTTTTGAAGTTTTCTATTCGGGATATTAAACTCAGCCAAGTAATTTATCAGCGAATCTATCGAACCATCGGATTGGCCTGCTGCTATACGAAATTTGAGTTGGTGTACTTCGTCGGCTGCGTTAACAAGAAGAAAGTAGATATAAAATGCTTTAACTATTTTCTGCGCAGTTTTCTCATCAAGCTTATCAACAATCTTCTTTATTTTGTTTTTAGATGATATTAACCCTTCCGACCGCAAACTTTTTGTATGCTTTCTTAATTCTTCAACAATATTAAAAACATTTTCTCCTTCTTGTTCTATAATAACCTTGCCTAATATGAAGCCAAGTTCACGAATCTTGTTGCGTAAATCCTTATCAACAATTAATTCGCTCATGCCGGTTTTCTTTCGCATAATTTCCTTTCGTAATTTTATTAAAGCGGTGTATGACAATCTAAAAAAATAAAGCGTAAATTCAACTCAGTAGTTAAATATTGTCTTTAATAAAATTGGAGACCGGGTTTAACGAACCAAAACGGCGGACTTAGCTGGACGTCGTTGTCTCCGCTTTTATTAAGAATATTTATTACAGATTAAAGCCAAAAATATTTTTATTTATACACATCCAAAATACATTTTAGTTCGTCTAAGGAGTGTCAATTCTTTTCACTAATTGAGAGGTTTTATGAAAAAGGTATTTTCACTTGTCTACCTAATTTTACTCTTTTGTATAACATCAAACTTAACCGCACAAATCGACGCAAAAATGCTGCAGAACCCGGATGTATCGGCAACGCAAATAGTTTTTGCTTATGGCGGTGATTTATGGATTGTAGCAAAAGATGGCGGCAATGCTGTAAAATTAAGCTCGCCTAAAGGGCAGGAATTATTTCCTAAATTTTCCCCCGATGGATCTCAGATTGCGTTCAATGCCAACTACGACGGCAATTCTGATATTTATGTTATGCCGTCAAAAGGTGGAATGCCGGTGAGAGTTACAAACCATGGAATGGCCGATAGATTAATCGGCTGGTACCCGAACGGAAAACAAATTTTGTACGCTTCCTCAATGGAAAGCGGCAAACAAAGATTCAGCCAGTTTTACAAAGTATTATCCACCGGCGGTTTGCCGGAGAAATTAATAATACCGTACGGTGAAATGGCATCAGTTTCCCCCGATGGGAAAAAAATTGCGTACACACCAATAACAACGGCATTCAGAACTTGGAAAAGATACCGCGGCGGGATGAACGCCGATATTTGGATTTTCGATTTAGAAAAAAAATCCGCTGAACAAATTACGAACAGCAGCACAAACGATGAATTCCCGATGTGGTTCGGAAATAAGATTTATTTCTTGTCAGACCAGGGAACAGAAAACCGCGCTAACATATGGAGTTATGACCTAACCACAAAAGAAAAAAAGCAACTAACAAAATTTTCTGATTATGATATTCGCTTTCCTTCACTCGGACCTTCGGAAATAGTATTTGAAACCGGCGGTAAACTCTATCTTCTTGGTTTGAAAGATGAAAAATACCGCGAAGTAAAAGTTTCTGTTGTTACCGATGAAATTACAATGATGCCGAAAGTTGAAAACGTTTCCAAATTAATTCAAAGCGGTTCAATATCTCCCGATGGAAAACGTGCACTAGTAGAAGCTCGTGGAGAAGTCTTTTCTATTCCTGCAGAAAACGGTGCAATAATTAATCTTACAAAATCTCCAGGCTCGGCAGAAAGATATCCCGCATGGTCGCCAAATGGAAAATATGCAGCCTATTGGAGTGATAAGTCCGGCGAATACGAATTAACAATGATCGATCTTGAAAAACAAAATTCCGAAAAAAAATTAACTTCTTATGGCCCTGGCTATCGATATCGTTTATATTGGTCGCCAAACAGTAAAATGCTCGCGTTTGTTGATAAAGCAATGCAAGTATTTATTTATGATGTTGAAAAAGACAAAACATATAAAGTTGATAAATGCGGCGGCTTGTACGAAGGCGGATTGAGAAACTTCAGCGTTAGTTGGTCCCCGGATAATAAGTGGCTAGCTTATGCAAGAGATCTTAATAACCGAAGCAGCGCCATATTTTTATACGACATAAAAGAAGAAAAATCCTATCAAGTTACGTCGGGCTTCTATAATGATTTCGGCCCATCCTTTGATCCCGAGGGAAAATATTTATACTTCTCAACGAACAGAACATTTACGCCTGTTTATTCTGATGTTGACAATACTTGGATTTACCCAAACAGTACAAACATTGCAGTTATTACATTAAACACAGATGTAGTTTCTCCTCTTGCGCCGAAGAACGATACAACTGCAGTTAAGAAAGACGATGAGAAGAAGGACGACAAAGATGCGAAGAAAGATGATTCAGAAGACAAAAAAGATGAAAAGGATAAAGAGAAAGTAAAAGATGTGAAAATTACGATCGACAATTTTGAGAGCAGATTGGAATTGCTTCCGGTTGCCGCAGGTAATATCGGAAAGATTCATGCAGTTTCGGGAAAGTTAGTTTATCACAAACCGCCAAATTCAGGATCGGATGGAAAACAAAGACCTGTTCATTTTTATGATCTTGAAAAACGCGAAGAAAAAAAAATTGTTGATGACGCCGATATGTTTGAAGTTAGCGCGGACGGCAAAAAAATCTTAATCGGAAAATCGAATAGCTATTCTGTTGTTGATATTGCAGAAAATCAAAAGCTCGATAAGAAAATGCCGACAGATCAACTAGAAATGACCGTTGACCCAAAAGCCGAATGGAAACAAATCTTTACAGATGTTTGGCGGCTGGAAAGAGACTTCTTTTACGATCCCAATATGCATGGCGTCGATTGGAAAAAGATGCGCGAGCATTACGGGAAATTAATAGACAATTGCGTAACACGTTGGGATGTTAATTTTGTTATCGGTGAATTGATTTCGGAACTAAATGCATCGCACACTTACAGAGGCGGAGGTGATACCGAAGAAGCAGAAAACAAAAATACCGGCTACCTCGGCATCGACTGGGAAATTGCAAACGGTGCATACAGAATTAAAAGAATTGTTAACGGTGCACCTTGGGATAATGAAGTTCGTTCACCTCTTTTATCTCCAGGATTAAAAGTAAAAACCGGTGATTACATTCTTGCTGTTAACGGCGAACCATTGAGTATATCAAAAGCTCCTTGGGAAGCATTTGCCGGATTGGCTGATAAAACAATTGAACTTACTGTTAATGATAACCCGTCTTTAGAAAGTGCTCGGAAAATTATTGTAAAAACGATAAATGATGAAACACGTCTTCGTAATCTTGAATGGATCGAATCAAATCGTAAACGTGTAGATGAAGCTACAAACGGAAAGATAGGTTATATTTATGTCCCAAGCACTGGCACAGACGGACAAACGGAGTTGGTCAGACAATTTGTTGCACAATTCGACAAGCAGGGTTTGATAATTGATGAGCGTTTTAATAACGGCGGTCAAATACCGGACAGATTTATTGAACTTCTCAATAGAGAACCTTTAGCATTTTGGGCTGTACGGGACGGGGTAAATTGGCAATGGCCCCCGGTTGCAAACTTCGGTCCTAAAGTAATGTTAATCAACGGATGGAGCGGATCCGGCGGTGACGCTTTCCCCGATTATTTCCGCAAAGCAGGTTTAGGAAAATTAATCGGCACAAGAACCTGGGGCGGATTAATAGGAATTAGCGGCGCTCCAAGCTTAATCGACGGCGGCAATGTTACTGTTCCTACTTTCAGAATGTATGACCCGGACGGTAATTGGTTTAAAGAAGGCCATGGCGTTGAACCAGATATAGAAGTAATTGATGATCCTTCACAACTGGCAAATGGAATTGATCCTCAGCTTGAAAGAGCAATAAACGAGGTTATGAAAGAATTGGAAAAAAATCCAAACATAATTCCGAAACAACCTGATTATGAAAAGAGATAATATTTAAAACAAAAGAGCGGTTGTTAAACCGCTCTTTTGCTTTTCGGGAGTGATCATGTAGGAGGCCATGATTCATTTGTTGCTAATCAAATATTAAATCCCATAAGGAATTATTCTTTTTCCATTTCTTATAATTTTTACTTTGGTCCTTCCAATATTTGGTGTACTTATTTTGTTCAATTAAACCGATAGGTCCTTCATAAATTCCGCCGACGTTGTAACCGTCGTAAACTCTAACTGCAATTACAATTTCTTTACCGGCTTTCAGTAAATCATCAGGAATAAAATAACCTCTGAATTGCTGCCACTCACCCATTTCATTAAACTCTTCGGGATAAGGATCGCCTTCCATACTCCCGGTTGAACCGACTAATTTTCCGTTTACATAAACTTCGTCAATGTCGTCAATCTTGCCCAATACGAGAACCATTTTATTGTTGGAAAGATAATCAGGTACAATAAAACTGGTTCTGTACCATCCAAATCCGTCGTAACCGTTGTAACCTTGCGATTCCCATATACCAGGCACAAATATTTTTCTCCATTTCCTGTCGTCGAAATTTTGTTCTTTCCATTTCATTTCGTCGCCTGTTTGAAATTTCCATTCGCCGGAAAGATTGTAATCCAAACGCATAGCGCCTTCTTTTTCATAAAGTCCGAGATCTCCTTCAACAATTCCTCCGCCAAGCTGGGAATCATAAACACGAACGGCGATAACATTTTCTTTATCAAAGTTCAAATACTTTATTGGAAGATGATATTCTCTCCACGCAAAGTATGCAGTTTGATAATCCGGCGGGAAAGACCCGGATGAGCCAATTAAATTTCCGTTAACATAAACTTCATCAATATCATCAATTCTGCCAAGCCTAACCGTAATACATCTGTCTTTAATTGAAGATGAAACCGAGAAATGCTTTCTATACCACGCGTAACCATTATAACCGTGGAAACCTTCTTCTTCCCAAGTACTCGGCGCTTTAATAACTTCCCATTTCTTATCATCAAATTTCGGGTCAGCCCATTTCATATCATCGCCAATTGAAAATTTCCATCCTCCGCGGAGATTAACTAATCGTTCCCAATTTTGGGGGAAAATTGAACCGCTAATAAACATCACTACAAGGAGGATGATCGATATTCTTTTCATTGTGTCGTTCATAATTATTCTCAATAATTTTCGTTGCTAATCTAATTGTTCTTTCAAAATGTTGTGCAACATAATTGCAAGTAATTGTAAAAAGTTGTCATCATTAATCGCCGTTATACGAAGCTACGGCATCCTTTTGATTCTTATACAAATTTACAATTTCATCACTAATGAATTTTACTTTTTCATTCCATTCTACTAATGCGGCGCCATAGATTTCACCGGGGACATTGGTTTCGCCAAGCTTGTAAAGAGCAAGGGTTATTAAAACATTTGTACGCGGGTCATTCTCTTTCTCTAATTCTTCCTTGAGAACATCAACGGCTTCTTTAATATTATAGATCGCTGAATAATAAATACAGTCTCTTTTAACTCCAAAGTTTGGAGATTTAATCCCTTGAACGATGTTATGCTTTGCATCTTTACTTAATTTATAGTTGCCTGTTGAAGAATCCGCTGCAAAAATAGATGTTGTTAAAAATAATGCTGTTAATAAAGCAAGTCCTGCTTTTTTTACTGTTGTTACTTTTGACGCTTTCATTGTTTCCTCCGTTATAAATAAGTTTGTGTTTTCTGATTTATTAGTCTCGGAGTACATCAAAGAAGTTGTCACGCGCGGGTAAAGGTTTGTAAAAAGATGTAAAGCAAAAACCGGATTATAATTTCAATGAAAGATAATCCGGTTTTAAATTATGAGAAGAGAATTTCTTATAAAAATGAAATCAACTTATAGCCGATACCATGAACTGTTAAAATATATTTCGGATTGTTGGGGTCCGCTTCAATTTTTTGACGAAGACGAACAATAAAATTATCAATCGTTCTTGTGGTAGTTGCTTCCTGCTGCCACACCTCTTTTAAAAGAAGATCGCGGCTTACGTTTTGGTTTTTATGTTCCCATAAAAATTTTAGAAGTTCGAATTCTTTATGTGACATTTGCACCTGCATTCCATCCTCGAATGCATTATAACTGTCGAAGTGAACTTCGAGTCTGCCGATTTTAATCGGCGTACCCGGCGAATCAAATTTTTCAGCTCTTCTTAAAATTGCTTTTATTCTCGCAAGCAGTTCGCGCAAGCTGAAAGGTTTTGTTACATAATCGTCGGCACCGATTTCAAGTCCGACAATTTTATCTACTTCTTCACCTTTAGCGGTTAATAAAATTATCGGCGTTTTAATTCCTTTCTCGCGTGCTTTTTTACAAACATCAAAGCCATGAATTTTAGGCATCATAACATCAAGTACAATAACATCGAAAGAGTTGCTTAATATTTTTTCAAGACCGGCTTCGCCGTTATCTGCGCTTTCAACTTCATATCCTTCAAATTCAAGATTATCTTTTAATCCTAAAACCATATTGGGTTCGTCGTCAACAATTAAAATTCTAGCCATGTATGCCTCGTTATTTTTTTTTAATTATTCGGGAAGACCAATCTAAACCGGCTTCCTACGCCTAATTCGCTTGTTAATATTATCTCGCCTTTATGCGCTTCAACTATGTGACTTACAAGAGTTAAACCAAGTCCCGTGCCCTTTGTATTATGAACATTGCCAGAAGTTATGCGGTAAAATTTTTCGAAAATTTTATTCTTATCCGCACCTGCAATACCAATACCTTCATCTTCTACTTCAATAAAATATTTTGTACCGTATTTTCCTGTACGTAAAATAATCTTTTTCCCATTACCGCTGTATTTAACTGCATTGTCCAAAAGATTAATTATGGCTTCCGAAACAGCATCCGGATCAATTACACCTTCTATCGTATCAATTTCTTTTATCAACTCAAAATTAAATCCCTTGTTTTGAATGTGGAATTTATAAGTAGCAAATATTTTTTCAACCATCGAATTAATTTCAGTGGGAACAAAATTATACTTCCATTTACCGGATTCAATTTTGGAAAAGCTGAGAATTTTATTCACAATTTTTGAAAGCCGTTCTGTTTCCTGCTGAATTATTTCATAATACTCTTTGCGTTTATCTTCGTTTTTAATTCTTCCCATAGAAAGTGTTTCTGTGAACATATTAATAAGCGCCAACGGCGTTCTAAGTTCATGTGAAACATTTGAAACAAAATCCGACTTAATCTGTGCAAGTTCAACTTCATGTTTTATATTCTTATAACCAAACCAAGCAATTAAAAACATTAAACCGCCCATGCCAATTATAAGAAACAGGTTGGTGTCGGTTCTATCTCTTACCAAATTTTCGATTGTTGTTCCTTTTAAATTAATCCCCAAAGAATAATCGGGAAAAAGCCACAACCGTTTACTCTGTTGGAAAGTACCAACCGTTAATTCGCTTGAGTATAAAACTTTACCAGATACAGAATCTAAAACTGCAATTGAGAATTCCTCCCGCTCTACGCTTTGTATCTTCGGTGCGAGATTCTGTTTTACAAAATAAGGGGCGTTAATTATAATTCCGCCAATTCGGTTATCATCCAGGATGAATATGAAAATTTTATTTTCAATCCCATCTTCAACGCTAAGAGGTTCAATTTTTGAAAAATCACTGGCTTTATATTTATATAATCTATCAACGTGGGTTTTATTTTGCCACAGCTTTGAAGCAATTTGATCATTGTTTGTTTCAATGATGATGGACTGTTTTTCATCTCTTTTAAAAACAAAATTCTTACTTGCCAAGCTATCTGAAACAAATACAGATTCGACTGCTTTATTATCGTTGAAAAGTTTCAGAATTGAATTCATTACAATCGGCTCGGATGGATTTCTATTTTCCAAAATTGTTTCAAGTCCAACCGACCAGCTTCGCACAATATCTTCCGAATATTGATTTACCGAAAAAAGAATTGCCTCAAGCTGTTTCTTATAAATTTCTTCAATTACTTTTTCGTTTTCATTAAGAGATGTTACTTCTCTAAAGACAAAAAAAGCAACCGGTAGCGCAATAATAAATACTAGTATTAAGGCAATTCTTAAAATCGGTTTATTCATCGTTCGAATCACGTTGTCGTTTATATACTAAAAATATCAAAATCTTTTGTAAATCCCGGCAGCATTTTTCAATGTACTCTATTCAAATTACTTATAAAATAGGTTGTAGAGTCTGTCTAATTCGCAATTTAGCTCCTGTAAGTCTACAAATCTTGATTTACGTATATACTCCTTGCCTTCGAAGAATAATAAAATTGTTGGTACGGTAAACACGTTTAATTGTGCGGCAAGTTCTTTTGAATTCTTCACATCCACATAAATGAAACTCATATTTGGAAATTCTGTTTCCAGAAGTTCGATCAATTTTGGTTTGAGCACTTTACACACATTGCAATCCGGGGTGCTGAAGTAAATTACGGCGCCTTTGTTTGAAGAAATTAAAATATTGAATTGTTCTAGCGAAGAGATTTCAGTTTGCATTTATTATTGCCGGAACTTCCATAAGCGCGAGGCATTCCCCGGTTAACAATACCGAATTACCGAGATCAAGTTGCGGATTCTCACCGCTCAACGAATCTGTTTCCGCTATCAATTTATAATCATACATTTTGTCAATCCTTGCTGCTAAAATATTGCAGTTACTCTTTGTTTGATTAAATTGTTCTGCAATCTCCTTCGAACATTTCAATTCGGTATAATATTTTTTTCGACAGTTGTTGTTAATCTTAGCCCTTATTATAAAATCATCGGCTTCCTTTCGTATTCCTAAAATAAGCGTATCGAGTATAACAACTTTATTAACCGATTGTATTGTATTGCAATCCAATAGCTGTGCGCCAAACCTTTCTTCGAGTAGTTTTATTGTATGGCTTCGTTTTTGAATTTGCTGTTCGAAAGTTAGTTTTTCATTTTTCTTATCACAGCCCGATAAAGATAGTACGGAAAAAGCCATGTATGACAGAAATAAAAAGCCAAGTGCTATTTTAAAAAATTTCTTAAAAGTTATTTGTGATAAAATAAAGATGTTAACCTCTCCCCTTTTTTTCAAACTCGTCTTTGGTTATAAGTCTTTTGTCGCAAAGACGGTATTCGTGAATATCGAAACAGCGCTTTAAACCGTTTGCATATTTTCTTATGTCTGGGATTTTCACATAGCCGTCTGTAAATTCTCCCGTTTTTCTGTGTTTAAATTTGTAGTGAAGATACAACTCTTCAGCCATCCTTTGTTTGCCCTCAATTATTGGATATGCAAAAATAGTCTTTCTATTGCATATATTTCAAATGGCTGTAGTGGAGGAATAGAAAGAAATGTCCGTTATGCTTGTTCAACGAATTCTAAGGAACCTATTTTTTTTATCTTGTTAAAGTTTTTAAAGGATACTTTTACACGAATATTATTGCTGCTTTTTAGGAATATAAAATTCTCCCCGATGTAATCAACATGCCCCACGATGCTGTTTTTTGTACGGCTTAAAGGGGATGGGAAAAAATATTTTATAATATCGCCTAATTTAATTTCCATGTTACCCTCAATTTTGTTTGAGGGTAAACTAAACAAACAATATTAAGCCATGGTTAAGTAGTGATTAAGAAAATATTATTAATTTATTCATTAACGGACAATTTGAATTATTTTACCGGCTCAATAATTTTAAATCTTACTCTTAAAACACCGTTTTCAAAACTTGAAGAAACAATTTTAAAACTTCCAATTTCTTTTGTAGAATTAATATGCGGACCACTGCATAGGCATTTATCATAATCGCCGATTTTAATTACGCGTAAAGTTTCTCCAGCTTCTTCGGGCAGACGGGAAAGGTTGAATTCGTTAACCGCTTCATCCCGTGTAATAAATTCTTCACTTATTTTCATATCGGATTGGATTACAGAATTTATTTTTTCTTCAAGAGTTTTTAGTTCATCTTCTGTAAGGTTTCTTGTAAAATGATAATCACATTTGGATTTTTTCTTTTCGATGTGTGCGCTGAATGCACGTCCGCATCTAAACATTTTATCCATTGTTCCGTTAAGAATATGTTCCGTGCTGTGCATCGGGGCATAATATGATTTTGGGTTTTCGTTATAATCCATTGTACCTCTACTTCCAAATTTTAACTGCAATGTAAAAAAGAAAATGGTGAAGTTAAAAGTAAACTATATTAAATTTGAGATGAGGGCATCTTATTAGATATAAATTCAAGGGGAAGTATGAAAACCTCTATTAGTAAAATATTAATTTTTTCTGTGCTTGCGTTTACAAGCTGTGATGAAACCATTTTACACGTTGAAGAAGAATATTATGTTGCCTGGAATTTCGAAATCAACAATACAACAAATGACTACTTCAGAGTGGTTAACATTCATACCGGCAAATTCAAAAACGTACCGGCAATTATGGAATTGGAAGGGACATATTACTTACCGGTAATGAGCCGTATGCCTTCCTATCATAATAAAATTGTAAATGGTTATTATTTTATTGATCAGCCGCACGGTTCATTGGAGCCGGATACTGTTTTTAAAATAACAAAACATGTTAGAGATACAACAATAACCCAGGGGAAAATCAATGGATGAAAAAACTCTTAAATTATTTTTCGAAATTCACACCGACTTGCCGCGAGAGGGGCCCGGAAGTTTTGAAGCAACCGAAAAAGCTTACAATTCAATAAAGGCGTTTTTGAAAGAGCCGTTAATTCTTGATATCGGCTGCGGACCCGGCAAACAAACAATTGATTTGTTAAAAATCTCGGATGGAAAAATTATTGCAATAGATAATCACCAACCTTTTATTGAAAGACTTAAGAAAACAATTTTAGATGAGAAATTAGAACATCGTGCAAAAGCACAAATCGGTGATATGTTTAATCTTGAATTTGAAGAACAACAGTTTGACTTAATTTGGTCGGAAGGTGCCATGTATCAGCTTGGTTTTGAAAAAGGATTGAAAGAATTTCGCAAATATTTAAAACCCGGCGGATTTATTTCTGTTACCGAAGCAAGCTGGACTTCAAAAAATATTTCGCAAGAGAATGCTGAGTTTTGGACAAATGAATATCCAGAAATAAAACATTATGAAGAGAATCTGCAAATAGCAGAAAATTGCGGCTATAAAATTATTGACCATTTTATTCTCAATAAATCCGATTGGTTCAATGATTATTATATCCCAATGAAACCAAGAATAAACCTGTTAAAAGAAAAATATCCTAACGATGAAACCGCGCAAGAAGTTGTTCGCCTGCATGAATGGGAAATTGAAATAATGGATAAGTACAGCAACGAATGCGGGTATGTTTTTTTTATTCTTAAAAGAAACGATTAATATTATGGACATTATTTATTCATCCGAACCGCCAACTATCGAAAAATATTTTCCCCTATTTGAATCAACCGGGTGGAATGTAAAGTACAAATTAACAACTGAAGAACTTAATAGTATAGTTTCAAAAAGCTATTTTACTGTTTCTGCCTATAACGGCGAAATACTAGTCGGCTTCGGCAGAATTGTTTCCGATGGAATTTTACACGCGATGATTTATGAAATGATTATTCATCCCAAATACCAACTGAATGGAATCGGTTCCGAAATTCTTAAAATGCTTCTTAAGAAATGCAAAGACGATAACATCCGCGACATTCAGTTATTCTGCGCAAAAGGCAAGCGTGCGTTTTATGAAAAGTTCGGATTTACCGCTCGTCCCGATGATGCGCCCGGAATGCAATATCAACCGAAAACATAAAATGATTAACATGCAAAATGTAAATACTGGTTTTAAAGAAATCCGGATTACCTATGATGAAATGAAATCCGAGTTTATCCGAATTCTTATAAAACACAATTTCAAAAAAGAGAAAGCGGAAACACTTGCCGAAATTTTTTCCCGTAACAGTTTAGATGGGATATACTCGCACGGAGTAAATCGATTTGCCCGTTTTATTCAATATGTTATCGATAAGAATATCAACATTGAGGCTGAGCCAGAGCTTAAAAGCTCTAATGGTTCCATCGAACAATGGGACGGACATTCAGGTCCCGGTCCTTTAAATGCTTTATTGTGTACACAAAGGTCGATGGAAATTGCACATAAAAACGGTATTGGGTGTGTGGCGCTTTCCAACACAACGCATTGGATGCGTCCCGGTTATTATGGCTGGAACGCTGCAAAAAAAGGTTTTTGTTTTGTTGCATGGACAAATACAATCCCCTTAATGCCGCCCTGGGGTTCTTCTCAAAAAAAACTCGGCAACAATCCGGTTGTTTTTGCGGTGCCGTATAATTCCGGCGCGATTGTTTTAGATATGGCAATGTCGCAATTTTCTTTCGGAACAATGGAAAATTATATTTCGAAAAATGAATTGCTTCCGTTCGAGGGAGGTTTCGATAAGAATGGGAATCTCACCAAAAATCCGAAAGAAATTGTCGAATCGATGCGCCCACTCCCGATAGGTTATTGGAAAGGTGCAGGCATGGCTTTGTTGTTGGATATTCTAGCAGCAATCTTATCGGGCGGCTTATCAACTCATGAAATTGCAAAGCGCGGTGTCGAAACAGGTATTTCACAAGTATATATTTCTTTCAATATTTCTAAACTTGATAACTTTCCATCCATATCAACTACAATCGATAATATTATAAATGATTATCTTTCTTCAGAACCGGAAAATGATAAAACGCAAATTCTTTATCCCGGTCAAAGAGTTTTGGAAACAAGATCAGGAAATTTAGCTGCGGGAATTCCGGTTAACAAAATTCTTTGGGATGAAATTCTATCGCTCTAACAATAATTGAATGATGAAATTAACAATAATAATTTTCACAATTCTGAATGTTTTGTTTTTTATAGTTCACGAATATGATGCGTTAAAGATGGGTGAATGGAAAATGTTCACCTTCTTAAAAGGTTTTTCCGGAAAGAATCAATATTTAATTTTTCTTTATGCGCACATACCAATCTTTATCTTTTTGATTTACTATGTGATCTCGGTGCTGAATCTTGAAAACGTTTTCATGTACGTAATTGTTAATTCCTTCAGCATTCTTCATCTTATCCTCCACATAATAGCAACAAAATGGAAGTCGAATGTTTTCAAAAAGAAACATTCATTTTTTATAATGTACGTATTTGCGGCAACGGGATTCATAAATTTAGTTCTGTTAATTTATTATTGATACCAATCTGAAGTCAACGAGGAATAATAAAGCACTTAGATAAATGTTTATTATTTTGCTTTGTCGATAAATAAAAACAACTTTGTTAAACTCAACGCGATCTTTCTGCTTATAAAAATGAATATCAGATGCAGCAATTCAAAAACATACAACTTGACGGCGCAAGTAACTTCCGCGAGATAGGCGGATTAAAAACACAAAACGGGTTTATAAAATCCGGATTACTCTTCCGTTCCGATGACCTTTCTGCGCTTTCAAAAAATGATTTGCAAATTATTTCCCGGTTGAATTTAAAAACCATTATTGATCTTCGAACTCCAAACGAAATTAAATACAAACCGGATAAACTTCCTGTAGACAATTCAATAAGAACAATCAATGTCCCTTTCTTCCATCAAAAGAGAGATTATAATCAACTTCAGATAATGTGGTTTCTGATAACAAATTCTAAAAAAACTAACTTTGAAAAATTTATTAAAGAACATTATTTAAACAATGCATTTGACCGAGCAACTGAAGTAGGAAAAGTATTTAGAATAATTTCGGAAGAAAAAAATCTTCCGGCACTTATTCACTGCAAAGCAGGCAAAGACAGAACGGGTCTAATATCCGCACTTATTCAATTACTTGCCGGAGTACCCCGCGACACAATTTTGGAAGAATATCTTGCAACAAACCGTTTTATGAAATATAAAATGGAAAAGATAGAAAGGATAATCCGCCGAATGAGTTTATTCAGGGCTTCACCAGAAAAAATAAAACCGCTGCTCGAAGTACGCCGGGAATATTTGACAGATGTAATTGACCAAATAATTTTACGTTACGATTCGGTAGAAAATTATTTGACAGATGCATGCCGCGTTGAAAGAGACACACTTGAAAAAGTAAAATCATTAATTTCTACAAGTTAATTTCTTATGACAATTCAATTTCCATTTTATGTATGAATATATAATTCTCGGAATTACCTTCGCATTTGCAGCTGCCGTGCAACCCGGACCATTGCAGACATATTTAGTATCCCAGACAATACTTAAAGGATGGCGGCGAACTTTACCTGCAGCTTTCGCCCCGGTTTTAAGTGACGGACCAATAATTTTATTAGTGTTGTTTATACTCAGCAATCTCCCACATATATTTTTAACTATTCTTCAAATATCCGGCGGATTTTTTCTTCTTTATCTCGCATATAATTCTTATAAATCCTGGAAATGTTTTATCGAAAAGGAAGAAAAAGTTGTTTCTAAAAACCAGACTTTATTCAAAGCTGTCGTTGTCAATCTATTAAATCCGAATCCATATTTAGGATGGAGTCTTGTTATGGGTCCGCTTTTATTAAAAGGATGGAATAGCAACCCAACATACGGCATTGCACTAATTGTCAGTTTCTATATTGCAATAATACTTGGCTTGGCAATTACAATTATACTTGCATCAGTAGCGACAAAGAAACTCGGCAAGGGTTCAAATAGGTTGTTGATAGGAATTTCTGCACTTGCTTTGGCATTTTTTGGTTTGTATTCACTATTGACTGGGATAAAAGATTTATTAATTTACCAACAGTAATTTTCATCAATCTAATATTTTTATTGTTTGGGGCTGTAGCTCAGCTGGGAGAGCGATTCGTTCGCAACGAATAGGCCGAGGGTTCGAATCCCTTCAGCTCCACATATGATTTTTAGTAGTTGATTAAGAAATGGGAATGCGTTTTTGTAACGTTTTCCCATTTTTTATTTACTACCTAACCCACTAAAACCACTTTTACAACATAGCTTGGGCCCAATTTGGGCCCAATTTTATTAGCCTTTTCTTTTCATACAAAAGAACTTTTTACAAATAGCGGGTATACCTGAAATGTGGCTTAATTGAGCCAGATCACCATGAAATACTTTTTTTAACATTTTTCAAAATATGGTTATAGTCTTTACCTAGAAGATAAAATCTTCGTTAAAAGTGTCTATTACTAGAAATTTGAGTTTGTCTTTCTTAATGATCTGACATCCTTTAATATACTCTACATTTTACTTTTATGTTCACAATATTTCTCGGTTTTTTTTTTGGTATTCTTTTAATTTCTCTTCTAATAATTACCACTTGGAGAAATAATGGAGAAAAGATGTTTAATAAAAAGGAATGACCTTTATAATCAAGTTTGGTCAACACCCATGACCTTGTTAGCAAAAGAATATGGTATTTCCGATGTAGGATTAGCAAAGATCTGTAAAAAGCTTAACATCCCGAAACCATTCTCAGGTTATTGGAGATTAAAGGAGACTGGCAAACATGTCGAGATCCCCAGATTACCTTTGCTAAAAGATGGAGAGCCAGATTCATATGAATTAGTTATTGACGAGGAACATTATGCAGAGCAAAATAAGATTAGAAAAAGAATTGAAGAGTCCAATCATCCACAAATTATTAAACGACTTAAAATTACAGTAAAAAATAAACTTGTTGAACCAGATCCAATAGTTCAAAAAACAAAATATATTTTGATCCAACAGAATTACCCAGATCATTTAACAAAAAAGAGACATAATATTCTGGATATTGTAGTTACTAAAAAATATCTTGGAAGAGCACTTAACATTTTTGACGCTTTTATTAAAGCACTAAGGTCAATAAATCAAAGTGTTGAGATAGATCAAAGTGATCACTTCACCTATGTAGTTCTAAATAAACAAAAAATAAGAATCCGGCTTATAGAAATCCGAAAACAAATCATAAGACATACCAATAAGTTAGATCAATATTCATATACTCCGCATGAATACCAATACACTGGAAGGCTTTCATTACAGGTTTATGATCCATACAAATATCCCAAAAGCAAATCTCTCAGTATTAATGATATGGACGACATTCCAATAGAACAAAACCTAAAACATTTCATTTCGAAACTATTTGAAGTTTCTATTAAAGGGAATATAGAAGACGAGAGGCAACAAGAGCGACAAAAGATTTACGAAGAAGAGAGGAGAGTGTTAGAAGAAAAACGGATCAAAGAACAAATCGACAAAGAAAACTTTCAAAAATTAATTGAAGACGCAAATAAATGGCAGCAAAGTCAAATAATTTATTCTTATATAGAAGCCGTAAATAGTTATTGTAACTCCCTTAATATTAGTTACGAAAATGACAATGGAATTATTGATTGGATTACATGGGCTAAAGAAAAAGCTGATTTTCTAAATCCTATAAAAAAAGAGGGTATTTGTTAGAGTAAGACGAAAAATTCTTCGATAGAGCGAACACATGGTAGCCCAACAAGATCACATTAGAACTTAAATTTGTATCCCAGGTACTCATTAAATATAATATGAGATAGTCACAGATGATCTCCAATATGGCCGATTAATATCTTTCCATCTTGAATATTTGTTTTCCCCTCATGAAAATAAATTCTCCTATCGGTTGAATAGGAATTGTCACCTGGATAATTATCATTGTGACATAATTTTAGGTGAGGTTCACAACAAATATACTCCATTCTTTTTGAACTATTTATAAAAGGAAAAGTCAAAGCTTGTTTTTGTAAAGGATTCCCTTCTAGTGACGCAGTTTCATCTAATTGAGCTGCAATGCTAAACCGTTTCAAGACCTCCGATCTGTTTAATCCAGCAAGTTGTGATTCTCTGAATTTATCATTTAAAGCCGTCAGGTGGTAAACTATTTTTTGGGTACAGTTATGAAATATTGTATGGACGGTTGCTTTATTTCTTTCGTGAAAAAACAAATTGGGAAAGTATTTTTTACATTCTTCAATAAAATATATTTCATTTTTAGGATATACTTTTAAGTAATGTCTTCTAAATTCAAACCACCCTTTAATATTATAAACGACTTGAAATTCGGGATTGATACCTTCAATTAAATTAAATCCAATTAATCCATGGCAAAGGTTTTCATTATGTTCAGGAAGAAGAACTTCTTTCACTTCATCAGTAGTAAGATCTGTGTTCTGAGATTCTATTATAATTTTTTTTAACAGATTTCTGACATCTCGATCCAAATTCTTGTTAGCTATTTCATCATTATAAAGTAAATCCGAAATCGTAATATTATTTATGAAATGGATGTAGTAAATATTTGGATGAACAAACAATTTATTTGTTTCTCTATATTTTCGGATCTCTATAAAATCACTTGCCAACGATCTTGTTTTATCTTCAATTTCTTCCTTGGTAAAATTTAGGTTTTGTGAAAATGATTCAGCTATGATGTAAAATTCAGCCACCATAACTAGCTACTTACTATATTTGAAGATATTAGCTAAATCAATTTCCTGTTGATCAAAGAAACCATATGGCCAATTAGGGATTTTACCCTTTTTATCCATTGTCAGTTTCTCTGAATCAAATGATTCAGAGAAGTAATGAATAGCTAATTCGTCATGCTTTATTGCTATCTGGGGATTCATTGCACTTACTCTTAATCCATTTAAGATATGCTCACTGTGTGATTCAATGAAAACTTGTACACCACATGAAGCTACTCTAGCAAAGAATTCTGATATTTTAGATTGACCTTTTGGATGTAAATGTGCTTCTGGATTCTCAATAATTATTGTTTCTCCTGGTTTAGCAATTAAACCGGTTACAATTAATGGCAAAATATAACTATAACCGAATCCCACATTTATTGGTTTATAATTATATGAGTTATTCTTGTTGTTCAAAAGCATGTAAAGAACACTGCTATCTTTTTCACGTCCTTTAATATCAATTTTAGCTCCTTCGAGAATATACCCAAGCCACTCAGTAGTTTGCTGAATGATAGATGCAGAGTCATTTCCTAAATAAAGTATATTATTAACATTATTTAAGATAGATGAATTTGCAAGAATGTTAATTGCATGCTCACCTCTAGATCCTACACGAACAAATTCAGGCATACTAGTCTTATCAACGTATTTTACCGGGCCAAGTCTGTCTGCGCTAACGAAATGTATTTTTTTTATTGATTCGACTAATGGGGATACAATTTCTTCATATTCTCTGCTATTTGGTTTGGCAACAGACACTTTTCCTTGAGATTTGATTTCAATTTTTACACATTCTGCCAACAAAGCTTCATCTGGGTTCTCAGCATATATGATAGCTGCTTCTTCAATTTGTGGTGAATCAAATTTGAGATTAAATCGTATATTTTCTCCCCTCGGAGTTTCACTATTTTTTATATCATCATAATTACCCAAACTTAACAACTCATCGTTGATGATTAATTTTTTTAAGTTTCTATTCCCCCCTGCTGATTGAGAAAGGATCAAAATTGTTTGTAATAATGATGACTTACCCCTTCCATTAATCCCTGTTAGTAGATTAAGTTTTGAGAATTCAAATGTCTTTGAATTTTGAAAGCATTTGAAATTTTGTATTTGCAAATCGGTTATCACAAGGTGCCTTCATTTAGGATTTCATGAACTAACCTAAAACGATCAAGAACCTTTGTCTTGTTACCAGTAGATTTAGTAACCGCCTCATTATAAACGCTGTCGTAGATTAATCTAGCATAATTTTCTCTGATAACAATTTTATTATTTTCAATGAAAGCGTCATCTTTCATTGAAAGATAATTACATACTGTTTCCAGTATAGCGGTATTTATTGTTCCTCTTGTATACATTGTTGGTATTCTAAAATTTGAATTCCCCCAAATCAAATACGACCATTCCATTACTCTCTGGAAATCTAGTTTCATTTCATAAATAATAGAATCCTCTGATCTGTTTATTCTTTTCATCGCATCTTCTAAAAAGTCACTCATATCTCCTGTGTATTCATTTTGATAATCGAACCAGCGAAAAGCAATGTATCGCAACACAACTTCTCGATCTTTCATCCTTGTGTTTTTAACACCGTAGTCAATCGCTTTTTTGAAGTAATCCTGTTCTGACAGTTCTTTTAACAATTTCGTTGATTTACCAATAAAGATACAATTGCGAACTTCTTGCCGATTCAATTGTGTTCCGCCAGTATTAATTCGGTTAAATAAATCATAAATAACGACCATTGGCGTGGATGGTTTTAAAACAAAAACGGTAAGTTTTTTATCTTCGAACTTCGATTGCAAAGTTTCAGGAAGTCCTTTAAAAGTACTACCGTTATATTTCGGTAATGCTTCTAAACCCGTCAGTTCTAAATCTCCTTTGTAAAATTGATTAAGTGCTGTAGTTCGTTGTAGACCATCAATGACAATATATGTAGATTCCTTAGTTTCATTTAAATAAATTGGTGGTAATGGGAAATTAAGAATGATTGATTCAATAAATTTACTTTTTTGTTTATTGTTCCATACTTGATTTCTTTGAAAATCTGGTTGGATAATGATTTTTCCCTTTTCAAGCTGTCTTAAATACTCAAATACAGAGAAGGGAGTATCTCCAATTTCAATATCGCTATAAGCCGGATCATAAGGATATATGCCACCATTGCCTTGATCTTCTTTACGAGTATCCTCGTCCGTTACAATAATTTTGGGTTTATGCTTCCCCATAGAATTTAATTATTTCCCATAGAATAAGTCATATTTACAGATGCACAAATTAACATTTATAAGTCGATAAGAATTATCAATTATATAAATGTTAAAATAAGATATTAAGTGATAAATGGAAATTGAAAAACCAGTATATTGTCAATACTCCAATTCAACAGGATTAGCCAATCAAGCTTTGTAATATTCAGTTTTCTTTTTTTCATCACAATACGAGTAATGCTTTTTTAATTAGGCAAAAAATAAAATATATAACGCACAAGAAATAGTAGTAGTCACTGAGATATCTAAAAAATAATTATTTCATTGTTTGCAAATTCATCCCGACCTACTTCTTATCAATCCTCAATCAAGAAATACGTGAATTTTCATTTGGGCTTTTTATTTTATTAACAAGGACATTATTGAAAGATACATTAGTTAATAGAATTGAAAATGAAGTTGTTAATTGAATTTCTAATCGTTATTTTAAAGTAAATTAGACTACGAGTGTATAATGCAGGCAAGTCTCTTAGGTTCTTTTTTTATTTTCATCGGTACGGGTATTTATGCACTTATTACTCAAAAAATCAGCTTCACTGAAGATCCTTGGATAAAATCGTTTGTTTCTTTAACAATCCTATTTTTAGGTTGCTATTTTTTTTATATTGAAGCATATACAGAAATGGATTCAGAGATGCGCGATCGTTTAAAGAGTGCTCCGGTTCATGAGTGGTGGCTGAGAGTTATTAATCAGGTCCTGTTGTTGTCTTTATGGTTTTTTCTTGAAAAGGATCCTATTTATTATCATGCAGTTTTTGTGCTGATCTTTTTACTATTTTTATTATGGGATTTAGTAGTTTGGGATTATTTACCTAACAAAAAATTATGTTGGCTTGATTCCGCGGGTTTCTTATTAAGTGGTTGTTATTTTTATCTCAACGTTTATAGTAGTAAAACATCAATAACTTGTCCAATATTTTTCTTTATGGGTATTATAATGGTTTTCTTCATATTAATAACACTATTAGGAGTAGTGAGCACAAAGTTTAATCCGCTAAATAAAAGTTACAGGACAAAACCAAGTTTGCACTAGTGTCTAATATTTAATTGTATTGGTTCTGTGATATGGAAATTTAAACATAGACTTATCTTGGCTCAACAACCATAGGTAGTCGTTTACATCAACTTGAGTGACATCCTTCATTCGTGGCCTGAGTTCCTCCACGATTCTCTTTACCGCCCAAATGGTATTAGCTCGAATTTCAATCTCTTCATCTGAATCAGAAACAATTTCTTGCTTCGATAATATCTTTTCCATCAAGCTATTATTATACTCTAGTATTCCGAAATTATTTAATACATATGGCAATTTATAATCTGCACAAGCTGTTAGCTTGTCAACATTAATCATTGGATATTTGTTTTTAGAAAGTTCATGACTAAGATCTGATGTTGCCAATTGAGCTCTTTTATTAAAGTTAATTATTCTTCCCTCATAAATCGAGTGATCCTGGAACGATTCAAAATTTTTCAAAATACTATCCAAGAGTATTAGAGCATCTCCTTTGCATTCCTCAATAAGATTAATTACTTCACCTTGGTATTTTTGAATTATCCTATCCGCAATTTCTTTAGCAACATTGAACCGTTCTTCTATTAAAGGTAAAGTATTTTCCCCAATGAAAATATTTTTAAAATTTTCTAGGCTAATCGATTTCAAATAACTATAATTATATAACTCAGCGCCACTATTGACCGCATTTACGATTGCACAAATTAACCCCCATGTACCATCTCTGGCAACGGGGCCATTAATATATTTCCATTTTGGCTCTCGCCAATAACAAAAACTTATTGCATCAATTAAAAATATGATATTAATTTTTTTTCGAAAATCATTTATCACAATTGGGCAAGGGGATTTATCTAGCCAATGAATTTTGTCAACATTTATAATTGCACCTGCATAGTCAATTAGATTTGCATAATTTATCTTTATGCTGGATGAATTATCAACTACGTATTTTATATCATCAAGATTAATGTTCATAATAGCAGTTTTAATTTTATACCTCACTATCGAGTTCTTTATCGAAAATATTAATTATTTCACTAAAATCCGATGTAATCTTCTGAATTGTCCCGTCCTTCAAATAAACATATTTTGTTGCATTTCGAGCAAAATTAAGATCATGAGTCGCAATTATAACCGTCCCGCCAGCTTCAACAACATTGAATATATCTTTTTTTAATAAATCCGAATTCTTTCTATCAATTTCCAAAGTAGGTTCATCTAATAGTAATAAATTTGAATCGAACTTCATGCATTCTAGAGTCAATTTAAGTAGCTCCGCAGGGTGCAGATTTAATGACTTTTTGTTAATATCAAAATCTATCAAATCTTTAATTTGTCCGATATATTCTGTTTTTTTTGAGCCTTCCCATTTCAATAGTTCAGAAGTAATTAATAATTCCTTCATGGCAGTTTCTTCGATAACTTGTGTTTTTACATTTTGGAATATCATTCCCACTTTGCAATTGCCTCGCACTAAGGACGCATGTGAATCAGGCACATAAATCCCTGAAATAAGAAAAAGTAACGAAGTCTTTCCACTTCCATTTGGTCCCAAGATTACAATCAATTCGCCAGAATTTATTCGTAAATTAATGTTAGATAAAATTCTACTTTTATCAATTGTTAAATTCGCACCTTGCATATTAATTAAGAATTCTTTTCGCTGGACTAGCTGAACTGTTTCTAATGGTTTGCTAATTGCTGACTTATTATTCACTTCGCTAATTAATTGATCTTCTCCTATTATAATTTTAGTAATACTTCCATTGTCGAGAATTATAAGTTTATCTATCATATCAAGATATTGCTCAATTTCATTATCAACAACAACTATACCTACCCCTTCTTTCTTCATCTCAGCTAATAACCTTAAAAATATTGGACGACTTTGGGGATCTAGTTGTGATATCGGATTATCAAATAATACAAGTTTGGGTTTAGATATTATTAATGCGGCAAATAGCACTCTAATTTTTTCGCCCCCCGATAATGAATCGATATTACGTGTTTCAAAATCATCAAGCTTTACAATCGATAATGCGTTTTTAATTGTTTCTAAATCATTGGTATAAAAAAGAAGTTCTTGAGATACCGTGAGTCCCAAAAACAATTCATCAGTGTAATTATTAAATAATCGGATAATGTTTGCTAATTCTTTAAGATTCATGTTGTCAATTTCGACATCATTGATATAAATAGTGCCTTCTGTTATGTACCCTTCGATTTTAGGGATATATCCACTTATTGTTTTTAATAAAGTTGTCCTTCCACTTTTATCTATACCTTTAAGAAAAATGAATTCTCCCTTATTAATTTGTAGATCTATATTGTTAAGTACAAATTCATCATTTAAAGAATACTTTATACTTACATTCTTAAGCACAATAATTTCAAATTCATTTTGTTTTTTTAGCGAATGGCTCTCTCCTGCATAAGTCATCCGGCCAATATTAAAAAAGAATCTGTTGAAAGATCCCATTAGCATATACTTCAAAAATATTAATTTGATTCGGAGGTTTTTTTTCTGTATCTGCTTTAAACGAATTAACAAACTGTAGTAAAAAAATGTGAATTCGCTCTTAATATTTTCCAACCACTTCAAAAATATTATTGTTATTCTTCTAATTGGCTTTATGAAAGCAAACGCTTCATATACATCATAAAATGAATTAACACTGGACAGCCAAGTAAATGATATCAATATCATTGCATTACGCTTCAATGCTCCGATTATACCATTGATTAATCCAGCCTGGTTTATGTTAAATATAAAGAAGTAATTCTCTCCATATTTTTGAGGTGAGAACAACCAATTTCCAATTATCATATAAATAGAATTGACTAGCAGAAGACTTAATAATATTTTTTTTAGTTTAATCTCTTTGGATGTAAGGATGAGTAAGGTGGAAAATGCAAATACTATAAACGCAAAAAGTAATTGTGAAATAAATACAATTAAAGAAGTACTAACAATTACGATTAGTATTCTAAAAGTGGGATTGAATAGACAAAATAGATTTTTTTTTTCATTTTAAATAATCAATAAAAATTCCCTTTTCTCTAGCTAAAGGTGTAAAATATGCAAGCAAATATATGCCAAGGAAACAGGAGACTGTATCTCCCAGCCACCAACCTATACCAGTTCCAAGTAATGCTCCTTCCCAAGTATTACCAGAGATTACAACTCCAAAAGACCCAATCAATGCGCTAATACCACAAATCAAAATGCTTATTACAAAACCTAAAAAGAAATCCTTTTTGTTAATCTTTATTCCTGACAAAATATAGGGATACCCAATAATTAATAAAAGTGCAGCGATAATATAGGCAACATTTCCAATCTTTAAGAAAATGGGCAACAATCCCACAAAAATTACTAGAATAAATAAAGCGACCATAATGAATAAAGCTTTTTGAATATCCTTTGGTTCAGCTTGAAAGTCAGGTGTAATTTTAAGTAATCTGAATAGGAATCCAGGTAACATAGAATTAGCAAATCCGCCAGCTATTAAATTCATAATAATATCAACTAAGCCCCAACCTCCGTATGCAAAAATTCCCGCAACATAAGCACCTATTCCACCGACTAGAAACCCTTTATAAGGACCAAACCAGACTCCCGCAATCAACTGCATTGCAGCCGGAATCCACAACAAAGCCGCGCCCTTCATTTGTGGACTACTAGTAATAGTCATCATTATTGCCCCGACCGCCGCAATAATAGCAGTTAGTAAAATGGCCGCATATAATTGAATACTAGAATCCCTTTTATGTCGAATTTGTACAGGTTGGTCCATATTAGTCATCCGCGTTTTTGTTAAAAATAAACTATAATTTACAAATACTCAATAATTTTATTTCCCTCTTGACAAACTCCTCCCCCTCTCCCTATAATTAAATATCCACGTATAGTAGTGGCGAAAACCTCTAAACGAAAAGTCGTTCCGGAGGTTTTTCATTTTAACTAAATAAGGAAAACATGCAGAAAGAATATGCGAACAAGGATTTCTACTTATCGGCATTTTTGATTGCTTCAGGTTATCGCCTAAGTGATCATGATAGGAGTGGAGGGGTTACAACCTTCTATTTCGAAGTAGACGAAAAACTAGAAAATATTATACAGCAATACTATTCGATGAAAACTGTTATCGAACCTATCAGTTATGGTAACGCACTTAAAAACTTAAAAAGCGTAATCCATTCATATGATAGACCCAATTCAAATACGGAGAAATTAACTAATGTCAAACAATGTAAGGAATCAAGAAGAGTACAGAACTTTTGATAGCTTAATAGCCCACATCAAAGAAATACCAATCGAATCAGTTTTAGATCCACTTGGCATAAAACTGCAAAAAATCGGAAATAACTTTCAAGGAAATTGTCCCGCCGGTCATCATTCAGAAAACGGTATATGTTTTCATGTCAACACTAAAGAAAACTTATTTTATTGTTTTAACTGTGAAATAGGTGGGGATATAATAAGTCTAGTGGAAGAAACAAAAAAACTTTCTTTCAAAGACTCTTTAGCTTGGATCGTAGATCAATATAACATTAAACATTCACTTAACTTGTTTTCTGTTAAGAACGATCAACTTTCTGATGAAGAGAAATTAAAATTGAAGAGACTTATAACTAATTCAATTTACTTTGATTCAGCCTTTGAATGGATGCATGAATTATTGTTCCATGAGGAGGGCAAAGAAGTCCTTAATTATTTAGTGAATGAAAGGAAATATGATCTTGAGGCTTTGAAGAAAAGTGATTTCTGTTATTTCCCAAAAGTTGGAGATATAAAAACATATTTACGATCTCAGTTCCCAGATAAAATTGAGCTTATTAACCATATACCGCTAAATGGATATTTCAAAGATAATTTCCGATTAGCATTTCCATATAGAGATGGAAGAGGAAGGATAACCGGATTTCTTAAAAGAGCTACGCAGCCCAAAGGAATCACATTAAATGTTAAAGGGAAAGTTCATGAGAATGTGAGATGGGATAGCACTTTTGGTACTCAGAAGAAGGATCTTTTCAATCTATATGGTGCAAAATCAGAAAAAACAATACTGATTGTTGAAGGATACCCGGATGCCATTTATTTTAAAGCGTTGGGGATGAAAAATATTACAGCAGTCGGTCAAGGAAGGCTTTCAAAACATCATTTAGAAAGTTTGAAAAATTCAAAAGTGGAGAATGTCATTATTAGTTTTGACAATGATAAAGTTGGACCCAAAAATACACGCGATGCTGTTAAACTCATTTTTTTAAATAGCGATATCACCTCATATGTTTTGGATCCGGCACTTCTTAGTCCACACAAAGACCCGGATGAATATGTAAAAGCTAATGGAATGGATGCATTACAATTGCTGTTGAAGAAAATTGAAAAAGGTTTAGTGTGGTATGCTAAACAATTAATTAATGATTGCGACATGGATGATGAATTGTCAAAAGATAATATTAGAAAAGAACTAATCGATTATGCAGCTCGAACAAAAGATGAAATTATTTCTACTGAGATCGCGGGGTTGATCATGCTGCACTTCAAGATTGAAAAGTCATTATTAAATAAATTAATTAAAGCACAACAAGATAAACTCAGATTAGAGTCTTATGAAAAATCAAAGGAAGGGGTTGAGGAAAATAGGTTTTTACCATTCATTGAAAAATCCACAAGCACTTATTCCTATTATGATTCAAAGGAAGATGAAGTTTATTTGGGAGTCTCAAAAGATGCCTTATATAACATCTTGCTTTCAGGCAATCAAATAATGCCGGAAGTATTACCCGTACTTAAAGCTGATTTCTATGTAATGATGAATGAGCGATATGATCTGAACGCGGAAAAATTTAATTTCTTTATTCCAACCAAATATATGCTTCTTGAAAAAAATAGTGTTGAGATTATTCCCGAAGTAATGTTTCCAACTATTGATAAACTTCTGACCAATCTTATTCCCAATCCAGAAGAGAGGAAGAGATTTATGAATTGGTTAGCGGGAATATTACAGACTAGACAGAAGCAACAAACTGCTTGGGTCTTCAAAGGAAAGCAAGGTGCGGGGAAGGGATTAATGCTCGAACATATATTACAGCCATTATTCGGATCAAAGCAAGCAATCAAAGTTGAAGATGAACAACTCACGGCTCCCTTTAATCCATGGTTGCAGAATGCAAATATAATTGCCTTCAATGAAGTGGCTCATAACAACAATACACGAAACAGCATTAACTCAAAAATAAAAGCCATCATTACGGATTCGACTGTGATCATAAATGAAAAAAATATCCGAAACTATACCGTCATGAATTGGGCAAATTGTCTATTCTTCAGTAATGAAGAAGTTCCGGTATTTATTGAACAAGACGATAGAAGGTTTAATGTTGTTGTAACCGGTGGTAATTTAAGAGAAAAGGATTGGTTTAAGAACCCCGATGAATTCATAAAAAAACTGGAAGAAGAAATTCCCCCCTTCGCCCAATTTCTTATAAATTGGGATTACGATAAAATAGCTGCTATGACATGTATTAATAACGAAGAGAAAATAAATATGGTTGATGCCGGTATGAATAGATATGAAGAGTATGCTTATCATTTGAAAAGTGGTGATGTGTCTTGGTTTGAAGATAATATTAGTTCAGCAACTTTATTTGCTAAACTTGACACTAGTGATTTATTAAAAGCTCAAATAAAGAAAGACGTTGCTGTAAAAATCTTTGGGGATATATATAATAGCTTTGACGTTACCACTACTGCACTTACTAAGAAACTTAAAATCTACGGTATTAAAGCTGGTAGGGATCGAGTGGGGGGTAAAGATGATCCTATCTACTTTTGGAATCCAAGTACGTCAATTGACAGAGTTGAAAAGAATAATAATCATTCAACCGATTTGAAAATAGATTAAAAACTAAACATTGTCATACTTGGCATAGTTGACATACTTAAAAAAAGTTAAGTCTAAGAAAACATTATTTATGAAAGAATATATTTCTAATTAATGACTTGAAATTACTCTGCCAAGTCTGACAACTGTGTCAATGACACTATATTAATGAAAATTGAAGCTTTTATATGACAGAGATTATATTTCCAACTCAGTCAACTCTGCCAAAAGCCAAGAGATATTACATGTGGGAATAGCAGATACTTTTTAGCATAATAAAAAAGGGGCCTTTAGCCCCTCCCCCACACTCCTATACAAAAACATTTAAACGACATTTTGATGGGAAGTGTGACATTATGCCGGACTCTTTCACGGGGGTCCGGCATTGCGTATAAAGGCGATTATGCGGCTGTTTTGGGGTAATATGGATAACTGAATATTTCTAAAAGTTTTTTCTTGGAAAGCCCAGTGATATTCATTTTTTTCAACTGGCTTAGTCTGCCAATCTCATTCATTATATGCTCCTCCTTCGATCTTATTAACTAATTCTTGACAGTGTGGAGGTGAGGGGGCGCCGGTAAGTCATATCTGTTATTGAAGAACTTCATTTTGAACTCCAATGATTTTCACCGGATGCAGTAAGTTTGTCCTGCCACTCGCTATGATCCATTTCTTTATTGTCATCGACCCACCTATTTCATATTTCTGAGTAAGGTCAGCATATGATGAGTTTGTCATTTCAAGCTCATCTAATACCATTTTTTTGAATGCGTCGGTATATTTTTTTATCTCGCGTTTTAACATTGTTCCTCCATTTTAATATAATTTATCAACCTTATGGGTAGTCTATCACCATAAGTATTATTCAACCAGACTTTATATTCATTAAAGTCTTTGAACAAGTGACGGAATGCGAAGTAATTACTTTTTAACAAGTAAAATACTTCCCCCGGCAACTGTGTTGCTAAAATCATGTATTCTATAGAATCTTCTATTTCGCCAGATTTTATGAATCTGAAAACAAGTTTTTTTATCATTTCCATAATAAAGACTAGACATTTGGAGGATGAGTATCAAGAGTTAAAGCAGGAAGGTAGAGGGGGCATGCCTATATTTGGTCGGTACATATTTATTTGCAATACCACATACCGGGTGCGAATGGCATTTGCATAATCAAAATATAATTACCTTCTTTTGTAAGGGGTATCCCTCTTTCAAATTCCGGAAAAGAATCCGCATATAATTTTTTTGTTTTCGCTTCTTACACTAATCCCCCCTCCCTCCAGATCCGAAGATAACTCAACATTTCAACTCGAATATATTTTCGTTAAATTTAATACAGATAAAAAAATAACGTAGTCTATACTTCGTTCATCTCTGAAAACTGGCACTTTTCATACTAACCAGAACGTCGTAGAAGAACTGCGTCCTCCATTGGACGCAGCTCATTTTCTATGATCTTGGTTAGTGGGCATGCCAGTGCCTCAGAGCTGGACGTAGAATTTGGGTTTGCGTCCTTTTATTAATGGAGATATATATGAAAAACTGCCCGGAATGTGGAACTCCCATCGATCATAATTCACAGCCATGTCCTAAATGTGGAACCATCTTTAATCAGAACGAATCAGGTCCAAATTCAGAATCTAAATCATTTAGAAAAACAATGATTGGTTTGGTAATATTTTTAGTTATTGATGCGCTTATTATTGTTTCTATTATAGGACTTAGTAATAAGCATGAAAGTGGAATCAAGGAAACGGGGACATATGAAACACCGGCTTTTTCAGATAATGTTAGAGAGAGGCGTAATCCTGACGAGGGACATGCTGGAATCGAATCCGTTAATGAGTATATAGCGATATCAACATTCGATGATAAATTAGGAAAAACAGTAAAGCTAATTGGAAAGTCCGAGTATTCAGACGGTACATTCTCAATCAACATAGCCCCAAACTTTTACCATGATCCATATTCTCCGGCATATTCTCGGAGAATGAGGTTAGAAAGTGATTGTGAAAATATGATTACTGAAGTAATTAAAGTAATGATTAATCATCCAAGTCTTGTCAAGAAAAACATAAAAATATCAGCATTCGGCTCTTTCTCTGATGATTATGGGAATAGCAAATCGATTGAGGTGCTAAAATGTTATTTTATTAGCGAGACACTTGGGAAAATAAACAAGTTCGGTTCATTTCAAACAAAACAAATAGCCGATAGTTGGAATTTACTTTTATAATTGAAAAGCGAAGTGCCCCATCACTGGGGCACAACATTATTTTTTAAGAATCTTCAAAATCTCTTTTATAATTTTAATTATTTCAGTCATTGGTTCACCTTTTATATTAATCGTTTCTCCACAAATGATGTGTAATATTCACCGGCAAATATTATATGATCGAATATCTGAATTTCTATGAGCTTCCCCACCTCAACAAGTTTTTTTGTTAGAGATATATCTTCATTACTCGGTTCTAAATTCCCGCTCGGATGATTATGAGCCACAATCAAGTTAGCTGCATTTGCGACTATCGCACTTCTGAAGACTGCCCTCGGATCAACAACTGCCGAACTCAGAGTGCCGGAAGATACAATCTCGAATCCCTGAACCCTGTTAGAACTTGATAGCCAGGCTACAAGGAATACCTCCTTCGATTCCTCTTTCATTATTGGATTAAATAAATCATAGAAATCTTTCGGGGATGTAATTTTCTTTTTCGGTATCTCAGAATATTCAGGGTATTTGAGGGAGGTATCTTTGAAAGTCCAGAAGAGCGTTTTGAACTTTACTTTTCTATCCGTCATATGAAGGACTCTGTTTTAATCGGCTTATGTAGATCGTTACAGCAAGCTGGTTTACATTTGCCATACCATTGAACTTATTCTGAATTCTTATCGCATCTGAGAAAGATTTCTCCATAGCTGCGTAGTAGAAGTCTTCTGTGCCGGAGGGAGTGGCAATTTCAGAATTTTCAATAGCAAGAATTTTTATTTCATAATCGACTTTGATATCCTTGCCGGATTGTTGAGCAGTTTTAATTATTTCAAATTTTGTTCCTCTTTTCAAATCCTTTAATGCTTTGTGAACTTTTTCATTCGGTGCGAAGAAAGAATAATCTTCGCCGGTTCCATTTTTTACAGTGTACAAATAATAATCACCGTATGAACTCTTTCCGATCTTTGGCTGCTCAGACCGCAGCTCTAAGATTTTCTTTTCGTTCGGATTCAATTCCAATTTCTTCATCTTCGACATTTTCTTTCCCATCGTTTAATTTGTAACTGAATTCCGGTTTGCCAAGAACAACTGTAACGCCTTTTGGTACCGGCTTACTTTTAATCCATTGCTTGATCTTTGTGATCGATGCTTTTACTGTTTCCGGAATTACTTCCAGCATGTCCTTATGAGCATGTTTTAGAAATAATTCCATGTTCGTGATCTCAACCTTGTCTTGCTTCTTATGCATCTTAAGAGTTCCGTTGCATAATGAAATGCTCTTTTCGCCTCGCTCATGGATGAAAGACTCAAGCTTCTTTTCTAAGAATAATTTTCGTTCATTCAGAACGGTATTCCTATTTATAGCCCATTTATTAATTAAGGCGGCTTCTTGCTCGGCTGTTTTGAAATTGCCCTCAATCTTTTCATTGATTCTTTTTATCTCAAGAAGTATAAGATCGTAGAACGCCTCAGTTTGTGCTATTTCCTTATTTTCTGCTTCGAGCAAGAGCTCGTCCAGGAAATTAACTTCCATTAGTTACCTCACTTCTTTTTACAAATAATTTTAATCAGTACTTCTGCTGCTATTACTACTGCTCCTCCTATCCACACGGGACACTTTTTTACGTTTGACATTCGTATTCTCCTTTTTCTTTTTACGCTTCTCACCGGTCAATTCTTCTTGAATTAAATCGATTACCGCTCTGGCAACTTTTCCTGCAAGCTTAATTAGTTTTTTCTCGTTCATGTTACTTCTCCTTTTTATTAAGTGTAATAAAGTTCTTCTTCATACAATTCAGCATCGCATTCTGAGCAGCGATTAAATAATCTGCCAAAATGAAATATGGTCTGAGAAAGGCAATATGGGCATTCAATTATAAATTCATCACTGCGTGAAGAATAAGTGAAGTCCCGATCTCGGTACTTAGTTCTGCGTGGATGATATTGAGTGTATGATTCAACCCCCTCCCCGCTCAAAATCAACCCGTGGTTGTTCTTCATCTCATAGAAGTGAAATCCCCTCTCTCCAAGATTAAATCCACGAAATGTTTTTGGCCTTATACCAAGAGCTTCCTGCATGATTCTTCGTTCCGAGCAGAAGTATAGGATATCATTATTCTCATCATAGTAGAGGTCTATGGGATTATCTTTTTTAACCAGAGTGAGTTTATCGGGCTCCTCTTTATTGAGAACGGCAAAGGCAAAACTACCTTCCAGTTTATCAAAGACCTTTTTGATTTTATCCCCCTTACCTTTTGATGAGAGGACTACAAGTATGGCTTCTGAATCAACTTCACCATCACGCTGATTCTTTGGGAGAATATCTTTGTCGTTGTAAATAATTCCATTATGAATAATTGCCAGACCTTGTTTATTGAAAAGTGGATGGTTGTTCATGTTATTTTTATTGCTACCTTGTGTTGCCGCTCTTGTGTGAAGCATCATAATTTTGGGCAGTGATAATTCATTCCACTCTTTACTGTTAACCATTAATGATGATTTGACCGGCTCCTTATGCACGATCAGTTGACTGTCTTGTATAAATGCGAAACCCGAAGCATCACGTCCTCGGGTTTCTAATAAACTAAACATCGCCGCTATTTTATTTTTATCGGGCACAGCACTCCCAAAGGAGTAATATCCCATAATTCCGCACATTGTCTTTTTCTCCTTGTGTTGTTATGCTGAGACGAGTTCTTTTTGTTCTGTGAGTTGCTTGATTAGTTTAATAACCGTTGAGAAATGATCTTTGCGGAGTGCTAGGCTGATGCCGATTCTGTTAGATCCAATGCCTTCAATTATTTTAAGATCTAATCCATTAATTAGATTAAACTCTTTTATTTGGTCAATTAGATTAGAACTCACTGATAGCTGATAATCTTCCCGGTCTATTAATCCAAAAACATAAATGGAATAATCTACTAGTCCGATTTTGTCTTTGAGTTTTTGTAGTTGGAAATCATTTTTGTTAATTTGGATAAGCGTTTTGTTATTACATCTGCCATTTAGCCAATCCCTTGATAGCTGGAGAATAAGATTTCTGTCTGCATCATATACTTCCGGATTATCCGGACAATCATCATCATAGCTATCTTCATAGCAATCAGTGCAATAAGGATTACCCTCTTGATCATATAAAGTTTGATCACGGCCAATAACATCATCACATCGATTACACACATTATAGTTTTCAGAGAAACATTCTTCGCAAAGAACATCTTCGAATGCATGCCTAACCTGATGTGATGGGACTTCACAGTTGCAGATGGTACATCTCATGCCGCCTCCCGTGAAATGAGCCCCCAATTTGGCAGAATATTTTGATTCCAATTGAGAGTTCCTTTGGAAAGAAGTTGATCTAATTCTTTTAGTCCCTCTTCACAATCTGCAGGTATCTCAGAGAAGTAATTTTTGAAATTTCGAAGAAAAGTGGAGGAATGCTGCCTGCCCTTGATTTCCTCGAAATTCAGACCTAAATCCTGGGAGCCAATGACTGCCAATTTGGCCAAAGTAAGGCTTACGAGCGCCGTAGATGGGCTCAGGAGCCACGATCCTGGAGTTCGATACTCCATTCCATGGGGCTGCTTCCTGAAGGCCTTTCTTTTGCCATATCCGCACCGTTCCCGCTTTGTTCTCTGGTCCCGGTCGTCTATGCAGTTACTCAAGGAATAAAGAACTGTATCGAGATTGTTAATAATCTCTGATGTAGGTTGAAGAGAAAAATGAATGTGGCCTCCGAGAGAATAGTTGTCTACGAAATGTCCAGAGATGAATTCGAGTTGAGGATATTTTGAATTGCCGTATTCGAGGATTTGATAAATTTTTGCTGTTAAATCGATTGGAGACTCACTCCAGCCAGGTCTAAGTTCTGCTATGCTTTCACAACCATCAAGACCAAGACTACTTTGGGATTTGAAGAAGTTATGAGCATTTACAAATTTTCCGTTTTGCCGAACGACTAACTCCGGATCGGCTCCGAGGGTGAAAGAACACATAGTAACTCCTTAAATTGATTATTACTATTGTTCTTATACCTTTTTTCTTCTGCGATCTTACAAAGGAGTGTTTTGGTTAATAATTTAACCTTGGCTTTTATATTTTTTTTCTAATTCATGGTAAGTTAATATTTGTACAGTATCCGATTGATTTTTTAATAATGCACTAAAGAGAGGTTCATTGACCACGAATAAAGATTTCACTTTCCACTTTATAGATGTATCTAACTCAAAATAATTTAATACTACTTGAAGATTATTCTTAACCCACTCGATTCTTTTTATAAACTTTGCCATAAGTGATTTATCTCCCTCAAATACTTTCTTCGTCTCCATCATTACTTCATAAGGTGTTTTGGCTACAAGTAGGTCTTTGCATTCAATGAGAATCAATTTATTTGATTTCCAATCTATCACAATTACATCAATATCGCCTAATTCTTCTTTATTCGTACGTTCTATTTTTATTTTCCCAAAACTATTGACATTTTTTCTTACATAGTATCTTCGTCGATTATTGAATAATTCGGCTACTTTCGCATTAAAAGCATCCCCGGCAGGTTGTGCAAGTTTCCCAATAATTGATTTAAAATCATCAGTTTTTGCTTCGTTTTGTAAGCGTCCAGATATTATTAAAGCTATAAAGTTGTCTAGAGAGACATGTAAGTGTCTAACAGCATAAATGTATTGCACCTTTTCATTTTCATCCTTACATTTTAGAATTGGTCTCCTTATATAAGAATATTTTCTTGTGAACCTCCAAGGATAAAAATTCTCTTTTGGGGGATTATTGTCACCAGGATAAGTAAAATAATCATCTCGAGAAAAGAGAGTGAAATAAATTAATAATTTATTAAAGCGGTTTTCATCAACATTATTTTCGTTGCGAACAATTAACAATAATTCATCTTCAGAAATATTAACAATGGGTGTCTTTTTTGTATGACTAATTTTATCAAATAAATTCAGTGCTCCGGCTAGATCATTTATATCAAATCCAAATTCATTATATAATGCTTTATCTAACTCCATTGATTCTTTATGATTCTGTTCCCGACTGATAGTAGTATCCCAATGTTTGAAGAATGAATTTGATAATCTATTAATCTGTAATTCTTGCACTTGTTGACTAAATCTTTTCATAGCTTGGTCATAATCCTTTCTACTTCTCCCAATCCTTCCCGAAGGCAGTAGTGATATTTTCATGTCTGAAATATCAGAGTAAATTAGATCGCTAGTAAACCCCCAACTAACTATTTCCTTACTTAATGCAGCCAATTCATCAAAGTCAGAATCACTGAACAGTTTGAGTCCCGAATTCTTTTGTGCAACTACACATTCTATTAAAAAACGAACTGCGGGACCTAGGTTAGTTATTCTAGAATAACGATCAGAATATTCTTTCATCACTCGATCGGGATTAGCAATTGATAATCTCATTGGAAGCTGCACTTCATAAAGATATTTTTCTCTAATTAAAGCTTCATTTTGATTAAGAAGATAGTTTAGAATATCCTGTTGAGTATACCGTTTTAATAAATTGTTTAATTTACCCCACAAATATCCCACAATATGATTATTAATAAACTTAACCTGCTCCATCTTAGCACTGCCAACAGTAATTTTCTTCAGAACAATATTATTTCCTATTTCATCTAATAACATATCTTCATCAATTTTTTGGTTAAGTCTTAATTTGTGTAGTTCACGTGGATCAAGCAGAGGAGTTATTGATGTGTCGAATGTGCACAGTTTTTTCTTTTTACCTAATGGAGCGTATTTATCTATTATTAGCTGCACATTTGTATCAATCAAATACTCAGAATCAATATTATGTTGCTCTAACATACGACAGAATCCGCCGAGTATAATTCGAAGAATTGTTCTTTCTCCTTCATTTGTTTCACCAAAAAGGAGTGCATTTGCATACGGTTTAAAAGTGAATTTGAATCGGTTAGGATAATAGTATTGAATTGAAAGAGGATTTGAATTTCCAGAATAGTTTTCTCTTTTAGGTTGCGTCCATTCCCCAGTTTCCTCCAGGCATATTTCTACTTCAATTTCATCAATATAACTCTTTAACGCATTCATTGAAATTGTTAAAGATGGTTTAACCTCATGTAGCCAATATGTTGTCAAATCCATAAACTCTATTAGTATGGCGCGTAATTCACCATTTATATTATTATCATTATTGTAAAACCATATGGGCAACGAATAACTTTCCAAAATCACTTCTATCTTTTGGGGAATATAATGAGGAATATAAATCGGATGTTCTTCACCAGCCAAAGATACAACTTGAACGTAAGATTTTTTCAATGGATTATATACTGTATGCATATCCACTTTCTTTAATGCCTCTAATCTTACATCACGCGCAAAATCGTCAGTTATATTCATCATGGTAGGTCTTCTCTCATCATCTATGTAGTATGAATACCCATGTTCTTTGAAAAATCCATATTCAGACAACTGATCAAATACAATTAATTCGGTTGTTTTTCTGATGGCATCTTGTGCCCAAGCATATTTAAGTAAAAAATTATTTTTACCACCTTCCAGCATAGCTATAATATTTAGATTATCAGCCGATAGAACAATGTACTGATCATTATATGGGGGGATAAAAACATTATAACTGATTGTTCGCACATAATGCGCCGTAATAAACAGATATAATATGCCGTTAGGGGCTGGTGTTGAGGAATACAATATATCCGATACAACACTTAATCTTTCTTTATGTTTTTCTAAACTCACTTCTACAATATCTTTTTCTATATTTTCAAAATCGTCTACAATCAATATTCCAACAAGCATTTTGTCTTTTTCAAAGTTAAAAACACCATCCACAACCGGGATATCTTTATGCACTCGGTGAGGTAGAACATCAATTTTTTTTATAAGCATCCAGTCTAATCTCTGAACTACTGTGTCCCATATTGCTTCCTGATATGCCTTTCTAAAATTCATCAATACATTGTTTTCCGTAAAAATCGTAAGCAGCCTCTTCATAAAACTGGAAAGAAGGGAGCTCGGATCAGTAATTATGTAATATTCACCGGTGAAGAGAATAGGTGATTCCATTAAAGGACACTGTTCAATTGAGAAAGTGTCTAATGCAATCTGACCAATATTCGTTATCAACCAACATATTCTTGATTCATCCGTACCACACTTTTCAAGAAGGCTGGAAAATTCATTCTGAGTAATTTTTAAAGCTTCAGAACTGGTTTCTAAGATTTCCCGAGCAGGAATAAATATATCGAGATAATAGGTTGTTGCTGTATTTCTTTTTATGTTTAATCTGGTTGCAAGGAGTTCACTTAATTCCAAAATAAATCGGGCAATAGAACTCAATTCAATAAATAATTCTTTGGATATGTATTTATTGTATGGAAGAAATATGGCTTTTAGTGTGTGAGTAATATTAAATACGATAGAGTCATAAATTCCAGGAAATATTCTAAAACCCCCGCCAAAAAATGATATCTCTTCACAAAGTAATTGAGTTCTTGGATCTTCTGCCATTGTAATATGCGATTTCCTAATCTTTGGTGAATTGATAATTCTATTCAGTTCACCTCTCGTAATTTTTCTTCCATGTTTCTGATTTATGCTTGAGGCAACATGTAAAAAGGCATCTAGGCGTATAGTATGGTCACCATTTTGAGGAAAATATTTTAACGAAGAGAGTTTGGATATTAGATCAATAGAATCATAAGGTGTGAAAGATGTTTCCAAATACTTTAATATTTCATCATATTGCTCAACTTTCATTTGTTTTCTTTGAAGGTTTTAATCTAACAAATTCCCCCGTTTGCCAAATAATAGGGAGATCTTTCTTATATACTAAACGATTCTTCTTAGTTGCTTCCACAATTGGTCGAATATCTTCCACTCTTAAAAGACTTATATATTGCCATGAATAATCCTCTCGCAGATATACAAAAGCTAATACATCGAATTTATCACATTTGATACCCAACAAATTTGGATTATATACTTGAGCGTATCTTGTTTTTACCTCAATTCTCATCGATTCGTCCCCGAATATTTTATATAATTCTTTATCATGGAATATTCCTTCGTAATCATAACTCGCGGTGGCTCTTATACTCTGCTTCAACGAATCTGTTTTGAATAAACTTTGACATACTTGAAAGAAATAATACTCTCCAAGATCGGCAACAAATTTTTTATAGCTGAAACGAAATCCTTTAGATTTAATTAATTGTTTAATACTTTCTGCTGCACACAAATATTCTTGGAGGTATTTTTCTAATATTTTTCCATCTTCCATTTTGAATTATCTTTAATTAATGACCTTGTATATTTATTATTCCCAACACCTTTGTCCTTCCACTCACTGCACTATCAACAGAAGATTTAATCTGTGTAAGCAATGCGCCGACTGCAACATCATAGTTACTCTTCAAATTCATTGGATCAGGTTGAGTCATTGAATCATAATTTATTTGGAGAGAATTACTCTCGAATTTATCCAACAACCATTCATCCGGCAACACCTGAACGTCACCTGTTCTTAACACTTTAAATAGTTTCATCTCTTTGTGCTGATTCCCACTCTCGGTATCTATAATAAACAACGTGTTTATTATATAATATTTTTCCTTTTCATTCGAAGTAGTAGAAAGCGACGTTACATCACCCGGGATTGTTGCTTGTTGGAAATATTTAATTAATGCATCAATTAAAGGATGCCCCAACCCTATTAATTCCGCTTGTCTTTTTCTCATTGCTGCTTCACGATTGAAAGCAACCAATTCATATTTAGGTAACACATTCGGATAAGCAAGAAGAGTCTTCGGTGTAACTATACTATAAAAATCCCCTTTTGGCAAAAACGATCCACCGAGCTTTAATATTGCTAATTCACAGAATAATTTCATGTGGTCTAATGAAAACTTACCTTCAATGTTGAGATAATCTTGTAAGTTGAAGGAGCTCATATCCATTGTAAGATTTTTTAATGCATCTATAGATTGAATAGCATTCTGCATGGCTTCTTCAATTTCTTTCGCGGTACGTTTATAGTCTTTATCAATTAAAGCATTTTTGTACCAATCCAGATAATTAGGAGATGATCCCATATATCCAAGTATTTCCGAACGAAAATCTTCTAATGGTTCACCCGTGGTCTGGTCTATTTTTCCAATATGTTCTGCTATTTCCCTAAGCTTGGAATTGAGTATCTGATAAATTTTTTCTTCTAAAGTATCTTCAGCGATAAGATTATATACTTGAGACGTTTCTCTTTGACCATATCTATGAATTCTACCAATTCGTTGCTCAAGGGCCATGGGGTTCCAAGGAAGATCGTAATTGAATAATATATGCCCAACTTGGAGATTTATGCCTTCACCTCCGGCAGAAGTGCTTATTAAAAATTGAGCCCCGTTCTCGTCCCAAAATTTATCTTTGGCGTCTATTTTATCATCAAGCGGTCCCCCTTTTATCACAACTACTTTATCATTCCCATAAATCATTTCTAATCTTTCCTTAAGAAAAGTTAGAGTCTCAACATATTGTGTGAATATTATAAACTTTTCATTTGGATTAGAATTTCTAATTGTATCTATTGCGCGGGTGAGTGTATCAAATTTTCTGTCCATCTCTTCCGGAACAATAGCTAACAATTCATTTACCTTTGATATTTCATCGGGAATATTTGCATCTGCGTAAACTCCCTCTTCACCTTGCTCGTCACTATCTAATGACCATTCTGTAGATTCTTCTAAAATATATTTTTTACTAACTCTTTGTTTTATTTGAGCAATAATCGTGTCAATTTCAGTTTGTCGTGAAGGAATATCAGGAATTCTTAATATTTCTGATGCTAATTTTCTCATTTCATCTTGGAGTTTCAAAATCCTATCTGATAAATGCGCGCTTGAATTAGTTTTTCTTCTTTGATTCTCTAATTCCAATTGACTTCGAATAAGCAAAACCAATAATCGTCTGCGAAGAGCCTGTTTAATTGCACGAATACTCGATGACATGATTTTCTGAAATGTAGTCATCACAAAACCAATTGCTCTTTGTTGGGACGTTGTCCTCGTTCCTCCATTACCGATGCCAGCTACACTATAACCTTCTCTTAAGTAATCAGTTAAACGCTCGTAAAATGTTCTTTCGGGAATTGAAAGTTTGAATAATTGTGAATGAACATTTCTCCTCATAAAAAGGGGAATACCATTTTTATCGGTAACCTCTCTTTTTGTTCTTCTGATCATAATTCTATTCAAAAAACTTTTGTGATCCATCATTGCGTCTTCAGAATCAAAAAGGGTATCATCCAACAGTTGGATCAAAGACCAAAACTGGTAGGCGTTCCCTTGATGCGGAGTTGCGGAAAGAAATATTAAATCTCTTGTGTGGTTTTTAATAGACTCGGCTAGTTTATAGTTTAATGTTGCTACGGTTTTATTTCCATATTTAGTTCTAGATAAATGATGTGATTCATCAAATACTATTAGATCCCACCGCGGACCGGCCAGAATTTTTTCCATTCTTTGTGGCCTTTTCACCGTGTCGATTGAAGCAATAACTTTGCTATGTGTCTCCCAAGAAGAGAATGAGTTGTCGTTAAAATCAACTCCAAGTATTTCAAAGTTTAGCCGGAAAGCATCTCGAAGTTCATTCTGCCAGTTCTTAGTTAATCCGGCAGGAGTAATAACTAATATTCTATTTGCTTCGTTTCTTGATACGAGCTCTTTGATAACCATTCCCACTTCAATAGTTTTTCCAAGACCCACTTCATCAGCTACAAGAAGCCTTCTATTCTTTTTTGAAACAACATCACGAGTGAGTAATATTTGATGTGGAAGCAAATCTGTTCTACTATTAGATAACTGACCACCCTTATTCTGCAACGGGAATTGAAACGCTAATTGTTTAAGGAAGAAATCCAATGGCTGATCATAGTCATTGTGTTTTATTCTTTCCCAAAGGTCAGGAGCAAATTCTAATCTATCTAACGGAAAACTTTGTAAATGCCTACCATTTGCATCTTCATACATTACATCTGCTTGGTAGATTCCGAACGATTCGCTTATGCGATATACTTCAACAGTTCCAAGATCCTCTCGTCCTTTAACTCTAACTTTATCTCCAATTTTCATATTATATTCAGCTCTATCTTCAGGCATAATCACATATTCCTTTTAAAAATTTCCGCCAAGATTAAATGATGTTATAAAAACGGTTTGTCCACCTATCTCTGTAGGGGGAGGTGTTCCAAATATCAAATAAATTGGTATCGGTTGAGTAACGTGTTCAACCATTAAATGCTCACCCCTTTTAAGAGGCTGCCTAAAAACAATTTGGACATTTGGACATAGTCTGTCATTAAACGGGATAGCAACACTTTGAAGTCGCCTCCGGATGTCTCGCGCAGTTTCTTCCATTCCGGGGCCTTGTCTTGATGCCAGCAAGTATTCTTCAAGTCCAGTTACCATAAGGGAGGAGTTTTCATTGAAAGGAAAATCGTCTTGATCAATTTCTCTAAGAAAATCTGCTACACCAATTTTTCTAGAGTTTGGTACAACGCCTCTGTTTGGAGTTTGAGGAGCTGCAAGAGATTTCTGTTCAATTAACATATAACCAGCCATATTTTACTCTATTTAGTGAAGAGTGATCTTTCGTCTAATAAACTTAAAACTCTTTTAGCGGCTTCTGTGAATCTATTGTTCTTAATAAAATAATCCATTGCTGCACGAATCTGAGGACGCAACCCACTAAACTTTTCAAGCCAAGGCAATAAGTTATCCCCAACTTCTGCTGTTCCTAGTAGTAAATGAATTACATCTACAACGAGAATATTTGATGGCAATACAATTCCTTCTCCACCAAATAAATCAGATTCTGTAAAAGAGTTGCTTGTATAGAACTTAGCCTTAAGATCGTTTAGTCTTTCAACTGGTTGTTTTACATAATAAGTTCTATCACGACTTTCCCTACGCTTAATTATTATATTATTTTCTCTAAGATCCGATGTATCGACCAATGTTCTTACAGCCTTGCTGACTTCATCGACTTTGATCTCTTTGATTTTGTAGAGAGTCGTAAAATAAACGTATGAAATTGAATCTATATTATTTTCTAACTCGGCTGGTAATGGATTTTCTTTAGATATTAACATATCCACCATCATTTTAATTTCTCGTAGTGCTTGGTGTAGAGGAACCGGCTGGTCTTGGTAATCTACAATTGCGCCATAATGCTTGCTGTATAATTCAAGACATTTTCCAATCAGAAGAATGTTAATATCAGATGGCGATAATTTTTCATTTCCATATCTACCGGATTCAATAAGATTAATTTCTTCTCTTGCCCGTTGACGTATTTCTTGTCTTACACCAGCCCACGAGCGACTATGAATTGTTTCTGTTGTTCTTTTCTTACAAACATGTATCAAATCATATGAAATTGCTTCATTATTCATTAAATGTAAGGAATTTTCTGCTTCTCCATGAATTGGATATACAGCTTCAACATAGTAACCTGCTTCACATACCGCATCAAGAAGAGCTTCCCATGCAGAATCTTCCGCATGGTGAAAAGTAAATATAAGTGGGGCTTCTTCTTTGGATACCCGATATGATTCTTGAAACACTTTTCTTAATCCTTCCTTAAAATCTTCAGAAGATTTCCCTCGAGTTTTATTTTCAACCACTTCCTCGATTTTAGGGGTGTACTCTGGTTGAAATTGATAATAGGAATCCTTTAACAATAAACGTAACCATACATAGAAGAAATCTGCTAATTCTGAATAATTTACATTATCAGCGTACGGTGGATCCGTGATAATACAATCTACTGGCAGATTTACATCTATTTTAGTTGATGATTTAGACTGTAACAAATAATTTTCTTCATTCGGTTTAATAAATTCATTTGAGGGAACATCAATTTGTTTACCATCCTCTATTATTCTATCAAATGGTTTAATGTTGTATCTCTTGCCAGTGATTACTTTTTGTGTACAGTTTGTAAAAGTTTTTGAGCCCGATATAGTACCATACACATTTTGCTCTCCAAAAGTTATTTTAGGCTGAAAATCATGACGAGAGAAAACTCCACCCGGTGGTGTTCCCCCAGGTGTATTTCTTTTACTCAGGGTTCTAGTAAATACATTATTAGCCTCAAGTGTGTGAGAAAAAGTCAAAATTAACATTTCTTTCAACACTTGATTTTCTTCTTGATCAATTGATTTTAATAATGTAGTCAGAGACAATAATTGTCTTTCATTAAACATTTGATGCCAATAGTTATAATGATGCGCCAACAATCCAGATTTGGTTTTTTCTCCAATAGGTATTTCAGATTTTGGATAAGGAAGATTTATTTTTTCTTTTTCCCATATTTCTTTTGCATGCTGATATTTAATTAAATCAGTTGAAGAATATCTCTTAAAAAACTTTCCATTATTTTTACGCAACATTGAGATCGTGTCTGCTTCATTAGTATCAGAATTATTCTCGTCTTCAATTTCAAAAAACATTTCTGTGACTTTTGCTGATTTTTTCCCTCCAGCACATTTTTCACAATATCCCTCCAAAGCATACGGGCGCATAGTGAGTAATTTGTCTTGTGGTAGTTTTCTAATCGCTTCAATTATTTTATCAACATTACCATTGCATGTGCCTCTACATATGAATTTACCTTTTGAAGGGATGTTTCCCTCTTCCGGATTATAGGTATGCTTGCATGTTGGACACTCAACAGTTTCAGTTCTTATTTCACCTCTGTATTGCCATACTTCTTCGCAATGCGGGCAAAACAAAACAGAAAGCGGTACTTTCTTTTTATCTTTTTTCGGTTTCACTTTATGAGGAGTAACAGTTTCATCACACCAGGGACAGACTACTTGGTTTTTATCCGGCGAATAAGCCCAGCGTTTATTTTCCCTACCAACCCCAGCAGAGAACTGCGAGGAATTAACCATTAATTCTTTACTGCCTATTAAAGAAGCCGGTTCAACTTCCCAATCAAACGTTTTTTTACATTTAGGGCATTCACAATCTTTATAATATTTGATTGAAGGTGATTTTCTTGAAATTATATAATCAGGAAACAGTGGCGTTTGATTATTACATGTGGCAGTTGTGCATGGAATGAGTTTAACCCAGAAGGTGTAGATTGTGTCTGCATTCTTATTTCCACATGCGGGGCATTCTGTTTTGTATAAATCCAATAATGTTTCTTGTAGTGGTTTTCCAGTCCAGTCAACAATTCTATTTGACAGTCTTTCGAATGCAGCTTGTAATTCATTCAAATCAACCGGTTCAACTTCAGTCTTAACAATGAACCATGCAACCGGATTAAGATCTATTCCAACAACATTACATCCAAGACGAAGTGCTTCAACAATTGTAGTGCCACCACCCATAAATGGATCGAGAATTACTTTTCCTTTTGTGTCAGGATCATTTGTATGGTCTTTGTAAAATTCTTCCATAATATCTGAACCGGCAGGCTTCATAGCTCCCAGTAATATTGCACGAAATACAGATGATGATCTTCGGGCAAACCATTTATGCATCGTATAAATAGGCTTAAAAGCATTTCTTTCTGGAACTGCAAGGCGGTTAACATCTACGATAGGAAAATATTCTTCAATTGCTCTTTTCATTATAACTCTTCGTTAAGGTCGTTTGGTGAATAGTGAATTATTCCTTGAATATTATTGAATATGGAATCTGCCGAAACAACTGCTGTTATTCTTAGTCGTGTAGCTATCGCCAGGAATAAGGCGTCGTTGGTTAATAATCCATATTGCCGCTGCAAAGACATAGCTGTTATAAAGTCTTCTCTTTGTAAAGGTTCTAATTGTAAGCCAATTGCCAATAAATCACGAAGAAGAGATTCATAACGATTTAGGGATTTTACGATTTGAGGATTTTCAGAGAGTTGCTTTGCCGGATTCGAACCTTTTATTAAACCAACATCCCTTGCTTCAGCAAGCATTAATACGTGCATTACTTCAGCTAATATGTGAGTAGGTAATATTCCGAACACTTCATTAGTTGCACAGCGCTCAAGTAATTTTACACACTGTAATGATGCTCTTTGATTTGCATAGATCATAATATTCGCATCAATAATGACCGGCTGCTCTGCAGGTATTTTTAATAAGTTCATGATTCGTATATGTCCTCATTTATTAAATCGTTGATATCTTTTGTACTCAGATTAAATGGTTTTGAGCAAAAATGATTAACGGCAGCTCGACGTAATTCTGAGTTGGTCGAATCTGTGTCGTTGTATTTAATCAAGGCGTCTTGGATAATATCGCTGATTGTCCTTCCTTCTCTTGCCGAACGCTCTTTTACTTTACGAAGTAGATCTTTATCTAATACCGTTCCGACCTTCTCTTTATTTTCCGTATGTTTTGTTCTTGTTGGCATATCATTCTCCTTTCAATTAATCTCTTTCTAGAACTAAATAGGGGGTTATCACTTCCATAAGAGATAATCCGCCATGTCTAAATACTTTGTTTGCAGATGAACCTTTGGGACGATTTTTTATTCGACCTCTTATCATCAATAAATTTAGATCTGAAACTTTTTGAAGCTCTGAGATCTCCGGTATCTGTGATATATTTTCAACAAATTTACTTCTATTCTGCTCTAAATACTCTAGAGCTAATTCAGCTTTCTCACTGGACTCATAGCCGGTGTTTAAGTAAATATAACCATGATCACTTGTAATAATTATCCGGTAATCTTTCGGAATTGCCAGAATAATATTTTTCCATATTGCGTCAAATTGTTTAACAATAGTTTCGAAGTGGGTCGCGGTTCTTGCTTCAAAGTTCATATATGTTCCATCTGGGAAGCTTGACCATAAAAGGAACGAATACCCATTTGAAGATAGATCAAAGTAACGCATGGGAGTATCGTAATAGTAAGCTTTTATATTATTGGCCGAGAATTCCCTTCTTCCTTCTAATTGTGATGGCGAAATTCTTTTTCCAAGTAATCTTTGCTCTATAAATGATTCAGTATCACTCGGCAGGCCAGAAAACCGATAACTTTTTTCAACTATTTTGTAATTAGTGGCAGCGGCTAATTTTATTAATATGGGAAGCTCTCTTAAGGAAACACCATCGAGAACAACAAGTGCTGTTTTTGTATTCATTAATTCGTTTGTAATGACATTTGTTCTTTGTTTAGCTAATGAGGTTAACTCATCATAAACTCCACTAGCGGCTCTTAAAATCAGTTCTTCAAAATCGCGGACTTGTTTTTCCCCCTCCTCCAAATACAGTTTATTCTCTTTAGAAGAAAAATTGTCCTCCGACCAGACGGATTTCATCAACCAATCCGCAATAACAGGAATACGCTGACCATTTGTCAGTAAAATGTCGGAATAAATATTAAATGGTGTTTTTTTCATTTTAACTTTGCAACTCATCTGTAATGAAACCTTTTAATTCTGCTTTATATGAAGCTTCTTGTATTACCGGTAACTTTTCTGTTAGCTCTTCAATATTGGATTTGGAGAAATTTCCGGCTTGACTAATTGTGAGTTCAAAATGGACATCACTTGGACCAGATAGCTGCCCCCGCATAAGATTTGGAAGTGTGTTTAATTCAACGGACGATTTCTCCATAAATATCATAAAAGATACTTTCGTTGTTATCATATTCTCTTTTTCTGAAAGCTTTGCAGCAATTTCTTGCCTCAGTTCAATAATGGAGTTCTTATTAGTTGTGTATATAGCAAAAGGTTCATTCAAACTCACATTAGATGATTGTGTTGTTACATCTGAAGAGCTCTCAGGAGTAACCGGGTTCTTCTGTTTGTTTTCAAATAAGGTACTGGTTGAATCTGCTTTATCTTGATCAACAAATGGCTCTGTAATAATTACATCGTTCCATTCTGAACCGGAATAACTTGGATATCTTCCGCAGAAATTCTCTCTTGTATGGGTTAATCCAATTGTCTTGTTTTGGCATAAATTTCTAAGAGCATCAATTAAAATAGACTCGGCCAAGATAACTGGAAAACCCGAAGTTTTTCTGTAAGCCGCTTTAAGGTCTGCAATGCTATGATTTAAAAGCCAATTGGATTCATTCGAAGTGTTTGCTATTACGTCCGTTATATGTTCTTCAATAACCTGTCTGGGGAAAATATTTCTTTCCAATTGTTCTTTGACGTCTTGTCTCGCCAACGAATGACCGACTGACTCTAATTCATAATCGAATCCACTATTAGTTCTTCTTACCAGGACATATGCTATACCGGCCTTACGAAACGAATCGTCTATATATCGCGCATTATCGGTTTCGATTTTTTCATATTGTCGTTTCCTTTCACTATCACTTGAGCTTTTATGAAGATCATTTGCTGCCAAAGCTAATTGCGCCCATTTAATCATATCCTGATTTTCGAAAACATTAAATGGATCAGATTTGGGTTCGAACAATAAAACTGTATTGGGATTCTCAATCCCGCTAAATACTCTTTTCCTTTCTTCGTTTGGCAATCGTTTGGGGGCCAGGATATATCGCGGTGAATTTTTGTCTGATTTAACTAATTCGCTTTTTACTTGGGCCTCATCTCTATAAACAATGGCAGAAGTATCATTAAATACATTTTTCCTCCATCTTTCCAATACAAAATCAAGAGCATCTTTAGCATCAATTCTTAATGAACGGTATTCAACCTTTGCATATGGTTTTTCTTGAGTATCAAAAAAGAAACTATCCTCAGATTTTTGGAAATAAGCTCCCAATTTTTCAAACGCATTAATTGAAGCAGTGTAATCATTAAAATTATCACCCGGTTCGATAACCTGTCTTGCTAATTCATATTCTTTTATTCCCCTCAAATTGCCGGACGAGGCTATTGTTCCAATCAATGTTGAAGCCACAATTTTATTCGCCAAGGGAATAGCTTCGAGATCATTCAGATCAGTCAGCGCACATTGAATAAATGTCTGACCCGGGTCAAGATCGGTTATAAAATTTCTTATACCAACATCCTTTATATTCAAAGAAGCAGCACTGATCACATCCGATTTGTCGTGGGCATTTTTCACTAATCTACCTAGCAATGCTAAGGGACCTCGATTGCCTTGAATGTTTTTACCTAATACTCTATTTAACAAAATATCAAAAATCTCAGGTGTAAAGGGATAGCTCTGTTGAAATTTTTCTTCATATTTCTCATCGATAGGTATATTGTTTTTTTTCCATTGATTGATATAGCTTTTAGTAATAGTCTCGACTTTTTGGATATCATGTTTTCCATAGTCTGAAAAAAGTCTGTGCAATACAACCATTTTACGATCTTGTGGTTCGGAAAATTTTAGATCAATTCGAGGGACACGTTTTAATGTTGAACCCGGTTCATTGTTTGAGTTGTAAATAGAGGCAAAAATTGTGATTGATGCGGTTTCTGACCTTTGAGCTTCTTCGCTTAGCATTTGCAGAAAAGAGAGATTTTGGGCCTGTGCAAATTTATTTGAAATGCTTTCAAATCCTCTTTCAAGCTCATCGAGTATAAAAACAATTTTCTTACCGGTTATTGCATCACGAAGTTGATTTATATTTGGAGGTGTATTGCTTATAAGATTTTCCGCTCCAATTTTTTCAAATAATAATCTCCATATTGAGTCAACTAAGTTATCGGTGAATTTGTGAATAATTACTGTGGCATTGTCGGGTACACGGCATTCTAGATTATGATGTTTAAGCCATTCCTGTGCAAATCCATTATTCTGGAAAAGATGATATACAAAAAGTTCAAGATGTGATTTACCACTTCCCTTAAAACCCTCTAATAAGAATAATCCGGGTGTGCTACTATCTGAATTATACCTTTGGTGCAGAAAGTGAAGGACACTTTTAATATCGGTTGTTGGATAAGTAAGTGAAAAGAAATCCTCTGGAGTGGCTTCAAGTGTTTTTCCTTTTTTCTTTTTAATGTTCAGATTTTCAATATCAATTATTCCTTGAATACCATCGCCTTTTAGAAGTTCAGGTCTTGGAGTAAGAATTTTCGAGAAGCTCATAACAACCTTCTATTTGTTTTGACACAAATATAATTCAGGTAAATATATTTGTCAAGCTATTTTCTTGACGTTTTCAAGAAATCACGAAAACAGTTACTTGTCGCTAAAATACTATCCGACTGCTATGGTTAGAAACAGAAAAGTTGCGTTTTTTCGCTATAACCAAAATTTTTGGCGAAAAAATGAGTCCCCGAATTCAATTTGGCAATAAAATATTGATTGGAAAACTGATTTGGCAATGAAAATGATGACTGAATTCGATTATGTAATTAAATATTTAGTTCTAAATTCAAATTAACACCAGGACCATACATCCCAATAACTAAATTGTCTATAACGATACAAGTCAATTAGCTGAATCAAAAAAAATCATTCCTCATCTTATTTAGAACTCACACATAAGTGAAACATATGATTCGAAGAATGTATGAGGGGGGGGGGCCACAAAAAATTATAACAACAGAGATTTTATTTATAAATTTAGACGATGTGTAAAAAAATGAAATATATTTAAAATAATTATTAAAGAGTTATTAATGGTACTTGTAGCTGATATCGAATTGACAGGTATTTATACATTTTTAATGGATGCAAAGCAAGCATTCTCATCTGGTTTACCCAAAACAACTGATCAAATCGAAATATATGAGAGGGCGTTACTAAAAATTAGTAATTTGTATTTCCCTAAAAGTTTTAATGATATCTCTAATCCAATCTACAGAATCAACAAAATTGCTTTGCTCGATTTACGAGCCTTTCGATTGATTTTCCCTAAATTTGAAAATGACGTGCATAAATCGTTAGTTAAGTTTCACAAACTAGGTTCAGAATTTCTAAACCTGCCAGTTCAAAGTGATTCAAAAGAAGATTCAGCATTTCGAGAAAGTATGACCAATTTTGTTAATTGGTTTGATCCAAAAGCAAAATATGGTGATCAGATAAAGATCTTTAGCCCAGGCGAACCTTATAACATTAATACAAAGTGGGACATTAAAGATCTTGAAAAATATAAGGGAGACGATGATTTTGTTTTTATTTCACCATTAACAACAAATCTTTCTTCGAGGTTACTAATAAAACTTAAACAACTTTCGGGTTATAGGAATTCCTCGTTCGACGAAGAGAAACATTATTTAGGAAGGCAAATAATAAAAATTGAAGACTCCATTAAATATTTGACTTACGGTCAATCGTTGACTTATAATCCCAATATAAATCCAGATGATGTATTTACATTCAACTCTATCAAATTTATCCCCCATAAATTTTCCGATATCTTAATTTATATACACAAATATGACTCAAGCAATGAATTTTTTAACAGTGATAATCATTTACATAAAGTATATACAGACTGTTTACAAAAGATTAGGACAAAAATTCTTTTAGTTGGTGGGGATCGTTTTATTGCTGAAAAATTTATCGAAGATGTCCAAGATTATTTAGGAGAAGATTTTATATACGACTGCGAGGATGGGGACTATTATTTAGGAACAAGTGGTTCAACTATCGCGCTTAGAAATATCGACAAACTCTCCAAATCATCTTTATCAAAGCTAATAATTGAGCTTTCACAAGAAACGCATAAAGACAAATTAATTATTCTGCAAAGTAATACGGTGCTCGAAAATTTTAGTCCAAAACAGTTTTTCATGGTTCAACTTCCTTCTTCGGAAGAATTTCATGAATTTTATAGCGTCTATTTCTGGATGATGCTAAAGCAAAATAAAATGATTGGTTTTGAAGGGACGGAAATGGAAAGTGAGGAAGCGATTGATGCCCTAAGCAATTGCCGACTGATCAATGAATTACTTATTAAAATTCCAACTTTGACAGAGATGTACAATTTAGTTCAGTTCTTGAAATCAGGTCCTCTATTAAATCCAATTATATTCGATGCCGACTTTATTACTGACCTAGAGAACTATATAGAAAAGAAATTTAAGTCTTTGGAAAACAAGGGATTTATGCCCCCCACCCAGCCTTCAAAAATCAATTATAGATATGATTTCGAATTTGTTCATCAATTTAATAATACAAAGAAAAAAGATTGTTGGTTAATTAAAAATAATTATGACGGAATAGAATGCGAAGTCGAATATTTTACTTCCTTACCACTTCTATATATAGCATACATTAAAAAACATTTTGAAATTACAGGAAGAACGAAGATCGATACTGATATTCTATATAAAGATGTGAAAAAATATCAGAATGCTTCTCCCCAAAAGATGCCCTCAAAGGGAACAAAACATAATATAGATAGCGCATTTTATTCATATTTTCATCGAGTAAATTACCCACATTTGTATGACAACAAGCCACTAAAAAAACATAAGGCGGATTTATTGGAACTCAAGAAGAATCTAGTTAAGCTTTTTCAAGATCATTATGAAATCAATGCATATGATTCTGTTATTAAGGACATTTCCCTATTTAACCTCTCAATTACTGATGATAGTCTAGAAAAATTCATACGCGAGAATCACACCAAATAATATTTTCAGCCTCAATTTGCAACTCATTTTAGAAATTTGCCCATCATAAAGCATCTGGGAAATGATCTGGGAATAATCAGATAGCACGCCAGACCAATCATAAAATAAGTTTACTCCGTACAAAATAATTTGTACAAATAAAAAACGGAGTACAAAATGAATGCTGAAATATCAAACCCAAAAAAATCTTCAAAGAATCAAAAGGAAGATAATACTTCCAAAGAATCTCCAGCCTCAAAACAAAATGGAGGTTATTCGTCTGAGGACCAATCAAAACTTCCTGCTTTTAATTTTTCGGATAATTTCAACAACCAATATGATGCACTCATGCAAACTGAACAACGGTTAGCTGAAATCAATGAAGAGATCTTGAAGTTAAAAACACTATTGAAATCTGTCTCGAGGATTGATAGACAAAGAGGAATCGTTTCAACACTAACACCTACTCAAAGGAAATTGAATCAAGCAAAACTCAAAAAATTAAAAGAGCAAAAATTTATTGAAAACCAAAATTGGCAGGATCAGTACAAGGCATTCGGTGGAAAAACTGCTGATGAGATTGAAAAAGCAAAAGATTCATTATACACTGCACAAGGAAGATCCGGTTACTATGTAAAAAGGTATAGTGGGACTATCATTAATAGAATAAAAATTCTATTGGATGAAGTATTAGCGGACAATGCGGCTGAATTAGACAAGCTCAAGGAAAACCTCAACACATCAGTTGCTGAGGAAGTTGAAGAGCTTATATATGATTTCCTCAAGAATTACGAGAAAAATCCATTCCTAAGTACATTTTATCGAACACACAAAGATCTTCAGAAGAGCTATACATCCCTAATAAGTGTTTTATTAAATGAATGGGATGGAAAATCAGATAAAGAATTTTCATTTAAGCAAAGTAGTCTAACAATCAATGAAACCAATTAAAATGGATATAGGAGATATAAAAATGAAAGCTAATGAAATTAAATTCGGATCAGCAATAATTTTTACAAATGACCCAACATATTTGCCAGTTCCAGTAAACAGACTAAGAGGAATAAGTCTTCCAAACTTACCAGTTGGTGTTGAGATTATACCTTATGATTCTATACTGAATAATTACTTCACGCTTGACGGACTCAGAATAAGCTTAAAGAGAGATTATTTTGCTAAAGTAGTAATCGGTTCTGTCGAATCCCCAGAATTTATGGTTATTGAAAATGATGATATGGATGACAAATCGTGCATCGACTTAATAAATAACTACAGATTGCTCATTTCTCAATCCTTTAACACTTATTCTCGAATAGCGGCCTAATAACTCAATGTGCCCAGTAGTAATACGGGGCGCACTTTTTGGTATAAGTAGGTAATCATAAAAGGAGATTAAGATGACAAGAAAAAACAAAAATGCGAATCGAATTTCTAAAATTACCATTCTTTCCGAACACAGTATTAACAATGAAAAAGAAATATTCAATCTTGACAAACAAACAATAAAAAATGTTTCCGAGAGAATTATCGACCATGATAGCCCACGTGAATTATTGATTACTTGCACTACAAACAACAGGAATTCTGCCAATGATTTAGTCAAAACCTTAACGAGTGGAAATGATTATTCGTGTCATTTAACATTAAAGGGAAATGATAATTGGATTGTTGATGCTTCGATAATGCTTCCAGTTTCTCAATTAGAAAAAGAATTAAAACAATTATATCTAATTACAAAAGGACACTCTTGTGAATTAATAGACTGGCGAGTGGAAGTTGATACACTGACAGAAAATCTTGATAGTGAAAAATGAATATGTCCATGATCTCGCACATTATAAGTATTTCGTCAAATGACCCGACTGCTCCTCTGAGTTTTTTTCATCTCGAAAAAATAATCAAAGTTTCCTTGGGAGTCTGGTAGTCTAATGCCACAAGTTATAGATATATCAAATCCTTCGTGTAATATAGATGATACTTATAAAAATGGTAATAATTATTCCTCAGTCGCCCCTGCAAAACTTAAGTTCTACTCTAATGTAAATAGCATTTCTTTTGAAGATAATGAGAAGCTAGTAAAAGAGACATATCCCAACAAATTGCTTTTCACGATTCAAGAAGTAGCGACAATTCTAAATACTAGCTATGAATTCATTCGTAAGAATTTAATTTACGGCAAGATACCTCACATCAGTTTTGGAGACAGAAAAATGATCAACCTAACAACAGTTATTAATCTAATCACTTTTGGAGTATCGAATGGGAATTACCAAGAAATTAAAAAACGGGAGATATAAAGTTACTGTGTACGACAATGCCGGTATTAGACATCGCAAGACATTTAATAAAAAAGTCGAGGCGGATGCATATATCGGGAAATTAGAAGCACAAAAACATGAAGCGCAACTCGTTGCGAACAAACTAAAAAAACCGCATTACGACATTATTACAGAGATTGACAATTGGTTAGCAATGAAGCAAGATCGCCGTCCGAAAACAATTCAGAAGTACAACAATTTTGTCAAGCAGTTTAAGTTGTTCTGCCAGGCTATCGGTATATCGCATGTGGATGAATTTAGCAGCGACCACGCAATTATTCTCTTGAAGGAATTAACTAAAGAAAAAAGGGATCCTAAGGGCAGCACGGATCGTATTTTGAAACCAATGCCAAGAACTGTCAATTATTATTTAGCGAGAACAAGAGCATTTTTTGAATATGAAATCCGCAACAACCATATTACACGAAACCCGATGTGCGTAGTTAATAACGTCCGTATAGATAAAAAGCCACCCGAGTTTTACTCTGCCGAAGAAATTCGTTCCTTCTTTAAACAAGAGATTCAAACCGTATACAGAAATGCGTTCCTTGTGCTTCTGCATACGGGTATGCGTTTTGGTGAGCTGGCAAATCTAACATGGAATGATATTGATACAGAGAATAAATTAATCCACATTAGACCTAAAGAAAATTTCAGAACAAAGACTTACCGATCAATCCGGTCAATTCCGATGAACGAGGTACTGATTAAATTATTCGAGGCAATAAAAGTTAGTCCTATTTCAGACACGTATCCCATATGCTCACCCGAAGGGAAACAAATACGTGAACGAAAATTATATTATATTTGCCGAAAGATCGGTCTGAAGGCCGGGATTAAAGGAATAATCTCTTTGCACAAATGGCGTCATACATTTGCATCGCAACTTGTACAAAATAATGTGCGGATTGAGATTATAAAAGAATTGTTGGGACATTCTTCAATAAAAGAAACCTTGATATATGCTCATCTTCGGCCCGAGAATTTACATTCGGACGTAGCTGTTCTTAATAATATATTTGGGAAATTATAAACTAAGAGTTTTGGGCCCAATTTGGGCACAGGCTAACAATAAGTTTCGAAAAGGAGCCAAAAACATTATATTTGAGTATATGAGGAGCTTCCCTTCAGCTCCACTTAAATAACATACTTTCTGCGGTTATTGTATTTTTATTTTATGATTACACAAAACAACAACCCCCTTCATGGCGTTACTTTGGAAATGATTTTAGTCTATTTATTAAAACATTTCTCATGGGAAGAATTGTACTATAGAATCAAAATAAACTGTTTTTATGAAAATCCAAGCATTCAATCCAGCTTAAAATTTTTGCGTAAAACTCCTTGGGCACGTAAAAAAGTTGAAAACTTATATTTGCGTTTGCTCGAAACAAATTCTAATTCTGAAGAATAGTTCTTATTAAAAATCTATCATACATCGGCTTGTTCAATCAATTATATCTAAACATAATAGCTATTAAGATTTTTTTCTGATTTTATTTTCAACAAAAAGTATATTGTATGTGTATAAGCCGCAGTTTGAGTAATCAAATAAAAGGAGCTTAAATGGAACACTTTGACGATCCAATAATCGAAAATCAATCAACTACCTCCTCCTACAAACCCCCCACCATGTTTCAATTAATGTTTGATAAAATGGTTGGCGATATGCGTTTTGTAGGAATGTTTTCAATCATTTACGGCGCGTTAACATGCATAACAATTATCGGCGCAATAATTGGCGTACCCACAATTATTATCGGAATGCGTATGAGAGAAGCCGCGGACCAGTTTGCAATTTTTCGTATGACAAACGATGCGGCTGCAATGCGAAACGGATTTGAATTGCAGGGGAAGTTTTTTAAGATTATTAAAATTCTCATCATTGTAAGTTTGGTGCTTACGGTATTATATATAATTTTTTTAATTGTCTTCATTACTTCCGGAATTGGTGCATTAATGCAAATGCAATCCGGCGGATATTAGAAACGAATTTTAAAAAATAGCACAGATTAATACTTGCTGTAGTTGGATAATCTGTGCTCTCGTTTTTTTAATTAAATACTTTTTCTAAACCTTCATACTTGGAATGAACAAGATTAACAGCGCTCTCGATTGCTTTTCTATTATCGCCCTGTTCCACAATACTATTTAATTTTTTAACTGCAATTTCTAATTCAAGTTTAGCTTTATCAAAATTATCCTGACGCTGTTTCATCCTGGCTGATAATTGTGCCTTGTTTAATTCATCTGTTTTCTCCAGCATTTCCACCGCAGCAGATTTAATTTTCTCAAAATTATAATTGGGTAAATAATAATGATAAAGCATATAAAGTACTTGATGAAATAAGTCAACTTCTTTTAATACAGGCCTTATTGTTCTCACTAAAATTTCATATTGAGTATGCAGCTTTTCAGCTGCACTTAAGATTCCAACAGAATCTTTTTGCTCAACTGCATTTTTATACTCCGTAACACATGAGCTAAAATTTTTTATCCCTTCATCCCATTTTACTTTTTTGTCGCGCAAAATCCCCGGCAACTCTGCATCAATAACTTCCGCCGCTAGTTTTTCAACATCAGGTAAAAGTGAACTCAAGAATTCAATATTTTTTTCCGGCCATCCGGTATGCCAGATTTGATAAATAACTTCGTGAAATTCGGTTAATGCTTTAACTTCCGATTTCATTTCGTGATCCTTTTCCTGACCAAACAGCTGGATTGAAAGAATAAAAATCAAAAGGAATAGTTTTTTCATAGCAATACCTGCATATTAGATTATAAAAAAGTGCTATGGAAAAATAACTAAATATTTTTTTAAGATGCTGAAAGAAGTATTCGGAGTATAATTATAAAAAGAATCGAAACCGGTAAACCCGATCCCGATTCTTTTTAAGAGGAGAAGTGTATTTATTAACTGCGTGGTTGATAAACAATTTTGCGAATAGTATCAAACTGCAGGTAAGGATATTCGTTTCGCAGAGATTCGATTGCGTCACTTGCGCTTATTTTACTCGCACGCAACGATTTAAATTTTTTCCTGATGATATAGTCTCGAACCGACTTTTCATCAATCAATCCCCTGCTTGTAAGAATGTTGTAAACATCGTCGTTGATAAGTTCGGCAAGAGGATTTTGGTTGTTGATAAGATTTAAGCTTTCCATGGTGCCCCTCCAAATTAGTTTATGTTTTACAAAATACAACTCCGCTATCCCCCCATAGCGAACTGCAAGCATCTCAAGATTCTATGTTGTATTTACCAAATCGAATAGGGCAAGACAACCACACATCTGTGTAATTTTGGTTTGTTGAGGGAAAAAAAAGTGCCCCGACCTACATAATCATGTAGGCTGTTAAATTAACCCTTTACGGATTGCCTTTGCAACAGCTTCGGATTGAGAATGGACATGTAGTTTTTTATAAATATTTTTGATGTGATGCCGAACCGTGTCAACGCTGATAAAAAGCCGGTCGGCAATTTCCTGGTAATTGTTTCCATCTGAAAGTGAAGTTAAAACTTCCTTTTCGCGGGAAGATAATTCGGCTTCATTTTCTTCAATTGCTTTACCCTGCGTTTGCTGAAACACATTAATTACTTGTCTTGCTATTAACGAACTCATCGGCGCACCCCCTTCGTTGGCATCTTTAATTGCTTCAAGCAATCTGCTCGGTGGAGTCTTTTTTACAAGATATCCGCACGCGCCAGCGCACAATGCTTTGAATACAGATTGGCTGTCTTCGTAAACGGTTAGCATCAAAATGTTAAGCTCCGGGTTTATCTTTTTTGCTCGTGCAATACCTTCAATTCCGCTCATGCCAGGTAAACCGATATCCATCAAAACAACATCAACATTTAAAGTATGAAGTTTAGAAAGCAATGATTCGCAATCCCCGAAAGATCCAACGCAACTGTATCCGGTTGTCCCATTTATTAACGCTGCAAGTCCTTCCCTAATAGTATTGTTATCTTCTGTTATAGCTACTTTAATCATATTATATTTTTTATTGTTAAGGATAACTTTTTAAAAACTTATTTTAAAAAAGGAACCAACTTATAAAACCGGTTTGTTCTGCCATTAAATTTTATTATTGTACCTTTGACCGACGAACTAACAGATAATTCTCCTCCAATAGACGCGGCTCTGCTCTTCATGTTCTGAATTCCGTTACCGTATTTTACTATTTTTTCTTCAATACCAATTCCGTCGTCTTTTAAAATTAGTTCAAGAATATCATTCTTTAAATTTGCTTCGAGTGTAATTTTTTTGCACTTGCTATGTTTAATTGCATTATTAATAGCTTCTTTAAAAATAAGAAATAGATGCTGCCGATATTCCATGGGCAATTTTACCTCGGTAAATTTATCAATATTAATAGTTGAAAATGAAATACCGAGTGCGTTAATAAAATCGCTGTATGAATCTTTAAGTCGAAGCATAAGATGATACAAAGAATCTCTTTGTGGATTAACCATCCAAACTATGTCGCTCATATTATCTACAAGCAGCCGTGCTTTTTCACTGATTGTATTCAATCGGTGAGATGAATCCGGCATCGCTTTTTCAAATTCGTGAGCGGCTAATTCACTTAAAATGGAAATCTCAGTTAAGCCAGAACCGACATTATCATGAAGATCGGCAGAAAGCTTTGTTTTAAGTTTTTCAATTATAAGAAGATTCCTATACCTTATTGATCCCATGTAAAAAACTACAAGCCCGATTGCCAAAACAGAAAGGGTGATAAACCACCAGGTTCTCCAAAACGGAGGTGCTATAAAAAGTGTTAATTCAGCGCCGATATTATTCCATACCCCGTCGTTGTTTGAGCCGCGAACTTTAAATACATATTTGCCTGGTGACAGATTTGTATAATTTGCTATCCTGTTCCGCGCATCCACATAAATCCACTGATCATCAAATCCTTCCAACTTATATGCATATTGGTTGTCTTGTGGATTTGTATAATCCAAAGCTGAAAATTCCAATGAAAGAAAATTTTGGTCGTAAGTGAGTTTAATTGTGTCGCGTTCTCCACGGAATGGTTGATTAAATACTTTTATGTTGCTTAAAACAATCGGAGGAACATAGTAATTATCTTTTACACTATCGGGGAAAAAATAATTAAACCCATTAATGCCGCCGAAAAACATTTCGCCGTTTTTAGATTTATAATATGCACCGCCGCTGAATTCCAAACTTTGCAATCCGTCGTGCAGATCATACCTTGTAAAATTTTCACTGTTGATGTTAAATTTAAAAAGTCCGTTGTCCGTACTCATCCAAAGATTGTTATTGTTATCTTCAAGAATTCCGTAAACAACGGAACTGTTGGGTTTATTTTTTTGATCGTACCGGATAAATTTTTCAGTTTGCTTATCAAACTTGTGCAGTCCGCCGCCGTATGTTCCAACCCATAAATTATTTTTTTTATCTTCATAAACAGACATAACCCTATTATCGCTTATGCTGGTTTCATCGCCGGGGATATTTTTATATGCAATAAAACGTTCTTTGTTTTTATCGAAACGCACAAGTCCGCCGCCGAATGTGCCTATCCAAAGCAAGCCTTCATTATCTTCAAAAATTGTATAAACGCGGTTATCGTTCAGTGAAAAAGGATTGTTTTTGTTATATACATATCGCTTAAACTTTGCATTTCCATTTTCATCCATCGATATGATCTTGTTTAACCCGCCGCCGAATGTACCAAACCAATATATTTTTTCTTTGTCTATTAAAATTGATTGAATCTGATTTGCACCAAGACTTGTTGTATCATTTGGGTTGTGTGAATAAATTTGAAACTTTCCAGTTGCCTTGTTAAAAACACACACTCCCCTGTTATAAGTACCGATTAATAAATTTTTAGAATCATCCTTAAGCGACCTTATATGATTATCGCTAATCTTTTGTACTGCACCTTGCTGAATATTATAGTAACTAAATTTCCCATTCTTACGATCCCATTTATTCAGCCCGCCTTTATATGTTCCTATCCAAACAACAGAATCTTCGTCCTCAATAATTGCCCAAACAACATCATCATTAAGTCCTCTTTTCCCGCCCTCATCTTTTACAACACGGTTGAACTTTTCAACGCTGGTTTCAAGTTTGCTAAGTCCTTTCCCCAAATGTGTTCCAACCCAGATTGTACCGGATGCATCTTCATAAATTGAAAGTATATCGTTTTTTGAAAGTGACGTCGGGATATTGGGATCAAAATGATAATTTTTAAAAACTCCTGTTGATAAATCTAATTTATCGATTCCGCCGCCGTATGTCCCAATCCAAAGAGATCCTTTTCTATCTTGAAGTAACGATGTAATAATGTTGTTTGATACTCCTTTTTTACCTGGAATGTATTTGTAGTGACGGAATCTTGCTTCACTTGCCGGTTTTGTTTGCTCCTTATCCGATAGCAAATTTAATCCGCCTCCGAATGTTCCAATCCATAAGTTTTCATTTTTGTCTTTATAGATTGAGTATATTTTATTATCGCTTAAACCATAATTGTTACCCGCTTGATATTTATAATTTGTCCAAACATTTGTGGCTGTATTGTATTTGAACAAACCGCAGTCAAGCGTTCCAATCCACAAAAAATTGCCGTCAACATAAATTGTTTTAATACTATTTGATTGCAATCCGGCAGGATTGTGAGAATCATAATGAAAATGTTGAGTGGAATTGTTATTGTAGTTAAATCGAATAATCCCGAGACCCCATGTTCCGATCCACAATGTGTTGTCCGGTCCTTCTGCAATTGATGTAATAGTATTATTGCTGTTACGCGAGAAAGGAATAGGAAAATCGTAATACTGATTTATAGGTTTATCGGTAATTTTCAGATTTTCTGTTATATAAAATCTTTGAAACTCACCTGTCTTGCGGTTGTATTTGTTCAAAACTCCTTCCGACGTTCCAATCCAGATGTGTCCCTTCTTATCCTCATGAATTGCAATTATACCGTTATCGGAAATTGTTGTTGAATCGAGAGGGTTATTGGAAAATATTTGAAAATTGTATCCGTCGTAGCGGTTCAAACCATTTGCGGTGCCAAACCATAAATATCCTTTACTGTCCTGTAGAATATTATATACCGTACTTTGTGAAAGTCCGTCTTCCATTCTTATTTGTCTGAATACGATTTCCTGTTCGACAGTTCTTGCATAAAGACTTGCGCAGAAAAAAAATAACAGCGGAAAACAATATTTGAAGAAAAGTTTTTTCAATTAGATTTTTTTAATAGCATCATAAAAATAGAACCTTTTAAAATCTACTCAAATAAAAATATATTTTCATGTATGACTACCGAATTGGCGATTTGTTGGCAATATTCTATATTTACCAAAACAAAGTAAACAAATCACATTTTAAGACGAACACATTTTGGTTATGTTCAAAAATATATTTTATTCTTTAACCGTCGTTTTAATTATTTCATTTCAAGGATGCGATAAAGGCATTGAACCCGGCGAAGAATCTGTTGCCGTTGGTATTGGCGGCAAAATAAATTTTTTAGGTGAATGGCCGGAAGGAATTAAAAGAACTCATCTTGTTGTTTTTAAGGAAGCCATAAAGGATACATCCGATTTTTTCCCGCCAAATCTTTCATTTGTAATTGATTCTATCCCGTACAAAAGTGAAGTATTCAATTATAATTCGCTTGAAGATAATTTTCTACCAGTATTTCAACTTAACCCCGGCAGTTATAAATATATTGTTGTAGCGCAGTCCAAAACCGAAAACATTTCACTTCGAAGAAGAGATTGGTTTGTGGTTGGCGTTTATTGTACAAATTCAGATCAAACAAAACCTGCCACGCTTGTAATTCCACCGGGCAGATTTTTAGAAAATATAAACATAACGGTTGATTTTAATAATCCTCCTCCGCAGCCGCCGCAATAATTTTTCACCGGATAGGAATTTGTAAATGAAAATAAAATTCATTCTAATCTTAATTTTACCTTTTGCAATAGTTTATCCGCAAACCGGAAAATTAACCGGAAGAGTGCTTACCGAAAGCGCACGCCCTGTTATCGGCGCAAATGTTATTATCCAAGGAACTTCTATCGGTGCGGCTGCCGACGAAAACGGATTCTTCGAAATTGATAATGTCGAACCCGGAAACTATCAATTACTAGTTTCTGCAGTCGGTTTTGAAAAGAGAAGTTTAAATATTGCATTTTCCAGGACTAGCAAACCAATTACAATAATCCTTAGATCAACAGTAATTGAAACCGAACAGATAGTTGTTAGCGCCGGGAAATATGAACAGAAAAAAGAAGATCTAACCGTAAGCACAACAGTCATTCATCCGGAATATATTGATAAACAAAACTTTTTAACATTTGATGATATGCTTCGTACAATAACCGGCGTTCAAATGAATTTGGAACAAGTTAGCATACGCGGTTCAAGCGGATACAGCAAAGGCGTGGGAGCGCGCGTGCTCGTTGCATTAAACGGTATTCCACTTTACGCCGGCGATAACGGTGATGTTGTTTGGGAATTAATACCGGTTTCCGATATCGAACGTGTGGAAATTATAAAAGGTCCGGCAAGTTCTTTGTACGGATCGAGTGCTATCGGCGGTGTTATTAATATTATTACAAAGACGGCTGTAAAAAGTCCGGTAACAAGATTCAGAACTTATTATGGTTTATACGACTCGCCCTCTCATGATATTTGGAAATGGAACGAATCGCCGCGTACTTTTTACGGCGCAGAAGTTACTCACTCAAGTTCACTTGAAAAACTTGGTTATACTGTTTCTTTTAAAAAATTTGATAATATGAGTTACAGGCAAAATGATTTTAATAAAAAATATTTGGGCTATGTTAAACTTAACTATCAATTAACCGACAAAAACAGTTTAACTTTTTTTGCAGATTATTTGAATATGAACCGGGGTAATTTTTTGTATTGGAAAGATTCGAGAAACGCTCTCGTTCCTAAAGATGAGGATAACGGGAATATTGTAAAATCCGAGCGCTTCTTTTCGGGATTAATTTACAATCACAATTTTAATGAGAATTTTAACGCTGAATTAAAAGCGAGCTATTACAGAACAAGGTTTGACGGTTACGGACTAAGCATTACTTCCTCACTGGCAAATTTGATGCGCGGTGAGGCCCTAACTAATTATAAAGTTTCGGATAAATTTACATTAACAAACGGTACCGAAATTTCATTCTCCGATGTTACTTCAGATATTTTTTCCAATACTAATTTTTTCGGGAGTGGCATCTACTCACAAGCCGAATACAAGGGAATTGAGAATACCGTACTATCTATCGGCATACGCGGCGATTACATTAAAGTTGATTCGCTTGATGGCGCATTCGCATTAACTCCGCGGGCAGGAATAAATTATAAATTGGATAAAAATGTAATCTTACGGACCTCAATCGGTACTGGTTTTAGAGCTCCGACACCTGCGGAAATTTTTACATCTACAAGCATCACAGGCGGGTTGAGCGTAAAAGGCAATACTGATTTAAAAGCTGAGACAAGCGTATCAACTGAATTTGGAATAAACTATATTGTTGAGAATTCTTTTGATATAGATGCGGCAATATTTTTCACAAAATATAAAAATTATATCGAGCCCAACATTGTCGGAGACGGAATTCAGTTCTTAAATGTACCCAATGCCGAAGTTTTTGGATTTGAATGCGGTGTGCAGTTTCAATTAATTGAAAATTTTATTGATACAAAATTTGGTTATATGTACTTGTGGGCACGCGACCCGGATAAAAATATTGCGTTGAAATACCGCCCGAGGCATTCGCTAACAGCAAATTTAACGGCGCATTTTGCTTCATTGGAAACCGGTATTAATTTTCATTTTCAAAGCAAGTTTGAGCAGATTGATAATTTAACAACAACACTCGTTGTCGACGGTGATAAGCATGTGCCGATTTATGTTATCGATTTAATGTTTGGTTACAATACTATTTGGGGAAGCATTCCTGCTAAAGTATTCTTAAATGTAAAAAATGTTTTTAATTATAATTATGTGGAGTTCACAGGCAATCTTTCGCCGATAAGAAATTATTCCCTTAGCGCTGAGTTTTATTTTTAGATCATCCATATTTCGATTTATAAAAAAGGCGTGTTAAACACGCCTTTGAATAAAATACATTTTTGGGATTTATTATTTTCTTTCGCCGCGTTTTGCACTGCCTTTTGGACCCGTACCGTCGCATGTGCCTGTCCCGGTTGCATTACCTGCTTTAGCTCCAAACCCGGTTCCATCCTGCGGGCGTACCGGGTTACCGGTTCCGTCTTTCTTACCATAACCTTTACCGCTTCTTAACGAACCCTGCTTAGCAGTACCGAAGTTGTCGCAAATGCCGTCGCCGTTTGCATCAACCCAGTTTGCACCTTTACCGGTTGGTACGGTTCCCTCTGTTGATTGTGCGTACGATGAAGATGTAAATAAAGCTATTGAAAAAATAACTGCGAATAAAAATGCTGCACGTTTCATTTTGTACCTCTTTGTTTAGTATGTAATGTTTCGCAGTTGATGTATTAAAGATTATGCCAAAATATTTCCTTGTGTTTTTACATTAATTTGGAAATGTTTGCATTCAATTTTAATTTGATAAAACATAACGGGCGAAACAATCGACAACAAAGTCGAACAAAAGGGGAAATTATTTATGAGTATAAGTTGGGTGAAAGAATTTTACTCCGCAGTTACTATTTGTGATTCCGAAGGAAAAATAATTTATATGAATGATAAGGCTGCTTTAATGTTTTCTAAAGACGGCGGTTATAATTTGATAGGCACAAGTTTATTTGATTGCCACTCCGAACAGTCAAACGAGATAATTAAAAGCTTGATGATCGAAAACAAATCCAATTCTTATACAATAGAGAAAAACGGAATTAAGAAATTGATTCATCAATCACCGTGGTACGAAGACGGAAAATTGAAAGGACTTGTTGAAATATCAATCGAAATTCCTTTTGAAATGCCGCATCATAAAAGATCATAAATCATAATCTGGTCCGGAATTTTCTTTTTCCGGTTCGTCTCTTTTAATTACTTCAATCGTAAAATTGGCCGCCATTCCCGCCAGTGCGCCAACCGCAGCAAGTATCGGCGCACAAAGCGCGCCAAGAATTCCTATAGTTACTGGAATTTCCAAATATGTTCTTCCTTTTTCATCTTTAATTATTATTCTTCGAGCGTTGCCTTCTTTTATGAGTTCTTCAACTTTTGTCAGAAGTTCCTTGCCTTTAACTTTGAATTCTTCGTACATGTCCTTCTCCATTTATTTTGTAATTTTAGATGCGGCAGCAATCATGAATGTTCCCCGGATTTTCCAGTACCGTTCTCAAACAATGCAGTAATATTTATTATCTTTCTTTTGAAAAAAAATTTTAGGATTATTTGAGCGCTTTTATGAATGAGGTTTCTATTTGAGCAGAATGCTACGATTTTTTCTATCCCTTTTTATCTCAACATACTTTATTTCCGTAACGACAAATAAAGCCAATATTAGTGCGGATATTTTTGAAAACAAATCGGGTAAGAAGCAGGATTTTGATATAAGTTATTCTATAGAGCCGTATTACGATATTAATGTTTTTAGATTTATTGTTGTAATGGAATTTAAAGGCGATAAATCCGGCGAGACTCGAATAATATTACCCGGTGAATACGGAGGCAATAGCAATATTGAAGGAGTAAAAAATCTAAAATCCCTTTCCGATAACACATTTATTTATGATACTAATCAACCCGAAATTAAAATAATCAAACACAGCCCGAATGCCGACGTAAAAATTTATTATCAGGTAGAAGAAATCCGCCGCGGAGATATTGAACTCGGCAATCTTTACATGGTTGTTTTGAAAAGACAATATTTTCATTTTCTTGGCGAAACATTTTTTATTGTGCCCGATTGGGATTCAAATTCAAAATACAAATTCCGCTTAAGCTGGAATCATATGCCATCAAATTGGAATCTCGCTAACAGTTTCGGCGTGAACGAAAAAATCCAAAATGTTTTTATGCCTTTATGGAAATTCCGGTCTTCAATTTTTACCGGCGGTGATTTCAGAATTGTAAAGCGCTCAATAAATAATTTTCCCGTGTTCATTTCTATAAAGGGCAAATGGCGATTCTCGGACGATCAAATTGCCGATCTCATACAGAATATTTTAAAAGAAGAAAGAAAATTTTGGAAAGATTATAATTATCCTTATTACTTAATTACAATATTTCCAATCGATGGCGACGGCGACCAGGGCGGAACCGGACGCACAAATTCTTACGCGTTGTTCTTATCGGATGACAGAACAATTGATTACAGGTTAAAACGCGTGATAGCCCATGAAACTTTTCACACTTGGATAGGCGATAAAATTTCTTTTTCAAATCCCGAGCAGTTGTTGTATTGGTTTAAAGAGGGTTTCACTGAATACTATGCGCGTCTATTATTGCTTCGTGCCAATTTAATCTCGATTGATGAATATGCAACTGAATACAATAAGGTGTTGGAGGCATACTACACTTCATCCTTCAGGTACGAAAAAAACGTACGGCTTGTCAAAGATTTCTGGAGCGATATAGATTTAATGATGATTCCGTATCAACGCGGAGATATTTTTGCCCACAACTTAAACACTGCTATTCTTAACGGATCACAAGGTAAAAAATCTCTCGATGATTTAATGAGCGAAATATTACGGAGATGCACAACCGAGGACCTTGTTCTATCAACAGGAAGTTTGACTGCGTTAATTAGGTATTACACCGACGACAATATAGTCGCGGAGATTATGCGTACTTTAAATTCCGGCGCACAATTAAAAGCTAATCCAAATGCGCTTGGCTCATGCTTTAAAATGGAAATCAATTCCTACAAAAGATTTTGGTTAATCGGCGAACAATACAATGTACCCGTTTATAAATTTAGAAGTGAAGATTTATTGAAAGATAAAACCTGTCTCGACTGGTTTAACGCAAAATAATATCTTGCCGCCTCAATACTCTCAAAATCACAAATGTTTTCTGTAATTCCGGCAACCCGCTTCGCTTTTCCGACAATGCGACTGTGAGATTTCAACAACTTATTTTATCAAACCTTCAACTGAGGCAAGGGCCTCATCAATCTTCGAAACATCTTTGCCTCCGGCAGTTGCAAGATGCGGTTTACCGCCGCCCGCACCGCCGACAACCTTAGCAACTTCTTTAACAATATTACCGGCAAGAATTTTTTTCTCTTTAATCAATTCATCGGAAACAACGGCAACAATGCCAACCTTTCCTTCCATTTCAGTAATCAAAACTCCAACGCCGTTTTTCATTTTATTACGCAGTTCGTCGCCCATAGATTTTAATTCATCCATATTCGCAGCGTTAACTTTTCCTTTAAATACTTTTACACCGCTAATTTCTCTTCCTGAAGAAACAATGGAATCAATTCCGCCGAGTTTACCTTTCAACTTTAATTCTGCTAATTCTTTCTCAAGCTTTTTCTTTTCATCATTCAATTCTTCGATTCTTCGCTCTGCACTCTGCACTCTGCGTTCCTGTTCTTCAATGTATTTTTCAACACCCGCGCCGGTAACAGCTTCTATTCTTCTTACTCCGCTTGCTATAGATGATTCGCTGATAATTTTAAATAGTCCAATCTGCGAACTGTTTTTAACGTGTGTTCCGCCGCAGAATTCCATAGTATAATCGCCGAATTGAACAACATTTACTTTTTCACCATATTTGTCGCCGAAAAACATAAGCGCACCCATTTTCTTGGCTTCATCAAAAGGTGTATCGCGGTGATGATTCAACGGCAAGCTTTCTCTAAGTTTTTCATTAACAAGTTTTTCTATTTCTTCGAGCTGTTCATTACTTACTTTTTCGAAATGGGAGAAATCAAAACGCAGACGTTCCGGCTCAACCAACGAACCCGATTGCTGAACATGCTGACCAAGAACAGTTCGCAACGCTTTATGAAGAAAATGAGTAGCCGAGTGATTGCGCATTATATCCCACCTGCGGTGCGAATCAACTTCTGCGACAACTTCGGTTCCAATATCAATATTAACACTTCCATCATTCTCAACAATATGTATTACCTGCCCGTTTACTTTTGCAACATCAATTACATTTAATTCTTTCCCTGCAATAATTAATTTACCGAGGTCGTCAACCTGTCCGCCGGATTCAACATAGAACGGAGATTTATCTAAAACTATAAAAGTTTTCCCGCTTTCGTTTTTTATTCCTACAATTTTGGAAACTGATTTTAATTCATCGTATCCTGTAAACTCCGTTGGCCTACTTATTTCATATGTAAAATAGGTATCTAGTAATAAAGAACCGCTTAATTCATTTACCTTATTCTTTGTCGCACTTCTAGCTTGTTCTTTCTGCAAATTCATTCTTTTTTCAAAATTATCTTCGTCAATCTCAAAACCTTTTTCTTTGGCCATAACTCTTGTCAAATCTAAGGGAAAGCCATATCTATCATAAAGAGTAAAAACGTCATAACCGCCCAATATTATTTTTTTCTTTAAATACTTATTAGCTATTTCTTGATTCCACTCTGAGACCTTAAATTCATACACTATATTATTTATATCGTCTTTGTAAAGCGATATATAAAATTCATCATTGTCTTTAAACACCCTATGATGTAAATCTAATTCCGCGCTTAAAGAATTAGCAATATTTGTTGCTGAAAAATGCTCGAATAAATCAATTCCGCGGTCGAGTGTTGCGTTGAAACTTTCCTCTTCGGCTTTTATAATTCTTTCAACATTGCTTTTGTTTGTTTTAACTTCCGGGAAAACATGGCCGAAATTTTCAACAACAACTTCAACAAGTTTATAAAGAAACGGTTCTTTCAAATTTATTTTACGGCCGTAACGCGCGGCGCGGCGCAGCAGTCTTCTTAAAACATAACCGCGTCCTTCGTTGCCGGGAGTTGCGCCGTCGGCAATTGCAAATGTTAAAGTGCGTATATGATCCGCAATTACGCGCATTGCAATATTGCTTTGTCCTTTTTCCGAATTATCGTCGGCAGGTAAATTTATATCGTAATCAATGCTAGATAACTTTGAAACGGCGTTAATAATCGGCGTGAAAACATCCGTATCGTAATTAGATTTTTTATTTTGAAGCACAGCGCACACACGTTCGAAACCCATTCCCGTATCGACGTGTTTTGCAGGAAGATCATGCAATATTCCGTTTTCATCGCGGTTGTATTGTATAAAAACAAGATTCCATATTTCGATACACTTCGGATCGCCGGCGTTTACATATTTAGGATTGTCGTAATCATCGCCTAGGTTAATATGAATTTCGGAACATGGTCCGCACGGACCGGTATCGCCCATTTCCCAAAAATTATCTTTCTCGGCAAATTTTAAAATGTGATCGTGTTTGATATCGGTTTCGCTTTTCCAAAGTTCGAGCGCCTCATCGTCTGTTTTATAAACAGTAGCCCAAATTCTTTCTTTTGGGAGTTTCCATACTTCGGTTAATAATTCCCACGCCCATTTGATTGCTTCTTTTTTGTAGTAATCGCCGAAAGACCAGTTGCCTAACATTTCGAAAAATGTATGATGATAAGTATCGTGCCCAACTTCTTCAAGATCGTTGTGTTTGCCCGAAACGCGGATGCATTTTTGAGTATCGGCGGCGCGTTTATAATCCCGCGAGCCGGTGCCGAGGAATACATCTTTAAACTGGTTCATTCCCGCGTTGGTGAATAATAAAGTAGGGTCGCCGTGCGGCACAACCGGCGCGCTCGGTACAATTTTATGTTCTTTACTTTTGAAGAAGTCGAAGAACTGCTGTCTAATTTTGTTCGATGTCATAATTCCAAATAAATTGTTTCAAAGTGAGGGCAAATATAATAAAAAAGGTACATGCTTTATAAGCGGCCACACGACGCTAAACACTAACCTTGTAATTTTGATTTACTAATCATACTTTTGGCTGTAAAATTTTCGAGATACTTTGAGCAAATTCAAAGATTTAACAGATTTGGAGTTAATGAAGGAGATCGCGAATTTCGAATCCCGCGCTCTCGAAGAACTTTACGACAGGTATTCATCCCTTCTTTATACGATTATCAAAAAGATTGCGCCGGACAAAACATCTGCCGAACAAATATTAACGGACGTATTTGTAATAATTTGGCGTAAAGCGGGGAACCCTGAATTCAAAACGGAAAATGTTTTTAGCTGGCTTGTTACCCTCGCCCGTAACAAAGCCGTTGATTCCGTCCGCCGCGCCCGTTCGGCTAAAGGCACTACACAGGTTTACGAAGACATTTACGAAGATTATTTTATTCTTCCTACTTTCCCTGATGATATAGACACACTGGATTACAACACGGCTTTCAGTCTTCAACCCAAAATTGAAAAAGCGCTTTCCAAACTTACAGACACGCAAAAATATGTTCTGCATCTCGCATATTACGAAGGTTTTACAATCGACGAGATAGCAGATAAATTGAACGTTCCGCTTGAAACAGTGCGCAATAAAATTATGACCGCGCTTTACGGTTTAAGAGATCATTTGGTGAAGGAAGGATAGCGATGGCAAACAACCCGATACACGAAATGATCGCCGCTTTTGCCGTGGGATGCATGGACAACGAAAATTTTATCCAGTTCAAAGATTATTTTAAAGAAGGCGGTGAACTTCCCAAAGGAGAACTCGGCGAGCTTCAAAACATAGTTTCGATGATACCGATTATTTTGGATCTCGAAACACCTGACCCAACATTGAAAGATAAAGTTGCAAAGAGATTGATTGAATTAAAAGACGAAATGAAATCGAAGATACGTGAAGAAAGAAGAAAAACTTTTGCCACCAGGATTACAAGATCTTTAACATTTACTTCCAGCGGGAAAATAACAGAAGAAAGAAAGCCCGTAAAAACAGAGGTTACAAACACAAGTTCCAAAAAGTATCCCGATACTTTTCATACATCGGCAAAGATAGATGTACCCGAAGAAATTACAAGAAATGTTGCAAAAGAATTATTGACTACGAAAATTGGGAACGGTCAGCCGGGCTCTTTATTCGAGCCTAATCTTCGAGAAAAATCCGAAGAGTTTAAACCTGAAAGCCGCGATAAATCTGGTTCCGGTTTTGTCGGGTGGATTGCCTTGATGGCTTCAATTATTCTGTTTTGTATTGTTGGATATTTTACATACAGCTCTGTTTCATCGTTAAACAAAAAAGTCGATGAGCTTGAAAGCAAAACAGCATCTTTGCGAAGTGAACTTGCTACTTCGACAAATTTTGTGAATAAACATATTTCTGTAATAGAGTTTTTAAATAAAGGAAATATTTCGGTAATTGATCTCCGCGGGACTGAACAGAGTGAGAATATTTCTGCGCGTGTATTTTTAGCATTCAACGAAAAAGAAGGTTTGGTTCAATTCAAAAACGCAAAAACACTGCAACCGAATCAAGGTTATCAGCTATGGCTTATAAGCAAGGGTCAAGCTTATTCTATGGGCGTTTATTCACCAAGCGGAAGTGAATATATGAGAATAACAACCTTTCCGTATATCCCGCGGGAGCAGGTACAATCAATCATGGTTACTATTGAATCAAACGGCGGTTCCCCCACGCCTTCAGCACAAAGCTATTTATCGGGAATTTTTAGATAAGATAGTTTTATTTTTTTCTTGTTAGAAAAATATTCAATCCTAGAAAAATCAAAACGGCCGGCCAAAAATCATCAACAACATCTGCAATTGAATTTGCTGTTCTTAAAACACCAAGTTGCTTAAAAATATTCGTAGATAAATATCCGAGAAGCATTAATACAAGCCCGGCAGCTGCAAATACTTTTACCTTTGTGTTTTCAAGAAACAAGATCAAGAAAGCCGCACCGCTTATAAAAAGAATCGACGCAAAAGCGAGTCCCCGCGTATCAATCAACTCATAATTAAATTTAACAATGAAGATTACGCCTAAAAAAAATAAAACCGTTGATAAAAACAATCTGCCTCGTTCGCCGGAATTAAGAGACACATAAACGGCAAGCATTCCGTAAACAACAAATGTAATTCCTATAATTGCACCGGCACCTAAACCGAGTGTTCCGTTGTTTCCGAAATACGATAGTCCGCCTAAAATTAAAAAAGTAATTCCGGTTATTATTCTATTGTTAAGATACAATTTCAGAAGTTTCCATTTTTACGGTTAAAGAAAATAACAAGTACATAACTGCAAAAAATCCTAAGGTAAGTAGTGTTGCTAATATAAAAATAATTCTAACTGTATAAGTCTCGGCATTGATGTACCGGGCAAATCCGCCGCACACTCCCATAAACAATCTGTCGGATCGGGATCTATAGAAATTATTGGGATTAGTTTCATGCTGATGTTCTGAATTGTCTTTTACTCCTAAGAAATAAGCTCCCGCAGCAATTGAGATAAAAGGAAACATAAAACCAAAAGGAATTGAGAATAAATTTTTCGAAGAAATTAATCCAAACCAAGCTAAAGTAAAGTGCAAGCCGGTGAGCATCAGCAATCCGCCCGCGACAGTTCTAAAATTTACTTTTTTCTGTTTTAATCTTTCTTCTTCAGATAACGGTTTAACTTCAAATTCTTGGGGAATTAAAAACGACATTAAAAGATAAACGACGACAATCCAAACACCCAAAAGCAGTAATAGCAAAAAAATCAAACGAACAATACCGGCATCCATTTTAAAATATTTTGCGAGTCCGCTGCAAACACCCGCAACAACAATATCGGTTTTGGATCTCTCTAATTTTCTTTGCGGGGGGATAAAATTGTTCTGCTCTTGATTCGGTTCGTCAAAAATATTGGGAAAATTTTCTTCGTTCATATAATCAAACAGTTTCGGGATTAAATTTCAAAGTCTCGCGCGTGTTAATTATTCTTCTCTCTGTAATAATTTTATCGATCCTAATATCGTGAATATCGGTTTCTATATTATCAAAAATTTGGAATTCGAACGCAGGTACTATTTTAACCGCATGTGAATCTTTCAAAATCCTATCATAATAGCCGCCGCCGTACCCAACACGCTGCCCGAGTAAAGAAACAGCCATTGCGGGAACAATAAACAAATCAATATCGCTCAAGTCATCATCAAATGCAGTCGGGGGTTCATAATAACCGTCGGCATTCTTTACAAGATTATCCCAACCCAAAAAATTTGCGTGGACAAATTTTTTAAAAGATTTATTTAGTTTAGGCAGAACAACCGATTTGCCGTTATTAATCATAAAGTCAATAAAAAATCGTGTGTCCAATTCGCCGGGCTTTGAAGATATAAATGCGTGTATTTTTTTTGAATGAATAAAATCATCCACGGCCGAGAATCTCTCAATAATCAACTTTGTTTTGGATCTGATTTCTTCGTCGGAAATATTTTTGCGTTTTTCAACAACGATTTTTCTTACTTCCGATTTTGGAATTAGGGTTTTTAGTTTCAATATTCACCCGTGTTTAAAGTTGCTTAAATGAATATATAAATTATTCACATCGGCAACAATACTTTTTATGTCACCTTAAAGTATTCTTAGACCCATACTAGACGCGACAAGTTCGGCGGCTACTTCAGCGCTGCTGTTTTTATAATCAAGTATAGGGTTTACCTCAGCAATTTCAAGCGACGACATGCATCCGCATTCCGCAATTGTTTCCATTAAAAGGTGCGCTTCCCTGTAACTGAATCCGCCGTTAACCGGAGTGCCGACACCGGGCGCAGTAGCCGGATCGATGCTGTCAACATCAAAACTAACATGAATATGTTGCACGCGGGATTTAAGATCTTTAAGAACTTTGTTAATTATAAAACCGATGCCTTTGCGGTCGATGTCCGTCATTGTATAAACATTTAAATTTAGTTTTGATACAAGTTCTTTTTCACCTTGATCTAAACTACGCACTCCTATCAATACAAAATTTTCCGGTTTTACTTTCGGTGCAAAACCATACAAATGCGTAAGCTTTGAATTACCAACGCCGAGAGATGCGGCAACGCTCATTCCGTGAATATTGCCTGAAGGAGTAGTTTCATCTGTATTTAAATCCCCGTGCGCATCAATCCAAATTAAACCGACTTCTTTATTATTCTTTTTACAGTGCGAAGCCACACCCGCAAGAGCGCCGAGTGCCATCGAATGATCTCCGCCGAGACATAAAGGAAAGCGGCCATAGTCTAGTGATTTTTCAACCTTAACGGCAAGTTCCTCACTTGTTTTAACAATCTCTTCAAGATATTTCATTTTGGGATTGGAAATAGATTGACCCTCCTGGCTGTGAATGAAAACATCTCCATGATCTATGATAGAATAACCGAGAGCTTCCAATTTTTGCGATATGCCTGCAATCCTAAGTGCCGAAGGACCCATATCTACACCACGTCGCCCCGCACCCAAATCCATTGGGAAACCAATTATATCAACTTCTTTACTTTGTGATACTTTTACGCTCATTCAAAATTCTCCATTTCAATTAAGGTGTAACGTAAAAAGATGCGGGAAAGTTTTACTTAAATATAAGAGTGATTTGTATATTTAATGCAAAAATATTTTTATTAATGAATTTCAGACAATCGGCAGGTATTTAATTATACTTGGCGGGATTATTTTTCTTATAGGAATCATAATCACGTTTTGGGATAAAATTCCGTTCCTGGGTAAATTGCCGGGCGATATTATTTATAAAGGAAAAAACTTTACATTTTATTTTCCGATTGTTACTTCAATTATTCTAAGCATAATAATTTCCTTAATAAAGTATTTATTAAGGAAGTAAATGCGGAAAGAAACCAATTTGTCTTTTCTGCATCGAATTGAAAAAGAAAAGGAAAGTATATGGCTACAAAAAGTGCAGTTGTAAAAAACATTAGCGGTGTTACGTTTATAGGCAAAGCAGATTCAAATAATTGGGTTACTATGGATGGGCCTAAAGAATTCGGCGGAAACGATGCCGGTACACGCCCAAAAGAATTAATTTTACTCGCGCTCGGCGGCTGCACCGGAAGTGATGTTGCAGTAATCCTAACAAAAAAGAAAATTAAATACGATAAACTTGAGATGAATATTTCTGCCGAAATGCAGGAAACCCACCCGCAGATTTATACAAAGATTCATGTTGAATTTGTTGTTTATGGAAAAGATATTCCCGAAGAGGCAGTAAAAAGAGCAATAGAACTTTCGCAAAATACTTATTGCAGTGTAACGGCAATGTTGAATAAAGCAGTTGAAATAACACATTCATATAAAATTTTGGAAAGTTGAAGTAACTAAATTTGATACTACGAAGAGACTTGAGTTGTTAAGTCTCTTCATTATTTACAAATACTCTTCAGGGATAGGTTTACGCCCGGCGAAACCGTCGTTAATGCCGTGATAAAAAAGAATTTCGTCTTCATCGCTGCGCCAACACAACAATACTTCCTCGCCATTTATAATTGAAGGAAAATCTACCAAACCGAATTGGAAATTCCAATCTTTATATGAGCAGCCAATTTCTTCAAGCTCACGTACATATCCGCTAAGATTAATAGTTAACTGCTTGAATTCGCTGTTACTTTCGATATCATCGGCAATAGTTTCTGAAATCGTCTGCATCTGGAAAGCGTCATTTAAAATGTCCCGCACAATTTTCTTAACAAGCGGAAGTGTTCTATTCGCTTCTGCAGGAGTAAAATATTTAGTTTGTACTTCGGACATTCAACTTCTTTCTTTTTGATATCCAATTTATCAAAAAAATATTTTTATCAAAGGGAAATATTGTGGATTAATAATCCTCTTGACGGAATTGAGCTTTATGTTTATTTTGAGTTCGTAATATTGTAGAAAGAAATAATTATGAAAACGACAAAAAAATACGGCAAGAAAACCGATCTTGCTTTAACAACTTGGGTAAAATTAGCCCGCGCATTCGCCTCTTTTAATAAACGTTCTACAGATAACATCCGCACATTTGGTTTAACCCAGCCGCAATTTTCGGTAATTGAAGCGCTGGGACATTTAGGACCATTAAAGGTCGGCGAAATATGCGGCAAGATGCTTGTAAGCGGCGGCAACATGACGCTCGTTCTAGATAATATTGAAAAGTTAGGATACATCGAGCGAGTTCACAGTAAGGAAGACCGGCGCGCAATTAATGTTCAACTTACCAAACAAGGGCAGGAAATTTTCGACAAGATTTTCTGCAGTCATGCCGAGCATATCTCAAAACTTATGTCCGTATTAACTGTTGATGAACAAAAACAATTAGGCGATCTGCTTAAAAAACTCGGTACGGGTGTAACCGCTTTGTGATTTTTTTTATTGAAATGATTTGAAAACCCGACAATAGTGATACTCTTCAAGCAAAATCATCTTTCATTTTACAATAACACCTTTAAGTGGTATTTTCACAAAAAGATTTTGAAAATTTGGAGAAAATATGGCTGTTATTCGACCCTTTAAAGCAATACGCCCAAATGAAAAAATTGCTCATCTTGTTGCCAGCGTTCCTTACGATGTTGTAAATAAAGAAGAATCCGCTGAACTTGCAAAGGGAAATCCCTTGAGTTTTTTAAGAGTAACACGTTCGGAAATTGAATTGAATGCCGACATAAATGCTTATTCAACCGAAGTGTATAAAAAAGCTAAAGAAAATTTTGAAAGATTAAGAAACGAAGCCCCGCTCATTCAAGACAGCGAAGCCAATCTTTATTTATATAAACTAACGATGGGTAATCATTCACAAGTTGGAATTGCCGCGACTTTTTCCGTTGAAGATTATAACAATGATGTTATTAAAAAACACGAGAAGACTCGCAAAGTAAAAGAAGACGACAGAACAAATCACATTACAACAACCGAAGTACAAACAGGCCCGGTGTTTTTAACTTACAAAGGTGTATCCGAAGTTGATAAGGTTGTAAACGACACGATGAAAAAGAATTTGCCCATTTATGATTTTACAGCTGCCGATGGAGTAAAACACGCTGTGTGGATTGTTCCAAAAGAATCCTCAAAGATTATTGTTGAAGAAATTGCGAAAGTTAAAAGTCTTTACATTGCAGATGGACATCACCGTGCCGCAAGCGCGAGCCGCGCACAAAAAGTAAAGCTAGATCAAAACCCGAATCACAACGGAAGTGAAGAATACAATTTCTTTATTGCGGTTCTATTTCCCGCCGAGCAGTTAAAAATAATGCCTTACAATAGAGTTGTATCCGACCTGAACGGAATGAACAAGGACCAATTAATGGAAAAAATAAAAGAAAATTTTGAAGTTAAAGAAACAACATCGCCCAATCCTCCCGGCAAAAAAACTTTTGCTATGTACATTGACGGCAAATGGTATTTATTGAAGGCGAATGAAAACATTAAAACAGCATCAACCGTGGGCGAAAATCTTGATGTAAGCATTTTACAAAATTATTTACTTCACCCGATGCTTGGCGTTGGTGATCCGCGAACGGATACAAGAATTGATTTTATTGGCGGAATCCGCGGAACAGACGAATTAGAAAAACTTGTAAACAGCGGCAAAGCTGCGGTTGCATTTTCTCTTTATCCCGTTACGCTTGATGATTTAATTAACATATCTGACGCAGGAGAGATAATGCCGCCGAAATCAACTTGGTTCGAACCAAAACTTAGGGACGGATTACTAGTTCATATAATATAAATGGAGATAATTATGGAAAAAAGAATTTATAATTTTAGCGCTGGTCCTGCAATTTTACCGGAAGAAGTTTTACTCGAAGCACAGAAGGATTTTTATTCCTATAAAGGAAGCGGGATGTGCATAATGGAAATGAGCCACCGCGGTAAAATTTTTGACCAGGTTATTAAAGAAGCCGATGCGGATTTAAGAAAACTTCTAAATATCGGCGACAATTATTCTATTCTTTTTTTACAAGGCGGAGCCACACTTCAATTTTCAATGGTACCATTAAATTTAATGCCGCCTGCAAATAAAGCAGATTATATTGTAACCGGTGCTTGGGCTAAAAAATCAGTAAAAGAAGCTAAACGCGTCGGCACCGTTAACATTGCGGCAACTACCGAAAGTGAAAATTTTGTTAGAATCCCGAAACAATCGGAATTGAAACTCGATCCTTCAGCTTCGTATGTTCATTTTACATCGAACAACACCATTTACGGAACTCAATGGAAAAGCGAACCGGAAGTTGGAAATGTTCCGCTCGTTTGCGATGCGTCTTCGGATTTTCTTCACAAGATGATTGACATTAATAAATACGGATTAATCTATGCGGGTGCGCAAAAGAATATTGGTCCTTCGGGCGTTGTAGTTGTTATCGTAAGAAAAGACTTGCTCGAAAGATCATCAGATAGTTTGCACACTTATATGAATTATAAAATTCATGTTGAAAATGATTCCATGTATAATACTCCGTCAACATTCGGGATTTATATATCTGGACTTGTTTTCAAATGGTTGCTGAATATGGGCGGTTTAGATGAAATGTATAAACGCAATGTTGAGAAAGCAAACATACTTTATAGCGCAATTGATGCAAGCGGCGGTTTTTATAAAGGTACAACTGTTCCGGAAGACCGTTCACTGATGAACGTAACTTATGTTCTACCGAATGAGGAATTGACTAAGAAATTTATTGAAGAAGCAAAGAAAAAAGGATTCGACGGAATTAAAGGTCATAGATCCGTCGGCGGAATACGCGCTTCGATTTACAACGCTTTCCCGAAAAAAGGCGTTGAGGAACTTGTATCATTAATGGAAGATTTTAAAAAAAATAATTAGACAATAATTCGGTAGGGGTCGAATATATTCGACCCTTTTTAAAACGTTAAATAGAAATGACTAAAAAAATATTTGTGCTGCTAATTGTTATTTTATTGCTGTATGCCTGTTCAAAGGAAAAAGAGAAACTTGAACTTTTTTCTCCCGAAGCTTTTGCATATTCTATGGATAACGGCTGGGAGTTAAATTCTTCATGCCGCGTGAGGGGCTTTACCCAGATCGAAGAAGAAGAAGCATTCAAGACAAAACTTTCTTTCTCAGTTGATCTCTTAACGCCTGATAACAAGAAACTGCCAGGCGTTGGCGAAGGATTAGTCGACAAAATTGAGAATGAAAAAATTGCTGACATTCAACTCGAAACACAAATTCAATTAGATTCAACTTTCGCTATAGGTAAATATAAAATTACATTTAACGTTACAGATGACCTGTCCGGAAATTCTATTTCAATAGAAAAAGTATTTGAACTGACCGACTAATTTTTTTATCTGCTTATCTTTAAAATTATGATTTGAGATAATTGAGATTGAATTTTTCTATAAGATAATTGTATTGTTTTTCATTTGTATCCAGAAATGCTTCTTTGCGGTTTGAAGGAATATCTTGATATTGGATTACAAAATTAAATTGTGATTTTGTAAAGTCGTACCGCTTTCCATCAATAAAATTATAGTAATGCCATTGACCGTTTAAAAGTTTAGTCTTTGTAATTTCACCGTTATAAAGATCATTGATTACCAATGCGGTAACCCCGCACTGTCCTTTTGCCGGATTTTCCTCTGTCCACAAACTGCTTGATTCCATCGACCAGCATTTTTTCAATAAACTTAAAATTAATTCCTCGTTGATCATTTCACTTTATAACGGAAACAATCCATTGTGTGATCGTTTACCATTCCCACCGCCTGCATAAATGCATAACAAATTGTTGATCCGACAAACTTAAAACCGCGCTTCTTCAAGTCTTTACTCATTAAATCGGATTCGATTGTTTTTGCCGGAAGCTCTTTTAAATTTTTCCTATTGTTAATAATCGGCTTGCCGTTAACAAATTGCCAAATATATTTATCGAACGAGCCAAACTCTTTTTGTACTTTGAGAAATAGTTTTGCGTTAACAATCGCAGCATTAATTTTTAAACGGTTTCTCACTATGCCCTCATTCTGCAAAAGCTGATCAAATTTTTTCGAATCATACCTTGCTATTTTTTTAACGTCGAAATTACTAAAAGCTTTGCGGTAGTTTTCACGTTTTCGAAGAATTGTAATCCAGCTTAATCCTGCCTGTGCACCTTCAAGAATAAGCATTTCAAAAAGTTTTCTATCATCGTGAATCGGCACACCCCATTCTTCATCATGATATTCTTGATACAAAGGATCGCTTCCTGCCCATTTGCACCTGTTTAATTGTTTTTTAGCATTAGGATCATATATTTTATTTTTCATAATTCTCTTTCATTTGTTATTTTACAAATAGATAGTCTTTTTTCGCTTAAATGTTGCACGCGAATATATGTTTATTTTTTTATCACAAAAAGAAAGAAATTCTATGGGAAATAAATTTGTCGCACAAATCGAAGTAAACATTAATGCACCTGCTGCAAAAGTATGGGAAGCACTAACCAATCCGTTATTAATAAAACAATACTTTTTTGGTACTGAAGCAGTTTCGGATTGGCAGAAAGGAAGCTCACTTCATTTCAAAGGGACATGGGAAGGAAAAGAATATTTAGACAGAGGAACAATACTCGATATCAAACCCGGGAAATTTTTGCGTTATAATTACTTAAGTTCCTTTTCCGGCCTTGAAGATAAAATTGAGAACTATGCAAACATTACTTATTCTTTACTTCAAGAAAGCAATTTTACAAAACTTGTTGTTACACAAGATAATATAGCAACACAAGATGCAAAAGTACATTCAGAAGAAAATTGGAAAGCTGTATTAAAAGGTTTGAAAAAACTTGTTGAAGAAAAATTATAGATGAAACCGATATTTTTTTCTACTCCTGCCGAATTACGAAAATGGTTTAAGAATAATCATCTAAAAGCAGATGAATTGTTAGTCGGCTATTATAAAGTATCGACCGGAAAACCGAGCGTTACATGGTCACAATCGGTTGACCAGGCAATTTGCTTCGGTTGGATTGACGGAATCAGAAGATCAATTGACGAAGAAAGTTATTCAATTCGGTTCACGCCACGGAGGTCTACAAGTACTTGGAGCGCGGTAAATATTAAGAAAGTTGAGGAGCTAACAAAACTCCGACTTATGCTTCCCGCCGGATTAAAAGCATTCGAAAAAAGAAAAGAAGAAAATTCAAAAATTTACAGCTACGAACAACAACATGATAAATTTCCGAAACATTACAAAAAACAATTAACAGCAAATAAAAAAGCCTGGGAATTTTTTAGTTCGCAGCCGCCTTACTATCAACGCGCTGTTTTACGCTGGGTAATGAGCGCAAAGCAGGAAGCCACAAGAGTTAAGCGGCTTCAGTCTCTTATTGAATATTGTGCAGCCGGACAAAAAGTTGGACCTATGCGCGTAAATAAAAATAGTAAGCCGTAAAACCTTACAGTCAGTTTGGAAGTTTTCCGAAAATTTTCCAAATGAACTTGTGAAATTTATGCACCGAGTCAACGGGTTCCAAAAACATAAGAATACATTCATTATAAACAACATTAATATTTTTATCCTTGCAAAATTTAACTGCTTCATCGGATTTTGAACCTTGCTGCATCCAGACATTTTTAATCCCTGCTTCGGCAATCTCGCGTACAACTCTCTCTGTATCCTTAGGCTTTACACTTAATATTACGGCGCCCGGAGTTTCAGGCAAATCCATGACATTTGCAAAACACTTCTCGCCTTGGATTTCCGATGCATGCGAATTAACCTGGTAAACCGTGCGTCCCTTTTTTTTCAATTCACCGTAAATAGTATTTCCAAATTTTTTACCGTCGCGCGAAACACCGATAACAGCAAATGATTTTTGGTTAATAATTGTTTCCACCGATTGTTTACTTGTTTTCATAATTTATCCAGTTAAATAAGTGATCAATTCCAAAAGAATTTATCTTAAATAGCATGCACCAATAATTCATGCATTCGTGAATCCTTTTTCTACTTAATCCACACTGTTTTAATATTTACGAATTCCTTAATTCCATAATGAGAAAGTTCCCTGCCGTAACCCGAATTCTTTATTCCACCAAATGGCAGGCGTGGATCGGATTTAACCATACCGTTAATAAAAACAGAGCCGCTTTCAATTTTTGAAGCCAGCAACTTTGCTTTATCTATGTTTGTTGTCCAGAGCGATGCACCCAATCCAAACAGCGAATCATTAGCTATTCTTATAGCTTCATCTTCATCATCTGCTTTTATTAACGAAGCGACCGGCCCAAACAATTCATCATCGTATGCAGGCATGCCTGGTTTAACATTTGCCAAAACCGTAGGAGAATAAAAAAAACCATTCCCTGCAATTCTGCTTCCACCGCACAAAACTTTTGCACCCTTTTCAACAGATATGCGAACCTGCTCATTTAATTCGATCAACAAGTCTTCACGAGCTATTGGCCCGAGTTGCGTTGCAATATCCATTGGGTCACCAACTTTTACTTTTAACATCTCATCAACGAATTTATTTTCAAACTCATCATAGATGCTCTTAGTAATAATAAATCTTTTAGCAGCAATGCAACTTTGTCCATTGTTTATTAAACGAGCTGTGACGGCGTTTTTAACGGCATCGTCTAGATTTGCATCATCAAGAACAATGAACGGATCGCTTCCGCCTAATTCTAAAACATTTTTCTTCAACAATTTGCCGCAGGTTTCGGCAATTTTTTTTCCCGCCTGCTCGCTGCCTGTTAATGTTACTGCTTTAATTTTAGAATTGTTAATTACATCTTCAACTAACGACGATCCTATTAAAAGCGTTCTAAAAAGATTATTGGGAAAACCGGCTTTATAAAATATATTTTCAATTGCCGATGCGCTCATTGGAACATTCGATGCGTGTTTTAAAACTGCGGCGTTACCCGCCATCAATGCAGGTGCGGTAAAACGGAATACTTGCCAGAATGGAAAATTCCACGGCATAACTGCAAATACAACTCCAATCGGGTCAAAACGTACAAAACTTTGCGAAGCGTCGGTTTCTATTAATTCTTCACTTAAAATTTCTTCTGCATTGTCTGCATAGTAGTCGCAAACCCATGCACATTTTTCTACTTCTGCAATTGCTTGCGTAAGTGTCTTTCCCATTTCGAGTGTTAATATTTTCCCGTAATTGCTTTTTTCATCTCTTAATATTTCCGCGGCTCTTTTCATTAATTTGCCGCGTTCCTTAAAAGATACTTCTTTCCATCCAAGATATTCATTGTGAACATCATCAATTATTTTACAAACGTTCTCTTTCGTCGTTTCGGGAAAAGACTTTTCAACTTTTTCGGTGAACGGATTTAATGATTGGATTGGCATTATGTATCTCCGTTTGTTATTATTGCATTAGCAACGGTATTACAATAGTAAAATTGCAAATTCTAATTTGTTAAATAAAGAAAAAAGAAATGACGATGACAAAAAAATCACAAATCATCATTGCTGGAATTTGCGGGTTAACTGCCGTTGCATTCGGTGCTTTTGGCACTCATACTTTAAAAAGCGTTATAGATTCTTCAACGCTTGAAACTTTTAAAACAGGGGTACTTTACCATTTAATCCACTCTGTTGTGTTATTGGTTTTGGCGCTGTCAAAGATTCAGTGCTTTACAAAAGCATACTTATTTATTTTTATTGGAATCATTTTGTTTTCGTTTTCATTGTACTTGTATTCTTTAACACTAACAATTGTTTTTGTATTTGTAACGCCGTTTGGCGGGATGTCGTTTATTATTGGCTGGCTTCTGATAATTTACTCAGCCATAAAGGAATTATAACAATATAATCCAACAATTAATTGTGAGTTGACTCTTATTTAAATATTATTTTTTTGTTAAGCGGTATTATTGCTTCAGCTTAACAAATATTTTTATTAAGTTCGACATAAAATTACACGGCAGAATTATTCATCAACTAAATTGTTCTTTTTACATAGTTGGGGACTACTAATGAAAAAAACTCAACCCAAAACATTCGTGCTTGATACAAACGTAATATTGCACGATCCAACATGCATAAATCATTTCCAAGAAAACAACATTATTATTCCACTATCCGTAATTGAAGAGCTGGATCATTTCAAACGCGGGAACCAGGTAATTAATCTAAATGCCCGTGAGTTTGCACGAACTCTTGATTCAATAACCGGCAATGAAATATTCAACGGCGGCGTACCTTTGGGAAAGGGAAAAGGAAAAGTGCGCGTTGTTATTTCCAAAGGATTGACAAAGGAAATCCACGACGTGTTCCGGGAAGACACTGTCGATCATCGTGTTTTAAGCGTTGCTTTCGAAGCTTCTAAAAGCAGTAAAGTAAACACAAAAGTAATTGTTATAAGCAAAGATGTAAACCTGAGGATGAAGGCCAAAGCTCTTGGAATTCCAGCAGAAGATTACACAACCGACAGAGTTACAAACGTTGAGGAACTTTACAGCGGAAAAACAACATTGGAAAATTTCGACGATGATATACTTCAAAAATTATATCAATCTCCGTTTGAGGTCCCTGCAAAACAAATTGTAAAAAAATTGAAAGTTGAAGCGGTACCAAATAAATTTTTTATAATGAGGAACAGCAGCCGTTCGGTTCTTTCGGTGCTTGACCAGGAAATCGAGAAGTTTAAACGTATAGATAAAGATGTTGTTTATGGAATAAAACCGCGCAATGCAGAACAAACATTTGCGGTAAATGCATTGTGTAACACGGGAATTCCTCTTGTATCACTTACAGGAAAAGCCGGTACAGGCAAAACTCTTTTAGCCCTTGCGAGTGCTTTGCAAGCTAGGAAAAATTACAGACAAATTTATATTGCTCGTCCCATTGTTCCGCTAAGCAATAAAGATATAGGTTACTTGCCCGGCGATGTTGAAAGCAAACTCGCGCCGTATATGCAGCCGCTATGGGATAACTTGAAAGTGATCCAAGATCAATTTCCCGAAACCGATAAGAGTTTTCAACTTATCAATAATATGATAAAAGAAGATAAACTTGTTATTGAACCGTTGAGCTACATTCGAGGAAGAAGCCTGCAAAGAATTTATTTTATTGTTGACGAAGCACAAAATTTAACTCCGCACGAGGTTAAGACAATTATTACTCGTGCCGGCGAAGGCGCAAAAATTGTTTTAACCGGAGATATTTATCAAATAGATCATCCTTATCTCGATGCACAATCCAACGGGCTCTCGTATCTGATAGAACATTTTAAAGGACAGCGATTATACGCTCATGTAAATCTCGAAAAGGGTGAGCGTTCCGAGCTTGCGGAGTTAGCAAGTAATTTATTGTAACAACTAACGATTCATCAAAATAGGTTGTAATTTTTTTTCAAAGAAATTATCCTTTTATAGGAATCGTTGATTCTATTTACATTTATTTTCCCTTTGGCAATCATGGCTTTGATGATTGTAATAACTTTTTCCGCTATTTGCTCATCATAACTTAGATTGTTTGCGAAGAGAAGAATATCAACTCCTGCTTCTATTGATTTTTCAACCGCAGTTTCAAGCCCGAATTGCGAAGTAATAGCACCCATCCCCATATCGTCGCTTATAATTACACCTTTAAAATTTAACTGTTCGCGTAATATTCCGGTCATAATTTTTTTTGAAAGTGTCGCGGGGTATTCGGGGTCAAGATTAGCGTTATAAATATGAGCCGTCATAATAAAATCTTTGTAACCACCGCTTATTAAATTTCTGTATGGCTCTAATTCAATTGGCTGCCATGTTGAAGTCACGTCGGTAAATCCAAGGTGAGAATCGCTTGACGCGCTACCGTGACCAGGGAAATGTTTTAGCGATGTTAAAATGTTTTTTTGATTATGACTGTTAATTACAATAGCGGCATTATCCGAAACAATTTTAGGATTAGCAGAGAAACTTCTTCCTATTGCACCGATTGCCGGAGAATTGGGGTTAACATCAACATCAACGACAGGCGATAAATTTAAGTTGATGCCAACACTATTCAATATGCCCGCAGTTCTATCCGCATAAAATTTTGTTGAATCTGGATTGTTCAAATCGCCTAGATATTTATTCGATACAGTTGCGGGGAATCCATATTTTACCTTTAAACGATTTACTCTTCCGCCTTCCTGATCTATTGCTATAAAAATAGGTATCGGTGCAAATCTTTGAAGAGATAATGTTAATGCCCTTAACTGCTCCGGCGATTGAATGTTCCTTATATCGGATTGAAGAGCAACATCGCGGTCGTACAATACTACTCCGCCTATTTTTCCGAGTTTTATGTCTTTAACTATTTGATCATTTTCACTTACATCTAATCCTCGAAATCCGACCATCAACATTTGCCCGATTTTTTCATCGAGAGAAATTCCTCGTTCAACAGGTCCGGTTACTTCTGTACAACTGATAATGAAAAATAAAGCTAATGATATAAGTGATAAAGTTATAAATTGGCGCGGGTATGCTTTCATAAATTCCTTGAGAATATTTTAATAGAATCGACCAGTGAAAGATAAAAAGGTAAGATGAATAAATTAAATTTCTCTGATTAATTCATCTCATAAATTATCATAAACCGAGAGTAATTTGTGAAAACTAAAATCTCCATCTCGAATCGAAAGCAACTGTAATTCGTTTTGCGCTTCCCGGTGCTAAAACATTATGCATATCCGATGTTCCCAAATTCATTTCAATCAAACCGAAATCCAGCCCGAAACCAAATCCCCATCCGAAGTTTTCAACACCGCCCAAAGCGAAACCGGTTCGAACAGCAAACACTTTTGTGAGCCTCCAATCAACTCCCAAGGAAAAATTTGGTTTTGTGCTGTTACGCGGTTGATTATTAAATCCTTTATTGAATGCTAAAGCAACCAGCATTTTGCCGGGAAAATTTCCGAACATTTTATCTACTTGCAATGACATTCCCAGGAACATTGCCGTTGCAAGATCGGTTGATATTTCACTAATATATTTCCCGCTTCCTTTCCCCGTTAAAGCATCGACAAGAGAATCGCGTTGGTCTTCGCTTGTCAGATCATCAAGGAAAATCGGTTTATTTGAACTAAACTCTGCCACATTTTTATTCCATGTAATTTTCCCTATATCTGTAACCGCAAAGCCTATAGACATCACTTCGTTAAGTGTTGCATTAAATCCAAAATCAAACCCAAACCCGCCACCGGATGATTGCGGGAAAGGTGAAACTTTTGCATCCTTTTTAACCAGCAGCGAATCAAAATCATATTTAACATTAAAATCATTTGAGAAAGATGAATAAGCTAAGAACTCTCCTCTTCCCGTTATAGTATTATCCTCGCCAGTCGTTAGTTCTGTTTTTACATGATCTACACCTACATATGCAAATCCTTGAATAATATTCATAGTTAATCCAAATGAGAATTCTTTGAAGAACGGAAAGATGTTTAGATTTCTCGCGTACGAAAATCCATATTTCCGAAGCCACCAAGCGTTCATTTTGGCGTCGTTAAAATTGTAGACCCTTCCTGTAGAATTTCCATCCATTCCCAAGTCAATAATATCATTTGGAAAAGTAGAGTTTGCAGAAATTACATCGCTGATTGAAAAAGCTATTGTTCCGAATTTTTGATTCGGTGTAACCGCAACGCCGAACATTATGTATTTAACATCTCCGTATAACGAGCCGCCGTCCGAAAATAAATCTTTAAACCTCTCTTTATCCACTTCGGTTAAATACCTTCCGGTTTTCTTTCCATCTTCATCAACAAATTCTTCACCGAAGAAATAATCATATTCATTTTTCGACAAAAAATTTGTACCTGCCTTCGCCGAAACTGCAGGAAGTGGAATCGGTACAATGAGTTCAACTTTTTTATTAGAACTTCCTATAAAAAGGTTTGCCGGGTTGTTGCCCAAGGAATACAAACCATTTGACGTCACTACCGAAGTATTGCCCATTGCCGAAGAACGTGCGTCGGTAGTTCCAACTGATCCACCTTGTGCAAAAATCTGAAAGGAGAAAACAGAGAGCAATACAATTATAATTTTACTAATCTTCATTGTATTCTTCTCCCTATTCCTTGACTCGATAATCAATAGTTCCCGCAATTGAAATATTGATTGTGTCGTCTGTCTTGAATTTTACCGGCACATTATTTTGCCCGCTTGTATTAAATTTTAGTTTTATCCGCATATACTTTGCACGCGACAATTTATCAGGTTCGCCGTTTACAGTTTTTATATTTACAGTTTGTTGAGCCTCAGATATTACATTGCCCTTACTATCCGTTGAAGCTCCAGAAATACTAACAACTGTATCTTGGTCGTCATGTTTGGGAGGAAAATACATTAGGAAATTATTGTACTCATCGTAGAGTTTCCCGGCAAAACTGAATTGAGCTGGTATTCCGTTTGCAATTGTTAGTGAAGCGTCAAATGATTTTAAATCTTTAATTTTATCGCGGTCATCCTCGGATAAATCAACTTCTATCGAATCCGTTATCTCGCCACCGCTTATTCCAAATTCAAACGGGAATTCAATTCGGCTTTTCCCCGTTACTTCATCCGACATACTAACACTTATTGTTTTATAATTTGGATTAAGCATACCTTCTGCATAAACAATTATTGAATCCGGAAATTCAGAAAACTTCTTAAAAAAGTTGCTGACACTATCGGGATTGAGTGTAATAATTGTATCATTTCGTGTAATTAGGTTTGTACTTAATGTTCTCGAACTTAAAGTCATAATGCTGCGCTGACCGATAGAATTTTTTGCTTCCATTCTTCCATCAATCGAAAACTCAAATTGGGCAGACGGTCTTAGTCTTAATTCAATAATTGGATTTTTTAAATTAAGTTCCTGGAATTCAAGTTTATCTTTTAGATCTTCCACATCAAGCGAAAATGAAGTTCTAGTTGTTTTCAGTAATGTTGGTTTTAACTGCCCCATAAATTCTTTTGCTTCCATATCAGCAAAACTGACCTCGCCCAAAACTTGATCCGAGCTTGTTACCTGCCTATAATCATTTGTCGATAGGGGAACAAAACTAATTTTGTAGTGAACAACATTTGTAGGGCCATTGCCTAAACTTATAAACGAATAATCGGCGAGCGACAAATTATCAAAAACATTAACAACACTTTTTCTAAGAATATCTTTAGTTGCTGTGAAAGCTGCGCCGTTCGGATTTACCAAATTTAAGATTGTAACCGTTGCACTTGCGTCAACATTCAGATTATTGGTCAATGTTACATTTAACTTACCGTTTCCAAGTTTTACATTCTGAAATTTCGTCGGCTGTGAAGAATCTTCATCTATTGCCACCGAACCTTCAACAATTACCGGCTCCTGCTCTGGGATTTTAGCAATCGCTTCCGTTACTTTTACGTTTTTCAATACTGCTTTTACGGTTAAGGAATGATTTGGTAAAGTTATACTCTGCCCGTTACTGCTCGTGTTGGATATGTTACCTGTAAGTGTAAGTTGATTTTTTATCAACACACCGGATACAATATGCATTGACGAAATCTTTGCTGTTTGCAACGATTGTACACTTGCAGAAGCAGCTCCGTTTACAACTACTTCTCCCCCAGCGGTGTTTTTGATTGTCAAATTATTAAGAGTTATTTCCACTGGGGAGGGCATGTTATTGGTAATGTATAATTCAACATTACCGGATTCAATTCTAGCTGATTGGAATTGTTCCGCAGAATTGAAATTTACCGAAATCGGGACATTATTCACTGCTGGAAGAACTTCATTTGAACCAGGTGTAACCTGGATTCCAAGCCATTCATAACCAATGCTTGTATTTACAGAATCAGCAGCAATTGAAATTGCTCCTATTTGTTTTTCTTTTCGCTCGGAGATATCGGATATTTTTAATTCCTCATTAACAGTAATTTTTTCAAGTAACTTAACATCGCTGTAATAGAGTATGTCTTTAATTTCGCCGTCCGTATAATGCTGTATTTCAGATGATTTCTTTTCAACGATATCGTACAGTGTATAATTCTTTTTTGCAATTGGCACATTAAGAGAAACATCCCAACGCGGGATTTTTGGTTCGTTGATGCTGCATTTATTAAAAATGAAGAGGGATAAAATTGCTGAAATTAATATAAATATTGTCTTTTTTACCGCCGAATAATTCATCTTGGTTCCACCTTTTTAACCATTTATTATCGAATGAAAATGAAATTTATTAAGAGCACAAACTGTTTTACGCGGCTTTGATTCACAAATATTTCTCGTTGTAATAATAAAGATATGTATTCACAATAAAATTGAGATAAGGATACTATATAAAGTCACTTTCAAATAGGAACAAAAAAGATGATTTACAGTATCATTGCTTTATTTATTGCCGATATTAATGACACAATACTTTATAATTATTTTAGTTTTTCTGCCATTCTTTTTATTCGCACAAACGGATACTTCGACCAACCGGAAAGATTTTCCATCATCAATAGCCAATTTTAAAAGTGATTCCTCTTTCAAAGAAATAAGACCGCTTTCCATATTACACTTAAAATCTTATCTCGACTCACAACGGGATAAATTATCATTAATCAATCCAGACAACAACAACAAAGAGAATGAACAAGCGCTCTATGATTTTACAAAAGAAGAACTTAATAGCGGTTTAACAATAAGCGAATTAAACGCTTATAGGAAGAACGAAGAATTGCTAAACAAAATTCTTATGGATAAATACGAAGAGTGCTGGTGGTACCGCGTAAAAAGTTTAGGGCAGCTTATCGGTATACCGGATTGGATTATCAAAGCATTGCAGTTTGCTCTTTTGTTATTGTAGATATGAAATCGTCACTGCGTCCCGGTTACCCGGGAGGGAGTCATTAACCCTTTCCTTAATTAAAAGACTCCGGTAATACACACCTAAGTGTTCCCCCCGCAGTGACTGCCAAATATTCGGCAAATCGACAACTAAAAGAAATACTAAAAAATTTGTACTACATAATTGTGAAGAGCCCTCTGATTTTATATTAATATGTACTGTAAGCACGCTCTCCGGTATGAGAAATAATTGTGATTACCAATTTTTCGGGTTTAACAATTTATTAGCAAAGAGTTAATATTCCCTTAACATGTCTTACGGGTTATTTATTTATAATTCGTACAAATAATTTGAGGTTAATATGTTTGGACTTTGGTTTGCAATTTATTGCATGAGTTTCGGAATATTATGTTCTTTGAAGGCCAACGAAAAAAGCAGACACAAAAAGAATTGGTTCACAATCGGATTTATATTTGGGGTGTTCGCTTATATTCTATTATTAGCTCTGCCCAACACAAATGATGACGAAATGCATGTTTCATTTAATCACAATTAAAGAACGATATTTTCAATTATCTAACACCTTGCCACTTTTTCTTACGCTCCCTCTTTATTGATCCGAATTGAATTCTTATTATTGTTGTGATAAATATTGAGGATTTGAAATGCGGACAATATCAACTCTGTTTATTCTTGTAATTATTTTTTCATCATGCACAAAAGAAGTACCCGAATCGGAAAAGAAAATTGTTAAAACAACAAACGAAAACGAAGTCCGTGCCCTTATCAATAACTATTCTTCATATTTTAATTCCGGAGATATTAAAGCATCATTAACCGTATTTTCTGAAGATTACAGCGAATATATTCCCGACACCGATAATCCGGTTGATTTAACTGTTCTCGAAAATAATTTATTGAATTTCCGTTCGCAAAATCCCGAAGGTAAATTAAGCATTACCATAGAAGAAGTATTTGTAGCAGATGAACTTGCCGCTGCGCAAACCTTCACTTCATATTTAATTCCCGATCCGGTGGAAGGAAAAATGAATCCGGTTTATTCTGAAAGAAGCATGAAGCTTTTAAGGAAAACCAAAACAACAGGTTGGAAGATTTTTAGATCGCTTAGTTCAACTGCATTTAGTTATGATTAGATTATTCCGGTCAGATTTTCCATTCAATATCATTCCACCAAATTTCGAGCATGTCGGCGTCTAAGGTTACAATTCCCATTCGCGTAACATCTTTTGGCAGCGGGAAAAAATTATTAATCCTTTGGAAAATCAATTGTCTTTTAATCGGCGGCACTTTGGGTATTATTGCAAGAAGTGTTAATGCATCGCTTGCGCCTGATTGTTGAATTATTCCGTCAATCACACCGTCATTTTTTTCGTCATCATTAAATGCTCGAAGCAGCTTTTTAAGCGAGTCCGACGCATCAAACCTAAAAGGTATACCGGGTTTTTTACCGTTTACAATTTCAAAATTGTATCCTTCATCTAATCTAAACGAACTGCTTTTATAAAAAATTTCAACCATTCCGAAATCAACAAAAACATTTGTAATACCATTCGGATATGATGTTACGGAAAATACTCCCCCTATATCGCGTATTGTTACACCGCCATGAATCACTTTTAAATATGGAACTGTTGCAGTAGTAATTATCTTAATCTTGCCGTTGTTTAGTCTAACTATATTGTCACCGTTTTTAGGTTTAAATAAGGAAACACTGCTGTTGGAATTTATTTCGATTCTTCCCGTTTGCGGCACAAATAATATTACATGCGATGAATCAAGGGTTCTCAGCGTCTCATCTTTGGATAATTTTAAATTTGCATTCTCTTTTCCGTTAATTACATAATTACCGTATTTCCATTCAACTTCCCAAGGCGAGTTAATTTTGAGCAAATCATACGCCGCGTAACTGCCGGCAATAATAAATATCACACCAACGGCAAGCAGTATTTTTTTTAAGTTCATTCCGGTGTAAAAAATAAACCGAGTATCGCGGGGCCGAGTGATTTTTGTTTTGCTCGAAATAATTTTACGTTTAATTTCGCGGGATTTCTTTAATTCTTTTTCTAACCTGATCTTTTCCTTTTTTAATTTTTTTATACTTGATCTCGGTATTGGTATTTCTGCTGATTTTGCATCGCCGCTTTTTTTTAACAATACTTCGGATAATTTTTCGCGTATATTATAAGGCAGTTCGATTATGCCCGGCAAATCTTTTACCTTATCCAGAATAGCTGCAATTTTATTATACCTTTCAAAACATGAGTCGCATGAATTTAGATGCGCTTCCATTTCCTTCCGGGTAACTTTATCTAAAGTTCCATCAAGATAATAGTGAAGATTTATTTTTATCTCTTCGCAGCTAAGCATTATAGGTTTTCAATTAAATATTCTCGTGCATTAATTAGTTTTGTCTGTATTTCATCAACTGATAAATGATTTAGGTACTTATTTATATCCTCCAACTTGTAATCTTCCATATCATGTAATACAAGAATAATCCTATCCTCGTCGGGCAAAGAAAGTATCAATCTATCAAGCTGATGAAGTTCGCTGATCGATGTTTTTTCAAACGCTTTGAAAGAATTTTTAAAACCGATTCTATTTAACTCGAATACCGAGTGCTTTATCGCGAGATCTTTAATCCAATTCAAGTAAGATTGATTAAGTTTGAATTCCCTTATGTTATCCCAAGCATGTAGATAAATATTTAAGACTATTTTTTTTGTGAGGTCCAAATCAGCGAGGATATAATACACAAGACTGACAATGTTTTTTTGATTTATTTCGCACAAATCAAAAAATGAATTCCTCCTGCCTTGCTGCGAAAGCTCGATAAGATATGCTACATAATTTGTGTTTTCTTCAGCCAACCGAATTTCCTATTTCTAATTTGTAACAATCATTCTAATGCCGTTTTGATCAACACGGCAAGTAACCCTAACTACGGTTTTTTCGTTCATTCCTATTTCGGTTCCGGTAGCTTCAAAATTAATTCTATCGTTAAAAACAACCGCTTTAATTTCACCCGCACTTGTTTTTTTTAATTCTTGAGGTATATCCCAGCCGGCGTAGCTACCGCCGCCGCCGCCCTGCTCGTATGCTTTTTTATAATGCTGCTGCGCCATAATTCCAAGATCGTGCATTGTTGAAATTAATTGATCCCTGTTTGCGGACTGGTAATAATTAACAGCAATATCTATTCCTGCATATATTACAATCCCAACAACAATAATTCCAACTACAATTAACAATAATTGTTGCGAGCCCATTATACCTTCTCAATATTATTTGTTTTATTCATAATGAAACCGGTTTAAGATTTGGTTTAATGATATAAAGAAAATATACTTACTTCAAGAAAATAATTCTTATTTCGTTTAATTCTTCATTCATCATCGAAAATCCATTTGAAAAATTGAATTGCGCTTGTTAGCTTGAACGCGAAATATTGCATTTAGTGCTGCTTGAAAGATTAAATATGATTGGAATAAAAATATGCAAAATAACATAAATGAATTATTGAGTCTTTTGAAAAAACTAACAAATGAAACAAAACCTCTTTGGGGAAAAATGTCTGCCCAGCATATGGTTGAACACTTAATTCTTGCCGCCAAGATGAGCAATGGTAAATTGAAATATGAGTGTTTTAATCCTCCGGAAAAACTTCCTGTATTGAAAAAATTTTTAACAAGCAGCAGACCCCTTCCGCGAAATTTTATTAATCCAGCTATTGGGGAAGATTTAATTCCACTTGAATTTGATTCTCTCGAAATAGCAAAGGAAGCATTAATACATGAAATGACGGATCATTTCAATTATTTTATAAAATACCCGGATGCAGTTTTAACAAACGTAACATTCGGAGACTTATCCAAAAACGAATGGGAAGTTTTTCATATAAAGCACATAACTCATCATCTCAATCAATTCGGATTGATAGAATGAATTTACAACCCGTTATAATCTAACAAGGAATCAACACAATGTTTTCTACTAAAAATATCATGGTAAATATTAAGATTGTTTCTTTACTTTTTTTAGCTTTATCAATTCCAATTTTACCACAAGCAAGCACATCTCAAATAGATAAAATAGCTTATTCTGAAAAAGTTAAATCCGAATTTCTGCATGCCTGGAACGCATACAAAAAATACGCATGGGGACATGATCAGCTTATGCCTGTATCAAAAACTTATAAAGATTGGAATAGTGAATCTTTGCTTTTAACTCCCGTGGATGCCTTCACAACAATGAAGTTAATGAACCTCAACGAAGAAGCTGCCGAAACAAAGAAACTGATTCTTGAAAGATTATCATTCGATAAAAATATTTTCGCACGCCATTTTGAAGTTACAATACGTCTTCTTGGAGGATTAATCTCGGCTTATCAACTGGATGGAGATAAGAAATTTTTGGCTTTGGCTGAAGATTTGGGTAAACGACTACTCCCTGCTTTTAATTCCGCAACTGGAATGCCGTATCAATATGTAAATCTTCAAACCGGCGAAGTAAAAAGTAAAATAAGTAATCCCGCCGAAATCGGAACACTTATGCTGGAATTCGGTTCGCTCAGCAAATTAACAGGCAACCCGATATTTTATGAAAAAGCAAAACAAGCTTTTATACAATGCTATAATAGAAGAAGTGAAATTGGTCTTGTAGGAACACAAACAGATGTTGAAACAGGGGAGTGGAAAAATACTGATAGCCACATCAGCGGAATGATTGATTCGTATTATGAATATATGCTTAAATCATATATTCTTTTTGGGGATGAAGATTTTAAAAGTATGTATGAAACAAGTATTGAATCGGTCAATAAATATTTGGCGGAGGAAATAAATACCGGGTTTTGGTACGGACACGCGGATATGAATTCAGGCCAAAGAACCGACCGGTTGTTTGGCGCGCTTGATGCTTTTATGCCCGGCATGCTTGCACTTGGCGGTGATTTGGATCGCGCACAAAAACTCCAGGAGAGCTGTTTTAAAATGTGGACTCACTTTGGAATTGAACCCGAAGAATTTAATTACAGCACCTTTGAAATAACATATCCCGATTATGTTTTGCGACCCGAAATAATCGAATCGGCTTTTTATTTATACCGATACACAAAGAATCCAAAATATCTTGAAATGGGAAAAGTAATTTTTGAAAGTTTAATAGAACACTGTAAACTCGACGAGGGCTATGCATCATTAAAAAGTGTTGTAACAAAAGAGAAACGCGACCCGATGGAAAGTTTTTTCTTTGCAGAAACATTAAAATATCTTTACTTACTTTTTGCACCCGAAGAAACTTTGGATTTGACAAACTATGTCTTTAACACGGAAGCACATCCTATAAGAATATTTCCAAAATAATTTTTTTGAAGATCGAATAATCGCTGTGTTTTTGCAAGAACTATTTAGATTCTGATCTCTCGGCTTTAAATTTTATTTCATGCTTTTTTGTGTATGAATTTTCAAAAAGTGTCAAATTCATTTTTACGCCGTGTGTTGATATTCTAAAATCATTAATCTTAAGTGTGTCAATAGTCATGCTTTTGGCATAACAGTCAGCCATAAATCCGTTCATTGCTTTTTCGGCATCATTTTTTGAATTGTAATAATAATCAACTTGGATTTGATAAATCCCTTCTCTATCGGCTATGAAAGCCATGCGTGTTGATTTCGATTGGTAAAAAACGCATTCCATACTTGGATTGCTTTTATCATGATGATTCGGTTTACCGTATTGACTGATTACGGCATTTACTTTTTTCCCTATTAAGTCGCATAAAGAAGTTTTTTGAGAAAAATTATTTTGCGGAGAAATACAAACAAAAAGTATGATCGCAGGTAATAGCAATAACTTCATGGCTTTAACCTCATAATTTTAGATAAAATATTTTTACTCATTCTATTTATGAATGAATAATCTATATAAAATATTTACTCGTAATTTTTCGAGAGAGTTGAGGTTGAGATATTGTGAAATGATATTTTGTTTTCCAGTCATTAATCCTCCGTTTAAGAAATAAAGACCGGTTATTGCTGATGCTATCTTACAATATTTTTATCTGATGTTCAATATAGATTTGGATGAATATTATTGCTGCTTTCCAATGTATTGTACCGGAAAACCGCAGAAAACATTTTGAGTTATTTTATGATTAGTCTCATCAGTAAAACATCGCGGGAAGGGACTTCGGCAGATAAAATGTTCTTTGTTGTTCCGAGATTCTGTTTTGTCCACAAATCTTTTATTTCATAAGTGATTGTATCGAATGCTGCTTTTTTATTAAAGATTGTATCAACAACTTTTTCTTTAGTAAAATTAAAATAAATTTTATGCGGTTTTTCTGACCGATTTAGTACACACATTGCCCAATCGTCTTTATCAAGCGGCTTAAACCAAATCTCAATTCCGTCTTTAGCCGAATATTTAAATCCCTGGATTCCAAGAACATCATGATTAACAGCAATAACATCTTTGTTTGTTAAAACCGATTTTGTTTCTTCACTCATATTCCTAATATCGTTACCTGCAATAAGCGGAGCGGCAAGCATGCACCACATTGAAAAGTGTGCTCTGTTTTCATTTAGCGTTAACCCGTTCCCTACTTCCATCATATCAGGATCATTCCAATGGTCCGGTCCGGCGTGCTCTCGAAGTCCATCCTGCATATCAAGTATTTGCATTATTCCCCATGATTTCCATGTTCCGTGATCAACCACGCAATCAAAACAATTTGTGATATCGCCGGTTGTGCGCCATAAATGTCCGACATTTTTTCCCCAGGTCCACGGTTTATTATTTCCCCATTCGCATAAACTAAAAACGATTGGTCTGCCCTCAGTAAATAAAGCATCGCGCATTGTTGTGTATGCACCTTCGGCATTAAGTCCTTCTGTATTGCACCAATCATATTTTAAATAGTCAATTCCCCATTTTGCATAAGTATAAGCATCTTGATATTCTCTTCCACGACTTGCAGGACGGCCGCCGCAAGTTGTATTCCCTGCATCTGAATAGAGCCCAATCTTCAATCCTTTTGAATGAACGTAATCTGCGAGGGCTTTCATACCCGATGGAAATCTTTCCGGATCGGGGTGAATAAATCCAAGCGAATCGCGTTTGCCCTGCCAGCAGTCGTCGATATTAACATAAACATATCCTGCTTCCTTCATACCGGATGCAACCATCGCATCTGCCGTTTCACGAATTAATTGTTCATTAACATCGCATGCAAAATTATTCCAACTGTTCCAACCCATCGGCGGAGTTTTTGCGAGTCCTTCAAATTTCTGCGCAAAGATATTTGAAGATAAAATACAAAGTGCGAAAATGAGTATAACCGTTTTTATAATATATTTGAACATCTCAACTCCGGTAAATTAGTAACAAAAGAATTTATCCCATCAATACAAGAACTTCGTTTGAATCTTTCATTTTATCAAAAGGAATTACGTTGTCAGAGATCTTTTCTCCATTGACTTCAATTTCCTTAATTCCTTTTTGAACCTTGTTATCATTTTTTATGATGATGTTAAAATTCTTTCCCCTGAATTTCCGGTTAATTTTAATCTGATCCCAATTAGAAGGAATACACGGATCGATTTTTAAACCGTTATAATCAGGTTGAACTCCGAGAATAAATTGTGCGGCGGTATAATATGCCCACGAAGCTGTTCCGCTTAACCACGGTAAACGAGATGACCCATAACGCGGATTATGCTTACTGCAAGTAAATTGAGCGTAAACATAAGGTTCTGTCTGACGAAGTTCCGCTTTTGTGTTATATGCAGAGGGCATAAATTTTCTAAAATATTCATAAGCGCGTTCGCCGTTGCCGACAAGTGTTTCTGCAATTACAACCCAGCTTTGAGTATGCTGAAATATCGAAGCATTCTCTTTCATTCCTTTGTTAAATAATCTTGATTTGATTACATGCGGATCTGTTTTTTCAATCGGCGGATCGTTTATCATCAAACCGTAATCTGTTGATAATTTTTTATTCACAACATCTAATAATTTTTGGGATTGTTCTTTTGAAGTATACCCGCTGATAACAGCCCACGGCTGGGGTTCTAAAAATATTGAACCCTCATCATTTTCTTTCGAACCAAATTTTAATCCGTCCGCACGATACGCGCGCAAATACCATTCGCCGTCCCATCCATACTTTTCTAAATTTTCATCTAAAGTTTTTAAATGCGCTTCTGCCCATTTTACTTCATTCGGCTTATTTAACAACTCCGCAATTTCGATGTACGTTTTTAAAGCATACCGAAGTTGAAAAGCCACGAAAGTTGTTTCGCCATCCTGTCCTAAAACCAAACAATCATTCCAATCTGCTGATAGACCGCATGGGAAACCATGTTTGCCGGAATGATCAAGATTAAATTGAATCGCGCGTTTTAAATGTCCGAATACTGAGTCTTCACCTTTGTCGGCATAAGGTAAACCTTTTTCGTAGAATGAAATGTCGCCGGTTTCTTTTACAAAAGCTGGAATTGTATTAAACAACCACATACAGTCATCGGAGCGGTATTCGTTTTCTTCGGGAGCTTTTTCGCTGCCGGGTTTATGCGCAAATGGTTTTACTACCGGCATCGCCCCGCCGTTAGAAACTTGCCCGGTGATCATTAACTCCAATCTTTCTTTCACATCATTTGGAATGGCGTGCAAAATTCCGAGCATATCTTGAACAGTATCGCGGTAACCGAGCCCGTCACGTTCACCGGAATAAACCAAGCTAGCAGCCCGCGACCATGCAAATGTCATTAAATTATTGTACGGATTCCAAGTGTTGAACATGCTGTTGAATTCGGCATCGGGAGTTTCGGCAGTCATTCCTTCAATTTTTGAAAGCCAATAATTTTTTAATTTTTCAAATTCACGAATAACTCTTTTAGGATCGCCCAATTCTTGAACAGCATTTTTTCCTTCAACCGCCGCGGAACCAATTCCCATTAATACAATAAGTTCTTTTGTTTCGCCTGGATTTAATTCAACATCAACCTGCAAAGTACCGCAGCCGTTATCGCCCACGGCAATTGAGTTGCTGCATTTTCCGTTTTCAACCGCTATTGGATTAGCATAAGTCCTGTAATGTCCCAAGAATATCTCGCGGTCAGTATCAAAACCTTTTACTTCTGCTCCTGAAATTGCTAAAAATGTGTGGCGGCTTTGTCCATCGTCTTGAAAATTATCCGGATTTGTCGGCATATAAATATTTGTACCGTGATCAATTATTCCGTCAACAACATCCATCTTTAAAATGTATTGCGAGTATTGAAGATTGCCCAAATCCTGGTTTTGATTCCAGTTATTTGCATACTCAACATAAGTGAACACACTTAAATTTCTTTTTACTTTATCGAAGTTTGTAATTTTAAGATGCCAGCATTCATAAGTTTTACCAAGTGGAACAAAGTACAGTGATTCAGTTTTTATGTTAGAATATTCAGAAGATATTTTTGTGTAAGCCGTTCCATGTCTGCACTCGGATTTATATTCTTTTAATGATTTACCAACCGGCTGCCAGGATGTTGACCAAAAATCTTTTTTATCTTTATCATGTATAAAAAAATATCTTCCCGGTTGATCCATTGGAATAACATTGAAACGGAGGCGCATAAATCTTCCCTGCGCTGCGGATTTATAAAAGCTATATCCGCCCGCATTGTTTGTAATAATCGCGCCGTATTCCGTTGAACCCAAATAATTACTCCATGATCTCGGCGTATCGGGTTTTTCAATTACATATTCTCTGTTTTTATCATCAAAAAAACCGTACTGCATAGAAACTCCGTTTTAATATAAATGGAAGACGTTAAATGGAAAATGTATTTCCGAAACATCTACCTATTATTTACTAATACTCTTTCGTGATTTAATTTTTATCGATGAAAATATTTTTTTGAGTTCGCGACTTTTATTTAATAATCTTATTAATTCAGCATTTAACTTCTATTATGGAAATAATTCATCTAACATCAGAAGACTTCCGAGTTAGCTTTAATATATTCAATCAATTCATCAACTTGAGTAAATGCGATTGCAGTGTAAGTATCAGCCGCGCCATAATAGATTGCAATTCTTCCCGACGGGGCATCGTATAAATTCGCGCACGGGAATGCAACATTCGGAACGAAACCGGTTGTCTCATAATTTTTCTCCGGTGTCAACAAATAATCACGCGTTCTGTATAAAACTTTACTCGGTTCATCGATATCAAGAATTACTGCGCCGAAGCTATAAACAAATCCGTTGCACGTTCCTGAAACTCCGTGATAAAATAAAAGCCATCCTTCAGTTGTTTCAATCGGTACGGGACCTGCGCCAATTTTTGTTCCCTGCCACCAACCGGATCCGCCTTTACTCATTACATGTTTGTGATTACCCCAATAAATCAAATCCGGACTTTCACTCAAGAAAATATCTCCAAATGGAGTATGTCCGCTATCGCTTGGGCGACTTAACAGTTTATACATCCCGTTAATTTTTCTTGGGAATAAAACTCCGTTTCTGTTAAAAGGCATTAAAGGATTAGGCATTCTTACAAACGTTTTGAAATCTTTAGTCATACCCATTCCAATCGAAGCGCCGTGCATATCATCGCACCATGTTACATAATACGAATCATCCAACTTTAAAACGCGAGGATCATAAGCATAGCTTGTCGGATTGGGGGAACCGTCTTCATTTATCCATTGAATTGGGTCGGGATTTATTTTCCATTTAATTGCATCTTCACTCGTTCCGGCAAATAATGTTGCTCTTCCGTTTTTCTGGTCTGCTCTAAAAACTCCGGCAAACTTTCCGTTGAACGGAGCAACGGCGCTGTTGTAAATTCTTGCCGCTTTAGGAATTGGATTCCAATCGAGAATAGGATTTCCGCTGAAGCGCCAAACAACATCAATGCAATTTTTAGGTTTATCTTCCCACGGAATATTCGGCAGTGGATTGCCTATTATTGTTGCGCTCATTTTTTCACCTTCATTATAAAAATTAATTTCAATTTATTACTAAAATTTAGAGGCAAGAAAACTATTTCCAAATTTTTCTAAGGAATAGATCGCGATGATCTTCTGATTTGATCAGTTAAAGAATATAATTCTTCCTTCGGAAATGCTTTAGTTGTTTGAAATATTTCCAAAGCCAATTGATAAGTAAGTTGAAAAACTTTCAAATCTCTGTATCCCTTATACTCCATACTGCCTACTCATTACTGCTTACTTTTTATATTGCCGACGTTTCTTCGCCAATTGCTTTTCTTCTTTCGCCTAGTTCATTTACAATTTGCTCAACCTTTTTATCATTCAACGGATAAAAGAAAAGAATGATTATTGACAACACGCCGAACCCAGCAGGGATAATACTAAATAACGCAATTAATCCATTAAGACTTGATTCCGATTGAACTTGGTTTGGAGAAAATCCAACCTGGGACATTAACGTAAGTGCAACAAAAGCTCCGAAAGCCCAACCGAATTTTTGCGACATTGTTGATGCAGAGAAAACCAGTCCTGTTGCTCTTCGTCCGCGCTTCCATTCGCCGTAATCTGCCGTATCTGCGTACATTGCCCATATTAAAACGCTTAAAGGCCCGCCTGTTATAGAACCGGTAATTTGAAAGAAAAATATTAGCAGCAATTGATCCGCTGTTAAAAAATATAAAATACCCGTGCTGAAAATTGCAATTATAAATATGATTGTAAACGCTCTTTTCTTTCCTACAAGTTTTGCAAACCAGCCGACAAATAGAACCCCGATGAATGACGATATTTGTCCAATTGTATTATACGCCGATGTTAAAGTTTCAAAATCATATGAGCCGTCTCCCCAAAATGGCAACGACAATTGTTGTGTTCCAATTACATATTTAAAGTAGTGAACTGTAACGCTTCCGCGAACAGCAACAAATAGTATAAAAGTAATAGTTGTTGCAAGAAGAATGAGCCATGGTTTGTTTGTGACCAATTCATATAAATCTTGTTTAATTGAGGACTTTTGCGATTTAGGCGGTTGTACACGTTCTTTGGTTCCTCTAAATGCAATTAGGAAAAATATAACTGCCGCGACACCATAAATTATGAACGTCATTTGCCAACCTTTCGCTTCATTCCCCCCGCCAAAATATTTAACCATTGGGAGTAACGTTGCTGAGACAATTATTCCCGCAGCAAACGCGAAAAGAAATTTTACTGACGAAACTGTTGTCCGCTCATTTGAATCCGCAGAAATTACACCGAGCAAAGCCGTGTAAGGAATATTAATTGCCGTGTAGAGCATCATAATCAAAATGAATGTTGTGTAAGCCCAAATAACTTTGCCCGTCATGCCGAAATCGGGAACTGTAAAAGTTAGTACTCCCACAAATGCAAAAGGAACACACATCCATAAAAGATAAGGACGGAAATGACCCCATTTAGTTTTTGTTCTGTCGGCAATTATTCCCATCATCGGATCGTTTATACCATCCCATATACGGCTTATTAAGAACATTGTAGCTGCAACACTTGCTGGAATTAAAAATACATCGGTATAAAAATATGTAAAGTACAGCATGAAGGTTTGCCAATATAGAACAGATGCAAGATCCCCAAATCCGTATGAAATTTTTTCTTTTAACGGCAGCTTTTGTACTAATTCACTCATTGATTCCTCTGGTTTTATATAAATAAAAACAAACACGAATTATTATCTTGCCATGTTTTCCAGATGCAAGATTAAAGCACCAAGACTCTTTATACTGGTTTAATCTATTAACAAAAATAATTAGCACATAAGAGAGACAAAAAATGTACCATCATTTGCTTGAATAGAACAACAATTAAAACGATAATAACTGCGCGGTTTTGCAATATTTTTTGATTTATTTACTACTGTAAGCAATTTATGCTTCAAAAAATATTATCGAAATGATGAGCTTTTTATCAAAGTAATAAAGCATATTGGATAACAACTATATTCAGTACTAAGTCTGGTTCCAGCTCTATTAGATATGATTTTCAATCATCAAGCTGATTCAATTTCTGATTTTTATTTTAACAAGTCATAATACGATTTCAATTTCCTTGTTATTTTTTACTTCGAGAGTTAATCCACGTCCTTCAACATATTTGCGTGCATTAGTCAGTTCGGTTTTTATACTACCCGGGAAATCACTACTAAGAATTTCATCAACTGCTTTGTCGCCAAAAACAAAAGTTAGTCGGAAATATTTTTCACACGGTTTGAAAAAGAATAAGTTTCGTTTTTTCAAAAGAAGTTTAAATGTCCAGCCCATTTTCTGGCCATAAAACTTCCACTCTTCAATAAGGATTCCGTATTTATTTTCGAGTTGTTGTTTTAGTTTCATCCAAAGACTAAACGACTTATCCATTACTTCGGCAAGCATTTTATCATCGGGAGTTTTGGATTTATCGTACAAGAACTCTATCATATTAGCCCTCATAAATTTACGTTGGGCAAGAATACAATGAAAATATTTTCAACACGAAATCGGTTTTATATAAAATTAAATTTCTATTCGGGTAACAACACCGTGAAGTTTTTGATAAGGCAGCTGCAGAAACTGAACAAAGTTAGGAGTAATTCTTTTAATGAAAGAAAATAATTTTAGGAAAGGTCTTCTTGCCTGTATATCGTCAACGCCGTAAAACATAACTTTGGAATCGATATCAACATCTTTTAAAATTTTTGGAATATCCAAACGTTCAAGATACCCTACTTGAATTTCGAGTCCCGATAATCCCTCGGTAATTTCGGGCACAAAAAGTTTTTGAGTGCCGAAAGGTTTATCCATTGTAGCAACTGAAATTAAAATATTGTGTTCATAAATAATATTACCGCGGATTATAGTATGAACCATGTACGGCGGAATCATGTCGAGATCTTTTGCAAAATACAGCGCAGTGCCGGGTATTAATTTTCCTTCTTGATAAATTTGATCAAAGCTTACAATAAATGTATCAATTGGCAGCGAACGGAACGATTTCCAAACCGCGCGGTTGCCACGCGTCCATATTCTAATTGTTGCAAGCGGAACCATTGCAATTACAAGCGACCAATATCCTCCGTGTGGAATTTTAAAAAATACCGAGAACAAAAACGCCAGGTTTATTCCCATTATAAGTGAAGCTACTATTAATTTAAGCCGGTCATTCTTTTTTAAGAAAATCCAAATCATAAAGAAAGTGCTCAACGTCATCGTTGCTGTAACCGCAAGACCGTATGCCGCGGCAAGATTTTCTGAGCTGCGGAAAAGTAAAATCATAAATATTACGGCAACTAAAAGTCCCCAATTTACGGCATCAATATAAATCTGAGATTTCAAATGTGTAGATGTGTATTTCACTTTCATCAATGGGAACATATGCGTTCGTATCCCTTGGTAAACAAGAGAGAATACAGCACTTATCATTGCCTGGGAAGCAATGATTGTTGATAACAAAGTAAGCAATAAAAACGGTATATATAAAATTTCGGCTTGATAACGGACCATTGTAAAAAGAATATTGAAGTTTTCCCCATTTTCACTTATTCCGTGAGAAAGAACAAATGACCCTTGCCCGAAATAATTAACTACTAGCGCAACGAAAACAAAATACCACGCACGGCGTATTGGATCTCTTCCAAGGTGACCCATATCGGCATAGAGTGCTTCACCGCCGGTTGCACAAAGTATAACTTCAGATAAAACAAAAAATCCTGCCAGACCGTTATGCAGCATAAAATCTATTGCATAATGCGGACTTAATGCTTGGAATACAACCGGATTGTTTAGTATCGAAAAAAATCCGCTTATAAACAAAGCTGAAAACCAAATTATCATTAAAGGTCCGAATGATGCAGCAACCTTATCTGTACCGCGCGATTGTAGTGAGAACAATAAAAATGTTATAACTATTGTTATTATCACAACCGTATTCTGGCTTATATCTTCTAATCCGGGGATTAAGTGAAAACCTTCAACGGCAGATAAAATACTTATTGCGGGAGTAATTGCACCATCGCCCATCAAAAGTGAGACGCCAACAAAACCAATAAATGTAATGAAGGTTATTTTACGTCCGGATTTAAGCGAGCTGTGTAAAATTTCTTTTAAAACAATTATGCCGCCTTCACCTTTGGAACTTAAACTCATTGCCAAAAAAGTGTATTCGACTGTAACAAGTGTAATGAGTGTCCATACAACAAGAGATAAAATACCCATTACATTTTGAGGTGTGGGCGGGGTAATTAGAAAAATTACTGTAAGCGTGTAAATAGGGCTTGTTCCGATATCGCCGAAGACAAGTCCCATTGCTTTAACAATTTCGCCAAACGGCGTTTGTGATGATTCTTTAGAAGTCATCTTCCCGGTAGAAAAGTTGTAGTGGTCATAAATTAATTAACCGAAAATCATTTCGTAAACGAGATAACCGAGAATATATAAAATACTCACGCCGAGAATAATCATAAGTGAGTAAAATGCCAAATCGTTTGTCTTGTTTTTCTCTTTTACTTCCGTCATGCGTTTTTCCTTTTAATTTTTTCTATGCCAAATATATATAAAGTGTATAACACAAAAACAAAAACTTTTTTATAATTAATCGTTGCTTTCCGGAGGGTTCATTTCATTTTCCGAAGATGCGATTACAACAGCAACTGCAGCATCACCGGTTACATTAGTAACAGTACGGCACATATCGAGTATTCTATCTATTCCGATAATTAAAGCAATACCAACTTGCGGAATTCCAACCGACTTTAGAATTATCACGAGCATAATTATTCCAACACCGGGCACGGGAGCTGTTCCAATTGAGGCAAGAACCGCCGTAATAATAATTGTTAATTGCTGTCCGATTGTCAGATCCATTCCGAAGACCTGAGCTATAAAAACCGCTGCAACGCCCTGGTACAAAGCGGTGCCGTCCATATTAATAGTTGCACCGAGCGGAAGAACAAAACTTGTTACGCTTTTAGATACGCCAAGATTTTCCTGGCAGACTTCCATATTTACCGGCAATGTTGCTGCACTTGAACTTGTTGTAAATGCAACCATTTGAGTTCTTCTTATTCCCCGGAAAAAATCAGTTACTTTTACTTTTGAGAAGAAACGAATTAAAAATCCGTAAACTCCGAAAGTGTGAAGTGTCAAACCAAGCAAAACGGTAACAGCATACCACAAAAGTGTTTGCAAAATATCAAAACCAAATTCCGCAACGGTTGAAGATATTAACGCGAAGACACCTATAGGCGCCATAAGCATTACAACATCAACTAACTTAATCATTGTCTCGCTGAGTCCGTCAAAAAATCTTATAACCGGCTCTGCTTTATCTTTACTAATCATTGTTAGAACCATTCCAACCATAACTGCAAAGAAAACAATCTGAAGCATTTCAGCCCCGGCGATAGCAGCAAAGGGATTGCGCGGAACAATGTTTACAAGAAAATCGCCTATGTCAAAACTTAATTCACTATCCAATCTTTCAACTAAATCTCCTTGATAAACTGAAAGCAGACGGTCCTTTGTTGCTTGCGGCATCATGTTGCCGGGGTGGATAATGTTTGCGAGCGTTAAACCAATTGTAATTGCGAATGCGGTTGTTGCCAAATAAAATATCATGGTTTTACTTCCAATGCGCGCAAACTTTTTAATATCGCCTAAACTAGCCGCGCCTACAATTAAAGAGGCAAGCACAAGCGGAACAGCTATCATATTTAGAAGACGAATGAAAATGTCGCCGATCCATTTTATCCAAACTGCAATTGTTTTTTCTTTTTGAACCGATAGAACTGTTGGAAATATTTTTACTTCTATTTTTTCTTCTTCACCTTTGTAATTAAAACCGCGGGCATGTAAAGAATATTTTGTTTTAGAAAGAGATTTGGACTTAGCGATTATATCGAGCTGTTGATTGTTTCCAAAAACAAAAGTGTCGGGCTTTTCGGTTTGTGTTATAAGATAAACTTTTTCCCAGTCATCAATTGCAAATATCTGTATTGTGTTATCAACAGATTTGGTGTTTATTTCAAGGCGGTGAGTATCGGTATTAAAAACTGAGCCGAAAATTGCGCCGAGTACAAGGGCAATCAATATTTGGTTGTGAAGTTTCGGGAGTTTTATTTTCATCCGGCGGTCTTTTTTTGTTTTCTAAAATACCTGTAAAGTACTACTATCATTGTTAATACAGTCAAAGGTAAAATATAGGTCATGACTATTGTGCTGAAAAAAGGAAGACTATCGTGCTCGGTTGATTTCAGTATAAGAAACATAGTATAGACTAAATAGTAGAAAAAAAATAAAACTCCTTCCCACCGGCTTATTGTGTTGCCTGTAAAAAAGATTGGAAGACAAGCAACGGCAACGGCAATCATAACAGGTATATCAACATTTATCGCCGCCGGAGAAACACGGATTCCATTCGGCGCAAGAAAACTTGTTAAACCAAGTATTGCAAGAATGTTAAAAATATTACTCCCCACTATATTACCAACGGCTATATCACGCTCTCCGCGAATACTTGCTATTACTGAAGTAAAAACTTCCGGCAAAGACGTTCCCATTGCAATAATTGTTAATCCTATTACAAGTTCACTTAGACCTAAAATTCTTGCTATTGCAACTGCCGCATCCAAAAGTAAATTAGAACCAAACACAAGCATTGCTAAGCCGGCGGCGACCAAAATAATATTTACAATCCAGTACTTTGCTTTCTTTTGATCTTTATACTCAAATTCTTTCTTGTATTCTTCTTGAATCTCTTTTTTCTCTTTGCGGCTTAATCGAATTAAAAAAACGATGTAAACCAAAAGCGCTAAAAACAAAACCGCCCCCTCAAACTTGCCGATAATACCGTTCATACTAAAAAACAAAAGTACGAACGAAATAAAAATCATCAGCGGCACATCAATTTTTACAAGTTGTTGGTCTACTACGAGCGGTGTAATAATAGAAGCAATTCCTAGAATAAAAAGAACATTAAAAATATTGCTGCCCACCACATTGCCGAGCGCTATATCCGGCTGATTATTAAAAGTAGATTGAAGACTTATTGCGAGTTCCGGCGAACTAGTACCGAATGCAACAACGGTTAAACCAATAACAAGCGATGAAATCCCGAGCGCAGAAGCAATTCTGGATGCGCCTTTTACAAGCGATTCGGCCCCGGCAATTAGAAGAATTAATCCGCCTATAAATGAAAGAATAGTAAAAAAACTCAATGTTCTTCCTTTCTACTTTTTGCCTTTTAAAAGCTGCCGATTAAAGTTGATTATCTCGGCAACATTATTCGAAATGTTTTCCACCTTAAAAAGAATATTAAGGAACAAAAGATTTGTGCGCGGCTTTGATGTTCCTTTCTTAATATGTGCAATTTGATTTTTATCCAGCTTCTTTATGGATTTTTTAAAATCCTTCATTTTATCCTGGATATCTTCAAGTTTTGCAATATCCTTTTTGGTAATCTTTGAAGAAGCCAATTCCATTTGTTCCGAAAGCAAATCTTTCAACTGTTTGAAATCTTCTTTCTGATCTTTTGTTAACCCGGAATGATTATTATCGACATGTTCAAAAGAAATCTTAACAATGTCTCTCATCGAAGTAGCTGCATCCTGAAAAGAAGAGATTGCTTTTCCGAAACCAAGTTCTTCCTGCAATTCTATTTCATCTAGAAACTGCGCGCCCTGCATCATTTTGCCGATAATTGCTTCGGAATTTTCTTCAATTTCCTTTGTCTCGTTAAATGCCTTTTTAAGTTTTTTTCTGTCTTCTTCAACTAAACCCGTATAAACATTTTTAAAACATTTATTAATGGATGTCAAAAAAGTTTTTATATCTTCCGTTAAAGTATTAACCAAAGTTCCTCGTGCTTCAATAACAACAGCCGATTCTTTTTTTGCTTCTTTCTTTTCCTTCTTAGTATGAAGAATATTTGTTCTGACAATTAGAAATATGGCTAATGCTGATATTGCTATTATTACCGCAATTCCTCCGTAATACATCGATAAAGTAAGAGTACCTGCAATAAGGAATGCTAAAAATGCGGTTAAGAACCATCCGCTAATTACAGTAACAACACCGCTTACACGGTAAACAGCGCTTTCTCGCCCCCAGGATCTATCCGCAAAAGAAGTAGCCATTGCAACCATAAAAGTTACATAGGTTGTTGAAAGCGGAAGTTTATATGCCGTACCAAGCGAAATTAAACTGCTTGCAACCATTAAGTTTGTTATTGCACGTATAAAATCGAACGCAGGCCTTTCTTTCTTAGGATATTTAGAATAATCTATTTTCGATTGATCGAATCTTTTATCAATTCTTTTTGTGATGCTTTCAGGAATAATTTTTTTGATAACTTTTCCTGCAGATATGCTCATTCTAACAATATTCCGCGCAAATGCCGACGAATCAAATCTTTCAAAACCTTCCGATTGTCTTCCAAGACTCAATTCGGTTTTTGTTACCGAGCGAGCTTTTTTATTAAACCAAAGCGTTAAAATCATTACAACACCGGCAAGCATTAATATCAGGTTGTTTGCAACCACCGGTTCTTTCAGTGCACCGAGTGTAATGCCCAACGGGTCACTGCTGCCTGCAGCAATTTCATAAGATGCTAAACCCGCCAATGGAACGCCAATAAAGTTTACCAAATCATTTGCGGCAAAAGCCAGGGCAAGAGAGAAAGTTCCAATCAACACTATCGGTTTTAGTATATTGAAATTTGTAAACCATAAAATCAATTGAAGAATAATTGACCAAAAGATCAAACTTATACCTAGCACCGTTAAAGTATGTTCTTTAACCCAAGCTACTGTTTCCGCCTGCACAAAGGACGCACCGTCGAGTCCTTTAACAAAAATAAAATACGTTATTGCTGTAACGGCAAACGCGCTCCAAACCGCACCGTATCTTTTTAATCTTTTTTCATAATCGAATGTGAATATTATTCTCGATATGAATTGAACAATTGAACCCGCGGCAAATGAAATAAGAATTGAAATAAGAATCGCGGAAAATATTCCAAGTATCTTTGTTGAGTTTATATAATTTGAAATTGCGCTTAAATCCTGCCCGGCATCGCTAATTTTAATTATAGACATCACAACACTTCCGCTGACCAACGATGAAACAAGCGATACGGTTGTTGAGGTCGGCAATCCGAATGTATTATAAAAATCCAACAGCAAAACATCCGTGAACATAACTGCGAGGAATATTACCATTACTTCGTTCAGTTTGAACAACTCCGGGTTAAAAATTCCTTTACGCGCTACCTCCATCATCCCGGCTGAAAAAAGAGTTCCTACAAAAACACCGGCGCTTGCAACAAGTATAATTATATGGCGCGGTGCAACTTTTGAACCGAGTGACGAATTAAGAAAATTAACCGCATCGTTTGCAACCCCAACCATTAAATCCGATGTAGCAAGTATGAATAGAATTATTATGAATAGTAGATATGTCTCCACAAACCTGTCCCTAATTTTTGATGATTATTTCAAAGTAAATTTTAGATAGGATTAATTGATTCCAACATTTTAAAAATTTCGGCTTATAGTTAATACATTTGACAAAAAAATCCAAAAAGAATGATATTAAGATTTATAAAACTGCTGTAAAACGGGCAAAAAATGAGAATAAAAAAATTTGAGATTAATTCTCCAATTCTTATTTTGCGCCGACTTTTTCCACGAGAGGGCATGTCCGATAAGCAAAAGAAAACAGAATTAGTCCGCGGTTTAAGTTTAACCGCCGCAATAATGATTGTTGTTGGCTCTGTAATCGGTTCCGGCATTTTCAGAAAACCTTCTGTTATGGCACAGCAGCTCGGTTCGCCGGAATTAATGATTGCAGTTTGGATTGTAGCCGGAATTATTACATTGATAGCCGCACTCGTCAACGCGGAAATGTCCGGTATGATGGATTCCACTGGCGGGCAATATGTTTACTTTAGAAAAATGTACGGGGATTTTACTTCTTACCTTTACGGCTGGTCGATACTTGCTGTTATTCAAACAGGAAGCCAGGCAGCAATTGCGTATGTGTTTGCTGAGTACATTGGATATTTTATTAAATACCCGCAGATCCCGGAAGCATGGACAAACTTTACTTTTTATATGCCTCTAGTTGGAAATATATATCCCTTTGCTGATTTCGGCACAAAAGCCGTTGCAATTCTTTGTACAATTTTTTTGACCGGTGTGAATTATGTTGGTGTGGTTTTCGGCGGAAAAGTTCAAACAACTGTTACTTATGTAAAAATATTTTCCATACTTGCAATTTCTGTTGCTTTACTTTTTTTCAGTAACGGAAGTTTATCAAATGTTTATTCCGGCTTTTCAATTCCTCAACAGACTACAACAAATTTATTAAGCTTAATTGGGCTTTCATTTGCCGGGGCGTTTTGGGCTTACGACGCTTGGAATAATGTAACGTTTGTTTCGGGCGAAGTTAAAGATGCGCAGAGAAATGTTCCGCGCGCGTTGATATATGGTACATTGATTGTAATCGGTGTTTATGTTTTAACAAATATAGCTTACTTATATGTTTTACCTATTGATGAAATGGCGAACTCTCCTCTTGTTGCAGCATCGGCTGCAGAAAAAATATTCGGCTCTTCCGGCGCATCTTTAATTTCAATTGCTGTAATAATTTCAACATTCGGCGCTTTAAACGGAAGTATTCTGGCCACTGCAAGAATTCCATACGCAATGGCGCGAGCAAATTTATTTTTCAAAAGTCTCGGCAAAGTTCATCCGAAATTTGGAACGCCTCATGTTTCGCTAATAGTGCAGGGAGTTTGGTCTTGTGTGCTTGTAATGTCCGGATCATTTGACACAATTACAGATTATGTAATTTTTGCTTCGTGGCTTTTTTATGCAATGGGCGCATTCGGCGTTTTTATATTAAGAAAGAAAATGCCGGATGAACACCGCCCCTATAAAGCATGGGGTTACCCGTACGCGCCGGCAATATTTGTTCTCTTCGCCATTGTGTTTTTGTTGAATTCAATTATTGCCGATACCGAAAACGCAATGATGGGGGTTGTTTTGATAGCTGCCGGATTGCCGTTTTATTTCTTTTGGAAATGGCGAGAAAAGAAAAGCTTATAATCATTTTTTAACAAAGAACTCTCAACCTGTAATAGTCAAAAATTTATTTCATACTTATTCAAATCGTCAACCAATTTGGTATAACCAATAAATTGAACGGCATTCCACCCGCAATCTATTGCGCCGTTCACGTATTCTAAAATATCGTCTATGAATAAATGTTCTTCGGGCGGTTTGCCCGTATAATTTTCAACTGCCGCATAGATTTCTTTTTCGGGTTTTACATATCCGACTTCATGCGATAAAAATAATTTATCGAAGTGTTTCATAAATTCGTAATGTCTATAACCGTATTCTTCGTGTATCTCGTTTGTATTTGACAGCAGACAGAGCTCGTAATTCTCTTTAAGTTTCGGCAACAAATCAATCACATCTTGATTCACCGTAAAAATTTCTGAAAATATTTTACAGAATTCTTCGGCAGAAATCATAAAGTCCAATCTTTCGAGCATAGTTTTCATAAAATCTTCCCTTGAAACTTTTCCTCTTTCAAAATCGCGGTGGTACTCATAATTATTTTTATAAAGTTCAGCAAATTTATTACCCAACCCATCACCCAAATTGTTGAAACGTTCAATCATAATTTTATAATCAAATGGGATTAAAACATTGCCGAGATCAAAAACTATAACTGAAATCATGTTAACCTTTCTTTATTGAGTGTCATTTCATTATTTAAAATTGCTTCATTAAAATATCTTGAGTAATTTCACCAAGCAATAGTTTGAAAAACAGAATTTCTATGGATAAAATTAAGAAGAAATACATTACCGATAGTAAAAAACGGAAAGTCGCCGTACAGATTGATATTAAAACTTACGAACGAATTGAAGAGGCGCTCGAAAATTACGGCTTAGTTCAACTCATTAAAAACTCATTTGATGAAAAAACACTTACAGTTAAAGAATCAAAAGAATATTATAATAAGCTTAATAAAAAAGCTTGAACATAGAGTATAGAAAAACTTTTCTAAAAGAACTTGCGCAGGTTCCGTTGCCCCCAAGAAACACAATAGAAAAATTCGTGTTTGATTATGCGCCAAATTTAAAGTCAATTTTTGAATCAAAGAAAATAGAAGCTATGCACGGTTTTCCATCATTTTTCAAAATTAGATTCGGTTCCTATCGTGTTGGTTTACGAATAATTGATAATAAAATCATTTTTGAACGAGTTTTGCATAGAAAAGATATCTATCGCTATTTTCCATAAAAAAGCCGCAAACAAATTTGTTGTTTGCGGCTTCGTTCACTAAATCAGATTGCTATTTACTCAAACCGAGATCTTCAGCTACTGCATCGGGTCTTTCTTTTTTCTTTAATCCAACAAGTTCACTTACTTTCATAAAAAATTTAGGAATTCGCGTGCGATATTCTTCAACCTTTGTGTAAACGATCGGAACAACAAGCAATGTTAAAAACAAAGAGCTTGTTAATCCGCCGATTAACGCCCATGCGAGCCCGCTCTTCCATTCGGCGCCCGATGCAGTTGATAAAGCAATCGGCATCATACCGAAAATCATTGTTAATGTTGTCATAAAGATCGGGCGTATTCGCATTCTGCCAGCATCAATCAAAGCATCTTCAATACTTTCGCCCTGTTCACGCATAAAGTTTGTTCTATCAACAAGAAGAATTGCATTCTTAGCAACCAATCCTACAAGCATAATAATGCCGAGGATAGAGAAAATGTTCAGAGCATTCATAGTCAGCGCAAGTGCAAGCAGTGCCCCAATCATTGCAAGCGGTATCGAAAATAAAATTACGAACGGGTACACAAATGAATCATACAAAGCAACCATTACCATGTAAGTAAAAATAATCGCTGCCAACATTGCAAGTCCTAAACTTCCAAATGATTCTTTTTGATTTTTAACATCGCCTTCCCATGTAAAACCAACACCAGCCGGGAAGTTATATTTTGCAAGAGATTTTTCAATATCCTGCGAAATTGAACCTACAGGTCTTCCAAGTGCTTGAGAGTAAACGGTTACAGATGCACTTCTTGCCTGCCGCTGCAGTTTTGTTGGACCTGTTGCACGGTAAATATTTGCAAATTGCTTAAGATAAATTTGCTGACCCTTTCTGTTTGTAAAACTAATGTTACCTAGGTTCTCGGTTTGAGAACGGTCGAATTGATCGAGCACAATTCTGATATCATATTCGGTATCGCCGTCACGCATTTTAGATTCGTCATCCCCAGTTAACGCGACTTGGAGCGCCTGCCCAACTTCTGCAACCGATAAACCAAAGCTTGTTAGTTTTCTCCTGTCTATATCAACGCGTGTTTCGGGATTTCCGTCTGTTGCAGATAATCTTACATCTGCTGTTCCGGGAATTTTCTTAATTAAGTTTTCAACATCCTTTGCGGTCTTAACAACTTCTTCGTATGCAGGTCCGCTAATGATTAATTGAATCGGGGTTTGATCTGCAACGCCGAAAATACCTATCGGGTTTACACGCACCTTAACTCCGGGAATTGCACGTACGGTTTTTTTGATTTCTTCACCAACCTGATCTGTAGTCTTGCTTCTAAGATTTGTCGGAACGAGCGTAACGCTTATCTCGGTATTATTACTTGTTGAAAACCCGATTAAACCTTCGCTTGATGAGCCCACATTCGTATATATTCTTTCTACTTCCGGCATATCGCCTATAGCTTTTTCAACATTTTGAGTAATTCTGTTGTTCTGTTCGATTGTTGTTCCCGGCGGCATTTCTAGAGCAACTGCAAATTCACCTCTGTCAACCTGGCTCATAAACTCTGCGCCTATAAAACCAGCCGGTATTAATGCAAATGTTGCAATGAATGCGGCGATTGTTAATCCGGCCACTTTCCACCTGTTCTTCAAAGTCCATTTTAACATAACAATATAATGCTCGGTGAAATTTTTGAATTTCTTTTCAAACCAGATTGCAAACTTTCCTAGAATTGTTCTAGCCGATAATCTTTCAAGTTTTGCAAAGCGTGATGCGAGCATTGGCGTAATTGTAAACGATACAAATAAACTCATCAACGTTGAAATAACTACAACCGCTGAAAACTGTCTTAAAATATTTCCTACTATTCCGCCGACCATTGTTAAAGGAAGAAATACGGATACATCCACAAAGGTAATTGCGAGTGCCGCAAAACCAATTTCATTTCTTCCACGCAAAGCAGCGATTCTGCTGTTTTCCCCTTTTTCCAAATGGTGATAAATATTTTCCAAAACCACTATCGAATCATCTACAAGAATACCAACCACAAGTGATAAGCCGAGTAAAGTCATCAAGTTCAAAGTAAAATCAAAAGCATAAATTGCGATAAATGTAGATATCAAAGATGAAGGAATAGCAACCAACACAATCAAAGAATTCCTGATGCTGTGTAAAAACATTAACATCACAATTGCAACAAGAACAACCGCAATCGCAAGATCTTCTTTAACTGCATTTGCCGCATCAATCGTAAATATAGATCCGTCCTGTGCGATTTCGAATTTCAAGTTTTCATTTTTATAATTTTCTTCAAGAGCTTTTATTTCTGCTTTTACAAGCTCTGCAACTTCAACCGCATTTGCATCGGTCTGTTTTTGCAAAACAACTCCTACAGTATTTCTAAAATTCAACCGCATGATATTTTCATAATCTTTAATTCCGTCTTCAATTTCCGCGATATCGGAAAGTTTAATATCTCCGCCCTGCCGCGATTCCGTAATCGAAAGATTTTTCAAATCTTCAACAGTATTAAGTTTGCCTGCAATACGTACGATGAACTGTCCGTCCGAGTCTTTAATTTTTCCCGTCGGGAAATCAAGATTAGCTGCTTTGATTGCCTGGGTAACCTGCATAATAGAAAGATTGTAGGAGCGTAATTTTTGAAGATCGAGATTAACTTTTATTTCACGTTCCTCTCCGCCGATTAATGCAATCTGCCCAACGCCTGCAATTCGCGAAAGCTGCGGTTTAATTTTATCATCCATGAATTGATAGAATGATTTTGAATCCATATCCGCAGAAGCGCCCATTCTTAAAATCGGAATTTCATCGAGAGCCAGTTTGGAAACCGTTGGATTTTTTACACCGCTTGGAAGTGTTGCGACAATTTGCTGAACTTTTCTCTGCGCATCCTGCAAAGCAAAGTCAGTATTAGCCGATTGAATGAGTTCAATAATAACAAACGATAATCCTTCCTGAGATGTTGAACGGATTTCCGAAACTTTATCCATACCGGAAACAGCATCTTCAATTTCTTTCGTAACACCGGTTTCAACTTCGTTTGGCGAAGCGCCGGGATAAATTGTTGTAATAGTTATAATAGGCGGAGTAATTTTGGGAAGCAGTTCATACTTCAACTGCTGAAAACTGAAAAGCCCAACAAGTATCAACGCGGAAAAAACTACTATTACAAGCGATGGTCTTTTTATTGATAATTCTGTAATCGTCATTTTTAATATCCTTTTCTTTTCAAACTCATTTACTTAACAATCTCAACTGCTACACCATCAACCAGATTATTTTGCCCGCTAACAACAATCGCTTCGCCTTCCATCAACCCTTGATTAACCTGCACATTAACTCCTGCTTCGCCGCCGACAATAAGATTGCGAAGTTTTGCAACACCGTTTTCAACAACAAATACCTGGGGATTTTTAACACTTCCGGTTAAAGCTTCGCGCGGAATTACAATTGCGTCTCTACCGTTAAGATTACTGAAATTTACTCTCGCGAACATTCCGGCTTTTAACGGATTATTTTTTTCATTCATCACGATTACTTCTACCGCATATGTGTGTGATTCATCGGCTTTAGAACTTATATTATTAACTTTGCCTTTGAATTCAACGCCGGGATAAACATCGGTTGAAACCGAGACCGGATCGCCAGCCTTCAATTTAAACACATCGCTTTCCGAAACATTTAACTTTACTTTCAATCTTGATATATCAACAACATTTGCTACAAGCGTGGCTTGCGGAGCGCCCATTACCATGGAACCAACATCAACGAAACGGGAAGTTACAATACCGGAAATTGGAGTTTTGATTTTAGTGTCTTCGTATTGTCTTTTTGCAACAATGTATTGTGCCTCCGCCATTGCCGCACCGAGTTTTGCCTGATCCAACTGCGAATCGCTTGCGGATTTTTGTTTATACAATTCATGGAAGCGTTCGTAATCTTTTTTAGCCTTTTCATAACTTGCTTCAGCGCTCATCAAAGCTGCTTTTTTCAATTCATCGTCAACTTGAACAAGAACAGAACCCGCTGATTTATAATCACCGACATTCGCGAATACCGCCGTTACTTTGCCCTGTGTTTCAGAAATAACATTTACGTCATTGTTGGCATTTATAACACCGACAAGAGAAAGTGATTCTGCGAGATTTTTCTTTTCAACATTTTCTACCGAAACGTAATAAACGTCCTGAATTCCTTTCGGAGTAGCTTTTGCCATTCTGTGCTTGTTGTAAAACAATAGGGCAACTATTACAACCAAAACGAATATTGCGCCTGTGGTTAATTTCCATTTTTTCATTTTATTTTTCTCCCAAATAAATTTTCAAATTTTGATTCTATTCCAAAGCAAAAATTTATTGCCCGATAGATTTTTCCAAACGCGCTTTCGCGAGTTCATAATCCACAATCGAATTTGTATAATTTGTTTTAGCCACAAGTAAAGCTACTTCCGCATCGATTGCATCCGAACTTAACGCGAGACCCTGCCGGAACTTATCCGAAGTAACTCTTATATTTTCTTCTGCCTGTTCAACCGCGAGTTTCGAGATTTCAATTTTCTGTTTTGCCTGATTTACATTTAAATAGTTCTGCGTTACCTCAAGAGTAATATTATCTTTTATCGAACCCATCATATCAATACTTTGCGCGAGAGTTGCTTCGGCTTGTTCGGTTTGATGAGATGTCGTAAGCCAATCCCAAACATTCATACTTAGATTTACGCCGGCATCCCATGTCCCGTCGAATTGATCTTTCGTCGGCATAATTCTCTGGTTTGGGCGGCTGTAATAATAATTACCAAACAAACTTATCTGAGGATACCAGCTTGATTTGGCAATTGTAACGCCCGCCTCACTTGCTTTCACCCTGTAATCTGCGGCTTTTAATTCCGGTCTTCTCTCAGAAGCCATTTCGATTAAAGAGCTAATATCTGCGTATGATTTAGGAGAAAGTTCGGTTCCCGATGCAATTTCAATTTCCGTATTTAACGGAATGCTCATAACATTGTTTAACATAATCATCGCCAACTTTACACCGTTCGTTGCATCAACCTGTCTGTACATTGCATCGGAAAGCTGAACTTCAATTTTCAAAACATCATTCTGCGTAAGCAATCCTGCCTTCAATAAATTTTTCGCGTCGTTTACATGCGCCTTAATCTGTTCAACGTTGTCGTCGGTAACTTTTTTCATCTGCGATGCTTTGAATAAATTCCAGTAAGCGTTCTTTACATTATAGATAAGATCGGTTTTATCTTTATTATATTCTTCACTTGTTGCATTTGCGGACTGTTCGGCAACATCATAACTTCCCGATAATCTAAACCCTGTAAACAACGGCTGAACGACAGAGACCGTTGTAGAATAATTGTTTAAAATGCTCGGCGAGATGTCGAATGTTCCAAACGGTGTTGAGATGCTGAACGGATCAACTTCACTGAGTCTTCTATACGAAGCCGAAAGCTTTACCGATGGAAGACGCGCAGCATTTACCTCGCTTACTTTTGCATTTGCGGAAACAACTTTCATAGAAGAAGCGTGAAGCGTTTTGCTGTTTTTCAAACCGGTCTCCACAGCCTGCTCAACAGTAAGTTTTAATTTTTCCTGCGCGAAGGAAAGTTGAAACGCTGCGATTAAGGAAATCATTACATATTTAGAAACTCTTGTAATCGTCATATTATAACCTATCATAGATTTAATTTATATTTTCGTTAACCATAGATTTTAAAACACAAAAAACTTTTTCGAACTCGGTTGATTTATCAAAAAAGAAATCGGCGCCGGAATCGATACATTTTTTTCTGAATTGGTTGATCGGGTAATTTGTCAACATTATTGCAACAATTTCTTTGTGCGTTTTTTTTATGTGTTCTAGAAATTCAATTCCGTTTCCGCTCGGCAGTTGAATATCGAGAATTACCGCGTCGGGTTTTTGTTTATCGAATGATTCATACGATCCCGGCAAATCTTCCGCCTGCCACACAACTTCCAGTCCGTTAATGGTAGCCAGCTTTGTCGCAATTCTTTCGCGTATTACTTCAGAGTCATCAACAATCGCAATATTTATTTTTTTGTTTTCCATTTTCCTGCTTGCTTAAATAACTGGGCGAAAATTAGGCGCATGCAATCAGCCAAACAATTGGCAATATTCGGAAAGTTTCGTGGGATATTTGGAGGTGTTTTGTAGTCTATGGACTACAAACAATAATTGTGTAACAAGTTTTGTATATAAATCACAAAGTTGCAGTCATTGTGAATAATATGAAGCAAACAACTTTTCTATTTCTAATTATCAAGCAATTTGTTTTTAATTGCGTATCGTGCAATTTCAACATCATTTTTCAATTTCAACTTATCAAGAATTCTATCCCGGTAAGTGCGCACTGTTTTAACGCTTATAAAAAGTTCTTCGGCAATTTCATCAACATCTTTACCAGCGGCAACCATTCGCAGAACTTGAAATTCGCGGTCTGATAAAAGCTCGTGCGGTTTTTTGTTAGAGTCGGAATCGAGATCGGCGACCAATCTTTCGGCAAGAGCAGAGCTGACATATTTTCCGCCGCCGTAAATTTTCCTAATTGCATTTACCAATTCTTTCGGCGCGGTTTCTTTATTCATGTAACCCGCAGCACCGATCTTAAAAGTACGCACCGCGATTTGTTCTTCGGGAAACATACTTAACATTAAAACCGGCAATGAAGAATTAGTTTTTTTTATATCTTTCAAAACATCAAGTCCATCTTTGCCGGGCATACCTATATCAAGAACAACAACATCCGGCGATTGTTTTTCTATTAGGTCCAAAACTTCCATTCCGTTTAAAGCTTCGCAAATAACCTTCATATCGTCCGCTTTTGAAATGATTTGTTTCAATCCTTCGCGAACAACCGGGTGATCGTCTGCTATCAAAATCTTAATCATATATTCGCCAAATCATTTTGTACTGGAATAATTACCGTTACTGTTGTCCCCTTACCATTAATGCCGTTAATTTCAACCTTGCCGCCGAAAAGATTAGCACGTTCTTTCATTCCAAGCAAACCGTAAGATTGTTCTTTCGAAAAATCATTTTGCGAAATTCCAATTCCGTTGTCGCGGATTTCCAAAATATATTTATCATTTTCAAGGGTAAATGAGATTGTAACTTTAGTTGCTGCCGAATGTTTTTTTATGTTCGTCAAAGATTCTTGTAAAATCCTAAAAACTGCGGAAGCTTCATCCGATCCGAGATTAATTTTATCAACAGTTACAAAACTTTCGCAATCGATATTCATCCTGTTTCTAAAATCTTCCGTGAGCCATTCGATAGCCGCAAGCAGTCCCAAACTATCCAGCACCGCTGGTCTCAATTCGGAAGAAATTCTTCTTACTGCACTAACAGTTGTATTCAGCAACATTGATGCGGAATGTACGCGTTCATTCAGTAAATCTTTATCTTGCCCGCAAATTTTTTCTTCAATCATATCGTGAAGAAAGGACATGTCCATTTTCAATCCCGTTAAATACTGTCCCAATTCATCATGAATCTCGCGGGCAATTTTTGTGCGCTCTTCCTCGCGCGCTTTTTGCAAGTGCGTTGCAAGGTTTCGCAATTGTTCGCTTGTTGTACGCAGAGTTTCTTCGGCGAGCTTTTGTGAAGTGATATCTCTTATAAAAACCTGCGCTGCGGGTTTAGCGTCGAATTTTATTGGAGAACCTATACTTTCAATATATTTTATTTTTCCGCCGGGGGTTTTCACTTCCATTCTAATAGGTTCCTCAATTGATTTTCCTTCGCGCGCGTTTTTCATTCTTTGAATCACGGTTTCTTTATATTCATCCGGTACATAATCTAAAAGATTCTTTTTCGACATATTAGATATATCTTTTATACCAATCAAATTTAGTGCAGCTTTGTTCGCATATAATATTTTTCCATAGTCGTGAACAATTATTGCCTCCGGCGATAGTTCTACAAGGGAACGGTAACGTTGTTCGCTGTCACGTAAAGCAAGTTCGGATTTTTTTCTTTCTTCAATTGTTCTTAAAGATACTATTCCGAATTCGAGATCGTCGGCAAGCTGTTCAAGTAATTTTGTTTCTTCCGGATCAAACGCGTTCGGGTTGCCGGAATAAATTCCAAGTACACCGAAAACTTTTTTTTCATGAATTAACGGAAGAGCAATTATTGATGCATAACCCCTTTTAACAACATTCTTTTTCCACTCGGCATCGCGGATATCTTTTTGAATATTTTGAAAGACTGCCGTTTTCTTTGTTCTGACCGCTATTCCCGCCGGACCTGTTCCGTATTCGTTTTTACCGAAAGAAATAGGAATGTTTGTTAAGTATCCTTCTTCAACACCTTCCCACACAATCGGCTTTATTATTTTTGACGAATCATCTTGAGTATAGCCAACCCAAGCCATTAGATATCCGCCTTCGTTGCAAAGCAACTTACATACATCCGTTAAAAAACTTTTTTCGTCGGATTCACGCACTAACGATTGATTAATCCTGATAAAAGAAGTAAGCGCGCGGTTTAATCTTCGTAACTCTTCTTCCGATTTTTTTTGCTGTGTAATATTTCGAATTATAACTTGAACCGCTTCGCCGCCGCCGTACGGAATTTTACCCGCAAGGGCTTCAAGATAAATCTCTTCGCCGTTTTTTTTCTTTCCTGTAATTAAAATAGGTTCACAAATTGTTTGTAACTGGTCGCATTTAACTTTTTGATGAATTACTTTTTTATGGCCTTTCGGCACAAAGCGCGAAAGCTTTTTACCGATGATTTCGGTTTCGTCCTTGCTTCCAAAAAGATTTGCCGCGGCTTTATTCGCATATATTATTTTCCCTTTAATGTGAAAAATAATTGCTTCGGGTGAAAGGTCAATTAAAGTGTGATATAAAAGTTTGCTGTCGGCAAAAGCAATTTCCAATTCTTTTTTACTCTTTTCAATTTTCTTAAGCCGTGCAATTTCTTTTTTAAACTCAAGAATTTTATCAGCGCTTTTACTATCGGCTTTAGATCTGACTTTATTTTTTGTTTTCATTTTAAACTGCGGCGGTTGTTGAATCAAAAATAAGAATTTCATAAACAAAAAAACCCCGCAGAAGCGGGGTTTATATTAATTGATAGTTTAAATATTACTTCACTTCAAATAAAGAATCATCCAAATTTGTATTAACTTCTATAGAAGTTACCGTTAAATCTATTGATTGGGGGCCAAAATTTTGTGAGAGTTTGAAAGGATATTTGATTCCTTGAACTTCCTGATAATCATCCATATCGGTTGTTTGTGTAGCGCTGCCCTGCGCTGTTGAAATCTGGCTGATAGTTCTAATCATTAATCCGGTTTCAACAGAATAGTATTGTGTACTCTTTCTTCCGGATGCCGAAGTCAACACAACCTTATATGCATCCTTACCGTTTATGCTTTCAACTGCCGTCAATTCAACTTTATAACCATATTTTGTATAGTCCAACATTCCATCCATAGCATTACCTTTTAAATCTTCCAAAGCATCGCCAGTAATATCCTGCACCTGGCCCATCTGTTCCATCTTACCTTTTTCACCGTCGAAGATTGTTTTCATTTTAAACATGCCTGCGCCTACATCAACGGTTTGGAATATTTTATTAGGATGTTTTTGAAGAATTTCAACGACAACATCCATCCCTTGTAACGAACCTTTTAACTTCATCGTTCTGTCTTTCACTTTTTCAATATTCGCTTTGCCGCCGATTGCTTCAACATATTTTCCCAAAACATTGTCAACCGTAACTCCTTCGGGAATTTTTTTAACATTGGGATCATACTTTTCGCCGTAGATATCATAATAATCAATTTTGCCCGTAATGCTGAAACGAACAAGATTTTTAGCAATCTCTTCGGCGTTGCCGACAACTACAAGATTCATGTTGCTCGGTTTGATATATTTTTTTGCAGTCGCCAAAAGTTCATCCGAAGTAACCGCATTCAAATTCTTCAGGTAATTTTTGTAATAGTCTTTTGGAAGATTGTACCGCTCGATATCTATTGCAAAGTTTGCAATTGTCTGAGGTCTTTCAAGTGAGCGGGCAAAATTTCCAGTCAAATAGTTTTTTGTGAGAACGAGTTCATCATCCGGCACTTTATCATTTCGGATTTTTTTCATCTCACTAATAATTTCCGTAATCGCGCTATCGGTTGCAGAATTTCTAACAGTAGTTGATGCTGAAAAATCTCCAACTAATTTGTCTGAACGGAGCGAGGTTCCGGCGCCGTAAGTGAACCCATGTGTTTCGCGAAGATTTTTATTTATTCTCGAAGTAAATGAGCCGCCAAGAATTGTATTCATAACCGATGCTTTAATTGCGTCTTCACTTCCCTTCTTTAAATCTACAGGATAACCAAGACGTAAAACAGATTGAACAGAAGCGGGTCTGTCAACTAAAGCAACTTTGTTAACGAGCGGAGCTTTCGGTGCGTCAAATGTCCCTTTCGGAATTTCTTTTGTTTGCCATTTACCCAAATATTTTTCAACAAGTTTTTGCGCTTCGGATTTTGTTATATCGCCTACTATAGCAAGGTATGACACGTTAGGACGAAAATATGTTTGATAGTATTCATTACAAAAATCGAGATTAACATTGCTTACGGTTTCTTCGGTTTCAATTTCACCGTAGGGATGTTCTTTACCAAAAAACACAACATTTGAAACACGCGAAGAAATTGCACTCGGGTCTTCTTTGGCTGCAGCTATGCCTGAGATTGTCTGCTTCTTAATTTTATCAAGTTCTTCTTGCTTGAATGAAGAATTAAGCGTTACATCGCTCATCAAATCCAAAAGTTTATTAACATGTTTTTTTAACGACGACGCATAAACATTTGTAGATGACGTTGTAAGTGTAGCGCCTATAAAATCTATTTCTTCATCAAGTTTATCTTTGGTTCTGGTTTTAGTTCCGGTTCTTAATAATTGTCCCGCTATATTTATTCCGCCTGCGTTTTTTCCTTCAAGTATAGGATCGCGGTCAATTACAAGATTGAACGCTACAACAGGTAATTTTTTATTAGTTACTACAAAAACCTTCAACCCGTTTTTCAACGTGAATGATTCATACTCGCCGAGTTTAATTTCGGGTGCCGGTCCTGCTTCAGGTTTTTTACTTCTATCAAGCTGCGCATAAGAACAAACCGAAACAAACAGCATTAATATCAATATTAAAATTTTGTTTTTCATTTTATCTCCGATTCGCTTAATTCTGTTTCATTGATTTTGGTAGATAGTGAAGCACAACACGGTTGTCGCTGTTCAAATATTTATTTGCAACACGTTTTAAATCTTCGCGTGTAATTTTCATGTAACGGCTTAATTCAGTATTAATCAGATTAGCATCGCCGAAGTAAACGAAATAATTAGCAAGGTTTTCAGCAACTCCAAGCACCGTGCTGTTGTTCGAAATAAATTCAGTTTCTTTTTGATTGCGCATCTTTTCGAATTCGTTTTTACTTATCAAATCTTTCTTCACATTATCAATTTCTGTTTGAATAGATTTTTCAAGTTCCTCGGCGCTTATTCCGGCATTTGCAATTCCATAAACAACAAACAATCCCGGATCTTCCAAAACATAAGGGAACGAACCTGCAGAAATTGCTTTCTGCTGTTTATCAACTACTTCTTTATATAAACGCGAACTTTGACCGGCTGCGAGAACATTAGTCAACATCTCAAGAGCATAAGCATCGGGTGTACCTTGCGCTGGAATTCTATAAGCATGAAGAACAAGCGGCAGTTGGATGTTATCGTAAACAACATCTCTAACTTCGCCGCCAAGCGGCGGCTCAACAACGGATGGACGAAATATTTCTTTTGCTCCTTTACTAATATCATTAAAATATTTTTTTACCAATTCTTTTGTTTGCGCAATATTAATGTCTCCCGCGATAGAAAGAGTTACATTCTGAGGAACATAAAATGTTGAATGGAAATCAATAAATTCTTCCAACGTAGCTTTGTCAATATATTGGGCAGAACCAATTGGCAGCCATTTGTATGGATGTACTTTAAAAGCGCGTTTAAATGTTTCTTCAAATATGCTACCGTACGGTTGGTTGTCGTAACGTTGTTTTCTTTCTTCCTTAACAACTTTCCTTTGTGTTTCAACTCCCACGCTGTCAATTCTTAAGCTCATCAACCTGTCTGATTCCATCCACAAACCCAACTCTAATTGATTTGAAGGGAAAACCTGGTAGTAAAAAGTTCTGTCCTGCGAAGTATTTGCGTTATTTGTTCCGCCTGCACCTTGTGAAATTTTATCAAAATCTCCCCGTAAAATATTTTGGGAACCTTCAAACATAAGATGTTCAAAAAAATGTGCGAAACCTGTTCTTTCCGGGTCTTCGTTTTTCGACCCGACGTGATACAACAAGCTAATAGCAACTATCGGTGTTGAATTATCCTGATGCAGAATAACATTAATCCCGTTATCAAGTTTGTACTGAACGAAATCGATCTTCTTAGTTTGCGCGCTTATAAATGCAAAACTGAAAAGAAAAATTAGAAGGGTGATTTTACGTTTCATTTACAATCCGCTCCTTTTAATAAATATTAAATTGGTTTTTAATGTGAGGTAATTGTTGACTTAATATTGAAAATTTTGGGCTCATTTGCGAGCTATGAGACGAATTTATTTTAGGAAAGTTACAAGACTATATACAAGTCTATTGATTTATTATTGATCAGAATATCAATCAGCATCCAATGAAAACAAGAGAGGAAGTAAATCCCCTCTTATTTCTCTTCAACTTTATAATGAAGCGACTCGAATTTACCGCTTTTGAGTTCTACACTCGGGCGTTCTTTTTTTGCTTTGGAGCCGTAAACATGTTTTTCGGCTTTAAATTCAAACGTGCCCGAGATAGTTTTATTTGCCGTATTAAACTGGGTTACCGTTAGATTTCCGTCAACCGTATTCCATTGCGGGCTATCCGGTCCATCGGGCACCCAAACAATCTCTGCATCGGGCATTTCACCTTTTTCAGCATCATGATCTTTATGATTTAGAGTAATGGGAAGATTATCGTTTACTTTTGAAAGCTTTATATATAAATACAAAATGTGATCGCCTTGTGTTGATTTAACTTGAATAAAATGCTCATCACCAATTTTAACCTGTGCGGCTTCTTCGATTTTACCTTTATACTCATCTCCATCAACATTGCACGTTAAAAAATCTTGTGAGAATATTTTACCCGGGATAAGAACCAAAGCCAGAATAAATAGTAAGAACACTAATCGAAGGTTTTTTAGAAAGAACGTCATATTTGCTCCATATAAATTTGCTTGTAAATATTTCTGAAATCTTGGGCGTAAAATTACTCATTTTAAAATATTAGTACAATTACAAAAATAAACTAATATATTTAGGTCATTTTCTGTTAAATCGATACAAATTGAGGAATTTCATTAAAGAATAATTTTCTACCCTTATTTCGCGCCGCAATGTGGTATAAAAAAATGAAATAGTAAATGTTTTTTTATTGCTCTTTAAATTCATAGATCGACAAAAACAGAGGGATAAAATATGCCGATGTGTTTTTAAGAATAGAAAACTGCAGATAAATATCCAACTACTTCAGAATCATCACCGGTCGCATCACCGGAATCCGACATCGAAAGAATTTTAGATTTTTTCTTATTCAATTGATATGCTGTTTTCATAAGAACGGCAATAGGTCCGCCACCGCATGCTTCGCATCTTTGAGTTTCCAAATCCTCCAATAATTCTTCGTATTCAAAATTGATTATTCTCTTTTCCACAATTGAATCCAGTATTTTAGCTTTTTGTTTTGAGTGAAAATGAGAAAGATCGGAACTTGCAATTATTATTGTTTCTTCATCAATTACTTTGGAAAGAATCTCGGCCAGTTCATCAACAAATACTTTTCTTTGATCACCCATGACAATTGGTATAATCGTAAAATCATTCATAGTCATTTGCAGAAAAGGTAGTTGAACTTCTACTGCGTGTTCGGAGCGGTGTCCCTGAATTCCTTCAAAAATAATTTTGCTGCTTCCGGTAATCTGCAAAATCATATTTTTGTTTAAGTGTACGTCGCCCAGAGGTGTTCTGTAAGCATCACCGTTATAAATTGAAACTCCGGGAAAATATTCTCTATGACTCGGTGAGATAATTATAACGGTTTTATATTTTTTCCCTAGAATAGTATTATATGCATGTGCGGCAGTTTTGCCCGAATATGCATAACCTGCATGCGGCGAAATAATTCCTAAAATGTTCTCAAATTTTTCTTCCGGTCGATTATTGTTCAATAAATTAATAAGATCATTTTTTAAATCTGCTGGCGACGAAGGATAAAACATTCCCGCAACTGCGGGTTGACGTATGTTTTTCATCTCGCATCCATTTCTTCTTCGTTAAAAACAGTAGCAGTAAAACCGCTAAGTTTCAATAACTTCGTTTTCCAATAACCGGATGGGAACCCGGTTTTATTGCATATTGCATCAAGGTATTGTTCTTTGTTCAAATGATGTTCAATTGGAACTTGGGGAAGCAGCAAACCGCGTCTTCCTTTTTCTTCAAGAATGAGCCCGTGAATCCCCACTTCAATTTCATCATAACTGTTTATCGGCAACGGCTTGGATAAAACTGAAATCTCTATTAATAGATAATTTACTTCGCTTTCTTTTACGGGAAGAAATCTCGGATCGCTTTCCGCGGCTTGAATTGCGGCATCACATACCGTTTCAAATAAGTTTTTATCGGTAGTAATATAACCTATACAGCCGCGCAGCTGTTTATTTTTTGTTAATGTTACAAATGCGCCCGCGTTTTCTTTGAGAATTGGATATATTGAATAATCCGGGTTTACAATTTCAGTTTTTCCAAAAAGCGATTGAATTGATTTTCTTGCGGCTTCGAGAAGTACTTTCTTTTCTTCAACTGTGAGGTTCATGCTTACTCCAGCGTGAAGATATTTATTTCATCTTTTTCCTTGAGTAAAAATAGAAAGTTTTTGTAAATAAAAAAGGAGTCGGTATAATGCATTGTCGTATTTGTATTCAATGTTTTTTCGATAATAGGTTTGCCTGTATTAATATCCAAAGCGGTAAAATTATTATCAAAACAACCTTTTCTATTTTTTACATGATAATTGAATAAAACCGTTTCTTCTTTATTGCAAAACTCAATTTTGCCTTCAATCTCATATTTTTTAACATATTCATTTATGATTGATTTTGTCTTTTCGTCTGCGGATGATAACCGTTCGGGATAATTATAAGCGCTCCAATCTTTCTCGGCGTCGGCTTTGCCCCGCAATGAATTTACATGCCGAAAATCGTTTCCTAAATCTTCAATTAATTCACCGGTTAATGAATCTAGGGCATAAAAATATCTTTCTTCAAATCCTTGTTTGTAACAGTATATTTTATTTTCATAAGGAAAAAGGAAAGCAAGTTCTTCGTTTACCCATAGTACTTTTTGCGTATTAATTTCGAAAGCGATTACTCCGCGGTGTATCGGCATATCCGGTTTATCATACTTATGAAAATATATTACGTCTTTGTGCTCTGCTTCAATACCAATCCATGATTTTTCTTCAAACTGAAAATCTATAAATATTTTTTTCCCTTTTGTCAGATCATAACAATCGAAATAAACTTCTTTAGAATCCATATTCCGCACTTCAATAATCAGCTTGTCGGAATCAGAAATAATAATTCTAAATATCTGCCGATTGGAATTGTATGTAAAATGTTTTTTTATTTTCATCAAAGAACCTTTAAAAGATTTCTCCTAAAAAGAAATATTTTATAACGGTTTAAATTTAGCTGTAAAATGACGAAGCATTGGTGCTTCGTAAGTAATTTCGTAACCTTTTAAATTGTTTCTGTTTTTGAAAACCTCGATAACAACTTCGGCAACATAATCGATATGACTTTGGGTATAGACTCTGCGCGGTATTGCAAGCCGCACAAGCTCCATCATAGCCGGAATTAATTTGCCTTGCTTATCATATTTGCCGAACATTACTGAGCCGATTTCTACAGCACGAATCCCGCCTTCAATATATAAAGCGCAAGCAATCGATTGACCGGGATATTGTTCCGGTGGAACATGAGACAGAAAATTTTTAGCATCTATATAAATCGCATGTCCACCTGGCGGCTCAATAATCGGCACGCCGACTGACGTAATTTTTTCGCCGAGATATTCCGTACTACGGATTCTATATTGAAGATAAAACTCATCAACTACTTCTTCCAAACCCTGAGCAATAGCTTCTAGGTCGCGCCCCGCCAAACCGCCGTAAGTTGGAAATCCTTCTGTCACAATTAAAAGATTGCGGCATTTCATCGCAAGTTCTTCATCGTTCATAGAAAGCCAGCCGCCGATATTTACAAGTGCATCTTTTTTTGCACTCATAGTTGAACCGTCCGCATACGAAAACATCTCGTTACAAATTTCAAGAACTGATTTATCCTTATATCCTTCCTCGCGAAGTTTTATGAAATACGCATTCTCGGCAAAACGGCATGCATCCAGAAAAAGGGGAATGTTATATTTTTTACAAACAAGTTTTACATCACGAATGTTTTGCATTGAAACAGGCTGACCACCGCCGGAATTATTCGTAATTGTTAAAACCGCAAGCGGAATATTTTCCTTTCCGACTTTTTTAATGAATGCTTCTAATGCTTCAACATCCATATTTCCTTTAAAAGGAGCGCGTTGTTCGGGGTGCTTGCCGATTTCACATAAAAGATCAACCGCCTCGGCCCCGGTAAATTCAATATTGGCGCGTGTTGTATCAAAAAAAGTATTACTCGCAAAATATTTACCGGGCCCTCCGAGAATTGAGAACAATATTTTTTCAGCCGCCCTGCCTTGGTGTGTAGGAATAATATATTTATCGCCGGTAATTTTATTAACCGCACTTTCAAACTTGTAAAAACTTTTAGCACCGGCATAGGATTCATCACCGCGCATAACTCCAGCCCACTGATCGGAACTCATAGCAGAAGTTCCGCTGTCGGTTAACAGGTCAATCAACACATCTTCAGCTTGTAAAAGAAAAGGATTATACCCTGCTTTTTCCAACAATTTTATTCTTTCTTCTTTCGTTGTAAATTTTATTGGTTCTACAGACTTGATTTTGAAAGGTTCGATTATGGTTTTCATAAAAACTCTTTTTAAGTGTTATCAATTTTATTTGTGCTAAAATTAACAATTATTACCCTCCAATAGAGATAAATTATTATTAAAGAATATGTAAAGTATACTTGACTATTTGTAAGGTATGCTATATTTTGATGCAAGAAATAATAGGCATAATATGAACAAGAAATTAGTAATCTCAAAATTTTCGATTGCAATGCTTAGTGGAATCTTAAGCATTATATTTTTTTTCTTACTTCTCTTTGACTTCCCGGATAAAAGAATTAAGTACGCTTTGGTTTTATTGGCGGAAACTATCATTATTGCTTTTATTTTATTCTTCAAAGGTAATGTTAGAATTGAGGATGAACTCCAAAAGCAAATGAGGCTTGAGATTTATGCTCAGACACAGAGATACCAGATGCTTCTCTTTGTGTTTTTTATCGTTGTATTAAATTTATTTACATGGAATTTTATTACGGTAACTCTAACGACTTTCTATTTAATAACAAATGTTGTAGTAATGCTTGCAATAACAACTACTGTAAAAAGAAAATACAGATGAAAAATATACTACACGTGCTGCGTGCCGAACGAAGATTATCCCAAGACGATCTTGCCAAATTGTTAAATGTATCGCGGCAAACCATAAATGCTATTGAAAGGGAAAAATACGACCCAAGTCTGCCGCTTGCACTAAAGATTGCAAAAGTATTTAATAAAAAGGTAGAAGATATTTTCTTCATGGAGGAAAGCAAATGAATATTGTGAAATTATATCATTCCGAATTGCGGCTTTCTATATTAACGTTTATAGTTTTTATTTTTGTTCTATCCAGGAGGATAGCGCCAATTACAGATAGTTGGTTCAACGCCTTTGTTTATCTCCTGATGCTCTGGTCGGTTTACTATTTTACATTTATTAGACTTTCGAAAGATCACAAATTAGATGAACGGGAAAATACGATTTATATAAAAACTAGTCATCTTTCTTCTTTTATATTTATGTCTGTGCTACTAATTCTTTTCTACATTCAAAATCAAAAAATTCCACTATTAAATATTGGATTAGAAGCTGTCTGGGGTTGGTTTATATTACCGATCTATATTTTATTCCACGGCTTGACTGGGTTGGTTTTAACTTATTTGGCAGAAAAATGAATGTCGTGCTATCTGAGTTAATCAAAAATTATTCATAAAAATTAATTCGCCTATTCTTTTTGATAAGCATTTTTTATTAAATTAGAACAGGCTTACCTCACTTATAAAATCAATAGAGGAGAAAACTGCATGGAAGAAATGAACGGTCAAGTACCAAGCATGTCGCCGGTAGAACCGGAAGAAGAAGCTGAATTAAATCACACCGACAAGCTTGTCGGCGTATTCTCTGAACCAGGGAACACATTTGCAAAAATGGCAAAAGCAGGAGCTAAAACTAGCGACTGGCTGATTCCAATAGTAATTCTTTTAGCTGTTGCAATTTTATCCAGCATCGTAATGATTACAAACCCAACTCTCAATTCGAAGATGAAACAGGACAATGAAAAGCGCATTCAAGAAATGGTTGACAAGGGCACAATAACACAAGAGCAAGCTGATCAACAAATTGAAATGAGCGAAAAGTTTATGGGCGGTACGTTTATGATTATTACATCGGCCATATCTATAATAATTATGGGATTTATTTTCTTCTTTTTGATAAGTGCGCTTTGGCTGCTTGCTGTTAAATTTTTATTGAAAGGCGAAGGCACATTTAAAGATGCAATGGCCGCGTACGGTTTGCCGCAGTATATTTTAGTTATTCAAGCTATTGTAATGTTGATCCTATCTCTCGCAATGGGAAATTCATTCCGTTCAACGAGTGTAGCTGCGTTTATGGATCTAGATAAAGCAAGCATTCTTCATTTCGCATTATCGAAAATTGATGTCTTTTCAATTTGGTTTTACGCGGTGATAAGTATAGGATTTGCGAAGATGTTTAAATCCAACGATACGGTAAAATACTACGCTCTCGTTTTCGGATTATGGATTGTTGTTAGTTTAATATTTTTCTTTATTGCAAAAGCCGTTCCATTCTTGGGATTTTTGAATCAATAATTTTTACAATTATTTATTAAGCTCGTGGATTAAACTGCGGGCTTAATAAAATATTTTACCGCCAGACGTGCCTATCTATTAACATGTTTCAAAAATTTGTGTGAACCTACTTTTATTTCGTTTTTGAGTGTTTCAAATTATGCTTTGCGGATCAATATCAAATATTACCCGCACATCTTTGAATCTTGATTTCTGATTATACTCGATGTATGAATTCAAGATTGCATTTCTTAAAATTTTTCCCGAAGGGTCTCTTTTACGATTGCTTTTAATTACTATCTGAAAGCGATACATCCCTTTGATTTTATAAATCACCGCTTCTGTGGCGGGAGAAATATTCAGCCCTTTTCCATATTTACTCAAATATTTAGCAAACTCATTGATTGCGCCGCGTGCAATGTTTTCTTTTTCGTCTTTTATTTCAATTAATCCTATGCGGGTAAACGGCGGGTATTCTCCCTTCTCACGCAAATCGATTTCTTTTTCGTAAAAACCCTTGTAATCATTTTCAATCACTTTTTGTAGAACAAAATTTTTCGAGTTTTGTGTTTGAATTACAACTTCACCCTCTTTGTCGCTGCGCCCTGCGCGTCCGCTTACTTGTGTGAGAAGCTGGAATGTTCTTTCATCCGCACGGAAATCCGGTAGCCACAATGATGTTTCAGCTGAAATTACACCAACCAAAGTTACATTTGAAAAATCTAATCCCTTCGAAACCATTTGTGTTCCTACCAAAACATTTATCTCGCCTTTTCGAAAGCTGTTTAAAATTTCACCAAGTTTGCCTTTTTTATTAATTGAATCTGAATCAACTCTTTCAATCTTCATGTTGGGTAAATAATAATCGAGTTCGTCTTCAACTCTTTGTGTTCCTGTTCCAAAAAATTTTAGATTAATGGAACCGCAAACCGGGCAGGCTTTGGGAACGTGTTTTACGGTTCCGCAATAATGACACTGAAGAATATTTTTGTTAAGATGATGAACCATCGCAACGGAACAATCGTCGCAAGAAACAACATTACCACAATCGTTGCAAAATACCTGGGTGGCAAAGCCTCTTCTGTTTTGTAGAATGATTACGCTTTCTTTCTTTTTAATTCTATTATCAATTTCATCTAGAAGAATTTTCGAAAAAACGCTCTCCATTTTTTTCTTTTTCTTTTCGATTGTAACATCAACAAGTTTAATAACCGGAAGTTTAGCGTTGTCTATTCTATCTTTTAATTCGAGCAGTATATATTTTCCATTCAATGCGTTGTACATACTTTCCAACGAAGGCGTTGCCGATCCGAGCACAACCGGACACTTGCTGAACATGCCGCGTATAATCGCCGCATCTCGTGCATTATATTTCGGAACAATATCCTGCTGCTTATAGCTTTGATCGTGTTCTTCATCCACTACAATTAACCCTACGTTTTGCAGCGGTGCAAACAAAGCGGAACGCGGACCAATTACGACTTTATACTTTCCTGAAATTATTCCGCGCCAAGTATCGTAACGCTCGCCGAGTGACATTCGACTGTGAAATACCGCCGTAATATCGCCGAAGTAATTAAAAAACCTTGAAGTAATTTGCGGTGTGAGTGAAATTTCCGGGACAAGAATAATTACTCCTTTTCCCATTTCAACAACTTGTTTTGCCAACTCGATATAAACTTGTGTTTTACCGCTGCCTGTTACTCCGTGAAGTAAAAATGTTTCAAATTTGGTTTCTTCGATCGGTAAAGAAATTCTTTCAACTATATTTTTTTGATCATCTGTGAGCGCAATTATTTTAGAATCCTCTTTGTACGTTTCGGTAAATGTTCTTTCAATTTCCTTATCGAATATTTCAACAAAGCCTTTTGCGGCTAAACTATTAATTGCCGATGCGCTTATCCTTGTTTTTTTTAACAAATCGCTCACCAGTAATTCCTCTTTACTCGAAATCAATTCCAGAAGTACAACAACTTGTTTCGGAGATTTTTTTTCCAGTTCAGGCATAAAATCGTAAATCTCATCCAGCGGCTTTTTGATGCGTACACACTTTTGTTTTTTGATCCGCACCTTTGCATTTTCAACAAGACTTAAAACTGTAACTGCCCCCAGTTTTTCAAGCGATGTTAATGCCGAATGTATGTTTTTATTCTTTACTTCCTTTTGAAGCTGTGAGATGTTTATCACTTCTTTGTGAGATAAAACAGAAAGCAGTTTTGCTTTAACGGATGTTTGTTTTCTTTCTTTCGCTAATAGTTCAGCACAATAATCTTTATCTGCAACAATTTTCTTTTTCGATTCAACATCGCTGCCGTACGGTACTGAATTACGAAGCGCCTCGCCGATTGAACTTAAATAATATTCCGAAATCCACTCATAAAACTTTAGCGTAGTTAGATCGAATATCGGCTTCTCATCCAGAACGTCTTTTACATTTTTAATTTTTTCTTTTATATCCGTTGTCTCCGATAAACCTATTACAAAACCTGTGAGAGTGCGTTTACCAAAAGGCACAACAACCCGCACTCCGACACAAACTATTTCCGAAAGTTCGTTTGGAATTGAATAAGTAAACGCGTTTCTAAAAGGTAAAGGAAAAACAACTTGGCAAAACATTTATCTCTTCGCTTTATGCCTTTGTGCTAAACAAACAGCATGTTTTAATTTTTTGATTTATATAATATCTTCTTCGGATTCATCTACAAATCCAATTTTCGATTTAAATATATGAATTAGCTTTTTGTTTTCATTGCTAAAAACATTTACTTGGTTTAATTTTAGTATCAAATTTCAAAAACACAATGGAGCACTCATGATTCGCAATAAATTATTAATCTCATTTTTACTCATCACCTCTTTCATTATTATCCGAGCGGCCGAAGAAAAATACGGCAAGGAAATTACTCTTAAAGAAAAAACATCCGTTTCATCTTTGTTATCCGACCCGGAGAAATTTGAAGGAAAAACAATTTTAGTCGAAGGAACCGTTGTGGGAGTTTGTTCATCACGCGGATGCTGGATAGACATTGTCGGCGAAAATGACGGCGAAAAAATAAAAGTTAAAGTCGAAGACGGAGTTATTGTTTTTCCTCAAGACGCAAAGGGTAAAACGGCACTCGTTGAAGGAGTTTTATCGCCAGTCGCGGGAGAAGCATGCGACGACGAACATTCAGAGAGCGAAGAAGGCGGAAGCTGCTGTTCTAAAGAAGCGAAAACAAAGGTTTATCAAATTCAAGGACTTGGTGCTGTGATTAAATAGTCTTTTGACTAAGAATTTTTTAATGATTAAGCCCTTCTCGAAAGGGCTTTTTTATTATTTAAAATATTCCAAAATTCCACCAAGATTCTTTCATAATCTAGCAACGAATTGAATGTAAGGATCGTCTAAACATTGCTTATAAAATTAAATAAATTGCCGCCAACAAAAACGAGGACTAAATGAAACAAAAGTCTTTCTTAATAATTGCATTAGTATTTTCTATGTTTCTCGGTTTAAGCAAAGCTCAGAAACTTGAAAACATTGATATTCCATATCAGAAATTTGTTCTTAAAAACGGGTTGACTCTCATAGTTCACGAGGATCACAAAGCTCCGGTTGTAGCTGTTAACATTTGGTATCACGTCGGTTCGAAGAATGAAAAATTCGGCAAGACAGGATTTGCCCATTTGTTCGAGCACCTAATGTTCAACGGCAGTGAAGACTACAACGACGATTATTTTAAGGTTATGGAAAAAATCGGCTCGACCGATCTTAACGGAACAACAAACAACGACCGCACAAATTATTTTGAAACCGTTCCGGTATCCGCACTGGATTTAACATTGTGGATGGAATCCGACCGCATGGGTCACCTTCTCGGCGCAATCAATCAAGCTAAACTTGATGAACAGCGCGGCGTCGTTCAAAATGAAAAACGCCAAGGTGAAAATGAACCTTATTCGCTTTCGGAAGAATTGATTGCTACGGCAACCTACCCCAAAGGCCATCCTTATTCATGGACGGTTATCGGATTTATGGAAGATTTAGCGGCCGCTACTTTAGATGATGTACATGAATGGTTTAAAACATATTACGGTGCGGGCAATGCGGTTCTTTGTGTTGCAGGAAATGTTAACACAAATGAAGTAAAAGAAAAAGTTGAAAAATATTTCGGGGATATTCCGTCCGGTCCGCCTATTTCAAAATTCCAGACTTATGTAGCCAAGATGAAAGGCACTATCCGCCAGGTTGCGCAGGATAGAGTTCCGCAGGCGAGATTAATAAAAGTTTGGAACGTTCCCGAATGGGGCAACAAAGAATTAGCTCATCTTGATTTATTAAGCGACATTCTTTCTTCGGGCAAAACATCACGGTTCTATAAACGGCTTGTTTACGATGAACAAATTGCAACAAGCGTAAATACGTATTATTCTCCCGGGGAAATCGGAAGTCAATTTTTTATCCAAGCAGATGTAAAACCCGGTATAGAAATTTCTAAAGTTGAAAAAGCAATCAACGAGGAACTTGAGAAGATATTGAAATCCGGTCCGACAGAAAAAGAATTAAGAAAAGTTAAAACACAATATTTTGCAAACTTCATAAGAGGTATTGAAAGAATAGGCGGCTTTGGCGGTAAGTCCGATATTTTAGCTCAAAATATGGTTTACGGCGGCTCGCCGGATTATTATAAAACTTACAACAAGTACATTTCCGAAACATCTGCCAAAGACATTATTCAATCCGCAAACAAATGGCTTACCGACGGGCAATACATTTTGGAAATTCATCCTTACCCGGATTATTCAACCGTTGCAAGTAATGCCGATAGAACAAAACTTCCCGAAACAGGAACCCCGCCCGAAGCAAAATTCCCGTCTTTACAAAAAGCAGAACTTTCCAACGGGATGAAAATAATTCTAGCTGAAAGAAAATCTATTCCGGTAATCAATTTTAGTTTGATGTTCGATGCGGGATTTGCGTCGGACCAGTTTGCATCACCCGGCACAGCAAGCATGGCGATGAATATGATTGATGAAGGAACAAAGACGAGAGACGCCTTAAAACTCAGCGAAGAACTTCAAATGCTCGGTGCAAATCTAAACACAGGTTCAAATCTTGATATGTCGTTTGTAAGTTTAAATTCACTCAAAGCAAATATTGATGCATCATTAAATCTTTTTGCCGATGTAATTTTAAATCCATCATTCCCGCAAAAAGAACTCGACCGCTTGATAAAAGAAAGAATTGTTGCTATTCAAAGAGAAAAGGCACAGCCTATCGGCGTGGGACTGCGCGTTGTCCCGGGTTTAATTTTCGGAAAAGATCATCCTTATGGAAAACCTTTTAGCGGCTCCGGCTATGAAATCGATGTTACAAAACTCACAAAAGATGATATGAATAAATTCCACAGCGCCTGGTTTAAACCGAACAACGCAACATTAGTAATCGTAGGCGATATTACACTTGATGAAATAAAGCCAAAGCTTGAAAAACTTTTTGCAGGATGGAAGCCCGGTAATGTTCCTAAAAAAAATGTAGTTGAAGTTCCTCTTCAGCAAAAGCAAATAATTTATTTGATGGATCGCCCCGGTTCGCAATCGTCAATAATTTTTGGTGCTGAAGTTGCGCCGCCAAACGGCGATAAAGATAATATAGCAATAGAAACAATGAACGATATTATCGGCGGAATGTTTACTTCAAGAATCAATATGAATTTACGCGAAGATAAACATTGGTCGTACGGATCCGGCAGTGTAATTTTCAACGCGCGGGTTCAACGTCCGTATCTTTATTACGGAGTTGTTCAAACGGATAAAACTAAAGAATCAATAACGGAAATGATGAAAGAAATTTCTCAGTATGTTGGCGATAAACCGGCAACAGATGCGGAAGTCAACCAGGTTAAAGAACAAAATTCATTATCACTTCCCGGTGGTTGGGAAACAATGGCTTCCGTTACAAATTCTTTAATTAATATGGTATCATTTAATCTGCCTGAAAATTATTACGACACTTATGCTTCGAAGATTACAAATCTTACTACGCAGGAAGTAGTTGACGCTGCTAAACGTGTGGTAAAACCAAACAATCTAATTTGGGTTATCGTTGGCGATAAATCTAAATACGAGTCCGGAATTAAAGAACTTGGTCTAGAAGTCAAATATCTCGACGGCGACGGAAATGTAATTCAATAATTTGTAGTTTTTTGAACCTTGAAGGTTTTTTGACGACCTTCAAGGTTCAATTTTATATCAGACATAATACCTTCTATAATTTCTCATCTTTGAATTCCTTCTAAAAAATTTTTTTCAACTTTGGAAATAAATATTCGATAATAGCTTGTTTTATGCCGATTTTTCTGGCAAGTTTTTTGAAACAGTATGTTTAACCAATAAATCTTATGGAGCCTAAAAGAAATGAAAATTACAGACGAATGCATCAGTTGTGCCGCTTGCGTCGACGAATGCGAAAATAATGCTATCTACAATGCCGGCGAAGAATATTCAATTAACGGACAATCACACCCGGCTTTGAATGATGACCACACATATATCGTTCCCGAATTATGTAATAACTGTAAATCATGCGTTGAAGTTTGTGCTGTTGACGCTATTGTTGAAGCATAACCTACATTAATATAGATTGTAGAAAAAAGTCCGGCTTACCCGGACTTTTCTTTTTTAAAGATTAGTTTACGGAATTGAGATGCGGTTGGATTTTAGAAACAAGATGTTGCTTCGGTACAGCGCCGATAACCGCATCAATCATTTTACCACCCTTAAAAATTCCTAAAGTAGGAATACTCATAATTCCATATTGCGAAGCTACATTGTAATTTTCGTCGGTATTAACTTTTACCACTTTTAATTTTCCCGCTAAATCGTTTGCAACTTCTTCAACAACCGGGGCAACCATTCTGCATGGACCGCACCACGGCGCCCAAAAATCAACAAGCACAGGTAATTCCGATTGCAATACTTCGGTTTGAAAATTAAAATCAGTTCCTTCTACTATATTTTTCATTTTATCTCCGTTTCGTTTTTAATTGTTTGCACGTATGATGCGGAGATTCATATAAGGATTCAGAAAAGTTCTTAAAAATTAACAACTAATTCCGAAAGGGATTTAATAATCTTAAATTTCGGCAGGTTATACTGGCGGATAATCTTATCTGTATTTACATGATTATTCGATTTTGAATTTCGCGAAATTAGAATTGGCTCGATGGCGGAGTTGAATGCGCCTTTAATATCGTCGTAAACATTATCCCCGATATAAACAGCTTGTTCGGGTTTTAGAGAAAAATATTTTAATGCGGACTTAAAAATTGCCGGATCAGGTTTTTTGCTGCATGTTTCATCTGATATCAAAATAAGATCGAAATAATTTTCCAGACCGGTTTCGGTTAAAACCTTGTATATGTGCGGTGAATGATCAAAATTTGTAATCAATGCAAGTTTTTTTGTTTTCTTTAATTTGGATAAAACAGATTTGGTATCTTCGGCAAGTGCCACATTTTTTTGCCAAATACCAACCGTTACATCGGCAATGTTTCTAAGCTGATCTCTTTCGAGAAAAATATTTTTCTGCTCGAACGAATTATAGATTTTTGTTTCGTAAGTAGTAAATCCTTTCGAAGAATCTTTTTCAACATGACTTTCCAAAATATCTTTGCAGATAATTTGTACTTCTTCGAAACTTATGTTATTTGGTTTCCCAGCAAGATCATAAAAAGCATTAGTCCATTTGTCATTTGCTTCGTCAAAATCATTAAATACCAAAAGTGTTCCGTATAGATCAAAGAATACGGCTTTAATTGAACTGTTCAACATTATACTTAATTCTTTCCGTTTAATATTTTTATAACTTCATCATGAATAGCGCCGGCGGTTGCAACACTGCTATTTCCTTTTACCGCATCATTACCTTGGTAATCGGTTATAACTCCGCCTGCACCGCGAATAACAGGAATTAGCGCCATCAAATCCCATGCATTCATAATTGGGTCAATCATAATATCTGCAAATCCCGTTGCGACTAAATAGTAGCCGTAACAATCACCCCACATTCTATAATATTTAATCTTCCGCATCAAATTATCAAAACCGTTTTTGTTTTGATATTCTTCGATGTTTAAATGATCGGTTGAAAGCAAAACTGCTTCAGAAAGACTAGTGCACTTTCTAACTTTAACCGGATTACCGTTCAACACAGAAACAGAATTATCGCCGATTAAAAACTCATTAAGCACGGGTTGATTTATTACGCCTAAAATCGGTTCACCGTTTTTCATTATTGCAATCAATGTTCCGAAAGTAACTGTTCCGCAAATAAAACTTTTGGTTCCGTCAATAGGGTCAAGTATCCAAGTGTACTCTGCCTTTTCATTATGGCTGCCGAATTCTTCACCGATAATTCCATGAGAAGGAAATTCCTTCATAATCATTTCTCTCATTTTTTCTTCGGCACTTTTATCGGCAATAGTAACCGGTGAATGATCCGGCTTATTTTCAATATTTACATTTGTTCTAAAATACTGCCTAATAATTTTTCCGCTTTCATCCGAAAGGTTTTGGCAAAACTTTTTTAATTCATCAATGTCATTCATTCTTTGCCTCTATAATATTTTATAAATATCAATTGGTGTTTCTCTTCCTTTTAAATTAACCGAACCGATAAAATCGAAAGAATTATTTTTCATTTCCGCGCTTTCCAAAACTTCGCCCGAAACCAGAAGCTGTGCATTATAATTTTTGGTCAATCCTTCGATACGCGAGGCAAGTATTACGGTGTTGCCGGAAATTGAATATTGTTTTCTAACTGCAGTACCCACGTTCCCCGCGACAACATCGCCCGCGTGTAAACCGATTCCTATTTTTGTAGGCGGAATTTCTCCCGATGCGCTTTTTGCATTAACGGTGCTAATAATTTCCATCGCCGCATTAACGGCATTAGCGCAATCATTGCCTTTGGAAATCGGGGCGCCGAATGTTGCCATGTACCCATCGCCGAGAAATTGATTTATTATTCCGTTGTGTTTTGTAATTATGCCTATCATGAAAGAAAAAATTTTATTCTGGTATTCGATTATTTCTTCGGGTGAGAGTTTTTCCGCGAACGGCGTAAAGTCGCGGATATCAAGAAACATAATACATACAAATTTTTTCTTGCTGCCGAGATAATTGTAATTGTTAATCAGCTCGTCAACTATTTCTTTCGAAACCTGTTGATCAAAAAGATTAACAACACGGTTTCTTTCCAGAAGCGAGATATAAGTATTATAAATTCTTTTTCTCAATTGATTAGACGCGAACCCTGCGACGCCGCCGCTTACAAAGAGCATTACTCCACGCACAAAATGCATCGTATGTTCTGCATAATTATTTTCAACTAAAGAACCCGATATCAAAACCACAACGATTAAATATTGAGCCGCGCTTGTAAATCCGCAAAACAACGACATCCAAAAATCCAGACTCAAAATCGAAGTGATTATAATTATAAAATAAAACCATATTATGGGCGTTGATAGTATAACGTGTATCGGGATGTAATAAGAATTAAAAAGAAGCAGAGCCGAGGGCAAACTAATTTCGAAGAACAACCAGAAATAACGCAATAAATTTCCATGAAAACGGTTCTTCATTATTTTTTGAATCCTAGCACTTTTTAACACTTGGCGCATTATGAAAGCACGCCAAACAAGAATTGCGAGCATCCCAATTGATAAGTAAAATGGCACCATGCTGTTAACATTTTTCATCAGTTCGTCATAAAATATCATAACATCCAGAACAATAATTAAAAATAAAAGCGAAACTATCCCGAGTATTAGCGCTCTTTTTCTTTCGTTCTCAATTGTCTCTCTGATTAATTGTTCATCTAAAAAAATCTGCTCTTCGTTTGTCAACTGATCTTTTGGCGAGGTCATCTTTTTACTAATATTATTTTTGTAAAGATAAGACTAAATACGATTTATTAAAAAAGTGTTATTTTGAACACCGGAAAATTCAATGAAACTTTTAAAATCCAGTATAGAAAATATAAACGAAGCGGCGGTAGTTATTAAACAAGGCGGACTCGTCGCGTTTCCGACCGAAACGGTTTACGGTTTGGGTGCCGACGGATTGAACCCTATTGCCGTAGCAAAAATTTTCGAAGCAAAGAAACGCCCAACTTTTAATCCTTTGATTCTTCACATCGCCGACAAAATCTGGTTAAAAAGATTTTCTCATTATGATGATGGACGAATTAATCAATTAATAAATAAATTTTGGCCGGGACCGCTAACTTTTGTTTTACCAAAAACCGATATTGTTCCGGATATTGTAACTGCCGGAAATCCAACGGTTGCCGTTCGTATGCCGGATCATAAAGTTGCTCTTGAATTAATTCTAAAAAGTGAAACGCCGATTGCCGCGCCAAGTGCAAATAAATTCGGGCATTTGAGTCCGACCGATGCACAGCATGTAGTTAAAAGTTTAGGCGATAAAGTTGATATAATTCTTGATGGCGGTAAATGTTCTGTCGGGGTCGAATCCACAATTTTGGAATTGTACAACGACGAGATTTATTTACTTCGGCCCGGCGGTGTGTCAAAAGAAGAAATTGAAAATGAAATAGGAAAAATTAAATCCGGTAAAACAAATAAAGATAAGCCGAACGCGCCGGGTCAATTGCCGTTTCATTACGCGCCGTCAATACCTCTCGACTTTTTGAATGTTGAGAACATAGAAAAATATGCAAATAAAAAAATTGGGGTTTTGTTCTTTTGTGAGGAAAAATTCATAAATACTTTTAGAACCGCAAAAGTGCTATCATCATCTGGCGATTTGAAAGAAGCTGCAGCTAATCTTTTTAGATTTCTTCACGATTTTGAAAAAGATAATCTTGATATTATTCTTGTAGAACCAATAAAAGAAGAAGGACTTGGCGTTGCAATTATGGATCGTTTAAAAAAAGCGGCGGCAAAGTTTAAATATTAGTTTTTGTTTTTTGTCTTTTCATTCTCATTGGGATTAACAATTTTTACAAGCACAATTTTAATAGTCGGAGTAATTTATGTCGAAAGAAATAATTCTAGAAAAAATTGATCAGGCAGTTAAGATATTGCAGGAAAAAAATATAGACATGTGGATGATTTACGTTCGCGAAACCGGAAATATTAAAGACCCGATGCTCGATATGGTTGTGGGCACAAATGCTACTTGGCAGTCGGCATTTATAATAAACAAAAACGGCGATACTCACGCAATCGTAGGATCGTTAGAGCTTGAGAACATGAAGATGACCGGCACGTACAAAAAAATTTCCGGTTACTTGAAATCAATCAAAGAAAAACTTGTTGAAGTTCTTGACATTTACAAGCCATCGAAAATAGCAATTAACTATTCGCGCAACTCAACTCTGGCAGACGGGTTAACTTACGGATTGTACCTTGAATTGTTAGATCATTTAAAAGACACAAGATATGCTCACTCGTTAATCTCATCTGAAGATATAGTGGCTGCTCTTCGCGGAAGAAAATCCGCAATTGAACTGAGCCACGTAAAGGGCGCTATAAAAGAGACGCTAGTAATTTTTGATGAAGTAACAAAATATTTGAAACCCGGTATTACCGAAAAACAAGTTGCGTTGTTTGTAAAAGATCTTGTGAAATCAAAAGGTTATGAACTTGCATGGGATGAAAATTACTGTCCTTCAATTTTTTCGGGACCCGATACCGCCGGTGCGCATGCCGGACCGACGGACAGATTTATTCAGTACGGACATGTTATTAATATGGATTTCGGTATAAAAATAAACGGTTATTGTTCTGATTTACAAAGAACATGGTACGTGCTTCATCCTCACGAAGACAAAGCACCCGATGTAGTGCAAAAAGGTTTTGATGTAATCAGAGAGTCAATTACAAAATCTGCCAAAGAAATTAAACCCGGCAAAAAAGGTTTTGAGATTGATGAGATCGCAAGGAATTTTATTCAGATTAGCGGATACGAAGAATTCCCGCACGGACTCGGTCATCAAGTTGGACGCGTTTGTCACGACGGCGGTTGTTTGCTCGGGCCCAAATGGGAGCGTTACGGAAATTTACCAACGCTCGAAATAGAAGAAGGAAATATTTTTACAATCGAACCGCGTTTAACAATTGAGAACTATGGAATCGCGACAATCGAGGAAATGGTTGTTGTAACAAAAGATGGCTGCGAATTTATATCCGAAAGACAGAACGAATTATACTTGGTACGGTAAAATATTTTTCCCCGAGCGATTTAAGTATTCTGCCAAATTCAGGAAATATTTTTTATTTTTGCAACCAAAATTACGAAGCCGGTTAGGGGAATAACCGGCTTCAGTGGCATGAGACTGGAGGCGTCTCTTTCCGCTAACCCTGTTAACGGAAACTCTTTTAGAAATATAGTATCGGTAATTTATAACATAATTGCTGTTATATTATTTTTATGAAAAAATCAGAAGAATAAATTTTACCAATACAATTGCCATAATAAAAATAATTAGTACCAGCAGAAAGTAAAGATACGCCGTTACTTTTACATTTTTCATTTCATTGACTTTCCTAAACTTCAAAATACTGATTGTAGCGTTTGATATTTTCTTCAATCACTTTATAGGCTTCTTGCTTGCCTACAATTTTTTCTACAATAACGTTTTTATGTTCCAACTTTTTATAATCCTCAAAGAATCTCTGAACCATCACGGTTGAATGAGGCGGAAGATGCTGCAGGTCGTCTATGTGGTTAATAGAAATATCGTTATTTGCCACGGCAATTATTTTATCGTCTTTTTCTTCGTTATCGATCATTGTCATCAATCCGATTACCTTTGCTTCAATAATGCAAAGCGGGTCAACTTCAACCGAACAAATAACAAGAATATCAAGCGGGTCGCCGTCGTCGCTTAAAGTTCGCGGAATAAAACCATAATTCGCTGGATAGTGTACGGAGGAAAAAAGAACGCGGTCCAATTTTAATAGTCCGCTCTCTTTGTCAAGTTCATATTTTGCTTTTGAGTTTAACGGGATTTCGATAATCGCGTTAACAATTTCGGGAGTTTTGTCACCAAAACTTACGTGATGCCATGGATTAAAATACTTGCTGATTTTATATTTGTTCATGCGCCTCTCATCTAAATTTGATTGTGATTAAGTAAAGGATAAGAATTATCACGAGTAAAATACCAACAAACTGGGATAATTCAACCAATAATTTAGATGATTTTTTGTCCATCATTTCCCTCTACCAAATAAGATTTTTGTAAGAGAACTAAATATTAATCGGCGCTCAACATTCGTAATCCCTTTTTCGCAACTTCATTTTTCGGATCAATTTTTAATATTCTTCTATACCAATCTATCGCTTCATCAACGCTGCCGCTTTGATGCAGAGATGAGGCAAGCATTACTTTATAACCAAGTACATCGTTTTTTAAGTTAACTGCTTTTCTTAAATAACTAACCGCTCCGCCGTAATTTTTTCTTTCGAATGCCCGCTGACCCAAAAATCCGTATGCATCGGCACTTTCATTTTTGAATTGTGATTCTTTATTGCCTATAATCCTAAGCATCTCTTGATATGTATCGGCGGCGGCGGAAGAAGAATCCATTTGTCTGTAAGTTTGTGCAAGCCAATAGCGTGTTGTAATCAGCGTATCATTCAATTCAATAGATTTAAGAAGCGACCGACGCGTTTCTTCCCTTTTTTGCAATTGCATTAATGCGAAAGCCATAAAGCGGTAGGCCGGTTCAAATGTAGAATCACTTTTAATTCGCGCATCATAATATTTTACCGCTGCTTCGTAGTTTTTATTTAGATAATTGTAATTTGCCAAGTCCATATAAATGTTCGATAAAGAACTGTCGCGATTAACCGCCGTCTCGAAATATTTCAACGCAACCGAATCAACTTTAATTTGTTGAAAAGATCTTGCCGCGTTAACAATATCATTTGTTGATAACGAAGAATCCGGTATTTGCGAATAATATTTTGAAGCATCGTCATATTTTTTAAGTGCAAACGCCGAGAATGCCGCGGGCTGAAGAATTTTTACATCTCCCGGATATTTTTCAATGCCTTCTTTGGCAAACTGAAAAGTCTTTTCATAATTTTTTGTTTCCAGCAGGGCTTTTGTTATGCTTTCGTACGCTTCTTTTGTTTGTTCAATCGCCAAATATTTTTCATACATAACGGAAGCATCCGCATATAATTTGGCAAGGTAAAATATTTGAGCCGCTTCCAAATACGGTTTCGGATTTTGGGGGTCGATTGAAATAATCTTTAAGAATTTATTTACTGCTTCCGTATAGCGCTTTTGTTTATATAATTCCTCGGCCGATTTGAATTTAAGCCGCACATCCATCGAATCAAGATTTTCGGCATCCTGATAATTTTGCAGCGCAAGCTCTCCGATCCCAAGGATGCTGTAACTATCGCCCAATAATTCCAAAACTTCTTTGTCGTTGTAGCCGGCGGTCTGCAGTTTAATTAAAAACTTAATTGCATCATTAGCCCTATTTTCTTCGACAAGTCTTTTTATAGCCACAAGAGCTGTAGAATAATCTTTGGTGTCAATTGCATTTTGTACTTCGACAGATTTGTCTTGAGCACAAATTTGATTCATCAAAATGAAACCATAAACAAATATTATAAGAGATAATTTCTTCATTTTAATAACGCCTATGTTATTGAACTATTTTAACAGGAACGGTTGCGGGTCCCAAATTGTTTTCGAGAACAATCTTCTGACCATCGTAACTCGTTAAAAAAGATGTAAATCCCGATGCCACGTGTAATCCAATTTCATTTATAATTATGTAAGAAGTTCGTACAAGAGGATAATCACCGTTAACCAAATATCCCGCCAGTGGTTCATAATATTTAATTCCATTAATAATTCTATCCGAATCTGCTATTTCAATCAAATCGATACCGGATGAATTTTTCAGAACCCCCAGACCAACGATACCGATTGAATTTTTTGTCTGTTTAACTTTTTCCACAACATCATTTTCACTTTTTGTTATAAATACTTTTACGGGTTCTTTTCCATCAAGTAGTTCTGTTTTTAAATATTCATAAACACCGGAGTTTGCTTCCGGAATAAAAATTTTATAATTGTTTTTTATACCGAGCAAAAGCTCCTTCAACTCATTTGTTTGCATCCTATCTATTTTTTCATTTTCCCTTTCGATAACGGCAATACCATCGTAACAGAATTTAAATATCTTAACTTCTGATTTAGTTTTACGGACGAATTCAACTTCTTCTTTATTAAAATTTCTTGAACTAACAAACATTCTTATATCCCCGTTAAGAATAGCAGCTATACCTTCCCTAGCTTTTATTGAACTAATATCAATTTTTGCTTCGGGATATAATTCAAGAAATTTAACCTTTGCATCATTAACTACATTATAAAATGATTCATCGGTGCAGCATTTTAAATATCCTTTTGTGGGGGATTCCTTAACCTCCGGGAAACACCCGCTTAATATTAAAACCAGCACCGATAAAACAATTATTAAATCATTCTTCATCTTCACTCGATTGTCTTTGTTTAAATACCGTCATAATAATCCTGAAAATACCGTAAAGAAAAAGAACTATCCCCATAACAACTCTGAACTCGGAAGGGAAATATGCGGGTGTAATGTTTGTGAATAAAACAGCTAACCCAAGTAAAATAAAAACCGCTCCTGCCGAATAAGCAATATATTTCATCACATTGCTCATTGTGAGCCCTGCAGTGTAAATTTATACGGCATTACTATCCAAACTGAAATAGGTTTTTGATTTTGTAATGCGGGCGTAAAAGCCGATTTCATTGCTGCGTTAACTGCAGCTTCGTTAAATAAATCCGAATCGGTTTTCATAATAACGGCTTTCTTAGGTTTGCCCGTTTTATCAACAAGTATTTTTACATACACTTTTCCAGTTACTCCGGCTCTACGTGCGATTTCAGGATATTCGGGTTGAACCGAAACAACAAGTTCAGGATATTTTTCAACAGGGATAAATTCATCAACGCCGGGATCTTCTTCAACTTTCGGCTGTTCGATTTTAATATCCTGTGTAATCTGTGTGCCTGAGCCAATATCTTCGCCGATTGATGGCGCTGCAACAGCGCTCATCTCTTCCTGCGAAGCAATTGTTTGTTCCGGCGGAGCTTCTTCGTCCGGAACCGGGACGGGAACGCCGACTGTCGGTTGAACTACCGGGCCGGAAATTGCAACTTGCGGTGGAATTTCGTTTGTAATTGAAGGGGGCGGACCGAGTTCGCTGTATTTCATTATTCTAACAACCGGAACGGAATCAAGATCTTCTTCTTTTGTTATTGCCTGAACAAAATAATAACTGCCTATTATAAGCATGTGAAAGAATATTGCTACGGCTAACCCGATAGAATAATTCCTCGGATACAGTTTTTTTAATTCGAATGCCCCGTAAACATTGTTTTTAATTGCTGCAATTGTGTCTGTCATATTTTCCTCTTCTCCCTTATGTCGCCTTCGACATTTCTTTCTTGTCGATATCTGTCATGGGAGCTAAAGAAAAGCGCGTCAGATTCGCGACATTTAATTCGTCAATTATGTCTATCATCATGTGGTACTTACTTTTCCTATCAATTTTTATAAGCACAACCAATTTTGGATTTTCTTTAGCTTTATCACCTAAAAATTTTCTAAGCTCTTCGTACTTAATTTTGTGAGGAAGTTCTATTCCCATATTCCAATACATATTCATGTTCTCATCAACTCTAAGCGTCATCAAGTTCGATTCTGCAATCTTTATATTTGTATCTTTATTGGGCGGTAAATTTATTTCCAGCGTTTGCGGTTTACGAAAAACAGTCGTCAACATGAAAAATGTTAGCAACAAAAACGCAACATCAACTAAGGGAGTCATATCCATGCGGATATTCATTCTTTTTTTGGGTTTGCGTTTCCCTTTTTTCTTTTTATGCGAACCGCCGCCACCGCCAAGATCTGCACCAGCCATTTGTTACTCCTATGTTAACTTGTTTTCTCTACTTCGAAATTTGTAACCATGTTGAATCTTGTTATCTGTACTTTTTGAAGGATATCTATCACATCAGCAACAATACCGTAATCGGCATCGGCATCGGATTTTACTATCGTGATAAGTTTTGGATTAGACATTCTTGCTTTTATCAATAAGTCGGCTAAGTTTTCCTGCTTCACATCAACAGCCAAGCGAAGTTTATTTTTTTGTCCGAACATGTTTTCCATCATATAAGCAGAATCAAACCCGAGAAAAATTATTCCTTCCTCGCTTATGTGCAGTGTCATCGTATTTGATTCGGGAAGTTTAATTTCCGAGTGAGAAGATGGTAAAACTATTTCAACTTCCTCTGCCGGTTTGAACTGTGTTGTCAACATGAAAAAAGTCAAAAGTAAAAACGCCACATCCACAAGCGGAGTCATATCTACAGCAACATTGACTCTTTTTTTCTTAATGCGCGGCATCTGTTACCTCACTTTGATTTTAATAATTGCATTACGTTGTAAGTAGCTTCGTCAATTTGGAAAGTAAAGTTATCAACCTTGTTTACGAAAAAGTTATATGCTACTATACCTATAATAGCGACAACCAAACCGCCTGCTGTATTGATAAGAGCTTCCGAGATACCGGTTGCAAGTCCGATTGCATCCGGCGCACCGGCTTGCGCCATAGCTGCGAATGAACGAATCATACCGATAACGGTACCGAGCAGGCCGACCATTGTTGCAATAGAAGCGATTGTTGACAGAGCGATTAAATTCTTTTCTAAAAGCGGTGTTTCAAGCATCATAGATTCATCGACCGCACGTTGAACCTCGACTAATTGTTTTTCTACATCTGTAGTGGATTTTCCGCCGGATACTTCTTTATAACGGGCTAATGCCGATTTTAATACGTTTGCTACAGAACCTCTTTGTTTATCGCAAATTGTTATTGCTTCATCGATTTTTCCATCTCTTATTTGATCAATTGCGGTTTTGAAAAATTTTGGAATCGGTTGTTTTCCGGCAGCTTTTCTTAACGACAAAGATCTTTCGATAATAATTGCAACGTCCATTATCGAAAGCGTGATAAGAAGAATAACAAGTTTACCGCCTACATAAATCGTCCCCATAATATTACCGTTAAGAACTACTTGCCGGGCTGCATCTTTAAAGTTTGCGGGGTTGCCGAATCCGAATTCGTAGATTACGTAAGCAACCACGAATGCTAATGCAAAGATGATAACAATAAAAGCAGATTTTTTCATATTGTATTGCTCCTTTAATAAGATTATTTATTTACATCGGAAGGAGTACTGCCAGAAATATGCCAGCGCTTTTGTTTAATCTTTTAGAGGAATTATTAAATAGATATGTGGGAAGGATTTCAATAGCCATTTCAAAATGAAATGATGAGATTTCATTTTGAAATTTTTGATTGAGCGTCCGATTTTCTAACTCTACGTATGCTAAATTTTATATCTCATATAACTTGCGTTTGCGCCATAGTGTGGTTTCGGATATTCCTAAAATTTTTGCCGCCTCTTTTGTAGTAGATGCGATTTTCAGTATTTCTGTTATATGCTGTTTTTCAAGATCGTCAATTTTTTGAATCGGCTGCGGCGCTTGCTTATGCTTAAAGTTGGTAATCTCCAACGGAAGATATTCCGCATGGGCAGTTCCTTCTTTTGCAAACACTAAAATACGTTTAACAACATTTTCAAATTCGCGTATGTTGCCCGGCCAATCGTAGTCATTCAAAAATTTTTTTGTTTCATCGGTTAAAACAATTTCTTTTCCGGGCGCATATTTTTTTACAAAATGCTCTGCCAGAAGAGGAATATCTTCCCTTCTTTCGCGCAAGGGTGGCAGTTTAATTTTTACTCCGGCTATTCTGTAATAAAAGTCATCCCGTAGTAATCCTATTTTTAAATCTTCTTCTACCGTTCTGTTTGTCGCGCTGATAATTCTAATATTAATTTTCCTTGTTATGCTTTCGCCTACTCTTTCGAATTCCATGTTCTGCAAAAATCTCAACAGCTTAATTTGCATCGCCTTTGGGATTTCTGCTACTTCGTCAAGAAAAATTGTTCCGGTGTTAGCCAGTTCAAGCCGCCCAACCCTATCTTTAATGGCGTTTGTGAACGCGCCTTTAATGTGCCCGAATAATTCGCTTTCAAAAAGATTTTCGGGGATTGCCGAGCAATTGATTGCAATGAACGGATTATTTTTTCGTGAGCTGTTTGAGTGAATAAATCTTGCAAGCACTTCTTTTCCTGTTCCGCTTTCGCCTTCAATCAAAACGGGAATATCGCTGTCGGCAATATCCGCGGAGATTTTCATAATTTCATTCATTGCCTGGTTTGCAGAAATAATATTTCCATCTTCATAAATTTCATTAAGCTGATATGAGAGTACGTCAATTTTCTTAGAAAGCATATGGTGTTCGTAAACGCGGTCGATAATGTGTAAAAACTCTTTATGTGTAAACGGCTTTGTTATGTAATCGTAAGCACCCTTTTTTATTGCTTCTACTGCTGTTTCTATTGAACCATGAGCAGTCATAAGAATAACGGTTGTTTCATGAGAGTTTTTTTTGATTTCTTCAAGCACCTCCAATCCATTCATAGGTTGCATCTTTAGATCGACAAACGCTAAATCGAAATAGATTTCTTTCGCCCTTTTAATTGCCTCTGCGGGATTAGAGAAAACTTCCGTAAAAAATCCGTGCGAGTTCAAAGACAATTCTATTGTTTTAAGAATATTCGGCTCGTCGTCTATTACTATTACTTTTCCTTTTTGCATTATGCTACCGGTAGTTTTATTTGAAATGTACTTCCCTTTCCTAAATCGCTGAAAGCTTTTATTTCCCCATTATGTATTTCAATTACTTCTTTTGCTATTGACAAACCAAGCCCGAGACTTCCCGGCGAAGAATCGTCAATCTGAATAAATTTATCGAAAATTAATTTAATATCTTCGGGACTGATGCCTATACCTGTATCGGAAATTTCGATTAATAAACATCCGTTTACAACCGATTGGCAATATTTAATTTTCCCGTTTGGCGGCGTAAACCGTAATGAATTTGAAACCAAATTCTCTATCGCACTGAGAATATTACTGTAACTGCAATTAATTAATGCCTCTTTACCGTTATCTATAATTTCCATCTTTATGTTTTTTTCCAAAGCAAGTATTTCAAATTTTTTTGCAACATGATCGGCTAATTTTGACGCCGGGATTTTTTCAAATTTAATTTTATCAGCACTCGCTTCAAGTTTTGCTAGTTCAAGAATTTCATAAACCAGCTTGTTTAATCTTTCATAATCTTCTTTCATCGAAGAAACAAGCTCGCCCTGTTTGCCCGTTAGTTTTCCAACAACTCCGTCTTCAATAATACCCAGTGCCATTCCAAGCGATGTAAGCGGGGTTTTTAATTCATGCGAAACTTTGGCTATAAATTCGGATTTCATTCTATCCAATTCTTTGTACTTTGTGATGTCGTTAAATACAATCACTGTGCCCGTGAGATCGCTTTCCGGTATTTCTAATGAAGCTGAAATTACTTTAAATATTTTTTGCGCGCCGCTGTTTTTCTTTAAAGTAATTATATCATGATCCATATATATATTCCCGGTGCTTGATGCCGGCGCTGTTACCAATTTTTGAATACTGCTTTCATTAAAATATTTATCGCCGAATGTTTCGTTAAATGTTCTGTTCGAAAGTAAAACATTATATTCTTTATCAACCATTAATACGGGTTCATTCATACTTTCTATTGTCAACTCTGATTTTTTCTTTTCGAATAATATTTTATTCAAATTAAGCTGCTCGTACCCGGCCAATCTTTCGCTCATCTTGTTAAATTCAAGTGCAAGTCCGTCGATTTCATCGCTGCTTTCTTCAATATCTATTCTTTCATCAAAATGTCCTTCCGCAACATGTTCTACCGATTTGCGAAGCTCTGTTATCGGCCTTACAACATAGTTTGCAAACTGTGTTCCGAATAAAACACTTACGGCAATTGCACCGACTAAAATTACAACAATGAATATAGTAGCCGTTTGTGTAATCTCTTTTGTGCTGCTTACAGCAACATTTAAAAGGTTGTGATTAATGCCGACAATTTCATTGCTTTTCTTTTTTAGATTTTTTATTTCATCTGCAATAATTAAAAAGTTATAACTTGGTATTTCACCCGGGAAACGACTGTGTTTGATATCTGGAATATTACCAAAGCTTTTTAAAAAATAATTGTATTCAGCGTTTAACGAATCAAGAATACTTTTCTCTCTTTCTGTAAAAGCAGATTGTCTAGCCTTTCCGTACCAAAAGAAAAAATCTTCTTTGCTTTTTTGATACAATTTCTCCCCGTACTCAAAATCCTGATTAAAAAAAAGTATAAGCGCTTCCAACTGATCGTCCAGAGATTTCGACATGTTGTCAGCCGCGGTAATACTTGTATAATTTTGCTGCATAGTACTTTTTATTGATTCATTGAGAAGATAAAAATTATAAATACTCCAAAGGGAAGCAAAAAACATTATAAGCAAAATTATTGCGAACCCAAGTAAAATTTTGCTTCGAAGCGACGATGTATATAACTTTATCATATTCTTAATTCAAATCTTCGTGGAAAAATACATTATTGCTTTGCCTAAATAAATATCTTTTTACTATGTTAAAATTAACTAATACATAAATTTGTTAATAAACGCGCTATGATTTTGCTTCTCAGAAACAATTTCAGTGCCAAGCAATGTACTACAGATAGTTTTAACAACGTAGAGTCGAATAAAGCTCAGGCATTTCATAAATCTATTCCAAATTATTTACCGACACCACTTATAAGCTTAAATGGACTTTCACAAAAACTTGGCGTTTCCAAAATTTGGATTAAGGATGAGTCTCACCGATTTGGCTTAAAAGCATTTAAAGTACTCGGTGCAAGTTATGCCATTGCAAAATATTTTTTTGAGCAGTTTGAACTCGACGAATCTAATCTGTCGTTTTCAATTTTCGAAAACCCTGATATACGCGAAAAATTAAAAAAGTTTACTTTAGTAACTGCAACCGACGGCAATCACGGGCGTGGTGTTGCGTGGACGGCACGGCAGCTTGGATGCAAATGTGTTGTTTATATGCCCAAAGGAACAACGCTATCACGATTTGAAAATATTAAATCTCACGGAGCTGATGTAACTATTATTAACGGCAGTTATGATGAAGCCGTTATTTTAGCAAAGAACCGCTCTGAAAAATTCGGCTGGATCTTAATTCAAGATACTTCATGGGAGGGCTACGAAAAAATTCCTTTATGGATTATGCAGGGTTATCTCACAATGATGGAGGAAATATTTTCTCAACTGAATGATGAAATACCTACCCACATTTTTATACAATGCGGCGTCGGTTCATTACCCGCAGCGATAATAGCATATTGTGTTGAAAAATTTAGATACAACAAACCTATCTTTATAAATGTTGAACCCGATGATGCGGCATGTGTTTTGGATTCAATCAAAAACAAAAACATAATTTCACTTACAAATGAAATGAGATCAATAATGGCGGGTTTATGCTGTGGAACCCCGAGTAAAATAGCCTTCGATATTTTACATGCATACGGAGATTATTTTGTCAAATGCGACGACGAAACAACAAAAATCGGAATGTGCTTACTAGGAAAAGGCGAATCCGGAAATAAAAAAATTATTTCCGGTGAATCCGGCGCGGTAACAACCGGGTTGATTTTTAATCTATTATCAAACACAACCAACCGCAAATTGGCCGACGAATTAAAACTTAACCAAGATTCCCAAATACTTTTGTTTTCAACCGAAGGCGATACCGATCCGGAGATGTATTCACATATTCTGTCACATAATTTTTACCGAGGCATAACGTGAAAAAATATCTTTTACCCATTCTGGCTTTTTTATCCCAGATAATTACGGCTCAAAATGATTTCTTAATTCAAAATATTGATGGAAGAAAAATAACAACGCTTAATGGTGAATGGAAAATTATTATTGATCCATACGAAAACGGTTACTACAACTACCGATATGAGCCAGACCCGAACGGGTTTTTCAGAAACACAAAACCCAAAGACAAAACCGAGAGAGTTGAATACGATTTTGACAAATCGGAATCATTAACCGTTCCGGGAGATTGGAATTCGCAAAAAGAAAAATTATTTCTCTATGAAGGAACAGTATGGTACAAAAAAACTTTCGATTACAATAAGAAAGATAATCGAAGAACTTTTGTTCACTTCGGAGCGGTTAATTATCAATGTCATGTTTATTTGAACGGCGAAAAGATCGGCGAACACACCGGCGGATTCACCCCGTTCGATTTTGAAATCACAGACAAAATAAAAAACGTAGAAAATTTTATCATCGTTAAAGTGGACAACAAGCGTTTGCGCGAAGGCGTTCCTACCTTAAATACAGATTGGTGGAATTACGGCGGTATTACCCGCGGCGTAAGCATTATTGATGTTCCCGTAACTTTTATACAAGATTATTTCCTTCAGCTAAAGAAAAATTCAAATAGCACAATTGCCGGATGGATAAAATTAAATGGAGCCGTACAAAACACGGAAGTAATAGTTGAAATACCGGAATTAAACATTTATAAAAATTTTAAATGTGATGACAAAGGCTTTGTTGAATTTAGTTTTAACGCCAGCCCGGCTTTATGGTCGCCCGGCAATCCGAAACTCTATGAAGTAAAAATTATTTCTGAGCAGGATATGATTAATGATAAAATCGGTTTTAGAAATATTTCGGTTGAAGGAACCGATATTTTACTGAACGGCAAAAAAATATTTTTGAAAGGGATTTCCATTCACGAAGAAGCGCCGGCAAGAAACGGGCGTGCAAATTCAGTCGAAGATGCGCAGACACTATTAAACTGGGCAAAGGAGCTTGGATGTAATTTTGTGCGTCTTGCACATTATCCGCATAATGAAAACATGATTCGCGAAGCCGAGAAAATGGGAATTCTCGTTTGGTCCGAGATTCCGGTTTACTGGACAATCCTTTGGGATAACAAAACAACTTTCGAAAATGCATCGAAACAATTGTGTGAGATGATTGGGCGCGATAAAAACCGGGCGCCGATAATTCTTTGGTCAGTCGCAAACGAAACTCCGAGGAGTGAACCACGTTTGGAGTTTCTGAAAAAATTAATTTCTAAAGCAAAGGAGTTGGACCCCACAAGATTAATTACGGCAGCAACGGAAATTCATTATACAAATTCAAACACAATCATGCTCAATGATCCGCTCGGTGAATTTCTTGATGTGCTTGGCTGTAACGAATACATAGGATGGTACGACGGACTTCCGCAAAAAGCAGATACAATTAACTGGCTGTCGGCTTTTAATAAGCCGTTAATTATGAGCGAGTTTGGCGGTAGCGCAAGATACGGACTGCACGGCGATTCGCTGACGATTTGGACTGAAGAGTATCAAGAAAATCTTTACAAGCATCAAACAAAAATGTTGAAGAGAATTTCTTTTCTTGCGGGATTGAGCCCATGGATATTAATGGATTTCCGTTCGCCTAGAAGACCATTAGCCGGCGTGCAGGATTTCTTCAACCGCAAAGGATTATACTCAAACACCGGCGAAAAGAAAAAAGCATTTTATATTTTGCAGCAGTTTTATAATTCTATAAATGATTAACGACCGAAAAAACTATGAAAAAATTTATTTTCGCAATATCTTATTTTTTCTTAACTCTTAATTTGTTAGCGCAGTTCGGTTCTCAGGATTCGGGCGGAAAATTAATCCCGGAACAGGCATGTTATGATGTAATATTCTACAATCTCGACATCTCAATTGCGCCGGAAGATCATGTCATTGCCGGTAAAATTTTAATGCGTGGCGAAGCAAAAGAAGATTTTTCGCAAATTATTCTTGACCTCGACAATATTTTTAATGTTGAATCTGTAATACAAATCAACGGCAGCGAAACAGAACTTGCCTTTAAACACGAAAACGGGAAGATTCAAATAACCTTTCCACAAGAAATAAAAAAAGGAAATATTTTCGAAATTGAAACAACATATTCAGGTATGCCCCGAATCGCTAGTAATCCTCCGTGGGATGACGGTTTTGTTTGGAAAGCAAACAAAGATGGAATTACATGGGCAAGTGTAGCTTGCCAGGGCGGAGGTGCGGATATTTGGTGGCCATGTAAAGATCACCCGTCGGATGAACCGGATTCTGTTTCAATCAATTTTACTGTCCCCGATGAACTTGTTTGTATATCCAACGGAAAATTAATCAACACAAAAAACAACAACGATAAAACTAAAACCTGGAATTGGTTCGTTTCAAATCCAATCAATAATTATAATGTTACTTTTTATCTCGGACCATACAAATCAATTGACTACGATTATACAAGTATAGCCGGTGATAAAATTCCTTTTACAGTTTGGGTGCTTTCTGAAAATTTTGAAAAAGCAAAAGATCATTCCCCGCAATTTGTAGAACATATGAAAATTATGGAAGAGTATATTGGTCCATATCCATTCCGTGCGGATAAGTATTCTGTTGTTGAAGCACCGCACTTGGGGATGGAACATCAAACTGCAATCGCTTACGGATTCGGCTGGAAAAATCACAAGGACTTTCCATTTGATTGGCTTCATCATCACGAGTTCTCGCATGAGTGGTTCGGCAATTTAGTTACATGCACCGATTGGAAAGACTTTTGGATTCACGAGGGATTGGGCACTTACATGCAGCCGTTGTATCTTGAAAAGAAATTTGGAAGGGAATCTTATATAGGTTACTTAAACAGCATTAAAAATTTCGCGAATAAAAAGCCGGTTGCACCGCGCGAATCGCAAACTGCCGGTGAATCTTATAATCTTGACATTTATTATAAAGGCGCGTGGATAATTCACACTCTTCGTTATTATCTCGGCGATGAAATATTTTTCAAAGTTTTAAGACGATGGGCTTATCCTATGTCTGAAATGGAATTAATAACAGACGGAAAGCAATGCAGGTTTTCAACAACAGAAGAAATTATAAAAATCGCCGAGGACGTTTCCGGTAAAAAGCTGGATTGGTTTTTCGAAGTATATTTAAGAAACCCAAAACTTCCGCAATTAAACATTAATCGCGAAAACGATAAACTAAATTTTGTTTGGAATACCGAGAACAATCTTCCGTTCAATCTTCCCGTTGAAATAAAATTCTCCGATAAAACGATTCGCTTGGAAATTGAAAACAATCAAGGAGAAATAATCATTCCAGCGGACAGTAAATATGTAATTGATCCGAACGAATGGATTCTCATGGATTCGGTAAAATATATAGAGTGATAAATTTTAACTATTCAGAAAGGTGTTGCCATCAATAAAAATCTCTCTCGTGGTGCCGCAATTTTAATCGCGCTATTTGTTACATTTTTATGGTCAACATCATTCATAATAATTAAGTGGGGATTAAAGGAAATTCCGCCATTGACTTACGCGGGATTAAGATATTCCCTCGCATTCATCTGCCTGCTTCCGTTTCTTTTTAGAAAACAGAACATCGAAGAAGTTAAGCGATTAACTCGAAGGGAATGGTTTGCACTAATTGCGCTCGGATTATTGTTTTATACTTTTACACAGGGCACACAGTTTATAGGATTATCCTTATTGCCGGCCGTTACTGTAAGTCTTCTCTTAAATTTTACTCCTATTGTTGTTGCTGTGATGGGCTATTTTTTAATTTCGGAAAAGCCGTCTGTTCTTCAATGGTTTGGTGCATTCCTGTTTATCATTGGAATTTTCACATATTTTTTTCCTGAAGTACTCGCAGGCAATATAACCATCGGAATATTAGTTATGATTATTGGGGTACTCGCAAATTCAAGTTCCGCTATACTTGGCAGAAGCGTTAACCGGAGCGGGAAATATTCTGCAATTACTGTAACTGTAATTAGCATGGGCACGGGCTCAATAATTATGTTGATTGCGGGAATAACAATTCAAGGATTGCCTTCAATTAGTTTTACGACAATTTTATATTTACTTTGGCTTGCAGTTATAAACACAGCATTCGCATTCACATTATGGAATTTAACTTTACAAAAATTAACAGCGATGGAATCAAGCATAATTAACGGTACAATGTTAATTCAAATCGCAATTCTGGCTTGGATTTTTATCGGCGAGCCAATCACATTAAAAGAAGGATTCGGAATGTTGATTGCGGCTGCCGGTGCGGTGCTTGTTCAATTAAAAAGAAAAAAGAATCTTTAACTCCCTTCTCTTTTTATAAAACTTTCTTTCCTATTAAAATTCATTTTGATATTATTGAACCGCATTTCCATTATAATTATTAGAGGGTCTTCAATGAAACATCTAAAATTAGTCGGCTTGTTTATTTTATCATTGATAATGATTAATTGTGGCTCGGACGACGACAATCCTTCTGCGCCACAGGCTTCAATATTAAAAGGCACTTGGAGTGATTCAGTAAATATTTCAGGACAAATACTTACAGCCAAATTATCGCTTGATGAAAGCGGCGGTATTATATCCGGCAGCGGCGATATTTCATACATCGAAGAATCCGGCACATCGTTAAAATCTTTTAGTTTTAAAACTTCAGCCGCCGGTACATTTCAATCCAAAGACGTAATTATTAATGTTGTGTTCGCCGAAAGCAAATTTACATTTACGGGTAAATTATCAAACGATAATTCTACTATGAGCGGAACGGCCGTGATGCTAGTTAAAAATAACTTCTCTTTTAGCGACGGTACGCATACTTTCAACATGAACTTAAAGAAAAAATAATTTTTATTTTGTTTCATAAAGTGCGAAAGGCATTTTACATGAAAGCAAACAATGAACTAACTAAAAATTTGTTTAACACAACTGTACTTGTTTCTGCTCTCGGTTATTTTGTGGACATCTATGATTTAATACTCTTCGGCATAGTTCGCATTCCTAGTTTAATAGATCTCGGCGTAAGCGGCGAAGGATTAATTACAACAGGTGTATTTTTACTAAACATGCAGATGGCCGGAATGCTTTTCGGCGGAATTGCATTCGGAATTTGGGGTGATAAAAAAGGCCGGCTGTCCGTACTATTCGGTTCTATTGCACTTTATTCCATCGCAAATTTTGCCAATGCTTTTGTTACAAATACAGATATGTATGCCGTTTTAAGATTCATTGCCGGTGTCGGACTTGCGGGTGAACTTGGTGCGGCAGTAACTCTTGTAAGCGAAACAATGACAAAAGAAACCCGCGGTTACGGAACAGCAATTGTTGCTTCTATCGGCGTTACAGGTGCAATCTTTGCCGCTATTGTGGGCGAATTTTTTAATTGGAAAATTGCTTACATAATCGGCGGAATACTTGGATTTATTTTGCTTGGCGCTCGAATTAAAATGTATGAATCCGGAATGTATAATAGTTTAAAAACGGCTTCTGTCGGTAAGGGAAAGTTTTCTGCTTTGTTCACTTCGAAAGATCGTTTTGTAAGATATGCAAATTGTATTCTTGTTGGCTTGCCTATCTGGTATGTTGTTGGAGTATTAATAACATTTTCGCCCGAATTTGGTAAAGTGTTGGGCGTGAGCGAACCCGTGAAAGCAGGTAATTCGATTTTATTTACATACACAGGTTTAATCTTCGGAGATTTCGCAAGCGGCTTTTTAAGCCAATATTTAAAGAGCAGGAAAAAGATTTACACGATTTTTATTTCACTCACAGCATTGTTCATTTTGTTTTATCTTTTTGTTCACGGACTTCCGATTGAAATGTTTTACGGACTTTGTATTTTGCTAGGGATTGCCATTGGTTATTGGGCTGTGTTTGTTACAACTGCATCGGAACAGTTCGGAACAAATTTACGTTCCACTGTTACAACGACCGTTCCGAATTTTATTCGCGGAACCGTAGTACCCATAACGTTGGCGTTTAATTTTTTGCGCGAATATGTAGGAATGATAAGCTCAGCTTTAATCGTCGGTATCATTTGCATTTTAATAGCATTTTGGGCATTGTATCATTTGGAAGAAACCTATGGAAAGGATTTAAATTATCTCGAAGACATTTAAAATAATATTTTAATTTTGTGCATTGAATTTTCTAAATATGAATCCGGAAGACTGAATGGAATTTATAGAATATCTTATCGATCTTTTTTTACACCTCGATAAACATCTTAATGAAATTATTCAACAATACGGTTCTCTTACATACGCAATACTTTTTTCAGTAATATTTGCAGAAACCGGATTTGTATTCACACCATTTTTACCGGGCGATTCACTTTTATTCGCGGCAGGTGCATTAGCAGCGCTCGGCTCTTTAAATGTTCATCTTCTTTTTATACTTCTTACTGCAGCTGCAATTATCGGCGATACTGTTAATTATTGGATCGGTCATTATCTTGGAATGAAATTATTCGATAAATATCCGCGCATTTTAAAAAAAGAATATCTCGATCGTACACATCAGTTTTACGAAAAGCACGGCGGGAAAACTATCATTATCGCGCGTTTTGTACCGATTGTAAGAACTTTCGCACCATTTGTTGCGGGAATCGGAAGCATGTCATATCCCAAATTCATTGCATATAATGTATTCGGGGGAATTTTTTGGTGTGCATTATTTATTTACGGTGGTTACTTTTTCGGAAATCTTTCTTTTGTAAAAAATAATTTTTCAATAGTTATTATTACCATCATATTCATCTCAATTCTACCTGGAGTTATTGAATATTTACGGCACAAATTGAAGCCGACGCAAAAATAAATCTATAATATTTTCATCCTTTTATTCTTCAGCCCAGGACAAAATAATGAATAATAACAGGGTTACAGCAATCGGTGAAATACTTTGGGACGTTTATCCAGAGGGCAAACGATTAGGCGGTGCACCGTTTAATTTTATTTATCATGTATGGAAATTAATCGGTTCCGCTAATTTCATTTCCAATGTTGGCGGCGATGAATACGGTAAAGAAATATTGGATTTTCTAAACAAAAAAAAATTCCCGACTAAATACATTTTGATAGATAACGTACATCCCACTGGTAATGTGAAAGTAAAACTAAACGACGATAAAACTCCGAAGTTTAAAATATCCGCCGAATGCTGTTATGATTATCTAACATTAAACGATGAAACACAAAAACTTATAGAAGAAGAAACAGATTTAATTTATTTCGGAACACTTTCACAGAGAAGCGAAGTTTCAAGAAGAACTATCCAATCATTATTCAATAAAAACAAAAAATACTTTTGCGATTTGAATCTCCGTCATGATTTCTTTTCTAAAGAAATGATAGAAAAAGCGCTTTTTACCAGCAATGTTATAAAGATAAACTACGATGAATTAAATAAAATTAAATCACTGTTCGATTTAACCGGGAATGATTTTGATACGATTGAACAAATCAATAAAAATTATAGCGTTGATCTAATTTGCGTTACGCTTGATGCAGACGGCGCCATATTATTCGATGGGAAAAGTTTCGATAAGCAAAAAGCAGAACCCAAAAAAATAATTGATACAGTAGGTGCAGGCGATGCATTTGCCTCAATCTTATGCGTTGGGTATTTGAAGAAAATGAATCTGAAAAAAATCAACAAGCTCGCAAACGAATTTGCCGCCGAAATATGCAATGTTAACGGGGCTTTACCGGAAGATGATAAACTTTACGAAAAATACAAAAATGAGTTGGCTTTATGAGAAGAAGAAAAGATGATTGTTAATCATCTTTTCTTTGCTGGAGGTTCAACTACTTTCGCCGGCTGCAATTCAACTTCTATAAAATCCGGCAGTAAATTATACATTGCCCCGGTAAACATATCTGTAACCATACCGGGTATTATGCCATTCAGAACATTAAACCAAAACCATGTAGATATCTTTCTCGTCAATTGCGTCTCATAAGTATCGTATCCGTCAAGTTCAAGCTTTATCAAATGATTATTGCCCCTTTCAACATTTACTACTTGCGGGGTTGTACCGAATTTTTTACCGTCGATGGTAATTTTTGCGTTCGGCGGCTCGGATTTTATTTCAACATTTTGAGATGTTGTGTTCAATACTGTACTGCAAGCGTTAAAAACTTGCGAACCCGAAATTAAAAGTATAATTAAGAAAACTCTTTTCATTGCCATCCTAATCTTGTTAGTTCATTATCGAAGAAAAACAAAATTATTTAAATCTTTTTTGTCGGAATTTTTAAATGTTCTGTTTAGCACAAATTGAGCAACTGTATAAGTCGTTTAAAAATCAGAATCCCTCAATGCCCCTATGCTTTGAGGGATTCCTTTCAGTACAGACAGGCGCCTCCCTGTCGGCTGCGCCAACTTTATTTCAAGAACATAAGTTTAAGCGAATGATTGAATTGATTTCCGGCAACCATAAAAACATAAACACCGCTTGTAACTATTTCGCCATAATCGTTTTTACCGTCCCAGCGGAATTTAATTTCACTCTTGCCTTGAATATCTTTCAATGTAAATGTTTTAATAACTTGTCCAAGTATATTGTAAATCTTAAACGACAACTCTTCCGCTTTAATATTTTGAGGAAGTTTTACAGTAATAGTAACCTGCGAATTAAACGGGTTCGGATATGCTTCAAGCGAGAATTCCGTTGGGATTTCAACCTCATCGTCAACAGCTGTCGAAGATGGTATACCGTCGTCGTTATAACAATCTTTACAATAACCGGTATCGCTTTCAAGTGAAAGAAACGCAGTATATTGCGAAAGTATTCTGTTCGAAATACTCAAATCAATTATTTCGTTTACGGTTGAATTATCATAAACATTTTTTTCTAATGAGTTTATGTAAGAACTAACCCACATTTTGGCGGTCAAATTATCAGTCATTCTAGAATCTGTATCTTCTATAATTTTTGTTTGGGTAAAAGGAGTTGTATTATAAATTCCCGATGTTTTAATAATGAACGGGAAATCGCCTACAAACTTGCCGACCTGCGTAATAGCTTTGCTAAGCTGCGCAGATTGATTTAAACCCGAAAGCGTTTGACGGCTGTAGCAAAAACCGTTTTCCAAACTTGTATATAAATCAAATGAGTTTACAGTTCCGCCCATTTTTTGAAATACATCAATTATAGAATTTTCGAAGCTGCCAGAAAGCCTGTTATAAGATCCCCCGGTTGCTCTTGCAAGATTATCATAAAAATATTCGTTGCCAATATATGAACGGTTGCTGAAATAATAATATGTGTACTCCCTATCGCCGAAGTCAAGAATATATGTTGGAATGTTTATCGTTAATAAATTTTTAATATCCGCTATAATTTGATTTGCAGATTGATAGCTTCCTACTTGATCGGAATTTGAGATTAGGTAAACAAAACAACCGCCTTCGTTTTCAAGACAAAAATCGTAACCTTCTTTTAATAGTGCAGGGAGATTGCTATAAACGGAAATTGAGTTTTGATTAAAATTTGCAAACGCGTTCTGGATTGCGTTCGGTTCTGCGTTAATCCATTCATTGCTTACTTTACCAATACTTAATCCGGAATAAAAAATATTAAACTGATCTCCTTCTTTAAGATATTCATCAGCTAATAATCTTATGTTATCAACAATTTGTTTTCTATCAGTCGAACTTTTTCTCGAATCATAATCAACCAAAAATAAAACTTTACGGTTTATTGTTTCGAGAGCGGTACCGGGAAATAATGAAAGTTGATAATATCCTTCTGTAGATTCTTTATAAAATTTAAGATACACACCGTTTATCATCGGGTTATCAAATTCAAGATTAAGCGACGAGTAATTGAAATGATTAGTTAAATTCATATTGCGATGTTCGCCGAAGAAATCGTCTGTTTGTGATGTAAAACTTCCCGATAAATTTGCAACGCGAGGATTAATCCATTCCGGACTAACCCATGTTTTTAGACTCACCTTATTAATTACATTCGCCGAAGTATTTAAAATATGAATTGGTAAAGGAACAGAGACCATTGAATTGTACCAATTATTCGGAACCATATAAGTAATGCGAACTTTGCGTGGTTCGGTAGTTTTTAACGGATAAACCCGAAGTTCATAATTGCGCTGCCCGCGTTTAAAAAGTATGGATGGATCGCGTCTTCTGTTTACTATTCCTTCATAAATAGAAGATGCGGTCCAGGTGTCAAGAATAATTCCTTTGCTAATTTCGTTGCCAATCCACAACCATGAATCGGTTACAAAACTATTCTCAGGCAACTCGAAATCTAATACAGCTTCGATTTGTGTTTCCGATGCAAAATACATTGAAGGAGCTGAAAAGGTAAGATACATACTAATTTGACTGTAAAGTCCCTTGGGACTAACCGATATTGTTGCTTCGTCTATGGTACCTTGATAATTGTACCATGATTGCTGGGGATCCAAAACGCGGAGAGAATTTTGCGCAATCACCCCTGTCGCACAAAATACAAACAGCAATATTAACAATCCGGTAAAATTTTTAAACATAAATTCCTCTTTTGTTTTTTGTTTTTAATGCTAGTAAAATTGATGCTGCTACTGTTATTGCTGTAATTGAAGCTATAAGAAATGTTTTCTTTTTCATGCGGCACTCCATTTAGTTTTATGATCCGTGTCAAAATCCATACCCCAAGCATAAAAGTTGATCTAACACACAAATACAAGTTGGGAGAAAATTTTATGCGCTAATTGGATGCGAAGATTTTTCGCGATTGGTGTTTTTTTTCGTAGTAAAAATTGAAGGAGATTATTTTTGAAGGTTTTATCTAAAAATAATAAGAGCGGATAAATAAATTTATCCGCTCTATTTTATTATTAATCATTGAACCTGTAACCTAAACTGATACCAAATATAAATTTATGCATAGAGAATTCATCCATTGGTAATCGTAAAATGATTCCCGGCTCCAATCTATCAAATAAAATTGAAGCGCTAAAAACCGTATGGTGAAATGTTCTTTCGTCAAAATCTAAATCACTTTCACTTAAAATCATAAACCCGACTAATCTTGCCGAAACATCAAATCTCTCGTTTTTATATCCTATTCCAAGAATATAGTTACCGAATAATTCTGTATCGCCATATTCATCTTTTTTGGGAATTATTAAACTTGGGCCAAGTACAGCACTGCCGTAAACTCCGCTTGCAATATCAAACTGATATGTGGAAAGAAGTGAAGCACCCCAAGCATTAAAAGAAAAGCTTGAATATTTTTCGAGATCACTTATCGTTGACGGTAAATAAGCCATCACTTTGTCTTCATCTGCTGTCGGTAATCTAATTCCCAATTCGAAAGACAATCCATCTATTTTAGTTGTTGTTTGTAATCCAACGAAAATATTTCCAATACCTGTTTCGTTTCCTTCCATGAAGTAGTATTTGTCATCAACACTTCCATGTGCAATAGGTAATTCGCCTAATAAACTAATTCTATCAGACATTCTTAGCTTCAGCATCAAATTTACATTCCAGCCGCTGGCATAATCGTAATAGTCTTCCATTTTAGGAAAGTTTATTTCACCGGCAAACCATGTTCCGCTTTTTTGTCTCATGTAATAATTTTGAGCAAAAAGATTAATTGATAAAGACATAACAAACAAGAATACAATAATTGATTGCAACAATTTTTTACTCATACCATCCCCGCTTTGTTTAATTTATATTTTATTTGATTAGTGGATAAAGCCATCAAACCAATTTTGCATTTCTTTAACATTGCTTCCACGCACAAGAAGCATGTGGTTTCCGAGCGGCGCATTCAATAAATCGGTGACTTTATAATTGCCGTGCAATTTTACATGAACTTGAGTACGGCACAAATTATCCTCATTCCCTGTTTCTAGAATTTCGGCATTCGAAATCCACATCTTGTTTAAATCTGTTCCACCTAAACGGAATAGAGTTGCCTTTCCTTTTGATACTTCTCCTTCGATTCCTACCCCAATACCTGATTCGAAATGGGAACGTATTCTATAGCTTTCAACCATGTTGATTGGAATTGTACAATGAGCGAGCCATAATGAATTGTTTTGTTCGTTTATCTGTGCCGGGTTAGCCATCCATGCCAATTGATCCGTTAAAAGATTTGCCCAAACCATTCCTATTGTTGAAACAAGGTCGCCTTCGCACCCGGCAATAATTCCGTCGTCATTTAATTTTGAGAGCGCGAAACATCCTGTTGTTTTTAATCCCGCAACAAGATCAAAACAACGCACACTTATTGCCGAAAGATTATTTTTTCCAATTATCTCTTTTAACGTCGAATAAACTTTAACTGTATTTTTTAATTCTTTTTTGGAAGGTTCATTAATTTCTGTAGCGTTGTTTGTAAACATAAAATGTGCTTCTTCAATATCCGAATCTTTCATCGAATCGATAGTATCCGTCAATTCATTCATTTCTATTTCAATTATTTCCGGTCCCCAAATGTTTTTGATTTTTTGATAATCCGGCATGCTTGCTATAAGCCAATCGGACGGCTTGCCGAACAGCCCTATCTTTGTCCTTCTAAGCTTATGATAAACATGTATATTTTTTATAAGCTTATCTAATTCATGCCAATTCTCTTTGTTCGAGTTGTCGTCGAGATAAATAATTTTTCCCTTGGCGTTTTCTTGGTTTAATCTTGCAAGAATTTCCAAAGATGCAGGGAGCGAATTGTTGCCGGGATGTGCTAACAAAATCACCGGTTCGTTTTCAAATTTATCTCTTCTAATTTTCCACAAGTTCAATACTTTTTGCTCGGTACCGCCGGTGAGAACAAAATAAAACATGGGAATGTTTTCTAATAATTGTTCTTCTTTGAATTGTACGCCGCCGATGTGTAAAAGTTCGGTTTCAATATCAAAGGCAATATCTTTAGGCGGGATGGATGTAATTTCACTTGCAACCGGTATAAAACCGAATTTTTTATCGGTCATTTATCTCTCCGGAATTTTTGTGAGTTTGTTATCCTTTCAAAACAATCGCAAATAAATTTAGCTGAATATTGCTCTTTACGCAAAGATATTTTTATGCATTTTTAGTCACACCCTGCACTTAAAAAACTTTCTATACACTCAGTAGAACTTTAATATTTGTTAATGCGTTAATAATATTAAAATATTCTAATACAGAAAAGGAATAATCATGAAAGTTGGAATTATAGGAAACGGGCTTGTCGGCTCGACAGCAGCTTATGCTTTGGCTATGCGTAAATCTGCAAGCGAAATTGTTATGATCGATGCAAACGAAAAACGATCAATATCGGAAGCGGCTGATATTCAACACGCCGTTCCATTCATTCAAGCAATGGATATTTATCACGGCAGTTACGAAAACTTGAAAGACAGTAAAGCAATAATTATTGCCGCGGGTGTTGGTCAAAAGCCCGGCGAAACAAGATTAGCGCTTCTCGAAAGAAACGCTGCAATTCTACGACAAATTATTCCGAACACAATTAAATACGCGCCCAACGCTGTTTTTATTATCGCAACAAATCCTGTTGATATAATCACCCATCTTGCTTCGGATATTGCCGCTGAGTACGGAGTTCCTTATTCAAAAGTTATCGGCACAGGTACAACGCTTGATACTGCGCGGTTCAGGGCTTTGCTTGGAAGACACTTGGGCGTTGATGCGCAGCATGTTCACGGGTATGTAATTGGTGAGCACGGCGATTCGGAAGTGCTCGTGTGGTCGAACATAGGAATCGGAGGAATACCTTTAAATGATTTTGTAAAATTTAGGAATGCCTCTCTTGATGATAAAATAAAAACCGAAATTGATTCGGATGTTCGTAATGCGGCGTATAAAATTATTGAAGGCAAAGGTTCGACTTATTATGGAATAGGCGGAGCTATTGTTAGGCTTGTTGATGTTATCAACCGCGATAACCGCGCAATTTTAACTGTATGTACGCGTACAAAAAATATAAAGGGCATTGAAGATGTTACACTTTCTCTGCCGCATTTAATTTCCGGCAAAGGAGATCTTGGTGCACTTCCTTTGCAATTAAGTTCGTCGGAAAGTGAAGGTCTGTACAACAGTGCAAAAATTATCCGCAGTAAAATCAATGAATACACGAAAAAGTAATTTCTTACAGTTACTATAAAATTATCGGCGCTAAATCATTTATACTGTTTAGAATTTTTTCCGCGCCGTTAAAGTCGGAATCTTTTGTCAACTCTGTAGGAATTATATAACACTTAATCCCGGCGGCTATTGCCGCTTTTAAACCGCGTTCTGAATCTTCTACAACAATACATTCACCTTTATTTAAACCGCTTATCTCAAGTGCTTTTAGATATGGCCCGGGATCTGGTTTAACTTTATCTATATCATCTGATGTTAACACAAAATCAAAATATTTTGTGAATCCCGTGCGGCTGTGAATCTTTTCGAAATGATCTTTACGCGAACTCGTTACAACACCCATCATAATTTTTCCGTGAAAATGCTGCAAGATTTTCTCTACGCCTTCAATGGCTTCGGATTGTTCTTCTAAAAGCTTTGCATAGTATTCATTTCTTTCTTTGCGCAATTCCGAAATCATTTCTTCGGTATAATTTTTATCTTTTAATAGATGCCATGTTCCCCGCCCTTTCTTTAAGAAATTTTCCACAAACAATTCTTTTGTCAATTCAGTACCATGTTTTAGAAACACAACACGGTTTGCTTCGAAGTATAAACGTTCCGTATCAACAAGAACACCGTCGTTATCCCAAAATATTGCTTTAATGTTTTTCATTTTACCTTTCGTGAATATGACGTCCAATTTTGTTCAGTTACAATCAAATTATACTACAATTTATTTTTTATCTCTGTAAGTTTACCAATAAAATTTCACTTACAGGGGGATCGTCCGATGAAAAAGCTATCAGTTATATTTTTTGTTATCACTTTACTATTCTCTTCAACAAATATTTATTCACAAGAGCCGCCATCAAAACCATTGACCAATATTGCAGATGCGTTGAAATATCCAAGAACAGAAATTTCAATGCCGGGTAAATTTCCCGGAAGCGTTGTTCAAATTAATAATTCCAACTCGGTTGTTGATAATAAAGTGAGTTATGAAGCTGCATACAGCATGATTGAAAAAGGGATGCTCGAACTTACAGGCAAAGATAATTTGAAAGATGCGTGGCTGATGTTTGTTAAACCTTCGGAAAAAATTGGATTAAAAGTTAATCCAGTTGCCGGTCCGACTTTAACAACAAGTGTTGAAGTAACACAGGTAATTGTTAAACAACTTGAAGAAACCGGAATACCAAAAGCTAATATTTTAATTTGGGACAGGCGCGAAGAACAATTATTCGAAGCCGGTTTTATACAAGAAGCATTTCCCGGAATCAAAATTATCGGTACCGAACGTAAGGGTGAAAACGGAACCATGTACGACGAGAACGGAAAACTTTACGGCGAGCAAATGATTGATACTACTTGGTATTACTATGCCGATTGCGAAGAAAAATACGATGCCGAAACTTTACCGTATATGATTAACGAAGGCAAATATTCCTACTTTTCAAAAATTGTTACACAAATGGTTGATAAAATTATCAATGTTCCAATTCTAAAAAATGCAGGTTCATCAGTTACGCTTTGCTTAAAAAATCTTGCTTTCGGATCTACTACAAACACGGGACGACTACATAAACAACTTTGGTCTGAAACATGCGCCGAAGTTTGCGCATTCCCGCCCCTGCGTGATAAAGTTGTACTTAATATTGTTGACGGAATTAAAGGATGTTTTAACGGCGGGCCCGGCGCTAATCCCCAGTTCTTTACAAATTATAATACTATACTTATCGGCACAGATCCGGTTGCGGTTGATAGAATCGGTTACGACATTGTAATCAAAAAAAGGATTGATGAAAAAATTCAAAAAGAAGATTTACCGCGCGGAAGAAGTTTTATGGAACTGGCTGCCAAATTAAATCTCGGAGTTGCAGACATTGATAAAATCCAATTAAAGAAATTTGACTTAAAATAAGATCAACATTTTTATGAAAAAGATTTTCCTGACAACAGTAGTATTTTTTACGATATCATTTCAAATCATTGCGCAAATTGATATGGGTTTTCCGATACTAAGCCAAACTGAAGTAGCGGAATTAAAAATTCTACAACAAAAATATTTTGACGGCAATGCGCTGTGGGGTCATATAAACGGCGGCGCGGACCTTTATCTGGAATATGGTTTCGACAAACTATTGTTCCAGGAAATAGAATTGAACAATTACAAACTGCGGGTTGAATATTATAGAATGAACGAAGCCGCCGCCGCATTTGGAATATTTTCAGTTTCGCATTTTAAATGCGATTTAGATGATACTCTAACAAAATTTATTTGCATAACAAAGTATCAAGTACAAGCTGCACTCGGAAGGTTTTATATTTCTATTGCAAACGATAAGGGCACAACAGAAGCGCAAAAATTAACCATCGACTTATTTGATAAAATTCTAAAAAAATCTAACGAGCCGTTATTCCAATTACATGATAGCTTTTTCGAAAATAATAATTCTAAGCTTCTTGAAAACATCAAACTTTTTCGTGGTGCGTTGGGTTTACAAAACGGAATGGATTCCTGGTTGGATTTATTCGAAAAATTTTCCAGTTATGAAATAACCGTTCTTCCTTTTGAAAATGAAAAAGGTTATTTAAACTATGCACATATTAAGTTTGCTAACGAAGAAGATAAATTAAGATTTATGCAAGAGGTTGGGGTAAGTGAAACAAAAACTGAAAACCGCTTTATCAATAGCACTAACGGAATTTTTTATATAGTAAAAACAATTGCCCCGTGCGAAATATATTTTTACGAAACCGTTTTTAATGAAGAAGAAGTAAAGCACATCTTGAGTGAGTTTTAAGGGATTGAATAATTCAATCCCTTTTTTGTAAATAACCTTAAAAGTCAAAAAGCTCGCCAAGAAGTCCGCCTTTTTTCTTTCCGTATTTATATTTATCGTCTTTGTAATAATTATCTTCGTGGTAACGGTCTTTGTCATACTTTTTATTTTCGTAGGATTGCGAGGCGGAAGTTCTTTCAATTATTTTATCAAGCTCTCCCCTATCAAGCCAAACACCGCGGCAATTTGGGCAGTAATCAATTTCAATTCCTTTTTTATCAGTCATTAACAAAACAGTATCTTTACAAACAGGGCAGTTCATATTTCCTCTCAAAAATTTCACTCTATAACAATCCAATTATCGAAATGGTTTCAGTCTAAATCTTATTAAGATGTACCGCTCTATAATAAACATCCCGGCTTTTTTTGATAGTATAAAATTTGTATCTTTAACAAAAATTATTCCACATTTATGAACGTTGATTTCATCGAAATAGATAATATTGCCGTTAATTCGGAAATAATTGAAAACACTTTTACATGCGATCTTACCAAATGCAAAGGCGCTTGTTGCACTATGGAAAGCGAGTTTGGCGCTCCAATTACACTTGAAGAGATAGAAACAATTACTAAAATCTATCCGATTGTTAAAGAGTATTTGCCGAAGGAGCATATTAAAGAAATTGAGAAAAACGGCTTTTGGTTAGAAAAACACGGCGAATTAATGACGCGCAGTATCAATAACCATGAATGTGTTTTTGTAACTTACGAAGGCGATATTGCAAAATGCGGAATTGAAAAAGCATTCCGCGATGGAAAGGTTGATTTCCCCAAACCTGTTTCGTGTCATCTTTTTCCGATTCGCGTTTCAAATTTTGGGGGACCTGTACTACGGTATGAAAAATACGGAGATTGCAGTCCGGCTGTTGAAAAAGGGAAAAGAACAAAAATTCCTATATTTGATTTTTGCCGTGACGCGCTGGAAAGGGCTTTCGGCAAAGAATGGTTTTTAAAACTAAAAGAAGTAATTAGAGAATAATTATGCTGTCACTTCAACAAAGATTATCATTACAACAGAAATTATCGCCGCAGCAAATACAGTATCAAAAATTACTGCAGTTAAATACACTTGCGCTTGAACAGAGAATTAAAACCGAGCTGGAACTAAATCCAATATTAGAAGAGACTTTAGACGAAGAGCTTGATCTTGAACAGCTCGAAGATTCCGACGATCAGGAAGAAAAGGAAAAAACCGAAGAAGAGGAAACATACGACAGTAAAGACGATGAGTTTGACGTTGAAGATTTTATGAATGAAATTGAATCCGACTTTGAACTTGAACGCATTAATAGAAGTCAGGGCGAAGATAAAATTCAGCCGATAGCTCCGCAGCGTAAATCTTTACGCGAAGCACTTGTAGATCAATTAAGCATGCTCGATCTTAGCGAAGAAGAAATCATTCTTGGCGAAAATATTATCGGCAGTTTGGATAAGGACGGGTACTTCAAAGCCGACATGGAGAAAATTGTAAACGATCTTAAACTATTCGAACACATAGAAGTAACTATTGAGAAAGCTGAAAAAATTCTTAAAAGAATTCAAACCCTTGAACCAGTTGGAATTGGCGCACACAGTTTGCAGGAATGTCTTCTTATTCAAATTAGAAATTCTTCTTTCGATCCGTATTATTCTTTTATCGCCGAAAAAATCCTCGCTGAACATTTCGAAGATTTTGCAAACAGGCGTTTCGATGCAATTCAAAAAAATCTCGATCTCTCTAAAGAAACACTTCGTACCGCAATAGATATCATTCAGAAACTTAATCCCAAGCCGGGCGAAGGAAATATTGATTCAGAGGAGATGAATCAAATTACGCCGGATTTTTTAATAGAAAAAGTTGAAGACAATTATATTGTTACACTTAACGACAGAAGCGTTCCCTCGGTTACTGTTAGCAAAACTTATCTTGAAATGCTCGACACAAACAAACGTAAAAGGAAAATATCCGAGCGCGATAAAGAAACACACAAATTTTTACGTGAGAAATTTGAATCTGCAAAATGGTTTATCGCTTCGCTTCAACAGCGCCGGCATACGTTAATGAAAATCATGCAGTCAATTCTTGAAAAGCAATACGAGTTTTTTGAAAACGGCGCAAAATTTTTGAAACCGATGATTTATAAAGATATCGCAGAAGAAATAGGTATGGATATTTCAACAATCAGCCGCGTTGTAAACGGAAAATATGTTCAAAGTCCGCAGGGCATTCATGAATTGAAATATTTCTTCAGCGAAGGTTTATCGACGGACAGCGGCGACGAGATATCAAACAAGCATATCAAAGAATTGATAAAAGAAATTTGCGAAAACGAACCGAAAGACAACCCGCACAGCGATGATAAAATTGCAATTATTCTGCAAGAAAAAGGAATTCATATTGCAAGACGTACAGTTGCAAAATACCGCGAGCAATTAAAAATTCCGGTTGCTCGCCTTCGTAAGGAATTATGATTGTACTCGAAACAATAATTACTGTTTTTCTTTTTTTCTTATTCGCTGTATCACACACTTTTCTCGCTTCACGAAAACTGAAAATTAATTTAGCAGAGAAGATCGGCAATAAAATTGCATTCTATAGAATGTTCTATAATTTGTCGTCTCTCCTTTTTCTTTTTATTTTTTATATGCTTTCGCCAAAACCGGATGTTGTTGTTTACGACTTACATTATCCGTTCGATATGCTTACATTTGCACTCCAAGTTCTTTCTCTTTTTGGATTGATATGGGCGTCAATGCCCATAAACATTAAGGAGTTTTTGGGTATTTCACAGATTGAAAAATATTTGGCGGGAAATTACAACCCCGTTGATCTTGACGAGAAATTGACTTTAAATACCAACGGTGCATTTAAATTGGTTCGTCATCCAATTTATCTTTTTTCGATTTTATTCTTAACGTTCCGCCCGGCGATGGATTTGTTTTATCTTACAACACTTATCTGTATAATAATTTATTTTTACGTCGGTTCAGTTTATGAAGAAAGAAAGCTTGTGGAAGTATTCGGCAATGAATATTTAAATTATCAGAAAAATGTCCCTCGGTTATTTCCTTGGGTAAAAATTAATCCGAAAACATAATTTTATAATCGGCAACAATGATCTGACTTCGCACGTCGAATTTTATGATCAACAATAAGAGGTTTAAATGAAAATTAGGTCAACAACAATTATCGGTATTATAAAAGACGGACAGGCTGCGCTTGGCGGCGACGGACAAGTAACACTCGGCAACACAGTAATGAAACACAACTCAATGAAAATCCGTAAACTTTTAAACGGAAAAGTAATTACAGGTTTTGCCGGTTCAACTGCCGACGCATTTACATTACTCGCGCGCTTCGAAGAAAAGCTTGAACAATACAGCGGCAATGTAAGTCGAGCAGTCGTAGAACTTGCAAAAGATTGGCGTACAGATAAATATTTACGCCGCCTTGAAGCAATGCTAGCAATTATTTCCGATGAGAAAGCATTTATTGTTTCCGGAACCGGAGATGTTATTGAACCCGAAGATAATATTGTTGCAATCGGCAGCGGAGGAATGTACGCGCTTGCCGCCGCAAAAATGTTGAAAAAATACAGCAACCTTTCGGCAAAAGAAATTGTTGAAGAATCATTAAAGACAGCAGCAGAAATCTGCATTTACACAAACGATAAAATTACCGTTGAGGTTATTGGGAAATGAGGAAACTTAAAATGAAGAACGATGTAATGAAACAATTAACACCAATGCAAATTGTTAAAGAACTTGATAAATATATTATCGGTCAAGACGAGGCAAAGCGAGCAGTTGCTATTGCGCTAAGAAACAGATGGCGCAGGCAAAAAGTAGAAGAAAACATCCGCGAAGAAATTATGCCTAACAACATAATATTAATCGGCCCAACAGGCGTGGGTAAAACTGAAATTGCCCGCCGGCTTGCAAAGCTTTCCGGCGCTCCGTTTGTAAAAGTTGAAGCATCAAAATATACCGAAGTCGGGTATGTTGGCCGGGATGTTGAATCGATGATACGCGATTTGACCGAGATTGCAGTGAGCATGATTCGTTCCGACAAAACCGCTGAAGTTAAAGAAAAGGCCGAACGAATAGCTGAAGAAAGAATTCTTGATCAATTGATCCCGCCGGTTAAAAAGACAGCGACTGTTGAAGCAGAAAACGGAAACGGCGAAAGTGAAGAAAACAGAAATGAAAAAACACGCGAATGGATGCGTGAAAAATTACGCAACGGCGAGATGGATGATAAATTGATTGAATTCGATATTACTTCCCCCGCATTCGGCATGCAGGTTTTAGGACCAATGGGCATGGACGACATGTCGATGAATCTTCAGGAAATGTTCAGCAGTATGATTCCGAAGAAAAAGAAGAAAAGAAAAACTACTATTAAAGAAGCCCGGCAGGTTATTGTGCAGGAAGAAGCCGAAAAACTTATCGATATGGAAGCTGTGCAAAAAGAAGCTGTAACCCGCGTGCAAGAATCGGGAATTGTTTTTATTGATGAAATAGATAAAATTGCCGGCGCTAAAAGTTCGCAAGGCCCCGACGTCTCGCGCGAAGGCGTTCAGCGTGATCTTCTTCCTATCGTTGAAGGTTCTGCAGTAAATACAAAATACGGACCTGTAAAAACCGATCATATTTTATTTATCGCTTCCGGCGCGTTTCATGTTTCAAAACCATCCGATTTAATTCCAGAATTACAAGGAAGATTTCCAATCCGTGTTGAGTTGAAGAGCTTGACCGAGGAGGACTTCATAAAAATACTTACGCTTCCGCAAAACGCATTACTAAAACAATACAGTGCGCTTTTACAATCGGAAAATGTGGATATTACATTCAACGAAGAAGCAATTAAAGAAATAGCAAAAACAGCGGCAACCGTTAACGACCAGGTTGAAAATATCGGCGCACGAAGACTTCACACCATTTTAACTACTCTTCTTGAGGACATCCTTTTCGAAGTCCCCGATAAAATGCCCGAAACGGCAATCGAAATTTCCGGCGCAATGGTTAACGAAAAACTTGATAAAATTGTCAAGAACAGAGATTTAAGTAAATATATACTTTGAGTGTAGAGTGATGAGTGTAGAGTATAAAACAATTAAAATAATATTTATCACCTTTATTGCAGTGTTTTATTTTACAGGATGCAGTTCTTCGGAAAAGTTATCTTTACAAAATTTAGATACCGCAAAAAAACTTGTTCAAAATTATTACGAGTCCGGCGAATTTGATAAAGAATGCAAATTGATTTTTGATGATGCAAAATCGCAAATCGAAAAATTAACGCTTGATAAAAACTCTGCAGTAATTTTCGATGTTGATGAAACTGCACTTTCAAACTATAATAGCACAAAAGAAATCGGTTTCGGGTATGTTAGAGAACTTTGGCACAACGGAATATTAAAAGCCGACGAGCCTGCTATTCCGGAAACAAAAAAGTTTTATAACTGGCTTATTTCTAAAAACATAAAAGTAATTTTTCTAACAGGCAGGTATGAAGAAGTCCGCGAAGCAACTATAAAAAATTTAATTTATGCAGGTTACACAAAGTTTGATACTTTAATAGTAAGAAATTCTCAAGAGAGCAAAATACCTGCAGCAGAGTTTAAGCCTGCAAAACGAAACGAACTTGTTGAAAAAGGTTATAATATAATTGCTTCCGTCGGCGACCAATGGAGTGATCTCGTCGGCGGTAATTCGGGTATAAAAATAAAACTTCCCAACTATCTATATCTCATTGATTAACAATTTTGTTATAAAACAGCGGAACATCATGAAAAATAATTTTAGAAATAATTCGACAAAAGCATTCTTTTATTTGTTCATCTTATTTTTTGCATCAGGCTTTTTATCAGCGCAATCTATTCTTGATCCGAATGCTCAAGCCGAAATTATAGCAACAAACATCGGGCAGCCAGAAGGGCCTGTTTGGGTTGAAGGAACCGGCTTGTTATTCAGCGATATCAAAGCTGCAAAAATTTATAAGTGGGTAACGGGAAATTCATCAACCGTTTATATGGATAAATCCGACAGCACAAACGGACTCGCTTTGGATTTACAAGGAAGATTAATCGCCGGGCAAATGGGCAAAAGAAGAATTGTAAGATTTGAAACCGACGGCAGTCAAACAGATCTAGCTTCAAAATACATGGACAAAAGATTTAACAGTCCGAACGATTTGGTTATGAAATCCGACGGCTCAATTTTCTTCACTGACCCCGACTTTAATATACCAGGCGGACCAACTAAAAAGGAACTATCCTTTCAAGGAATTTATAGAATAAGTCCAACCGGAAGCCTTCAATTGCTTGATACACTTAGCAAACCTAACGGAATTTGTTTCTCGCCAGATGAAAAAAAATTGTATGTAAACGAATCCCCCAAAGGAGAGATTTACGTTTGGGATGTTGTTAACGACACTGCGATTGCAAACAAAAAATTATTTGCCAAACATAGATACGGTGGCTATGCCGACGGAATGAAAACTGACCCGGATGGAAATCTTTATTGCACAGGTCCCAAAGGAATAGATGTTTTTTCACCGAACGGAACTTCCATCGGATTCATTCAACTTCCGAACAACAATTCTGCATCAAACATAGCATGGGGCGAAGCCGATGGTAAAACTTTATTCATTACTTGCGGCGGACAGAATAAACCGGTTTACAAAATCCGGCCGTTGTTAACCGGCATTAATAATAAAGAAGGAAATGTTTTACCGAAAGAATTTAAGCTTGAGCAGAATTATCCAAATCCATTTAATCCTCAAACAACAATTGGCTACAACATACCGGAAAATTCTAAAGTATCTCTAATTGTTTATGATTCATTGGGAAAAGAAATTACTACTCTTGTTGATGAGTATAAAAACGCAGGCAGCTATTCAGCTCATCTGTCGGCAAACAATTTTCAACTTTCAAGCGGTATATATTTCTATAAATTAACTGCAGGTAAATTCAGCAGCACAAAAAAAATGATTTACCTTCGTTAAAAAATATTTAGCAATAAATTCGAATTGCTCTTTATTAACAAAATAAATACGGGAATCACACATGGCAACAACAAAAGATAATCTTAAAGATGCATTTGCAGGCGAAAGCCAGGCAAATCAAAAATACCGTGCGTTTGCAAAAAAAGCAGAGCGCGACGGATTTCCAAACATCGCAAAACTATTTAGAACCGCGGCAGAGGCTGAAAGAATTCATGCAGAAGGTCATCTCGTTGCGCTTGAAGCAGTCGGTTCTACAGCTGAAAATTTAAAAGCTGCAATTGATGGTGAGACATACGAATACACTGAAATGTACCCGCCGATGCATGAACTTGCCGAAATAGAAAATCATAAAGCAAAAAGAATGTTCAAGTATGCTCTCGACGCCGAAAAGGTTCATGCCGATTTATATAAATTAGCTCTGCAGGCAGCCGAACAAGGAAAAGATTTGGATGTTGAAGAAATTTATTTGTGTCCGGTTTGCGGTCATATTGAATTCGGTAAGCCGAAAGATAAATGCCCGGTTTGCGGCGCTTCCCCCGAAAAATATGTTAAAGTGTAAATAAGTAATTGCATCAATTACGATAATTTGGGCAAACGTGTTTGGTTATTATTCAACATGTTTGCCTTTTTTTACTTACGAATGTATTTGTTTTTTGTTTTTTCTAATGCCAAATTTAGTCCGCTTTATTTTTCTAAAATATTAGTGAAGTAAATTTACGTTTGTTTTTATGGAGAGTGTTTATGCCAATAGAGACCGTAATAGATAATGAGTTTATAACTATGTGGTATCATCCCGAAGAAAAGATTGTTCATCATCAATTCCATACAAAAACAATTAATGGGAAAATACTTCGCGATGCTCTTAACACAGGCGCAGAATTACTTAAAAAGAACCATGCACGTAAATGGCTTTCCGATGATAGATCCTATATAATTTTTGCACATGAAGATTTGAAATGGGGAGCTGATGAGTGGCAGCCAAAAGCGGTGAGTTACGGCTGGAAATATTGGGCTATTGTCAAACCTCTTGATGAAATAGGCAAAATGAGTATTGAACAAATTTCTTATGATTACAAAATAACGGGATTAACCATTGAATACTTTGACAATGTTGACAAAGCTTTTGAATGGCTGTGCAATTGCAAGTAGTATTTTAAAAAATTTCAAGAAGAGGCTAATCACCCAAACCGGGTAAATCCTATTGATCTTCTATTCATTTTTTTTATGCAGCTTATTAACCGGCGTCATAATTACCGACAAATTAAGAAGCACGTAAACACAATCTTTTGATTTAACGACCGATAAAATCAAATCCGAATTTTGCGATTCACCGAACGAAGGAGCACTTTCAATTTCATCAGCTTTTACATCGTTCACTACATCCACCGAATCAACCAGCAAACCCAATCTCATTTTAATACCGTCAACGTCATCTTCAACAATTACAATTCTGGTTTTGTCGCCGTATACAATCGGCTCCATCCCGATTTTCAACCGTAAATCAATTACGGGTACAACGCTTCCGCGAAGATTAATAACACCCTTTACAAACTCCGGTGTGTGCGGAACGTGTGTAATGGGAACCATTCTAATTATTTCAACAATTTTTAGAATTTCAATTCCGTAATATTCTTTGCCAAGGGAAAACCTTAAATATTTTCCTTCCATATTAAGAAGCGATTTAGTCTTTAACGATTCGGCATTTTCTTCTTCTCTATTTGCAAGTTTTTGAATCTTATCGGCAAATTCTTTTTCGTTAACACGACTAACCGCGGCGGCTTTATCGCCTTCGGGACATGCGGCATCCGCAAAACGCATATCAACAAAATCGTTAAGATCTATTATAGATCCCATTCCCATTCTATCATGCATATAATGCTGAATAAAATCGAGATCTTTTTTTACCGGGTATAAATTATTTGTCTTAATCCCCTTTGGTTCTGTAAGAACGTTTTTAAGAATCGGCACTTTCAAACCTAATTCTTTTTTGGGATCGAGAAATTCAACAGCTACTTCCGCTGCAAAGCCCGGTTTCTGTTCAATAGTTTTACCGGCCTGGACAAGAAGCTTTGTGAATTCCTGAATTGCATCGGGATAATTTTTAATGAAGTCTTCCTGCACGGCTAAAACGCAGCACGGATGATTTTCCCAAATTTCGCTTGAAAGAAAATTCAACTCCGCTATGCCCGATGCAATTGCTTTTGTACCAAGAGGTTCCGCTACGAGGAAACCGCTTGCATCGGGATTATCCGCCATAAACTCGCCCATTTTTATTGGGGCAACAACTTCGAAATTTACATCAACATCTTTTTGACCTGTCACACCGGGTTTCAAACCGAGATTACTGAAGTAAACATGTCCCAGCATATTATGAATAGACATTGTGTGAGGAATGTAAAACGATTTATCTTCAAAAAAATCCGCGCCGTGCAAATGATTCCCAAGTTTGTTTCTTACACAAATGCTACCGTTTTTATGAGCGAAGAGAATTAGTTTTAGCGGTACACCGTAATTGTACAAATCCATAGCTAACGGAGCCAGTATGAACGCGGCATCGGCTGTTCCATTTTCCAACGATTTGGCTACCGCGTTCCAACTTGGCAAACATTCGGTTTCAAGTTCAAAATGTTTTGGAATTACTTCGTTATTTTTTATTAGACTTTTTAAAACGCCGAGAGTTAAGTGATCAGTAATTTGGATGTGGATCGCTTTAAGAATTACTTTGCCCGAAGAAGTAATTCGAGCTTCGCGGCTCATCGGTTTCTGTTCTTCCTTATCAGGCTTAACACCGAATGCTTCATTTATTTTTTCGAGAAGTTCCTCTTTATTAAACGGTTTGGAGATAAAACTTGAAACACCTGCTTCCAAAGCTTTTTCAATTTCCTTCTTTTCACCTCTTCCGGTTGCCATTAAGAATGGAATATTTTTCGTTGCTTCGTTGGAACGAACCCATTTTAAAAGTTCAAAGCCATCCATTTCGGGCATGTTCCAATCGCTTATAATTAAATCAACCACAGCATCATTCTTTAAATATTCAACCGCGTCGTTTCCGTTTTCAGCTTCTTTAATATTATTTAGGTTAAGTGAATTAAGAGTTTTGCTTTCCATTTTACGCATTACGGAAGCGTCTTCAACCAGCAAAATCTTGATGTTTTTATTCCATTCCATATTTATCCGAGTTATTATGTTTTAAAAATGCTTTTTGACTTTATGCATAGAATTACATTCTATTATCGAAAAAAGAACTAATTTTTAAAGTGGATTATTCCCGCATGAAATAACAAAATTGTTTTGTTTGAGGTCAAAATGGAGATTTTGGGACAATCACAAAAATTTATTCGGCAGGCATGGCTCTTTTTAACTTATTTAAGTTCAACAAATAACATTTAATTAACTTGTTCTTATTAGGCATTCTGAATAATTTTTAAGAAAAGATAGAGAAAATTGAGCGAGCAAAAAAAAATAGCTCAGGCCTCGAACGCCTGGGTAATTTCTGCAACAATGGGCTACGGTCATCAACGCGCCGTTTACCCGCTTAAAGATATTGCCGAGGAAGATATAATGACAGTTGGTTCCGGGCAAACCGTTTCAAAGAACGAAGAAAAGTTATGGAAGCGTGTTTTGGGTGCATACGAATTTATGTCTCGTGCGCGTGGAATTCCCTTAATAGGCAAAATGATTTTTGCACTTTTAGATACACTACTTCATATCCCGTCCTACTACCCGATGCGGAACTTATCAAATTCAACTTTCCAGGTTGATCTTCTACAATCAAGTATTAAAAAGGGATTATGTGCTTCCATGCTCGATAAAATCGGGACAAAAAATCTTCCGGTTGTTACTTCATTTTATGCTTCGGCAATAGCGGCGGATATGAACGGCTTTCATAATATTTATTGTATCATCTGCGATGCCGACTTAAACCGCGTATGGGTTGCAAAGGAACCGTGGGAAAGTTCAATCAATTATTTTGCACCATGCGGCAAAGCCGCTCAACGATTAAAGGCATACGGAGTGCCGGATGAAAGAATTTATATAACAGGCTTTCCACTGCCCGTTGAGTTACTTGGAGATGAAAGTTTAAACATATTAAAATCCAACCTTGGAAAAAGATTACGACGATTGGATCCAGATGAAAAGTTTTGGCTTAGGCATGGAGTAAGTGTTGAACATTTTCTTGGAAAAGAAAATTGCGTTAAAAACGTTAATTCAAGATTAACTATTACCTATGCTGTCGGCGGCGCAGGAGCATTAAAAGAGATCGGCGGAAAGATTGCTCTAAGCCTGCAAAATGAAATTACAAACGGATCAATTAAATTAAATTTGGTTGCAGGTACAAAAGAGATTGTACGCGATTATTTTATGGAAGTAAAAAACAAAATAGCTCCGGATAATTTAAACATTGAAATAATTTATTCCGAATCGATGCACGATTACTTTGATAGATTTAACGCAGCTCTTTCGGACACCGATATTTTATGGACAAAACCGAGCGAGCTTTCATTTTATACTGCGCTCGGCATCCCGATAATCATGACTCCGCCAATCGGCTCGCAGGAAAAATTTAACCGCAAATGGCTTCATGAAATTCAAGCGGGCATACGACAGGAAAATCCGGATTATTCAAACCAATGGATTATAGATTATTTGAAAAAAGGAATTCTTGCCGAAGCAGCATGGTCTGGATTTTTGAAAGCGCGTAAACTGGGCACTTATAAGATTAAAGAAATTCTAAATACAGGGAAAATGGCTCACGAAAATTCACCGGTGATGAGATGATTCTATGACTTCTCGAAAACAAAAAATATTATTCACGTATTTAAAAACCGGCGGCGGACACATCGCACCGGCAAAATCAATTGCAAATTATATTTCTAAAAACCGGGACTATGCAGAAGTTGTTTTATTCGACGGCTTGGAAAAAAGCTGGTGGTTCGCCCGCTTTGTTGTTGTTGACGGCTACCGCATTCTTCAAAACAAGGCGAAATGGATTTATGAGTTAATTTATTTCTTCGATAAATTTAAACCTGCAGCTCAATTAAGCGCTTTCCTAGTAAAAATAAATACACAAAAATATCTCGAAAAAAAAATTTTAGAAGAGAGACCGGATAAAATCGTAATCTTGCATTTTCTTCTTGTAAAACCGATTTACAATATCATAAAGAAATACAATCTTGATATAAAAGTATTTACGCTTGTTACCGATCCTTATACGGCTCATCCGATTTGGTTTTTAAACAAGAAACAGAATTTTATTTTATTCAGCGATCGTTTAAAAACAAAATGTATTAGCGATGGAATTGACGAAAAATATTTACACGTGTTTCCGTTTGTCCTTGGGGAGAGATTCTCATCAAAAATAATTCATGAAGATTCGGCTATCGTTAAGAAACGTCTCGGGTTCGAAAAAGAAAAAATTCTGTTAATTCTCGGCGGAGGCGACGGAATTCCAAAAGGCATTTCAATTCTCAAAAACATTATAAACTGCTGCGGTGATTTTGAAATTGCTTTTGTTTGCGGCAACAATAAAAGGATGTATAACAATGCTATGCGGTTAAAGAACAAATACAAGTTCGATAATTTAAAAATTTACGGCTATGTTGATTTCGTTTACGATTTACTCAACATTTCAGATATTGTAATTACAAAATGCGGCGCTTCAACTTTTATGGAAATATTGATGATGGGTAAAGTGCCTATTGTTAACAGTTATCTTTGGGAACAAGAAAAAGGTAATGTTGAGTTTCTTGTAAAAAATGAACTCGGGATTTTTGAAAAACAAGTTTCAAAACTTCCAGCAATTATAAACAAACTATTTAACGACAAAGGATACTTAAGCAAGTTTAAATCCAACATAGAAAAAGCAAATCTAAAAAATGGCGCGGCCGAAGTAGCAGAATATATACTTTCATAATTTTTATTTGCAAACATTGAGGCAGTTTTGCGTCTTTGCAGGAAATTATTTTTTCCGAAATTGCAGACCGATAATAGTTTATATTTTATGCCGTGTTTGTCCTTCGCCAAGCACAACAAATTTTTTCGTGGTTAAAGCGTCAAGCCCCATTGGTCCGTACGCATGTAGTTTTGTTGTTGATATTCCTATTTCGGCACCCAAACCCATTTCGCCGCCGTCTGCAAATCTTGATGATGCGTTTACCATAACCGACGATGAATTAATATCTCGTATGAATTTTTGGCTCGTCTGCAAATTATTAGTAACAATTACTTCAGTATGGTTTGAGCCGTATTTTTCAATGTGTTCGATTGCTTCGTCATAATTTTCAACAACTTTTGATGCGATTATTAATGATAAAAATTCGCAGCCGAAATCTTCTTCGTTGGCGGAAGTAACGCCGGGCAGAATTGATTTCGTTTTTTCACATCCCCGTATTTCAACATTTTTCTTTTTCATTGCTTCGAATGCTTTCGGTAAAAAATTATTTGCAATGTCTTTATGAACAAGCATAGTTTCAAGAGCATTGCAGACACCGGGACGCGATGTCTTTCCGTCAATTAAAAGATTGATCGCTGTTTCAACATCCGCATCTTTATCAACATAAAGATGACAAACGCCTTTGTAATGTTTTATTACCGGTATGCGGCTGTTCTCGGCAACAAATCTAATTAATCCTTCTCCGCCGCGTGGAATTACAAGATCGATGTATTCATCTAATTTTAACAATTCGAGCATCGCGTTTCTATCCGTTGTCGGCATGAAAGTAATAATCGATTTATCAATTCCGCACTTTTCTATTCCTTTGTGAAGAGCTTCGACAACCGCAATGTTTGAATTAAATGCTTCCGAACCGCCGCGCAATATTACAGCGTTGCCGCTTTTCAAACACAAACCCGCGGCATCCGATGTTACATTAGGACGGGCTTCGTAAATAATGGCGATAACACCAAGGGGAATGCTCATTCTTGCGACTTGCAGACCGTTTGGACGAATATTAAAATCGCTCATCAATCCGACCGGGTCGGGAAGATTCACAACTTCTTCCAGTGCTTTAGCCATGTTTTCTATTCTTTCATTTGTGAGCAACAATCTGTCAAGCATAGCATCCGATAATTTTTTCTCACGACCGCTTTGAATATCAATTTCATTGGCTTTTAAAATTTCTGCTGCATCTTTGCGAAGGGCTTCTGCCATAGATAAAAGCAATTCGTTCTTTTTTCTCGTTGATAAACGCGCAAGTTTATTTGCCGCAATACGGCTTTGTTTTGCCAATTCAATTAAATCGTTTTTCATCATTATTCCTTTCATAAATCCGAAATTAAAACAAGTTCATCGCGGTGGATTACTTCTTGTTTAATTTCATATCCGAGTATTGAAGAAATCTCAGAACTCTTTTTACCGATTATTTTTTTTATGTCGTTTGAATTATAACGCGTTATTCCCTTTGCTATTATTTTCATTGTTTTCATTTCTTTGATAAATATCTCGACTGTTTCGCCTTTCTTAAAATCATTTTCAAGGGCTGTAATACCAGAGGGCAGAAGAGAAGCGCCTCTTTGACACACAGCTTTTGCGGCGCCTTCATCAACAAGTATTTTGCCGCCGTTTGTTTTTGTGTGTAATATCCAATGCTTTTTTGCCGTCATCGGGTTTGATGATTTTTTAAATATTGTACCTTTTAGTTTTCCAAAAAGTAAATTATCGAGAACTTCTTTTTTAGTGCTATTTAAGATAACTGTATCGATACCGCGTACGGTTGCTTTATGCGCCGCTTCAATTTTTGTTTTCATTCCGCCGGTTGCAATCGGGTTTATCGAATCTTGAGCGAGTGAATAAATATTTTTATCAACTTTTTCAACTATGGGAATGAGTTTTACGTTTTTATTCCTACGCGGATCGGCTTCATACAAACCGTCAATATCGGTACAAATAATTAAAAGATCCGCTTCCGCAAGCATTGCAACATAAGCTGCAAGATTATCGTTGTCGCCTACTTTCAATTCTTCTATAGCCACGGTATCGTTTTCATTTACAATAGGTAATGTGCCGAACTCGAGCAAATTGTGAATCGTGTTTTTTGCGTTAACAAACTTTTTACGGTCGTGAATGTCTTCGTATGTAAGTAGAATCTGCGAGCACGGGAAATCGAAAAAGCGGCTCCAGCTTGCCATTAATAATGTCTGACCGATAGCGGCGAGTGCTTGTTTTTCCGGTATTGAACGGGATGTTCGTTTCTGCATCTGCGGTTGGGTTGATAAACCCGCAGCCACGGCTCCGGACGAAACCAAAATAATTTCTTTGCCCTGGCTTCTCGATTCGGTTATAAACGAGGCAATAGGAAGCATGTGTTTAGCGCTTATCATTTGTCCGCCCGGCGCAATTAATGCACTGCCGACTTTAATTACCGCACGGCGCCATTGCCGTATTGATATTCCTTCCATCTTTTGAAAATCCGGTTGATTGGTAAAAGTGGGATTAAAGATAAACAATTTGAGCGTATTGCTCAAAAGAATGACTTCAGAATGAAGAATGGATAATATTTATATATAACTACCTGTTGTGTGAATTAAAGTTTTCAATATTACTCCGGCATTTATGCTGGAGTAAATAATTCTTTTTGCTAATAACATAAGCCGTAGGTAAAACATCATATCTATTTTTATTATCTGTAAATACAAATCGCAAGTTGTTAAACTGCAACGACAAGATAAATAAAAAGTAATCATGAAATTTTTTATCTATCAACAACTTTGGCCCGCTTTTTTTATTAACACTTCATTAATAATTTCATTTTCATCATTTATTATCATTTCTATTTTATTTATTAAATCATTTTTTGATGCATCTAAGTTTTTAGAAGCAACTTCATAATCTGTGGGTAGTTTTAATTCTTGTAATTTTACATCAAAACCAAACTTGACCATCTCATCAAAACTATCTAGTAATTTTTTTGCCAAATCCTTTATTTCGATATAATTCGGGTGAGATTTTGGTATATATAATTGAGTAATATTCATATTGGCATAGAGTTCTCTGTGCAAAACAAACATGTCAGAAAATAGATTTTCATGTTTACTAATATATTGAAAATACAGTCTGTTTTTTACTTCTTGGATGTTTGGTTCCTTACTACTTGTCCCCGTATTAATAGTTTCAAAATCATTATTGAGATTAACAATTTCTGATAATTGCGAAATTTTCATACTAATTAAACTATATACCGAGGAAGAAATTATTCGACAGATACTTATTAAATCTTCAATTAATTTTCTTTTACTTGCTACATCTATATCGGCCTGAGAAACTCTTAATTGGTGCTTAATCTGTTCCTCAGAAAGTTTTTTCTGGTGTTTATTGGAAAAATAAACACCTAATAAAGTTAGGATACTACCTATCGATACAGATATTAATGTTTGCCAAAAGTTGTAGTCAAAAAAACTACTACTATCCACAGTTTTGGTTATTAAAGTATCTTGTAGTTTTATTGATGTTGTATCTTTGGCAGCCACTACTATACCAGCTACAAATAGTATTGTTAATAACATTTTTTTCATAATTATATACCAAAAACATATTTACTTCATATTTAACTTCGTAATTCTTTTGATTTATCGCAACATTGCCAAAATTTAATAACTAAACACTGATTTTTTTAATCAAGTAACAAGCATCCCGAATCTTACTTATGCGTTCCCCCGAAATTATTTATATTTACTACCATTATTGAAATAATTTTAGAGAACTAAATGCATCCCAAAAATCTTGAAGACATCCCGAAAGCGTATAATCCAAAAGACGTTGAAGACAAGTGGTACAAGTACTGGTACGATCATAATCTTTATCATTCAGAGGTTGACGAAACTAAAAAATCATATACAATTGTAATTCCCCCGCCGAACATAACAGGCATTTTGCATATCGGTCACATTTTAAACAACACTCTGCAGGATATTTATATCCGCTACAAACGCATGAAAGGATTCAACTCGTGCTGGGTGCCGGGCATCGATCATGCGTCAATTGCCACCGAAGCAAAAGTAGTTGCAATGTTGAAAGAAAAGCATATTACAAAAGATGAAATATCGCGCGAGGAATTTTTAAAATACTGCTACGAATGGAAAGAAAAATACGGCGGTATAATTTTCCAGCAGTTACGCAAACTCGGCGTTAGCTGCGATTGGCAGCGCGAACGCTTTACGATGGACGATCATTATTACAAAAAAGTAATCAAAGCGTTTGTAAAACTTTACAAAGAGGGATTAATTTACCGCGGATATAGAATGGTGAATTGGGATCCCGCATCTAAATCCGCGATCTCCGATGAGGAAGTTTATTACAAGGAAATTCAAGGCAAACTTTGGTATTTCAAATATCCCGTTAAAGATTCGAATGAATTTGTGATTGTTGCAACAACCCGCCCGGAAACAATGCTCGGCGATACCGGCATTGCAGTCAATCCCGATGACGAACGCTATAAACATTTGATCGGCAAAAAAATCAGTCTTCCGATTGTAGGAAGAGAAATCCCGGTATTTACCGACGATTATGTTGATAAGGAATTTGGAACGGGCGCAGTAAAAGTTACGCCCGCACACGATACAAACGACTACGAAATGGGTCAGCGTCACAATCTTGAATTCATTAATATTTTTAACGAAGACGCTACTACAAACGGCAATGTTCCACCGGAATTCAGAAATCTCGACCGCTACGACGTACGCGAGAAAATTGTGGCTCGTATGGATGAACTAGGTTTACTTTACAAGATAGAAAACTATACAAACAAAGTTGGTTATTCGCAGCGCGGCAACGTTCCTATAGAACCATATCTTTCGGAACAATGGTTCATGGCGATGAACGAGCTTGTTAAACCGGCACTCAAAGTAGTTCTCGAAGGTAAAGTAAAATTTCATCCTGAACATTGGACCAAAACTTACGAGCACTGGATGGGCAACATCCAGGACTGGTGTATTTCGCGGCAGTTGTGGTGGGGTCACAGGATTCCCGTTTGGTATCATAATGAAACTCAAGAAATTTATTGTGAAGTTGAACCGCCGAAGGATATTGAAAACTGGCACCAGGAAGACGACGTGCTTGATACTTGGGCATCAAGCTGGCTTTGGGCACAGGATGTTTTTACAAACGAACGCGATCAAAAATATTATTACCCGACCGATCTTCTTGTAACAGCACCCGATATAATTTTCTTCTGGGTTGCACGCATGATAATTGCCGGAATGCATTTCATGAACGAGATTCCATTCAAAGATGTTTACTTCACTTCTCTCGTTCGTGATAAACAAGGAAGAAAGATGAGCAAGTCGCTCGGTAATTCGCCCGACCCGCTTGATTTAATTTCCGAACACGGCGCCGACGCTTTGCGTTTTACAATGACGTACATTGCACCGCTCGGGCAGGATGTTCACTTCAGCGATGAGATGGTTGAAATCGGGAGAAACTTTGCAAATAAAATGTGGAATGCCGGGCGTTTCCTTTTAATGAATGCACAAAACATTAAACTCGATCATTCGCTCGTTGATAAGCACAAAGATTTTACCGACAAGTGGATTGAATCGCGTTTCAACAAAACAATAAAAGAATTCAGCGAAGCATTAGATCGGTTCGAAGTTAACGCCGCATCAAAAATTGTTTACAGTTATGTATGGAATGATTTCTGCGATTGGTACATCGAACTTTCAAAGCAGAGAATGTACCAGGGAAGCGAAGAGGAAAAATCGGCAGTTCTCACCCGCGCAATTATTTTATTCGCGGAGATGTTAAAGTTGGTTCATCCTTTTATGCCTTTTATATCAGAAGAAATCTGGCAGCTGTTCGATGAAAGAAAACCCGGCGAAAGCATTTCGGTTGCTCAATTCCCGGAATTCAACGCTTCTTTTGTCGATGAAAAATCTGAAAGCGAAATTTTCTTTGTTCAAGAAGTTGTTACCGCTATTAGGAACATACGTGGCGAAATGAACCTGCCGCCTTCAAAAACAATAAATGTATTTTTGAAGTCCGACCAGCTAACATCAGAACAAAGCAAGTATATCAAATCTCTTGTTAAGATTGATGAATTGACCGTTGATGCAAATATGAACAAACCTAAAGCAAGTGCATCGGCAGTTGTAAAGGGCTGCGATATTTTCATTCCTCTTGAAGGACTAATAGATCTGGAGGTTGAAAGAGCAAGAATTGAAAAAGAAATGACTCGGCTCTCCGCTTCGCTTGAATCAGTAAGAAAAAAATTATCGAATGAAAGTTTTGTTGCGAAAGCACCCGCAGATGTTATAGAACGCGAACGCATAAAAATGAACGACTGGGAAAAAGCAATTGAAAAATTTAAAAGCATACTTGCGGATTTAAACTAATACCTTTTCATTCAACCCTGAGGGTCGGTAAAGACCTTCAGGGTGTATCTAAAATCCCCGCATCTTTAAAATCTATTTTATAAGTTTGTTTAGCTACTTATTAACAAGGTTGGACTTCATCATGGACGTTGAAATTCTTTCGCGCATTCAATTCGCATTCACAATTGCTTTTCATTACATCTATCCGCCGTTAAGTATCGGACTTGGAGTTTTGCTTGTTATAATGGAAGGGATGTATCTAAAAACAAAAAATAAATTATACGAGCGCATGACAAAATTCTGGGTTAAGATTTTCGCATTAACTTTTGCGATGGGCGTTGCTACGGGAATTGTAATGGAATTTGAATTCGGAACAAACTGGGCAACGTACTCAAGATTTGTCGGCGATGTTTTCGGCAGCGCGCTTGCCGCTGAAGGAATTTTTGCATTCTTCCTAGAATCCGGTTTTCTTGCTGTTTTAGTTTTCGGATGGAACAAAGTATCACCCAAAATACATTTTCTTTCAACAATCATGGTTTCATTCGGCTCTATGCTAAGCGCAGTTTGGATTGTTGTTGCAAACTCATGGCAACAGACTCCCGCAGGCTATCATATAGTTGGCGAAGGAATTAATACCCGTGCAGAAATCACAGACTTTTGGTCTATGGTTTTTAATCCATCATCCGTTGAAAGATTATCACACGTTTTATCAGGCGCATGGCTTGCCGGTGCGTTTTTGGTTTTAAGCGTAAGCGCATTTTATCTTATAAAAAACAAGCACGTCGAGTTTGCAAAATCATCTTTTAAAATTGCACTTGGCTTTGCACTATTTGCATCATTGTTTCAATTGTTCACGGGTCACCAAAGCGCTGTAGGAATAAGTGAAACACAACCGGCAAAACTTGCCGCATTCGAAGCACATTACGATTCGTCTGCTGCCGGTGATTTGTATTTATTCGGCTGGGTTAATGATGAAAAACAAGAAGTGAACTTTGGTTTGAAAATTCCCGGGATGCTCAGTTACTTAATTTACGGTGATTCGCAAAAACCCGTTACCGGATTAAACGCTTTCAGACCTGAAGACCGCCCGCCGGTAAATATTGTGTTTCAATCGTACCACTTAATGGTCGCGATAGGATTCGGTTTAATAGCTTTAAGTGTTATCGGAATATTTTTCTTATGGCGCAAAAATATTTTTGATAAGAAATGGCTGTTGTGGATTTTTGTTTTCTCGGTACTTGGTCCTCAAATTGCAAATCAAATCGGCTGGATATCTGCGGAAGTAGGAAGACAACCGTGGATTGTTTACGGACTTTTACGAACATCCGAAGCACTTTCAAAAGCTGTTAACGCGGAACAAGTTCTATTTTCATTAATCCTTTTCGCGGTGATTTATTCTCTACTATTCGTATTATTCCTTTATCTTCTTAACGAAAAAATTCAACACGGTCCGGAACACGCAGAGGAAATTCAATCTGAGTACGAACATCAAAAAGCAGTTTTAGATAGGTAATAATTTTATCAATAAAATATAACAAGCTATGGAATTTACATTTGATTTAAATACAATCTGGTTTATACTAATCGGGGTTCTGCTTGCAGGTTATGCAATTCTAGACGGATTTGATCTCGGCGTTGGCGCGCTTCATCTTTTTGTTAAAGATGATTATGAAAGAAGAATTATGATTAACGCGATCGGGCCAGTTTGGGACGGCAACGAGGTTTGGCTTGTAACCGGCGGCGGAGCTTTATTTGCAGCGTTCCCGCATGTTTATGCAACAGTGTTTTCGGGATTTTATACCGCATTCATTCTTCTTTTATTCGCTCTTATATTCAGGGCCATCGCAATCGAATTCCGAAGCAAGCAGCCGATGAAGTGGTGGCGGCAAATGTGGGATGTTGCCTTCAGCATCGCAAGTATTTTAATCGCGCTGTTGATGGGCATCGCACTCGGCAACATCATTACCGGCGTTCCAATCGATTCGCAAAAAGAATTCGCCGGCACCTTTTTGGGTTTAATAAATCCTTACACGATTATGGTTGGAATTACAACAGTAGCTTTATTCATGATGCACGGCGCTATTTATGTTGTTATGAAAACCGACGGCGAATTACAAAATAAAATACGAGGATGGGTAAACAACACAATTATATTTTTTGTGATATCATATGTAACTACTACAATGGCAACTTTAATTTATTACCCGCATATGGTCGAGCATTTTAAACAACAGCCGGCTTTGTTTCTAGTAGCTCTTCTGAATATGCTTGCGATTGCAAACATTCCGCGCGAAATTTTTCACGGTCGCGAGTTCCGCGCGTTTTTATCTTCGTGCGCAAGCATTGCCGCACTGCTCGCTATTTTTGCAATCGGACTTTTTCCAAACATTGTTCTTTCAAATCCCAATCCAGAATACAGTTTGAACATTTACAATGCTACTTCATCTCAAAAAACATTGGGAATAATGTTAACCATTGCTTTGATCGGAATTCCTTTTGTGCTCGCTTACACAGTAAGTATTTATTGGATTTTTAGAGGGAAAGTTAAAATAGATAATATGAGCTATTAATAACCTGCAATTAGTTTGAAATTTTAGCAAAAACACATATATTAACGAGCGTTCATTATGATAAACCGCTCATGAAAAATCAAAACACAAAAAGACAGATTCTAGAAAAATCATTTGATTTTTTTTCTACTCACGGGTATTCAGGTGCCTCTATTAGACAAATTTCGCGGTCCGTTGGTATTCGAGAAAGCGCAATCTATAATCATTATAAATCCAAAGAAGAAATTTTCTCGGCGATACTTGCAGAATTTAAAACAAAATCAATCGGCAAAGTGATTTTAAACGATGATTTGCTGGACGATCTTTCAAACCCGGAAAAATTCTTAAAACATTTTACAAAACGTTTAATCGAAGTTTGGAATGAGCCCGACGAAAGAAAATTTATACGACTACTACTAATGGAACAATTCACAAAAATCGGTTCGCAAGTTCTTTCCGTTTCGGATTATCTTATAGAACTAAGAACTATCTGTAATATGATTTTTAACGAGATGATTAAAGCCGGAATAGTAGCGAAATTTAAATCTGAAATTTTGACCGAGGAATTTATCTCGCCGCTTTTTCTTTTGAGGACTGAAAAAATGTCATTAGACAACACACAAAACATAAAAGAAGTTTTCGTTCTCGCGGAAAGGCACGTTGATTTTTTTTGGAACGCCGTAAAACTAAAATATAAATAGGTCCACAATGAACAATTACATCAAAAAAACCTTTACCATAATTTTTACATTATTTCTTTTCTCTACAGTAATGCTGTGCCAGAATAATTCATATCACAAACTATGGTACGAAAAACCGGCAAATAGATGGACCGAAGCTTTGCCGGTTGGAAACGGAAGTTTGGGCGGCATGGTTTTCGGGCGTGTTGATTCGGAGAGAGTTCAGTTAAACGACGACACCTTTTGGACAGGTAAACAATACGATCCAAATAACCCGGAGGCTCTTCCCAACTTGCCCAAAGTACGCGAACTGATTAAAACAGGCAAGTATCAAGAAGCAATGGATTTGGCAAACCAAAAATTGATGGGCAACCCTGTTGATTTGATGAAATACCAGCCGCTCGGAGATTTAAGAATTTTCTTTGATGACCATAAAGAATTTAAAAACTATAAAAGAGAGCTTGATGTTGAACATGCCGTCGTAAAAATCTCTTATGAAACCAACGGTATAAATTACACCCGCGAGATTTTTGCAAGCTACCCGGATCAAGTTTTGGTTTATCGTTTTACCAGCAACAAACCCGGCTCAATTTCATTCAAAGCAACTTTAAACAGCAAGCAAACTTTTATTACAAAATCTTCCGGCGACAAATTAATTATGAACGGAAGATGGGGAGTTAATCTTGATGAATTAAAAAATGGTTTAACTAATCCCGAAGAAACGAACAAAAACTGGGATAAAGGGGGTATTTCGTTCGAAAGTAATTTAAAGGCTTTTTCAAAAAATGGAAAGGTGTTTTATAAAAACGATTACCTCTATGTTGAAAACGCAGACGAAGTTACATTAATTATTACCGCTTCAACAAATTATCTCGGTAAAAATCCCGCACAGGTTTGTTCACAAAAACTGGCAAGTGCTGAAAAATCTTTTGAGAATTTACTGACTAACCACATTAAGGATTATCAATCATTATTCAAACGCGTTGACATTTCCCTCGGTAAAAACGAAAATGAGAAATTGCCGACCGACGAAAGATTAAACAGGATTAAACTCGGCGAATCCGACCCATCCCTTGTTTCGTTGTATTATCAATTTGGAAGGTACTTGATGATTTCAGGATCGCGGCCGGGTACACAACCGTTAAATTTACAAGGTATTTGGAATGACGATTTGCAACCTGCTTGGGGCAGCAAATATACAATTAACATTAATGCGGAAATGAATTACTGGCCTGCCGAAATTACAAATCTTTCCGAATGCCATGAACCCCTTTTCGATATGATCGAATCACTCGTTGAGCCGGGCAAAAAAACAGCACGTATTCATTATGATTGTGATGGTTCTGTAGCACATCACAACACGGATCTTTGGAGAGCAACAACACCCGTTGACGGCGCCCGGTGGGGTTTGTGGCCGCTGGGAGGAGCTTGGCTTTCAACCCACTTTTTTATGCATTATGATTTCACAAGAGATAAGAAATTTTTAATGCGCGCTTATCCTACAATGAAAGAAGCCGCAAAATTCATAATTGATTTTTTAATTGAAGATGAACAAGGACGTTTGGTTACAAATCCATCACATTCGCCCGAAAATTCCTTTATCGATGCGAACGGTAATGTTGGTGTTTTGTGCATAGGCGCAACAATGGATTTCGAAATTATTCATCTATTATTCACCGATCTTATCAAATCATCCGAGATATTAAACATCGATGAAAAATTTAGAGATACTTTGAAAAATACTTTGTCAAAAATTCCGCCGCTCAAAATAGGCAAGCACGGACAACTTCAAGAATGGCTTGAAGATTATGATGAAGCAGAACCGGGTCATCGTCATGTCTCGCATTTATTCGGGCTGTATCCGGGAAATCAAATCGGCGTCCGCACAACCCCCGAATTTGCACAAGCAGCACGCACTACTTTGGAAAGACGATTAAAATCCGGCGGCGGGCACACCGGCTGGAGCCGCGCATGGATAATTAATTTATGGGCAAGATTGGAAGATTCACAAAAAGCTTTTGAAAACGTTCAGATGCTTTTAGCAAAATCTACTTTACCGAATTTATTCGATAATCATCCGCCGTTTCAAATAGACGGAAACTTCGGCGGTACCGCCGGAATTACGGAAATGCTTTTACAAAGTCATAATGATGAAATAAATATTTTGCCGGCTCTTCCAAAAGAATGGAATACCGGATTTATCAATGGATTAAAAGCCCGCGGCAATTTCGAAGTAAATATAAATTGGCAAAACGGTAAAATGAATCTTATCAAGATAAAATCTTTATCAGGTGAAAAATGCAATCTTCGTTACGGGGATAAAACATTTTCGTTTGATTCGGAAATTGGAGAAAGTTATAAATTTGATTCCAATTTATCTTTAATAGAATAATAAATCTTTCTTGAACGAAATAAGAACAATCATGCTTAAAAACGAGCCGACAAAACTTGATATTTGGGAAGCACACGAAAGAATCAAAAATCAAATTCACCTTACACCGATATTAACATCTTCATCTTTAAATGAAATTTTCGGGTGTAATTTATTTTTCAAATGCGAAAACTTTCAGAAAGTTGGAGCTTTTAAATTCCGCGGGGCGAGCAATGCAATTCTTTCCTTATCAAATGATGAATTAAAAAAAGGTGTAGCCACACATTCTTCCGGCAACCATGCCGCCGCTTTGGCTTTGGCGGCAAAAATGAAGGATGTTCCGTCATACATTATTATGCCGCACACTGCACCGGTAATAAAAAAGAAAGCAGTAGAAGGTTACGGTGCAAAAATAATTTTTTGTGAACCGCTGCTTCAATCCCGCTTGGAAGCATTAAATAAAGTTGTAAATGAAACCGGTGCGATTGTAATTCCGCCGTTTGATGATTATGCAGTTATTGCGGGACAGGCAACTTGTGCAAAAGAGGTTTATGAGGAATTACCAAATCTCGATTTTATAATAGCTCCCGTTGGCGGCGGCGGATTATTAAGTGGAACATGCTTGAGCACAAAATATTTTTCTCCTTCAACTAAAGTTATCGGCGCCGAACCAAAAGGTGCCGATGACACTTTCCGTTCAATCCGCGATAATGTTATTTATCCATCTACTAATCCGCAGACGATTTGCGACGGACTGCTCACAAACTTGAGCGAACGAACTTTTAATATTATTAAAAGCAATGTTGATGAAATAATTACAGTTGACGAAAATTCAATTATCGAAGCAATGAAAATGGTTTGGGAAAGGATGAAGATAATTATTGAACCGTCAAGCGCTGTTGTTCTTGCAACAATTTATGAAAATAAAAATAAATTTAGAGATAAAACCTTAGCACTTATTATCTCCGGCGGGAACGTTGATTTGAATAATCTTCCGTGAAAATAATAAAGGCAGAATTTTCTAGTTTGTAAATATTTCTATTGTTTGAGGCAAACACTCTATTTCAATTGGAGTAGAGCCCATTAATTGTCCATCCGGCGTTAATAGCTTTTTGGGCATTGTCTCAATCTTTATTTTTTTTGCTTTGAAAGTCTCCACTTCTTCCATTTTAATATGTGTTCCGTTAAATATTTTTGGGAGACATTGAAGAAGCCGCACACGTGTTATTTTATTTAAAAGCACAACATCTAAAAACCCATCATCGATTCTTGCCGAAGGAGCCATTAAAAAATCTTTTCCCGTATAACGCGAATTAGATATTTCAGCAAAAACGTTTTCGCGTTCAATTATATTACCGTCAATCTCAATTTTCAAATTATACGGCTTTAATTTTATGGTTTGATAAAACACACCGATTAAATATGATAGATGTCCGAAAGCTCTTAATTTAAAAGCTGTACCCGCTACATCCGTTACAAAACCAAACCCCAGGATATTTACAAAATAATATTCTCTATCTTGCATTTTGAATTTAGCAACGTCAATTTTTTTTGTTCTTCCTTCCGGTAAATTTTTGATTGAATCTTTCCAATTATCCGGCGATAAATTAATATCCCGCGCAAACGCATTCCCCCGCCCAATCGGCACAACCGCAATCGGAATTTTCTTACCGGATTCATTCTTGAAATAGCCGTTCACCACTTCGAACAAAGTACCGTCGCCGCCGGATACAACAAGGGCATCGTAATTTCCAAAATCCAAATCTCCGATCAATTCGGTGCCGTGACCGGCGTATTCTGTTTGAATTGCTTTGTAAACAATTCCAAGTTTTTCTATTTCAAAATTAATTGACGAGAAAAATTTATTTCCGGTTCCGTTTCCGGCAGCGGGATTATTGAGATGGAATATTTTCATTAAGTCTATCCGGAAAATTGATTGGCGAACATAAACGTAGATTGAATGAGATGCAATTAAGTTACAAGAAATAAAACGGATTAATATTAATTATTCGGCGGCGGAAAAGTGATATAAAAAAACCGGGCTGCGAACCCGGTCTTCCACCCACTAAGCAAAAAATTATTTTAGCAATAACATCTTATTGGTCTCCACAAAATCGCCGGATTTTATTCTATAAAAATAAATTCCGCTGCTCAGATTATTTCCGTTAAACTTTACTTCATAATTACCTGCGCTTTGCTCTTTGTTAACAAGATGGGCTACTTCCCTTCCAAGCGAATCATATACTTTCAAATCAACATTTCCCGCGAGTGGAATTTGATATTTAATTGAAGTCTCCGGGTTGAAAGGATTTGGGTAATTCTGACTCAATGAATACGATACAGGTTTTTCAATATCGGAAGAAATTCCTGTTACTTCCTCAAGTTCGAAGGTGATTGTTTGAGGGATTTTTTTTGATACAATTGCAAGATTCGATGTAAACATTACCCGTGCTGAATATTTTTTATTGGCGATTAATGGTTTAAAATCGAAAGTTAATTTAACTTCCTGAGAATCTTTCGGTGCAATTATAAGAACTTTTGGTTCTACTTTTAATTGACTAAATTGCGATTGTACTGTTACGGAATCTGCAAACCCTCCTCTGTTGTGAACATAAATACTTGTGGAATAACTTCCTGTATTTTGAATCTTTCCAAGATCGATAGTGCTTTCTTTCAAATATGTATCTGGATATGGTATGTTTAAAAATTTATTTTGATCAACAGCATAAATACAGCCGTCCGTACATCCGAAATAAATTACTCCATCATATAAAACAGGTGTGGAATATATTTGTCCGCCAATTTTCATCTTAACTTTAAGATCACCGGTTTTTTTGTCAATTGCGCATAGTGTTCCAAGTTTTTTATCTGTATCGTGCTCTGTCCCCACATAAACATTATCGCCATCTACCAAGGGCTTTCCGTTAACTCGGTATTCAACGTTTGTTTTCCAATTTTGCTTGCCGGTAATTGCATTAAATGAGTGAACAATGTGTTGATAAGAACTTCCTATATACAATGAACTATCGGCGATTACCGGTCCGCCGAGCATCCACATATTTCCGCTATCGTGATACATCCATTTTTTTACGCCTGTATGAGGATCTAAACAATATAAATTGCAATTTCTACCTCCGAAATAAATATTTCCTTCATACATGATAGGATCAGTAACAATTGCATTAACCCAATCAGAATATGAATGATCTTTTTTTGTTTCATATTGCCACACCATATTACCGGTTGATAAGTTGTATGAATAAAATACACCTCCCCAATCACCGAAATAAATTTTATCATCGTAAATCAACGGAGTAGTTTCAATTGTGTACTCGGCTGTTGGCGTTTGGCATTGAAATACTTTACTGCCTGTCTTAACGTCAACACCAAAGACAAGTCCTTTTTCCGAACCGATGTAAACGGTGGTGCCTCCCACAGTCGGTGACGAGTGATAATAATCCCATTCATCGTGTTGATTTACAATGCTTCCTTCGTATAAAGTGTATTTCCATTTTAAGCTTCCGTCAATATTAAGTGCGTACAAAATATTTCCGCTTTCAAAGCAAATAACATCTTCACAAACGACCGCAGTAGTATAGATTTTATCATTGGTTTTGTAATGCCATTTTTCGGTTCTCGTTTTAAGATCGATTGCATAAAAGCAACTGTCGAAACTTCCCACATAAAGAATATCGTTTAAAATTATCGGCGTTGCATTAACAGCACCCGAGGTCTTAAACTTCCATATAATTGATTCTAACTGCGGATTTGTTCCGGATAGTGCGTTAGCATTTCCAATTGCTGTCATCATAAAGACAATTGCAATCATCATAATTTCTTTAAATGTTTTCACGACGTTCACTCCTTTTATTAATAATGAATTAGTTACGTCGCAAATAAAATCTCTCGCTAAGGAAAAATCGGCTTAAAAGATGCGTACCGCGTTTAGATGTACTATTTTTTCAGTTTTTTTGCTTCTTGGAAAATTTAATTAACCGTGACTGGGGTTTGTTCATTTTGTTTTTTAAAACTCGTGGGAGTTAATCCGGTATGCTTTTTAAATGCTTGGTTGAAGGATGATTTACTGTTGAAGCCAACTTCATATAAAACTTCAAGTATTGTTTTTGAAGAATAAGATTTATCCGAAAACCGTTTTGCAGCTTCCTTAACTCTATATTCGTTTATAAAATCATAAAAATTTTTGTTTAGTGAATTATTAATCACATCCGACAAGGATCTTGGTGGAATGGAAGTTTTTTCTGATAGATCATAAATTGTGATTGAAGGATTTAAATACGGTTTTTCGTTCTCCATGCAATCAAGTAATTTATTTAAATATTGTTCATTTACCTCGTCCGACAATGATTTTTTCTTTTGAGGTTGAACTTCTTCCATATTGGAAAAGATAACAGGCTGGGTTAATGCTTTGTAAAGTATAAGATAACACATCAATAAAAATCCAAGCAGGAAAATTATTTCAGCAATTAAAGCTGTGTTTCTACTTGTAAACGATAAAGCCCGCGCTATATCGGCTAACCATAACAAAAATAATCCTATTGCCAAAAATCTTAACCACGAATAATTAATTTTTTCCGTTGATGAAAAGATCGTTTTAATTTTTCTACTATATTTGCGCAGCCGTAATACTACTTTAACCACATAAACAACAACTTGTATGTTCAATAATATTATTGACGTTGCCCAGAAAACAAATTTTTTAAAATCGTATGCAAAATTTCTCTTTGCTGCTTCAGGCAAAAAGTAAAATTCAACACACAAATACAAAGTAAATATTAGAAATGGGATCGCGTGAAATAAATATTTTAGTTTGAAAACAAAGGGCTTGTCGGTTATGGATTTTACATAAAAATACATTAACGGTGAGTAAAGAAACGCAAACGGAGCGCCAATAAATATATAATTTGTTAAGTCTTTATTGTAATATCCCGCACGGTATATATATCCATTAAGAAGATTAATCGCCAAAGCAAGAAAGAAAAACCCTAAAATAATATGACTTATTTCCCTCGTCTTTCGTGGGCTTAAAAGAAAAATAGAAATTATTATTAGCTGGGAAACAATTAATAATATTAGTAGATCAATCATTTAATAATTTATTTTATTTAGGATTTTGCATTAATATTTCAATTATTCCTTTGCAAAACATGGGAAGATCGTCAGGCCTTCTGCTCGAAACCATGTTGCGGTCAATTACAACCGGCTCGTCAATCCAAATTGCACCGGCATTTTCAATATCATCTTTTATTCCCGGCGTTGAAGTACACTTATAACCTTTCATAATTTTTGCCGAAATTGTTATCCACCCTGCATGGCAAATATGCGCGATCAACTTTCCGGAATCGTTGAACTGTTTTGTGAGTTCGAGAACTTTCTTATCTCTTCGCAGTTTATCCGGCGCAAAACCGCCCGGGATTACGAGTCCGTCAAAATCTTTTTCATTCATATCATTATAAGACGCATTGGACCTGCAAGGGTATCCGTTTTTTCCTTCATAAATTTTATTTGATTCGGGTCCCGCTACAATAACCTCGGCGCCTTCTTCTATTAATCTCAATTTGGGATACCATAATTCCAAGTCTTCGTAAACGTGATCAACAAACATTAGTATTTTTTTACCTGTTAATTTATTCATGGTTGTATCCTTTCTTTTTTAAAACAAGTTCTTGCTTATATTTTTCTCATATTCCCATTTTAAGGGATTCTGTTCTATATACCTTCTTATATTATAAAGTTCCTTTTCATTTCGAATAATCCTTTCATAATAATTTCGTTGCCATTTGAAATCATATATTTTACATCTTGTACATTCCCTTGTTACAGCCGCTTTATAAGACCTAACGATTGATCCCAAAGAACCTTTTACTATATTTTGATATCGACGTTCTATTTGCAAGGGCTCAATATATTGAGCCGCTACTTCTTCTTGTTTATTAATTATTATTATTCCATGTAAATGATTTGGCATAAAAATATAGCAATCTAATTCAACATTGTTAAAATGCTCGGGAATTTTTACCCAACAATCTTCAGCTATTTTACCTGTATTATTTAAAATCACCAATGATTCATTAACATTTCCGAAATAGTATTTGTGTTCGTAAGTACATATTGTTACATAATACCACCAGGGTGTAGTATAATCAAAATCTTTTAACCTTATCGACTTACGATTATTTTCTTTCACATTATTCCGCAAAATATTTTATTACTCTTTCAACATATGTTTCGCAAACTTTGCAGAAGGGTTTTGTTCCTTTCGAAAACATTATACAATCAAGCATCGGGCGGTACATTCCTTTTGCTGAGTATCCTGCTCCTTCAAAAACGCCAACTTGATTCCAGTATTTTGAAGCATGTAAATACTTATCAACTTCATCGCTGTGCATTTTGTCTTTTAGATTATACTCGTTTTGAACTTTATCAATTTCATCTTGGGATGCTTTGTTTCTCTTTAATTCCGCTATGTTCTTATTCATTTCCCGCCGCTCTTTTTGCCATGCGTAATCCATTTTATCATATTCTTCTTTTTCCCATGGAGTCGGCAATTCAATCCCCGGTGTAACTAAATTTTTCCATTTTAAATTTCCCTTATCAATAAACCTCGTGATATTTGGTTCAACCGGTTCTAACCCCGGTGTGTAGAATTCATTATAAGCAACTTCGGATGTGTAATATTCATCTGCTAGTCCGCCAAACGAATGACCGAATTCGTGAAGAAATATGTACGGGCTGAATTGATTATCCGAAACAAATGTACAGTAAAAATTATAAATTCCGCCGCCGCCGTAACGCGGCGAATTGCACATAATATAAATTGCATCGTACGGAACATGCGCCGCGAGATCGCGCATTGATTTGTTGTCTTCAGTTAGGACATATCTTTCAGAACCGAGCGAATAAAATGTTGTACTTAAAACTGTGTTTTTATAAATATCAGCGCCGGGCTCGTCGATACCGCTTTCTTCCGAAGGTTTGAACACTCCGTAGATATTGAATTTATCTTTGTTTGATTTATACGGCTCATGGTTGAAAAATATTTCCGTGTAGCGGTTCAAATCTTTTTCAAATTTTTCTTTTTCACTCGCCGCATATCCATCGCCTAAAACTACCACATCAACTTTTAAATGTGCATCCCCGCTAAAATGACTTTTGTAAACTTTTACATCATCATCTTGAACCGCATCCTTGATTATATATAGATCCGAAGGATCAATCATTGCTGAGAAAATTTCGTTCAACTTGTTTTGCTTATCACGTTTTTCAAGAACAAATTTAATCTTGTTCTTGGGGAATGGAATAACAGCACTTTCGTGGTATGTTCGCTTAATTCCCTTTGCGGCTTCTTCACTTGTTTGATATTCTTTGAAGTAGCTGTCGAACCCGTAAGAAAAGATCAACGCGCCCGATGCTTCGTCGTAAATTTTATAATAGTACGCACCGTTGTTAAAATTGTCGATCAGGTTTTTTAAGCTGCCCGCCCATATTCCGTATTGATAAACATGATCAATAGTAACAATTTCAGTTGCGGCATCGCCGATGTGGAAATAATCAACGCGCATGGTTTTATCAATGAAATAATCATCAAAACCTACAGGCTTCGCCAGCGCAATACTCGAAGCAAATAAAACAATTAAGTACATAAAATATTTCATAGCTAATTCCTTTTTCTTTTCACAAAGTTATAGAAATTCCATTTACAATTCGTGTTAATTAGTGCTATTCGTGGCCGTGTTTTTACCCAAGCATACCGAATAGTAAATCTTTATTTTAGCTGCACAAATGAAAGAATTTATGCTAAAGTATTTATACACATTTTTATTTGTATTAATTGCAGGCGGCGCAGTCTGGCCTCAGGCGGAAGGTGGTTTTAGAATCGCGCGCTTAAAATACAACGGCGGCAGCGACTGGTACAACGATCCCTCCGCGGAAGTAAATCTATTAAATTTCATAGCACAAAACACCAACATCAAAACAAAACCGGTTTATGAATTTGTTGACCTTTCAAGCGGAAATATTTTTGATTATCCTTTTTTATTTATGACAGGACACGGTAATATTGTTTTCTCCGATTCCGATGCAAAGAAATTGCGGACATATCTCGAGAACGGGGGATTTCTTTACGTTGATGACGATTACGGTTTGGATAAAGCACTTCGCCGCGAGATGAAAAAAGTTTTTCCCGAGAAAGATTTTCAGGAACTGCCTTTTAATTACGGACTTTATAAATGTATGTTCGACTTTCCAAACGGTCCGCCAAAAACACATGAGCACGACAATAAACCGCCTCTAGGTTTTGGAATATTTTATAATGAACGCCTTTGTGTTTATTACACTTACGAAAGCAATCCGAGTGACGGCTGGGCTGATGCCGAAGTTCACAATAATCCACCTGATAAACGCGAAGAAGCATTACGGTTTGGAACAAATATCGTTGTGTGGGCTTTAATGAATTAGAAATTTTATGAATAATTTTTTACACGAAATAGAGAAGAAGCTAAAATCCGTAGTCGAGCGCGAAAGGCGGCGCGATGGAATTTATAGATTTACCCGTAACTTAATCTTGGGCTGCGCTATAATTTTTATTTTCATTTTGATTGAAACATTTGGCTATTTCAATATTTCGGTGAGAACTTATTTGTTTTTTTCTCTTTCCGGCATTCTGTTATATCTTTTGATTTCATTTATCTACCCGTTTATTAAAGATTATCTTTATTTCAAACACCCTGATTATGTAAAAACGGCGGCAAAAGTCGGCGAACATTTTCCCGAAATAAAAGATGAGCTCGCAAATGCTATTCAATTAACAAATGAAAAGAACAACAATTATTCTTCGCAATTAATAGATGCAGCATTTAAGCAAGTTTATAATAAATCGATAAATATAAATTTTACAGACGTCATCGATTTTACACGGACTTATAAATTCATAAAAATCACTCTCCTTGTGTTTATAGTTTTTGTATCATTATTAATTTTCGTGAACCCAATAAATTCGGCAGCATATCGCTTAATTAATTATGATAAAAATTTCGCCCCGCCTCAAAAATTTTACTTTGATATTTATCCCGGCAACGCAGAAGTAACGAGAGACGAAAATATCACGATTAAAATCAACACTGTTGGACAGAAACCGACCCACGTTATTCTTGCAACAAAAACCGATGAGCAAGCAGAATCCGTAGATATTAAACTGACGGCGGATTCAGCAGGAATATTTTCTTTTGATATTAATGCTATAAAAAATTCAATAATGTATTTTGCTTATGCCGAGGGTATAAAAAGCGACGAGTACAAAATCTCGGTAATTAATCGCCCGATTATTACACGCTACGAATTAAAAATCATTTCACCTTCATATTCAAAATTACCAGTTGTTGTTCAAAAGGATAACGGAAACATAACCGCACTAAAAGGCAGCCGCGTTGAATTAAATATTTTATCGTCACGAGATTTATCAACCGCCAATATTCTTTTCGGCGATAGTACAATGAAGGAGATGAATCACTTCAATAAATCCGCGCGCACTGATTTTAATGTTTTAAGAGATATTAATTATCAAATAGAAATTAGTGATAAACAAGGATATCGGGACCTCAATCCAATTTCTTATTTCATAAAAACACTTTACGATGAAATGCCCGAGATAGAAATGCTGTCGCCGGAATTATCAGGCAAACCAATACGGCTTGACGGTAATTCTAAAATATCTCTTGTTTCAAGAATTAAGGACGACTACGGCTTTACAAAACTTTTTTTGAATTATAAACTGAGTGCATCAAAATACAGGCAGCCTGCCGAACAATTTTCTCAAATTCCTATTACAATAAATACTAATCTAAAAGAAGATGAAGTTTATTTCACGTGGGATGTAACGCCTCTTGTATTGGCAGAAGGTGAATCTCTTTCCTGCTATTTGGAAATATTTGATAACGACATTGTATCGGGACCGAAATCCGCAAAGACAAAACTCTTTACAATTCAAGTCCCATCAATGGATGAGCTTTTTGCCGGTGCCGAAGACGCTCAACAGGAAGCTGCACAGGATCTTACCGAAACATTAAAAGAAGCCGAACAATTACAACGTGAAATGCAAAAAATCAGCAATGATCTTAAACAAAATAACAGACAAATTACTTGGCAGGAAAAGGAACGCATCCAAAAAGCGGTCGAAAAGTTTGAAGAACTTACTGAAAAAATTGACGGCACTTCTCAAAAACTTTCAGAGATGCAAAACGAATTAATGCAGAATAATCTTTTATCCAAAGAGACCTTAGAAAAATACAATGAGCTCCAGGAATTGCTTGATGAGATGACAAGCGAGGAAATGAAAGAAGCGATGCGCAAAATGCAGGAATCATTAAAAAACTTGATGCGCGATAACGTTCAAATGTCTATGGAGGAAATGAAAGCCAACGAAGAATATTTTAAGAAAAGTATCGAACGAACTCTTAATCTCTTAAAACGTGTACAAATTGAACAGAAAATTGACGAGCTGATAAAACGCACCGAGGAATTGGCAAATAAATTAGATGATTTAAAAAATCAAACTGAAAAATCCAACCTATCAGATCAGCAAAAGAGGAATGAGCTTTCCAAACGCCAAGAAAATATTTCCAAAGAAATGAACAGTTTAAAAGATGAAATGGAAAAGCTATACGATAAAATGAGGGATTTAAAGGACTTGCCAAAAGATAAGCTTGAACAAGCAATGAAGAATTTTGAAAAACAGAACAACGAAAGTTTATCAGATGAAGCACTGAAAGAATTGCAAAAGTTTCAAAAGATGAAAGCGATGCAAAACCAACAGCAAATGTCGCAAAACATGCAAAGTATGAATAAGCAGTTTCAGGAAATGCAGTCGGCAATGCAGCAAATGAACCAGATGAAAACGTTTTATGATATGATGCAAATTTTGGATGACATGCTTACTCTTTCAAAATCGCAGGAGGAATTAAAAAACAAATCCGATTTATCTTCAAACAATGCACAACAACTTCAGCAGAACGCACGCGATCAAAATGCACTTCAAAATAACTTGAATAAAATTTTGCAAAAGATGTCGGCGCTTTCTCAAAAGACTTTCGCTATAACGCCTGAAATGGGAAACTCTCTCGGTAAATCAAATTCGGAAATGCAAAAAGCAGTTACATCGTTGCAGAATCAAAACAGTTCAATGGCATCGCAAAATCAAAAGCAGGCTATGCAATATCTAAACGAAGCCGCAGATCTTTTGAAAAGCGGGATGGATAATATGATGAGCGGCGGCGGGCAGGGCGGCGGAATGATGTCGATGATGCAGCAAATGCAGCAGCTTTCACAGCAGCAGATGCAATTAAATCAATTAACCCAAATGATGAATCAAGGACAGATGACACAGGAAATGGCCTCTCAAATGCAGCGACTTGCGCAGCAGCAGGAATTGATACGTAAATCACTTGAACAAATGAATCAAGAAGCGCGCGAGTCGGGACAATCAAAAAAACTTGCAGCTAATCTTGAACAGATTTTACGAGATATGAAAGAAGTTGTTACAAACATGCAGTCCGAAAAAGTTAACGACGAACTTATAAGACAGCAAGAAAAAATTCTTTCAAGGATGCTCGATGCCCAACGCTCAGTTAACGAAAGAGATTTTGAGAAGAATCGAAAATCTACAACGGGACAAAACACGGCACGCAGCACACCGCCGGATTTAATCCTCTCTACTGAAGAAGGCAAAAACAAATTGAAAGAAGAATTGCTTAAAGCAATACTCGAAGGTTACAAAAAAGATTATGAGGATTTGATTCGAAAGTATTTTGAAAAACTTGAAGGCAATAACTGATATTTTTCCCAACAACAATATTTACATTCCTTTTAGCTTGATAACCCTCTGTTAATTCGGTTACTCAAATAATTTTTATTCATTTGAACATTCATGACGCTTACACGTCTTAATCACAGACGTTTATGTCCCGTTATTTAATGACGAAAAAGAAAAAATGATTTAAATAAATTAATCAATGGAATATGAAATGAAAGAAGACAAGAACAGGGTATGTCCTGTTGAATTGGCGGGATCACTCGATAGTAAATTCAGAAGATGGCTGCAAAATCCGAACAAAATTTTAGCTCCTTATGTTAAAGAAGGAATGATAGTTCTTGATATCGGCTGCGGACCCGGGTTCTTTTCTATTGAAATGGCAAAGATTGTTGGACAAAAGGGAAAAGTAATTGCCGCGGATTTTCAGGAGGGAATGCTTTGGAAAATTCACGATAAAATTATGGGAACAGAATTAGAGAAAATCATTCATCTTCACAAAACAGAGAAGGACAAAATAAACGTTAACGAGAAAGTTGATTTTGCGCTTGCCTTTTACATGGTTCACGAAGTGCCGAACAAAGAAAATTTATTTAAAGAACTTAAAAACATTTTAGCGGCAAAAGGAAAACTTTTGGTTGTAGAACCGCCTTTCCATGTATCTAAAAAAGCTTTTGAAGCGACAATCAGATTTGCTAAGAGTATCGGATTCAGTGTTATCCAGGACTTTAAATTATCGCTCGGCAGATATGCCGTACTTACTAACACTTAAAACAACATATATAATTGTGTAAAATTATTTTAACACAGACAGATGAATAAAAGAAAATAATAGGAACTCGAACAAAAATATAATAACCGATGTCAAAAATATTCTATCCATCGTATCCTTACGGAAAACTTGATCCTCAATGCGAGGAGGTTCTAAATGAAATTTCTAAATCTCCCGGCCACCCGCTAGCTTCCTTGACACCAATGCAGGCAAGGGAATCTTTTTTTGAAAAATCCTGGCTTGGGAAACCGGCTGAAAATATTCAAATAAAAAATCACATTATCGAGAATATCAATAGCAGTTTACCCATACGGATATATTCGCCCAAGGGTAATCAACCATTTCCGATATTACTATTTTTTCACGGTGGTGGTTTTGTTTGCGGTTCGCTTGATGAATTTGATCCGTTCTGCACGTATCTTGCAGATGGTACTCCATGTATCGTCGTTTCTGTTGACTACCGGTTGGCACCCGAAAATAAATACCCGGCCGCGATTGAAGATGTAAAAATAATTCTTGAATGGATTGGAAAAAATGCGTCACAATTTAACGGAGATGTTTCAAGAATTGCCGTTGCCGGCGACAGCGCAGGCGCTAATTTATCGGCAGCTGCTACTTTTTTCTCAAGAGAAAATTCATTCCCATCGTTAATCTACCAGGTACTAATTTCCCCCTGGGTGGATCTTTCATCAACAGAAACAGATTCGTATAAACAATTCGGCGATGGGTTATGGCTTTCAGCTAAAAGTATAGATTGGTACCGCAGCCATTATTTTGAAAATATGGAACAAGCAAAAGGACATTTTGCTTCTCCTTTGCTTGCAGAAAATCTTAAAGGTTTGCCGCCCGCACTAATTATTACTGCTGAATTTGATGTTTTAAGAGATGAAGGTGAGGCATATGCCGTGCGTTTGAAAGATGCTAATATAAATGTAAAGTTGAGTCGTTATAAAGGAATGCTCCACGACTTTGTAGTATTGCCCGGTTTGTTCGACAAAGCAAAAGAAGCGATTGCGGAAATATGCGCCTCACTGCGAACTGTCTTTTATAAATAGCGGGGATTTAGGATCAATACTTTTATTCACAGGTTCATCATTTCTAATTTTAATAGGAAGTATAATGGATTGAAAACCAATAGGTCTTCATTAATACATTTCTAATATCAAAGGAAAAAATATGATTAAACAATTTTCACTCGTTCTAATTTTAATTACTGTATGCTTTGGGGTAAAATCCTTTGCGCAGGAAAATCTATCGGATGATTCGATTAAACAAATTATTCAGCAACAGGCTGAGCTTAGAAAGATTCCAAGCATTGTAGTTGGACTAATTGATGAAAACGGAAAACACATAATAAGCTATGGCAAGCTGAATAAAAATGAGGATAAACTTGCGGACGGAAACACGCTTTATGAAATTGGTTCTATTACAAAAGTTTTTACCTCTCTTGTTTTACAAATATTAGCAGATCAAAAAGAGCTTAATGTAAACGATCCGATTTCAAAACATCTTCCGCAATCTGTTAAATCCCCTGGTCGGGATGGAAAGGAAATTACACTATTAGATCTTTCGGCTCAAGTATCGGGGCTGCCGAGAATGCCCTCAAACATAGCACCGGCAGATGTTGCTAATCCGTTTGCTGATTATACTCCTGAAAAACTATATAACTTCCTTTCATCATACCAGTTAACCCGTGGTATCGGTGAAAAATATGAATACTCCAACTTGGGTACCGGGCTGCTTGGACATATACTATCATTGAAAGCTCAAACCGATTATGAAACGTTAGTTAAGAAAAATATTTGTGACCCTCTTAAAATGAAAAGCACTTTTATTACGATTACACCGGAATTTAAAAGCAGGCTTGCTACAGGTTACAATGCAAACGGTGATGCCGTAAAAAATTGGGACTTCTCTGCGCTTGCCGGTGCCGGCGCTTTTAAATCCTCCGTTAACGATATGCTTGTTTTTCTTGAAGCTAATCTTGGTCTTATAGAAACAGAATTGTTAACGGCGATAGAAAAGACTCATCAATTTCAACATGATACCGGTGTTGCCGATTTAGACATTGCAATGGGCTGGCACATTTGGAAAAAATTCAACAAACATATTCTCTGGCATAACGGCGGAACGTTCGGTTACAGAACTTTCATAGGATTTGATAAAGAAAACAAGAAAGGCGTTGTTGTGCTAACTAACGGGGCAGTTGGTGTCGATGATATCGGTCTTCATCTGCTCGAAAATAAATATGAACTAAATAAAAAATAAGAGAGAGAAATAATTAAAAATTTATTTTGTAATGGGGGAACGACAATTATGGAAACGACAAAAAAATTCGACAAGCGGGCTTTCACTTCAATCGGACTGTTAATCACAGCAATAATTCTTCCTGTTTCAATATTTCTGCGTCATACGCCGGCCTTTGAAAATTCCGAGCAGTCACATCATCTATTCACTTCAGTTCATTCAACTGCAGGAGTTCTATTTATTATATTTTTTGTTTTTCACCTTAAATTTAACTGGAAGGCATTTAAAAAATATTTAAGCAGCGATCAAAAAATATTACCAAAGAAAGAAGCGTTCGTTTCAATAGCTTTTGTTGTCGTGGTAATTACATTGATTTCAACATGGCATTATTTAATTCATTAGAAATGTTGAAATACGACTAAGTATAAAATTGATTCCACAAACAAATTACGATAGAGGTAAAAATTAATGGAAGTTAACGACTGCATCAAATTTGCAAATGAAAACCAAGTATGTTATTTGGCAACACTTGAAAATGATCAACCGAGAGTAAGAGCGCTTGCATTTTGGTTTGCCGATGAAACGGGATTTTATTTCCAAACCGGCAATATGAAACCTTTTTACAATCAACTAAAAATTAATCCAAAAACCGAAGTCTGTTTTTTCAAAGTAGCTGATTCCATTGGAACTATGCTTCGAATATCCGGCGAGGTAGAATTTATCGACAACATGGAATTGAGAGAGCGGGCAATAAACGACAGGCCATATTTGAAAAACTTCGGCATAACAGTTAACAGCCCGGAATTAATTATGTTTAGAATACCGCACGGTCAGGCGCATTTTTGGACGATGGAGAACAACTTAAAACCAAAGGAAATATTAAGTTTCTAAATAATTCCATAATCTAGTAGTGTCTCAGTTTGAATATTGGTTAAACAACATAAGTCATTCCCGCTTCGACTAGCGTCTTCAACGAGGCGAGCCCGCACGCTTTCAGCGGGAATCTATTTATGGATGCCTGATCCGCCCAATAAGACGTCGGACAAGTAAAAACATTCGGGCATGACAGTTAAATTGAAGCTGAGACACTACCCAATACTTGATTAAAAATAAATTCATAATTAGTTTCATTCTGGATAAAATTAAAACGGTTTATGATTAAGTACATCGCTTTCATACGCGGAATAAATGTTGGCGGAAATAATATAATCAAAATGGATTCGCTTAAAAAAAGTTTTGAAGCCGCCGGGCTGAAAAATGTAAAGACATATATTCAAAGCGGCAACGTGATTTTTGATTCGAATAAAAAGAATGTTCTTAGTCTTACAGAACATATCGAAAAACAATTGTTAGAAGATTATGGAAAAGAAATAAAAACTATAATCAGAACTATTGCTCAAATTGAAGAATTAGTGAACTTGAATCCGTTTAAGAAAAAAGAAAATATAAAAGATGTAAAGTTTTATGTACTATTTCTTTATGACAATATTCCGAACTCAAAAACGTTCCCAGATGTTTTAGAAAAAAATTCGAGTGAAATTTTAGGAAGAGTTAAAGATGAAATATTTGTTGCGAGTTATCCGACCAAAAACGGGCGATATGGCTTCCCTTCCAATCTTACTGAAAAGAAGATCGGTACTTTTTATACAGGCCGAAACTGGAACACTGTGTGCAAAATTTTATCACAAGCAAAAAAGTGAAATTAACGAACGATAACAGCAAGAATAATCAACGGCATTACTATGAAACGAAAAGTAATTATTTACCAGGTAGATTCTTTTACAAAAGAATTATTTAAAGGCAATCCCGCGGGCGTTGTACCCTACGCAAACGGTTTAACCGAAGCACAAATGCAGATGATTGCACGCGAGATGAACAATTCCGAAACTTCGTTTTTGTTTCCACCAGACGACAATTCATGCGATGGTATTATTAGATATTTTACACCGAGTAAGGAAGTTCCTACTTGCGGACACGCGACCATCGCCGCAATGTATGTTAGAGCTGTTGAGGAAAAATTAGATTCGGTTGTCATTAAGTATAAAACAAAAATCGGTATTCTTCCTTTTGAGATCATTAAGACAGAAAATGATTATAAAATCATAATGACACAGGGAAAAATTGAATTTGAAGAACCGTTCGATATTAAAATGAAAAATAGAATCGTTGCAGCACTTAATATTTCCTCAAACGAGTTGGATGAAAAATGCCCGGTTCAAATTGTTTCTACAGGGCATTCAAAGGTTATGATTGGAATTAGGAGCAGAAAATTATTGAACGAGTTGAATCCGAATTTTTACGAACTTGCAATGATCAGCAAAGAAATAAATTGCAACGGTTTCTTCGTTTTCACTTTCGATTCCGACAATAAAAACATTTTAACATACGGGCGCATGTTCGCACCTGCAATCGGGATAAACGAGGACCCGGTTACAGGAAATGCCAACGGTCCGCTCGGCGCCTATATTGTAAAACATAAAATTGTTGAAAATAATGGTTATGAATTTTCTTTCATAGGAAGACAGGGCGAAGCTATTAATCGATTAGGAGAAATTTCCGTTACAGTTAAAATTGAAAACGGGAAACCGATTCTTGTGCAAATCGGGGGCAAAGCAGTTGTTGTTTTCAAAACCGAAATTGAAGTCTAGTAATCGGCCTTCAATTTTTGTATAAATTCTTTCGAACCCGCGCCTAAACTTAAAACGGTTCTCATCGCTTGTTCGACCGGGTAATCTATTTTAATTACAAATTCACTTTTAAGATGATAAATATATCCGCCCGTCGGTGCCGGGGCTGAGGGCACAAAAACTGTCGTATAACCGTTATCACTGTCATCTGTTACAAATGCCGTTATCATTGTCTCGTTGCCGAAAGGACGAATTAACGCTACGGATTTAAATATCATTTTCTCTCCGCCGAATAATTGTATCACGGTTTCTTTAATTATACGGTAAAGAGGAATTCTCTTTAAAACTCTTTCTTCAAATGTATGAACAGCATATTTACCGAGCCGTGTTTGAACGATCAATCCGACCAGAAAAAAAAGCAATAAGATTATTATTACGGCAGTAGTAGATGCAATCAATTCACTGAACTGCGCAGTTTCGATTAAGATGTAAGTTATCGGTTTTATTTTATCAATTAGAAAATCATAAAGCCAGCCGAGTACAAAAATCAAAACAATTATGGGAAGAACAACCAGAAATCCCCCAAAAAACGTTGTGCGCAAAAACGATTTAATCTTTTCCATAAAATTCTCTTTTAATCATTCAATGAATATTTAACTTAAATTTAACAGTAAAAATACGGAACTGTATGTAATAGACTCTCATCAATTTGTTTTTTTGATTATTTTATTTGTGCGTTTGCCGCATTAATCAAATACATCAAGAGGATTCATGAAAATACTAACAATTGTTTTGCTGCTTTGTATTCCAATTTATGGATATTCGTACGAACCGAATACCATCGATCAAAAAATTATAAATTTCACATTCAACGAGGATTTTGATCAAGCAAAAAAAATTATTGATGAGTTGATTAAAAATAATTCTTCATCGCCAAAGTATTATTACTACATGATCAACCTTAAAGTGCTCGAATATTATAAACAAATTACCGACATGCATCCGGATAAACGCGAAGAAGGGCGCAAAACTCTTAACAAAGAGATTATTAATTATTGCGAAAATATTTTAAACAAGTTTGAACTTTCCAAACTAAATACTGAAAATAAATTTTACTACGGTTCGATTTACGGGTATCTTGCACGTGTACAGGGACTTGATAAATCATGGTGGGGCGCGTTTCGCAGCGGTCAAAAGACCGAAGATATTATGGAACAAGTTCTTAAAGAAGATCCGAATTTTTACGACGCTTACCTTTTGCTCGGTATGTTAAATTATTACGCCGACCGTCTTAGCGGTATTACAAGTTTCGTCGCTGGAATTCTCGGCTATTCCGGCGATAGAGATAAGGGTTTGCAGCAACTTAAATTAGCTTACGAAAAAGGTAAATTAACTTTCGGGCAGTCGGCTCTTACACTTATTGAAGTTTATGCAAGCCTGGAAGACAACGATGAAGCAGCAATAAATTATTACGAAAAATTTCTGCAAAAATTTCCTAACAATAAAAGAGTGCTGAACGGATACTTTCAAAAATTGTTAAACGTGGGAGAATTTAAGAAAGCAGAAAACGTTTTGAAAAACGACAACAATAATTTACTCGATGATTATACAATAGCCGTTTACCACAATGCAAAAGGGAATTCCAAACTTGCATTGGAGTTTGCCGAAAAAGCAATTATAGAAAAGAATAAACTATGGCGCGGCTGGCTTGATTATATTTATTATATCGCGGCGGTTAACAGCAAACTGCTCGGCGATAACAACAAATCTGCCAAGTACGAAAAAGAGCTCGAGGAAGATTCTAAAAGACTATTCGATGTTATGAAAAGGAATCCCGCGGGATTCAATTGGTTGAATGATTTATCTTCACAAATAGCAAAGGGAATAACAATTAACGGGTTTGAAAGTGCCTTTAAAACAAAACCCGATTTTTCCAAAACGACGGTTCTCGAAGATCACTTCAACATTCTTGCAGGTAAATTTTATTTAAATAACAATTTATACTCAAAGGCCGAACAGTATTTTATAAAATGTTTTAATTCGGAAGACAAAGGAATTGGATACACCGCGCTTAAATACGTAACAGATATTTATTTCAGACAAAACACAGACAAGAAAAAGGTTGAAAAGCTTTTGGATGAGATTGATGATTTCGACAACGACCGTCTATCTTTCAGGGCAAAAGACCTTGAGAAGAAATATAATTTGTAGATAAGATTGTGAACTATAAGACATAAAATTTGTTTTCATTTATACTTTATAAAAAGTATTTATTCTGAAAGAGCAGAAGATGAAAACAAATTCTTTTATCAATATTATTTGCCCCGTTTCAAACAATAAGATAAACGAAAACGCTGCGAGAATATCCGCGTTATTAACATTTATAACCGCCGGAATAGGTTTATATTTCAATTCGTTTTTAGTATTTCTATTTCTTGTAGCCGACTTTTCTATCCGTGCATTTACGTCTCAAGGCAATAGTCCTATAAGATTATTAACCCAATTCATTGTTAAAAAATTTAACATAAAGAATAAACCGATAGATGCGGCACAGAAAAGATTTGCCGCCGAACTTGGATTTATTTTATGCGTTGCGATTTGCTTCTTTCAATATTTTGATAATTATACTTTGACAAATGTGCTTGGCGGAGTTCTCTTGTTTTTTGCATTCTTAGAAAGCGCATTTAGCTTCTGCTTCGGATGTATAATTTATACTTATATCGCACTTCCTCTTTTACGCAAAGACAAATCCTGATTCTCTTTTATAATCTTTCGCGTCTTCTCTGTGAAACTCCGTATTTTTTCCGCAGAGTACCGCAAAGAAGGCGCTGAAAAATTTAACTAATTCGCAGTAACTTCTTTTATCCAATCACCTATTATTTTTAGCGCATCCGGAGAAAACGTTTCTTCATTTTGTCCATACTCGCTTAATGCACCTGTTTTAGTAGTTTGAAATAAATGGTTCAGTCCAGGAAGTTTGATAGTTTTAAAATTTTTATTGCCGCCGTTTTTTAGTGAATTTTCAATAACAGGCAAGTTTTGTTCAGGATCAACTTGAAGATCTTTTTCACCATTCAACGCAAGTACCGGTACCGAAATATTTTCAAGAATCGGCTGTGGATCGTACTTCAAAAAAAATCTGAACCATGGACTTAATAATACTTTCGTTTGAGCTTTAAAATTATCCGCGCTGTATTCGGGTTTCTGCTTCTCTTCATCACTTAATGCTGCAAACTCTTGATCAAACATTTCCTTCAATTTATTATAAGCGGTAATACTATCCGGACTATTAGTTATAATTTCGTGAGCTTTTTTAGCTTGATTTACATTTTTTGTAATTTCTTCTTCGCCCATTCCGTTAGATCGCAATATCAATTCTGTTTGCCGCCATAGGATTTCTTTGCCCGGCACGGCTGGTCCGGCAAGTAAAACTAAAAACGCTACATCACTTGAGTTTACCGCAGTCATAGGCGCAATTATGCCGCCTTCACTATGACCGATCAAACCGATTTTCTTCGAGTCTATCTCGTTTCTTGATTTCAAATATTGAACCGCTGCGGCCGCATCTGTTGCAAAGTCTTCTGTTGTAGCAATTGAATGATCACCGGTTGATTTACCTCCTCCCCTATCGTCAAATCTTAAAACTGCAATTCCGTTTCTTGTTAAATAATCGGCTATTACTAAAAACGGTTTGTGGTTATACACAGTTTCATCGCGGTCTTGTTTTCCAGAGCCTGTTATCAGAACTACTGCCGGGTATTTTCCATTACTTTTGGGAAATGTTAATGTACCTGCAAGCGAAATATTTGCCGACTCGTTTGGGAATACAATTTCTTCTTCGTTATATGGATATGGCTTTACCGGGTTTTGCGGTCTTCTTGCTTCTTCAACCTTATTTATTTTTTTCAGCTTTGCTTCTATAACGGCCATTCCTTGTTTAAACACTCCGTTAACAATCATGCTATCTTTATTAATCTTACCCGCATACTCAGCACCGAGAGGTTTGATTTCAAATTTTAAACTGTCTTCCGTTAACGTTACACTTGTAGCAGGAATATCTTTGGCGCCTTGGTCGGGACTGTCTAAAAACCCGCTAAAAGTTCCGTTTTCATTTTTTTGAATCTTCACAACTATTCTCAATGATACAGTCGCATTAAAATTTAATTTACCTTCCCAAATACTGTCGTATTTTTTTGGTGCATCCTGCTGTGCATATGCAAAACACGATAATAAAAGAATAAATACAGCCAACAACTTTTTCATTACTTCTCCGTTTATATAAATGTGGTATTATTTCCCGGGATCATTCTCATTAGTCGTATCATTCGGCGGAATGGTTTCTTTGATCCTGTTGTTTTTTTTAAGAGAATCTTTAAGAATAAATTCTATTTGTCCGTTGATGCTTCGCAGTTCATCCGCCGCCCATTTTTCTAGGGCTTTGTATGTTTCATCATCTATTCTAAGTAGAAATTTTTTCTTTTCAGCCATAATCTAATGTTTGGTTTTGAGTGATGAGTATAGAGTATATTCTACTCTCTACATTCATCACTCTTCACTCGTTTTAATGTGCCGCCGATTGATGCCGCCTGCCAAGTTCTATATATAAAACAAGCATTATCAGCCATGGATAATTATCGAGTTGTTTCATCCCGTATTCGATTTTTACTTCACTTTTATCTTTCCAGCCGAATTTCTTTTTAATTGAAGCAACCGGATTTTCCAATTCTGTTAAAATATAAGATACGCTTTTAAATGCCGCGAATTTAATAAACAATTTTTCGCCGCGCGGTAATTCAACAATACTTTTCTTAAATAATTTTACTTGAATTTTTGCTATCGGATTTTCATTGCCTGTTTCTAACACAAGTAAAGAACTTTTCCACCACTTTTCCTTTTTGATTTCCCATTTCTTTTCTGCACACTCAACTATTGCAGTACTGCTGAATAATTTAGGAAACGTTATTGTACATAACAATTCCTTCTCCGAGCGTAATTCAAAAAAGCGCTTTCCAAAATTCGGCTGAATCAATTTTAATGTTTCGGTGTAATATTCAGATAATTGTTTCATTTTGATTATTGTTATTTATAAATCATATTTTATAAATCGTTATTCAATATTCGCAATTCATTAACGTTTTTTTCCTGCAATCTAACTTCTACATTCTTCACTCATCACTCTACACTATTTTTAAGAATACAAAGTTCCCGTATTTATAACCGGCTGGGCTTGAACTTCGGATACAAGAGCCACCATAAGATTGTTCACCATTGTAGCTTTCTTTTCGTTATCGAGATCAACTATGTGCTGTTCACTCAAAGATTTAAGGGCCATTTCGACCATACCGACGGCGCCTTCAACAATTTTTTGACGCGCAGCAACCACGGCTTGCGCCTGCTGTCTTCTTAACATAGCCTGCGCAATTTCCGGGGCATAGGCCAAATGACTTATTCTCGATTCGATTATTTCAAGTCCCGCAATCTGCAAACGCGATTGAACCTGTTGTTTCAATTCTTCCGAAACTTCCTGTGTGTTTCCTCTTAAGGAAGCTTTGTCATCTTCGGAAGAATCATACGCATAAGCCGTTGCCAAACTGCGTACGGCGGTTTCACTTTGAATGGCGACGAACTGTTCGTAATTCTGAACATCAAAAAGCGCGCGTGCGGAATCTACTACTCTCCAGACAACTACAGCAGCAATTTCAATAGGATTGCCGTGAAGATCGTTCACTTTGATTTTTTCGCTGTTAAAATTGTGAATACGTAATGAGATTTTTTTCCTTTCCGTTAAAGGATTAACCCACCAAAAACCCGATTCGCGCACTGTGCCTATATATTTTCCAAACAGTATTAATACGCGTGAATCGTTGGGTTGTACAATTGTTAAACCGGCAAGACCTACAGAAGCTACAAGATAAACAATCACCGCTATGACTATCAGAACCGAATTTTGTGCTATAATTCCAAGGTATAATACATAAGTATTTAATAACTCCACAGCCAATAACAAGAATAACATTAGGAATCCATTTGCCTTAACTGCCGATTTTTCAGTAATACCTTCCATTTTTAACTTCTCCTTTTGATTAAGCTATCACAATGATATCATATTGATATTTAACTGTCAAGAGAAATCTTTAATATTTGGAAGAGTAAAGCAAATATGTCGGAAATCTTTCAAAACAGCTTGAAAATCCACTTGATAAGTACCTCCTCCCTCTTCCGGTAATTGATAAGGCACATAAAAATGGAATGAATTTCATTCCGAAGTCGGCGTGTTCATTGCAAAGCAGAAACCGTTCGGTTAAAATGCACATCCATTCGGGAAAAATATGAACGCATTCGGCAGATTGCTTTAATCGTTCCGTTTTATATAGAATGCCTTCATTTAAAACACAACCGCTCAGACATCCACACCGTACAGACGATGCGGTGCATCGTCTCGATGTTTTATTTTTCCATCCGGATTGCGGTGCATCGTCTCGGTGATTTTTCTTTCGGCAGATGTATTATTTCAAACATATATTGTAGAGACGACCCGCCGGGTCGTCTCTACGAATACGAAATTGTTTGTTATGTTTTTATGAAATTACATTTCAAATGTGTTGCTTGCATTGTTTTTTTCGTAATACCACTTGATTGGATTATTAATTATGTACTTCCTGATATTGTATAATTCTTTTTCATTACGAATTATTCTGTCGTAAAAACCTTTTTGCCATGCAAAATTTTCACAGCCCGACATATGAATCCTTTTTGTACAGACGGATTTAAATTGTCCCATTACCGATCCCAACGAACCTGGCTGTAATGTTGTTGAAACTATCGCGTTAACCGCTTCGTTTTTTCTTTTGTTTTGATAATTTTTTTCATTTGAGACGACCGAACCGGTCGTCTCTACGGATTCATTAATTATAATTATTCCATGAATGTGATTTGGCATTATAATAAAACAATCCAAATCAATATTTTCACGTACCGTTTTATTATTAATCCATTCTTCTTCTGCAATTTTTCCAATTGAATTTAAAATCATTTTCCCGTTTTCAATTTTACCGAAATAATGAATGCGGTTTTTTGTATCAATTGTCACATAATACCACCACGGCGTGGAATAATCCCATTCTTTTAATCTCGTCGATTCAACGCGGTATTTATTTTTAAATAACATATTCATTCCCCCGTACAGACGATGCGGTGCATCGTCTCATTGCTTTTTATTTTTTTATCCGGATTGCGGTGCATCGCCCCAACGACCCGTAGAGACGACCCGGCGGGTCGTCTCTACATACAATAAAAATATCATGTGGTTGCTATTATATTTAAACCGCTGCCGGTGTTAATGATTCGGGTTTAATTGTTTTCTGCGGAAAACGTTCTTTTAAATCTTCGTAAATTGTTTTTGCATTGGGCACGTTTATTTTTGCCGCCTGTTTTACTGAATTGTAATACGAAAGCGCCGCAATGTATGCTTCGCTTCCGGCAAGCATCATTGTATCGTCCAATCCTGTTGCTACCTGCTCAAGTTGATTATGAAAAACATTCAATGTATTAACCGCGCTCACATCTTTATTCAATTCGCTTAATTGAAGATACGGCGGCATAAATTCCGGGTTGCTTACGGCATAGTTTAATGCTTTGTTTACAAACGGAATTGTTTTGTCGCTCATCTTCGGTAATTCTTTTCTTTCGGAAGGCGTTAATGCAATCAAATACGGTAATAATTTTTCTCTGATCGTTACGATCGCTTGATTTACTGCTGCTTGGTCTTCGGGAGTAATAACAATTGATACGCGGTTTTCTGCGGGCATATGTCCTCCTTTTTAATTGATGTTTGTTTATTTAATGCGCACAACGGTATTAAAACCGGTTTACGCGCAATTAATTCCTAAACAATATCAAATAGGAAATCCGCAGTAATGGAATCCGGAAAAGTATTCGGGTTATTAACTGTTTTGTTTTTAGGGATGTGTAATTACAGAAGTCAACGCCCTACCGCACACCGCAACTTAACAAAGTGGTTTTAAAAAGGAAAGGGGATTTTATTTAAACCGGGAGAAGTACTCATCTATTTCTTCTCTCATTTCGATGCCAACTTTTTCAAAACAATCCAATAAATCTTCATATGCACCTTCACCGCCAAGGAAATCCCAGAACTCTTTTGCAACTTTTAATTCATGTTCAAGATCAATCATTCCGCGCATTGTCCATCTGTTGTACGGTTCTGGTTCATAAGGATTATAAGGGATAGCGAGTAATGTATTCACTTTTGCTTTAGGATTGTTATATAAAACAACACCTGCCCACTCAAGTAATGTTCTTTTGAAACCTTTGAATTCACCAGCATTTGGTTTAGCTGTTTTAAGATCAATGAGAAATAATTCTCCCGAATTACTTTCAAGATACAAATCAACTTTAGTTGGCTTAACCTTTTGAATGCTGCCGGATTGACAAACTTTTCTAATGATTTCTATTTCTTCAATTTTATTTGGAGAAGTTTCTGCTGTTGTAAGTTTATCAATTATGCGTTGTATTGCATGTTGAGCGTCTTCGCTTATTTGATTACCGGCCGTGTGTTGTTTCTCTGCAACTTTAAATCTGTTCTCAGCTAATTTTATAGCAACCGGTTCAAATATGGTTATGCCAAAGTTTGTATTTAATGAGTGAATAAATTGGTAAAGTGCAAGCCTATCTTTGCCAAGTAACCGAGTATGAAAAGGCATTGATGCTGGCTCCGGGTTATGAGTTGAAAACTTATTTCTTAAACTCTTTTTTAATATTGATACAATCCCTGATTTTAGAGTATTATTCAGTACCATTTTTATTATCTATTTTTTTTAATATTTCATCAATAATCTTAACGGGATAAAATTTTCTATAATGAATTCTACCCTTTGCACTTTTTGATAGGTCTTCAATAGAATCTATTATTGAACAAACTTTTTCTACAGATTTATTTAACTCAGTTTCGGAATTCATAAATAATATTAATTCACTTTCTGATTCTTCAATCTTTGACAAAACGAATGACATTCTTTGAAAATCATCTGCTAATAAAACGTTCGAAGATTTATAAAGGTTTTGTAACTTATCATAGACGATCGAACAAAGAATATGGTACCTCCCTGGTTCATAAATTTCATATTTTGCTTTTATTAAGTCATATAACTTACACCAAAGAATTCCGGATAAAATACATAGTTTAAAAAATGCAAATCGCTTTTCATCAACAAAACTATTAATAATCATCCTAAATTCAGATAAGGTTTGATCTTTATATTGCAGTGGCATATGTGGTTTTCTTAACCAAATAGAAACAAAATCTCTCGATTGTTCAGGTATATCAACAACATATCTTCTGTCGATTGAATGGTGTTGGCCCTGTCGTCTTTCGAAATAATACTTTGCTTTTAGTGTTCTTTCATTTGTTAAATTAAAATCATTATATGCCTTTTCCAAAAGCATAATATTTTTATCAAGAGATATCAAATTTTCGGCTTGTATAGAATTCTGATTATTACTAGAGAAAGTAATTTCACTGAGTATATCCTCATTTTGAGTTTCGATAATTTTTATCGGTATCACAATATGGTCATAAATGTCTGTTGAAATACAATTTTTTAATATTGTATGAGATGTCTGACAACCATTAACAATTCTAATGTTTTTTAATTCTAAAGTATTGTCCCCTTTTATAACCATAGAATCAACTATTATTGTAACACCATTATTTAAAAGTGGAAACTTGATGTTTTCACTTTCGCTTCGCAGAGTTTCAGTAATTTTCTCATTTACTGGTGTTTTGTCGAGACTATGACGAACATTATATTCATATAGTTGATATGGTCTTTTACTCTCGAAATCATAAATAATTTTTTTAAACTCTTTAACTGTTATAGTACATAATCGCATTCCAGCTAGACTTCCGCATTTCTCTAATCTTGTCATCAAACTTAAATCGACAATTTTATCAACGGCTTGCATTATTTTTGATTGTGTTTCATATAAATTTATTATGTCTGCTCCGTCATAGAAATTTATATTTAATTTCGACTCATCATCAATCCAAAAGAATTCTTTCATAGTTTTTTTAAGAGTATCAACTTTATAAATAAAGTTAGGAGACTTATACAATTCAGGATCTTTTTTTCCACCTAAAGCATATATTAATGTAAACCCTATATCAAATCGCTGTTTTTCTTTCATCAACAAACCAACAATTTTTTTAAAGTCAAAAAAACATTTCCAATTTGGTTGTTCATCGTAATGTGAATTAAGAATAACTACCAGGTCGGTTAGATTCTTAGTATCTAAACTACTTTTCTTTGTTTGTATTAAGATAACATTAAAACGTATGTTTGTTTTGGTTTTTATCCAATCTATTATTTCATCTTCTTTTGTGTCTATATGGATTATGTTAGATGAATCCTGAATGATACAAAAGAAACCATCAATACTTTCAGTTCTATTTCTACCGAAATCGATATGTTCCAATAATTGTTTGTCAATATTGCTTTCATAAGGGTAACAATCGTTCAATTTAAAATACTCATCTCGCAAAATGATATAATTGGCAAAGTGTTCATATTTTAGAGATAAATCACCTGACAAACCTTTGTTTTCAGCAAACCTTTCTACGATTCCTTCTAATCTTGGATTCATATTTATTCTTTTATTAAATGAAATATTATTTCAGAGTAAGCAGTTTTATCTTTTTCGGTTCTATTCAAAACCGGTCGTTTAAACTGTTGCACAATTTTCATTCCGGCTTTTTCTGCAATAGAAGGATATAAATTGTTTCTATCGTTGGCAACAAGAAAAACATTATAGTCTTCAGTAAAATATTTTTTCATATTCAGCAATACAGAGGATATACCGTTTATATAAGATTCTTTTGCCTCTTTCCCTTTTCCTTTAAATAAAGGACCTATCTCTAACTCATCGTTTCTTGGGAAACCGAAAAGATCGTATGCATAAGCGTGCTGCTCGTGGTAATCAATAAGTCCAACATACGGCGGGCTGGAAAATATTCCCTTTATTTTTTTGTTCTTTACAAGCGAAGCAAATTTTTTATCTACTTTATCAAGTTCTTTTATTAAATCAATTTCCCTGCTGTCTCCAACCAAACAAACTTGTTTTGTTTCTGTTCTTAACTTATCAAACTCACCAAGTCTTTTAATTGTATCCAGCGAATAGGTTTCCCACCATTTGAGAATTGAGAAAAGGGGTTTACATATTTTACCGTGTTTATGACAGTAATATGTTGTTGTTATTGGTTCTAAAAGTGTTGCCAAATCTGAATGTGTTGTAGCACGGCAAGAACGAATTGTTCTGCTAAGAATTACTTTTAATATATCCTTTGTTTTAGAATCTTTTAAAGACTCTATTTGGGAGTAAACAAAATCTATTTCATCACGAACATGTTGTATATACCATTTATCCAAAAACGTTTTAGTACTTTTTTGCTTTAATTTAATCTCGTATTCTTCAACCATCATTTCATAAACCGGCAAAAACAACTTTTCTTTAGCTAAGGCATATTTGTTTTCGTCAATTTCACCTTTGTTTAATTTTCTTTTGTACTCCGGACTGGGAAAGTATTTGTTATTAAACTTATTGAGTTGCTCTAATAGTTTTTGTTCAAACTCCGGGGTCTGATGATTCTGTAAGTATTTTTTTAATGAAAGAGTAATGCGAATAGCTTCCTTTTCAAGATCAATTAAATCATATTTATTAATCTTACAATTGGAAACAAATGAATTAAAGTAAGAAATATCTATCCCGATAGCATTTAAGCCAAGTTCATTTGCTTGAACAAGAGTTGTTCCGCTTCCACAAAAAGGATCAATAATAATATCATCTTTCTCGAAGTAGGTTTCCTTTTTGAAATTATCTTCATGATTATCAAGAAAGTATTCAACCAGCTGCGGTATAAATTTTCCTTTATATGGATGAAGACGATGAACATGCTTTGTTGTTTCGGTTTCCGTGCATTCATCAAAGGATAAAGTCCAATTTAAATCGTCTCCTAATTTATCCTTCCAATTAATTTCTCTTTTTCCATTATATGATTTATAGTATTCAATTAAATCTTTCTTTGAGATACATGCGTTTCCATTTTCGCCGTATTTATGAATTCTACCATAATTGATGAGATACGCAATATTAGAAGCGGTAACATTCTTTTTAAGATGTTCCGAAGCCCACTCACTTGCTTCTTTAAGAGTTAAAAAATCACCGGGTTCGAATAGTCTTAGTTGTACTGCCATGTTCTGTAGGATGTTTATATTAATTTTCTACTGTTAATATACGATTTGGAAATAACAATTTCTTTTATTTGGTTTCGGCGCTTTCAGCCGGATGGGGAGCGAGAGGATCAAATCCCGTTTACAAATTCATAAAATCCGACCTAAAATTCCATAACATTTTATTTTGCAGAGACGAGGCATAGCATATGTTTTTCAGTTAATCAACCTCCGGCACAATTTGATTCATTATTAAATCCAGGGTTTGCATCCAGTTATTATTAGCGCTCGAAGAGCTGACATTATTCCATTCGTTTGTAGCCGTAACAACCAAGTTCAAAGCCGGGAACACAACAATAAACTGTCCGCCGTAGCCGTTTGCAAAAGCATAATTTCCTTTGCTGTTTTGTCCCGTCCACCAGCAGAAGCCGTAACCGGGTCCGTACGGCTGCGCATTGTTCGTAGAAATATTTGTTTGAATTGTTTTGTCAATCCAATCTTTCGATATAATTCTATTCCCGTTAAACTCGCCGCGGTTTAAAATCAATTGCCCTATTTTTATCATATCGTGCGGAGTTATGTTCAAACCAGCCCCGCCGTTATTATATCCCTGTTTATCTTTTTCCCAATAGCTTTGTGCTATTCCCAAAGGACCAAACAAATATTGTTTTGCAAATTCTTGAGTGCTCATATTTGTTGCAACTGATAGTATTACCGATAAAAGATGCAGTGCGCCGGAATTGTATCTAAATGTCTGCCCGGGCTGAGCTACAATAGGTTTATTCAAAATATAATTAACCTGGTTGGCCGAGTTAAACCACACAATATATTCGGAAGGAACTGCAAGTTCGTTGCCTGAAAAACCGCCGCTCATTGTAAGAAGATGTTTTATTTTAACGGATGAATATTGTTCCTTCATATCCGGGACAACTTGTTTTAAGTATTTGCCGATAGTTTCCTCTGCCGATGTTATAAATCCTTTATCAATTGCGATGCCTATTAACAACGACATAACACTTTTTGTAACGGAACGAACGTCGTGCGGCTTACCGGGTCCGCCTGTATGCCAATATTGTTCTTTTATAATTTCTCCGTCTTTTGAAATTACAAGACTTTTAATCCCGGGAATTTCACCTGCATTTTGGAATGCATCTTTGAGTATTCCCGTGTCGTTTTCTGCAATTGAATTTTCGGCACATGCTGCTGCAAAAACAATAAATAGAAAAACATACAAAGGCAGCAAAGCTATTAAGATTATTTTCATGTTTTTTCCCGTAAATAAATTGACAATACCAAACACTTTCCGATCCCATATAATAATACAAACGACGAAAGAAAAACCCGAACAGATGAAAGCGTTAATAAAGTTATTTACTTGTGGAATACAATTGACAACCGGGTTGATTATAATCCAAACCGGTCAAATTCTGTTTCGTTTCACTTGTTTGAAGTAGCGAGGCAAGAATATAAAGCATGCTTTATTTCTTTCGACTTGCGGTTTATATTGATCGTTTCAGGTATGAAATATCTTAACCAAAAAATCCTTTCGAGTTGCCGAGTATTTCAGGAAGACCGATGTAAATAAAAAATAAAATCGTAAGTACTAGTATTATATCTGTAATCAGCTTATTCGAATAATTGTTTACTTCTCTTTTCCTATTTAACAAAAGAAGCGCAAGTGAAACAAGCGGGATTACAAGCGAGCCGAGTACAGAATATGCCTTTTGAATTGCGACAAACTTATATGCAAGTCCAGCCATCGGCAACAACGCAAGTGCAGCTAAATAAATCCTGTATGATTTCTGTTTCGCACTCACCTCCAACGCCGCCTTGGTTTTATCTTTTGAAGTGAACATATTCCAAAAATCGGCAAACATGTACGGTACAGATTGCCAAACGCCGAGCAGACTTGTAAACACAGCGGCCCACGCTCCGAATAGAAAGATCAAACTGCCTGCAATACCGGTTGTTTCTTTTAACTTTGCCGATAAATTAATAACAAGTCTTGCGCTGCTTTCTTTATCCAGATTAATCTGCGATGAAATAATAATCATAGCCATTCCGAACAAAGCCGTGAACCCGTATGCAACGGCGAGATCTATTCTGCATGTTTTTAAGAACTTAGCGGCCGTCCATCCTTTTTCCCGAATCCAATAGCCGTAACTTAATATTGTCAATGTTCCCCCGACCCCGCCCATTAATGCCAAAGTCCAAACAATACCTTGCTCGGTTCCTTCGGGAGAAATGTATTTTGGAATTGATGGAATAAATATTCCATTAAGAATTGCATAATAATCCGGCTTAATTAATATTGCTGTTGCGATTACCGAGACAAACATCAGCGCAACCAGTATGCTCATAATTTTTTCAAAAGAGTTGTAATTTCCCCGCCAAACTATTAATAATCCGATAAGACTATGAATTATTCCCCAAAATATTTTTCCTTCTTCGGGAGTTTTCATTATTGGAATCAACGCGTGAGCTGCGACGCCGCAAGCGCTTATCATTGCCAAACCGACGGCAAAAGACCATATTATTAAATAGACAAGAAAAATTATTTCTACCGGTTTACCGAATTTCGAAAATAATCCTTCGAGAATAGTTGAACCGGTTGCAAGCTGGTAACGCGCGAGTCCTTCGTTTATTACATATTTCAAAAACGCGCCGAGTAAAACCGCCCACAACACCGCGAGACCCAATTTACTCCCGGCAAAAGCACCGCCCGCCAAATCGCCTGCACCAACCCCCGTTGCCGCAATTACCAACCCGGGACCGATATATTTTAATAAGTTTTTATTCATGATGATTTTAAGGAACTGCCTTTTATAGTACGTTTTGATTTTTGAAAATAAGAAAAGTCTCCAAATACATAATCATTATTTTTTTTCTTTGATGTAAAAAAATAATTTTCAAGTTTTGCATTCACATCACCACGGGCATTTTCTTCACCGTAAAATAAATTATATCCGAAAGGGTAAAATGGATACAATAAAAAATTTATTTGCCGGGTTAAAAACCCAAAGCAGAGTTGAATCGATTGATTTACTGCGCGGTATTGTAATAGTGTTAATGGCGCTCGACCATACTCGCGACTTTTTTTCAATTGTTCATTTTAATCCCGTTGATCTAACCCAGACAAATGCGGGATATTTTTTCACAAGATGGATTACACATATTTGTGCACCGGTGTTTGTATTTCTTGCGGGCACCTCTGCATTTCTTTACGGACAGCGCGCACCATCAAAAAATGATTTGTCAAAATTTCTTTTTACACGCGGATTGTGGCTTGTATTTCTTGAGTTTACTCTTGTGCGTTGGGGCTGGCAGTTTAATTGGGATTATTCTTACTCGTGGGTTCAAGTAATTTGGGCGCTCGGTATTTCAATGATTGTACTTTCAGTATTGATTTATCTGCCGAATAAATGGATTGCTTTGTTTGGAATTGGGATGATATTATTTCACAATACCTTTGACGGAATTAAAGCAGATGAACTTGGCTCATTCAGATGGCTTTGGTTGTTTCTCCACGAGGAAGGAATAATAACGTTTGGTGAAAACGGGATTTTTTGGATTACATACCCGCTTGTTCCATGGATTGGCGTGATGGCTGCCGGATATGTATTCGGTCAATTATATTTATTGCCGGAAAAAGAAAGAAATAGATATCTTTTACGCATCGGTTCTTTTTTAACAATTTTATTTTTCGTTATACGAGGAATAAATATTTACGGCGACCCGCAGCAGTGGTCGGTTCAAAACAATTTTTTGTTTTCCGTTCTTTCATTTTTGAATTGTGAAAAATACCCGCCTTCGCTTTCGTTTCTACTAATGACTCTCGGTCCTTCGATTTTACTACTTGCCTTTTTAGATAAATTAAAAAAAGGCATTAAAAATTTCTTTCTTGTTTTTGGAAGAACTCCTTTGTTCTTTTATTTAATACATGTCCCGGTTATACATTTTTTTTCGGTTATGCTTGCAGTTTGGATGGGTTATGATACAACATTTCATTTCAATAATTCCGACCCCGCAACATGGCCGGTGGGATTCGGTTTTAATTTACCGGGAATTTACGCCGTCTGGATTTTTATTGTTTTACTATTATACCCGTTATGCAAGTGGTTCGCAAAATTAAAAGCCGAAAAGAAAAACAAATGGCTTAGTTATTTGTAAAATCATTTTGAAAAAAATGATTTTAACGCCAAATGTTTATTATAACAAAACTTTTATGCAAATTGTGTTCAAGTTTATTGTTCTAATTATTTCGGTGCGTTATGGAATCAATAGTATGGACGGTTGAGCTTAGATTTATTGTAGCACTTGCCCTCGGATTTCTTGTAGGACTAGAGCGCGAAAGCAGCAAAGTAAAGCCGAAAAAAATTGTTCTGGGCGGAATTAGAACTTACCCGATAATAAGTATGTACGGATTCGGTTGTGCGTGGCTTCATACACTCGGCGTGCAGGTTATTCTTCCCATCGGATTAATAAGCATTTCAATATTAACCGCCGTTTCATATTACACAAAAATTCAAAGCGAACGTTACGGCGTTACAAGTGAAATATCCGCCCTGCTTACTTTTATTGTCGGTGCGTTAGCAATGCTTGTTGATGTTTGGGCTGCGATGGCGCTTGGTATAATCAACACGATGCTGCTTTCTGAAAAAGCAATGATGGAAGAATATGTTGAGCGACTAGACCGTGTTGATTTTCTAGCCGTATTAAAATTCTTACTTGTTACCGTAATTGTTTTGCCGGTTCTTCCAAATAAAGATTACACGCAGTTCAATTTAAATCCCACAAAGGTTTGGCAAATTGTAATTCTTGTTTCAACCATTGGATTTGTAGGTTACTACTTATCTAAAAAGTTTGGCGACAAAGTTGGGTTTTGGCTTTCGGGATTTGTGGGCGGAATAGTATCGAGCACAGCAGTAACTATTGCATACGCCCGGATGGCACAGAAAAAAAATTCTGTCGCCCGAAATGCTCTTCAAGGATCAATTGTTGCTTGCAGTATGATGTATATGAGAATTCTTGTTCTCGTATTTATAATTAATCCTCAATATGTTTATTCGATTTGGTGGTGGTTTGTTTTGTTAACATTGTCCGGCTTTGGAATATCGTACATCCGTTTCGAACGAACTCAAAAAAATTCAGGCAAAGACAAAGAACCGGAGTCGCTGCAGAATCCCTTCGAAATACGACCCTCTGTTTTGTTCGCTTTATTATATATCGTGTTGACAATTGTTACGGGATTAGTAAAAGATTCGTTCGGGCAGTCCGGCTTGCTAACTTTATCTGCAATGGTTGGCGTGACCGACATAACCCCGTTTATACTTTCGTTAGTTGATTCATCGGTAAAAAATATCGGGACTATAACTTCCGCGATTGTAATTTCGATGATGAGCAATACAATAGTAAAGGGAATTTACTTCGGGTATTTGGTCCCTTCGTTTAGGAAAGAAACGATAATTCGTTTTGGAATATTAGCCGCAATCCACATTCCTTTTGTAATTGCAGCATTGACTTTTTAGAGTTTTTGGTAAAAACCCGTTTGTGCTGAAAATATCCTTTCTTTGCGATAAATATAATTAAGCCAATTTTTTTATGATCAAATCCTGATAAAATTAAACTTTTTTAGAATTTCTTTTGTTGAGTACTCATATCGGGGGAAAAATGATAAATTCTCGTTTTTCACAATATAATAATCTCAAAAAACGTGAGTGTTATTTACTCTTTTGTATACCTCTTAGATACTTAAAACATTTCGACACTTTTAGATAAACTTATTTTGTTTGCTGTATAAAAAAGAATGGCAAGCAGAAAGGATGATCTTACAGCCAAGCATAATCTATAATTAAACACGGCAAGTTGTATCGCTTTAACGGTGCTTAGCAAGCAGTAAATATAAAATCTGGAATAGCTTCCAAGTCACCTTGCTTTCATTAAAACTTATTACCGGAAAAGAAATTCTTCTTTTTAGATCCAGCCAATTTGAAAAGAACAATATCGAATTATAGGATTACCATTTTTGATAATTATAATTAATAAACGGAGGACGAATGATTTGTAATTCGGAAAGTTACTGTATTGACAGTAAACATTATTTTAAAGACATAAATAGAAGCAGCAGGCAACGGGGGATGTCTGTAAAATTTTATAAAGCACAGGCGGCCGATTCACTAGCTCGCATCATTTTTATGTTGATTACGGTGTATATTTCTCTTGCAACAGCAAATATGCATGCACAAACCAGCTTTGACCCCGATAGTGCTCTTCAGGTTATTCTCGAAGAGATTAAAGGCGCTCCACTCACATTAAAAGAAGCGCAACAGTATGCCTTAAAAAATTCTACTACGGTAAGAACTGCCGAGGCTTCATACTTAGCTGCCCAAGGAGTGGTGCGAAGAGAAGCCGGATTTTTCGACCCGGAATTTTTCTTCAGCTTTAATCATCTAGATCAACAACAGCCGTCGGCATCATTTTTTGCGGGTGCATCTGTTTTAAGCACACAGCAAACTTCTTACAAAAGCGGATTGAGAATGAATTTGCCGATTGGCACTGAGCTTGAGCTTTCATTGAATGCAACACGGCTTAAAACGAATTCACAGTTTGCTTTTTTAAATCCAGAGTACAACACATTTGGAAGCCTGTCTTTCCGCCAACCGTTGCTGGACGGGTTTACAGCGTCTGCACGAAAACAACTTACGAGCGCCGAACAAACAATGGAAGCAATGAAAGCAAGATTTGACCAAACCGTCCTGGCTGTTAATTCGGAAATCGAATTTAACTACTGGGATCTTTACGCGGTTGAAAGAGATTATGCTGTACAAAAACTTTCCCACGATCAAGCAGAAGCGTTTTTAAAGGAAACCGAATTGCGCGCTAAAGCCGGACTCGTAGGACCTAATCAAGTTGCCAATGCAAAAACATTTTTGGCGGAACAAAAATTACTTTTACTCGAACGCGAGGAACAGCTTGATCGTCAGTCCGATCATATCGCTTCGTTAATAGGGGTTCGGCCGGAACAAGGAATGTTGAGATTTATTCCTAAAGACAGTCCTCCGGATAATTTCAATATCGAGGATGTTGATGTTCTTGTTGAACGCGCTTTGAAAAACAATCTTGACTTGAATGCTTTACAAAAAGAAATAGAAACAGCTAATGTTTTAAAAAATGCAGCAAGCTGGGAAGTTTTACCGCGCGTTGATGTTGTGGGCTCTCTAGCCGGAAGTGGTTTGGCAGGAACAGGTCAAGATGTTGTCTTCGGCGGAGATACTTTACGAACAACACGTAGTGGAAGTTTTAACGACGCCTTAAATCAAGTAGTCAAACGGGAATTCCCAAGCTGGAGTATCGGTGTTGATATAAGTATACCGATTGGTTTTAGAAAAGGATTGGGAGAGAAAGATCGTTTGGAAGCGGAAGCTATAAGCGCACAACAACGTTATATAGAATTTTCGCGCTCACTGGAAGAACAAGTCCGCGCAGCACACCGCGAATTACTCAACGGCAGCCGCCGCTTGAAAGCTGCCACCGAAGGAGTCGAAGCTGCACAGGAACAAGTGCGTATAGGATTAATTGAATTTCATAACGGGCGTGCAACTGCATTTGAATTGGTGCGTTTGGGTTCCGACCTTGCCTCGGCACAAAAGCGTTATTCGGAAGCGTTGGTTCGCACCGCAAAATCTGCGGCTTTGTTAATACAATTAACATCAAGTTGATTTTACGTATAAAAAATTAAATAAGAAGGAATCTGCTATGTATAAAACAAAAAAACATCTATTAACAATTGCAAAGAGTTCACAACAAAAGTTATGGCTCTACATATTTTTTGTTTCACTTATTATAACAGTTTATGGTTGTTCAAAAGGCGATGCCGCCGGAGGCGCTGGATTTTCAATGCCGCCCATGCCTGCTGAAGTTGCCGAAGCAAAAATACAAAAAGTGGCCGACCGATTTGAAGCAATTGGCACAATTGAAGCAATCGAAGCTGTTACGGTGGTTTCTGAAATTGACGCAGCTGTTATTAGTCTTCCTTTCAGCGAGGGAAGTTTTATTAAACGCGGAGATATTATTGCCATGCTTGATGATTCGCAACTTGCCGCTGAAGTTGCCCGGACAGAAGCAATAAAAGCACAAGCGCAGGCAAGCTACGACCGCGTAAAAATAATTGTTGAACAAAAGGCGGGCACACCGCAGGATTTAGATGACGCCGCAGCCGCTTTAAAGGTTGCCGAAGCAAATTTAGCTTTGACAAAAGCGAGATTTGCGAAAACAAGAATCACCGCGCCGTTTGATGGGATTATCGGTGCGCGTAAAATAAGCGTCGGAACTTTTTTGCGAACAGGACAGGCAATCGCCGAGTTGGCAAACGTTGATGAAATCCGGGTTAATTTTTCTTCGCCCGAAAAATATCTTTCTCAATTAAATCGCGGCGCCGAAGTGAATGTTTCTACAACCGCATACGCAAATCATGAAATTAAAGGAAAGATCATTGTGATAGAACCCGTATTGGATGCTTCTACACGCAGCGCGAGGATTGTTGCGCGCCTTCAAAATCCGGGACGCAAATTTCTTCCGGGAATGTCGGCTAACGTTTCGGCAATTCTTAATGAACGGCAAAACGCTTTAACTATTCCAAGCGAAGCAGTATTCGCGCAAGGCGATCAATCTTTTGTATATATGGTAAAACCGGATAGCAGCGTTACCCGCGTACCAATTACTATGGGTTTACAATTAGCAGACGTTGTAGAAGTTGTTCAAGGATTGGAAAAAGGCGGAAAAGTAGTGAGCGCAGGACATCAAAAACTTTATGAAGGCGCAAGAATAATTCCGGTTCCGGCAAACATTGAAGCTGCGCCGAATGTTATTCAGTGATTTATAATTTTATTAGAAAGGACAAGCAATGAAGATAAGTCATATTTCTATACAGCGGCCGGTATTTGCGACAGTAATGAGTTTGGCAATTATTCTTTTTGGAATAATTTCTTTTACTCAATTACCTGTTCGGGAGTATCCGGATATTGACCCGCCTGTTATTTCGGTTGTTTCTCTTTATAGGGGCGCAAGTTCGAATGTTGTTGAAACAGAAATCTCCGATGTTCTCGAAGAACAATTTGCAACGCTCGAAGGTGTGAAGACAATTACATCATCAAGCGCCGAGGGTGGTTCAACAATCACTATTGAATTTGAATTAAACCGCAATGTTGATGAAGCGGCAAATGATGTTCGCGATAGAGTATCAAGAATCCGCGGAACGTTGCCACAGGAAATCGAAGACCCGGTTATTTCAAAAGTTGATGCAAATGCACAAGCCATTGTTTGGCTTGGGTTATCAAGCAAAAGCTATTCTACTCTTGAGATTTCCGATTTTGCCGACCGAATTTTAAAAGAAAGAATTCAGCGGCTACCCGGTGTCGGCTCGGTAATTATCGGCGGCGAACGCCGCTATGCGATGCGCGTTTGGCTCGATCCCCTTAGAATGGCGGCACACGGATTAACTACTCAAGATGTTGAAAGCGCAATCAGGCGCGAGAACACTGAAATTCCCGGCGGAAGAGTTGAAGGTGATAAAAGGGAATTCTCTGTTCGCACAAGAGGGGAATTATCTAAACCGGAGGAATTCGGTGCAATCATCATTAAGCAAAACGGTGATGATGTTGTTCGTCTCCGTGATGTTGCGGAAGTAAATGTCGGGGCTGAAGACGAACGCTCCGCTGCACGGTGGAACGGCGAACCCGCTATCGGGTTGGGTATTGTTAAGCAATCTAAAGCAAGCACGGTTGATGTTGCTGCCGAAATCCGTTCCGCACTGCCCGAATTAACAAAACTGCTGCCGGAAGGGATGAAACTTGAAGTAGCTTACGATAGTTCCGAGTTTATCAACGAATCAATTGCGGAAGTTCAGGAAACTTTATTAATCGCCGTTGCTTTGGTAATACTCGTTGTACTCGCATTCTTAAAAAGTTTTCGTGCTACAATTATTCCAACACTCGCAATACCTATTTCAATAATTGGTTCGTTGGCAGCTGTTTACTTTGCCGGTTTTACAATTAATATTCTAACATTGCTGGGACTTGTGCTGGCAATCGGTTTAGTTGTTGACGATGCGATAGTAGTTCTTGAAAATATTTACAGGCACATGGAAATGGGAAAAAGCCGTTGGCAAGCCGCTCTTGACGGAAGCAAAGAAATTGGTTTCGCAGTTGTTTCAACTACGATTTCACTTGTTGCGGTATTTGTGCCGCTCGCGTTTTTATCGGGAAATGTCGGAAGGTTGTTCAATGAATTTGGAGTAGCCGTTGCAGTTGCAGTATTAATCTCCGGATTTGTTGCTCTTACATTAACGCCTATGCTGTCATCGCAAATTTTACGTCCTTTGCATCATACTGGCAAAAATTGGGCTTCACGCTCATTCGATGCTTTTTTTGAAAAGCTAAACAGTTTTTATGACAGCGTACTTAGATGGTCTTTAAAACATAGGGCATTGATGATTTCAAGCGGAGTTGTTTTTATAGCACTTGCTTTTGTATTGTTCAGATTCTTACCGAGCGAACTTGTTCCGGTTGAAGACCGCGGGGTAGGATTCGGAATAGTTGTCGCACCCGAAGGCGCTACCCTTGAATATACAGACACCTATGTTCGCGAAATTGAAAATCGTTTACTCGCTTTGCCGGAACATCAAGGATTATTCTCCGCCACGGGTTTAGGCTTCGAAGGTCCCGGCAGCGTTACAAATAGTTTTATGTTTTTGAATTTGAAACCGCGCAGCGAAAGAGATAAATCGCAGCAGCAAATAGTTCAAGAACTTTTTCCGCAGATGATTTCAATCCCGGGCGTATTGGCTTTTGTTATCAATCCCCCAAGCATCGGCGCGGACTTTTCCTCCAGTCCTGTTGAATATGTTTTACAGGGCGATGATTATAACGAATTAAATAACGCCGTAAACATCATGATGGGCGAAGCATCAAAGCTCGGATACCTTATAAATTTAGATACGGATTTAAGATTGAATAAACCCCAGCTTGATATTAACATTGACCGCGAACGCGCTGCCGGACTCGGAGTATCGGTTGCCGATATTGGTTCAACGCTTGAAACATTTTTAGGCGGAAGAGCCGTCACAAACTTCAAACGCGGAACAAAACAATATGATGTTATTCTTCAAATGAAACCGCATGAAAGATCAACGCCGGACGCTATTCAAAATATTTATATTCGCGGCAATGGTGGTTTAGTTCAACTTGCGAATGTTGTAAAGATTCAAAAAACTGTTGCGCCGAAAGAATTAAACCATTATAACAGAGTCCGCTCCGCAAAAATTACTGCCAGTTTAGCGCCGGGCGTTTCTTTAGGTAAAGCGCTCGATGATCTTGATAAAATTGCACAAACAAGTCTGCCTGCCGGTATTAAACGGGATTACGCCGGGCAGTCATTGGAATTTAAAAGCTCAAGCACAAGTCTTTATATACTATTCCTGCTTGCAATTGTTTTTATATACCTCGTGTTGTCGGCGCAGTTTGAAAGTTTTATACATCCGTTTACAATTTTGCTTTCGGTACCGCTTGCAGTATTCGGAGCGTTGTTAACACTTTTTATTTTTGGACAGACCTTGAACATCTATTCTCAAATTGGTTTAATTATGCTTATCGGTTTGGTAACCAAAAATGCAATCTTGATTGTTGAATTTTCAAATCAATTGCGGGAGAGCGGCGATTCATTGATTGATGCAGTAGTAAAAGCATCAACAATCCGCTTGCGTCCTATTCTCATGACTTCGTTCTCAACAATATTCGGTATACTTCCCATTGCGATTGGATTGGGCGCAGGCGGAGAATCACGCAGCCCGTTAGGTTTAGTTGTTGTAGGCGGCGTTTTGTTTTCAACATTTTTAACATTGGTAATGGTGCCTGTAGTTTACACACTTCTTGCGCGTTTTGTTAAAAACGAGAACCGGGCAAATGAAAAAGTAGTAAATGAAAATTTAGGTTTTGGTAATTCGATTTCCGAAGAACAACTTGCAACAAAATAAATCTTAATTGTTATATAGATGTTTTAAGAAGAACACAATTTAAAAGTAAGATGAACAAACCGGTTCGGAAAATATCATTTTCCGAACCGTGATTATATAATTATAATGCGAAAGAAAGTCCGGCGGCAATAGTAAAGTACATTGCATTTGATTCCGAGGATTCTTCGTAATAAGCACCGCCCGCCGAAAAACTTTTTTCCTTTTTAATCTGAAGACCGTTAATGTTTAATTTACCGTTAACATCGAGATTGATAGAGGGTGAAAGTTTCATAAGGAAACCAACGCCTATATCGAAAGCGCCTTTTGTTTCGGAAGCAGAGCCAACAGCATCGAATTGCTGACCTCCAACAGTAACTTTATCAGAAGTTATTTCCATGATATGAACGCCTGCATCGGCGGCTAAATAAGGTTTAAAATCCGATGACGAGAGAAAGTACTTTCCACCTATCATTATGGGAATAACACTTAAAGATGCGTCTACATCAACGCTCATATTAATGCCCGCTTCCTTCAATTGATCATTAATATAATCATTATTGAATCCGAATTTTATATATCCCGCTGTTAAAGATAACTGCATATTATCGCTAACATTGTAATTTAATGATGCGAGTCCGCCGAATCCCGTATCAAACATATCTTTCATATCGCCGCTTGATGCTGCAAAAACACCATTAACTCCAACGCCCATTTTGCCTTGTGCAAACATTGCAGATATTGAAATAAAAAGGACCAACACAGTTAATTTTACTTTGTTCATTTTGTAACTCCAGTGTTTTGTGAATGATTATTTATCTATTAAAATGATTTTGTTGCAGAATTTATTTTATCAATAATCCTTTAATACTTTTGTTATAAATATTGCCGCCGACCGAAGCGTAAAAGTTGAAGAAATAAACTCCGCTTGCTACAGAATTTCCGCTGCCGTCGCTACCGTTCCAAATTATATTATAATTTCCTTCTTTTTCGAAATCATTTACTAGAACTGCAACTTCCTGCCCAACAATATTATATACCGACAATTTCACATTTGCTGATTTTGGCAAACTGTATTTAATCGTTGTAGAAGGATTAAACGGGTTGGGATAGTTCTGTGAAATTGAAAAAGAATTCGGAATTGTTTCTTCATCTGCAGACGATACATTTTCAGTTATTGCCGAAAAAATATTAAGCTTTCCATATCCCCAGATATTATTGGGAAGAGAACCTTCAGCGTTTGTAAATTCATCTTCTATTGTTGTGCTAAAAAGAATTTCTCTAATTTCATTATTTGATTTATTCGGGAAACGTTCTACATACAAAGCAATTGCCCCGGTAACAACCGGTGTTGCCATACTTGTTCCATACATATCAATATAATACCCCGAACTATAACCTGAATCAGCCGATCTCGCAGATATTAGTACTTCTCCCGGTGCTGTAATTTCCGGCTTTATCCTGCCGTCTGCAGTTGGACCGTGACTTGAAAAGTCGGATAATTCTCCAATCGGAATATTCCATGTTAAAGTTTGTCCGGAAGGATTTGTCCATGAATTTCTGCTAATATACGAGCCGACTGCAATCACTGTTTTGCCCGTCGCCGGATCGCCGACTGAGTAATCGTTATCCGTTGGTTTGTAATTTTGATCGACAGTTATTCCCGCAGCAGCAGGATTTGGAATTGATCCAATATCATCACTCCAAACATGAAATTTTCCAGATCCATTTAGGCAAATTCTCCAAAGGTCTTTGCCCGAAACAACATTGCTGCCGTTTAATTCAACCAAATCATTAATTAAAATTAAGAATCCTGTTTTATTATTTTCTGTTGGTCCCGTTATAATTTCAATAATTCCTGCTTCATCACCGCTTGAATATCTAAAAGTTTTATTAACGCCGTTGTTGTTTAACACTTCCCTTAAAGTTATATATCCCGATTCATCGGTTTTTCTTACAGATTCAAATTGTGAAGTTTCATTCGAAAACCCGGCGCTATCAACCGCAAGTGATATTGAAAGTTGATCCAAGTAATTATTATCAACAAAACAGTATAATTCAATTCTTAAAGAATTATTTTCGACGTCAACTTCCGTCCCGTAATAATATGTCCACACTTCTTGACTGTTTAAATCAAATCCACCAAAGTGAATATAGGCGGAACCTTCATTGCCAGCAGCGGCACAAAACACTCTCCCGTTTTTTTCAGCTAATAAATTATCAAGTCCGATACTTTCTGCCGAAACTCCTTCGTGGGCAGAAGTATGGCTGCCGAGACTCGCATTAATAACTGCAGGCAAACCAAGTTCGTCGGCTTTTTTATAGATATAGTTAGCGGCATCCAAAACATTATTATATCCCTTAACAAATATAATTTTAGCTTCTGGGGCTAAACCGTTATTTCCGGCGGCTGTACCCGCTACGTGAGTTCCGTGGCCGTCATTATCTATCTGTCTCACATAACCGGCAGGGATTCCGTCAATCTCATCGTTAATTTGGATCTGTGTATACTCGCTGCCGTAGCTAAATCCATCCGGATGCGGACCATCATTATCTTCCTGATCCCAAATAAAAACAATTCTTGATTTTGTACTGTCGTCAGGGTATTTAAAATCGGGGTGATTAAAATCTATGCCGCTGTCAATTATACCAACGACAACATCCTTTCCTTTGTAAGCCGTATTGAGCGGTGAATCGCCATTGTGAACTTTATCCGCCCTCACTCTTTTGATTGCTTCGTCGTTCAATGTTTTCATTTTTGAAGGCAAGTCAATTCTAATTATAGAATTTAGTTCTGCAATTTCATAAACTATATCAACAGGCACTTGTGCCGTAATTATATTGCCTGCAATAGTATTAACGTAACCGCCCTTTGAAATAATTTCCGATTTTGCCGATTGAGCGTTTCCCGTAACAACTATATGAATAAAATTTTCAGCAGCATTTTTTTTACTAAGTCTGTAATTCGATTGCGGGATTTCATTCTTTTCAATCCTACTTAAAAACATTTTCAATCCGGCGCTGAGTTTAGCCCCGCCGTTTGACGCTAAAACTAATAGCGGTAAACAAACTATTATAAAGAATATTAAACGACGATTCATAACGGTACTCTTTTTTGTGAATTACTTTGATTGGTGAGACGGAGATTTTTCCAAACGCTTTATAAAATCGAAAATCGCCAATTCTTCTATTTGAGATTTTGTAGCAAAACAAGTGGCTGCATTCCCGGCAATTGTATTTATAACTGCGCCAGTCTTAATAACTTGCTCTTTTTGATTTTCGGTTAATTCTTCTTCACTAAAAATTATGAAGGATATTTTATCGTCCGGTTCGGATAAATTAATTTGAATTTTCAACGGGGCATCGGCTTTCTTTGTAAATTCCTCCGAGCTAATTGCGGTACTTGAGCACCTTATAAATAAAAGAATACTAAATATTAACATGAAATTATTGAACAATAATTTCATTCACCCTCCGATATGATTTTACCTTTTTGCCCTAAGTTCCTTGCGCTTCCGAGATTGGATGACCAATATTATTCTTATGTGGCTGCAATAATATTTGGTATAATATTTATTAACATAAAAACGTCTGGATAAACATAGCAAAATGTTTTTAAATTCAACATAAAGATATTCGTTCGTTGCGTTGTATCAAACCAGCGTCTAACGTGCGAAAGTATAAATAATATTGATTGAAGCTCAGGCCTATCCCGAGCTTCATTTTAAGATTATTTATTGGGCGAATATTTTACAACATTATTAACAACCGGTTTAATTGTTTTTAAATATTCGTACATCGCGCCAAGATCTTCTCGTGTCATGCCGGCATACATAGTCCACGGCATTGCAGTATTAAAATCATTCATGCCGACAGTTGGAATTTGATTGCTGTCTGGATCCATGATTTTAAAACGAAGAATGAATTGCTCTTTTGTCCACGCGCCGATACCTGTTGTTTTATCCGGAGTAATATTTGCTGAACGAACAATACCGCCGGGAAATTTAAATTCAAATCCGCCTGCAAAAGCTTTCTCCATCTTGAATTCGCCTTTCTCTTGTTCTGTGTGACAATCGAAACACCCTGCTACAGTAACAAGATATTTTCCATACTCAACGGGATTATTTCTATCCGGTTCCGGCGAAGGATTATATGATTTCGGAGGAATTGTTTTGACAATAAAGTTCAACGGAAAATTGAGCGATCTTTCCGGAATTTCATTTTCAATTGATTGAAGTGAACGGATATAAGCTACAATCGAATATAAATCTTCTTTCGTTAATTTATTATAACCCATATACGGCATAATTGGAAACAGTGCTGTTCCGTCTTTCGAAACACCGTTTGTAATTGCGCGAATTAATTCTCCATCAGTCCAGTTACCTATTGCCGCGGGAGTAATGTTTTTGGGATATAATATCCCCGGGACTCCGGCATTTTGTTCGTTGAACTCATCGCCGCCCATACCGAGAGTTCCAGGTGTAAGCGGTCCGGTAAATTTGGACCAGTCGCGGGTCGAATGACAATCCATACAAGCCGCAACATGATGTGCTAAATATTTTCCGCGTTCCAACCGTGCGGGAGTAATTTCAACTTTCTCGTTTGAAGCAGGATCAACCTTAGGATAAGAAGAATTAAAATACACGATGAAACCAATTATTAAAACTGCAAGCCCCCCGGCTATATATAAAAATATTTTTACGAACTTATTCATAAGCCCTCTAATCCTTTCTTTTTATGAGGTATTTTGAAAATTAGCCAATATCAGACACATAGTCTATAATATTTTATGGCGTTTCGACGCAGCAATCAAAAGAAAGGTTGCACTTAATAAGATTTGTTTATTTACTGATCGGCAAGAGATTAGAAGATTTCAAAAAGTTTTAGAGCCACTATTAATATTGATACAACTAAAACAGCTTTTATAAATCCATCGCCTTTGCGCACGGAAATTTTTGTAGCCCACCACCCGCCGAATGTATTGCCGAGCGCCAGACTAATTCCCCAGTACCAATCAACTTTGCCTAGGAAAACAAAAACAAGAAGCGCCGGAAAAGTCAAAACACATACAACAAAAACCTTGTGCATGTTTACAAACAGCAGATTAAATTTCATCAGTTTTTGCAAAGCAGCCATCAATAAAAATCCAATTCCTATTTGAATTATGCCGCCGTAAAAACCAATGAATAAAAAAGATAATATTACAGGTAGAGTAAATTTTTTATTCTCAGAATTATCATCCACATTGCTTTTGGATTTTGGCAGAAGCATCATAACAATAATAGCAATCATAATTACGGCAAGAATTCTTTTAAATGCCTCATCGCTGATTTCCACAGCAGCGAATGCGCCGATAACCGCGCCGGGTAATGTTAACAAGGATAATTTCCAACTCAACTTAAATTGCGAATAGTTTTCTTTTTTAAATGCGCCAACCGAAGCAACACTTTGCATAAGAACCGCAATCCTGTTTGTGCCGTTTGCAGTTGCAGTATCCAACCCTAAAAATATTAGCGCCGGCAAGGTCAGCGAAGAACCGCCACCCGCATTCACATTGATAAACGCAGCAATTGTTCCTATTACAAACAATAATATTGAACCGGCTAATTGCTCAATCATTTATTACTTCTTTTATCTTTTTTGAATTGCTGTTATGTAAAAACAACTCCCAAGAAACATAAATGTTTTGAAACAGCACATAAAAAACTGGACCGATTACCGCAATCGGATTCATGTAAGTAGCTGCAATCCAAATTGTGAAGGCATTGTTCTTTTGTCCTAACGATTGACTCGATTCAACCGCGTATTTTTTCCCGCCGATTATCCATCCTAAAGAAAACATAAACAAACAAAGCATTCCCGAAAGTAGTCCTATTAAAATTAACAGACCGTATTTGTCCGGCGACTCATTTCTTATGTAATCCGACGCATCCGATGTCGCAATATAAATGTTGAGAATCAACAAATAAAAAGATGAATCTTTCCAATCAACAAGAAAGCTCCAAACTTTTGGTACAGTATATTTTGTTAGCTGTGCAAATACAAACGGAATTAAAAGCGTAATAATTACAGGCAACAAAATATCAGAAAACGAAACGCCGCCGTTTTTAGAAGCTATAAACGGAAGCAGAAATGGTATCAATAATGTTATAACAATATTATTTAACAGAAGCGAGAAAATTACAAATTCAACTTTACCTTTTTTTAAACTAATAATTACCGGAGCCGCTATTGCCGTGGGACCTATTGCAGTTATAAAAGCGGCTTGCGCTGCTTCTGCGTTAAAAAGATTCACAATAATATAAATAGTCAAAGCCGCGGCGATAATAACAAATAGTATAATAAAGTGACGGATGGTTATTATTTCTTTATCAAACTTAATATCAAGAAAAGCGAAGAAGAGAAGAATCATTAAAAAGTATCTGATAAGAAAAGTATATTCTTGCCCATATGGGAACAGCACTCCGGCAGTTATGGAAAGTAGTAGCAGAGATGTTTTCATAATTTGGTTTTTTGTGAATCAAATTAGAAACCTTTTAGAAGGTATGCAAACAACATATGCGGACAAAAATTAACTAAGTCACAAAAAATTATTTGTCCCTTTCCCGGTAAACAATTTTTTCGATCTCCTCTTTTGATAGCTTTTTAATCTCGCCGAGTTTTTTAATTTCATCAGTAGTTTGTGTAATTACGTTGGAATAAATTTCTAATACTTCCGTTTTGAATTCCTTGCTTTCTTCGGCCATTTGTTTGAAGAAAATCATCTTTTGTAAAAAATTATTCAGGATGTGGTTTACTGCAGACATTGTTGTTCGGAATATCTCGAACTTTTCTTTTTCTCTTTGTTCCAAAGCCCGGTAATCTTTTCTTACAAGAAAAAACAATAGAACAGATGTAAAGGTAACAAAGAACCATCCCTTGTAAGTCTGAAGCATCGTTATTATTTCGGTAGACCTTGCGAGCGATGTTAATATTCTGTCCGAGAAGAAAATCCACAGTGCGCCGATTATAAAATATATTATTGTGATTTTTTGGTAAGGTCTTATTTTAAAATTACCCATTTATACCCTCTTTTATGAATAGATTTAAAGCCGCTATGCAATAACTTAATCGAGCCCAAAATAGTTCATGAAAACAAACAACACGCTTGATTTTACAAGCCGAAACGCGTGTTACAAATCACGGATGTACTATTTTCATAAGACAGTTTTTACAATCAAATACCAACTGATATTTCCTTTTATTGTTCACCAAGAAAAACGGTTCATTTGTTCTAGTATCCGTTTTTAAAGGGCACATTTCCAATTCGTCTTTTATACAGTATTTGCATGTCATTAAAACTTTGCCGGAGTAATTTCCTTGAAGTTCGAAACCGTCTTCAATTTCTTTAGCCCCGTGATCTTTATAGAATTTATTAGACAGTTTATTAACAACATTGGCGTGGTAATCAAGCCTGCTCTCTTTCAACTCCGCCGAGTATCTTTTCGGAATTCTTCTTTCACTTTTATAATGCTTAATCCGTTCCTCTTCCAACAAGTTAAGAACTTTTCTTCTCATTTCATTTATTGTTCTAACCGGAAGAAAAAACGGTCTTGAAAAATTTAATTCTACATTTTGTACTTCAAAAATTGTATCGCCGCTTTTTGCGAATTGGGTTTTAAACATTTGTAATGTTTGCGCAGCGTTTTTAGCTGGTTCTTTTAAAAAGTTTTCCGAATGAACAACCGAAATATTGTCTTCGTCGGTTACGGTTATTTTTAATCCATCTTCCGTTTCGGCAACAAATGTATTAACTAAAATTTTTCTGAAGCAATCTTTTTTTAATTCGTTCATAAAAGCATGATCGTGATTTCTAAAAATTTCGGTACCTATTTCAATTCCTTCAAGCTCCGAAGAATAAATAGTATTTCCCTCAACTTTACTAATATTCATTCCTTTCAAGTCGCCGGTTTTATCACTAAAACATATACCGTCCCCGTTTACCAAAATTTCTTTTGTGTTAATTGTAAAATTATTTTTACCAACGGCTTTAACCTTGCCCAAATATTTTCCTTTTGATTTCGGCGAATCAATCGAACCCATATTTTCATCTCTACCATCGATAAAATACGAAGTGTATTCCCTATTAAAAGTTTTATCAGGATCCGGTGTGAAAGGAATTATTGAATACCCGGACGAAGATTTTTTCAATAAAGAATTATTTTCCAAAATCGAATCGAGCTGTTTTCTATAATATGACGTAATATTTTTAACATAACCGATATCTTTTAATCTTCCTTCTATTTTAAAAGATGTTATCCCGGCATCAATTAATTCATACAAATAAGCAGAAAGATTTAAATCCCGTAATGAAAGAAGATGCTTATCTTTTACAATTACTTTTCCGTTCGTATCAACGAGTGAATATTCGAGACGGCACGGCTGCGCGCACTCACCGCGGTTCGCGCTTCTGCCTAACATTGCTTGACTCATGTAGCACTGCCCGCTTAAGCAAACGCACAATGCGCCGTGAACAAAAAATTCCAAATCTGTTTTTGTGTTTGCTTTAATATTTTTTATTTGTTCAAGTGATAACTCGCGGGCAAGAATTATTCTTTTAATACCGAGTTTATCCAAAAACTTAATTCGCTCAATTTCGTAATTGTGGGTTTGAGTAGAGGCGAAAAGCGGAACCGGCGGCAACTCCATTTCGAGCAAAGCCATATCTTGAAATATGATTGCGTCAACACCTGCATTGTATAGATCATTAACAAGTTTTTTTACTTCGTCCAATTCGTTATCATAAATAATTGTATTTACAGTTACATAAACTTTTGCCCAATATTTATGGGCATAATTTATAAGTTTGCGTATATCGCCAATGGAATTACCGACCGCGGCACGAGCACCGAATTTAGGAGCCCCGATATACACTGCATCCGCACCGCAATTTATAGCTGCCGTTCCCGACTCCAGGTCTTTCGCTGGCGCCAAAAGTTCAAGTTCGCTTTTTATCATTAAAAAAATTTCCGGTTTCCCGGTTAAATATATATAAGAATCGGCGGTTTATCGAAAATTAATTTACAAATTATGTTCGAACTTATCGGATTGAACCGGTTTTTGAGTGCTTTCCGATGGGCAAAAGCGAATCTGCTTATTTCAAATTGTTTATTTGCGACGAACAAAAAACAATTGTGGAGACAACGTTGAAGAAAAAAAATCAATCATTATTAATTCTCGTTTTATTTTTTCTTACATGTACTTTTTCATTCGGGCAGAGTACTTTAAAAGGTACAATTAAAGGTAAAGTTATCGATACCGAAACAAAACAGCCGCTAATCGGGGTTAATATTTTTATCACGGAGACCGGTTCAGGCACAACAACAGATGAAAGCGGCTTGTACGAATTTTCAAAAATAGGCATTGGAAATTATTCTATCGTGTTTTCGTACATCGGCTACCAAAAAAACACAACAACCGATGTAATTGTTCGTACGGAAAGAATAACTTATGTAAATGTTGAAATGAAACCGGTTTCAATTAACATCAAAGATGTTGAGGTAACGGCGGGATACTTCAACAATACCGAATCACAAAAATTAAGCGCGGTTTCATTTTCTTCCGAGGAAATAAGAAGAGCCCCCGGTTCCGGCGGAGATGTAAGCAGGATTATTTTTGGTCTTCCTTCGCTTGCAAAAATAAACGACACGAAAAATTCATTAATTGTTCGCGGCGGGAGTCCTGTTGAAAACGGCTTCTTCCTCGACAACATCGAGATACCGAACATTAATCATTTCCCGGTTCAAGGTTCAACCGAGGGACCGATAGGAATAATAAATGTTGATTTGATTGACAATGTAAATTTTTACAGCGGCGGATTCGCTTCAAACTACGGCGACAAACTTTCATCAGTTATGGAATTGAAATACCGCGAAGGAAATAGAACAACTTATGATGTTCAGGCAGATTTAAGTCTGCAGGGTTTCGGCGGAGTCGTTGAAGGACCGATTGACGGCGGCAGGGGTTCATTTGTCATTTCGGCGCGAAGAAGCTACCTCGATTTAATACTTGATTTCATGGGCGAAAATGTCGGTCTTCCTCTTTACAGCGACGTCCAGGGAAAAGTTGTTTATGATCTATCGGATAAACATAAAATATCTTTTGTAAACGTTTTTTCTTACGACAATCAGAAGATGAATCAGGAAGACGCACGCGAAAACAAAAACAATGTTTACACCGATTACAAATATTACTCAAACACCGCCGGAGTAAATTGGATGTACCTATGGGGAAAAAGCGGTTATTCAAACACTTCAATTTCGCAAACGTATTCAAAAACAAACGGGTTGTTTTTTCAAACAAAGGATGCAAAACTTTTGCTCGACAACAATTCAACAGAAGTAGAATACAAATTCAGGAACACAAATCATGTTTTTATCGACCCTCGCTTTAAGTTTGAATTCGGTTTTGATGCGCGACTCATCGACAACAAATACAGCATGTTTTATAACGATTACCAGGACGTATTCGGCGGGGCAACAAGTTCACTTATGTTGAATAAGAACATCAATACAAATAAAGCCGGAATTTTTGCGAATATAACTTGGGACTTGTTTTCAAAAATAATATTTAATCCGGGTGTGCGGCTTGATTACTATAGCTTCAATAAAACAACAAATATTTCTCCTCGTTTTTCTCTCACTTATAAAATAAACGAGGTAACAGACATAACCGGTACTTTTGGAGTTTTCTATCAAAACATTCCATGGGTTCTTGCTGCACAAAAAAATGAGTTTAAGAATTTAAGTAATCCGAAAGCGCAGCATTATGTTATTGGGTTAAATCATCTATTAACCGAATCCACTAAACTTACAATTGAACTATACAATAAAGATTATTCCGATTTTCCGATGGACCCGGCACAGCAAAATCTTTTCGTGTTCGACCAGGCTGTTATTGAAACTTTATTCTTAACACATGAAACGCTTCTAAGCGCGGGCAAGGCAAACAGCAAGGGAATTGAAATCACTGTCCAGAAAAAATTGGCAGAAGATTTTTACGGCTTGATCGCAGCGTCATATTCAAAGGCAAAGTACAAGGGCTTTGACGAAAAATGGTACAACCGTGTTTACGACAACCGTTTTACATTTGCTCTCGAAGGCGGTTACAAACCGAATGAAAATTGGGAATTCAGCGCACGCTGGCTTTATGCGGGCGGAGCGCCGTACACGCCGTTTGATATCTCAGCATCACAAGCCGCAAACAAAGGGGTTTTTGACGAAACTAAAGTTAATAGCTCACGGCTGCCCGATTTTCATTCGTTGAATATTAGGGCGGACAAACGTTTTCACTTTTCGTCGTCAACACTCATTGTTTATTTAAGCGTGTGGAATGCATACGCGCGCAATAATATTGCAGCTTATTCATGGAATGAAATTGACAACAAGCAAGATGAAGAAAAAATGTGGGGCATACTCCCCGTGTTTGGAATTGAATACGAGTTTTAGTTATGAAGGAGAAAATTGCTTTGGCCGTTAGTGCCGCGGCAATAATAATTTTAATAGTTTGGTTTGTATTTAAGTATTTATGAAATGATTGAAGACTTATATTCCGACGGAGTTTTGCCTGTGTGTTTTTTAAAAATATTGTTGAATGATGTTTTGGATTTGAAACCCGAGTCGAACGCAATGCTTATCAAACTGTAATTTGCGGTGGAAGGATCTTTAAGTTTTTTTATGAATTCTTCCACCCGGTATTCATTTGTAAAATCATAATATGATTTTCCTATCTCCGAATTAATCACTTCGGATAAATGATGATTCGAAACTGAAAGCATTTCCGAGAGTTTGTTCAATGTTAAGTCGCCATCAAGAAACGGCTTTTGCTTTTCCATAACATCAATCAATTTCTGTTTAATTTCTTTTGCCGACGAATCATCAAGACCGCTTTTCTTATATTTTATTGGTGTTTCATCTTTGACTATTGTTTCCTTGGGCTTCATAAATATTTCCGGCTGACTTAAATTTAAGTACCCTACCGAATAGATTATTATCGAAATTGCCGTATGAAGAACTATTCCAAAACCTTGGTTTGCATCGACAAAAAAATCCGCTACATGTGAAATTGCTACGGTTGACCAGCAGAATATCATTCCGAACGTTAAGTATTTAAGCCAATCAAGATTTATTTTTTCAATATTAGAAAAACTCTCCTTTATTTGTTTGTTGTATTTCAAAACTAAGCCGGCAACTGCAATTGTATATATTACTCCTTGAACCGGAATAAATGTCTCGACAACATCATAAATAAACGGTTGTTTGTTAGACATCATCAGTTCAACAAAAGCAAGTTTTTCATTTGCGGGATAGAAAAAAACGGGTAGCATAATCAAGTATACAATTGCTATCGGAAGAAAATGAATCATGTCTTTTAAATAAAAGCGTTCAGTTGCCTTCGTTAAGAATCTAACGTATAAATAAAATAGCGGTCCGTATGTTAATGCAACCGGATACGTTACTCCCGAGAAGTGAATGTTTGATATGTGCCATCCCTTCGAGTAATATACCGAAGTTAAAAGCTCTAACGACAATGCAAATATTACAATAGAAAGAAAAATATTTGCCGAATGATTCTGCTTTCTGAAAAACAATGCTATTGAAAGCAGTATGCCCTGAATAGATGCAAGCAAAAATATTGTTTCAAAAAATTCTTTCATTAATATTTATCGTATTTGTTAAGATCATCCGACGAAGCTTTTCTTAAACTAACGGCTGCACCGCCGCCTTCTGCAAGTTTTAATTTCAGTGTTGTTTTGCTGTCAACAATATAATGTTTTACCGAATATGCCATCGGGTTACTTTCCCAGTGTGCATCATCGGCATCCGAATAAACGGCCGCTAGATATAGTTTATTATTATCAAGGAAATTGAGAACAACATTTTCTTCTCTTTTATTTTCATCTGTTATTGAACCAATAAACCATTCATCCTTTACTTTTGCTTTGCGTGCTAGTGTAATATAATCGCCTGGTTCTGCAGAAATTATTCGGGTATCGTCCCAATCAACCGCAACATCTTTTATAAATTGAAAAGCATCTAAAAATCTTTCGTAATTCTCCGGCAAATCCGCCGCCATTTGCAAAGGACTATACATTGTAACATAAAGAGCCAATTGTTTTGCAAGTGTTGTGTGAACCTGCTCTTTCTTATTCGGGTCGTAATAATTCATTTTAATCTGGAAAATTCCCGGCGTATAATCCATTGGTCCGCCCATCAATCTTGTAAACGGAAGAATTGTTTCGTGTTCGGGCGGGTTGCCGCGGCTCCATGCGTTAAATTCATTTCCTCTTGCCGCTTCGCAAGCAAGCCAGTTTGGATATGTCCTGTGCAAACCCGTAGGACGTACAGGTTCATGCGCGTTTAACATTATTTTATACCCTGCAGTTTTTTCGGCTACGCGGACGTAATGGTTTATCATCCATTGACCATCGTGATGTTCGCCGCGCGGAATTATTCTGCCGACATAACCTGTTTTCACTGCGTCGTATCCATGCTTCTTCATGAATTTAAAAGCATCATCCATTCTTCTTTCATAATTAGTAACAGAGGCGGAAGTTTCATGATGCATAATTAGTTTAACTTTTTTTTCTTCAGCGTACTTCTGCAAAGCTTCAACATCAAAATCCGGGTATGGTGTTACAAAATCAAAAACTTCTTCTTTCCATTGACCCGCCCAATCTTCCCAGCCGACATTCCATCCTTCTACAAGTACACCGTCAAAACCATGCAGCGCTGCAAAATCAATAAAACGTTTTGTATTCTCAGTCGTAGCTCCGTGTTTTCCGTTGGGCTTTAAACTGTTCCAGTCTGTTTGGGCGAGTTTTAAATTTCCTTCGTCGGCGTAATTCCATGATGCTGTTCCAACATGCATCCCCCACCAAATACCGATATATTTTGTTGGTTTTATCCATTCGGTATTTTCAATCTTCGAGGGTTCATTCAAATTGAGAATTGTTTTTGATGCAAGAATATCTTCTGCTTTATCGCTTACAATTACTGTGCGCCAAGGCGTTTTACACGGTGTTTGCAAATATGCTTTGTTGCCCAGAGCATCGGGCACAAGCAATGATGATAAAGAAAAAGTATTCTTGTTTACTGATAAATTCATTGCCGGGTAATCAACAAGAGCGGCTTCGTGTATGTTGATATAAATTCCATTGCCGGTTTTCATCATCAAAGGAGTTTGCACAACATTTGCCCCGGGCAAAGTTCTCGTTGATATTTCATGAATTTCTTTCCCGATCGAAGCATCTATTTCACTCAGTTTGCTTTGAGTGTAAAAATATTCGTTCGAATCGAAATCGCCGGGTATCCAAAACGTTTTGTGATCGCCTGTTAAATTAAATTCTGTCAATTCGTTTGCAACTATGAAGTATGAAAGACTATTCTGTCGTGGAAATTCATACCTAAAGCCGAGACCGTCATCAAACAACCGGAAACGAATGATCATTACTCTTTCTTTGTTCTTTAAGGTAACGCAAAGCTCATTGTAATTATTGCGAATGCTTTTTACTTCGCCCCACACCGGCTGCCATGTTTCGTCAAATGCAGACGAATCTATCTTTACAACCGAAAAATCATTTATGAATGAATCCTGGTTTTTTAGTTCTATTCCCAATCTACTTGTTTTAACTATATGATTATCTCTAAAAAGTAATTCGTAGGAAGGGATTCCGTTAGAACGGAGTTGGAAATTAAGTCTAAGTTTATTGTTGGGCGAATTAATTGATTGCGCAAAAGTGGCGAAACAAAAAATCATCATAAAAATAAATAGGAAACGTATCATACCTGCCTCGCGTGTAAATTTATTAATCGGTTTCTTAAAACTACACAAAGTTATTTCTGTAGTAAATGTATATTCTGTTTTTTACAAGTGAACTTGAGAATGCCTAAGATATAATTAATAAAAAGTTACATTTACCACAATCGTTGTTTTCCTACCCAAATCGTCGAGGCAGGTAATTTTCATTTTGCCGTTACCCGGATCAAAAAATAATTTTTCTTCGGGTTTGGATTTTCTATAAAACACATCATCAATATACCAGTAATGAGTTTTCACGGAAGGATCTGATGCCGCTTGAAGAAGAATTTGCTGATTTGAATTTTCTTCTATAAAATACTCATAATCCGACGAGGGAGAAATTATTTTGGGGCCGTCACCCGAAAACTTAACCTGGCAAAAAGGATTATGCGGCGGGGGTCTTTTGACTGCAAATTTATTTTTCTTAAACCACAGTATTAACTCGGAATCGTAAAAAGGGTAAGCGACTTTTTTATATCCATCTTTCGGCAAACAACCGGGGCAGTATTGGATTGTCTCCTCTTCGTTTACATATAATGTTTTGTAAAGATCGCATTTTTTGTTCGGCGAAATGTTTTCTATATAATAATCCACTACTTTATTGGAACAAGTTTCGGAAGGAATCAAACCTGTTTCGCTGCAGACTTCTCGTTGATAGATGCCTTTCGGTTTATCGAACCACAATTTTTGGGGGTTGGAATCAATTGAGTTAAAAAGCTCAAACAATAACGGCACCGCCATTTCGGCTCCCGATAACTCCGGCGAGCCTTTGCCGTCAAAATTTCCCATCCACACACCGATTGTAAAATCCGGGTTAAATCCAATTGCCCATGCATCACGCTTTCCGTACGATGTTCCTGTTTTCCACGCAATAACAGGGTGCTGCGATGAAAACAAAAATTCAGCCGGGTAATCCGGACGTACGTTTGACGTTAAAATCATCCCGGTTAAATAAGCGGCACCTTCCGAAAATATTCTAACTCCATTTCCATTTATGATTTTTTCTTCTTTCAAATAATTCAACGGGAATAATTTTCCGTTTTGAGAATAGACAGTAAAAAATTTTGTTAACTGCTCGAGGCGCACGCCGCAGCCGCCGAGTATTAACGATAATCCCAACGACTTTTTATTATCGGCTATATCTTCAAATCCACCTTTTTGAAGAAGAGAAATAAATTTATCCATCCCGGTTTTTTGCAAAAGCCGTACTGCTGGAATGTTCAATGAATTTGAAAGTGCATATTTTGCAGTAACTGAGCCATTGAATTTGAGATCGAAATTTTCCGGCTCGTACCCGCCGAAATCCGTTGGAATATCAAGCAGTTTCATCTCTGGTGTCAATTCGCCGAGATCGAAAGCGAGTGAATATAAAATCGGTTTTAAGGTTGAACCGGGAGAACGAAGCGCGGCAATTCCGTTTACCTGTCCCGATGAAGAATTATCGTAAAAATCAGCCGACCCGCAATATGCAGCAACAGAATTAGTTTTATTATCAACAATTATTACCGCGCCGTTACCAACTTGCTTGGTTTTATTTCTGTTCACATAACTTAAAAGAATTTTCTCGGCAGAACGTTGAACAGACAAATCAAGCGATGAATAAATTTGATCTTGTTTATAACGCCGTGCAACAACTCCACAGAAATGAGGCGCTGCATTATTGATTGTGTAACGGTTTGAACCGACTTGTTCATCAAGAGCATCATCAAGACTTCTTGAATCAAACACCTTCTTCATTTTGAAAATATTCAGCCATTTATTTCTTTCCTTGTCTGCCGCTGCCGCATCTTTATCCAATCTAAATTTATTCGGGTTGTTCGGAATGATTGCAAGCAAAACCGACTGCGATAAACTAAGTTTATCGGGCGGACGATTAAAATAAATATACGATGCCGATTTAACTCCTTCTATGTTGCCGCCGTACGGCAGGTGACTTAAATAAATTTCAAGAATTTCATCTTTGCTGTAGTGTAATTCAATCTGAAATGCGCGGAGAATTTCAAGAAATTTGTTTATATAAGTACGGTCAGCCGGTTCGAGCATCCGTGCAACCTGCATTGTTATTGTTGAAGCGCCGGAAATTCTTTTTCCGCTAATAATGTTTTGAAACATTGCCCGGATAACTGAAAAAGGATTTACGCCGAAGTGCCAGTAAAACCAGTCGTCTTCTTTTTTTATTATTACCTTTTTTAAGTCCGGCGAGACTTCATCAAGCCGAGTGCGCATACGCCACTTTTCATCTTCGGAAAGATAAGCCGATAGAAGTGTGCCGTCTTTTGCATAAACTGTTTTTGAATACGGCTTTAATCCCGGGATAGGAAAAATTACATCAAGCAGAACAACAACGAAAAGCAGTGAAATTAAAATCAATATAATCCGTGATTTGAATAACCGGGATAAGGTATAAAATTTCTTTTTAAAATTATTCATTCAAATACTTTTGGAACAGCTCCAAATATTTTCCAACATGAAGTCCATCGACTAAAGCGTGGTTTACATGAATTGCGATAGGCAGCTTTTTTAACCCATTATCATCGTAAATTTTTCCGAATGTTATCTTTGGTATATAATCATTAAAACCAAAATGCCGCGCATGGGATAAGCCCGTAAATTGTATCCAAGGCACTGTTGAATAATGTATTACATTCAAATTATCATTCAACGGAATATTCAATCCATGCTCAGTCCTTACAATTTCAGTTTCCTTTTTTGCTAAACTTATAAATTCATTCAATGCATTTTTATACTCAAATATTGCAAATCCAAAAGTACCGTCCTCTCTATCTACTGTGGGTGCGGCATGAACAGTATCGTAACAAAATAGTTTTCCATCTTCAACGCGGTATTTAAATTCATCAATTTCGTTAGCTGCTTTAAGCGATAAGTATAGATAATAAAGGTAGAACGATACTCCTTCGGATTTGGCTCTTAAGTACACATTGGTGCAGTCAACATTTGTGCAAATTCCCCAAAAGGGTTCTGTAAATTTTCCGAAAAAATTAAAATGATCTTTTCGTTCCCATGTATCAATATTTATTTCTGTTTTCATTTAAGAATCTCCATCAATTCGCCGATACTTTCTAATTGTTTGACTTTTTCCATAGTGCCAATAGTAGAGTCATCGGCTTTTTCATGCTGCCAGGTTACATGATAAGGAATATAAATTCCATAACCGCCGAGATTAATAACGGGAAGAATATCCGACTTAAACGAGTTGCCGACCATCAGGAATTCTTCTGGTACAATTTCCAAATGCTTAAATAGATTTGAATAATTTTCTTCCTTTTTATCACTCATAATTTCAACATGATGAAAATATTTCTCGATACCGGATTTTCTCAGCTTTCTTTCCTGGTCAAGCAGATCGCCCTTTGTAGCAACTATTAACTTATATTTCTTGCTGAGATAGATTAGAACTTCTTCAACTCCGTTTATAAGCTCAACAGGCATATCAACAAGTTCTTTGCCGAGTTTTATAATTTCGGAAATAGTTTCGTTTGGTACTTTATTTTTAGAAACCCGCAATGCCGTTTCGATTAACGACAGCATAAAACCTTTAGCGCCGAAACCGTACAACTCAATGTTTTGCTTTTCAGTTTTAAGTAGTTCTTCCGAAATTTTCTCCGCATTAAAATAATTCGAAAGAAGAGAGCAGTATTTTTTTTCAACTTCCTGGTAGTTCGGCTCGTTTACCCAAAGTGTATCGTCTGCATCGAAACCTATTACTTTTATATTCATTATTCCCCTATTTACTATTTAACGAATCCATGCCATTGGGATATCGGCTTCAAATCCTCCGCCGACACTTTTTATTCTGCGCTCTAATCTTCCTTCGATTTTAAATCCAAGCGATTCATAAAATTCAATTGCTTTAAAATTACTCTCACGGGCAATCAATTCCACTCTTAAAATGTGCGGCATTTCGTTTTTTACTTTGTCCAATAGTTTTTCGAAAAGCATTCTCCCGATTTTCTTTCCCTGATAGTCGGGGTGTACGGCAATAGTAAGTTCACCGAGTACGTGTGCAAATACTTTTATGCCGGAACCGTAACAGTGAATTTCACCGACAATATTTTCGGTTTGCATATCAGCGGCAATTAATATCACGCCCTTATTGATGCTTTTGTTCACAAAATCTTCGACATACTCATTTGTAATTTCATCTTTAGAACGCGCGAGCCCGCCTTCAATTTCCGCCACCGATTCATAAAGTTTTTTCAAACCGGGCACATCGTTTTCTCTGCATGCTCTAAGTTCTAATTCCATAATTTTACCAGTAATGATGCACTTCGGGTTTTATTCTTGTTTCGTAAATCTCTCTTATTTTTTTCATTGTTGATTCGGAAATTAAATCAATATCGCCGGCGGAAAAATTTTCTTCTGCTTGTTTTTGATTTTTTGCACCGGGGATTGCACATGTTACAGCCGGATTCATCAAAATCCATTTTAATGCAAATTGAGTCATGCTGATTCCCTGCGGAATGAGCGGACGAAGTTCTTCAACAATTTCCAAACTTAAATCGTAATCAACACCAGAAAAAGTTTCACCTCGGTCAAATGCTTCGCCGTGCCTGTTGAACAACCTATGATCGTCGTTTTCAAATGAGGTTTTCTTTGTCATTTTTCCGGTTAACATCCCAGACGAAAGCGGAAGCCGCGCAAGAATGCCGACTTTCTTTTTCATAGCTTCTATAAAAAACAAATCAGCCGGTCTCTGCCTGAAAATGTTATAAATTATTTGAACAGTTTGAACATTCGGGTATTCAATTGCTTTTAGTGCTTCTTCAACTTTTTCAACGCTCACACCGTAATATTTTATTTTACCATCTCTAATCATATCGTCCAAAACTCCAAATGTTTCGGGCATATAATAAACTTCCGTCGGCGGGCAATGAAGCTGCAGCAAATCAATTGTATCGGCTTGTAAATTCTTCAAACTTCTTTCAACAAAAGCTGTAAGATTTTTTTTATTGTAACCGGCCGCTATGTGAGGATCGAGTCTTCTTCCGGCTTTTGTTGCAATAAAAAATTCTTCTTTCCTCTCCTTCTTCAATTTTGCGAGAAGAGATTCGCTGCGCCCGTCTCCGTAAACATCGGCAGTATCAAAAAAATTAACTCCAGTATCTAAAGCTTTATTCAAAGCAGAGAAAGAATCTTTATCATCAACAGTACCCCATGCACTTCCGATAGCCCACGCTCCGAAGCTAATTTCGGAAACTTTCCACCCTGTTCTTCCAAGTTCTCTGTATTTCATTATATGCTCCTAAATTTTTTCCATAGTAAAAATAAAAACAATCCATTTATAATTTGTTATTGTATTGTTGTAGAAAATCTTTAACGGTATCAAAATCCGGCAATGCAGTTCTTCCGCCAAGTTTTGTTGAGTTTATTGCCGCAACGGCGCTCGCAATTTTCATTGTTTGGAACAAATCATAATTGTTGCAAAGCCCGAACAAAAAGGCGCCGTGATAACTATCGCCGCAGCCTGTTGTATCAACAGTATTATCAACAATAAATGCTTTTTGATGATAGCAATTAATTTCCTTTGTGAATAAATAATTCCCGTTCGTTCCATCTGTAATTACAACTATTTCAGAGCCCGATTCCAAAAAACTATTTGCCGATTCGCTTAAACTTTCTGTTCCCGAAAATGAAAAAGCAAAATCCTTTGCGACAATACAAATATCAACTAAAGGAATAATCGTTCTTAATTCTTCTCTATAACGATGCGATCCGCCGTCAAATGATATTTTGGTTCCAAGTTTCTTAGCTAATTTACATGCGTGCAAACATGCATCAAAATGTCTTCCATTAATATGTACATATTTTGTTTGCGAAATTAATTCTTCTGAAATGTTTTCTACTGAAACATCAGGCGAGTTGCCCGGCGAAAAAATAATTGTACGGGCACCGTCTTTTTTACGTACAAGTATTGTAACCGATGAAGTTGAGCATTCATTATTAATCTTTATAAAGTCGGTATTGATATTTTCTTTTTTAAAGCCGTCTGATATTAATTTTCCAATCCAATCATTTCCAATGCTGTCGATCATCATTGTCTTTGCGCCGAGCCGAGCTATAGTAACAATCGCCGTAGCTACAGGTCCGCCGCCTTGAATAATATTATTGTACGATTTCTGAACTTCTTCGCCGGCAGGGAAATGATCAACAACGTTAATAATATCGATTGTTGACGCGCCGATACCGATTACATCATAATATTTTCGCATTATCTAATCATTATTAATTAATTGCCGAACAAATTAACAACTCAAATACATATACCGCAAGATTTCGTTCTTATTCACTTTTAAAAACGATTTAATTGAATCTCCGTTTTCATACAGTTATTTTCATACACGTCGATTATACATACCAATAAAAATATATTAAATAAATAGAACGGATTTATATATGAAAAACACAAAACTCATTTCGTGGAATGTTAACGGCATTCGCGCCATACTTAAAAAGGGATTTTTAGAATGGTTCAAAGAAACAGATCCAGACATTCTTTGCATCCAGGAAACAAAAGCTTGGGAAGAGCAGTTGCCCGATGAATTAATAAATGTACCGGGCTACCATTCATATTTCTGCCAGGGAGTTAAAAAGGGATACAGCGGCACAGCAATTTATACAAAAGAAAAGCCAATTAGCGTTGAACGTGGCTTCGGAATTGAAAAGTATGATAGTGAAGGAAGAATTTTGATAGCCGAGTACAATGAGTTTACATTGTTCAATATTTATTACCCGAACGGAAAACAGTCGCAGGAACGGCTTGATTATAAAATGGGGTTTTATAGAGCTTTTCAGGATTATGCAAACAATCTCAAATCAAAGGGAAAAAAATTAATTATCTGCGGAGATGTTAATACGGCTCACAAAGAAATTGATTTGGCGCGCCCAAAGGAAAATTCAAAAGTATCTGGTTTTCTTCCCGAAGAGCGTGAATGGATTGATGGACTTTTAAGCGACGGCTATATCGATACTTTAAGAATGTTTACAGACAAAGGCGAGATTTACACGTGGTGGGATCAAGTTACCCGCGCGCGCGAAAGGAATGTCGGCTGGAGAATCGATTATTTTTATATCACGGAAAATTTGAAAGACAATGTTATTAATGCATTCACGATGCCGGAGGTAATGGGTTCGGATCATTGCCCCGTTGGAATTGATATAAAAATATAGAATATAATGGAACGCCGATATTTATGATCGCTTATGATTAATCATGATTTTTCATAGAAGATCGTAATTAATCTGCGTTCTATTTAACCCTATTTATAAAGAATAATTAAAACCGATCCGCCAACCATAAGTATTGAACCGATTAGTCTGTTAATAATATTTTTTTCGCTAAAATATTTATAACCGAGGAATACACTAACAATAGCAGAAGTCTGGAACAGCGCGAGGGCGTAACTTACCTGCATATTTTCGAATACCAATAAAGTTGTGTATTGCATTGCTGCCGTTGAAATAAAAAGAAGCAAATACAATTTTTTGTTACTCATAACACTTTGTATAAGAGAAAGATCATTTTTGCTTTTAATGAAAGGCAATAATATCAGCGACACAAAAAAACCGGCAGCGCACCATACAACCATTGTAATTAAAGGAGTTGAATAAGTCAGAGCTTTTTTTAGAAATACCGCTTCAACCCCTGATAAAAACAAAGCCGCGAAACGGTATTGAATTCCCTTATCCAACAAAAATATTTTTATTCTTCCTCCAAACTTTGACAAAGAATTATTTTCAACAACAAAATAACTACCGCCTAAAATTAATACTATGCCAAGCAGTCCCATTAAATTTGGAATTTCACCAAGCATAAAAATTCCGAAAAACATTCCAACGAGTGGTTTGTAAGAATTTATTGGACCAAGTAGTGATAAATCTGAATAGCTCAACGCCTTTACGAGAAACGCATTGCTCGAGACTGCGAACACCGCGCAAAATATCATATAAATAAAATATTCAACGGGCAGTCTAAGATTAAACAGCCGGGGGTATAAAGGTATTGCGGCAATTGATAAGAATAAAAACGTTACGAATATTATGAACAACGGGCTGTTTTCATTCGCAACAAGCTTTTTTTGAAACAGATTTGATAAAGGATTTGATATTATTCTTATAAGAACAAAAAGAAAAATTAGCATACGACTAGTAGATTATACCTTCTTTGTTTTTATAAAGCGTCAAAACTTCGCGGGATTTTGAATGGCAAATTTTTTCAACAACATCAATCCCTCGTTTTTTGTATTCTTCAATCCAATTAGGATGAACGGGTCCTTCGTCGAAACCAACAATACTTTCAACATCTTCTTTTGATGCACCGTAAACAAGAGTTTTTATACCCGACCACACAACGGCGCCTGTACACATTGCACATGGCTGGGCGCTGGAGACAAGAATATATTTTCCTTCATCAAGTTTGAACTGCTTTAATTTTTCTTGAGCCATTATTATCGCAACTACCTCGGCATGGGCAGGCGAACAATTTTGTTCAACAACAAGATTTACTCCGACTGAAATTATTTCAGATGTTTCGTTATTAAAAACAGCGGCGGCAAAAGGACCGCCGGTGGCATGTTCAATGTTTTTGATTGCAAGTTCTAAAACAAAATTTGTCTTTGTTTCAAGAGTATTATATGCTTTTGAGAAATCTATTTCTTTTTTAATCCATTCGGGAAGATTAAGTGTTTTGGCTGATGTAATGCTCATATTTTTATTTTTCCGAAATTAAACTATTCATAACTGTTAATCGATAACCGGCGATTAAGTATTTCACCTCTTCATCGGCGTTATGCCAAGCCGATAATAGTAAGACCCGGAATGCTCATTCAATAATCTCCTTAATAATATTCCGGTTTGAGTAAACTCACAAAACAAATTTACAATTTGTTAATAACTTGATTGTAAATTTATTATAAAATATCCCAATTAAGATTAAAGCCAATTTTGATTATTCCATTTATACGCTTATTAATTTTACGCGAGTATGTTAACCAATCTGTTTCATTGTAATAAGCATAGTCTTTATCGTTTGTCCAGTAGTACATAATATCAAAGCTGAGTTTAGAATCACTCTTGTAGCCGATACCTATTCCTTTATAAACAACATCTTTTGTATAACTGCCGCCGCCGTTATGTGCGCTATTCATAAAATTTGATTGCTTATTTATCCCGGCTACAAAAAACATTTTAGAAATTATGTTTTGTAATCTGGCGTATATTCCGAAATTAAATCCTCCATAATCTTCACTTACCATCATATATCCGGGTCGAATTTCAATACCGATCCATTGCAAAGGAGAATATATAGCATCAACACTTACGCAATAAAACACAGGAATAATTTTTGTTTGCTCTTTTTCTTCGGAAAGAAAAATTCCAGGCTCTATACGAAAGCCAGCTTTCAAACTTTGAGAATAATAAAATGCCCATGTCAACAACATCATTATCAAAATCAATTTTGCTTTCATATAATCACTTAGTCGTTACAATACCTCTGCCATTTGTTGAATTAATTTCCGGATCGTACATTGCACTTGCACTGATTGCGGGCAGTTGAAACTTTCCTTTGTTAACTACACGCAGCATATAATAAAATGTTCTTTCCATGCCCGGATTTAGGTTTGTGAATAAAATAAGTCTGTCGTCGCGGACATCCATGTATTGTATGTTGAACGGATTTTTGTTTTGCCACTGAAGCTGTTGATTGCCGGAAAGCCGCGGGTTTTCTATTTCAAAACCGGAAGGTATCAAATCGCTTATTGCTATGTTTTGTGCGCTAATATTATCCGAAGCAAGAGATATCCTGCATACAACAAGCTGTCCTTGAGTAAAATTATTTGATGATATTTCTGCACCGGTGCGATAATCAAAATATTTTCTTCGTACTCTCATACGCAAATCGCTTTCGGCAACTTCACCCGTTTTAATTCCTTCGGTATTAACAAAGTAATAAACTTCCCCGCTGCCGGAAGCTTTAAGTAAAATAGATGAAACATTTTTATCTACTTTAACATTAATATCCTTGCCGTCAAACGTTCCTATTTTTTTTCCGTCCGCAACTAAATCAACTTTAACTTTCGCATCCGAATTTATTCTCGCTGCTTTACCTAATCCGATAAAGACAAATGATTTTTCCTGCGTTGAATAAACGCGTTCGATATTTTGCGATAAGTATTTTATAATGAATGGAATTTGTTTGTTTGACGGTTCGACTTCGGTTAATACATTTAACATTATTGCATTTGCACGAATATCGGAATCGAAAGAGCCGCCGCTTTCGCGCTCTGTTTTTTCTACATTATACTTTTGCGGTATAACTTCGTAATAATTATTCCATTTACCCATTAATGCATAAGCTCCCGCGAGTAAATATTTGCTGTCGTTTGAAAGAATTCCGGGACGCGATTTATAGTAATTCATTGTTGCAATATCGCCTTTGCCCGCAGCCGCGAGAACATAAAGCGAATATATAATTTCTTTGTTGGCAATTTTAGTTATTGTTTTGGAATTGTTTTTATAAACAACATAATCGTATGTACTTTTTTCTCTCGCCTTCTTCGAAATGTAATTCAATATTCTTGAAAGAGTATTGTCGGAAACATCGAACCCGGCTTTTTTTGCTTCGATAAGAAAATGAGCCGCGTAAACAGTTCCCCACCAATTCGATTCATTGCCGCCCGGCCAATATGAAAGCGAGCCGTCCCACAATTGCATCGATTCAATCTTTTTAATTCCTTCCTTTATATAATAGATAGGATTCTGAGTTCTGTAAAATTCCGGGGCTATAAGTTTGGCCATATCTTCAAAATACAATTGCGGAAAAAGTTTTGATACTGTTTGCTCAACACAACCGTGAGGATATCCGACAAGATTTTTTAATTGTTTTGCAAATTGAGCTGCCGGGAATTTGCTTATTGTAATTGTCGAGTTTCTTGTACCGCTTACATAGTCTTTGCCTATTTTAATTTTGATTTCATTCCCCGCGTAAATCGTTCCCGATGAACTTTCCGAAATGTACGGTGAGGTAGGACGAATTGAAATATTTGTTTCTTCCTTAACCTTTGCCGCTCCCAATGTTTCAATAATTATTTTACCTGTCCCGGTTGTGCCGTTTGCTTTGATTGCAAACTCAACATTTTTAGTGGAGTTAGGAGGAATGGTTATGCTTTTGCTTTTCGTAGAAACTACTTTTAACAGCCCCTCCGTTTTTACTTCAACATTAACATTGCTGTTTTTATTTGTTGTATTAATAACCGCAACTGGCATTACAAGCGAATCGTTCGGTGCAAGAAATCGCGGTATCTGCGGCTCAATTATAAGATCGTCGGCAACTTTCATTTTGCTTTCCGCCGAGCCGAAGCGTTGACCAGTAAAAGCAACAGCCATCAATCTTACTTCGCCGTTAAACTGCGGAATTGAAACCGGGATTTTAACAATACCGTCGCTGCCTGTCCTTCTAATACCGCTCCACAGCGCAACAAGATTAAATCTTTTGGAGGAAATCGGGTTTGTTCTTTTTTGTAATTGCCGTGCGAGTTCGTCACCGCCGGTCGATGATTTTTGTGAAATGACTTCCGGTAGTAATAATTTATAAAGATCAAAACTCTCAACTTCGAGCGCGCGTTTGGAATACATGAATCCGTACGGGTCGGGTGTAGCAAAATTCTTTATTTGAAGAATACCCTCATCAACAGCGGCGAGTGTTACATAAATATTCTTTTGCGGCAACGTTTTGATAATTATTTCATGCTTTGTATTGGGTTTTATTTTCTTCGGCGCCGAAATTGAAACAGGCAAAAGATTTTCTCTTCGTTCAACTTTAATTGATGCAAATCCGTGCCCCACTAAAAACGGTGCAGAGTTATCAGTGTTATGCTTTTTAAATAATGTTGCAGTTATATAAACATTCGGCACATAATTATCTTCCAGTTCTAATTCGTATTGAGCAGATTTGTTTTTTACGTCAACATATTTGTAATCATAGATCCCGCTGCGCTCGATAGTTATTAACATTTTACCTGAGAACGGTGCGGTAAATAATATTTTAGCTTTTTCGCCCGGGTTGTATTTTTCTTTATCTGCAACTATTTCTACCCTGCCTTCTTTATCTACTTCGAATGAAGATGCTGAAGACGAGCCCCAGCCGTAAGCGTAAAATTTCGTGAACTGGTAATAATTTTCACTTCCCTTTTTAGAAATTCTCAATTCATATTCGCCGCTCTTCGGAACAACAACCGAAAGATTCTGTTCACCGCCTGAAATGTTAATTTCTTTCTCCCATTCAAGCATGTCTTTCTTCTCGGACGAGTAATAATATCTATCCGAATAATCTTTCTTTAAAACTGTCTGCCATTCAAATCTCACAAGCTTTGCAACTGCTTTTAAATCGGAAGCGGGCTTGTCATCTTTATCAACGGCAACAAATCTAAAATTGATTTTTTCATTTGTAGAGAAATAATAACCGTGAGATTTTATACCGATGAAATGTTTCTCGGGGTAAACATCAACGCTTGATATTCTGTTAACGGTTCTTCCCGTTAAATCGAAAACACTTACAAAAGAATGCACCGTTGCAATGCCGGAAGATTTTAAATCGGCTGGAATTACATAGTTTAATTCTGCTCTACCTTCTTCGTTTAGCGTTCCTTCGGAAAATGAATTTGGAACATTTGTGTTCGTCAATGTTGAATTGCCGAAGTTATATGAAGAATATTTTTTGCTGTAAAATTGTCTGTGCCGAACCTGTACATCCGATTGGTAACGCAAACCCGCAGCTTTGGCGCCGAATAAAAATTCGGCATCAACTTCTGTTTTAATTGTTTCTCCCGGGCGCGTATAATTCTTATCTCTTTTTAAGATTACTCTAATTTTGTCCGGTACAAAATCTTCTACGCTGAAATTGTAATTTCCTATTAGACTTTCTGCGCCCGTATAAACTTCCGCGCGGTATTGTCCCGTAGGCGAATAACTTGGCACTTCAAATGTAATTTCAAAAGCGCCTTCGGTATCGAGTGTTTTTTTGTACTCGTCAAATGTTTTTCCCGTTGGTGCAATAACTTTTATAATAACCGGAACATCTTTAACCGGTTTAGTAAATTCATCGCGGACAATACCTGTTATGTTTACTCTTTCACCGGGGCGGTAAATATTTCTATCGCCGTAAAGAAATGTTTTATATCCATCCGAAGAAGAAACTGCTCCTCCGACATCAAAACGCGAGGTTTCGATATTTGTTTCTTTAAGATCAAGAAAGTTAAAATCGCTGCCCGTTTCCGCCGTTATTAATCGGGGTGTAAAATCTTTTAAGTTCTCTTTTGTATTTTTGAAATGGACAACACCGCTCGAATTTGTTTTGCCGTTCAGCAAAGTTTGATTGTTCGAAGAGATTAAATTTATTTCTACATCGCCAACCGGTTCGGCAGTCGAAATTGAATTTACAAACACAATCATTTCGTTGGCGGCTTTTTTAACAATAATTCCCAAATCGGAAAGAGCAAGAATTTTTGTTGTATAAACCCACCTGTCTTCCGTGGACATCACCTGGACAACATATAATCCTTTTTGTTTTTGTTGATAAATATCATCGAGGTTTACATTAAATTTTTGCAGCCAGTTTTGTCCACCGCTTAATTTTACAGATGTTTTCGAAAGTGTTCGACCAAATCTTTCAAGGTCGCCTTCATAAAAATATGTGTCGTAACTGTACCCGTCGTATTCGTCATAGTATTGATTACCGGAATTATATTGACTTAAAAAATGAAGCAGGTTGTTTTTAAATATTTGCGAGACTTCAACATCCGCGCCCGGTATATTAACTGCATTTACCTGCAGGTTGCGCTGCCCGCCCAACATCAAGTATTTACCTTTTCTATCCACAAAACTTAGCGATGGATTAAGGTTAATAAAAGAAACGTCCTGCTCAAACTCAGTTTCAAGATCGCCGCCGTAAATGCCCGGCAACCCTTTCTTTATCTTAAGATTTACAATCTGCTCGTTCCCAAAATCTCCATCTATTCTAAATGAATTTTCATTGATAAAAAATGTAATGTTTGCCGCAGGTTTGACTTCAACAAATTCTTTTATACGTTTATCATCTGCCGGTTGAGTTGTAAAAACTTCGATCCATCTTTTATCTCCATCTACTCCCGATGAAACTCCGGTTATTGCAAGCTTTGTAATCGGAGGTAATTCATATTCAAATACACGCGTATCTTCCAAAGGCTCTTTTCCAACCGTTGATAGCAAACCTTCTTTTATTTTTACCTCGAAAGATTGCTCTTTGTTGGTTTGCGTTATCTCGCCAATATTAATTGCAATAACGCTTGAAGCATTCTCAGAAATGATTTGAAAATTTTTTACCGGTTTGCCTTCGTTCTCAATCGTTAAATATTCTTTAAGCAGATTGGGGTTGACCGAATAATTGAAGAATAAATTTGCTTTTACACTTACTTTATATTTTTCATTCGGTACGTGCGACCAAAAGAATTCAACTTTCTCCGCATCAAAAGCTGGGGTGAAAAATTCATACTCGTCAAAATCATAAGATAAATTCTGCCCGAACAATACTTTATTAGTAATTTTAGCCGTGTATTCCTGTATCGGTTGAAGCGCGGCATCGGGAGAAAATAAAAGAACGCTTCCGGATATCCATTTAAATTTACCCGGTATCTTCGGTTCAAATTCTATAAATTTATCCGTAAGCCATTGATTTTGTTTTTCGATAGGCGCAACATTGTACGAGAATTCTACCGTGAAAGTTGTAAGCTGATTTACTTTTCCTTCGGGGGAAAAATTTTTAACCGTTACATCGCTTGCTAAACCGCATGAGATAATGAAAATTAAAATAGTTGACAGCACTAATATTTTTTTGATTGCTTTCATTTTTCACCGAGGTATTATTTCATTTTGTTGTTTGGATGGATTCACGATTTAATTTTACAAAACTGCATTGCGAAAATAAAATAGTGATTTTAACCGTCATAATAAATTAAACTTGTACAATAAACAATTTGTCTCATGAGAACCTGTAATAATTTCATCAAAAATTAAAAGTGTACTTTTTACAAAAATTGACATAAAAATAGTTTTAGGAAAGCTGAAGGTTTCTTATTATTGTTTTGGAAAATCAAGGTTGTTTTAAAATAGATATTATTCTTATGGTGTTAACAAAAGAGTAATGATTCATGTTTGACTTGTTGAAGAATAATTCAAAATAAATTATTAACAAGATTTTACGGGAGTCTAAAATGAAAAAAACACTGATTTATCTTTTAACTATTACAATATTATTTTCTCTGTACTCTTGTCAATCAAACAAAAAGGTGGAATCAATGATCGAGAAAAAGTTATTCGGCAAACTAGCTGATGGAAGTGAAGTTTATGAATATACACTAACAAATGCAAACGGCATGAAAGCTAGAATAATAAATTACGGCGCTATCGTGGTTTCTCTTGAAGTACCGGATAAAAGCGGCAAGCTCGGCGATGTAATTTTAGGATACGACAATCTCGAAGGTTATGTTAATGATAAGTCTTATCAAGGTTCTATAGTAGGCAGGTATGGAAACAGGATCGGTAAAGGCAAATTTGTTCTTGATGGAAATGAGTATCAGCTTGAAATAAACGACGGCGAAAATCATTTGCATGGTGGATCAAAAGGATTTTTCCAGGCGTTGTGGACAGCAGAACCGGTTGAAAGCACAACAGACCCGGCATTAAAATTAACTTATAAAAGCCCTGACGGTGAAATGGGCTACCCCGGCAACGTAACGGTTGAAGTAGTTTATACGGTCACAAATGATAATGAATTAAAAATTGAATATTCCGGTGTTACCGACAAAACAACAATTCTCAATCCGACACATCACTCATACTTTAATTTAACGGGCGATCCCACAAAGACAATTCTCGATCATGAATTAATGATCAACGCAGATAAAACAACCGAGGTCGGCGCGGGTTTAATTCCCACAGGTAAATTGTCCGACGTTGAAAACACTCCTATGGATTTTAGAACATCGACAAAAATAGGCGCACGCGTTGATGCCGAGGATGCCCAATTAAAACTCGGCTTGGGTTACGATCATAATTGGGTTTTAAACAATTACAATAAACAAATTCAAAAGGTTGTTGAATTATACGATCCTTCCACCGGAAGATTAATGGAAGTATTGACTGATCAACCTGGGATGCAATTCTATTCCGGCAATTTTTTGAACGGAACAATTAAAGGGAAAAAAGGAATTACTTATCAACATAGAACCGGGCTTTGTTTGGAAGCTCAACTGTTTCCAGATTCGCCGAACAAACCGGAATTCCCCTCTTCAACCTTAAAACCCGGAGAGACATACAAGCAGCAAACTATTTATAAATTCTCAACAAAGTAATACGCGGTAACATGTAGCAATTAGTCACTAATAGCTAATTATAAATAGAGGTCCATTATGAGCAGTAGTCTTACGTTAATCGACTGGTTAGTGATAGCCGGTTACTTTGCAATAATACTTGGTTTAGCCTGGTGGGTAATTAAGAAGCAGAAAAATACTTCCGACGATTATTTCCTTGCAGGTCGCCATCTCGGTTGGTTTATTGTCGGCGCATCTATCTTCGCCTCAAATATTGGGTCGGAACACATTGTTGGTTTAGCGGGATCCGGCGCAACAGACGGCGTTGCAATGGCACATTACGAATTACACGCCTGGTGCCTTTTGGTTCTCGGATGGGTTATGGTTCCATTCTATATGAGGTCGAAAATTTATACAATGCCGGAATTCCTCGAAAAAAGATTTTCTCCAACATCAAGAACTGTTCTCTCCGGTATTTCTCTCATCGCTTATGTATTAACAAAAATCGCTGTCGGTATTTTTGCGGGCGGCGTTGTATTCGCAGTCCTTTTGCCCGAAATGAATTTTATGGGTATGGATAGTTTTTGGATTGGTTCCATTCTTGTAATATTAATAACGGGTCTTTATACAATCGCCGGTGGAATGAGCGCGGTTGCATACACAGAGGCTCTTCAAACTATTATTCTCATTATCGGCTCAGCGCTCGTAACATTTTTCGGCTTACAGGCACTCGGCGGATGGGATGAGCTTCGCGTAATAGTAGGATCAGAAATGTTTAACTTGTGGAAACCGCTTGTACCTGCCGGAGTTGAAAGCACGTGGGCGCCGGTTAAAGAAGCCGGGAGAATGGCTTGGTATTTTAACGATAATTATCCGTGGCTTGGAATGTTATTCTGTGCACCGATTATCGGTCTTTGGTATTGGACAACCGATCAATACATTGTACAGAGAGTACTTTCCGCTCCAAACGAAAGAGAAGCAAGACGCGGTTCGATCGCCGCAGCTTTCTTTAAATTATTACCTGTATTTATTTTTATCATTCCGGGAATTATTTGTTATGCCCTTGCCGTTAGTGGTAAAAACCCTGGGATTCAACAACAAATGATTGGAGCAGACGGACAGATAATTCGCGAAAACGCACAACAAGCTTTCCCATTAATGGTTGCGAATATTTTACCAGTCGGTATTCGCGGAGTTGTTGTTGCCGGCTTACTCGCTGCATTGATGAGTTCGCTCGCGGGTGTATTTAATGCTTGTTCAACTTTATTCACAATAGATTTTTATTCAAGATTTAAAAAAGATGTAAGCCAGGAAAAAATGGTTTGGGTGGGCCGCGTTGCAACCGGAGTGATGGTAATTGTCGGACTTTTATGGATACCCGTTATCCGCGGCGGAAGAGGTTTGTATGATTATCTTCAAGGAGTTCAAGCATATCTCGCGCCCCCGATTTTTGTTGTGTTCTTCCTTGGCGTTTTCAACAAACGATTAAATGCAAAAGGATGTCTTGCAGCTTTAATAACCGGTTTTAGTTTGGGACTTATTCGTCTTGCTATCGATACTCCTGTAAAAATGATCGAAGGATTCCAATATTCTACAGGGTCGTTGTTCTGGATAATTAATAACATGTTTTTCCAATATTATAGTTTATTAATAACCGTCGTTTGCGTTATTGTAATGCTCGCAGTAAGTTATATGACGGAAGCACCGTCGTACGAAAAAATCAGCGGTTTAACTTTCGGAACAATTACCGACGAGCACCGAAAAGAAACACGTGCAAGCTGGAACTGGGTTGATGTTGTTACATCAATAGCGGTTGTCGCTTTAATATTAGTAGCTTATATGTATTTCGTAGGATAAAACCTATTATTGTTTTTTGAAATGCCGCTTTCATTTTTAAAATGGAAACGGCATTTATTTTTTTACATCAAATTATTCTAATGAATTCAAATGTGGAGAAATTAAATGAGTAAATATGCAATCGGTTTGGATTTCGGCACCAACTCATGCCGTTCGCTGATCGTTAATGTTTCAAACGGAAATGAAATTGCTTCACATGTTTTTCCGTATCCATCCGGCGAGGCAGGAATAATCGTTGATAAAAAAGATCCCAACCTTGCCCGCCAGAATCCCAACGATTATTTAGTGGGAATTGAAACAACTGTTTTTGAAGCCATCAAAAAAGCCAAACAAGTTGATAAAAATTTTAGAGCAGAAAATGTAATCGGGATCGGCGTTGATACAACCGGAAGCAGTCCAATGCCGGTTGATGAAAAAGGAAACGCACTATGTTTCGATAAAAAATTCAAAGATAACCCGGCGGCTTACGTTTGGTTGTGGAAAGATCATACAAGTTATAACGAAGCTGCGCTTATTACTGAAACCGCTGCAAAAATTCGTCCGCAATATATAGCAAAGATCGGCGGGGTTTATTCTTCGGAATGGTGGTGGAGTAAAATACTGCACTGCAAAAATGTTGCACCGGAAATTTTTGAAGCAGCATACAGCTGGGTTGAAATTTGCGATTGGATACCCGCGCATTTAACAGGTGAACTTAACCCGCAAAAAATAAAAAGAAGCGTTTGCGCCGCAGGTCATAAAGCAATGTTCAATTCGGAATGGAACGGTTTGCCCGACGAAGAATTTTTAAATACTCTTTCGCCCGGACTTGGAAATTTGCGTAACCGTTTATTTGATATCGCTTTCACGGCAGATAAACTTATGGGTTATCTTTCAAAAGAATGGGCGGATAAACTTGGCCTCACAACAAATGTTGCAGTTGCCGTCGGCGCTTTCGACGCACACATGGGCGCAGTTGGCGCAGGAGTTTCGGAAGGAACGCTCGTAAAAATTCTCGGTACAAGTACATGCGATGTTATGGTTTCTCCTTCCAGCAAAAATTTAAAAGATATTCCCGGTGTGTGCGGAATTGTGAACGGCTCGGTTATGGATGGATATTTCGGAATTGAAGCAGGGCAGTCTGCCGTGGGCGATATTTTTCTTTGGTTCGTTAACAATCTCGTTCCCGAAAGTTACGGCAAGACTCAAGATGATAAATTTAAAAACCTAGAAGCCGAAGCTTCTAAATTAAAACCCGGCGAAAGCGGTCTGCTGGCACTTGATTGGAACAACGGCAATAGAACAATTTTAGTTGACGTGCGTTTAACCGGATTAATACTGGGTCAAACACTTCATACAAAGCCGCATGAAATTTACCGCGCTCTTGTTGAAGCAACTGCATTCGGCGCTCTTTCTATTATTGATAGAATTGAAGAGTACGGAGTAACGATTAATGAAGTTGTAAACTGCGGCGGACTTGCGAGTAAAAACCCGATGCTTATGCAGATATACGCCGATATTACAAACCGCCCAATGAAAATTTCTCGCAGCGATCAAACCCCGGCTCTCGGTGCAGCGATGTTTTCGGCAATAGCAGCAGGTAAAAACAACGGCGGTTACAATTCCGTTGAAGAAGCTAAACTAACAATGACCGGAACAAGCAAAGAATTTATTCCTATTAAAGAAAATCATCTTATATATAAAAAAATATATACATTATACAAACAGCTTCACGATTCGTTCGGCACACAAGATTGGAACGGCAGTATGTTTAATGTTATGAAAGATTTGCTTAACATCCGAGATGAAGTTAGAAAATCATAATTGCATAGTTTTTGTGAATGAAAAAAATTGTTTTACTGATAGAAACATCCCGCGAATTTGGAAGACAACTTCTAATAGGCATAGCCCGTTATTCAAGGATTAACGGGCCTTGGTCTTTCTATAAAGAGCAGACCGGTTTAATGTCCTCAATTCCCCAGTTAACAAGCTGGAGGCCGGATGGAATAATTATGCGCAATTCGATGATCAAGAAAGAATTGCTCAAATTAAAAATCCCGACGATACTTGCATTGCACGATTCTTCCTGTCCTAAAAATTTACCCGTTATAAAAACAGATTCCCGCGCGATTGCAAAAATGGCAAGCGATCATTTTATTGAAAAAGGTTTTAGAAATTTTGCTTACTGCGGCTTCGATAGTTTTGAATGGTCAAACGAACGTAAAAACTTTTTTCAAAAATTTAATGATGAGGCTGGATTCCCAACCCATAGTTATAACCTTCCCAGAAAAATTAAAAAACATGATTGGGAAATTGAACAAAACCATGTTATTGAATGGATCAAATCATTGCCCAAGCCGGTTGCTATTATGGCTTGCAACGACGATCGTGGGCAGCATATTTTGGAAGTGTGCAAATTAATAGGTCTAAAAGTACCGGATGACGTTTCGGTACTCGGCGTTGATAACGATCCTATGATTTGCGAAATTGGGGACCCGCCACTTACAAGCATAGCTTTAAATGTTGAATCTGCCGGGTATCAATCGGCCCAATTACTCGACGAACTTTTAGCCGGCAAAAAAATGAAAGGACAACAAATTACAGTCTCCCCCACCCATATTGTTCAAAGACAGTCATCCGATATTTTCGCCGTGAACGATTTGGATATTGCCAATGCTCTAAAATTTATACGCGCTAATGCCAAGAATAAAATTTTAGTTGACGATGTTGTCAAGATTACATGTTTAAGCAGAAGAACATTAGAACAAAGATTCCGAGAACTATTCCATAGATCTGTTTACGATGAAATTCGAAACGTGCGGGTAGAATTGATTTCAAAACTTTTAATTGAAACAGATATGCCAATTTCCAAAATAACATCCCTCTTCACATTTACAGATGCAGAGCATGTTTCCCGTTACTTTAAAAAAGTTAAGGGAATCAGCTTAAACGAATTCCGCAAACTTCACCAGCCCCGTTAAGATTTTCTTATCGCAATTTGGTTAAATAATAATTAAAAGTGGCTGTTTATAGACAACAAACTCTTTTATTATTGTTTCGTGTAATAATGTTGTGTTTAAGTTTTCGTCCATAAAGAATAATATGAGAAGATTTTACTTTACTAGTAATTATTTTCTATAAAATTAACTGTCAATACATTTCCTTAAATACATACATGAATCACTTTATTTCGGGTAAATATTCGTTTGTATATTAACGAAGTTAGAGATTGTCTTTATACTGCATAGTTTGTTGTTCTGCACAACGCCAAGAATATACAGATATACCGACTTGACTCATTGGGAGGCAATGACTAAACCGGTTAGTAATGCATGGCCGTCGTATGGAAGTAATCCGTTGGAAAATATCTGTGGCGGCCATGTAGTTTTTTTACACAAAGAATTGTCGGCCAAATCTATCTTGATTTTGGTAAAAATAATTCAATTTCATTGATGGTAGCTGTTACAAATTCATAAAAACTATCAGCAAAATTTGTTCCGACTTCAGGCGAGTCGCGTTTTAGAATTTTGCCGGTTCTGTTAAATTTAAGTTCGACTTCCGGTGCAAATTAAAAAATAGCATAATCTAAAAACACACATGCGAATTGACTAAATTTATTAACAGAATAAATAAAAATTCTACGGATCGTGAGACCAAAAGTATGATCTTTAGTTTGAGAATATTTACATATTTATTTCTGTTATCTTTTATGATTATTAATTTTATCGATAGGAGACCTCTGCATTTATTAATTAAATTTAGTATCCGGTGGTCACATGACCAAACTTTAAATAATTTTATCAAACAAAGCATTATTACGGAGTAGTAAATTATGCTCGAAAAATTAAAAGAAGAAGTACTTCAAGCAAATTTGGATTTGGTAAAATACGGGCTTGTTGTTTTAACCTGGGGAAATGTAAGCGGAATCGACAGAGAAAAAAATTTAATTGCTATAAAACCGAGCGGTGTCGATTACGAAAATCTTTCCGCTAATGATATTGTGATTGTTGATCTCGAAGGTAACGTTGTTGAAGGAGATAAAAGACCTTCTTCCGATACGCCGACACATGTTGAACTTTATAAAGCATTCAAAACGATCAACGGTATTACTCATACGCACAGCAAATACGCAACAATGTTCGCACAAGCTTGTAAAGAAATTCCATGCCTCGGCACTACGCACGCGGACCACTTTTACGGATCGATACCGTTAACACGTTTTCTTACAATAGAGGAAGTTGAAGAAGCATATGAACTTAATACGGGAAAAATAATTGCAGAACGTTTTGAAAAGCTGGATTCCGCAGCAACTCCTGGGATTCTTGTTGCAGGTCATGCACCGTTTGCTTTTGGAAAGAACGCTGCCGATTCAGTTCGTAATGCTTTAATACTCGAGCGAGTTGCCGAAATGGCCCTTGGTACTTATCAAATTTCAACCGGCATCAATCAATCATCTCAAAATTCGTTGCCGGAATATATTTCCGAAAAACATTATCAAAGAAAGCACGGACCTAATGCATATTACGGGCAGAAAAATTATAAATAACATTTAAGGAGAAATATCATGCAAAACATTCCAGAAGTACGGCTCGGCATTGTTGCCGTTAGCCGCGATTGTTTCCCTATCGAACTTTCGCGCAAAAGAAGACAAGCAGTTGTGGCCGAGTGTAAAAAACAAAATATCCCTGTTGTCGAAATTGAAACAATTATCGAAAACGAAAACGATGTTTTAAAAGCTCTTGACGAACTTGACGACAAAGACGTTAACGCCATACATCTTTATCTCGGGAATTTTGGACCTGAAGGACCAACAACTTTATTAGCCGAAAGATTCGGCGGACCAACAATGGTTACCGCTGCCGCCGAAGATACAGGAAAAGATTTAATCAACGGGCGTGGCGATGCTTACTGCGGCTTGTTAAGCGCATCTTATAATTTCGGTTTGCGCGGGCTCGATCCGTACATCCCCGAATATCCGATTGGCGACCCGGCTGATACAGCGAAAATGATAGCTGAATTTATACCCATTGCCCGAATCGTTCTCGGCGTTATCAATTTAAAAATATTTACTTTCGGTCCGCGTCCGTTCGATTTTGTTACCTGCCACGCGCCGATTCAACCGCTTTACGATCTCGGCGTTGAGATCATGGAAAACAGCGAACTCGATCTTTACGATATCGTTCAAGCTGAAAAAGATAATCCACAGATTAAAGTTATTGCAAAAGAAATGGCCGCCGAACTCGGCAAAGGAAACACATATCCCGATCTTCTCGAAAAATTAGCACAGTACGAACTCGCTTTAGAAAAATTTATGAACGCAAATCTCGGTGCATCCGAATACGGCGCGTTTGCAAATAAATGCTGGCCTTCATTCGAAAAATATTTCGGGCATGTTCCGTGTTATTTAAATTCACGTTTGGCTGCGAGAGGAATTCCCGTTGCTTGCGAAGCCGATACTTACGGTGCATTAAGCGAATACATGTCTGTTTGTGCTACGGAAGTTCCACCCGCCATTCTCGATATAAATAACTCCGTACCGAAAGACATGTACGAAGAATTCAAAAACGAAATCGGCGATTATACTTTAAGCGATTTGTGGATGGGCTTCCACTGCGGTAATACTTCTACCGGCTGCATTGTTCAACCGGTTATGCAGCATCAATTAATTATGCATAGATTGATGGAGCCTGGCCAGGAACCAAACATCACGCGCGGTACTATTGAAGGACAAATTAAATCCGGCCCTATTTCCGTTTTCAGAATCCAATCCACTCCCGACGCCAAAATTCAAGCTTATGTTGCAAACGGTGAAGTATTGAATGTTAACCCCAAATCTTTCGGGTGCATTGGCGTTTTCGGAATTAAAGAGATGGGAAGATTTTACCGTCATGTTCTTTTGGAAAAGAAATTCCCGCATCATACAGCTATTGCATTTAAGCATTCGGGCAAAGCATTGTTTGCAGCATGCAAAATGCTTGGTGTTGAAGATGTTTATTTCAACCGTCCAAAAGGTGTTTATTATTCGTCTGAAAATCCGTTTTAGACTTTTCTCCCGCGCCCCCTTTTTAAGAGAGGGGGCTTTTTAAAATACTGCATCAGAATTTATAAGTTTAAAAACAATAAATTATCTTTGAGGCCTACATGAAAAGAAAATCTATTTTATTATTACTTGTGTTTTTTGCTTTGGCAAACACAATAACATTCTCTCAACAAAAATCCGAAGCAACTGCAACAATTAACGCAGACCTTGGAACGCACACTATAAACAAGAATATTTACGGACATTTTTCAGAACATCTCGGCAAATGTATTTACGAAGGTATTTGGGTCGGGGAAAATTCCAAAATTCCCAATACCCGCGGTATGCGCAACGATGTAATAGACGCTCTAAAAAAAATTAAAGTGCCCGTTCTAAGATGGCCCGGCGGTTGTTTCGCAGATGAATATCACTGGCGCGACGGAATTGGTCCGCGCGATCAAAGACCTAAAATGGTTAACACACACTGGGGCGGTGTTGTTGAAGATAATAGTTTCGGCACTCACGAATTTTTAGATTTTTGCGAATTGATCGGCACCGAACCTTATATAAGCGGTAATGTTGGCAGCGGAACTGTTGAGGAAATGTCAAAGTGGGTTGAATACTTAACCTTCGACGGTGAAAGTCCGATGGCAAATCTCCGCAAACAAAACGGCAGAGAAAAACCATGGAGCATCAAATACTGGGGCGTCGGTAATGAATGCTGGGGCTGCGGCGGTAATATGGACGCTGAATTTTATTCCGACATGTACAAACTTTACGCAACATACAGCCGCAATTACGGTAATAACAGATTATATAAAATTGCATGCGGCGGAACGCCGGAAGATTTTGATTGGGTTGAAACAGTTATGAAAGAAGTTAGTCCGTCTTTGATGAACGGGTTCTCTCTTCACTATTATACCATAACAAAAAATTGGACAGACAAAGGTTCGGCCACAGTGTTTAACGAAGAAGAGTATTTCTCAACAATTAAGAGTTGTCTTGAAATGGAGTATTTTATTAAAAAGTATTCCAACATAATGGATAAATACGATCCCGATAAAAAAATCGGTTTAATGGTTGACGAATGGGGAAACTGGTTTAATGTTGAGCCGGGTACAAATCCGGGATTTTTATATCAACAAAACACATTGCGTGATGCAATCACTGCCGGTGCAACTTTAAATATTTTTAACAACAATGCCGATAGAGTCAAAATGGCAAACATCGCACAGATGATAAATGTTTTACAAGCAGTGATTTTAACCGACGGGCCAAAAATGATTCTTACCCCGACATATCATATTTTCGACATGTACAAAGTTCATCAAGATGCAACATTACTTCCAACAGAATTAAAATGCGGAGATTTTAAATTACAGGACAAAAGCGTTCCGGAGTTGAATATATCGTCCTCAAAAAGCAGCGATGGTAAAATTCACATTAGCATAGTAAATGTTCATCCGAATAAATCTGTAGACCTTAGTTGTGAAATACGCGGACAAAAATTTTCTTCGGCAACCGGTACAATTTTAACCGCGCCGGAATTAAAAACGTTTAACGCGTTTGACAGCCCGAATAATGTTACGCCAAAAGAATTTAAGGAAGCAAAAGTTAAAGACAACAAAATTAATTTAACCATTCCGGCTAAATCGGTAATCGTTCTCGAAGTAAAGAACTAATGAAAAGCTTTGTATTAAATAAACCTCATTCATTTGAAGTAATTGAAATAACATCGCCGGAAATTAAAAACTCCGGCGATGTTTTAATAAAAATAAAATCTGTCGGTGTTTGCGGTTCAGATATTCATTATTACTCCGATGGAAAGATCGGCGATCAAATTGTTGCTTACCCGTTTTGCATAGGACACGAGTGTGCCGGAATTGTTGAACATGTCGGTGATGATGTAAAGAATGTTATTCCCGGCGACCGCATTGCAATTGATCCGTTGGTTCCTTGCGGTAAATGCACTCAATGTTTAAGCGGAAGATTTCATACTTGTTTAAATCAAAAATTTCTTGGATGCCCGGGACAATTGGAAGGCGCACTTGCGGAATACTTAATTTTACCGTCGCAATGTTGTTATAAAATTCCAGATCATATCTCCTATCAACAAGCTGTGCTTGCCGAGCCGCTTTCGATTGCTCTGCACGCGCTTAGTTTTATTTCTGATTATGAAAAATCTTTGGCTATTCTCGGGACGGGCCCGGTTGGACTTTCTGTTTTGACCGCCGCAAAATTCAAGGAAATCGATAAAATATTTACAACCGACGTTTTGGATTATAGGAACAAAAATGCAATCGAAAATGGTGCTGTTTATTCCGGCAATCCTAAAAAGCAAAACATTGTAAAAGATATTCTGGAAATTGAAAACGAAGGCGTTGATGTTGTTTTTGATTGCTGCGGCAAACAAGAAGCAATTGATCAAGCAATCGATATTTTAAAACCCGGCGGGAAACTAATTATTATCGGAATTCCTGAAACGAACGAAATTAAATTTAATCCACATCTAATTCGCCGAAAGGAAATTCAAATACAAAACGTGCGGCGTCAAAACGAGAAAGTTGAAACGGCTTTGCAAATGCTGGCAAATCCGAATTTTAATATTGATTTTATGATTACTCATAACTTTTCGTTTGAACAGACTGCGGAAGCTTTCGATCTTGTAGAAAATTACTCTGACGGTGTAATTAAAGCGATGATTAATTTTGAGTAAAGAATTTGTACAAAATATTATTTTAGGCATTTTCAAGACTTTTAATTTTGATATCATCAAACCAGACTTTACCACCGCCGTTTTGAAAATTTGGTACTACCAATAAAATAATTACTTTTGACGTGCCCTTTGGAATCTTAAATATGGAACTCACTTTTTTCCAATTTGTTGTTCCGACAATCTGATCTCTCTTTGTTGAATAACTCCCCGCAAGTTTACCGTTGTTCCAGAATTCTAATTCTATGTAAGGAGAGTTATTAATATCCTTTGTTTTAATCCAGCCGTTCAATTCATAAGTATTAAGGTTTTTCAAACCATAACAGCTGCGAACGACTTTATTGATGTATGATTGTTTGGAGACAGACTTTGGTATTTCGAACAGCAAAGATTTTCCGCCGCTACGATAAACTTTTTCATCAACGCTTATTGTTGCACAATCTCTGCCTTTTACCAAAATGTTTGAAGACCACCCAGCCGGAGTTAAATCGTTATCTTCAACATATTCAAAATCACCATTTAGTTTATCGGTTTCGAGCAATCCGCTGCACGCCGCCAAAGTTGTTAATAACAAAATAAACAATGATAGAAATGATATCTTCCTAATACAAAGTTCATCAATATGTTCTTGGTATCCGCTCAATTTGCAATGCATTTTTAGCTCCATTGATTCTATATCAAGTAAATTATGCAAACCCGGGAGCTGCTAATAAACCTACCTCTCCCGGATTTGTATTGGGGGGTGCACTCAACACATCAAGGAGCAATACTATTTTGTGTTTGCGTTGGCGGGGCCGGCTTATAATTTCTTCTAATCTTGTCATACTTTTCTTTTTCTTCTTTATTTAAATTTGGCACCAAGAAAACCTGTTCGGGATAAATTAAATCCGGATCGTTAATTTTATCTCTGTTTGCGTTATATATAATAGGCCACGCGAAGGCGTTGGAATAATGTTCATCCTTTTTTGCAATATTCCAAAGACAATCGCCTCGTTGTACCGTATAATTAATCTCGGCTGCTTTTTCTTCCCAGGCATTAAGTTTCCTTTGAAGTTGATTATGTACAATGTCATAAAACTCTGGTAAAGCACTAATTTTATTTTTCTTCATTGCATCCAGTTCTGTTTGTCTATCTGCTTTGGTAACTTGTTTTGCATCGATCGATGAACTCAATGCATTTAGTTTCGTTCTGAAATTATTTACATCTGCTTTTGTTGCACCGAGCATTTTATAAACATCATCCATACAATCGTCGTACGATTGCAGTTCGCTTTTTATTTTTGTGAGTTCTGTGACTTGAGAGCTTAAAGAAACAATTTCTTCGTTAAACGCTGCTTTTTGAACAACAAGATTATCCATTTCGCTTTGCCATTCTTCTTTTGTCATCTCTTCTTCTTGCCCATAGACAATCATAGACAAAGAAAATATGACCGCAATTAAAAAAATCATTCTGTTTATTTTCATGACTATTCCCCAATATTTAGTAGTTAAAAAGATTATTGACCTATTGAGCCAAGATTCTTTCGTGTTTCTGATTTGATTTTTCCGCATTCATCCAGCTTGGCGTTTTTTTCAGCAATCTCTTTTTCTATGTTCGCACGACGTTCTTTGAGAGAACTTGATTCCGTATTAAGTGATTTGACTTCCGCGCGCAACGCTTGCAATTCGGCTAGTTCTTCTTCGGAAACTCCGCTGCATCCTGTAACGCCGATAAACGCAATGAAAAGGACGCCTAAAAAAATATTAATTACTTTCTTTTTCATTACTCCTCCGATTTAAGAAATGATTAAAAAATTTAAAAGTAAAATCTTGCGCCGATTGCCGCATCAATATCAAATCCGGTTGAGCTAACAAGTGTTAAAGTTGGAACTACTTCTAAAAAAATATCGAGCGGCGTATCGCGCGGGAGCCAGTGAATTCCCAACACTCCGCGAACAGCTAAATTCCCTTCATAGCGCGGACCAGTATTTATTCTTCCGCCGATTCCGTAGAACAAAGGAAATTGCCCGTTTGAACTTACTGCATAAAACGAGTGCCATAAATAATCAACATGAATGTGTGTTCTTGTTATGTTGTCGTAGTCTCTATCGAAACCGCTGAGTCTGTATCCTTCAACAGCCCAGCCGAGACCGAATGCAAGTGCGTTTGTGTTGGAAGTCCAAAGTTTTGCACTTATGCCGGTCGGTTCACCGATAATTACACCGAGTCCGAATTTTTTATTTTGGGCGTTAGAATAGCTGCTTATAATTATTAAGAAAATCATGACTATAAGAATACGTTTCATTTGTAATCCCGTTTAGATTAAAAAAATGTTTTTGATGAGTTGAAGTAATCATAAATAGGAAGAGCCGACACCGGCTCCTCCCATATTTTTCTTAATTAACTGTTGCAAATATTAATATTTGTGCAGCCGCACTTGCTTGGGTTGAAGTTGCGCCTGCGAACGCCGTTTGAGAAGTAGTTTTAACCGCGTTAAAAAATGTTACATATGCATTTACAATCACATCCAGTGAAACGCCAAAATTAATTGATGATGATAAAATTACTTTCGCTCCGTTTGCCGCGTTAATTGTTGCATCAACAGAATCAACCGCACTTGCATGCGAACTTAACGTCAATTTCAATTCTGATTTAATTGATGACTGATATTGTGCAAATGCGTTTGCAATTCCATCAGCATCTGTAGAGTTTTTAATTGAGCTGTATAATGTTACTCCGGCTGAATTTACAGAGTTCACTTGTGCGTTCGACGCACCCGCAGCTTGGAATTGTTGCTTCATCGCATAATTAAGAGCAAGTGCATACCGCAAGTAAAATGATTTGGAAGTTGCAAACCTTGCCTGCGATTGCATTGATGCCGATGCATTGGTATAAGCGGACAACCCGATTCTCATTAACCCGGCGTATATAGAAGCATTTATATTGCTCGAAGCAGTTGCAGCTATAACCGAGTTTTCATAATTATTGAATGCTGATTCTACACCGCTGTCGGAATCGCCGTTCATATAAAGTTCTTCATCCAACTTAGCGCTTGCGTCGGTTTTAGCTTTCAACATTGCTTGAATCTGCGCATTGGTCAATCCGAAATAAGAATTGCCCGCCGCTTTAACCGTTGCTTCGTTTTGTGCTTGAATTGCGCCGATAATTTTTGCTTCAGCATCCGCATTGCCGTGAATTTGCGCAGCGGCTTCGGAATTAATATACCATTTTAAATCAGATTCAGAATTTTCATTTGCTTTACCCTGTCCCACCAACTTTATATATATATCCGCTTGTGCAGTAGATTCCGTATTCAATGGCGGCGCATAAACTGTAGCCCCGCTTTTAACTTTTGCCGAAACAACTGCTTTCCATTTAGCCGATGCTTTTTCTGCAACAACAACCAAATTTTTCTCATCGCTTAACTTTGTTTCTATAACAAATTTTCCGTTAACATCGGTCTGCACAGATTGAGTTGATACTGTTTTTAAGGATCCATCCGCTTGAACTTGTGCAAGCACAACTGTTGCGCCTTCAACTGCTTCCGTAGCGCTTGCTTTACCAAGCACATTTGATGAAGATGATGTTGTTGATATTCTTCCCGAAACCTTCGCCGGGTTGCCATTCGATTCTACAGGGTTTTCATCATTTGAGCAGCCCGTTAAAATTAGAGTCGACGAAATAATTATCATTGATAAAATTTTCTTTCCGAATAAATTTATACGTAACATAATCTTCTCCTTTTATGTTGATGTTTGTTTCTATAACTGATTATTGAATTTTATACGGAACACCCCACGTCTTTTCAATAACCGCACTTTCGGAATCGTAAATAGAGATCCTTGGCAATGCATTAATTACAATATGTTTTCTGCCGGCATTTGAATCGGTTTTCCAATTTCTTTCATATACTTTTCTATAAGAATTTCCTTCTTGAATGCTCGATACAAGATCAAACTTTTCTTTCGATTTATGCTTTCCGTTCATCGATGCGCCGTGTGTAATTGTTAACATATCCGGATCCGGCGAGTTGCTGAGTATTTCTACGGAAAGTTTTACATATTGATTTTTTCGATACCAAGTGAAAAGTTTTTTCCAAAATTTTACTTTGTTCCCTACACCAAAACCGAAGTTCACAAAATTTTCTTTGTCGCGGTCGAAGTCGTAATTTTTATCTTTTCCAACATCAAAGAAAAATGTATTCGGATTATCAATAACTACTTCCGAACCGTCGTGAGCCGTTAAAGTAATTTTAACAATGTTGATATCGTCCCCCGCGGTACCGCCGGCGGGAAGCGAAATACCTGTTACTTTCCAATCAAGCGTATCATTGCCAGTATTGTCTATTCTATCAAATTTTATCATTCGCGTAATCGTGGTGGAAAATGGTTTTTCAATAACCGTATCTATTGGAGAACTTACACCCATCGTTTCTTTTTGAAAAGAACCGGCAATAAAGAGTGTGCCATCAAAATTTTGTGTGAATGTACCGATCGCTGTTGTGCTGTCTTTTTCGAGTGTTAAATTTTTGCTCGTTAGCTTAAATTTCTGCCAAACTTTTATTGGATTAAAATCTTGCTCAGCTTTCGACAAGGCCATCGCTTCTTCTTCACTATAATTTGGTGTGAATGAATTAAGTGACGGGCTGTTTTCCGCAATTTTCATAAACGCTCTTGCTTCGGCGCTTGTATTTTGATTTGGTTCTTCAACGCCAACCGGATCTTTACACGCGCTAAAAAATGCGAGTGCTGCAATTATAATTACAGGAATCATTGCGAAATTTTTATTTAGTTTCATAATATCCTCCTTTATTTTCATTATTGTTTATTAGTCTATGATTATCTGTATTGGCTTTTCGCTCAATTGAAATTCTGCGCATAAGTTTTTTTAAATCTGTCAGTTCCGATGATTTGTCGAAATAATAATTGATAGATAAGTAGTCGTATGTATTTAAGTAATTACGCATCCCGTAATTAGAGCATAAAATAATTATCGGCTTGTGCTTCATGTTTTGCGAATAACGCACAAGGTCCAAGCCGGAACTATCCGGCAATTGAATATCAAAAAGAAGCACATCAATCGTCTCATTCTGTATAATAGTTTTTGCGCTATTTACAGTGCCTGCCTCAAATACTTTTTCAAAGTAGCGTTGAAGATCGAGATACCTGATCATCGTTTTTCTCATAATGTTATAGCCGTCTACTATTAAAATGTTCATGTCGTCCCAAAGATTATTTTTCTTGGGAGTGAAGATAATTTTAGCGGCTTGAGTTGTATGCAGTGTAATTTTGCAAAAGAATGTGGTTGTTTTTGCGGCAGAAAACAGACGGTCAGGTTTTGTTAGATAATTTCACTCTATTAAATTATTGTCAATTGCATAGCGTACTAATTCGGCGGTGGATTTTAAATTCAGCTTTTCCTGAAGGCGCGTTTTATAAGATGCAATAGTATTCACGCTTAAACCAAGTGATTCTGCTATTTGTGAAATTTTGTTGCCTTTTGCCAAAAGACGCAGAACCTCAAATTCGCGGTTGGATAACGCTTCGTGAGCTTTATCACCAATGGATTTTCCGGTTCGCAAAAAAAGCTCTTCAATTAATTCTGCTTTTAAATACTTTCCGCCCGTTTCAATTTTTTTTATGGCATTTATAATTTCACTCGGCTTGGAATTCTTACTTATATAACCGTCAGCGCCTAAATTTATAGCTCTCTTTGCAAATTTTTCTTCGGGATAAATGCTGAACATCAATATTTTAACGTCGGGGTAACGATCTTTTATATCTTTAACAAAATCGAGACCGCTTTTATCCGGCAGGGAAATATCAAGAGTTATCAAATCAATTTTATTTTCATCAAGAATTTTTTGTAATTCACCGATGCTTGCGGCTTCGGCTACTACTTCCAAATCATTTTGTTTTGCGAATACTTTTTTAAGTCCTTCGCGAACAATTTCGTGATCGTCTGTGATTACAATTTTCATAATGTTTTTTCCAAATATAATTACAGAGGAATTGACAAAATTAGTTTAGTTCCTTTTTCTTTTTCACTTTCAATCAAAAGTTTCCCGCCAAGGAAAATTGCTCTTTCCTTCATTCCAATTATTCCCATTGAATGCATATTTCCTGCATCCGGTTTGTACTCTATACCTTTTCCGTTATCTGCAATAGATATTTTTAGATTATTGTCTTCTACTTCAAAGATTATTTTAATCCGCGTTGCCTCTGCGTGACGAATAACATTCGTGATTGCTTCCTGCACGATGCGGAATAGCGTTATATTTTTTTCATCATCAAAATTTACAGATTCGACCCCGGAATCAAATTCGCACTTTATATTGCTTATTCTTTCAATCTCCCTGCAGTATTCATGTATTGCGGGAACCAGTCCCAAATGATCCAGTACATATGAACGTAGGTTTCCCGAAATATTGCGTACCGTTTGAATTCCTTTATCAACATATTTTTGAACAGAATGAAGTTCATCGAGAATTTCATCAAAAGAAGTATTGTTGTTTTGTTCTAATATTTCAGTCAGCAAAGAAATATTCAAATTTATTCCTGTAAATAACTGCCCAAGCTCATCGTGCACTTCGCGAGCAATGCTTTGCCTTTCTGCTTCGCGCGCATACTGTATTTGCGCAGTAAGGTTTCTTAACTCTGCTTCGGAATTTCTAAGTTGAATTTCCGCCTGTTTAAGTTTTTCATAATTCAAAGATTTTGAAATTGCAATTGAAGCATTGCGTGCAACCGATCGTAATAAATTGATGTCTTCTTTGTCGAAATTTTTATTATTCATCTTGTTGTGGATTTCCAAGAAACCGATTAATTCTCCTGCAGATCCGTTTAGCGGAATTTTCATCGACTGTTTTACGGTTTTTTTAGCGGCAGGTTTATTTTCTTCACAAGCAATGATTTCATATTCACCTGAGATTATTCCGTCTTTTACAGTTTCCAACTCGCCTATAAAAGAATCGCCCGCCGAAAAATATTTATCAAAACGCTCCCAATGGTCAATATTGAAATATCTTTTAGTTTCAAACCGGTTTTCATTTAGAATGCAGGCAAAGCCGCTTTCGGCATTGGTTAGTTTAATGCTTTCAATTACTAGCGAATCTAATATCTGATCTATTTCAAGCGATGAATATAATTTCTCACTGATCCTTAACAATGTGCCGATTGTTTTCTCATACTTTTTCATATCATCAATATCGTAACACGAACCAATGAATCCTAAAAATTCACCTTCGTTGCCGTAAAACGGAATTCCAAAATTTATTTGCCATCGGTATTCGTTATATGCATTCTTTAATTTATATTCTAATGTAAATCCTCTTTGCATGTTAAATGATTCGTAATATTTATTGATTGTCTTTTCTCTTTCGTCGGGATGAATGCCGGATGTCCATCCATCTCCCAACTCCTCTTCAAATGATCTTCCAGTAAAATTTAACCAGGCTTTGTTAAAGTGATTGTATTTACCGTCCGTTCCTGAACGCCAAATAGGATTCGGAAAATCTTCAAGTAGTTTTAGATAAAAATCGCGTGATTTTTTTATTTCTTCTTCTATTTTTCTTTTTTCGGTAAGATCCCGTATAATATTTAAAAATCCATACACAATGCCGTTTGTATCCTTTAAAGCGGTTATATAAACGCTCGCATAAAATTGTGAACCATCTTTTTTGATCCTAAATCCTTCGTCTTGTGAATTACCTTCTTCGGCAGCAACGCTCAACAAGCGCGCGGGTAAATCATTTTCTTTTGCTTCGTCGGTATAAAAAATTGAAATGTGCTTGCCTATAATTTCATCTGAAGAAAAACCTTTTATATTTCTCGCACCGTCATTCCAGGTAAGAACATTTCCATTTTTGTCCACAATATAAATTGCTAATTCTTTAACGCTGTTTACTAATATTTCAAACCGGTTTTCAAGCTTTGTCCTTTCGAGTTCGGACTTGTGAATTTTAATTAAATTGGCTGAAATATTTTTTTTCCAAATCCAGAATAAAATAAGCGCGAAAAATAATTCCGCTGTTGTAAATGATAGTATTGTAATTTTCGCTAAATTATTGATGGGTTCATCAAATTCCGACTTGTCGATTTTTGTTATTAAAAACCAGGCAGATTCCGGTACCTTTTGTATTAATGCAATAACTTTATCGTTCTTATAATCAATGCCTTCAACAAATCCCTTTCTATCTTTTATAGAACTTGTTTGTAGCAGCGCTTTTTTGTTCTTGTCGAATTCCTTTTTGTTTTCTTCGGTCAAGAATCTAAGTCTATTTAAATAAATTACGCTGTCTGCAAATGTTTTTATCAATAACGATTCAATTGTGGGTGATTTATCAAAATGCCTATTCAATATTTGTTCAAACACGTTTTGTGGACTAAAGATAATAACAAGAACCAACCCAGAGTTAGCCGCGTTATTAATATTAAACGGTAGATAAAATCTCATTTTTGTTTTAGCGGCCGTTCTTTCTGATGCATCGGAAAACAGCACACGATTTGTATCCAACGATTCTAATATCATGATTGAATCTGCGTTCATCAAATTTTCTTGATCGGGAGCGGTATTAACTAATTGACGGTAGTTGTTGTCTGTTAAAATAATATTGCGGAATGGGTCGTTCAGTTTGATTACTTCGAATAATTCTTTGAATTTGGTAGAAATATTTTTTTCACCGTTAAGTTTTTGAACATCAATTCCAGCTCTTAGAATTTCGAGATCTGCCGTTTTTTCGTCAATCCATTGATTGATTTGGTTCATTTTAAAATCTGCTATGTAACTCAAATATTGAAAACGTTCTTCAACTATTTTGTCCTTGTGATAATTGTGATAGAGCAGACTTCCGACAGCCAGAAGAATTGTTATTAAAGTAAAGAGGAGAATAAAATTTAGGAGTGGTTTATTTATATTTTTGTTTTTATATCCGATGAAGTCTAATTTCATCACATCTGCTTTCAATTTTGTTTTGAATATAGAAAGGCGGTATTACAAATACAATGCTTCGTGATATCGTGCACAAGAATAGAAATTAAAGATTACTCTTCCTCTATTTTATTGGACGTATTATTGATTTGTTTTTCTTCCAGATGCTCAACGGTTTTGTTTTCTTTCGCTTTAAAGAATGCAACGACAAATAGTAGACCTAAAACCAAATCAATAATTCCACCGCTTAATATCATCATGGGTAAACGGTTTTGTGAAAACAAAATTATCAGTGCGGTGCCGTAAGAAAATTTTTCAATTACCGCTGCTATTATTAAAAGTTTGTATTTAACCGGATTAATGGCGATAAATAAAAACAAAATTTGCCATGCGAGTGTTACCGAAAGAACTCCGTAAAAGTATTCGGGGTGAGTTATTGCCGGTGGATAATCAATTCCAATTTGATATTCCGAAAAGAACATTGGTACAATTATGATCAAGCCATATATTCCCGCAATTATAAATGTCCATCGCGCAAATTTCATTTTATCCTCGTTCAATTCTAAAACTAAGTCGAACTCACAGAAGCAATTAATAAAAATTTACTTTCTTTCTCAATCTTCAATAATAATATCCCAGGCATTAAGCAAAGTTACAGCTTCGGGCAATGAAAATTTTGCTTTCTTGATTTTGGTATAGTTTGGATTTATCAAATAATTCAAAGCACCTCTAAAATCTGCCGACGAAATATCCGCTTCGTTGAATTTGCTGTTCAAGAAATCTGTTTTACGGCAAATTGTTTTAGTAAGATTCGCATTTTCAAAATCGACGTTATGTGCGGTACATTCATCTATTTTGCAAGAACGCAAATCCATTTTGTAGAATGATGAATCGTTAAGAAGACATTTCATGAAATCAATGCTCATTGGTTTTTGAACAAGCGTCCAATCGATGCCGATCATTTTGCAATCAACAAATTTTACGTCTATAAAAGTACTTCCGCTGAATTTTACAACGCTGAAATCACAGCTGGTAAAAACACATTTTTCAAAAACACAATTTTCAAAAATGCTCTTAACAAAAATGCCGGAAGTAAAAGTACATTTATAAAACTCTATCTTGATTGTCTTTTGTTCTTTAAAGTTAATTTTCTCGAATGTTTGCTCTTTGAAGAAATCCTTTTCGAACTTATTCATTTCTGTGCTGTCAGTTTGAGGTTCATTAATAATGCTGGACTCTGCTTCTCTTAAAATACATTCCTTATCGTCTGTTATTTAGACTTAAGAATATTTTCGATTGATGTCAATTCTTCATTTGCTAATTCAAGATTCTTAATTGCCGCAACATTTTCTTCAACTTGTGTTACGCTGCTTGCACCGATTAAAACAGATGTCATAACGTTGTGTCTTAAATTCCATGCCAAAGCTAATTGTGAAATTGTTTGTCCCCGTTGTTGCGCAATTTCATTAAGTGCTTTTACTTTATTAATTGTTTCTTCCGTAACATCATCTTTTTTTAGAAAACCATGTTTCTTGGCCGCGCGGGAATTTTCAGGAATCCCATCAAAATATTTTTTAGTCAACAAACCTTGGGCGAGCGGTGAAAAAGATATACACCCGATTCCCAACTCTTCAAGCGTTTGGACTAAACCGTTTTCTATCCAACGTTCGAACATGCTATACTTGGGTTGATGAATTAAGACGGGAGTTCCCATGCCCTTTAAAATATTATATGCTTCGCGCGTTTGTTCCGCACCGTAATTAGATATGCCGACATAAAGCGCTTTACCCTGCCGGACAATTAAATCAAGAGCCGCCATTGTTTCTTCGAGCGGAGTATTCGGATCCGGGCGGTGATGATAAAATATATCAACGTAATCAAGCTGCATTCGTTTTAAGCTTTGGTCCAAACTTGAAACTAAATATTTTTTAGAACCCCAATCGCCGTAAGGTCCGTCCCACATCCAATAGCCTGCTTTAGAAGAGATTATTAATTCATCTCTGTGAGAGAGCAAATCTTTTTTTAGAATTTTACCAAAATTTAATTCCGCGCTGCCCGGAGGCGGGCCGTAATTATTTGCTAAATCAAAATGTGTTATCCCAAGATCAAATGATTTGAAGATAATTTGTTTTGCTGTTTGAAAATCATCAACATCGCCGAAGTTGTGCCAAAGACCCATTGAAACAACCGGAAGTAGTAAACCGCTTTTACCACACCGGCGATATTGCATGTTTTCATATCTGTTTTTATTGAAATTTATCTTGCCCATCTTCATTCACCATTAATTCAAATTGGTTTTTATGTTGTTAAGCAAAATTAACTTTTTCTTTTTCTGCGCATACCGAAAGACGGCTTATCATCAAATCTTTTTCCTTCTCTTTCTTTTTTATCTTTTCTATCAAAATTTTTCTCGAACTTTTTTTCAAAAGGTTTTTTATCGAATGATTTTTTCTCGAACGGTTTTCTGTCATAGGATTTTTTTCTATCATCGCCATCATTTCTACTTTCACGGTTTCCGCCGCGTCCTTTTTCTCTGCCCCAACTTTTTTCACTTCCTCCGTCTCGATCTCTTTTAAAACTTCTTTCTTTGTCACTCCGGCCTCTATCTCCGCTGCGATCGCGATCTCTTCCGAAGCTTCTTTCCTTTCCAAAACCCCTTTCTCTTCCACGGCTTCCGCTTCCGCCGCCGGAACTTCCCTTTGATTCAGCAACTTCAACCGAAACTTTTCTGCCCCGGAATTCTTTGCCGTCAAAAGCTTTCAAAACTGTATCGGCAAAATCCTGATCAACTTCGAAAAAAGAAAAACTTTTTAGCAACTCTATCTTTCCAATTTCAATATCACCGATGCCGGTAAATTCATTAATCAATCCCATAAGAGTATTAGGTTTCAATTCATCCATTCTTCCAATATTTATAAAGAAACGTGTAAATCCAACCTCGGCGCCTCGTTTTTTACCGGAGCTTTTAATTTCGCCCGGTGCATTCAAATCTTTTGTTTTTTTATAGTATTCTAAAAATCTATTGAACTCTACGGACACAAATTTTTTAATTAGTTCTTCGCGGTCGAGCCATTCTAATTTTCTAAAAATATCCGGAAGCAACGGGTCTATCTGCGAATAATCAACTTCAACCTTTTCCATCCGGTCAATAACATGAAACAATTGTCTTTCGCAAATCTCTTTTCCGGTTGGAATAGCCGCGAATGTAAATTTTTTATTAATCTGTTTTTCAATTTGATGAACTTTGCCCTTCTCGCGGGAATTTGCAATTATAATGGAAGTTCCCTTTCTGCCCGCGCGCCCTGTTCTTCCGCTGCGGTGTGTATAAATTTCCAATTCATCTGGAAAATTATAATTAATAATGTGAGTTAAGCTGTCAACATCAAGTCCTCGCGCCGCGACGTCTGTCGCTACGAGCAATTGAAGATTTTTTATACGGAATTTATTCATAACCATGTTGCGCTGTGCCTGCGATAAATCTCCGTGCAAAGAATCCGCATTGTATCCATCTTTTAAAAGTTTGTTTGCCACATCTTGAGTTTCGGTTCTCGTTCTGCAAAAAACGATACCGTAAATCTCAGGGTTGAAATCGACAACTCTTTTAAGTGCAAGGTATCTTTCTTTTTCCTGAACCATGTAACAAACATGTTCAATATTTTCCGCACCGGCATTTCTTTTTCCAACAGTTATTTCTTTATGATTCTTCATATAACGGTTGGCGATTGAAACAATTTCTTGCGGCATGGTTGCAGAAAACAACAGCGTGTTTTTTTGTTTTGGCGTTTCTTTTAATATCGCTTCAAGTTCATCGCGGAAACCCATGTTCAACATTTCATCGGCTTCATCAAGAACAACTGTTTTAACTTTGGAAAGATCAACAATTCCACGGTTAATTAAATCAACTAATCTTCCTGGAGTTGCGGAAACAATTTGCACGCCGGTTTTAATTTTTTGAATTTGCCTATCCATACTTGCCCCGCCGAAAACCGCAGCAATTTTTATTTCCGGTTTGAATTTAGCGAAGCTCGCGAGGTCATCTGAAATCTGAAGACACAATTCGCGTGTGGGACTTAAAATTAAATACTGTATTCTTTTATTTGATGTATCCGCTTTTTGAATAATCGGCAAACCAAACGCGGCTGTTTTACCGGTTCCAGTTTGTGCCAGTGCTATTATATCATCGGTTTCCTCTTCCAACAAAAGCGGAATTACTTTTTCTTGAATCGGCATCGGTGTTTCAAATCCGAGATCTTTTGTAGCTTGTAATATTTTTTCTTCTAAACCTAACTCTTCAAACGTCATTTTACATTTTTCCTAATAAATTGTTGGGTAAATATAACTTATAATAGATTCAAGTATGGAAGTTATTTGTGTCCTATTCGCCAGTATTTGAATTATGTGTTAATTTTTCGGAAGATTTAATGATTACGATATATTAACATTGTACCTATGAATAATACATTTCCTTCAAAAAATTTGATGTATAAAGCTCTTTTAGCAAGAGACGCTTCTTTCGTTGGGATTTTTTACGTTGCGGTAAAAAGTACGGGAATATTCTGCAAACCTACATGCACAGCCAAAAAGCCCAAACCGGAAAATGTTGAATTCTTTTCAACCACGGTTGAGGCTTTGCAAAAAGGATATCGTCCATGCAAACTTTGCAAACCGTTAAATTTAGATAGCGACAAACCGGAATGGGTAATTAATCTTCTACAAAAAATTCAAGCTTCCAATAGCGAACGTTGGAGAGATTCTGATTTGAAAAATCTTGGCCTCGAACCCAATAGAGTTAGAAGATGGTTTAAGAAAAACTACAACACAACTTTTATTTCATATTTACGATCGATAAGGCTGGCGAACGCCGTCAATCATATCGGGAATGGAAGAAAAATTATGGAAACGGCATATACAACCGGATTTGAATCTTTAAGCGGATTTACCGATGCATTGAAAAATTTAACAGGCAAATCCCCTTCGCAATCAAAGACGATGAAAATATTGTCGATTGGAAAGATCAATACCCCGCTCGGACAAATGATTGCGGGTGTTTTAGATGATAAACTTTGCATGCTTGAATTTGAAGACCGTCGAATGTTGAAAACACAAATAAAAAGAATTACAAAAACACACAGCGCCGTACCGGTAATTCAGAATCACCCGCTGTATAAAAAGATTGATCAAGAAATTAATTCATACTTTAAAGGTGAATTGATAAGTTTTTCAATCCCGTTAGTTGAAAGCGGAACTGATTTTCAAAAATCTGTTTGGAAGGAATTGAAAAAAATTCCGTACGGTGAAACTATTTCATACGAAAAGCTGGCACAAAGAATCGGTAATGTTAATGCGGTCCGAGCTGTTGCTTCGGCAAACGGATACAATAGTATAGCGATAATTATTCCTTGCCATCGAGTTATAGGTAAAGACGGAAACCTACGCGGTTACGGAGGAAAAGTTTGGCGAAAGAAAAAATTATTGGAGATAGAATCGCCGCAAATTCAATTGTAAAAAAGCCGCAAATAGTTGCGGCATTCTTTAAAAATAAATAGTCTTCTATTTTTTACTAAACTCTAATTTTCCGGCACCTGGGTTTTTGATAATAATCGTATCTCCGTTTTCAAACTTATTCATCAGCAATTCCGCTGAGAGTGGATTAATTAAATATTTTTGGATTGTTCGTTTTAGAGGACGCGCACCAAATGTAACATCATACCCGTGTTGAATTATAAAATCTTTCACTTCCTCATCAATTGCAAGCGATAGTCCTTTTTCTGCAAGCATTTTGCCAACTCTTTGAAGTTGTATCTCGATTATATTTTTAATTTCACTTTTCAGCAACGGCTTAAATAGAACAACTTCATCAATTCTATTTAGAAATTCCGGACGGATTGTTTGCCGCAAAAGTTCTGTTAAAGCAACTCTCAGATTTCCAATTATTTCTTCGAAGTTATTTTCGTTTATTTGCGTTAGCCTTTCTTGAATTAGATGTGAGCCGAGATTTGAAGTCATAATTATTATCGTGTTCTTGAAATCGATTGTTCTACCCTGATTATCCGTTAAGCGTCCGTCATCAAGTACCTGTAGAAGAATGTTAAAAATATCGGGATGTGCTTTTTCAATTTCATCCAGCAGTACAACCGAATATGGTTTTCTTCTAACAGCTTCAGTTAATTGTCCGCCTTCATCGTAACCAACATATCCAGGAGGTGCCCCGATCAAACGAGAGACGGAAAATTTTTCCATGTACTCGCTCATATCAATTCTAATCATCGCGTGTTCGTCGTCAAACAAGAAATCCGCAAGTGCACGTGCAAGTTCTGTTTTACCAACGCCTGTTGTTCCAATAAAAATAAATGATCCTATCGGACGGTTTGCATCCTGCAATCCCGCGCGTGATCTTCTAATCGCGTTTGATACTGCTGATACTGCGTCGTTCTGTCCAACCACTCTTTTATGAAGTTCTTCTTCAAGACGCAATAATTTTGAACGCTCACTTTCAAGCATTCTGCTAACGGGAATGCCCGTCCATTTCGCAACCACTTCGGCTATATCTTCGGAGTCAACTTCTTCTTTTAACATTTTGCTGCTTTGTTGAATTGCTGCAAGATCTTCCGACTCAGATTTAATTTTTCGTTCGAGTTCGTTTATGACACCATAACGAAGCTCGGCAACCTTTCCCAAATTACCTTCACGTTCGAATTTATCGGCATCAGCTTTTGATTTTTCAATTTCACTTTTCATTGAGCGTATTTTGTGAATCTTTTCCTTCTCAAGCTGCCAATGACTTTTAAGTCCATTCTTTTCTTCAATTAGTTCGCTTAATTCCTTTTGCAAATCTTCGAGTCGGCTGGCCGAGTCGGAATCTTTTTCTCGCTTTAATGCTTCTCGCTCTATTTCTAATTGTTTAATTTTTCTTTCTATCGAATCCAACTCTTCCGGCATTGAGTCAATTTCAATTCTTAATTTCGATGCGGCTTCGTCAACCAGGTCGATTGCTTTATCCGGAAGAAATCTATCTGATATATATCTGTTCGATAATTGTACGGCAGCAACGATTGCGCCGTCTGTTATTCTTACACCGTGATGAACTTCGTATCTCTCTTTAAGTCCGCGTAGGATTGAAATAGCATCTTCTTCATTTGGCTCCGAAACTAAAACCGGTTGAAATCTTCTTTCCAGCGCGGCGTCTTTTTCGATATATTTTCTGTATTCGTCCAGCGTTGTTGCGCCTATTGCATGAAGTTCTCCTCTTGCCAGCGCAGGCTTTAAAATGTTTGCCGCGTCCATTGAACCTTCTGTTCTCCCCGCGCCGACAAGCAAATGAAGTTCATCAATAAATAAAATTATTTCGCCTTCGGAATCCTGAACTTCCTTAACAACGGCTTTCAATCTTTCTTCAAACTGTCCTCGGAATTGTGTACCCGCAACCAACGCTCCCATATCAAGGGCAACAATTCTCTTGGTCTTTAAGGTTTCGGGTGCATCGCCGGAAATTATCCTATGAGCAATTCCTTCGGCAATTGCCGTTTTTCCAACGCCCGGCTCGCCTATTAACACGGGATTGTTTTTTGTACGGCGGGAAAGCACTTGAAGTACTCTTCTAATTTCCTCATCACGTCCAATTACAGGATCCAATTTATTTGAACGTGCAAGCTCATTTAAGTCGCGCCCGTATTTCTGTAATGCTTGGTATGTGTCTTCTGGATTTTGAGATGTTACTCTTTGAGTTCCGCGAATATCTTTCAACGCAGATAATATTAAATTTTTATTCAACCCGTTTTCATTTAAAAGTTTTCCGGCGTTTCCTTTTTCCTCACTCAACGCCAATAGAATGTGTTCATTGGAAACATATTCATCTTTTAATGCTTTCGCTTCGTCGGAAGATTGATCAAAAAGTTTCGCGGTATTCATCGATAACTGCTGGCTGCCAATTCCTGCGCCGGTTACTTTAGGAAGTTTTTCTAAAAGCTCGCCGATTTTAATTTTCATAAGATTCAAATTGCCGCCGGCTTTTTGAATTATCGAAACCGCTACTCCTTGTTGATCTTGAAGCAAAGAAGCAAGAATGTGTTCGGGTTCAACAATCTGGTTGTTGTAATTCTGCGCTATCTCTACTGCACTTTGAACCGTTTCCTGCGCTTTGACCGTAAACTTGTTAAAATTGAATTGCATAGTATTAACCTCTAAATCTCGAATATTAATTTACATTTCATACAAAAAATATTCAGCAAAAGTTTCATTCTATATAATAAAACACGATATATGTTATTACGAGTTCGTGATATCATAGTTAGTAACATTACTTTAATTAATTTTGTTTTCTTGTTACTGCTTTTCAATTAGATTAATTTTGCATTCGCAAAGGAAACAAATATGTTATTATCACAAAATGAAGATACAATTGTTGCGCTCGCAACTCCAGCGGGAGTCGGCGCAATTTCTGTTATTCGCGTAAGCGGGCCATTAAGTTTTTCAGCCGTCGATAATATTTTCAAAGGCAGATCAAAAATTTCGGAAGCGGCAACTCACACAATTCATTACGGCAAAATACTTGATGAGGGCGGGGCAGTAGTTGACGATGTTCTCGTTTCCATTTTCAAATCTCCAAACTCATATACCGGCGAAGATTCAATTGAAATAAGTACTCATGGAAGCTCCATAATTTCTGAAAAGATAATTGCACTTCTACTTAAATATGATTTACGATTAGCCGAGCCGGGAGAATTTACAAAGCGCGCTTTTTTAAATGGAAGAATGGATCTTACTCAAGCCGAAGCAGTTGCGGATATTATTAATTCCAGAACCGATGCTTCGTTACGAGGTGCACGAAATCAGCTAGATGGAATTTTATCACAAAAAGTGGATTCTCTCCGCGAAAAATTAATTCATACCTCTTCGTTGATTGAGCTCGAATTAGATTTTGCCGAAGAAGATATTGAATTTATGTCCATCAAGGAAGTCTTGGATAACATTAATGAAATAAAAAATGAAATTGAAAATCTTCTTAAGACATTTTCTTTCGGAAGAATTATTCGCGATGGTGTAAATGTAGCTCTTGTTGGAAAACCAAATGTTGGAAAATCTTCTCTGCTGAATTATTTATTGAAAGAGGCGCGCGCAATAGTTAGCGAAATTCCCGGTACAACCCGCGATGTAATCCGCGAAGAACTTTCTATCGATGGAATTTTGTTTAGACTTTTCGATACCGCTGGAATCAGGAGTACTGAAGATTCAATAGAAAAAGAAGGTGTTTTAAGAAGTCGCGAAGCTATTAAAAACGCAGATATCATTTTACTCATGGATGATCATCAGCATGGATTTAGTGAAGATCTATTTAGCGAACTTTTAACTTTAGGCCTCGAAGAAAAAATTTTAAAGGTCATCAACAAAATTGATTTAGGCAAAACCAATGATTCACGCTTCGATGTAGGAATATCAGCAAAAACAGGTGAGGGAATAGAAACGCTTTTTTCAGCATTGAAATCAAAAGCCACAGGGATGCAAAGTTATACCGAAAAGACTGCTATTGTTTCGAATATTAGGCATTTTTCTGCACTTCAAAAAGCTAATGAGTTTTTAGATTCGGCAAAAAATTCAATCAACCAAAAACTAACTGGTGAATTTGTAGCCTTAGATTTACGAAACGCTGAAAATTCATTGGGAGAAATTATAGGAAAGGTTACATCCGACGATATTCTCAATAACATTTTTATGAAATTTTGTATTGGAAAATAAATTTCACGTGAAACAGATTTCAAGTTTAGAATGAAGAGTGTAGAGTGAAGAATTAAATCATTCTATGCATCCAATCATAATCAAGCAGTTTTTTGCAGTTTCACGTGGAACTGAAAGGGTAATTTTTATGAAATCTTGTGATATAATTGTTGTCGGCGGTGGTCATGCGGGAATAGAGGCGGCTATCGTTGCGGCAAATATGGGTTGTTCGGTTATTGTGGTAACCATGGACAAGAATGCATTTGGAAGAATGTCATGTAACCCGGCAATCGGCGGCAGCGCAAAAGGTCATCTTGTACATGAAATTGATGTGCTGGGCGGGGCAATGGGGCTAATTGCGGATCAATCCGGAATCCAATTTCGAACATTAAATAAATCTAAAGGTCCTGCTGTGTGGGCCGGAAGAAGTCAGAATGATAGGAAGATCTATTCGGAAGTTGCATCAAAATATGTTCAGCAAACTACAAATGTTGAAATCATAGAAGACATAATAATTGAAGCCTTCGAGGAAAATAAAAAAATTGTTGGTGTTAAAACAAACAAAGAACAGGAAATCAAATGCCAAGCATTGATTGTTTGTTCCGGCACTTTTTTAAATGGAATAATGCACACTGGCTTAAATGCCACTAAGGGTGGAAGATTTGGTGAACAGCCCTCAGTGGGTTTAACAGAATCAATCGCTAAAATGGGTTTTGAATACGGTAGATTAAAGACCGGCACTCCTCCTAGACTTAATAAAAATACAATTAACTGGGAAATCTTAGATGAACAGCCAGGTGATATTCCACCTCAGCCATTTTCACTTCGAACCCCGAAAAATGATTTTCCTTACCTACAGCAATTGAGTTGTTATATAACTTATACAGATAAAGTTGTTCATAAAATTTTGGAAAAAGGTTTTGACCGGTCGCCAATGTACACCGGATTAATTACAGGTGTTGGTCCAAGATATTGTCCTTCAATAGAAGACAAAGTAAAACGATTTTCCGACAAAGAACGTCATCAATTATTTTTAGAACCCGAAGGATTGGATTCAGATTTAATCTATCTTAATGGATTTGCAACTTCATTACCCGAAGAAATTCAAATTGAAGCACTTCATAAGTTAAAGGGTTTAGAGGATGTTGAAATGGTGCGTCCAGGCTATGCAGTGGAATATGATTATTTTCCTCCGCATCAAGTTGACTTAACCTTGGAAACAAAATTGATTGAAGGTCTTTACTTTGCGGGACAAATTAACGGAACATCAGGATATGAAGAAGCTGGGGGACAGGGTCTTATTGCAGGTATTAATGCCGCATTAAAAATTCAAAAGAGACCGGAGTTTGTTTTAAAAAGAAGCGAGGCCTACATAGGCGTTTTGGTTGATGATCTGGTTGGTAAATCGACTAATGAGCCTTATAGAATGTTTACATCTCGTGCTGAACATAGATTAGTTCTTCGTCAAGATAATGCCGATAGAAGGTTGATGAAATACGGATATGAGTTTGGGTTGATAAGTAAAGAAATGTTTGATGAATTAAATAACCGAGAAGTTTTAATTACAAAATCGAAAGAAATATTAAATCAAACAAAAGTATCACCGACATATATTAATTCATATCTTAAATCAATTAACTCAACAACGATTGACAACTCCGAGACAATCTATAAATTAACAAAGCGCCCGGAAGTGAGTTTGTTGCCGCTATTAAAAAACAGTGCATCACATTTAAACGGAATAAATGAATTATTTCAAGATAATATTGTTTTAGAACAAGTTGAAATTGAAATAAAATTTGATGGATATATCCAAAGACAACAAGAATTAATTTTGAAGATGAGCAAACTAGAAGACGTATTAATTCCATTAAATTTTAATTATATGAATATTAAGTCTATCTCTGCGGAAGGATGCGAAAAACTCAAGAAGGTAAAACCAAGATCGATAGGCCAAGCATCAAGAATATCTGGAGTAACGCCTTCAGATATTTCTGTATTATTAGTATATTTGAAAAGTTAATTTTCAAGGATTTTTATTGGATATTCAGGAGCAGTATCTGCGAGAGCTTAAAATGCTCTTTTGGGAAAACGGCATTAATCCCGATGAATTTCAACTTGAACGTTTGGCAAATTATGCTTTACTTGTTGCACACAAAAACGATAAAATTAATCTTATTTCAAGAAAAGATGTAACTAAAATCATTGAGAACCATATTTTTATTTCTTCATTCATTTCAGAATTTTTACCTCAAAAAATTACAAAATTTTTAGATATCGGTACCGGTGGTGGTTTCCCGGGAATTCCACTTGCAATAACACGGCAAAATCTGAAAGGAGTTCTTGTTGATTCCACATCAAAAAAAATCGAAGCTGTTCAAGAATTTATTGATAAACTAAAGCTCAATAATGTTGCTGCAGAAAACAGCAGAGTTGAAAGTGAAGAATTCAAACAAAAATATTCAAACACTTTTGACCTTGTTGTAAGCCGCGCTACCGTTCCATTAATAATTTTATTTAGGTATTCTTTGCCCCTTATAAAAGAAAAAGCATATATCGCTGCAATAAAAGGCGGTGATTTGATGGATGAATTTAAAACAGCCGAGTTGAAATACAAATCTTACATAAAAAAATCGACCATTTTCGAATTATCTTACAAGCCCAATAACTCCCGTAACGAAAAAGGGAAAAAACTAATTCTTATAGAATTAACAAAGTAATTATTTGTTAATAAAAATTTCTTTCCAACGAAATCAATTTTCAATTTATGTTTTTGGATGACTAATTATCTATTTTTAGCATAGATTAAATTTTCGATACTAACTTGAAAATATTAAGATACCTTCAATATCCGCCGACAAGAGATGTAGTGTTTATACTTGGTGCAGGAGCTTCTCATCCAGACGGAGTTCCGCTTCAACGGGATATTTTACCGCACATCATTTCCAAAAATATTTTTGAAATTAATGAATCGGAAACGGGCAAGGTTGTAATAGATTTTATAAAAGATAATTTTAAATTCGATGAAGAAAAAAACATCTATCCCGAACTTGAAGCGGTATTCGGATTTATTGATTATTTTATTCAACACAACGAAAGCTTAAACAGCAAATACACCAATGACAAAATTATCCGCATCAAAGAATATCTAATTAAACTTATTCATTACATTGTTAATCTTGAGACCGATAAAGAAAGCCGCCACTACAACCAGTTTTGGGAAGCACTTGTAAGGCATGCGCCCAATTCATCAATAATTACCTTGAACTACGATACTCTTCTTGAACAATCTTTTGAATTTCTTTTTAAAAATTACGGTTATCTTGATTATTGTATTCCATTTATGAACTACGAAAAGATTCCGGAACTTGATCAATATAATTTCTGGATTAATCCGCGTGAACCGGTTTTAGTTGATGAATCTGAAAACCCGATACCGATCAAATTAATAAAACTTCACGGGAGCTTAAACTGGAAATATTGCAACTGTTGCAATCAAACTTTGCTTACACCATGGGATAGGAAAATAGATCTTATCCGTGGAAAATTTATGGGCTATACTTATCCCGACAACCAGGAATATGAATTTCTTTGCCCGATTGATGGAACGGAATTTCAAACACTTATAATGCCGCCATCGTATCTTAAAACTTTACATCACCCGATTATAACGCAATTATTGGGTGAAGCCGCGCGCGAACTCCGCCTTACAAAGAAAGTCGTTTTTATAGGTTATTCTCTTTCGAATGCCGATATTCATATAAAAGCGCTGTTAAAAAAATCGATTCAAAAAGAATTGGAGATTGTTGTTGTAAATCCGAAGAAAAAAGAATCGATGGACCTCAACTATAAATCTCTTTCTTCCAATGTCACTTTTATAAATTGTTCTTTCGAAGAAATGTTAAAGGACAAAAAGCTTACCGAAGATATTTTTTCAATTAAGAATTAGTCCGGATAATTTTTACCATCCAACCAATAATTTAATTTCAATTAATCCTATATTTGTATCCGTTATTTCAGATCATTCACTTTTGCATAATTATACATGAAAAACGGTTCCTCAATTGCCACGCTAATCTTATCGTGCCCGAATCAAAAAGGCTTGGTTGCAAGAATATCACAATTTATTTTTCAACGCGGCGGCGACATCATCGACCTCGACGAGCACGTTGACAAAGAAGAACAAATGTTTTTTATTCGTGTTGAGTGGGATTTAAAAGATTTTACTCTTTCTGAAAAAACATTCGAAGAAGAATTTAAAATTCTCGGCGATGAGTTCGGCGCATCATGGGAAGTAAAGTATCGCCGAAATAAAACCAGGATTGCAATTTTTGTTTCTAAGTACGACCATTGCCTACAGGAAATTTTGTGGCGCCACAGCTATGATGAACTTGATGCAGATATACTAATGATTGTATCAAACCACGAAAATCTCAAATATCTTGCAGACAGGTACAACATTCCTTTTTACTATTTCCCAATCTCCAAAGGAAATAAACAGGAAATAGAACAAAAAGAACTCTCGTTATTAAATGAGCATAATATTGATACAGTTATTCTTGCAAGGTATATGCAAATTCTTTCTTCGGATTTTTTGAAAACATATACAAAAAGTGTTATAAATATTCATCATTCTTTTCTTCCGGCATTCATAGGAGCCGATCCTTACAAAAAAGCTTACGAACGCGGTGTTAAACTTATCGGCGCAACAAGCCACTATGTTACCGAAGATCTTGATGAGGGTCCGATTATTGCGCAGGATGTAATTAGAATAACTCATAAAAATTCTCTTAAAGATTTAATCCGTAAAGGAAGAGATCTTGAACGACTCGTTCTCGCGCGTGCAATCGCTCTTCATATCGATAACCGAGTTTTAAGATTTGGAAAGAAGACAATTATTTTCGAGTAATTTTATTTTTTGCTTTACAATCTTGGGGTAACTATTATGTACACATTACAGAGAACTAACGGAAGCGATGATAATTTTAAAATGTTAGTCAAACTTCTCGATGACGACTTAAATACAAGGTATGGAACTCTTCAAAAGGAGTACGATAAGTTTAATTCTCTCGATTCTATCAAAAATGTAATTGTTGCATACCAAGATTCCGAGCCGGTTGGATGTGGGAGTTTTAAAGAGTACGATAACAACACAATCGAAATAAAAAGAATGTTTGTAAAGCCCGAAAATAGAGGCAGCGGATTGGCAAATAAAATTTTATACGCACTCGAAGATTGGGGTAATGAACTCGGTTACACAAAATCAATACTCGAAACCGGTATCGGACAACCAGAAGCGATTAGGTTTTACACAAAATGCGAGTACAAAATAATTGAAAGTTTTGGACAGTATCTTGGAAATTCAAACAGCGTTTGCATGGGTAAATCTCTCGCATGAATCTAAGTTGAGATAATATTTTAGACTACTGATATCTTGACTAATCTCACTTTCTTTGGATGATCTTTTGCCAATCAATTATTATTAATTATTTTTGCAACAGTTGCTTTTCAATTCAAACTTATCGCAATTGCAACTCTTTATTTATAGAACAAATCATTAATGTCATAAATTTCTTTTTTTGAAAAGTATTATTTACAACGGAGACAAATAATGGCCAAAGCTCAAACTGGAAACACGGTAAAAGTACATTATGTCGGAACACTTGATAACGGAACACAATTCGATTCATCGACTGGACAGGACCCTCTGGAATTCAAAATTGGTGAGGGGATGCTTCTTCCGATGTTTGAAAATGCCGTTGCTGGACTTGAACCGGGCGAAACAGTAAATGTTAAAATTCCCGCTGTAGAAGGTTATGGTTTACGAAACGAGGGACTTGTAATAAATATTGAACGAACAAAACTTCCCCCAACAATAATACCTGAACTAGGCATGAAATTACAAATGCAAACAAAAGAAGGGCAGCCGCTTCTATTAACCATTACCGATGTTCAAAATGATTTTATTGTTGTTGATGCAAACCACGAACTCGCCGGCAAAGATTTGAATTTTAAAATCGATCTCGTAGAAATTCTTTCATAAATTCAGCCGGATAACACTCCGGCTTTTTCTTAACTCTACTAACAAATGATAAAACTTGTCATCTTCGATCTTGGTGAAACATTAATCTTTTATAAAGATTTATCTTTGGATTGGAGTGCACATTATGAAAACGCCGTTAAAACTGCCGCCGAAAATTCTTCATTGCAATTAAGTAGTTCTCAACTATACGAAGCGTCAAAAATTCTTTTAAAATACAATACGAGAATAAATCCGCGGATAAATGAAATTCCGGCAGAAATAATATTTAACGAGATTCTCAACGCATTAGATATTAATAAATATTTTCTTACTTCTTTCATCGAAAGCTTCTTCAAATATTTTCAAAGAAAGGCTGTGCCGGAAGAAACAGTAGCTGAACTGCTTTCGTTTTTAAAAGCAAAAAATATCACTACCGCAATTCTTACAGATGTACCTTACGGAATGCCGAAATATTTAGTTATGAAAGATTTGGGGTCGCTTGCCGATAAAATTGATTTCGTTTTAACTTCTTCGGAAGTTGGTTTTAGAAAACCCTCTGTTACCGGAATAAATTTTTTATTAAGCAAATTTAATTGCAATGCAAAAGAAACAATTATGGTTGGCAATGAAAAGAAAGATATAAAAACTGCAAACACGGCCGGAGTGTTTTCAATTCTTATATCAAAAGAAAAATCAGTTCAAACCTTTGGACAAGCCAAGACAATTAATAAACTTTCCGAAATTAAAAATCTTATCATCACCGGAACAAATGCATAGCAATAGTGTTTAACCGCCATGCTATGTTTGAATTTTATCGGGAGAATATCTTGATAAAATGAAAACACAAGACTAAATTAATACCGCAGTGCCGTTAGAATTTAATACTATTTTATAGATCTTCCTTTCCCGACAATTTTATTCTTTCACACATAAAGGAATACCGTCATGGAAAATGGTGCTGCTTCGCCATTGATTGTAATGGCAATCATTGTAGTTGTAATTTTCTTTCTTATAGGAATACGAATTGTACGACCAACACACCGCGGATTGGTAGAGCGTCTTGGAAAATATCATCGCTTTGCACACGCCGGATTTAACTGGGTTTTTCCAATCATTGATAAAATGTACCGCGTAAACATTACGGAACAAATGGTTGACGCAGAACCCCAGGAAATAATCACAAACGACAACTTAAATGCTATGGTTGATGCACAAATCTATTTTAGAGTAAAGGACGATGAACAAAGCGTAAAAAATTCACAGTACAATGTTTACGATGTGAATTACCAAATTGTTAGTCTCGCCCGAACAACTTTAAGAAATATTATCGGAACGTTGACATTAAAATCCGCTAACAGCGAACGTGGAAAGATTAACGAAGAACTTCACGGCGTTTTAATTAAAGAAACTTCGAAGTGGGGAATTGATATTGTACGGGCGGAATTAAAACAGATTGATCCGCCGAAGGATGTTCAGGATACGATGAATAAAATTGTAAAAGCGGAAAATGAAAAAATTGCCGCGGTCGATTATGCCACAGCGCTTGAAACAACTGCCGACGGTGAAAAACGTGCCGCGATTAAAAAGTCCGAAGGCATTCGCCAGGCAAAAATTCTACAAGCTGAAGGCGAAGCGGAAGCAATTAAATTAGTAAACGAAGCCGCGAATAAATATTTCGTGGGTAATGCACAAATGTTAAAACAGCTTGAAACTGTACAGAATTCTCTTCAACAGAATTCGAAAATTATTGTGCCCGGCAATATGGAGCTTGTGAATGTTATCGGTGATTTGGCCGGTGTGGTTCCAATGAAAAGAAAGGATGAATAATACTTTACATTTTAAAATAGTCCGCGATTTAATTCGCGGGCTATTTAAACAAATCACTTATCCGACAATAAATAATTTTTCAAATCGGAATAATCCTTAGACAACGCAACTGCATGCTTTTCTTTTTTCAAACAAACCGCAAGCCGTTCCGGAATATCAACTTCTATTTTTAATTCTTCTTCAATAACATCTTTGAACTTTGCCGGGTGTGCTGTTTCTAAAACAATTCCGTAATAATCTTTTAAAGAATTCTTTTCGATATAATCTTTGAGTGCGAGATATCCAACCGCTCCGTGCGGATCAATCACATAATTATATTTTTCATAAACCTCTTTTATTCCTTTACGGGTTCTATTGTCATCGTTTGATTCCGAATAAATATCGAATTGAACTTCCTCCAAAATATTTGAATAAATTTTTTGAATGCGCACAAGATTGCTGGGGTTGCCAACATCCATTGCATTTGATAATGTTTGAATTGAGGGGCGGGGATTAAACTTTCCTTCGTTCACATATTCGGTAAAAACAGTATTTGCGTTAACAGCGCCTATAAATTTATTAATCGGTAAACCCATTTTTTTCGCGATTAATCCGGCAGTAATATTTCCAAGATTACCGGAGGGAACAGAATAAATCACATTTGATTTTTTATCCGGAATTTGTTTGTAAGATTCTATGTAATAAAATGATTGCGGAAGCAGCCGAGCAATATTAATAGAGTTTGCCGACGATAAATTCATCTTTTTGTTCAGCTCGGAATCAACAAAAGCCATTTTCACCAAACGCTGGCAGTCATCGAATGTGCCGTCAATTTCTATGGCAGTAATGTTTTTATCAAGAGTTGTTAATTGTTTTTCTTGTATTAAACTAACTTTGCCTTTCGGGTATAAAACAAAAACATTAATGCCGGGAGTATCGTAAAAACCGTAAGCGACTGCGCTTCCCGTATCGCCGGACGTGGCAACAAGAATATTCAATTCGGTATTTCTTTGGGAAACAAAATGCCCCATTGTTTTTGCCATGAACCGTGCACCGAAATCTTTGAATGCCAACGTTGGTCCGTGAAATAATTCGAGTATCGAAAGATTATCACTCAAACTAAAAAGCGGGGCGGGGAAGTTGATTGAACTCGAAATTATATTCTGCAAATCGTTTGATGGAATTTCGCCGCCGATAAATTTTTCGGCAACCTCAAAACCAATTTCTTGAAAGGATTTTTTTTCAATCGATTCTATAAATCCGTTTTTAAATTTCGGAATTTCAACCGGCATAAAAAGTCCGCCGTCGGCAGCCAATCCTTGCATCACCGCAGTTTCGAAAGTAACTAAATTATGTTTGTCGTTTGTGCTGTAATATTTCATTCTAAAACTACCGGACCTTTTTTATTAATCTTGGAAACATAAATTTTACTTCTTAATCCTTTCGATACAGCAGCTTTTTTCATTGCTTCGCCTATCTCTTCGGCTTTTGTTTTTGAAGTTGAAAACGCGAACATCGATGGACCTGAACCTGTTATATTACAATTAATTGCTCCAATTGAAAGCGCCGCTTCACGGACTTCATTATAACACGGAATTAGTTTTGCGCGTTTTGGTTCCGCGATGTGATCAACAATCGATCTTCCTATTAAATCATAATTGTTTGTTAGCAGTCCGGCAACTAAAGCCGACGCGTGTCCCGCTTGCGCTATTGCGGTTTTCAAATCAACCGTTTTGCTCAAAATTTTCCTCGCTTCTGAAGTTTTAATTTCTATATCCGGAAAAACAATTGTGCAAAACAAATCCTTCGGGTAATCAAGTTTAATTACATCAATTACCGGATTATAACTTCTTATCAATACAAAACCGCCGAACAATGCTGGTGCAACATTATCTGCGTGGATTGAACCGCTAGCGATGAACTCCCCGGCAATTGCATGTTCAAGCATTTCGAAATTAGATAGCTCCATTCTCAATAATTTATTCGCGGCAAAAACACCGCCGACAGCACTCGCCGCGCTTGAACCGAGCCCGCTGCCGATTCCCATTTTTTTGTGTATCTCAACATCGAGACCGATATTCACATTATATTTTTTTAATAAAGATTTTATTGCAACAGTAGCTGTGTTTTTATCGGCATCGAACGGAAGACGATTATCGTCGCCTGTAATTTTTGTAATTCGAATTTCTTTTTTGTTGTTATATGATAACTTAATTTCGTCGCCGGGTTCATTAAGTGCAAAACCCATCATGTCGAAACCGGGACCCACATTCGAAACCGAAGCGGGAGCAAAAACTCTGATTGATTTTTTTGTCATGATTAATCCAGGTATCCTTTTGCTTTCATTAATTCTGCAATTAAAATAGTACCGCCCGCAGCGCCGCGTATTGTATTGTGGGATAACACAATAAATTTAAAATCAAAAAGCGGGCACTCGCGCAAACGCCCAACAGAAGCCGCCATTCCTTTATCTATATTTCTATGAAGTTTAGGCTGCGGATATTTGTCTTCGTAAAAATATATAATCGGTTGTTTCGGTGCAGAAGGCAAATCCAGTTCTTGCGGAACTGATTTAAATTTATTCCACACTTTAATAATTTCTTCCGCCGAAGGTTTGTTCTTAAATTTTACTTGAACTGTTTCGAGATGTCCGTCGATAACGGCAACGCGGTTGCACTGTGCCGAAATTTTAAAATGCGCAGTCTCAACTTTGTTGGAAAAAAGTTTTCCTAAAATTTTTAGCGGTTCGGTTTCCATTTTTTTTTCTTCGCCGCCGATGAACGGAACAACATTATCTATAATATCCAAACTAGGTACGCCGGGATACCCGCCGCCGGAAACTGCCTGCATTGTTACAACATTAACGGCTTCAATTCCGAACGCATCGTACAAAGGCTTTAACGCAAGCACCATTCCGATTGTCGAACAATTCGGATTAGTTACAATGCCGCCTTTATAGTTTTGAGATTTTATAAGATCGAGATGATCAGGATTAACTTCGGGAATCATGAGAGGAACATCTTCGTCGAAGCGGTGATTGCGTGCGTTTGAAATTACATAATATCCGTTCTCTGCGAAACCGCTTTCAATTTCACCAGCAACAGATGCATCCAACCCCGAGAATGCTATTTTTGATTCGAGATTCGGCTCGCATTTTTTAACAATCATGTTTGCAAATTTTTCCGGCAAAGGAGTTTGCATAATCCAGTTGGTTGCCTCGGAATATTTTTTACCGGCGCTTCTATCCGACGCCGCAAGTTCCGCAACTTCAAACCAAGGATGATTAATTAATAATTCAATAAATCTTTGTCCCACGCTTCCTGTTGCGCCAAGAATTGCAACGGGTATTTTTTTATTGCTCATACATTCCTCTAAAAAATTATTTTTTGAATACTGCTTTGTGCAAAACGTTTAATGCTTTTGAAAGATCTTTATTTCCAATCACAAGAGATATATTTAATTCCGACGAACCTTGTGCAATAGCAATAATATTAATTTTATTTTTACCGAGTGATTGAAAAACCATACCCGCAATACCTGTGGTTCTACGCATATTTTCGCCGACCACCGCAATGATGGAAAGATTTTCTTCAACTTTAACTTCGCCGATTTTACCTTCCATTATTTCGAGTTTGAATTCATTCTCAATTGCTTTCTTCGCGATGGCGCCATACTTGGGTGGAATAGCCAAACAAATTGTGTGTTCGGATGAAGCTTGTGTAATCATTATTATATTTACATTGTGGCGTGCAAGCGCGGTGAAAACGCGTCCCGCCGTGCCTGTAACGCCTACCATTCCGCCGCCCTGAATTCTTATTAAAGAAATATCATCGATTGAAGAGATTCCCTTTACAGTAAATTTTTTGGAAACTTCTTTTTCCAAAATATATGTTCCTTCAAAATCGGGATTAAAAGTATTCTTGATTACAATTCTAATTTTCTTTTGAAGAGCCGGAAGCATTGTTGGCGGATAAATTACTTTTGCACCGAAGTGCGAAAGTTCCATCGCTTCTTCGTAAGTAACCGAGGGAAGTGAAAAAGCATTTTTAACTTTGCGGGGATCGGCTGTTAAAATTCCGTCAACGTCTGTCCAAATCTCAATTACTTCTGCATTCAAAGCCGCACCGAAAATTGAAGCCGTCAAATCCGAACCGCCGCGGCCCAATGTTGTAATTTCATTTTTATGAGTTGATGAAATAAACCCGGTTATGATTTGAAGGTTTTTATGTTTCCTAAAATAATCTGTAATGTTTTTGTTCGTTGTTTTGAAATCAACATTTGCGTTGCCGAACGAATCGTCTGTTTTAATCAATTTAGTTGTATTGAGAAATTCGCATTTTATTCCTCTATTGCTTATCGCTGCTGCTATTATAGAACAAGAAAGCGCTTCGCCGAAACTTACAATGTAATCAAGAGTGCGTGGAGAAAGTTCTTTAACAAGATAAACGCCGTGAACAACTTCTTTTAATTCATCGAACAGGGGATCGAGAATTTTCGAAACTTCTTCATCATTATCGCCTACATTCAACTGCATAGCAGCAACGTAATGCCTTGCGATGAGCGATTCGATTTCCTTTTTATAATTTTGATTTCTTTGAAAAGCGAGTTTACCGATTTCTATAAGTTTATCCGTAACGCCTTGAAACGCTGAGAAGACAACTGCAATCTTTTGTTTCTTATTAATGTAACGTTCGATAAGAATGTTTATAACTTGATCTACCCTTTCCGGGTTGCCGACGCTTGAACCGCCGAATTTTAGTATCTTCATTTTATACTATACACCTTTGGATGTTAAAATTTCGTTGATAATATATAAATAGTTTGAAGCGTAAAAAATCAGTATAACATTGAAGGGGCGCACGTGGACGTGGCCGTAAGAAGCAATGTGGTAACGATGCCGATTGTGGATGCCGGCATGCCTTGTTGAAAATATTTGACGTTTCGCAGTGTCAATTATAAAAAGTCCATAATTTGGATGTGATTATAATAATCCATTCTGATAGATACAAGACCCTTTATAAATATTTGTGAATAATTATGCATAGAGTTTCTAATTCTCATTTTCCGCTCTTTGGTTTCCGTTTAATTATCAACAGTCTTTTGATATCATCAATTAATTCATCCTTGTCAACATCAAGCAGCATCCATTTACCGTCGAAGAATGTTTTGGCTTCTTTATACTTTTTACGAATTATGGGATTTAGTTCTTTTAGAATTAACTCCGCCTTCTTTCTTCGGCACCAAAAACTATTAGCAATAAAAACTTATTTTTTTCTGGGATCAATTGACAGAACGATTTTGATTTCTTGAAACGAAGATACCATCCATGTTTTTTCCCGCCGTAAAGCCATTCATCTTGTTTAAACACGCCTCCATAATTATCATCGATAAATTTTATTACCTTCTTCCATCTTTTAAAATTATCCGCGCCTATCAATTTGGCTACTTCTTTTCCGGATGGAACTCTTTCTTTGTCGAGCAATCTTTCTAAAATTATTTCCATAATTATCACCTATTAATAAATTAATATACCGGCAGCATTAAATTATTCTGCCAACTTAAGTAGTGCCGATTTATTTTCAGAATACTCCTTTAACAAATCCGGCAAAAAATCTTTAAACGTTGGATACATATTTCTGCTGTCTTTATATTCTTTTAATTTGTTGTATGTAAAATCAACAAGATAAAATCCTTTGTCTTTTTCTTGACTTAGCATTTTAATTGTTTCCGCCGATGTTCCGGTATAATCTTCCATTGCAATAATTGTCATCGCCCGGATATGAAGTTCGTTGAAAAAAAACTCTAAACTCGGGTAAGCCATCTTTCTCATTCTGCTTTCAACAGGATCGAATAATTCATCAAGTTCAAACTCTTCCATGGTTTTACTTTGTTCTTCAAAAGCAGGATTCACAAAGCTATGCCCAAACTCGTGGAATGTAAGACTTATTAAATTCATTAAAGAACAATAAAATGGATCGTCGTTGCTTTTGCCATTATCTGTAATTACCTGAAAAATAATTTTCTTATCTCCTATAATTCTATCCGGCCCGTAACCGCCGCGCGGAAATAGGGCTGGTGCAAATATTATATGAAATTCATCGCCTTTATAACCAAAAAAGTCATTTAGCCAATTCGTTACTTTCTCTGCATCAAATCCATTTATTGTGCTGTTAACAGTATTTTTTAAATATTTTTTTTCAGATCTATAAAAATCCATAAAGTTCGCTTCTACCGAAAGATTCTTTAAAGCATCTTTAAATTTTTCAAGAACCTCAATACCATCGGTATATTTTATATAATGTTGCGGTATAGAATCCATTTTTAATTCCGGCAAAGGACTCAGGTGTAAAATAAATCCCGGTGGTTTATCATAACTAAATCCTTCATCCAAAATATCATCTGCAATTTCTACTGCTTCATGCTCTTTGAACTTCTCAAAAAAACTTTTTAATCGATGATAGTATCTGTTGCCCATGCCCTCACTAGGACCATAATCATCAATCCACGAGGTTTGTGTTAAAACTCCGGAAAGCAATTCCATCTCGGGTAATATTTCCGCATAAACATTTTCGGAGAGCTGAACTACAATTGCATCTTCGTTGAATTTAAACGTGGAATTGTAATTTGAGGTTTGAGAATAAGTTTTGAAGAATACCGCGCAACCAACCACCAAAACAACAAATAATTTCTTTTTCATTTGCTGCCCGTCTATTAATAATAAATTTATTTATCGATGAATAATTTTACGCGAGTTGTACAAACTTCAATATTCCGAAAATAATTTTGTAAGATTATTTATCTAATTCAACAGTTAAATTTGAATATGAAACAATCGGTAAGCTGTTTATATGAAAATGGAAAGTATGGTGATGGGTTATACAAAGCTTGTTAAAATAAACCGGCTATGATTGAACTTTGTTGTAAACAAGTTGATTATAAATTCAATCTTGCCGGTTTAATTTTTTATTAAGTCTATAAAGAGCTTTATTTAATTAAAACGAATTTTTTTGTTTCCGAAAAATTACCGCTTCGCAGTTGATAATAATATACACCGCTTGCGAGATTACTGCCGTTAAATTCGATTTCATGAATGCCTGCTTTCATTTCATTATTAACAAGTGTACTGATTTCTTTGCCGAGAACATCATAAATTTTTAACGATACAAAACCACTCTTGGGAATTGAGTATGATATTTTTGTTACCGGGTTAAATGGATTGGGATAATTTTGATGCAAAACAAAACCATCTGAAATAATGTCGTCATCAACTTCGGTTGTGTTTAAATCTAAATACCAAAGACCGAAAAATTTACCCGCCAAAAGTTTATTATCAACAACAGTCATATAATAAATTTCATTGCCGTCCTGCTGTTCCAAGAAATTCCAGCTTTCACCATAGTCCGTTGATTCAAACAAAAAAGTTCTTCCGCCGCCTTTTGATAGATGAACAAATATTTTTTGACCGTGAACAGCAAAATTCGAATTCCATGAAAAACCAATTCCCGGGTTATAGTAATTCCAATTAATGCCGTCTTTACTTTTATATAAACCATAAGTTGCAGAAATAATAAATTCTGAATTGAGCTTGATAATATCATTCATAATTAAGGGTTGACTCTGCAAATCACCAAACTTTACTTCCTGCCAAAGAGTTGAAGTGCCGTCGTTTTTATAAAATGTACCGTTCCCACCGGCTCCCGCATAGATAATATTATCAATAAGTTTAAGCGAATTTATGTTGTATGATATTTCAAAATATAAGCCGTTGCTGTAATGACTCCACCCGTTTGATTCATTCAAATCCCTTATAAAAATACCGGCACCCGCAGTCCCCGCATAAATACTATCGCCCCGAACTAATAAATCAATGATTGTTTGTCCGCCCGCGCCAAACAATCCATTATTCATTTGAGTCCACGTTGTACCGTTATCGGCAGAAACATAAACGCCGAAATTATAAGTGCCCGCATATATTTTGCCTTTATGTACGACAACAGTACTAATAAAATCAACATCATTTTCTTCATCGATGACGGAAGATGCTTGCCAATTTTTTCCGTAATCATCACTAAAATAGACTACATTATTAGTACCAACATAAATGTTATTTTCATTAACAAAAATTGAAGGCACTTCGTTGGAAGGAATGTTTTCAATCTGTATCCATTGGGCGGACACCTCATTTAAAAATAAAAGCAATACGAACAAGCATATATATTTTTTCATAATTACCCTTCTTTTATATTTTAATATAGAAATAGACGTTTAATCAGACAATGTGTTTTATATATTTTTTGAAAAGTATTTTCCTATTTTCGCACCCAACAATTATTTAAGTCTATGCCGAGAAAAAAGCACAAAAAGATAGTCGAAGTTAGAACGTTCAAAAATGTTTTTGATTTCAAAAAGGGGAATGCCGAACAAGAGTTAATAAAATATTTTGGAAATACGAAACTGGTTACACTCGAACTTGGCTGCGGGCAAGCGGATTATTCGATAAATCTTGCAAAGCTTTACCCGGAAAGAAATTTTATAGGAATTGACAGAAAGCCAAATCGATTATGGAACGCATCAAAAAATGCAGAGGAAGCCGGATTAAAAAACGTTGCAATTCTAATTTCGTATGTTGAAACGCTCGAAGATATTTTTAAGGAATTGAAAGCGGAGGAAATTTGGATAACATTTCCCGATCCCTACCCGTTTAGGCGTAGTATGAAAAAACGTTTAACACACCCTAATTTTCTAAATATTTATAAAAACATTTTAATGTCCGGCGGAAAAATAAATTTGAAGACCGACGCCGATTCTCTTTATGAGTATACACTTGACGTGATTAAAGAAGAAAGTTTGAACTTGATAAATGAAACAAATGATTTGTATTCATCCGAAAATCTTTCCGAAGAAGAAAAAATTCAAACCAAGTATGAGAAGATGCACCTCTCGGAAGGAAAAAAAATCAAACTAGTTAGCTTTAGTTTTTAGAAAGAACTAAAAATTATATTCTATAACTTGACTTTGTAACGGTTTGCCGGAAGGATCAAACAGCAACAACAATACCTTATCCTGAATGTTAAAATTTTGTTTCAAATACTCTTTTAAAGATGAAAGATCAAAAGAAACATTTTTGGAAATCAATGCCTCGCACATGTCTCCGTTTGAATTATGAGACAACCTAACAGTAACTTGCGCCGGGTTCGATTTCATGATTTCTTTATATGCAAAAAGATTCAATTCATGTTCTTTACACCCGCCGCCGTATTCAACATCAAACATTAATTCATCGCCGGTTAACAATACGCTTTTTACATTTAACAAGTTTTTATCGATAATCGAATTGTTCTCTTCGTTAATCAGTCGAATAGAGTTTGAGAATCCCGAAGCATTATTTTTAATCACAACTTCAACGCTGTATTCTTCCGTTTTAATTGGATCGGTTGTTTGCGGATAAGGGTTAAGAGATTTTAATTTTATTTGATAGCCTGCAAATTCGATTTGCTTTGGTTCAAGCGTTGTGTTAAGTAAAATACTTTTAGAATAAGTTCCTTTTTCTAAAAGAAATTTCACTTCTCCGTTTCCTTCCCAAACGCAATCTGCAGTAATAGGACACCTGGAATCGGCAACAATTTCTTGAAATGTTAAAATAAGTTCGCTGTTAATTATTACGGATTGATTAAACTTAATTGATGCAACAAGCGAGTCATCTTCTTTTTGAATAATAAGCTTTTGTGCATCAGGCAGCGTTAAATCGGAATTATTAAAACAAGACACCGCAAAGGTTAAAACCGCAAAACCAAAAATGTATTTTATGAATTTCATTTATTTTCCCTTTTTCACGCCGTAATTTATGAAAAACACCGAGTTGGAAAAATGCAATCTTTTATGTATTCATAAAATATTACCCACATATTTAGAACTATCCAACTTTTTAATCCCCAAATTCTTGACTCCTAATAATACAAAACAACAATATGAACACACCGCTTCAAATTGCCCGGTAAAATTTTTCTATCATAAATCTAAAACGTTTTAGCGCGTATGCAAAAATCATTTTGTCGAATTGTGGATTAAATTCTATTATGATGCTATTTTATTGTTGTAATTAATTTTGCAACGAGAAAATACATATGTCAAAAGACAAATCGAAAAAAAACCGTAATGGAAAAAATTCAGTCCCCAATAAGAAGAAAAAAATCGATAAAAAGTTTTATAACAAAGAATTAGCAAAGCTTCAGACCGAGTTAGTAAAACTTCAGGAGTGGATAAAGAAAGAAGGTTTAAAAGTAGTTGTAATTTTTGAGGGACGCGATGCGGCGGGAAAGGGAGGTACAATCAAAAGAATAATGGATACTCTCAATCCAAGAATTGTAAAAGTTGTTGCGCTTGGAGTGCCGACTGAAAAAGAAAAATCGCAATGGTATTTTCAAAGATATGTTGAACATCTTCCGTCGGCAGGTGAAATGATTTTATTAGACCGCTCGTGGTACAACCGTGCGGGAGTTGAGCACGTAATGGGATTTTGTACGGACACAGAATACAGTGAGTTTCTAAGATCGTGCCCGGAATTTGAAAGAATGATTATTCGCTCAGGAATTGTTTTAATAAAGTATTGGTTTTCGGTAAGCGACGAAGAACAAGAAAAAAGATTTCAGGATAGAATCAATGATCCGCGAAGAAGATGGAAATTAAGCCCGATGGACTTGGAATCCCGCGCGCGATGGGAAGAATATTCAAAAGCAAAAGATGAGATGTTCAGGTATACGGATATTAAACAGGCGCCTTGGTATGTTGTGAACGCCGACGACAAAAAACAAGCACGGCTTAACGTGATTCATCATTTGCTAAGTTTAATTCAATACAAAGATTTAACGCCGGAATCTCTTGAACTCCCGCCGAGAAAAAAATCTTCGGGTTATGTACGTCCGCCAATTTCGGAACAGACTTTTATACCTGAAGTTTATTAATAAAAATTACGATACATATTTTTTTACTACAACAGCTGAAGCTTCTCCGCCGCCAATGCAAAGAGATGCCAATCCATACTTAGAACTTCTTCTCTTCATTTCGTGAAGTAATGTCGTCATTATCCTTGCGCCGCTCGCACCAATCGGATGTCCGAGCGCAATTGCACCGCCGTTTACATTCACATTTTCGGATGAAAGGCCCAAAAGTTTATTCACGGCAAGCGACACAACGGCAAATGCTTCGTTGATTTCATAAAGATCAATGTCGGAAATTTTTAATTGGGCTTTTTCCAACACTTTTTTAATCGCATCTGCCGGAGCCGTTGTAAATTCAACGGGAGCTTTTGCTATAGAACTTTGCGCAATAATTTCTGCAATCGGTTTTAATCCCAATTCTTTTGCTTTTTCTTCGTTCATAATTAAAACTGCAGAAGCGCCGTCATTTATTTTAGAAGAATTTGCTGCTGTTACAATTCCGTTTTTATCGAATGCTGGTTTTAAATTTGGAATTTTTTCGAAATTAACTTTCTCCGGTTCTTCATCTTTGGTAATTAGTGTTTCGCCGGATTTTGTTTTAACACGGACAGATACTATCTCATCATCAAACTTTCCGTTTGTTTGTGCGGATAACGCTCTTCTATAAGATTGAATTGCATATTCATCCAACACTTGGCGTGAAAATTCAAAATCTTTAGCACACATTTCAGCGCAATTACCCATGTGAATGTTGCTGTAAACATCGGTTAATCCATCGATCAGGATTGTATCATAAATATTTGAATTACCAAGCCGATAACCGTTACGTGCATCCTGCAAAATATATGGCGCGTTACTCATGCTTTCCTGTCCGCCCGCAATAATTATTTCCGCATCGCTACATAGTATTGCTTGGTGAGCAAGCATAATTGTTTTTAAACCGCTGCCGCACATTTTGTTAATTGTAAGGCACTCTGTTTTTTCGGGAAGCCCCGCGAGCAGAGCCGCTTGTCGTGCAGGCGCCTGCCCGACTCCCGCCGTTAAAACATTACCCATTATTACTTCATCAATTAATGAAACATCTATATTAGATTCTTCAAGAAGTGATTTAATGACAATGCTTCCAAGCTGTGGAGCAGACAAACTATTCAACACACCATTGAATGCGCCTATTGGTGTTCTTTTCGCGTGTGTAATTACAACCTTTTTCATATCAATGCCTTTCAAATATTTTTTTTAGAATTAAATAAGGTCGGCAATAAATTTTAGTCCTTTATCCAAATCGCCGCTAATATTAATTCTAATTACTTTTCTATCCTTGCTTCTCAACGCCTTTAGATCACCGAGAGCTTGTGCGTTAACAAGCACTCCGTATGAATATCCTTGTCCCGGCACGTCAAGATCAAAATCAATATCGGAAGTAATTTCTATAAAGTAACCGTCGTTGGCGCCGCCTTTGTGAAGCTGCCCTGTTGAATGAAGAAATCGCGGACCAAATCCGACAGTTGTAGAGATTTTATATTTATCCCTAAGCTTCAACCTAAAACTTTGAAGAATATCTTCATTCAATTTTGTCATTGGAATGAACGCATTAATTGCAATATAGTTGTTTGGTTTTAATCCGTTTAAAAAATTATTCAAATATTCCTTTCCGCTATTTGCATTGGCTTCGCCGAAGAAAAAAACATTTCCATCTTTTAGTTTATATTCTTCTTGCGGTAAAGCCCCGGTATTTCTAAATGCATTTAAACTTTCTGTTGCCATTGTTTTTGCAAGCTGAACGTTCGGCTGGTCAAAAGGATGAATATTCATGGCGGCACCAGCGAGAGCGGTAGCCATTTCCCATCTGTAAAATTCCTGGGCGAGGTCGTAAATGTTTTCCAATTCTATATTAACTATTGGATATTTTTTACCCGACAATTCATTATATGCTTTTTCCAATTCGTCATTAATATCATTTTGTAATTTTATGAATACAAATACTCTATCATTCCCGTACACTTCGGGCGATTTATAATCTTCATCTGCAATTGGAAGAATTCCTTTATCATCTTTTCCCGTACTCTCGGCAATCAACTGCTCTGCCCAAACGGAGAATGAGGAAATTTTGGGAGAAGTGAAAAATGTTAGTTTATCTTTTCCGCAAAGAGCGAGCTTGCCCATAAGTGCACCGAGATAAAACGAGGGATTTTCTTTAACTGAAATTTCCGGTCTGCATTTATCCGTCATTTCTATTGCCGCGGATAAAAACAAATTTAAATCCATCCCGATAAGAGCTGCGGGAACCATTCCGAAAAAGGTTAGTGCGGAATATCTGCCGCCAACATCGGATGGAGTACTGAATATTTTTCTGAACTCATTTTGCCGAGCTAATTTTTCTAAACCGCTGCCGGGATCTGTAATTGCAATAAAATGCTTTCCAGGTTTTGAGTATACTTTTTTTATTTCATTGAAGAATGTATAAAAGAATGACATTGTTTCAACGGTACCGCCGGATTTACTTGAAACAATAAAAAGAGTTTTTTGCAATTCGTGGCTGTCAATAATTTGTTTTACCGACAAAGGATGAGTGCTGTCTAATATCGTTAAGCGGGGATAACCTTCTTTGCTGCCATAAGTTTTGAAAAAGACTTCCGGAGCCAAGCTGCTTCCGCCCATTCCGAGTAAAACGACAGAATTAAATTCAGTTTTAATTTCATTTGCAAATCTTTCCAAATCAGGAATCTCATGCTGCATTGTATTTGCAAGATCAAGCCACCCAAGCCGGTCGGCAAGTTCTTTTTGATCTGCCGGATCTTTCCTCCAAATAGTTGGATCTTTTTTCCAAATACGTTCATTCACTTTTTCGTTTTGCCATTGTAACAATTGTTCTTCCGTTAGTTCGGCAGCAGATTTATCAATTTTGTAATCGCTTTTGTTTAGCATTTTAATTTCCTCTTAAATCAATAATAATATTTTCTTGTAACAAAGTTAAGAAACTTTAATATCGTCTGTTAATGTTTCTCATATAACGACATTTAATATCAAACTTTTTTGTCGGATAATTTTAAGCGTCTATAAATCGAATTTCCCGTTATATAGAAACAAAATACTTTGTGACATAAATCGATATTGTTTAAATATTAATAGCAATATATTTCAGCAGTTTATATCATATAAATAATACTCGTATTTATTCGATAATATTTATAACTACTATTGTTCATTTATTAATTTATTACGAGCATGGCTTTTGACAAACATAGAAAATAGAAATTTGGAAAATTTTTCAGAGCAGTTTGAGTTGATAATACGCAACATGAATTGTGTTGCATACAAGATTGACGAACAAACTTTTTCGCCGGTTTATTTTGAAGGTAATTTAAAATCAATAACAGGGTATGATGCCGAAGAATTTATCGCGAAGAAGATTGAGTGGAAGAACATAATTTTACCTGATGACTATTCAATAGTAAAAAATGAATCGGAAAAAATCTTATCAATCAAAAATTACATTGCCGATAACGAATACAGAATTTTGCATAAATCCGGTGAAGTAAAATGGATTAGAGATATTGCAAAGAAAGTATATGATCACACCACAAACCGTTCATCTATTTGCGGTACACTATTCGACATTACAAAAAACAAGGAAACAGAAGAAGCGTTACGCGAGAACGAAGAACGTTACAAATTGTTTTTTGAAAATAATTCTTCAATAACACTTATTATCGATCCGGACAGCCAAAAGATCTTAGATGCCAATGCTGCGGCTTGTAACTACTATGGATGGACCCGTGAACAATTAATCAAAATGGAAGTGAGCGAAATCAACACTCTTCCGCCCGAGGAAATTAAAAAAGAAATCGAATCGGCGCGCATTAAGAAAAGGAAATATTTTGTTTTCAAACACAGACTATCCAGCGGCAGTGTTCGTGATGTTGAAGTTTTTAGCGGGCCCATTCGTTTAAAAGGCAAAGAGGTTTTGTACTCCGTTGTTCAGGATATTACAGAGAAAAAACTTCTAGAAGAAAATCTCCTTCAAAACCAATTTATGATTGATCATGCAAGGGATACTATTTTTTGGATCGGTTCCGATTCAAGAATATTATATGTCAATGAATCTGCATGCTCGTTTTTGGGATACACAAAAGAAGAACTATTAAATTTAACTATCTACGATATTGATCCTCATTTTAATAAAGATATGTGGCAGGCTCATTGGGAAAACTCGCGCCAACGACAGGCATATATAATTGAAACACAACACAAAACAAAAAACGGGAAATTAATCCCGGTTGAAATTTCTATAAACTTTATTGTGTTTGGGGGAAAAGAATATCATGCTGCATTTGGGCGAGATATAAGCGAGCGAAAACAAATCGAGGACAATTTACATAAATATAAATATATACTCGAAGAGTCTCAGCGCGTTGCACGGGTTGGAAGCTGGGAACTCGATATTAAGACAAACAAACTTACATGGTCCGACGAAACATACAGAATCTACGGTGTTGACAAAAATGATTTTGAAATGACCTTCGAGAATGTAATTAATAAGATTTATGAAGAAGACAAAGAATGGGTTCTTAAAAAATTCAACGAAGCATCGGAATCTAAAACATTTGAAACTTATGATTATAGAATACAAAAACCAGACGGATCAGTTTCATGGATTAACATAACAGGAAACGTTTATACAGATATTTCAGGTAAATCCGTAGAAATGATTGGTACGGTTAGAGATATTACAGATCAAAAAAAATATGAACGAGCTCTCCGGGCGTCCGAAGATAAATTTTCAAAAGCTTTTCATACATCCCCCGATGCAGTTAATATTAATAGGTTGCATGACGGGCTTTTCATCGAAATAAACGACGGTTTTACAAAACAAACATTATATACAAAAGAAGATGTAATTGGAAAAAACTCTCTTGATATAGATATTTGGCTTAATCCGAAAACACGAAACGATTTTGTAGAAACATTAAACAAAAAAGGCGAAGTGAATAATTTTGAAGTTGAGTTCAAAATAAAAGACGGATCTATAAAAACATGTTTAATGTCGGCCCGGGTTATAGAAATTGACGGTGAGCGCTGCATTTTAACAATTACAAGAGACATTACCGAAAGAAAATTTGCCGAAAAGGAATTACGTTTACGAAGTGCCGCTCTTGAAGCTGCAGCCAATGCAATAGTAATAACCGACAACAAGGGAATTATAATCTGGGCAAACGCATCGTTTCAGAAATTGACCGGCTACAAACCCAAAGAAGTTATTGGTAAGAATCCGAATTTTCTCAAGTCGGGATTGCAGCAAAACGAATACTATCAAACTCTTTGGCAAACAATAAGCGAAGGGAATATTTGGCGCGGTGAAATTATTAATAAAAGAAAAGATAATTCCTTATATACGGAAGAAATGACGATTACACCTCTTAAAGATGATGAAGGCAGCATAAGTCATTATATAGCTATTAAACAGGATGTAACCGAAAGAAAAAAATTCGAAGTTGAGTTGTTGCACGCAAAAGAGAAAGCTGAAGTTTCAGAAGAACTTAAATCTGCATTCCTCGCTCAAATGTCGCACGAAATCAGGTCGCCGCTTTACAGAATTCTCGGTTATATTTCATTAATAAAAGAAATTTTTGAGACTTCGGATATTAAGAACACAAGTGAGGTAATTGAATATTTTAGTAGTATCGATTTATCGAGTCGAAGATTGACAAAAACTATCGATTCTATTTTAAACATGTCGGAACTTCAAACACAATCTTACCAGCCAAGTTTATCAAAGGTAAATATCAATGCTTTAATGGAACAGTTACGAAAAGAACATCTTCAACAGGCGGGCTTAAAAATGATTAATCTTTATATAACGCCTGTTACTAAGAATTCCACTATAATCTGCGACGAATATAGCGTAACACAAATTTTTGCCAATTTGATTGATAATGCTTTAAAGTATACTGCAAAAGGTGAAGTGCAAATAATTATTAACAGAAATAAAAGGAAACAACTATTTGTTGAAGTGCGCGATACCGGCATAGGTATATCGCAGAAATTTATAAATCAACTTTTCAATCCATTCACACAGGAAGAAACTGGCTACTCCAGAAAATTTGAGGGTAACGGTTTGGGATTGGCACTAGTTAAAAGTTATTGCGATATAAACCATGCTGATGTAGAAGTTGAAAGCGAAAAAGGAAAAGGCACAACTTTCCGAGTTACATTTAAATAGTATTCTTACAACTTTTTTTCGAAACAAATGCTAAGTGGATTATTAATATATATACCGTAATTTTTTATACGCATATATCCATCCTTTTCATAAAGCCCAATCGCTTCCGGCTGAAGAACTCCTGTTTCGAGCCATAATTTATTATAACCAAATTTTTTTGCTGCGGATTCCAACTCGTTTAAGATTTTCCTCGAAACTCCCTTTCCTCTCATCAATGGAACAACATACATGCGTTTAACTTCGCCGGTATTTCCATCAAGCGGACGTAATGCGCCGCAGCCAATAGCTTCGTTATTTAACCACGCTATTACAAAACATGATCTTTCAATATTGGTTTTATATGGATCAAAATCGCCTGTATCTTCGTCACCGTACTTTGCTACAAGTTCAGCGGTGAGTTCTTGAATAAGTCTTAACGCCTCCGACGAATCCGACCGCTCTAATTTTATAGTTACGTTTATATCGCTATACATTTTTCTTTTCAATCATTTTATTAATCACAAGCTATAATCGAAATAAACTTTCAATTATTGATACAAGAAATATTATTTGCCTGTTGATAAATAATCATATGCCGCTTCAATATTTCTTTTCATTGCGCCAGCCCACATTTCTTTTACGCTTGTTACATAGGGTATTGTTTGAGCCGAAACTATTTCATCCTTTGTCTTACCCGATTTAATTTCATTCGTTACAAATTCCATAAGAGCAGAAATATAATCGCGCATAGCCAACAAGTCGGTTGAACTTCCAACAACGCCCTCTGTTGTTTGTGCATGACCGAAAATAAAAATTGTGTCGGCATCAAAGAGTTTTACTGCTTTTTCAAGATAATCAATCCATCCTTTCAAATCCGAACCGCCGGGCAAATCGATTACGGGATAAACTTTATTAAAAACAAGATCGCCCATGTGTGCAACATTTGTTTTTTCAAAATGAATTATTATATCGCCTGCCGTATGCGCACTGCAAATTTGCATAGTATTAATTTTTTCTGAACCGATATCGATAGTCCATTCTTTATCAAATGTAATATCTGCATAAGCTTGAGGATTGTTCGGATCACTTCCGTTAAATTTTTTCTGCAGTTCTTTGGTTTTTTCCGAAGACACTATTTTGTTTGTAAAATCTTTTAGAAAATAATTTCCGCTAGTGTGATCTCGATGGTGATGCGTATTAATTAAGAAATCAATTTTACGATCTGTTTTTGTTTTCAACCCGTTATAAAAATTTTTAGCCGATTCGGGGAATTGTGAATCGATAACAACAACGGCACCTTTAGAAGCATACCAGCCCATGGTTCCGCCGCGTTCGTTAAATATTCCAAAATTATCACGGATAACCTTAAACCCGGCGGGCTGCTCATTATCTCTTAAAAAATATTTGTGCCCTTGTAATAAAATTCCGCCGGTAATTAATGCGCCCGATCTTAAAAATTCTTTACGATTCATAATTGTAATTCCCTTCATGCTTTGTTACAAAAAATTCTTTGATTATTTTACATAAAACATTATTTGTCTGCAAGAAGTTTAATAATATTCACGGGGGAAATAAAAATTGAATCTACGCCGGGCTACAAACCGCGATCGCGACTTAATAAAGGAACTCATCTTTAATATTCTTCAAGAATATGGACTTAAGACCGATACACAGACAACCGACAGCGATATTCAGAACATTGAAGCTAACTATAACAACCGCAATGGAATTTTTGATATTCTAGAAAACAATGAGGGCATTCCCATTGCCACCGTGGGTATTTATATGATTGACGATGAAACATGCGAGTTGCGAAAAATGTATTTGATAAAAGCCGAGCGCGGAAAAGGTTACGGAAAATTATTGTTAAATCATGCCATTAAACAAGCAAAAGAATTGGGTTATAAAAGAGTAATTCTTGAAACAGCTTCAGTTTTAAAAGAAGCTATTCAACTATACCAGAACTACGGTTTTAAAAAATACTCGCCGGAACATTTATCAAACCGGTGCGATCAAGGATTTTATCTTGATTTATAACGACACAAATAATATACAAAACATGAAAACATAAATTCGAGATAAAACAAAATCATATTCACGCACCAATCCTGTTTTGATAATTTCCTATATTTGCAAAACGAAAAAACATTTCATGAATAAAAATCAATTCGATTTTATAATAATCGGCTGCGGACTTGCCGGTTTGTACTCTGCTCTAAACGCTGCGAAATACGGAACCGTTGCCCTGATTACAAAAACATCTCTCGAACTTTCCAATTCGTATTGGGCGCAGGGAGGAATTGCTGCAGCAATCGGCAACGATGATTCAATTGATCTTCATTTCAATGATACGATTAACGCCGGAAGAAATTTATGCAACAAGAAAGCGGTTGAAATTCTTGTTGAAGAAGGATGTCAAAGGGTTCGGGATTTGATTGAACTTGGAATGCCCTTCAATAAAGAAAATGAAAAAATAGCACTTGGTTTAGAAGGCGGGCATTCCCGCCGAAGAGTTTTGCATGCGGGCGGCGACGCTACCGGCAAGGAAATAGTTGATTTCCTTATGCGATTAGTTGTTAAAGAAAAACACATAAAAATATTTGAAACCACTCTTGTTTACAGAATTAACTCTAACGATGACGAATGTTTCGGTGTGAGCGCATATAATTTTTCCACTAACAATAATTTTTCGCTTGCCGGGAATTCAACAATTATCGCCTCCGGCGGGGGAGCTGCTATTTATTCACGCTCTACAAATCCTCATACTTCCCTCGGCGATGGTATCGCTCTTGCATATGAAACGGGAGCTGAAATAGAAAGCATGGAGTTTATACAATTTCATCCAACTTCATTTTATTCGGAAACGGGTGAAACATTTTTGATAAGCGAGGCTGTTCGCGGCGAGGGCGCACATCTTGTTAATTACGAAAACGAACGCTTCCTTAAAGAAAGTGATTTAACGGAACTTGCCCCGCGCGATGTTGTTTCCGAAGCTATTTATAATGAAATGAAAAAATCCGGCAGGCCAAATGTTTTTTTAAAGTTGGATCATCTCGATGCGGAAAAAATTAAAACGCGGTTTTCAAATATTTTTTTAGAAGCTAAAAAATTCGGAATTGACATTACGCGGGATCAGGTTCCTGTCGCTCCGGCAGCCCATTATATGATTGGCGGAATTAAAACCGGGACAAGCGCCGAAACAAATATTAAAAGATTATTTGCCGTTGGTGAGGCGGCTTCTTCCGGAATACACGGCGCAAACAGATTGGCGAGCAACTCTCTTTTAGAATGTCTTGTATTTTCAAAACGAGCAGTAGAATTTTCGATTGGAAATAAATATTTGCCGACAATCTCTGAGAAAGAATTTCAAAATAACTTCACCGCGGACCATGGTTTACTAAATAAATTCTCCGAGTTAAAAAACCAAATTTCCGATATACTGTGGAATAACGTCGGCATTTTACGTAATAAAGATTCTCTTCTGTCTGCGTTGAAAGGACTTGATAATCTTGAAAAGAAAAACAATTCAACAATCAATTATGAATACTATTCTCAAAGAAAAAGTAATTTACTTTTATTATCGCGGTTAATAACCTCCGCGGCACTGTTTCGTGAAGAAAGCCGCGGATGTCATTCAAGATCGGATTTTCCATTTGAAGTAGATAAATACACATCAACAATAATTCAACAAAAAAATTCTGAAATTAGGTTTGCAAATAATATTAGATGACAATGGATAAAAAACAGCTAAAAAAAATTATTAACGCCGCGTTAAACGAAGATATTCAATCGGGCGACATAACAACCAATTTCATTGTTCCCCGCGATAAAAAATCAAAAGCATTGTTTATGGCAAAAGAAGACGGCGTAATAGCAGGGTTGATAATCGCAAAAACCGTTTTTGAAAAGTTTGATAAAAAAATTGTATGGAAAAGTTTTGTTAAAGATGGCGATGTAGTAAAAGCCGGGTCTATTATTGCAGAAATAAAAGGAAATTTACGAACTCTATTAACTTGCGAAAGAACTGCATTAAACTTATTGCAACGTATGTCGGGCATTGCAACAGCGACAAATGCATTTGTAAAAAAAATATATGGTACAAATTCCAAGATTTTAGATACGAGAAAAACAGCACCTGGTTTAAGAATGCTTGACAAATACTCCGTGAAAATCGGCGGCGGAACAAATCACCGCATTGGACTTTATGATATGGTGCTTATTAAAGACAATCACATTAAGACAGCAGGAAGCATTACAAACGCCGTTGCTCAAATAAAAATGAATCTAAAAAAGAAAATGAAAATTGAAGTAGAGACAAAAAATCTTGACGAAGTACGAGAAGCTGTTAAAACAAAAGTTGATATAATTATGCTTGATAATATGTCAATTGGAACGATGAAAGAGGCGGTAAAAATAATAGGCGGAAAGATAAAAACCGAGGCGTCGGGAAATGTTAATCTAAATACCGCGAAAGCTATTGCGAAAACGGGGGTTGATTATATTTCTGTTGGGGCATTAACCCATTCCGTAAAAGCACTCGATATTAATATGAAAATAGTTTAAAAAGTTTGTTTCTTTGTTATTAAAAGAAGGTTGTGATGGATGATTTAATAGATGAAATACAAAAACTAAAAAAAGAAAAAAACGCCGTTATACTCGCGCACAATTACCAAATTCCCGAAGTACAAGACGTTGCCGATTTTGTCGGTGATTCCCTTGGTTTATCGCAGCAGGCGGCATCAACAAATGCAGAGTTAATTGTTTTCTGCGGCGTTCATTTCATGGCCGAAACCGCATCAATAATTTCACCGAATAAAAAAGTAATAATACCCGATTTGGATGCGGGTTGTTCTTTAGCTGCGTCAATTTCTGTAGAACATTTACGCCGGTGGAAAAAAGAATTCCCGGATGCAGTTGTTGTTTCATACGTAAACACTACTGCGGAAATAAAAGCCGAAAGCGACTATTGTGTAACTTCTTCAAATGCTGTTAAGATTGTAAAATCAATTCCACCCGGCAAAAAAATTCTTTTTCTGCCGGACAGATTTTTGGGTCAGTATGTTTCTTCTGTTACTGGAAGAGAAATGGAAATTTGGAACGGCGCGTGTCATGTTCACGAAAAAATTGGAGATGTTAATTTCGGCGAAGCACAGGCACTGCACCCGAATGCTGAATTTTTAATCCACCCCGAATGCGGATGTTCGTCATCGTGCATGTTAAAATCTCAAATGTATTTTGACTGTAAGAACATTCACATTCATTCAACGGAAGGAATGATAAATTTTGTTGAAAGATCAGATAAAAATGAATTTGTTATTGCTACAGAAGTTGGGATATTACACAGATTAAAGAAACTAAAACCACAAGCCGGTTTTTACCCGTTAAGCGAAAACTCTATCTGCGAATACATGAAAATGATAACTGTAGAAAAATTATACGAATCGCTTCTTCATGAAAAATACGAAGTGACGGTACCCGAAGAATTGGCCACAAAAGCACGTCTGCCTATTGAAAGAATGATTAGCAGAGTATAATCTTTATACAATTACTTGTTTGTATTTTTTATTTTATAACCAAAAACAAATGTTTAAAATTCTTGTTGGCTCTAAAAATCCGGTTAAGATTATTTCGGTTGAAGAAGCATTTTCAAAATATTTCGGAAATATTTCTGTTGAAGGAATTGAAATCGCGTCAAAAGTTTCCGCACAACCGATTAATGATGAAACATACGCCGGCGCTCAAAACCGCGCGTTAAACTTATTTGAATTTAATTCTAAAAATAATATTGGTGCGGATTTTTTTGTTGGAATCGAGGGCGGGATTTCGAAACAATTTGATCGTTGGTTTGCATTCGGCTGCATGTGCATTATAGATAAAGAAAAAAATATAGGTTTTGGAAATTCGCCCGCTTTCGAACTACCTATTGGCATTGTCAATAATCTATTATCCGGCAAAGAGCTCGGCGATGTTATGGATGAAATTATGAATGAGCAAAACACCAAACAGCGCGGCGGTGCAATCAGTTTTTTTACAAATGGTGTAATGAGTAGAAAAGAACTATATGTTGAGGGATTAAAAGTTGCCCTAATTCCTTTTTTACATATAGATATGTTTTTTAAATAGCATGCTCTTAACATTGAATTATTAGATGTGAACAAGAACAAAAAAATTGTCATTGGGGAAATTATGATTTTACCTATTTATCAAGTTGACGCTTTCGCATCAAAACTATTCGGCGGTAATCCTGCTGCGGTTGTTCCGTTGGAAAAGTGGCTCGATGATTCTGTTTTACAAGACATTGCCGCAGAAAATAATTTAGCCGAGACAGCGTTCTTTATTAAGGATGGAGATCAATACAATATTCGCTGGATGACACCGACTGTCGAAGTACCTTTGTGCGGGCATGCAACTTTGGCGGCTGCTTACGTAATTTTTAATTTCATAGACAAAGATGCGCACAAAATAAAATTCATCTCAAAAAGCGGGGAATTATTTGTAGAACGCGAGGGCGATTTGCTTTCTCTAAATTTTCCGGCAAATATACCTCGTGCAACGGATATTCCAAAAGAAATTTTTGAGTGTTTCGGAAAAGAACCTATTGAAGTTTTGGCAAATGGATTTTTCCTATTAATTATTTTCGATTCGGAAGAATTCATTAAATCATATGAACCAAAATTTGAGATCATAAAAAAACTTCATCCCGATGCGGTAATAATTTCAGCAAAAGGAAAAAGTGTTGATTTTGTTTCCCGCATGTTCGCACCGAATTCCGGTATTAACGAAGATCCGGTAACCGGCTCTGCTCATACGGTATTGGTTCCATATTGGTCTGAAAAGCTTGGGAAGAAAAAATTAATTGCGCGTCAAATTTCAAAACGAGGCGGCGAGCTTATTTGTGAGGATCAGAGCCATAGAATAAAAATTTCGGGTAAAGCCGTGCTCTACTTAACAGGTAATGTATATTTGAATTTATAATTTGAAAAAATATCTGCATATTATGCGCGAAAAAATTACTAAGTGCGAAAAATTTGCGCAAATAAACTATCTTACCATTTGAATTTTAACAAGATTGAATGATTCGCTTAATTATTACAATATCTGCAATAGTAATCGCAATTTTGTTTACATCTTGCGATGCGCCAAGGTTAAATCCTCTGGATCCGCAAAGTCCGGCTTATAATATCGGGCAATTGGATGGGTATGTTTTTTCTTATCCTCGCGATCCGTTGCCGGGTGCACGCGTTACATTTAAAGAACAAAATCTTTCTGTAATTACAGATATTAACGGGTACTACAAAATAGAGAAAGCACGTTTACAAAACGGAATTGTTTATATAGAAAAAGAAGGATTTAAAAAAGATTCTATACTTGTTGTTTGGAATAATCAAAAAAATATACGCCTTGAAGAAAGAAGATTAGATTATACTATCGGAAAGATTAAAGGAATTGTAAGAGCCTCCGCGCCTTCTTTAAAAGCATTGCAAAATGTAAAAGTACTTTGGAAGAATAATAATATTTTAACGAGCACCAACAAACAGGGTGAGTTTGTTTTTGAAAATACATCATATGAAAGCGGCTGGTTGTTTTTTGAAACGGCTAATTACAGTATAGATTCTTTCTATGTTGAATTCAGCAATCAAAGAGAAGAGTCTAAAGATATCGGTACAATTTATTTGAATTCTATACCCATGCTGCACGATTTTAAAATATTTACAAGCGTAGAAAATAGATATCCCGAAAAGAAAACTTATCGCATGGAAGTTCATGTAAATATATCCGACGACGAAGGAGAAATTGACAGTGTATTCATAAATTGTGATGAGTTAAAATTTTCGAAACTAATCAGGTATAATTTAACAACAAGAAATTTTGAAGGAAGCTTTACACAATCGGACATGAATCTATTTTCAATGGAAGAAGCCATAGGAAAAAATTTCTATATCATTGTAAAAGACTTGAACAACAAGTCATTCGTGGTCGGTTTTTCAAACGTTAAGCGCGTTATTAATCAAATAATAGCTGTTGATTCTCCTATCAACGGAATTGCTACCAGCACAACCCCCATATTAAAGTGGCAAAAACTTCAACCGGGTTTTAATTTCTACTATTCAGTACAAATATTTACCGATGAGGTTTCTCCTATTTTAATGTGGGACAAAGACAATATTTCTAAAGATGACTTTCAATGTGTTGTTGATACTCCTCTTTCTGCGGGAGATTATTATTGGGTGGTTTGGTGTGTGGACGATTACGGAAACAAAGCAAGATCTTTTCTTGCAACATTTAGTGTCAGATAATAAAGAATATATATGAGCAATTTTTACGTAGGAAATGTCAATCATCTAAAGAATCTTTCAAAGGAAGAATTTGAAGCTCTATTTGAATTCACGCAGGTACTAAATTCACCAAACCAACAGGATTCTTTAATTGAGAACGCTATTGATGTTGTAATAAATGTGATTAATGCCGAAAGAGGTTTGTTCGTAAAATACGACGAGCCGACAAATCAATTCTCGATTATATCTGCGAGAAAAATTTCGAACGAGAGCATAACGGATATTAATCAATTTTCTTCGGGAATTCTTCAAAAAGTAATTAAAGAAAAAAGACCGCTGTTATATCACGATGTAATGGGCGATCCGAATTTATCACAATTCGAAAGTGTGCAGATTCACCGTATCAAATCGGTTATCGGCGTTCCAATCGTAAGAGATAGAAAAGTCTGGGGAGTAATTGTTGCAGACAGCACTTTGGACAGAAGAGAGTTTACTGAAGAAAATTTGATCTTTTTAAACTTCTTTTCTAACCTGGTTTCTCTCGCGCTCGATCGTATTATAAAACTTGAAGAGCTTGAAAAAGAGAACCGGATTTTGATGAACAAACTTCAGTCGACTGAAGATATTCCGGAGATGATCGGCAATAGTCCCGTGATGAGAAACCTTGCCCAACTAATTCATAAAGTTGCATTAACCGAGGCAACGGTTTTGATAACCGGTGAAAGCGGAACCGGAAAAGAAATTGCCGCGAAAGCAATTCATCAATTAAGCAGGCGAAAGGACAAACCTTTTTTGGGTCAATTTTGCGGCTCTATTCCCGATAGTCTTCTTGAAAGCGAATTATTCGGTTACAAAAAAGGGGCTTTTACCGGCGCCAACTCGGATAAACAGGGACTGCTTGAAGCCGCAGATGGCGGTACTTTTTTTCTTGATGAAATTGCGGACATATCAATCGCGCTTCAAGCAAAACTTCTTCGTGTTTTAGAGAATATGGAAATTATCCGGCTCGGCGACACCAAGGTAAAAAAAATAGATGTCCGCATTGTTGCGGCAACGAATAAAGATTTACACGCACTGTCGAAGGATGGAGTTTTCCGCGAAGATTTGTTTTATAGATTAAATGTCTTTCCTATAAAAATGCCGCCGCTACGGGAAAGAAGGGAAGACATTCCGTTGCTCGCAAGTCATTTCATTAAAAAATTAGCACAGAAAGAAATTCCTATTGATCCAGCGGCAATAAAAAAACTTGAGGGGTATTACTGGCCCGGAAATATTCGCCAGCTGATAAATGTTATTCAGCGTGCGGTTATACTTTGCGATTCAAATAAAATTCACACGGATCATATCATTCTTGAGGATAGTAAAGATCTAATTGACTTTAAAGGAACTCTCGGCGAATTTGAATTTCTACTTCTTAAAAAACGTCTTGAAGAATTTAACGGCAATAGAACTTCAACCGCAAAATCCCTCGATGTTTCTGTTAGATGGATACAGCTAAAACTTAAAGAACTTGGCGAGCAATAAAATGCACGGAATGACTACCGAAATATTGTTTGAAAAGTTTGAGATAATTGAGGTTCTTAAAAAAGACGAGCACGCCGCGGTGTATCTCGCCAATCATATATATTTAAGTAAGAAAATAATTTTAAAGGTTCTTAATACGTTAAAGCTTTCCGACCAGGCGTTGGTTGAAAGATTTAAACGCGAGGCAAAACTTCTTGCAAAATTAGATCACCCGAACATTATAAAAGTCCTGGATTTCGGAACGAGTAAGGAATTTTTTTACATATCTTTCGAATACATAGAGGGCACAAGTCTTAGAAACGTTCTTAATTCAAAAACCTTATCGTTCGACGAAAAAAAACATTTGATGATTCAGCTTTTAAAAGCTCTTCATTACGCGCATTCTTTCCAAATAATTCACCGCGACATAAAGCCCGAAAATGTTTTTATTGACAGCAACTTGAATTTAAAATTGGGAGATTTTGGGCTCGCGCTTTCATCCGAAGATAGCTTCGTAACAAATCCGTACTCGATTGTCGGAACTCCAAGTTATATGTCGCCCGAACAGGTGCGCGGTGCAAAATTAACCTTGCAAAGTGATTTGTTTTCCACAGGTGTTCTTTTGTATGAATTGTTCGCCGGGAAAAATCCTTTCTTAAAAGAAAATGTTACCTTGACTTTAAACGAGATAATGTCGTACAGCGAAGACTCTCTGGAAGAAAACCTAAAAGTTATTCAGCCAGAGATTAAAGATGTTCTTTATCGTCTTTTACGAAAAAGGCCGGAACAGCGTTACGCCGGGGCGCTTGAAACATTAAAGGATTTAAACGTTTCGTTGGAAGAACAAACTCTCACCATTAAACGCGGCGAGAAAAAAGCTAAGTCCGATAGAAAAAAAATTATTACGGCATTTGCTTTATTAATTTTCATTTTTGTTTTCGTTATTGCATTACAATTAACAAAAGACGCAAATGACGGAAAGCTGCCATCAACCGCCGAGACTGAAAATATTGCCGAAGATAAAACCCAAAACAAATTGAAAGAAAATCCCCCAACAGAAGATAACATTAACGGTAGTAATTTTGATGTTCCGCTGATTGAAAACAAGGCGCCGGGCGACAAAGAAATTAATTCCGAACAAAATCAAAATCAGAACGGGGTAATTGCATATGGAGCGTTAACTGTTAATTGTCTGCCATTTGCGGACGTTTATGTTGATGGGGAAAAAATCGGCTCGACACCCATGCAGCGCCCCATGCAGTTTTTAGCTGGAAGCCATACATTAAAATTAGTTCATCCTGATTATCCACCATATTCAGAGGAAATAATTATTAGAGACGGCGAATCGACAAAAATAAATGTCCTTTTAGACACGACGATGTCTTATGTAAAATGCGATGTTTTGCCCTGGGGTCATGTATATGTTAACGGAGATTTAAAAGGAACAACGCCGCGGCTTGGTTTAATAAAAGTTGTACCCGGTTTTGTAAATCTAACAGTAAAGAATCCTTTTTATAAAGATATAGATACGAGTTTTAGGGCAAAAAAAAATGACACAATTAAAGTTAAAATCACATTTAAAAAATAATATGGTATAAAAATTGACTTCATTCAGGTAAAAAAGAAGAATCTTATGAAAAAAATATTATCGTTACTTTTATTTATTTCGGCTTGGGCAAGTGTTTGTTCCCAGGGTTATGAATGGAAAGTAATAGGCGAAATGAAATTCCCCGTCTGGGGCGCACAAGCAGTTAATGATCCGTCATCTAAAGATGAAAAAATTTACGTGCTCGGCGGTTATTCTTATATAGAACAGGATACTGTAAATTGGATACAAGAATGTTACATCCCGACAAACACATGGCAAATTGTAGGCAACATGCAGCAGCCGCGTCAAAATTTTGTAGCCAATACTTGGAAATCTTCTGTTGTTTATTTCGGCGGCAATAATAAGTTTGAGGCTATTAAAGAAAATTTGGAATCTTGGACATTTAAACCGGCCTTTTCGGTACCGCAAGTTTACGATACAGACAGCAATTTTGCACGCTCTTCTTCTACGGGATACGTTAAGGGTGATAATCTATATATTATTGGAGGCGACCCAACAGATAATAGCCCGTATAATAATCTTCCGTTTATAATAGAATATAATCTTGATACAAAGCAATTCGGTTTTACTTTCGATTATACTGCAAGCGATAAGCCGGGTAATCACATGTCGTTTATGATCGGAGATGACATTTATATATTTGGCGGTATTTCCCGGCAGGGCACTCTTCTATCGTCCATTAGCAAGTTTAATATAAAAGAAAAAAATATGGAAAAACTCTCAACCTCTTTGCCCTCAAAAAGGTACGAGGGCGCCGCGGTTTATAACTCTATAATAAAGAAGGGATTTATTATAGGAGGTCTTGACGAAACCCATAAACCCCTTTCAACTGTCTGGCTTGTTACTTTTAACGAAGACGGCTCTATGCAGGTATCAGAAGATTTTCCACAACTTAATTACCCGCGTAAGGGCGCCATGGCGGTTAATGCGGGACGCTTTGTAGCGGTTCTTGGAGGCAGAGACATAGACAATAAAGTTGTTCCATATGTAGAGGTTCTAGACACAATTAATATAACATCGTCTGCCGAAAAATCACACATTCCTAATTCGTTCAGTCTTTCTCAAAACTACCCAAATCCATTTAATCCAAGCACTTTAATTAATTATCAAATAGCTAAGGAAAGTTATGTAACACTTAAAATTTACGATATTATGGGTAAAGAAATTGCGGTGTTGTTAAACGAAGTTAAACAAGCAGGCAATTATAATGTAAAAATATCCTCATCGGATATTTCAAAACCCGGCGTTTCCAGCGGAGTTTATTTTTATCGTTTAACAGCGGGTGATTTTTCACAAACAAAAAAAATGGTTTTGATCAAATAATATGAAGAATAAGTTAATATTATTATTTCTGTTTTTATCCTCCTCCATTATTTCGCTTGGACAAACTGCAAGCTATAAAGAAATTAAATCCGTTTATGAATCGTTCGAACACGAAAAAGTAATAGAAATATCAAATGAATTCTTAAAAGACAAAACTAATCCCGACTCCGTTTTAGTAGATGTATATTTAATGAGAGCTGTATCATTCTATTCTATTGGAGACGAGAATAATTGCAAAACCAGCTTTGGCGAGATTTTAAAATTAAAACCGGCATTCAACCCCGACCCCTCCGTAATTTCGCCCAAGATAATAGATTTGTTTAACAATGTTAAACTTGATTTCGCAAACAACAATCCGCCTACAAATACTAATGATTCTATAAATGATAATAGCTCAGAAGTAACTCTTAACGAAAAGCTAAATAAAGACGGTCTGCTCAAAAACATAATTCTCCCTGGATGGGGACAAATACATGCAGGAAATAAAACAAAGGGCATTATACTTTCCGCTTTATCAACAGTCAATTTGGTTTCAATGTTATATTTTATATCCGATACAAACAAAAAGGAAAAAGAATATTTAAATACGTCTTCACAAAATCTAATGCAGGAAAAATATAACGCATATAATAATTCGTATAAAACAAGAAATGCTTTGATAATTTCTTATGCTGCAATATGGTTGTTCGGGCAGCTGGACTTATTATTTTCAACGGATGAAAATTCACCAACGAATGAAATGCCAAACAATAGTTTACAATTGAACTCATCTGAAATTAATATGAATTTCAGAATTCCCCTTTAACTTGTTGTATGCATAAATTGCACTTACCACGAAAACTTTTCGCGCTTCAAAATTACAAGCAAATTAAACCTTCTCTTAAAACTTGGTTTTTTGTTTGATTTTATCCTCTTTCATAGAAAACAAATTACGGCACAGGTATTGCACGAGTAAAACAACACACACAGACAGGCTCAGTCCTTAAGGTTGGCGAAGGGTGAAAAAATTAGCGATTTCCTTCGCCTTCTTTATTTTAAGCGATTAAGCACACGATTAATCATTTCGCGGCCATCAACTCTAATTCTTTGTAATTTGTCTCGTAAAAAAAGATCATTATTATCACTACAATTTATTTTAGTGTAAATAATCGCGGTTTGTTTTTCAATTAGATCAATAATTCATATATTCAACAACAAAAATTTTTCTAAAACCCTAAACGAAATAATGGAAATAACTGAATTTAAGATAGAGAAAAACGGCGATGTTGTAGTAGTTCAGGTATTCTTAAACCGGGCAACACTTGCAAAAGCTGTTAAGTTTAAAGATTTAGTAAGCGGTTTAATTGATGACGGCATTAATAAGTTTATTATAGATTTAAGTATTTGCGAGTATCTTGACTCAACTTTTCTTGGGGCCATGATATCATTGCTAAAAAAAGTAAATTCTCTTAACGGCGATTTACGGTTAGTTTACAGCAAGGAGATGCCTTCTTTGGTGTTTGTTTTAACAAGAATGGATAAAGTATTTAAAGTGTTTAGCGGGCTAGATGAGGCGTTGGCAAGTTTTAATCCCGAAAAGCCGAAGCAACCGCTTCAGTGGAAGTAACTATTTTTTAACATTTATAATTTTATAAACTTTATCGCTTTCGCGTACTAACTCCTCACAAATAAATGTAATGTCGTTTCCTTTCGATGCAGTTGATACTTCCGCATCATCACTCATTATTTTTTCAAGAGTCATTTCAACAACGCCCGTTGTATTTCCAATTATATAAATACTATCACCTATATTTATTGTACTCGTCTCTATTCTCACGTTAACAATTTTTTTCTTCTTGTAATAATTTAATACTCGGCCGACATAAACTTTACGTGTCGATGCGTTGCTGCCGTAAATAGCGGCATAGCTTTCCGAGCCCGGCTCGCCGATATAAAATCCTGTAGAAAATCCACGGTTGTAAACTTTGCCGAGTTCATCAACAAAATCTATTTTTGCTTCTTCGGATAGTTTTCCTTCAAAGTACAAATCAATCGCTTTTCGATATGTTGAAACAACTTTCGCAATATATTCGGGGCTTCTTTTTCGTCCCTCTATTTTAAATGAATCGATGCCTGCTTCGATTAATTTATCCAGAATATTAATTGTGCATAAATCTTTGGGTGACATTACATAATCTTCGCCAAGAACGAGCGAATACTTTTCGTCTTTATCAATTATCTCATATTCTCTCCTGCACGGCTGAATACATTCACCACGGTTTGCGCTTTTACCAAAGACTTCGTGACTCATAAAACATCTTCCGCTAACGGCGATGCACATCGCGCCGTGGACGAAGGTTTCAATCTCAATATCAACATTTTTTTTGATCTCCGCTATTTTATCAAGCGTACATTCGCGGGCAAGTACAATTCTTTTGGCGCCAAGTTCTTTATAAAAATTTGCCGAGCCTGAGTTTGAAATCGATGCTTGGGTGCTTATACAAAACGGCATATCAAACTCTTTGCATTTCATAATAACAGATGGATCCCAGCAAATAATCATATCAACGCCGGCGTTTTTAGCATTGAGAATAATATTATCAAGTCCGTCAAGCTCTTGCTCAAATACAATCGTGTTTAATGTTAAGTGAGTATCAACATTATTTTTTTTACACAAAGCCACTAATTCGGGAAGGTCGGAAGTCTTAAAATTGCCTGCCATTGCCCTCATATTTAGAGTTTCTATACCAAAGTAAACCGCGTCTGCACCGCTATTTATGGCGGCAGTCAACATACTCCAGTCCCCGGCGGGGGCAAGTAATTCTGGTTTTTTGTTCTTTATCTCATCCATTTATGAATGCAATAATAATAAAAGTACTTTTATTTTCGGCATCACAACAATCGTTTTTTCTTTTCCGGGCGGTTGTCAAATCAAGCAGGGCATTTTTAAAAAGAAAGAATTCGCTTTTATATTCTAAAACTTAGGCAATTAGTATATTTACTCGTATGATTTTATTATTTTGTAAACCAACATTATCCGGTTAATATTTCCAAATATGAAAAGCGGGATTGACAAAATTTTGAAAAAAGTATGTTCCGAAAGCAATGGAACTGCTTCATATATTATTAATTCTTCGAAAAACAACGTTGAAATCATTTCTGTATTCGGCAATCTTGATGCGAATGAGAAAAGATTAACCGCTTTAAATAAATTAATTTCCCGAAAGAACGAACCAACCATTTCTGAATTAAAGAAATCCAATATTTTTGCATCATTCTCAAAACTCACCGGCATTAAATCAATTTATAAAGAACTCTTTTTAGAAAGAGATGGCAGTCGGTATTTTCTCATAATTTTCTCCAATAACAATCTAGCGGATGTAAAAACACTTAAAACAAATTTAGCGCCTCTTTATAAAAAAATAATTGCATTGATTGACGACAATTTTAATAAAATTATTTCGGATACAACTATGCCGGAAGCCGTTACATTAAAAACAAAACACGATGAGTTTGATAAAATTTTTAAGGAAGTTACCGCCAGCATCCGCCCTGTTCTTTATGCAATAAAACCCGATGCTTCGGAGTATATTTATATAAGCGAATCGGTTAGAACATTATTTGGTTATTCGCCCGAAGATATTTATAAAAATAAATTTTTAATCAATCGTTCTATCGATAAAGATTACATGAACGATTTTAACGCTTTTCTGGAAAAACTTCGCGCGGGCGAAGAGGCGGTTGTAGAATATAAAATGAAGGATCGTTTTGGTAAAGAAAATTGGATTCGCCATACCGGAACTCCGGTTTTCAAAAACGGAGCCGTTACTCATTTTGTCGGAATGATGGACGAAGTTTCCGAAGAAAAGATTACAAAGATAAAATTGGACAGAACGGAGGAACGGTTTAGACTGTTAATCGATACCGCCGATGATTTAATTTTTATACTCAACGGTTTCGGTTATTTCAGTATGGTTAATAAAAACGGCGCCAATACACTCGGTTACATGCCTGACGAAATGATCGGCAGACATTTTCTCGAATTTATCGACAAAGAAGACGAAACCGTAATTGCCGAGGCATTTAATAAAATATTACAATCCGATAATGTAACAACATTCGAAACTGTTTTTCTTGACCGATTTGATAAAGGAGTTACTTTTGAAATCCACGCCAAACCCTTGATAACAGATGGGGAAGTCTCGGGAATGATTAGCATAGGCAGAAATATTTCAGATAGAAAATTAGATGAGCATAAAATTCGCGATCTTAACATTAAACTTGTTGAAGCAAATAGAATTATATCTATCGAGCGTGAGCGCGCACGGCATAAAATCGGGGTTCTCGAAGAATTAAACAAATTGAAAGGCGAATTCATATCGAACATTTCGCATGAATTAAGAACGCCCTTAGCTTCTGTAGTTGGATTTGCCGAAACTATTGTATCGGATTCCGACCTCCCAAAAGAAACGGTAAAAGAATTCAGTGAAATAATTTTAAGCGAAGGAAAGCGCCTTGCAAAATTAATTAACGATGTTTTGGATTTTTCAAAACTTGAGGCGGGCGAAGAAGAAATAAAACTTGAACAGCTAAACATTATAGATGTAATTAATAACGCTGCGGATTCTTTTGTAGAGCAGTTGGACGAAAAAAATCTTATTTTATCAAAAGAGTATCCTGCAGATGAAATCAATCTGATAGGCGATAAAAACCGTCTTCAACAGGTTTTCATAAATTTAATTTCTAACGCTATAAAGTTTACAAATCCCGAAGGACGAATTTCGTTAATAGTAAACGACTATAAAAACGAGATCGAAATTTCCGTAAGCGATACAGGAATTGGCATACCAGAAAAAGATTTGCCTAAACTATTTCAGAAATTCTCGAAGATTCAACAGCCGGGAGCACCTTTAACCGGTTCCGGTTTCGGATTAGTTACGGTTAAACAAATTGTTGATCTTCATAAAGGATATATACGCGTTACAAGCCGCGAGAAAAACGGAACCTCTTTTATTATCCGTTTACCAAAACAGCAACATAGCCGAGGTTAATTTTGGACAAAACCATTTTTATTGTTGACGACGAAGAAGCTATTTTGAAGATGTTGACGCATTGGTGTAAAAACCAATGGGGCTATGATGTAAAAACATTTGTAAACGGCGCAGACGCAATTAATGCTCTTTCCGGCAATGCCGATTTAGTTCTATTAGATATTATGCTTCCGGATATTAACGGCAACGAGGTTTTAGGAAAAATAAAACAAAAATATCCGTCACTTCCCGTTATTATGCTTTCTGCTCAAGGAAGCGTTGAAGTTGCCCTCGATTCAATAAGATTGGGTGCTTTCGATTATTTTCCAAAACCAATTGATAAAAATAGATTAGAGCACGCCGTAAGAAACGCGATTAAAAGTTTTGATCTCGAACGAGAGCTTGAAAATTTAAAAGAAAATCTTAAACGCGAGTATAGTTTCGATAATATTATTTCTGCTGACAAAAAAATGCAAGACGCCTTTAAGATGATTACTAAAGTTCTTGATAACGACATAACAGTGCTTATCCAGGGCGAAAGCGGAACGGGAAAAGAACTTGTAGCACAAGCAATTCACTACAACGGCATTCGTAAGAACGCACCTTTTGTTGTTGTAAACTGCGCCTCTATACCTCGCGAACTTCTTGAAAGCGAATTATTCGGACATGAAAAAGGATCTTTTACCGGGGCGCATCAAAGAAAAATTGGAAAGTTTGAGCTTGCTAAAGGCGGAACAATTTTCCTTGATGAAATCGGCGAAATGGAAATGTCGCTCCAGGCAAAAATATTACGCGTAATCCAGCAAAAGGAATTTGAAAGAATCGGCGGCAATGAAACTATTAAATGCGATGTGAGAATAATTTCGGCTACAAACCGCGATCTAAAAAACGCAGTTGAAACCAAACAATTCCGCGAAGATTTATATTATCGATTAAGTTCGTTCCCTATTTACATCCCGGCATTACGCGAAAGGCGCGGTGATATTGTTGTTCTAATTGATCACTTTGTGAAATATTTTAATAATAAGCTCGGCAAGAATATAAAAGGTTTAACAAAGGCAGCTCTTAAAGCGGTCTATGATTATGACTGGCCGGGCAACGTGAGGGAATTGGAAAACACATTAGAGCGTTGTTTAATCTTAACAGACAGCGATATGGTTGATGTTGATGTCCTTCCGATTAATTTTGTATCTCAAATTAAAAGTCTATCTTACGCAACCAACGGTGTTCTGTTTGCCGACGATTCTCCTATAATTCCTTTTGAGAAACTTAAAGAAGAGGCAATAAGACATGCCCTTAGGACTACCGAAAGCAATATTGTTGAGGCGGCAAGAAAATTAAAAATAGGAAGAGCAACCCTATACCGATTAATGGATAAATATAAAATCTCGGCGGATAGATAAAGGAGAAGTTGAATGCCAATAATAGAAGAATTAGTCGACAACATAGCAATTGAAATCATTAATATGGAAAGGGCAACTCTCGGCGAAGCCGATCAACTAAGAAATTTGATTAACGAAAAAGTTGAAATGGGTTATCATAAAATTATAGTTGATTTGACTACCGTTGAGTTTGTGGACTCAACTTTTCTCGGTGTAATAGTCGGTTCATTAAAAAAAGTTGCTAAGTTAAACGGCGATTTGAAACTCGTTGGTTTCAAACCGGCAGTAAGATCTATGTTTGAACTTACAAGATTGTTCAGGGTCTTTGAAACACATTCCGATTTGAAGGAAGCAATCAGAAGTTTTATTACAACAAAGTGAGAGTGTGGTGGAATCAAACACAGACAAAAAATTTTCCGCTGTTATTCTTCTCGTTGAAGACGAAGTTAACATCGCAAAACTTTTTAATTTCACAATTACAAAAGCAGGTTTTAAATGCGAAGTAGCGGGCAACGGTATCATAGGTCTTGAAATGGCCGAAAGGATAAAACCCGATTTAATTATTAGCGATATCATGATGCCCGAAATGGATGGATTCGAATTCAGAAAAAAACTTATTGAAAATCCTGAATTGAAATCTATTCCTTTTGTTTTTCTTACGGCAAAAGGAACCGAGGAAGATATACTTCAGGGATACGATTTGGGTATCGAGGATTATATTACCAAAACCGCAAGCCCCAAAATTGTTACGGCAAAAATATCTGCAATACTTAAAAGTCTAGAAAAAGAGCGTGTAAAAGTTGTTGATGAAGTTCAAAAAGCGGCTGATTCTATGGGCGCCAAAGTAGTGCCGGATGAATTCCCGGTATTCGATGGTTTTCAAATTAGACACTGGCATATGCCTTTTAAAAATATTCCGGGCGGAGATTTTATAGATTATTTTATTATCGATGAAAATAACATGGCAATTGTTTTGGGCGATGTTATGGGCAAAAGATGGGGCGCATGGTATTTCGCCGTTGCTTATGCGGGTTATGTTAGAAGCGCTACCCGTTTTGTTCTGGAATCTGCTAAAGAATTCAGTCCAAGCGATATTTTGCAGCGGGTTAACGAATCAATATTTAAAGACGAAAGAATATCACAAGTTTTTATCACGCTGTCAATAATTATTATAAACAAAGAAACAAAAATTGCAAAGTATTCCGGCGCGGGGGATCTGCCGATAATTTTTAAATCCGGCGAAACAAAATCTTACGAATCTAAGGGATTGCTTCTCGGCTTTAGCAACTCCGGCGAATATGAAGACCACGAAATTAATTTAACTACAAACAGCGAAATATTTCTGGCAACCGATGGAATTATTGAATGCCGGAATAAAGCCGGAGATCTGTACGGTCATGATAGACTGGTTGGCTTTATAAACAAACTTGATCCGAAAGAGAATTCGCTTGAACAACTAAAAAAAGAAGTGTTTGAATATACGGGCGGCGAACTCGAAGACGATGTAAGCGTTATTTATATAAAAATGATTTCATAATCGTATCGTCAATAAAATTAAAATACTTCACTAAGTTTTTTCTTGATGTATTCAAAATATTCTTTTGAAAGACTTACCTGTTTATAAACATCCGCAATATCATCAACTTTTATTTTTTCAAAATCCTCTAACCTCGGAAGTATTAACAAACCAGCCATATCAATTGCCGCAGGGCTAATTAAAATTCTTTCGTTCCCGGTTTTATAAAATTGTACTGGTCTGTGTTTGGAGCGGGGAAATAAAATAACTCTCCATTTGTTTCCATTATACGAAGAAACCAAATTCATTAACGGTTCTTCATTTGCCTTGTAAATATTTCTATTGGCTTTAATAAATATTTTAAAAGCATAAAGAAGTTCACCTTTGCTGCTTGATTCGAATACAATAAAGCTGCGAAGAACATTCTCAATGAACTGTATTTCAATTTTGGAACTCTTTAAAATAAAGTTTTTACCTATATCTCTTAACGAATCATAATCAACATCCGCCGGCAGCATTTTTTTTGTGCACGCTTGAAAATGCATATGATCAGGCGCAGACGCTCCGCACTTTGGGCCGTTATAAAACACATCATAATATTTGCCGAGATCGCGGCTTAAATTTAAGAAATCATCAAAGTGACCTATTAGTGTTTGTGTCGAGTGTTTTTTATATGTTACTGTAAAATGTTCATTAAATATGGGGTATGGGTTACAAAGTATGATAAAATTCTTATCATATCTTAAACCGTCCTGTTCGATAGGTAAGTTGTTCAAACAAAGAAAGCACTTGCGTTCTTTAATCGCGTTTTCATCAACATCTGCAGAAGAAGATACTATACGCGCAGGATTAAATTGTGCTTTAACATGAAATCCACTGTATTCAAACGAATGAACATGTAACCCGGATAAGTTTTCATAATTTTCTTTCAATAAACTCCAAGAAGATTTTTGATCTTCCAACAATTTTTTAGTTCTCTCTGCCCACCAACCATCTGAATTGTTTTTACCGGGTTTTTCTTCGTGAATCATTCTTTATTTGTCTCGCTAATATTTCAAATGTTCTAAGCCGATCTTTATAAATGTTATTTAAGTTAAGCTTTGTAATATCGAGTGCTGCATCTGTATTTCCTTCCCACCTTCTGCAAATATAAACCGGGTCATAAATTCTTCCAATCTTATAATCACGCGAAATTGTCATTCCGAGAAAATAATCTTCGCCGTAACTCACATTCGGTATTTTAATTTCGCGCAGCAAAGGCGTATAAAAAGCTCTCGGCGCGCCAAGCCCGTTTATCCTCAAAGCATTATTTGTTCCGTTTTCAAAAGTCCACTCTTTGTGATCAACAATTCCCGGTGGTATTTCGTTAAGATTGAAATCCGTTAATATATAAGACCCTATAACCATCGCGCATTTTTCTTTTTTGAAAACTTCAACAATTTTTTGAAGAGTGTTTTCGTCTTTATAAATATCATCGCTGTCCAACTGTACAGAAAACCTTCCGCATAATTTGTTATTAACCGCTTCATTCCAGCATCCGCCGATTAGTAAGTCTTCTTTTCCGGGAATTAAATGAATGAGTTTAGAATTGTTCTTTGAAATACTGTATAAAACTTCCGTTGTGCCGTCGGTTGAATGATTATCGACAACAATGACATTAAAACTAAAATCTGTTCTTTGATTCAATGCCGAATTTACTGCGTCGGAAATTGTTTTTACCCTGTTCTTTACAGGAATAATAACCGAGGCCTCGTTTTCAAAAATAATGTTCTCAAAATCAATTTCTTTGAATTCCGGTTTAACATATGCCCCGATTTCCTTCAAATGTTCTGTTACCGCTTTTTCCATTTCAATCTGAACGTCACGGTTTTTGGGATCGATATAATCAAATTGTTTTTCGCCGGAAAGCCGTAAATCTGTTTCATTAATTGTATATAAAAATTCAGGGATTCTTAAAATTTGAGTGTGTTCGGATATTTTTAATCTTAGATCATAAAATCCGGCAAACGTGTAATCATTTTTCATTTTTCCGGCAGCGTCTTTCAAGGTGGAGGAATTTATTATCATCAAATAACCGAAATCAAAATCGTCGCGTTTACTTCCAAGTTGATAATCTATAAGTGGATGCTGTTCCTTCTTTCCATTCTTTGTTTCCCAATAATCTGAATATACAAGTCCGGCTCTTGTCTGATCGGCAACTTGAATAAATCTTTCCAAAGAATTTTCAGATAATCCTATTTCTTCTGCTTTAATAAAAAACAAAAGAAACTCGGAATTTAATCGTGAAGATATTTCTTTAATCACCCCGGTTGAAAACGGATTTGCAGAAGCTATTGAACAGAATTTTGCAGGGATGTCCATATACCCGGCATTACCAATGGTAAAAACGGTTTCAACAAATTCATTATGACATAATTGATTAATAAAAATTTGGGATGTTTTCTTTGGAAATGGAATAAATACTGAAAATTTTTTCATTTGCACAAAGGCCAATTGTTGAAACGAAAATTATAAAAAAGCTGTTACCCTGCAAAGCCGATAGAAAAATTCGGCTATAAAAAGTCGCTTCGTCTTTTTAAGATAATCTAACCATCCAAATATCGGACAATTGTGGTTTTTTATAATTGATAACTCGGTGTAAATCCGCCGGTCATTTTATGGATCTCCAATGTTAAGTTTGATTTTAATTTTAATCAAATTTGTTTGAAAATTGCCCGTTTAAGCACTTGTGTTTGGGGGAATGCGGTTTCACACTCACGCTTGGTTGTCTTGTATAAACTTTAAAGCGTAAATTTGCCCCGTTAAAAATGAAACGTCTGTTTATTACATATTGTTTTATAACCGCGCTTGTATTTTCATCGAGCCATAAAACTCAATATTCGAAGTTTGAGCTCGGTGATACACAACCACAAGTTTTAGTTTCCATTCTTGAAGAAGAATACAGCATTCAAACAACAATTCTTGAAATGGATACAACGATAGATTTATTCGGCCCACAATATTCATTATATATAAATAAAATTCCTACAACCGGTTTTTATGTAGAGCCCAAAACTCTTAATGAAAATTATCGACGAGCTCAATCACTGCTCAGTTCAACGCTGAAAATATAGCTTAGTTTCTTTCAGCCTAAAGTTTTCCTATCCGCCGATGGCGGATTTATTCGAACTTAAAAAGGTATGTTAAACAAATTACGAGGTAATATTTGCGTACGATAAAAATAGTCTTCATCTCTGTTCTGTTTGCCGCCAGCGCCGGCTTTATGGACCTGGGAGATTCAACGGCATTCGAAAACGGTGCGGATAAAATTACCGTAAGCAAAGATGCTGAACCCAACTTTGCATCCATCAAATTGATGGATTTGGGAACAATGACTGCATCTTGGTATGGTCCCAAATTTCACGGCAGAACGACTGCAAACGGTGAAATATATAATCAAATGGCTTTGACTGCTGCGCATAAGACAATGCCTTTCGGCTCTTTTCTAAAAGTAACTAATCTTAAAAATGGAAAAAATATTATCGTAAGAATCAATGATCGAGGACCTTATATTGAAGGTAGGGATTTAGATCTTTCAAAAGGGACCGCAATGGCTCTCGGTATGATTCAGCGCGGAGTAATTAAAGTTAAAGTGGAAGAAATAAAATCCGACGAAGATATTTCCCCTGTTTCAATCCTTAATTAAGATCAAAAGCAATTAGGCCCCGGCTATACCCTACACCGAGGCTTGTCATAAATCAACTTTATAAAATTTTTCTTGTAGGTTATTCGGTAATTAGATTAATTTCTTTATAAAATTCTTATGACAGTTGAGGGATGTATTAATACACTATTCAATCAACAATCACCTATTAAAGCGGAGAAAGCCATGAAAAAAACTTTACTGATTTTTGTGTCATTATTAATCGGTTCTCTAACAACAATTAATGCACAGTTTAAACTTGGAGTTACACCGGTTACGGGAATTAATTTTAATATCCATTCTGGTTCCGATTTACAGGAAAGCGGAAATGGATTCGGTGTTTTTCTCGGCGCACAGGCAGATATGTCTTTTTCTGAAAACATCGGACTTGTTGCGGGAATGGTTTTTTATGATAATAGAAGCGGATCATACTCCGAATCCGGAACCGATCAAGGCATTCAATATAATGCAGATGCAAATGTAAGCTTGGCATATTTTCAACTAGAGGCCCTTTTCAAATATAAACTTCCGTCAAAAGTATATTTTGTGTTTGGCCCGGTTTTGGGGTTTAACGAAGAATCGGAAGTTGAGGTTGAATACAACGTTCCCCAATACAACTACACAACAAAACAAAAACAAACTCTAAAAAACACGCAGACAAGGTTTGAATTAAAAATGGGCGCGGGTTATGAAATACCAATTTCGGGCAATCTTGATATTGTTCCGCAATTAACTTTCGGATACGGTCTATCCAATGTAATAGAAGATGTTAAGTGGAAAATATTAACTTTCCAAGCACAGGTTGGTGTTAAGTTTACTGTTTTATGATAAGGCCTTGCTTCGATTATGCGGCATTACTTAACACGGGTGCCGCATTTTTTATTTTAAAGATTGAACTCAATAAATAAAAAAATTTTTATATTAATCGTGTTATCGTGAATCAGTGGAGCTATTATGATGGATTTATTAAGACAAAATTATTTCGGTAATTCTATACTAGAATATTTGGTTGCAGCAGGCTCTATTGTTGTTGCGTTTTTTATAATTCTCTTCATTAAAAAATTAATTATTAAGCGAATTCAAAAAAACGTTGACGAGGAAAAACATCCCCGCTTAAAATTATTGATACGTGGAATAAACCGCCGTTTAATTCCCCTGCTGTATTTTGGCGCAATTTATATCGCGCTTGAAACTTTGAGCTTTGGAACAAAGGCCGACAAAATAATCAGTACTGTTTACTTAGTTATAGCCGTTTGGTTTGGCGTTAGATTCACTATTTCGATTCTTGAATATACAATAGGTAATTTTCTCGCCAGAACCCGCAGCGAAGATGAGGGTAAAAAACTTAGACCAATAATAAGCTTTATTAATTTTTTGGTTTGGATAATCGGCACACTTTTAATGCTCGATAATCTTGGATTTAACATTTCCACTTTAATTGCGGGACTTGGAATTACGGGCATTGCCGTTGCACTTGCTGCACAAGCTTTACTCGGAGATTTGTTTAGTTATTTTGTAATCTTTTTTGATAGACCTTTCGAGATCGGTGATTTCGTTGTGTTCGAGGGAAATTCAGGTAATATCGAAAAAATAGGAATTAAAACCACAAGAGTACGTTCCCTATCCGGCGAGCAGTTAATCGTTTCAAATTCCAAACTGACCAACACTTTGGTTCATAACTTTAAAAGAATGGAAAAAAGAAGGGTTGTTTTCAATTTGGGAGTAACATATCAAACTAATCCAGAACAGTTAAAAGCCATTCCGGATCTAGTGAAAAATATAATTTCAAAAAGCGAAAACGCGGAATTCGACCGAGGACATTTTAAATCATTCGGCGACTCAAGCCTTAATTTTGAATTTGTTTATTTTGTTATGTCATCTGATTACGCGGTTTACATGGATACACAACAACAAATAAATCTTCAGATTTACGAAGAGTTTGCAAAGCGAAGCATTGAGTTTGCATATCCTACTCAAACTATTTTTCTTAATAAAGAAAACGAAAATACAGTTGCTTGAATTGTCATTAACAATTATTTTAAGCCAACCCTTACGGAATTATTTATAAATGACCGTCTTTTTTTCTAAAGCTTGTGAACTTGGCATTCAAGCAGTCCTATTTCTTTCAATAAAGAAAGAGAAAGTGATTTTTAATGCAATCGAGATTTCTCAAGAATTAAAAGTACCCAAAGAATTTGTATCGAAGGTTTTACAAACACTTACAAACAGCGGCATTGTTGGTTCAAAAAAAGGAAAAAGCGGCGGCTTCTATCTTGCCAAAAGTCCAAGCCAAATAAAACTTATAGATATAGTTGAAGCTATAGATGGTTTGGATTTATTTAAATCGTGTGTACTTGGGTTTCCGGGCTGCTCTCACGAAAAGCCGTGCCCAGTTCACGATAAATGGGGTAAACTTCGGGACGAAGCATACAAAATGTTGAGCAACGAAACCCTTGAGCAGTTAAAAGAAAAAACGATTTTAAAAATTACTTCATTATAAAAAATAGAGTGCGGTATGAGAACAAAATTACGCAGCGATGAAAAGTTAATTTTTGAAACACGGAAACACTGGTTCGCTTTATTTACTCCCGCATTCATTTCAATCGCCTTGATCGCGCTAACCATTTATATAATTATAACCTATCCGGATTCCAGTAATTGGTATTTCGTGGTTTTACCGCTTGCACTATTATATTTTGCTTTTAGATATTACACGTGGAAATTCGATTTATGGGCGGTTACAAATAACCGCGTTATTGATGAGAGTGGTGTTTTTTCAATCAACTCGAAAGAGAGCCCGATTGATAAAATAAATAATGTTTCATATCACCAATCTATTTTGGGAAGAATTTTTAATTACGGAAATGTAGTTATTCAAACCGCCGCCGAAATGGGAGAAACGAGCTACACAAATCTTTCAAATCCATCAAAACTAAAGGAAGCATTATCAAACGCCCAGGAAATGTACAAAGAATCTCAATTGTACAAACAAGCTTACAAATTAGCCGATGCCGTTGACGGCGAAGTGGGTGAAGAAACCAAGGAATGCCCGTACTGTGCCGAAAAAATTAAAGTACGTGCAAAAGTCTGTCGTTACTGTGGTAAAGAACTTTGATTTAGTCCTTTATTGCTTCAATAAATAAATCTTTAGAATCTCTTACACTGAACTTATCGCCGGCGAAGTTTTTCATCAATTTGATTTTTGTTAAACCGGCTTTAGATAAATACGATCTAATTTGTTTTGCCGAATGCGGATAATGTTTTGTTGAAACAATTTTGAAGTCTTTTGGTTTATCAATCGGAAATGAGAGTATGTTGAAATCAATATCCTTTTTTCTAAAATCATAAAACCGAATAATTATCTCCCCATCCCGGTTGGCGATGTTGTTTACTCTCTTAGATTCTTTTAGTATCAAATCATAATTAAGAATGTGCAAAAATAATTTTCCGCCGGGTTTTAATAATTTATAAACCAAGCCGATTGCTTTTTCTAATTCTTTCGGTTTTAAATGAGCTACCGTGTTGCCCACGGAAATAACATAATCAAACCTTCCAAAATTTTCTTTGCCGATTGTATCAAAGGAATTAACCTCTGCCGCAATATTAACATTATACTTTTCCGCGTTTTGTTTTGCCTCGGCTATCATGTTTGGAGAAATATCACACGATGTAACTTCGTGCCCATTCAACGCAAGAGCAATTGAATCCAAACCAACACCGCAGCCGATATCTATAGCATTTCCTTTTTCGGTAAATATTTTTTTATATGCTTCAACTCTCAACTTCAGATTTTTTTCGAAGTCGATCATCTTTTCATAAAAGGGCGCTACGTTATCGTAAAACGCCCCGGCTTTTGTAATTATTTTATTATTCATAAATGTTTTTCTTTTGTTCATTTCTACTTAATTAACAAAAGTTCTTCTTCTAATTTAATTGCTTTCGGAAACAAAATATTGTTTTCCAAATGAACGTGCTTGTGCAAATCCTTTTCGAAGTATTCCAATTCCTGAAATGCAATTCTAAATGTTGTACATGCATCTTCCGGCAGAGAAAAATTATTTGTGAGTACTCGAATGTTCTCAAGCCCGTTGCCTGCCGAAGAATGTTCTTGTTCCATTTTATTTATTGGTCCCCTAATTGTTCCGTAGCCGCCCGTCTTCGGTTTTTCGTTAAAGCGCTTTGAGTCTTCTAAATATCTAATAATGGGAAAAAGTATTTTTTCTTCCTTTTGCATGTGACTGACTAACTCTTCTGCAAGAATTCCGAATTCGTTGAGTACGTTTTGTAAGTACGGATATTTTTTCCCGTGTTTAGAATTAATCTTTTCAAGGTGCGCAATTATTGTTGGAATCGATTCGCGCAAATATGTATGGTGATTGTTCACAATATAGTTTGCAAGAAAAGTTAAATCCCATTTTTCAAATTTTTCATCTACTGATTGAGAGTTTTCTATTGTGCTATTCAACTCTTCGATAAATAATTTCGGATTAATTTTCTTCTCGGCCAGCGCTTCATTTAACGGGCGCTTTCCTTTGCAGCAAAAATCTATTCCATATTTTTCCATAATATTAGCCGCTTTAAAATTTTGAACGACTATATCTTTTATTATCATGGACTCCAGCGAGTCGGTTTGTGCAGTGTTTGTATTTGTATTCATTTTACTACCCTTTCAGTTTAATTTTTTAATTGCCCCAACTACATCGTCGATATTCTGATTAAGTCCGAAATGCTGAAAATTGATTTCTCCATCTTTGTTCAGAACCGTAATTATGTTTGAATGAGAATAGCTTCCGTCCGTTTCCTTTTTATACTTTAATCCGAGAACGGCAGCAACTTCGCTTACATTGCTTTCGTTGGATGTTAAAAGCTGCCATCTATTTAAATCAATGTCATACTGTTTTGCGAATTTTAAAAGCGCCTCCGGTGTATCTCTTTCAGGATCCATCGAAACAAGCAAGAATTTAACTTTCTTTAATTCTTTGTTTGATAATTGAGCTTCTACTTTTTTCATATCGTTAACAATTACAGGACAAGCATATGTGCAGTTTGTGAAAATCATAGTCATAACATAATTTGTACCCTTGAGCGATGACCAGTTTACATTTTTATTGCTTTCACTTTTCCAATTTCCTTCCAGCAGAAAAATTGAATTATCACTCGATTTCTCCGAATCCACTTCGGATGAGCAGCATGATTTATTTTCTTCTGCATTTTTTGCCATGGCTTTATTTGATCTTTTCTCTTGATCAGTTTCACTTGCTATAATCAAGTACGCTCCCGTTAAAACCATTAATCCTAAAAGTGCAGAAATTAATATTAAGTTCTTTTTCATTTTTTACCTCTTTTGTTTTCTAAATCTTTAACACATCTAAAACCGAGATTGGCTGTTGTATAATTTGCTTTTAAGCTGCTTCTAAATGCAAAGCGCATAAATGCCGGGTAATTTTTAAAATCCTTCGCACCGACAGAGCCGCTGCCGCAAAAAAGATTTTTTTCTAATCCGTTGTTGCCGCGGGATTCTCCCGTTACAAGCGAGCTGCTAAAATCTTGATTCCATTCCCATATAAGTCCGTGCAAATCATAAACGCCCCAATAATTTTTTCCTTTTGAACCGACACGTGATATTTCATTCGGAGTTGGAGTAGAATACCAATCATAAATTTTTTGAAGATAATTCTTATCATCTTTTCCGTCGGGTTTCGTTTCGCTTGCTTGTGCCGCGTATTCCCATTCTGCTACGGTTGGTAATCTTTTGCCCTGGCACTCGCAATAATCCTTCGCGGCAAACCACGAAACATTTGTAACAGGCGCTTTTGGAGAAACCTTTCCGCCTAATTCCAAATCGCTTTTCCAATTTATCAAATATGATTTTTCAGCAAAGATTTTCTTCACTTTCGATTTACGCCATTTAGGATTTTGTTTAACAAATATTAAAAAGTCTGCATTGGTCACCGGGTATTTGTCCATGTAAAATGAATTTACTTTCATGTTTGTCGTTGTAGAATCAAAATATAGCGGCTTGTAATTCCCGCCTTCTATCAAAGCCATTTCGTTTTTAAAATTTGGTGATGATTTTTTCTGGGCTAACAACGCTGAATTAAAAACTAAAACCGCGCAGAAGAATCCAAGCAATTTGTTTTTACCAATCAAAGAAAAAATCATTTTGAACTTCTCGCTTTCTTTACTTCATCAACACCAACCGTAATGTTTGAGTTGTTGAATTTTTTATAAACATATGTAAGTACCGCGGCAACCTGTTCATCATTTAGATTTTGCGGGGGCATGATACCGTTATATTTTTTTCCGTTTACCGTCATCTCGCCTTGTTTGCCGTGCACAACCGCTTTTATTGAACCTTCCTTATTTTTCTTAATCCAGTCTGAATTTGCAACCGGCGGAAAGACATTCGGAATTCCTTTTCCATCCGCTTGATGACATGCGAAACAAGTTTGATTATAAATGCTTTGACCCATGCTTGCGAAATCCGGCTTTTTATTTGAATTGCTCTTTCCGGATTCTGCCGCCTTTAGCAATTCGGGATCAACGGAGCCATCACCATCGGAAAACTTTGATACATAACCGCCTGCCTGCGTTTGTGAGTTAAATTCTCCCGTAAAAGAATTTATGTTTGATTTGTTTAACGAAAGAGATCCATCGTAAATTTCATCGGCTTGTTTACCAGAATAAATTTTTTCATTCTCTTCCCCTCTTACTTCAAGCATGCCGAGCGCGCCTTTATTAAATGCACGGAAAATTGAGTGATCAACCAGAATAAATCTTCCCGGTACATCAACAGTAAATTCAACTATTGCGGAACCGCCAGCCGGGACCAACGTGGTTTGCACATTTTTTTGATTTGCCACTGTACCGCCTTCGGTATGAACCAAATCAAAAATTTCTCCTATAACATGAAATGAAGAAACAAGGTTTGGTCCGCCGTTGCCTACATACAAGCGGATTTTATCGCCGACATTTGCTTTCAAAGATTTATCGCCAACCAATGCACCGACCGCTCCATTAAAAACAACATAATCCGGATTTTCTTCAACAGCTTTATCCATACTAAACGGTTGTAGTCCGGGAGCGCCGTAATTTCCTTCTGTATAAAACTCACTTTGCATTACATAATATTCTTTATCTACCGGAGGCAAACCCTCTTTCGGTTCAACTAAAATTAATCCGTACATCCCGTTTGCGATGTGTAATCCAACCGGTGCTGTTGCGCAGTGATAAACATAAAGCCCCGCATTTTTTGCTGTGAATGAAAATACAGATGTGTGCCCCGGTGCGGTAAAAGAAGATTCAGCTCCTCCGCCGGGACCGGTAACTGCATGAAGATCTATATTATGCGGAAGTTTGCTTGATGGATGATTATGAAGACGAAACTCTATTAAATCGCCCTCACGCACTCTAATAAATTCTCCGGGCACATCTCCGCCGAAAGTCCAGAAAACATATTCAACGCCATCCGATAGTGGTTTAACAAGTTCGCGCACTTCCATATCTAAAACTATTTTTGTTGAATAGTCCCGTGTGATTGGTGGTGGAACAAACGGCGCACGGGTTAACTTTGCTTTTTCCTCTCCAATAATTTCGTCGGGCTCGTTGTTTCCACAAGCATTAAAAATTATAAAGCCAAGTAGAAGTGTCAGAATAAACAAAAGATGATATTTATTTTTTTCTTTCATATACGCCTCAGAAGTTATATGGAATATTTTGTCCGATTTAAGCATAAAAAAATATTCCTTTTTGACTAATTACCTACTTTTATTTGTTATTCTTAAACAGATTAATTTCTCCGCTATAAACATACCTCGACTCTTATTATTTGTCAAGAGAAAAAACGAGCATGTCCGATTTAAGGATGGCAAATCCTTCGTGGACTATAACTTTGTAGTTAACTAAGAAAAACGTTTTTAATCACTTCGCCTTTGATGTTTACAACAAAAACTTGCAATTCTATTTCCTGCCCGGAAAATTCAAGAGCTTGTTTTGCTAGTTGAACCAGTCCGCTGCAGCACGGCACTTCCATAACCAAAACTGTTATAGATTTTATCTGTGCGTCGTTAATCATTGAAATTAATTTTTCAAGATAGATTTGTTTGTTTGAGTCGAGTTTAGGGCATGCGATGGCAATACTTCTGTCTTTCAAAAAATCTTTGTGAAAATCCGGGTAAGCAAATCCACAGCAATCTGCTGCTAAAAGTAAATCTGAATTTTTATAATATGCCGCTTGAGGATTTACAAGATGCATCTGTATCGGCCAATGCTGTAAATGAGAAATTCGTTTCCCGCTTTCTTCAACTCTTTCGTTTTTATTATTAATCGTTTTTTCTTGCGAACCGGAACATCCCTGCGGATGATTTTGTATTTCTTCTTCTAAAACCGGAAGGGGAATTTTATTATCATTTAAATAGTCTATTGCCTCTGTGAGAAATCCGAATTCTTTGTGATCCTTCAAATGTTTTAAATGAGCTCTAATAACATTTTGTCCGCCGCGTACAATTGTTTCCATAACTTTCTTTTCATTATATGGCTCAGCTTCTCGTTCTTCAACTTTAAGCGCGCCCGTCGGGCAAAACCCCAAGCACGCGCCGAGTCCGTCACAAAAGAGATCGCTTATCAACCTGGCTTTACTGTCAATTATTTGAAGCGCTCCTTCATGGCATTCCGGAACGCATTCACCGCAGCCGTTACACAAATCCTCATTTATTGATATGATGTTTCTTTTCATTTATTACCTTAACAGATTGTTTTGTCTGTTATTAAAATACGAATATTATAGTATTCTACAAAATTTGATGCTCGTAAATAAAAGCATTTTTACACTTAACGATCATTTAATTTGACAAAGACATGCAAATCCGATATTTTTATTACAGAATTTAAACTCTGTTTATCGTCGTGGAAAAGAATAAAGAAAAAAAGAACATAATTAAGAATTTAGAAAAGCCGATTCAGAAATATAGATTTTGGGTGCAATCTGCTTTTGCGTTGCTTTGCATTTGGATTGGGATAGAGTTTTATTTATTCATAAACTTTCTCGAATCAAATGGCGTGGCCGGTTCTTCTTTTCGTCCCCCGGGAGTTGAAGGGTTCTTACCAATTTCGGCTTTGATGAGTGTTGTATATTTTTTTCAAACTGGAGAAATACACAACGTTCACCCAGCCGGATTTTTTATTATTCTTGCAATTATCGGTGTGTCGTTTGTCTTCGGAAAATCATTTTGCAGTTGGTTTTGCCCGGTTGGATTTTTATCCGAACTTGTTGGGGATTTTGGCGAAAGGATGTGGAAAAAACTTTTCAAAAGAAGAATAAAACTTCCCAAGTTTTTAGATTATCCTCTGCGAAGTCTAAAATATCTCTTGCTTGCTTTTTTTGCGTATGCGATTTTTTCCATGAGCGCAATCGCCCTGAATTATTTTTTAAGCGGTACGTATAATATAATGTCCGATGTTAAGATGTGGTATTTCTTCGCAAATATCTCGCGTTTTGCCTTGATTGTAATTGCCGTTCTCTTCGTGTTATCAATATTAATAAGAAATTTCTGGTGCAGGTATTTATGTCCTTACGGTGCGCTGCTTGGTTTGATCGGATTTTTAAGTCCAGCTAAAATTAAAAGAAATCCTGTTAGCTGTATCGATTGTAATCTTTGCGCCAAGGCATGTCCTTCGTTTATAAAAGTTGATAAAGTATTAACCGTCCGCTCCGATGAATGCACCTCATGTTTAAGCTGCGTTGATGCATGCCCCGTTGCGGATACTTTGGAAGTGAAAAATATCTTTTCTAAAAAAACAATAAACAAAAAACTTATTGCCCCCGGTGTAATTCTAATCTTTATTTCCATAACCGGAATTGGTATATTAACCGGCAAATGGCAAAACAATGTTCCCAAAGAGACTTACTTGGAGCTTCATAAAAACATAGAATCGCTCGGTCATCCGACCAGCACTTCGGATATAAAAAAGTTGAACAAAGAATCTGCAAAGGAACAAAACCATGAGTCACAAAAATACCGGCGCAAATAAAGTTTTTAAATTCTTCAAATCATTAATCCCGCCGCCGCAATGGCGTTTTGCAGTAATAATTGTTCTTGGGATTTTTACCGGTCTCGGTATTTATGTTTTTTATATTTCAAATGCGGTGTCGTACTTGTCCGACAAACCGGAGACATGTGTTAACTGCCACGTTATGAATAGTTATTACGCAACATGGCAGCGCGGAAGTCACGGTAAAGTTGCAACATGCAATGATTGTCATGTTCCGCAAGATAATTTTATTCGCAAATATTGGTTTAAAGCAAACGACGGTTTACGCCACGCAACATATTTTACAATGCGCTGGGAACCGCAAGTAATTCAAATTAAACAAGCAGGTAAAGATGCGGTTCAAGAAAACTGCATTCGCTGTCATTCCAATTTAATTCACCCAATTGCATTACGTTCTACCAGCAATGCAAACGTTGAAGATCAAACACAAAAATACTGCTGGGAATGCCACCGCAACACTCCCCATGGAAGAGTAAACAGTTTATCATCAACTCCGTACGCGCGTGTTCCAACTTTAAATACGGTAGTGCCAAAATGGCTTGAAGATTTTACGGCAGAAATAAAATCCGAAAAAAATAATTAGTCAATCAAAGGAATAAAACATGAAATCAATTCAAGAAATATTAAAGAAAAAACCATGGCTTGGCTGGGTTTTATTTTTAGTTTCCGTTGTAGTTGTTTTTTTACTCGGATTACTTGCATCGTCTATAATTGAAAGGCGGGGCGAATCATTTACGCTTCAGCAAGTTAAACCAATTGCAGATTGGGAACCACGCAACGAAGTCTGGGGTGAAAATTATCCGCGCGAATACGAAACGTTCAGACAAACCCTTGATACAACTTACGCAAGCAAATACGCGGGATCGGTTATGCGTGATTATTTAAAAGATTCACCTGAACTTGTAATTATGTGGGCGGGCTATGCTTTCTCTAAAGAATACAATTCACCGCGCGGACATGCTTATGCAATAAAAGATATAAGACATATTTTGAGAACCGGCGGAAATAAAAATAGTCCGCAGCCTGCAACATGCTGGACGTGTAAAAGTCCCGATGTACCGCGTATGATGGAAAAAATGGGAGTCGCTGAATTCTACAAATCAAAATGGAAAGATCTTGGTCACGAAGTTGTTAATCCTATCGGCTGCCAGGATTGTCACGATCCAAAAACAATGGATTTGAGAATCACGCGCCCTGCTTTAATTGAAGCATTCCAAAGACAGGGCAAAGACATAAAAAGTTTTACGCACAACGAAATGCGTTCCCTCGTTTGCGCTCAGTGTCATGTTGAATATTATTTCAAAGGCAAGGAAGAAAAATATTTAACCTTCCCGTGGGATAAAGGATTCAGTGCAGATGCGATGGAAAAATATTATGATGAAATAGAGTTTACAGATTGGACGCATCAGCTTAGCCGTACACCAATGCTGAAAGCACAACATCCGGACTATGAATTATTTATGACGGGTGTTCATGCCGACCGCGGAGTTTCTTGCACGGACTGCCACATGCCATATAAAACCGAGGGCGGGGTTAAATTTACAGATCATCACGTACAAAGCCCTCTAAATAATGTTGAAAATTCCTGCCAGGTTTGTCACAGAGAAAAAACTCAGAAATTAATAGACAATGTTTACGAACGTCAGGATAAAATTATAGAATTAAGAAAGCTTGCGGAAAAAACTTTGGCAACTGTTCATATGGAAGCAAAGATTGCGTGGGATAATGGCGCAACAGAAGTCGAAATGAAACCGGCTTTAAAATTAATCCGTCATGCACAATGGAGATGGGATTGGGTTGCCGCCGCAAACGGTGTAGGTTTTCATTCGCCGGTTGAAGCAATGCGGGTACTTGGAACATCAATACAAAAAGCTGAAGAAGCGAGAAAAGAAATTGCTCTTGTTCTTGTAAAACACGGAATGAAATATCCCGTAGCTCTTCCGGATGTTTCGTCAAAGGACAAAGCACAAAAGTATATTGGGCTTGATATGAACGACCTCAAAAAGGATAAAGAAGAATTTCTAAAAACCACAGCGGTTGAGTGGGATAAAAAAGCAAAGGAAAGACAGGGAACGCTTATTAGTTATTAGTGTTGAGTAATTGGCTTTAAGTATATAGATAAAATAGGAGATAAAATGAAAAAATTATTTTTGTTAACAATTATTGTTTTGTCGTTTGTTAATTTAAGCGCACAAGAGGGATTAAAGTTTTCCGCACAGATTCGTCCTCGTTTTGAGATGGACAGCAAAGATTTCAAATCGTCAACTCTTCCGAATACTTTTACCGTTTTTAGAACAAGATTGGGATTGTCTTTTTCACCTTCCGATAACTTAACGGGATTTGTTCAGATTCAGGATTCAAGAACGTTCGGCGAAGAAGCAACAACAACAACCAACACAAAAAATCTTGATCTTCACCAGGCATATTTTAAAGTAGAAAACATTTTTGATTTGCCGGTTGATGTAAAGCTAGGAAGAATGGAGGTCTCTTACGGTTCCGAACGTTTTATCGGGGCGGTTAATTGGAATAATGTCGGAAGAGCTTTCGGCGGTGGTATTTTTACTTTAAAAACCGATGCTGTGAATATTGATTTCTTCGCGCTAAAAGAATTTGAAAAATCCAACTTTGGCGATTCTTTAGATCAGTCTGTTTACGGATTAAGTTTTGATATCGGCGGATTAAAAAACTACAAGATTCAACCGCTGATTATTTGGCAGAGATCCAGCCCGACAGATTTGTTAAGCCGCTTCACCTTTGGAACATATGTAAAAGGAACACTCGGAAATTTCGATCATGAAATTGACGCCGGATATCAAGCGGGAAAAATTTTTGCAGGCAATAGAAACCAGACTGTATCTGCTTTCATACTTTCATACGCTGCCAATTATACATTTGAAAGCGATTTAAAACCATTTATCGGCGCACAGATCGATTATACAAGCGGTGATGACAACCCTGCCGACGACGACTATAAAACATATGCTTCTCTTTACGGAACAGGTCACAAATATTTTGGATACATGGATTATTTTGTAAATCTTGTTAACGACACTTACGGACTTGGTATTATGGATGTTGTCGGCAAAGTTGGATTTAGCCCCATCACGCCCCTTAAAATAAATTTACATTTCCATGTATTTCAAGCAAATGAAGATTACGGACTTATTAACGGATCAACATCTAAAAACTTTGGAAGTGAAATTGATCTTGTTGCAAGCTACAAATACAATTCAAGCATAACATTTGAAGGCGGCGCCTCCATGTTTATGCCCGGCGATATTTTTAAAGAGCGCAGGGGTAAAGATACTTCAACGTGGTTGTATCTAATGGCGGTGGCTAACTTTTAATTAATCATATTATTTATGTGTGAATATGACCGGGTTATTCCCGGTCTTTTTTTATCTAAACGGTTTAGATAGTATTCTTGAATTTTATGATTCCTGCTTTCTTATCAATATAAAAATTCCTTGAGACACGCCATTTATTTCTTTATGTTAAATCAAAAAAAAGAAATATTAATGAAAGAAATCGAAAACTCAGTTTGCTCTTTTTGCAATCATCCGGTAAAAGACGAAGATGACTTTTGCCCGGAGTGCGGTACTTTGTTTTTAGAAGATGTTGAATGCACAAATCATAAAAGCATTCCCGCAGAGGGCGTCTGTATAATTTGCTTAGAGCCCTTCTGCAATGAATGCGGCTTGTTTGTAAACGATATTCATTTTTTATGCAATAGACACAGCGAATACGAAGTTATGGAGGGCAAGGTTTGTGTTTTGGAAGAAGATGATGCCGGCCGCGCGCAGAGAATAACAGAATATCTAAAATCAACCGGTCTCAATCCATATTTGTTCTCAAAATTTCTTCCGCACCACCCTTATGTTTCTTTAGATCTTATTAATAATTATTCAATTCGAGAAGCAGATGAACTTAAAGAGGGCGGTTTTAAAATATTTGTTAACTGTCAGGAAGTTTTAAACGCAGAAAAATTATTAGAAGACTACGACGGTTAATTATCACAAAATATTTTCCTACTAATCCGGTATAATATGAATTACTTACTCAGAGCCATTTTTATCATTTTCTTGTTATCAACAAAAATTCTTTTTTGTCAAAATAGTATTCCAAAAGAAATTACCATAAAAGAAAATTTGTGGACAGATTTATGGCTGCCGTCGGACACGCCCCTGCCAAAAGTTAAAGTTTCGATTTCATTTAACAATCATGAATTACTTTTTAACGCAGAAGTAAAAGACAATCACTTTAAGGACGGTGAAAGAAGTTGGCGGCACGGCGACGGTTTTTATATAAACTTTGTGACACCTGACGAAAACGAAAAAGAAAGTTCTAATAAATTCTACGGTTTCGGTTTTTCTCTCGAAAACAAAAAAGCGATCTCCGTACTTGTAAATAAAGACGGAACTTACTTTCCCGATTATGATACGCCACCTATTCCCGAAATTACAATTGATTCAACAAATAAAACCGCTTTTTATAAAATTAGAATTCCTTGGAATAATGTTTATCCTTTTCACCCGGTCAAGAACAATACCGCCGGGATTAACATTGTATACATCAGTCAAAACGACGACGGTTCCCGCATCATCCAAAAACTTGTTGAGGATGATTACGACACCGAGCGGACAAATCAACGAAAATTTATGCCGCTAAAGTTTTCGTTATCTAAAAAGCATAACAATTTTATAACAGGCAAAGTTAAAGAGCGGGTCACAAGCGGCAGAAAAAATTCGATTGATCTTTTTGTAAGAAGTGCAAAAAAAATCAAATCAAAAATTAAAATTGAAATTGGGGGCTATGGTATAACTCCTATAAAAAAAACAATAATAAAAACTCTTTTACCCGGTATTAATAAAATTAGATATTCCGCAAAGCTTCCAAGAAACAATGGTCTATATAAAATTAACGCTACGCTAAACGACACAACAGAGTGGAGTGACGACGTTTACAAATACAATTCAGATAATTTCGAACAATCCTCGCACATAATTAAATTATTAACAGGGACAACTCAGAATGAAGAAATTAAATTGAGCGGGCAAACCATAATCTTTCACATTAACGAGCTAAAAAGATTAATAAATAATTTTAATGGCCGAGATAATATTTCAATAATCAAAAATACGTTCGAAACCTTATCCACCTTTATAAATCAGTTTACAAACGAAAAAACAATATTTAACGGTTCCGGCTATATCTTAAGCGCGTTTAATTCCCCGGTTGATTCAACCCTTCAACAGTTTTCAATTATTCTGCCGGCTAGTTTCGACATCAACAAAAAGTATAATCTTATGCTTGTTCTTCACGGCAGCGGCGTTGATGAGATTAAAAGCATAAAAAACGCGGCAAAGAATTTTTCGAATGATAATTTCATTTTTATCGCTCCAAGAGGAAGAGATTTAAGTTCTTGGTATGTGGGCAATACCGAAAAAGACATTATTCAATTATGTCATTCTGTTAAGAAAGTATTTAATATAGATAAAATAATTTTGCATGGATTCTCGATGGGAGGATACGGCGTTTGGCGTTACGGCTTATTATATCCTGATATGTTTGACGCGGGAATTGTAATTTCCGGCATTCCGTTTAATTATGTGAATGAAAAACCGGAATATGATATGAGCAAATTTTTTAATCATGAAAGAGCTATTCCATTCTTAGTAATACACGGAACAGAGGATCATTCGTTAGACATTTCTCACACAGAAAATTTTGTTGAGAAATTGAAAGCCTCCGGCTATAAAATTGATTTTATTAAAATTGAGGGCGGCGGACACGGAAATTATAATTCAACTTCGTTAGTTTCGGACTGGCTTCATAAAAACGATTTAATAAAAAAATAAGGGCTTTACATTTATTAATTTCATCACGGAGGAAAAATGAAACTTCTACAAGAATTTAAATCTTTTGCAATGCGGGGAAACGTTGTTGATATGGCCGTTGGTATAATCATCGGGGCCGCATTCGGAAAAATTGTTTCCTCTATTGTTAACGATGTTATTATGCCGCCTATTGGCCTGCTGGTTGGCGGAATCGATTTCAGTAATCTTACAATTACGCTAAAAGAGGCCGTTGAAAATTCTCCAGCCGTTGTAATTAAATACGGCGTTTTCATTAATACTGTTATAGATTTTATAATTGTTGCCTGGGCGATCTTTATGGTTATCAAGGCGATGAACTCTTTGAAGAAAAAAGAAGAAGCCAAGCCCGCTCCGCCAAAGCCAACTGAGGAAGTAGTGCTTCTTAGCGAAATAAGAGACCTTCTAAAATCCGGTAAATAAACTTCATTTCCCTTCTAAATTAGGCTCGGAATCACCTCCGGGCCTAATTATTTTAAGCGATAATAAAAATTTTTATTGCTTATTAGGACACCGTCGTATAGTTTTGCACAACTTTAAATAACATTATTTGGACATCATGGAAACACATTCTATTTCTATCCCGCTATTAAGTCTTGTGCCGTTTTTATTAATGCTTTTGTCAATCGCGATATTCCCGTTATTCTGGAATCACTTTTGGGAAAAGAACTCGAACAAACTTATAATCGCAGTAGTGTTGAGCATTCCTACTGTAATATATCTTCTTACTGCCGGATTCTGGCATCGTCTTTACGAAACAATGCTTTTTGATTATGTGCCGTTCTTAATTCTGCTCGGCGCGCTATTTACAATTACCGGTGGAATTTATTTATCCGGCGACATTGAAGCCAAGCCGATAATTAATACTATGTTTCTCGGCATCGGAGCTGTGCTTGCTTCATTTATGGGAACAACGGGTGCGGCAATGCTATTAATACGCCCGGTTATTCAGACAAATAAAGAAAGAACTTTCAAAGTTCATACAATATTATTCTTCATTGGAATTATTGCTAATTGCGGCGGTTTATTAACACCGCTTGGCGATCCGCCGTTGTTTATGATGTACTTGCGCGGCGCACCATTTACCTGGTTTTTTAAACTTGGGCCCGAGTGGCTTGTTTCAAACGCATTGTTGTTAATTATTTATTTTATAGTGGATTCATATTTTTATAAGAAGGAGCCTGCTTCTGCTATTAAGCGTGACACAACAAATATCCGCCCGATTAAATTGGAAGGAAAATTGAATTTTGTTTGGTTGGCCGGGGTCGTGTTGGCTGTTGCTTTTTTAAATCCGCAATATCTTCCGTTCATTGAGCATAATGAATATTATAAATTCATTAGGGAGGCAGTTATTGCCGGAATGGCTATTTTATCTATTCTTTTTACAACCAAGATTGTAAGAACATCAAACAATTTTACTTGGGAACCAATTAAAGAAGTTGCTTATCTATTTCTCGGTATTTTTATTACGATGGTTCCGTGCTTACTCTTTCTTGAGGCCAATGCTAAAAGTCTCGGTGTAACTTTTGCAAATCAATTTTATTATTACACCGGCGCTTTAAGCAGTTTCCTCGATAATACTCCTACGGCAGTTACATTCCATCAACTTGCAAAAGGTTTGGGAATTACAACCGGCACTTTGGTTGCGGGTATTCCGGAAGAATTATTAAAAGCTATTTCGGTTGGCGCAGTTTTATTTGGCAGCATGACGTATATAGGAAACGGTCCTAACTTTATGGTTAAAGCTGTTGCTGAAGAAAATAATATTAAAATGCCCAGTTTCTTCGCATATATGTATAAGTTTTCATTAATTGTTTTGCTGCCTATTTTCATAATTATTCAATTATTGTTCATATAATTTATTTTGAATGTCGCGCAAAATTAAAGCCCGCTTTGTGCGGGCCTATTTTTTTACAGCGTTTGTATAAATAATTATAAATCAAGATTAATCTTTGCCGAAAGAGCTGGTTTAATAAATAGCGGCACTACAAAAGATATTATAAAAGAAATAATTCCAAGCCAATAAAAAAATCTTCCTACTTCGTAATCATAAAGAATTAAGCCTGTTTCATTTAAGATATAAGTCCAATCGTGATAAACTTTATTTCCTCCGAGCAGCGGGAGTTGGTGTGCTCTTGCGTCTGCAGCATAAATACTAATGTTGATAAAATTCTCGCCGAGCCAAACAAGAAATATCTGCATCAAAATTTTTTTACGGACAATGTAATAGTAAACAACAAACATTCCCGGAATAATTATTTGTGCAAGCGTTCCGCCGAGGGTATAAATAAATTTTCCAAAGAAGCTGAAAATCCCGTGTCCGCCTTCGTGAATTAAAAGATTAACATAATCTATAAAGTGAAATTTTGAACTGCTTGCCGCAAAGAAAACCATAATAGGCAATAGAAGAATGGAAGATATCCATGGTTTTATGAAATCTAAAATTGGTTTATTGTTCACATTCATCTATTATATTCGAACATTTTACGGAGCTCGTTTATATCTCTAGTGATTCCAAGACATATAATTAATTTTATTCTTGCTTTCTGTCCGTTTAAATAATCTGAAAAAATTACCCCCATTTCTTTCAGCCATTTACCTGCGCCGGGATAACCATAAATATCAAGCGTTTCACCGGCAGGGCAACGGGAAACAAGAACAGCCGGGATGTTTTTTTCAACAATATATTTTATTCCCTCAAATGTTTTGGGCGGAACATTTCCAACACCCATTGCTTCAACAACAACTCCTTCCGCGCCGCTTTCCGCAGAATATTTGAAAAATTTTTCATTCATTCCTGCGTAAACTTTTATTAAATCTACATTAGTATTAATTCTGTCTGTTTGAAAAACTTCAAGTTTTCGGGGCAGCCGATTAAAAACAACTCTTCCCCTATCAACAAAACCAAGCGCACCGAAATCTAAACTGTGAAATGTTTCAATATCTTCCGTATGCGTTTTTGTAACTTCGCTAGCCGCGTTTATTTCACCATTCAAACAAACAAGTACGCCTATTCCTGTACTATTAGCGTTATTAATAATATGAATTGCATCTAAAAGATTTTTTGGTCCATCCCAATCTGGTTCCGAACTTGTTTTCATTGCGCCGATAACAATGATTGGTTTTTCCGTTTTGACTGTAAGATCTAAAAAGTAAGCCGTTTCTTCAAGCGTATCTGTTCCATGAGTAATAATAATTCCGTCTATATTCTTGTCGTCGGCAAATATTTGTGTCTTTTTTGAAAGATCCAACATTAGTTCAGGCGTTATGTGCGGACCAGGATAATTACCATATTCGTAAACAGATATCTCTGCAAGCTCCTTTGCTTGTGGAATAAGTTTAATTAAATCGTTTCCATGAAAAAAAGGTACGGCAGAATTAGTCTTTTCATCGATCTTCATTGAGAAAGTTCCGCCTGTAAAAACAACTAATATTCTTTTCAATTTGGGCCTTCTTAAAATTTTATAACACAAAGTTAGTTTGATGGCAACTTTTTGCAAAATTTAATTTGCAGAATATAATCTTAAAACCTATTTTCATCGTTAAGTGGCGCCCAGAAAAACATGTTAATAAGTTGTTAATAACTCTAACTTGTGAAACGTTTCACTATTATAAATGGTGGGTTGGTTTTAATAAAATTTAGGCTATTTTTGTTTGCTTTTTTTAAATCGCCCATTCAAATGTTTAAAAAATAATGGTTTAGTCGCCTTTATTAATGTTAATAGTTTGTTGATAACTTTTTAAAAACAATAAAATCAAGTTTTGATAGGGATTTTTTAATCTCTATTCTGTAACCTTAATTTGTGGATAAAATGAACACCTCTCCCGTAAAGTTAGTTATTGAAAAAGACCCTAAAGATATTTGGAAAGAATGTCTTAGCATTATAAAAGAGAACGTACCATACATCACATATAATACGTGGTTCCTTCCTATCAAGCCGTTTGAAATAGAAGAAAACATTCTTAAAATTCATGTACCCAATAATTTCTTCATAGAGTGGATAGAAGAACATTACAATACTTTAATAAACAAAACCCTGTCCCAAGTTTTAGGCCCTAACGGAAAACTGGTTTATATAATTTTAGAAGAGAAAGAAGATCAAATAGAAAAAGAATTAGAGACCAAACATCCCCCGGCAACACAACATGTTCAAACAAGTGAAAAGAATGATTTCGATAATTATTTAATTCCAAAATATGTTTTTGAAAATTTTATTAAGGGTGAAAACAATCAACTAGCGAGGGCGGCGGCAATTGCTGTTGCCGAAAATCCCGGACAAACATCTTTTAACCCGCTATTTATTTATGGCGGCGTTGGGTTAGGAAAAACACACTTAATACATGCTATTGGAAATAAAATAATCGAACGATCTCCCGAAAAGAAAATAATATATCTTTCTTCAGATGCATTTACAGTAGAATTTATTGAAGCCGTTCAAGCAGATCGTATAAATGAATTTTCCGCTTTTTATAAAAGTATGGATGTTTTAATTATCGACGATATTCAATTCCTTGTTGGAAAAGAAAAAACGCAGGATTTATTTTTCCAAATATTCAATTCGCTTCACCAAACTGGCAAACAAATAATTCTTTCCAGCGACAAACCGCCTAAAGACTTAAAAGGATTGAACGAGAGAATGATTTCAAGATTTTCTTGGGGCTTATCTGCCGATATTCAACCTCCGGATTTTGAAACCCGCATTGCAATCTTAAAAAATAAAAGCAGTGCTTACGGCATCGATTTATCAAACGAAATTATAGAGTATATTGCTCATAATATAACATCAAACATTCGGGAGCTTGAGGGCTGCTTAATAAAACTTCTTGCCAATTCATCCCTTAATTCCAAAGAGATAAACTTAGACTTGGTTAAACAAACTGTTAGAGAGATTTCAACAAACAAACAGGTTAACATTTCAATCGATTATATTACCAAAATAGTTTGCGAGTATTTTAAAGTTGAAGAAAATAAAGTGCGTGAGAAAAACCGCCGCAAAGAAGTTGTTCTAGCACGGCAAGTAGCAATGTTTTTATCAAAACAACTAACAAAATCATCTTTAAAAACTATCGGTTTGCATTTCGGCGGAAGAGATCATTCTACAGTTATTCACGCTCAAACTTCCGTAGATGATATGATAAAATCAGATTTTCAACTGGCCGACACTATAAATATGTTGAAAAACAAAATTGAGCTTGGTGTTTCATAATTTTTAGTGCGTTAATAATCTGTTAATAACGTGTTGTTCTTTTGTTAATAATTTATTGTTACCAACATAGTTGTTGGTATATTAAAGTTATCAACATTTTCTTTTGTTTTACTGTTTTGAAAAAGTACTGTTTGCGGCATTAATTTTATTTTTTTATCAGTTATCAACATATTAACACTATTATTGTTATAGTTAATTTATATACTTATATAAAGATATATTTATAAGCGTGTTGATATGTTTTTGTAAAAAATCAAAAATTGAAAATCTATCCGATTTTTGATATTTTTTGACTCAATTTGGAGAAGAATTATGGAATTCAAAGTAAACAGCAAAGAGCTCGAAAAATTACTTGGAAAAATCATTCCTGCCGTACCAAACAGAACACCGATGCCTATACTTGAGAATTTTTTATTCGAAGTAAAAGACGGACTTTTAACAGTTTATGCAACCGATCTTGAAATATCTTTAAAATCTTCCCTGAATATTGTGGCTGACGAAAATTTGAAAATGGTTGTTCCAGCAAGATTATTAAACGATATAGTTCGTTCATTAAAAGAAACAACAATTCATTTCAAACTTACCGCCAACAAAAAAATAAATTTAGTTACCGATAATGGAAAATACTCAATCAGTTATCTAGACGCAGAAGAATATCCCGAAATACCAACCGTAGACGCCGATAAAAACGCGAAGGAAATTAATGAAGTAATTTTGAATGGAACCGAATTGCGTTCGGCTTTTGATAAAGGTGCGTTTGCAATGAGCAAAGAAGAAATGCGGCCGGCTATGATGGGTACTCTTTTTGAATTTACAGACGACGGCTTAAGACTAGTTACTACAGATGGACATAGACTTGTTAACATGTTAAATAAAAATGTAAAACCTAATTTTACTCAACAGTACGTTGTTCCCGAACGAGCAGTGTCGGTGCTTTCAAAAATTCTGGACGAAAAGGATGTAAAAATTCATTTAACAAAATCATATGTTTCGTTTAAGTTAAACGACATAGAACTTATAACAAGATTAATTTCGCAAAAATATCCGGATTACATGAGTGTAATACCCATGGAGAACGAATTCCTTCTTAAAGTTAATACAAAAGAACTTCACGATTCGATAAAAAGAATGATGTTGTTTTCAACATCAACAACAAGAAGAGTAAAATTTTCAATTAACAAAGACTCACTCGAAATCTCAGCGGAGGATCTTGATTTGGGAGCTTCCGGCGAAGAAAAAGTTGTATGCGAGTATAAAGGAGATTCGTTAGATATCGGTTTTAATTCAGCATATGTAAACGATGTATTAAATCATATAAGCGATAACGAAGAGATAATTTTAAAATTACATTCACCAACAAAAGCGGTGATAATTGAACCGGTGCAAAAAAAGGAAAATCTGGATTTAATGATGTTGTTGATGCCGGTGCGACTGAACGCTTAAAATGGTTCTTAAACAAATCGAATTGCAAAACTTCAGACTTCATAGAAGCACATCGCTGGAATTTTCCGATAAACTTAATCTGATAGTAGGCGGAAACGGACAAGGAAAGACTTCAATTCTAGAGGCAATTTATTATTTAAGCACAACAAAAAACTTAAACTTTTCAGCCGATAGCGAAGCTGTTACGTTTGGTGAAAACTTTTTTGACATACGAGGTAGTTTTACGGATTTAACCAACAACCAAACAAGAATATTTTATGATTCGTTAAAAAATAAAAAAAATGTTTTTCTTGATTCAAAACAAGTTGGTAATTATTCAGAGATGATAGGAAGATTTCCGATAGTATCGTTGATCCAATCAGATCATTCTATAACAATGGGATCGCCGTCGGAAAGAAGAAGATTCGTAGATTCCGTAATTTCACAAGCAAATCATACATATCTGGAAATTTTGCTTGATTATAATAAAACCCTCAGACAAAGAGCTTCTTTACTTTCGCAGATTAAAGAAACAAGAAATTTTGGTTTGATTGAGCAGCTTGATGCGTGGACGGAATCAATGATAAATACAGGTACCGAATTAGTAAAACATAGAGTTAAATTCGTAGATGAGTTTTCAGTCTTTCATAAAAACGCATATAATCATATAATAGAATCTATTGAGGATCCGCTAATTATTTATGAAACAGTTAAAGATTGTGGATTTGAAAATATAGAAGAGGATTTTCGTAAAGCAGTTAATGATGTTAAGGAAGACGAGCTAAGAAGGGGAGTTAATTTAATTGGTCCGCATAGAGACGATTTCATTTTCTTTATTAATGGAATGGAATTAAGAAAATTCGGTTCGCAGGGACAACATAAAACATTTCAAATTGCTTTACGTTTCGGGCAATTTTTTTATATGAAAGAACGATTGGGAAGAACTCCTGTTTTTTTAATGGACGATGTTTTCGGAGAACTTGATAAATACAGGGCGGAAAAAATCAGCGAATATCTCGCGGAAGTCGGGCAGGCTTTTATAACAATGACCGACCTTACGAGAACCGATGGTTTTATTACCTCCGGCAGCAATTCTTTAATAAGAGTTGAAAATGGCAAAACGGCATTTGCTTAGTAGTTTTAAAAGTGTTTCGGAAATCATAAGCAACGAAAAAGATTTTTCAGGTTTAAGAGAAACAATAAAGAATCTGGATGTTGTTGAAGGATTCGAAAAAATATTTCCGGAACTAAAACAAATAGCCGATGCGGTAAAAGTAGAGAAGAAAGTTTTGTTTTTAAAAGTTGAAAACTCGGTTTGGAAAAGCGAATTAAATCTTAGAAAAAATTTACTCATAGAAAAAGTAAATAGGTTTTTCGGTGAAGAAGTAATTAAATCAATAAGATTTTTGTAGAAAATTAATACAGAGAAGATATGGCCAAAGAGAAAGAAAATGGTAGTGGTTCCTCGCAAAACAAATATGATGCGAGCAGTATAAACGTATTAAAAGGATTGGAAGCGGTTCGAAAACGCCCGGCAATGTATATCGGTGATGTTGGGTCGCGCGGACTTCATCACTTAATAAATGAAGTAGTTGACAACTCGATTGATGAAGCGCTCGGCGGGTATAACGACCGCGTGATAGTCACCATCCACGAAGATCAAAGCGTAACAGTTGAAGATAGAGGCCGCGGTATTCCTGTTGATATGCACCCGGTTGAAAAAAAATCCGCTCTCGAAGTTGTTATGACGGTTCTTCACGCCGGCGGAAAGTTTGATAAAAATTCTTATAAAGTTTCAGGCGGCTTGCATGGCGTTGGCGTTTCTGTTGTTAATGCACTTTCGGAATGGTGTAGGGTTGAAGTTAAACGTGATGGTAAAATATATGTTCAGGAATACAAGCGGGGAATACCGAAATCAGCCGTAAAACAAATTGGTACTTATAAAAGCGAAAACACAGGAACAAAAGTTACATTCATGCCTGATAAGGAAATTTTTAAAACAACAAAATTTCACTTTGATACTGTTGCCGAAAGAATGCGGGAGCTCGCATATCTTAATAAAGATGTTACAATGATTCTGAAAGATGAAGCCGAAAAGCAGGAAGAAACTTACAGATTTAAAGGCGGCTTAATGGATTTTGTAAAATACCTCGATGAAAACCGCACACCTCTTCATAAACCTGTTTACATCGAAGGAGAGAAAGAAGGAACCCCTGTTGAAATTTCTTTTGAATACAGCGATTCATATTCAGAAAACGTTCATACATATGTTAATAACATTAACACGATTGAAGGCGGCACGCATCTCGTAGGTTTTAGAACTGCTCTTACAAGAACGTTTAATAATTACGCATACAAAAATGGACTTATAAAAGAAAATAATAAAATAACGTTAAGCGGCGATGATTTTAAGGAAGGCTTAACAGCAGTAGTTTCTGTTAAAGTTATGGAACCCCAGTTTGAAGGACAAACAAAAACAAAACTCGGCAACGGAGAAGTAAAATCTATTGTGGAAACAATTGTCGGTGAAAAACTTTCAGAGTATCTGGAAGAAAATCCTACGGTTGCAAAAAAAGTAATTGAAAAATGTATGCGGGCAGCAGAAGCGCGCGAAGCCGCTAGAAAAGCGCGCGAACTCGTTCGTAGAAAAAACGCTCTCGATACACTTCACTTGCCCGGCAAACTTGCCGATTGCTCAATCAACGATCCTGAGCATTGCGAAATTTATATTGTAGAAGGAAATTCGGCGGGCGGCTCTGCTAAACAAGGACGCGATAGAAGATTTCAGGCAATACTGCCTTTAAGAGGTAAAATCCTGAATGTTGAAAAAGCAAAGATGAATAACATTTTGGAAAACAATGAAATCATGACTATGATCTCAGCATTTGGAGCCGGAATAGGCGAAGACTTTAATGCTGAAAAATCCCGCTATGGAAAAATTATTTTAATGACCGATGCCGATGTTGATGGAAGTCATATCCGCACGCTGCTTCTTACCTTTTTATATCGCCACATGAAAGAATTAATTACATCCGGCAGGGTTTATATTGCACAACCGCCGTTGTATAGAATCAAAAAAGGAAAAGAAGAATTCTATGCTTTCGATGACGAGGAACGAGATAAAATCTTAAAAAGATTTAAAGGTGAAACCATAATTAAAAACGAAGAAGAAGCCGGCGCTTCCGAAGAAGAGTCTGAAGGAACAACAACCAAAAAAGGAATTGTAATCTCGCGCTATAAAGGTTTGGGCGAAATGAATCCAGAACAGTTGTGGCAAACAACAATGAATCCTGAAACAAGAACGGTTCTTCAGGTAAATTTAGAAAGTGCGGCGGCAGCAGATAAAATTTTTGAAACATTAATGGGCGATGCTGTTGAGCCGCGACGTGCGTTTATAGAAAAACATGCTAAGTATGCGAATCTTGATGTATAAAAGTTAACATTCTTGATTATGCTCTTTTACTTACTCTAAATTTTTATAGTGATCAAGAATTAAAATCGTGGGAAAGAGAAAGAGTTTGAATGGATGGAAAGAACACAACATATCTACAGCCAGTAACTGATTATATAAGAAAGGATTTTTCGGCGTTAAATAAAAATCTTACAGTTGAAGAAGCTTTAAATAAAATACGAAATGAAGGCGTCGGTGAAAGAATAGTATATTTTTATGTTGTTGACGATGAGGAAAAATTAGTCGGGGTTTTACCAACGCGTAGAATATTAACTGCGCAGCCCGAAAACAAAATCGAAGAAATAATGGTCAACCGGGTTGCGGCGTTGCCGAGCAGTTCAACGGTTTACGATGCATGCGAGTTCTTTGTTACTTATAAATTTTTGGCTTTTCCGGTTGTTGATGACGCAAAGAAACTACTCGGCATAGTTGATGTAAATCTTTTTACCGATGAACTTTTAAGTATAGATGCAGATATAGACGATAGGCAAAAGTTCGACGATGTTTTTGAAACGATTGGTTTTAATATCAACGAAATCAAAAACGCATCGCCGGTAAAAGCATGGAAAATTAGACTGCCGTGGCTTTTGGCGACGGTTACAAGCGGAACAATCTGCGCGATACTCGCCGGAATGTTCGAAGCAACTCTCGCGGAAAGCTTGGTGATAGCGTTCTTTTTAACATTGGTGCTCGGCCTCGGCGAAAGCGTAAGTATTCAATCGATGACGCTGACCGTTCAAGCGCTGCACACGGCACAGCCTAATTTAAAGTGGTATTCAAAAAATTTATTTAAAGAATCACAAACTGCCGTTATGCTTGGCTTAAGCTGCGGCGCAATAGTTGCCCTAGTAATTATAATTTGGAAAGGGGCAGTTATTGCAGGCGTTACAGTCGGTTTAAGTATCGTTCTTGTTGAGATGATAGCGGCGTTTTGGGGTTTGAGTGTTCCGTCCATTTTGCATAAAACAAAACTTGATCCTAAAATTGCAGCGGGACCAATAACTTTGGCTTTGGCGGATATAAGCACTATAATTTTTTATTTGGGAATGGCAACAGTACTTTTATAAATCTTGTTCTTGATCATAATCCTTAATTATAAGATCAAGATTAAGAATATGAGCAAGAGCAAGAAAACATAATTAAAAACTAAAAACAAAATAGAAATTCATGACAACAATTTTTGAGAAAGTAGTACCCGTATCGCTTGAAGAAGAAATGAAATCATCCTATATCGATTACGCGATGAGCGTTATAGTTGCACGCGCATTGCCTGACGTAAGAGATGGATTAAAACCTGCTCACCGCCGAGTATTGTTCGGCATGCACGAACTTGGACTTGCTCACAATAAAACTTATAAAAAATCAGCCCGTATCGTCGGTGAAGTTCTTGGTAAATATCACCCGCACGGCGACACCGCAGTTTACGATACGATGGTTCGTATGGCGCAGGATTTTTCTTTGCGTTATCCTCTTGTTCAAGGGCAGGGAAACTTTGGATCGGTTGACGGCGACGGCGCTGCGGCGATGCGTTATACGGAAGCACGTCTCGCGAGAATTGCAGAGGAAATGCTTCGCGATCTTGACAAAAACACCGTTGACTTCACGCCAAACTTTGATGATTCTTTACAAGAACCGTTAGTTATGCCTGCTTATTTGCCTAATCTTTTGATTAATGGCTCAAGTGGCATTGCGGTTGGTATGGCTACAAATATTCCCCCGCATAACTTAAGTGAAATAGTGGACGGTTTGATTGCAGTTATAGATAATCCAAAACTTAAGCCGGAAGATTTAATTAAAATTGTCAAAGCCCCGGATTTTCCGACCGGCGGAATTATTTACGGTTACGAAGGCGTTAAAGATGCGCTTTTAACAGGACGCGGTAGAATAGTGCTTCGTGCCAAAGCAAATGTTGAAGTATTAAAAAACGACCGCGAAAATATTATTATAACAGAAATTCCTTACCAGGTTAACAAAACAACTCTTATTGAAAAAATTGCTTCGCTCGTTAGAGAACAAAAAGTTGAAGGCATTTCAAATCTCCGCGATGAATCCGACCGCGACGGAATGCGCATTGTAATTGAAATGAAACGCGACGGGCAGCCGGCAGTAACGTTAAACCAGCTTTTCAAACACACCCAGATGCAAGTTACGTTCGGCGTAATTATGCTTGCACTTGTTAACGGCATTCCTAAAGTTTTGACTTTAAGAGAAATGATGGATCATTTTCTCGATCATAGAATGGATGTTTTAATCCGCCGTACTAAATATGATCTTGATGCCGCGGAAAGACGCGCCCACATTTTGGAAGGATATATAATTGCTCTCGATAACATTGATGAAGTTATAGCGACAATTAAAAAATCAAAAGACGTTGAAACCGCAAAAGCTAACTTGATGAGGAAGTTCAAGCTTTCCGAAATCCAGGCAAAAGCAATTCTTGATATGAGACTGCAGCGCCTTACCGGACTTGAACGTAAAAAGATTGAAGACGAATACAAAGAGGTTATTAAATTAATTCAGAAATTAAAAGCAATTCTTGCAAACGAAAAATTGAGAAAGCAAATAATAAAAGAAGAACTTCTTGCATTAAAAGAAAAATACGGCGACGAACGCAGAACCGAAATAGTTCACGATTTCAAAGAATTTTCACTTGAAGATATTATAGCCGAAGAAGACGTTGTAGTTACAATTTCCCATGCAGGATTTATTAAGCGTTTCCCGGTTAGCGGATACAGAAGACAAGGGCGCGGAGGCAAAGGCGTTACCGGCGCCGGAACGCGGGAGGAAGATTTTATTGAACATATGTTTGTGGCTTCAACACATCATTACATAATGTTCTTTACCGACCGTGGAAAATGTTATTGGTTAAAGGTTCACGAAATTCCTGAGGGTGGAAGAGCTACCAAGGGAAGATCGATTTTAAATCTTATTGAAAAAGACAAAGAAGAAAACATAACAGCATTTGTTTCGGTAAAGGAATTTACCGACGATAAATATATAGTTATGGCAACCGAAAAAGGAACGGTCAAAAAAACAGTTCTCTCCGCATATTCAAATATTCGCCGCGGAGGAATTAACGCAATTAATCTTGCGGCGGGCGACAGATTGATAGAAGCAAAACTTAGCGAAGGCAAGAATGATATTATTATCGGCACAAAGAACGGCATGGCTATTCGATTCAATGAAAAAGATGTTCGCGATATGGGACGTACGGCAACAGGCGTTCGAGGAATTAAACTCGGCAAGAACGATGTTGTAATTGGAATGATTGTAATAAAGAATGCTACGACGTTAATGGTTGTAACCGAAAAAGGATTCGGCAAACGTTCCGAAATAGAAGATTACAGATTAACTAAGCGCGGCGGCAAAGGAGTTATTACCGTTAAGACTTCCGACAGAAACGGAAAATTAATAGCAATGAAAGAAGTTAACGACAGCGACGAGCTTGTTATTATAACGACCGGCGGAATGGTTATACGTCAATCCGTGAGCGAACTTCGTGTAATGGGAAGAAACACGCAGGGCGTTCGCTTAATTCGATTAAACGAAGGCGACGACATTGCAGATATTGCGCGCGTTGTTCCCGAAGAAGACGAACCGGGAGTAGAATAGTAATTAAATTGTAATGCAGAGACGCAGTGTACAGCGTCTCTGCTTATAAGCGGGGTACAACAATTATTGAAATAAAATAATTTGTATAAAACACGCCTTTAATTTATTTTTGATTCCATTCCAAACAGATCAAGCGATAAAACAATGAAAAATATTTTCCTACCTATTTTTATAACTATAATATTTGTTTCGAATTACTACCCGCAAAATTCTACTTACAACTTGCCCATAAATTTTCATACAGCCTATAAAAACAAAACACGTTCGTTCGACGGTAAACCGGGAGAATCTTATTGGCAAAACCATTCTGACTATAAAATTAAAGCCGAACTAAATCCTAAGACACGGATACTTTCAGGCGAAGAAACAATAACATATTTTAATAACAGTCCCGATACCCTAAAACAAATAGTAATAAAACTATATCAGGATATTTATGGAAAAGGGAATCAAAGAGATTTTCCAATAAATCCGGAAGCGCTTACGGACGGAACAGAAATAAAAAATATTTCAATCGGCGGCAAAGCATTAAAATTTAACAACGAAAAATTATCGCCAAGACGCGAGGGAACGAATCTTTTCATACCGCTCGATAAGGTATTAAATCCAAAAGAAAATATTGATCTGAAAATAGAATGGAGTTTTATAATACCAAATCAATTTCCAATTAGAATGGGCGCTTACGACAGCACTTCATTTTTCGTTGCGTACTGGTATCCTCAGGTTGCTGTTTACGACGATATCGATGGTTGGGACACGCAAAATTATACTGGTCATACAGAAACTTACAACGACTTTAATAATTATGATGTTGAGATCTCGGTACCTAAAAAATTTTTATTGTGGTCAACAGGGGTGTTGCAAAATCCCGAAGAAGTTTATTCCAAAAGCATTTTAGAAAAATATAACAGCGCGTTATCATCAGACCAAATTGTAAATGTTGTTGAGTTAACAGATTTAGAGAATGGAACAATAACAACAAACAATGAGAATCTTTGTTATAAAATTAAAGCAGAATCCGTTCCGGACTTTGTTTTCGCAGTAAGCGATCATTATTTGTGGGACGCATCGAGTCTTGTTGTTGATGAAAAAACCGGGAGAAGAGCTTTAATTTCTGCAGCATATAATAAAGCTACGAAGGACTATTCAACTGTTGCAGACGTGGCCCGCAAATCAATAAAAAGTTTTTCAACACATTTACCCGGTGTTTCATACCCATATCCGGTAATGACTGTATTTCACGGACAGGGAGGAATGGAATTCCCGATGATGTGTAACGATTCGGCCGTGCCCGATGTACAGGGAACAGTTCACTTAACATCACACGAGATTTTTCACACCTATTTCCCTTTTTATATGGGAATAAACGAAAGAAAATATGCATGGATGGATGAAGGATTAGCGACCATGATTCCTTTTGATTTCCAAACGGAAAACGCGCCCGGTTACGACCCGCGTTCGCGTAATGCAAAAAGCTATTCGGAATTTGCGGGGAGAGATACGGACATCCCGCCGATGGTCCCATCTCATCTGCTAACGGGAGCTTCGTACAGAACAGCATCATATAGAAGGCCCGGCGCAGCATTTGATTTTCTTCGAGGATTCCTCGGAGATAAATTATTTAAAGAAGCACTAATAGAATTTATGACGAGATGGAGTGGAAAACATCCAACCCCGTATGATTTCTTTTTCGCTTTTAACGAAGTTGTCGGCGAAGATTTAAGTTGGTACTGGAAACCTTGGTTCTTTGAAAACAAATACCCGGATCTCTCAATTGAAAACGTGGAGCAGAAAGCAGGAAGAATAAAATGTAGAATAAACAATTTAGGCGGATTACCATTACCTGTAATTTTAAAAGCACGGTACAACGACGGCACGGAAGAAATAATTTTTGATAAAACTTCCTCAGTATGGAAAAATTCGGGCAGTGTAATAGATTTTAATTTTCCTACACAAAAAAAAGTTACTAAAATGGAATTGGGAACATCTCAAATTCCAGACACGAATCCTTCAAATAATACTGCAAAATTCTAAATACTCAATAAGGGGTGAAATGAAAAACAAGAACTATTCTTATTTGCAGATCACGATAACATTGTTGTTCTTTTTAACAACACTGCAGGCGCAATCCTCACTTTATGTTCCGCGTAATGTTTTGAAATCTTATGAAAAAGGAACTAGATCGTTCGACGGCAAACCAGGCGAGAAATACTGGGTTAATTCTTCCGACTATAAAATTAAAGCAGAAATTTTTCCGGCGACTCGTAAACTTAAAGGAAAAGAAACGATTACTTATTATAACAATAGTTCCGACACATTAAATTCTTTTGTGTTTCGCTTATACCATGATAATATGAAAAAAGGCAGCGGCAGGAATTTTGCCGTACACCCGTCCGATGTAACCGATGGAATAAAATTAGACACAATAATAATCAACGGTGTTGGCGTAGATTTTAAATCTAAAGATAATGGCGTAAGAAGGTCATCAACAAATCTTTTTATAACAAAATTCCCGCATAAAATTGCGCCGGGCTCTTCCGCTAAAATTGAGATTGAATGGCAACAACCGCCTATTCCCAAAGAAACAAGAATAAGAATGGGGGCATACACTGACTCAACATTTTTCTTCGCGTATTGGTATCCGCAAATTTCCGTTTACGACGATATCGACGGGTGGGATGAACAAGAATACGGCGGACAAGTTGAATTTTATAACAATGTTGGAAATTTTGATGTTGAACTTACAGCGCCGGGCGATTATTTAATTTGGGCTACCGGGCTGATTCAAAATCTTAAAGAAATTATACAGCCGGAAATTTTGGAAAGATATTTAAAAGCACAGTCTTCCGATTCAACAATTAAAATTGTTGATGGAGAAGATTATAAAAATAATGCCGTGTTTATCAAAAAGGAAAAACACGTATGGCATTTTAAAGCGGAAAACGTTCCCGATTTTACGTTCGGCATGGCAAAAAATTATTTATGGAGCGGAACGAGTGCCGTGGTTGATAATAAAACCGGAAGAAGAGTTTTTACAGATGCCGCTAATCCGCCGGGCAGAAAACTTGATGAAGAAACTCCAAGTATAGCGCAACTTTCGTTAAAATATTTTTCTTTCGAATGGCCGGGCATACCATTCCCTTATCCCAAGATTACTATTTTTAACGGCGAACAAAATTGGGGCGGCGGTATGGAGTCCCCGATGATGTGCAACGACGGAACATATCACACCCGCGGTGGACATGTAGGCGTAACCGTTCATGAAATGTCGCACACATATTTTCCGTTTTATATGGGTACTAACGAAAGAAAATACGCATGGATGGATGAAGGATGGGCGGTGTTTTTAACTTTTGATTTGGTTAAAAGATTAACGCCGGACGAAGACGAATTGCCGGGAACAATTAAAGCGCTCAACCGCCATCTTGGCAACGAATACATGATGCCGTTGGTTACACCTTCACATTCCGCAACAACAAGCGGGGCGGGTGTAATGTTTTATCAACAGCCCGGTATTGCGTATTTAATTTTAAAAGATTTTCTTGGCGATAACTTATTCGGAAAATGTTTACGCGAATACATGAATAGATGGAACGGTAAACATCCGATTCCATACGATTTCTTTTTTACATTCGATAATGTTTCCGGTGAAGATTTATCTTGGTTTTGGAAACCGTGGTTTTTTGAACGCGGATATCCGGATGTCTCTATAAAAGAAATTAAATCCGGCAATGAAATTATAGTCGAAAGAATCGGAAGTTATCCCATTCCCGTTGATATAAAAATTATGTACGAAGATAATTCAGAGGAAGTTATTCATAAAACGGCAGCCATTTGGAAACACGGCGAGAAAGAATATTCAATTAATGGCGATGAAAATAAAAAAATTAAAAAAGCGGAAATTATGACATTACTTGGACCAGATGTGAATTCCCAAAACAATATTTATGAAATGAAATAAGTAAGATTCTTATCAATGAAAAAGCCGGGATAAAACCGGCTTTTTTTATATATACAAGCATGCTTTTAAGCATTGTTAATTACGTCTCTTCTTAATAAACTTGCCCCACAAATTTTACAGAATTAATATTGAAAAAGCTTCTATTAACATATTTGATATGCGTATCTTTTCTCTACGCACAAGACGATGTAATAAAAAAAGAGAACTCGTACATTCTTTCAAATAAAGTAGTAATAAAATTAAAGCCGGATTACGAATCAGAAGAAAGTCGGGTAATTGAGTCAATTAATAAAAACGTAAAAGACATTAAGATTGTAAATGCAGAACAAAATTTTAATGAGAATAATACTTCTTTGAAAAAGGGAAGCGAGAGTTTAAAAAGGATTATTACACTTACACTTGAGACCGGCACAAACACGTTTAATGCTGCGAAAAAAATCTCACGCTTAAAAAGTATTGAATGGGCAGAACCAAAATATGTCAGGCAAGTTGTTATCGACCCGCCGAACGATACCCTTTTTGTTAAAAACCAGCAAAATTATCTTGAAAGAATTAAAGCGCAGGAAGCTTGGAATATTACAACCGGCGACAGCAGTATTGTAATAGCAATTGTTGACAGCGGCGTTGATTGGACTCATCCCGATTTAAGCGCAAATATATTTACAAACAGTACGCCCGACGCAAATTATCCAAATGATATAAGGGGCTGGGATTTTGGCGGAATGAATGGTACGCCCGATAATGATCCGCGTGAAGATCAAGCAGTTTTTTTTAATGGTTATCACGGAACACTCGTTGCAGGTTTGGCCGCTGCAGTAACAAATAACATTACCGGCATTGCATCGATAGGATATAATTGCAGTATTCTTCCCGTTAAAACCGCGCGGAATGATAGGCGGGATGAAAACGGCAGGCCGTTTATTGTTTATGGTTTTGAAGGAATTAAGTATGCCGCCGACAGAGGCGCAAAAGTAATTAATTGCAGTTGGGGCGGTTACGGATTCTCAAATTATGAACAGGAAATTATTAACTATGCAATATCTAAAGGTTCGCTCGTTGTTGCCGCTGCAGGTAACGAAGGTACAACAGATTTATTTTATCCAGCAAGCTACAACGGTGTGCTTACCGTCGGCTGGCTGAATCTTGACGACACAAAACACACACAAGCAAATTACGGAACATCAATAGATGTAATGGCGCCGGGCACTTCAATTTTATCGACATGGTCGACTTATTCGGGACTGTCGCCCGCATACTTTTCTGCAAGCGGATCTTCAACTTCTTCTCCATTGGTTGCCGGCTTGGCAGGGCTGGTATTTTCTAAGTTCCCAAAATATGAACCTCTTCAAATTGCAGAAAGAATTCGAGCAACGGCAGATTATATTGAAACGTATAATGCTAATCCTTCCGACGAAATTAAGTATAAACTCGGGCGGGGAAGAATCAATGCGGCGCGTGCATTAAGCGAGACAAATATTTTTTCAATTAGAGCATCAAACATAAATTTTGTTGAAGAAGGGAACGGAAACGGTTTGTTGGAGTTTGGTGAAAGCGCGGCGATTCAAATCAAATTCACAAATTATTTAAATGACATTTCTAATTTAAAAGTTACTCTTGAGTGTGAAGACCCTGCTGTTACAATAATTGATTCTGTTTTTCTTATTCCGTCGTTAAAAACATTGCAAAGTGAAGTTAATACAAGCGGGTTAAGATTTTATGTTGAGCCGAACGGACTTTATAACCACACAGTAAACTTTATGCTGCGTTTTACCGCCGATGGTTATTCGGATTATCAATGGATTAGCGCTCGTGTAAATCCAACTTACGATAATCACAACAATAACGATATAACTCTTTCCGTAACAAGTAAGGGCGCGCTGGGTTTTAATGATTATTACGACAATACTGAAGGCGTCGGGCTAAAATACAAAGATCAAGAAAGCGTTTTGTTTGAAGGCGCGTTTATGTATGGAACAGGGCCAACAAGGTTAATGGACGCGGCAAGAAAAATCGAAACCCAAAGCACTGATTTTAACACTCTTATACCTGTAAAAATAAACAACATTGGTTCTACATTAAATCAAGCAGGCGTTGCGGTTTTCAACGATGACGGCGCAGGCAATGAAAAGCTCGGCATTAAAACAACAATGATGACTTATAGTTTTACAGAACCTAATAATAGAAATTACATAATATTAAGAACCAAGCTGGAAAACACCACACAGGCAGATATAAATAATTTTTTTGCCGGATATTATTTTGATTTTGATATTCCATTAGACAACCCAGGATATCTTGACGATATGGTTGATTACGATTTTGATGATAATTTCGGATTTGCATATGATCTTGACGGCTCACCTCAGAATACATTTATCGGGGCGGCATTAATTTCCCACGACAATCACGGCTTTTATGCAATTAACCAGGACAGCACTACTCTTGAAGTTTCGCCAAACAGCAGTGATGGATTTGTTGATTCGGAAAAATGGATTGCTATTTCCGGCGGAATTAAAAAAACAAAAATAGGTCCGGCAGATATTTCATACGTAATAAGCGGGGGACCTTTTAATATTAATTCAGGCCAAACGATTGATATTGCTTTTACCTTGGCTTGCGGCGAAGACCGCGAAGAAGTTCGTGCGGCTGTTCGCCAAAGCAGAATTAAATGGCAGGGCGGTTTAACAAGCGTTGAAGACGAAATCGAAGAAATTCCCAAAGAATTTATTTTATATCAGAACTATCCAAATCCGTTTAATCCCGAAACGGTAATCGGTTATAAAATACCCGAAGCCGGTTATGTGTCGTTAAAAGTTTATGATCTTCTGGGAAGAGAAGTAGCCGTTCTCGTTGATGAATTTAAACAAGCAGGTAATTATAAAATCGAATTCGGAATGAAAAATATGGAATTATCAAGCGGCGTTTATTTTTATAGACTATCAAGCGGAAGTTTTAATCAAACTAAGAAAATGATTTTTATGAAATGATATTTGAAAGGCCAGCGATGAAAACAATTGTTGCGACGTTATCTATTATACTTTTTATTAATACAAATGCCCAGTTTAAAAACGATAGAATTCTATTTGTTGAATTCGAGTATGTGAATGGCAAACCGAAAATAATTAACATGAAAACCACAGGTGGAAAACTAAAAACCGGAAAACAAACAAATAAGATTGAACAAGATCTTTACTTTGAGGCGCTTACAAAAGAAAAGGAATTGCTTTATACGAGCACAATTAATGATCCTACTAAAACCGTTTATGAATACGCCGGTGAAAATGGAGAAATTAAATCAACAACGGTTCAAAGCGACAATAAAATATTCTTTATAAGATTACCTTACAATGAAGCAGTTAATAAATTAGTAATTTATAAAACCAACGCGGAAGATAAACTAAATAAGACAGCACAAAGTTCTTCAAGAAATAAATTTGAATTCTTAATTAACCATGCAGAGATTAAGAAAGATTAATAATGAATAAAGCAGTAAAGTTTTTAGTGGTGATGTCTTTTATTTTCAGCACTTTAACCGCACAAACATTCCCCGTAAGAACTATTATGCAAAACGGGCCCCGCGAGAATAGAATTAACATTGTTTTTCTTGGTGATGGCTACCGCGCGGAAGAGATAAGTAAATATATAAGAGATGTTGAAAATACTACGACTAAAATATTTGATGAAAGCCCGTATAAAGAATACAAAAACCTATTTAATGTTTACGCGATCGAAGTTCCATCCTTAGAATCCGGGGCAAGCCACCCCGGAACCGCCCCTGATTGTTATGGTTTGAAAGACAGTGTGTTTATTAATAAAACTTATTTCGGAACATCGTTCGATAGAAACGGTATTCATCGCCTCATCGTTGCGGACTCAAGCAGTAAAATATATCCGGTGTTGATTAACAACTTTCCCGATTTTGATATGGTGTTTATGGTGGTTAATCATCATTGGTACGGCGGATCGGGAGGATGGATTTCGGTATTCTCAACAAATGTTCAAAGTTCTGAAATTGCAATTCACGAAGCGGGGCATAGTTTTGCACAACTCGGCGATGAATATGATTATGGTAATTTATATCCCGGAAGGTTTGAAGGCGTAAATTATACCTGGCGTACTCACCGCGATTCAATTCCTTGGAAAGTATGGATCGATGAAACCACTCAAATACCAACGCCAAATCATCCGGATTATTCAAATGTTGTGGGATTGTTTGAAGGCGCTTTTTATCAATCAAAAGGAATGTACAGGCCAAAATACAATTGTAAAATGAAAGAGCTGTATCAACCGTTCTGCGAGGTTTGTAAAGAACAGCATGTAAAAACGATTTTTAATTTTATCAATTTAGTTGATGAATATTCTCCGCAGGAAGACACCGTTATCTTATATACGAATTCAACATTAGATTTTTCGGTGAATACTATTCCGCTAAACAATAATGGAAGTACTGAATATGAATGGGTTTGGGGTGAGAATATTATTGCCTCGAATACAAACACAATTATATTAAACGGCGCCGAGTTGGAAACAGGAATGTATAGACTTTCGGCGATCTCAAAACATTCAACAAGTTTTGTGCGTAATGATCCTTATAACTTTTTAACGGGAAGAGCAGAATGGATTGTAAAAGTTGAAACCCCAACCGGCATTGAAGACGAATTAAAAATTCCGAAAGATTTTACTCTTGAACAGAATTATCCAAATCCGTTTAATCCTGAAACTGTAATAAGCTACAAATTACCTACGGCGGAATATGTATCTTTAAAAGTTTACGATGTTTTGGGAAATGAAGCTGCTATACTGGTAAATGAATATAAGCAGGCTGGTCATTACAGCTATCGATTTTCAACCAGCCGCTATGGGCTTTCAAGTGGAATTTATTTTTTCAGAATAACTGCCGGAAATTTTTCTGAAACAAAGAAAATGATTTTAATTAAGTAAAAACTATTCAGCAAAACGCAGTTTAATATTTACAATTTCTGGTCTGCTGCCTGTTCTAACCGGGGGGCCCCATCCGCCAACGCCGCACGAAACATAATAATGTGTTTTGTTAATTAATTTATAGCCCCACGCAACTTCGTAAATTTTATCAACAATATAATTTGCCGGCCATAATTGTCCGTTATGCGTGTGCCCGGAAAGCTGGAGATCAATTCCGTTTTGCTGGGCCTGTTCAAGATTGAACGGCTGATGATCCATCATAATTACGGGTTTTGTAAAATCAATATCCCGCACAATTTCGTTTAAAGGTTTTCTTTTAGATTCAGAAAATTGTTTTATTGCACGATCTTCTCTTCCAACAACATAGAATGAATTGTCGATTAAAACAGATGTATCGCGAAGCATTTTAACATTATGAGCCGTTAAATAATCCACAGCTTCCTTAACCCCGCCGATATATTCATGGTTGCCTGTAATTCCATAAATACCATATTTAGCATTTAATTTTAATAATGCATCGCCAACATTATCAGCTAGCACGGGTTCGATATCTTCATCTATAATATCGCCCGCGAGCAAAATAATATCCGGTTTAAGTTCGTTAATCATCCATGCAAGTTTGTAAGCGAATTGTTTTCCGTAGATTGTTCCGAGATGCAGATCCGAAGCCATAACAATGTTTAATGATTTTAAGCTGCCCGCTTCTTTGTTTATGGCAAGATGGTATTTGCGTACATTGATAATTTTTGTGTTTATAAATCCGGCGGCAATAACGATAAAAACAAAAATCGAAATTATAAGCGCCAATGTTCTTTTAATATTTTCGGGATTTGTTTTAACTATCGAAGGAAAAAATGGGAAGAAATGATTTACAACTCTGAAGATGTCTATTAAAACAAGCCACATTAAAGTGTAAAACATAATTGCAATCCAGAAAGAACCAATCCATACAAGAACATCGCTTAAATAAGAAATCCAAAAATTTTCAAGTATTCTTCCTACTATAAAAGAAGCAATAACAAAAATTAAAATTGCGAGCGTTGCGGTTTTGTAAGATTCCGGAATTACCGACATCACTCTTTTTGTAATGTAATAGTTTATAATTCCATAGATAATGGATACTATTCCGAAAAAAATAACGGCTTGAGAGATTTTCATTTTGTCAAATAATTTATTTTAGGATATAAAAATAGGTATGGTATCTTTAACGACCAACCCCTTACACTTTAAAAAAGCACACCAAAATCTAAAAGATGTTTTTGCAAAAGCACAAAAATTAAAACTTGCGATTATCTCATTCTTCGTCTTCTATTGAAGTCTCTATTTCATTAACGAATGGAAAACGCAGGATAAACGAAGAACCCATACCAAGTTCGCTTGTAACCGTTATGTTTCCGCCTAATATTTCAACATATTTTTTTGTGATTGATAATCCAAGTCCGGTGCCTTGATAATCGCGGCTTATCCCTTCGCTTACCTGTCTGAATTCTTCAAAAATAATATCCTGATGTTCTTTTGCTATGCCGATTCCTGTATCTTTAATTTCTATGTAAACTGTTTCATTCTTTTCGATTCCCGCAATAATAGTAATGCTGCCCTTGTTTGTGAACTTAATAGCGTTGTTAATAATATTTTCGAGTATAATTTTAAATATTCGGTCGTCCACCTTGGCATATAATCTACGGTCAATAAATTGCATAGAAAAATTAATTTTCTTTTCCAATGCCGCTCCGTAAAAAATATGATAAACAAATTCGATTTCGTTCTTAAGATTAGTTGTTTTTACATTTAATTCGAATTTGTCGGACTCTATTCTTGTTAAATCCAAAATTAAATTAAGTGTGTTAAGCAAGCGGTTGCCGGATCTTCTAATGCCCATTGCCATTTCGAGCAAATCGAGTTGTTTAAGTTCTGCGGTTAACATTTCGGAATAACCCAATATACCGATAAGAGGTGTTCGTAATTCGTGACTCATGTTTGCGAGGAAAACGTTTTTAACTTTTATTGCTTCCTCTGCCTTTTCCTTTGCAAGTACTAATTCGTTTAAAGTAATTTTTTTCTCTGTAACATCTTCCTGAACGGCAAGATAGTTTGTAATTATTCCTTTACCATCTTTAATAGGAGATATTAATGTTGATTCCCAATAGAAAGAACCATCTTTCTTTTCGTTAAAGTATTCGCCCCGCCATTCTTTTCCGTTGGAAATAGTATTCCATACTTGTGTATTGAGATCCTTAAAATTTTTATCGGGCTTAAGAATCATAAGAAATTCTCCCTTTATTTCTTCGGGAGAAAAGCCCGTTGTTTTTGAGAACATTGCATTGACATATTCAATTTTGCCGTAAATATCCGTAATCACTATGGCAGCAGGACTTTGTTCTATCGCGGTATACAATTTTTTAAGTTCTTGTTCAGAAACTTTCCGTTCCGTAATATCCTGGACGGCGCCCGTTATTCCTTTTAGTGTATTTGTTTTATCATCCCAAACAGGGGACGCATAAACTCGCACCCAGACAGTTTTTCCGCTTTTTGTAATTGTTCTTATTTCGGAAATACATGGTTTATTACTTTTGAGCGTGAGCATGTCCTTTATATCTTGTTCATGATCATCGGGATGAAGTGCGGTTGCCCATCCGCCCCTTTCAACGTATTCTTTGAAAGTATAGCCGGTTATTGATTCGAATGCACCGGCAACCCAGCGGTGTTTTAAAGTACCATCTTTCTCCAGGCTTGAATAAAACATATAGTCTGAAGCGGCGGTTGAAATCAATCGATAGCGCTCTTCGTTTTCCTGCAAGGCTTCTCGCATATCGCGTTCTTTTTGCACATCGGTACTCGAACCGAACCATTTAACTATTTTTCCGTTAGCATCGCGCATTGGTAAGGCGCGCGTATCAAACCAATGATATACGCCATCGTTTCGCCGAATTCTAAATTCTGCCATAAAATCATAACCCGTTGACAGAGAATAATTCCACGTATCTAATAATTGTGTCTGATCATGCGGATGAATTTGTTCCAGCCAATTATCACCAAGCTGTTCTTTTTCTTGAATTCCAGTAAATTCAACCCACTGCGGACTGAAAAAATCGAATAACCCTTCCGGCGTTGCGGTCCAAATTAACTGCGGTAAACCCTTTATTAATTGTTCAAATCTTTTTTCGCTTTCAAGCAAATTTATTTCAGCGTAACGCCGCGCTTCGGTTTCTTTTAAAATTACCCATGCTTTAACCCCAAAGAACGAAAGAAGAAGTCCGCCCAAAAAAACAAGAGAAAAAATGAAAATAAGTTTATTGCGGAAACTTACAAGCGAGGCAGTTATTTCATCTCTTGTGTAGGTAATAGCAATCGACCAAAACGAACCGTTGATTTTTACGGGTAAATAATGAGCGATTTTATGTACCGCCCCCTCACCAGAGCCGGGTTTGTCATAAACATAAGTTGCAGATCCTTCCAAACCGGCAATCATTTTTTTTGAAAGTGATATCAATTCAGGAAATTCGGCAGCATTTTCGAAAATTGATTTACCGACATGCCCCGGTATTGAGCAGTATAATTCCGTGCCGTTGCTGCTTATCATCCAGGCATAACCGGATTTCCCAATTTTAATTTCATCGAGAATGTATTTTGCGATAAGTTGAAAATTTAGCGAGAAAGCGATTGATCCGTCGAAGACGCCGTCTTTAAATACAGGATGATGAATTACAATTGCTTGATAACCTTGCACGGCTGTAAAAACCTCGCTTACAATCGGCTTGTGATCTTTCAAAATTTTTGCAACATGATCCTGCTTGGAAATATCTGCACCTATTGAGTTTGGATAGTAGGGAGTAGTGTATATTATCTCTCCCTTATTGTTAACGCGTGTAATGCCTTTTATTTCGTTTTCGAAAACACCCAGTAGTAAATCCAATTCGTTCTTTCCACGATTATTCATTAAAATAACATCGGTACTTTTAGATAAATAGAATAATACGCTGTTATATTTTTCGAACACTTCGTGGAAGCTTCTTGCCGCCTGAATGCCGTGTATTTTTTGATGCTCATAAACTTCATCGATTTTGCGAAGTCTCTCGGCTTCGTAAAAACTATAAAAAAGATACGAGCAGCTTACAAGCAGGATTAAAATACTGAATAACCAATAACGGGTTTTCATTTATTATTGCCTTAAGAATTATCCGCAATTTTATTTACATATTAGAAAAATTAGTTTAATCGCTATGAATTCTACGTCACACAACAAATACCAATACGAATAAGTTTGATATTTGGGTCAAATGCAAGTGGATTTTAATTAAATCGCGGCAAGGCCAAATAAAGATGTAAATGATGTTGTTTTATTAAAAAAAAGGGAGAGAAATTTTAGAAATAAAAAGGCGGGTATTTCCCGCCTTAAACTTAATTTTTATGTAAATATTATAATCCTTCGTTAACATTTATATCCACGCGCTCTGTTTTGGAAGTATTTTTAAAGTTGTTAAAATTATAACTGAAGTTTATTCTCAATACCGGCGCTTCCGGCGTAATCTTTCCAACCAAATCAAAATTATTGCCAACGCTTGTTAAATTAAATCTACCCGCATTAAAAAGATTTTGCGCTACAACCGATACTGATAATTTTCTTTCGAAGAATTCATGCTTTAAAGATAAAGTTAAGAAAATAATGGGGTCAATTGTTGCTTGGAGATCCTGCTGTTTGCCGATGTAGTTAAGCATTATCTGAAATTTTGTTATCGGCGAAAAAGAAATAGTTGTATTTAATCTTGAAGACCAGGCAAACATTTTTCTGCTGCGCTGCTCGTTTAAAAGACTTCCGCTGATTTCCGAATTAAAGAGATTAATAGAAGGATCTATTTTTAACCATTGGGCGGCGGTGATTCCCGAAGAAATTTCGGCGCCGTAAACTTCACTTTTTGCAATGTTGCCAAAAGATAGTTTAATTCTTCCGTCGCTTTCTAGTGTCTGGGTTTGTGACCACGAGTTGTCTGAATTTCTATAATATGTTTGGACAGAAAAAAACAATGCTTGTGTAAACCGTTGGTAGTTCAATTCGAAAGAGTTTGTTAATTCGGGTAAAAGTTCGGGATTACCGATACTGTAAATATAAGTGTCGCTTATGTTTGGAAACGGGTTTAATGAAAATTCGTTCGGACGGTTTATTCTACGGCTGTAACTAAATTGAATTTGTTGCTCTTCGGAAATTTTTGTTGATGCATTTAAGGAAGGAAACAGATGAACTTTGTCGTATTTGAATTCCGTGTTTAATGTTTTTTGCTTTAGTAAACGATCTGTTTGCTCGGCCCGTAAACCAAGTTGATAATCAATTCCTAACAGCTGATTTGTGTACATTACAAAAGCGGAGTAGACATTATTTCTGAAATCGAAATTATAAGACGCAAGCGGATTGTTTTGCCACTGATTTGTGCTTAAGTCAAAAATCCTGCTTTCGATGCCGTAAGTTCTATACGCAAAGTTTGTTTGAAAACCTGCTTCGAATTTTGATTTTTCCCCGAACGTATGAAAATAATTTAATTTGATTCTTCCGTCGTCTCTTTTTGTTGAGTTGATTAAATCATCTATTGAAACGGCATCGCCGTCGGGCATAAATCGGCTGTTTGTGTTGTAATTTGTTGTCTGCTGCGTTGACGGCTGATCAACGGTTGTATATGTTGCTTCGAAAGAAAGCTCTTCAACTTTAGGTTCGAACTGCTGAGAAAAGTATATCGCCGAATTAAAGTATTCGAAATCGTTATCTCCTTTATTTATCGAGAGCCTGTATTTCTCGCCGCCCAGTTCATTGTTTTGAAAATCGATATAATTGAAATTGAATTTGCGAAGCATCGAAAATTGACCGTATGCTGCGGAATATGACAAGGTACTCTTTTCGCTTATGTTATAATCAATACCTGCTTTTAAATTGTAACTGTCTCTTTCAAATCTTCCGTTCAAATCCGTTCTTAAAAGTATCGAAGGTGAAGTTTGTGTGGCAAAAATTGTTCTATCAAAAAATTGATTCATCGTATTATTGTTTTTTCTGTAATCAAAACTTCCGTTAAAAGAATAATCCGGGGTTTTATAATTAACCGAAAAATCGCCGTTGTATTTTGTTCGCGAACCTGCGCCGGCATTTACCACTCCCGACGTGCTGTTATCAAGCTGTTTCTTCATAATAATGTTTATTATACCCGCAGAACCTTCGGCATCATATCTTGCAGAAGGATTTGTAATAAGCTCAATGTTATCAATCATGTTGGCAGGAATTTGTCGAAGTGCGTCGCTGCCCTGCAGCGGGCTCGGTCTTCCGTTAACTTGAACGGAAAAATTTGAATTACCCCTTAATGAAACATTGCCGTCTTGATCAACTTTTACAGACGGTTGGTTTTCCAAAACGTCGAGTGCAGTTCCACCCGAAGCGCTTAAATTTTGACTTACGTTAATTACTTTTTTATCGAGATGTAATTCTTCACTGGCTCTTTCGCCCACAACATTTATGGCGTCAAGTTTTACATCTTCTGCTTCAAGATGTATTTCTCCGAGTGAAATATTGTTTTTTGTAGAAGTGATATTAACGTTTGAAATATATTTCTTTTCGTAACCGATATAACTTATTTTTAGATAGTACTGTCCTTCGGCAAGATTCGAAAAAACCAATTCCCCCTTTTTATCGGAAACGGTTCCGCTAACAAAAGAAGAATCTCTCGAATTGTGGATTGTAACATTTGCGTATTCTATAGGAGTGTTTGAATTTGCGTCGCGGATAACTGCTTTAATCGTGCCTTTTTGATTGCCCGGTTTGTATGCCGGGAAGGAAAACATAGTTGAGTTAACAAACAAGATACAGATTAACACTAAACCGATTTTGGTTTTCATAAAAGTCCCCCCACAAAGAAATTTAATTTTTATGGTTATGAGACGTGAAGGTTGAGAAAATAGTTACATTGATTGCGGGACTGTTACAAAAATTTACAAAGTGTTGGTAGTTGTTTTTTTATCCAATGCTTTGGTATATAGTTCTATATACTTTAGAGCGGATTTTTTCCAAGAATAATCCATGCTCATTCCATTGAATTGAATTTTTTTCCAAACATCTTTTAAATGATAGTCATGTATAGCTCGTTCAACGGAATGAAGCAGCGCGGTTCCGGAATAATCTTCGAAAGAATATCCCGTACCTATTTCCTTGCCTTGCGCAAGATGTTCGTTCCAATCGAGTACGGTGTCTGCTAGTCCGCCGGTTTTTCGAACAACAGGAACCGTTCCGTATCTAAGAGAATAAATTTGATTTAATCCGCACGGCTCAAAACGCGAAGGCATTAAAAAAATATCCGTTCCCGCTTCAATTAAATGAGAAAGATCGTTGTTGAAGCCAATGTACGAATGAACTTTTTGCGGATGTCGTTCCGCGATTTGCCGGAACATAACTTCATATTTTTTTTCCCCACTGCCAAGTATAATCCATTGTGCAGGCAAATCCATCAACTGGTTTAAAACATATGAAATAATATCAAAACCTTTTTGCGCAACAAGCCGAGATATGATAGCAATTAATGGAGTGCGCTCATTATATTCAAGTCCAAGATGTTCGAGAAGAAATTTTTTATTTTTTTCTTTGCCAGATAAATCATTAATTGAAAATTTATTGGGTAGATGTTTGTCTGTTTCGGGATCCCAAATATTGTAATCTATTCCATTAAGAATTCCATATAAATCATCTTTCCGTGTTGCAAGATAATCTTGTAATCCTTCTCCGTATTCAACCGTTAATAGCTCTCTCGCGTATGTTTCGCTTACCGTGTTAATAATATCGGCAGTATAAATAGCGGTCTTTAAAAAATTTGCACCCCAATGATATTCGCCTATCCCGCCGTTAGCAAAATATTTGTTTGGGATCTCTGCTTTGTGAAAAGCCTCCTTCGCAAATCTGCCTTGGTAAGCCATGTTATGAATAGTAAAAACAGTCGCGGTTTTGTCGAACATCCTATCCCAGCTGTAATTCTCTTTAAGCAGAATAGGAATTAATGCAGTTTGCCAGTCATTGCAGTGAAGAATATCCGGCGCCCATTTAATATGTTGAAGAATTTCAATAATTCCTTTTGAAAAAAGAATGAAACGTTCGTCTTCGTCGTGATCGTTTGTGTAAATTCTAAAACGATGAAAGTAATGAGGGCAGTCAACAAAATAAATCTCAACATCGGAACCCGGCAATTTGGTGATGTGAACATGAACATCGTAAACATTTCCGTTTACCCGTACCGGAATACTGCCGATATCCCATTGATAGCGAAGCCCGTGCGCTTCCTCGCTGAACGTATTATACTTCGGCATGAACACTTTAACTTCGTGACCAAGTTTTGCAAGCTCAACCGGTAACGAGCCAGCTACATCTGCGAGTCCGCCCGTTTTTGCGAAAGGATAAACTTCACTTGATGCGAAAGCAATTCTCATAAAAGTCTTTCCGCAAGAATTGTGTGAATTGACAAAAATTTCTTTTGCAAAGATAGCTAAAGAATAGTGAAGTTAGAATAATTGAAAAGTTATATTTGCCAACTTCGGCGTTATTTTATAAACAGGGACTATTCAAAAGTGAGTAATCCCAAAGCATTTAAAAGTTCATACCTTTTATACAAATAATTTGATTCGGCAGAAATATTATTGTTCACGGACTGAATATAATCTTTATACGATTGTTGTTGATCGATATAGGTAGTAGCGCCGACTGTATATTTTTCCTTTTTTATATTCCATGTTTCCAGAGCAGCTTTTAACGCAGTTTTTGTTACGTCTATTTGGAGTTTAGATAATTGTAAATCCAGGACTGCGCTTTTAACTTCACTTTTTATTTGTCTTTCCAACGCCCCCAAAGTTTCATTTTCGTTGGTGATTTGAATTTTTGCCGATTGAACCGAATATTCAGTATTCCAATTTGAAAAAATCGGGAGATTTAAGGACAGCCCAAGACTGTAAACCTTTCTATTAAATAAATTCGATGGCGAAACGGCATTGGTTGACAAACCATAATTACCCGACAATGTTGGATAAAAACCGCTATTGGCAATAGTAAGTTGGTGTTCGCTATTTTCCACTTGTAATCTCTGACTTTGTAAATCGCTTCGTCTTGCAAGGGCAATCTCATAAAGAGGAGCGTGGTTGGTTAAATCTTCGGTAAACTCTCGATGGTTTGTTGAGTCGATTATAAATGTATATTCGGCAGCGACATCTTTTGAGAGATAGGTTAACAAATTCAATTTTGCTTTCTCGAAATCGGTTTTTGCTTGAAGATAATTTAATTGGGCGTTGGCGGTTTCGTATTCTTGTGAATAAAGATCTACAACGGCCACGGTTTGCAATTCGTACATCTTTTTAATTTTATCAAGCATACCGGCATTGTAATCATAGTTTGTTTTTCGGAATTGTAATAATTTTTCATTATTGATAATTGTTACAAAGAGATTAACTGTTTCCAAAATTGCGTCTTGCTTTAGTTTTTCAAGTTCAAGCTTGGCGGCCGCAAAATCATTTTTCTTTTGGCTGATTGTTGATATTGATGAAAGACCGTCAAACAAATTGATATTACCTCCTAAAGAAAGGTTATAACTTCTTGATTCTGTTTCGGAGGCGCCTATAACTTGTGTTTCTCCAAGATAGTCAATTTGAGCAGTTCCGGTTTTATTGTTAATGTGCTGCCAACTCCAGCCGCCGCCCAAACTTAAAGACGGAAGAAGATTGCCGTAGGCGCTTTTTACTGCCGCGTTCGAAACTTGTAGATTGTTGGTTTTTTGAACTATAGAAGTATTTTGATTAAGAGCAATTTTTATCGCATCGCTTAAAGATATTTTTTCTTGTGCATTAACGTTGTTAATGCTTATTAGAAATATTAGCGCAAGAATTATATTTTTATTTTTCATATAAGGATTCCCAAGTTCTATCCCGGTTTAATTTCTAAACAGCAGTCATTTATTTATGATTATTGAACTACTCGTATCGCAAAGCATCTATCGGGTTAAGCGCCGCCGCTTTTCTTGCAGGGTAAAATCCAAAAAAGATTCCAACGGCACCGGCAAAACAAAACGATATAACTATAATTTGAGGTTGAATTAATGCCGTTTGATCAGTGTAATTGTTCAATATATATGTGATCAAAAATGAAAGAGCTATACCGATTGTTCCTCCCGATAAGCTTAATACTATAGCTTCCGCTAAAAACTGGATTAATATATCGGAGGCCCTTGCCCCGATAGAAAGTCTGATGCCTATTTCCCTTGTTCTTTCTGTCACCGAAACAAGCATGATGTTCATAATTCCTATGCCGCCTACGATAAGGGAGACTCCGGCAACCGAAGCTAAAAGATATGTTAATACGCGCGTTGTTTCGGTTTGCGCTTCGGCAATTTCCGCTTGGTCTTTTATCGTAAAGTCATCATTTTCTCCCAACTCAAGCTTGTGCGATTCTCTCATTATGCGCCTAAGTTCTTCTTGTGCTTCTTGATTTTTTTCGCTGGAAACCGCACTGGCTTGGATTGAACTGATGAACCGTCCCCCGGAAAGTCTATCAAGAACCGTTTTTGATGGAGCTAAAATGATATCATCGTTACTTGTTCCAACTGAAGTTTGTCCCTTCGATTTTAATACACCGATAACTTTGAATGGTACGTTTCTTATTCTAATCTGTTTTCCTACCGGATCATCATCCGGGAATAAATTGTCTACAACATCGGAACCGAGAACGCAAACTTTTGCTCTTGCTAAAACATCGCGTTCTGTAAAGAATTCGCCGTTTTCCAATTCCCATAATCTTATATCAAGATAATCTGCCGATACTCCTTGAATTTGTGTAAACCAATTACCTACACCGCCTATAACTTGTCCGCCTGATCTTACAAGCGGCGAAACGCCGGTTATTAGCGTAGCTTCTTTTTTAATCTTGTCGGCATCGTCTAAGGTAAATCTATTAAATGTTCCAGCTCCGCCCCTTACCCCGCCAACCGTAGAAGTACCAGGTGTGATTATTATAAGATTTGACCCGAGCGAAGCGATCTGGTCTTCCACGATAGACTGAGCACCGTCGCCGATTGCAACCATCACTATTACGGCGGCAACACCTATTATTATTCCCAAGGCGGTAAGCAGACTTCGCATTCTTGACTTTAGTATACTTTTGACGGCGATTTTTAAAATTATTTTTATTTTCATACCTTATTATCCCTCGCTGTCATCTAATATGTTTTGGCTGTTAATTTTTTCCAATTCTTCTTTTGCGTTTAATCTATCTATAATAATAAAGTCGCGTATTAGTTTTCCGTCACGCAGTTCAATGATTCTCTTGGCAAAAGAAGCGAAATCTCTTTCATGCGTAACCATTACGATGGTTATTCCTTCATCGTTAAGCTCTTGGAATAAGGAGAAAACATCGATCGAAGTTTTGCTGTCAAGATTTCCTGTCGGTTCGTCGGCCAATATTATTGCCGGCTCGTTAACAAGCGCGCGCGCAAGCGCAACCCTCTGCTGTTGTCCGCCGGAAAGCTGACCTGGCATGTGGTGTATTCTATCTGCAAGGCCGACTTTTTTTAAAGCTTCAATTGCTTGTTTGTGTTTATTTTTAATTTTTTCGGCACGGTCATATATCAGAGGAAGTTCTACATTTTCTAAGGCAGTAGTTCGCGACAATAAATTAAATCCCTGAAACACAAAGCCGATTTTTTGATTCCTAATATCGGCGTACTCATTTTTATTAAGTTTACTTGTGTTAATAGAATCGAGATAATACTCGCCCGAAGTTGGCGTATCCAGGCAGCCCAGCAAATTCATCAATGTTGATTTGCCGGAACCGGATGCCCCCATTATCGCAACAAATTCCCCTTTATCAATATTTAAATTAAGGGACTTTAATGCTGTAACTTCTATTTCTCCGACTTTATAAGTCTTCGAAAGATTAACAGTTTTTATTATTGAATTTTCCAAATAGCATTCTCCGTTATGGTTAGTTACATCATCATACGAGGCGGGCCGCCTTGCCCGTTGGGGGTGAGAGAGTTTGGTCCCTTGGTGGTTGACGTTTCACTGTCGGAACCGATAATGATTTTCATTCCTTTATTTAAATCGCGCGCTCTAATAACTTCCGTGTTCCTTCCATCTGTCAAACCGGTCAATATTGGAGTCATTTTTAGTTTCCCGTTAGTATCCAGATAATATACGCGTTTCATTTTGTCCATGCCGGCAGGCATTCTGCCATTTGTACCAAAGTTGGGACGCGGTCGATTTTGGAATTTTGCTTTTATGCTGTCGGGTACATTTTTCATCTCAGATTTCATATCCTCGGCAAGCTTCTCCAACATTTCTTCGGTTGGTTGAAATCTTAAAGCGGTGTTGGGAACGAGTAAAACGTCTTCTCTTGAATCAACATAAAAATCTACGGTGGCGGTCATGCCCGGAAGTAAAAGCATGTTTGAATTATCTGCTTGAACGACAACCGTGTAATTAACAACATTTGAAACAACAGTAGATTTTAATCGTATCTGCGAAACGATTCCTTCAAAAGTTTTGTCTGAATAAGTTTGAACCGTGAAAGTAACTTTTTGTCCTTCTTTGATATCGCCAATATCGCTTTCGTCAACATCGGCTAGAATTCTCATAGAAGTAAGATCTTCGGCAATTGTAAATAATGTTGGCGCAGATAAACTTGCCGCAACTGTTTGTCCCTCTTCAACGCTTCTGTCTATAACTTTACCGGAAATGGGGGCATATATATAAGCGTATCCGAGATTTGTTTTCGCTTTTTCAAGTGCATACTGCGCAGATTTTAAATTAGCAAGCGAGGACTCTACGTCGGTTTTTGATTGAATTATATCAAGTTCGGAGATGTATTTTTTTTCGTAAAGAGTTTGATTTTTTTCGTGAATAACGGTTTTTTGTTTGTACTCTGCTTCCGATCTCGCAAGGTTTGCTTGTGCATCTCTTACTTGTGCCGCCAACGTTGTCGTGTCAATTACTGCGATTAATTGACCCTTTCTAACCTCACTATTAAAATCTACGTATAGTTTTGTAATTCTGCCGGAAACCTGAGTTCCAACATCAACGGTTGAAGTCGCTTCAAGCGTACCTGAACTTGTAATTAAAACATGTAAATTTCCTCTTGAAACTTCTCCAAACGTAAAATTTGTGACCGTTTTTTCGTTGGCAAAAAACAACAAATACACAACAAGAACTGTGATAACGGCAATAACAGGTATGATGATTTTTCTTTTCATTAATACTCCCGGCTAATATTCTTCATTCTTTTTATCATATAGTTTAGTCAAACCAAACTTGGTTTTGGTTTAAAATTATGCAAATTTAATACGAAATGATTTTTAGATGTCGTTTTAAGTGTAATTTAGTGTTTGGGTCTTTTATAAACGCAATCAATATTCTTTTATATTATGACAAACCCGCCGATGTAGATATGATTTTTTAGAAATCCGTAAAGACGTATTTAATAAATATCATTCTGAATATTTATATAAATCGAAATTCATTTAAAAGAGGCGGATACTAAATACTTTGTTTATCACATTTTTTACCGGGTTTTACCAGGTAGAAAGAATATTCTGTTAAATTTTTATCCTCACGTCTACGGCAATGTATTTATTGTTCCGATCAACTATAAGCGGGTTTATATCAAACTCGGAAATGTTTTCGTTTTCAAGCATCATTCTTGAACACGAAGTAATTATTCTTTTTAGTTCGCGAATGTCGCAGGATTCTTCGCCGCGAACACCTCGCAATATTTTTCCAATCTTAGTCCTATCTATCATATCTTCAATATCTTCATCGCATAAGTAACAAGATTTTATCGCAACATCATCGTACACTTCAACATATTTGCCGCCGGAACCAAATAAAATTGCTGGACCGAAAGAAGGATCTCGGAAACCGCCAATAATTAATTCGTGTTTTGTTTCAACAAATTTTTGAACGAGAAATTTTTCAACTTCATAACCCGCATTGGCAAAGCTATTCTTTATTTCGACTGCGGCAGAGAGCAATTCATCCGGATTTTTTATGTTTAATTTTACCGCGCTCATTTCGGATTTGTGAATTACTTTTTCATTTATTCCTTTTAAAACAAGCGGGTAAAAATCATTTTTGATTTTTGTCGGATCAACTACTTTGATAATTCTGTTTTTTATCGTTGGAAGGTTATATTGTTCACAAAGTTTATGAACCCCCTCTTGTGATAAAAATTTATTTGTAAGACTGTTTTTCGAAGACGGAAAAATATTCAACAATTCCGAATAAACGTTCTTGTTGCGGTTCAAACGATCTTTTGTTTGCACATAGAAAAGCATGTTCGCAATAACTTCCGCCGGGTCTTCCGGATTTTTGAAAAGAGGTGTTTTTAGTTTCGATTCGTTTTTATACAGGTTCCAAAATTCCGGCAGCGGCATAACAATTTGTAAAACCGGCTTGTTGCAATTTATTGAATTGATTTCCTCAACTACTTCAAAAGCAGGAACCATTATCGGCTCAACAAAAATCGTAATCACGGCATCTACATTTTTATCGGCGGCCGCAATTTCAATAGTATTTTTATAGACATCTGCCGTACCGCCCGGAAGCAAATCAACGGGGTTGTTAATGCTTCCTTCAGGATGAACAACGCCGCGTAGCTTAGTTTTTGTTTCTTCAGAAAATTCCGCGAGAACCAATCCTTCATTATCAATTTTATCAACACATAAAATTGCAGGTCCACCGGCGTTTGTAATTACAGCAACTCTGTTTCCTTTGGGGAGCGGGAAATGTTCAAAACCTTTTGCGGTGTTGAAAAGCTCGTTTAAATTATCCGCGCGAATAATTCCGAATTGCCTGAGAAGAGAATCTGTAACCTTGTCCTTACCGCTTAAAGCCCCGGTGTGCGAAGACGCCGCTTTCATTCCGCTTTTTGTTTTTCCTGATTTTAAAACAACAGCCGGTTTTCTTATCTCTCCCCGAATAAAAGGTTTTATAAAATTTTTACCTTCCACAAAACTTTCTAAGTAAAAAGCCATTGTTTTTATATTGTCGTCTTTGTTCCAAAAATTCAAAACATCATTTTCAAAAACATCTGCTTTATTGCCCACACTAATAAAATGTGCCAATTTAATTTCGGTTTCTCTCAATGAATTTAAAACAGCCGCACCGAGCGCACCGCTTTGAGATAAAAATCCGGTAGAACCCGTTTCTGGTTTTTCAGCAACAAAAGTTGCGTTGAGCTTTGTTTCATCAAGCGTGTTGATTATTCCCATGCAATTTGGGCCAACGAGTCTTGCGCCGTGGTCATTTATTTTTTGCACAATTTTATTTTGAAGTTCCTCGCCCTCTTTGCCTACTTCTTCGAATCCCGCGGAAATTAAGATTATAGATTTAACATTCTTCGCGAGGAAAGCATCAACAGTTGCCTCTGCATATTGTTTGGGGATAATGATTATTCCAAGATCAATTTGTTCTTCAATCTCTTCGATATAATGATATACTTTATAACCGAGTGCTTCATCAAGTTTATTGTTCACCGGAAAAACTTTTCCGGTATAACCATAATTTTTAATTGATGCGAGCATTTCGCGCCCAATACTTTTCTCTTTTGCGATTGCGCCCGCAATGCAAATTGATTTCGGGTAGAAAAAGTTTTTAAGTGATTCCATTCGTCTTCCTCTCTGCGTTTTTCTTTGAGGAAAATCGGTCGCTAAATAAGAATAGATTCGTGTCCTTCTCTTAACGCCGTTATATTTTTGTTAACAACATTTTCGCCTTTTGGGCCGAATAATGTTTTGATTCCGCTTTCAAGATTTTCGAAAGGGATTTCGAGATAACGCGATGCTGCGCCGAGCAAAACAACATTTGACGATTTTTGTGAACCGATTCTTTTAGCAATTTCGTCGGCGTCTATTGTAATAACATTTTTATAAGATTTTATTTTTGAAAGTAATTCGTTAACATCCGGATAATTCTGAATGTTAACAAATGGAGTTGTGTTTGTAATTATCCACCCTTCGGAAGATAAATAAGGCAAGTAGCGCAAACACTCCATCGGTTCGACAGATAAAATTATATCTGCTTCACCGAACGGAATTAAATCCGAAGCTACTTCTTTTGAAGAAATTCTTAAGTGGGATTGTACTGCGCCTCCGCGCTGACTCATTCCATGAACTTCGGCTTGTTTTACAAAAAAATTTTTTTCAAGCGCGGCAAATCCGATTATCGCCGCAATTGATAAAATTCCCTGTCCGCCAACACCGGCTAAAATTATATCTTTTTTCATAACCCGATAAAATTTCTTAATAAATGATTCGTTCTTCTTTTAACTAAAAGGGCAAACAATCTAAATACATTTTATACTTTGTCCGACTTCTTTTTCTTAGGTAAAGTTTGAATGCACTCCCTTTGTGAAATAATAACTGAAACGCCGCAGTATGCAAGCTCCTCTTTTAATACATCTACCATTTCGTTATGATTTTTGGGAACCGGGAATAAAATTCGTATGTGCTTGGGTTCAACGCCAAGACCCAAACAAATTTGTTCAAGTTTTCCTGTTGCGGAAGAATCTTGTCCACCAGTCATTGCAATTGCTGAGTTATCCGAAATTATTACTGTTATATTTGATTTTTCATTCACCGCATCAAGCAATCCGGTAATACCGGAATGAGTAAAAGTAGAATCGCCTATTACTGCTACGGAAGGAGTGAGCCCAGCATCGGCAGCGCCTTTTGCCATAGTTATTGATGCGCCCATATCAACGCAAGAATTTATTGCATTAAACGGAGGAAGCGCACCAAGTGTATAGCAGCCGATATCGGAGAAAACTCTTTTATCGCCAAATGATTTCATCGCTTCGTTTAAAGCTTCATAAATATCTCGGTGGCTGCAGCCCGTGCATAATTCCGGCGGACGGTTTGCAACAATTTCAGGAACAGGCAAACCTTCTTTTGTTTTCAATCCGAGAGCTTTTGCTACTATCGTAGGATTTAATTCACCATCGCGTGGAAGTATACCGTTTAGTCTGCCGCTGATTTTTTTACCGCAACCGTAAAATCCATTTAAAGCTTCTTCTACAAGAGGATAGCCGTCTTCGAGGACAAGTATTTCATCGCACTCTTCGTAAAGTTTCTGCAGCATCTTCTTTGGAAGAGGATACTGCCCGATTTTTACGGTAGGAAAATCACAAACATGATTTTCAAAATTTTCTATTAAATAATTAAATGCTATCCCGCATGCAGCTACGCCGAGTGATTTATTTTTCGCGTCGATGAATTTGTTGTGCGGTGAAGTTTCGGATTCAACTTCAAAATTTTTTTGGTTACCGAGTAAAATTTTATAACGGCTGCGTGCAATAGCAGGAAGAAGAACAAATTGCTTGGAATCACCCGGCAGTGAAATAGAGTTTTCATCAATAGGGTTTTTTGTTTCAACCCCGTAACGCGAATGAGCAAGCCGTGTCGTTATTCTAATCATCACGGGTGTTTTATATTTCTCGGAAAGCGCAAATCCTTCGCGTGTCATGTCGTAAGCTTCCTGCTGGTTCGAAGGTTCGAATATCGGTATCATTGCAAACTTTCCGAAGAAGCGAGAGTCCTGTTCGTTTTGCGATGAATGCATGGATGGGTCATCGGCAACAGCAACAATCAGCCCGCCGTTCACACCTGTTATTGCAGAATTAATAAACGGATCGGCGGCTACGTTCAAGCCGACATGTTTCATGCAAACCATCGCGCGCTTGCCTGCGTATGACATTCCAAGTGCTGCTTCCATGGCGGTTTTTTCATTCACCGACCACCGGCTATGGATTTTTTTTTCGCGCGCCGTTTTAGATTTTTGAATGTACTCGGTTATTTCTGTCGAAGGCGTTCCGGGATAAGCGTAAACTCCCGATATACCCCCGTCGATAGCGCCCTGCGCAATTGCCTCGGCGCCAAGCAGTAATAATTTATTCATATCAGAATAGTCCCGACATATAATTAGATTAAATTATCTTATTGAAAAATTACGGCATTAGTTTCAGCCCCGCAAGCGAATTGATAACGAACGTTATGAATATATGTGTGAACTTTATTGCAACTCTTGACATCGTTGTCTATTTTTATGCGTGAATAATAAACTAAAAATCTAAACACACAAAACACCACTCAATTCTTTTATGATCTGGAACGGTTACATCGAATGTATGGAACGCGAAAAGCTTGTAAAGCTTCAGAGCGAACGTTTATCGGCAATGATTCAGCGGCTTTATTACAATGTTCCTTTTTACCGCTGCTTATTTCAAAAAAACGGAATTGAACCGGGCGATATTAAAGGCATAGATCAATTAAAAAATTTGCCTTTCACAATAAAGCAGGATTTGCGCGATAATTACCCATTCGGTTTATTCGCTGTTCCCAAATCCGAGGTAGTGCGCGTTCACGCATCGAGCGGAACGACAGGCAAACCAACCGTGGTCGGTTACACAAGAAAAGATATTGAAATATGGTCGGAAGTTATTGCGCGTACTTTAACTGCAGCGGGAGCGGATAAGAATGACGTTCTTCATATTGCGTATGGTTACGGCTTGTTCACCGGCGGATTGGGAATTCATTACGGTGCTGAAAAAATCGGTGCGACTGTAATTCCAATTTCCGGTGGAAATACTCAAAGACAATTACAGCTTATGCAAGATTTCGGATCCACAGTAATAGCGTGTACTCCGTCTTATGCGCTTTATCTTGCAGAAGCAATGATTGAAAACGGTGTTTCTCCCAATTCATTAAAATTGAAAGCCGGAGTCTTTGGCGCGGAACCGTGGACTGAAGAAATGCGCCGTGAAATTGAAGATAAATTAAAAATAAAAGCCATCGATATTTACGGCTTGAGTGAAGTAATCGGTCCCGGAGTTGCAACAGAATGTTTGCATCAAAAGGGTCTTCATGTTTTTGAAGATCATTTTATTCCCGAAGTTATTGATCCGCAAACACTCGAAGTTTTACCGGAAGGACAAATCGGCGAACTCGTTTTTACTTGTATTACAAAAGAAGCTCTTCCGCTTCTCCGTTATCGAACGCGCGACTTAACAAAGTTGAATTATGAAAAATGCTCTTGCGGAAGAACTATTGTTCGAATGCAAAAATGTTTGGGAAGATCGGACGACATGTTAATAATACGCGGAGTAAATGTTTTCCCTTCGCAGATTGAAACCGTACTTTTGGAAATGAGTGAAACAAAACCGCACTATTTATTGATAGTTGATAGAGTCAATAATCTCGATATCCTTGAGGTGTGGGTTGAAGTTGAAGACCAATTTTTCTCCGATGAAATAAAAAAACTCGAAGGATTGAAAAACAAAATTCAGCACAATATCGAATCGGCGCTCGGAATTAATGCAAACGTAAAACTTGTTGAGCCTAAAACAATCGAACGCAGCGAAGGAAAAGCTAAGCGCGTGATTGATAAAAGAAAATTATAGAAGGCTAATATGATAATTAAACAACTATCGATATTTCTTGAAAACAAGTCCGGACGGCTTACTGAAGTTACTGAAGTTTTAACTTCGGCAAATATTAACATGTCGGCTTTCAGCGTTGCCGATACTGCCGATTACGGAATTTTGCGGCTTATAGTTAATAAACCCGAAGAAGCTGAAAAAGTTTTAAAAAAAAATGGATTTTCTGTTCATATCACAAAAGTAATAGGACTTGTAGTTCCGAACGAACCGGGCGGCTTACACAGGGCTTTAAAAATTCTTTCCTCAGAGGGAATTGATGTTGAATATATGTACGCGTTTGCGTTAAGCAATCGTGCAACGGTAATTATTAAAACAGAAGACGTCGAACAAACAATTTCAATTCTTGAAAAACATAAATTGGAATTGGTTAAAGCAAGCGACATTTACGAGTTATAAAAATGGAACGCAGATTTAATATGATCGTTTATGAAAAATCATGATTAATAATAATCTGTGTGCCAATAAAATAGTTTGAGAGAGAGAAATGATAAGATTTTCGAAAGTCGTTGATTCACTTCGTACATCCGAAATAAGAGACTTGATGAGTCTTGCAACTAGCCCCGACATAATTTCGTTTGCCGGTGGAATGCCGGGCAACGAACTTTTCCCTGTTAAACAAATTGATGAAATTTATAATTCGCTTCCCCTAAAAATAAAACAAGACGGTTTTCAGTACGGACCTACACCGGGCTATCCGCCGCTTCTCGATACATTAAAAGAGCATTTGCGGAAAAAAGGTTTACCGGTTGATAACAATAAACTTTTGATAACAACCGGCTCTCTTCAAGCAATTAATATTTTAGGAAAAGTTTTTATCGATCCCGGCGACACTGTTATAACGGAAAACCCATGTTTTATCGGGGCGATCTCGGCTTTCAAATCATATCAAGCAGAACTAAAAGGGATTGAACTGAATGAAAACGGAATTGATATTGAGCTTTTAAAAAAATATTTAGTACAAAACAAAAGAGTTCCGCCCAAGTTTGTTTATCTAACTTTGAATTTCCATAATCCCGCCGGGACCCTATATACGCAAGAAAGAAAAAAAGAAGTTCTCGCACTTCTTCAAGAATATGATCTTCCTTTAATTGAAGATGATGCGTACGGCGATTTGTATTTTGATAATGCGGATAAAGAAAGATGTCTTCCAATGAAAGCAATGTATGATAAAGAATTAACGATTTGTTATACAGGTGCGTTTTCAAAAATATTGGGGCCGGGATTTCGATTGGGCTGGATGCTTGTACCTGAAGACATTTATAAAAAAGCAGAGTTATGCAAACAGTCAATTGATGCATGCTCGCCGAATTTTACGCAAGTGCTTGCAAATGAATTTGTAAAAAACGGCGGCATCTACAATTATATTGCCGACCTTCGTAAAATTTATAAACGCCGTAAAGATTCGATGGCGGAGGCAATTATAAAATACTTTCCAGAAGAAATAACATGGACTGAGCCGCGCGGAGGATTTTATATTTGGTGTAAACTTCCACCGCAAATTGATGTTGTTTCGATTCTCAAAAAAACAATTGCAAAAGGCGCAGTGTTTGTTGTCGGTAAAACTTTCGATCCAGAAGGGAAAGACAATACGCATTTCAGACTTTCATATTCGCACACGCCCGAAGACAAAATTCAACGCGGAATACAAATTATTGGCGAGACACTTAAGGAAGAGTTAAAATAGATTAATAGCCCTGTTCTATAAAAGACATTTCTTTCTAAATTTGCATTGCTTATCATAAAGAGAAAGCAAAACTCATAATGGATTCAAAAACAGCAATTTGGGAAATGAACCGGCTCGGTAAAACCGGAATTCCGTTCTTGTTTATCATAGATTTTAAAATGAATTCCCCGCAAATTATTCCGCTAGAAAAAGTAAATCCCGGTTCGATATTATATAAAGTAAATGAATTAAAAAATTATTCAGATACTTCTGTTGTAAGTAAAAGACTGGAATTTGAAAAACAACCAATAGGTTTCAATAAGTATAAAGCCGCGTTTGACATTGTTGAGCAAAACATCACTGAAGGAAATACGTATTTATTAAATCTCACCTTTCCCACAAAGATTGAAACAAATTATACTTTGTCGGAAATATTTCATGTATCGAAAGCAAAGTATAAGTTGTATTTCCAAAATCAATTCGTTGTGTTTTCGCCGGAGACCTTTATAACGATTAAAGACGGAAATATTTTTTCTCACCCGATGAAGGGTACGATTGACGCGGACATTGAGAACGCTGAACAAATAATCTTAAACGATGAAAAAGAAAAAGCAGAACACATTACAATAGTTGATTTGATCCGTAACGATCTAAGTATTGTTGCGAGAGATGTAAAAGTCGATAAATTTCGATATGTAGAAGAAATTAAAACTCATGATAAAAAACTATTGCAAGTCAGTTCACAAATTTCCGGGAGACTACCCGAAAAATTTAATGAATCGCTCGGTGAAATTATTTTTAACTTACTGCCTGCAGGATCAATTAGCGGCGCGCCGAAGAAAAAAACTCTTGAGATAATTGAGAAAGCAGAAAATTACGGGCGCGGTTATTACACCGGTATCTTTGGGGTTTATGACGGAAGGGATTTAGAAAGCGCTGTTATGATACGTTTTATAGAAAATATCGACAACAACTTATATTTTAAAAGCGGCGGCGGAGTTACGTTTATGAGTAATCCCGAACAAGAATATCAAGAATTAATAGATAAAGTTTATGTCCCTATTTTTTGAATCGATAAAAATAGAAAACGGGAAACCGGCAAATATTTTCTTCCACAATGAAAGAATTAACAAAGCCCGCCGCGATCTTTTGAAGATTAATAACCAACTTAATCTTGAAAACATAATTTCCATTCCACAAGATTTGAAAAATATAGTTTACAAATGCCGCGTATTTTATGATTATGAAATTCATAAAATAGAATTTGTTGAATACGAAAAAAAAAATATAAAGAAACTTATTGCGGTTAACGCGAATGAAATTTCATACGGGTATAAATTTACCGACAGATCGGCGATTGACAAATTAAAACTGGAAAACACAAACTCTGCCGAAGAAGATATCTTGATTATTAAAAACGACATTGTTACAGACACATCATTTTCAAATGTTTTGTTTTATGACGGCAAAGATTGGTTTACGCCGAAAGAATGTCTCTTGCCCGGCACACAACGTGCGAAAATGCTGTCAGAAAAAAGAGTGATAGAGCGGAGTATAAAACGTGACGATTTGTTCCAGTATAAAAAAATTAAATTGATTAATGCAATGGTTGAATTTGACTACGCGGCGACTTTGTCAACGGATTCAATTATTGTGAAAGATAAGAATGATCGAAGATAAAAATAAGGACGAAAAGAATTTCGCAATAGAAAATCCATATTCTGTTAAATGCCCGGAATGCGGATTATGCTCAACTATTATACTTGATCCGAAGAAAGCATCCTATGAAAAATCATTAAGATTATGTTTGGTTTGTGGACATTTGTTTGAATATTTTAATCAAACCAAAAATAAAATCATGAGAAATCATTCTTGAAGAAAATATACTTTGTTTTAAACGGCAGATTAAAACACGCCGGGCACACCCAAAAGGAAATCCACAATATTTTCGATAATGAATTTTCGGTAACCGTTGCAATTACAAGCGGAAACGGCAATGCCATCGCTTTATCAAAAAATGCTGTGATTGACGGAACTGATTATATAATAGCAGCAGGCGGCGACGGAACAATGAGTGAGGTTGTAAACGGAATTATGCTTGTAGAAAAAGAAAAGAGAGAAAATTTAATTGTTGGCTTATATCCTCTTGGCAGCGGTAATGATTTTTCCCGCACAATGAAATTATCTAAAAAGCTAAATGATCTATATGAATTGATAAAACAAAATTCAGTAATGAAAACCGATATCGGAAAGCTTGAATATAAAAAGATGAACGGTGAGGACGGCGTTAGATATTTTAACAACATTGCAGATATAGGACTTGGCGCAGAAGTAGCAAAAAGGGTAAACGAAGGGAAAAAAATTTACGGACCTAATTTCGATTTTTTTAAAGCCACGCTTCTCGGATTCATAAATTATAAGAGAAAAAAATTAAACATTGAATCCGGTGAGTTTAAATGGACCGGAAGTTTATTGATTTTGTGTATTGCCAACGGAAAATATTTCGGGAGCGGCTTGTGTATTGCACCGCACGCAAAAGTTAACGATGGAAAATTTTCAATAACTCTTGCCGGCAACGTTAGTCTTTTTGATTACTTAAAAAATATCTTCAGAATACGCGCCGGAAAATTTATTGATCACCCGGAATTATATTACAAAGAATTTGAAGGCTGTACAATTGAACCGGTGGGCGAACCATGTTTAATCGAAGCCGATGGTGAAATGATTGGAAAGATTCCGTTGAAAGTCGAGATTTTAAAAAATGAAATAAACTTTCTTTCTAAAATCTTTTAGTGTTTGTAGTTAAATTATAATTTATAGGAAAGATATTCTTTCATTTTAAATGCGCATTTGAGTACTTCGTCAATGTTGTTTTTGTCAACCATGTTCTCAATTGCGTAATTCATTATCGGTTTAATGGAATTAATTCCTTTTCCGAATTTCTTCATCCATTCATGGCGTGGGAAAATCCATAAATGATAATTGTGTTTTGTATCCTCATTTTGAAAAAAAAAACCGTATTAATCTTTAATTCTGCCCTCATCGCTTTTCGAACTTTGTGAATAAGTTCGATATAATCCACTAACTCGTCATGCACAAATTCGTCGATAGAGCTAATCATTCGCTTGGGCGCCAGAATAAAAAAACCGGGAATTGGTACTTCCCAGTCTTGATGTATTTCAAAATACTTGGATTCACTAATTTTTACATCAGGAAATAGCTTTTTCATTTGTCTGCTCATGAATTTTTTATGTGTTATAATTGCTAAAGTTGCATTTCGTCATTTATAAATATGCGACGGATAATTTGTCTGCGAATATTATTTCACATTATAACATCTTTTTGTTGATGCACATTTTAAAGATCATTCTTAAACTATAAATATGCAACACGCCCATTTGTTTTATACATTTACGAGGGTTTTAAAAAGGAATATTAATGTCGAGATTTAAACTATTCATCGAATATGAGGGCACGCGTTACAGCGGCTGGCAGATGCAGAAAAACGCTAAGAGCGTTCAGGGTAAATTGTACGAAGTAGCAGAGAAAATTTTTATGAATAAAGGTTCACGGTTTAAAGATGAGCGTATGGAAATTTACGGTTCGGGCAGAACCGATTCCGGCGTTCATGCACTTTGCCAGGTTGCGCATCTTGAAGTAAAAACAATGCTTGCACCGGAAATCATTAGGATGAAGTTTAACGACGAACTACCCGCGGATATAAATATTATAGAAGTTGAAAAAGCTCCGCAAAAATTTCATGCGAGGCACGATACAACAAGCAGAAGTTATCTATATCAAATTTCAAGAAGACGTACCGCTTTTGGAAAATCGTTCGTCTGGTGGATAAAAGATCAACTCGATTTTAATAAAATGGAAAAAGCATCAAAACATTTTATTGGCATGCATGATTTTGTTTCATTTGCAGATAAAGACGACAATGAAAAGTCAACAAAAGTTTTGATTAAAGATGTACAAATGAAAGAAGAAGGAGAATTAATTTTGATTCGGATTGTTGGCTCGCATTTTTTGTGGAAACAGGTTCGAAGAATGATCGGTGTGCTCGCAGAAATAGGCCGCGGTAAATTATCAGAGAAAGATTTAATTTATTTTTTAGAACACGAATCACCGACACCCGCAAAATTTACAGCGCCGCCTTCGGGACTTTTTCTTGAAAGAATATATTACAAAGAAAACGAAAAATTGCCGGAATTAATCGGCACATTAAAAGTTGATTCTAAGAAAATTATAAACTCAATTTAAATGACCAATTGGCATTTTGTATTTTCGGGGGAAAATAAATGTATACAGAACTAGTTGAAAAATTTTGCACGATTCCTAAATTGCCAATCACATCATTCGATACTAAAGCAATCTCGTCTGTTAAAAGATTTGAAATTGATTTCGATGATAAAACAATTCAATGTTATGAATGGGGAGAAGGAAAAACTATATTACTCGCACACGGCTGGGGTTCGCGCGCAAGTCATATGGCTCTGCTTGCTAAACAATTATCCGAAGCGGGATTTCACGTAGTTGCCTTCGATGCACCTGGTCATTCCTCAATTAACGAATTTAAAGAAACAAACTACTCAAGTATGTTTGAGTTTTGTATGACGATTTCCGCGGTAGGAAAAAAAATAAGCCCGGTTTATGCAATTGTAGGTTATTCGCTTGGCGCAGCTTCTTCTGCCGTAATTGCTGCGGGTCAAAAGCAATTCAATAATTATAAATTAGAAATTGAAAAGCTTGTTTTAATAAGTTCTCCGTTGAGTATAGCGGGTTTAATAAAATCGTTTTGCCGGAATAATAACCTGTCCGCCGAAGATGTGTACAAATTAGAAACGGAGCTTCAAAAAGAATTTAATTTTTCAATTGAAGATTATCTAACCTCCGATGCGGTAAAAATGTTTGATAAAAAAATTCTTTTGGTTCACGATAGTGAAGACGAGGAAATCCCGGTTGAAGAAGCGAAGGAAATCGCGTCATCAAGTTCAAAACTTAAAACTTTTTATACCAACGGTTATGGGCATTATAAGATATTGACGAATAGAAATATGATAGCCGAAGTGAAAAAATTCTTGATAGAATAAAAAATTGCTAAACTTCAAATAAAAAAAACATGCGTCCAAACAATCATTTATAATTGTTTAATATAGCAGCGCCTTCTTTTGTGCTGGCGTCTTTCGTACAAACGCCACTGTGCTTGAACTTTTGTGTTGTTTTCAAGTTCTTGATTCGATTCGACAACCTGAATGTTGTATTTTTTATAAGTTTTATTCGTCTCGCTAATTAACACGGCATTTACGCCTTTATCCTGATAATCAGGACGAACACCTGTTAAATATAAATCTGCGCGCGGGTTGTTCTTCATCGCCCTTAATATTTGAATAAAACCAAAAGGTAAAAGCCGGCCGCGTATTTTTTGAAATGCCTTCGAAAGCGACGGCATTGTTATCCCAAACGCAACAACCTCATTTTGCTCGTTTACTATTACCGGTACAAAATCCGGTTTAATAAAACCGAAATATTGTTTTACGTAAAGATCAATTTGTTTTTCCGTCAGCGAAACAAATCCGTGAATATCTTTGTAAGCAAGATTCAAAACTTCAAAAATTTGGTGGGCATACGGCAATAGTTCTTTAGCTTTTTTTACTTTAAGAACACGCAGTTTATATCTTTCCAAAACAATGTTCGCAATGCGTTCAATCTTTTCCGGGGTTTCTTTTGTTGGATAGATTTCAAACTCAATCCAATCGATTTCTTTTGTGTAACCAAGCCGTTCAACATGTTTTGAATAATATGGGTGATTGTAAATTGTAGCAATTGTACCAAGTTCTGCAAATCCTTCAATCAACATTCCTTCGGGATCCATATCTGTAAAACCAAGCGGACCGTGAATAGAAACCGCCCCGTTTTCTTTTGCCCAGCTTTCTGCTTTAGAAAGAAGTTTGTCGGCAACTTCATTATCGTCAATAAAATCTAGGTAACTAAAGCGTGCGGTTTTCTTGCCAACTTTTTCATTGTAGCGGTGGTTTATAATTCCCGCAATTCTTCCAACGACTTTGTCATTCTTAAATGCAAGCCAGTATTTTGCATCGCAGAAATCAAATGCGGGATTTTTTTTGCGGTTTAAATTGTTTTTATCATCCGACAACAAAGGCGGAACCCAGCATTTGCTGCCTTTATAAATTTCGAAGGGAAATTTGATGAATTTTTTTAGTTCGCCTTTCGTCTGAACTTCGCGTATTGTTACCTCCATAAAAATCCTGACATAATATTGAAATGATAATGTTTTTAATTTCCCTTAATACAAAGATATCTTTTTAATATTATAGAATAAAAAAATATTTTTGGAATAAGTTAATAGTATTTTGGATTTTCACTTCAACTTTTTAGAAAAATATGGAAAGATTTAAAATATATTGGAAGCCATTGTTCGCGGTAATTGTTTGGGGGTTTTCATTTATTGCAACAAAAGATGCTTTAAGAGAAGTTAGCCCTGAAGTAATTGTTTTCATTCGTCAAATTTTAGGAATGACTTTCTTAGCCATAATTGCAGTCAAACAAAAGAATAAGTTTACCATCAATCTTAAAGACCACGGATGGGTTTTTGTGCTTGCGTTAATTGCCTGCTTTCATCTTTGGATTCAGGTTACGGGACTTCAATGGACGAGCGCATCAAACACTGGCTGGATAATAGGCATCACGCCGGTTTTTATGGCAATTCTTAGTTCTGTTTTTTTCAAAGAAAAAATTTTAATACAACAAATTATTGGAATTGCGATTGCATTTTTAGGATTGATTCTATTAATAAGCAAAGGTGATTTATTTTCTATCGATCTGATTAAAAACAAAGGAGACATGCTTGTAGTCGGCAGTTCAATCACCTGGTCAATCTATTCGATGGTGAATAAAAAAATTACATTTCACTATTCGCCTATTATGACAACGCTTTATATGTTTTTTTTCGTCGCGGTTTTAATTTCACCTTTTACCGTTAATGGGGATAACATAAACGCAGTAGTTAATCTTTCGCTCGGCGGATGGTTGTCGATTCTATTTCTTGGAATAATTTGTTCCGGCGCAGCATACGCATTATGGGCGCAGTCGTTAAAAGAAATGAGCGCATCAAAAGTCGGCGTATTTCTTTATATCGAACCGTTTGTAACATTCTTCGGCGCATGGATTTTGTTGAATGAACAAATTACGTTTATAACACTTGTAAGCGGATTGATAATTATCGGTGGTGTTATTCTTGTAAATAGAAAATGATTCTTTTAAAATTGCGGAATAAAAATGATGTCGGAAAAATATTCAAAAATATTTTTTGTAATCGCTTTAATTATATCTCTGTTGATTTTAGAAAATTGCGGAGGCAAGAACGTGAACAATCCCGCTGATTTGGTTTTTATAAACGGTGTAATAGCCACGCTCGAAGATTCGATTACAAATGCAACCTCCGTTGCAATAAAAGACGATAAGATTTTATTCGTCGGCTTGGATGAAGACGCTGAAAATTATATTGGTGATTCAACCGAAGTTATTGATCTCGAAGGAAAATTCATGATGCCAGGTTTCAACGAAAGCCACGCGCATTTTATCGGACTCGGTGAATCGTTAATAAACATTGATTTGCGCCCGGCAAGAAATTGGGATGAAGTGATCGCTATGGTTGCGAAAGCGGCAGAACAAAGCCGCCCGGGCGAGTGGATAATTGGACGCGGATGGCATCAAGAAAAATTTGATCCTAAACCCGAAATAAACATTAATGGTTACCCTGTTCATAATGTTTTAAGTAGTGCAGTACCCAACAACCCCGTAATGCTTTCACATGCAAGCGGACATGCGATATTTGCAAATGCAAAAGCAATGCAAATTGCCGGTGTTAATGAGAACACAAAAAATCCAAATGGTGGAACGATTGTACGTGATTCTACTGGAAATCCCATAGGGGTATTTGAAGAGAACGCGGAAAATTTAATTAGAAAATTTTACGATGAGTATTTAAGAAAAAGAACGCCGGAACAAATCCGCGCGGATTTTATCCGCAAAAGTCAACTCGCTTCGGAAGATTGTTTGAAAAAAGGAATTACATCTTTTACCGATGCGGGCGAAACTTTTGAAACAATTGATTTAATAAAACAACTCGCGGACTCGAATAAATTAAATGTACGTTTAAATGTAATGGTTGGAGATTCAATTCATTTAATGAAAAACAGTCTTGAGAAGTATAAACTTTCCGGTTACGCTAATAATTTTCTAAATGTTCGTTCAATAAAACAATATATAGACGGCGCGCTCGGTTCGCGCGGCGCTTGGATGATTGCGCCGTATTCCGATCTGCTGGATCATTACGGTGCGAATGTTACGCCGGTTGATACATTGAAAAAGATAGCAAAACTCGCAATAGAGAATGGTTATCAAATGTGCATTCATGCGATAGGCGATAGGGGCAATTTTGAAGTTCTAAATCTTTACGCTGAAATTTTTTCGGAAAATCCCGGCAAAAAAGATTTGCGTTGGAGAATTGAACACGCTCAACATGTAACCGAACCCGATATTCGCAGATTTGCAAAACTTGGAGTTATTGCCGCAATGCAATCGGTTCACTGCACTTCGGATGCGACATTTGTCCCGGAAAGAATAGGTGGTGTCCGCGCGGCAGACGAATCTTATTCATGGAGAAAATTTATTGATGCGGGCGTTGTTGTCTGTAACGGCACAGACGCACCCGTGGAAGATGTTGATCCGATAAAATGTTTTTATGCGGCGGTTACGCGAAAATCTAACGACGGAACATATTTTTATCCCGGCCAAAAAATGACGAGGATGGAAGCCCTGAAATCATACACAATTAGCGGTGCATACGCTTCATTCGAAGAAAATTTAAAAGGCACTATAAAGCCCGGTAAACTTGCCGATATTGTTGTGCTTTCTAAAAATTTATTGAATTGTAAAGACGATGAAATTATAAATGCGAAAGTGCTTTATACAATTGTTGGCGGTAAAGTTTTATATAAATCAAAATAAACTTAGAAAGGATTTGTAATGAATAAACTAATCATAAAATTTTTGTTTCTTGTATTAATTTTTACCGGAATAATATTTCCTCAAACCAAAAAGATGGCCGTTACAATAGATGATCTGCCGTTTAACCGTTCATCATTATCGAACGAAGAATTAAGAATGTATGTCTCACGACTTCTTGATAAAATTAAATCTCAAGAAACCCCGGTAACTGCATTTGTTAATGAAATAAAACTTGAAGTTAAAGGAGAATTAGATGCTGAAATAATTGATGTTTTCAAAATGTGGAGAGATGCCGGTGTTGAGTTGGGCAATCATACATATTCTCACCCAAGCGCGAATAAAACTCCAATTGATGAATATAAAAAAGATATTTTACTTGGAGAGCGTGTAACTAAGAAAATTCTGAAAGAAGTCGGAAAAAAACCAAGGTTTTTCCGGCACCCGTTTTTGCACACCGGGCTGACAATTGAATACCGCGACGAGATAGAAAAATTTTTAAGTGAACATGGTTATACTGTAGCGCCGGTAACAATAGACAATTCGGAGTGGATTTACTGTGCAGCGTATGATAATGCCGTAAAATCCGGCGATGAAGATTTGAGAAGGAGAATCGGCGAGGAATATGTTGAATACATGAAGCAGAAAATCCGCTACTTCGAAAACCAAACACAAAAATTATTCGGCAGGCAAATCAATCAGATACTGCTTATTCACTCCAACAGGATAAACTCGGATTATTACGATAAGCTTTGCGAAATGATTCGAGGGGAGAGTTACGAATTTATTACTATAGAGGAAGCTCTAACCGACGAAGCATACAAATCAGAAAACACGTTTATTAAAAATAACGGCATCTCCTGGTTGGATCGGTGGGCATTAACACAAGGCAAAAAGGGTGATTTTTTTGCGGGTGAACCTCGGGTTCCAAAACATATTCTTGATATCGCAGGGCTTGAATCTGAATAGAATTATCTCTCAAAATTTTAAACTTGACAAAAAAGAATAAATTGAATAGGTTCGCTTTGTAAAACAAAGTGCTTTATAAAGGAAAATGTGATGGACGAAAACAAAGCCATAGAAGAACTTCAATTTATACGGAAGGTAATCGAAGAAACAAAACAAAACGTTATGCACAACGGATTGGATTATATCATATGGGGTGTGCTGGTTATTATTGGAATGCTGCTTCAATATATATTAGTAGCTGGTAAAATGTATTTTAATTATGGTTGGATTTGGGCAGCGCTTGTTCCCATTGGCTGGATATTTTCTTTTATTAATAAAAGAAATCAAAAAATAAAACACCCATCAACATTTGCGGGAAAAATTATCGGAGCCGTCTGGGTTTCAAGCGGAATTGTATGTTCTGTAATTGGTTTTATTGGGCCGGCATCCGGAGTTATTACCGTTTGGGCAATTAGTCCGCTTATATGTTTGGTGGTGGGAATTTCATACTTTGTTTCCGGTACAATTGTCGGTTCTAAATGGTTTAGAAATATTTCCTTCGGATGGTGGGTTGGTGGAATAATCATGTTGTTTGTTGCTTCACACCATCAATTTTTAGTAATGGTGCTGGTAATGTTTTTGTTCCAAACCATACCCGGCATTGCTCTATATAAAAAATATAAAAGACAAACGGCGGCAATATCGTGAACGATTTTGATTATCAACAATTGGATGATATAATTCATTCGAGAATCCGTCTGGCAATAATGGCTTTGTTGATCACGGTTGATGAAGCGGATTTTGTATTCATGAAGGAAAAGGTGAATGCAACAGACGGCAATTTGAGCGTACATCTTAAAAAACTTGAAGATGCTGCATACATCAATGTTAAAAAAGAATTCATTGATCGAAAACCGAGAACCGTTTATTCGCTATCCAAAAAAGGCAAAAGCGCATTTGAAGCATATATAGAACAATTAGAAAAGATGATTAAGAAATAATTTTTTTATCTATAAACTTTGTTTTACAAAGTTCTTTATTTATATAATGGAGAGTGTCATGAAAAACAAATTCAAATTATTAGCAATCGCAGTAATGCTTTTGCTGTCAATAATCGTTTCTGCGCAAGAGACTTCCTTTGACAAACTTATCGACGAAGGAAAAATTTTATCGAAAACAGCTTACTTGCATTATAGTAAAGATCAACTGCTTGAAGCCCGCACAATATTTGAAAATTCGTCTACGGCAGATCAATCCAATTTACTTCCGCTTTATTACATAACATTAATTGATTACAAACTTCTTGAGATGAGTATGGGCAACGGCGGCGAAAATTTATTTGATAAGTATTATGAAACCGCGTTGCATAATGCGGGAAAATTACAGAATGATAAAAATCTTTCAGCTGATGGAAAAATTCTTTCTGCGGCAATTTATATGATGAAGATCGCAACAAATCCGATGAGTGCGGTTACTCTTTCACCCCAAATTCATTCTTTGCTAGATGAAGCACAAAGTATTGCCCCGGATAAACCCTATGGTTATGTGATAAGAGGAATGATGAAATTCAACACTCCTAAAATGTTTGGCGGAAGCGATGAAGACGCGTTAAAAAATTTCAATTATGCAGTTAAGCTTTTTGAAAAAGATGAAAATGAAAATAACTTAAACCCTGTTTGGGGTTACGCAGAAACCCTTGTGTGGATTGGCAGAACTCAAGAAAAATTAAACAATTACGATGCGGCAATTTTTTCATATAAAAAAGCATTAAGTGTTGAACCCGAATACGGTTGGGTGAAATATTCTCTACTTCCTGAGCTAGAAAAGAAAATAGCAAATAAATAATAAATGTCAGATAAAATGAAAAAGATAATTTATGTAATATTATACTTGTTAATAATGATAGCAAATTTATCCGCACAACATAAAACTGTTATAAGAGGAATAATAAAAGATGATAAAGGAAAACCGATTCCTTATGTAAATGTATTTCTACTGGATACTTCAGATGGATCAATGAGCGATGATGACGGCTCGTTCAGTTTTAAAACATCGCTAACAGGAAAAGCAACTTTGATTGCCAGTATTGTCGGTTATGCAAAGTTTTCGAAAGAACTTGATATTGCTTCATCAACAAAAATAAACGAAGATATCGTTTTAAATGAGAATACCGTTAAATTAAATGAAGCAATTGTTACCGCAAGTTCTTACGGATCAGAAAAAGAAAAGGGATTGGTAATTAGTAGAATAGATGTTTTAACAACACCGGGTGCGGCTACTGATATTTATCAATCATTAAAAACCATGCCGGGGGTAACTCAAGTTGCCGAAAGCGCGCAATTGTATGTCCGCGGCGGAGACCCGATAGAAACAATTACAATGATTAATCAGTCGGTGGTTTATCATCCCTTCACTTTTGAATCGACTTACGGCGGACTTTTTTCCAACCTAAATCAAAGTGCGGTTAAATCAATTTATTTTACCAGCGGAGGATTTTCAGCTAAATACGGAAATGTACTATCCGGTGTGTTGGATATTGAAACAAGAGATCAATTTGCGCAGACAAATTTTAATATCGGCATTTCGCTCGCCAATGCAAATGTTACTTCGAGTATAAATGTTACGCCTGAAAAACTTGGTTTGTATTTCGATGCTCAACAAAATTTTGTAAAACCAATATACTGGCTTAACGGCGGACAGGAGAGGATGAGTGTAGCTCCCACTTCAAGAAATTTTTCGGGCGGAATTGTTTATAAATATTCGAATACCGGCAAGCTAAAATTGTTCACAATTTTAGCTGAAGATAAACAGGGGGTTAATGTAGAACGTGCAGAATATAACGGTGTATTCAACGGAAATACAAAAAACACTTTTGTTAATCTTCAATCAACAGAAATCTTGTTTGAAAATGTTGTCTTTAAAAACAGCGCATCATACAACAAATACTCAAATTCATGGAAGTTTGGTATTCTCGACCTTCTTAAAACAGATTATGTTTATTCATTCCGAAGCGATGTTGAACTTGTTCTCGGCGGAAGCACAAAACTTCTTGCCGGCGTGGAAGTTGAAAACCGGGTTGTTCAGTACGAAGGAAAAATCCCTGTTGAGGATTATGATATTCGTCCCGACGGCTATGCAAAAACTATAGATGCAAAATTTAACGGGAGAAGATTCGGTGCCTTCACGGAATTTCAACAAGCGCATTTTCTGGGAATAGAAAATTTATCGGCTACAGCCGGAATACGTTACGATAATTTTGTTGACCTGAATGTCAATTGGATCGATCCGCGTTTTGGGTTCGGCTATAAATTAAATGATAAATCAATATTTCGTTTAGGCGCTGGAGTTTTTAAACAAATACCCGATCCGCGTTTATACAGTCCCGTTGACGGCAATCCAAATCTGAAACCGATGCAAGCCCTTCATCTAATTGCCTCGTATGAATACTTGGTGAATGATTTTAATTCTTTCCGCGTAGAAGTTTATACTAAAGAATACAAAAATCTACCTCTCGAAAACGATTTGTTAAATTATGATAACTCCGGCCATGGCTTTGCAAACGGCATTGATATAATTTACAAAGGAGATTTTCCGTTCGGAATAAACGGCTGGATTTCTTACGGCTTCATAAATACAAAACGTTTGTGGATGGATTTTGATAATTACACAAGCAGCAGTTTTGACATAACACATAATATTTCTTTGGTTGCAAGATATAGTTTATCTGAAAAATTTCAACTCGGGTTAACTGCAAAATACGCAACGGGAAGACCGTTCACACCAGTGACTGGTTCATATTATAGAAGTGATATAAATATATACGAGCCGGTTTACGCTTCAACAAATTCATCGCGCTTCCCGGATTACAAAAGGGTAGATCTTCGTTTAACATATTTAGATACTTTTTTTGATAAATATTCTTTTATCGGTTATGTGGAAGGAATTAACATTTTTGATTTTAATAACATTTTCGGCTATTCGTATTCACCGGATTACAGCGAGAGAAATGAAATTCAAAGTTACTTTGGACAGAGAATGATAGTCTTTGGTTTTAGTGTCGGAATTTAGAATTTGAAATAAACATGTGGAACGCAAATCTTAATGAATCATTAAATCTGCGTTCCATTACTTTAGTAAATAATTTTCCCGATGCGGTCAAGTCTAATTGAAGATATAAGATTAAAAAAATCGCTGAAAGGTATATCGCTGTCCCATGAAAAATAAACAAACATCGGCGAGCCGACGACATTGCGGCGCGGCACAAATCCCCAGAAGCGGCTGTCGAGACTGTTGTCTCGGTTATCGCCAATCATAAAATAATAATCATCGGTAACAATATATTCATTCGTTTCTTTTCCGCTAATGAAAATTTTTCCGTTGCGTACATCAACAACATCTTTTTCAAAATCTCGGTTTATAAAAGTTTCCCATTGGTTAATATTTTCTACTGAAAGTTTAATAACATCTCCCTTGGATGGAACAACGAGCGGACCGTAATTATCGGAGTTCCAACCGCTGCCAATAGGAAAAATATCCGGGTCGGAATAATACTCTGGATAACTCTCCGATTTCAAATATTGAATATGCGGCGGACGTTTGAATTCCTTCCCGTTTACATATACAACACGATTAATTATTTGTACCGTATCGCCCGGTGTACCGATGCAACGTTTAACATAATTTTCAATTGCGGTATGTTTGATATTATCTCTGTTGCCGGGGAATTCAAAAACAACAATATCATATGGTTGGGGGTCGTTCCACTTTAACAATTCCAAATGTGGCAGCTCTATATCTGTAAATGGAATGTTTCGCGGAGTTGTTAAATTATAACGGAGCTTGTTCACCATTGTCCAGTCGCCTATTAAAACGGTTGTTTCCATCGAACCCGTTGGAACACGCGAACCTTGAATTAACGAGGACGTAACTATGAAAAGTATAAATATCATTATCGAATATTCTTTAACAACATCTTTGATTCTTTTTTTAGTTTGCGCGGGTTTTTGATTTTCTTTTTTCATGTTCATTGTTATTTTGTGTTGAATTTTATTTGCAGGAAATTGGACGGTTTTATAACCGGTTTGTTTAAATTTTGTTCCAACATAGGAAGAAATAATTTGTTCGAAGAAATTAATTTGAAGAAAGCGGTACTTCAAAAAATTAAATTGCCAGGCATTACCGGTTCACCGGAAATATTTATGCTTCGTTTGGATTTAATTCATCTGTTTGTTCACGGCAACAAGTATTTCAAACTGAAATACAATCTTTTAGAAGCGAAAGGAAGTAATTTCAATATGCTCTTAACTTTCGGGGGAGCGTATTCAAATCATATTCATGCGGCGTCTGCTGCAGGAAAAATATTCGGTTTTAAAACTATTGGAATTATTCGCGGCGAAGAACATTTGCCGTTAAATCCGACACTGAAATTTGCTTCGGATAACGGTATGAACTTACATTATATTTCAAGAAGCGAGTACAGATTAAAACATACTCAAGAATTCCAGGAAAGATTAAAAGAAAAATTCGGCAATGCTTTTATAATTCCCGAAGGCGGTACAAATTTAAATGCATTAAAAGGGTGTTCGGAAATTCCACAACTTATTAATATTGATTATGATTACATCTGTACGGCATGCGGTACTGCCGGAACGTTTTCGGGACTTGTTGCCGGATTGGATGGAAATAAAAAAATTCTTGGCTTCACCGTTTTGAAGAACGCCGGATTCTTAATAGACTCAACTCAAAAATTGGTTTTAGATTATTCCGGGAAAAAATATTTGAATTGGGAAATAAATCTAGATTACCATTTCGACGGTTATGCAAAAATTAATTATGAACTCATTGACTTTATAAACGAGTTTGAAAAACTGAACGGAATTCCATTAGACCCGATTTACACGGGAAAAATGATGTTTGGAATATATGATTTGGTCAGAAATGGGTTTTTCAAAAAAGGAGAAAAAATCATTGCTTTGCACACGGGCGGAATTCAAGGCGCCGAAGGAATGAGATCGAAGATAGATAGAATTATTAATCTTAAAAAGCATGAATAATCAAACCATTCCTTTTGATTTTTCTTTTTGTATTTTTAAATCAAACGAACAAACAAGATGAAAACAACCGGAAATATATTTATCGGAGTAGCGGGTGTTGGAACAATGGGCGCAGGTATTGCGCAAGCAATAGCCGCCGCAGGTCATCAAGTATTTTTATACGATGAACATCCCAATGCGCGGGAACGAGCAAAAAATACAATCAACTCATCGCTAAAGAGATTGATTGATAAAGGGATAATTTCAGCCGATGAAGCATTTGATATTTTCGATCGCACGCGGTTCGTTGATTCAATTTCCGAATTTCGTAACTGCGACTTTATAATTGAAGCTATAGTTGAAGATCTGAAAGCAAAACAAGATTTGTTTGAAGAACTTGAGCATTTTGTTTCGGATGAAACAATTCTCGCAACAAACACATCATCGCTCTCGGTAACGGAAATTTCATCTTTATGTAAAAAACCCGGCAGAGTGATCGGAGCGCATTTCTTTAATCCCGCACCTTTAATGCCTCTTGTAGAAATTGTACGCGGACTTTTAACAAGCGAGCAATCTGTTCGTACGGCAAAAGAATTAATCGACGGGTGGAACAAAACAACTGTTGTTTGTAAAGATTCGCCGGGATTTATTGTTAACCGCGTCTCCCTGCCTTATTACGGTGAAGCACTTAGAATTCTTGAAGAACAAATCGCGGACGTTCAAACGATAGATTGGGCAATGAAAAAAATCGGCAAGTTTAGAATGGGTCCGTTCGAAACAATGGATTTGATCGGCAACGATGTAAATTATAAAGTGAATGAAGAAATATTTCAGCAGTTCAAATACGATAAAAGGTTTAAACCATCGCCTATTCAGAAAAAATTAATTGACGAGGGAAAACTCGGTAGAAAATCCGGCGAAGGTTTTTATGTTTATCCGCACACCGATAATGAAGTAATAAATAAAGATGAAAACATATCGATAGAAATATTTTTTAGAATTCTTTCCGTACTTATAAACGAAGCCGCGGCTGTTGTTTATTCCAAAGTTGCAACTGTGCACGATATTGACCTTGCAATGCTAAAAGGATTTAAATATTCGAAAGGTCCGCTAAAATGGGCGGATGAAATCGGCATTGATAAAGTTGTGCGAAGACTAAATTTGCTTTATGAAAAATCCGGCGAGGAAAGATACAGGGTTAATCCATTACTGAAATCAATGGCAATGGAAAATAAAAAATTTTATGCCGATTAGTATCATAGAATAAAAAAACTATACATCACTCGGAATTATCCTTGTTGTATAGTACGAGAAATGAGGTAAAAATGAAAAAGTTTTTTTTAATGAACTTAATTTTAATTGTTGTAACAACAAATTATTACGCCCAGGATATTATTCCATATTATAGTCCAATGGCGTCGGTTTCGCAGTCAATTGGTTTTACGGATATCACAATAAATTATTGCAGACCGGGCGTTAAGGAAAGAAAAATTTGGGGAAGCCTTGTTCCTTATAACGAGGTATGGCGTACGGGCGCCAATGAATCCACACGTATTAAATTTACATCCGATGTTTACGTAAACGGCAATAAAGTTCCGGCGGGCATTTATTCTATATATACAATTCCAAAAGAGAAAGAATGGACGGTAATTTTAAATAAAGCGTTGGTTTGGGGAACAGAATATTTACCGGAACAAGATCAATTAAGATTTACAGTTAAGCCCGAGAAGGGTTTGTTTACCGAGCGGCTTCAATTTACAATTCCGGAATTAACAGATTCAACGTGTAATGTTGTAATGAACTGGGCAGAACTTCAAATATCATTTGATGTGAAAATTGATTTTGCGCAGCAGATATATTCTAGAATTAAGAAAGCAATTTCAAAAACCAATTCGGATGATTTTTCGGTTTATGTTGTCGCTGCACGTTTTGCGGCAGATTACGGGGTATTTATTAACGAAGCGTTTGAATGGATTGACAAAGCAATTTCGACATCAAGAAACTTTACATGTTATTTTCAAAAGGCACGGCTTTATTACATTACCGGGAAATATGTTGACGCTTTAAAAGAAATCGAACGCTGCCGTGATGCCGGTAGAAATGACTCAGATTACTCAAGTCATATTGCCGAAATTGATTACCTTGAAAAAAGAATTAAAGACAAGCTTTGATGAATGACCGGAGAGATTTTTGAAAAAGTTTGATATTCCCCAACACTATAAAAGCTCTATAATTTCGCGAATCAAGGAATTACGAAAAACAGAAGACCCGCGTAAGAAGAATTTTTCACCAACGGTTTTGGATTTCGGCCCGGTTAAATTTTTAATAGCACGCCATTTCGGATTTTGTTACGGTGTTGAAAACGCGATTGAAATTGCATACAAAACCGTCGAGGAAAATCCCGGTAAAAGAATTTTTCTATTAAGCGAGATGATTCACAACCCTGCTGTAAATGAAGATCTGCAAAACCGCGGAATTAAGTTCATAATGGATAATTACGGGAGACATTTTATTGAATGGGATGAAATTACTTCAGAAGATATAGTAATAATTCCTGCATTCGGTACAACTCTGGAAATTGAAAAGCTTATTGCCGAAAAGGGAATTGACGCGGTAAAGTATAACACGACATGCCCGTTTGTTGAAAAAGTTTGGAACCGTGCGAAAGAAATAGGCGAACAAAATTATACGGTAATAATTCACGGCAAAGCTAAACACGAAGAAACGCGCGCAACTTTTTCCCACACGATTCAAAACTCTCCTTCTGTTATTGTCAGGGATTTAGACGAGGCAAGTTTACTCGCAAATGTTATTTTGGGTAACTCAAGCAAAATGGAATTTTATGCTTTATTTGAAGGCAAATATTCGAGGGGGTTTGATGTTCAAAAAGATTTGGAAAAAATCGGCGTTGTAAATCAAACCACTATGCTTGCTTCCGAAACACAAGCGATTGCCGATCTTTTGAAAAAAGCAATGCTGCAAAAATACGGTACTGAAAATATTAAAGAGCATTTTGCAGATACGCGCGATACTTTATGTTACGCTACAAACGATAATCAATCGGCAACAATAGGATTATTAAACGAAGAAGCAGACTTGGCGTTTGTTGTCGGCGGTTATAACAGCTCCAATACTTCGCATCTTGTCGAACTTCTGGAGCAAAAGTTCAGTACGTTTTTCATTTCAGATTCCGATAAAATAATTTCATCAAACGAAATAAAACATTTTGATCTTCGAGTTCATTCGGAAAAAATAACCAAAGATTTTATCCCTCCCCAAAATCTCGTTACAATAGCAATTACAAGCGGGGCATCTTGCCCGGATTCCATTGTTGATTCAGTATTGATGAAATTGTTAACTCTTTTCGAAAATGTAAAAAGTATCGATGATGTTTTGGTGGGTTTAAAATAAAAAAAGCTGTCCTTTTAAAAGATCAACCCGAACTTGTATATAGGAGGCCCATGAAAACTTTTGTTAAAATCCTATACAAGTCCGGGTATGATACTTAGAACAATCCCGTTTCAATCTTAGTTGTTAACTGCAACCGGAAATTGTGTAAGTCTATCGGAAATCTCTTTGAAATATTTTTCAGGGTTTTCTTTGTCGGAAAATTGAATATCGGAAAACATTCCGTGAAAATTAATATATAGACTTGCCAACTGGGCTTTATATCTTACGGTTGGCGCGTTGCCTTCAACAGCAAGTTCATTTAATTTGTCAACAAGTTTGCCGAAATCAGCTTCGGGAAATCTGTTTTTCAATTCCATTGTAATGAAGATTGAAGATTCGACAATTGAATTGTAGTCGCTGTTGAGGGTGCGAAGGTAATTTACTTTCGCTTTATTCAATAACTGTTCGTTTTTGGGAGTCTGTGCAAAGATAGTGGCAGAAAAAGCTAACAGTAAAAAAACTACCATACTTTTCATTGTAACTGCTTTCATTGTATCACCTCATGATTAATGTTTAACTTGCTTCTATTATAACAAGCGGAATGCCAAAGAATAGCAGATCTCGTAAGTTGTTTTATTAATATAAGTTAGGTTGAAAATCGCTTTAATCTTAGTTTTAAAAGGAGTGCCACAAAACTTCACAAACAACACAACAAGTCCTATTAAATGCTTTGTTTTTACTAACAAATAATCTTTTGGAAGTTTTGTGGACTTTGCAAAAATGTGGCATCCTTTTTAATCCATACCAAAGAATTGTTTTGGGATTCTATTCTTCGTGATTCTTGCGGGATAATCTATTATTTAAAGCACGCCTGCTTATGCCAAGAATATCTGCGGCGATGGTTTGATTTCCATCGGCACGTTTCAATGCTTCATTAATTATTGCGTCTTCTGTTTCTTTTAATGTTGGAAGTTGGTCTGTAAAAATTATTTTCTCCTCTTGATGAGCGGTGTCTAAATTTTGAAAATCAGCCGCTTTCATTTTAGGAAATATTTTTTCGCGAATCGGTTCTAGCGAAAGTATCCCCGATCTATGTACGCTCACCGCATCGAAAATAATTCCTTCAAGTTCGCGTATGTTGCCGGGAAAATTATAATTTGAAAGCAACGAGAAAAGTTCTTTGGGCGGAGTCGGTTTCTTTTTGTTTAACTGCTTTGCAGCCTTTTCTAAAAAATGATTTATCAAAAAAGGAATATCGTTCTTTCTTTCTCTTAGAGGTGGAATGTGAATGTGATGAGTTTGTAAACGATAGTACAAATCCTTTCTGAATTCATTTTTGTTTTTCATAGAATCGATATCAACGTTGGTTGCGCAAACAATGCGGACATCCGCTAGTTTTGCCATATCGGAGCCAAGCGGAAAATATTTTCCATCCTGAATCAGCCGCAATAATTTTACCTGCGATTCCAAACTTAGGTCGCCGATTTCATCAAGAAACAGAGTTCCCTTTTCGGCTTGTTCAATCATTCCTTTGCGATCCTGTTCCGCCCCTGTAAAAGCTCCTTTCTTGTGGCCAAACAAAGTATCTGAAAATAAATTATCGTCAACACCGGCAACGTTTAAGGAAATATGTTCACCCGGCCTTCCGCTCAATTTATGAATTGATTTTGCAATCATTTCTTTGCCCGCACCGGTTTCGCCCGTAATTAAAACAGGTAAAGGAGATTTCGCAATTGCTTCAATATATTTAAATATCGCACGCATCGAATTGCTTTTCGTAATTATTTCCGAAAAGACATCGGGATTTTCTAGTTTATCTTTTAAAAGATAATCCTTAAGCCTACTGTTTTCATTTCTAATTTCCCGCAGGTTCAATCCGCCTCGTATTGTTGTTACAAGGCGTGTATCGTCAACCGGTTTTAAAATATAATTGAAAGCCCCGGCTTTAATACATTTAACCGCGCTTTCAACATCGTTTACTGCGGTTAAAATTATTACCGGCATGTTTGGATGCTTTTCAACTATCAAAGGCAACAGCTCAATTCCGGATAGGTTCGGCATGTTCATATCTAGAACAACCAGTGAAAATTCTTTTTCCTCCAGCATATCCAAAACTTTTGTGCTGTCGTTTTGAATTACGACATTATTAATGCCGTTTGTTGTTAGCGCGGTTTCAGCGCTGAATAAAAAATGCTGTTCGTCGTCAACAAGCAGTACCGGGTGTTCCGGGTAAATTGCCGCGCCCATTATAATCTCCGATTGTTTTTTGTTGGAAGAACAATTTGAAATGTTGTTCCTTTTCCCTTGATGCTTTTTAAAATAAGTTCTCCGCCGTGACTTTTAACAATATTGTATGAAATGTAAAGTCCCAAACCCGTTCCGCCGGAATTTCTTTTTGTGGTGAAGAACGGATCGAAAATGTATTTTAAATTTTCTTCATCGATACCGGTTCCTTCGTCTTTTATTTCGATTGTTGCGGTGTTCTTTTCGTCATCGTGAAGAACGGAAATAATTATATATTGATTTTTATTTGTTAACGATTGACAAGCATTGCTGATTAAATTTATCAGAACTTGTTCGAGTTGCTGCATGTTGCCCCTAATCAACGGAGTTGAACGGTTGTAATTCACAAGAAATTTATCGGTTGATTTTTTTGTTAAGTTCTGTGTAATTATAATTGCTCCTTCAACAACCTTGTTGAGATCAACTTCCTGATCGAGCTCGCCGGAATCCTTTCGCGCAAAATCTGTTAAACTTCTTGTTATTTTTTGAATGCGCATTGTACCGTCAAGTATGCTTTCAATGGATTTTTCCATTTTATCTTTTGCGCTGCCGTAAGGAATTCCGGCAATAAAAAAGTCTCCCTGATTTTCGTAATATTCTTTTAAAATCGGCTGAATATCATTCCAGACTTTTTGCAAAAATTGCGCGTTGAGTAAAATAAAATTATTCGGGTTATTGATTTCGTGCGCAATGCCGCTTACCATTGTACCGAGTGCAACCATTTTATCGGCTTGTATCAATTGGTTCTGTTTAGAAGCTGCAAGCAGTTCGGCAACTTTCAAATCTGTGATGTCGTTAATCAAACCGTCGTAATAAAGTACATTGCCGTTTTTGTCTTTTGATAGAACAATTGTGTTGCGAACCCAACGGATAAAACCGTCGCGGTGAATTATTCTGTGTTCAAGCGGCTCTACATCTTTGCCGGTTAAAGCCCTCACCGCTTGATCTAATACTGCTGCGCGGTCATCGGAATGAACCATTTTATACCATAGTTCGGGATTTTTCACATAATCCTCGGACGTATATCCGGTAATTGCATAACAGCCCGGACCGTGATATGTATCTATGGCTTTTCCTTTTTCGATCTTAACCGTGTAAATGTAATCCGTCAAATAGTGGATTAAGCGGTAATATCTTTGTTCATCAGAATAAATATTATCCATAATTTCTTCACAAAATATTTTTAAGCAAGCTCATTTAAAACGCTGTATTCGGGATCAAATAATCTTCTATAAGTTCGCATTGCGTATGAATCCGTTGCGCCGGAAATATAATCGCAGACAATTCTTGCGCGGGCAATTTTGTTTTTTTCTGAACGAACCAGTTTATCGTTAAAGTCCGGCAGCAGTTTGAAATTTTTGATTGATGAGATATAGTTAGCTTCAAAAAGTTTAAAAACTTTTTCGAGCATGCTGTTGCCTTTAAACTCAATCTGATGGAGTTGTGCCGACCTGAAAACAAGATCAACAGAGATTTTTTTATAAATCTGCGCTTTTTGAAATACTTCTTTATCAATCGTCAATTCATATTTATACCGGTTGGTTTTTTTATCGAGGAAAGTTTTACGCTTTTTAATTCCGCATGCAAGTACAAACTGACCAATCTGTGCACCGAACTTAGGTTTGTAATTTCCTTTCTTAATCCAGGAAATCATTTCTTCGACAATGGCGTTTTGAAAGTCATTTAATTTTTTTTCGCGCTGCCATGCGGCAAGTTTTGCAATGTTAATAAATCCCCCGGAAATACTGTCAACTAAATCGTTAATTGCATAAGCCGTGTCATCCGCCCAATCCATAATCTGGCATTCGATACTTTGAAATTTGTTAAACTTATCCGGTGAAGAAAATTCATTTTTGTAATTCTTTTCATCGAAAACAAATGCAATATATTTTTTCTGTTCGTCGTAAATAAAATGGTTTTCGGGATTTTTAAATTGCGAGAAAGTGGCTTTGTATTTTAAAATACCATCGAGGAAAGCGCGTGTAGGGTTCATGCCGCGGTGCCGGTCATCGTCGCGGTACAAATTTTCAGTTACCAATCTTAAGGTTTGTGCATTGCCTTCAAAGCCGCCGTATGTATTCATCATCTTATGCAAAACCCGTTCACCCGCATGACCAAAGGGCGGATGACCGAGATCATGGGTTAAACAAATTGCTTCCACCAAATCCGGGTCGATAAAATATTCTTCATCAAAAAAATTTTTTTCTTTTGATTGAAGATAATTACAAATAGAGCGCCCGATCTGCGCTACTTCAATTGAATGCGTAAGCCGTGTTCTGTAAAAATCATATTCGCCGGGCAAAAAAACCTGCGTTTTGCCTTGAAGCCGGCGAAATTCGGATGAATGAATTATTCTATCGCGGTCAATTTGGAATGGAGACCTGTAATCATTATCGCGCGGGCTTTCTTTTATTCTTGCAAAATCAAATTCTGTGTAAAATTTGTTTTTCATAAGTATGATTCGGATTTTTGTAGAAATCAAAAGCAATTTAAGAAATAAATAAATTTGGGACACAATCATTCACATAATCACATCGACGCGGAAAGTGTTAATTCGATAAAAGGGCGGCTGCTCTTTACGATTGCGCTGAACATGTTTATTACTACCGCGCAAATTGTCGGCGGAATTATATCCGGCAGTCTGGCGCTAATCTCCGACGCGCTTCATAATTTCAGCGACAGTATTTCAATTGTTATAAGTTATATTGCCTTAAGGTTGAAACTCCGCAGTAATTCCATGAAGCACACATTCGGATTAAAGCGCGCGGAAATTCTTGCCGCGGTCATCAATTCCGTGGTGATGATTGTCGTTTGCATTTACTTATTCTTCGAAGCATACGAAAGATTTCAAAATCCACAACCGATTCAAGCAGGAATAATGAGCATTGTTGCCGTTATCGGGTTGATCGCAAATCTTGCCGCGATGCTTTTGCTTCGCAAGGATTCCCAAAACAGTTTAAATATCCGCTCGGCGTATTTGCATTTGTTTGGCGATACCGTTTCTTCGGTGGCGGTAATTGCGGGCGGAGTTGCAATAGCAATTTGGAACATTAACTGGATTGATCCGCTGTTAACTGTTTTGATCGGGATCTATATTATTAGAGAAAGCTACACGATTTTAATGGAAGCCATTCATGTTTTAATGGAAGGTGCACCGCTAGATATTTCAATTGGGGATATTCAAAAGGAAGTTGAGGAATTTGAAGAAGTGGAAAATATTCACCACATTCATTTGTGGATGGTCGGCGATAATGATGTTCACTTGGAAGCACATGTAAATATTAACGATATGAAAATCAGCGAAAGCGATTTGCTGAGAGAAAGAATCGAAAAATCACTTCACAATAAATTCGGAATTCATCACATCACGTTACAATTCGAATGCAACAAGTGCCCTGAAGTTGGCTTGATCAAAAATCATAAATGAGTATTGAGTGAAGAATGTAAAGCGTAGAGTGAAGAATTAACGGCTAATCAATTAATGATTTCATTCTATAACCTACGCCGGAATCTGTAATAATATATTTTGGCTCGGAAGGATCGTCTTCAATTTTTTTACGCAACTGCCCAATAAAAACCCGTAAATACTGAGAATCCTCAACATGGCTGGGTCCCCAAACTTCTTTTAAAATAAAATTATGCGTTAAGACTTTACCTATGTTTTTAAAGAAAAGAAATACAAGAAGGTATTCAGTGTTTGTAAGTTTAATCTCACGGTTGTTTTTGTAAACAAGTCTTTGAGAAAAATCGATCTTCAAACTGCCGTTAATCAACAACGTCTCATTTTCAAGCTGCTGTGTTCTTCGCAGATTGGCCCTGATTCTTGCAAGCAGTTCAAATGTGTTGAATGGTTTTGTCATGTAATCATCGGCGCCCAAATCAAGCGCTTTTACAATATCAATTTCAGAATTTTTTACGGATAAAATTATAACCGGAACATTTGACCATGTTCGAATTTCTGTTAAAACAGAAAAACCATCTTGATCCGGCAAGCCGAGATCCAGTATTACAAGTTGCGGATGAAAGTTAGCAACAGCAATAATTCCATCCCGTCCCCCCGATGCTTCAACGACTTTATAATTTTGAGCTTCAAGTGTGATAGATAAAATTTTTCTTATTGACGATTCATCGTCTATAACAACAATAGTGTTTTGTGCTGTCATGTTTTTTTAGTTTGTCGGTATTAAAATAGTAAATTCGGCGCCGCCGTTTTTACGATTCCATGCAGAAATTGATCCGCCGTGCGCTTCAATAAATCCCTTCGCGATTGATAAACCAAGTCCCGTGCCGCTGGATTTTACTCCTGGCACGCGGTAAAATTTTTTAAACAAATTTTTTATTTCTGATTCCGGAAAACCCGGTCCGTTATCTGAAATAATGATAATTATATTGCCGGTTATTTTTTTTACAACAACATCTGTTTTACTTCCCGGCGGAGTGTACTCTACAGAGTTATGAATTAAATTAATCAGCGCCTGCTCAATTAACGGGTAATCAACTTGCAGCAAGCCAATATCGTTTTGGATATCCAAATTAATTGAGTGATCGGTGGACATTGATTTAACTTTGTCGATTGCCGAATAAACAAGATCAACTATCGAATGCCATTCTTTGTTTGGTTTGATATTTCCGCTTTCAATCCTTGTAATATCCAAAAGATTTTCAATAAGACGGTTTAATCTTTCTGCGGCGGCATTTGTTACGTTAACCAAATTTAAAAGAACATCCCGGTTGCTTAAAATTCTTTCATCTTTAAGAGAGCTAATTGCACCTATAATTGTAGTGATTGGAGTTTTTAATTCATGGGAAATTGAGTCGAATAAAGTTTTGTACAGTTTTTCCGATTCGAAAATAACCAAATTTTTCTTCGCCAATTCTTTCAGATGTTCTCTTTCGATTGCAATAGTAATTTGTGAAATAAAAATATTTAACAGGGATTCGGTATCTTTGCTCAAAACCGATTCTGCCGGAAATAGTAATCCGATAATCCCAAGATTACCGCTCTTTGTTAACAACGGGAAATAAGAGGCTTCAGTTATAGATTTTACTGTTTCCGTAAACCTTCCGACTTTTTCCGAGTTTAAAAAAGCAAGTTGTGCAATATTCCACTCGGCTTCGTCGATTTTAAAAGTACTGTACTCGTGGGCAGTTCTATTTAGCCTCTTTTCTGCTTCAGAATAAATAAAGGCAACCTCGGCATTGAATGTGTCTTTAATGTGTTTGAGCGAACATTGTGTAACCTCATTCAAACTTTTTGAAGAAGAAAGATCTCGTGTTAAGTCATACAACGCAGCAGTTCTCTTTTCTCTCTGATTGATTAAAACTTGCTGTGTTCGGATCCTTGAAATTAAAAACCCGGACACGGAGGCAATTACGAAATAAAGTACAAACATTAAAACGTCTTCAATCTTTCCTATTCTTAAAGTAAATGACGGTGGAATAAAAAAGTAATTCCATATAAAAGCGCTCATTACAGCGGCAAGAAATATTGGTCCCGGCTTAAAGTTGAAAAGCGGCAAAACAGAAATTATAAATATAAATACGAGCGAAACCGCTTGGTAGCCGATATGTTGATGTAGATAATACAACAGCGCGCCGGCAGTGGAAATAATAAATGCAGAATAAAAGTATTTTATAAGGGGAGAATTTAATACCGCCGATATAAAAGGATACTTGCCTTTTCTTGGCAGCAATCCGTTCCGGGGATTATATGTCTTGTCATTAATATTCAAATCTAATTTATTGTTTTCCATTTCAGTCCCCTCGATCACTTGTTTGATAATCAACTCTAATCATAAAGAAACACATGCTAAATCTAATTAAGAGTTTATAAACACGCTGTAAATAAAAATAACGCAAGCATAAAATATTTATAAAAGCAGATTATGTTTATAAAGAATATGTAAAATATGCCAATACCGTATAAAGAATTTATAAATATCCGATTCTTTTCTTGCTAATCATTTTACTTGTTCCATTTTAGTGCCTCTGAATAAATATCGACTTTTTAAACGCAAAGAAAGAATGTGTAAAGCCGGTTTGTGAGAATAAAAATTCACAAAATATTTTAACACATTTATATTAATTCGGAATTCATATTTAAGAGACATTAAAACAAATGCATAAAAAAGCAACCCCGATACAGATACTTGTTTTGGGATATATTATTCTTACAATTATTGGCGGAGTTATTCTTTGTCTTCCAATTTCTTCGGAAAAATACGAATACACACCTTTTATAGATGCACTGTTCACGGCGGCATCTGCAATCAGCACCACAGGCTTGGGAGTTGTTGATACCGGGAGTCATTTCTCAATTTTTGGGCAGATCATATTATTAATACTTATTCAAATCGGCGGATTGGGTTATATGGTGTTTATTGCCGTTGTTTCTTTTGGAATTGGAGCGAGATTTTCAATTAATGGAAGTAGATTACTGACAGAATCGATAGCTCGTCCGACCGACATAGAAATTAAAAAATTTATTAAAGCAGTTATTCTTTTTACAATTATATTTGAGTCGATTGGCGCGTTGTTTCTAACAATAGTATTTATTCAGCATTTCCCAATAATTGAATCTATTTATTCCGCAGTCTTTCATTCAATATCCGCATTTTGTACTGCCGGGTTCTCCCTTTATCCCGATAGTTTTATTCGATATGCCGATGATGTGTTTGTGAATGTAACCATAGCAATAATTACTATTGCAGGCGGTATCGGTTTTTTTGTTTTATATGATTTATGGAAATATTTTATTAATAAAGCAAAACATAATTACCCGGTTAGACTTACCGATCATACAAAACTTGTACTAATAGTTACCTTTGGATTAATGATTGTCGGAACAATAGTGTTGTTTTTTTCCGAAGGATTTTTTAATAATACATCATCGATAACCGAAGAACTTCTCAAATCTTCTTTTCAATCTATATCAGCATCATCAACAACAGGATTTAATTCTATTGATATCGGCTCAATGAGAGAGATAAGTTTACTCGGTCTTATTATTTTAATGTTTATTGGTGCGTCCCCTGGAAGTACTGGCGGCGGAATAAAAACATCGACATTCGGAATACTCCTACTATTTCTTAAAAGAGTAATTACGAACCGAGAAGATCTAACTGCATTTAGAAGATCAATTCCGGAATCGACAGCCAACAAAGCAATCGGGCTTACACTATTTGCATTCGTATATACAATATTGGTTGTATTTATGCTCGCCTCGGTAGAAAAATTTTCGCTTCTACAAATTTTCTTTGAAACTACATCTGCGATTGGAACAGTAGGATTATCAATGGGAATTACATCATCGCTTAGTTTAACGGGTAAAATATTAATTATAGTTACAATGCTCGTGGGGCGTGTAGGTCCACTTGCGATCGGATATTCTCTGGTTGGCAGAATAAGAAATCAAAAACATAGTTATCCTACTGGCAATGTGATGGCGGGATAAACTGGAGTAATTATGAAAAATATAGCGGTTATTGGTCTCGGCACTTTCGGATTTAATCTTGCAATTGAATTAACAAGGCAGGGAAACCAAGTGCTTGCAATAGATAAAGAAAAGGAAATTGTTGAAAGCATCAAGAATTTTGTAACAGATGCTATTGTTGCAAACACTATAGACAAGGAGGTCCTTTCTGGGTTCGTTGGCAGCAACATTGATATTACAATACTCGGATTGGGTGAACAATATATGGAGGCTACAGTGCTTACGATTGTTCACTTAAAAGAATTGGGAGTAGATCAAATAATTGTAAAATCAATGAATGAACTTAGAGGAAAAGTTTTTATGTCTATTGGGGCAACAGAAGTTATATACCCCGAAAAAGAAACCGCTTTACGTTTGGCAAGAAGACTTACAATCCCATCATTAATAGATCAGATTCCTATAGCGCCTGAATACAGTATTGTTGAAATAGCGCTTCCGGATGAATTTGTCGGCAAGTCAATTCGCGAACTTAATCTTCGGCAAAAGTACGGAGTGACAATAATTGCAATCAAAGATATTCTTCGCGATGAGTTGATACTTATTCCCGCGGCAGATCAATTATTTGCGCCGGATACCGCTTTAATTATACTGGGAAAGCACCGTGATATTGAGAAACTAAAGCGCTTCATATAGAAACAATTTCTGTATTTCCCTTCCTAATTAACTTATACAGCTTTCTTTTTTTTTGAAGAAGTGCTCGATATAAGACTTATCAGTCGGAGTAAGTAAAATATATTTTTAGCAAAATGAACTTCTCTAAATAAATAGATGTTATGACATATATTCGAGTTAAAAATATCTTTTACAAACAAAGGAGAAATAAAATGAAAACAATAAAAAATATATTTGTTTTACTCGTGCTGGTTTCTGCAACAATGTTTGCACAAACAAAATGGGAAATTGATAAATCCCATTCTAAAGTTGGATTTACCGTAACACACATGGTTATTTCGGAGGTTGATGGATTCTTTAAGGATTATTCCGGCAACATCACAACAAACAACGATGATTTTTCAACAGCGAAAATAGATTTCACGGTTAACACGAAAAGTATTTTTACGGATAATGATTCACGCGACAACCACTTGCGCTCAGATGATTTTTTCAATTCAGAAAAATTTCCGCAGATGACTTTTAAAGGGAAATCGATGAAAAAAGTCGGCGATAATAAATTTAAACTCATCGGCGATTTGACGATTCGCGATGTTACAAAGCAAGTTGAGCTTGATGTAAAGTTTAACGGCATTGTAAAAGATCCGTGGGGAAATACTAAAGCCGGATTCAAAATTACTAGCGAGTTAAACAGGTTCGATTATAATTTAAAATGGAACACGGCAATTGAAACAGGCGGGCTTGTAGTTGGCAAAGAGGTTGAACTGGTAATCGATCTTCAATTGAAAAAATCGTAATGAAACTTGAAGAAGAAATAAAACAGAAAAAATTTAGAAATGAATTCCATAAGCTGGCTGTAAATTTAATTTTTACAAACAGCTGGCTTATGAGTCATCAAACCGCGCTATTTAAGGAATATGATATTACTGCGGCGCAATACAATGTTCTAAGAATTTTAAGGGGACAGTATCCTTCGCCCGCATCGGTAAATTTATTAAAAGAAAGAATGCTCGATAAAATGTCGGACGCCTCCAGGCTTGTGGACAGACTGCTCGCTAAAGAATTGGTTGAGAGAAAAATTTGTCCTGATGACAGAAGACGCGTTGAAGTAAAAATTACTTCGGAGGGATTAAAAATTCTTGAAGAGATTGATAAATCAGATAACGACTTTGATAAAAAATTAAAATCTCTTTCCGTAGCGGAAGCAAAAAATTTGAATGAATTGCTAGACAAACTGCGCGGGTAGAAAGGCGGATGAAATGGAAAAGATAATAAACGGAATACATCATATAACCGTAATGGCGAGCGACCCGCAAGCCAATTACAATTTTTATACACAAACACTCGGTATGCGGTTCATTAAGAAAACCGTGAACTTCGATGCACCCGACGTTTATCATCTTTATTACGGTGATGAAATCGGAACGCCGGGGACAATTCTAACTTTCTTTCCTTTTCCGGACGCACGGAGAGGAAAACGCGGAGGCGGCGAAATAAATATTGTTTCGTTCAGCGTACCTTCAAACTCATTGCAATACTGGATTGATAGGCTTGCAGAACTGGCAATTGATTTTTCTGGCCCATCGAAAAAATTTGGGTATGAATTTATTTCATTGCTCGATCCGGACGGAATGAAAATAGAGATAGTTGCCGATGATAATGTTGATAAAATTGTTGGATGGAACAACGGAGAGGTACCGCCGGAACACGCGATAAGAAAATTTTTCGGATCAACTTTTTATTTAAGTGATTCTGCGGAAACAGAAGATCTTTTAAGTAAAGCAATGGGCGCTAAGTTTATTACGAAAGAAGGAAATATGAAAAGGTATTCTTTCGGCGAAAACGAAAGTATAGCCTTTGTTGATATTGTTGAGGATAAAAACTTACCGCGTGCGATGAGCGGCGCCGGAAGTGTACACCACATTGCTTGGCGAACAGCGAACGATGAAGAACAGTTAAACTGGCGTAATAGAATATTGGAACACGGACTTCGTCCGACAGAGGTCGTGGATAGAAATTATTTTCATTCGATCTATTTCCGCGAACCGGGAGGAATATTGTTTGAGATTGCGACAGATGAACCGGGATTTTTAATTGACGAAGATATCAATTCACTCGGCGAGGAATTAAAGCTTCCCGAATGGCATGAACCGAAGAGAAGTTTGATCGAGCAGCGTTTAATCCCATTGAAAACAAAATCACTCGTGAAGAAATGAAAGTAACTCGTCTTTATACCGGAAAGGATAATGAAACTCATTTCGAGGAATTGGATTATGAATTACTTGATGCCGGGGATATTGGTAAGCTTTCCGAAAGAATTCCGGTTAAGGAAATAATTTTTAGAGAAACGGACGGAAATTACAATTTTGATTTTCACCCGGCTCCGCAAAAACAATTTATCATTCTGCTCGACGGTGAAATTGAAATTGAAAACGGACTTGGTGAAAAAAGAAGATTTAAAGCCGGAGAAATTTTACTTGTTGAAGATAATACCGGCCGAGGACATAAAACCAAAAGTATAGACGGAAAAACAAGAAGATCAATTTTTGTGACAATAAATGATTGATTACAATAACATAAACGGTCCGCATCAAAACCAGCCGATAATTTACAGCGGCGAGAAAATTGAAAACGCAAAAGCTGCAATGATAATGATTCACGGACGCGGCGCAACGGCGGAAAGCATTTTATCATTATCAAACGAATTTGATGTTGAGGGGATCGCATATATAGCGCCGCAAGCCAAAGGAAATACTTGGTATCCGTACAGTTTTTTGTCTCCCGTTGAAATGAATGAACCGGGCAGGGCTTCCGGCTTGGCTTTAATTGATTCGATAGTTTATGATTTGTTGAGCAATGAATTTATAAGCGAGAATATTTTTCTTCTTGGATTTTCGCAAGGTGCGTGTTTGAGCTTGGAATATGCGGCGCGTAATCCAAAAAGATTTGGCGGCGTTTTCGGATTAAGCGGGGGTTTAATTGGTACACCGGGAGAATTAATAAATTACGAAGGCGATTTAAGCGGTACTGAAATATTTCTCGGCTGCAGCGATGTTGATCCGCACATCCCGGTAGAACGAGTTCACGAAACAGAAAAAATTTTTAAATCTTTAAACGCGCGCGTAACAAAAAGAATATATGAAGGAATGAGTCACACAATTAATCGCGATGAAATTGATTTTATAAACAGCGTATTAAAAATAAAATAGATAATCAATAATGATTATTTCTTGCTCACCGATTTAAACGCAACAGCGTACATCTGTATCTGCTTCATCATTGCACCCAAACCGTTTTTACGGGTTGGAGAAAGATGATTATCAATTCCAATGTTTTTAAGAAACTCCGGCGGGTTTGTTAAAATTTCATCAGGCGAGTGTCCCGAATAAACATTAACTAAAATTGCGATTAACCCCTTTACTATTGCAGCGTCGCTGTCGGCTTCAAAAAATATTTTTCCTTCATCAAGTTTTGCATTTATCCACACCTGTGATTGGCATCCGCTAAGCTTATACTTTTCGGTACGGAACTCTTCGGGCAGAGGATTTAATTTTTTCCCCAGCTCGATTATACGCGAATATTTGTCTTCCCAATTAGTGTATTGTTCGAATTCTTGAACGAGTTGATTTTGCTTTTCTTTTATTGTCATAATAAAAAATAAGGATAATAAATAATTAGCCGTAGATTACACGAATTATCACGAAAATAGTCCGCGGCTTTAAATTTTATAAGAGCGTATATACTATTCCAATTTGCAATGTCTGCTTTGTTTGCGTTAAAGGCGTTTGGGCTTTTTCGTAAACTAGCAAATATGTAAAGTTAACATTTAACCACGAGTTAACTTTTGCTGTAATTGTGTTGTCCCATCTTACATCCCAAACATCCAAACTTTCGAAACGCGAGAACAATCTTAACTTACAACCGTAAAGCAGATTTGTATCGAGAGTGTAGTTTATATCGGTAACGGATTCAATACCGGTTTCAAATTTAAATTTTTCTATCTCGTTCGGTGTATCGGGATCGTCGGAATATTGGTTGAACTTATTCGTGAATACTTCCTGTAAAGCTATACCAAAACGTGTAATTATATTTTGATATTTATCGTATGTAAAACCAAGAGTTTGCGTAACATAACCGGGGTCGAAAAAATCCGAAATGTTTGGTGATCCTTCAACTTTATAGTCGTAACCCTTTGTAACTTGTGTTCTAACCGAATTTGAAAAGAAAGGACTTACAGCCCAGCCGACATTATAAACGGCGACATCTTCCATGTAAAAATCGTTGTCGGTTGTTTTATATGTATTGCTTCCAATTTTTGCTCTTCCATAGGAAGCTTTAATTTGATTTCTAAAACTCCATGTATCGCTTTCCCTGTTTAGTTTAAAATCGCCGTATATATTCCATGCAATAGAGTTCTCGCCGCCTTTTACCCAATTTGTAAAACCAACTTGATTAATACCTAAACCAGTAACAAGTGAAGGCAGCCAGATATTTTTTAGCGAGTCGGGTGTTTGTGCGTTAATGGTTAAACCCATAATTAAAACAAATATGCATGCATATTTTTTCATTATTGAACTCCAGTGTTGTTATTACAGTTACAAAATTAAGTTATTTTTGAACAGGACTAAAACGATATTTAAATATTATTCTCTTCTTACCAAGATTTAAAAGGTTTTTATATATTCACAGTCACACTTTTCAAAATCGGAAGAAAGAACACTTATGAAACTAAATAAATTAATATTACCTTTTCTTGTTTTAGCCGTTGTTTCGCTGCTGTATTTTTTATATTTCAGTCCAAAGGATGATCTTGGATTGTTTTCGGACTTTGATACAAACAGCAACACAAATAGAGAAATAATGGTAAAAATTCTTCATGAAAAAGGATTTACACAAGATCCCAACGGCGGTACAGTATTTTATGTTGAAGACGGCGCCGGCGTACAAGTAAGGGTTGTTGGGCCATTATCGCTTCCGCCGGGAATGGATATTACAAACAGGGTTACGCTTCTCGGTCATTATCATGGCGATTATTTTCACGCGGCAGATGTACGCATACGAAATTAAAAGTAGCGCTGACTCGTAGTCTGCGCTTTTTATTAATAAAAGTTTTGTATAGAGAATAATAATATATGTTTATGAATAATGAAAAATTTTGAATTAGTATCGAACTATCAGCCGTCGGGCGATCAGCCGGCTGCTATTAAAGAATTGAGCGAAGGATTGAAGCGCGGTGATAAGCATCAGGTTTTGCTTGGCGTTACAGGCAGCGGTAAAACTTATACGATGTCCCACGTTATTAAAGAGTACAACCGTCCGACACTTATAATATCTCACAACAAAACTTTAGCTGCTCAGCTTTATTCGGAATTCAAGTCGTTCTTTCCAAATAACGCAGTTGAATTTTTTATAAGTTATTACGATTACTATCAGCCCGAAGCTTATGTTGTAAAGCGCGATCTTTTTATTGAAAAAGATTTTTCGGTGAATGAAGAAATTGACCGTCTGCGCTTAAAGGCAACAACCGCGTTAATCGAGGGAAGAAACGATGTTATAATTATCGCAAGTGTTTCGTGTATTTATGGAATTGGCGCGCCGGATGAATACGCACGGCAGATTTTATTTTTGAAAAAAGGCCAAACGATTGAGCGAAAAAAACTTTTACGAAATTTAATTGATATTTATTACGTGCGTAACGATGCAGATTTTTCCCGAGGTACCTTCCGCGCCCGCGGAGATGTAGTTGAAGTAATCCCGGCATATCAATACGAAGAAGCTGTGCGCATTGAATTTTGGGGCGATGAAATTGAAAAACTTAAAATTATAGATTCAATAACCGGCGACGTGATTAAAGAGATCGAATCCATAGCAATTTACCCCGCCAAATATTTTGTAACAACAAAAGAACAGGTGAACCGGGGCATTCAAACAATCGAAGAAGAATTGAGCGAGCGGTTAAAATATTTTTGGTCGCAGGAAAAATATGTTGAAGCACAGCGTCTTGAACAAAGAACAAAATTCGATGTTGAAATGATGCGCGAAATCGGATACTGTTCCGGAATTGAAAATTATTCAAGACATATGGAAGGAAGACCGCCCGGTTCGCGCCCGTCGTGCTTGTTCGATTATTTCCCGAAAGATTATTTGTTAATTATAGATGAATCGCACGTAACGGTTCCGCAGATTCGCGGAATGTACAACGGCGACCGCTCGCGTAAAGAAACTCTTGTTGAATACGGATTTCGGCTGCCCTCGGCGCTCGATAACCGCCCGCTAAAATTTGAAGAATACGATGCGCTCACAAATCAAATTATTTATGTCAGCGCAACGCCATCGGATTACGAACTCGAAAAAAGCAACGGCGTTTTTGTTGAACAAATTATTCGTCCTACGGGATTGCTTGATCCCGAAATTGAAGTCCGACCAATTAAAGGACAGATTGACGATCTAATTGGTGAAATTCGAATTCGCGTTGAAAAGAAAGAACGAGTTCTCGTTACAACTCTTACAAAAAAAATGGCGGAAGATTTATCGGACTATCTTGATAAGTTAAAAATAAAAGTCAGATACATACACAGCGATATTGACGCGCTCGAGCGAGTTGAAATCATACGTGATTTGCGCATCGGCGATTTTGATGTACTTGTTGGAGTTAATCTTTTGCGCGAAGGTTTGGATTTGCCCGAAGTTTCTCTCGTAGCTATTATCGATGCCGACAAAGAAGGTTTTTTGAGAAGCGAAAGATCGTTGATGCAGACGGCAGGGAGAACCGCGCGCAATTCCAACGGAAAAGTAATTATGTACGGCGATAAAATTACAGAGTCAATGCGTAAAGTTATAGAAGAAACAAACCGCCGCCGTAAAATCCAAATTCAGTATAACGAAGAACACGGCATTAAACCCGAAACAATTTATAAAAGTATGGAAGAGATTCTTTCGTCAACATCTATTGCGGAACTACGCAAAAAAGATTACGAAAAAGAAGATGCTGCATTTTTAAAAGTCGCGGAACCAGTTATTAAATATATGTCCAACGACCAGCGCAAAGATTTAATGGAGCAAATGACGGAAGAAATGCTGAATGCCGCGAAGGATTTGGAATTTGAACGCGCCGCTAATTTACGTGATGAAATTGAGAAATTGAAGAAACTAATTAAATGAATGTAATTTACCACATAAATTAGAAGAATAAGTTCCCGAATGTTTATATAAGTTTTTTCTGATCTTACAATTACTTATTAGGATGAAATGAAGATTACAGATCATTGTTTTGTGGTACTTGGTTTGGGATATTCGCTTCCGTGGATGGTTAATTCGGGATTTATAATTGGGAGTGAAAAAACCTTAATTGTAGATTCCGGGCCGAATTATTTAGCTGCCCATACAATTTACGGCTATGCCAAAAATCTAAAACCTGAAAACGAACTAATTGTTGTGAATACGGAAAAACATTTCGACCATATCTGCGGTAATTCATTTTTCAAAGAAAAGGGAATTACAATCTATGGTCACAAGGATATTCAACGTGACGATTCTGAATTTAAAAGCGAACTCGAATATTTCAACGAGAATATCGAAAACAAATTTCGCCGCGAATCCCACGAAGAAAAAATATTTTTCCAGAAAACTGAAATAGTAAATCCCGGTTTTGTTGTTGAAGACGGACAAACATTTTCACTCGGCGGAATTGAAGCGAAAATTATTTTTACCGCCGGCCACACAGCTTCAAATATCTCTGTTTACATTCAAGAAGAAAAAGTATTGTATTGTGGGGACTTAATTGTAAGCGGTTATATTCCAAATCTTGAGGCGGGCACAAAAAATGACTGGCAGATATGGATTGATTCCTTAGATAAAATTTCCGAATTAAAAATTGATTATGTAGTACCGGGACACGGTGATGTAATAAAGAGATTCGAAATTAAGAAGGAAATAGAACGCATTAGCACAATTCTTTGTTCTGCAATTAGTGAAAATAAAGCACCGACTGCTTTGTAGAATAAATAATTTTATAGATAATTATTTGAAAGGGAATATATGTTCATCGGACATTTCGGCGCCGCGTTTGCCGCGAAAAAAATAGATAGCAAGCCGTCGCTCGGTACCTTGTTTATGGCTTCGCAGTTAATAGATTTGCTCTGGCCTATATTTTTAATATTTGGTTTGGAGAAAGTTAAAATTGACCCAGGCAATACTGCATTTACTCCGCTTGATTTTATTTATTATCCGTTTACTCATAGCTTGTTAGGAGTTGTAATTTGGGCGTTATTGTTCGGGGGTATTTATTATTTAATAAAAAAGAATCTCAAAGTCTCGGTAATTCTTGCAATGCTTGTTGTTAGCCATTGGTTTTTGGATTTTCTAACGCACAAACCTGATCTATTAATTTTCCCGTTTGTGGATTATAAGGTTGGACTCGGTTTGTGGAATTCTGTACCGGCAACGTTAATTATTGAGTCTTTAATTTTTGTCGGAGGTGTTTTTTTGTATTTCAAATCAACGAAAGCGAAAAACAAAGTCGGCAGTATCGGTCTGTGGAGTTTGATTGTTTTTTTAATAGTTGTGTATTTGGCAAATGTTTTTGGTCCACCACCGCCCTCCGAAAACGAAATTGGTTATGCGGGATTGGCGTTATGGATTTTGGTTGCGTGGGCGTATTGGATTGATAAAAATAGAGTAAAGTTATGAGTGTAGAGTGAAGAATTATTAGAATATATTTAATTCTTCACTCTTCGTTCATCACTCTAAACTATATTCCCAATTTTGTTTTTATTTCAGCCGGAACAGCATCCTTGTGAACCATAATTGCGATAGTTTTTAACCGTACATACGGAACGGACATATACCAGTAACCGTCGTATTTTTTATCCTTTGTGCCCCAAGAATTTTTTGTGTAATAAAAAGCAGCGCCTGTTTGATCTTTTGCTATTCCCGTTATGTGCATTAAATGATCGTCGGTTGTTGTGTGGTTATCAAAAGTTTCCTGCCGCATTTCCTGGGTAACAATTTTTTCGATTATAGGTTTTAATTCCTTTTCGTCATCTTCATTTTCCGCTTCGGATGATTCTTCCTTCTCGGGTACAATGGCGTAACCTTTCTTTTTGTCAAATTCTTTTTCGCTTACATCGCCATCCCAGGCAACCGAGTAGCCGTTTTCAAGTGCGTTGTCAATTATCTTCATTAAATCATCAACCGGAACATTGTAGTATTTATCTTTTGTCCAATTGTCGGGAATTTCTAAATCGAACTGTGAATAAAAAGGATGATGATTGTAAGAAGTTATTTCTACATAATCTTGTGGCTTAAAGCCAAGTGATTCCGTAAAACTTTTCGGTGTATGGATTTTTTCATTATAACTAAATTCTTTCACCGGCTCGCCGAGATAGATATTCAAAGTTGCTTCAATAACTTCCCGCCAGCGCGGTGTTAATTTCCGCCCTTTATTTACGGCATCAACAACAGCTTTTAAAACATTATCAAGTTCGCCGTTGTTATATCCTTCTTCGTTAATATTCATTGCTTTATAAATTTCTTGCGGAACAATTCCGTGCTCTTTGATAACATTCATAACGTCGTGTGCTTGGCCGCCCATTCCGAAATTTGTTTGTCCTCCATATCGAACGTAATTAATTGCTTTTGGTAAATAAGTGAAACGCACATTCCACATTGGCGACAAAATGTGTTCACCCTTTCCCATTCGAATTAATTCCGTTTCGATAAAAGACATTGTTGCAAACGACCAGCATGTTCCAGTTTTACCCTGATCTTTAACGGGAGTTGTTTTTATTTCTTTCACCATGGTGAATTCATATTGTTCTTTCTTTTCACTTTTCTTTTTTCCCTGTGGAAAAAGAAGTACGGGTACAAGAAGAATTAGAATGAATATCTTAAAATTTTTCATTGCGGCTCCATATAAGAATTATGTATAAAGTTTGGTGCTAAAATAAAATATCATGTTGTGAAAAGACAGTAATTAGTTATTATTTATTGGGTTCCGATTGACTTTGTGCCGTTATCAAAATAATTTCAATTGTATTTCAAACTTAATTAGGCGTTTAATCGATTATGCGTAATATCATTGCGGCAGCAGTATTATTTTCCCTTTTCATAACAGCATCGTATGCACAGACAAACCGATACGGTCTGGCAATTCACGGCGGAGCGGGAACGATTTTAAAGAAAAACTTGACGCCTGAAAGAGAGACGGAGTACATACAAAAACTTAACGAAGCACTTGAAGCCGGATATAAAGTTTTAGAAGACGGCGGTTCATCGCTTGATGCAGTTATTGCAGCAATTAATATTATGGAAGATTCGCCTTTATTTAACGCGGGTAAAGGCGCGGTTCTAACGGAAAAAGGAATTGCTGAACTTGATGCATCGATTATGAACGGCAAAGATTTATCTGCCGGGGCGGTTGCGGGTGTGCGTCATATAAAAAATCCTATTAATCTTGCGCGGCTTGTAATGGAAAAATCTCCGCATGTGATGATGATCGGCGCGGGCGCGGAAGAATTCGGCAATCAATTCGGAATCGAAACGGTTGACAGTTCATATTTCATTACGGAAGAAAGATGGAAACATTATTTGAAATTGAAAAATGAACAACGAGATAAACTTGAAAAAGAAAAACACGGAACAGTCGGTTGCGTTGCCTTGGATAAAAATGGTAATCTTGCTGCGGGAACATCAACGGGCGGGATGATGATGAAAAAATTTGGGCGTGTTGGCGATTCACCGATAATCGGCGCGGGTACATATGCAAACAACGAAACTTGTGCGGTTTCTGCTACGGGTTGGGGTGAGTATTTTATACGCCTCGGTATTGCAAGGGACGTTTCTGCTTTAATGGAGTATAAAGGTTTATCTTTGTATGATGCCTCTCAAGAAGTAGTAATGAAGAAACTTCCGGCACTCGGCGGCGACGGTGGAATAATTGCTATCGATAAAAATGGAAATATAGCCATGCCTTTCAATACGGAAGGAATGTACAGGGGATTTAAGCTTAATGATAAACCGACGGTAATAAAAATTTATAAAGAAGAATAATTAAAGTGAGAAAATCATCAACATCTAAAAAATGAACCGGAAAATATTAATCCGAGGTACAAATGCAACTCACCCATGAAATCAACTACCTTGCGGTCTTTATCTGCGCGGTATTGGCAATGGGGCTTAGTTTATTATACTATAGTCCTATGCTTTTGGGAAAAATTTGGATTGACTCTCTTGACAAATCCGAAGAAGAACTAAACAAAAATTTTAATCCATTAAAAGTTTATTCCATATCATTTTTATCACAACTGGTTATGACGTACATTCTTGCACTGTTAATTGGCTACGCAAATGCAACAACACCAGAAGAGGGATTGCGAATTGGTTTTCTTGCCTGGATGGGTTTTATAGGAACTTCTATGACAATAAATTATTTGTTCGAAGGAAAAACATTTAAACATTTTATTGTAGATAGCGGTTATCACTTTGTTACACTGTTAATTAATGGTTTTATTTTAGGAATGTGGCAGTAAACCATTTTACAACTAAATAAAAAATTAAATGAAAATTGATCTTGTTGTTTTTGATCTCGACGGGACATTAATTAGCTCCGGTGAAACAATTTATAAAGCTACTGTTCACACGTTAAATGAACTTAGCATTCCGGGTGAAATTCCGAACGAAAAATTTTGTTCACGCATAGGTCTCCATTTCGAAGATATCTTTGATGAGTTTGGTATAGTTGTTAATGATTTCGAAGAGTTTATCGGAATTTACAAATCGGTTTATTTTGATTTTATAGATTCATCTGAAATATACCCGGGTGTGTTCGATACTTTGAAAAATTTGAAATCAAGAAGTATAAAGACGGCGCTGCTTACAACAAAAGCTCAGGACCAGGCGGAAAAAATAACAAATCATTTTAATCTTGCAGAAGATCTGGATTACATAATGGGCAGAAGACCCGGGCTTGCGCATAAACCTTCACCGGAACCGCTTTTTAAAATATGTGCCGATCTTTCAATTAATCCATCAAATACTATTATTGTCGGCGACTCCGAAATGGATGTTCAATGCGGTAAAAATGCAAATGCCAAAACATGCGGAGTTACCTACGGATATCGTTCAAAAGAACTTTTGGAAAAAGAATTTCCGGATTTTATGATTGATAGAATAATAGAATTGAATACCATTCTTGAAAATTAATTTTAGTTTTTAAGATAGGAGTTACAATGGAAAAGGGAAGTATTTCAGTTAGTACATATCATGGAGTTGCAACAATAAATTTTTTTCATCCAAAAAGTAATTCACTCTCCTCGAAACTTGCTAATAACATTACCGGCGCGATCAATAAATTGGCAGACAATCGTGAAATTAATGTTATAGTAATTAAGAGCGATGGAGAAAAGATATTCTGCGCAGGCGCCTCATTTGATGAAATGTTGAAACTGGGCGATCTTAAAAAGAGTAAAGAATTTTTCATGTGCTTTGCACATTTAATTAATGCAATGCGTAAATGTCCAAAATTTATAATTGTACGCGTTCAGGGAAAAGCCGTTGGCGGAGGAGTTGGAATAGCCGCCGCTGCGGATTACACGCTTGCTTCGAACAATGCTTCGGTGAGATTAAGCGAGCTTGCATTAGGGTTGGGACCCTTTGTCGTTGGTCCGGCTATTGAAAGAAAAATCGGCACAACGGCATTTGTAACAATGTCTATTGATGCAGAATGGCATGACGCATTTTGGGCGAAGCAAAACGGTTTGTTCACAAAAGTTTTTGCGTCGACACACGACCTTGATGAAGCAGTTGCCGAACTAACGAAAAAAATTGCCTCGTGCAACCCGGAAGCAATTCAACAAATGAAAAAAGTATTTTGGGAAGGAACAGAACATTGGGATAAACTCCTCGAAGAGCGAGCCGAAATCAGCGGCAAGCTTGTTCTACACGAATCCACCAAGAATTATCTTAATTCATTTTCGAAAAAATGATGTGTTTTTTTTGCCATGGTTTTTCTTTGCTTGACAAATAAATAGTTTATAACAAACAAGTTTATCTTCCATTGAAAATTAGCTTTCCCAAAAGCAGTACAGAAATTTTAACAGCGCTGGCATTGGTCTCTGCGGCCATTCGGCTTTATATAAATTATTCAACGGAATTTATACCCGGTGCTGTGGGCGCGTTTTATCTTATACAAGTGCGATCGGTGCTTGAAACGGGATCGCTTGCATTCCGCGAATTTCCCCTTTTGTTTTATGTTGAAGCAGGATATGCAAAGTTGTGGATGCTCCTGTTTCAAACAAATGTTGATGTTGCCGTTAATCATGCATGCAGAATTTTTGATGCGGTAGCTCCTACGATTTCTATTTTCCCTGCATATTTGCTTGTAAAAAAATACTCAGGCGGAAAAGTCAACAACAAATTTGTAATAATCATTTCCTCGTTTTCAATTTTTTATGTTTCTTTTTTCACGCTCGTTTCGGATTATCAGAAAAACTCCCTCGGGATACTTTTGCTTTTTTACATAATGTTTTTTGTTTATAAAACATTACAAGAAAAAAATCTTAAAAATTATCTGCAGTTAATTTTATTTTTTGTTCTTGCGGGAATTACTCATTTCGGCAGTTTTGCCGTAGCCATATTTTTTCTGTTGCTTGTTTTTACAGTTAATTACCTTAAAAAATTTTCGGTCAAGAGATTCATAAAATTTTTAGCCGAAATTACTATTGTACTTGGTATCGGTTTTGGTGCAATTTATTTTCTAAGTCCCGACAGATTTATACTATTAATAGAATCACCCGTAGAAATATTTAAAGATCCAATAATCATTTCATTACTAAAAGATAAAAGCGCAATCTCGCCTGTTGATTTGATTAATATTGGTTTTATTAATTTAGCCGCAGTTATCGGGCTCACAATATTGTTTCGTGAAAAAAATAAAATTAATCTGCAGCAAAAAACATTTATAATTTCTTCGATAATTGCGTGTTTGGTTTTGGCTTCGCCTTTTCTTGGAATTGAATGGGGGCAGCGGCTTTATTTGATTTCGTACGTCTTCGCTATCCCGGTTTTGATCTTTATATTCGAAAAAATGAAAAGCAGTTTTCAAAAAACATTTGCTTCCATAATCGTGATTGTGGTTTTATCTGGAAGTATAATTACAACAATATTAACTCCACAGTATTCCAATGTAGATAAAGACGGTTTTGAAGAACTTATCCAGATGAATAAAATATTTAACCAAAAGGAATCAAATCTTGTTGTGGCTCGGCTGGGATTAAATTATTGGGTCCACTTGGTATCGGACGTGATTATAGCAAACGAGGAACATGTTAGAAGAAACTGGTGGAATCATATAGATAATATCTACTATTTAAAACAAAAGAAGGGGATTATTCCGTTTGGTACCGCGGGATTATACGGAAGAAAATTTAATGATCCCCAAATACCCGGCGATGCAGATAAAATATTCGAGGGCGAATATTATCTTTTGTTTCGCGCAGCAAAACCGCCAAATTATTTAAAAAAATAATTTTATTGTGCGGTCATTCTTTTAGTATTTTTAATAAACTAAAATTCACAAACAAATTATTCTATCCGGAGGGACAATGCCGATTATTGATTGGGATGCAAAACTTAGCGTAAACATAAACATAATAGATGAACAACATAAAAAACTTGTCGGTTTGGTTAACGCGCTTTACGATGCAATGAAAGAAGGTAAAGCTAAAGACATACTCGGAAATCTTTTAACGGAACTTGTATCATACACCGATTATCACTTTAAAACCGAAGAAGAATTATTTAAAAAACATGGTTATCCTGAATCTGCCGCACATAAACTAGAACACGACAAATTAAGAAAAGAAGTATTGGATCTTAAAGCCAAGTTTGATCAAGGCGAAATGATAATTACCGTAGAAGTTTTGTATTTCTTAAGAGACTGGCTTGGTAAACACATTTTGGGCTCTGATAAAAAATACAGCCCGTTTTTGATATCAAAAGGAGTTATATAATTTTTCAATCAGTGTTAATCTGCCCGTTCCTCTTCATCTGAAATTCTTTTAAATATTCTTTACGGGGAAATAAATAACAAAAGTGTTTTTTTGAATGATGAATGTTGAAGACAAAAGTTTTTGCTGAAGTTAGCAAACGTCGAATGGAAATTGCTGATGAAATTCTTAGACAATAATTAAGGATAAAAATGAGTCTCGTTCTTCGGTTATCAATTCTTTTGTTAATTATAGTAATAGTTGAATTTTATTTTTTTAGAAAGGGAATTTCAACAGCAAAGTATATTTTTCCAAAAACACATTCAAAAAAGGTTAATCTCATTACGGCATCAGTTATTTTTTATTTCAACCTTTACGCCATTATTGGAATCGGGTTTCTTTTATACTATTCTGTCTCCGGTGTACGCCCGTCGTTTCCGCCGGATAATATTTTGTTTGATCTTTTCATTCAATTCCCGTTTTGGATTTTTGTTTCGTATGTCGTTCAATGTATAATTTTATTTTTACCTATGGATATTTTGAGAATCATTTTATTCCCGCTTTATAAATCCAAACGTGAGATTGTAAAAAAATTGGTTTATAAAATTCAGTTTGCGCTGTTACTCGGGTTTATGATTTATGTCCCGGCGAGAATAGCTTTTGATTATTTCGCTGTTTCTACAAGAATTGTTGAATTCGAAAAAGAAAATCTTCCTGCGCGACTTGAGGAATTTAAAATTGTTTTCATTTCAGATGTGCAGGCAGATAAATACACAAATCCCGCACGGCTCGAACGTTTTATCAATAAAGTTAATGAAGTTAATCCCGACCTTGTTCTGGTTGCCGGGGATATAATAACTTCAACGCCTAAATATATAAATCAGGGCGCTGAATACTTGGGGAAGATTAAATCAAAGTACGGTGTTTATTCATGCGTGGGCGATCACGATAATTGGGCTTATAGAGAAGATACAAAAAGAAGTCTGCGCGAGATTGCTTCGGCGCTGATGTCTAAAAATGTTGAAATGGTGGATAATCAAAAGAGAATAATAAATGCTGATTCGACAAAAATCGGGATTACATTTGTTACAAACACCTATGTTGAAAAAATTAATAATGATTTTCTTGATTCGCTTACAAATGGAAAATTTCAGACGGATTTAAAAATATTTTTAACGCACCAGCCAAGGCGGTTTTTAATCGATGAAGCTCGAAATAAAAATTATGATCTCTTTCTTGCTGGGCACACTCACGGCGGGCAATTAACTTTTTTCTTCCCTTTTTATAATTTATCGCCGACACTTTTTGAAACTAAATATGTACGCGGCGATTTTCAATTTGATAATATGCTTGCGATTGTAACGCGCGGACTCGGTATGTCGCTTGTTCCGCTACGATATAATTCAACTCCGGAAGTAACGGTAATTATTTTAAAGGGGAAATAGCTTATGACCAATTATGTTTTAACGGAGATAAATATTTATCCCGTAAAATCATTGGGCGGAATAAGTCTGAATGAAGCTGAAGTTACGGACAGGGGCTTAAAATACGACCGGCGATGGATGCTTGTTGATGAAAATGGAAAATTCATTACTCAACGAATGTACCCGCAAATGTCGCAGATTATTGTTGAGATTAAAAATGATTTTTTAAAATTCATACATAAACAAAATTCTAATTTATCTTTTTCCATCCCGGTAGAATATTATAACAACGGGCATGACAATGTTGTTGTTTGGGATGATACCGTGAATGCCGAGTATATAAGCAAAGAAGCAGATGAATGGTTCTGCGAAGTTTTGAAGATTAATTGTCGACTTGTTCACATGCCCGAAGAAGCTACAAGATTAGTTGATAGAAAATATGCATTAAAAAACGAAAGGGTAAGTTTTGCAGATGCTTACCCGTTTTTGGTTATTGGCCAGTCGTCGCTTGATGATTTAAATTCCCGGCTCGACGAAAAGGTATTGATGAACCGTTTCCGCCCGAATCTTGTATTTACAGGCGGCGGACCGTTCGATGAGGATAAAATGAAAAGTTTTAAAATAGACGCTGTTGTGTTCTATCCCGTCAAACCTTGCGCGCGGTGTGTTGTAACAACAATCGATCAAGAATCGGGTATAAAAGGAAAAGAGCCGCTTCAAACATTGTCGTCTTACAGAACAATAAACAATAAAGTAATGTTCGGACAAAATTTACTACACGAAGGAAAAGGAATAATTAAAACCGGAAGAACACTCGAAAATATTGAATGGAAATGATTGTTCAATAAATTCAAAGTTGCTATATTTCGTCCACGTTTTATGAAAAAGAAATTCAACCTAACATATTACAACAGCTCGATGATTGCAATCCTTGCTTAGCAGCTTGTTCCGGGTAAAATAATTACCAAGGAATAAGTGCGCTCAACAATTTATAACCAATTTAATATTTGGCTTCGGCGGACAATTATATTTGTTCGCGGCGAGCATTAATCTATAACAAGGAGTAGAAATTGGAAAACTTAAATTATCTCGGCTGGGATGAATTCTTTGAAAATAATTTTATGCAATATGTTCAACAACAATTTTCTGCGGCAAGAGTTGCAGTAGAAAACAAAACAAATTATTTGCTTTATACTTCTTTTGGCGAAGCGAGCGGCGAAATTTCGGGTAAACTTTTTTTCAACTCGGAATCATCGTCGGAACTGCCGAAAGTAGGCGACTGGGTTGCGGTTTCGTTATTTGACAACAATACAAAAGCGGTGATTCATAATGTTCTTCCGAGGAAAACAAAAATTTCGCGTAAGTCGGCGGATAAAAAAACAGAAGAGCAAATAATTGCTGCAAACATTGATGTTGTTTTTATTGTTCAATCTCTTGATGAAAATTTTAATATCAATAGAATGGAAAGATATCTTGCGGCGGTAAACCAGAGCGGTGCACTGCCGGTTGCAGTGTTAAATAAAGCAGATATTTGTGACGATGCAGATTACAGAAAACAATTGGTAGAAAATGTCCAACCTGGCGTGGATGTAATTAATGTAAGCGCATTAACCGGCGGCGGAGTCGATTGTTTAAGAAAATATTTTTGCTTAGGAAAGACAATCGTTTTTGTCGGCTCTTCAGGCGTGGGTAAATCGTCTTTAATTAATACGATTACCGGCGTAGAAATTCAAAAAACAAATTCCATGAGTGATGCTACTTCGAAAGGAAAGCACACAACAACGAAACGTGAATTAATTGTACTTCCGGAAGGCGGGTTGTTGATAGATACACCGGGAATGCGCGAGTTCGGTTTGTGGGATGCCGAAGAAGGATTGAGCAAAACATTTTCTGGCTTCGAAGAATTGGCTTTAAAATGTAAATTCAAGGATTGCACCCACACACACGAAACTAATTGCGCAGTTGTTGAAGCGGTGGAAAACGGATCTATTTCCAAACAACAATATGAAAATTACATTAAGATGCGAAAGGAAATTAAATACCTTGAAACAAAACAAGATATTTTTGCCAAGCTTGAAGAAAAGCGGAAATGGAAAAACATTAACAAAGAAATAAAACGATTTTTTAATAACAAAAGATAAAATAAGTTATTTAGCAAAGAATTAGATTTGCATTCTAAGGAATATCGAATATTCAAATGATTGTGCAAAAAGAAATATCGTTGAAACCAAAACAGAGGGGATTTCATTTAATCACAAGTGAAATCCTCTCCCAGATTCCGGAAGTCAAGAATATTAATGCCGGGACGGCGCATATATTTATAAAACACACATCGGCATCATTAACTGTAAATGAAAACGCAGACCCTTCGGTGCGTGCCGATATGGAAACATATTTTAACAGGGCGGTACCGGAATCAGATGCAAAATATTACGAACATACTCTCGAAGGCACAGATGATATGACTTCACATATAAAAGCATCTATTCTCGGAAGCTCCGTTACAGTCCCAATTACGAATGGAAGATTAAATCTCGGCATGTGGCAGGGGATATATTTATGTGAACACCGCAATTACGGCGGTGCAAGAAAGATAGTTGTTACTTTGATGGGTGATTAAATTCTTGAACTATCAGGAAATTCCAGAAGGTTCAAATATGTGTTGAAAAACAACTTGTCAAAAATTCAGATAAGTTTAATAAGTATGTGCAAAATTTGCACATATCTTTTTGTAAAATAATTTCAAGGGCAGTAACGATGCGTATAGATAGAATGCTTGGAATAATTGTACTGCTTTTAAACCGCGATAAAATCAGTGCGAAAAAATTAGCGGAACGTTTCGATGTTTCCGTGCGGACAATTTATCGCGACATTGAAGCAATAAATATGGCGGGAGTACCAATTGTTTCGCACGCGGGCAGCAGCGGCGGGTTCGGCATTATAGAAAATTACCGGCTAGACCGCCAAGTTCTTTCTATCGATGATATGACTTCGATAATTACTGCGTTGAAAGGAGTAAGTAAATCACTCGGCGATAACGATCTTGACAACATTGCGGAAAAAATTTTAAGCATTGTCCCGCGGGATAAAATTCCGAATATCAACAAACATTTTGAAGAAGTAAGTATCGACATCACTCCTTGGGGATTCAAAGAAAAATCGAGAGAGTATTTAAAGAAACTTCAAACAGCAATATCGGATTGTGATGTTGTAAAATTTTTATACCGCAACATGCGCGGTGAAACTATTCAAAGAACCGTAGAACCGATGACAATGATATTCAAAGGTTATGCGTGGTATCTTTTCGGTTATTGTAAAATAAGGAACGACTTCCGGTTGTTCCGGCTTTCAAGAATGGACGCACTCGAAATTACAAATCAAAAATTCGAACGGAAAAATGTTTTATACAAAGAATATTTTATGCAGCAGGATAATCCGCCGAACACGATTGAGATTGTTTTAAAATTCAAACCCGAAGCAAGAATACGAGTTGAAGAATATTTTGAAGAAAGTGTTGTTAAGTTCACATCGGACGGGGGTATGATTGTTTCCGTTTCCTTTCCGGAAGACGAATGGGTTTTTGCTACGATATTAAGTTTCGGCGAACTTGTTGAAGTTGTTGGTCCGCCAAACATCCGGGATAAAACCAGGGAAAAAGCACAAAAAATTTGTTCGATTTATAATGCTGACATACAGTTGTCACAAAGCTGAAATATGTTTGTGTGTCAATTAAACAAAGGAGATACACAATGGAAATGAAGTTTTGTCAATCGTGCGGAATTATTTTAGACGGTAACATCGCAAAAGAAACAGCAAAAGGATGCTGCGGGTACTGCGTTGATGAAAAAGGCGAGTTAAAACCGAAGGCTGTTATTCAAGCAGGAATTGCCGAATGGCTGAAATCATATGCCGATAAAAAAGAAGGTGTTGATTTTATGAAACGTGCAGAAAGCTACATGAACGCTATGCCTGCCTGGGCTAAAAAATAATTCATATAAAGTATCCTAATGTCAGCTAATTTAACTGTGACTTTGTGCTTGCCCGCCATTATTTTGGCGTGGTCTCTGTTGTTAAGATTTTTAAAATAAACCGTTTAGGCACAAAGACACAGAGATTTATAAAAAATATGTATTTAAATGAAGAGAGAAGTATTATGAAAAAATTATTAATAATTTTTCTGCTAATTCTTTCCGGCATAACCCTGGCACAAGGAAAAGAATTGGCAAAAGATGAATTAAGAAAATTGACCGTCGAAGAAAAACTTGATGCAGCAGTTTCAAATTCAATGTCGTACATGATTATGGGAATTTCATACGCAAAATCTTTAGGAAAAACTCCCGAAGAGTTTGCAGAACATTCTGCTAAAATGGTTATTCCCGCTTATCAATTTATGAAAGGACGAAAACCCTTTGAGATGATTGATATTATGAATCGTGTTCAGCAAACAGATAATTATTTCGTTATGGAAATAAATGAGTCGACCGGCTCGATTGTTCGTGGTAGAATGACTTTATTCGGTATAAATAATATCAAGGCGGCAAGAGGCATCGGCAGAGTTACGGAAGATGACTGTTATAAATTTTACAATAGATTTGTCCAAACACTTTCCGAGGGGGTCGGCTTCAATTATCAATTTAATGTGAAAGAAGATTGGATTGAATTTACATTGAGCAAAATTTAAAGTTGAAATCATAATACTTAAATATCAAATGCCCCTTACTATGTATTTTACGGAATAATCTTTTCAGGTAGATTTTTTATGGAAACCACACTTGAAAATATTTTAATTAGCACCACTAAGGATGGGATGATTTCATATTTGAGGAATCATCCCGAAGATTTTGAACACGCAGTTAGTTTAGCTGTAAACGGTGAACAACCGTTTTCATGGCGGGCAGCTTCGTTATTGTGGAGCTGCATGGAATACAACGACTCGAGGATTCGAAAACATGCACAGAAAATTATAAATGCATTATTATGTGCAAACGACGGTCATCAAAGAGAATTGCTTAAAATTCTTTTGAATATGGATTTGAAAAAGGAACATGAAGGTATTCTGTTCGATAAATGTATGACAATTTGGGAAAGTATAAATAAACAACCCTCGGTAAGGTTTACTGCTTTAAAGTTCGTACAAAAAATGGCCGAAAAATATCCTGAACTTTCGAGCGAAGTAAACTTTATTACACAAGACCAATACTTTAAGACATTATCTCCTGGTGTAAGAAAATCAATTTTAAAGGCGACTAAAAAATTATAGTCAGGGTAAACATTCATCTGAATTTTAATATTTGTTAAATTTAGCCGAGAGATTAAAGAAATTATAATGAGGCTTTATGTCCTTCTTCACAAAAGATACAGTTAAATATTTTGCGCGTCTGGAAAAGAACAATAATAAAGAATGGTTCGAAGTCCACCGCGATGAACTTGAACAAAACGTAATGGAACCGGCAAGGGTTTTTATTATGGTAATAGGCGATGCTTTGCGTGAGATTGCCCCGGATATTCAAGCAATCCCGTCTGTGGATAAATCCATTTTCAGGCTGCACCGCGATGTTCGTTTCAGTAAAAACAAGGCACCATATAAAACTAATCTCGGAATTTTTCTGTGGGAAGGCCCGGCTAAAAAAATGGAATGCTCTGGATTTTATATCGGCATTGAACCGAAATTATTTTTTTGCGGACTCGGCATGTACATGTTTACTCCGGAACAAATTAAGAAATATCGCGAGATAATCTGTAATGAAAGCAATGCAAAAGAATTGACAAAAATTCTTAACAAACTAAAGAAGAAAGGTTATAAGATTAACGCAACGCATTTTAAACAGGTGCCGCGCGGTTTTAACAAGGACTATAAATACGCCGATCTTCTAAAATATAACGGGCTTTATGCTTTTTACGAAAGCTCAAACTATGATGAAATATTTAACGCAGACCAGGTAAAATTCTTTACAAAAAAATTTAAGGATATGCTTCCTATTCACAAATGGCTTTTAAATAATATGTTTTGAGATAGATATGACAATTAATGAAATTGATCAGCTGTTTATTAACCTATCGGATAAAAACGATAAAATTCGTTTTCCTTCTTTCAAAAAACTATGCGAGATTACCGAAAAAAAAGTAAAATGGATTTACGACAAATGGTTTCTTCTTGTTGAAAAAACAAATTCCAATAATTCTTTTCAAAGAAGCATTGGGTTGACTCTTCTAGCAAATCTTGCAAAAAGTGATTACGAAAATAGGTTAGAAAAAATAATTGACGAATACTTAAACCACTTTGAAGACGAAAAATTTATTACAGCGCGGCAGTGTATTCAAAATGCATGGAAAATTGCAATCGCGAATAAAAGATTGACCGGGAAAATTATTTCGCATCTTGAGCAATCTTATTCAGAAAATATTCATCATAAAACGCACGCTAATCTTATAAAGCAGGATATAATTGACAGTTTGATAAAGATTAACAAATTAACCGGCGATAAAAAAGCGGCGACCGCGGTTCAATCGTTAATAGAAGACGAGAGTGATATAAAGCTAAAAAAGGTGTTGCAAAAAATATTAGCCGGGCAGAACTGATGTTTTATGAAGGAGATAAATAAATGAAAATACCAAAATTAAATGCCGATTGGCATCTTAAAAACAAAATGCCTGAAAAAGCAACCTTAGATCAAAGAATAAAATGGCATTTGGAACATGTTAAAAATTGTGCTTGCCGACCCATACCCGAAAAATTGCTACATGAAATCGAGAAGAGAAATTTGGTTAAGGGCAGATGAACTATTTTACAGTTACACTGTACTTTTTTGATGAGTATGCATAAAAGCAGCCGAGTGCCCCATTGCTTATATTTGATTTTGGATTGTATGTTTTAGAATTGATTATCTCCGGCAAATCAAGTCCTACTTCATCCGATAATTGATTCAACTCGTAAAAATATTCGTAAGCAGATTTATCCACTGTCATGATTTCAACATTTACTGTTTCACCCTTTTGAAATTGAGCTTTGTTGTTTTCAATTATTGTTTGTTTACCGTCTGAATATTTATCTTGGTACAAAATTGTTGACATAACTTTTTTGCCCTGAGAATCCTTTATTTTGATAATACAGTATTCATTAACTCCGGGTTTATTTGTAATATAAATTTTCATTTTGTAATTACTATACAAAATACCCCAAATTGTATTGGATGTTGTTTTCTCGAATTTGACTGTATCTATTTTCATCGGTTCGTTTAATTTGGAAGTCCCCGAATATTCTACACCGTCATATTTAACTTTCAGCGTATAAGTTCTTCCCCAAACTTTTTGAATTGATGAAGAAACAAACCGGCCTTGTTGTGATTCGACGAGTTGTTCGGAATTTCCGTTGTTGTCACTTAAAAAAACCTCGGCTCTTAAAACTTTCGTACTGCCGCCGGGTATAAAAACGTTTTCTGTCTTGCTTAATAAAACCCTGCCTTCATTCGGTGTATCTGTAATTGCCGCATCTATTACAATTTTTTGTTCGGGATTTTCAACATTAATATCTATTACTTCTTCGCACGATATAAATGAAGACAATGAAACAATAAACAAGGCGTTTAACAAAACGGAAAATATTTTCACTGTTAATTTCATATTAATCAAAAATTTAATGTGTAGGTTACTGACGGAATGATACCGAACAAAGAAAGTTTTACAGCTTCAAGCGGGTACGAGCCTGATTTATTTCTGAATAAAACAGTGTAAATGTTTTTCCTGTTATATGCATTGTAAAACGAAATATTCCACACCCCGCCTACATCGTTTTTGTATGATATTCCAATATCAAGTCTGTGATAAGCAGGCAGTCTATATCCGTTTCTTTCAGAATAGGCAATTATTTTTTTATCGTCCATATTATACCTGCCGTAGGGAATTGTTATGTTGAAACCCGAAGTTAAAACCCAATTTGCAGATATCACCCATTTGGACGATAATTGGTACTGCGTAACAAAATTAAGTTCATGTGTTTTGTTATTCTTTGCGTTGAACGGTTTGCCGCCGTTTATTTCATCGAATTGCCTTTTAGAATTGGAAATGCAGTATGAAATCCATCCGGTTAAATTGCCTGAATTTTTTCTTAGCAATAGTTCAAGTCCGTAAGCCCATCCTTTACCGAAGACAAGTTCCGATTCAAAAAAGTTTTTTAAAATTATATTTGCGCCGTCTTTGCAATCTATTTGATTTTTCAGATCCTTATAATATGCTTCTGCGGAAAATTCATAATCGGGTTTGTAAAAATTTTTGAAATACCCGATTGAAAACTGATCTGAACGCTGCGGTTTAATATTGGAGCTGCTTGGCTGCCAAACGTCGAGCGGCGTTCCCGAATTAGAATTTCCTATTTGGTGAAGGTTTTGATAATTTCTTGCGAATCCTAATTTTATAGAAGACGATTCATCAAGAATGTAAGTCGCCGAAAATCTCGGCTCTAAATACGAATACGTTTTGTTTTCAGATTTATGGAACTCAACATTTAATTCTTCTATTTCATCAAAGTTGAAAGAATCGTTCTCTCCTTTAACAGAAAACGCTCCCCCGCGCAGTCCGTACTCTAATTTTATATTTCGCCCAAAGTCATATTCGTGTGAAATGTATGCTGCGAATTCATCGGCAGATCTTTTGCCGATAGAAAATTTATAATTAACATCACCGCACAAATTCATGCTTGCCGGAAGGAAGTTGTGATGAATATAGTTTGCCCCCAAACTAATTGTATTGTCGGCGTCGATAAAATATTCTAAATCTTCCTTTAGGTTAACGTTTTTTACTTCCGACAAATAATTAAAATAATCGTTGTCGTCGTTGTTGTTGTCTATTGTCGTTTCATACTTAAAATTGCTGAATATGAAAGAAGAGTTTAGGAATAATTTGTTGCCGAATAAATGATTCCATCTTATTGTTGCAGTTGAGTTTCCCCAATCCATATCGAACTCATCGCCGAAGCCGAAACCATCCCTGCCGAAATACCCTGAAATATATATCCTATCATTGTCGTCAATTTTATAATTTACTTTTGCGTTAAGATCGTATAAATAAAATCTGACATCGTTGCCAGTAGCCGCCCCGGCAAGAATATCGAAGTATGTCCTTCTGCCGGAAATTAAATATGAAGCTTTATCTTTAATTATTGGTCCCTGCAAGTTAAGCCGCGAAAAAATTAAACCGAGTCCGGCAGTGCCGTTAAATTCTTTCATATTACCTTCGTTCATCTGCATATCAACAACGGATGATAATCTCCCGCCGAATTTAGCCGGTGGGGCGCCTTTTATAATATTTATGCTTTTGATGGCGTCGGAATTAAAGATTGAAAAAAAACCCAAAGTATGGAACGCATTATAAATATATGCTTCGTCCAACAGAAGTAAATTTTGATCCGCATTACCGCCGCGCACGTAAATGCCGCAGTCAACTTCGCGGTGGCTCGAAATACCCGGCAGCATTTGAATTGTTTTTAAAATATCCTGTTCACCCAAAAACACGGGAATATTGTTGAATGCAACGGGAAGAATTTTAATTGTACCAACATTTGTGGATTGAACATTTTCACTTTCGAAATTGGAGACAACAACAATCGTATCGCTTGTAACGGAAGAAGTTTTAAGCTCAATGTTTTTAGAAATATTTTCCAAGAGATCGACAAATATTTCGACAGGTTCATAACCGATGTAGCTGTATCTTAAAAAGTAAACTCCCGCCGGAAGTGTAATAGAATAAAAACCGTAAGCATTTGTCGCCGTGCCTGAACTCATTTCTTTTATATAAACATTCGCACTGATTAATGCTTCGCCGGTTTCCTCATCGGTTACATAGCCGTTAATAGTATATTTTGATTGTGTTTTTTCTTGGGAGGATGCTGCATTTTTTTTTGCTAAAACAACTTGGTTTGTACCGATAACAATTATGTCAATATCTATTTCGCCAATAACTTTTTGCAGAATAATGAAAGCGAGCTCGTTTTCAAATTTTAAATTAATTTTTTTACCAGCAGGAATGATGTTCAAGCTGTAATTAATGTGGAATTTCCCTTTCGCAGCTATTTCGTGAACAGCATCAACAAAATTAGCGTTGTTGAATTTTATCGACATCATTGTCAATAGTTCTGCGGGTACTTTATTTCCCCTCGAATCAAACACTTCTTTATTCTGTGCGAAATTATTTTGCGATAGAAAAACCGAACATATAATTAGAAAGACACAACAATGTTTTAGGATATATAATGAGTTCATTTATTTCTACCGACAAAGAAATATTGTTGATTCAAAAATAAAAGTTATTTGTTACCAAATACTAATTCGATTTTTGAATTACCGACCCGCCGCTAATGTTTATTGTGCCGAGCGAAGGATTGCCTTTGTATTTTACAATTGAGCCGCCTGAAAGAGTAGCGCTCAAATTATCTATTACGTAAAGGTATGCAATGCACCCGCCGTTGAAATTCAAATTGCAGTTCTTTGTTTCAAAATCGTATAAATTTAATATCGCACCGCCGTTACCGAATACATTAATATTTGTCGCGGTGCCGGCCAATTCTACAATACTTCCCCCGTTTAATCTTAATTCGAGAGAGTTAACATCTAAACTTCCTTTAACAGCGCTTCCGCCATTTAAATCAAGAAGCAGATTGTTGAAAAAATCGCGGGTTGTAAATTGAAGTACGGTACCGCCGTTGCATTTTATATATTCAAGATCGGGAGTTTCGATAACTGCGCGGAGAGTTACATTGTTAAAGCTATAACCGTCTTCGAGCGAGATATAAATTTTTTTGCCTGATTGATGACAATCTATATAACCCGCAATATTATCATCAATTTCAAAACTAACTTTATAAATACTGCTTTTAATTACTTTGACTGAAAACGCACTCTCAATTTCGATATCGGTAAAATTGGTATAATCTTTTGTTATTGTTACAATATTACCTGAACCGGTAATTCTATTTTTAGAATCAACTTCATCAAGGCCATTAATATTTGAATCTACCATAACGCAGCCGTTCAAAAAACACAAAATCAAAACTAAGATTGCAGAAATTAATTTTACAGTTTTCATTTTTTACCTCGATAAAAAATATCATAAAAATTATTAATTGATTACAAGTGGAAAGGAAAATCCCGCTGTAATCTGAAAATTTCTGTTTTTATAATTAGATTCTCCCGGTAAACCAAAATTGAAAGAATGATCTCCAAGTTCTAATTCGGTGCTCCCGCTTTTCAAAACATTAGTTAATCCGAAAACATATTTTGCCTCGAGGAAAATTGAAATGAGTTCGTCTATTTGATAACTGATTCCTCCGCCAAGGTTAAATGATAATTCGTAGTCTTTGATAAAGTCATCCGCCTCAATTGCCAAATCAAAAAGACCGCTTTCAACACCGACATTCGAACCGGTGTTAAATCCAAATGTTGGGCCCATAAAAATATAGGGTCGGAGAGTTTCGCCCATTGAATAATTGAATAGAACAGGTACTTCAATGTAGTACAGCTCCAAAAAAACTTTTGGAGAAAAAAACAAAAAACTTACCGGGCTGCAAGATGTACCTTTTTCCGAATACTGTGGTTCGAGCCGTATTGAAAAATTATTGTTTACCGGGAATTCAATAATGCCGCCAAACGCTGATTTTAATTCTGTTTGAGGATTGTAAAAAAATAATTGCTTGTTTCGTGCATCGGAAAAATTCATTCCCCCCATCAAACCAATTTTTACCTGCGCAGTGTTTTGCGATGCTATCAACATAATTAGAAATAAGTAAATGACATGTTTTTTCATTTGTCCCCCTATCGTTTAATCGCTTGTTCGTTCATAACATACATAGAAATAATTATTCTAATACCTTGACAAGTGATTTTTAGAAAAAGGTGACAAACTTAAATCTATAATTGTAAAATTATTCTTGAGTTTGAATTTTTGAACGAAGAATGTTGATTCAATTATTAGGTAAAAGCCGGACTGAAGTTCCATCGGTTGTAAAACGCATATTCAAAATTGCACAAACAACATTTAAATTTTCTTCGAGTGGTTTGTCGTCAATAAATACCGTGATTTTACTATTATTAATCTCGGCGTCCTGCAATTTAATTTTAACATCGTACCATCTTTCAAGTTGAGCGAGTACTTCGTCGACGGTTGTATTCTTGAAATAAATTTGTTTGTTAATCCACGATAAATATTGTGATAAATCTACATCGACAGGTTCGGAAACAATTCCCTCGTTTGAAAGCCGACTCATTTTACCTTTAGTAATTACAACGCTATTTTCTTGTGTGGAATCTGAAAGCGCAACTTTTCCTTCGGAGACTGCGACGGTGACATCGCCGGAATTTTCCCATGCGCGCACATTAAATTTTGTGCCGAGCACTTTAATTTTTCCATTGTTTGCGTTGATAATAAAAGGAACGTCAACGTTTTTAACAACTTCGAAAAACGCTTCGCCGTTTAAAGAGACCTCTCTTTTTCCGGAGTTTTCAAAATTTTCCTGGTATGAAAAACTTGATCCTTTGTCGAGGGTGACTATTGTGCCGTCGCTTAATTTTATCGTTTGCAAAACTTCGCTTTTTATTTGGACAAGAGCAGTCTCGCTTTTGTAAAATAGTGTGGAAACAAAATAAACTGCGCTAATTATAATTAATATTGAGGCGGCGACTCGTATAAAAGAAGACTGCGTTATTGTTTGAAATATGTAATTAACCGTCGGTTTTGTTTCGAGTTTGTAAATTTTTGATTTGTTGCCTGAATTGATTTGCGCCCAAACTTTTTGAAGCGCCGCTTCGGTATCCGGTTGGGGAAAGTTTTGCGCCGGAACATCCCAAATTGATTTTACGGATTGAAAAAGATTTTTATTCTCCTCGCTTGAGTTTATCCATTCTTCAACTTTAATTTTATCCGAAGCGGATATTTGTCCGCTTAGATAATCTATTAATATGTCTAATTCTAATTTATCCATTTTCCCCTTTTGCCGATAGGGAGATTGATTCAACAATATGACAACCGAAAAACAATTTCGGGTGACAAAATTATTTATTTAAGTACCACCAAAACATAAACTGAATAAAAATTAAAAACGACCGCAAATGCGTAAGATTTTTTGTCAAACTTTTAACCGCACGTTTTAACTGGGTTTTTACAGTATTGATGCTGATGTTTTGCAGCTCGGCAATTTCTGCGTAAGATAATTCGTCATACTTACACATCATAAAAATTTGTCTGCACTTTTCGGGCAGATTGTTAACTGCTTTATGAACCGCCGCATTAATTTCTTTCTCTTCCAATTTAGAATCGGGAGTTTTATGTTTTTTATCGCTGTATTCGGCATTTTCTTCAACAGAAGAAAAAAAGTTTTCCCGCTTAATAAAATTTATGCATGAATTTTTAACAGAAGTATAAAGATATGCTTTAACACTTGTTTTGATATTTATTCTATCTTTGTTTTCCCAAAGTATAACAAAAACATCCTGCACCAAACTTTCCGCGGTTGATGGGTCTTTAACAAATCTTCCGGCAAAGAAATAGAGCGGTTCGTAATATTTTCTAAACAATTCCGAAAATATTTCGGTATCCAACCCGCTCAAGGATTCTATATTCTCAAAATCATTGTTAATAATAAAGCACCCATGTATGTTGAATTGAAAAACCCAATCTCATAATACTTTAATAAATGTATTTTGTAGAATAGTGTTATCAGAAAGCTTGTTTTTTAACAAATCCAATTACTTTAGTTGCTATCGAAATAAAAAAAATGGGCAGATAATTTTGTTAAATAATTACTTAGATAAAATTATTTCTGTGATAATATTTTTCACTTTCAGCAAAATATTTACTGATAAAATGAGCGAAATTATTCCAACAAACAACAAAATAATATTTATGAGATTACAATAACCAATGAGAAATAAACTTGTAAGAGATAGAATTAAGATTACAATTGTATTCTTTAGTAAAGTATGCAAATAATTTTTAATCTTTATTTCTTTATCAACCAATAAGTCATATTTTTGAATTAAATAGCGGGCGGTATCGTATAGTGGATTATCTATTTTTGTGGGCAATATTCGTTGTTTTACACATTCAATTATCCCATTGCGAATGGTAAAATCTCTATTAGCTATTTCGCTTTCAGCATATGGCTTCAATTTTTCAATAATATTATTTTTTAATAATTCATTTTTATCAAAAAAATAAAGAAAGTACATTGCACCAAGGGTAATTATTGCCGCAAAACCTTGAAACATAGCACTAAAGTAATATCTTAATGTGTCTTCCATAGTTTATTATTCTCGTACGGAATAGGATTCTAGTATTTTCATATTGGATGTAAGTAAAGATTAATTGCCGCCATGATAAGTACTGGCTGATTATCCGCCTATTATTTCATTAAGTCCTTCTATTACACTGATTAATTCCTCTTCTTTAATATGAGTTATTTTTTCACCCAATCTATTTACAGACAGTGTTCTTATCTGGCTGATTTTTATCCAGGATTTTTGCGGTAGATTTTTAGAATTGATTTCGAGTGTTAATGGAAATCCGGCTTTCTGTTCTTTGCTAGTCAATGCAACCGCAATTACAGTACCTGAATTCTCATTAAAAACATTATGACTTAATATTAGAACGGGTCTTTTCCCGGTTTGTTCATTGCCGATAGCCGGGTCGAGATTTGCCCAAACAATATCTCCCCTTAATATTCCGGCCATTCTCTCAAATCCGCTTTCAAGCCCTCTTCCGATATTTGCAGCTCTTCGGCTTTATTAAGTTTAGAACTTTCAATAGCCAGCCTGGATTTATCAATTTTAGATATTTTTTCTTCGATTGCAGTTTGGATTGCCCTGCTTCGATTGGCAAATATTTTATTCTTGACCAGTTTATCAATCCTATTCAAAACTTGTTTGTCAATAGAAATTGCAATTTTAGTAGTAGCTGCCATTTCTTCTCCGGTATGACCTTCTGTAATACCGCGAAAATAAAGCTTTCTATAGTAAAAACAAATCAACGGTTAACTGTAGAATTATAATGGAAAGGTATTTATTTCGAAAATAAAAGTCGTATTAATATACAAAAGGGACGGCAAGCCGTCCCTTTAAAAAGTTAATTATGGAAAATCATTTTACTTTTCGTGTAATTCTATTTTACCTTTATCGCTTGAAAGCCGGATTGTTGGCCCGCCGCCGTTAATATCTTTTCTAATATTATAATCCTTTCTGTTCTTTTTATAGGAATCCCTATCGATATCAAAGCTTGAATAAAAATCTGTTTTTTTACCGAAGTCGGCATCAACAGAAAATGCTGAAGATTTTGGCAATGAAATATTAATTTCTCCCTTATAAGTATCAAAACTGCAATTGCCGTTTATTTTGACAAAGCGAACATCGACTTCGCCCTTATATGTTTCGAGATCAATCGAGCCGGAAAGATCGATAATTTTTACTTCACCTTTGTATGTTTCAAAATTGATTGTGGATTGAAGTCCGGAAATGAAAGTTTCCGATTTGTAGTCGTTAATATTTAAGCGGGTGGTTTTAGGCATTTGAATTTTATAGTTAACGAATGCTCTTGTATTACTGCCGAACCACGAGTTGCTTTTTCTGTATTTTGATTCAATACGTACAGAGTTGGATGAAGCATCCAATTCAACATCTACATGCGCAAGTTGTTTTTCAGGTTTGGTACTCCAAAAGCCGCCATCGTCATCAGGTACCATTTTGGCATAAACATGTACTTCGGCTTTATCCCAAGTTTCAATTTTAATTTCGCCCTTGTATGTTTCAATTGTAACTTCGCCACCCATATCAATCTTAAATGTTTTTTCAACTTCCTTAAAATCCTGCGCGGTTGAATTATCAACTGTGGTTAGCAATAAGAGAATTAAAAATAGAATTGTACTTTTAATCTTCATAAGACCTCCGTTTAACATATAATCAAAATAGTTGCTAATTTAGACTCGCATGACTCAATTTTGTTGTATCAATAAAATATTAAACGGCGTAAAAGATGAAAAGTAAAATCAAAGCCAAAAAGAAGAAGATCAGAATCCCCCTTCCCAAGCAGAAGCCGAAGGTAAAGGAATCTAATAAAGTTTATAATAGAAAAAGTAAAACATATCCCGCTGAAGAATCACAGTAAATTAATTGCAGAGGGGGAGGTCTTATTTAGATAAAATTAATTTGGATAATAAAAAACCTTTATATATGTTTACTCACGATAGGCAGTAACTTTAGAAGTAGATGTAGATGTAGACGCAATTCGTTCGACCCCACACAGCTTTAAAGCTCTGTCAAAAATCAAACAATTATTTACAAATATTTAAAGGAGCATCTGTCATGGCAGAGCGCAAACAAGGAACCGTAAAATGGTTCAACAGCACAAAAGGTTTTGGTTTCATTTCTCAAGAAGGCGGCGAAGATGTATTCGTACATTTTAAGTCGATAGTAGGGGATGGATACAAATCCTTGAATGAAAACCAAAAAGTTGAATTCTCAGTTGCTAACGGTCCTAAGGGTCTTCAAGCTGCAGACGTAAAAGTTATTCATTAAGAATAAATACTATTGGTTTGCAAGCCCCCGTATTATGCGGGGGCTTTTTCATTTTAAATTCGATTAGCTAATTTAATATCATCCTATAGGGAGTACTTTTGCGAAAAATAATATTTTTTATAGTAGTAATTTTTTCACTACTTTTTTCGACGGAGAAAATCAATTGCCAAAAAACAAATGAAATAGATCCCATAAAAGGCATTATCAAGAAAGAAATTATTAAATATCCCGAAATGGAAATTCAGGATGTTTATAAACTTTTACATCAATCGGCGATGGGCAGTGAACATGCGGTTAATGATGCCGCGGCCGTTCGCAAATGGATGGAAAAAGAAATAGCCGGTTTGAACTGGAATCCCAAAGAAGAAATGATTGACACAATTTCACCCGGCGGTAAAATTGTACGGATTAATCTTCGACCGTTTATTAAGGCCGGAATGAATCCCGAAAAACTTTTAAATGCGTTTATTGAAACCGCCAATAAGTATAAGGGCGACAAAGAAATCCTGGAAAGAAACCTCAACTGTTTTTTAGAGATGCTGGATAATGGTGAACTAAACTTCTCGAAAGAAGAAGCCCAAAAGTATTTCAATGAATTAAAAGAAAAAGATTATCCCGCAGTTCATCATTCTAAAAAATATGGAGAAAAATATTCCCCGGCATATAGAGTAGTTGCCGGAGAATTCCTTGAATCGTTAATAACTGATTAATGATTCATATTCATTGCGGGCATATCTTTTACAACAGCTTTCACTTTTATTTTCCCGGCATGTTTTAAATTCAATACTGCTTCAATTTCATCACCGATTCGTAAATCTTTTTGAAGATCAATAAACATGACATGAAGTTCACGCGGTTTAAATTCAACTTTAGATTTAGCGGGCACTGCAACAAATTTAACTTCACGCATTCCCATTTTATCGTTGTCTTTTTTATATGTTTCATGCACTTCGACTATATCCGCTACATTCGATTCTGCTCTAACTAAAGTATCGGGCACATCTCCGGTGTTGTTAAGAACAAAAAATAAAGCCGTGTTTGATCCCGCGGCGGACGGGCGTACCCACGCGTCTTTAATTTGGATGTTTGATCGTTGAGCGTTTATTGTGGCAAATGATAAAATTAAAAAGGTAATGCAAATAGAAAAAGATTTCACGTGTTCTCCCAAAATATTTGATAAGATATAAAACCAAATACCAACGGGTGTAGTTCAATTAATCCAAACTTTTTATATCCGCAATAATTTCATCAATGTCTATTTTGCTGCCGGGATAATTTTTACGAGTCATCCCGTCTTTATCTATTAATTGAATCCTGTCCGTGTGAACATAATAATAAATTGTTTTGCCGCTCTTTAAAACTGTCGAGTCACCCGGTACGGCAAACACGCCGACTTTCTTTATTAACGAATCGACAATAATTTTTTCTCCGGTTAAAAAAGTCCAGTTGCTCAAATCAAGATTTCGAATTTCTGCAAACTTGTGAAGTACTTCAGGTGTATCGGTATCGGGATCAAAACTTATAGATACAAATTCAACATCGTTGATTTTTTCTTTTTTAACTTTTTCCTGGATTAAGCGCATGTTGTTTGTTGTAAGCGGACAAATGTCAGGACAGTTCGTAAAAATATAGCCGACAATAGAAATTTTACCTTTTGCAAAATCGGGGAATAAAACCGATTTGTTGTTTTGATCTACAAGTTGAAAATTTTCATTTTCAAAAGCATCGGTTCTTGGAAGTTTATCACCGCAACCGGAAATGACAATCAGTGTAAAGAAAAGGATATTTAAAAGTATTTTTGTTTTCATTTCATTTAAAAAATAATTCAATATAAAGACAAATGCATTTTAAATTAAATAAAGAGACCCGGGAAAAATTCAAAATCAATTTCTTAAGAAGATAGATAGATGTCCGATTCTCATCTCACATACGCGCTTACCTCTCTTTTCAGCCGAGTTAAGGCGGTAGAGCGAAGCAGGCCGCATGAATAACGATTAAAAAGAAATATATTTTTAGAGAGATATATGGAAAAGAATTCATTTTATATTTATAAAAAACTTTAAAACATATTGCATATTAAATTGTTATACCCTAAACTTGAGGCAGAAAAAATAGGAGTCTGCATAAATCTCTCTTTGACTGTTTAATTGTTAGTTACAATCACAAACAAAAGAGAGGTTAATTGTGCCTGCCTTCAAAAAAATCATTCCCAACGCTTTCTCATTTATTTTATTACTCGCAGTAACTTTGATGATATTTATGCTTATAATAAGTTGCAGCGAAGACAACAGTATTATCTCGCCCAAAACTGAAAATTATTTTTACGCCGATTTAGTTGATTACGGAGGGTTCGTTCAATCGAGCATTCCGGCTTTTGGACTTAATGAAAACATTATAACCGCTCAACAAAAAAGAGCACATATTTGTTGGTATAATCTTATACCGTCGCAGTATCTTGTTAATGATATTATTGCTGATGATGTTAAAGTTAGTCCGCAGGAATCACTCGTAACCGTGCTTGATGTTGTTTTCAATCCAACCCAGAAAGGAATTTATAACAACGGTGAAATCTCCCAGGATTTAAGAAACAATTGGGGTGGATTTTTCCGTTCTCTGCCGGATAGCATTGTGAATAAGTTTAAAAATAAAAACCTTGTTCTAAAAATATGGCTTAGAATTGAAAATTCTTCTTCCGAAGCAATGTTGAATTTTGATGTGGGAAAAATTTCGGAAGAAATAATACCTAACGGAAGATTGGATACGGAGGATAAAAATGCGAACAACTTGCTTGATGATGGGGAAGACACAGGCATCGACGGAATATTTAATTTAATGGAACCTGCATATCAAAGTGAAACCGATCCCAACAGAGACGATTTCTCTTTTCAACACAATAAGTTCGAGTATGTGAACGGATTGGAAAACAATAAATCTCTTTTGGAAATTAAAAGAATATACGATACCGAAGATATTAACGGTAACTATGCATTAGATTCTGCGAATGATTATTTCTCATATAAAATACCGCTGGATGTAAATAAGTTAGTTTCAAGCAGAATAATCGAACATGGAAAAAACGGGTGGATGCAGCTAAAAATTCCGGTTGATTTACCTGATGTTCGTGTCGGTGCGCCGGATAAAAATATGATGGAATCAATGCGTTTATGGATTACAAACGCGGAAAATCTTGTTCATATTCAAATTGCCGAAATAAAATTCGAAGAACTGTAATATTACTCCTTTCAAAAGGAGGGTGCTTAGAAGCATTCTCCTTTTTAATTAAATTCAAAAATCAATTCACACTTGCTTATCTTTGCATCATGAAAAACCGAAAACAAATATTATTGCCGGGATTGGCAAAGCAGATAGATTTCTTAGAAAGAAAATTAGATGCCGAACCGAAATCAATATTGGTAATCGGTTCATCAAGCGAAATACCTGCACTTGAATTAGCAAACATTTACAATGTAAAAATTGAATTAATAGTTGAAGAATACGAATCGTTGCTGAATTCAAAGCTTGTTCTAAAGAACGACGAAGCGGTTAATTTGAAAATGATGAGTTTTGAAACTACCGATTACAATGAGCACGAATTTGATTTGATTTACTCTCAAGCATCTATCTCGCTTATAAACCGAAATAAAATAGTGAAAGAGATAAAACGAATCTTGAAGCCCGGAGGATATTTTTGTATCGGCGAAATTGTTTCTCTTGTTAATGAACAGCCACGTTTTATGCAGGACATTTTTGACGCTTCAAGCATGCTGCCGCTTTATCACGAAGATATTCAAAAGTATTATTCGGATAGAAAGTTTTCGGTAATTGCTTCTGAAAATCTTTCCTCTACATTAAAGGAGTTCTATTCAATAAACGCTGCTAAGTTGGACGAAGCTGTTTATAATTTAACAGACAGTGAAAAAAGTTATTACAAAAAAATTGTGAACAAAATAAGTCACGAATCTAATGTTTACTTAAAACTCCGCGGAGATAAATATATCGGTTTTCATGTTTTACTTTTGAAGAAGGATTAAAGTTGAAAAAGGGCGACTTACTTGAATTAGAAATTACGGGTTACGCATTCGAAGGAAAAGGTGTTGCCAAGACAATAAAAGAAGTTAATTCATTAGATGAAGTGCCGAAAAAATATGTTGTGTTCGTTGAGCACTCGTACCCCGGCGACATAGTAATTGCTCAACTTGTAAAGATTAAAAAATCATATGCCGAAGCAAGAGTAAAAGAGTTTATCAAAAAATCACCTTTTAGAACAGAACCGCGCTGCAAGTATTTTGGAGTTTGCGGCGGCTGCAAAGCTCAAAATTTGATTTACGAGCAGCAAACAAAATTTAAGTATGAACAAGTAAAAGAAATATTTGAGAGAATAGGAGGATTTAGCGGTTTTAACATGCTGCCCATAATTCCCTCCGAAAACAATTTCTTTTACAGAAACAAAATGGAATTTTCATTTGCGGTTAAGCGCTGGCTTACTGATGATGAAATCAATTCCATGCAGGAAATTCCGGATAAAGATTTTTCACTCGGCTTGCACATCCCAGGTTTGTATGATAAAGTGTTGAATATAGATGAGTGTTTTCTTCAATCTGAACTGAGTAACCGGATTTTGAATTTTACACGGTTTTTCTTCAAAAGTCGAGCGATTTCTATCTATTCTACGCAAAATCATACCGGTTTTTTAAGAAATTTGATAATTCGTAATTCATTCCATACAAGTGATTTGATGATCAACTTGGTCACCTCCGAAGAAAACGAACGATTGTTCACACTATACAAAGATGAATTGATAAAAGAATTCCCTGAAGTAACGACTGTTATTAACAATATAAATCTTAAAAAAGCCCAAGTTGCTACAGGCGATTATGAAATTATTTTTCATGGTCCCGGTTTTAATTATGATTTTATCGGAGACAAAAAATTTAGAATAAGCGCAAATTCATTTTTCCAAACAAATACACATCAAGCAGAACGGCTTTATCAAACAGCTGTGGATTTTGCAGAATTTAAAGGTGATGAAGTTGTTTATGACCTTTATTCCGGCGCCGGAACAATTCCAATATTTATTTCCGGCTTGGTTAAGGAAATTTACGGATTCGAAAGCGTTGTTCCCGCTATTGAGGATGCGAAAGTAAATATCGGTTTGAACAATATTACAAATTTTCAACCGGTACTTGCCGATCTTAATAAGTCGTTTCTTCCGACAATAGAGGAAAGTAAAATTCCCAAACCGGATATCATTATTGCCGATCCGCCGAGAAGCGGAATGAATCCTAAAACGGTAAAAGATATTTTAGAGTTAAAACCTTCTAAGATAGTATATATAAGCTGTAATCCCTCCACACAAGCGCGTGATATTAAATTATTATGCGATGAAGGTTATAAGTTGATTAAACTTCAGCCAGTTGACATGTTTCCGCATACTTATCATATTGAAAATGTGGCACTATTAGAGATCTAAATTTTTATAGAGATTTTTAAGCAAATTCGATTCATTTTGAGAAAAGTTGAAAAATCATAAATCAATAACTTTAGCATTTTATCTCTCCATAAACACATCGCTTTAATTTCAGCCCAAGTATCTTTTTTAAGTCCTTTTTCAATTCAAAAATAGCCTTTTCAGTTAAAAGCTGACGTGCCTCACAATTTGTATTGAATATCATTTTGAAACATTAGTGCATTTTCGGACCCCCCAAAAATTAGCATTTTGTGCAATATTCGCCATTTTTTTATGGCACTCATGTTGTTTTATTCACTCCAATTACAATTGAAACATCAAAGGAGGAGTAAAGTGAAAAAACAGCCGACAACATTTTTGAGGGTGTTAGTTGTATTGACACTTCTTTTAGGTATCAGCACAAATTCCTTTGCACAAAGCAAAAACAATTTAAGTGTAAAGGATTATACCAGCATTGCAAGAATTAGCGGCTCTGCTGAGGGAAAAACAATTTCTTATACTAACCCTTATAATAATCAGGGTGCTAGTAATTTTGCTGGTACTTTTAACGGTACATTAAACGGGCATAGCGAAAAATTTTACTGTATCGATCTTCAACATGGATTGGTTTATAATCAAGATTATTGGGATGAATCCAGCACTCCTTCGGAAGTTACCTATATATTGAATAATTACTATCCTTATAAAACAAGCTATTCCGGAAAATTATCCGACAATGATAAAGAGGCAGCAGCAGTTCAGATGGCTATTTGGCATTTTATGGATGGTGTAAACGCCAACACGATTTCAAACGAATCAACTGTTAAATCACGTTCTCTTGCCATTATCGCCGATGCAACTGCAAATCATAATAATGTTGTAACGCTTCAAACATTATTAATAGTTCCGGCTTCGCAAGCTTATACACAAGGAACACCAGCGTCATTTAATATTTATGCACTTGACTTAAACGGTAATCCAGTTTCAAATCTATCTATTCAATTAACAACAACTCTTGGTTCGTTAAGTACTTCTAATGTTACAACAAACTCAAACGGACAGGCGGGACCAATAACATTAACTTACAACGGTCTTGGTTCGGCAACAATTAAAGCAAAAGCAAATATTGAAATTCCTCAAGGTACACGTTATGTACACAAAAGTAATCCAAACGATAAACAGAAATTAGTTCTAGCAACACCATCTTTCGATTTAAAAGAAGTTACCGCAACGGTTGAGTGGTATGCACCACCTGCTAATTGCGATACGAAAGGTTATGTAACATTTACACAGGGTGGATGGGGAAGCCCATCAAACAGCACACCTGGAATTATCCGCGATACATATTTTAACAGCGTATTTCCATCGGGATTAATTCTCGGGGGGACATACAAACTAACATTATCTTCCGCATCGGCTGTTAAAAGCTTTTTACCGCAAGGAGGAACAGCATCAACTTTTACGCAAAATTATTCTAATCCTTCTTCAACCAGCGCGGGAGTTTTAGCAGGCCAACTCGTTGCTTTGAAATTAAGCGTAAAATATGATGAAGCCGGTTACATTGGTACAAACCCTATAAATCTTGGAGAACTCGAAATTTTAAGTGGTCCTTTTTCAGGATACAGCGTTAATCAATTTTTAGCTTTAGCAGAACAAGCAATCGGCGGCGGAAGTTTGAATGGATTCACATTGAATCAATTTAATGATGCCGCAACTGCAATTAATGAAAATTTTGACAACGGAACTGTTGATAAAGGTTATTTGATTTGCGAAGTTCCTGTTTGTGAAAATTCAATCGGTGATTATGTATGGCACGATAAAGATGTAGACGGCAAACAAGATACAAACGAACCTGGAATACCGGGAGTAATAATAGAGTTGTTAAAGAACAACTCAGTAATTGCAAAAGACACGACAGATCTTAACGGTAAATATGAATTCACAGATTTAGAAAACGGCACATATGATGTTCGCGTTGCTTCTTCAAATACAGCAGTCGGCGGTTCATTATACAGCAACACACAAAAGAAATGGTATTCAACAAAGAAAAATCAAGGCAGCGACGATGCTAAGGACAGCGATGCGGGAATTAATGAAAAAGTAAGTGTAACATTAAACTGCAACGATAACCCAACAATAGATTTTGGAT